>NZ_WJIF01000002.1 GCF_009647605.1 Agromyces agglutinans | reverse complement strand
CGCGGCCGGCGGCACCGCCGCCGACCCGGCGAGCGCGGCGCAACCGGCGGCGGTGGCCGCCACGGCGCCGCTCGCGCCGGGGGCGCCGAAGCTCACCGTCAAGGGCAGCTCGCTCACCATCACGTGGACCGCACCCGCCGACGGCGGTTCGGCCGTCACGGGCTACAAGCTCGCCCTGAACGGCGGCACCGTGGTCCCCGTGCCCGCGACGTCGACGAGCTACACCTTCGCGAAGCTCGGCGCGGGCACCTACACCGCCACCGTGCTCGCCACGAACGCCGTCGGCGACGGCGTCGCCTCGCCGGCCTCGACGTCGGCGCGGATCGCGGGCGCGAAGGCGGGATCGTCGCCGACCGACCGGGTCGAGACGACCGCCACCGCGACGGATGCCGGTGCGCCCGGCTGGCTCGCGGGTGCGGGCATCCTCGTAGCCCTGGTCGCCGTCGGCGGACTCGCGCTGCTGGGCCAGCAGGTGCTTCGGCGACGCCGGCCCGCCACCGCGCCCGCGACGGCGTCGCCCGAGGCATCCGCCCCCGATCACGGCGCCAGCCCCGCCTGACGCACCCCTCCACGAAAGGAACCCCATGCCCAACCACCGACCCCGCCGCCGAGGCGTCGCGATCGCCACCGCGGTCGCGACGGCCGGCGCCGTCCTGGCCGGCGCGACCGCGTTCGCGTCGGCTCCGGCCGCGGCCGACGCCGGCGATGCCGCGATCGACACCGTCGACTACATCGAGGACGCGTACGGCATCTCCGACAGCGTCCTCGAGACCGTCACCTTCGAGCGGTTCGAATGGCTGCTCGCCCAGGAGGGGCGCTTCGCCTTCCTCGTCGGCGGCGTCGAGGACCCGCACATCGCGGCCTCCGCGAAGGCCATCGACGCGGTCGCGAAGTCGGCCGGCGTCGAGCGGATCTACGCCTTCGACCCGAAGCTCGACGGCGACGCGCTCGACATCCGCACCACCGCCAATGCCGACGCCGCGGCCCTCTGGGCCCGGCTCGTGACCGACGCGCTCGGCGCGACCAAGGAGACGCAGACGCCGTTCGACGGAACCGACGACCCGTACCTGTTCGTCTACGACCGGTCGCACACCGAGGCCGGGGCCGAGGACCGCATCGTGTCGGCGCTCACCGAGACCGTCACCGCCGAGCAGCTGGCCGATCCGGCCGGGCTGGCGAGCTTCGAGTCGAAGGTCGCGGCGGTGCTCGGCACGGGCGCCGAGCTCGACGCGATCAGCCAGTTCGCGTTCTCCGACGAGGTCGTCGACGCCAAGCACGTCTCGCAGGTCGGCACCGGCGAGAACTGGGGCGGCCCGACGATCATCGACGAGTCCGACCACGACTGGCGCATCCGGAACATCACGTACCCCGAGCTCGTGCACCTGCTCGAGAGCGACGGCGACCACGTCCTGTTCTTCGGCGGGACGTGGTGCCACAACACGCGCGCGGTCCTGAAGGAGGTCAACGCGCAGGCTGTGGCGAACGGCGTCGACGCGGTGTACTTCTTCGACCTCCGCCTCGACGGCGCATCGGGCAACGACCTGCACATCCGCGACACCAACTCCGACTTCGCCCACCTCTACGGCGACCTCGTGAACGCGCACCTGCCGGGCCTGAAGACCCAGTACGTCACGAACGGCAGCGCAGGCCAGCGCGTCGAGTTCCGCCCGGGCGGCGACCCCGCCGCGGCCCTCGCGATCGCCCCGAAGCTGCAGGTGCCCTTCCTGCTCGAGCTCGACGGCGACCGCACCGTCGACGGGCAGCCCGCGCCGATCGTGCAGCAGTGGATCCGCGACAACGGCGACGGCACGTACCGCGAGTACATGACCGACTGGTGGTGGGTGAAGCACCAGACGGGCGGCAACCCGTCGAGCCCGAACATCCCGGCGAACCACGCGTTCGCCGACGAGGCCATCGCGAAGGTCGGCGAGTTCTTCCGTGCGCTGCCCCGTGAGGACGGCGGCACCGGCCCGACGACGCCGCCCACCACGCCGCCGCCGACGACCCCGCCGACCACGCCTCCGACGACACCGCCGACGACGACCCCGGTCGACCCGACGACCGTCAGGGGCTCCGTGCAGGTGTCGGGCGACCTCGTGCCCGGCGGCACCGTCTCCGTGCGAGCGACCGGGCTCGCACCGGCGACCGCCGGCTTCGCGGTCGAACTGCACTCGACGCCGCAGACGCTCGGCACCGTCTCGACGAACGCCGCCGGCGGATTCACCTTCACGGGCACGATCCCGACGTCGACGACCGCCGGCGCGCACACCGTCGTCGTGACCATCGACGGCGTGACCGTGGCGAGCGCATCGGTCACGATCGGCGCTGCCGCAGCCGCATCGGCCGCGGGGCTCGCCGACACCGGTGCCGGCCTCGCGGAGGGCCTGGCCTGGACGGCGGCCGGCCTCATCGCGGTCGCGAGCCTCGCGCTCGTGCTCGCCGCCCGGATCCGGGCACGTCGGGCCGCCTAGTCCGAGGGACGGCCACGGGGGCGGATGCCACGAGCATCCGCCCCCGTTCGCGTGCGCGCACGCCGTCACGTGCGCGCGGGGATGCCTAGACTGACGCGGTGACCGACTCCTCCCCGATCCTCGTCGTCGCCGTCGTCGCCGCGTGCCTCGCCGCGCTCCTCCTGGGCCTCGCGATCGGCGCCCGCGTGCGCGTGGGCCGCCTGCCGCGCTCGCTCGTCGTCGAGTACGCGCCGCGGCGGGGGGCATCCGTCATGGGCGACGCCGTCCTCGCGGGGCAGGACCGCCGAGCCGCGTCGGCGGCGCTGCTCGAACTCGCGACGACGCGCAAGGTGCGCCTGATCGCGGATGCCTCCAGCGGCAAGCGGGCCACCGTCGCCGCCGAGATCGTCGACGACGCCGCCCTGACCGCGCGCGACCTCGCGCTGCTCGAGGCGCTGTTCGGGACGGGGCATCCGAACCATCGCGTGCGCCGGTTCTCGCGCGACGCGCGCGTCGTCGGCCGGCGCATCCGAACGCTCGTCGCCTGGACCGTCGACGAGCTGACGCGGGCAGGCCTCGTCGCCGGCGTCTCGAGCGCGCGGCAGGTGCTGCGCTCGTTCTCGTGGCTGGCGCTGGTCGCGATCTGCATCGTGCTGCTCGCCACCCTCGTCGCCGGTGCCGGCGCGCCCACCGTGATCGCCGGTGTCGCGCTCGCCGTGATCATCGCGGCGCTGTCGGTGATCCCGAGCGGCCGCAGCCGCCGGTTCACGGCCGCGGCCCGCCCGTGGCGCGAGCACCTCGACGGCCTGCGGCAGTACATGCGGCTGGCGGAGGCCGACCGCATCCGCGCGCTGCAGGCGCCGCAGACGGCCGAACTGCTCGACGTCCCCGCCGACGTGCAGGCCACGCTCGGCACGCGTGCCGGGCGATTCCGCCTGCACGAGCGGCTGCTGCCCTACGCCGTGCTGTTCGGCATCGAGCGCGAGTGGCTCCGCGACCTGAAGCTCGACTACGCGGAGCTCGACGCGGCATCCCTCGCGAATCTCGGCGATGCACTCGAGCTCGCGCACTCGCTGTTCCTCGTCGCCGACGCGATCGGCGAGCTCGGCGAGCTCACCTTCGCGGTGGGCGACCTGGTGGATGCCTCGGGCGGCGTGCTCGAGGCGGCCGGCGAGGTGTTCGGGGCGATCGGGGACCTGGCGCCGTAGCGTCTGCGGCTCCGGCCCGCCGCCGGTGCTGCTCATGGCGGAACCGCCCAGGGCAGAGCCGCCGAGGGCAGAACTGCCCACGGCGGATCCGCTGGCTTGCGCCGGGGCCGGCGGCGCACGCTGGGGACATGACCGATGAGACCCCAGCCCCGCTGCATCCGATCGATGCCGACCTCTCGACCCGCCTCTTCCGCGACCGGATCGTCGTGCTCGGCGACCAGCTCGACCAGAACCTCGGCAACCGCCTGACGACCCAGCTCCTCATGCTCTCGGCCGAGGACCCCGACCGCGACATCGCGTTCTGGATCAACTCCCCCGGCGGCTCCGTGCCCGCGATGCTCGCCATCATGGACGTGATGCGGGCCATCCCGAACGACGTGGTGACCGTCGCGATCGGCATGGCCGCGAGCGCGGGCCAGTTCCTGCTGTCGGCCGGCACGCCCGGCAAGCGGCTCGCGCTGCCGCACGCGCGCATCCTGATGCACCAGGGCTCGGCGGGCATCGGCGGCACCGCGGTCGACGTCGAGCTGCAGGCCGACGACCTGCGCCACACGCGCGACACCGTGCTGGCCCTCCTCGCCCGCCACACCGGCCAGCCGCTCGAGCGGATCGCCGAGGACTCGCTGCGCGACCGGTGGGTCACCGCCGAGGAGGCCGTCGCCTACGGGTTCGTCGACCGCGTCGCGTACGACGCCGCCGAGATCCACCCCCGCATGGTGGCGCGGCCGGTGGGCGCCGGGTTCCGGTCGGATGCCCCCGAGCACCCGCTCGCGACGGCCGGCGGCGGCGTGCTCGCGGGCGCCGAGGGGGTGTCGGCATGAGCAGCTACTCGATCCCCTACGTCGTCGAGCGTCGCGGCAACACCGAGCGCACCCTCGACGTCTACAGCCGGCTGCTCGCCGAGCGCATCGTGACGGTCGGCACCGAGATCGACGACGGTGTCGCGAACGTGCTCATCGCGCAGCTGCTGCACCTCGAGGCGGATGCCCCGGACGCGCCGGTGCACCTCTACATCAACTCGCCCGGCGGCTCGCCGCACGCCACCCTCGCGGTGTACGACACGATGCAGCACATGCGTCCGCCGGTCGCGACGACCTGCGTCGGCCAGGCGGGCGGCCCCGCGGCCGTGCTGCTGGCCGGCGGAGCACCCGGCATGCGGAGCATCCTGCGGCACAGCCGGGTGGTGCTGCACCAGCCCTCGACCCAGGGCCGCGGCTCGATCCCCGACCTCATCATCCACGCCGACGAGGTGCTGCGCGTGCGCGCCGAGCTCGAGGAGGTGCTGGCCCACGACACGGGACGCACCGTCGAGCAGATCCGGCTCGACACCGATCGCGACCTCATCCTGCCGGCGGCGGCCGCGGTCGAGTACGGGGTCGCCGACCACGTCGTCGCGGTGCAGCGGATGGGCATCGGGCAGCTGCCGGCCGCGTAGCGGGTGCGGCTGCTGCGGGCCGGCGGGCCGGCCGGTCGGCGGCAGCCGCGTCAGGCGGCGAGCGCCACGCCTCGTGCGCCAGCCGATGGGGTCACCGGCACGGACGTCTCGTGCCACGGGGCGACGGTGCGCTGCGACCGCGCGTCCGTGAGGTCGAGCACGGCGACCGGTCGCGGCATCCGCACCGGCTGGCCGACCAGCTGGCCGGCGACCCCGGCCGCGACATCCACGAGCGTCAGCCCGAGCGCGCCGGCGACGGCCGCGAGGATCTCGCTCGACGGCTCCTTGCGGCCGCGCTCGATCTCGGAGAGGTACTGCACCGAGACCCCGGCGCCGCGGGCGACGTCGGCGAGGATGCGTTCCTGCTCGAGCCTCGTTCCGCGCAGGAACGCGCCGAGCGCCTCGCGCCACAGCAACGTCGGCCGATCGCCCGTCTCCACCCTCCGAACCGCGTCCATGGACGCGACGCTACCCAGCCCGCGGGCGGATGTCTCGTGCATCCGCTGACAGCAGAACTCAACACACGCGCGCGGTCTGCTTGTGGACTTGTAACAGGTCGACTTGTCGACTTGTCGACTTGTCGACTTGTCGACTTGTCGACTTGTCGCAGGTCGATTTGTCCACTTGTCGACCGTCAGGCGCGTGTCGTGTCGCGCGCGAGCGCGCGGCCGAGCGCGGCGCGGAACGCCTCGGGCTGCTCGACCCACGGGTAGTGGCCGCACTCGGCGAGCATCACGAGCTCGGCGTGCAGCAGTTCGGCGTAGGCCACCACGGGCGCCACGCCGACGAGGAGGTCGCCGTCGCCCGCGATGACGGTGACGGGCGGCAGGGATGCCTCGCGCACGCGGTCGGCCGCGTCGTCGGGGATGCCCTCGAACCAGGCCAGGTCGGCCGCGAGCTCCCAGTCGCCGACCGAGACGTGCGCGCGTTCGCGGTCGGTCCACTTCGCGTAGCCCGCGGGCCCCTCGACCACGCGGTGCCGCTCGAAGTCGGCCTGTTCGACCGGGTCGGCGCCGAGGAGCGAGGCGAGGGCGACCTCGAGCTCGGGATCGGCCCTCCGGTCGGCGATGGCCCGACCGTCCCACGGCGTGCCCGTGAGCCACATCGCGGGCGGCGTGACGAGCGTGAGGCTGCGGATGCGTTCGGGATACCGCACGGCGGCGGCGAGCGCGAGCCGGGTTCCGGCCGAGTGCGCCACGACGTCGACCTGAGCGAGCCCGAGGTGATCGGCGAGATCGACCAGGTCGTCGGCGTCGGTCCACCAGCCGCGCGAGCGTCCGCCGGTCGACGGCGTTCCGCGCGGGTGCAGCACCGCGAGCGAGCGAACGGATGCCGCGCCCGCGAGATCCTCGAGGTACTCGACGCCGCGGCAGGCCCCGCCCGGGACGACGAGGGCGGGCTCGACGCCGGCAGAGGCCTCGCCCGCCGTGCCGGAGCCGATCAGGTGGTGGGCGATGGTCCGGCCGTCGCGGGCGGTGAAGGTCTGCACCCGACGACGATACCGGCGCGGAACGACGGTTTGGAACGACGACGCCGCGCGAGACGACCCGGCGCGGAACGACGGTTTGGAACGACGACGCCGCGCGAGACGACNGGGCGATGGTCCGGCCGTCGCGGGCGGTGAAGGTCTGCACCCGACGACGATACCGGCGCGGAACGACGGTTTGGAACGACGACGCCGCGCGAGACGACCCGGCGCGGAACGACGGTTTGGAACGACGACGCCGCGCCGGCGAGGGCTCCACTCCCTCGCCGGCGCGGCGGCGCATCCGGTGCGGGATCAGCCCTTGGCGAGCAGCCCCAGCGAGTCGATGACGCGGTTCGAGAAGCCCCACTCGTTGTCGTACCAGGCGACGACCTTGACGTGCTTGCCACCGACGCGGGTGAGTTCGGCGTCGAAGATCGACGAGTGCGGGTTGCCGACGATGTCGCTCGACACGAGCGGCTCCTCGGAATATTCGAGCACGCCGGCGAGGGGGCCTTCGGCCGCCGCGCGGTACGCCGCGAGCACCTCGTCGCGGGTGACCTCGCGCGCGACGGTCGTGTTCAGCTCGACGATCGAGCCGACGGGGATGGGCACGCGCATGGCGTCGCCGTCGAGCTTGCCGTCGAGGCCGGGCAGCACGAGGCCGATCGCCTTCGCGGCGCCGGTCGAGCTCGGCACGATGTTCTCGGCAGCTGCGCGGGCGCGACGGGGGTCGCTGTGCGGGGCGTCCTGCAGGTTTTGGTCCTGCGTGTAGGCGTGCACGGTCGTCATGAAGCCGTGCTCGATGCCGGCGAGGTCGTCGAGCACCTTCGCGAGCGGCGCGAGGGCGTTCGTGGTGCACGACGCGTTCGAGACGATCGTGTGCGCGGCGGCGTCGTACGCCTCGGTGTTGACGCCGTAGGCGAGGGTCACGTCGGCGCCCTTCGAGGGTGCGCTCACGAGGACCTTCTTCGCGCCGGCCGCGAGGTGCGCCTTGGCGGCCTCTGCGTCGGTGAAGCGACCGGTCGACTCGAGCACGAGCTCGACGTCGAGGTCGCCCCAGGGGAGCTTCGCGGGGTCGCGCTCGGCGAGCACCTTGACGCGGCGGCCGGCGACGACGAGCGTGTCGCCGTCGACCTCGACGGGGTGGCCGAAGCGGCCCCCCGCGGTGTCGTACTTCAACAGGCGCGCGAGCGCGGCGGGCTCGGTCAGGTCGTTCACGGCGACGACCTCGAAGTCGGCGTCGCGCTCGACGATGGCGCGGAGGACGTTGCGGCCGATGCGGCCGAAGCCGTTGATGGCGATGCGAGTGGTCATGTGCGAGGTGTTCCTTTCGTTCGCTCCACTAGGTTCAACGCAAACCGGGCGCCAGAGTGAGCGGCAATCGAGACAGTGTCCGCAAGGTTCTCGCCACGTTCAGTTCGAGGTGCGATCCGGCATGCGCACGGCGAGCGCCAAGCCGACGACGGATGCCCCGATGACGGCGGCGCCCGCGAGCGGAACGGCGCTCACGCCCACGCCGGCGACGAGCCCCGCCGCCGCGGCCGCGCCGATCGCGATGCCGAGGTTGAACACGACCGGGATGAGCGCCGACGCGAGCCCGCGGCCCTCGGGGCCGGCAAGGCGCAGGACGAGCGTCTGCGCGAGCGGCGGCAGCGCACCGGATGCCACGCCCCACGCCACGACCACGATGACGCCGACCACGGGGTGGGTGTCGACCACCGCGAGGGCCGCGACGGCGACGCCCGTGCCGATCGCGCTCACGAGGAGCGCGCGCCCGGTGCGCGCACCGAACCGGCCGGCGAGGCCCACGCCGACCGCCGAGGCGATGCCGAAGGCGAGGAGCATCGCCCCCACTCCGCCCGGCACTCCGGCGGCCGGCACCTCGACGAGCCGGGTCACGAACGTGTAGACGCCGTAGTGGCCGACGAGCAGCAGGGCGACGAGTCCGAGCACCGCGATCATCGCCCGCATGCGCGGGCCCAGGTGCGGACGCTGCGCTCCCCTTGTCGCCCGCGGGCCCGCGGTCGGTGCCGCGCCCGAGGCATCCGGAGCCTCGTCGGCTGCGCCGCCCGTCGACCGGCGCACGACGGTCGCGACCAGCAGCGCGGCGACCAGCCCGAGCACCGCGAGCCCGGCGAACACGGTACGCCAGCCGACCGCGTCCGCGACGAGGCTCGCAATCGGGGTGCCGAGCACGGTGCCGAGCGTGGCGCCGCCGAGCACGACGGCGACGGCGCGCGCGAGCGCGTCGTCGGGCACGAGGTCGGCGGTGTGGGCGTTGGTCGTCGCCCACAGCAGCCCGACCGCGAGCGCGCCGAAGACGCGGGCGCCGACGACGAACTCGTAGGCGGGCGCGACCGCCGTGAGCGCCGACGACGCGGCTAGGGCGACGAGGCTCCAGGCGATGACGGCGCGGCGATCCGCCCGCCGGGTGAGGCGCATGAGCGGGATGCTGCCGACCACGACGATGGCGGCCCAGATCGAGACGAGCAGGCCCGTCTCGGCCTCGCTGACGCGGAGGCCGGCGCTCATCTGCGGCAGCACGGCGGTGGGCAGCATCTCCGCGGTCACCATGGTGAAGGCGGCGCCGCCGAGCACGAGCAGCGATGGCCAGGGCAGGCGGGCGGCCCGTGTCGGCACGGCGACCGGGGAAGCGGTGGGGGCCGGCGAAGCGGTGGGAGCCGGCGCGGTGGAACGGGTGGTGTCGTCCATGCTTCCGACGCTAAACTTTGACATTGGTGTCAATGTCAAGGTCTCTCGCGACTTCCGATCGGAGCACGCATGCGCATCGGTGAACTGGCCCGCGACGCCGGGATCTCCACCCGGCTCGTCCGCTACTACGAGCAGCAGGGGCTCATCGCCCCCAGCCGCCAGGCGAACGGCTACCGGTCGTACGCGGACGACGATGTCGATCGCGTCGCGCGCATCGCCGGGCTCATCCAGTCGGGCCTGCCGACGAAGCTCGTGAAGGAGGTCATGAACCTCGAGGACGCGGTCGCCGAAGCCCGGCCGAGCTGCCCCCGCGCGGTGGCCGAGCGGCTCGCCGCCGAGCTCGCCGGCATCGAGGAGCGCATCGCCTGCCTCTCGCGCAGCCGCGACACCATCCGCGACTACCTCGCGCGCACCGAGCACGCCGTCGTGCTCGCGGAAGCCGCCGGCGACCGTCCCGACTGATCCCGGCGCCCGGCCCGGCTCGCACCACGGAATGGGCGCCCGGCGGCCGAAGCCACCGGGCGCCCACCCGTGCCGACGACACGGTCAGGCGAACTCGAACCCCCACGAGTCGCCCGCGTCGCCGTCGGCGGAGACGGTTCCCCCCGACACGGTGAACCGTGCCGACCGCCCGTCGGGAGCGGTCACCGTGGCGCCCGAGGCATCCGTCGCCCCCGGGTACACGCGGATCGTGAGCCGCTCGAAGTAGTCGGAATCGGGGCGCGTCTCGTCGGCCCCGATCGGCAGCACCGCGCCCTCGCGCACGTACAGGGGCACGGTGTCGAACCCGTGCCGCTCGCGGCGCCACGTGCCCTGCGAGTCGACGACGTCGCCCGTCCACCAGTTCGTCCACCGGCCGGACGGCAGGTAGACGTCGACCTCGCCCGACTCGCTGAACACGGGCGCCACCAGCAGCGACGGGCCGAGCAGGTACTGCCGGTCGAGGTACGCCGCACCCGGGTCGTCGGGGAACTCGAGCGCCATCGGCCGCATCACCGGGATGCCGGTCGCCGACGCGTCGAGCCCCTGCTGGTAGAGGTAGGGCATCAGCGAGAGCTTCAGCTTCGTGAAGACGCGCGTCACCTCGACGGCCTCCTCGTCGAACGCCCACGGCACCCGGTACGAGCCCGAGCCGTGGAAGCGCGAGTGCGTGCCGAGCAGGCCGAACGCGACCCAGCGCTTGAACACCCCGGCATCCGGCGTGCCCTCGAAGCCGCCGATGTCGTGGCTCCAGAACGAGAAGCCCGACAGCGCGAGCGACAGCCCGCCGCGGAGCGTCTCGGCCATCGACTCGTACGTCGAGGTCGAGTCGCCGCCCCAGTGCACGGGCAGCCGCTGGCCGCCCGTCGTCGCCGACCGTGCGAAGAGCACCGCCTCCCCCTCGCCGCGCTCCTGCTCGAGCACCTCGAACACGGCCTCGTTGTAGAGCTGCGTGTAGCGGTTGTGCATGCGGTCGGGCGCCGAGCCGTCGAAGTACTCGACCTCGAGCGGGATCCGCTCGCCGAAGTCGGTCTTGAAGCAGTCGACGCCCTGCGCCACGAGCCGTCGCAGGTGGTCCTGATACCAGCGCGTGGCATCCGGATTCGTGAAGTCGACGAGGCCCATGCCGGCCTGCCAGAGGTCCCACTGCCAGACCGAGCCGTCGGGGCGCTTCACGAGGTAGCCGCGCTCGGCCGCCTCGGCGAAGAGCTTCGACCGCTGGCCGATGTACGGATTCAGCCAGACGCAGACGCGCAGGCCCTTCTCGTGCAGGCGCGCGAGCATGCCGTCGGGATCGGGGAACGTGCGCGGGTCCCACTCGAAGTCGCACCAGTTGAACTCGCGCATCCAGAAGCAGTCGAAGTGGAACACGCTGACCGGCAGCTCGCGCGCGGCCATCTCGTCGACGAAGCGCGTCACCGTCGCCTCGTCGTAGTCGGTCGTGAACGAGGTCGACAGCCACAGCCCGTACGACCAGGCCGGCACGCGCGCCGGGCGGCCGACGAGCTCGGTGTAGCGCTCGAGCACGCCGGCCGGAGTGCCGCCGTAGATCACGAAGTACTCGAGCGACTCGCCGGCGACCGAGAACTGCACGCGCTCGACCGCCTCCGAGCCGACCTCGTACGACACGTGGCCGGTGTCGTTCACGAGCACGCCGTAGCCGCGGTTCGTCAGGTGGAAGGGCACGTTCTTGTACGCCTGCTCCGACGAGGTGCCGCCGTCGGCGTTCCAGATGTCGACGGTCTGGCCGTTCTTCACGAGCGGCCCGAACCGCTCGCCGAGCCCGTACACGAGCTCGCCGACGCCCAGCGAGAGCTGCTGCAACGTGTACGCGGATGCCGCGGCGCGAGCCGTGCCGCCGCGGGCGTTGCCCACGGGCACGCCGTCGAGTTGGGCGTCGGGACGAACGCGCATGTTCGCGATGGACTTGTCGCCCGCGGTCGCGATCGTGCGACCCTCCGCCTCGAACGACAGGCCGAACGGGGCGCCCTGCGCCACCCGCGCCGACACCCGGCCCGAGGTGAGCGACCCGCCCGTCTCGTCGACGACGACCACGCCGTGACCGTCCTCGGCGCCGACGAGGTCGAAGCCCTGCGGTCGGGGGCCGCCCGAGTGGTGCTCGATGCGCACGCCGATGACGTCGGGCAGCGGCGAGGAGAGCGTCACCGTCAGCAGCGGCCGGTTCAGCGTGTCGCCGCGCTTGGCGATGACACCGGTCGTCGCGAAGACCTGGAGCCGGTGCTCGCCGTCGGCCTGGATGTCGTACGCCTCACGGGCGTACAGCGGTTCGATGCCGGGCCGGATCTGCCAGAACCCGTCGGTGAACTTCATGGGAGGGGTGGTTCCTTTCGAGCGGGCCGTCGCTGCGGCATCCGCCTCGGTGCGAGACGTCGGCTACTTGACCGCGCCGGCGGTGATGCCGCGCGTGAGCGTGCGTTGGAAGATGAGGAAGAAGATCAGCGTCGGGATGACGCCGAGCAGCGCCGAAGCGCTCGTCGTCGTGACATCCATCAGCCGGTCGCCCTGCAGCGTGGTGATCGCGACCGGAACCGTCTGATTGTCGTTCGAGACGAGGAAGCTCAGCGGGATGAGGAACTCGTTCCACGTCCAGATGAAGAAGAAGATGAGCAGCACCGACAGCGTGCCCTTGCTGATCGGCAGCACCACCTTCACGAGGGTGCGCAGCCGGCCCGCGCCGTCGAGCGCCGCCGCCTCGAGCACCTCCTTCGGGAACGTGCCGAACACGCTCGAGAGCAGGTACGTGCCGAACGCCGCCTGGATCACCGTGAAGATGATGATGATCGCGAGCTGCGTATCGTAGAGGCCCACCGACTTGAACATGTAGTACAGCGGGAACAGCAGCGCCTCCTGCGGGATCAGGTCGGCGAGCAGGAACAGCAGCAGGATGCCGGTGCGGTACTTCACCCGCCCGATGCCGAGCGCGTACGCGTTCAGCACCGACAGCGCCACCGCGAGCACGGCGACCGAGCCCGAGATGATGAAGCTGTTCCAGAGCTTCTCCGGGAAGTCGACGCGGTTCCAGAAGTTCACGATGCCGTCGAAGTAGAGCTCCTTCGGCAGCAGCAGCGGGCCCGACGTGTTGTAGTCCTCGGGCGACTTGAACGAGTTGATGAGGATGAGAATGAACGGCACGGCCACGAGGAGGCCGAACAGGATCGCCGCGGCGAGCCAGATCCAGTCCTTCGCGGACTTCTTCGCCTTGGGCGCCCCGTCGCCCCGGCGACGCCGGCGCTGCTCGCGGGAGGACCGCCCGCCCACCGCCGACGGATCGCCGGCCAGGTCGGCGCCGACCAACGGCACCGTTCCGGCACCCGCCGCCGAGAGCGGGGTGAGGGGTTCGGCATCCCGGATGCCCGGGGAATCGGTGTGCGACATCAGCGCTCACCCTCCGATCGTTCGACACGCGTCTGCAGGCGGATGAACCCGATCGCCACGAGCACCACGACCACGGTCAGCGCGGTCGCGATCGTCGCGCCGTAGCCGACCTGCTGGCTCTGGAAGAACTCGATGTACGAGTAGTAGCTCGGCACGATCGTCGCGGTGCCCGGCCCGCCGCCCGTGAGGGCGTAGATCGGGCCGAACACCTTCAGCGCGGCGATGGTGCAGGTGAGCGTGACCACGAAGATCTCCGGCCGGATCGCCGACACCGTGATGTAGCGGAACCGCTGGAACCAGCCCGCGCCGTCGAGCTCCGCCGCCTCGTACAGCTCGGGGTCGACCCGCTGGAGGGCCGCCATGAAGATGACGACGGGGTAGCCGATCTGCACCCAGACCATCACCGCCATGATCGACGGCATCGCCGTGTCGGGGCTGCCGAGCCAGTTGTGCTGGAGCGCACCGAGCCCGATGGACTCGAGCACCGTGTTCAGCGCGCCGTTCTCGGGGCGGAGGATCCAGCCGATGACGATCGCGGCGATCGCGACGGGCAGGATCTGCGGGAGGTAGTACGTGGCCCGAAGGAAGCTCGCGACCCGCCCGCCGAACTTGCGCCCGATGACGTCGAAGAGCAGGGCCGCCAGCACCAGGCCGAGCAGCGTCGGGATGATCACCATCGCGACGATCATCGACAGCGAGTTGCGGAACGAGGCCCAGAACTTCTGGTCCTGG
Organism: Agromyces agglutinans; assembly: GCF_009647605.1. GTDB lineage: Bacteria > Actinomycetota > Actinomycetes > Actinomycetales > Microbacteriaceae > Agromyces > Agromyces agglutinans. The sequence continues at coordinate 631,803 of NZ_WJIF01000002.1, read as the reverse complement.
AACAGCTCGATCCAGTTCTCGAAGCCGATGAACTCGGGCGGGCGCACGCCCCGCCAGTCCGTGAAGCTCAGGTACACGTTCCACACCAGCGGAATCAGGATGATGAACGTGAACAGCACGAGCCCCGGGATGAGGTAGAACCAGAACCCGCTCGATCGCATGCCCGAGATGGCGCTCATGCCGTCGGATCGCCGCGACGTGCGGGGTCGCTCGGCGAGGGTGGAGACCACGATGGTTCCTTTCGGCCCGAGGGTCAGCCGACGATGTCGGCGACCCCGTCCTCGTACTCGGTGCCGAGCTGCTCGAGCGTCTGCTCGGGCGTGAGGGTGCCGTTCACGAGCTCCTGGAGCGCACCCACGAGCTGATCGTAGAAGTTCGGCGTGGGCCAGTCGGGGTAGAAGGCCAGTCCGTCCTGCTCGACCACCTCGTTGAACTCCGTGATGAGCGCGGCCGACTTCTCGTCGGTGATGTCGGCCGGGTCGGCGGCGACGGGGATCGAGCCGTTGTTGCCGATGAGCGCCTGGATCTCGGGACGCATCGTGATGTCGATGAACTCGTACGCGAGGTCCTTGTTGCCCGCGTTCTCGGGCACGACCCAGATGTTGCCCGAGGATCCCGGGACCAGCTCCGTCTCGGGGAACGCGAACGTGTCCCACTCGAAGGTGGTCGCCTCGTTGATCACGCGGCCGGCCCACCAGGAGCCGGAGACCATCATCGGGTACTCGCCGCTCATGAACGCGACGCCCATGTCCTCGGCCTTGAGGCCGGTCGAGTCGGCCGAGATCCAGCCCTTGTCGACGTACTCGACGATCTTCTCGGCGGCGTAGGTGAGCTCGGGGCCCTGCCAGTCGACGGGGTTCTCGTAGAGCTGGTAGTCGTTCACGAACTGCCGGTCGGCCTGCGAGAGGGCGAGCTGGTAGAAGAGCTGGCCCAGCGGGTACTCGCCGCCGGCCTGGGCGATGGGCGTGGTGCCCTGCGCGGCGAACGTGTCGAGGATCTCCTCGAACTCGGCGTACGTCGTCGGCTCGGCCAGGCCCAGCTCGTCGAACGCGGTCTTGTTGTAGTACACGGTCACGTACTCGCCGTAGTTCGGGACGCCGTACCAGGGGCCGGAGCCCATGATGCCCTCGTCGGAGTACTTCGCGGTCGTCTGCAGCGACGGGGCGAGCATGTCGTCCCAGCCGTACTCCTCGACGGCCTCGGTGATGTCGGCGAGCAGGCCCTGGCTGGCGAGGAGGCCGGCGGTCGCGTTGCCCTTCGGCGACTCCATGACGTCGGGCGCCTCGTTCGAGTTCAGCACCTGGCTCGCCGTGGAGCGGATCTGCTCGAAGCTCTTGTCCTCGTACTCGACGGTGGCGCCGGTCTCCTCCTCGAAGATCTCGATGGCCCGGTTCCAGGCGATGCCGACGTCGCTGTCGGTGCCCTCGAAGTGCCAGAGCTTCAGGGTGTTCGGGTCGGACTCCTCGCCGGCCGAGCAGCCGGTGAGCAGGGCCGCCGTGGCCGCGAGTGCTGCGACGGCGCCGATGCCGCGCTTGGGGATCCTCATGATGCTGTTCCTCTCGGTGGGGATGTGTCGAAGCGCTTCGATGATGCGCGCGATTCGACGGACTTCTTCGGTTGGTCGCGGATCTCGGAGTGACGATCCGTCGTGGCGGTGCGGTGGTGACGATGCGGTGGTGACGATTCGGTGGTGCGGATGCCTCAGCGCCGAGGTCGGGCGACCGACCCGCGATCCTCGGCGACGGGCGGGATGAGTTCGACGCCGAGCGCGTCGACCCCGCGCACCTGGCGCAGGGCGGACTCGACCGCGATGCGGCACATCTGGTCGAGCGGCAGCGGGATGGAGCTGAGTGGGACGGCGAGGTGCGACGTGTCGTAGCTCGCGCAGGCGGCGAACGCCGACAGGTCGGTCGGCACCTCGAGGCCGCGCTCGCGGATGCGGCGCAGCACCGCCTCGACGACCGGCTCGTTGCAGTGGAAGAGCACCGCGGTCATCTCGGGCGACGCGTCGAGCAGGTCGTCGAACGCCCGTTCGGCGTCGCCCCTCGCGAGCGTCGGCGAGACGACGTCGATGCGGATGCCCCGCGCCGCCGCCTCGGCCTCGAGTCCGGCGTTGAACCGCTGGACGAAGCCGGTTCCCCGCTCGAGGTAGGTGGGCGGGTGGCCGACCACCCCGACCGTCCGGTGGCCGGCGTCGGCGAGCGTGGTGATCGCGAGCCGCCCCGCGCGCTCGAAGTCGAGGTCGACGCAGGCGACGCCGTCGCCGTGCTCGCCCGACACGCCGATGAACGCCGCCGGGAGTGCCGCGCGCTTGACGATCTCGACGCGCTCGTCGTGCGCCTTGACGCCCATGGCCACGACGCCGTCGACGAGCGAGGACGCCGCGACGCGGCGGATGCCCGACACGTCGTCGTCGGTCGCGAGCAGCAGCACGTCGTAGTCGTAGCGGCGAGCCGTGTCGACGACCGCCGTGACGAACCGCATGTGCGTCGGCAGGTGCCCGTCGGTGTGGATGGGCGCCGACAGCGCGAGGATGTTCGTCGTCGCGCCGGCGAGCATGCGGGCCCCGGCGTGCGGCTGGTAGTCGAGTTCGCGGATCGCGTCCTCGATGCGGGCTCGCGTCGAGGCCGTGATGGTGCGCTTGCCCGAGAGGGCGTACGACACCGTGGAGATGGAGACGCCCGCGGCGCGTGCCACGTCGCTGATGGTCGCCATCACGCCCCCTTCGGCTTCGTTGTCGAGGTCATCGATGCGCTTCGATTTCGAAGCGCTTCGATGACGTGAGAGCGAGCATACGCACGCCGCGGCGAACTCCGCAAGGCTTTTGTTCGAGATTCCAACATTTGGTTCGCGAGCCTCCGCGACTGGCCGTCGGGGCGCGGCGGCAACCGCGGCCGGTGCGCCGGGCGCGGCCCGGTTCCGGCTACCCGTCCGACGACCGGCGGAACGTGTGCCGATACTCGCTCGGCGACGTGCCGAGGATGCGCTGGAAGTGCAGCCGCAGGTTCGCCCCCGTGCCGAGGCCGACGGCCGTCGCGACCTGCTCGATGCCGAGCTCGCTGCGCTCGAGCAGTTCGCGCGCGAGGTCGACGCGAGCCCGCAGCACCCACTGCATGGGCGTGTAGCCGGTGTCCTCCACGAACCGTCGCGAGAAGGTGCGAGGCGACACGGTCGCGTGTCGGGCGAGGTCGCCGATGGTGAGCGGCTGCGCGAGATGGCGCAGCGCCCACTCGCGGGTCGCGGCGAAGACGTCGCCGAGCGGCTCGGGCACGCTGCGCGGCACGTACTGCGCCTGGCCGCCGCTGCGGTAGGGCGCCGCGACGAGCCGCCGCGCGACGTGGTTCGACAGCGCCACGCCGTGGTCGCGCCGCACGAGGTGCAGGCACAGGTCGATGCCCGACGCTGCGCCCGCCGACGTCAGCAGGCTCCCCTCGTCGACGAACAGCACGTTCTCGTCGACCTCGACGAGCGGATGCCTCGCCGCCAGCGCGCGCGTGTAGTGCCAGTGCGTCGTGGCGCGCCGGCCGTCGAGCAGCCCGGTCGCGGCGAGCGCGAACGCCCCGGTCGAGATCGCCGCGAGGCGGGCGCCCCGCTCGTGCGCGGCGCGGAGCGCATCCACGACCGCCGCGGGCGGATCCTCGCGGTCGGGATGCCGGTAGCCCGGGATGAAGATCGTCTCCGCCCAGTCGAACGCCTCGAGCCCGTCGGCCACGTGGTACGAGAGTCCGTCGCCTCCCGAGACCGGCCCGGGCGCCGCACCGCACACGCGCACCTCGTACGGCATGGACTGCCGGGTCGTGAAGACCTGCGCCGGGATGCCGACGTCGAGCGGCTTCGCGCCCTCGAGGACGAGTACCGCGACGCGGTGGAGCCGGGGCTTGGCCATGCCTTGGAGCGTACCCGCGTGGCCTGCAGGGCCCGTCAGCGGGCCGCGTGGGTCTCGCGAGCCGCGCGGGCGACCGAGCCATGGAGGTCGAGCGGGTCAGGCGGCCGCCCAGACGCCGAGTTCGTTGCCGCTCGGGTCGAGGAAGTGGAACCGGCGCCCGCCCGGGAACTCGTACGGGCCGTCGACGATCTCGCCGCCGGCCGCGCGAACTGCCGCGACGGTGGCCTCGAGGTCGTCGCTGAACAGCAGCACGAAGGGGCCGCCGCGCGTCACCTGTTCGGCGAGCGCGAGCCCGCCCGCCTCTTCGCCGTCGGCCTCCGCCGACGTCCGGAACCCGGCGTACTCGGGCCCATAGGGCGTGAACGACCACCCGAAGGCGGAACCGTAGAACTGCTGCGCGACCTCGAGGTCGGTGACCTTGAGTTCGATGTAGTCGATGCTGCGAGGAATGCGATGCTCGTGTCCGCTCATGCGCTCACCCTCGCAGCACCCGCCGACACAGCGGCCCCGCGAGGGTCGCCGCCCCCAAAGCGGGGGACAAGTGCCGATTCGCGCCGATCCGCACGATTCGAGAGCCATAGGCTCGCAGCATCCCCCGGCCGAGATCCCCGTCTCGCCTGCCCGACCCCACTCGAAGGAACCCGATGAAGCGCCCCTTTTCCGCGCTGGTCGTCGCCGTGCTCGGCGCCGGCCTCGCGATCGGCGGTACCGCAGCCCCGGCCGCGGCGACCGAAGGCCCCGCCCAGGAGATCGCCGGTACGAGCTGTCTCGTGCTCGACGTCGACCTGACCGGCTACGCCACCCAGCCCGAGGTGCCCGCCGTGACGGAGGAGCGCGTGGTCACGCCCGCCGTGGCCGAGGTGAGCCACACCGACTACCAGTACGAGAAGCAGAAGCTCGTCTGGTTCCAGTGGAAGGGAACCGGCGAGTACCGCCTGACGCACAAGTGGGCGGGCGACGACACTTGGTACGACTGGGACTTCTACAAGTTCACCGGCGCCACCCAGAAGCACGTCGAGGTGGAGGCGAAGGACGCCGTCACCGAGACGGTCGTGGTGACTCCCGCGGTCCCCGCGAACCCGACCCCCAACACGGTCACCGTCACGATCGACGGCGTCGTGGTCGCCGAGTCCGTCGCGTTCGGCGCCGACTTCCAGGCGTCGTACGCGCTGGCCGACAAGTTCAGCGAGAACGCCTACACGGTCAGCGTGGCCGGGTACCAGGGCCAGGGTACCGGCGAGTTCTCCGGCACCGTCGCGCCCTGCGCACTCGGCGACTTCGCCGCAGCGGCCTCGATCGACGTCTCCGTGTGCGAGGCAGCGACGGTCACCGTCACGAACCACGCCCGTGCCGAGCATCTGATCAATGCCACCTACTCGGCGGTCGTCTACCAGGACGGGAAGTACCTCGACGCACTCGCGGTGTTCGAAGACACCGACGTCGTGAAGTCGTACGCGCTCCCGGCAGGGGCACAGCTGGTGGTGCGATCGGGCCCCGCGCACGGGGACGTCGAACTCGCCCGGGCGACCGCCGCCGACTGCGACCCCGCCGGTCCGGTGGACCCCGAGCCGGGCGATCCCGAGCTGAAGGTCACCGGTGACTTCGTCGCCGGCGGCGACATCACGGTCGAGGGCACCGGCTTCGCGGCGAACACCGAGTACGAACTCGAGCTCCACTCCACGCCGCAGCCCCTCGGGCTCGTCACAACCGACGCCGAGGGCGCATTCGCCGTCGACACCGCCATCCCGGCCGCGACCCCTGCCGGAGCGCACGAGATCGTCGTGCTGCTCGAAGGTGAGACCATCGCGACCACGCCGGTGACGATCGCCGCCGCCACGCCGAGCAGCCCGACGACGCCGACCGCTGGTGGCAATGGCACGGCGGCCACGGCCCCGAACACGGCGCAGACCGCGAAGCGGGCCCTCGCCGAAACGGGCTTCGACGCCACTGCGGCGATGGCGGCGCTCGCGCTGCTCGTGCTCGGCGGCACCGCGGTGACAGCCACGCGTCTCGCCCGCTCGCGCGCCTGACGCACGGCACCCCGCAGGGGCTCGCGGCTTCGGCCGCGGGCCCTTCGGCGTGTTCGCCACCGCACGACTCCCGGCTCCTCGGAACTCCGGCACTCCGGCACTCCGGCACCTCGGCACTTCGGTACTTCGGCACTTCGGTACTTCGGCACTCCGGCACATCGGCGCCTCGGGACTCCGGCACTTCGGAAACCGACTTCGGAGAAGGAACATTCGCCGGCGATCGATCGCGGTCGACGGTCGCCGCCCGAGGTCAGACTCCGAGCACCGGCAGCCACACCCGCATCGTCGACGGGCCACGCTCGGCCCACGCGTGGTACGGCACGAGCGGCACGTCGGCGGAGGCATCCGTTCGCGGATCGACGAGTCGCACCACGACGCGAGGTGCGCCGGCATCGCCGTCGGTCTCGCGCGGCGGCACGGCCGGATCGACGCGCAGGTCGGCGAAGTCGGATGCCTCGAGCGCCGTACCGCCGAGATCGACCGACTCGAGCGCGTACACCTCGGGACCGCGCTCGACGGCGAGGCATCCGCGCACCGCATCGACCCGCGCGTCGGGGGCCGTGAACCGGGATCGCATCGGCAGTCCCAGCTCGACCTCGTCACCGGACCGCCACGAGCGCTCGAACGACACCGTGCCCGCGCGACCGTGCGCATCGGCGTCGATGGCCTGCGAAGGGCTGCCGTCGGCCGGACGCACGACGAGCCGCGCACCCGTGGCCCACGCCGGCACGCGCAGCGAGAGCCGCCACGGCGACGAGGCATCCGTGAGTACGCGTACCGCGACGCGGCCGGAGGCCGGGTACTCGGTCGCCACGTCGATCGCGACCTCCTGCCCGTCGTCGAGCCGCGTGCGGATCGACGCGGGCGCGTACTGGTGCAACTGGATGCCCGAGGCATCCGCCGACGCGACGTACGCGGCGAGACTCGCAAAGGTGCGCGCCGTGTTCGGCGGACAGCACGACACCTCGAACCACGGCGCACGCAGCGACGAGTGCGCGCGCGGCGAGACCGTGTCGGCGTCGGCCGGCGCGCCCGGCACGCGCTGGTGGAGCGTATTGGCGTAGTAGAACGCCGTACCCGACGCATCCGGCGAGGTCTCGACGACGTTGAACAGGGTCCGCTCGATGAGGTCGGCGTGGCGCGCGTCGCCGTGCGCGAGCAGCAGGCGCCAGCTGAACATGACGGATGCCACGCCCGCGCACGTCTCGGAGTACGCGCGGTCGCTCGGCAGCTCCCAGTCCTCGCCGAAGGCCTCGTCCTGGTGGTGCGAGCCCTGCCCGCCCGTCACGTACGTGCGGCGCTCGACCGTGCGGTCCCACTGGGCATGCAGCGCCCCCAGCAGTTCATCGTCGCCGGCCTCGATCGCGACGTCGACGGCCCCCGCGGACAGGTAGTTCGCGCGTACCGCGTGGCCGCGCAGCGCCTCGGCGTCGCGCACGGCGACGTCGTCCTGGTAGTACGACCGGCCCCACTCGATGTCGGCCAGGGTGCCGCGCCCGTGCCGCTCGACGAAGCGGCGGGCCTGGTCGACGTAGCGCGGTTCCCCCAGCGCGCGACCGAGCTCGACCAGGCCCAGCTCCACCTCGGCGTGCCCGCAGATCCGCGGATCGCCGCCCGCGCCGAACACCTCGCACACGAGGTCGGCCGCCCGCCGGGCCACCTCGACGAGGCCGTCGTCGGCCCCCGGCCGGGTACGCGCGCGCGCGACCGCCGCCTGGAACAGGTGCCCGAGGCAGTAGAGCTCGTGGCCCCACTCGAGGTCCGACCAGCGAGGCTGCTGCCCGGGCCGGCCGAAGCGCGTGTTCAGGTAGCCGTCGGGTTCCTGCGCCGCGGCCACCCGGGCGACGATCGCGCGGAAGCGCGCCTCGAGCGCGTCGACCGCCGCGGCGCCCGCCGGCGCGATTGCGTCGCCCGAGGCATCCGCCCCGCCGCGTCGCCCGATCTCCCACGCGAGCGCCTCCAGGTACTTGTAGACCTCCGAGTCGCTGAACTCCCGGCCCCGACGGCCGGACGCGAGCGCCGCCGGGTCGGACGCCGCGAGGTCGAGGTTCGCGAGCCAGCCCTCGCGCTCGAGCCAGTGCTCGATGTGCGCGAGCGTGGCCTCGCCGTTGACCTCCTGTCGGCGATGCCAGAAGCCGCCCGTGATGGCGACCTCGTCGAGCCCGAGCGGGCGCAGCGCACCCGCGCTCGGCGCGACGGGCGCAACCGGCGCGGGCGCGACGGGTGCGACCGGAGCGAGGTGAGCGGTGGTGGAGCGGGTCATGTTCATCCCTTGAAGGCGCCCGACATGAAGCCGCGCACGTAGTGGCGTTGGAGGATCAGGAACAGCAGGATGCACGGCAGTGCCAGCACGACGACGCCCGCCTCGGTCGCGCCGTAGTCGACGACGCCCTGCACCTGCCCGCGCAGGTTCGAGATCGCGAGGGGCAGGGTCATCCGGTTCGAATCGGTGATCAGGATCAGCGGGGCCATGAAGTCGTTCCACGCGGCGAGGAAGGCGAACAGGCCGACCGTGATCAGGCCCGGTTTCACGGCAGGCACCAGGACGCGCCAGAGCACGCTCCAGGCGGTGCAGCCGTCGACCATCGCCGCCTCGTCCATCTCGCGGGGAATCGACTCGAACGAGATGCGCATCATGAACATCGAGAACGGCAGCTGGAACATCGTGAGCACCAGCGCGACCCCGACCAGCGAGTTCGAGAGGCCCACCGCGTTCAGCAGCACGTACAGCGGGATCAGCAGCGTCGCGTACGGCACCATCAGGATCGCGAGCGTCGACAGGAACAGCAGGTCCTTGCCGGGGAAGCGGAACCTGGCGAACGCGTACCCGCCGAGCAGCGAGATGCCGAGCGTGAGCGCCACCGTCAGCAGCGACACGAACAGCGAGTTGAACAGGTACACCCAGATGCCCGCCTGATAGTTCGCGAGCGTGACGTAGTTGCCGAGGCCCCAGCCGTCGACCTGGTTGGTGCCCGCGAGCGGCGAGACCGACGAGATCGCGGTCCAGATGAGCGGGTAGAGGAAGATCAGCGCGAGGCCCGCGGTCAGCACCCAGTACGGCGTGCGCAGGGCGATGCCCGCGAAGGTGGTCGGCCGGGTGCGCCCGCCGGCTCCGCCGCGACGGCCGCCGGCACCGCGGGCGCGCCCTCGGTGCTGCGGCGCGACGACCGCGACCGTCGAGTCGGTGGGCGGGGCATCCGCGAACGGATCGCGCGAGCGGCGCGGCGCGGTCGTCGACATCAGTCCTCCGCCTTCCGGTTGAACGCGCGGATCTGCGCGATGTTGATCACGACGAGCGCGAGCAGCACGATCACCGAGAGCGCGCCGGCGACGCCGAGGTCGTTCTGCCCCTGGAACGCGACGCTGTAGATGAGCTGCACGATCGTGATCGTCGAGTTGTCGGGCCCGCCCTTGGTGAGGATGTAGAACTGCTCGAACGCGAGCAGCGATCCGGTGACGCACAGCACGGTGGTCAGCGCGAGGGTCGGGCGCAGCAGCGGGATGGTCACGCTGCGGAAGGTCTGCCAGCGGGATGCCCCGTCGATGCGGGCCGCCTCGTACACGTCGTCGGGGATGCCCTGCAGACCCACCAGCATGAGCAGCATGTAGAAGCCCGCGTACCGCCAGACGATCAGGAAGATGGTCGACCACAGCGCACCGTCGGGTGTGCCGAGGAACGTGATGCCCCACGACGCCATCAGGTCCGCGAAGGGGCCCGCGATCGGCGAGTACAGCACGTAGAACAGCAGCGACGCGGATGCCAGGCCGAGGGCGCTCGGCACGAGGAACGCGGTCCGCAGGAATCCCTTCCAGCGAGTGGACTCCTGTACGAGCATCGCGAGCCCCAGGCTCAGGGCGAGCAGGATGACCGTCGTCAGCACCGTGTACTTCAGGGTGAACCAGACCGAATCCAGGAAGAACCGGTTCGAGACCGCGTCCTCGTAGTTCTCCGGCAGGTTCCAGCCCTGGTTGCCGGCCAGCAGCGGCCAGTCGCTGGCCGACATCTGCAGCACGAGCGCCAGCGGCAGCACGAACAGCAGCAGCACGAACAGCGCCGTCGGCAGGGCGAAGAGCCAGCCGGTGAGGGCGCTGCGGCGCCGGGCGGGGGTGACCCGCCCGGCGCCGCGGGCGACGGTGCTCACTGCTGGAGCACCGCCGTGATCTCGTCGTTGTCGGCGTCGACGGTCTCGCCGTCGCCCAGCACCGCGTTGCGCACGAGCGTCAGCCACGGGCTCGACGGCGCGTTGAACGCCTGCTGGAAGTTGATCGCGACCGGGGTGTCGCCGTTCGCGGCGACCTCGTTGATCGTGATCAGGCGCGGGTCCTGCTCGGAGTACTCGTTCGTCGCGAGGTCGGCGCGCGAGACGACGTCGTTGTTCTTGGCGAGGACGCCGACCTGCGCATCCTCCGACATCATCCAGTTGAGGAAGTTCCACGCCTGCGCGGCCTTCTTCGAGTCCTTCGAGACGCCGATGCCGTCACCGCCGACGAACGTCGAGCCGCCGCCGTTCGGGCCGGGGATGCCGGCGACGCCGACGTCGAACGGCGTCGACGAGAGCAGGGTCGCCGGGTACGGCATGAGGCCGACCTTGCCCTCGGTGAACGCGGCGGTCCAGGTCGGGCCCGCTTCGTCCTGCGACGCGGGCAGCACGGCACCCGAGTCCCAGAGGTCCTTCCACGTGGCGTACACCTCCTTCGCGGTGTCGCTCGCGAGCAGCGACTCGGTGCCGTCGTCGCTGAGCACCTCCTCGCCGTCGGCCCAGACGCTCGGGAACCAGGTGAAGACGAGGCATCCGCCGCAGTTGAGGCCCGTCGCGGTGCCGTAGGTGTCGGGCTTGTTCAGCCCCTGGATGGCCTTGGCCCACTCGGCGAACTCGGCGAGGTCGGCGGGGCCGGCCTCGGCGTCGAGGCCGGCCTCGGTCGCGAGTTCCTTGTTCCAGAACAGCATCGAGAGGTCGAGCACGAACGGCAGCACGTACTCGTCGCCCTCGTAGGTGCCGGCCGAGAGGTGGCCCTGGTTGATCTCGTCTTTGAAGTCGAGGCCGTCGATGTTGGCGGTCAGGTCCTGGAAGAGGCCCTGCTGCACCCAGTTGGGCACGTACACGATGTCGGCGGCGAACAGGTCGGGCAGGCCGTTCGAGCCGGCGGCCGCGCCGACCTTCGCGACGTAGTCGTCGTTGGGCACGACCGTGAGCTCGACTTGGTTCTCGTGCGACTCGTTGTACGCGTCGACGAGCAGGTTGGCCTGCTTCTCGAGCGGGGCCCGGGTCCAGAGGGTGAGCGTCGAGCCGTCGTCGACGCCCTCGGCACCGGCGTCGGCGAGGCTGGATGCCTCTTCGCCGTCGCCGGAGGCGCAGGCGGCGAGGCCGATGGTGAGCGCGCCGGCAGCGAGCAGCGCGAGCGCTCGCGTACCCCGGCGGATGGTGCGGGTCATCTGTGTCTCCTTGCTCGTCGTTGAGCGGGCCGTGGGCCCGGGTCTGCGATTGCACGGCCGCTCGGGTGCACTGGTCGCGATCGCGAGGAGGCGCTGCGATCCGAAACCTTCCGAAAGGCCTTTCGGCACGCTACTCTGTGGATGCTTCGACCGTCAAGGACGGATTCCGATAGCGTTTCAGATGCAGGATGCCGACCGGGGAGGACGACATGGCTCGAGCCGACGGGGCCGCGCGAGCGGCCACGCTGAGCGACGTCGCCCGCGCCGCCGGGGTCTCGCTCGCGACCGCGTCGAAGGCGATCAACGGGCGCGACCAGGTCGCCCCGGCCACTCGCGAACGCGTCATGCGCGCCGCCGAGGAACTCTCGTTCACCCCGAACCAGCTCGCGCGCAGCCTCATCGCCGGGCGCACCGGCACCGTCGGCCTGCTCACGAGCGACCTCGAGGGCCGGTTCGTCATCCCGATCCTCATGGGCGCCGAAGACGCGTTCGGCGCCGGCCAGGTCAACGTCTTCCTCTGCGACGCGCGCGGCGACGCCATCCGCGAGCAGCACCACCTGAAGGCGCTGCTCAACCGTCGTGTCGACGGCATCATCGTCGTGGGCCGCCAGACCGACCCACGGCCATCGCTCGGGCACGACCTGCCGGTGCCGGTCGTCTACGCGTACGCGCCGTCCGACGACCCGACGGATGTCTCGGTCACACCCGACAACGTGGCGGGCGGGCGGCTCGCCGTCGAGCACCTGCTGGCCTGCGGGCGCACGCGCATCGCCCACATCACGGGCGATCCCGAGTACGCCGCCGCACAAGACCGTGCGATCGGCGTGCGCGCCGCGCTCGCCGACGCCGGCCTCGAGCTGGTCGGCGACGTGCGCTTCTCGACCTGGTCGGAGCACTGGGGCCGCGACGCCTCGGCGATGCTGCTCGCGCAGCACCCCGACGTCGACGGCATCGTCTGCGGCAGCGACCAGATCGCGCGCGGTGTGCTCGACACGCTGCGCGACCTCGGCAAGCGCGTGCCCGAAGACGTCGCCGTCATCGGCTACGACAACTGGGAGGTGCTGGCCACGAACTCCCGCCCCGAGCTCACGAGCATCGACGCGAACCTGCAGCAGCTGGGCCGCACGGCCGCGATGCGCATCTTCGAGGCGATCGAGCGCACCGACGGCGCCGAGCCCGGTGCGGGCGTGCACCACCTGCCCGTGCGGCTCGTGATCCGCGGCTCGACCGTCGCGCGGCGCTGAGCCGTCAGCGCCCCGCCCGCCTCCACCGCGCCCCGCTCGCCTTCACCGCACCCCGCTCGCCTCACCGCGCCCCGCCCGCCCTCACCCCGCCCCGCTCGCCTTCACCGCGCCCCGCAGTTCAGGAAGAATCGGTCGACGCGCCGCGGACGATCGCGCGTCACCCGGCGTGTCATCGAGATCTTCCTGAATCGTCGCCAGGGCGGCGGGGCAAGCGGGGAGGGACCGCGCGAGCAGAGCCGGGACACCGGTAGCGTCGAGAGCATGACGACCCGAGTCTGCGCCCGATGAGCGGCGAACCGCCGGTCTGGGGCGGCGGAGCCGCCGACGGCCCCGGCTGGTCGACCCTCATGGCCTGGACCGGCCTGGTGCTCGGTGTCGGCGCGTTCGTGTTCGCGGTCGCGGCACCCCTCTGGACCCGCCCCGCAGGCATCGCCTGGATCGCCGGCTTCGGCGCGCTCGCGATCTGGTTCGGCGCGATCGGATGGCTCCGGCTGCGCCGCGGGCGGCCGCACGAGGCATCCGAAGCCGGTGCCGACGACGTCGCGACCGGCGACGCAGATCGCACCGGCGACGATCCGCCCTCGCCGCTGGGCGCCGGCGCCGGGCTCCTCGGCGCCGTGCTCGGGGCCGCGACCATCCTGCTGATGGCCTACGCCTGGGCCGCCTTCATCGCGGCCGGCGCCGGCGCCGAATGGCCCATGCTGCCGGCGTGGCATCCCGACGGCGTGCCCGGCGACGCACCGCCGTCGCCCGGCGACGTCACCGTCTGACCGCCGCGGAGTACCGTGGGCGGCATGAGCGAGCCCGCCGCAGACTCGACCGGAACCACCGCACCTCCTGAACCCAAGCGCCTGCCACCGGTGCAGCGCTGGGTCTTCTGGCCCGCCGCGATCGTGGTCATCGCGTTCGCGGGGTTCACGATGCTGGCGCCCGATCTCGCCGAGACGTTCTTCGGCGCCGTGCAGGCGGGCATCGTGAACGCGTTCAACTGGTACTACGTCCTCATCGCGGCGTTCTTCGTCGCGTTCGCGCTGTTCACCGGGTTCAGCCGGTTCGGCGACATCCGACTCGGTCGCGAGGACGACGAACCCGAGTTCAGCCGGTTCTCATGGTTCTCGCTGCTGTTCGCCGCCGGCATGGGCATCGGGCTCGTGTTCTACGGCGTGAGCGAACCGCTCAGCCACTTCGTGTCGCCCCGGCCGGGCCTCGAGGGCACGCCCGAGCAGCTCGCGCAGGCCGCGCTCAGCCAGACGTACCTGCACTGGGGCGTGCACGCCTGGTCGATCTACGTCGTGGTGGGCCTCGCGCTCGCCTACGCCATCCATCGGCGCCGGCGGCCCATCTCGATCCGGTGGACCCTCGAGCCGCTGCTCGGCAAGCGCGTCGAGGGCGGCTGGGGCCACGCGATCGACGTGATCGCGCTGGTCGGCACGCTCTTCGGCGTCGCGACCTCGCTCGGGCTCGGCGTGCTGCAGATCAGCGCGGGCCTGCATTCGGCCGGACTCGTCGAGCCGACCGAGACCGTGCAGATCGTCATCATCCTGGTCATCTCGCTCGCGGTGCTCGGCTCGGTGCTCTCCGGCGTGACGAAGGGCATGAAGTGGCTGTCGACCACGAACCTGGTGCTCGCCGGGCTGCTCGTCGTCTACGTGCTGGTGTTCGGCGAGACCGAGTTCCTCCTGCGCGAGTTCGTGCAGTCGATCGGCGCGTACGTGCAGGGCTTCGTCGGGCTCTCCTTCAACGTCAGCGCGTTCCAGGGCGCGGCCGGCGAAGCGTGGCAGGCCGCCTGGACGTCGTTCTACTGGGGCTGGTGGATCTCGTGGGCCCCGTTCGTGGGCATCTTCATCGCGCGCATCTCGCGCGGCCGGACCGTGCGCGAGTTCGTCGCGGGCGTCATCATCGTGCCGACGCTGATCGGCATCCTGTGGTTCGCGGTGCTCGGCGGATCGGCGCTCGCCGTCGAGCTGCGCGATCCCGGCTCGATGACAACCGCCGACGGCGGGGTCGACCTGCAGGGCGCGCTGTTCCAGCTGCTGCAGTTCATCCCCGGCACCCCGGTCCTCACGATCGGGGTCATCCTGCTGATCGCCGTCTTCTTCATCACCTCTGCCGACTCCGGCGCCCTGGTGATGGGCATGATCGCGACCGGCGGGCGGCTCGACCCGAGGCGGTGGGTGCGCGCGTTCTTCGTCGCGGTCACCGCGATCCTCGCGATCGCGCTGCTCGTGGCGGGCGGCCTCACCGCCCTGCAGACCGCGGCGATCATCTTCGCCCTGCCGTTCAGCATCGTGATGCTGCTCATCTGCTGGTCGACCTGGGTCGCGTTCGCCCGCGAGCGGCGCGCGTACGCGAAGGCCGAGCGGGCGAAGTTCCTCGACACGATCGGCGAGTACTACGGCCTCGAGGTCGAGCAGCAGTCCGAACTCGGCGCACTCGGGCGCGGGCCTCGGTGGATGCGGGGCCTGCAACGGCGGTTCCGCACCGGACCCGGCGCGACCACGCACGAGGGCATCGACCGACCGAGGTCGGCGAGCCCGGCGGCCCTCGCCGCCGAGGCGCGCGCCGACGACGAGGTCGCGATCGACGACATCGAACGCGTGGTCGACACCGATCCGCTGTCGGGGCACGACGACCCCGAGATCCCCGAGCACGGCGAGGACGGTCCGACGGCCGGGCCGCGCTGACGCGAACGATGACGCGGCGACGGATGCCTCACGCCGAGGCATCCGGTCGCGTCGTCAGCCCAGCGCGGCGAGGACGCGCGTGACCGAGCCGCCGAGGTTCCAGTCGACGGCGAGGTGCTCGAGCCGGTCGCGGTGCGACGCGTCGACCGGCCGGAGCACCGGGTCGAACTCGCCGAGGTCGAGGTCGCGGACCACCTCGACCACCCGCGGCGCGACGTCGAGGTACGCCGCCGCGGCGGTGAGCTTCGCGCGCACGCCGGCCGACATGCCGGCCGCGCCGGTCGCGGCCGCCTCGCGGATGCCGTCGAGGTCGACGAAGGCCTGCAGCAGTCCGGCGGCCGTCTTCTCCCCCACGCCGGCGACCCCCGGCAGCCCGTCAGACGTGTCGCCGCGCAGCGCCGCGAAGTCGGCGTACTGCTGCGGCAGCACGCCGTACTTCTCGACGACGACCCGCTCGGTGAGCACCTCGAGCTTGCTCATGCCGCGCGCCGTGTAGACCACGCGGACGTCGGCGTCGTCATCGACCAGCTGGAACAGGTCGCGATCGCCGGTCACGACGTCGACCGGTACGGATGCCCCGGTCGCGAGCGTGCCGATCACGTCGTCGGCCTCGTGCTCGGGCGCGCCGACGACGGCTATGCCGAGCAACGAGAGCACCTCGCGGATGAGCGGCACCTGCGCGACGAGGCCGGGCGGCACGACCTCGACGTCGGGGCCGCCGTCGACCTCGCGCTCGACGCGGTGCGCCTTGTAGCTCGGGATCAGCTCGACCCGCCACGCGGGGCGCCAGTCGTCGTCCCAGCAGGCGACGAGCTGCGTCGGCTCGAAGTCGGTGACGAGCTTCGCGATGATGTCGAGCAGCCCGCGCACGGCGTTGACCGGCGTGCCGTCTTCGCGCTTGAGCGAGTCGGGCACGCCGTAGAAGGCGCGGAAGTACAGCGAGGCGGTGTCGAGGAGCATCAGTCGGTCGGCCACGTGCCGATCCTCCCACGCACGACCGTCAGCCGTACTGGTAGAACCCCTCGCCGGTCGCGACGCCGAGCTTGCCCTGGTCGATGTAGCGCTCCTTGATGAGCTTCGCGAACGCCTGCTGCTTCGCGTCGCCCATCATCGAGATGTTGTAGGCCGTCGTGAGGCCGACGACGTCGTAGATCTGGAACGGGCCCATCGGCGCACCGGTTCCGATGCGCCAGGTCTGGTCGATGGCCTCGGGCTCGGCGATGCCGTCGACGAGCAACTCGCCCGCGGCCTGCAGGAACGGCACGAGCAGCGAGTTCAGCAGGTACCCGGCCTTCTCCTTCTTGATCTCGATCGGCACCATGCCGGTCGACTCGGCGAACTCGACGACCCGGCGGTAGACCTCGGGGTCGGTCCACTCGGTGCCCATGACCTCCGCGGTGTTGTGCTGCCAGACGCGGTTCGCGTAGTGCAGCGCGAGGAACTTCGCGGGGCGGCCGGTCGACGGTGCGAGCGTCGAGGGCAGCAGGGTCGACGAGTTCGTGCCGAAGACGGTGTGCTCGGGCGCGACGGCGGCGAGCTTCGCGTAGGTGTCGGCCTTGATCGCCGGGTTCTCGGGGACGGCTTCGATCACGAGGTCGGCGTCCTTCACGGCGTCGGCGAGGTCGCTCGAGAGCCGGATGCGCGCGAGCGCGGCATCCGCCCCGCCGGAGGCTCCGCCGTCGACCTCGGCGCGATAGGTGTCGGCGAGCTTCGCGAAGCGGTCCTTCGCTGCGGCGAGTGCATCGTCGCTGATGTCGTAGGCGACGACGGGGTGGCCGTGGAACGCCGTCTGGAAGGCGATCTGCGAGCCGAGCACGCCCGTGCCGAGCACGGTGACGTTCTGGAGGGCGGTCTCGCTCTGGGTCCTGACGCTCTGAGCGGTCATGGGTTGGTTCCTTCTTCCTCGTGGGTGTTGAAGCGGCGCAGGTCGTGCGCGAAGCGCGCGACCTCCGCGTCGGTCCAGTCGCCGAGTCGGTGGTCGACGACGGAACGCAGGATGCCGAGGGCCTCGTGGTAGGCGGCCCAGCCGGCGTCGGTCAGTTCGAGCGGGCGACCGCGACCGGATGCCTCGACGGCGCGTTCGCGCACGACGCCGAGCCGCACGAGGTTCGCCAGTTGCCTGGAGACCGTCGAGCGGTTCAGCCGGAACGCGGTCGCGATGTCGACGGATCGGGCGCCGGGGTGGTCGACGATGTACCCGAGGATCGACTGGTCGGTGAGGCTGAGGCTCACGGCCGCGGTGCGCGCGTCGGCGACGCCGCGGCGCGAGATCAGGATGAGTTCGCGCAGGATGCCGGAGGCATTCGTCGCTCGTGATCCCATCAGTCACCTCCTGTTGTATAGTGCAACGCTACGCCGTACCGTTGCATTCCGCAACACCGCGTCGCCAGCCGTGATTCCGCGGACTCGACCGGCTCGCCGCGTGAACCCTGCGCGCGGGCTAGCGTTGGCCCATGGGGATCGCGTCGACCTTCCGGGCATCGCGACGGGTGCCGCTGCTGCAGGTCGCCAAGGCCGCCGTGGCGACGATCGCGGCGTGGCTCGTCGCGGGCTGGCTGATCCCGGGGCCACTGCCGGTGTTCGCGGCGATCGCGGCCCTGCTCGTGGTGCAGCCGAGCGTCAACCAGTCGTTCGGCAAGGCGATCGAGCGCAGCATCGGGGTCGTCCTCGGCGTGCTCGTCGCGACCGGGATCGCGCTCGTGCTGGGGTCGGCGTCGTGGGTGGTGCTGGTCGCGATCGTCGTGGCGATGGTCATCGCGTGGGCGCTCAAGATGACGCCCGGCACGTCGAACCAGGTGGCGATCAGCGCGATGCTCGTCCTCGCGCTCGGCGGCACCTCCCCGCAGTACGCGCTCGACCGCGTGCTCGAGACGCTCATCGGGGCCGTGATCGGCATCGTGGTCAACGCGCTGATCGTGCCGCCGGTCGCCCTCGCGCCGGCGCGGCGCGAGCTGGGCCTGCTCGGCGGCGAGCTGGCCGCGTCGCTGCAGCGCCTCGCGACCGTGCTCGAGACGCCGCAGACGTACTCGGCCGTGCAGGAGGCGATGATCGAGGCGAGGCTGCTGCGCCCGATGCGCGACGCCGCCGACGCCTCGATCACGGACGCCGAGGAATCCCTCACCCTGAACCCCCGCCGCTCGGCGCATCGTGGCGAGCTCGCCGAGGACCGCGCCCTGCTCGAGCGACTCGGGCCCATCGTCACCCAGGTGATCGGCATGACCCGCGCCGTGGTCGACCACTACGACCCGTCGCTCGCCGACGAGCCGACGGTGCGCGCGATCGCCGAGCAGTTGCGCCGCGCCGCCCACGACGTGCGACTCGCGGTGCACCTCGCCGACGTCGATCCCGAGCCGCCGACCTCCGTGATCCCGGCGCTCACCTCGCCGCTGGTCGTCTCGACGCCGAAGTCGGGCAACTGGATCCTGATCGGCTCGCTCGTGGAGGACCTTCGGCGCATCCACGAGGAGCTGGTCGGGGAGACCGGCCGGGACGACTAGCCCGGCCGCCGGGGAATCCCGCCGGCCGCGGCGGCCGGTGGCCTCAGGCCAGCAGGTCGCGCACCGCGAGGCCCCATTCGAAGCCGCACTCGCGGCAGTCGAAGATGGGCGCCTCGTCGGTGAAGTCGGCGAAGTCGGGGGTCTGGGCGTCGACGGACTCGGCCTCGACGGCGAAGTCGAGCGGGCCGTAGACGATCGCGCGGACCGTGAGGGATCCGCAGCGGGGGCACGGGTCGTGGAGCACGGCGTGCTCGACGTTCAGCTGCATCCGATCGGTCATGGCAGTCACGGTACGCGCCCCTGCCGACATCGCCCGGAATGCGCCCGCGCGCCCCGCGACGGCATCGGTCGCGCCCCGCGATGGCATCGATCTCCGGGCCCGGACAGGGGCTTGACACCCCGGCGGGCGCCGCTCAGGCTCGAAGCACCGGCGAAGGGGGAGCCATGCATGCCACGTTCGGCGTCGAGGAGGAGTTCATCTTCCTCGATCGCGAGAGCCTCCGCCCGGCCGATGTCGCGGAGGGGTTCACGACCCGGATGCAGGCCGACCCCGAGTGGTCGGCGACCACGCACAAGGAGTTCCTCGCCTCGCAGGTCGAGCACGCCTCGCCGGTCTTCGACTCCCTGGCGGGCGCGCGGCCGGTGCTGGTCGGGTTCCGCCGGATGGTCGCCGACGAGGCGGAGCGCACGGGCACGCTCGCCGCGAGCATCGGCACGCCGCCCGACACCCTGGCGTTCCCCTCGATCACGCACGACGATCGATATCAGCGCATCGTGCGCGACATGGCCGGGCTCATCGCGGATCACCAGATGAGCGGGCTGCACGTGCACGTCGGCGTGCCCGACCGGGAGGCCGGCATCCTCGCACTGAACGTGGCCCGGCCCTGGCTGCCGCTGCTCACCGCGATCTCGGGCAACTCGCCGTTCTGGCGCGGCTACGACACGGGATACGAGAGCTGGCGCACGGTGCAGCTGCGGCGGTGGCCCACCGCCGGCTCCCCGCCGCGATTCGCGGACGCGAAGGACTACGACCGGCGCATCCGGCGCCTCCTCGGCATCGGCGGGATGTCCGACCTCGCGCTCATCGCGTGGAGCGTGCGACTCTCGGAGCACCTGCCCACGATCGAGTTCCGCATGGCCGATGCCCAGCTGACCGCCGATGACACGCTGCTGCTGGCCGCCCTCTGCCGCGGGCTCGTCACCCACGCGCTCGAGACCGAGGGCCGCGATCTCGAGTCGACGGATGTCCCGGCCGAGCTGCTCTCGGCGGCCGTCATGCACTCGGCGCACGCCGGCATGCGGGCGCAGGTGTACGACCCGGTGCTCGGCGAGCTCGCCGACGCGCGATCGGTGCTCGACCGGCTCGTGGCCACCATCGCCCCGCAGCTCGAGGCCGAGGACGACCTCGACGTCGTCGCCGAGCTCGTCGCGCGGCTCACGCAACTGGGCACCGGCGCAGCGCGGCAGCGGCGGGCGTTCGTGCGTGGCGGCATCGCCGCGCTCGCGGACCTCTTCGAGCACTCGATCGCGGGCCGTCCGACGGAATCGGCCGCATGAGCACGGCGGAGCGCGGCGCGGCCGTGGCGCATTCCGCCGGCCGCGGCGACGTGGTGCGGCAGTGGGTCGTCGCGGTGAGCGCCGTGCTCGCGATCGCGGGAGCGCTGGTCGGCTCCGGCGTGTTCGGCGGCACCCGGGTGCAGGATGCCGCGGGCGGCGCCCTCGACGACGACTCGACGCTGCTCGCCCCGGCCGGCCCCGCATTCTCGATCTGGTCGCTCATCTACCTCGGCCTCGCGGCCTACGCGGTCTGGCAGGCGCTGCCCTCGCAGCGCACGTCCGATCGCCAGCGGTCCGTGGGCTACCTGGTGGCGGCGTCGATGCTGCTCAACGCCCTCTGGATCGGCGTCGTGCAGGCCGGCTGGCTGTGGCTGAGCGTGCTCGTCATCGTCGTGCTGCTCGCGGTGCTCTGCATCGCCTACCGCGCGTGCGTGCTGCGACCGCCGCGCAAGCTGCTCGACGCCCTCATCACCGACGGCACGATCGGCCTCTACCTCGGCTGGGTCTCGATCGCGACCGCCGCGAACGTGGCGGCGGCCCTCACGGCGAGCGGCTTCGACGGCGGTGGCATCCCTCCGGAGGCGTGGGCCGTCGCGGTCATCACGGTCGCCGTCGCCGCGATCGCGGCGCTCGGACTGTGGAGTCGCGGCGGGCTCGCGCCGATGCTGTCGGCATCGTGGGGGCTCGCCTGGATCGCGGTCGGGCGCCTGACCGGCGAGCCCGCCTCGACGACCGTCGGCGTGGCCGCGATCGCGGGCATCGTCGTCATCGTCACGGCGACACTGATCGCCCGCTTCGCGACCGCGCGCAACCGGCGCCTCGGCGGCGAGCCCTGAACGAGCAGATGGAGTCCGCGCTCGCGATCGAGGTCGAGGGCGTGCCGATCTCCGCGATCGCGACGAGACCCGACGACGCGCTCGCCACGATCGTCGTCGCGCACGGAGCGGGCTCGGGCCTGGAGCATCCGTCGGTCGCCGGGTTCACGCGCGCGATGCACGCGCTCGGGTTCGCGACGATGCGCTTCAACTTCCCGTATCGCGAGCAGGGGCGGCGGATGCCGGGCCGGCCGGCGTCGGCCGTCGCCGCCTGGCGCGCGGTCATGACCCGGGCCGCCGAGCTGGCCGCCGCTGCGGGGGCATCCGGTGAGCCGATCTGGGCGGCGGGCCGCTCCTACGGCGGCCGCATGGCGTCGATGGCCGTCGCCGAGGGCATGGATGCCTCGGGCCTCCTGTTCCTCGCGTACCCGCTGCACGCCCCCGGCCGGCCGGAACGGCCGCGCGACGAGCACCTGTACGGCCTCACCCTGCCGATGCTCTTCGTGCAGGGCACCAACGACCCGTTCGCGACCCCGAACGCCCAGCTCGACGAGGTGGTGGCGCGGATCGGCCCGAACGCCGTGCTCGAATGGCTCGAGGGCGCCGGTCACTCGTTCGAGGTGAAGGGGCGCAAGCGCCCGGCCGACGAGATCGCCGCAGGGCTCGCACCGCTCGTCGCGGCGTTCGTCCGGGCGCGCTCCGGCTGACGGGGAGTCTCGTCGGTGGCCAGGAGTGCGAGGAGCGCGAGGCCGAGGTTCACGGCCGTCTCGGTGTAGCCCGGATGCGCCCAGCCGGTCGGCCCGAGCAGCAGCGTCAGCGGCAGCAACACGAGCGGGGCGATCAGCAGGACGACCGGGACTCGCAGCTCGCGCCGGCGCACGAGGGCGAACCCGAGCACGATCGGCACCACCAGGCTCGTGAGGAAGGCGACGTTGACCACGGCCTGCAGCGACTCCGCGAGCTCGAGCGACGGGTCGACGAACCCCATCCAGGCGTACATCGCGGCGAAGACCGAGTAGCCGGCGACGAGTATCCAGCGCAGGACCCGCACCAGGCGGCGCGACCGGTCGATCGCCGCGCCACTTCGCACGAGGGCCGCGCCGATCAGCAGGTAGGTGCCCGCATGGGCCAGCGACGACGCCCGAACCAGGTACGGATGGGCTTCGGCATCCAGCCACGGCCCGACCTGGTCGGGGTTGTTGGCGTTCCACACGATGTCGGCGGCCATGACCGTCGAGAGCGCGGCGGCGGCGGCGAGCGCCGCGATCGGAAGCGGTCTCATGATGTTCCCCTCTCGGCTCGTCGGCGAGCTGGTGACGCCGATCGCGCCGATCCTCGTCCGGTCCGCATCCCGGCGGAATCGGTCGCTGGTCGCCGGGTGCCGCCGCGGGGCTCGAGCCGACCGGCCTCGGGTCGGACCCCGGGTCCGACCCAGGTCTGATGCGGAGCGATCGGGCCGGCAGTACCCTCTGGCCATGAGGACGCGTCCGTTCTCGATCGCGCAATCCGTCGTCGCCGTCGCGTGCGGCCTCTGGACGACGCTGTTCCTGCTCCCCGAGACGCCGTGGGCGATCCCCGCCGGGATCGCGACCGCGGTGCTCACCCTCGGGCTCGCGCGCCACCCCCTGCTCGCCGGCGCCGGCCTGGCCGCCCTCCAGTGGTGGCTCGCACTCGCCGGGCTGTCGGCTGACACACCCGCCCTGCTCGCGCCGTTCGTGGTCGGCATCTCCTCGCTCGGCCGGCACTCCGGTCTCTGGCAGGGAGGCGCCGTCGCCCTCGCCTTCCCACTGAGCGTGCTCGCCGTACCGCCGCGGGATCCGGCGACCCTCGCGTTCGCGATCGCGCTCACCGCGACGGTGTTCGCGTACGGCCGGGTGGTCCGCCTCCGCGCGCACGCGGCGGACCGGTCCAGGGCGACCGCCTCACGGCTCCAGGCGACCGACGCCGCCTCGGTCGCGGCGCGTGTGGTCGCCGACGAGCGGGCTCGGCTCGGCGGACAGGTGCTCGCGCTGCTGCGCGATGCGGTCGAGGGCATGCGCGCGGATGCCGCGGCCGCCGAGGTCGACCTCGACCCCGACCGCATCGCATCGATCGCGGCGCGCGGCCGGCAGGCCGTCACCGAACTGCGGTGGCTGCTCGGGCTCCTGCGGTCGGAACCGGCGCACGCGGCCTCGTCGGGGCCTCGCGCCTCGGCCGTCCGGTGGCTTCTCGACCTGCTCGTCGCGGCGGCGCTGCTCGCCGCCGGCATCATCGAGGTGATCGCTTCGGCGGCGGCCGCTTCGACCCCGGCGGCCTGGATCGTCGCGGTCGGGCTCCCGGTCTGCACCGTGGCGCGCGGGCGGTCCCCGGCGGCCGCGACCGGCTGCGCCGCGCTCGTCGTGGGGTTCGCCGCGATCGGCGGTGCGCCGCTCCTCCTCGGGAGCCTGGTCTGCGTCGTCCTGCTCGCGTGGTCGGCCGGCGTGGCGGGCGGCCCGATTCCGTGGTCCTGCGTGCTCGCGCTCTCCCTCGTCACGCTCGCCTGGGTCGCCGTCGACGTGCCGGAGAACGTGTGGATGAGCCTCGCGCTCATCGGACTCTCCGCCTTCGCGGGTCACGAGTGGTCCGCGCACGACCGCGCGGATCGCGACGCCGTCCTGCGAGCCGACCGCTTGCGGGCCGAGCTCGAGGTCCGCGTCGACGAGGCGCGACGTGAGGAGCGCCTGCGCATCGCGCGCGACCTCCACGACGTCGCGAGCCACGCCGTCGGCGTCATGTTGCTGCAGGCGTCGGCCGTCAGTGCGCTGCGCGACGGCGATCCGGCGGGCGCGCGCCGGGCCCTCGCGACGATCGACACGACCGCGGCGCAGGCGCTCACGGAACTCGCGATGCTGTTCGACCTGCTCGACCTCGGAGCGATCGGAGGACCGGGGCTCGCGGGGCACCCGCCCGACCCGCTGCCGGCGATGATCGACCGCCTTCGGGTCGCCGGGCTCGACATCGCCGTCGAACTCGGCCCGTGCCGCCGGAGCTCGACGGCATCGTCTACCGCGTCGTGCAGGAGAGCCTCACGAACATCGTCCGCCACTCCGACGCGACCCACGTGCGGATCGCGGTGCGCGTCGAGGGCCGCTGCGTGTCGGTGGACGTCGTGGACGACGGGCGGCCGGGACGGGAGCCCGACGTCGTGGATGGCCCGGCGCCCAGCGCCGGTTACGGCCTCGCGGGCATGGCCGAGCGGGTGCACGCGCTCGGCGGCACCTTCCGGGCCGGGAGGACCGGGAGCGGATTCGCGGTCGGCGCCACGCTCCCGCTCGGCTCTGCGGTGCCGACATGAGCGATCCTCGGCCGCTCAGGGTCGTCATCGCGGACGACCAGCACCTCATCCGTCGCGGACTCCGCGCGATCATCGACGCGGAACCGGGCCTCCGGGTGGTGGCCGAGGCATCCGACGGCGCAGCGGCGGCCCGCGCGGCCGCTGCGGAATCGGCCGACGTCGTGCTCATGGACATCGAGATGCCGGGCGTCGGCGGCATCGAGGGGGTCGGGCTCGTGCACGACGCGCGGCCGCAGGCCCGGGTCGTCATGCTGACGATGTTCGATCTCGACGAGTACGTCCTCGGGGCGCTGCGCGCGGGCGCGAGCGGGTTCCTCATCAAGTCGGCGACCCCCGCCGAGCTCGCGGCGGCCATCCGCGCGGCGCACGGCGGCGACCTGCTCTTCGCGCCGAGCGTGACCCGGCGCCTCGTGGAGTCCTACGTGCGTCGACCGCCTCCCCGCGAGGGGACTCCCGACCGGCTCGGCGCGCTGACGGAGCGCGAGCTCGAGGTGTTCGGGGCGATCGCGAGGGGGCTGTCGAACGCCGAGATCGGGGCCGAGCTGTTCATGGGCGAGTCCACGGTGAAGACCCACATCACGCGGATCCTCGCGAAGCTCGGCCTGCGCGACCGCGTGCAGGCCGTCGTGCTCGCCTACGAGTGCGGTGCGGTCGGGCGGTGACCGACGGCACGACCGGCCGGGCGACGATGTCGCCGCCTACGGCAGCAGTACGATCTTGCCGCGCACGTGGCCGGTCTCGCTCTGCCGGTGCGCCTCAGCGGCGTCGGCGAGCGGGTACCGGTGC
This sequence comes from Agromyces agglutinans, assembly GCF_009647605.1. Taxonomy (GTDB): domain Bacteria; phylum Actinomycetota; class Actinomycetes; order Actinomycetales; family Microbacteriaceae; genus Agromyces; species Agromyces agglutinans. The sequence continues at coordinate 606,557 of NZ_WJIF01000002.1, read as the reverse complement.
GCGATCTCGATCTGGAGGGCACCCTCGGCCGCGAGGCCGGCGATCAGCGGCACGGCCTCGGCGCGCGCGGCCTCCTCCTCGGCCGTGAGGGGCGCGGGGCTGCCGCCCCGCCAGGCGCGGATGCCGAGGTCGGCCGCCTCGGCTCCGAGGACGATCGTGCCGATGCGGCCGGGGTCGGCGACGAGGGCCTTCGACACCTCGATCGCCTCGCGCGTGCCGGCCGCGTCGACCGCGACCGTGACGCCGTCGGGCGCGACCTCGTGCACGCGCTCGAGGATGCCGTCGCCGTAGACGACCGGGATCGCGCCGAGCTCGCGCAGGTGCGCCTGGTTGCGCTCGCTCGCGGTCGCGACGACGGTGGCTCCGGCGCGCCGCGCCAGCTGGATGCCGATCTGGCCGACCGCACCCGACCCGCCGTGCCAGAGCAGCGTGTCGCCCTCGCCGACGCCGAGCGAGACGAGCACCTGGTGCGCCGTGCCCCCGGGCACGGGGATCGCCGCGGCCTGCTCCCACGGCAGCGCCGCGGGCTTCGCCGAGAGCTTCGCCACGTCGACGGCGATCTCGGTGGCGTAGCTGCCGTCGGCCTCGGCGACGATCACCTCGTCGCCGACGCTAAACCCCTCGACGTCGGATGCCACAGCGGTGACCACGCCCGCCGCGTCGCCGCCGACCGTTCGCCAGCCCTCGAGCGGTGCGCTGCGGCGCAGCCCCGACCGGATCTTCCAGTCGATCGGGTTCACGCCGATCGCCCGCACCTCGACGACCGCCTGGCCCGGGCCGGGCGTCGCGTACGCGATCTCGCGCAGCTCGAGCACCTCGGGGCCGCCGAGTCGGTCGTACTGGATCGCGAATGGCATGCTCGTCCTCTCGTCGTGCGGGGCGCGCGCGGCCCCACCCGCCAGCCTACGGACGGATGCCCCGCAGCGGCACGCCGTACGCTGGGCGCATGCGCGCGACGGACGCACGGACGCCCGGGTGGCGGCTGCCGGCCCTCGCCGGCCTGGCCGCCGCCGCCGTGGCCGCGGGCGTCGGCGAGCTGGTGGCGGCGATCGCGGCGCCCGAGTCGGGGCCCTTCGTCGTCGTGGGCGCGGCCGTCATCGACCTCGCGCCGCCATGGGCGAAGGATGCCGCGATCGCGCTCTTCGGCACGGCTGACAAGCTCGCCCTGATCGTCGGCATCGTGCTCGTGCTGGCCGCCGTGGCCGGCGGCGCGGGCGTGCTCGAGTCGCGGCGATCGCGGCTCGGGGCCGGGGTCTTCCTCATGCTCGGCGTGCTCGGCGCGATCGCCGCCGCGACGCGCGCCGGGTCGGGCACGCTCGCGATCCTGCCGTCGGCGGCGGCCGGCATCGCGGGCGCCGTCGCCGTGATGCACCTCGTTCGGCGGGTGCCGGGCGGCGAGGCACCCGCGGCGCCCGAGGCATCCCGTACCCTCGGGGCGGCCGGGGCATCCGGCGCATCCGCGGCGCCCGAGGCATCCGTCTCACCGGCCGCGTCGGCGCCCGACCGCCGCAGCTTCCTCGCCTGGGCCGGCGGTGCGGCCGCGGTCGGCGTACTGGCGGCGCTCGCGGGCAACGCGCTGCAGGCCGGGCGGCGGATGACCCAGGCCGTGCGCGACGCCGTGACCCTGCCGCGCGCGACGGCGAGCGCGACGATTCCCGCGAGCGCCGAGCTCCACGTCGACGGCATCACCCCGCTCGTCACGCCGAACGCCGACTTCTACCGGATCGACACCGCCCTGCGCGTGCCCGAGATCGACCCGGCGGAGTGGAGCCTGCGCATCCACGGCAGGGTCGCTCGCGAGGTCGTGCTCACCTGGAGCGACCTGCTCGCGCTGCCGATGGCCGAGAGCGTCACGACGCTCGCGTGCGTGTCGAACGAGGTCGGCGGCGGACTCATCGGCAACGCGGTGTGGCTCGGGCATCCGATCCGCGACCTGCTCGCGCGAGCCGAACCCGACTCCGACGCCGACATGGTGCTCTCGCGCTCGGTCGACGGGTTCACCGCATCGACGCCGCTCGCGGTGCTGCAGGACGACCGCGACGCCGTGCTCGCCATCGGCATGAACGGCGAACCGTTGCCGCTCGAGCACGGCTTCCCGGTACGGATGGTCGTGCCCGGCCTGTACGGCTACGTCTCGGCGACGAAGTGGGTCACCGAGCTCGAGGTCACGCGCTTCGACGAGGCATCCGCCTACTGGACCGATCGCGGGTGGAGCGAGCGCGGGCCGATCAAGATCTCGAGCCGCATCGACGTGCCGCGGCCCGGGCAGCGCCCGGCGGCGGGCACCGTCGTCGTCGCGGGCGTCGCGTGGCACCAGCACGTCGGCATCGAGGCCGTCGAGGTGCAGGTCGACGACGGGCCGTGGCGGGAGGCCGAACTCGCGACGGCGATCTCGGCCGACACGTGGGTGCAGTGGCGCTACGAATGGGCGGATGCCGCGGCCGGAGGCCACACGCTGCGGGTGCGGGCGATCGGCGCCGACGGCGAGGTGCAGACCGCGCGGGAGCAGGGCGTCGTGCCCGACGGCGCGACGGGGCTGCACACGGTCACGGTCGACGTGGGGTGAGGGGGCGCTGCCGCGCGGGCGCGGGCGCGGCCGCGCCCGTGTCGCGGTGGCGCCGTGCGCGCGTCGCGCGCGGTCAGACCCCGCCTCCGCCGCCGCCTCCGCCGCCGCCGCCGGCCGACGCCCCGCCGCCCGATCCGCCGCTGGACGCCGAGAAGCTCGAGGTGACGCTCGAGCTCATGCCGCCGATCGCCGAAGAGAACACCGCGGCGTTGAAGGCGCTGGAGCCCGCGTACCACTCGGGCTCGCGGCCCAGTCGCTCGTAGGCGCGGCCGAGTTCGGCGGTCCACGCCTTCTCCTGGCCGAGGAGCACGGCCCACGGCAGCAGGCGCTCGTTCAGCTGGAGCACCTGCTCGGGGTCGTCGGCAGCGACGGGCGTGCGCAGCGCGCCCTGCGGGGACTGGAGGTAGGCGATCCGGTCGGCTTCGGCGAGTTCGATGTACGACTCGAGGCCGCGCAGGTGGTCGCGCACCTCCGCGCCGCGCGAGTCGAGCGGATGCTTCGCGATCAGCACGACGGTCGCGATGACCGCGAGCGCGCCGACGATCAATGCGACCAGCGGCCACACGCCGCCGTACGCCTGGTCGAACGACACGACCGCGAAGGCGAAGGCGATGAGGCCGCCGATGACGGCGAGGATGCTCGCCCCGACCATGGGTCCGGCCGGCAGCCGCCGCCGGTATCCGTCGGTCGTCGCGCGCTTCGTGACGGCGTGCTGGAGTTCGGTGAGCCGTTTGGTGATCTTCGTGTCGCTCTTGGCGAGCGAGCGGCGCTCGCCGGGCTCGAGCGTCGCGCCGAACAGCGCGTGCAGCGCCTGCACGTCGTCGTCGGTCGGCTCGATCGACCGGAGACGCCGCTGCCGGGCCTGCACCTCGTCGGCCGCGCCGGGCTCGTGGTACTGCAGGTCGTACGTCGGCTTCGAGGCGAGCCATCCCTTGGCCGGCGTCTCGACGACCCGGAGCCGCCCGAGGATCGCGAGCTGCAGGATCTGCGCGGGGATCGCGTGCGTCGTGCCCTTGGCGAGCACGGACGCGAGCAGCACGCCGACACCCTCGGGCGGCAGGTACTCGGGCACGATGACGGGCCGGCCCGGCGCGTCGCGGAGGCGGCGGGTGCGGATGAATCCGGCCCAGACGACCGCGAGCACCGCGATGCCGGCGCCGATCGCGGAGATCAGGGGCCACGGCGCCGCGAAGAACCCGCCGTCGCGCGGCGTGAACGTGCCGGGCTCGAATCCGATCGCGAACGTGAGCGTCTCTCGCGGTGCGAGGTCCTTCGCCGTGAACGTCCAGCCATCGTCGGTCGGCGTGATCGTCGCCGACGCGTCTTCGCCCGCCTCGCCGCGCGCGGCATCGACGCCGCCCGTCGTCGCCTCGAGCAGGCCGGCGCCGAGGTGCACGTTCGCGGTCACGGTGCCGAACGGCTGCGCCCAGTCGGTGCCGTTGACGTCCCAGTAGAACTCGTCGGCGTCGGTGTCGGCGTAGTACCTCGTCACGTCGCGCTGGGTGTAGGTGATGACGTACGTCTGCTCGCCGTGCACGTAGTCGTCGCCCGCGATGGTGAGCGTGACGAAGCCGTCGTCGCTCTCCTCGTCGTATTCGCGCGGCGCACCGGTCTCGTCGGTCACCGAGACGACCTCGAGCCCGGTCGGGTGCCCGTCGTAGGTGTCGACCAGGTTGCGACGGATGCCTCGGTTCTGGTCCGTCTCGGGGAACCGCGCGACGAGCGTCTCGGTGACCTCGAGCGTCGAGCGCCCGTCGTCGTCGCGGTCGAGCGCGTAGTCGCCGGTGAACGAGTCGAAGGTGAAGTCGTCGACGCCGGCCGGCAGCGCCGCCGGCCGTGCGGCAGCCGGCAGGGCGGCGGCAGGCAGAGCCGCGGCAGGCAGTGCCGCAGCGCTCGCGCCGGCCAGCGCGAGGCCGAGGGTCAGGACGAGGGCTGCGGCTCGGACGATCACGCCCTCAGCCTACGAGGCGCCGCGGTCGGGGTCGGGGTCGGGCTCAGGGCCGGCGTCGGCAGGGGCGTCGGCGAACCGGTCGACGAGGTCGAGGGCGATCTCGCGCTGCCGGAGCAGGAACGCGCGCTCGTCGAGCCGCTTGCGCCGCAGCCACGACGTCACCTCGTCGTTGCACTTGCTCGCGTTGCACGACCCGCACGCGGGCACGACATTCTCGAGCGTGTACCGGCCGCCCCTCGAGATCGGAAGCACGCAGTCGCGCTGCAGCGCCTTCCGCGTCTCGGCGCAGTAGGCGCACCCGCCCCACGCGGCGACGAGGGCGGTCCACTGCGCATCGGTGAGGTCGTGCGCCACGCGCGCCATGCGGCGCTTCCGTCGGCGCGCGTACACCGCCGACCGGGTCCTGCTCACCGCCGCCATGCCGCCACCCTAGGCCCGGCGGCTCCTCGATCGGCATGCCGCACGACTGTTCCTCCCCACCCAGGAGAGCTCAGACCGCCGTGTAGCCGCCGTCGACGAGGTGGTAGCTGCCGGTGATGAAGCTCGCCGCGTCGCTGCCGAGGAACGCGACGAGCGTCGCCACCTCGTCGGGATCGCCGAGGCGCCCGATCGGATGCTTCGACACGAGGAACTGCTGCGCGTCGGCGTCGAGGTTCGCGTCGATGAGCGGGGTCTTGATGAATCCCGGGCCGACCGATGTCACGCGTACTCCCCGGTCGGCGTACTCGACGGCTGCGTTCTTCGTGAGCCCCACCACCCCGTGCTTGGCGCTGACGTACGCGGACGAACTCGCGAAACCGACGCTGCCGAGGATCGAGGCGATGTTGACGACCGCACCGCCCCCGTTGGCCGCGATCGCCGGAAGCTGCGCCTTCAGGTTGCGGAAGATCGAGCTGAGGTTGACGGCGATCACCTTCTCCCAGCTGTCGTCGGGGTAGTCGCCGATGAGCGCCGCGGCCCCGCCGATGCCGGCGTTGTTGACCGCCAGCTTCAGCGGCGCCAGTGCGTTCGCCTGTTCGATGGAGCCGGAGATCCACGACGGGTCCGTGACGTCGCCGACGGATGCCTCCGCCGTTCCGCCCGCGGCACGGATCTCCTCGACGACACCGCCGGCATGGCCCGCATCGAGATCGTTCACCAGCACCGATGCTCCATTCGCGGCGAGCAGCAGCGCGATCGAGCGGCCGATGCCGCTTCCCGCACCCGTCACGATCGCCGAACGTCCGCCCACATCGTAGGTGGCCATGGTGGATCCCCTCCCCTGGCGAGCACGCAGCCGGGAACCCTTCGCGGTCGGCCCGTCCCCGTCCAGCCTACGAACGCGGCGCCGCGAGGGCACGGGGTTGACGGGACGCCGCGTCAGAGCCGGGGCGTGCGCGGCGGCTCGGTGCGACGCGACCCGGTCGCCTCGAAGGCGGCGGCGAGCGCGAGCAGCGCCGTGTCGTCGTAGGCGCGTCCGGCGAACGTCAGGCCGACGGGCATACGGGTGTCGGCCATGGTGCCCATCGGAACGGTGACGGTCGGGATGCCGAGGTGGCGCGGCACGAGGTTGCCGTTCGCGACCCAGACGCCGTTGCGCCAGCCGAGGTCGGCGGATGCCTCGTGCACGTCCATGTCGGCGTGCCCCACGTCGGCGACGGCCGGGAAGACCACGGCGTCGAGGCCGAGGCCGTCCATCCATTGCTCGAGGTCGATGCGGCGGGTCTGCTCGAGCCCGCGGAGTCCGCCCTCGATCTCGGGTATCGCCTCGAGGGTGGCATGCGGATGCGCGCGCACCCAGTCGGGGTAGGTCACGACGTCATCCTCGAAGCCCGCGTACCGGTCGGGCAGGGCGCCTTCGGGGTGCGGGAAGATCGTCGACCCGTCGACGTCGGCGAGCGTCGAGAGCGCCGGGTCGCCGTTGGCGCGCAGGAAGTCCTCCCACGCCCACGCCGACAGGTCGACGATCTCGCGGCGCAGGTACGCCGTCGACACGAGCCCGCGCGTCGCGATCGTCGGCGCGCCCGGCCGGTCGCCCTCGTAGTTCGAGACGACGGGGAAGTCGACGAGCACGACCTCGGCACCGGCGGCCTCGAGGTCGCGGCGGGCGGCCTCCCACAGGTCGATGACCGAGGCGCGCGTCTCGATGCGCTGCCCCGTCTGCCCGCCGATGCCCGCGGTGCCGGGCTCCGCGGTGCCCGCGAGCGGGTCGGCGTTCACGTACATGCGCGGCACGCCGAACCGGCGACCGGCGAGCGCGGCGCGCGCCTCCGGGACATCCGCCGGCGCGAGCGCCGGGTACGACGGAGGCCGCACCTCCGAGGCCGCCGGAAGCGGCACCCACGGCTGCATCCGCCAGAAGTCGCCGCGGGTCTCTGCGTCGTCGGCGACGATGACGTCGAGCACCTCGAGGAGGTCGGCCATGGTGCGCGTGTGCGGCACGACGACATCCATGGTGGGCACGAGCGGCCAGTTGCCGCGGATCGAGATCACGCCGCGCGAGGGCGTGTAGGCGCACAGCGCATTGTTCGACGCGGGCGCCCGGCCCGACGACCAGCTCTCCTCGGCGAGCCCGAACGCCGCGAACGACGCCGCGGTCGCGGTGCCCGACCCGTTGGACGAGCCCGAGCCGAACGCCGCGGTCAGGTACTCGGCGTTGTAGGGCGACTCGGCGCGGCCGTAGACCCCGCGCTGCATGCCGCCGTTGGCCATCGGCGGCATGTTCGTGAGGCCGAGGCAGATGGCGCCCGCACCGCGCAACCGCTCAATCGTGAACGCGTCGCGCTGCGCGACGAGGTGCTCGAACGCGGGACTGCCGGCGGCCGCGGTGAGGCCGCGCACGAGATAGCTGTCCTTCGCGGTGTACGGGATGCCGTCGAGCGGTCCGAGCGTCTCGCCGCGCGCTCGACGGGCATCGGATGCCTCGGCCTCGGCGAGCGCGTCGGGATTGCGCACGACGACGGCGTTCAGCGCGGTCGCGGTGCCGGGCACGTCGTATGCCTCGATGCGGTCGAGGTAGGCCTGCACGAGTCCGACGCTCGTCGCGGCCCCGCGCTCGAGCGCGCCCCGGAGCTCCGCGATCGACGCCTCGACGACCTCGAACCCACCCGTCGGCCGAACCCCGCTCATCGCGCCACCGCCGGCTGCTGCTGGGTGATGCAGTGGATCCCCCCGCCGCGCGCGAACAGCGGCCGGGCATCGACCGTCACGGCGCGGCGCCCGGGGTAGGCCGCCTCGAGGATCTCGCGCGCCGCGGCATCCGCCCGCTCGTCGCCGAAGCCGCACGCGATCACGCCGCCGTTGACGACCAGGTGGTTGACGTAGCTCCAGTCGACGAAGCCCTCGTCGTCGCGCAGCGTCGACGGCGCGGGCAGGTCGACGATCTCGAGGCGCCGGCCCGAGGCATCCGTCTGCGTCTCGATCTCGGCGCGGATACCGCGCATGACCTCGTGATCGGGATGCCCCGGATCGGGCTGCGCGTGCAGCAGCAGGCGGCCGGGCGAGGAAATCGTCGCGACGATGTCGACGTGCCCGTTCGTGCCGAACTCGTCGTAGTCGCGCGTGAGTCCGCGAGGCAGCCAGATCGCGGTCGTCGCACCGATCGTGCGCGCGAGCTCGGCCTCGACGCGCGCGCGGTCGGCGTAGGGGTTGCGGCGCGGGTCGAGCTGCACGGTCTCGGTGACGAGCACGGTGCCCTCGCCGTCGACGTGGATGCCGCCGCCCTCGTTCACCAGCAGGCTCGACACGAGCTCGGCGCCGACGAGTTCCGCGATGAGCCGCGCGTGCTCGGCCGACTTGCGCCACTCCGACCACTCGGGCGCACCCCAGCCGTTGAACACCCAGTCGACCGCGCCGAGCACGCCGGGCCGCTCGTCGTCGACGACGAACGTCGGCCCGTGGTCGCGCATCCAGAACTCGTCGACGGGAGCCTCGACCTGCTGGATGCCGGTGCCGAGCATCCGTGCCGCGCGCTCGCGCTCGCTCGGATCGACGACCATGGCGACCGGCTCGAACTCGGCGACGGCGTGGGCGACCGCGGTCCACGCGGCGTAGCCCTCCTCGCGTTCGGCGGCCGACTCGCCGAGGGTGATCCCCTCGCGCGGGAACGCCATCCAGGTGCGCTCGTGCGGGGCGGTCTCAGCGGGCATGCGCCAGGCCATGCGGAACTCCTCCTCGGGGGTGCGCCCGATCGGCCGCACCCGATATATTGATCGCATGATCAATAACACCGGCGAAGTTACCTAGACTGGGCGGCGATGTCAAGCGACGAGCGGATGCCCCGAACCCGACGAGCACGCAAGGCCCCCGCCGAGCGCGCCGCCGAGATCACGGCCGCGGCGCACGCGCTCGCACTCGAGGACGGGCTCGCGGCGGTGACCCTGAGAGCCGTCGCCACGCGCGCGGGCGTCACCCCCGCGCTCGTCGCGCACTACCGGCCCGCGATGGACGCCCTCGTCGCCGACACCTTCGCCGCGATCGTCTCGGCCGAGGTCGACGAGGTCGCCGCGCTCGTGGCATCGCGCCCGACGCCGACGGCCCGCCTCGGCACGCTCGTCGCGACGCTGCTCGACGGCGAGCGCGACGACGTCACGCTCGTCTGGGTCGAGGCGTGGGCGCTCGGCCGCCGCAACGAGACGCTCGCCGCGCGCGTGCGCGAGCAGATGGACGCGTGGCAGGCCGTGATCCGCGAGATCGTCGACGACGGGGTCGCCGAGGGGGCGTTCGACACCGACGACGCGGCATCCGTCGCCTGGCAGGTCCTGGGCATGATCGACGGGCTGAACGCCCAGGCGCTCGTGCGCTGGGGCGATGCCGGCGACCGCGGATCGCTCATCATGAGCGCCCTCGAGGGCATGCTCGCCCTGCCCCGCGGCGCGCTCGCGACCCCGGCGGTCGAGTAGGCGCCTCAGTCGGGATGCTCCGTGAGCCACGCCCGGGCGAGCTTCGCGGGCGCGACGGCGAGCCACGCCTCCGCGGCGAGCTCCTCGAGCCGGCGGTCGGGGATGCGGTCGAGGTGCACGAGGATCGCCGGGAACCCGTCGAAGTGCGGCGTCGTGAAGAACACCGACGGGTCCTCGCGCGCGAGCGCGAACTTCACCGCCTCGTCCTCGACGCGCGCGCCGAGCACGGGCCCCGGCTGCTCGGCGATGCGCAGGTACTCGAGGTCCGCGCGGCGCAGCGGCCGCTCCCACACGAAGCCGCGGTTGTGCACGCGCCAGTGCGCGGAGCCCCAGCTCACGTGCTCGGTCGTGTCGGGGAACGACAGCGCGAGCTCGCGCACGCCCTCCCAATCCATGGCGGTCACCCTACGCGCGAGCGGATGCCGCGTCGAGGGCGGATGCCGCTCCCGCGCACCGGCGCGGCGACGCTTCGCGTCGGGCCTCCGTGTCGGCGGTGCGGGTTAGCGTGGAGGCACGCCGGAACCCGCCGGCACCCGCGAGAAGGAGCCGCATGTTCATCCTCGACGGCTCCGTCGTCACGAGCGCGAGCGACCTGAAGAAGGCGTCCGACTGCGAGTTCGCGTTCCTGCGCGAGCTCGACGTCAAGCTCGGCCGCGACACCCGATTCGAGCCGAACACCGACGCGATGCTCGAGCGTGCTGGCGCCCTCGGCACCGAGCACGAGCTGCGCGTGCTCGCCGACTACCGGGCCCGGTTCGGCGACGGCGTCGTCGAGATCGAGCAGCCGAACGTCCGCGACCGCGACGCGGTCGAGGCAGCCGTGGCGCAGACGATCGCGGCGCTGGAGGCGGGCGCGCCCGTCGTCTACCAGGCGACCTTCGTCGACGACGGGTTCATCGGGTTCGCGGACTTCATCGTGCGGCGCGCCGACGGCCGTTACCGCGTGCAGGACTCGAAGCTCGCGCGGCACGCGCGCGTCACGGCGCTGCTGCAGCTCGCGGCCTATGCCGCCCAGCTCGACCGCCTCGGCATCCCCTGCGACGACACGGTCGAACTCCTGCTCGGCGATGGCTCGTCCAGCGAGCACCGCCGCGACGACATCAGCCCCGTCTACGCGATGCGCGTCGCGCGGCTGCGGCGGCTCGTCGACGAGCGCCTCGCCGATTCCGAGCCCGTCGCGTGGGGCGACCCGCGCTACCTGCACGACGGGCGCTGCCCGACCTGCGAGCTCGAGGTGCAGGCGCACCGCGACGTGCTCATGGTCGGCGGCCTCCGGGTGACCCAGCGCGAGCACCTCGCCGCCGCGGGCATCACGACGATCGACGAGCTGGCCGCCTCGACCGGGCCCGTCCCGCACGTCATCGACTCCACGATCGACGCGCTGCGCGCGCAGGCCCGCCTGCAACTCGCGGCCGAGGCGCAGGCGCTCGAGGCCGAGGCAACCGGTTCGTGGACCCCCGGCGACCCGCCGCTGCCGCCGCCCGTCGAGGTGCGCGACGCGAGCGCGATCGCGGCCATCCCCCGGCCGTCGGCGGGCGATCTGTTCTTCGACTTCGAGGGCGACCCGCTGTACACCGAGGGCGACGCCACGAGCTGGAACCTCGACTACCTGTGGGGCATGGTCGACGACCGCGAGGTGTACACGGCGTTCTGGGCGCACTCCTTCGCGGAAGAGCGCGAGGCGCTGCTGCGCTTCCTCGAGCTCGTGAAGCTGCGGCGCCAGGTGCACCCCGACCTGCACATCTACCACTACGCCGCCTACGAGCGCACCCACCTCACGGCGATCGCGGCGCGGCACGGCGTCGGCGAGGCCGACGTCGACCAACTGCTCGCCGACGGCGTGCTCGTCGACCTCTACCCGATCGTGAAGCGCTCGGTGCGGGTCGGCAGCCGCTCGTACTCGATCAAGAAGCTCGAGCCGCTGTACATGGGCACCGAGCTGCGCGAGGCCGACGTGAAGTCGGGCGGCGATTCGATCACCGAGTACGTACGTGCCAGGGCCCTCGCCGACTCCCCCGACCCCGTCGAGCGGGCCGAGGGCCAGGCCGTGCTCGACGACCTCGCCGACTACAACCGGTACGACTGCGTGTCGACCAGGCGGCTTCGCGACTGGCTGATCGGCATCGCCCGGCGCGAGGGCGTCGTGCCCGTTCCGCCCGAAGAACTCGTCGAGCGGGCCTCCGCCGGCAAGCTCTACCAGGCCTCCCCGCTGGCGACGAGGCTCCGCGAACTCGCCGGGCCGGCGCTGCCCGGCGACGGGCGCGACCCCGACCACACGGCCCTCGCGCTCGCCTCGGCCGCGATCGACTACCACGAGCGCGAGGCGAAGAGCTTCTGGTGGGCGCACTTCCTGCGCGCCGACCAGCCCGTCGACTCGTGGGAGAACGACCGCGACGTGCTCGTCGTCGACCCGGCCGCCTCGGCCGTCGAATCGCCGTGGCACGAAGAGCCGCGGTGGCAGAAGGCTCGCCGTGAGCTGCGCCTGTCGGGGCGCATCGCGCCCGGCTCGAAGTTCTCGGTCGGCTCGGGGGTCTTCCTGTTCTACGACGCCGAGGCCGGCGTCGCGTCGTGGACCCGTCGCCCCGGCCAGCGGCGCACCATCGACGCGACGATCATCGCGGTCACCGACACCGGTGTCGTGGTCGAAGAGAGCGCGCCGCCCGACGCGGTCTGGCACGCGCTGCCCGTCGCGGTCGGGCCGGGCCGGCCGCCGTCGAACGACGCGCTGCGGCTGGCGATCGCCGAGTGGGCAGCTGAGGTGCCGGGCATCTGGCCCGCACTGCCGCTGAATCCCGCTATGGACGTCCTGCGCCGCCTTCCTCCGCGCGTGGCGGGCGGACTCGCGGCGCGCACCGACGAGCACGACTACGTCGACGCGGTCGTGAGCTCGGTGCGGCGGCTCGAGCACTCGTACCTCGCGGTGCAGGGGCCGCCCGGCACGGGAAAGACCTACGTCGCCTCGCACGTCATCGCGCGTCTGGTCGCCGACCACGGTTGGAAGGTGGGCGTCGTCGCCCAGTCGCACGCGGTCGTCGAGCACGTGCTCGAAGCGGTCGTCGGCGCCGGTCTCGACTCCCGACTGGTCGGCAAGGCCGCGAAAGACCAGGGCGAGGCGGGCATGCGCACCTTCACGGCGCTCGCGCGGAAAGACGACCTCGCCGCCTTCACGGCCGACCTGCCGGGCGGCTACGTCATCGGCGGCACCGCGTGGGACTTCTGCAACGTCAAGCGCGTGCCGCGCGGCTCGCTCGACCTGCTCGTCATCGACGAGGCGGGCCAGTTCTCGCTGGCCTCGACCATCGCGGTCTCGCTGGCCGCACGCAACCTGCTGCTGCTGGGCGACCCGCAGCAGCTGCCGCAGGTGAGCCAGGCGATCCATCCCGAGCCGGTCGACACGTCGGCGCTCGGGTGGGTCGCCGACGGCCACGAGGTGCTGCCCGAGGAGTTCGGCTACTTCCTCGAGGAGAGCCGCCGGATGCATCCGGCCGTGGCCGCGCCGGTCTCGCGCCTCGCGTACGAGGGCGAGCTCCGTTCGCACCCGCTGACCCTCACGCGGCACCTCGACGGCATCGAACCCGGGCTGCAGGCGATCTCGGTCCAACATCACGACAACACGACGTATTCGCCCGAAGAGGCCGAGGTCGTCGTGCAGCTCGTACGTTCGCTGATCGGGCGCGCCTGGCGCGAGGGCCACGACGGCGACCGAGCGGCGGAGGCCGGCGGCGCGCCGGGCGGCGGTGCACCGGTCGGCGGGCCGGATGCCGGCGGCGCTGCGCGTCCGTTGACGCAGGCCGACCTCATCGTCGTGACGCCGTACAACGCGCAGCTCACGACGGTGCGCGAGGCGCTCGATGCCGCAGGGTTCACGGCGGTGCCCGTCGGCACGGTCGACAAGTTCCAGGGCCAGGAGGCGGTGGTCGCGATCGTGTCGCTCGCGGCATCATCGGCCGGCTCGGCGCCGCGCGGCCTCGAGTTCCTGCTGCTGAAGAACCGACTGAACGTCGCGATCTCGCGCGCGCAGTGGGCGGCGTACCTGCTCTATTCACCCGGCCTGCTCGACGCACTGCCGTACCGCCCCGAGGGCGTCGCCCAGCTGAGCGCCTTCATCCGGCTCGTCGGCGCCGACCGCGCGGCGCCGGCCCACGGCGAGCTCCCGGCTGGGAATACCCCACAGGGTTCCTACGTAGGGTATTCACATGACTTCCCCCACCGATCTCAACCCTGTCCGGATCACGATGTACGGCGCCGCATGGTGCGGTGACTGCCGTCGCTCGAAGGCGCTGCTCGATCGTCGCGGCGTCGATTACGACTACGTCGACCTCGAGGTCGTCGTCGAGGGCGCCGAGCGCGCCAAGGCCATCTCCGGTCGCACGAACATCCCCGTGGTCGTCTTCCCCGACGGCACCCACTTCACCGAGCCGACCGACGCCGAGCTCGGCGCGAAGCTCGATGAGGTCGCGGCCGACGCCGCATAGGCGCACCGTCTCGGCCGAGCCGCTCAGCCGGCTCGGTCGACCGCCTCGGGCAGCTGGCCGCGGCTCGCGTCGCGCCAGCCCGCGCCCTCGGCGCCGATGCCCCGGCGCAGCACCGTCGTGAGGTCCTCGCCCGTGCGCAGGAGGTGCCGCTGCACCGTGCGGGCGAGGTCGGCATCGACCCACAATGCGACGCGACTGGCGGGCGCACGCCCCTCCTCGGGCACGACGGCCTCAGGCGCACCGATCCGGGGACCGCCGACGAGCCTCGGCCTGAGGCGCCGGACGACGTCCCAGTTGTCCGCGAGCGGGATCAGGTAGCGACCGGCCGAGAACTCCGCCTGCAGGCTGCCGCTCTGCACGAGCCCGCGGATCGAGTGCGTCGTCGTGCGCGTCAGCTCGGCGAGCTCCGCGACGCTCAGCATCGGCGGCAACTTCTGGAAGAACTCCTCGCGGATCGCCTCCTCCACCAGGTCCCGCGCGGCGAGCGCGAGCGATCGGCCCGCGCGCCCTTCTGCCGCAGCATCCTGCTGCGTCATCGCGCACCCACCCGAGCCGACGATTCGTTCCAATGCCGCCGCATGAGCACTCCCTCCTGCGTCGCCCGTTCGGGCGTTCGCTGAAGGGACGCCTCGGGCCCCGCCTCATGACGCCGGTCCCGCGATCGGGCGTTCTCGAGGCGCGCGAACCCCCGCCCGCAGGGCGGACGCGGGCCCGCTCAGGCGAGGGCCGGGATGACCTCGCGCTCGTAGAGCTCGATGCCCGACAGGTCGTACGCGGCCTCCGGGAAGTACGAGATCGCGTAGCCGAGCCCGCGCTCCTTCGCGTCGGCGAGCTTCGCCGTCACCTCGCCGACCGTGCCGACGAGCACCGCCGGCGAGTGGAGATCGGCCATGTAGCGCGCCGTCGCGTCGGGGCCGAGGTACGGGGCCAGGCGCGCCTCGATGGCGGCGAGACGCCGCTCGACGTCCGCGGCATCCGTGCCGATGACCGTGTTGAAGTTCGACGACCTCGTGATCGACGCGAAGTCGCGGTCGACGCGCTCGCAGTGCCCGCGCAGCACCTCGGACTTGTGGCTGAACTCGTCGAGGCTGCCGAAGAAGTTCGTGTACGACGCGTACTTCGCCGCGATCCGCAGCGTCACCTTCTCGCCGCCGCCGGCGACCCACATCGGGATGCCGCCCTCCTGGATCGGCAGCGGGCGGAAGATCGCACCGTCGACGTCGTAGTGCTCGCCGTGGAAGGTGGCCGTCCCGGTGGCCCACGCCTGGTGCAGGATCTCGACGCCCTCGCGGAGCATCCGCAGCCGCTCGGGGGCGTCGGGGAAGCCGTAGCCGAAGGCCCGCCACTCGTGCTCGTACCATCCGGCGCCGATGCCCATCTCGAGCCGCCCGCCCGACACGTGGTCGACCGTCGTCGCCGCCTTCGCGAGGTAGGCCGGGTTGCGGTAGGCCATGCACGTGCACATCTGGCCGAGGCGCACGCGCTCGGTCGACGCCGCGAACGCCGCCATGAGCGCCCACGCCTCGTGCGTCGACTCCGTGTCGGACGGCACCGGCACGGTGTGGAAGTGGTCGTAGACCCAGATCGACTCCCACGGCGAGTCGGCGCGATCGGCGCGCTGGGCGATCGACCGCATCACCGCCCACTCCTCACCCGGGTCGAAACCGACCAGGTCGTGCCGCCAGCCTTGAGGTACGAACATCCCGAAACGCATGCGCACCAGCCTAGGACGGGGCCGCCGATCTCAGCGTCAGCACTGATGCCGGTCGCACCGGCGACTCGTAGGTTCGCGGTCATGCCTGCTCAGACCACTGCCTCTGCCACGCCCGCGCTCCACTGCGACTTCGACGCCGCCGACTTCCGCGCGACGGCCTTCCGTTCCGGCGGGAGCCGGCTCATCCGCGTCTCGGGCGAGGGACTGTGCCCGAGCGCCGGATGGGAGCTCGAGTTCGCGATGGCGAACCCGGGCGTCGTGCCGCATCCTTCGAGCCTCTGGCTCCAGCTGCGCGAGCGCACGCCGCGCGATGCGACGGCGCGCGTGCGCACCGTCACGCTCGTCGAGGCGATCATCGAGGACACCGAGGCGACCGAGATCGTCATCAGGTTCGGATGGCGCAACCCGATCCGCCTCGACGTGATCGAGGCATCCCCCGCCGGGGCGGCGATGGATGCCACGGCTTCCGCCCGACGCGATCGCGTCGGAGCACGCTGACCGGCCCGCCCGCGCCGGTCGCGCCGGCACCCTCAGGCCAGCGCGAACCGCAGCTCGGCGATCGCCGGGCCCTGCCACACGCGCGCGTCGAGGTCTTCGCCGCGCACCGTGACGACCTTGCCGCCTTTCGCGAGCACCAGCAGCGCGAGCTGCGGCAGCAGGTCGCCGGCGTGGCTGCCGTCGGCGAGCGCGTCGCCCGACCCGTTGCCGCTCGCGAAGCTGATCGCACCGGACTCGCGGTCGAGCACGCCGTTCACCGAGGTCGTGAAGTCGAACCACAGGGTCTCGACCGCACCGTCGGCCGCCTGCCGCGCGATCGCCGAGAGGTCGTGCTCGACGCGGCCGGCACTGCCCTCGGCCAGCTCGTGCAGCCGCGTGGCGGCCTCGCGGATGTTCAGCGTCGCGAGCTGCTGGCGGAGCGCCTCGTCGATATCGGCCGCATTGAGGCGATCGGCGCCGCCTCCGCCGCCCGCGCCCCCGGCACCGGGCACGATGCGCCGCGAATTGCGCGCACGGTCGATGAAGAGGCTCAGCAGCGGCTCGGCGGCGAACACGAACAGCGGCACGCGCTCGTCGGGGTCGAGCTCGTGCAGCGCGTGCCGCACGACGTCGCCGACGCGCTTCGCGTAGAGGTCGAGCAGCTTCTTGTGGCCCTCGTCGCCCGTGAGGCGGCTGGCACCGCCGCCGGCGCCGACGCCGCTCGCCGCGCCGCGCGGGCGTTCCTCGCCCGGCTCGCGGTTGGTGGCCTGGTCGAGGTTCGCGACCCCGGCCGAGTCGACGTCGAGCTTCGCCGCGCGGTCGGTCGGCGTCGCGTGCCACAGCGTCCACTCGTGCTGCGACAGGGTGAGCGCGAAGGCCTCCTGGTCCTGGCTCGGGGCGCGCAGCAGCTGGCCGAGGGTGAAGTGCGAGCCGACGTGCACGGCGTCGTCGAGCCGGTTCGGGAGCACGAACACCTCCTCGAAGCCGGGCGCGACGAAGATCGCGATCGACCGCGCGAGGTTGCCCCACAGCTGCTGGTCGGCGAGGATCGCGTCGCGTCGACCGCGCAGGTCGTCGACCTCCGCAGCGGTCGCGCCGCCGGCGCGGACCTGCTCGATCGCCTCGTCGAACCCGCTCTTCACGGCGACCTCGGCGCGTTCGCGCTCGGCCACGACCGGCGAGGTCGACGCGTAGAGCGTGATCGCGGGGTGGTGCGGCCCCGCCAACGCGGTGAAGTCGGCCGTCGTGGGCAACGCGTAGTGAACGGTCATTCGTTCCTCCCCCGGGGATACTCGCGACCCGCGACAGCGGTGTCGCTCGCCCCCAGCCTATGAAGGCCGGAGCGCGAGCGACACCCCCCAATGACACCGGTCGTTCAGGTTCGCGTCGGGCGGAATCGTCCGAGCCGGATCAGCGCACCGGGTGGTTCGAGCGGATGACTCCCGTCGGGTCGACGGCCCGCTTGACCGCGCGGAGCCGGTCGAGGCGGTCGCCGAACAGGCGGGCCGGGTCGCGGCGGTGCTCGGCGAAGTTGAGGTACTCGACCTCGGCGCGCCAGGGCTCGATCACCGCGAAGAGGCGCCCGAGCGAGCTGGCGAGCGCGTCCCCGGTGCCCGGAATCGCCATGCCGCCTGCGAACACCAGGTACGCGGCGTCGAATCCGGCGGTCGCTCCGGGTTCGGGCAGGTCGAAGGATGCCGCGGCGTCGCGAGCCGCCTCGGGCCGCAAGCGGCCCCCGAGGTGGCGCAACTCGATCGTCATGAGCGCGGTTCCCGAGTCGGCGCCGACGGCTCCGACGAAGGCGCGCACGGCCTCGGGCGTCAGTTCGCGCAGGGTCATCCCGTCGCCGAAGGCGGGCGACGGCTCGGGCGGGTCCATGTGCAGCGCGAGCAGCTCGGCGGTCGGCTGGGGGTGCACGGTGTCGAGCTCTGCGCCCAGCGCGCGCAGCGGCGCGAGCAGTTCGTCGGCCCGCTCGGGCGCCTCCTGGATCACGGCCTCGACGACCACGACCGAGCGCCCCGAGAGGAAGGGCGGCAGGTCGGGCAGGGGCGGCAGGTGCAGCACCCTGCCCACGCTCATGACGGAGTCGGGCACGTCCTCGGTCCACGCGCGCCAGGCCTGCAGCACCTCTTCGGCGCGCTCGGCGGGGAACAGCAGCATGCCCGCGACGACGTCGGCGACGTCGTGCAGCCGGAACTCGAGCGCCGTCACCACCGCGAAGTCGCCACCCCCGCCGCGCAGCGCCCAGAACAGCTCGGGCTCGTGCTCGGCGTCGACGCGGCGCAGTGCGCCGTCGGCGGTCACGACCTCGATCGCGACGACGTGGTTCGCGGCGAGGCCGTGCGAGCGGGCCAGCCAGGAGACGCCGCCGCCGAGGGTGTACCCGACGACGCCGACGTCGTGCGACGACCCGGCGAGCGCGGTGAGACCGTACGGCGCGACCGCGGCGACCACGTCGCCCCACTGGGCGCCGGGTTCGACGCGCGCGATGCGCGCTTCTGCGTCGACCTCGACCTCGCGCAGTTCGTGCGTGCGCAGGAGGATCGCGTCGGCGAGCCCGTGGTCGGCCGCGAGCGGCGCCGCGTTGTGGCCGGTCGCCTGCGGGGCGACCGCGAGGCCGTAGTCGCGCGCGGTCTCGACCGTGCGCACGACGTCGGCGGTCGATCGGGCGATCACGACGGCGGCGGGATGCTGCTCGACGGCGAGGTTCCACGCCGCGCGGGACGCGTCGAAGTCGGGCTCGCCCGGGATCAGCAGCCGGCCGTCGAGCCGGAAGGCGAGCTGGGCGAGGGCTTCGCGCAGGCTGAGCGCCGCGACATCCGTTCGCTGCGCTCGGACGTCGGCGATGGCAATGGGCACAGGGGTGTTCACAGGGATTCCTTTCGGGGTCTCGTCGCGGGCCGGCGCACTCGGGCTGCTCGACGGCCGCGGGGATTCCCCGCGGCTCGCACGACGCAACCCCCATCCGAGCGGCCGCGCGCGGGCGCCGCGTCAGGGCGATCCCGCCGACCGGCTCAGGGTTCTCCCTCTTCGCCGGGCCGGGGCATCCGCGTCAGGCCTTGGCCGGCGACGCGTCGACGGGCGCGCCGTCGGCGTCGCGCTCCCACTCGCGCACGGCACGCGCGGCGATGAACGGCGCGCGCTGATCGGCCCACTCGTCGACGGCGGCCAGTTCGGCCGCCTCCTGGCGCGCCACGAACGCGTCGGCGACACGGCGGCCCGACTCGCGACGCAGCTCCGCCCGGTACCGTGCGACGTCGGCCGCCGGCGCCGATTCGTCGCGCAGGGCGCGAAGCCGTTCGGACGCGCGCTCGCGCTCGGCCGCGACGATGGTCTCATCGGTGATGCGCGTGACGTCGTCGTACGCGGTCGGCACCATGAGGTTCTGCAGGGTCTTCGTCAGCACCGGCATGAGCTCGATGCACACGAAGAGCAGGGCGATCATGATGTGCGCGAACCCGAGCAGCGCGTTGCGCTCGCCGATACGCCAGAGCGCCTCGAGCCTGGCGAGCATGCCGGTGGACTGGTCGGCGGCGGCCTCGAAGCGGGCGGTCTCCAGGTCGCGCGCCGCGACGAGCCGGTCGAGTCGCTCGGCGTCGGCGGCGAGCTGCGCCTCGGCCTGCGCGACCGACTCGGCGGCACCGGCCTCGATGCGCGCCTCGGCCTGCGCCTTCGCCTCGGCCTCTGCCGCCTTCGCGGCCTCGAGCGCGGCGAGCTTGCCGTCCCGGTCGAGCTTCTTCGACTGCGTGATCGGCCCGTCGCCCACGATGCCCGTGCCCGCGGTGCCGTCGAGTTCGGCGAGCCACACGCGGTTGGCCTCGTCGTAGGCGGCCTGGGCGGCCGCGGTCGCCTGCTGCGCGGCGGCGTAGTCGGGATCGGCGGCGAGCGCGTCGCGGCCGCCGTCGGCGATGAGCGCACGCTGGGCGGCGACGCTCGCGGTGAGCGCCTCGATGTCGTCGTACCGCGGGTCGGCGGCGAGCTCCTCCTCGAAGGCCTGCTTCGCCTCGAGCGCCATGACCTCGGTCTCCGCGGCGATCTCGCGCTCGAAGACCTGCAGGGTCAGCGGGGTCGCGACCACGATGCCGATCACGAGGGCGAGCGCGACGCGCGGCAGCGCGAACAGGAGGTTCGCCGAGGCCCGAGGCTGGCGCGGCATGCCCACCACGAGCATCCGGTCGATCGCGAGGATGACGAGGCCCCACATCACGCCGACGACGACGGCCACCCACACGGGCGCCGTGAGCGCCATCGCGAGGGCGAACGACGCCGCCGCGGCCGAGACCGCGGCGGTCGCGATGAGCACGAGGCCCATCGAGACGTATCGCTGCCGTTGCCCCGGTGCGAGTTCGAGCATCTCGCGACGTGCGCCGCCGAGTGTCGCCAGGTCGTCGCCGAGTCGGCTCATGATGGCCCCCCATCCGTTTTCCGGCTGGTCACGCTACTCCGCGCGACCGGCGGCGTCACTGGGGCGAACCCCCGATTCGCGTGCGGAATAGGCGGGGCGGGGCATCCGTTGGCCTTGACGATGACCGCCTCACCTCGCCTGTCCGTGCTCGACCTCGTCCCGGTGCGAACCGGCCAGACCTCGACCGACGCGGTCGCCGCCTCGGTGGCGCTCGCGCGTGCCGCAGACCGGCTCGGCTACGAGCGCTACTGGTTCGCCGAGCACCACAACATGCCCGCCGTCGCGTCCACGACGCCGCCCGTGCTCATCGCGGCGATCGCGGCGAAGACCGAGCGCATCCGCGTCGGCTCGGGCGGCGTGATGCTGCCCAACCACGCGCCGCTCGTCGTCGCCGAGCAGTTCGCCGCCCTCGAGGCGCTCGCGCCGGGCCGCATCGACCTCGGCATCGGACGGGCGCCCGGCAGCGACCCCGTCATCTCGCAACTGCTGCGCATCTCGGGGCCGACCGCCGACGTCGACCGGTTCCCCGACCACATCGCCGACATCCTCAGCCTGCTCTCGCCCGAGGGCGCGACGCTGCGCCTCACAAGCGGCCGCGAGTACCCCATCACCGCGACGCCCGCCGCGGCCGCGACGCCGACCGTGTGGCTGCTCGGCTCGAGCGACTACTCGGCGAAGCTGGCCGCGCAACTCGGCCTTCCCTACGTGTTCGCCTACCACTTCGCCGGCGACGGGCTCGAGCGAGCGCTCGAGCTGTACCGCACCGAGTACCAGCCGAGCGAGGCGCATCCGGCTCCGCGCACGCTCCTGCCCGTGAACGCGTCGGTCGCGCCGACCGCCGAGGAGGCGTCCGAGCGCGCCCTGCCGCAGCTGCGGTCGATGGCGCGGCTGCGCACCAACCGGCCCATGCGCGCCCTCGAGACGATCGAGGAATCGCTCGCGGCCCCGCACGACTCGACCGGCGAAGAGGTGATCGCCGGCATGCGGCGGCGCTGGATCATCGGCGACGCGCCGGGCGCGGCCGCCGAGATCCGGCGCCTCGCCGAGCGCGCCGGCGTCGACGAGATCATGGTGGTGCCGATCGGCGGCTCGTATGCGAGCGAACCGGCGGATGCCACGCCCGGGCGCGTGCAGACCCTCGAGCTGCTGGCCGCCGAGCTGGGCTGAGGCCCGGCGGCCGCCGGCTCAGGCCGCGAGGCCGAGCCGGCGCAGGTCGTCGCCGCTGGCGTGGTACTCCGCGCCGGCCTCTACGACCTGTTCGCGCGGCACGCGCGCGCCGTTCTGGATGCGTGCGTCCTCCCCGACCTCGACATACGGCCCGAGCACGGCGTTGCGGCCCACGACGGCGCGACGGCCGACGTGCGCGTTGACCCCGACCGAGGCCCGCTCGGCGACGATCGCGTCGCGATCGACCCAGCCGCCCGGGCCGATGCTGGCGTGCTGGTGCACCTCGGCGCCGGGGTCGACGTAGGCGGTCGGGTCGACGAACGCCGACGGGTCGACCTTGGCGGTCGTCGCGACCAGGCCGCGCCCGTTCGGGTGCTTGCGGTAGCGCCGCAGCACGCCCGCGTCGTCCTCGAACTCGACGTAGTGGATGCCCACGTGCTCCTCCCTTCGCGGGCGGGAGACGTTTCCGCCCGGACATCGATACAACATCCGAGCTGACCGGGACATTCCCGGGATCTCCGGGCTGGCACCGAGATCTGCGCGGGCTGGCCCTGAACGGGCCCCGAATCCCTTGTCGCACCCTCCGGGACGTGCCACCGTCGCTCGTCATGTCCACCTACCTGCTCTGCTCCAACCCGATCGAGGGCCACGTCGCCCCCGTCGTCGCGATCGCCCGGGACCTGGTCGCCCGCGGCCATGACGTCACCGTGCTCACCGGATCGCGCTTCCGCGCCAGGGTGGAGGCGGCCGGGGCATCCCACCGCCCGCTCGGCGGCATCGCCGACTACGACGACCGCGTCATGCAGGACCACCTGCCCGAACGCGACCGCCACCGCGGCATCGCCAAGCTCGAGTACGACATCCAGACGATCTTCGTCCGGCCGATCCCCGACCAGACGCGGGCCGTCGAGGAGGCCATCGCGCAGGTGCGACCCGACGCGATCCTCGTCGAGGCCGCCTTCGCGGGAGCCATCCCGCTGCTGCTCGACGACCCGGCCGGTCGCCCGCCGATCGTCGCAGTGGGCGTCGTTCCGCTGAGCCAGTCGAGCACGGATGTCGCGCCGTACGGCCTCGGGCTCGCGCCGAGCGCGACCCGGCTCGGGCGACTGCGCAACCGCGTGCTCAACGCCCTCGTGCAGCGCGTCCTCTTCCGTCGCACGCAGCGGTTGGCCGACGACGTGCTGCACTCGCTCGGCCGCCCGAGCCTCGACGCCTTCGTGCTCGACTTCTCGTCGCGGTTCGATCGGTTCCTCCAGCTCTCGCCCGCCGAATTCGAGTACCCGCGCCGCGACCTCTCGCGCAACGTCCGCTTCGCCGGCACCGTGCTGCCGCCCGCGCCGCTCGCCGCGCCGTTGCCCGACTGGTGGGACGAGCTCGACTCGGCCCGCCCGGTGGTGCACGTCACGCAGGGCACGATCGACAACAAGGACTTCGGCCGGCTCGTGCGACCCACGCTCGACGCGCTCGACGGACGCGACGTGCTGGTGATCGTCTCGACGGGCGGCCGCCCGGTCGCCGAGCTCGGCGAGCTGCCGCCCAACGCCAGGGCCGCGGAGTTCCTGCCGTACGACCTGCTGTTCCCGAAGACCGACGTGTTCGTCACGAATGCGGGCTTCGGCGGCGTGCAGTACGCGCTCAGCCACGGGGTTCCGCTCGTCACGGCCGGCGACACCGAGGACAAGCCCGAGGTCTCCGCCCGTGCCGAGTGGGCGGGAGTGGGCGTGAACCTGCGCACCGGCACGCCTTCGGCGCGCGAGGTGGGGAACGGGGTGGCGAGGGTCCTCGCCGATCGCGGCTACCGCGATCGCGCCGTCGCGCTGGCCCGCGCGATCGACGACTACGACGTGTACGACATCGTGGCCGAGGAGCTCGAGGCCCAGATCGCCGCGGCCGCGCTCCGCGCGGAGTCGCCGGTCGGGTGAGCGGGCGCTCGCGAGGGGTGTGAACCGCTCGCCGTGAACGCGGAAGGAAGGATGCGGCGGCCGCACGCGGGTGAGGTTAGGCTCTCCTATGTCGATCCGCCTCGATGATCGACCCGTCGATCCTGGACCGCCATGACCTCCGCATCCGCCGCAGCGCCCCTGCTCGCCCTCGACCGCGTGAGCATCCGGCACGACGGCGCGACCGCTCCCACCCCCGACGGCGTCACGCTCGACGTGCACGCCGGCGAGGTCGTGCTGGTGCTCGGACCATCGGGGTGCGGCAAGTCCACGCTGACGCTCGCGCTCGACGGCCTGATCCCCCATGCGGTCCCCGCCGACCTCACGGGCAGCATCCGCGTCGCGGGACTCGACAGCGCGGAGCATCCGGTCGGCGTGCTCAGCGCCCACGTGGCGATGGTCTTCCAGGACCCCGACGCCCAGGTCGTCACCGGCACGTTGCTCGACGAGGTCGCGTTCGGACCCGAGAACCAGTTGGTGCCGGCGGCCGAGGTGCTCGAGCGCGCCGAACGCGCGCTGAAGCTCGTCGGGCTGTGGGAACGCCGTCGCGAGAACCCCGACCGGCTCTCGGGCGGCGGGCGCCAACGGCTCGCGATCGCCTGCGCGCTGGCGATGGCCTCGCCCGTGCTCGTGCTCGACGAGCCGACGGCGAACCTCGATCCGGCCGGCATCGACGAGGTGTACGCGGTGCTGCGCGAGCTCGCGAGCGAGCGCGACCACGCCATCGTGCTCGTCGAGCACAACCTCGACGCTGCCGTCGACGTGGTCGATCGGGTCGTGGTGCTCGACCGCGCGGGCCGCCTCGTGATGGACGGCCCGGTGCGCGAGATCCTGCGCGAGCGCGCCGACGAGCTGCTCGAACTGGGCGTCTGGCTGCCCGTGTCGTCACTCGCCGCCATGCGGCTGGCCGACGCGGGCGTCGTGCTCGACCCGTTGCCGTTGACGCCGGCCGAGCTCGGCGCGGCGCTCGACGCGAGGCCCGAGCTGCCGGCGCCGCGCGAGGCCGGCGCAGGGAGGCCCCCGAGTCCGCCGCACGGCGCGAGCGCGGGTCCCGCCATCCGCGTCACCGACCTGTCGGTCCGGCGCGGCGGAAAGCGCGGCCCGGTCGTCGTGCACGACGTCGACCTCGAGGTCGCCGCGGGCGACTTCCTCGCGATCGTCGGCACGAACGGCGCCGGCAAGACGAGCCTGCTGCAGGCCATCGCGGGCGTCATCCCGGCGACGGCCGGCGCGATCGACGTGCTCGGGCTCGACCCGACCCGCGCCGACGCCCGCGAGCGCAGCCGGCGCATCGGCTTCGTCTTCCAGAACCCCGAGCACCAGTTCATCGCGTCGACCGTCGCGGAAGAGCTCGAGGTCGGCCTGCGCGTGCAGGGCGTGCCCGAGGAGGACCGCGCGCCGATCGTCGAACGCGTGCTCGCGCGGTTCGGGCTCGAGCACCTGCGCGACCAGCACCCGTTCCTGCTCTCGGGCGGGCAGAAGCGCCGGCTCTCGGTCGGCACCGCGCTCGTCGCCGGTGCCCCGGTGCTCGCGCTCGACGAGCCCACCTTCGGCCAGGACCGCGAACGCGCCGCCGAACTGCTCGGCATGCTGCGCGACCTGAACGACGAGGGCACCACCGTGCTCGTCGTGACCCACGACCTGCAGCTCGTCGCCGACTCCGCGACGCGCACCGCCGTGATGGCCGACGGACGACTGCTCGGCGTCGGCCCGACCGCCGAGGTGCTCGCGGGCCCGCTCATCGAGCAGGCGGGGCTGCGGCATCCCCCGCTCGCTCGCGCGACCCGCGGTCTCGCGAACCATCCCGGCTGGCACGGCGTGACCCGCATGGCCCAGCTTCCCGTCGCCGCCGGGGTCGGCGCATGACCGCCGAGGCGGGCGCGGTGACCGTGCGCGACGCATCGACGGATGCCCCGGCCGCGGCATCCCCCGTCGTCGACCCGTACGCGGAGCGCGCGGCGCCGCGAGGGCGGTTCCTGTACGCGCTCAACCCGCTCGCGAAGCTGGCCGCGCCGATGCCGGTCATGTTCGCGCTGATCTTCACGCGAGGCGTCGTCATCCCGACCGTGCTCATCGTCGCGACGATGCTGCTGCTGTTCGTCGGCGCGAAGCTGGGCGCTCGCACGATGGTCGGACTCCTCGTCGGCACGCCGCTGGCGGTCGCGGTACTCGGCCTCAGCTTCGGCATCTGGGTCGACCCGGCGCGCGTCGACGGCTCGAGCGCGGCGGCATCCGTGGTGCTGCTCGAGATCGGCGACTGGCGCTTCACGCTCGCGGCGTACCTCGTCGGCCTCGCGACCGCGCTGCGGATCGCGGCGCTCGTGCTGCTGTCGCTGCTCGCCGGGCTCACGACCGGCGGCCCCGAGCTGGTGCGAGCCATGGTGCAGAACCTGCGGGTGCCGTACCGAATCGGCTACACGGCGCTCGCGGCGCTGCGCTTCGTGCCGCGGTTCGGGCACGAGCTCGAGGTGATCCGCGCGGCGCACCGCGTGCGCGGCACCGACCACGGCCGCGGCCCGATCGCATGGCTGCGCCGCACCGTGGGGCTCGCGATCCCGCTGCTGGCGAGCGCGATCCGCCACGCCGAGCGCGTCGCCCTCGCGATGGATGCCCGCGCCTTCGGCGCCCATCGCACCCGCACCGAACGCACGGTCAGCCGCTGGCGCGCGCGCGACACCGTCTTCGTGGTGGCGTTCTGGATCGCCGCCGGCGCGCTGTACTGGTGGGTGCTGTCGGCCGGTGTCGACGGCGGATTCGCGGTCTGACGACGAAGGGGACCGGGGCACGTGCCCCGATCCCCTTCGTGAACCCTTTGCGGCTGGCGGCGTTACTGCGCCGGCGTCGTGCCCTCGATCTCGACCACGAAGACGAGCGTCTGGCCGCCGAGGCCATTCTCGCTCTCCTCGACGCCGTAGCCGTACTCCGGCGGGATCGTCACGATGAGCTTGGTGCCGACCTTCTGGCCGACGAGCGCCGCGCCGAAGCCCTGGATCACGCCCGTGGTGGGGAATTCGGCGGGCTCGCCGGGGTAGGACTGGTCGAAGATCTCCTTCGTCGCCCAGTTCAGGCCCTGGTACTTCACCGAGACCGTGTCGCCCTCGCCGACGGTGTCGCCGTCGCCCTCTTCGAGGATCTTCAGCTCGAGCTCGGTCGAGGCGGGCGCATCGGGGATCACGACGGTCGGCGGCTCGTCGCCGTTGAAGGTCACCTCGGGCACGTTCTCGGTCCACTCGACCGGGGTCAGGGGCTCGACCTCGCCGATGACGTCGGCGACGATGACGACGGCCTCGCCGGGCGCGACGCCGATGGTCTCGTTGCCCTGCTCGCCGTACACGTCGGCGGCGGGCGCGACGGTGACGGTGCGCGAGCCGATGGGCACGCAGTCGATCGCCGCGGTGAACCCGACGAGGAGGGTCTCGTCGCCGACGCCGAGCTGCGCGGGCTGCGACACCAGCTGCTCGCCGCTCGAGCTCGAGTACATGCTGATCACGACGTCCACCACGTCGCCGGAGGCCGTGGTCTCACCGTCGCCCTCGATGAGCAGCGTGCGCTGCAGCTCGTCGGTCTCGATCGGCGTGGTGAAGGTCGCGGTGGGGGCGGCCTCACCGAACTCGCCCTCGACCTCGACGCCGTCGGAGAGGTCGCCCGACGAGATCTCCTGGCACGCGTCGGCGGCCGGCGACGCCGACGGGTCGTCGGTCGGCGACGGATCGCCGCCCGCGCAGCCGGCCAGCAGCAGGGCGGAGGTGACGGCGAGCGCGACGGGCACGGCGCGGCGCATGGCGCGATTCATGGGGGATCTCACTTCGATCGGAGGTCAGGACCCGACCAGTCTGCCCGGTCCGCATCACGATTGCCTGAGTAGGGGTCGGCGGCGATTCCGTCAAGCCGTCGCCTCCGGCGCCTGCGGCACGGCATGATATGCCCATGGGGGAACCAACAGGCGTCGATGACGCCATCAGGCATTTCATCGAGGATGCCTCGGATTTCGCGGCACTCGACGCCGAGGTGTGGGAGCCGATCTCGCTGGCGACCGTGTTGCGGTCGTCGCCGCAGTTCGGCGAGCTCGTGCTCGACGCGTGCTGCGGAACCGGGGCGTCGGCCGTGCCGGCCGCCGAGCTCGTCGGGCCGGGGGGCCTCGTCGACGCCGTGGACCTCGCGGAGCCCATGCTCGATCTGGCGAGGGCGCGCGCCGCCTCGCTCGAGTCGGCCCGCGCGGCCGCGCTCGAAGCCGAGCGGGCCGCGGCCCGCGAGGCGGCGGGCGAGGGCGACGCCGACGCCGAGGTCGACGACGAACCGCCCTCGGATTCCGACGCGTCGGGCGGCCTCGTGCCGCAACTCGTGTTCCACACCGGCGACGCGGCGACGTGGGAGAAGGTCGGCTACGACGTCGTGCAGTGCGTGCTCGGCGTGTTCTTCTTCGACGACGTCGATGCGGGCGTGCGCCACCTCGCATCCCGCGCCCGGCCCGGGGGCCGGGTCGTGATCACCGTCTGGGCGCCGAGCGCGTTCGAGGATCTCACGGACGCGCTGCTCGAGGCGGTCGTCGCCGAGGGCGGGGAGGCCGGAGCCGCCGCGGTCGACCGGTTCCGCGCCAGGATGTCGGCGCGGCGGGTGCCCGACTCGGCCGGCGCGCTCGCGCACTGGCTGCACACCCTGGGTCTCGTCGACACCCGGGGCGAGGAGGTGCCGCGCCACGTCGACCTCGACGACGACCTCGCGTGGCGGGTCGTGCTGGGCACCAGCCGCAACAACCTCGTGGCCGGTCTCGACGACGAGGCCCGGGAGCGCGTCCGCGCGCGGCTGCTGGCCTCGCTGCGCGAACGCGGCATCGCGCGGGTCGACCTGACCACGCTCATCGGCGTGGGCCACCGACCGGCGGACGCCGACGACGGCTGGAACTCGGCGATCGGAGCGGCCGAACCGGCCGTCGCGGATGCCGACGGCGAGAGCGAGGGCGATGCCGATGCCGATGCCGATGCCGATGCATCCATCGAACCCGACAGCGACGCCCGAGCCGAGGCGGATGGAGAATCCGAGGCCGAGCCGGCAGCCGACTCGACCCTGACCGACGCCGCGCCGGAGGAAGAGGGCGACACCGACACCGACACCGACACCGATGCCGACCCCTCCGATCGCGCGAAGGGGAGGAAGGGTCGCAACCCGCGGTGACGGCACGCCCGCGACATCGACGTTCGCGGTTCAGGAATTCCTCGCTGATCGGCGGCGTGTCACGCCCCGCCGCGCCGAGCCGTGCAGCGGAATTCCTGCACCGTGAGCGAGGCGTTCGGGACGAAGACGAGATGACGTGCAGCGGATGCACGCCGGTGCCCGCGCGGGCGCGCTCGGCGCATCAGCTCCCGGCCGGGGCATCCCCCGTCGCGACCGGGCGCCCCTCGCCCGACCACTGGCTCCACGATCCGGGGAACAGCGCCGCGTCGACGCCGGCGATCGCGAGCGCGGCGACGGCGTGCGCCGCGGTCACGCCCGAGCCGCAGTACGCGGCGACCGGGGCGCCGGGCGTCGCGCCGAGGGCGGCGAACCGCTCGGCGAGCGCTTCGACCGGCAGGAATCGCCCGTCGGCGTCGAGGTTGCCTGCGGAGGGAGCCGAGCGGGCGCCGGGGATGTGGCCGGCGACCGGGTCGACCGGCTCGACCTCGCCGCGGTAACGCTCGGCTGCCCGCGCGTCGAGCAGCACGCCGCCCGCCGCGAGTGCGGCCGCGTCGTCGATGTCGAGCACGGGCATGCCGCCGAAACGGGCGGTCGCTTCGCCGGGCTCGGGCACGACGTCGCCGCGCTCGAGCGGATGCCCCGCGGCGACCCACCCCGAGAGGCCCCCGTCGAGGAGCCGCACGTCGAAGCGGGCGTGCCGCAGCAACCACCAGGCCCGGGCGGCGGACTGGCCGCCGAGGTCGTCCATGACCACGGCGAGGTCGCCGTCGCGCAGGCCCCAGCGCCGCATCGCCGCGGTGAACCGCTCCTCCGTCGGCAGCGGGTGGCGCCCCTCGCCCTCGCGATCGTGGTCGGAGAGCTCGGACTCGAGGTCGACGTAGACCGCCCCCGGCACGTGCCCCGATCGGTACGCGGGCCGGCCGTCGGGCTGCTGGAGGCTCCAGCGGACGTCGAGCACGACCGTCCGGCCGCCCGGCTCCGAGTCGGCGTCGACCGCGTTCCCGGCGAGGGTGTCGGCCAGGCGCGCGGCGAGCTCGTCGGGCTGGATGAGGATCTGCATGCTCCCATCGTCGCCGTTCGCGGGCGAGGATTCACGCCTCGTCGTCGCGGCGGCGGCGCTTCTGGATCTCGGGCACGTGCAGCTCGGGCACCGCTCGCAGGATGAACCGGTCGAAGTCGGGCACCGTGAACGCGGCGTAGCCGTGCTCGGGCGTATAGAGCAGACCCATGTCGACGAGCTCAGCACGGGTCGGACCGACCTGCGTCGACTCGCGCCCCATCACCCGCGCGACGTCGGCGGCCTTCTGCGGGGCGGGACCGAGCTCGGCCATGGCCCGCAGGTACGCGGTCTGCAGCGGTGTCGCCCGGTCGAGCCGCACACGGAAGAATGCGCTGTCGAGCTTGGCGTCGTACGCCTCGCGGGCGATCTCGACATCGTCGCGGTGAACGACGCCGTCCTGCGCGATCGACCACACCTGATACCCGAGCTCCTGGATGAAATACGGGTAACCCTGCGTGATCTCCATGGCGAGGTCGATGGCATCGTCGTCGAACACGACGCCCTCGACGGCCGCGGGCGCGGACAGCGCGCGGCGCGCGGCTTCGCCCTCGAGCGACCCGATGCGCGGAAAGGTGAAGAGGCGCTCGGCATAGGACTTCGCGTCGCCTGCGAGTTCGGCGATCTGCGGAAGACCTGCGCCGACGAAGGTGATCGGGAGCTTTCGCTGCACGGTCTTGTGCACCGCCTGGATGAGCGCTTCGAGCTGGCTTCGGCCGAGGAATTGCACCTCGTCGATGAGGAGCGCGACGCCTCTTCCCTGCTCCTGTGCCGCTTCGCCGAGCGCGACGAACACGTCGGTGAGGTCCATCGCGAGGTCGCCGTGGTCACCCGCACCCTCGGCGGGCGGCACGTCCCATGAGACGCTGAAGGTGCCGTCGAGGTCGACCGAGACGGCGAACGCGCTCAGCACCTCGGCGGCCCGCCGGCCCCGTTCGGTCCAGCGAGCACGCGGCGAGAGCCGCAGCAGTGCGGCCTTGAGCTGCGAGAACATGGCCTGCCGGAATCGCCGGTCGTCGTGCTTGACCGCCTCGATCTCGACCACCTCCCAGCCGGCGGTGCGTGCGAGGTCGCCGAACCGGCCGAGCAGCACCGTCTTGCCGACGCCGCGGAGGCCGGTGAGGATCATCGACTGCTCGGTGCGCCCCCGCTCCAGCCGGCGCAGCAGCACGTCGAACGCCTCGAGCTGGTCGTCGCGCCCGACGACGACCTCGGGCGTCGCGCCCGCATTCGGCGTGTAGGGATTGCTGATGCTGTCCACGTGTCGGAGTTTACGACGTTTAGGCAACTTTATGAAGATTGAATAAATCGAACTAAAGCCCCGAAATCTTCGATAGACTGGCGATTCGATTCGGGTGCGGCGTGGAGGAGGATGGATGATCTTCAGCCTCGCCGCCTTCGGTGCCCTCGCCCTGCTGACGCCCCTCCTGACGAGGTTCATGGGCCGGCGCGTCTTCCTCGTCCTGGCCCTGCTGCCCGCCGCCGTCTTCGTGGTGCTGCTGACCTGGCTGCCCGGCGTGCTGGCCGGCACGCCCGTGACCGAGACCGTCGAGTGGATCCCCGCCCTCGACATCGCGCTGAGCTTCCGCCTCGACGCGCTCGCGATGCTGCTCGCGCTCATCGTGACGGGCATCGGCGCCCTCGTGCTCGCCTACTGCACGTGGTACTTCGACGACGACGAGCCCGCGCTCGGCCGCTTCGCCGCGCTGCTCCTCGCGTTCGCCGGGGTGATGCTCGGCCTCGTGACCGCCGACGACGTCTTCGTGCTGTTCACGTTCTGGGAGGCGACGAGCGTGCTCTCGTACCTCCTGATCGGCCACTACACCGGCCGCAAGGAGAGCCGCGGAGCCGCCCTCCAGGCGCTCACCGTGACCACGTTCGGCGGCCTCGCCATGCTCGTCGGCCTGGTGCTGCTCTCCGTCGAGGGCGGCACGACGTCGCTGTCGGCCCTGATCGCCGAGCCGGTGACCGGGGTCGCCGGCGAGTGGGGCATCGCCCTCGTGCTCGTCGGCGCGATCTCGAAGAGCGCGCTCGTGCCGTTCCACTTCTGGCTGCCGGCGGCCATGGCCGCGCCGACGCCCGTCAGCGCCTACCTGCACGCCGCGGCCATGGTGAAGGCCGGCGTCTACCTCGTCGCCCGGCTCGCGCCCGGGTACGCCGACCTCGCGGTGTGGCATCCGATCATCGTGCTGCTCGGCGGACTCACCATGCTCGTCGGCGGCTGGCGGGCGCTGCGCCAGTACGACCTGAAGCTCATGCTCGCGTACGGCACGGTCAGCCAGCTCGGCTTCCTCGTGCTCGTCACCGGCTTCGGCACGCGCGACGCCGCGCTCGCGGGCGTCGCGCTGCTGCTCGCGCACGCGCTGTTCAAGGCCGCGCTGTTCCTCGTGGTCGGCATCGTCGACCACACCGCCGGCACGCGCGACTGGCGCAAGCTCTCGGGACTCGGCCGCCGCATGCCCGTGGTCGCCACGATCGCGTTCCTCGCGGCCGCGTCGATGGCGGGCGTCCCGCCGCTGCTCGGCTTCGTCGCCAAGGAGGGCGTGTTCACCGCGTTCCTCGAGGAGGCGGCGCACGGGGCATCCGGCTTCGCGGCGTGGGGCTGGCTCGCGCTGGCGGCGGCGTTCCTCGGATCCGTGCTCACCGTCGCGTACAGCGTGCGGTTCGTCTGGGGTGCATTCTTCACGCGAGCGGATGCCGCGCCGGCGACGCTGCACCGGATGAGCCCGTGGAGCGGGCTCGCACCCGGACTGCTGGCCGTCGCGGGCCTCGTGGGCGCGTTCGCGATCGCCGGCATCGAGCCGCTGCTGGCCGCCTACGCCGACGAGTTCCCCGGCTCGCATGACTACCACCTCGCGCTCTGGCACGGGTTCGAACCGGCGCTCTGGCTCTCGCTCGCGGTGTTCGCCCTCGGCGCGCTGCTCGTGTGGGGCCGCGCGCGCGTCGCGCGCATGCAGGCCTCGCTGCCGCCCCTCGTCGACTCCAGCCGCGGCTACCTCGGCATCGTGTCGGTCGTCGACCGGTTCGCCGCCGCGGTGACCACCGCCATCCAGCAGCGCGGCCTGCCCGGCTATGTCGCGCTCATCGTGCTGGTGTTCATCGGCGGACTCGGCATCGCGGGCGTCGCGAACACGGCCTGGCCCGGCACCGTGCGACTGTGGGACTACCCGTCGCAGCCGTTCCTCGCGTTCGTCATGGCCGTCGCGGCGATCGCCGCGGCCGTCGTGCGCCAGCGCATGACCGCCGTGCTGCTCGTGAGCGTCACGGGCTACGGGCTCGTGCTGCTGTTCGGCATGTCGGGCGCACCCGACCTCGCGCTCACGCAGGCGCTCGTCGAGACCATCGTGATCGTCGTGTTCGTGCTCGTGCTGCGGCGCCTGCCCAAGCAGATCGCGCAGCGGCATCCACCCGTGCACAAGCTCGCGCGCGGCATCATCGGCGGCGTCGCGGGCGCGGTCATGGGCCTCGTCGGATTCATCGCGCTCGGCGCGCGGATCGAGCCGACCATCGCCGAGGGGCTGCCGGCGCTGGCGATCGAAGCGCACGGCAAGAACATCGTGAACGTCATGCTGGTCGACCTGCGCGCCTGGGACACGCTCGGGGAGATCTCGGTGCTCGTCGCGGTCGCCACGGGCGTCGCGAGCCTGATCTTCGTGTCGGGCCGCACGGGCGGGGCACCGCGACTCGACGTGCAGCCGAACCGCCGAGACCGGCTCCGGCCGGTGCCCGAGAAGGCGTCGAGCATCCGCGCGGCGCGGCCGAGCCTCGCCGAGGTCGACGGCGAGACGGATGCCGCGGCCGAGGCCGCCGAGACGCGTCAGACCTGGCTGCTCGCGGGGCGCACGCTCTCGCCACGGCGCCGTTCGATCCTCATCGAGGTGCTCGTGCGGTTGCTGTTCCACCCGGCGATCGTCGTGTCGGTGTACCTGCTGTTCGTCGGCCACAACGCACCGGGCGGCGGCTTCGCGGGCGGCCTGCTCGCAGGCCTCGCGCTCGTCGCGCGCTACCTCGCGGGCGGTCGCTACGAACTCGGCGAGGCCGCACCGGTCGACGCCGGGCACCTCCTCGGCGCCGGGCTGCTGCTCGCGGCCGGCACCGCGGCCTCGTCGCTCTTCCTCGGCCTCACGGTGTTCGAGTCGAGCTGGTTCGAGCTCGACGTGCCCGTGCTCGGCACGCTCTCGATCGGCACCTCGACCCTCTTCGACATCGGCGTCTACATGGTGGTGATCGGGCTCGTGCTCGACATCCTGCGCGCGCTCGGCGCCGAGATCGACCGGCAAGAGGAGGAGGCCGAGGACGAGCATCCTGGATTCGGCGGGGTCGAGCACGGCGAGGGCCAGGCCGAGGGCGCCGCGACCGGGGAGGTCGCCGCCGCGACCCAGGGCGGGGGGTCTGGCGCATGACCGCATCGCTCACGCTCATCGTGCTCATGGCCGTGCTGTTCGGCGCGGGCATCGCGATCATGCTCGAGCGCAGCCTCACCCGCGTGCTCATCGGGTTCCTCCTCGTCGGCAACGCGGTGAACATCCTGATCTACCTGATGAGCGGGTCGCCCGGGCTCGCGCCGATCCTCGGCGAGGGCGTCGACGAATCGGAGATCTCCGACCCGCTGCCGCAGGCGTTCGTGCTCACCGCGATCGTGATCAACCTCGGCATCACGGCGTTCATGCTCGCCCTGATCTACCGCTCGTGGTGGCTCGCGCAGCTGGGCGAGAAGGGCGACCTCGTCGACGACGAGGCCGAGCTCGCCGAAGACGCCGAGGAGGCGGCAGACCTCCTCCGCTCGTCGGCGGCCGACGACCTCGCCATCCAGCAGATGATCGACGCGAGCGACGAGGAGCCGTCGTCCCGCGTCCGATGGTCGACCAGTGGCGAAGGCGCGTATCGAGACCGGAGCCGCGACCGAGGGGATGGCGACCGATGACCGGCATCCTGGTTCCCCTCGTGGTGCTGCTGCCGCTGATCGGCGCCGCGCTCGCCCTGATCCTCGGCCGGCACCGGCGCGCGCAGATGGCCGTGTCGACGACCGTGCTCATCGCGGTCGCGGCGATCGCGGCGGTGCTGCTCGCGATCATCGACTCGACCGGCGAGGGCGTGGTGGTCGCGGTCGGCGGCTGGGCTCCCCCGCACGGCATCGTGCTCGTGGTCGACCGCCTCTCGGCGATCATGCTGCTGATCTCGGCGCTCGTGCTGCTCGGCGTCCTCGTCTACGCGGTCGGCCAGGGCATCGCCGACCAGCACCGTGAGACGCCCGTGTCGATCTTCCACCCGTCGTACCTGATCCTGTCGGCGGGGGTGTTCAACGCCTTCATCGCGGGTGACCTGTTCAACCTCTACGTCGGCTTCGAGATCCTGCTGTCGGCGAGCTACGTGCTGCTGACCCTCGGCGGCACGGGCGAGCGCATCCGCGCGGGCGTCACGTACATCATCGTGAGCCTCGTCTCGTCGCTGTTCTTCCTGTCGGCGATCGCGCTCATCTACGGCGCGACCGGCACGGCGAACATCGCCCAGCTCTCGGTGCGCCTCGCCGAGCTGCCCGAGGGCGTGCAGCTGATCCTGCACCTGCTGCTGCTGCTCGCGTTCGGCATCAAGGCCGCGGTGTTCCCGCTCTCGTTCTGGCTGCCCGACTCGTACCCGACGGCGCCCGCGCCGGTCACCGCCGTGTTCGCAGGCCTGCTCACCAAGGTCGGCGTGTACGCCATCATCCGCACCGAGACGGTCATCTTCAGCGAGCACGACCTGTCGACGCTGCTGCTCGTGGTCGGCGGGCTCACCATGGTCGTCGGCATCCTCGGCGCGCTCACCCAGGCCGACATCAAGCGACTGCTGTCGTTCACGCTGGTCAGCCACATCGGCTACATGATCTTCGGCATCGGACTGGCGACGGAACTCGGCCTCGCAGCGACGATCTACTACGTCGTGCACCACATCACGGTGCAGACGGCGCTGTTCCTCACGACGGGGCTCATCGAGCGCTTCGGCGGGGCGACGTCGATCAACGGGCTCGCGGGCCTGCTCAAGGCGTCGCCGCTGCTGGCCATCCTGTTCTTCATCCCGGCGCTGAACCTCGGCGGCATCCCGCCGTTCTCGGGATTCATCGGCAAGGTCGGCCTGTTCGTCGCCGGAGCCGAGGGCGCACCCGAGGCCGTCGGCGGACCGGCCTGGCTCACCTGGGCCGTCATCGCCGCGGGCGCCGCGACGTCGCTCATCACCCTGTACGCACTGACCCGGTTCTGGAACATGGCGTTCTGGCGAGGCCGCGACGAGCTCGAGGGGTACGAGTCGGTGCTGCTGAACTCGGTGCAGGAGTGGGAGGGCGCCGCGCCCACCACCACGGCCACGCGCACGACGCCGTGGCTCATGGTCACCGCGACGACCGCCCTCGTCGCCGTCACCCTGCTGCTGACCGTGTTCGCCGGACCGCTCTTCGACCTCGCGGGCCGCGCCTCGGCGAACCTCACCGATCCCGAGACGTACATCTCGCTCGTCTTCCCCGGGGGCATCCGATGAGCGGCGGGCCGGGTCGCGAGTCGGCGGGCGGGATGCCTCCCGCCCAGCCCATGCCGCACCACGAGGGTTCGGCGACGAGCGCTCCACGCCGGGAGGACCACGAGCCTTCGCGATGGCGTTCGGTCTGGCGGCAGCTGCCGCTGCTCGGCGCGCTCGTGCTGCTCTGGATCATGCTGTGGGACCACATCGACGTCCTCACGGTCGTGACCGGCGTCCTGCTGGCGATCGGAGTGACCCGCGCGCTCTACCTGCCGCCCGTGCTGCTCTCCGGGCGCTTCAATCCGTGGCGCGGGCTCCTGCTCGGCCTGCGCATGATGTTCGACGTCGTGTCGGCGTCGGTGCAGGTCGCCGTGCTCGCCATCTGGCCGTGGTGGAAGCCGATGAACTCGATCATCGCGGTGCAGCTGCACACCCGCAGCGACCTCGTGACCACGCTGACGGCCGAGGCGATCTCGGTCGTGCCGGGCACGGTGGTCGTCGACATCGACCGCGAGCGCGGGCTGCTCTACCTGCACGCGCTCGGCACCCGCACGGCCGCCGACGTGCACCGCACCCGCCGGCACGTGCTCGGCACCGAGGAGCGCATCGTGCTCGCGATGGGCACGCACGAGCAGGCCGCCTCGGTGCGGCAGGAGCGACGCGAGCGGCGGGCCGCCCGAACGGAGGAGCACCGATGACCTTCCTGAACTGGATCAGCATCGCGGCCGGCATCATGTTCGGCATCGGCGCGATCGCGGCCGTGATCCGCATCATCCGCGGCCCGTCCATCCTCGACCGCGCGCTCGCGACCGACGTGCTGCTCGCCATCGCGATGTGCGGGCTCGGCGCCGAGATGGCGATCAACCGGCACACCGACACGCTCGTGGTGCTGCTCGTCCTCGCGATGTTCGCCGTCGTCGGCTCCATCTCGATCGCGCGGTTCATGGCGAAGCAGGATGCCTCGTGAACGCGGTCGAGATCGTCGTCGGCGTGCTCATCCTCGTGAGCGCGTTCCTCTCGATGGCGGCCGGCATCGGCATCCTCCGCTTCCCCGACGTGCTGACCCGCCTGCACGCCGCGACCAAGCCGCAGGTGTTCGGCCTCGCCGCCGTGCTGCTCGCGATCGTGCTGCGGGTGCCGACCTGGGGGGTCGTGACCACCGCCGTGCTGATCATGACGTTCCAGCTCCTGACCCAGCCCATGACCGCGCACATGCTCGGACGCAGCGCCTACCGCACCGACCACGTGCGCCGCGACCTGCTCATCGAGGACGACCTCGAGCGCGACATCGAGGAGCACGCGCAGTCCTGACGGGCGCTCGGCGCTCGGCACCGCCGTCATTCCCCCGCCCGACCTCGCCCGCTCGACGACCCGAATTCGCATTCAGGAAGAACGGCGCGACACGCCGTGGAACCGCCGGCGGCACGCGGGCTGCGCGCTGGAAGTTCCTGAATGGGGCGGACCGGGGCCACGGGGCACTGGGGGCCACAGGGCACTGGGGCGGAGCGGGCACTGGGCCGGGGCCTCAGCCCCGGCCGGTGAACTCCGGCCTGCGCTTCGCCTGGAACGCCGCGAAGCCCTCGCGGTAGTCGGCGGTGTCGCAGAGCGCGGCCTGCGCGCGGTTCTCCTCGGCCATCGACGCCCAGAGGCCCAGGCGGTCGTCGCGGAGCGCGGCGACGAGCCGCTTCGACGCGACGAACGCCTGCGTCGCGCCCTGCGCCGCGGTGCGCGCCGCGGCGCGCGTGGCATCCGTCACCTCGTCGGCCGGGAACGCACGCGAGAACAGGCCCGCGGCGACCGCCTCCTCGCCCGTCATCAGCCGCCCGGTCACGATGAGGTCCATCGTCCGATGGGCGCCCAGGCGTTCGACGAACAGGGCGTGCCCACCCGAGTCGAGCGTCGCGCCGAGGTTGGCGAACGGCGACCCGATCTTCGCAGAGTCGGCGACGTACACGATGTCGCTCGCGATGAGGAGGCCGAGCCCGACGCCGAGGCACGCGCCGTGCGCGACCGCGAAGGTCGGCACGGGCAGGCCCGCCATCAGCTGCAGCAGCGGCTCGACTCGGCCGCCGAGGTAGCCGAGCACGTCGTCCTCGCGCGGGTCGACGCCCGAGATGTCGCGACCGGCGCAGAACGCGCGGCCCTCGCCGCGGAGCACCAGCGCCCGGATGTCCCCGCGATCGGCCAGCCGCTCGGCCTCGCGGTAGGCGTCGGCGAGCTCGCCCAGCGCGGCCTCGTCGAGCGCGTTCAGCTTCTCCGGTGCGTTCAGCACGACCTCGGCGACGTGCGCCTCACGGTCGACGTTGAACTCGATCATCCCCACTCCGTTCGCTCCCTCTCCGGTCTCTCCCGCCCCACTCTCGCGCCGAGTGATGACGAGATGTCGCGAGCGAGGTCGAAATGGCGGCCGCCCGGTGGCAGATCGTCATCAGTCGGCGATCGGATGCCGCGGGCAAGGGCCGGGCGCGCGAGGCCCGGCGCGGGGGCGTCAGACGTCATAGTCGACCACCACGCGGTCGCTCGTCGGGTGCGACTGGCAGGTGAGCACGTATCCGGCGTCGAGCTCGTCGGGCTCGAGCGCGTAGTTCTCGGTCATCCGCACGCTGCCGTCGACGACTCGCGCCCGGCAGGTGCCGCAGACGCCGCCCGCGCACGCGAACGGCACGTCGGGGCGAACGCGCAGCGCGGCGTTGAGGATCGACTCGTTCGCCGACACGGGCGACTCGACCGTCGAGGACTGCCCATCGAGCGTGAACTCGACGGCATACGTCTGCTCGCCCTGCTCGATCACGACCGGCCGCCCGTGGCGCGGCTCGACCCGGTCGGCGTCGGTCGTGAACAGCTCGTAGCGGATGTGCCTCGCATCGACGCCGCGCGCCTCGAGCGTGTCGCGCGCGAGCTGCACGAGCTCGAACGGCCCGCACAGGAACCACTCGTCGACCGTCTCGGGGCGGATCAGCAGGTCGAGCATCGTCTCGAGCTTCTGCTGGTCGATGCGCCCGGAGAGCAGCGGCGCGGTGCGCTGCTCGCGCGAGAGCACGTGGTGCACCGCGAGGCGGGCGGGGTAGCGGTCCTTCAGGTCGGCGAGTTCCTCGAGGAACATCACGTCGAGCGTCGACCGGTTCGTGTAGACGAGCTCGAACGTCGAGTCGTCGGAGCGCGCGAGCACGGTGTGCGCCAGGGCCATGAGCGGGGTGATGCCGCTTCCCGCGGCGATGCCGACCACGCGGCGGCCGTCGAGATCGGCCAGGGTCGACGTGAACGTGCCCTGCGGGCTCATCACGTCGAGCGTGTCACCGGCCTTCAGCTCGGCGTTCGCCCACGTCGAGAAGAGCCCGCCGAGGTCGCGCTTGATCGCGACCGAGATGCTGCCGGTGCCGCCCGCCGAGCGCTCTGGAGGTCGGCAGATCGAGTAGCTGCGCCGGCGCTCGTGGCCTTCGAGTTCCTTGCGGAGCGCGACGTACTGGCCCGGCAGGTAGTCGTACTCGTCGACGAGGTCTTCGGGCACCGCGAAGGTCACCTCGACCGAGTCGGCGGTGAGCGGGCGCACCTCGGCGACCTCGAGCGTGTGGAAGCGCGCGCGACGGCGCGTCGAGCGGGCGGATGCCTCGCCCCCGACCGTCGCGGCGAGGAACGCCTCGGCGACATCCACCGCCGGTCGGGTGGCGCCGAGGTTCGCGGCCGCCATCAGAGCACCTTGAAGTAGTCGAAGGGCTCGAGGCAGTCGCGGCACTCGTACAGCGCCTTGCACGACGTCGACCCGAAGCGGGCGAGCTCGCGCGTGTTCAGCGAGTCGCAGCGGGGGCACTTGACGGCCAGCTGCACGCGCACGGGCCCGGCGTCGCGTGCGGCGGCCTTGCCCGTCGGCGCCTGGATGCCGTAGCGGCGCAGCTTCTCCTTGCCGGCCTCGGTCATCCAGTCGGTGGTCCACGCTGGTGCGAGCACGAGGTCGACGGTGACGTCGTCGA
Organism: Agromyces agglutinans; assembly: GCF_009647605.1. Classification (GTDB taxonomy): domain Bacteria; phylum Actinomycetota; class Actinomycetes; order Actinomycetales; family Microbacteriaceae; genus Agromyces; species Agromyces agglutinans. The sequence goes on along the minus strand of NZ_WJIF01000002.1, from coordinate 566,296 downwards.
ACCCCGCGTGCGTGAGCGCGAGCAGCACGTCGTCGCGCATCGCGTCGAGCGCGGGGCATCCGCTGTACGTCGGCGTCAGCGCGACGCGCACCGCGCCGTCGTCGCCGACCTCGACCGAGCGCAGCACGCCCAGGTCTTCGATGGTGAGCACCGGGATCTCGGGATCGGTCACCGTCGCCGCGACCGCCCAGACGTCGGCCGCCGTGGGCCGAGCCACCGCGCCCGTCACCATGACGCCCCCGGATGCTGTCGCGCCAGCACCTGCATCTCCGCGAGGAGCGGACCGAGGTGCTCGGTGTGGCCGCCGTGCCGACCGCGGCCCGCGGCGATGAACGCCGTGCGACCGGTGGGCCGCTCGAGGCGCGCCTCGTCGAACACCGCGTCGATCGCGGCGTCGAACCGCTCGCGGAGCGACGACGGCCGCACCGCGACGCCGGAGGCTTCGAGGCGCTCGACGAGCTCGTCGTCCTCGAACAGCTCGTCGACGTACGGCCAGGTGTCGGCGATCGCGACGATCATGCGCCGGCGCGACTCGTCGGTGCCGCCCGCGAGCCGCAGGGTCCACTGCACGGCGTGGTCGCGGTGGTAGTCGACCTCCTTCACCGCTTTCGCCGCGATCGCGGCGAGCGTCGGGTCGGTCGAGTCGGCGAGGTCGCCGTAGAGCTCGAACAGGTAGGCGGATGCCACGAGCTGACGCGCGATCGTGTGCGCGAAGTCGCCGTTGGGCTGCTCGAACAGCCAGGCGTTGCGCCACTCGGGTTCGTCGCGCCAGTAGGCGAGGTCGTCTTCGGTGCGTCCCGTGGCGGTGCCCGCGTAGTGCAGCAGCGAGCGGGCGTGACCGATGAGGTCGAGGCCGATGTTGCCGAGGGCGACGTCCTCCTCGAGCTCGGGGGCGCGCGTGATCCACATGCCGAGCCGCTGCGCGAGCACGAGGGCGTCGTCGCCGAGCCGGAGGGCGTACTCCGCGGCATCCGGTGACGCGGTGGAACCGGTGCCGGTGAGGCCGGCACCGGCGAGCTCCTCGGCGAGCTCGACCCGGTCGACGGTGACGTCGCCGTGGGTCTGCTCGCTCACAGGTGCTTCACCCCCTCGGACTTCGTGTAGTACACGGCGTGCCGGTAGTTCTTGCCCGCCGGGCTCTCGAAGAACGCGCCCTTCGCGTCGGGGTCGCTCGTGGTGATCGCGACGGCGGGCACGACCCAGATCGACACGCCCTCGTTGCGGCGCGTGTAGAGGTCGCGCGCATTGCGCACGGCCATGTCGGCGTCGGGCGCGTGCAGCGACCCGACGTGCACGTGGCTGAGGCCGCGGTTGGCGCGGACGAAGACCTCCCAGAGGGGCCAGGGCTCGGTGCCCGTCTCGCCGGGGGTGCTCATGAAGGTCTCCTCGAGGTCTCGATGCGCTGCACTCGACCGCCGGTCATGCCGCGGCGCTCTGCTCGGCCTGCTTGCGGGCGTACTCGGCGGCGGCTTCGCGCACCCACGCGCCCTCGTCGTGGGCCTCGCGGCGACGCCGCAGGCGCTCGGCGTTCGCGGGACCGCGGCCGGCGAGCACCTCCTCGAACTCGGTCCAGTCGATCTCGCTCATGTCGTAGCGCTGCTCGGCCTCGTTCCAGGCGAGGTTCGGGTCGGGCAGGGTGACGCCGAGCACCTCGGCCTGCGGCACGAGCATGCCGACGAAGCGCTGGCGCAGGTCGTCGTTCGAGAACCGCTTGATGTTCCACGCCATCGACTGCGCCGAGTTCGGCGACTGCTCGTCGGGCGGGCCGAACATCATGAGGCTCGGCCAGTACCAGCGGTCCACCGCGTCCTGCGCCATCTGTCGCTGCGCCTCGGTGCCCTGCATGAGCTCGAGCAGGATCTCGAATCCCTGCCGCTGGTGGAACGACTCCTCCTTGCAGATGCGCACCATCGCGCGCCCGTACGGACCGTACGACGCCCGGCACAGCGGCACCTGGTTGCAGATCGCGGCGCCGTCGACGAGCCATCCGATCGCACCCATGTCGGCCCACGTCGGCGTCGGGTAGTTGAAGATCGACGAGTAGCGCGCGCGGCCCTCGATGAGCTGGGCCATCATCTCGTCGCGCGAGATGCCGAGCGTCTGCGCGGCCGAGTAGAGGTAGAGGCCGTGGCCCGCCTCGTCCTGCACCTTGGCCATGAGGATCGCCTTGCGCTTCAGGCTCGGCGCGCGCGTGATCCAGTTCGACTCGGGCTGCATGCCGATGATCTCGGAGTGCGCGTGCTGGCTGATCTGGCGGATGAGGGTCTTGCGGTACGCCTCGGGCATCCAGTCGCGGGGCTCGACGCGCGAGTCTGCCGCGATGAGCTCGTCGAACCGGGCCCGGCCGGCCTCGGCGGCCTGCGGGTCGCCGGCCACGCTCAGGTCTGCGGGTGCGGTCATCATCGACTCCTGTGTGCTCGGTACCGAACGCGTGGCATCCGGTATTACTAACCGATCGTTCAGTTAGTATATAGTCGATTCCAGCGCCGCTGCAACGGGCGCCGAACTCGATGAGGAGTCGCCAATGACGGATGCCGCAACGCAAGCCACCGCCGAAGCAACCGAGGCCGGCGATCCGGCGACGGATGCCCCGCGCCCGACCCGCGCGATGATGCAGCGCGACCTCGCCTCCGCCTCGCTCGGCATGGTCGTCGAACGCGACGAACCCGGCCTCGCGGTCGTGTCGATGCGCGTGCGCGAGGACATGACGAACGGGTTCCGCATCACCCACGGCGGGCTCGTGTTCACGCTCGCCGACACGGCGTTCGCCATCGCGTGCAATGAAGACGACGCGGTCACCGTCGCCGCCGGGGCCGACATCACATTCCTGAAGTCGACCGTCGCCGGGCAGACGCTCACCGCCACCGCGGTACGCCGCACGCGCTCGGGCCGCACCGGCCTCTACGACGTCTCGATCGTCGACGAGCACGGCGACGCCGTCGCGGAGTTCCGCGGCCGCTCGCTCTCGACCAACCGATCGTCGGTCGAGTAGCGCGAAGCGTATCGAGACCACGAATCCAACCCAGGAGCCCCCCGTGTCGACGACGACCCTCCCCCACACGACCAGCGTCTCCGGCATCGCGCCGCCGGCGCCCGCCGACCTCGACCCCGAGGAGCGGATGTCCCGCACCGAGCTCGAGGCGCTGCAACTCGAGCGGTTGCAGCAGACCGTGCGGCACGCCTACGCGAACGTCCCGCTGTACACGCGCAAGTTCGACGAGGCGGGCGTGCACCCGAGTGACATCCGTTCGCTCGACGACATCGCGAAGCTGCCGTTCACGACCAAGGCCGACCTGCGCGAGACCTACCCGTTCGGCATGTTCGCCGTGCCGATGGAACAGGTGGCGCGCATCCACGCGTCGAGCGGCACCACCGGGCGCCCGACCGTCGTGGGCTACACGAAGGGCGACCTCGAGCGCTGGGCTTCGCTCGTCGCGCGGTCACTGCGCGCGAGCGGCATCCGGCGTGGCATGAAGGTGCACAATGCGTACGGCTACGGGCTGTTCACGGGCGGGCTCGGCGCCCACGCGGGCATCGAGGCGCTCGGCGCGACCGTGATCCCGATGTCGGGCGGGCAGACCGCGCGCCAGGTGCAGCTCATCCGCGACTTCGAGCCCGACGCGATCCTGTGCACGCCGAGCTACCTGCTGACGATCGCCGACTGCATGGTCGAGCAGGGCATCGACCCACGCTCGACATCGCTGAAGGTCGGCGTGCTCGGCGCCGAGCCGTGGACGAACGAGATGCGCCACGAGCTCGAGCAGCGCCTCGGCATCGACGCGCTCGACATCTACGGACTCAGCGAGGTGATGGGCCCGGGCGTCGGCAACGAGTGCGTCGAGACGAAGGACGGCCCGCACCTCTGGGAGGACCACTTCCTGCCCGAGATCATCGACGGCGACACCGGCACCCCGCTGCCCGACGGCGAGATGGGCGAGCTCGTCTTCACGTCGCTCACCAAGGAGGCGTTCCCGGTCATCCGCTACCGCACGCGCGACCTCACCCGCCTTCTGCCGGGCACGGCACGCCCCGGCATGCGCCGCATGGAGAAGATCACCGGCCGCAACGACGACATGATCATCCTGCGCGGGGTGAACCTCTTCCCGACGCAGATCGAGGAACTCGTGCTCGGCATCGAGACGCTGACGCCGCACTTCATCCTCGAGCTGACGAAGGCCGGCCGTATGGACGCCATGAAGGTGCGCATCGAACGCCACCCCGACCTCTCACGGGAGACCTGCGAAGCGGCCGCCGTCGTGCTCGCCCAGAAGATCAAGGTGCACATCGGCACGAGCGTCGAGGTGCAGCTCGAGGAGCCCGGCGCGCTGCCGCGCAGCGAGGGCAAGTACCGGCGTGTGTACGACCTGCGCTGAGCCGCGCCGCGGCCTCTGCGCTCCGCGCCACTTCGGCACTCGTCGCGCCGGTTCAGGTGGCGCGGAGACTCCGGAAGTGGCGCAACGGCCCTCCGGACGGGCGAGATGCGAGGATGAGGGCGATGTCTGAGAACGGATCCCTCCGCAGGGGGCGCCCCGGCTACGACCAGCAGGGGATCCTCGACGTCGCGATCGCGGCCTTCAACGAGTACGGCTACGACGCGACGTCGATGGGCGTGCTCGCCGAGCGGCTCGGCCTCTCGAAGTCGGCGATCTACCACCACTTCGCGTCGAAGGACGAGATCCTCGATCGCGCGCTCGACACCGCCCTGAGCGCGCTCGAGCGCGTCGTCGACGAGACGGACGCCGCAGGCTCCCGCGCCGCCGACCGGCTCGATCGCGTGCTCCGCGGCGCCGTGCACGTGCTCGTCGACCAGCTCCCGTCGGTCACGCTGCTCCTGCGCGTGCGGGGCAACACCGAGGTCGAGCGTCGCGCGCTCGGGCGCCGGCGCGCGTTCGACAAGCGCGTGACCGCCCTCGTCGCCGAGGCGCAGGCCGAGGGCACCCTGCGCTCGGACATCGACGTGCGCATCGTCGAGCGGCTGCTGTTCGGGATGATCAACTCGATCGTCGAGTGGTACCGCCCTGGCGGCGAGGAGGACGCCGACCGCCTCGCCGACGACGTCATCGCGATCGCGCTCGACGGCCTGCGCATGCCGACCTCGAACCGCGTCGAACAGCTGCTCGGCTGAGGAGCGAAGCAGGCGGTCAGGCTTCGGGGTCGGCCGCAGGGGCCCGGCGGCCCTGGGAGTCGCGCGTTTCGGCATCTCGGGCCGCGGCGGCCGCCTCGGCCGCCTTGACCGCCCACTTCGGCGTCTCGCCGTAGCGCTGGAACGAGACCAGCTCGCCGGCCGCGCTCTGGTCGATGACCTGCTGGAACCGGCGTTCGCGGGTCGCCTCCTGCTTCGCGGTGAGCACCCAGTGCGCGACCTGCCGTCGATACGACGGCGTCGCGGCCGCCCAGAACGCCGCGGCAGCCGGGTTCGCGGCCAGGCGCGCCGCCTGCTCGTCGGTCCACTCCTTCGCCGGGCTCTCGTGCGAGTAGACGCCCGTGCGGTCGGCCCGCCGCCGTTCGAAGGCGGCGATGCCGGCCGGATGCATCCGCCCCTCGGCCGTGAGCCGCTCGATGTGCGCGATGTTGACGGCCGACCAGATGCTCGAGGGCTTGCGCGGAGACCAGCGTTGGCGCACCGCGTCGTCGTCGATGCGCTGGGCGACCGAGTCGATCCAGCCGAAGCAGAGCGCCTCGGGCACCGCCTGCTCCCACGTGATGGGGCGATCGGCGACGTGCCGCTTGTACAGCCCCATCCACAGCTCGGTCGCCGTGTCGTGGTTCGCCTCGAGCCAGGCCCGGAACTCTTCGGGCCCCGAGAAGAAGATGGCCGGCCGTTCCGGCGTACCGCCGGGCGTGCCGATCTGCGCACTCATGGCCCGATTCTGCCAGCGCCCGCCGACACGCGGCAGGCTCGACTCAAGCGGGTCGCGCCCGATGCATCGACGCGGCCCGGTGGCTCGCGCGACGGCTCCGGCGAGCGTGCGAGCCCTCGGGCACCTCGGCGACCGCGCGCTCCTCGCGGCGTTCGGCGGCGACCCGGCGGTGCTCGAGTTCCCGCTCCAGTCGGGCGTCGTGGTCGGCGACGAGGTGGGGGAAGGCGTACTCCGAGATGAACATGGCGACTCCGATCCGGCTTGGTCATCCCAGACTCGTCGCTGAGGTGCCGGCCGGGCATCGGGCGGATGCCGTATTCCCCGGCGGCCCGCACGGCGGCACCGGCTGTGGCCCTAAGCAGCCGCCGCGCCTCGCCTAAGCCGGCTGCGCCTCCCGCGTCTTCGCGACCAGCGTCAGCACGTCGTAGGTCGCGACGAGCTCGTCGCGCTGGTTCTTCAAGACCGCGTCCCAGCGCACCTCGCCGTACTCGTCGGTTTCGCGAGGCGAGATCTGCTTGGCGGTCAGTTCGACGCGCACCGAGTCGCCGGGCGAGACGGGCGTGATGAAGCGCAGGTTCTCGAGGCCGTAATTCGCGAGCACGGGGCCGGGTGCGGCATCCACGAAGAGGCCCGCCGCCCACGACACGAGGAGGTACCCGTGCGCCACGCGGCCCGGGAAGAACGGGTTCGCGGCGGCGGCTTCCTCGTCCATGTGGGCGTAGAAGGTGTCGCCGGTGAACTCGGCGAAGGCCTCGATGTCCTCGAGGCTCACGGTGCGCGAGCCGCTCACGACCTGGTCGCCGATGCGGAGTTCGGCGAGCGACTTGCGGAACGGGTGCTCGCCCTCGGGCCGGGCCGCCGCGCCCGCGTGCCAGACGCCGGTGAGGGCGGTCAGCATCTCGGGCGAGCCCTGCACGGCCGTCCGCTGCATGTGGTGCAGCACGGCGCGGATGCCGCCGAGCTCCTCGCCGCCACCCGCGCGGCCGGGGCCGCCGTGGACGAGGTTCGGCAGCGGCGAGCCGTGGCCCGTCGAGCTGCGCGCGTCGTCGCGGTCGAGGAACAGCACGCGCCCGTTGTACGCGGCGATGCCCGACGCGAGCGCGACGGCGACCTCGGGGTCGTGCGTCGCGACGCTCGTCACGAGCGAACCGCCGCCTCGGGCGACCAGCGCGGCCGCCTCGGCGAGCGACGTATACCCGACGACGGATGCGACGGGCCCGAAGGCCTCCACCTCGTGCAGGGCGGGGCTCGAGGCATCCGCGAATCGCAGCAGCATCGGCGAGACGAACGCGCCGTCGGATGCCACGCCGGTGGTGCCGTCGGTGCGCATCACGGCCGGGGCATCCGTCGAGCCGATCACGAGCTCGCCGCCCGCCTGCTCGAGCTTGCCGACCTGGCGGAGCACCTCGTCGCGCTGGGTGAGCGAGGCGAGTGGCCCCATCGTCACGCCTTCGGCGCGCGGGTCGCCGACGACGACGCGCTCGGCGATGCGCGCGCGCACCGCGTCGATGACGGCGTCGACGGATGCCTCGGGCACGATCGCCCGTCGGATCGCAGTGCACTTCTGCCCCGCCTTCGAGGTCATCTCGACGACGAGCTGCTTGACGTACGCGTCGAACTCGGGGGTGCCGGCGACCGCATCGGTGCCGAGGACGCTGGCGTTGATGGAGTCGGTCTCGACCGTGAACCGCACGCCGCCGGTCTGCACGGCGGGGTGGGCGCGCAGACGCTCGGCGGTGGAGGCCGAGCCGGTGAAGGCCACGAGGTCGCCGAGGCGCAGGTGGTCGAACAGGTCGGGCACGCTGCCCGAGACGATCTGCAGCGACCCGTCGGGGAGCAGGCCCGATTCGACGAGGATGCGCACATACGCCTCGGTGAGGTATCCGGTCGGGGTCGCGGGCTTCACGAGCGTCGGCACGCCGGCGAGGAACGCGGGTGCGAACTTCTCGAGCGAGCCCCAGACCGGGAAGTTGAAGGCGTTGATCTGCACGGCGACGCCCGGCAGGCGCGTGTAGATATGCCGGCCGAGGAATGAGCCGTCCTTCGAGAGGTTCTCGACCGCGCCGTCGACGTACACCTTGGCGTTCGGCAGTTCGCGCCGACCCTTGCCCGAGTACGTGAAGAGCACGCCGATGCCGCCGTCGACGTCGACCCACGAGTCCTGCTTCGTCGCACCGGTGCGGCTCGAGACGGCGTAGAGCTCGTCCTTGCGCTCGGTGAGCGCGAGGGCCATCTGCTTCAGCAGCACGGCCCGCTGGTGGAAGGTGAGCTCGCCGAGTGAGCCCTGGCCGACCGTGCGCGCGTACTCCAGCGCGGCGCCCAGGTCGAGGCCCTCGGTCGACACGCGCGCCACGAGTTCACCGGTCGACGCGTCGTGCACCTCGGCGGCGGATGCCTCGGCCGAGGTCTCGGGGGTCCACCACTCGCCTCGGACGTAGCTGGGCAGGATCTCGGTCATCGGGTGTCTCTCCTTGTTCGCACGTGGCCGCTGCGCCACTTCGCGGGCCTGCGCGCCACCATGACTGGCGCGGACGCCGCCGAAGTGGCGCAGATGCTGGGGTCGGGGGTCGGGCGCACGCTCACGGGGCATCCCAGGTGTAGAAGCCGCGGCCGGTCTTGCGGCCGAGGTCGCCCTCGGCGACCATGCGGCGCAGCAGCGCGGGCGGCGCGAATCGCTCGCCGAGCGTCGACGAGAGGTACTCGGCGATGCCGAGCCGCACGTCGAGTCCGACGAGGTCGGTGAGCCGCAGCGGGCCCACCGGATGCTTGTATCCGAGCGTCATGGCGGCGTCGATGTCCTCGGCGCTCGCGACGCCGTCCTCGAGCATGCGGATCGCCTCGAGCCCGAGCGCGACGCCGAGGCGCGACGAGGCGAAGCCCGGCGCGTCCGCGACGACGATCGGGGTCTTGCCGATCGCCCGCACCCACTCGCGCGCGTCGGCGACCAGGGCGGCGTCGGTGGCGGCGCCGCGCACGATCTCGACGAGCTGCGAGGCCGGCACGGGGTTGAAGAAGTGCATGCCGAGGAAGCGCGAGGGCCGGTCGAGCAGGGCCGCGAGCTCGTCGATCGAGATCGATGACGTGTTCGAGGCGAGGGCCGCGTCGGCGCCGAGCACGGCCTCGACTCGCGTGAGCGCCGCGATCTTCAGCTCGAGGTCCTCGGGCACGGCCTCGACGACGAGGCCGCAGCGCGCGAAGTCGCCGAGGTCGGTGCTCGTCGCGAAGCGGCTCGCGTAGGCGGCCGCGTCGTGGTCGGCGGTGCCACGGGCGACGGAGGCCTCGACGGACTCGAGGACGCGCGCGCGGGCCGCGGCCGCGGCATCCGCATCGCGCTCGACGACCGTCACGCGCGACCCCGCGAGCAGGAACGCGTGCGCGATGCCCGCGCCCATGCGACCGCCGCCGAGCACGCCCACGTCGGCCGGCGCCCCGGCTCGCGTCGATCGAGGAGCGCCGGACGAAGCCGTCGATCGAGGAGCGCCCGACGAAGGAGGACGCGTACCGATCTCACCCATGTCGCTCACGTCCGCCTCCGCTCGAGGAACTCCGTCATCCGCCGCATCTTCTCGGGGCTCTCGAAGAGTTCGGCCTGTTCGGCGAGGTCGGCGTCGGGGTGCGCGGCCCGCGGCAGGCGCATGACCCGCTTGGTCGCCATGGTGGCCGCGCGATCGTTGCGTGCGATGCGGTCGGCGACGGCGTGTGCGGCCGCCAGCAGCTCGGATTCCGCGTGCAGCGACGAGACGAGCCCGATCGCGAGCGCTTCGTCGGCCTCGACCGTGCGGCCGGTGAGCAGCAGCTCGGCGGCCCTCGCGTCGCCCACGATCTCCTTCAGCCTCCAGCTGGCGCCGGCCGCGGCGATGATGCCGAGCCCCGTCTCGGGGTTGCCGATCTTGAGCGCGGGCGTCGCGATGCGGATGTCGGCCGCGTACGCGAGTTCGGCCCCGCCGCCGAGCGCGTACCCGTCGAGCGCGGCGATCACGGGCATGGGCAGTTCGGCGACGCGGATGAACGCGTTCGCGTTGATGCCGCGGCGCGCGTCGTCGGCGCGACGGTCTCGCAGCTCGGCGATGTCGGCGCCGGATGCGAACACGCCGCCGGCGCCCGTGAGGATGAGGATGCGCGGCTCGGCCTCGAGCTCGGCGCACAGCGCGTGCAGCGCGTCGACGGTGGCCTGGTCGATCGCGTTGCGCCGTTCGGGGCGGTCGAGCGTCGCGACCACGCGGTCGTCGAGGCGCTCGACGCGCAGCGGACTTCCATCGCCGGTCGAGGAGCGAGCGTCGGCGAACGTATCGGGGCCCATCACACGCGCTCCACGATCAGCGCGGCACCCTGGCCGACGCCGACGCACATCGTCGCGAGGCCGTATCGCGAGTCCTCGCGCTCCATGCGGCCCAGCAGGGTGACGACGAGTCGCGAACCGGATGACCCGAGCGGATGCCCGAGCGCGATGGCTCCGCCATCGGCATTGACGCGCGCCTCATCGAGGCCGAGCCGGCGCATCGACGCGAGCGACTGGGTCGCGAACGCCTCGTTCAGCTCGATCGAGCCGAGGTCGTCGACGGCGAGGCCCGATCGCTCGAGCGCCTTCTCGGTCGCCGGCACCGGGCCGAGGCCCATGATCTCGGGGGCGAGGCCGGCGCTCGTGCCGACCACGACCCGCGCACGCGGGGCGAGGCCGTAACGCTCGACGGCGGCGCCGCTCGCGACGAGGATCGCCGAGGCGCCGTCGTTGAGCGAGCTCGAGTTGCCGGCCGTCACGACCGAGCCGCCGGGCACGACCGGACGCAGCGCGGCGAGCGCCTCGAGCGTGGTCTCGGGGCGCGGACCCTCGTCGACGAGCACCTCGCCGCGGTGGGTCGGCACCCCCACGATCTCGGCCTCGAACCGCCCGCCCGCGATGGCGGCGGCCGCGCGCTGCTGCGATCGCAGCGCGAAGGCGTCGGCCTCGTCGCGCGTGATGCCGTCGACGCGGGCGACCTCCTCGGCCGTCTCGGGCATGGCGTAGGTGGCCTTGTCGCGCGCGAGCAGCTTCGGGTTCGGGAAGCGCCAGCCGATCGAGGTGTCGTAGGCGGCGCCCGGCTTCGCCCAGGCCTTCTCGGGCTTGGCCTGCACCCACGGCGCGCGCGTCATCGACTCGACGCCGCCCGCGATGATCAGGTCGGCGTCGCCCGCGCGGATGGCCTGCGCGGCCATCGTGATCGCCGACAGGCCCGAGGCGCAGAGCCGGTTCACCGTGATGCCCGGGACCTCGTCGGGCAGGCCCGCGAGGAGCACCGACATCCGCCCGACATTGCGGTTGTCCTCACCGGCCTGGTTGGCGGCGCCGAGGATCACCTCGTCGATCGCGCCGAGCTCGCCCGCCCGGTCGAGTTCGGTGCGCCGCACGAGCTCGCCGACGACGAGGGCGGCGAGGTCGTCGGGGCGGACCCCGGCGAGCGCGCCGCCGTAGCGGCCGACGGGCGTGCGCACGCCGCCGACGAGGAAGGCCTCGGGCATGTGGGCTCCTGACTGCGTTGTCGTGGGTTCGAACCGGTCAGGTTCACCGACGGAGCGTTTTACTGACCGAGCGTTCGGAAAGTAATTATGGCATGGCGGCCCGGGCCCCGCCACTCGCCTGCCTCAGGCGCGGTCGCGAATCCGATCGCTGCGCGCGACGAACGTGGCGGCGACGAGCGTGCCGAGGCACAGCACCACCGACGACGCCGAGATCCAGACATTGCCGTGCATCGCGCCGATGAAGGCGTCGATGCCGAGCACGATGGTCAGCACCACCGCGACCGCGAGCAGCGCGTCGTCGGAACGGAACATCGGTGCCACGAGTGCGAGCACGAAGATCGCGATGCTACGGGCCGCGGCGAAGAGGGCGTCGGCATCGCCGAGGCCCTGGTCGACGATCGCGCCGCTCGTGTGCGCGAGGCCGACCCCCGCCCCGATGAGGACGACGACGTAGCAGATCCAGAACGATGCGCCGCGTGCCGCGGTCCTCTTCGGTTCAGCCATGCCCCCAGCGTGGAGGGCCGGAGCGACGACGTCAAGGACGCCGCTCCGGCCCGCCGCACACGCGCGGCTCCTCCTGCCGCTCCGCGACCGGCCGGCCCCTACGCGGCCGCCCCGCCGAGGTAGGCGTTGCGCACCTCGGGCAGCTCGACGAGCTCGGCCGGCGTTCCCTCGAGCACGACCCGGCCGCGCTGCATGACGACCGCACGGTCGGCGATGCCGAACGAGGCGCGCACGTTCTGCTCGACGAGGAGCACGGCGAGTCCGCGCGAGCGCAGCTCGGTGAGCACGCGCATGATCTCGGCGACGACCTTCGGCGCCAGCCCGATCGACGGCTCGTCGAGGATGATCGCCTTCGGCGAGGCCATGAGCCCCCGGCCGATCGCGACCATCTGCTGCTCGCCGCCCGAGAGCGTGCCCGCGGCCTGGCCGAGGCGCGGCTCGAGCCGCGGGAACAGTTCGAGCACGGCGGCGAGGTCGCCCTTGCCGCCGCGGCTCCACGCGCCGAGGTTGAGGTTGTCGCGCACCGAGAGCGACGGGAAGCAGAGCCGGTTCTCGGGCACGTGCATGAGCCCGAGGGCCGCCATCTTCTCGGTCGCGCGCCCCGCGATGTCGATGCCGTCGAGCGTGACCGTGCCCGCGGTAGGCCGGATGATCCCGTTGAGCGCGCGAAGCAGCGTCGTCTTGCCGGCGCCGTTCGACCCGACCACGGTGACGATCTCGCCCGCGGCGACGTCGAGGCTCACGTCGTGGAGGATGGCGAGCTTGCCGTAACCGGCGTCGAGCCCTCGTACCGCGAGCATCATGCCTGCTCCTCCAGTTCCTTCAGCTCGGCCTCGGCCTCTTCGGCATCGGTGCCGAGGTAGGCGACGATGACCGCCGGGTCGTTGCGGACCGTCTCGGGGTCGCCGTGCGCGATGAGCACGCCGTCGTCGAGCACCGCGACCGAGTCGGCGAGCGCCATGACCTGCGCGACGTCGTGCTCGACGAGCACGATGGTCAGGCCGGCGTCGCGCAGTCGGCGAAGCAGCGCCGCGAGCATCTCGCGCTCCTGGCCCGAGAGCCCGGCCATCGGCTCGTCGAGCAGCAGCAGCGCGGGTTCGGCGGCGAGCGCCCGGCACACCTCCATCATGCGCTGGCGCCCGAACGGCAGGTCGCCCGCCGCGAGCTCGGCGAACTCGCCGAGTCGCATCGAGTCGAGGATGTCGCGCGCGATCGCCTCGTGGCGGTACTGCTCGCGACCCTGCAGGCCGAGCATGCCGCGGAGGATGCCGGCGCGCCCCTTGCGGTACCGGCCCATGTAGACGTTGCCGACGACATCCGTCGATGAGAACACCTGCAGGTTCTGGAAGGTGCGGGTGAGGCCCCGTTCGGCGCCGACGTGGGGCTTGCGGCCCTGGATCTCCTCGCCGAGGAACGTCACGGTCCCGGTGGTCGGGGCGATCGCACCCGTGATCATGTTGAAGCACGTCGTCTTGCCCGCGCCGTTCGGGCCGATGAGGCCCATGATGCGACCGGCGGGCACCGCGAAGCTCACGTCGTCGACGGCGACGACGCCGCCGTAGCGCTTGGTGAGTCCGCGCACCTCGAGGATCGGTTCCCCGGCCGCGACCGGCGTGGCGACGGCCGGCAGGGCCGGCACGGCACCCTCGACGCCGCCACCGACGCCTCCGCCCAGCGCGTCGGAACCCAACCCACCGTCGCCCCGTGCTTCGCCGGGCAGGCCGCCGAACGCACGGGTGGGCACCTCGCCCGCCCCGGTGTCGGCGGTGCCGTCGGGCGGCGCAGCCGCCGAGGCATCCGCCGATTCGGATCGACGACGCCACGCGCGCACGATCGCCGCGCGCGCCGTGAGCACGACCTGGTAGAGCCCGCCCGGCAGCAGCAGGATGACGAGGATGAGCACGAGGCCGTAGCCGATGAGCTGCACCTCGCCCGTCGCGCCGGGGATGATCGCCGGGATCAGGTCTCGCAGGCCCTCGGAGAGGAGTTCCACGATGAATGCGCCGGCGATCGCGCCCCACACCGAGCCGAGTCCGCCGATGACGACCATCAGCAGGATCTCGACCGAGACGTGGAACTCGGCGACCTGGGGCGAGACGATCTGCACCTGGTACGCGTAGAACACGCCGCCGAGCCCCGCGAACCCGGCCGACAGCGTGAACACCTTCACGCGCAGCGCGTACGTGTTCACGCCGAGCGACTCGGCCGCCAGCTCCGAATCGTTCACGGCCGAGAGCGCCCGGCCGGCGCGCGAACGCGTCAGGTTCAGCGCCAGCACGAGGCCGATGAGCACGAACGGCGCCACGAACCAGAAGAAGAGGCCGTTGTTGTCGATCGGGATGCCGAAGACCTCGGGCCGGCCGTAGCCGTAGATGCCCGTCGTGCGACCGGTGAACTCCCACTCGCGCACCGCGATCATGACGATGAAGCCGAGGCCGAGCGTCGCGAGCGCGAGGTAGTGACCGCGCAGGCGCAGCATCGGCAGGCCGACGAGCAGCGCCGCGAGCATCGCCGCGACGACGCCGCCCACCGCGGCCACCGGGCCCGGCATCTCGAACTTCTGCAGCAGGATCGCGTGCGTGTAGGCGCCGATCGCGAAGAACGCCGCCTGTCCGAGCGAGACCTGGCCGGCGAGGCCCATGAGCAGCGAGAGCCCGATCGCGGGCAGCGCGAAGATCAGCGAGAAGACCGCGATGTTCATCATCGACGAGTTCGCGGTGAACGGCACGATCAGGATGATCACCGCGAGCACGGCGACCCCGATGATCGTGCCGCGGTTGTTCGGCCAGAAGCCCGATTTCGACCTCGTCGCGGCCTTGTTCAGGTAGGACATCTCAGACCCTCACGGCGTTCGGGCGCAGCACGAGACCGGCCGGGCGGATGATGAGCACGATGATGAGGATGAAGAACGCGACCGCGTCCTTCCAACCGGATGCCACGTAGCCGGCGACGTACGACTCGATGATGCCGAGCAGCAGGGCGCCGACGATGGCCGCCCGGAACGAGACGAGCCCGCCGAGCACGGCCGCGACGAACCCCTTGAGGCCGAGCAGCAGCCCGCCCGACCAGATCGAGAGGTAGATCGGCGAGGAGACCACGCCGGCCGCCGCGCCCACGAAGCCGGCGATCGCGAACGCGATGACGGATGCCACGGCCGGCGAGATGCCCACGATGCGCGCGGCCACCGGCTGCTCGGCGCTCGCGCGGAGCGCCTTGCCCCACCGGGTCTTCTCGTAGAAGAGCAGCACGCCGCCGCCGACCACCACGAGGGCGCCGAGCATCCAGAGCTCCTGCGAGCGGATGCTGACGCCGCCGAGGTTCAGGTCGCTGCCCGGGAAGGCCGGCAGTCGCCGGCCCTCCGCACCCCAGATGAGCAGCATGATCGCCTGCAGCAGCGTCGAGACGCCGAGCGTGAGGATGATCGAGACCAGGGTGGTCAGGTTCTTCACGCGGGAGATCACGAGGCGTTCGATGAGCACCGACGCGAGCGTCACCGAGACGAGCGCGATGAGGATCGCGACGGGCAGCGGCAGCCCGGCCGTGACGAGCGAGATGCTGCCGAGGCCGGCCAGCGTCGCGTAGTCGCCCTGGGCGATGTTCACGACGTGGCGCACCGTGTAGGTGGCGATGAGGCCGACGGCGAGCAGGGCGTACACGGAGCCCTGCGACAGCCCTGCCGCCGTCAGCTGGAGGAAGTCGATCAACGGGTGACGCTCATTCCTCGTTGAGGGTCCAACGGCCGCCCTCGGCGATCGCCATGATGAGCGCATCGGCGGTGAGCCCGGAGTGGTTGTCGGGGGTCATCGTGAACACGCCCGAGATGCCGACGAAGTCGCTCGTCGCCTCGATGGCGTCGCGCAGGGCCTCGGGGTCGGTTCCGGCCTCCTCGATCGCGGCGACGCCGATCTTGAACGCGTCGTATGCGTGGCCCGCGAAGCTCGACGGCGAGCTCCCGAACTCCTCGGTGTAGTCGGCGATGAACTGGTCGATGACCTCCTTCTGCGGGTCGTCGGCGGGAAGCTGGTCGGCGACGAGGAGGCGCCCCATCGGCGCGATGACGCCCTCGGCGGCGGGCCCGGCGGCCTCGAAGAACGCGTCGTTCGCGACACCGTGCGACTGGTAGACGGGCTTGTTCACGCCGATCTGCACGAAGGCGGCCTGCGCGAGGCCGGCCGAGGGCGTGATGCCCCAGATGATGACCGCGTCGGCGTCGGCCGAACGGAGGTTCGTCATCTGCGCGGTGAAGTCGGTGGCGCTGGGCTCGAACGCCTCGGTCGCGGTGAGCGTGATGCCGCGCTCCTCGCCGAGCTCGGTGATGATGTCGGCGATGCCCTCGCCGAATCCGGTGGCGTCGCGGGCGAGGGCGATCTTGGTGTAGCCCTTGGCCTCCGCGTCGTCGAGGATGCGCTCGAGCACGACGAGGTCGTTCTGCGCGGTCTTGAAGACCCACTCGGAGCCGTCGACGATCGCGGCGTTCGCGGCGACCGAGATGGTCGGGACCTGGGCGGCCTCGACGAGCGGACGCATGGCGAGGCTCGGGCCGGTGCGCGAGGCGCCGATGATGAGGTCGACGTCGTCGTTCTCGATGAGCTGCGTCGTGGCGCGAGCTGCGCCGTCCTCGGTGGACTGGTTGTCCTTGATGATGAGCTCGACCTCGCGGCCGTTGATCCCGCCGTCGGCGTTGACCTGCTCGGCGAGCATGTTCAGGGTGTTCTGCTCGGGGACGCCGAGGTTCGCGCCGACGCCGGTGATGTCGAGCACGGCTCCGATCTTGATGGGCCCGTCTTCGGTCGCCCCGTCACCGCCGCCCTCCTCGCCGCCGAAGTTCGAGGTCGTGCAACCGGCCAGGGCGAGGGCGATGGATGCCGCGACCGCGGCGGGTACGAGCAGTCGGCGCGCTGCACGATGCATGATGGTCTCTCCTTTGAGCCCTGTTCGGGTTCTCGTCGCTGAGTGGGTCGACTTCATGACCGACCATTCGGTCACTATTTCGGTTCCCTCGACGATACGTTGCGTGGCCGGGCATCCGCAAGGCGTCGTGATGCTTCCGAGACACGGTTGTTGCGCGTCGGCGCTCGCCCGTCGCGATGCGCATGCCGCTGTCAGGGGCATCCGCGATGCTGGACCGATGACGGATCCCGCCGCCGCTGACCGAACCGCCTCGACCATGACTCGCGCCGCCGCCCTCCAAGCGCTTCGAGACCTCGTCGGCCGTGACGACGCGGAGTTCCACGACGGTCAGTACGAGGCGATCGAGGCGCTCGTCGAGGGGCGCCGGCGCGCGCTCGTCGTGCAGCGCACGGGCTGGGGCAAGTCGGCCGTGTACTTCGTGGCGACGCTGCTCCTGCGGAAGGCGGGCGCCGGACCGACCGTGCTGGTCTCGCCGCTGCTCGCACTCATGCGCGACCAGGTCGCCGCCGCCGAACGGGCCGGCGTGCGTGCTGTCTCGATCAACTCGACCAACGCGCACGAGTGGGGCGAGGTGCTGCAGCGGCTCGACGCCGACGAGGTCGATGTGCTGCTCGTCTCGCCCGAGCGGCTCAACAACCCGGCCTTCCGCGAGCAGCAGCTGCCCGCGCTGGTGCGCCGGCTCGGGCTCCTCGTCGTCGACGAGGCGCACTGCATCAGCGACTGGGGCCACGACTTCCGGCCCGACTACCGCCGCCTCCGCGACCTCATCGCCGCACTGCCGGCCGGGGTCCCCGTGCTCGCGACCACCGCGACGGCGAACAGTCGCGTCGTCGCCGATGTCGCCGAGCAGCTCGGCGGTGCCGACGCCCTCGGTGCGGATGCCTCGGGCGCCGGCGTGCTGACGATCCGCGGCCCGCTCGCCCGTGCATCGCTGCGGCTCGGGGTGCTGCGGCTGCCCGACTCGACGAGCCGGCTCGCCTGGCTCATCAGCCACCTCGACGATCTGCCCGGGTCCGGCATCATCTACGCCCTGACCGTCGCTGCGGCCGTCGACACCGCGCGGGTCCTGCGCGAGCGCGGGCGCGACGTGCGGGCCTACACGGGGCAGACCGATCCCGACGAGCGCGCCGAGTCCGAGGCGATGCTCAAGCGCAACGAGGTCAAGGCGCTCGTCGCGACGAGCGCGCTCGGCATGGGATTCGACAAGCCCGACCTCGGGTTCGTGCTGCACCTCGGTGCGCCCTCGTCGCCCGTCGCGTACTACCAGCAGGTGGGCCGCGCGGGCCGCGCGACCGACAGTGCCGACGTACTGCTGCTGCCGGGCGCCGAGGATCCCGACATCTGGCACTACTTCGCGACGGCGTCGATGCCCGATCAAGACCGCGCCGAGCGCGTGCTCGGCGCGCTCGAGCGCGAGCGGCCGACCTCGACCCCCGCCCTCGAGGCGATGGTCGACATCCGCCGCACCCCGCTCGAGCTGCTGCTGAAGGTGCTCGACGTCGACGGTGCGGTGCGCCGCGTGCAGGGAGGTTGGGTGACCACCGGCGAACCGTGGACCTACGACGCCGAGCGCTATCGCCGCATCGCGGCCGAACGCGTCGCCGAGCAGCAGCACATGATCGAGTACGAGCAGACGCGCGGATGCCGCATGGAGTTCCTGCAGCGCTCGCTCGACGACGACACCGCGGCGCCCTGCGGTCGCTGCGACTCCTGCGCCGGGGCCTGGTATCCGACGGGCCTCGCCGACGACGCGGCGGCCGCCGCCCGCGGCGCGCTCGACCGGGTCGGCGTGCCCATCGAACCGCGCGCGCAGTGGCCGACCGGCGCCGACCGCCTCGGCGTGCCGGTGAAGGGCCGCATCGCACCCGAGGAGCGTGCCGCCGAGGGGCGCGCGCTCGCCCGGCTGACCGACCTCGGCTGGGGCGGCACGCTGCGCGAGCTGTTCGCGGCCGGGGCCCCCGATCAGCCGGTGCCGCCGCAGGTGATCGCGGCATGCGTGCGCGTGCTCGCCGAGTGGGGCTGGGCCGAACGGCCGGTCGCGGTCGTCGCGATGCCGTCGCGGTCGCGGCCGCTGCTCGTCGACTCGCTCGCCCGCGGCCTCGCCGAGGTCGGCCGCCTGCCGTACCTCGGCGAACTCGGCACGCGCGACGGCGGGCCCTCCGGCGGGCCGGGTGGCAACAGCGCCTTCCGCCTCGCCGGGCTCTGGAACCGGCTGAGCGCCGACGGGCTCGACGTCCCGGCCGGCCCGGTGCTGCTCGTCGACGACCTCGCCGACAGCCGCTGGACCCTGACCGTCGCGGCCCGCGAGCTCCGCGCCGCCGGCGCCACCGACGTGCTGCCCTTCGCGCTCGCGCTGCGCGGGTGAGCTGAATGATCGCGCTGATCTCGGCTCCGACGAACCTCGGCCTGCGCCCACCCGCTCGCGGCGCCGTGCCCGGCACCGCGAAGGCGCCCGAGGCGCTGCGCGAGGCGGGCCTCTTCGACCGCTTCCTCGAGCGCGGCGCCCGCGACGCCGGGGTCGTGCTGCCGGGCCGGTACCTCGATGACGACGGCCGGCGCGCGCCCGGCCGCGCCCGCAACGAGCAGCCCATGCTCGACCACGCGCGCCGGCTCTCCGACCGCCTGCGCGCGGTGCTCGGTCGCGGCGAGTCGCCGCTGGTCGTCGGCGGCGACTGCAGCCTCCTGATCGGCGCCGGGCATGCCCTCGCCGCGGCCGGCCGCGGCCGGATCGGCCTCGTCCACATCGACGGGCACACGGACTTCCGCCACCCGGGCAACAGCGACGCATGCGGCACCGCCGCCGGTGAAGACCTCGCGATCGCGATCGGCCGCCACTGGCCCGCGCTCGCCGACCTCGACGGCCGGGGTCCCTATTTCGACGCCGCGCGCACGGTGCACCTCGGATGCCGCGACGATGACGAGCACCTCGACGAGGTGCGCCCGCTCCTGGCCGAGACCATCCCGGCGAGCGAGGCGATGCGGTCGGGAATGGCCGACGCGGCGGCCCGCGTGCGCACGGCGCTCGCCGGCGCCGACGGCTACTGGCTGCACCTCGACGTCGACGTGCTCGACGCGTCGGTCATGCCGGCGGTCGACAGCCCGAGCCCCGGCGGTCTCGACGCCGGGCAGCTCACCGGCCTCCTGCGCGAGCTCGCGCCAGGAGCCGTCGGCGCCCAGGTCACCGTGTTCGACCCCGACCTCGACCCCGAGGGGCGGTACGCGCTGACGCTCGCCGGCATCCTCGCGGAGGGCCTGCGCGACCTGGGATCGCGCGCGGGCTGAACGACGAACCGGCCCGCCTCCGAAAGGGAGACGGGCCGGTTCGAACGGATCGGATGCGTCAGCCGACGGGCTGCGAGGCGTCCTCATCGTCGGTGCGCGGTGCGTCGGTGACATACGCATCGGATGCCTCGTCGGCCGCGACCTCGACGGCCTCGGTCTCGTCGTCCGCGACCTCGACGGTTTCGATCTCGACGATCTCCACCTCGGTCTCGACGGTCTCGACCGTCGCAACCTCGATGGCTTCGGCCTCGGACTCCACCACGGCGAGCTCGACCGGGCCGAGGTCGGTGAGCAGCTCGTCGCCGAGTCGCACGTCCTCGAAGTCGACCTCGATCTCGGCGCGGTCGAGCAGCTCGTTCATGCGACGCTGCCGGTTGCGCGGGATGAGCGTGACGACGCGACCCGCCTTGCCCGCGCGGCCGGTACGGCCCGAGCGGTGCAGGTAGGTCTTGTACTCGTCGGGCGCGTCGGCCTGGATGACGAGATCGATGTCGTCGACGTGGATGCCTCGCGCTGCGACATCCGTCGCCACCAGCACGTCGACCCGGCCGCTCGTGAGCTGCTGCAGGTTGCGCGTGCGGCGCGACTGGTTGAGGTCGCCGTGCAGGGCGACGGCGCGGATGCCGTAGTCCTCGAGGTGCTCGGTGAGGTCCTCGGCGAACGCGCGGGTGCGGCTGAACACGAGGGTCTTGCCGTCGCGGCTCGCGAGCTGGGCGACGATGTCGCGCTTGTCGCGGTTCTCGATGACGAACACCCGGTGCTCGATCGTCGACGACGCCTGGTCTTCGCCGGCGACCTCGTGCACGGCCGGCTCGACGAGGAACTCGTCGACCAGCGACGCGACGCCCTGGTCGAGCGTCGCCGAGAACAGGAGCTTCTGGCCGCCCTCTGCGGTGCGGCGGAGGATCCGCTGCACGGGCTCGAGGAACCCGAGGTCGCACATGTGATCGGCCTCGTCGAGCACGGTGATCGCGATCTCGCTGAGGTCGAGGCGGCCCTGCTCGATGAGGTCCTCGA
This sequence comes from Agromyces agglutinans, assembly GCF_009647605.1. Lineage (GTDB taxonomy): Bacteria > Actinomycetota > Actinomycetes > Actinomycetales > Microbacteriaceae > Agromyces > Agromyces agglutinans. The sequence continues at coordinate 545,225 of NZ_WJIF01000002.1, read as the reverse complement.
TGCGGCCGGGCGTGCCGATCACGATGTCGACGCCGCGCTGCAGCGCGCCGACCTGGCGGCCCTGCGGGACGCCGCCGTAGATCTGGGTGGTGAAGAGGCCGACGCTCTGCGCGATCGGCTGCACCGTGCGGTCGATCTGGAGGGCGAGCTCACGCGTCGGGGCGAGGATGAGCGCACGGGGCTTGCGGCCCATCTGGCGCTTGCCGCCGGCGCGGCCCGACTCCGCCCACAGCGTCATGAGACGCTCGACGGTCGGGGCGCCGAAGGCGATGGTCTTGCCCGATCCGGTCTTGCCGCGGCCGAGCACGTCGCGACCCTCGAGCACGACGGGGATCGTCGCGGCCTGGATCGGGAACGGCGACTCCGCACCGAGTTCCTTCAGGGCGCGAACGACGTTGGTGCCGAGGCCCAGGTCGGCGAAGCTGACGCCGTCGACCGCGTCGGCCTGGATGGCCTCGGCCTCGAGGCGCTCGAGCACGACGTCGTCCTGCGCCGAGAACTTGGGTCGCTCGTCCTTCGACGGGTAGAAGTCCGACGAGCGGCGCTCGGGCGCACGGTCGTCGCGGTCGAACCGGCGCGGCGCGCGGTCGCGGTCGAAGCTGCGGGGCGCGCGGTCACGATCGAACGAACGGGGAGCGCGGTCGCCGCGGTCGTCACGGCGGGGTGCGCGGTCGTCACGGTCGAACGAACGGGGCGCGCGATCACGGTCGAACGAGCGCGCGGGGCGGTCGTCACGGCGAGGTGCGCGGTCGTCGCGATCGAACGAACGCGGCGCACGGTCGCGATCGAACGAACGCGCGGGGCGGTCGCCGCGGTCGTCACGACGAGGGGCGCGGTCATCACGATCGAACGAGCGGGGCGCCCGGTCACGATCGAACGAACGGGGTGCGCGGTCGTCACGACGGGGGGCGCGGTCGTCGCGGTCGAACGAGCGGGGAGCTCGGTCACGGTCGAACGAACGCGCGGGGCGGTCGCCGTACGAGGGCCGGTCGCCACGGGGCGCACGGTCATCACGGTCGAACGAACGCGCGGGGCGATCGCCGTACGACGGACGGTCGCCGCGCGGAGCGCGATCGCCGTAAGACGGACGCTCGCCACGGGGCGCGCGGTCGCCGTACGAGCCGCGGTCGCGCGTCTCGCGGTCTTCGCGGTCGCCGCGGTGCGGGGTGCGGCCCTCGGCGACGCGCTCGTCGCGCGACCAGCGGGCCTTGCGCTCGCCGGCGCCGGCCTCTTCGGGGCGGTGGCCGCGGTGGCCGGCGCTGCGTGAGCCGGGCTTGGAGCCGGCCGTCCGCGAGCTGCGGGCGTACGACGGGTCGAAGTTGCGGGCGGGTCGTCCGCCCGCGGGCTTCTTGTTCTTCGGCATGCTGACTTTCCTGGGTTGTACTCGAGTACATGGCAGGCGCGGCTGCGAGCGCAGCGCGACTGAGAACCCGGGCAGTCTTCGACCGGGGCCGTTCACATACGGTGACTATCCGAGGCGATGCGCCTCGAAACCGGCCCTCAGGACTCACAAACCCATCCGCGGCACTCCGCGGTGTCCAGAACCGACCCGATGAGTCTACCGGAAGCGGCTGGGAAACCGCCGGGCACGCTCGGGTGAGGCGGCACGGCGAACCTGAGGTAGCATCACCTCACCCACGAAAACCCGGAGCACCCGTGACCCGATCCCGTCACTCCGGCGGTCACGGGGCCGGGCAACGTCGCCGCGGCCTGATCGCCGCCGGCGCCATCGCCGCCCTCGCCATCACGGGCGCGCTCTCGGGGTTCCACCTGCCGCTGCAGGAGATCGATCCCGGCGCGGCGAAGGCCGCCAGCGAGGTCGCCGGCAGCGAGGTGATCGGCATCCGCACGTTCACCGCGCCCGCCGGCATCCGGGTCGAGGCCGACCTCGAGTACGGCGCCCGCGAAGACGGCACGCTGCTCACGCTCGACGTGTGCAGCCCGGCCGTTCCGCCGACCGTCTCGACGCTCCCGGCGGTCGTGTCGGTGCACGGCGGCAGCTGGGCGCGCGGCGACAAGGCGAACGCCGACTGGCGCAACGTCTGCCTGTGGCTCGCGAGCGAGGGCTTCGTCGCGGCATCCGTCAACTACCGGCTCGTGCCCGACGCGACGTTCCCCGCGCAGGCCGACGACGTGTCGCTCGCCGTCGAGTGGCTGCGCGAGGAGGCCGACCGCTTCGGCGTCGACCCGTCGCGCATCGGCGTGTTCGGTGGCTCGGCCGGCGGCAACCTCGCCGCCCTCATCGGGGCCATCGGCGACGGCGCGACTGACACGGGCGCCCGCGTCGCCGCGGTCGCCGAGCTCTCGGGGCCGATCGCCCTCGACGCGCTGTCGGGCTTGTCGGCATGGCTGCAGGGCATCACGGCGGCCTACCTCGGCTGCGAGATCGAGCAGGTCGCCGACGACGCGTGCGCACCGGCGACGGATGCCTCGGCGACGACCCATCTCGACGCCTCCGACCCGCCCGTCTTCATCGGCCACGCCGAGCAGGAGGTCATCCCGCTCGTGCAGTCCCTCGGCTACGCCGAGGCGCTCGAGGCGGTGAGCGTACCGGTGGAACTGGCCGTGGTGCCGGGCAGCCATCACTCCATCGGCATCCTCGACGAGGCCATGCGGGCGCGCGTGGCGGCGTTCCTGCACACCCACCTCGGCTGAGTCCCGGTCGCGGCGGCGCGCAACCGCCTCGACACGAGGCATCCGAACTGGGATCATCGGCCCGTGAACCAGCCCGCCGACCCGCCGCACGACCCTCAGCCCGCCGACCCCCTGCGCGTCGGCGCGCTCCCCGCCGGATCGCTGCCGCCGGGCCTCGCGCTACGCCGCCCGACGTCGGCCGACCACGCGCGCGTCACCGGCGTGATCCGCGAGTGGTGGGGGCATCCGGCGACGAGCACCCTGCCGCTCGTACTGCCGAGGCTGTTCTTCCAGCACCTCGCCGACACGTCGTTCATCGCCGAGGACGACCGGGGCCTCGCCGCCTTCCTGATCGGGTTCCGGTCGCAGTCCGATCCGCGGGCCGCGTACATCCACTTCGTCGGCGTGCGCCCCGACCTGCGTGGCGGGGGCCTCGCGCGCATGCTCTACGAGGCGTTCTTCGCCGAGGCGCGCGCGGCCGGGTGCGTCCGCGTCGATGCGATCACCGGGCCGGCGAACCGGCGGTCGCAGGCGTTCCACCGCGCGATGGGCTTCGAGGTCACGGGCGACACCGAGATCGACGGCGTGCTCGCGTGGCGCGACTACGACGGACCGGGCGAGCACCGCGTCGGCTTCACGCGGAGCCTCTCGTGAGCGCCGGACCGCAACCGACGGGCACCGCCGTGAACGGGCCCGCGAACGGCCACACGGACTCGCCGATCCACGTGTCGGGGCACGAGTGGCGCCTCATCCTCGTGCGCACCTGGCACGAGTTCCGCATCAACCAGTCGTACGACATCGCCGCAGCGCTCACCTACTACGCGACGCTCACCGTGTTCCCGGCAGCGCTCGCGGCCCTCTCGCTCCTCGGGGCCTTCGGCACGGCCGAGGACGTCACGCGCAACCTGCTGCAGGTGCTCGCCGACCTCGATGGCGAAGCCATGGCGGCCGCGCTCGCCGAACCGGTCGAGCAGCTGCTCGGCGCCTCCCACCAGTGGGTCGCCATCTTCATCGGCATCGGCGGCGCGCTGTGGTCGATATCGGGATACCTCGGGGTGCTGGGTCGCGGCATGAACCGCATCCTCGACGTCGAGGAGGGTCGCCCGTTCTGGGAGTCGCGCCCGATCATGATCGCGGTCGCGGCCGCAGTGCTCGTGCTCGTCGCCGCGATCACGGTGCTCCTCCTGCTCAGCGGCCCGGCCGCCGACAGCGTCGCCCGCACCCTCGGCCTCGACGAGGGTGTCGTCTTCTGGTGGGACCTCGCGAAGATCCCGGTCCTGGTCGCGCTCATGGCGGCGACGGTCGCCCTGCTGTACTGGGCGACGCCCAACGTGCGCCGGCGCAACTTCCGCTGGCTCAGCGTCGGGGCGGCCGCCGCCATCATCACGTGGGCGATCCTCACCGCGCTCTTCGGCTGGTACGTGCTGGGCTTCGACGCCTATGAGCAGAACTACGGGGTGCTCGGCGGCGCCGTCGCGTTCCTGTTGTGGGTCGGCCTCTCGAACCTCGCGATCCTGTTCGGAGCGGTCCTCGATACCGAGGTCGAGCGCGTCCGCCAACTGCGGGCCGGCATCGACGCCGAGGAGGACCTCCAGCTGCCGCTGCGCGACGACCGGCTGATCCGGAAGAATCGCGAGCAGCGCAACGCCGACATCCTGGCGGCCGCGGCGCTGAAGCCCTCGTCGGCGGTCGACGGCTCGCTCTGACGCTCAGCCACCCAGCTGTTCGCGGTACCAGGCCATCTTCTCGTGGAGCCGGTGCTGCCGCTCGCGGAGCCGGTCGATCTCGGCCTGCACGACGCGGTCGTGCGCCTCGAGCAGCGCGAACCGCTCGGCGAGCGTCGAGTCGTCCTCCGAGAGGCGGCTGTAGCGCTTGAGGTCGGCGATCGGCATGCCCGTGTCGCGCAGGCACTTGATGAGGTCGAGCCAGGCGAGATCCGAGCTCCGGTACCGTCGCCGCCCGCCGACCGTGCGTTCGACCGGGCCGATGAGGCCCTCCTTCTCGTAGTACCGCAGGGTGTCGAGGCTGAACCCCGTCGCCTCGGCGACCTGGGCCGGCGTGTACTCGTCCATGCGGCCATTCTGGCCGATTTCGACGAGAGCTTGAGCTGGAGCGCACTCCAGCTTGCAGGCTGGTCGCATGACGACGATTCCCCTGGTCCTCGGTGCGATGAAATTCGGCACCGAGGTCGACGAAGACACCGCGTTCGCCCTCCTCGATCGATTCGTCGAGGCGGGCGGCACCTGGATCGACACGGCCGACTGCTACAGCTTCTGGGCGAGCGAGTCGGGCCGGGGCGGGGCTAGCGAGCGGGTGCTCGGCCGCTGGCTGGCCGCCCGGCCCGGCGTGCGCGACCGCGTGCTGATCTCGACCAAGGTGGGCGCCGAGCCCATCGGGTCGGGCGCCTGGCCGGCATCGCGCGAGGGCCTGTCCGATCGCGCGATCCGCGAGGCGGTCGCCGGCAGCCTCGACCGGCTCGGCATCGACCGGGTCGACCTGCTGTGGGCGCACATGGAGGACCGGTCGGTGCCGATCGAGGAGACCGCCGAGACCTTCTCGGCCCTCGTCGCCGACGGGATGTCCTCGCGACTCGGGGCGTCCAATCACCCGGCCTGGCGCATGGAGCGCGCGCGTGCTCACGCCGTCGCGATCGGGGGCACTCCGTTCAGCGCCCTGCAGCTCAGCCGCAGCTACCTGGCGCCTCGGCCCGGCGTGCTTCCCGAGGGGCAGAATCACCGGTTCGGCATGATGAGCGACGAACAGGTCGACTTCGCCGTGGAGACGGGAATGGAGCTCTGGGCCTACACGCCGTTGCTGTCGGGCGCGTACGACAACCCGGCCAAGCCGATCCCCGAGGCACACGACCACCCCGGCTCGACCGCCCGCTTGGCGGCGCTCGACGCGGTCGCGGGCGAGGTCGGCGCGACGCGCGGCCGGGTCGTGCTCGCGTGGCTCGTCGGCGGCGGGACCCCGATCCTGCCGATCCTGGGGGGCAGCCGCCCCGACCAGCTCGACGCAGCGCTCGAGGGCGTCGCGCTCGAACTCACCGCCGAGCAGCGCGCGAGGCTCGACGCCGCCGCCTGAACGGGCCGGTCGTCAGTGCCCGTGCCCGCCACCGTGCGACTCGCCGTGCGGCACCGCGAGTTCGCCCGCGTCGGTCGCCGCGAGCGCGGGGGTCGCGAGCGCCGCGACGAGCGCGGCGCCGACGACCATGCCGACCACCGATGCGCCGGTCGACCGCGCGGCGGTGGCTGGCGCGACGGCCGAGGGTGCGACGGCTGGGGCATCCGTACCGCCGCTGTGGCGCCGCCGATGGATCGCCGCCCCGCGATGACGACGACGGATCTCGGATGCCGCGCCGACGGCGACGACGATCACGAACGCGTCGGCCGCCAGGAGCGGGAGCACCGCGACGCCGAGGTCGGTCGCGGCGCCGGAGGCGACGAGCGCCCCCGACGCCGCGATCGCTCCGGCCGACGCCACCAGCGTCGGAACCGGAGCCGCCGCGCGGCCCGTCCGCAGCGCGGCGACGCCCCAGCCGAGCGCGGCTGCGCCGCACCCGGCCAGGACGACCGCCGCGGCGATCCCCCTCGCCGCGGCATCCGCGGCACCGGCGCCGATCGCGAGGAGCACGAGGCCGGCGCCGAGGGCGGCGAACATCGGCCAGCTCCGCGTGAATCCCGCCAGTGCCGACACGGCCGGCTCCCTAGGCCGTCGCCGTGCGCGTGGAGCGAGCGCCGCGCTCGACGCCGAGGCCGACGCCGACGCCGAGGAGCACGAGCGCGCTCGCGAGGTGCAGGAAGTGGTCCGCGGTGTTCAGCGCGAGGATGTTCGCCGCGGTCCCGGCGAGGAAGAACCCGACGATGCCCAGCAGCAGGTACGCCGCGCCGACGACGGTGTTCACGAGCTTCGCCGCTGCGGCGCTCATGAGCCCGGCGATCAGCAGGGCCGCACCGATCAGCAGGTGCGCGATGTTGTGGAGCGGATTCACCTGGAAGACGCCGAGCAGCAGGCCGCCTTCGGTGGCGATGAAGCCGACTCCGCCGGTGACGAGGAACCCGAGCAGGCCGACGAGCAGGTACACGGCGCCGAAGACCGTGGCGACGATTCGGTTCGGGGAGTTTCGCATGATTGCCTCCTTGCGTTGCGCGGCGGTCGCCGCGGGAGATGGACGACGGGCGCGCGGCCCGATTCGTCCGCGGCAGCACTCACAGGCGCCGCCGCGGACGGGTCGCCTACATCGCCGGCATGAGCACCGTGTCGACGAGGTACACGGTCGCGTTGGCCGTGTGCACGCCGCCGCAGATGACCGCAGCGTCGTTGACCATCAGCTCGTCGCCCGCGCCCGTGACCTCGACCGTGCCGCCCTGCACCGTGGTCTGCGTGCCGACGACCTCGTCGGGCGAGAGCTGACCGGGCACCACGTGGTAAGTGAGGATCGAGGAGAGCGTGGCCGAGTCGGTCTTCAGCGACTCGATCGTGGCCGGGTCGATCTTCGCGAACGCGGCGTCGACCGGTGCGAACACCGTGAACTCGTCGCCGTTGAGCGTGTCGACGAGGTCGACCTCGGGGTTGAGCTGGCCCGAGACCGCCGCGACGAGCGTGGTCAGCAGCGGATTGTTCGAGGCGGCGACGGCGACGGGGTCCTGCGACATGCCGACGACCGAGCCGGGCCCGTCGGGCACCTCTTCGGCGTAGGCGGCACAGCCGGGGCCGACGAGGTCGGCGGCCGGGTCCATCTCCATGGCCTCCTCGGTCGGCGTGGCCTCCTCCGACATGGCGGGTTCCTCGGACTCGGCCGAGGTGGTGCCGCCCATGCTGCAGCCGGCGAGGCCGAGTGCTGCGATCGCGGTGATCGAGAACACGGCGATGGCGGAACGGGTGCTGCGGATCGATCGCATGGATCTCCTCCTTGGTTTCCGGCGACCCCGAGCGGGCCGTCACGAGGGATTCGGAGGCCTCGGCCGATCGGATTGGACGGATTCGGAATCGGTTCACGCCGATCCGATCCGATCGGTTCCCGCCGATCCGGATCCAATCGATTCCCGCGTCCGCTCCGAATCACGGATGACTCCCCGAAACGAGGTCTCCCGTGCTCGCACTCGCACTCATCGGACTGGCCGGCGGCCTGATCACCGGCATCTCGCCGTGCATCCTGCCGGTGCTGCCCGTCATCCTGTTCTCCGGCGGCGCGCAGAGCGCCCGCAACGGCGCAACCGGCGCAACCGGCGCATCCGGCATCGGTGCAGGCGCCGGCACCGACGCCCCTCGGCCGCCCAGCCGCTGGCGCCCGTACCTCGTGATCGCGGGGCTCGTCGTGAGCTTCAGCCTGGTCACGCTCGTCGGCTCGCTCCTGCTCGGGCTCCTCGGCCTCCCGCAGGACGTGCTGCGCTGGGCCGGGCTCGTCGTGCTGCTGCTCATCGGCGTCGGGCTCATCGTGCCGCGCTTCGAGGAGCTGCTCGAGAAGCCCTTCGCCTGGATCCCGCGCAAGGCGGTCGGCACCGACCGCGGCGGCTTCGGCCTGGGCCTCGCGCTCGGCGCGGTTTACGTGCCGTGCGCCGGCCCGGTGCTCGCGGCGATCACGGTGGCCGGCTCGACCGGCCGCATCGGCGTCGAGACGGTCGTGCTGACGCTCTCCTTCGCCGTCGGCGCCGCCGCGCCGCTGCTGTTCTTCGCGCTCGCCGGCCGGGGCATGGCCGAGCGGCTCGCGGCGTTCCGCCGCCACCAGCGGGGCATCCGCATCGCCGGCGGAGCGGTCATGATCGCGCTCGCGGTGGGCCTCGCATTCAACCTCCCGCAGGCGCTGCAGCGGCTCGTTCCCGACTACACGGCCGACCTGCAGCGCCAGATCGCGCAGTCCGACGAGATCACCGAGGCGCTCGACCTCGGCGGCCTCGTGACCGACGAGAACCGCGAGCTCTCGAACTGCACGAACGGCGCCGCCGAGCTCGAGTCATGCGGCACCGCCCCCTCGATCCGGGGCATCCAGCAGTGGTTCAACACCGACGGCGGCGCGGCGGTCGACCTCGACGACCTCCGCGGCCGGGTCGTGCTCGTCGACTTCTGGGCGTACTCGTGCATCAACTGCCAGCGGTCGATCCCGCACGTCGTCGCGTGGGACGAGGCGTACCGCGACGCGGGCCTCACGGTCGTCGGCATCCACTCGCCCGAGTACGCGTTCGAGAAGGAGCCGCGCAACGTCGCGGCGGGCATCGCCGACTTCGGCATCGAGTATCCGGTCGCGCTCGACAACTCCCTGTCGACCTGGACGAACTACCGCAACCGCTACTGGCCGGCGCACTACCTGATCGACGCCGAGGGCACGGTGCGGCAGGTCTCGTTCGGCGAGGGCCATTACGAGCGCACCGAGCGGCTGATCCGCGAGCTCCTCGAGGACGCCGACCCGCAGGTCGCGCTGCCCGCGCCGACGGAGGTGGCCGACGACACCCCTGAGGCAGGTTCGACGACCCCCGAGACGTATCTCGGCACCACCAAGCAGGTGAACTTCGCGGGCGACGAGCCGTACCGCCGCTCGACGACGCAGTTCGCCCTGCCCGCCGACCAGCCCGCCGACTCGTTCGCGCTCGACGGCGCCTGGTCGCTCGACACGCAGTCGGTCACGCCGGCCGCCGACGGCGGAGGCATCCGGTTGGAGTACACCGCCGCCGAGGTGCGGCTGGTGCTCGCGGGCGAGGGCACGGTCGTCGTGCGCGACGGCGACGGCGAGCGCCGCATCGACGTGAGCGGCGTGCCGCGCTCCTACCCGGTCGTGCGAACGGACGCCTCGCAGACCGGTTCGCTCACCGTCGAGGTCCCCTCGGGCGTCGATGCCTACTCGTTCACGTTCGGATGACCCATGCCCTGCTACCACACGCTCGACCGGCTCGCCAGGGGCGGTCGGCCCGCACCCGGTCTGACAAGCTGGGCCGCGTGGGGGAACCAGGCGAACGCGCGGCGGAGGGCACCGCGCCGCCGCTCGGCGACCTGCTCGTGGCGACCGCGACGGGCGACCGCGCCGCGTTCGGCCTGCTGTACGACGAGACCGCTCCGCGCGTCTTCGGGCTCGTGCGCCGGCTCCTCGTCGACGCCGCACAGGCGGAGGAGGTGACGCAGGAGGTGTACCTCGAGATCTGGCAGACCGCCGCACGATTCGACCGCGCGAAGGGCGACGCCGTCGCCTGGATGCTCACGCTCGCCCACCGCCGCGCCGTCGATCGCGTGCGCGCCGCACAGGCGTCGCGCGACCGCGACCTTCGCGCCGGCGTGCGCGACCTCGCCGTGCCGGTCGACGAGGTGGCCGAGACCGTCGAGGTGCGCATCGAGCACGAACGCGTGACCACCGCGCTCGCGTCGCTGAGCGACGTGCAGCGCGAGGCGCTCGCGCTCGCGTACTACGACGGCTGCACCCAGTCCGAGATCGCCGACCGATTGCACGTGCCGCTCGGCACGGTGAAGACCCGGTTGCGGGATGGGATGATCCGATTGCGCGAAGTGCTGGGGGTGACGACATGACCGGAGCCGATGGAACGGCCGGACGCGTCCCCGACGACCTGCGCGAGCTCGCGCCGGCCTACGCCCTCGGCGCGCTCGACGAGGCCGACCGGGAGCGCTTCGAGCACGCACTGCGCGGCTCCCCCGAGTTGCGCGCCGAGGTCGACGCGTTCCGCGCCGCGGCGTCGGGGCTCGGCGAGGCCGTGCCCCCGGTCGCGCCGCCTGCGCGGCTGAAGGCCGACCTGTTCGCGCGGCTCGACGACGTCGAGCAGGAGCGCGCAGAACCGGATGCCTCGGCCGAGGCCGGGGGCACTACCCAGGTGCCGGCGCGCGAGGAGCCGGCGCCCGAAGCGGAGACGCCGGCGCCCGAGACCGCCGCTCCCGCCGCAGCCCACGACGAACTCGCCGCGCGCCGCGGTCGCGGCCGTACCGGTCGCCGCGGCCTCGCACTCATCCTGGCGTCGGCCGCCGCGGTGGCGCTGATCGCGGCCGGCGCGATCGTCGGCCTGAACTGGTCGGGGCCGAACGGCTGGGGCGCGCAGCGCGAGATGGCGGCGCTCGCCGAGGCATCCGATGCGCAGCAGACGACGGCGACCGTCTCGGGCGGCGGCGAGGTGACCCTCGTGTCGTCGGCCGACCAGGGGCGCAGTGCGATCATCGCCGAGGGCCTGCCGGACGTCGGCGACGACCAGACCTACGAGCTCTGGTACATCGACGACGCCGGCATCGTGTCGGCGGGCACGTTCGACGTGCGCGGCGACGAGACGTGGCGCCTGCTCGAGGGCGAGTTCGCCCCGGGCGTCGCCGTCGGCATCACGGTCGAGCCGGCGGGAGGCTCGCCGCAGCCCACGTCGGACCCGGTCGCGCTGCTCGAGACCTGACGCGGCGACGCACGGCGCTCGAAGGCGCCACGCGTCAGGGCGCCGGCCCGCCCGTGCGTCAGCGCGCGCTCACCACGGCATCGGCCGGTCGGGCCCGCGCTCGGAGTCGTCGGGGAAGTGCGGAAGCTCGGTGCCTCCCGCGCGGATGCACAGCCACCGCAGCTCGCCGGCGCTGCCGGGCGTGCACCGCCACGTGCGCCAGACACCCTGGCCGACGCGCACGACCGTGCCCGCCCGCACGTCGAGCACCTCGTCGTCGAGCGCCAGCTGGCCCTCGCCGCCCAGGAACACGTAGAGCTCCTCAATGCGCGCGTGCCGGTGCCAGTAGCCGGCTTCCTCGCCGGGCTCCAGCGCGTTCGACGTCATGCCGATGTACTGCATCGTGAGGTCGTGGTCGACGACCCGGCGCCCGTCGCGTGAGCTGTCGGGGCGGAAGCCGCCGTGGTGCGATCGCCACTCGTCGAGGGCGCCGATCTCGAGTACTTCGTAGTCCGTCACGTCGCCACCCTATGGCGCTCGTCCGACGCGCCGCGCGAGCCCGGGCCGCCGCGCGAGCCCGGGCCGCCGCGATCCCGCCCGCCGCGCGAAACCCGCACGCAACATCGGCCGCCTACACTGGACGGCCGGAGGAGCTCACGGAACACCGAGGGCTCCTCTCCCTCATCCGTTTCCCGCACCACCCCCGCGGGCATCCGAGAAGGCTCACCACCCATGACCGCCGTCGCACAGCCCATCACCGTGTCCATCCGCCGCGAGGTCGACCCCGCGCGCATCTCCGAGGCGACGGTCTGGGTGCAGACCGGCGTGAACCTGGCCACCAAGTACCCCGGGTTCCTCGGGTCGGGCTGGATCCGCCAGGGCGACGGCTCGACGGTCTGGCACATGCTGTACCGCTTCGTCGACGAGGCGACGCTCGACGCGTGGGAGCGATCGAGCGAACGCGCCTGGTGGCTCTCGATGGGCGAGGGCTTCGTGCGCTCGGAGCGCAGCCGGCGGCGCACCGGCATCGAGGGCTGGTTCGACGAGCCGCCCACGGGCTCGATCCCCGCGACGGATGCCACGCCGGGGGCATCCGCCGACGTGCCGCCCGCGCCGCCGCGGTGGAAGCAGGCGGCGACCATCTGGCTGGGCTTCTTCCCCGTCAACCTCGTCTTCACGTACCTGCTCGCGCCGGTGCCCGGGTGGGAGGCGCTGCCGATCTGGGCGCGCGTGCTCGTGACGACCCTCGTGCTCACCCCCGTGATGGCGTACTGGGTGCTGCCGTTCGTGACGCGGCTCCTGCGGCGGTGGCTCGCGCCGAAGCGCTGAGCGCCGAAGAGCGGGGTGCCGGGCGCTACTCGGCAGCGTCGGCGGTGCCGTCGCGACCGAACCGCCGCGCCTCGCGGATGCGCCGGAACACGAGCACCGCGAGTGCGATCGCGATCGCGCTGTAGACGACCCAGTCGAGGTACTGCAGGTACTCCTCGAGGAGCGCGTGCTGGGTGCCGAGCGCCGCACCGACGCCGATGAGCAGCGTGTTCCACGCGCCCGAGCCGATGGCCGTGAAGAGGCAGAACGCGAGCGGCGGCATCCGGTCGGCGCCCGCCGGCAGCGAGATCAGGCTGCGCACACCGGGGATCATGCGCCCGACGAGCACCGACCAACGCCCGTGTCGGTGGAACCAGGCGGCGCCGCGCTCGAGATCGGTGCGGCTGACGAGGCGGGTCCACGCGATCCACCGGATCGCACGGTCGAGTCCGACGGCGGCGCCGAGCCCGTAGAGCACGAGCGCTCCGACGACGGATGCCACGGTCGACCAGAGGATCAGCCAGCCGAGGCTCAGGTCGCCGGCCTGGCTGAGGTAGCCCGCGAACGGCAGGATCACCTCGCTCGGGATGGGCGGCAGCAGCACCTCGAGGAACACCAGCACGCCGACGCCGACGTCGCCGAGGGCGTTCAGCACGTCGGCGGCGAAGCCGGTGAGCCCGGTGAACCCGTGCGCGTCGGCGGTCGCGGCGTGGGCGGTGGACACGGCGGAGGTCGTCAGGGCGGAAGTCGTCGGCAAGGGGCTCGTCTCGGCTCTCGGTCGGGGGCGATGTCGGTGCGCGGCGGCAGCGCCACGCTAGCCGCGGCGGGTGAACGGAAGCTGGGCGATCAGCGCCGCGTTGCTCAGCCGGCGGCGGCCGGCCTGACCGCGTCGAGAGCCGCGTCGAAGTAGTGCGCCAGGGGCCGGGAGGCGGCGCCGTCGGTCCACGCCTCACCGGCGACGTCGAGGCAGGTGATGGCGCAGCCGACGATGGCCCGTGCGCGCAGCAGGTCGTCGCCGCCACCGCCGAGCCGCCGCTGCACCTCGGGCACGAGATCGTCGTACCAGCGGAGGTGCTTCTCGATGCTCCGCGCGCGCAGGGACGGCGTCCGATACAGCATCCGGGAGACCGCCAGCATGCGCTCCTCATCGCCGTCTGCCTCCTCGAGCGAGAAGATCGCGGCGCGAAGCGCCGTCCACACGTCCTCGCCATCGGGCCGGCGTTCCAGCGCGGCACGGAGGGCCTGCCCTTCGGCGATGAGGTGACCGAGCACGACGTCTTCCTTCGTCCCGAAGTAACGGAAGAAGGACCTGCGGGAGATGCCCGCCGCGGCGGCGATCTCGTCGATCGTGGTCTGCTCGAAGCCGTCGGCCAGGAACAGCTCCATCGCCACGGCGGTGATCTCCGCGTACGCCCGCTGCCGGGTGCGCGCCCAGAGCCCCGATGCCGATGTCATGCCGGCATCCTATCGGCGAGCGCCGCCGCGTGCCGGTATGGCACTCAGTGCCAGTCAGTCATACGATGTCCGCATGAAGGCATCGAAGCAGCCATTGGACTACTCCCGGCAGACCGTGTTGATCACCGGAGCGAGTGCTGGGCTGGGCGCGGAGTTCGCCCGGCAGCTCGCGGCCCGCGGCAGCGACCTCGTGCTGGTCGCGCGCCGCGCCGACCGGCTGGAGCAGCTGGCTGCACAGCTCGAGCGCGACCACGACACCACGGTTGTCTCCCTGCCGATGGATCTGGCGCGCCCAGGCGTCGGCCGCGCGCTCGAACGCGAACTCGACCTCCGCGGGGTGCAGGTGACCAGCGTGGTGAACAGCGCCGGGTTCGCCAACCTCGGACGGTTCCACGAGCTCGATCTGCCGAGCGTGCTGGCCGAGGTCGCGGTGGACGTGTCCGCCGTGGTCGAGATCAGCCACGCGTTCCTGCCCCGGCTCCGTCAGCGGGGAGACGGGTTCCTCCTCAACGTGGCGAGCATGGCCGCGTACCAGGGCAATCCGACCATGGCGGTCTACGGTGCCGGCAAGGCCTTCGTGCTCAGCCTCACCGAAGCGCTCTGGTACGAGGCCCGCGACACGGGCCTGCGCGTGCTCGCACTGTCGCCGGGCGCGACCGACACCGAGTTCTTCGACGTCGCGGGCTCCCGCGCCGACGGCGGCTCCCGCCGGGTGTCGGCCGAGGCCGTCGTCGCCACCGCGCTCGGCGCGCTCGAGCGCCGGAACCCCCCGCCGAGCGTCATCGCGGGCGGCTCCAACCGACTCTCCGAAGCGGTGGGCCGGATCCTCGGTCGCCGCCGGATGGCCGAGCTGATCGGCGCGTTGATGACCCGCCCTTCGACCCGGGGGTGACACGTGACGGGGGCGGCGTGAGCGACCGTGTCATCGGCGCGCGCCGTCAGCGGTGCGCGCCGATTCGGCGCGAGAGCGTCGCCGCGGCCTCCTGCACGGCCGCGGCGAGCGCACCGCGATCACGGGGTGCGGATGCCTCGGCCGAGGCCTCGGGGTACGTCACGGCGATCCCCGCGGCCGGCCAGCCGACGTGGTCGAGCACGGCGGCGCCGACCGAGGCGAGTCCGGGCGTGACCTCGCCGTCCTCGCCGGCCCAGCCGTCGGCCCGTACCTGCTGGAGCACGCGCTTGAGCCGTCCGTAGGTCCACGCCGGGCCGGCCTCCGCGCCGGGCCGATCGGCGAACGCCGCGGCATCCGGATACAGCGCACGCAGCTGCGCCGGCGGCAACGCGGCGAGCATCGCCCGGCCCGTCGCCGTGAGGTGGGCGGGCAGCCGCACGCCGACATCGGTGACGAGCGACGGGCGCCGCGGCGCGCGCTCCTCGACGAGGTACAGCACGTCGCGGCCGTGCAGCACGGCGAGGTGTCCGCTCTCGCCGACCCGGTCGACGAGCGCCGCGACGAGCGGGCGGCCGAGACGTGCGAGCGGCTGCTGGCGGCTGAACCCGCTCGAGAGCTCGAACGCGGCGATGCCGAGGCCGTAGCGACGCTCCTCGGGCAGGTGCACGACGAAGCCGCGCTCCTGCATGACGGCGAGCAGGTGGTACACGGTCGACCGGGGGAGCCCGAGCGCCGAGGCGATCGTGGCCGCGGGCACCGGGCCGCGCTGCGCGGCGAGGTGGCTGAGGATCGCGAGCGTCTGGTCGGCCGCGGGCACCTTCGAGTTCACCGCCACGGCCGCCAGCCTACGCCCGGTCTGGGATACCGGACGGATGCCGCCGCACACGCGTTCCCGCACACGCGGCGGCGGGGTGGAATCGGAGGCATGAGCACCACCGCGCCCGTCACCACCGCACCCGTCTCCCACGTCGTCCTCGGCTCGGGCCCGCTCACCATCGACGAGGTCGTCGCGGTCGCGAGGCACGGGGCATCCGTCTCGCTCGATGCCGCCGCGCTCGACCGCGTGGCCGCCAGCCGCGACGTGATCGAGGCGCTCGCCGACGATCCCGAGCCGCACTACGGCATCTCGACCGGGTTCGGCGCGCTCGCGACGACGTTCATCGCCGAGGACCGCCGGGCCCAGTTGCAGGCGAGTCTCATCCGCTCGCACGCGGCCGGCTCGGGCTCCGAGGTCGAGGCCGAGGTCGTGCGCGCGCTCATGCTGCTGCGCCTCTCGACGCTCATGACCGGGCGCACGGGCGTGCGCCGCGAGACCTGCGAGACGTACGCCGCGATCCTGAACGCGGGCATCACGCCGGTCGTGCGCGAGTACGGCTCGCTCGGCTGTTCGGGCGACCTGGCGCCGCTCGCGCACTGCGCGCTCGTCGCGATGGGCGAGGGCGAGGTGCGCGTGGTGCCCGTCGGCACGGCCCAGCCGTCGCCGGTCTGGCCCGCCGCCGAAGCCCTCGCCGCCGCCGGCATCCGGCCGCTGCGCCTCGCCGAGAAGGAGGGCCTCGCCCTCATCAACGGCACCGACGGCATGCTCGGCATGCTGGCGCTCGCGATCCACGACCTGCGCGGGCTGCTCGCGACCGCCGACGTCGCCGCGGCGATGAGCGTCGAGGGACTCATGGGCACCGACGCCGTCTTCGCCGCCGACCTGCACGCCCTGCGCCCGCACCGCGGGCAGGCGGTGTCCGCCGCGAATCTGCGGGCGCTGCTCGCGGACTCCCCCGTCGTCGCGAGCCACCGCGGTCCCGAGTGCACGCGCGTGCAGGACGCGTACTCGCTGCGCTGCGCACCCCAGGTGCACGGTGCCGCGCGCGACACGCTCGACCACGCCGCATCCGTCGCCGACGCCGAGCTCGCGAGCGCGATCGACAACCCGGTGCTCACCGTCGACGGACGCGTCGAGTCCAACGGCAACTTCCACGGCGCGCCGGTCGCGTACGTGCTCGACTTCCTCGCGATCGCGGTGGCGGATGTCGCGTCGATGAGCGAGCGGCGCACCGACCGGTTCCTCGACCCGGCGCGCAACCAGGGCCTGCCGCCGTTCCTCGCGCACGAGGTCGGCGTCGACTCGGGCCTCATGATCGCCCAGTACACGGCTGCCGGCATCGTGTCGGAGCTCAAGCGCCTCGCGGCGCCCGCCTCGGTCGATTCCATCCCGTCGTCGGCGATGCAGGAGGACCACGTCTCGATGGGCTGGGCCGCCGCGCGCAAGCTGCGGCGCGCGATCGACGGGCTCGCGCGCGTGCTCGCGATCGAGGTGATGACCGCCGCGCGCGGGCTCGCGCTGCGCGCGCCGCTGCAGCCGGCGCCCGCGACCGGGCGGGTCGTCGCCATGGTGACGGATGCCACGGGCGGCCCCGGACCCGACCGCTTCCTCTCGCCCGAGATCGAGGCCGTGGTCGGGCTCGTGGCATCGGGGCGCGTACGCGAGGCGGCCGAGGCGGGCGGTGCCGCGCTCGGGTGAGGCGCAGGTGAGGGCTGCTCGGCTCCCGTCGAGCGCGCCTCGATGTGCCCCGAACGGGGCGCGGAACTGCCCGATCGGGTGTTGTGCCTCCACTTGGCCGGTGACAGACTTGGGGTCGTCGGCTTCTGGGCCGACCCGGACGGAAGATCCATGACGTCGAACCGAGCATCGCGCGAACGCACCGACCCGAACCGAGCACGTCACGCTCGGCGGGTGATGCTCGCAGTCGTGAGCGGATGGTCCGTCATCGCACTCGCCCTCGGCGGCGTCGCGCCGGCGCAGGCGGAGGAGCCTGCCTCCACCACGACGGCGACGACTCCGGCAACCGAGCCGGCCGGCGACACCGGCGAGACCGGTGGCGAAACCGGCGGCGGTGAGACCGGTGGCGGTGAGACCGGTGGCGGAGAAGCGGGTGGCGAAACCGGCGGAGAGGGGACCCCCACTCCTACGCCGACTCCGACACCCACGCCGGAGCCCACTCCGACTCCTACGCCGGAGCCCACGCCCACTCCGACTCCTACGCCGGAGCCCACGACGCCGCCGGCCACGACCCCGCCCGCACCCACCCCGCCGGCCACCACCGCGCCGCCCGTGCGACTCCTCGTCGGCGAGGGACCCGTGCTCCGCATGGTCAGCAGCACGTCGAGCGAGGTCACCGGCCTGCTCGCGGCGCGCACCGCGGTCGATCGGGCCACGGCCGGCCTGCGCACCGCCGAGACCGAGCTCGCGGCGGCGAAGGCGCAGCGCGAGATCGCCCGCGGCATCGCGGAGCAGCTCGACGAGGCCGCTGAGGCGGCGCGCGAGAAGGCCGACGAGGCCGCACAGATCTCCTTCAACGCCGGGCGCGGTGCCGATGCGGCCGGTGCGTCGCTCGGGGCGGCGGTCGGCTCCGGCAAGGACCTCCTCGCCGGCCTCGGCACGATGGCGCGCATGTCGTCGATGAACGGCGACGCCGCACGCCTCCTCGACCTCACCGCGAAGCTCGCCGCGAAGGCCGACGACGCCGAGGAGCGGGCCGACCTCGCGTGGGAGGAGGTCGACGCGGTCCCGGTCGAGGACCTCGAGCAGGAGGTCCGCGCCGCCGAGGCCGCGATCACCCAGGCCCGCGCCGAGATGCAGGGCCTGCAGACAAAGGTCGCCGCGACCAGCGTCGCCCTCATCGACTCGTTGCCGTCCGACTCGGGCCAGCTCAGCGAGCAGGGCTGGTCGGCACCGGTCGGCGGGCGCATCACCGACGGCTTCGGCCCGCGGCCCGACAAGCCGCTGCCGGGCGTCAACGAGTTCCACCGCGGCACCGATGTCGCCGCGCAGTGCGGCACGCCGGTCTTCGCCGCGACCGCGGGCATCGTCGTCGAGGCCCGCGCGAGCGGCGGCTACGGCAACTGGATCCTGCTCGAGCACGGCGCCGGCGTCTCGACCGGGTACGCCCACCTCGCAGCCGGCGGCATCCTCGTCTCGCCGGGCCAGTCGGTGACGGCCGGCCAGCTCATCGGCATGGTCGGCTCGACCGGCGCGTCGACCGGTTGCCACCTCCACTTCGAGGTGCGCCTCGGCGGCGTCGCCGTCGACGCGCTGCCGTTCCTCGCGGCTCGCGGCATCCAGGTCGGCTGAGCCGGCCCGCCGCGTCCGGAATCCCAGACGGCTCGGCCGAGGCATCCGTTGCCGGTGGCGACCCGCTCGGCGAGCATCGGAACATGACCGAGCCCCACACGCCCCGCACCGTCCGGGCCGCCCGCGGCACGCAGCTCACCGCGAAGAGCTGGCAGACCGAGGCGCCGCTGCGCATGCTGATGAACAACCTCGATCCCGAGGTCGCCGAGCGGCCCGACGATCTCGTCGTGTACGGCGGCACCGGCCGCGCCGCGCGCAACTGGGAGGCGTTCGACGCGATCGTGCGCACGCTCGAGGGCCTCGAGGCCGACGAGACGCTGCTCGTGCAGTCGGGCAAGCCGGTCGGCGTCTTCCGCACGCACGAGTGGGCCCCGCGTGTGCTCATCGCCAACTCGAACCTCGTCGGCGATTGGGCGACCTGGCCGGAGTTCCGCCGGCTCGAGGCACTCGGACTGACCATGTACGGGCAGATGACCGCGGGGTCGTGGATCTACATCGGTACCCAGGGCATCCTGCAGGGCACGTACGAGACGTTCGGCGCCGTCGCGCGCAGGCTCGGCGGCGATTCACTCGCCGGAACCCTCACCCTGACCGCCGGGTGCGGTGGCATGGGCGGCGCGCAGCCGCTCGCGGTCACGATGCATGGGGGCGCGGTGCTCATCGTCGACGTCGACGAGTCGCGGCTGCGCCGACGGGTGGAGCACGGCTACCTCGACGAGGTCGCGCCCTCGCTCGACGCCGCGCTCGATCGCGTGCTGGCGGCCAAGGAGGCGGGCGAGGCGCGCAGCGTCGGCGTCGTCGGCAACGCCGCGACGGTCTTCACCGACCTGCTCGAGCACGGAACCCCCATCGACATCGTGACCGACCAGACGAGCGCGCACGACCCGCTCGCGTACCTGCCCGAGGGGGTCGCGGTCGGCGAGTGGGCCGACCTCGCGGCGCTCGACCCCGAGGAGTTCACGCGCCTCGCGCGTGCGTCGATGGCCAAGCACGTCGAGGCGATGGTCGGCTTCCAGGCGCGCGGCGCCGAGGTGTTCGACTACGGCAACTCGATCCGCGCCGAGGCGAAGCTCGGCGGCTACGAGCACGCGTTCGACTTCCCGGGGTTCGTGCCGGCGTACATCCGGCCGCTGTTCGCCGAGGGCAAGGGACCGTTCCGCTGGGCCGCCCTCTCGGGCGACCCGGCCGACATCGCCGCGACCGACCGGGCGATCGTCGAGCTGTTCCCCCACGACGCGCACCTGAAGCGGTGGATCACCCAGGCCGGCGAGAAGGTGCACTTCGAGGGCCTTCCCGCCCGCATCTGCTGGCTCGGCTACCAGGAGCGCCACCTCGCGGGGCTGCGGTTCAACGAGATGGTCGCGTCGGGCGAGCTGAGCGCCCCCATCGTGATCGGCCGCGACCACCTCGACGCGGGATCGGTCGCGAGCCCCTACCGCGAGACGGAGTCGATGGCCGACGGCTCCGACGCGATCGCCGACTGGCCGCTCCTGAACGCGTTGCTGAACACGGCCTCGGGTGCGACCTGGGTGTCGATCCACCACGGCGGCGGCGTCGGCATCGGGCGTTCCATCCACGCCGGCCAGGTGGTCGCGGCCGACGGCACCGATCTGGCCGCCGAGAAGATCGCGCGCGTCCTGGTGAACGACCCCGGCACCGGCGTCATGCGCCATGTCGACGCCGGCTACGAGCGGGCGGTCGAAGTCGCGCGTGAGCGCGGCCTGCGCGTGCCGATGCAGGAGGACTGACGGATGCCCCGAGCCACGCTGTTCACGAACATCGGCGAGCTCGTGACGAACGACCCATCACCCGATCGCGACGGCGGACCGCTCGGCATCGTGCGTGACGCGGCCGTGCTCGTCGAGGACGGTCGCATCGTCTGGGTCGGTGCCGCCGGTCGAGGAGCGACGCAGGAGCGTCTCGCGACCCTCGACCACGAGTCCGACACCGTCGACCTCGGCGGCCGCGCGGTCATCCCCGGCTTCGTCGACAGCCACACCCACCTCGTGTTCGGCGGCGACCGGGCCGGCGAGTTCGCCGCACGCATGGCGGGCCGGCCGTACGAGGCCGGCGGCATCCGATCGACCGTGGCCGCGACGCGGGCGGCATCCGACGACGAGCTGCGCGCGCGACTCGCGGGATTCGTCGCCGAGCTGCACGCGCAGGGCACGACGACCTTCGAGGTCAAGTCGGGCTACGGCCTCTCGGTCGCCGACGAGGAGCGGCTCGTGCGGCTCGCCCGCGAGGTCACCGACGAGGTCACCTTCCTCGGGGCGCACGTCGTGCCGGCCGAGTACGCGGATGCCGCCGACCCGCGCGCCGCGGACGCGTACGTCGACCTCGTGATCGGCGAGATGCTCGCGGCGTGCGCACCGCACGCGCGCTGGATCGACGCGTTCTGCGAGCGCGGGGCCTTCACCGCCGAGCAGTCGCGCCGCGTGCTCCAGGCCGGCGCGGCAGCGGGCCTCGGCGTCCGCGTGCACGGCAACCAGCTCGGCCCGGGCGACGGCGTGCGTCTGGCGATCGCGCTCGGCGCGGCATCCGTCGACCACTGCACCTACCTCGACGATGCGGAGGTCGCGGCGCTCGCGGCATCCGACACGGTCGCCACGCTGCTGCCGGGCGTCGAGTTCTCGACGCGTCAGCCCTACCCCGACGCGCGCCGGCTGATCGACGCGGGCGCGACCGTCGCGCTGGCGAGCGACTGCAATCCGGGGTCGAGCTTCACGAGTTCGATGCCGTTCTGCATCGCGGTCGCGGTTCGCGACATGCGGATGACTCCCGCCGAGGCCGTGTGGTCGGCGACGGCCGGCGGGGCGAGGGCGCTGCGCCGCGACGACGTGGGCGTCATCCGTGCGGGCGCGCGAGCCGACCTCGTCGAGCTCGACGCGCCGACCCACGTGCACCTCGCCTACCGGCCGGGCGTGCCGATCGTGCGCCGGGTGTGGAAGGACGGCACGCCCGTCGCGTGAGCGGCGAGCGTACTCACTCGCCGTGGCTGCGGCTCACTCGTCGTCGCCGCGGCGCAGCCGGCGGCCGGCCGACAGCAGCGTGAGCTCGGGCCGTTCGGCGACGAGGCGTTCGGCCCGGTCGAGCACGTCGGTCACCCAGCCGGGCGACGACCCGACCACCGCCAGGCCGATCGCGGCGCGCCGGTGCAGGTCGTGGTCGCCGACCTCGGCGACGCTCGCCTCGGTCGCGTGACGCAGTTCGGCGACGACCGGGCGCAGCACGGCGCGCTTCTGCTTCAGCGAGTGCACGTCGCCGAGCAGCAGGTCGAACTCGATCCAGCCGATCCACATGGGCGGCCCGCTCACTCCCCCCGGCGCGGGGTGTCGAGCCGCACGAGCCGGCCCGATCCCTCGATGAGCTCCGACCAGTCGTCGACGTCGACCGTGCACTCGGCGACGGCGCACGTCGGCAGGTCACCGGCATCGCCCGCTTCTCCGCCGTCGCCGGAACCGCCGATGAGCTCGACGAGGGCATCGCTCATGCCCGGGTTGTGCCCGACGAGCATCGCGCTATCGACGCTGCGCGGCAGGTCGGCGGCGATCGCGAGGATGGATCGCCCCGACGCCGCGTAGAGCCGGGGTTCGACGAGGAACCGGTCGTCGGGGATGCCGAGCTCGGCCGCGAGCGCGTCGGCCGTGGTGCGCGCGCGAATGGCCGTGCTGGTCACGATCAGCGCGGGAGCCGCGCCGCGCTCGGCGAGCCTCCGGCCCATGGCCGGGGCATCCCGCCGCCCGCGTTCGTTCAGCGGCCGCTCGTGGTCGTCGAGCGCCGGATCGTCCCAGTCGGACTTGGCGTGCCGCACGAGGTAGAGCGTCTTCATCCGCCCAGCCTTCCACCGGCGTCAGCGCAGCGCGACCCCCGCGGCGAACTCCAGCACGCACAGCGCGGCCAGCCGCACGGTGCGTCCGTCGTCGGTGTCGGCGGTGGCGTCGATCTCGACGAGGTCGGCCGATCCGACCCGTGCATCGCGCGCCGCCGCTCGCACCAGCGCGCGCAGTTCCCACGCGGCGAGTCCGCCGGGCACCGAGGCGGGGCAGGCCGGAACGACGGCCCGGTCGCACGCGTCCACGTCGACGTCCAGGTGCACGGGTCCGCCTGCGGAACCCGCGACGGCGAGGGCCTCGGCCATGACGTCGGCCGGCGCGCGGCCGTGCAGTTCGTCTCGATGGATGACGGTGATGCCGAGGTCGGCCGCGCGGCTCGCATAGAAGGCGGAGTTCGCGAAGTCGGCGATGCCGATCTGCACGATGCGCGCGGGATCGAGGCCCGCCTCGACGAGGCGCCGCACGGGCGACCCGTTCGACACGCCGTCGCGCAGGTCGTAGTGCGCATCGATGGTCACGAGGCCGGCGCGCGGGAGGTCGTCGCCGAAGGCGCCGAGCGCAGTGGCGAACGTCGCCGAGTTGTCGCCGCCGAGCGCGAGCACCGTGTCGGCGCCCTCGCGGAGGCGCGCGACCCGGTCGCGCGTGCGGGCTTCGCCGTCGGTACCGTCGGGATCGGCGACGTCGCCGGCGTCGACGATCGCGAGCCGGTCGCCGAGGTCGACGGATGCCCCGGCACCCGGGTCATCCGCGCCGCCGACGGTCGCTGCGCCCGCGGTCGCTGCGTCGCCGCCGGCCGCGCCGCGCCGTCGATCGGGCACGAGCGTGGCGCTGTAGCGTGCGAGCGCCTCGCGGATCGCGGCGGGCGTCGCGTGCGCGCCCGTCGGCGAGAGCGAGGTGCGCCAGGTCGGCACGCCGACGATCGCGAGCGCGGCGCGTTCCCCCGCGCCGAGGGACTCGGGCGGGGGCCAGCCGCCCGCCCGCGGCCAGTTCGGATCGTGCGAGAGCGCCATGCCCTCACGCTAGCGACGCGGACGCCTCGCCGGCTCGGCCGCCGGTCAGTCGGCCGTCTGCGATCCCGGACGCTCGGCGGCACCCGCGGCCAGCCGCACCAAGTCCTCCGGTGTCGTGCGCCGCCGTTATGCTCGCATCCGTGCCTGCCTCGAGCGACTACATCGTCTACGTCGACGAGAGCGGCGACCACAACCTCGTCAATCTCGACCCGCAGTACCCCGTCTTCGTCCTGGCGTTCTGCATCTTCCCGATCGCTTCCTACGTCGACGAAGTCGTCCCGCAGGCCCTCAGGCTCAAGTTCGATTTCTTCGGTCACGACATCGTGGTCCTCCATGAGCGCGAAATCCGGAAATCTGCGCCGCCGTTCGACATCCTGTTGGACGCAAGCGTGCGCAAGCCGTTCCTGGAGCGACTCGATCGACTCATCACCACCTCGCGATTCGGCATCGTCGCCTGTGTCATCGACAAGGCCCGATTTCGGAACCGGAGAGGCCTGGACATCAGCCCCTACGAAGTCGCCCTCGAGTTCGGACTCGAGCGCGTATTCCTGCAACTGCAGCAACGCGGGCAACGCGGTCGGAAGACGCACGTGGTCTTCGAAAGCCGAGGAAGGACAGAGGACGCGGACCTCGAGCGCCAGTTCGCTCGAGTGATGGAGACGACAACGATGGTGGGCATGCCCGAGACGCTCGAGTTCCGTTGCGCCAGCAAGCTGACGAACAGCACCGGTCTCCAGGTCGCGGACATGGTCGCACGCCCGATCGGCTTGCACGTCCTTCGCCCGGAACAGTCGAATCACGCCTGGGACGTCTTGCAGCAGAAGATCGTCCGCTCCCGACAAGGGCGAATCGAAGGGTACGGACTCAAGATCTACCCATGACGAAGCGAAGGGCCCTCGGCAATGCCGAGAGCCCAACGCCGACCGGGTATTCCCAATCCATTTGTTGCAACGTTAGACCATGGTCGCGTGTTCCGCCATGACGACGCCCCGCCGCCACTCGGCGATCAGCTCAGCCTCGCGAGCGGCCGACAGGCCAGTGCCGCGCTCACGCTCGAGCCCCTGCTCGCGCTCCCAAGCGAGGAGGTCGGCGAGGGTCTGCTCGAGCGGTCGCAGGCGCAGGCCCGCGGCGACCGCCCGCGCGTTGCTGCGGTCCTGGAACGCCGACCAGGTCGGATCGATGATCCAGAGCGCGAGTGACTCGGGACCCGACCACTCGTTGACGCCGTGCGACTCGAGCCAGTCACCCGGAACCGCGACGACCTCGCCCTCGTGACCGCCGACCGACCGGGATGCCTCGAGGAACGCCCCGAAGGTCGAGCGGTCGCCGACCGCGTTGAAGGTTCCGGCGAGGCCGTGCTCGGCGCCGTCGAGGATGAACGCCGCGAGGTCGCGGACGTCGATCACCTGCGCCGCGGCGTCGGCGATGGCGGGCACGAGCATGGGCGCCTGCGGATCGCGCGCGGCGCGCGCGACGTAGGCCCCGGTGCGGCCCGAGTGGTCGCCGGGCCCGCCGATGAGCCCCGACCGCACCATGAGCAGGCGATCGCCGAAGGCGGCGCGGTACGCGGCCTCGCACGCGACCTTCGCCTCGCCGTAGGTCTCGGGGGTCGACCGGTCGGCGTCGAGCGGCTCGCGCAGGTCGGCGTCCTCGTCGGCGCCCGCCACGTCGTGTCTGGCGTACACGTTCCCCGTCGAGACGAACACGGCACGTCCGGCGCGCGACGCGAGGGCCGCCGCGGCCTCGCGCGCGAAGACGGGCTCACGGGTGACGTCGATGACGGCGTCCCAGTCTCGGTCGGCCACGGCATCGTACGCGCCCGGCAAGGATCGGTCGGCCACGACGAGTTCGGTTCCCGGCGCCGGTTCGCCGGCTTCGCCGCGGGCGAGGCAGGTCACGCGGTGTCCGCGTGCGACCGCCTCCGCGGCGAGGGTCCGTCCGAGCCATTGCGTACCACCGAGGATGAGCAGGTCCATGCCGCCATGCAACCAGCGCGCGGGATGCCGCTGCAGCGGTGTTCACTCCCGGCGTAGCCGCTCGGGTCGGGAATGCCGCCGACGAGGTCGCGGTTGACCCTTTCGTAATACCCCTAGGGGGTATAAGCTCAGCCACGGAGGGACCAGATGACGAATCACACGGGCCACGACGCGCACACCGGACACGCGGCGCACCACGACGCGCACGCCGGGCACGATCACGCGGAGCACGAGCACGCGGAGCATGCCGCTCACGACCATGCCGGCCACGACGAGCACGCGGCGCATGCCGACCACGAGCAGCACGTCGGGCATGACCAGCACGCGGGCCACGACTCCGCCGGCCACGCCGGCCACGCCGGCCACGCCGGCCACGGCGACCATGTCGCGCAATACCGCCGCCTGTTCTGGATCATGCTCGTCATCGCGATCCCGACGGTCGCCTTCAGCCCGATGTTCGCGTCGATCCTGGGCTATACGCTGCCCGAGAACGCCGTGATCCCGTGGATCTCGCCCGTGCTCGGCACGGTCATGTTCGTGTGGGGCGGCCGACCGTTCCTCACCGGCGCCTGGTCGGAACTGAAGGCCCGCACGCCCGGCATGATGCTGCTCATCGGCCTCGCCATCACGGTCGCGTACGTCGCCAGCCTCGGCGCGAGCCTCGGCCTGCTCGACCATCACCTCGACTTCTGGTGGGAGCTGGCGCTGCTCATCGTGATCATGCTGCTCGGCCACTGGATCGAGATGAAGTCGGTCATGCAGGCCTCGAGCGCGCTCGACGCGCTGGCCGCCCTGCTGCCCGACGAGGCCGAACGGGTCGGCCACGACGGCGCGATCGAACGGGTCGCCCCCGACGCGCTCGTCGTCGGCGACCTCGTGATCGTGCGCCCCGGAGGCCGAGTGCCCGCCGACGGCGAGGTCGTCGAGGGCACCGCCGACGTCGACGAGTCGATGATCACCGGCGAATCCAGGCCGGTGCGCCGCGGTCCCGGCGACCGCGTGGTCGCGGGCACGGTCGCGACCGACACCGCGATCCGGGTCCGGGTCGACGCGGTCGGCGACGACACCGCGCTCGCGGGCATCCGCCGCCTGGTCGCCCAGGCGCAGGCATCCACGTCGCGCGCCCAGCGCCTCGCCGACCGCGCGGCCGGCTGGCTGTTCTGGTTCGCGCTCGGCGCGGCCGCGCTCACGGCCATCGCGTGGACGCTGCTCGGCGATCCCGACGACGCCGTGGTCCGCACCATCACCGTGCTCGTGATCGCGTGCCCCCACGCGCTCGGCCTCGCGATCCCGCTCGTCGTGCAGATCGCGACCGAGCGCGCCGCGCGCGGCGGCGTGCTGGTGACCGACCGCCTCGCGCTCGAGACGATGCGCACGGTCGGCGCGGCGCTCTTCGACAAGACCGGCACGCTCACCAAGGGCGAGCCGGCGGTGACGGATGCCTCGGCGGCCGCCGGGCACGACCTCGACGAGGTGCTCGCCCTGGCCGCCGCGGCCGAGGCCGACTCGGAGCATCCGCTCGCGAAGGCGATCGTCGCCGAGGCGGCACGTCGCGAACTCGCGGTGCCCGCCGCATCCGGCTTCGAGGCATCCGCCGCGATCGGCGTGCGCGCAGAGGTCGGCGGCCGCACCGTGCAGGTCGGCGGCCCCGCACTGATCGAACGCGAGGGACTCGCCGGGCTCGAGGCATCCGCCCGGTGGGCCGAAGCCGGCTCGACCGTGCTGCACGTCGTCATCGACGGCGACCTCGCGGGTGCGCTCGCGCTCGCCGACGAGATCCGGCCCGAGAGCCGCGAGGCCGTCGACGCGCTGCACGCGCTCGGCATCGAGGTCGTCATGATCACGGGCGACGCCGAGCCGGTCGCGCGCTCGGTCGCCGGCGAGCTCGGCATCGATCGCGTGTACGCGGGTGTGCGACCCGAGGACAAGTCGGCAAAGGTGCGCGAGCTCCAGGGCGAGGGCCGGACCGTGGCGATGGTCGGCGACGGCGTGAACGACGCCCCCGCGCTCGCGCAGGCCGATGTCGGCATCGCGATCGGCGCGGGCACCGACGTCGCCATCGCGTCGGCCGGGGTCGTGCTCGCGTCGAGCGACCCGCGGTCGGTGCTCTCGGTGATCGAGCTCTCGCGCGCGACCTACCGCAAGATGACGCAGAACCTGTGGTGGGCGGCCGGATACAACCTGCTGTCGGTGCCGCTCGCGGCCGGCGTGCTCGCGCCGATCGGGTTCGTGCTGCCGATGTCGATCGGCGCGATCCTGATGAGCCTGTCGACCGTCATCGTGGCGCTCAACGCGCAGCTGCTGCGCCGGCTCGACCTGCGGCCCGAGTCATCCGCCCGCGCGGTACTCGCCCGCACCCGCTGACGAGCCCGCCCTTCGCGGTTGCCCCGCCGAGCCCGCCCGTCGCGGTACCGGCCCAGCCCCCGCTTCGCGATTCAGGAATCTTCGCCCGACACGCCGGGTCGGCCGATGCCGGACCCGGCGTGTCCTCGCGTTCTTCCTGAATCGCGCGGGTAGGGCCGACCACGACAACAGTGCGCACGGACTCAGACGCCCGAGCGCACCTCGATGGGGCTGCCGTCGACGGCGCGGTTGTCGACGCGGAACGTCGCGAACTCCGAGCGGTACCGGGCCTCGGCGTGCTCGACGGCCCGGCCCGAGGCATCCTTCGACAGTCGTCGTTCGCGAAGCAGCGGTGCGCCGGCCGCGATGCCGAGCGCCTCTGCGTCGAGCCGGTTCGCCGCGACGGCGTCGATCGTGTGCCGCGCGCTCACGAGCGGGGATCCGTGCCGGGCGAGCTCGGCCGAGACCGAGCCGGAGTCGGGGTCGAACCCGAAGAGGTAGCGGCCGACGTCGGGCACGAACGACGCCCGCTCGATCATGATCGGGACCTCGTCGAGCATCCGCACGCGCACGAGGTCGACGACCACGGCGCCCTCGTCGAGTTCGAGCAGGCCCGCGATCATCGAGGTCGCGTGGCGCCGCTCGAGCACGAGCGTGCGCGTGCCGGGCGTCTTGCCCTCTTCGCGCGCCCACTCCGTGAACGAGCGGAACGTCGAGAGCGACTGCGCGGGCACGACCTTGCCCACGACGGGCGCGCGGCCTCGCCCGCCGACGACGAAGCCCTCGGCCCGCAGCGCCGACAGCGCACGGCGTACCGGCCCGCGCGACGTGCCGAATTCACGGCACAGCGCGGCCTCGCTCGGCAACGACATGCCCGGCGCCCACTCGCCGCTCTCGATGCGCTGCCGGAGCTCGGTGCGCACGCGCTGCGCGACAGGTGCGGTGACGGTGGGCATGGTTCGACCCTATGAACGCGCCAGCGGGGCCGCGGTGGCGACCCCGGGGCAGGCGGGTGAACTCTCCGTGAACGAGAGGTGGCGCGCGCGGACGGCACGCGCCACCTGGGCCTCAGCCCTCGAGCAGGCCTCGCATGCGTTCGATCTCGTCCGTCTGGGAATCGACGATCGACCGTGCGAGCTCGAGCGCGCCCTGGTGCGTGCCCGACTCGAGCTGCTCCTCGGCCATCGCGACTGCACCCTCGTGATGCGCGATCATCTGCTCGAGGAACCGCGTGGAAGCCGCGGCCGAGTCGGCCGCCTCGAGCGCGGCGAGATCCTCGGCGCTGAGCATGCCGTCCATCTCGTGCCCATGGCCCTCCGGCATCTCGCGCGGCGCGCCCCACTCTTCGAGCCAGCCCTCGAGCTGGGCGATCTCGGGCCCCTGGGCCGCCTCGATCTGCCCGGCGAGGTTCGCGACCTCGGCGTCGAGTCCGGGCTTCGCGAGCACGATCGCGCTCATCTCGAGCGCCTGCTCGTGATGCGGGATCATCATCTGCGCGAACATCACGTCGGCATCGGATGCCTCGACGCTCGCGTCGCTCGCATCAGCGGGCTCGCTCGCACCGCCGTGCGCGCCGTGCCCGTCACCCGAACCGGTCGCGTCGCCCGCGGCGGTCGCGCAGCCGGCCAGGGCGAGGAGCCCCGCGATGCCGAGCACGCCGGCGAGCGGCAGGTGCCGCGCCCGACGGCGCCCGGTCATCCTTCGACCACCCGGTATCCGGCCTCGGCGACCGCCGCCGCGACGGCATCGACGTCGAGGGGCGCTTCGCTCGCGACACGCACGGTCGAGACCCCGCCGGTGACGAGGTCGACCTCGACCGACCGCACGCCTTCGAGCGCGGAGACGTCGGCCGTGACATGCGCGACGCAGTTGCCGCACGTCATGCCCGCGACGGCGAATTCGGCGATGATCGCGTCGGATGCCTCGGCGGGGGACTCCGACGCGGCGGGCGGGATCGCGCAGCACGAGCAGGATGCCTCGCTCGCCTCCTCGGCCATCGGCAGCAGTCGGGCATCGGCGGGTGTGGTGGTCATGGCGCAGTCCCTTCGTTCGCGTCTTCGTCTGTACTATACCCCAGTGGGGTATCCACGTCGAGCCGCGAAGCTCGGGCAGGGAGTGGGCGCCGGCCCACGATCGCCCCCTGACCGACGACCGATCCCGACCGACCTCGGCCCGATCGTTGGTCGACCGCCCGATCGTCGGTCGACCGCCCGGTCAGCCCGCTTCGACGGTGTAACCGGCCGCCTCGGCCGCGGCTGCGACGGCCGCGCCGTCGAGGAGCTCGTCGCTCGCGACCCTGACCGTGGAGACGCCGCCGTCGACGAGCCACACGTCGACGGTCTGGACCCCGTCGAGCGCGACGAACGCGTCGGTCACGTGATCCACGCAGTTCTGGCAGGTCAGCCCGGTCACGTCGTACTCGGCGACGACGCGATCGGGCAGCTGCGCGAGCACACGAGCCCGCGCGCCGCCGGCGGCATGGCCGCCACCGCACGAGCAGGCGCCTCCCCCGCCGCAGCAGCCGCCGGCCTGGCCGCCGGCGGCGCTCGAGCCGCCGCCGAGGCCCGTCAGGCCGAGGTCGAATCTCCCGTCGGGTGCGATCGTCATGGACGGTCCTCCGGATCCGTCGACGCGGCATCCGTGCTGTCGGCGTCACGCGGCGTCGCCGCAGCATCAGCCGACGGGGCCGGCTCGGCCGGCGCCGCGGCAGCATCCGCCGCCGGAGCCTGCTCGTCGGGGGTCGCCGCCGGTTCAGCCGGCGTCGCCGCGTCCTCGGCCGGCGCCGCCGCCGCAGCTCCGGCCGCCGGCACGGCGGCAGCCCCGACCGGCTGCGCCACCGCGACGGGCTCACCCGGCTCGGCCCCGGCCGCCTGCTCGGCCTTCTTCGCCTTGCGCCGCTCGCGGCCGCCCTCGACGAGGTCGTACAGCACCGGCAGCACGACGAGCGTGAGCAGCGTCGACGACAGCAGGCCGCCGATGACGACGAGCGCGAGCGGCTGCGAGATGAAGCCCGAGTGGCCGGTGATGCCCAGCGCCATCGGCAGCAGCGCGAAGATCGTCGCGAGCGCGGTCATCAGGATCGGCCGCAGACGGCGGGATGCGCCGTGCAGCAGCGCCTCGCGCACGGTCATGCCCCGATCGCGGTATTGGTTCACGAGGTCGACGAGCACGATCGCGTTCGTCACCACGATGCCGACCAGCATCAGCACGCCGACCAGCGACGCGACGCCCAGCGGGATGCCGGTCGCGACCTGCAGCGCGATGGCGCCGGTCGCGGCGAACGGCACCGAGACGAGCAGCAGCAGCGGCTGCAGCAGCGAGCGGAACGTGGCGACCATCACGATGTAGACGATGAGGATCGCGGCCAGCAGCGCGAGGCCGAGCTGGCCGAACGACTCCGACTGGTCGGCCGTGACGCCGCCGATCGACGCCGAGGTGCCGGCGGGCAGGTCGACCTCGTCGACGGCGACCTGCACGGCCGCACTCGCCGTGCCCAGGTCGTCGCCCGACGGCGTCGCCGCGACGGTCGAGCTGCGCAGGCCCTGTACGGTCGTGACCGTCGCGGGCCCGTCGACCTCCTCGACCGTTGCGAGCGTGTCGAGGCGCACGAGGCCCGTCGCGGTCGGGATCTCGAGCGCCTGGAGTTCCTCGACCGTGGTCGGCGGGTTGGCGGTCGCGAGGTAGATCGTCAGCGTCTGCTCGTCGATCACGATCGAACCGGCGGTCTGCGGCTGCATCGCGGCCGACACGACGGCGCCGAGCGCGACCTCCGAGTAGCCGGCGGCCGCGGCATCCGTGCGGTTCACCTCGACCGCGACGTAGGGGCGGCCCTCGTCGAGGTTCGAGGAGACCTGGGCGAGCGAGTCGATGCCGTCGAGCTCGTCGACGACGGCGTCGGTCGCCGTCTGCAGATCTTCGGCGTTCGAGGCCGTGATGTCGACCTCGATGTCGCTGGACGCGCCGAACCCGCTCGAGGCGGCGAGCGTGATCTCGCCGGCGTCGTCGATGCCGTCGAGCTCGTCGCGGACCTCCGCCTGCAGCGCGTCCTGGTCGGCGCCCTCGTCGGTGGTGACCGAGTACGTCACCGTCGCGCTCGCGCCGCCGAGGATCGACGCGAGGCCGCCGCCCGAGCCGATCGAGGTCTGCACCGTCTCGATGCCCTCGGTGTCGAGCAGCACCTGCTCGACCGAGGTCGACGCCTCGTCGAGGGCGTCGAGGCTCGTGCCGACCGGCAGCTCCTGCGTGACCTGGAAGGTGTTCTGGCCCGAGGAGCCGAGGAAGTTCGTCTTCATGAACGGCGTGAGCGCGAGCGTGCCGCCGAGGATCAGCACCGCGACGACGAGCGTGACGACGCCGTGCTTCAGCGTCCACTCGATGATCGGCAGGTAGCCGCGCTGGAGGCGCGACGGGTGCTCGAGCTCGTCGGCGCCGGTCGCGGGGGCCTCCTCGTCGACGAACGCCGCGGCGGCCGCCTGCTCGTCGTGCTTGTGCGGCTTCGCGGGCTTGAGGAACCAGTACGCGAGCACCGGCACGATCGTGAGCGCGACCAGCAGCGACGCGAGCAGCGCGATCGTGACCGTCAGCGAGAACGGCCGGAAGAGCTCGCCGGTGACGCCCTCGACGAGCGCGATCGGCAGGAACACCGCGACCGTCGTGATGGTCGACGCCGTGATCGCGCCGGCCACCTCGCGCACCGCGTGCACGATGGTCGAGGCCTTGTCGACGCCGACGACGAGGTGGCGCTTGATGTTCTCGATGACGACGATCGAGTCGTCGACCACGCGGCCGATCGCGATCGTGAGCGCGCCGAGCGTCAGGATGTTGAGCGTGTAGTCGGCGACCTGCAGGCCGATGAACGTGATCAGCACCGAGGTCGGGATCGAGATCGCGGTGACGAGCGTCGCCCGCACCGAGAGCAGGAAGATCAGGATGATGATCACCGCGAACACGAGGCCGAGCAGGCCCTCGGTCGCGAGCGCCTCGATCGACTGCTCGATGTAGGGCGCCTGGTCGAAGACGACGGTGAAGGATGCCCCGGGGTTGGTGGTGTCGAGCGAGGACTCGAGGTCGGGCAGCAGGGCGATGACCGCGTTCGAGACCTCGACCGTGTTCGCGGCGGGCAGCTTGGTGACCGAGATCGTCAGCGCGGGCTCGCCGTCGACGCGCGAGATGCTGGTCACCGGGTTCTCGGTGAGCTCGACGGATGCCACGTCGGCGATGGTCGCCGCTGCCGGAACGGCGGCGGCCTGCGCCGCGGCGCCGGGCAGGGCGGTCGCGCCAGCGGCGGCATCCGCGCCTGCGCCGGCATCCGTACCCGCGCCTGCGCCGGCATCCGCACCCGCGCCTGCGCCGGCATCCGCACCCGCGTCTGCGCCGGCATCCGTACCCGCGTCTGCGCCGGCATCCGCACCCGCCTCGGCGCCCGGCGCCTGCGGCTGGGTCGCGCCGACGAGCGGCAGGGCGGCGAGGTCCTCGACGCTGCCGAGGCGCGCGCCGGTCTGCACGGCGAAGGTGGTGTCGCCCTCGGTGACGGTGCCGGCGGGCACGAGCACGCCGTTCTGCTGCAGCGCGTCGCGGATCGCCTGCTGGCTCAGGCTGAACGACGCGAGCTTCGCGGGGTCGGGCGTGATCGTGACGCGCTGGCCCACGTCGCCGACGAGGGAGGCCTCGCGCACGCCGTCGATGTCCTCGATCTCGCCGAGCGTGGTGCGGCTGATCTCGTCGGAGAGGGTCGTCAGGTCGTCGGCACCGGTGACGGCGATCGAGATCACCGGGAAGTCGTCGAGGCTGAACGCCACGACCTGCGGCTCGACGTCGTCGGGCAACTGGCCCTGGACGCGATTGACCGACGACAGCAGCTTCTGCTCGGCGAACGCGAGGTCGGTGCCGTAGGTGAAGCTCGCGGTCACGCGCGAGAGACCGGTGGAGCTCGTCGTCGACGTCGACTCGAGCCCGGTGATGCCTTGGATGGAGGTTTCGATGGGGGTCGAGACATCCGCGTTGACGATGTCGGGCGATGCCCCCGGGTAGCTGGTGACGATCATCAACTGCGGGAACTCGATCGAGGGAGCCAGTTCCTGCTTGAGGCTCGTGAGCGAGATGCCCCCGAAGATCGCGACCACGATCGTGACGAGCGCGATGAGGGCGCGGTTCTTCATGCTGAGCTTGGCAAGCAGGGACATGGGCTCAAGTCTCTCAGCAGGCGAGTGTCGAAAAGGTCACGGGAAGCTGAAAGGCGAATGGCATTCGGCGCGAATTTACCCCCCGAACGGGGGTCCCCCTGCGCAACGTGTTCGATTATGGTGCAAAGAAGGGCGGGGGTGATCCGATGACCGAGGCGACCGCGCAGCCGCGTCGACCGTTCATCCGGTATGCCCTGCTGGGCACGGCCGTATCGGCCGGATGGCTCGCGATCAGCCTCTTCTCGGGCGCCCAGTCGGCATCGGCCGACGAGCCCGAATCCGGCGGCAGCGGCCTGCTGGGCGCCGTGGGCGGGCTGCTCGGCGGTGTCTCCTCGACCACCGGGGCGGTCGGCGACCTGCTCGGGGGCGTCGTCGACGCCGTGGTCGCGCCCGTGAACCACGTGGTCGAACCGGTCGTCGAGGTGGCGCCCGAACCCGTGGCCGAGGTGGTCGAGGTCGTGCCGGAGGTCGTCGACACGACGACCGGCGCTCTCGATGGAACGGTCGACGCGGTCGACGCCGTCGTGGTCGGCGCGGTCGGCGGCATTGCCGACGCGGTCTCCGGAACCGCCGGCGGCGGCACGGTCGGCGCGATCGCGGACCCCGTCGTCGACGCACTCGACCAGGTCGTCGGCGCCATGCCCATCGTGGGCGGGCTGTTCGGCGGCAGCGCACTCGGAGGTGTCCTGAAGCCGGTGACCGGCGCCGTCGACGACACGCTCGGCTCGGTCGTCGGCACGGTCGGCTCGCTTCCCGACGACGGCGTCCTGCCCGGCATCCCGGGCGTTCCGCTGCTGCCGGGAACCGATGACGGCACGGACCCCGGCGGCGACCCGGGCGTCGGCGAACCGGGCCCGGTGCCGAGCGACGCCGCATCGGGCGATGCGGTGCTCCCGGCCGTGGCTCCCGGCTCCGGCGCGCCGCCGGGGCACGACAGATCCGCCTCATCGGCGGCGCCGCCGGGTTCCAGTGCGTCGTCGAGTGCGCCCGACGCATCCGGCCTCGGCTCCGTCGACGCGCCTGCTGGCCACGCGCCGGGTGGTCCGGCGAACCCCGCTGCTCCGGCGAGCGCGCCGGGCGCCGGCGGCTCGGCGGCGTCCGGCGGTGCGGCCGGCGGCATCGGCGGCTCCGACGCGGCATCCGCCGCCTTCCAGCTCGACGCCCTCGCGTCGCTCGCGCTCAACTCGGTCGACGACGCGCTGCCGTCGTCGCCGGTCTTCGAGGCCGACACCACCCCTGACTGACGGGTGCCGTCCCGGCTGCCCGGACGCGTTCCAGCGCGCCCGATCGCAGGCGGACACGGTCATGCTCCCCGCGCGGGAGCGAGTCAACCCATCTCAGTCAGGAGGACTGATCATGAACGCGAAGCAATTCGCCGTGAGGGCGCTCTACGCGACCCTCGTCACCGGAGGGCTCACGCTCCTCGGTGCCGGCGTCGCCAACGCCTCGGAGACGAGCGGCGACGACGGAATCCTCTCGGGGACCCAAGCCGGGATCTCCATCGACCTGCCCATCACGATCTCGGGCAACGGCATCTCGCTCGTCGGCGACTCGTCGTCGTCGGATGCCTCGACCGAGGTCGCCCCGGCCGCGGAGCCCGCGCCGGTCGCCGTCACGTCGGGTGACGACGGCATCGGTTCCGGCAGCCAGGCGCTCATCGACGTGTCCGTCCCGGTGACGATCGGCGGCAACGCGATCAGCGTCGTCGGCGACAGCTCGTCGGCGGATGCCTCGACCGAGGTCGCCCCGGCACCGGCGCCCGCCCCGGCGCCCGCTGCCGCTTCGGCGCCCGAGACGAGCGGCGACGACTCGCTGCTCGGCGGCACGCAGGGTCTCGTGAACGTGTCGCTGCCGATCACGATCGGCGGCAACGCGATCGGCGTCATCGGCGACTCGACGAGCGACGGCGCGACCAGTGACGTCGCGAGCGGATCGGCCTCGGAGGGCGACAGCAGCGCGTCGACCTCGGGCACCGACTCGATCCTGGGCGGCACGCAGCTGATCCCGGGTATCTCGATCCCCGTCACCGTCGGCGGCAACGCGATCGGCGTCATCGGCGACTCGACGAGCGACGGCGCGACCAGTGACGTCGCGCGCGGATCGGCCTCGGAGGGCGACAGCAGCGCGTCGCCCTCGGGCACCGACTCGATCCTGGGCGGCACGCAGCTGATCCCGGGTATCTCGATCCCCGTCACCGTCGGCGGCAACGCGATCAGCGTCATCGGCGACAGCGAGTCCGCGGATGCCTCGACCGAGGTCGCGCCGGGCACGAGCGGTTCGGGCTCCGGCACGGCCGGCTCGGGCGCCGAGACGTCGGGCACCGACTCCATCCTCGGCGGCACCCAGGTCGTCGGAGCGATCGGCGCTCCCGTCACCGTCGGCGGCAACGCGATCAGCGTCATCGGCGACAGCGAGTCCGCGGATGCCTCGACCGAGGTCGCGCCGGGCACGAGCGGTTCGGGCTCCGGCACGGCCGGCTCGGGCGCCGAGACGTCGGGCACCGACTCCATCCTCGGCGGCACCCAGGTCGTCGGAGCGATCGGCGCTCCCGTCACCGTCGGCGGCAACGCGATCAGCGTCATCGGCGACAGCGAGTCCGCGGATGCCTCGACCGAGGTCGCGCCGGGCACGAGCGGTTCGGGCTCCGGCACGGCCGGCTCGGGCGCCGAGACGTCGGGCACCGACTCCATCCTCGGCGGCACCCAGGTCGTCGGAGCGATCGGCGCTCCCGTCACCGTCGGCGGCAACGCGATCTCGGGCATCGGCGATTCCACGTCGTCGGGCGCGGAGACCGTGGTGACGCCGGGCACCGGCGGCACGGGCGGCACGACCACCGATGGCACCGACTCGATCCTGGGCGGCACGCAGCTGCTCCCGGGCCTGTCGCTGCCGATCACCGTCGGCGGCAACGCGATCTCGGGCATCGGCGACTCCACGTCGTCGGGCGCGGAGACCGTGGTGACGCCGGGCACCGGCGGCACGGGCGGCACGCCCACCGAGGGCACCGACTCGATCCTGGGCGGCACGCAGCTGCTCCCGGGCCTGTCGCTGCCGATCACGGTCGGCGGCAACGCGATCTCGGTGATCGGGGACAGCGAGACCCACGGACCGGTGACGGTCGTCGACCCGGGCGACCCCGGCGACCCGGGCGACCCCGGCGACCCGGGTGACCCCGGTGACCCGGGCGACCCCGGCGACCCCGGCGACCCCGGTGACCCCGGCACTCCGGGCGACCCCGGTGACCCGGGCACTCCCGGCGACGGCGGATCGATGACCATCACCGCCTCCGGCTCGGTGACGACGCTGGCCGCCGGCACCTCGGGTTCGCTCGCGTCGACCGGCACCGACACCGCGGCCCTCGGGATCGCCGGACTGGCGCTCCTCGCGGGCCTGTTGCTCGTCGGGTTCCGCCGGTTCGCACTGCGCCGGCTGACCGCGGCGGTCGAGTAGGCGCACCAGCGCCGCTGACCGCGGCGGTCGAGTAGGCGCGCCAGCGCCGTATCGAGACCAGGCGACCGGCCGCGACGTCGCGACCGCCGCCTGCGCAAGGGAAACAAGGGGAAACAGGGGGAATGCGGCGGCCCGGGCATCCGGCTCGGGGCCGCCGCATCACCGAGCCATCCCTGGCATCCGCCGCCCGGAACCCGCCTCAGCCGGCCTGCGCTACACGACCTCGCTGAGCAGCCCCACCTCGGCGACGGGCATGCCTGGCAGCGACTCCCACGCGAGCCGCAGCGCTCGCACGGCGGCCTCGGTCTCGGCCGCCGAGTGGCAGATGGGCAGCCGGAGGAACCGCTCGAACGCGCCGTCGATGCCGAACCGCGGTCCGGCGGCCACGACGAGACCCTGCGTGCGCGCCGCGAGGGCGAGCTGCGAGCTCACGGGGGCGCCGAGCCCGACCCACGTGACGATGCCGCCGTCGACGTGCGGCACATGCCAGTCCGGGAAGGCCTCGGCGAGCAGGGTCTCGAGGAGGTCGCGACCCGCGCGCAGTTGCTCGCGGCGCAGCGCGAGGATGTCATCCATGCGCGCGAGCAGTCGCGCGACGATCAGCTGCTCGAGGATCGGGGTGCCGAGGTCGCCCGGCGCCCGCACCGCGAGGAGTCGCCGCAGCAGCGGACGATCGGCGCGGATCCAGCCGATCCGCACGCCGCCCCACACCGACTTGCCGGTCGAGCCGACGAGCACGGCGGGGCCGTAGGCCGCCAGCGGCAGCGGCGAGAAGGCGCGGTCGATGTCGAGTTCGGCGATGGTCTCGTCGGCGATCACGACCGTGCCCTGCCGTGCGGCCGCGTCGAGCACGCGCTCGCGGGTGTCCTCGCTCATCGAGCGCCCGGTCGGGTTCTGGAAGTCGGGCATGAGGTAGGCCGAGACCGGGTTCGCGTGACGGAAGGCCTGGGCGAACGCCGCGCCCTCGTCGGATGCCCCGAACTCGCCCGCGTCGTGCGGCGACACGGCCACCGGCACGAGCCGGGCGCCGGCGACGCGCAGCGCCTCGTAGGCGTGCGGGTAGGTCGGCGCCTCGATCACGGCACGGTCGCCCCGGCCGATGAGGGCCCGCGAGAGCAGGGCGATGGCGTGCTGCGCGCCGATGGTCACCATGATCTGGTCGGGCGAGGTCGGCAGGCCGCGCGCGGAGTACCGGTCGGCGATCGCCTGCCGCAGCACCGGCAGGCCGACGGGGTCGAAGCCCGGATCACCCAGGTGCGCGGGGAGGTCGTCGACGGCCTCGCGGGCGATGTCGGCGAGCCACGGCAACGCGGGCGGCGCGGCTTTCGAGAAGTCGATGGAGTCGGCGCCCGTGGGCGCGGGCAGCAGCGCGGGCGCGCCCGGCAGCCGCACGACCGAGCCCGAGCCGCGCACGCTCGTCAGCAGCGACTGCTCGCGCAGGCGCCGGTAGGCGGCGGTGACCGTGGTGCGGCTGAGGGCGAGGCGGTCGGCGAGATCGCGTTCGGCCGGCAGCCTGGTGCCGACCGGGACGCGCCCGTCGATGACCAGGAGGCGCACCCGTTCGGCGAGCGCACGGTACGCGGGCTCGCCGAGGCCCTCGCCCCGGGCGTGGCCCCGCCAGTCGCCGAGCAGGTTCTCGAGCGCGCGGGCGCTGAGCGTGACATCCGACATGTGAGCCACCTTAGACAGATTGGCCTCTTGCCGGAAGGCCAATTCTGGAATTGGATGGTCGTCATGCCTCGCCGCCTGCCCTCGTTCGACGATCCCGCGCCCATCCTGGCGCGCCGCCTCGTGCAACTGTTCGTGGGGCTGTTCCTCTACGGCATCGCGATCTCGATGATCGTCCGCGGCGCCCTCGGAGTCTCGCCGTGGGACGTGCTGACCCAAGGCCTCTCCATGCACACCGGTCTCAGCTTCGGCGTGATCACCGTCCTCACGAGCGGCGTGGTGCTGCTGCTGTGGATTCCGCTCCGACAGCGCCCGGGGTTCGGCACGATCATGAACGCCCTGCTCGTCGGGCCTGCGGCCGACGTCGGGCTCGCGCTGATCCCCGAGGGCCTCGACCTGTGGGCGCGCATCCTGCTGCTGCCCGGCGGCATCGTGCTGCTGGCCGTCGCGACCGGGCTCTACCTGGGCGCGAGCTTCGGCCCCGGCCCGCGCGACGGGCTGATGACCGGCCTGCACCGCGTCACCGGGTGGCGGATCTGGATCGTTCGCACCGGCATCGAGGTCATCGTGCTCGCGATGGGCTGGCTCCTCGGCGGCGACGTCGGGCTCGGAACCGTGCTGTTCGCCGTCGCGATCGGGCCGCTCTGCGGGTGGACGATCCCGCTCTTCGCGATCCGGCGCGCGGGCCAGCGGCAGGCCGACGCCGTGGCCGCGGCGGAGGCCGGCCAGCCGGCGACCGCCGCACCGGCGCGGACGGCGGACTGACGGGCCACGCACCACCGCGACCCCCGAGGCGGGACACCTCGGGGGTCGTGGTTCTCCGGCACTCCGGCACTCGGGCACTCCGGCACTCCGGCACCGGTCCACCGGATCGGTGCACCGGCCTACAGGTTCGCCTCCGCGTAGACGCGCAGCGCGTCGCGCACGAACTCGGCACCGTCGGTGCCGCCGTAGTTGGCCGCGAAGCGCGGGTCGGCGACGTACATCTCGCCGAGGCCGAGCACGTAGCCCTTCACGTCGCCGCCGGGAGCCGCGGTCGGCGTACCGGGGATGCCGGTCAGCCACTCGACGTGACGCTTCGCGAGTGCCTGCGCCTCAGCCGAGGCCGGGTCGACGCCGCGGGTCGCGGCATCCGTCCAGTCGGCGCCGAGCGCCGCGGTGCGCGCCTGCCAGGCGCGCTTCTCATCGTCGCTCATGCCGCGCCACCAGCGGTCGCTGCGTTCGTACGCGTCGGCGCCCCAGCGCTCGACGACCTCCTCGCGGTACTGCGTGTGATCGAATCCATCGAACATGTCTTGAGCCATGATCTGTTCACCTCCTTCCAGGGCGTGCATGGTCTTCTCGACCGACGCGACCTGTCGCGCCAGTCGTTCCTGTTCCTGCCGGAGCCACGCGAGGTGGCCGGCGAGGGCATGCACCTCGGATGCCTCGCCTGCGAGCACCTCGGCGATCGCCGGGAGCCCGAGGCCGAGCTCGCGCAGCAGCAGGATCCGCTGGAGGCGCACGAGCGAGGCCTGGTCGTAGTGGCGGTAGCCGTTCGCGGCCACCCGGCTGGGCGGCAGCAGGCCGAGGTCGTCGTAGTGGCGGAGCGTGCGGCTGGTGGTGCCCGCCAGCTTCGCCACCTCCTGGATCGACCAGTCCATCTGTGCGGCTCCCTTCCGAGTCATCCGTCGCGGGTACGGATACCACGCTAGAACTTGACGCAACGTCAAGGTCAAGCGGAACTTCGCGATCCCGGTTGCACCGGTCGCAAACGCGATATATCGTGTTGTTACGCAAGACGCGATATATCGCGAATCGGATGCCACGACGTCCGGCCGACAGCAAGGAGCACCCAATGTCCCTCGAGAAGTGGATCATCGCACCCGGCGAGAGCCGGGTGATCGACCTCGAGCTCGTCCGACACCTGAAGGTCACCCTCATCGGCGGCAAGGTCGACGTGATCGCCCACGACGAACCCGGCGCTCGCATCGAGATATCGGGCGTCACCGGCAAGGAACTCGCGGTCTCGATCGACGGCGACCGCCTCGAGATCGACCACCCCCAGCTGCGCTGGGACAACTTCGTCGACGCCTTCAAGGGATTCGCCGGCAGCGCCAAGGCCGAGGTCTCCATCCTCGCGCCGCGCCAGGTCGCCCTGCGGCTCGGCGTCGTCTCGGGCGATGCGCTCGTCTCGGGCTTCGACGGCGACGCCAAGTTCAGCACCGTCTCGGGCGACGTCGTCGTCGACAACCACTCGGGCGACATCGAGCTCACGGGCGTGTCGGGCGAGCTCTCGGCGGGCAACCACGAGGGGCGTGTCACGGCCCACACCGTGACCGGCGACGTGGTCGCCTCGGGCGAGATCGTCGCGTTCGTCGCCGACACGGTCTCGGGCGACCTGATCGTCGACGCTCACGGCACCCCCTCGCGCATCGACACGAACTCCATCTCGGGAGATCTCACGGTGCGCTTCGACGAGGGCGCCGGCGCGCGGTACCGCGTCAACACCGTGGGAGGCAGCATCCTGATCGACGACTCGCGCTTCAAGGGCGTGCTCGGCAAGGGCTTCGAGCACGTCACCGGCGAGCTGGCCGGGCACTGGCTCGAACTCGGCGCCAACAGCGTGTCGGGCAACATCTCGGTCATGCGCCGGGCTCGCGTGCACGCGAACGGCGGCGAGTCGGCGACCACCGGCACGACGGATGCCACGGAGGCCACGGGCGCCCCCGAGTCCGGCGACGGCGAAGCGCGGGCCGACGGATGACCCCGCCCGTCTTCGCCCACGGCAGCCTCAGGCTCTACCTCCTGGCCCTGCTCGACGAGCACGCCCGGCACGGGTACGAGCTGATCCAGGCCCTGTCCGAGCGATTCGGCGGCACGTACTCCCCGAGCGCCGGCACGATCTACCCGCGGCTCTCCAAGCTCGAGGAGGAGGGGCTCGTCACGAAGACCGCCGACGGCCGCAAGACCGTGTACTCGATCACCGACGCCGGTCGCGCCGAGCTCGAGGGCCGCAGGCACGAACTCGATGCCATCGAGGACGAGGTGACCGACTCCGTCCGCCGCCTCGCCGACGGCGTGCGCGCCGAGGTCGACGAGGCCATGCGCACGCTGCGGGCCGAGCTCGCGAGCGCGGCCCGGGAGGCGAAGCGCTCGGCGAAGCGCTCGACGCGCACGACGATGGGTTCGCCAGGCGGTACGGATG
This sequence comes from Agromyces agglutinans, assembly GCF_009647605.1. Taxonomy (GTDB): domain Bacteria; phylum Actinomycetota; class Actinomycetes; order Actinomycetales; family Microbacteriaceae; genus Agromyces; species Agromyces agglutinans. The sequence goes on along the minus strand of NZ_WJIF01000002.1, from coordinate 502,807 downwards.
CCGGCGGCGGTGCCGATTCGGGCGGCGCGGACGCGGCAGGCGCGGGCGGCGCAGCCGGCTCGGCTTCGGCCGGAGCATCCGGCGGCACGACCAACCTGCAGACCGAGACGAACCGCGCCGTGCACGAGGCCGACCTCGTGCTGGCCGAGTTCCGCCAGCAGGTGCGCACAGACCTGCGCACGCAGGCGCACCGCGCACGCGTGTCGCCCGAGTCGGTGGCGATGCTGCGCACGCGGCTGGCCGAGGTGCGCGCGGCCCTCCTCGCCGACCTGCAGCGCTGAGCGCCGGCACGGATGTCGGCGGTCGGTGCTTGGCTGGTCGCATGAGCATCGACGCGCCGAGCCCCGTGCAGTTGCGCCAGTGGGCCGACGACGACCTCGAGACCCTGCGCCGCAGCAACACGGCCGAGATGACCGAGTTCCTCGGCGGGCCCGAATCCGACGAAGCGCTCGCGGCCCGGCACGCACGCTACCTCCGCCTCTGGGAGGAGGGCACGGCCCGCATGTTCCGGGTCGTCACGCCCGACCATCCCGAGGGCGTCGGCACGATCGGCACCTGGGCCGACGGGCACCACGACGGCGCGCTCGAGACCGGCTGGTCGATCGAGACCGCGCACCAGGGTCGGGGCCTCGCGACGGCCGCACTGCGGGCCGTGCTCGACGACGCGCGCGCGACGCACGGAGCGGTCGCGGTCTACGCGTACCCGCGCGTGAACAACGCCGCATCCAACGCGATCTGCCGCAAGGTCGGCTTCACGCTCGAGGGCGAGGAGGAGTTCGAGTACCCCAAGGGCAACTGGGAGACCTCGAACGTCTGGGTCCACCGCCCGGCGGGCTGAGCGCGGCGGGCTCGCGGGGCAGCCGGCGCGTACGCTCGACAGCGTGGGGGCGTACCTCGCCGTCTTCGCAGGCGGACTCCTCGGCACCGGGTTGCGACTCGGTGCCGACCTGCTGCTGCCGCACGACGACACCGGGTTCCCGTTCTCGACGCTGCTCGTGAACCTGGTCGGCGCATTCGTGTTGGGGATCCTGGCCGGCGGGCTCTGGACCCGTCCGACGACGCCGTCCTGGCTGAAGGCCGGCATCGGTGCGGGCGTGCTCGGCTCCTTCACCACGCTCTCGGCCGTCATGGCGTCACTCGTGCTGATCGGAACGGACCGGCAGTGGTGGCTCGCGGCCGGGTACACGGCCGCCTCCGTCATCGGCGGCCTGGTGCTCGCGGCTGCCGGCCTGCGGCTCGGCATCGGCCGGGAGCGACGCCGACGCGCGGCCGCCGCCGCGCCGCGAACCACCCGATCGGATGCCGCGCCGTGACCGCGTCCCTCGCGCCATGGGTCGCCGCCGCAGTGCTCGTCGCCGGTGCACTGGGCGCGGTCGCGCGCTTCGCCCTGTCGCGGGCGCTGCCGGTGCGCCCGGGCCGGCTGCCGTGGGGCATCCTCATCGCGAACGTGGGAGGGTCCGCGGTGGCGGGCCTGGTGATCGGCCTGGCCGAGCGCGCCGCGCTCGGCGACGACGTGCGGCTCATCCTCGTCACCGGGTTCTGCGGCGGCCTCACGACCTTCAGCACCTGGAGCGTCGAGTCGATCGAGCTGGCTGCGACGGGTCGCTGGCGCGCAGCGGCGCTCAACGTCGGGGCCACGTTCGCGTTCGGCCTCGTCGCGTGCGCGGTCGCCTACCTCCTCGCGCGCTGAGGCCCGGCACCGACGGGCCGCACAGCGGCTCAGCCGCTCAACGGATCAGCCGCTCAACGGCTCAGGCGCCCGTCGAGGTCGGGCCAGGGCACGTGCACGTCCGCGGTCGGCACGAGCGCCTTGGCGAGCAGGGCGTCGCGCAGCACGATGCCCGCGGGCGAGAGCTCGGCGATCGCCAGCGCCTGCGCGGCACCGTCGAGGTGCCAGTGCTCGGCGAGTTCGCCGATGCCGCGCTCGACGAGCAGGTCCTCGGCGTCGATGTACGGCTGCGGCTCGCCGACGACATGACCGAGGCGGTTGCGGGGCAGCACCTCGCCGAAGTCGGGGGTCAGCGGTTCGACGTAGCCGACGGTCTCGCCGTCGTCGCGCTTCACGGGCACCCAGGTCGAGGCATCCGTCATGCGCGGTCGTCCGTCGTGCCGGACCCGCCCGACGCACCCGGGCCAGACGGGCCGCCCGCCGCACCCGGCCCGCCCGGCGTGCGCCGCGTCGCCTTGACGATCAGCGCGATCACGAGGCCGACCACGGCGAGCGCGGCGACCACGAACCCGGCGACGGCCCAGCCGTTCGGGGCGTCCGCAGCGGCATCGTCGCCGGCGTCGGCCGAATCCTCGCCGGAGCCGGCACCCTGGGCGCCGGCCTCTTCCTCGCCGGCGCCGTCGTGCGGCGGCTGCGACTCCCAGACGCCCGTGGCATCCGAGCCGACGCCGAAGTCGATGGTGCCCTCGATCGGGTGCCCGTCGCTCGAGACCACGCGCCAGCGCACCTGGTAGTCGCCGGAGAGGTCGGTCGGCAGCGCGGCCGAGACCTCGGGCCCGAGCACGGTCGTCTCGCCGGACTCGACCGCCTCGCCGTGGTGGTCGACGACCTCGATGACGCTGCCGACGGCGATGACGTCGCCGGAGAAGGTGAGCAGCACCTCGTCGGGGGCGGTCTCGAGCACCTGCCCCGGCTCGGGCGTCGAGCCGAGCAGCTCGTCGTGCGCGAGGGCGGGGGCTGCGGCGCCCGCGAACCCGAGGAGCACGCCGGCCGCGAGCGCGGTGCCCACGAGTCGGGCGAGACGGTGGCCGCGCGCGGCGGCGGAGGGGGTGCTGGTCATGGCGCTCAGGGTAGCAACCCGACCTTGACAGGTAACCGAATGGTTGCCTATTCTGGGCGCATGGACGATGCGGTGTTCCGGGCGATCGCCGATCCCACCCGGCGCATCCTGATCGACGAACTCGCGGCACGCGACGACCAGTCGCTGTTCGAGCTGTGCGTGCGGCTCATGCAGGGCCACGGCATCGCCGTCTCGCGACAGGCCGTCGCGAAGCACCTCGCGGTGCTCGAGCAGGCGGGGCTCGTCCAGACCCGCCGCATCGGCCGCACCCGCGTGCACCACCTCGACCTCGACCCGCTGCGGTCGGCGTGGCAGGGGTGGGGCCGACCACTGACCGAATCGGAGTGACCACCATGCGCATCAACGTGACCAGCGTCTTCGTCGACGACCAGGCGAAGGCCCTCGAGTTCTACACCGACGTCCTCGGCTTCGTGACGAAGACCGACCTGCCCGCGGGCGAGCACCGCTGGCTCACCGTCGTCTCCCCCGACGCGCCCGACGGCGTCGAGCTGCTGCTCGAGCCGAGCGACCACCCGGCCGTCGGCCCGTTCCGCGAGGCGCTCCGGGCCGACGGGTTGCCCGCCACCTCGTTCGCCGTCGACGACGCGCAGGCCGAATACGAGCGGCTCGTCGCCGCGGGCGTCGAGTTCACCCAGCCGCCGATGACGATGGGCCCCGTGACCAGCGCCGTCTTCGACGACACCTGCGGCAACCTCATCCAGATCGCCAGCATGCACGTCGGTTGATCCGCCGACTTGACACCGGTCACGGCGGGAGTAGTGTCATCCGCCGTGACGAATGAGGCGGATGCACCGCCCGCTGAGCTGAAATCGCCGAAGCACTGGATCATCGGCGATCCTCTGCCGACCGAGAAGCTCGAGGGGCAGCTCCTGCCCAAGAAGCTCGCGCTCCCCATCTTCGCGAGCGACCCGCTCTCCTCGGTGGCGTACGCCCCGCAGGAGCTCGTGATGATCCTGCTCGTCGGCGGCCTCGCGTTCCTGAGCTTCGCGCCCTGGGTCGCGGTGGCGGTCGTCGTGCTGCTCGTGACGGTCGTCGCGAGCTACCGGCAGCTGATCCGCGCGTACCCGTCGGGCGGCGGCGACTACGAGGTCGCGCACCGCAACCTCGGCGAGAAGGCCGGCCTCGTCGTGGCATCCGCATTGCTCGTCGACTACGTGATGACCGTCGTCGTGTCGGTGGCCTCGGGCGTCGACAACATCATCTCGGCGATCCCCGAGCTCGCGCCCTGGCGGGTCGAGCTCGCCGTCGCCTTCGTCGTGATCCTCGCCGCGATCAACCTGCGCGGCGTCAGCGAGTCATCGAAGGCGTTCGCCGTGCCCACCTACCTCTTCATCGGCAGCGTGTTCGTGATGATCGTCGTCGGGCTCACGCGCACGGCGTTCGGCGACGCACCCGTCGCCGAGTCGGCCGGGTACGAGGTGCACGCGGAGTCGCTCACGCAGGCGGCGGTCGTGCTGCTGCTGCTGCTGCTGCTGCTGCGCAGCTTCGCGAGCGGATGCTCCGCCCTGACGGGCGTCGAGGCCATCTCGAACGGCGTGCCCGCGTTCCGCGTGCCGAAGATCCGCAATGCGCAGCTCACGCTCGTCGCGATGGGCGGCATCGCGATCACGCTGTTCGCGGGGCTCACGGCGATGGCCCTCATCTCCGACGTGCACTACGCCGAGGTGCCCTGCGACCTGATCGGCTGGGCGGGATGCGAGACCGAACCGCAGCGCAGCCTCATGGCCCAGGTCGCCGCGGCCACGTTCGGCGACGACACCGTGTTCTTCTACCTGATCCAGGCGACCACCGCCCTGGTGCTGCTGCTCGCGGCGAACACGGCGTTCAACGGCTTCCCGCTGCTCGGCTCGGTGCTCGCGCGCGACGGGTACGCGCCGAAGTCGCTGTCGACGCGCGGCGACCGCCTGATCTACTCGAACGGCGTGCTGATCCTCGCGCTGGCGGCATCGGTCATCCTGGTGGTCTTCCAGGCGAACCTGACCGTGCTCATCCAGCTCTACATCATCGGCGTGTTCGTGTCGTTCACGCTCGGCCAGACCGGCATGGTGCGGCACTGGCTGCGCGAGCTCGCCCGGATGCGGCATCCCGCCGGTTCGCGGAAGCCGGCGCCTCGCCGGCCTCCCGCCGACGCCTCGCCCGACGACCGGCCGCTCACGCGCGGCGCGATGCAGCGCGCGCTCGTCATCAACGCCATCGGCGCCGCCATGACCGCGGTCGTGCTCAGCGTCGTCACGGTCACGAAGTTCACCCACGGCGCCTGGATCGTCTTCGTGCTGATGCCGATCCTGTTCCTGCTCATGCTCGGCGTGAACCGCTACTACCGCGACGTCGAGAAGGAGATCGAGGTCGACCCGGTGACGACGTTCGGCGCGCAGGGCGACCACGCGATCGTGCTCGTCGGCCGCATGCAGAAGCCGACGCTGAAGGCCCTCGACTACGCCATCGCGGCCCGCCACGACTCGCTCGAGGCCGTCCACGTGTCGATCGACGAGGCGCAGACGAAGCAGCTGAAGAAGGACTGGGTCAAGCAGAACATCCACGTGAAGCTGCGGATCCTGTCGTCGCCGTACCGCGATCTCAGCCACCCGCTGATCGCCTACCTCAAGCAGCACCGCGCCGAGCACGGCTCGGAGGTCGTGACGGTCTACATGCCGCAGTACATCGTCGGGCACTGGTGGGAGAACATCCTGCACAACCACAAGGCGCGGCGCATCCGGCAGAAGCTGATGCTCGTGCACGGCGTGACCGTCGCGCTCGTGCCGTGGCTGCTCGACTCCTCCGACCTGATCTACGGCCGGCGATCGCGGCCGCTGCCGGGCCAGGACCGACGCGGCGAGCCCGTGCGGCCCGTGCGGCCGGTGCCCCGCCGCGAGGTGCGCGAGCCGGGCGGGGCCCGCAAGCCGTAGCGGTCAGGCCGTCGCTGCGACGGCAGCGATCAGGCGATCGCCGCGGCGGCCGTCGCGCCCCATCCGCGCGACTGCCCGGCCGGCGACCGGCGCTGCGGCACGTTCCACGGGTTCGCGTCCTGCAACGCGGGCGGCAGCAGCGCGTCGGGCACCGACTGGTACGCGACCGGCCGCAGGAACCTCGAGATCGCAGCCGTGCCGACCGACGTTGATCCGCCGGCGTCCGTCGTCGCGGGCCACGGTCCGCCGTGCTGCATCGCGGGCGTCACGGCGACGCCGGTCGGCCAGCCGCCGACGAGCACGCGGCCCACGCGGTCGGCCAGCGCACGCACGAGCGCGCGGCTCGCATCATGCTCGGCTCCGGATGCCTCGTCGGCACCCAGGTGCACCGTGGCGGTGAGCTCGCCCTCGAGGAACTCGTCGACGAGGTCGGCGAGGTCGGCGCCGTCGGGCACCTCGACGAGGATCGACAGCGGTCCGAACGCCTCCTCGGCCAGCTGCTCCCGCGACGCACGGAAGTCGTCGAGCGACACCCGCAGGATCGTCGGCGTCGCCCAGCCCTGCTCGTCGGCGTCGACGCGCAGTGCGCCCTCGGCGACCGCGACGACGCCGGGCGCGCCGAGCACCTCGCCGCGGCGTGCCGCGAAGCCGCGGGTGATGCCGGGGTTCAGCAGCCGGTGCTCGGCGAGGCCGGCCGCCGCCTCGGCGACGCGTGCGACGAGCCGGTCGGCGGCTTCGGCTCCGGCGGGGACGAACACGACGCCGGGCTTCGTGCACAGCTGCCCGGCGGAGCCGCTCACGCTCGCGACGTACCCGGCCGCGAGCTCGGCGGCGCGCTCGTCGATCGCGGCGCGCGTGACGAAGACGGGGTTCACGCTGCCGAGCTCGCCGTAGAACGGGATCGGCGACGGCCGCGCGGCGGCGAGGTCGGCGAGGTGCCGGCCGGCGCGCAGCGAACCCGTGAACGAGGCGGCGCGGATGCGCGGGTCCTGCAGGATCGCGACACCCGCCTCGACGCCCTCGACCAGCTGGAACACGCCGTCGGGCAGTCCGGCCGCCGCGAGCGCGTCGCGCACGGTCGCGGCCGTCGCGCGCGACAGCTCGGGGTGGCCCGGGTGGGCCTTGAGCACGACGGGGCATCCGGCGGCGAGCGCCGACGCGGTGTCGCCACCGGCGACCGAGAACGCGAACGGGAAGTTCGAGGCCGCGAAGTTGACGACCGGGCCGACCGGCACCAGCATCCGCCGCACCTCGGCGCGCGCGCCGAGCACGAAGTCGGGGTCGGCGTCGTCGATGCGCACGTCGAGGTACGTGCCGTCGAGCACGGTCTCGGCGAAGAGCCGCAGCTGGACACTCGTGCGGGTGAGCTCGCCGCGCAGGCGCGGTTCGCCGAGCCCCGTCTCGCGCATCGCGATCGACACGAGCTCGTCGGCCGCGGCGTCGAGCGCGTCGGCGACGGCGACGAGGGCGCGCGCCCGGTCGGCCGGCGACGCGTCGGCGAACGGGCCGGCTGCGGCGGATGCGGCGGCCGCGACGGCGGCGAGGTCCTGGGATTCGGTCATGCGGGTCTCCTGGTGCGTGCGAGGTGCGTGGCGCGCTTAGAACTGGAAGCCGGTGGGGAAGGGATCGCTCGGATCGAGCAGGTACTGGCCCATGCCCGTCACCCACGCGCGCCCGGTGATGGTCGGGATCACGGCCGGCCGACCGTCGATCTCGGTCTCGGCGACGAGTCGGCCGACGAACCGGCTGCCGATGAACGACTCGTTGACGAAGTCGGTGTCGAGCGCGAGCTCGCCGCGGGCCCAGAGCTCGGCCATGCGCGCCGAGGTCCCCGTGCCGCACGGCGACCGGTCGAACCATCCGGGATGGATCGCCATCGCGTGCCGCGAGAGCTGCGCGTTCGAGCCCGGGGCGATGAACTCGACGTGGTGGCAGTGGTCGAGTCCGTCGATGGTGGGATGCCTCGGCGGCGCCTGCTCGTTGATCGCATCCATGATGGCGAGACCGGCGTTCAGGATCTCCTGCTGCCGGGAACGGTCGAAGGGCAGGCCCACGTCGTCGAGGTCGACCATCGCGTAGAAGTTGCCGCCGAACGCCATGGAGTACGGCACCGACCCGTAGCCGGGCACCTCGACCGAGGCATCCAGCACGTCGACGTAGCTCGGCACGTTCTCGATGGTGACCGAGTCGGCGTGGCCGTCGGTCACCTGCACGCGCGCGATCACGAGACCGGCCGGGGTGTCGAGCCGGATCTCGGTCACGGGCTCCACCACCGGCACCATGCCCGTCTCGACGAGCACGGTCGCGACGCCGATGGTGCCGTGCCCGCACATCGGCAGGCAGCCCGACACCTCGATGTAGACGACGCCCCAGTCGCAGTCGGGGCGCGTCGGCGGCTGGAGGATCGCCCCGCTCATCGCGGCGTGCCCGCGCGGCTCGTTCATGAGGAAGAGCCGAAGGTCGTCGAGGTTCGCCATGAAGTGCAGGCGCTTCTCGTTCATCGTCGCGCCGGGGATGACGCCGACGCCGCCGGTCACGACGCGCGTCGGCATCCCCTCGGTGTGCGAGTCGACCGCCGTGATCACTCGGTTCGAACGCATGGGTGGATCTCCTGCCGGTTCGGTTCGGCCCGTCAGCGGGCCGAGACGAGGTCGCGGCTCGCCGCGTACTCCAGTGCCTTCAGCGTGTCACGCCGCACGATCGCCTCGTGCTCGGCCGAGAGCGGGCCGCGCGGCGGACGGGTCGGTCCACCGTAGCTCTGGCCGGCGATGTCGATCGACAGCTTGATGGCCTGCACGAACTCGGTCTTCGAGTCCCAGCGGAACACCGCGACGAGGCCCTTGTAGAGGTCGCGCGCGGCGGCGATCTCGCCGGCCTGCACCAGGTTGTAGATCTCGACGGCCTCCTTCGGGAAGGCGTTCGGGTAGCCCGCGAACCAGCCCGTCGCACCCACCACGAGCGACTCGAAGAGCAGGTCGTCGGCGCCCGCGATGACGTCGATGCCGCAGAGCTCCTGGATCTCGAGCACGCGGCGGATGTCGGTCGTGAACTCCTTGATCGCGACGACGTTCTCGAGCTCGAAGAGCTCGGCGACGAGGTCGGGCGTGAGGTCGACCTTGGTGTCGATCGGGTTGTTGTAGAGCATGATCGGCAGGCCGACCTCGTTGATGCGCGTGTAGTGCTCGATGACCTCGGCGCGGTTGGCGCGGTAGATCGTCGGGGGCAGCGCGAGCACGCCGTCGGCGCCGTCCTCCTTGGCGTACTCGGCCCACTTCACGGCCTGGTGCCAGCCGACGCCGTGCACGCCGGCGACGACGAGGCCGCGCCCGCCGACCGCCTCGACGGCGACCTGGATGACCTTGCGGCGCTCCTCGTCGGTGAGCGAGGAGTACTCGCCGAGCGATCCGTTCGGGCCGACGCCGCGGCATCCGTTGCTGATCAGGAAGTCGCAGTGCTCGGCGAACCGGTCGTAGTCGACGGCGAGTCCGGCCGGGGCGGCGGCGTCTTCCTTGAACGCGAGCGTCGTGGCGACGACGACGCCGCCGAGGTCGAAGCGGTCGGTCATGGGGTTTCCTTTCGTAGATGCCCTTCGGGGCGGTTCGGTGCCGAGGCGCCGGCGAGTTCGGCGAGGCGAACGGGTGCGGCGATCGGACGTCGGTCGGTGCTGACGCCGTCGGCGAAGCCGCCGTCGCCGCCGAGCAGGTGCTCGACGGTGCGTCCGCAGATCCGGCCCTGGCAGATGCCGAGGCCGGCTCGGGTCGTGAGCTTGAGCGAGCGCAGGCCCGTGGAGCAGGTCGCGTCGCCGGTCGCGCGCAGGCGCCCGTACGGCACCTCCTCGCAGCGGCAGACGAGCGTGTCGTCGTCGAGCCACGCCGTCCAGCCGGAGCGGATGCCGTGGGACGCCTCGATGCGGCCGGCGAAGTCGGTGGTGGTGCGCCGGGCGCGCATCTCGCGCGAGATCTCGGCGTCGGTCGGCGAGCCGCCCGCGGCGACGTGACCGGCGACCGCTCCCTCGGCCAGCGCGGCGTCGACGCCGCCGATGCCGGTGATCTCGCCCGCCGCGTAGACGCCGGCGACACTCGTGCCCTGGCCTGCGTCCACGACGACGAACCGGTCGGAGGTGATCGCGCAGCCGGCCGCGATGGGCAGTTCGAGCCGTGGCGTGAACCCGTGGCTGACGCAGACCGCGTCGGCCTCGACGCGGCGCTCGGTGCCGGCGATGGGCCGCCAGTCGCGGTCGAGCGAGGCGATCGTGACCGCCTCGACGCGGTCGGTGCCGTGCGCCGCGACGACCGCGCTGCCGGTGCGGTACGGAATGCGGTGGCGCACGTGGTTCCACGCGTAGCCCGCGAGCTCGCCCGCCTTGCCGACGGCGCCGATGAGCGCCCACGGGCGGGGCAGCCAGCCCGCGGCCAGCCGTCCGGGTCGGTTGGCCTCATGCACGCCGACGACCCGGGCGCCCGTCGCCGCGAGCGACGCCGCGACGGGGAGCAGGAACGGCCCCGCTCCGGCGACGACGACGCGCTCGCCCACGGCGACGCGCTCGCCCTTCGCGAGCGCCTGCGCCGCGCCCGCGGTGAAGACGCCGGGCAGGTCCCAGCCGGGGAACGGGAGGGTGCGGTCGTGCGCGCCCGTCGCGAGCACGAGCGCGTCGGGGCGGATGCTCCGCGCCACGCGATCCGCGCCGTCGACGGGGCCGACCAGCACGTGCACGACGAGCGCGGCCCGCGCCGCGGCGCCGGCGACCGCGCGATCACCGCCGTCGATGAGGCGACCGTCGGCTCCGACGCGACCGTCGTCGTCGGCCGGCTCGATCGCCCAGACCTGCGCGCTCGTGAGCACCTCGCAACCCGGGTCGGCCTCGAGTTCGCGGCGCATCCGCTCGAAGCGGGCCCAGCCGTGGTGCAGCGCGCGCTCGCGCGCGGCCGGGCGCTGCGGGGGCAGGTGGCGCCAGTACTGGCCGCCGAGCTCGTCGGCCGCGTCGAGCAGGGTGACGGCGGCGCCGCGCGCGCGGGCCGCGAGCGCGGCGGCGAGACCGGCCGGACCGGCGCCGACGACGAGCACCTCGGTCATCGGTGCACCTCCGGCAGCTCGTCGTGCTGCGAGGAGACCACGTCGCCGTCGCACGCGCGGCGCTGGCAGGCGCGCACGTCACGGTCGCCGTTCACGGTCACGATGCAGTCGAAGCAGACCCCGATGCCGCAGAACAGGCCCCGCGGACGCCCGTCTGACGAGGTGCGCCGCCACGCGAGGCGGCCGTTCGCGAGCACGATGCCGGCGATGGTCTGGCCGGCGGCGCCCGTCACGGGCTCGCCGTCGACGTGGATGGTGACGGGTGCGGTCGGGCCGGGGCGGATCGGGTCGGACCCGGCCGGCAGCATGCGGGCGCTCATGCGGCCTCCTCGGCCAGATGGGGAGCGAGGCTCGCCCGCTGCGGCGAGAACGGCGACGGGTCGATCGGGGCGGCACGGCCGGCGATGCCCGCCGCGATGAGCTCGGCCGTCGCGAGCGAGAGCCCGATGCCGGCTCCCTCGTGGCCGGTCGCGTGCCAGAGCCCGTCGAGCCGGTGGTCGGCGCCGATCACGGGCAGGTGGTCGGGCATGTAGGGGCGGAACCCGCCGTAGGCGCGCATGACGCTCGCGCCCGAGAGGAAGGGGAACAGCCGGAGCGCCTTGGCTGCGACCTGGCGCAGCACCTCGACCCGCATCCGGTCGTCGAAGCCGACCTGCTCGCGGCTCGAGCCGACGAGCACGGTGCCCGCGGCCGTCGACTCGACGACGCTCGAGGTCTGCAGCGCCGCGTCGCTCGACTGGGTCGCGCCGAAGTAGTCGCCGTCGTAGACCTTGCGGAACACGCGGTGCGGCATGCGCGTCGTGACGAGCACCATGCCGCGGCGCGGGCGCACGGGCAGGTGGGCGCCGAGGCGCGAGCTGATCTCGCCGGTCCAGGGGCCGGCGGCGAGCACGACCCGGTCGGCCGCGATCTCGCCTGCGGTCGTCGCGACGCCGCGGAGCCGGCCCTGCGCATCGCGCAGCGCGCCCGTGACCTCGACGCCCGTGCGCACCTCGGCGCCGTGCCGGCGGGCCGAGGCGAGCAGCGCCTCGGTCGCGACGACGGGCTGCACCTGCGCGTCCTCGGGGTAGTGCACGGCCGCGGTGATGCCGCGCGCGAGGTGCGGCTCGAGGGCGAGGGCGTCGTCGACGCCGATCACGCGGGCGTCCACACCGGCGGCGCGCTGGGTCTGCGCGAACGCGGCGAGCGGCTCCGCACCCTGCTCGGTCGTCGCCACGACGAGCCCGCCCTTGGGCTCGTACTCGACGGCGGGGAAGTCGGGGCCGAGCTCGTCGGCGAGGGCGGCGACGGTGCCGGGCCAGAGGGCGGCCGCTCGCTGGGCGAGCACGAGCTCAGGGCCGGGACCCTTGTCGGAGACGAGGAGGTTGCCCTCGCCGCGGCCGGTGGTGCCCGATGCGGCCGCGTCGCGCTCGAGCACGACGACGCGCAGACCCTCGGCGGCGAGGGCACGCGCGCAGGCCGCGCCGACGATGCCGGCGCCGATGACCGCGACGTCGTATCCCATGCGCCCCTCCTCGGTCGCCGACCGCGGCACCCTGCCGCCCTCAGTAATATGTCACACATTTATTGCGAATGGAAGCGCCCCCGACGCCCCCGTTCCGGGGGTGCCCGCTACTCCCGCTCGGGGTTCCCCGCCCACCAGCCGAGGGTGTGGTGGATGTGCCGGTGCATGAGCTCGCGGGCCGCCTCGGCGTCGCCCGCGGCGAAGTGGTCGAGCAGCAGCAGGTGCTCGGCGGCCGACTCGCCGAGCCGGTCGGACTCGAGCATGGTGGCGAGGCCCACCAGGCGCGTGCGCGAGCGGAGGTCCCTCACGATGTCGACCAGCAGCCGGTTGCCGAGCATCTGCGTGAGCGAGAGGTGGAACTCGAGGTCGGCCGCGAGGTAGGCCTGCAGGTCGCCCGACGCGGCGCCCTCGACGATCTGCTCCGCCACCGCCCGCATCTCGTCCATGCGGTCGGCCGGGAACATCGTGGCGAGCCGTTCCATCGCGGGGGGCTCGAGGAGCTGGCGCACCTCGACCAGCTCGCGCAGCGCGTCGTCGCTGACCTCGGTCACCCGGAAGCCCTTGTTGCGCACCGGCTCGACGAATCCGCGGCTCTCGAGGTCGAGCATGGCCTCGCGCACGGGCGTCGCCGACACGTCGAACTGCGTCGCGAGCGTCGGCACGGTCAGGAGCGTGCCCGGCGCGAGCTCGCCCGAGATGATCGCGGCCGACAGCGCGCGCTCGACGTGCGAACGCAGGCTGCGCTGCTCGGGCGGCTTGATCATCTGCAGGCTCATCGCCGGCCCCTCTTCTCCGTGCGCTCGGTGCGATCCGTGCGCTCCGTACCAACCGTGCGCGACCTCACCGGGTGCGCATCCACTCCTCGAGCCCGCCGGCGTCGAGCGGCAACGCGTCGGAGAGCACCTCGGAACCACTGCTCGTGATCAAGATATCGTCCTCGATGCGAACGCCGATGCCCCGCAGTTCGGGGGGCAGCGTCTCGTCGAACGCGTGGAAGTAGAGACCGGGCTCGACCGTGAGCACCATGCCCTCGCGCATCGTCGCGCCCTGGTATGCCTCGTAGCTCGACCTGGCGCAGTCGTGCACGTCGAGGCCGAGGTGGTGCCCGATGCCGCACACGAGGTAGCGCCGGTGCTGCTGGCCCCGGTCGGAGAGCGCCTCGTCGACCGAGACGGGCAGCAGTCCCCAGTCGTGCAGTCCGTTCGCGATGACCTCCATCGCGGCGTGGTGGAAGTCGGTGAAGGCGCGGCCCGGTCCGACGGCCGCGAGGCCCGCGCGGTGCGAGCGCTCGACGAGGTCGTGCACCGCGCGCTGTTCGGCGCTGAACGTGCCCGACGCGGGGAACGTGCGGGTGACGTCGGCCGTGTAGTACGAACGGGTCTCGACGCCCATGTCGAGCAGCAGCAGCTCGTCGGGCACGACCGGCCCGTCGCAGCGCACCCAGTGCAGGGTCGGCGCGTGGCCGGCGCTGCCGACGATGGTCGCGTAGCCCGGGCCGTTGCCCGCCGTGCGGGCGTACCGGTCGAAGGTGCCCTGCAGCCACCGCTCGCCGCCGCGCTCGATCGCGGTCGGCACCTCGCGGATGACGTCGGCGAAGCCCTCGACCGTCGCGTCGACGGCGCGGCGCAGCTCGAGGATCTCCCACGCGTCCTTGATCATGCGCAGTTCGGCGAGCACGCGGCCGAGCTCCCGGGAGGCCGGCGACGCGGCACCGGGCCGGGCGCCGCCGCCGCCGGCCGAGAGCACCGGATGCCCGGGCGCACCGCCGACGAGCAGCTCGCCGGTCGCGGGAAGCGCCCCCTCGAGCCGGCCGAGCGGCTGCACCGCGAGGTCGAGGGCGCCCGCCCAGTCGTCGAGGCTCGGCGCCGAGCCGACCCACAGCTCGCCGTGCGCGGCATCCCGGAAGAACCCGACCTCGCCGGGGTACGCGGGCGGCGGCAGGTACAGCGTCGCATCGTGGCCGCCCGGCGCGGGGGTCAGCACGAGCACGCCGTCCTCGACGGGGCATCCGGTCAGCCAGAAGAAGTCGCTGTCGGGCCGGAAGTCGTACGCGGTGTCGTTGGAGCGCACGGGCGCACGGCCCGCCGAGACGGCGATCACCCGGCCGGGGAACTCGGCCGACAGGCGCGCGCGGTGGCTCGCGGCCGCGGCGGCGGCTCCGGGTTCGACGTTCGGCGTGCGGTCGGGCGTGCCCCAGCCCGTCGCCATGTACTCCAGGAAGGCGGGGATCTCGGCGAGGCGCGGCAACCGCGGATCGGGTTCGGCCGGCTGCGGCATGCTCGTCGCGGCGGCGTGGTCGTGGCGGTGCGCGGTGTCGGTCATGCCGCGGTTCCTTCCGGTTCGGGTCGGGATGCGTCGGCGCGGGATGCGTTGGGTCGGGATGCGTCGGCGCGGGCCGCGTCGGCACGGGATGCGTCGGCGCGGGCCTCGTCGGCGCGGGCCTCGTCGGCGCGCGGTCCGCCGCGCTGGGCGACGAGCTCGACCAGGCGCGGGAAGACCCGCTCCGAGCCGATGCCGTCGTGCTCGTACTCGTTGGTGACCCACGCCTGCACGTTGCCGACCGCTCGCGCGGTCTCGAGCTGCAGTCCGGAGTCGACGTACATGTCGTCGAAGTAGACGGCCGCCGCGACCGGCACCTCGTTGGCGGCGAGCCGGTCGAGGTCGTACAGCGGCGACCAGTCGGCGCGCCGCGCGAGCAGCTCGACCGCGTCGCGGAAGGGCCGGAGCGTGCGGATCTCCTCGAACATCCAGGGGTACATCATCTCGCCGGTGAAGAGCAGCGGGCGGGCGGTCTCCGCGAACTGCGGATGCCTCGCGCGCTCGGCCTCGGCCGCCCACGCGGTCGGCCCGGTGCCGGCGTGGCCGTAGATCGACTCCTGCATGACCGCGAACAGCGGGTTGTCGGCGTAGGAGCTGCGCACCGTCACCTGCGAGAGGAAGGTCTCGGTCAGCTCGCCGGATGCCGCGTCGAACGCCTCGTCGACGAGGTGATGCATCCGCTCGTAACCGGGCTTCATGCCGAAGTCGATGCCGAGGCTCTGCAGCCGCCGCACGGTGAGCCGGTCGCCGTCGGGAAGCAGCACCTCCGACGCGGCGAGCACGTCGGCGATGCGGGCGACGGATGCCTCGTGCTGCGGGTAGCGCGCGTAGAACTCGCGGTTCTTCTGCTCGGTGCGCGGGTACGTGCGCCGGTACACCTCGGTTGCGTCGGGGTGGATCGACGCGAGGCCGCCGGTGACGTAGCAGGCGGCCAGGCCCTCGGGTGCCTGCGAGAGATAGGTGAGCGTGAGGAACCCGCCGTAGCTCTGGCCCAGCGTCGACCAGCGGCGCGCGCCGAAGATCGCCTTCCGCAGGTGCTCCGCATCGGCGACGATCGAGTCGGCGCGGAAGCGCGCGAGGTACTCGGCCTGCGCGTGCGCGTCGCCGATGCGGCCGATGTTGCGACCCGTGATCGGCGT
The DNA here is from genome assembly GCF_009647605.1 of Agromyces agglutinans. Lineage (GTDB taxonomy): Bacteria > Actinomycetota > Actinomycetes > Actinomycetales > Microbacteriaceae > Agromyces > Agromyces agglutinans. The sequence continues at coordinate 487,056 of NZ_WJIF01000002.1, read as the reverse complement.
CGACCGGCCCGTGCCGCGCTGATCGAGCAGCACCACGCGGTGGGTCTTCAGCGCCTCGCCGATCCATCCGTCGGGCGCGGTCGGCCGAGGGCCCTTGCCGCCGGGTCCGCCCTGCAGGTAGACGAGCAGCGGCAGGTCTTCACTCCGGCGCTCGGGCGCGACGAGCTCGCGCGCGAACACCTCGATGGTCGCGGCATCCCGGTCGCCGAACCAGTCGAGCGGCACGCGCTCGACGTGGTCGCGCACGTGCATGCCCGGGATCGTGTACTCGGCCGTGATCATGCGGCTCCTCCCCCGACGCGAGCCCGCGGCTCGGCCGGCTCGGTCGATTCGGCGTTCTCGGCGGCCGCCTCCGCGGCCAGCATCTCCAGTCTGCGCCGATCCCACTCGGGATCGATGCGCGGAACGGCCGCGAGCAGCGACTTCGTGTAGTCGTCCTGCGGTCGCTCGAAGACGTCGTCGCGGCTGCCCGACTCGACGATGCGGCCGCGGTGCATGACCGCGATGGTGTCGGCGATCTGGCGCACCACGGCGAGGTCGTGCGCGATGAACACGTAGCTGAGGCCGAGGTCGGCCTTCAGCTCGTTCAGCAGGTTGATGACCCGGGCCTGCACCGACACGTCGAGCGCCGAGACCGCCTCGTCGCAGATCACGAGCTTCGGGCGCAGGGCCAGCGCCCGCGCGATGCCGATGCGCTGCGCCTGCCCGCCCGAGAACTGCGACGGGTAGCGCTGGGCGTGGTCGGGGTTCAGCCCGACCCGCTCCATGAGCTCGGCGACGAACGCGCGCCGGCCCTGCGGCGGCGTGATGCGCTGGTAGTCGAGCGGCGCCGAGATCAGGCGCTCGACCGTGTGCTTCGGGTTCAGCGACGAGTACGGGTCCTGGAAGACGACCTGCACGTTCTGCCGGAACGACGTGAGCGCGCGGCCGGTCGCCGACGTGACATCCTCGCCGTCGAACTCGAGCGTGCCGCGCGTCGGCTCGATGAGCTTCGCGATGATGCGAGCCGTCGTCGACTTGCCCGAGCCGGACTCGCCGACGATGCCGAGCGTGCCGCCGCGCGGCACCTCGAAGCTGACGTCGTCGACCGCGGTGAACCGCGCCTTGCCGGCGACGACCTTGCCGGTGCCGCGGGTCACGAACTCCTTGGTGACGCCTCGCGCGGCGAGGATCGGACCGGCGCTCATGCCTGCACCCCCTTCAGGGTCTCGAACGGGTCGTCGATGCGCGGCAGCGCGTCGAGCAGGGCCCGCGTGTACGGGGCCCTCGGCGCCGTGAAGATCTGCTCGGTCGTGCCGCGCTCGACCTCGTCGCCGTCCTTCATGACGAGCACGTCGTCGGCGACGCGGCTGACCACGGCGAGATCGTGCGTGATGAAGACCATGCCGGTGCCGGTCTGGCGCTGCAGGTCGGCCAGCAGGTCGAGGATCTGCGCCTGCACCGTGACGTCGAGCGCCGTGGTGGGCTCGTCGCAGATGATCAGGTCGGGCTCGAGGCAGATCGCCATCGCGATCATGATGCGCTGGCGCATGCCCCCCGAGAACTGGTGGGGGTAGTGGTCGATCCGCCGGTCGGGGTCGGCGATGCGCACGCGCTCGAGCGCCTCGATCGCGACCTTGCGCGCAGCCGCCTGGCTGCCGCCGCGGTGGGCGCGGTACGCCTCGGTGATCTGGACGCCGATCGTGTAGTACGGGTTCAGCGACGAGAGCGGGTCCTGGAACACCATCGCGATGCGGTCGCCGCGGATGCGCCGGAGCTCGCGGTCGGTGCGGCCGAGCAGCTCGTGGCCGAAGAGTCGCACGCTGCCCGTCGCCGTGCCGCCGCGCGGCAGCAGTCCCATGACGGCGAGCGAGGTCATCGACTTGCCCGACCCCGACTCGCCGACGATGCCGAGCGTCGTGCCCTGGTCGACCCGGAACGACGCGTCGCGCACGACCGTCGCCGGGCCCGACGAGGTCGGGAAGCTCACGCTGAGGTGCTCGACCTCGAGCAGCGGCGCCCCGACGACCGGGATCGAGATGGTCCGTGCTGCGGACGTGATGCTCATGCCGACCTCACCCTCACTCGCGGGTCGAGACCCGTGTACGCGACATCCACGACCATGTTGCCGATGACGACGAGCAGGCCGGCGAGGAGCGTGACGCCCATGATCACCGGCTGGTCGTTCTTCGTGATCGAGTCGGCGGCGAGCTTGCCGACGCCGTTCAGGCCGAACACCGTCTCGGTGATCAGCGCGCCGCCGAGCAGTCCCGCGAAGTCCATGCCGAACAGCGTCACCACCGGCGTGAGCGATGGGCGCAGCGCGTGCCGGCGCATGACGAGCGACTGGTCGAGGCCCTTGGCCCTCGCCGTCCGCATGAAGTTCTGCCCGAGCGTGTCGATGACGTTCGTGCGCACGATGCGCGAGTACATCGCCGCGTAGCCGAACGCGAGCACGAGCCACGGCATCAGGTACGCCTGGAACCAGGCGACCGGGTCCTCGGTGAAGCTCGCGGCGTGCGGGAACGGCAGCCACTGGAGCTGCACGACCAGCACGTACTGCAGCAGCAGCGCGACGAAGTAGTTGGGCAGGCTGATGCCCGCGAGCGCGCCGAACATGACCGTGCGGTCCCAGCCGGTGCCCTGCTTGACGGCGCTGAGGAGGCCTCCGCCGACGCCCGCGAGCAGCCAGAGCACCGCGGCCCCGACGGCGACCGTGACGCTGACCGGCATGCGGTCGGCGATCATGTCGGTCACCGACTGGTTCGTCTGGAAGCTGAAGCCGAGGCACGGCGCCGCGCAGGTGATGGCGCCGGCGCCCTCGCCGTAGGTGCGGCCGACGAAGATGCCGCTCACGAACTGCCAGTACTGCTGGAGGAAGGGCAGGTCGAGGCCCAGCTGCGAGCGGATCTGGTCGATGCGCTCGGGCGTGCAGGTCTTGCCGCAGATCTGCACCGCCGGGTCGGGCGAGAGCCAGAAGAAGATCGCGAACGTGAACAGCGAGATGAGGAAGAGGACGAGGATGCCGGCGAGCACGCGCCGCAACAGGTAGAAGAGCATCAGGCGGCGTCTCCCGTGTCGAGGGCCTTGCGCAGGTGGTCGCCGAGGACGGTGAACGCGAAGACCGTGAGGAAGAGGAACGTGCCGGGGATCAGGAAGTACATCGGGTCGACCGCGTACCAGCCGACCGCGGTCGAGATCATCTGACCCCACGACGGGGTCGGCGGGGTCACGCCGACGCCCAGGAACGAGAGCCCCGCCTCGGTGCCGATGTAGCCCGGCACCGCGAGGGTCGCGAGCACGATGATCGTGCCGCGCAGGTTCGGCAGCACCTCGCGGAACGCGATGCGCAGCGGCTTCGCGCCCGAGGCGCGGGCGGCCTCGACGAACTCGCTGTTGCGCAGCGACATCGTCTGCCCCCGGATGATGCGCGCCGTGTACGGCCAGCCGAAGATGCTCAGCACGATCACGAGCAGCGCGGGCCGGTTGCCCGCCGGCAGCGCCGAGAGCAGCGCGATCATGAAGATCAGCGTCGGGAACGCCATCAGGAAGTCCATGACGCGCGAGATCACCTGGTCGGCGATGCCGCCGAAGTATCCGGCGATCATGCCCAGCACGACGCCGATCGTGGTCGTCACGAGGGTCGCGCTGACCGCGATCAGCAGCGACACCTGCGCGCCGTAGGCGACGCGGATGAAGATGTCGCGCCCATTGCCGGGCTCGACGCCGAACCAGTGCTCGGCGCTCACCCCGCCGAGCGGCCCGATCGGCAGCCCGCCGAGGTCGGAGTCGATCGCGGTCGGGTCGAACTCGTACGGGTCCCAGCCGGTGATGGCCGAGAGCACGGGCGCGAGGATCGCCATGAGGGCGATCGCGACGATGATCACGATGCTCGCGATCGCGCCCGGAGACGTGCGGAGCGAGTGCAGGACGCGCCGGGCCGGGGTGGGGGCACCGCCCGAAGGCAGTGCCCCCTTCGCCTCGGTCTCGACCGCCAGTTCGCTGGGAACCGTGGTCATGCGACTACTCGGCGCTCTTCAGTCCGACCGAGACGTAGTCGATGCCGCCCGAGAACCCGGCGTGGCTGAACGCGCCCGCGATGTTGTCGCCGACGACCATGACGGTCTTCTCGTAGAGCAGCGGCACCTGGGGCGCGAGCTCCATGATCTGCTCGTCGAGCGCACCCCACGCGGCGTTCGCCTCGTCGACGTCGGTCATGAGCCGGATCTCGGCCATCCGCTCGTTGATCGCCGGGTCGTTCAGCTGCGCGATGTTGGAGTTGCCCTTCTCGAAGATCTGCGAGCCCTCGAACAGCGGCGGCAGGAAGGTCGCACCGGTCGGCCAGTCGGGGCACCAGCCCGTGATGGCGGCGTCGTGCTGCTGCGACAGGGTGCCGATGACCTCGTAGTAGGTCGAGGTGTCGATGAGGTTGAAGTTCACCGTGATGCCCGCCTTCGCGAGCGACTGCTGCACGGCCTCGGCCTGCGCCTGCATCTTGGGCTGGTTGCGGATGTCGAGCGTGAACTCGAAGCCGTCGGGGTAGCCGGCCTCGGCGAGCAGTTCCTTGGCCTTCTCGGGGTCGCCGGTCTGGTCCTCGGTGCCGTAGAGGTCGAACTCCTCGCGCCCGACGACGGTCGGCGGCATGATCGTGGTCGCGATGTCGGCGAGCTGGCTGCCGCCCGTGGCATCCTTCACCGCCTCCTTGTCCATCGCGACGTTGATCGCCTGGCGCACGAGCACGTTGTCCATGCCGGGCTTCGTGGTGTTCAGGCCCATGTACGTCGTGCAGCCCTGCAGGCCCGCGACGGTGCGGCTCTGGATCTCGGGCGTCTGGATGCGCGCGATCGAGGCGGGCGCGACCGAGCCCGCGATGGCGTTGGCGTCCTCACCCTGGCCGGCGATCATGCGCTCGTCGATCGTCGCGGCGTCGAGGCCGAAGGTCCACTCGAACGAGTCGGGTGCCGCGGTGCGCACCTCGTCGGTCTCGGGGTCCCAGTGCTCGTTGCGCTCGAGCACGAGGGTGCTGCCGCGCTGGTACTCGGTCACCCGGTACGGGCCCGAGGCGATCGGCTGCTGGTCGATGCTCGTCGTCGTCACGTCGGCGTCGGCCGGGAACGGCGTGAACGGCGCCTGGCCGACGACGGCGTCGAAGTCGGCGTACGGCTGGTTCAGGTGGAACACGATCGTGCGGTCGTCGGGCGTCTCGATCGAGTCGAGCGGGCCCGAGAGGTAGTAGCCCTCGTAGCCCTCGGGGATGTCGAGCACGATCTTCGCGTAGGGCGAGCCGATCGAGATCGACGGGTCGAGCGAGCGCTCGACGCCGAACTTCACGTCCTTGCTGGTGATGGGCGTGCCGTCCTCGAAGAAGACGTCGTCCTTCAGCGTGTAGGTCCAGACGGTGTTGTCCTCGTTGGGCGTGCCGAGTTCGGTCGCGAGGTCGGGCACGATCTCGGTGCCCTCCGCGCCCTCGCCGGCGCCCTGCGTGGTGAGGGTGCGGTAGATCAGCCGGTAGAAGTTGTTCACGCCGCCGTCGAAGCCCTGGGCGGGGTCGAGGTGCGAGAAGTCGGCGTTCTGGAGCACGCGGAGCGTGCCGCCCGTCGCGGGCTCGCCGCTGAGCCCGCCCGAGGCGGAACCGCCCGAGCCGCCGGAACCGCCGGTGCAGCCCGTCAGCGCCAGCGAGCCGGCCAGCGCCAGCCCGATGAACACGGTGCCTTTCTTCATGTGGATCTCCTTCTTGGTGGGGTTCGGATGGTGCGTGTGGAGTTCGTCAGGCGGTGCGGAGCCAGACGCGCATGGCGTCGGCGCCGCGGTTGCCCCAGAGGTGGTACGGCACGAGCCGCAGCTCGGTCGGGGTGCGAGCGCCGGCCGCCCCGGCGCCGTCGGCCGCGTCAGCGCCGTCGGCCGCGCCGAACTCGGGGTAGAGCCCGCCCGTCGGCGCGGCGACCGCGCCGGCGATGACGCGCAGCGTCCGTGTCGACGGGTCGGTGTTGGCCGTGATCGGGTCGACGTCGGCGGATGCCTCCCGCACGGCGGCCGGGTCCAGCACGACGAGGTCGAGGTCGGCCGCCTGGTCGACCTGCTCGGCGCAGTACACGATCGGTCCGCGCACGACCGCGGCCGAGGCGCGCAGCGCGTCCACACGCGGGTCGGCGCCGAGCGCGCGGGCCGGTATCGGCAGGTCGAGCTCGATCACGTCGCCCGCGGCGAGCGCGCGGTCGATGCGCACCCAGCCGGGCGCGACCGTGCGGCCGTCGCCGCCCAGCCGCTCGCCGTTCACGGTGACGGTTGCCCCGCGGCACCAGCCCGGCACGCGCAGCGCGAGGCGCGGCGCGTCCTCGCCGGCGGCCTCGACCCGGATGCGCACGGCGGCGTCCCACGGGTACTCGGTCTCGACCTCGAGCGCGAGGCCGTCGACCTCGATGCGCCCCGTGGCGTACTGCGCGAGCTGGAGCTCGCCATCGACGAGCGCGGCGACGTGGTCCTGCAGCTGCGCCGTCCAGCGGATGATGTTGGGCGGGCAGCACGGGCAGACGAACCATCCGCGTCGCAGCAGCTCGCCGTGCGTCTCGGCGCCCGTGCGCTGCTGGTGGTCGGGGCGGCGCTGCAGCGGGTTGTCGTAGAAGAACGCGCGACCGTCGTCGGAGATGCCGACCGCGTAGGCGTTGTAGAGCACGGTCTCGAACACGTCGAGGTACTTCGCCTGCCCGTCGGCGAGGTACATCCGCCAGGCCCACTGCATCACGGCGATGGCGGCGCAGGTCTCGCTGTAGGAGCGCTCGCTGGGCAGCTCGAACCGGTCGCCGATCGCCTCGTCGGAGTGCCGGCTGCCGAGGCCGCCCGTCACGTAGAGCTTCGTGGCGACCATGTCGTCCCAGAGCCGCTCGAGGGCGCCGAGCAGCCCGGCGTCGCCGCGCTCGAGGGCGATGTCGGCGGCGCCCGCCGCGAGGTACGCCATGCGCACCGCGTGGCCGGTGACCGAGTCGAGCTCGCGCAGCGGCGCGGCGTCCTGGAAGTACTCGGCCGGGAAGATCTTCAGCTCGACCGTGCCGTGCCCGCGCCGGTCGACGAACAGGCTCGCGAGCTCGAGGTAGCGCTCGTCGCCGGTCTCGCGCGTGAGCTCGACGAGCGCCATCTCGACCTCTGGGTGCCCGCACACCTGCGGGTCGCCGTCGGGTCCGAAGCGCTCGACGGCGAGGTCCGCGAACGCGATCGCGACGCGCAGCAGCCGGTCGTCGCCGAGCTGGCGGTTGGCCGCGACCGCGGCCTGGATGAGGTGCCCGAGGTTGTACAGCTCGTGCCCCCAGGCGAGATCCGACCACGGCTCGCGCTCGATGTCGGGTGCCTGGAAGTGGCTGTTGAGGTAGCCGTCGTCGCGCTGCGCGCGCTCGATGAGGTCGACGGCCTCCTCGTAGAACTCGCGAACGGATGCCTCGTCGCCGGCGGCGTCGTCGCGGGAGGCCCCGCCGTGCGAAGCCACATACCCGGATGCCCCGTCGCGCGCCAGCTCGTACGCGAGGCCCTCGAGCGTCTTGAACACGTCGGTGTCGAGGAACGGGTAGCGACCGCGGAACGGCTCGGTCGCGGCCGGGCCGTTCGGCTCGGCGATGCGCCGCAGGTTGTCGAGGTTGCCGGCGAGGCGCAGCTGCTCGACGACGTGCGCGACCGTCGCGCCGCGGTTGCGGGCCTGCCAACCGGCGAGCGATCCGCCCGTGATCGCGACCTCCGCGGTGCCGAGCGGGCGGCGACCGCCGCGGGTCGGGCGCACGGCCGCGGCCCTGCCGAGGTCTCGGACGGCGGGTGCTGGCTGGGACATGCGCGGGCTCCTGTTCGGTACGACGGTGTACGACGTGACATATTACAGAAATAGTGGGTGACATATTACGCACCCGCACGGCGGCCGCGTCAAGGTCCGGGACGCAGATCCTGCAGGTCGTTACACGCCCGAAACACCCGGGCTCGGGGCATCCGGAAGGTAACGTCGCTTCGTGACCAGCGCACGGGAGGCGAGGAGCGGCCGCGGCGCGGCCGTCGTGTTCGTCGTCGCCGGCTTGGCGTGCCAGGAGGTCGGCGCCTCGATCGCCGTGCTCCTCTTCCCCACCACGGGCGCGATCGGCATGGTCGCGCTGCGGCTGGTGTTCTCGGCGATCGTGCTGCTGCTCATCGCCCGTCCGACGTTGCGCGGCCACTCGCGCCGAGCGTGGGCGACGGTCACCGCGTTCGGCCTCGTGCTCGCCCTGATGAACGCGCTCTTCTACCTCTCGCTCGAGCGCATCCCGCTCGGCGCCGCGGTCACGATCGAGGTGCTCGGGCCGCTCGTGCTGTCGGTGTTCGCGAGCCGTCGGGCGAGCGCCTGGCTGTGGGCGGTGCTGGCCGCGGTCGGCGTCGCGCTGCTCGGGCAGGGCAGCTTCGGCCACCTCGACCCGCTCGGAGTCGTGCTCGCCGCCGCGACCGGCGCGACCTGGGCGGCGTACATCCTCCTGTCGGCCCGCACGGGCCGCGGGTTCCCCGGGCTCGACGGGCTCGCGATCGCGCTCGCGATCGGCGCGGTCGCGATCCTGCCGTTCGGCGTCGCCGCCTCGGGCGCCGTGCTCGTGCGCCCCGAGGTGCTCGCGCTCGGCGCCGCGGTCGCGCTGCTCAGCACGTCGATCCCCTACGCGCTCGAGCTCATCGCCCTGCGGCGCCTGCCGGCGTCGACGTTCGCCGTGCTGATGAGCCTCGCGCCGGCGATGGCGACCGTCGCCGGGCTCGTGCTGCTCGGCCAGACGTTCACGGGCGTCGCGGTCGTCGCGGTCGGACTCGTCGTCGCGGCATCCATCGGCGCCGTGCGCACGGCCCAGCGCGCAACGCCACCGCTCCCGCCTACAGCATCGCCATGATCTGCCGCGCGATCATGCGGCCCGCGCGGTTCGCGCCGATCGTCGACGCCTGCGGCCCGTAGCCCGCGAGGAAGATGCGCGGGTCCGACCACGACGCGCCCTGGCCGATCGTCACGCCGCCCGCCTTCTCGCGCAGTCGCAGCGGCGAGAGGTGGCGCAGCTCGGGGCGGAACCCCGTCGCCCAGATGATCGCGTCGGCCTTCGCCTCGGTGCTCGTCGAGCCCGGGCCGTCGTTCCAGACCACGCGGTCGGCCTCGATGCGGTCGAACATCGGCTTGGCGACGAGCAGGCCGCGCTCGATGCCGGCCGCGATGCGGCGGCTCTTCGGCACGCCCGTGCCGCTGACGATCGAGGGCAGGGCGCGGCCGGACCGCGCCGCTTCGTCCTGCATCGCGACGGCGGCGGATGCCCCTTCGAGGTCGAGCTCCTGGCGGTCGAGCCAGTCGATCGGGCGGCGCGAGACCCACGTGAGGTTCGCCGCGACGCCCTCGAGCTCGAGCATGAACCCGATCGCCGATGTGCCGCCTCCGACGACGACCACGTTCTGGTCGCGGAAGTCCTCGGCGTCGATGAAGTCGGAGGTGTGCAGGTGCCGGCCGTGGAAGTCGCTCATGCCCGGGTAGAACGGCACGAACGGCGAGCCCCAGGTGCCCGTCGCGTTGACGAGGAAGCTCGCGCGCAGCGTGTGCTGCGGGAACGAGGGCGCCGCCACCTCGAAGGTCTTGCGGCGGCGGCCGAAGAAGCCGCGCGAGCGCTGCTCCTCGACGGGCCGCGGCGAGTGGTCCTCGTAGGTGAGGCGCAGGTCGGCGCCGTCGTTCTCGACCCGCCGCACCTGCATCGGCCGGTGCACCCGCAGGTCGAAGTGCTCCTCGAAGCGGCCGTAGTAGTCGGCCACGACCTCCTTCGCCGGAAGCGAGCGATCGGCGGTGTCGAAGCTGAGGCCGAGCTCGGCCATGCCGGGCAGGTCGTTGACGCGGTGCGCGGTGCCGAGCTTCAGCGACGACCACCGGTGCTGCCAGGCACCGCCGGGCCCGGGGGCCCGGTCGAGCATGACGAAATCCTCGTCGGCGACGAGCTCGAACCGTCGGAGGTAGAAGGCCACGGAGAGGCCGGCCTGACCGGCCCCGATCACCGCGATCCGCACTCGCTCGGGCACACTCGTCACCCCTCTATCGAAGCATGCGGCGCCTGTGAAGCGCCCGCAGGGGAGGAGGTCCGGCGGTGCTAAACTCGTGGGCAGGGATTGTTCATTATCAGTGCGAGCCGGGTGAAGTGCATTCCACCCGGCCAGAAGTCGTAAGGGGGTCACGCATGGGGCGCGGCCGTCAGAAAGCCAAGCACACGAAAGTCGCTCGAGAGCTGAAGTACTTCAGCCCGAACACCGACTACAACGCGCTTGAGCGCGAGCTCACGAGCTCGCAGCATGACGATTACAGTGACGAGGCGGCGAAGTGGGCTGAGTACGACGCCGACGACGACACGTACGTCCCCGGCGACAGCTCCCACCGCTGACCGCATCTCCGACCACCGAGCACTTCACACGGCTCGCGGCCCTTCGCTAGGGTGGCGAGCATGACGGATGCAGCCGGCCGCGAGTCGTTCACCCGTCGTCGGCGTGCGTACGCGTGGGCGAGCGTCGTCGTCATCGCGCTCTTCGGCGTGGTCGCGGCCCTGCTCACGTCGCAGTGGTGGCCGCTCGCGCTGCTGCTCAGCCTCGCGCTTCCGATGATCCCGGTCGGGTCGTTCCGGCGTTCGGCGCGCTAGCCCGTCGACTCGTCGCGCTCCGGCCCGATCCACTCGGCCACGGTCTCCACGAACCGCTGCAACTCGGCGAGTGACCCGGTCGGCGTGATCGCACGGAGCACGAGCTCGTCGACCACGTCGTACGCGGCGAGCCCGTCGGCCGTCGCGAGCGTCGCGTCGATCGCCGCGACGCCCTGCCGCTCGAAGTTCGCCGCGTACGCGGGAACGGCCGCGTACCGCGCGGCCTCCTCCTCGAGCGCCGGCCGTGCCGCCTGGTCGGCGATGGTGCGCACGTAGAGGATGCCCCGTGGCCGACGCGCGCCCGACCGAACGGTGCCCGCATCGCGTCGCAGGTCGGCCATCGCCTCGGTCGCTGCGGCGGGCGTCAGCCAGTTGAGCAGCAGCCCATCGGCACGCTCGGCGGCGAGTCGGCGCATGCGCGGGCCCAGCGCGCCGACGACGATCGCCGCGTCGGTTCGCGTGCGCAGCTCGTCGAGCCCTTCCCGCACCAGCGCGAGCGGACGCTCGGCGCCTCCCGAGCCGATGCCGAGCGTCAGCCGGTCGGCCGGAAGCCCCGCGAACTCGAGCGACGCCACCGGCCGGCGGTCGAGCGGAACCACCCCGGTCGCGAGCCGCAACGACGAGGTGACGGATGCCGCGGCGCGAAGCGCCGCCAGCGAGTCCCCGTGCGGCACGTCGTTGACCCAGAGGGCATCGAAGCCGAGCGCCTCGACGCGCGGAGCCAACGCCCGTACGTCGGCCTCGGGCACACGCCCGGTGATGCCGATCGAGACCGCGGCGCGCACGCGCGTCAGCTCGCGTACGACCCGACGAGCCGAACGGCCCCGCCGTCGACGCCCTTGGCGCCCTGCTCGAAGCCCGAGAGATCGCGCTCGCCGACCGCGACCGTGCCGACCCGCCACGTCGGCAGGCCGAGGGCGTCGAGCTCGGCGGTCACGGCCTCGGCGGCCGAGGCATCCACGGCGGCGAAGAAGCCGACCCCGAGGTTCCACGTGCCCTCGGTCGACTCGAGCGTCGTGCCCGCGAGGTCGTTGAGCACGCGGAACACGGGCGCGGGCGACCAGGTCGAGCGGTCGACCTCGGCCCACGAGCCGCGCGGCAGCACGCGCGCGAGGTTCGCCGCGAGTCCGCCGCCCGTGACGTGCGAGAGGGCGTGCACGGCCTCGCCGTTCGCGCCGGCGAGCAGCTGAACGAGCTGGCCCGAGTAGAGCCTCGTCGGCTCGAGGAGCGCCTCGCCCCACGTGGTGCCGAGCTCGGCCGAGGCATCCGTGTACGAGATGCCCTGCTGCGCGAGGATGTGCCTGACCAGCGAGAAGCCGTTGGAGTGCAGGCCGCTCGAGGCGATCGCGAGGATCGCGTCGCCGTCGCGCACCCGTTCGGCGCCCAGCACGCGGTCGGCCTCGACGACTCCCACCGCGGCGCCCGCGACGTCGTAGTCGTCGGCGCCCATGAGGCCCGGGTGCTCGGCCGTCTCGCCGCCGACGAGCGCGGTGCCGGTCTCGGCGCACGCGCGGGCGATTCCGGTGACGATCGCCGCGATGCGCTCGGGCACGACCTTGCCGCACGCGATGTAGTCGGTCATGAACAGCGGCGTCGCACCGACCACGACGATGTCGTCGACGACCATGCCGACCAGGTCTTGGCCGATCGTGTCGTGCACGTCGAGCGCCTGCGCGATCGCGATCTTCGTGCCGACGCCGTCGGTCGACGTCGCGAGCAGGGGCTTCGCGTAGTCCTTCGCGAACGAGAGGTCGAAGAGTCCCGCGAATCCGCCGACCCCGCCCACGACGTTCGGGCCGTGGGTCTTCGCCACGGCCTCCTTCATCAGTTCGACGGCGAGGTCGCCGGCGGCGGTGTCGACTCCGGCCGCGGCGTAGGACGAGTTCGCGCTCACCCCCCAAGGCTACCGGCCCGGGCGCGACACGCCTGCGAACGCGAGCCGCGAACCCCGGCGCGCGGGGGAGACGGGCGTAGAATTCAGCCATGCACGCGGGGGGCGGGCCATCGTGGGTCATCCGGGAGAACGCCAGTCGAGCGGTGCTCCTGGCGCTCTACCTGCGCGAGGTGCTCTCGATCGCCTCGCCGGTCGAACTGCCGCGGCTGCGTGACGTCGGCCCGGTCGGCGACCGGCTGCCGACCGACCGCCAGGACGCCCTCGAGCGCCAGTGGCGCGAGTGGTGGGCGATGACGGTGGAGCCCGAGGCGCATCCGTCGCCCGTTCCACTCGACCTCGTGCCGGCGTACGACACCGAGGTCGCGCTGCCGACGACGGGCGCCGAGGAGCTCGCCGCCGCGATCGTGCCGCACGCCGAGGCGGCGCGGGCGTGGGCCGAGTGGGCGCACGACCAGTACCGCACGGCCTCGGCCTCGCGCCGCGGCGACTCGTACCGGGCGTACGCGGGCTCGATCGCCGAACACGAACGCGAGGTCGGTCGCCGGGCGCACTCGTTCGAGCTGAACGTCGAGGTGATGCCGTTGCAGGGCGTCGGCGTCTGGTGGATCGGCAGCATGACCGTCGCCGTGACCGACTCGCTGCGCTCCGACGCGGCCGCGTTCGACGACGCCATCCACCCGATCATCGCCGAGCTCGCGTAGCCGCGGACCCCTCGCCCATTCGCCGTGATGTCGCGCAATGTGCTGCCATTCGGGTCGGATGAGCGCAGTTTGCGCGACATCACGGGTTGCGCCGCCGTGCGAGACTCGAGCGCATGAGCATCTGGTTCGACGAGCCCTCCGTCGAGTGGGCGAACTCCCGCTGCGACGGCACCGCGATCCGCGCGCTCGGCATCGAGATGACCGAGTTGACGGATGACTCGTTGAAGGGCCGGATGCCCGTCGACGGCCGCACCCGCCAGCCCGGCGGGGTGCTCCACGGCGGGGCATCCGTGCTGCTCGCCGAGACGCTCGCGAGCTGGGGCGCGAGCTTCACGGTCGACCCCGAGCGCAACTACTGCGTGGGCATGGAGATCAACGCGAACCACGTCCGCCCGGTCGCCGACGGGTGGGTCTACGGCGAGGCCCGGCCGATCACGCGCGGACGCACGACGCAGGTGTGGGACATCCGCATCACCGACGAGCAGGGCCGCCTCGTGTGCGTGTCGCGCTGCACGATGGCCGTGCTCGCGAAGCCGTCGGAGTACTGAGCGCACTCCCCCGCCGCACGCCGCCCCGGCTTCATTCGATCGTCTCGAGCTCCTCGTAGACGAGGAACGTGCGCGTCGATCGCACCGACGGGATCGCCTGCAGCTCCTCGAGCACGACGCGTCGCAGGTCGCGGTTGTCGCGCGCCCGTACGAGCAGCAGCACGTCGAAGTCACCGCCGATGAGGCTCGCGTGGCGCACTTCGGGGATGCCGGCGAGGCGGGTGCGCAGGTCCTGCCAGTCGGCCTGGGCGACCTGCATCGACACGTAGGCGGTCGAGTGCAGGCCCTCCTGCACCGCGTCGGTGCGGACCGTGAAGCCGCGGATGACCCCCGAATCGGTCAGCCGCTTGACGCGCGCGTAGGCGTTGGCGCGCGAGGTGTTGACGCGCGCGGCGATGTCGCTCATGGAGGCCCGGCCGTCGCGTCGCAGCTCGGCGAGGATCGCCCGGTCCAGTGCATCCGGTTCCATGCCCGCCCCTCTCGCCTTGCCCGCCGGTCGGGCTGGACTTCCTGACACCACTATCGCTGATCCGCGCCGATCCGTCTCGTTCTGTCTCTCGTGCGCAGACATTTCAGCCGATCCGGCGCAATCTGGTGGATGACCCTACCCCCACTGGAGGCAGTGTGATCAGCGACGATCTCCTTCCCCGCGAGACCCCGGTGCAGCTCATCGACGAGCACGGCACGGCGGTCTCCGACCCGCGGTACGCCCCACCGTCGACCGAGCGCCTCGTCGAGGCGTACCGGGCGCTCGTGCAGGGCCGGCGGGTCAACGACCAGTGCTCGGCGCTCGTGCGCCAGGGCCGGCTCGCGGTGTACCCGTCGTCGCACGGCCAGGAGGCCTGCCAGGTCGCTGCGGCCCTCGCGCTCGGCGACGACGACTGGCTCTTCCCGACCTACCGCGACTCCGTCGCGGTCATCGCCCGCAGCGTCGACCCGGCGCAGTCGCTCGTGCTGCTGCGCGGCGACTGGCACTCGGGCTACGACCCGAAGGAGTTCCACGTCGCGCCCCAGGCCACGCCGCTCGCCACGCAGCTGCTGCACGCCGTCGGGTTCGCGCACGCCGCGACGCTGCGCGGCGAGCCGACCGTCGTGCTCGCGATGTGCGGCGACGGCGCGACGAGCGAGGGCGACTTCCACGAGGCGATGAACTTCGCGGCCGTGTTCCACGTGCCGGTCGTGTTCTTCGTGCAGAACAACGAGTTCGCGATCTCGGTGCCGCTGTCGCGGCAGACCGCGGCGCCGTCGCTCGCGCACAAGGCGATCGGCTACGGGATGCCGGGCGAACGGGTCGACGGCAACGACGTGGCCGCCCTCCTCGCGGTGCTCGACACCGCCGTGGAGCGGGCCCGCTCGGGCGGCGGCCCCTCGCTCGTCGAGGCGCACACGTATCGCATGCAGGCGCACACCAACGCCGACGACGACACCCGCTACCGCGCCCGCGAGGCCGTGCAGGCGTGGGTCGAGCGCGACCCGCTGACGCGCATGCAGGCGCACCTGCGCGGCGCCGGCGCGATCGACGATGAGGCCGAAGCGGTCTTCGCCGCCGAGGCCGAGCAGGTCGCGACCGCGCTCCGCGAAGCCATGAACGCCGAGCCCGAGCTCGACCCCGAGGACCTGTTCCGCTTCGTCTACGCCGAGCGCACGCCGCAGCTCGAGAGCCAGTGGCGGATGCTCCGCGACGAGCTCGACCGGGCCGCGATGGCCGGCACGACCGCCGGGGCGACGAGCCCCGGTGCCACGGAGGGGGCACGATGACCATGCTCGAGACGAGGAAGTCCGAGACCGCGCATCCGGCGCGACCGGCACCCTCCGGACCGCCCGCACCCGAGGCATCCGTGCTCACGATGGCCGGTGCGATCAACCGCGCGCTCGCCGACGAGCTGGCGGCCGACGACTCGGTGCTCGTGTTCGGCGAGGACGTCGGCGCGCTCGGCGGCGTCTTCCGCGTGACCGACGGCCTGACCGCGCGCTTCGGCGAGTCGCGCTGCTTCGACACCCCACTCGCGGAGTCGGGCATCGTCGGCACCGCGATCGGCATGGCGATGAACGGCATGCGGCCCGTGGTCGAGATGCAGTTCGACGCGTTCGCGTATCCCGCGTTCGAGCAGGTCGTCAGCCACGCCGCGAAGATGTCGAACCGCACGCGCGGCGCCGTGCACCTGCCGATGGTGATCCGCATCCCGTTCGGCGGCGGCATCGGCGGCGTCGAGCACCACTGCGACTCGTCGGAGGCGTACTACGTGCACACGCCCGGCCTCACCGTCGTGTGCCCCGCGACCCCGCAGGACGCGTACACGCTGCTGCGCGCGGCGATCCACCACCCCGACCCCGTCGTGTTCCTCGAGCCGAAGAAGCTGTACTGGTCGAAGGCGCCGGTCGACACGACGGCACCCGTCGACGCCGCCGAGATCGGCCGGGCGCGCGTGGTGCGCGAGGGCACGGATGCCACGATCGTGACCTACGGCGCCTCCGTCGGGGTCGCACTCGACGCGGCCGCCGTCGCCGAGACCGAGGGCCGGAGCATCCAGGTCGTCGACGTGCGCACCCTCACGCCGTGCGACGACGCGACGATCTTCGAGGCCGTTCGTGCCACCGGGCGCGCGGTCGTCGTCGCCGAGGCGCCCGGGTTCGCGAGCGTCGCCTCCGAGCTCGCGGCTCGCATCGGCGAGCACTGCTTCACCCACCTCGAGGCGCCCGTGCGCCGCGTGACCGGATTCGACACGCCGTTCGCGCCGCCGAAGCTCGAACGCCACTACCTGCCCGACGTCGACCGCGTGCTCGACGCGGTCGACTCGCTCCACTGGGAGGACTGAATGCCGACCGCCACCACGCAGGTCTTCCGCCTGCCCGATCTCGGCGAGGGACTCACCGAGGCTGCCCTCGTGGGCTGGCTCGTGCAGGTCGGCGACGTCGTCGCGACCGACCAGGCCATCGCCGAGGTCGAGACCGCCAAGAGCATCGTCGAACTGCCGTCTCCGTTCGCGGGCACCGTCGTCGCGCTGCACGGCGAGCCCGGCGAGGTCATCGCCGTGGGTGCGCCCGTACTCGAGGTGGTCGCCGGGCCGGCGGCCGGCGACGTGCCCGCCCATCGTTCGACCGGGGTGCCGGATGCCTCGGCCCCCGCCCCGGCAGCGGTCCCTCGCGCCGGGGAACCGCCGGTGGGGGCCGGCGACGCGGCCGAGGCATCCAGCACTTCCGTCGAGCTCGAGGCCTACCGGGCGGAGGAGCGCGCCGGCTCCGGCAACGTGCTGATCGGCTACGGCACCGGGTCGCACGGCGGTGCGGTGCGACGCCGGCCGAGGGCCGGTGGGCAGCGGGTCGGGCGCGGGGCGCCCGCGGCATCCGCACCGTTGTCGGGTCGTCGCGTCGCCGTGCGCTCGCCGCTCGTGCGGAGGCTGGCGCGCGACCTCGGCGTCGACGTCAGCGGGCTGACCGGCACGGGTTCCGACGGCGCGATCACGCGCACCGACGTGCTACGTGCGGCGGATGCCTCCGCCGGAACGGCGCCGGCGCCCACGGCACCGTCGCCCTCGGCGGAGGCATCCGCTTCGCCGATCGACGCGCTCGGCAGTGGTGAGCCCAGTACCGGTGAGCCGCTGAGCACCGGCCCCGTGGTCGCCGCCCGCCACCGCATGTCGATGCTGCGCAAGTCGGTGAGCGCGACGCTCGGTCGCAGCCGCGCCGAGATCCCCGAGGCGACCGTCTGGGTCGACGTCGACGCGACCGACCTGTGGAACCTGCGCCCCGCGATGGCCGCGCCCGGTGAGCGCGTGCCGTCGTTCACGGCGCTCCTCGCGCGGTACGTGCTGCTCGCCCTCGCGGAGTACCCGTTGCTGGCCGGTCGCATCGACGGCAGCGACATCCTCAAGTTCGAGGGCGTGCACCTCGGCGTCGCGGCCGACACCGAGCGCGGACTCATGGTGCCGGTGATCCCGCGCGCCGACCGGCTCTCGATCGCCGAGCTCGACCGGGAGCTGCGCTCCCTCGCCGAGGCGGCCCGGGCCGGTTCGCTGCCGCCCGAGCGCCTGCGCGGCTCGACGTTCACGCTCAACAACTACGGGTCGCTCGGCGTCGACGGGTCGGCGGCGATCATCAACCACCCCGAGGTCGCGATCCTCGGCATCGGGCGCGTCCTCGAGCGCGCCTGGGTCGTCGACGGGCAGGTCGTCCCGCGCCGCATCGCGCAGCTCTCGCTCGTGTTCGACCACCGCGTGTGCGACGGCGGCTACGCGGCCGGGTTCCTGCGCCGCGTCGTCGACGCGATCGAGCACCCGCTGGCCGCGTATACGCGGATCTGAGTCAGCGACCGGGTCACGCAGCATCCACGGCGGCGACGACGACCGCCATCGCCTGCTCGAAGCGGTGCTGGGGCGGTGCGCCGATGCCGACGACGAGCGCCGGCCGGCCGGACGACCCGATCGCCGCGTCGGCGGCGAGATCGGCCTCGGCGGCGTACTCGGCGAGGCCGCCGATCCGCAGTCCGCGGGCGGATGCCTCGGCGACGACGACGGCCTCCGTCACGCCGGGCGGCAGCTCGAGCAGGCACTGGATGCCCGCGGCGATGCCGCCGACCCGCGCGTCGGGCAGGCGCTCGGCGACGAGCTCCTCGAACCGCTCGCGCCGCCCGCGGTAGCGCCTGCGGAGCTCGCGCACACTGCGGTCGTACCCGCCCGAGGCGATGAGGGCGGCGAGCGCGAGCTGCGCGAGCGCATCGGTGGCTCCGCCGGTGCGGGCGCGCTCCGCGCGCACGTCGTCGCGGAGCTCGGCCGGAACGACGCCCCAGCCGAGGCCGAGGGCCGGCGACAGCGCCTTGCTCGCCGTGCCGCTGTAGACCGTGCGCTCGGGTGCCAGCGGCTGGAAGGCGCCGATGCTCCGGCCGTCGAACCGGAACTCGCCGTCGTAGTCGTCCTCGATGACGAAGCCGCCCGTGCGCATCGCCCACGCGGCGAGGGCTTCCCGACGCGACCGCGACAGCGGAACCCCGGTCGGGAACTGGTGGGCCGGGGTGAGCAGCACGGCCGAGACGTCGAGCCGCTCGAGCAGGTCGACCCGCGCGCCGTCGGCGTCGATCGGCAGCGGCACGAGTTCGAGTCCGGCGGCCTCGAGCACCTCTCGGTGCGACACGTGGCCGTAGGCCTCGACGGCGACGCGCCGCCCGGCGCCCTGACCGCTCGGGGCGCGCTCGGCTTGCCCGCCGCTCGCGCCGGGCGTGCTCCGCGCGGCGAGCGCCCTCGCGACGAGGCCGAGCAGCCCACCGAACCCGTGCGTGACGATCACGTCGTCGGCCGAGGCCTGCACGCCCCGGGTGCGGGCGAGGTACTCGGCGAGCGCCGCGCGCAGTCGCTCCACGCCGTCGGGCGAGCCGTAGCCGAGCGCGTCGGTCGGCGTCTCGGCGAGCGCCCGGCCGACAGCCGCAAGCCAGGCCGAGCGCGGGAACGCCGAGGCGTCGGGCAGACCGCCCCGCAGGTCGAGGTCGAACCGGGTCGACCGGTCGACCCGCGCCTGCGGGACGGGAGCGAAGGCGGGCGCCGGCCGCTCGCGCACCCAGGTTCCCGCGCCGACCCTGGCGTCGAGCCATCCCTCGCCGACGAGCCGCGCGTACACCTCGGCGACGCTGTTGCGGGCGATGCCGAGGTCGGCGGCGAGCGTGCGCGTCGCCGGCAGGCGCGTGCCGGGCGCGAGCCGGCCGTCGCGGATCGCCTCCCGCAGCGCGTCCTCGAGCGAACCGGTCTTGCGGTGCGGATCGAGCGCGACGTGGAGGTCCAA
This sequence comes from Agromyces agglutinans, assembly GCF_009647605.1. GTDB lineage: Bacteria > Actinomycetota > Actinomycetes > Actinomycetales > Microbacteriaceae > Agromyces > Agromyces agglutinans. The sequence continues at coordinate 467,525 of NZ_WJIF01000002.1, read as the reverse complement.
TCCGGAATCGGCCCAATTCGTCGCCATGCGATTGGACGTTACCAGGGGATGCGGGCGTTCGTAGCGTGGAGGCATGACCGCCACGACCGACACGATCGCCGCCACTCCCGCATCCGCCTCGCCCGCCGCATCCCCCGTCGCGCCCACCCGCCGCCTCGACCTCGACGGCGTCGCGCCCGCGTTCGTCCGCGCAGTCAGCGCGCTCGACGACGCGGCCGAAGCCGAGGCCGACCGCGCCGGCATCGAGAAATCGCTCCGCGAGCTCGTGCGCCTGCGCGCCTCGCAGTTGAACGGCTGCAGCTACTGCGTCGACCTGCACTCGCGCGACGCGCGCGAGGCCGGCGTGCCCGTGCAGCACCTCTACGCGCTGGCCGTCTGGCCGGAGTCGAACTTCTTCACGGCGCGCGAGCGGGCCGCGTTCGCCCTCGCCGACGCGGTCACCCGCCTCTCCGAGACCCACGTGCCCGACGAGGCCTGGCGCGAGGCATCCGAGCAGTTCACCGACGACGAACTCGCCGCGCTGCTGGCGCTGCTCGTCTCCGTGAACGCGTGGAACGAGCTCGCCGTCTCGACCCGCGGCTGGCGGCCGAAGCTGCACGCCTGAGCCCGCGGATACCGGTCGTGCGCACCGGTGCGCTCACCTGAGCACGGCTCCGCATCCAGCCGGCGCACATGCGCGCGTGTGGGAGGATTGGACGCGTCCAGCTCGGACGCCATCCCCACCCCCGAGGAGCCATCGCTCGCATGTGCGGCATCGTCGGCATCGTCTCCACCGAGCCCGTCAACCAGCAGATCTACGACAGCCTGCTCCTCCTGCAGCACCGCGGGCAGGACTCGACGGGCATCGCCACGGCCGACGGCCCGGTGTTCCACATCAACAAGGCGCGAGGGCAGGTGCGCGAGGCGTTCCGCACGCGCGACATGCGATCGCTGCTCGGCGATATGGGCCTCGGCCACGTGCGCTATACGACCAAGGGCGCGGCCGAGCGCGAAGAGGAGGCGCAGCCCTTCTACGTGAACGCGCCGTACGGCATCGTGCTCGTGCACAACGGCAACCTCACGAACACGCGCGAGCTCAGCGAAGACCTCTTCCGCATCGACCGCCGGCACGTGAACTCGACGAGCGACACCGAGATGCTCCTCAACGTGCTCGCGACCGAGCTGCAGGGCCAGATCAAGGGCCTCGAGCTCGACCCCGACCAGGTGTTCGACGCGGTCACCCAGGTGCACGAGCGCGTCGAGGGCTCGTACGCCGTGATCTCGATGATCGCCGGGTACGGCCTCCTCGCCTTCCGCGACCCGTTCGGCATCCGCCCGCTGATCCTCGGTCGCCGGCACACCGACGCCGGCAAGCCCGAGTGGATCGTGGCATCCGAATCGCTCGTGCTCGAGAACGGCGACTACGAGATCGTGCGCGACGTCGCGCCCGGCGAGGCCGTCTTCATCTCGCTCGACGGCGAGCTCTTCTCGCGCCAGTGCGCGCAGAACCCGCGGCTCGTGCCGTGCTCGTTCGAGTACGTGTACCTCGCGCGCCCCGACTCGGTGATGAACGGCATCTCGGTGTACGAGGCCCGCCTGCGCATGGGCGACCGGCTCGCCGGCACCGTCGCGCAGCACATGCCGCTCGGCGACATCGACGTGGTCATGCCGATCCCCGACTCGTCGCGTCCCGCGGCGATGAACGTGGCGCAGAAGCTCGGCATCGAGTACCGCGAGGGGTTCTACAAGAACCGCTACGTCGGCCGCACGTTCATCATGCCGGGGCAGGCCGAGCGCAAGCGTTCGGTGCGCCAGAAGCTGAACGCCATGGGCACGGAGTTCAAGGGCAAGAACATCCTCATCGTCGACGACTCGATCGTGCGCGGCACGACGTCGAAGCAGATCGTCGAGATGGCCCGCGCGGCCGGCGCCAACAAGGTCACGTTCACCTCCGCCGCTCCCCCGGTGCGCTTCCCGCACGTCTACGGCATCAACATGCCCTCGCGTCAGGAGCTCATCGCGCACGGCCGCAAGATTCCCGAGATCGCGGCCGAGCTGGGCGCCGACCACATGATCTACCAGGAGGTCGCCGACCTGCAGGCCGCGATCACCGAGGGCACCTCGATCACCGACCTCGACATGTCGTGCTTCACCGGCGACTACGTGACGGGCACCATCACCGAGGAATACCTCGGCTGGCTGGAGCGCACGCAGCTCAGCTGACATCGGCGGTCGGATGTCGCGGGGTCGCGGCAGACTGGCGCGATGGGATTCACGCGCCGCGGCACCGTCGTCACGCCCGTCCTCGAGATCGCGTACGAGGAGGCCGGCGATCCGGCGGGCGAGGTCGTCGTGCTCTCGCACGGCTTCCCGTACGACGTTCGCGCGTACGACGAGGTCGCCGGCCTGCTCGCGGCATCCGGCCTGCGGGTGATCGCACCGTACCTGCGCGGCTCCGGGCCGACGCGGTTCACGGATGCCTCGACGATGCGCTCGGGCGAACAGGCCGCGCTGGCCCAGGATCTCGTCGACCTGCTCGACGGGCTCGGCGTCGAGCGGGCGATCCTCGGCGGTTACGACTGGGGCGGGCGGGCGTCGTGCATCGTCGCCGCGCTGTTCCCCGACCGGGTGAAGGGCCTCGTCACCGTCGGCGGCTACAACGTGTTCGGCGCGGGCTTCGGCGAGGAGCCGATGCGACCCGAGTGGGAACGCACCTACTGGTACCAGTACTACTTCCACTCCGAGCGCGGCCGACGTGGCCTCGAACGCTTCCGGCGCGAACTCTGCGAACTGCTCTGGACGACGTGGTCACCCGAGTGGGCGGGTGCGGCCGAGGCGTTCGCGGCGAGTGCGCCGAGCCTCGACAATCCCGACTTCGTCGATGTCGTCGTCCACTCCTACCGGCACCGGTTCGGCCTGGTCGAGGGCGACCCGCGCTATGCGGCGATCGAGGCGGCCGTCGCGGCCGAACCGCCCATCGTCGTGCCGACGGTCGTGCTCGAGTCGGGTGCCGACGGCGTCGGCGGGCCGAGCGCCGCGCTCGACCGCGCGAAGTTCACCGGAACGTACACGTTCCGCGAACTCGCCGGCATCGGCCACGACCTGCCGCAGGAAGCTCCGGCCGAGTTCGCCGAGGCGGTGCGGTCGCTGCTGCGATGAGCGCGGGGTGCCGCCGCGCGACCGCTCAGTCGCCGTCGCGCGCGTGCTCGTGCTCGTGTTCGGCGATCGCCGTACCGGCGCGACCTGAGAGCACCTTGTCGAAGACGAGCGCGACGATCGCGCCGAACGCGACGCCGACGGTGCCGAGGCCGAGCAGCAGGAACCCGAAGACCTGGCCCCGGTCGAACTCCTCGTTCTCGGGGAACGCGAATGTGAGCACGAGCGCGAGGATCGCGCCCAGCACGAACCCGGCGACGATGAACCGCCCGTAGCGCGGCGCACGGCGCACGGTCACTGCCTCGTCGTCGACCTCGGACGTGACGACCATCGGCACCACCACCGGCGCCGACCCGTCATCGGCCGGCACCAGCGCGGCATCACCGCCCGCCGCGGCATCTTCGGCGTCAGGGCCGACGACGGCATCGCGGTCGTGCTCGGGCTCGCGCGGGGTGTCACTCACCCCTCCATTGTCCCACGCAGGCCGGCGCCTCACCCTCGGACTGGTACCTTCGCCTCGGATGACTCCGGGAGGCCGGGATGCACATGGCAGATACCTCGACGCCGCGCGTCGCCATCGTCACGGGCGCCGGACGGGGCATCGGCGAGGCGATCGCCCGACGGCTGCACGAGACGGGGCACGTCGTCGTGGTGGCGGATGTCGCCGGCAAGCGGGCCGCAGCGGTCGCCGGCGCCCTGGGCGAGCGCGCGAGCGCGGCCGAGCTCGACGTCACCGACGATCGCGCCTGGCGCGACGTGGTCGCCACGGTCACGCGCGAGCACGGTCGCCTCGACGTGCTCGTCAACAACGCGGGCGTGGCGATGGCGGCGTCGCTCGAGAAGACCACGCCGGCGCAGTGGGAGAAGGTGCTCGGCGTCAACCTCACCGGCGCCTTCCTCGGATGCCGGGCCGTCGTCGCGGCGATGCGGCGCGCAGGCGGCGGCGCGATCGTGAACGTGTCGTCGATCGACGGCATCCGCGGCCGCGCCGGCCTCCACGCCTACGCGGCGTCGAAGGCCGGGCTGCGCGGACTCGGCCAGACCCTGGCTGTCGAGCTCGCGCCCGACCGCATCCGCGTCAACACCGTGCTCCCGGGCCTCGTGCCGACCCCGATGACCTCGCGGGTGGATCCGGCCGGATTCGACATCCCCCTGGGCCGCCCGGCGCGCCCAACCGAGGTCGCCCGCGTCGTCGCCTTCCTGGCGTCCGACGAGGCGTCGTACGTGACCGGGTCCGAGGTGGTCGTCGATGGCGGACTCACCTCGGGCATCCCCGCGCGCAGCTAGCCGAGCGGCACCGGCAGCAGGCCGTCGAGGTCGGCGCGCTGCCCCGACGCATGCACGCGGCCCGACGCCCGGCCCTCGTCCCATGAGAGCGCGCCGGTCGCGAGGGCGAGCCAGGTCGCGGCATCCGTCTCGATCACGTTCGGCGGCGTGCCGCGCGTGTGGCGCGGGCCCTCGATGCACTGGACGGCCGCGAACGGCGGCACGCGCACCTCGACCGTGCCGCCTGGCGAGCGTTCGGCGAGCACCTGCAGGCTGTACCGCACGGCGAGGGCGAGCGTCGCGCGATCGGATGCCTCGCCGGCCGCGTCGGCGGCCCGCCAGGCCTCGACCGCCGCTCGGCCCTCGTCGTCCCCGATCCGTGCTCGTGCCATGCGTCCATTCTCCCCCGAGGGCGGACGCGCGGGAGGGCGGACGGCCGCGTCATCGGGGCCGCACGTGCGAGCAGCGCCCGTTAGCCTAGGCAGGTGAAGATCCTGGTCCTCGGTTCCGGCGCGCGCGAGCACGCGATCATCCTCGCCCTCCTCGCCGAAGAGGCGGCGCACGAGATCACCGCGGCACCGGGCAACGCCGGCATCGCCGCGAGTGCGACCTCGTCGGCGCGCGGCAGCGTCGACACGATCGCGCTCGACCCGACCGACCCGTCGGTCGTCACCGACTACGCCCTCGACAACGGCATCGACCTCGTCGTCGTCGGCCCCGAGGCGCCGCTCGTCGCGGGCGTCGCCGATCGGCTGCGGGCGCGGGGCATCCCGGTGTTCGGGCCGGGCCGCCAGGCCGCCCAGCTCGAAGGCTCGAAGACGTTCGCGAAGCGCATCATGGAGGCCGCGAACGTGCCGACGGGCCGGGCGACCCTCGCCGACACCCTCGAGGCCGCCGAGCGCACGCTCGACGAGTTCGGCGCCCCGTACGTCGTCAAGGCCGACGGCCTGGCCGCCGGCAAGGGCGTGCTCGTGACCGAAGACCGCGCGGCCGCGCTCGCCCACGCCGCCCACTACCTCCAGCAGGGACCGGTGCTGATCGAGGAGTTCCTCGACGGCCAGGAGGTCTCGCTGTTCCTGCTCTCCGACGGCACGAACGTGCTGCCGCTCTCGCCCGCGCAGGACTACAAGCGCCTGCACGACGGCGACGCCGGCCCCAACACGGGCGGCATGGGCGCGTACTCGCCGCTGCCGTGGCTCGCCGACGCGGCCGACGGGCGCGGCGGAACGTTCGGCGGCGAGCGCGCGTTCGTCGACGAGGTCGTCGAGACCATCGCGCTGCCCACGGTGCGGCAGCTCGCCGACGAGCAGACCCCGTTCATCGGCCTCCTCTACGCGGGCCTCATCCTCACGAGCCGCGGCATCCGCGTCATCGAGTTCAACGCGCGGTTCGGCGACCCTGAGACGCAGGTCGTGCTGCCCCGGCTGCGCACGCCGTTGTCGGGCCTGCTGCTGGCCGCCGCGACGGGCGGGCTCGGCAGCGTCGAGCGGCCCGACTTCTCGTCGGATGCCGCGGTGACGGTCGTGCTCGCGAGCGAGGGGTATCCCGAGGCCCCGGTCACCGGCCGCCCCATCGAGGGCGTCGACGACGCGGCATCCGTTCCCGGCGTGCACGTCGCGCACGCGGCGACCGCGGTCGTCGACGACGGATCCGGCGTGCACCACCTGGCCGCGACGGGCGGTCGCGTGCTGAACGTGGTCGCGGTCGGCGGCGACTTCGCCGATGCGCGCCGACGCGCCTACGACGCGCTCGGTCGCATCCGGCTCGAGGGCGGGCAGTACCGCACCGACATCGCCGCGCGCGTCGCGCAGTAGCGCGAGCACCCGTTTCGCGTCGCGCCATTTCACGCGTCTGCGCCACTTCGCGGTGGTCCGCGCCACGTGAAGTGGCGCAGAGCCGGTCGAAGTGGCGCGGTGCGGCCGAGGCCGGCCCGGCGGGCGCGACGGCGGGCAGCACACCGAGGGCCGGCCGGGCCGGGCTTGCCTAGACTGAGACGGTGAGTGAATCGCAGGAACACCCCGGCTGGACCCACGTCTACTCCGGCAAGGTCCGCGACCTGTACGTGCCGACGGCCGCGCTCGACGACGATGACAGCTGGACCGGCGACCCCCTCTCGCTCTCGCCCATCGTGCTGGTCGTCGCGAGCGACCGGGTCAGCGCGTTCGACGAGGTGCTCGAGCCCGCGATCCCCGGCAAGGGCGCGATGCTCACCGAGCTCACGCGCTGGTGGTTCGACCGGCTGCCCGACGTGCCCAACCACCTCGCGTCCGCCGACGACGACCGCCTCGACGTGCCCGAGGTGCCCGCTTCGATCGCCGACCGCGCGACGCTGTGCCGCACGCTCGACATGTTCCCCATCGAGTGCGTCGTGCGCGGCTACCTGACCGGCAGCGGGTACCAGGAGTACGTCGCGACGGGCGCGATCGGCGGGATGCCACTGCCCGAGGGCCTCGAGAACGGCGACCGCCTGCCCGAGCCGATCTACACCCCCGCCTGGAAGGCGCCGCTCGGCGAGCACGACGAGAACATCTCATACGAGCGCACCGTCGAGCTCGTCGGCGAGGTCGTCGCCGAGCAGCTGCGTGCGCTGTCGCTCGACGTGTTCCGGCGCGCGTCCGCGATCGCCGAGGCCAGCGGCGTCATCCTCGCCGACACGAAGTTCGAGTTCGGCGCCGACCGCGAGGCCGGGGTCGTGACCCTCGCCGACGAGGTGCTCACGAGCGATTCGAGCCGGTACTGGGATGCCTCGGCGTACGCCCGCACCGACGCGCCGACGTCGGCCAGGCTCGCGAGCTTCGACAAGCAGATCGTGCGTGACTGGCTCGCCGCGAACTGGGACCGCGAGGCGACCGAGCAGCCGCCGACGCTGCCGCACGAGATCGTCGCGCAGACGGCCGCGCGCTACCGCGAGCTGCTCGAGCGGCTGGGCGCCACGGCATAGCGCGGCCCGGGCGCCGAGTTGCGGGCGCCGCCTCGCGGGCCGCCCTGGCGCCGCGCTGCGCGACCGTCTCAGGGAATAGCCTGTGACGCCGGCTCGTTCGAAGAGCTGTGACGACCTCCCAGCGAACCCCGACGGCCGGCGGCAGCGGACTGCTCGCGGCCGACACCGGCATGGGCGCGGTGACGCTGCGCGTCGGCGACCTCGACGCCATGATCCGCTACTACCGCGACGGCGTGACCCTCGACCTGCTGCGCCACGACGGGCCCGTCGCGGTGCTCGGCCGCGGCAGGACCCCCATCGTGGTGCTCGAGCACGCGCCCGAACTCCGCCACGCGTCGCCGCGCGACGCCGGCCTCTTCCACACCGCGATCCTCTTCGACTCGCGCGAAGCGCTGGCGACCGCGATCTACTCGGTCGCGACGCGCTACCCGGGCACGTTCACGGGCAGCGCCGACCACCTCGTGAGCGAGGCGTTCTACTTCACCGACCCCGAGGGCAACGGCGTCGAGCTCTACTTCGACCGCGACCGGTCGACCTGGAGCTGGACCCACGGCCAGGTCGAGATGGCGACCGTCTTCCTCGACCCGAACGACTACCTCCGCGAGCACCTGACCGAGGCCGGCCTCGCCGCGGCGACGAGCGACCCCGCCGCGGCGAGCGACGGCGGCCACGGCGCCGTGGAGAGTCTCGGCGGCTCCGCCGGCGGCATCCGCATCGGCGACGCCGTCGTCGGACACGTGCACCTCTCGGTCGGCGACGTCGCGAGCGCTCGTGAGTTCTACGTCGACCGGCTCGGGTTCGAGACGACCGCGGCCCTCGGTTCGCAGGCGCTGTTCGTCTCTGCCGGCGGCTATCACCACCACATGGCGATGAACACGTGGAACAGCGCGGGCGCCGGTCGGCGGCAACTCGCACTGGGCCTCGGCAAGGTCGAGATCGTGGTGCCGACCGCCGACGATCTCGGCGAGCTCGGCGAACGCATGTCCCACTTCGGCGTCGCCACGCGCGACGACGGCCGCACGCTGGCGTTCGACGACCCGTGGGCCAACCTCATCGAGGTGCGGCGCGCAGGCACCGAGGACTAGCTACCGCGTCTGGCGGTGCGCCATCCGGTCGAAGTCGTCGAAGCTCTGGGCGGGGCCGGGCAGCGGCTCGAGCCCCGGCCGGGCGCGCAGTCCGTCGAGCACGATGGCGAGCTGGCGCCGCCAGAACGGCAGGTAGTCGCCGCCGAAGCGTCCCAGCGAGCCGAGCATGTTGATGAGCACGTTCAGGTCGGAGCTCTCGACATCGCTGCGCAGGCTGCCCTCGGCCTTCGCGCGCTCGATGACCTTCTCGAGCCCGTCGGCGAACGCGAGCCCCGGCCGGTGGTGGGGATCGATCTCGGCGACCCGGCGCATGAGCTCGGGCAGGTACGGCGTCGCGGCGATCCACTCGCTGAGGCGTTCGAGCAGGAGTTCGATCGACCGCCAGCCGGTCGGCGCGCTGTGGATCTCGGGCGCCATCTCGTGGAACATCGCGATGGACTGGTCGTAGAGTTCGCGCAGCAGGGCGTCACGGCTCGGGAAGTGCCGGTACACGGTGCCCGCGCCGACGCCGGCGCGCGTGGCGAGTTCGTCGAGGGGGGCGTCGATGCCCCGCTCGGCGAAGAGGGTCCGCGCCTCGGCCAGGAGGCGCTCGTGGTTCCGCCGGGCGTCGCGTCGGGTTGATGTCGCGGAGCTCATCGTTCGAGCCTACTCCGCGCGGTCCCGCCCCGCCCGGTGCGGTATCATGCGGAGGAGGCGTTCCGATTCCCGAATGCGGAACGTCTGGGGCTCGCTGGGGGGCGAGTCCGGGCGCGGTGGGCGAGCGCCGATCTCCGGTCGGCAGGGGGCGCGCACCGCGCCCATTCCCCCCGCGCCCATTCCCCCGGCGCCCATCCCCCCGGCGCCCATTTCCCGCGCCCGTTCACCCGCGCTCCTTCCGCGCTCTCCCCGGCGCACCGGGCGCCCGCGGTCGCGCCGACGTAGGCTGGCCTCGTGATCGGCAGCGAGGGCGTCAGCGAGAACACCCGTGACATCGAGGCATCCGTCGTCACCGATTTCAGCGATCGGATGAGCTACGGCGGATACCTCGACCTGTCGACCCTGCTCGCCGCGCAGCGGCCGATCTCGCGGCCCGAGCACCACGACGAGCTGCTGTTCATCGTGCAGCACCAGACCACCGAGCTGTGGCTGAAGCTCGTGCTGCACGAGCTCGAGACGGCGTGCCGGATGCTGCGGGCCGACGAGCTCGCGCCGGCGCTCAAGTGCATCGCGCGGGTCAAGCACATCCAGAAGACGCTGACCGAGCAGTGGTCGGTGCTCGCGACCCTGACGCCGACCGAGTACGGCCAGTTCCGCGGCGTGCTCGGCAACGCGAGTGGGTTCCAGTCGTACCAGTACCGCGCCGTTGAGTTCGTGCTCGGCAACAAGAACCGGCGCATGCTGCAGGTCTTCGAATCGGATGCCACGGCGAGCGCGATCCTCACACGGGCGCTCGAGGAGCCGAGCCTGTACGACGAGTTCCTGCGCCTGCTCGCGCGGGCCGGTTACCCGATCCCGGCCGACGTGCTCGACCGCGACGTGACGCTCGCCTGGACGTTCCGGCCCGAGCTCGTGCCCGTGTTCGCGTCGATCTACGCCGACACCGACGACCACTGGGCCGCGTACGAGACGTGCGAGGAGCTCGTCGACCTCGAGGACAACTTCCAGCTCTGGCGCTTCCGGCACCTGAAGACGGTCGAGCGCATCATCGGCAACAAGACCGGCACCGGCGGGTCGAGTGGGGCGTCCTTCCTGCGGCGCGCGCTCGAGCTCACGTTCTTCCCGGAGCTGTACGCCGTGCGAACCGAGATCCCGGGCTGACGGATGCCTCGGCCGGACGATCTCGGAGGGGCCGGGCCGCTCGGTCGCGGGCCGCTCGGTCGCGGGCAACTCGGTCGCGGGCCGCTCGACCTCGGGCCGCTCGCGCGGGCCGCTCGCCGTTCGCTGAACGGCGAGCACCCGGGGGAGGTCGGCATCGCGCTGCCGCCGTTGTGCGACCACCACGTGCACCTCGGGCTCGCCGACGCCGGCGCAGTGCGGGCGGGCGGCATCGCAGCCGTGCTCGACCTCGGCTGGGATCCCGCGGTCATCGCCCGCCTCGCGGCCACGGTCGACGTCCCGCGGATCGCCTTCGCGGGCGCGCTGCTCGCCGCACCCGGTGGATACCCGCTCGGGCGGTGGGGGCCGCCGACCGCGGTGCACGAGGTCGCCGAGCACGGGCACGGGCACGGGCACGGCGACCGTCTCGGTCAAGGACACGGCGACCGTCGCGCGCACGGGCCCGGCGACGGTCGTGTTCACGGCCACGATGCCGCCGGGACCCCGGCCGACCACGCGGTCCGTGAGCAGGCCGCGTTCGGGGCATCCGTCATCAAGATCACGCTCAACAGCGACGCCGGACCGGTCTTCGGCGACGACGTGCTCGCCGACGTCGTGGGCGCGGCGCGCGCGGCCGGCCTGCCGGTCGTCGCGCACGTCGAAGGCGAGGACATGGCGCGGCGCGCGATCGAGGCCGGCATCGACGCGCTCGCGCACACGCCGTGGACCGAACGGCTCGATGACGCCCTCATCGCCGAAGCGGTCGACCGCGGGCAGCGGTGGATCTCGACGCTCGACATCCACGGCTGGGGTGCGGGCGGCGCCGATCACGACCGTGCCGTCGACAACCTGCGGCGCTTCCACGCGGCCGGGGGCGTCGTGCTCTACGGCACCGACCTCGGCAATGGCGACCTGCCCGCCGGGGTGAACCCGCGGGAGGTGGCCGGGCTCGTCGCGTCCGGTCTCGACCCGGCGGCGATCCTCTCGGCCATGACGGCGGCGTGGCCCGGCGGTCGGAGCCGGTCGCGCGAGGCGGTCGACGCGCGCGAGGCATCCGTCACGGTCGACCGACGAGACGCACCCGCCGCACGCGACCCGCGCGAGAGGCACGAGAGGCACGAGGTGCACGAGGGGCACGAGGGGCACGACGCACCCGAGGCATCCGTCGCACCCGCATCGCCCGACCGACGCGATGCACCCGGCGCACGCGGCTCGTTCGACGCACGCGACGACACGCACGACCCCTTCGACGCGCTCGAGGCACTCGCGACCTTCGTGGCCGGCCCGCCGCCCGCCGCGATCGAAGACCTGGGCGCGTGGCTCGCCACCGCCCGAATCCTGCCCGCCGAGGAATTGGAACCGATCGACCGATGACGCTCGACCCGCTGCTCGCCTACGCCCGCCGCATGGATCGCGCCGACGGCCTCGCCCACTATCGCAAGCGGTTCGAGGGCGTGGCATCCGAGGTCGTCTACTTCGACGGGAACTCGCTCGGACGTCCGCCCGTCGCCGCCATCGAGCGGATGCAGCGCTTCATGACCGACGACTGGGGCGGCCGGTTGATCCGCGGCTGGGACGAAGCGTGGCTGCAGCTCCCGACCGAGATCGGCGACCGCATCGGGCGGGCCGTGATCGAGGCGAAGGCCGGGCAGACGGTCATCGGCGACTCGACGACGGTGCTGCTGTACAAGCTGGCGCGCGCGGCCGTCGATGCGCAGGTCGCGCGCGATCCGGACCGGCGCGAGATCGTGCTCGACACCGACAATTTCCCGACCGACCGCTACGTGCTCGAGGGCATCGCTCGCGAGCGCGGGCTGCGCGTGCGCTGGATCGAGGTCGAGCTCACGTCGGGCGTGACGCCCGAGCAGCTGGCCGAGGTCGCCGGGCCGCAGACCGCGCTGGTCGTGCTGTCGCACGTCGCGTACCGGTCGGCCTACCTCGCGGATGCCCCCGAGCTCACGCGGATCGCCCACGACGCGGGTGCGCTGATCCTGTGGGACCTCTGCCATTCGGCCGGCTCGGTACCGATCAAAGCGGATGCCTGGGGCTTCGACCTCGCGGTCGGATGCACCTACAAGTACCTGAACGGCGGGCCCGGCTCGCCCGCCTTCGCGTACGTGCGCGACGACCTGCAGCGCGTGCTCGAGCAGCCCATCCAGGGCTGGTTCGGCACCGCCGACCAGTTCGGGATGGGGCCGGCGTACCAGCCCGTGCCGGGCATCCGCCGGTACCTGTCGGGGACGTCGCCGATCGTCGCGATGCTGCCGATGGAGGAGACCCTCGCGATGATCGAGGAGGCCGGCATCGCCGCGCTGCGCGCGAAGTCGGTCGCCCTCACGCAGTTCGCGATCGAGCTCGCCGAGGCCTGGCTCGCGCCGCTCGGCGTCACGCTCGCGTCGCCGGGAGATCCCGCCGAGCGCGGCGGGCACGTCACCCTGCACCACGATGCGATGCGCGAGGTGACCGCGCGGCTCTGGCAGCGCGACGTGATCCCCGACTACCGCGACCCCGGCGGACTGCGCATCGGGCTCTCGCCGCTCTCGACGAGCTTCGAGGAGGTGCACCGCGGCTTCACGGCGACGGTCGAGGTGCTGCGCGGCATACTGGCCGAACGGGCAGGGCTCGGGTAGCGGTTCGGCACCGATGGCCCTCCTTTCGCTGGGGAAAACCACTTCCATTGGGGAAAACACTCGAACATACGTTCGAATGTCGCTAGAATGATGGCATGACCACGGCGGCAGCGGCAACCCCCTTCGAGACCATCGCCGCGCCGCTCGCGTTCCGTTCGACCTCGCTGGATGCCTCGGGCTCCGGCTCCGGCCCCGACGATCGCTCGCCGTACGCGCGCGCCCAAGACACGCTGTCGCGACTGGTCGATGCTGCGGCGAGCGCGCAGCGCATCGCGGCCATGCACGCCTCCGTCCAGATCCACGTGCTGCGCCTGGCGATGGACCACGCCGTGGCCGCCGCCGAAGCGTTCACCTCGCCGCGCGTCTCGGGCGAACGACGTCGCGACCTGGCGATCCGCGCCGTCATCGCCGAGTTCGCCACCGCCATGCGCATCCCCGAGCGCACCATGCAGCGGTTCGCGTCCGATGCGTGGGTGCTGACGACGCAGCTCCCCCGAACGCTCGCGGCGATGCGGTCCGGCGCGTTCGCCATGGCGCACGCTCGCGTCATCATCGAGGCGATCGAGGGGGTCGACGACGAGGCGATCGTGGCCGAGCTCGACGGCGAGCTGGCCGCCCTCTCCGAGACCGTCCCGGCGGCGACGCTCCGGCGTCGCGCCCGGCGGCTGCGCGAAGAGCTGCTGGCCGAGACGGCTGCCGAACGGCACCGTGCCGCAACCGGCGAGCGCCGCGTCGAACTCGAGCCAGCTGCCGACGGCATGGCGTGGCTGCATCTCTTCCTGCCTGTGACCGAGGCGCTGTTGATCCACCGTCGCCTCGACCAGTCGGCCCGCTCGCTTCGCCACCCTGCCGTTGCCGCCGACGGCATCGGCAATCGTGGCGCCGCGGGCGAAGGCGATGCCGACCGCCAGGGCCGCGGCGACGCTGCCGATGCGGCCAGCACCGCAGCCGGAGCGGGGGCTGGCGCGGACGTCGGCGCTGCAGTCGGTGCCGGCGTCGGTGCTGAGGCCGGTGCCGGTGCCGGTGCCGGTGCCGCAACATCCGACCGCACGCTCGAGCAGTTGCGCGCCGACGTGGCGGTCGATCTCCTGCTCGGGGTGTCCGCAGAGGCGGGCCGCGCCGACGCGACCGCACCGGTGCCGATCTCGCCGACGGTGGCGGTCACCGTCCCCGTCATGACGCTCCTCGGCGGCGACGAGCCGGGGTATCTCGAGGGCTATGGTCCGATCGATGCCGAGAGCGCACGCCGCATCGCCGCGCACGCGCCGTCGTTCCTGCGGATCCTCACCCACCCCGTGACCGGCGCGGTCCTCGACGTCGACCGTCGTTCCTATCGTCCGCCCGCCGACCTCGCGAAATGGGTTCGGCTGCGTGACGAGACCTGCCGGTTCCCCGGCTGCAACCGCAATGCCCGAGCCTGCGAGCTCGACCACACCCTCGACTGGGCCGACGGCGGGCGAACCGCGCACGACAACCTCGCGAGCCTCTGCCCGCAGCACCATCACCTGAAACACGAGACCTCATGGTCGGTGCGCCAGCTCGGCGACGGCGTCCTCGAATGGCGATCACCGAGCGGGCGCCGACATCGAAGCGACCCGGCGGTGCGCATCCGAGCGGGTGGAGCCAAGACCTCCGGAGCTGCCGAACCTCTCCCCCAGCTCGCGCCACCGTTCTGACGTATCCGCGCTGTCTCCGACGACGAGTGGGAGGAGCCCGCATCACCGTTCTCTGCGGCCCGCCGCCGCTCCACGACGAACGGGAGGCGAGCCGTCTGCCGCCGGTACCACCCGTGAGGGCCCCTGACAACCCCACCACCTCGATCGGCGGTTCGCCGTGACCCGGACGTAGCATGGCCGCATCACCCGACGGGTGAGCGCGCCCATCGGCCGCTCCCCGTCCACGAACGCCGGGAGGACATGATGACGGACACGAACCGCACGACCTCGGATGCGACGAACGCTGCGCGCGACGCAGCCGACCAGGTGAAGGATGCCGCCGCTCGCGCGACGGACGACGTGCAGGCGGCCGCGGCCCAGGCCGCGGAGAACGCCGACCGCGCCGCGAAGCGCGTGCACGGTGCCGCCGATTCGGCGATGGGCACCGCGAAGGATGCCGCGACCGAGGCGGTCGACGACACGAAGGAAACGGTCGACGACGTCCTCGACGACCTGAAGAGCGCCGCGGAGCAGGCCAGGCAGGCTGGCGCCGAGGTGCTCGACGCGGCCCAGGCCCAAGCGCAGCAGGCCTACGAGTCGGGCCGCGGGCTCGTCGATGAGGGGGTCGGCTACGTGAAGGAGAAGTACCGGGAGAATCCGGGCCTCGTGATCGCCGTCGGCGCCGCCGCAGCGGTCGCCGTGGGCCTCATCCTTCGGGCGATCACCCGCCGCTGACCGAATCCGCGAGACGCGGGGCGCGGGACGCGGGGCGCAGCACGACCACCGGCGCCGGTCGCGACGACCGGCGCCGGGCACGACGACTCCGGGCAGGTACAGGGGGTACCCGCCCGGAGTCTCCCGCGTCACCCGTGCGGCGCGGCCGTTGCGATCGGCGACTACGCGGTCGCGACGCTCATGCGCGAACGGTGGTTCACGCGGTGGCCGATCCACAGGCCGATCGCGATGACCCCGGCGAGCACGACCCCGAGGATCCAGGGCACGAGCGAAGGCACCACGCCTTCGGCACCCGCCTCGAGCTGACCGGCGCCGGCGACGAGCTCGGTCGTGCCCTCGGCGAGCGCGCTCGACCCCTCGGCGAGCTGCGACGATCCGCTCACGAGCTGCGTCGACCCGTCGGCGAGCTCGGAGGCTCCGTCGGACAGCTTCGTGACGCCGGTTGCGAGGGTGCTCGCACCGCTCGAGAGGGTCGAGGTGCCGCCCGCGAGGTTCTGCGCGCCGTCGCTCAGGCGGGTGGCGCCGGCCACGAGACCCTGCGTGCCCGAGTCCAGGCTCGCCGCGCCCGTCGCGAGCGACTGCGTGCCCGAGGCGAGTGAACCCGCGCCGGCGGCGAGCGACTGCGTGCTCGACGAGAGCGTTCCCGCGCCGTCGCGGAGCTGGGCGAGGCCCTGGCTGAGTGCGCCGACACCCGCGGCGAGCGCGGGGGCGCCCGTCGACTCACCGGCCAGGTAGGCGGTGCCGGGCCAGTCCTTGCCGTCGCCCCCGACCATGACCTTCGTCGTCGCGGCCAGGCGACCGGCACCGGCGTTCGCGTCGATGAGGCCCTGCGCGAGCTTGGGGGCGCTCCCCGCGTAGGTCGCGAGCGCGTCCATCTGGGCGCTGACGCCGGCCGAGAGCGCCTTCAGCTGCTGGAGGCCCGCATCGTCGGGAGCGTCCGAAGCCAGCTTGTCGAGTGCATCGGCCAGAGACTTCGCATTGACCGGCGCCTGGGCGGCGGCCGCGGCGATCGCGGCCTCCGATGCGGCGAGCGCGGTCACCTGGCCGGTGACGGCCGCCGAGAGCTTGGTGGAGAGTTCCGCGGCGCCCGCGTGGGTGCCGGAGGCGTACGCGTGCGCCCCACCGACGCCGGCGGCGAGCGACGTGCTCTTCTGCGCCAGCGTCGCGGCTCCGGCGGCCGCCGCCGACGCCTTCTCGTGCAGGGTGCCGGCGCCGACGACGAGCCGCGTCGCGCCGTCCGAGAGGTTCGCCGCCCCGCCGGCCGCCGAGGCGGCTCCGGTGTTGAGGCTCGCCGCGCCATCGGCGGCGGATGAGGCCCCGAGTGCGAGCGACGCGGTGCCGTCGCGCAGCGACTGGGCCCCCGCGGCCGCGGAGGCGGCACCGGTCACGAGCCGCGTCGCGCCGTCGTTCGCGGTGCCCGCGCCCTCATCGAGGCGCGCGGCGCCGTCGGCCAGCTCCTCGGCACCGTCGACGAGGGCGCCGGCGCCCGCCGCGAGCTGCTGGGATCCGTCGTCGACCTCCGCCGTTCCGGCACTGACCTGGGCGGCGCCGTCGGCGATCTTCGCGGTCGTCGCGACGTACAGGAAGACCATGGCGGCCAGCAGCGTGCTGAGCACGATCACGGCGATGCGCATGCCGATGCCGTGCGCGTGGGTGTCTGAACTCGTCATTGAGCACTCCAGTGAGAGACGCCTGCGGGCAGGCGTGATGAGGGGATGCTCGCGGACCGCCGCCGTGCTTCGGGTACGAGGGGCGGGGCGTGCCGGATGCGTCTTCGTCGATGCACCGGCCTCCGTCGCGGTCGGGAGCGGGCCGAACGTAGCAAGGAAGTCCGGGGCGGGAGTAGGTCCGCCGCGAACTTCCGTGACAACGCCTCACCGTCCCTGCCGGCAGGTCGCCGATCCTTGTGCGGTTCCTACAACGACGCTCGCGGGGGCGCGAGGCATCGCACTCCCGGCGCGCCCGATAGAATCGAGGCATCCCCACTCTCTCGACACCGGACGGAGAACCGCGGTGCCCACCATCGTCGTCGACGTGATGCCCAAGGCCGAACTGCTCGACCCCCAGGGAAAGGCGGTCGCCGGCGCACTGGCCCGCACCGGTCGTAGCGGCATCAGCGCCGTGCGCGTCGGCAAGCGCTTCGAGCTCACGGTCGACGGCCCCGTCGACGACGCGCTGAAGGCGCAGGTCCGCGAGATCGCCGAGGAGATCCTGTCCAACCAGGTCATCGAGGACGTCGTGGGCATCCACTACGAGGTCTCGAACGCCGAGCTCGTCGAGAGCGCGGCCGGCGAGGCATCCGACGGGTTCCCCGCGCCCGCCGGCGAGACCCACTGAGGCGGCGACCATGCGCATCGGCGTCATCACCTTCCCCGGCTCGCTCGACGACCGCGACGCGCAGCGCGCGGTGCGGCTCGCGGGCGGCGAGCCCGTCGCCCTCTGGCACGGCTCGCACGACCTCGAGGGCGTCGACGCCCTGATCCTGCCGGGTGGCTTCAGCTACGGCGACTACCTGCGCTGCGGCGCGATCGCCTCGCTCAGCCCGATCATGACCGAGGTCGTCGACGCGGCGAACCGCGGCATGCCCGTGCTCGGCATCTGCAACGGCTTCCAGATGCTCACCGAGGCGCACCTGCTCGAGGGCGGCCTCATCCGCAACGACCACGGCACCTTCATCTGCCGCGACCAGGTGCTGCGCGTCGACAACGCGACGACCGACTGGACGAGCGGATTCGAGGCCGGCCAGCAGATCACCATCCCGCTGAAGAACGGCGAGGGCGGGTTCATCGCGTCCGACGAGACGCTCGACCGGCTCGAGGGCGAGGGCCGCGTGGTGTTCCGCTACGTCGACGTGAACCCCAACGGGTCGCTGCGCGACATCGCCGGCATCACGAACGAGCGCGGCAACGTGGTCGGCCTCATGCCGCACCCCGAGCACGCCGTCGAGCCCGGCTTCGGCCCCGACACCCCCGCCGCGATGCGCTCGGGCGTCGACGGACTCGGGTTCTTCACCAGCGTCATCCGGCGCTCGCTCGTCGAGGCGTAGCAGCCCGCGGGGCCGACCCCGCCCACCGCGATCACGGCCCATCGGGGCTCGCGTCGTCGCCCCGCATCCGTCGATCGGATGCCACGTCGTCCGCGGCCTCGTCGTCATCGGCGATCCGCACCACCGGGATCGCCTGCGTGAACGCGAGCGCCCGCTCCTGTGCCTCGGGCGTGCCCGTGAACAGGCCGGCGCGATCGCCGTCGCCGACGGGCTCGTCGGCGACGTCGCCTTCCGCCGGTCGTGTCGCCGACGCGTCGGCCTTCACCGGCGAACTCGCCATCACCCGCCGAGTCGGCTCCGATCCGGATGCCACGTCCTCGGCGGCGCCCGCCGGCACCAGCACGCGCTGGGCGGGCTGCGCCTCGGGCTGGCTGAGCTGGATCCAGTGCACCATCTCCTCGCGCACATAGCAGCGCAGGTCGAACAGCGTCGGTGCGTCGACGGCCGTCACGAGGATGCGCACGCGCACGTAGCCGCCGACCGCGTCGGTCACCTGCAGCACCTTCGCGCGGCCGTCCCACAGGTCGGTGCGCTCGAGCACGCGGTCGAGGTGCTCGCGCATCGAGGCCGGTGACACGCGCCAGTCCAGGTCGAGTTCGACCGCACCCAGCAGCTGGCTCGAGGTCCGCGTCCAGTTCTCGAAGGGCTTGGTCGTGAAGTACGTGCACGGCAGCACGAGACGCCGGTCGTCCCACAGCCCGACGACGACGTAGTTGAGCGTGATCTCCTCGATGCGACCCCACTCGTCCTCGACGATCACGACGTCGTCGACGCGGATCGCGTCGCTGAAGGCGAGCTGCACGCCCGCGAACATGTTCGCCAGCACCGATTGCGCGGCGAGGCCCGCAACGATCGAGACGATGCCGGCGGAGGCGAGCACAGATGCCCCGAGTGCACGCACCGACTCGAAGGTGAACAGGATGATGCCGACCGCGAGCACCACGATGACCACGACGACGAGTCGTCGCACGATCTGCAGCTGGGTGCGCGCGCGTCGTGCCACCCGGTTGTCGGAGACATCGACGCGGTAGCGGCGCATGCCGAGGTCGGTGAGGAAGAGAAATCCCTGCGCGACCAGCCACGAGCCGGCGAGGATGACCGCGATCAGGAAGAGGTGGTCGATCGCCGGTCGCCACTCCTGCTCGGGGAAGGCGACCGCGACCGCGACCCACAGTCCGAGCACGAGCAGGAACGTCCGGAACGGCCACCTCGCGCGGGCCACCAGGATCCCTCCCCACTCCCGACGCCGCGCGATGGCGCGCACCACCACCGACACGAGTGCCGAGACGAGGAGCACGGCCGCGAGGACCACGAGGACCGCGACGGCGAACGAGAGCCAGGACTGCCAGGTCGGTGTCGTCACGTCAGGTGTCATCACCTCAGGCTCGCCGCTGATCGGCGCCCGGTGCAAAGCGGGCGCCACGGGTTGACAGGCCGACGGCAGGCCCCCGAGTCGGGGACCTGCCGTCGCGTGCGTCGCGCGCGCTCCGCGGAGCGCCGGGCCTCAGTACGACGCCGGGATGACCCCGTCGTCGGTCTGGTAGCCCGTCACCGGAGCGTGCGGGATCTCCTCCCACCGCGCCGGGTCCTCCTGCTGCACCTCGCCGGTCGCCATGCCGACGAGCAGCTCGTTGAGCGCCCGCACGTTCTGTTGGATCGACTTGCCACGGGCCTTCTGGCCGAGGCTGCCGTCACTCGTGTTGCCGCTCGTCTCGAAGAAGATCGCCGGGTTGCTGTGGCCCTCGGGGTTCAGGCCGTCGTGGTTCAGGCCGAGCATCATGGCCGACACGACGCCGCCCTTGATGTCGATCTCGAGGCTGCCGCCCACTTGGTACCGGTCCATGTTGACGAAGCCGGCGCGCTGGAGCTCGTCGTAGACGTGCACGTGCATCTGGCGGGTGAGCACGTCGTACGCGCCGCCCTGGATGCCCGGGAGCGTCGGCCCGCCCGGCGCGAGCGAGATGCCGAGCGAGAGCGTCACCTCGTCGCCCGTGCCGTACTCGGTCTTGAGGCCCTGGTGGTGGATGTCGACCGCGAATGCGGGGTCGACCATCGTCCAGTACTCGTAGAACGCGAGCGACTCGTCGGCCGCGAACTTGCCCACGCCCCAGTCGCGGTTGAGGTCGATCCGCTGCTCGCTGCCGTCCTGCAGGATCGTGTGCCGGATGTTGAGCTCGGACCCGTCGGGGTTGTACATCGGGATGACGTGGAACGTGTACGTCTCGCGCAGCAGCGTCGACTCGGGCGACCCGTTCGAGCCGAGGTCCTTCAGCACGGCGAGCAGCGACTCGGTGCCATAGGGCTCGTTGCCGTGGATGCGACCCTGCAGCCACACGTGCTCGGGCCCGTCGCCGACGGTGGCGACGTAGAGGTCGCGGCCCTGCTCGGAGTCGGTGACGGCCGTGCCCGCCTCCTCGAGCGTGAAGACGTCGACGCCGAACCGCGAGGTCTTCTCGAGCTTCTCGAGCTCGGCGATCAGGTCGTCGTAGGTGACGATCGAGGAGATGTTGGTGTTGCCGTTCGGCGACGGGAAGTTCGCGTCGGCGATGGCCGGGGCCGCGGCGGTGAGCGGCGCCGCGAGCGCGACGACCGCAGCGGCGGTGATCAGGGTGGTACGACGGCGGTGGTGTGGCGTGACGCCGATGTGCATGTGAGGCTCCCCGTTGAGTTCGGCGCGCCGCAGACGCGGCGCTCCGCCCTCGGGGCCCCGCCCGGAAGCGGTTTCCCGAGGACGTGCACCCGAGCGTAGGCACCCCCGGTCGGGGGGTCAAGAGAGACGATCGCTCACCGGGCCGGGCGGGCGGATGCCTCGCGCACGCGCCGTGCGCGAGGCATCCGCCCGGAGGGTCGCTACGCGGCGACCTCGTCGTCGGCCGAGCCATCGGCCGAACCGTCGGCCTCGGGCTGCTGCGGGGCATCCGAATTCACGTGGGCCTGGTACGCGGCGTGCAGCGCCGCGCCCAGCGCGGGGTCGACGTTCGTCCAGTACTGGAAGAACCGGTCGCGGATCTCGTCGATCGTGATCGCGTGCGCCTGGCCCGAGAGGGTCACGAGGAACCGCGCCCTCGCCTCGTCGGTGAAGACCTCGCGGTACAGCGTGCCCGCCTGGCCGAAGTCGCTGTCCTCGGCGTGCAGGGTCGCCGCCGTGCGCACGAGCTCGCCGTCGTTCGCCCACGAGCCCTCGGCCGCACGCGACGGGTCGGCGTGCGGGCCGCCGAAGCTGTTCGGCGCGTACACCGGGGTGCTCGGCGCGTTGAAGCCGTGGCGCTGCGCGCCGTCCTGCGAGTAGTTGTGCACGGGGGCCGCGTGCGGAGCGTTCACCGGGATCTGGTTGTAGTTCGTGCCGACGCGGTAGCGCTGCGCGTCGGGGTAGCTGAACACGCGCGCCATCAGCATCTTGTCGGGGCTGATGTCGGTGCCCGGAACCTGGTTCGCCGGGGAGAAGGCGGCCTGCTCGATCTCGGCGAAGTGGTTCTGCGGGTTGCGGTTGAGCGTGAAGTGCCCGACCGGGATGCGCGGGTAGTCGGCGTGCGGCCACACCTTGGTGAGGTCGAACGGGTTGAAGCGGTAGGTCTTCGCGTCGTCGTAGGGCATGACCTGCACCTCGACGTCCCACGTCGGGTGGTCGCCGCGCTCGATCGCCTCGTACAGGTCCCGGCGGTAGAAGTCGGCGTCGGCACCGGCGATCGCCTCGGCCTCGGCGGCCTCGATCGTCTCGACGCCCTGGCGCGCGATGAAGTGGTACTTCACCCAGAAGCGCTCCCCCTCGGCGTTGATCCACTGGTAGGTGTGCGAGCCGTAGCCGTTGACGTGACGCCACGACTTCGGCAAGCCGCGGTCGCCCATGAGGTAGGTGACCTGGTGGGCCGACTCGGGCGAGAGGGTCCAGAAGTCCCACTGCATGTCGGCGTTGCGCAGGCCCGAGCCCGGCAGGCGCTTCTGCGAGTGGATGAAGTCGGGGAACTTGATCGCGTCGCGGATGAAGAACACCGGGGTGTTGTTGCCGACGATGTCGAGGTTGCCCTCCGTCGTGTAGAACTTCAGCGCGAACCCGCGCACGTCGCGCCACGTGTCGGGCGAGCCCATCTCGCCGGCGACCGAGGAGAAGCGCAGGAGCGTCTCCGTGGTCGCGCCGGGCTGGAACACGGCCGCGCGGGTGTACTGCGAGACATCCGACGTGATGACGAGCTCGCCGAAGGCGCCGCCGCCCTTCGCGTGCACGATGCGCTCGGGGATGCGCTCGCGGTTGAACTGCGCGAGCTTCTCGACCAGGTAGCGATCGTGCAGCACGGTGGCGCCGTCGGCGCCGGCCGTGAGGGAGTGGGCGTCGCTCGCGACCGGGGTGCCGGTCTGCGTCGTCGTGGCGGGCGGGGTGGAGTGCTCCGACATGTCGTCCTTCTTTCTCGGTGGGATCTCGGTGGGTCGGGTGGGTCGGGTGGGTCGGGTGCGTGCCGGGCGGCGCGCGGGCACGCCGATCACCGCCTCGGCGAGGCGGTCGTTCACAGGCGATCGTTCACGGGCGTCGCGACGGGTCGCGACCGGTCAGGTCAGGCGGATGCCACGGGTGCGGGTGTTTCGAGGGCGGATGCCTCGGCGGCGGATGCCTCGGGGGCGGATGCCTCGAGCGCGGATGCCTCGAGCGCGACGCGGCAGTCGGCGCAGAGCCCCCAGAAGGTGACCTCGGCGGTGTGGATCGCGAACCCGCTCGCGGCACCGGTCGACTCGCCGGGAACGAGGCAGGGCGGCTCGCCGACCACGCACTCGACGTCGGCGACGGCCCGGCAGCGCGTGCAGACGACATGGTGGTGGTTGTCGCCGATGCGGCTTTCATAGAGCGCCGGCGAACCGGCGGGCTCGATGCGACGCAGGAGTCCCGCGTCGGTGAGCGCGCCGAGCACGTTGTAGACCGACTGCAGCGAGGTGCCCGGCAGCTCCCCGGTGATGCGGGCGTGCACGGCGTCGGCGTCGAGGTGACCGGCGCCGGCGACGGCCTGCAGCACCGCGAGTCGCGGCGCGGTCACCTTGAGCCCGACGGCTCGCAGCCTCGCGCCGGCCTCTGGCGCGGCATCCGTCGTGGTCATGTCAGCACCGTAGCAGTTGTTTTGAATCACTCAAAACAACTGAGGGGATGTCACGCGACCGCCACGCTCGGAGCGCCCGCCCCCGAGTCAGTACTGCAGCAGGCTGCGCACCTCGTACGCGCCGCCGGAAGCCCGATCCAGTGCTTCACGGCCGCCGAGGCCCTCGAGCTCGATCGCGACCGAGATGCCGGCGACGACCCAGCCGGCCCGCTCGACCAGGCGTGCGGCGGCGCCGACGGTGCCGCCGGTCGCGAGCACGTCGTCGACGATCAGCACGCGCGAGCCCGGCGGCAGTTCACCCTCGTGCACCTCGAGCGCGGCGGTGCCGTACTCGAGCGCGTACTCCTCGCTCAGCACCGCACGCGGCAGCTTGCCCGCCTTGCGCACCGGCAGCACGCCGGCACCGCAGAGCACCGAGGCGGCGCCGGCCAGCAGGAATCCGCGAGCCTCGACACCGCCGAGGTGTTCGAAACGACCGGCGAACGGCTCGGTGATCGCCTCGGCGAGCGCGTGGAACGCCGGCCCGTCGGCGAAGACCGGCGTCAGGTCGCGGAACAGGATGCCCGGGGTCGGGAAGTCGGGGATCACCGCGAGGCGGGACTCGACGAGCACCATCGCGGACTCGCGGGTCGACTCGCTCGCGGACTCGCGGGTCGACGCGATCGCGGACTCCGTCGGGGATTCGCTCGCGGATTCGCCGGCGGCGCGGTCATCGGATTCGGGCGCGTTCACCGGCCAAGGTTATCGTGGGGGCGCCGCCCGCCCCTTCCCCCCGAGTAGTCCACCCGTGTCCCCGAAGCGCCTGTTCCGCGCCCTCGCCGTCGCCGAGGCCGTGACCTGGACGATCCTGATCGTCGCGATGATCCTCAAGTACGGCGCGGGCCTCGACCTCGCCGTCACGATCGGCGGGGCGATCCACGGCTTCGTGTTCCTCGCCTACGCCGTGAACGTCGTCCTCGTCGGCGTCAACCAGCGCTGGGGCCTCGGGCTGATCGCGCTCGGCGTCGTCACCGCGGTGGTGCCGTACGCCACGATCCCGTTCGAGATCGCGATGGCCCGCCGGGGCCGGCTCGAGGGCGACTGGCGGCGCGAGGCATCCGATCACCCGGCCGACGGTTCGCTCGTGAACCGGATGCTGCGCTGGTTCCTCGCGCGGCCCGTGCTGCTGACGATCGTCGCCGTGCTCGGCGTCGCCGCGGTCTTCATGGCGCTGCTCGTCGTCGGCCCGCCCGGCGGCGAGAAGGCGTAGACGGCCCCGCGAGCGACCCGATCCGACCCTACGAACGGGCGCGGTCGCGCGGGAACACCCAGCGCAGGGCCCCGTTGCCGGGCTCACCGGCCGCGAGTCGCCGGTCCAGGTAGCGCATCACGAGCGACGCGGCGATGAGTGCGGCTCCGAGCGGCGGGAGCGTCACCTCCAGGACCGACAGCACCTTCGCGAGGAATGCGTAGGCGAACGACCACGCCTCGGTGTTCGGCGTCATGACCGCATTCAGCACGTCGGCGGCGAACACGAGCAGCAATGCACCGCCGACGAGCAGGCCGATGCCCCACCACAGCACGGTCGTCGGCATCGGGTCGCGTTCGCGCGTCATCGCACTCCTCCCAGGGCGTCGCCGATCACAGGGGATGCCACCGGCTGGCGCCCATCCTGCCACGGCCGGTGTCGTCGGCGGTTACGACGTGAGCGTGCCCGGCGCCAGCCCGAGCGCCCACTCGGCGGCGTCGGCGACGAACCGCTCGTACGCCTCGTGTGCGAACCCGCCGGTGTCGTTGACGTACGCGCCGTGCCCGTCGATCGCGATGAGGATGCGCACGCACGCGGCGAGCGGGTCGTTGCAGTGCACGCTGCCGTCGGCCACGGCCGCCTCGATGATCGCCAGGAGGCTCGAGACGTTGAGCTGCTCCTGCTCGTGCACCGCCTCGGCGAGCGCCGGGGTGAACCGTGACAGGTGCCGGGCGTTGAGCCAGAGCTTCGAGAGCGGGTCGGACGATGGCGCCTGCATGTCTCGCACGAACGTCGCGATGCGCTCGAGCGGGGCGCCGTTCGCGGGGTGGGTCGTTTCGCGCTCGCCCTCGGCAGCGCGCACGAACGCCGCGATCACGAGGTCTTCCGCCGACGGGAAGTAATGCGTGATGAGACCTGGGCGCACGCCGATGCGCTCGGCGACGGCGCGCAGCGTGATGCCCTCCAGCCCCTCGGCGAGCGCGATCTCGGCGGCCGCGGCGAGGATCTCGGCTCGGCGCTCGTCGGGGTGCTTGCGCACCCGTCGCGCATCGGGGCTTGACACCATGCCGGCCATGCTATTGGATGTGTGACCAATAGTCTATTGACCTCTTGACCAATAGCGGGCGCATCCCCGTCTCGGCACCACAGGCGACGGAGCCGCCGAAGCCGCCCGACCGCGACGACGAGGTCGTGCCGCCCCGAGAGGAACCCCGTGTCACACGAAGCGCAGACCACGAACGCTCCATCGTCCTCGGCCGAGGGGCCGTCCTCGGCCGAGGGGCGCGCCGACGCCGCGACCCGCCCCGAGACGCGCGGCATCGAGCTGATCGGGGCCGCTGAGCGCCGCGGCCGCGCCCGCGATCTCTTCTTCGTCTGGGCGGCGCCGAGCGTCAGCATCCTGAACTTCACCGTCGGCGCGACCCTCGTGCTGCTGGGCCTCGAGCTCTGGCAGGCCGTGCTCGTCGTCATCGCGGGCTCGGCGCTCTGGGTGTTCCCCGGCATCATCGCGATCAGCGGGCCCGCCGCCGGCACGTCCGGGTCGGTCATCACGCGGGCCGTCTACGGCATCATCGGCAACAAGCCCGTCGTGACCTTCACCGGCTGGCTGATCGGCGCGGTGTTCCTCGCCCTCAACTGGCTGGCCTCGTCGTTCCTCGGCGCCGATCTCCTCGCCGGCATCGGGCTCTCCGACCCGGTCGTCGTACCCATCGTCGTGACCCTCGTCATCTCGGCGGTCACGGTGCTCGTCGCCGTCTACGGCCATGCGCTCATCGTGCGGGTCTACTCGTGGCTCGCGATCGTGCTCGCCGTGATCTTCGCCACGGTGACGGCGTTCATCCTGCCCCAGGTGGACTGGAGCTACCGGGCGGCCGAGCCGTTGTCCGGCGTGCCGCTCTGGTCGGCCGTCACGATCGGGTTCACGCTCGTCGCCTCGGCCCCGATCTCGTACATCAACAGCCCCGACATCGCCCGGTACCTGCCGCGCTCGACCAAGCCGTCGCACATCATCGCCGCCACCGCGCTCGGCGGCGCACTGCCGGGCATGGTGTTCACCGTCGTCGGCGTGCTGCTCGGGACCGCGGTGATGGACCGGATGGACGCCGGCATCGAATCGGCGCTCCTCGGGCTGCTGCCGTCGTGGCTCGTGCCGGTGTTCGTCATCGGCGTCATCGTCAACACCGTCGCCCTCAACGGCATGACGACGTACACGTCGAGCATGGCGCTGCAGGCGATCGGCATCCCCCTCCGGCGCATCCCCGCCGCGATCGTGGTGGGCCTGATCGGCACGGCGCTGACGATCTACCTCGTGCTCTCGACCAGCCTCCTCGACGCCGTCAACCTGATGCTCCAGTTCCTCGTGATCGTGTCGGCCCCGACGATGGCGGTGTTCGTCACCGACGTCGTGCTGCGCCGCAACCGCTACGACGGCGCCGACCTCTTCGACGCCGAGCGCGGCGGACGCTTCTGGTACACCGGCGGGTGGAGCATCCCAGGCGTGGCGGCCGTGCTCACCGGCGGCATCGCGACCGCGCTGTGCTTGTCGACCACCGCCTGGACCGGCCCGATCTCGCAGGCGCTCGGCTTCATCGACCTGTCGGTGCCGGTCGGCATGCTCTTGGCGGCGGGCCTCTATGCTCTGCTGTTGCGCACCCCGCTCGCGAAGGATGGACGCCCATGAACACCGTCTACACCCACGGCCGCATCTTCACCGCCGACGCGCGCCGCTGGGCGACCGCGATCGTGGTGCGCGACGGCCGCGTCGCCTACGTCGGCGACGACGACACCGCACGGCGGATCGCCGGCACCGGGGAGACCGTGAACCGGGTCGACCTCGGCGGCGCCACCGTGCTGCCCGGGTTCGTCGACGGGCACGCGCACGTCGTCGGCACCGGCGAGACGGCCGGCCAGGTCGACCTGTGGGGCGCCGACACCGCCGAGGAGATCCAGCGCCGCATCCGAGACTTCGCCGACGAGCATCCGGATGCCCCGCGCATCCGCGCCCAGGGCTGGCAGCACGCCGCCGTCGGCGGTCGCCCGACCCGGGAGCTGCTCGACGCGGCCGTCGCCGACCGGCCGGTGTACGCCGATGCCTACGATTTCCACTCGATCTGGCTGAACACCGCGGCCCTCGTCGAGACCGGCATCGGCGACGACACCGCCGACCCTGCGGGCGGCATGATCCACCGCGACGCCGAAGGGCACGCCACCGGCCTCGTCGACGAGACCGCCATGCACCTGCTGGTGGCGCCCGTGCTCGCCGGATTCACGACCGACGACGACCGCGACGCGGCGCTCGCCGCAGCCCTGCGCGGGTACGCGGCGACCGGCGTCACCGCGACGACCGACATGGGTCTCGACGAAGACGACCTCGCCACGATGGTGCGCGCCGAGCAGGCCGGCACGCTCACCGCCCGCATCGCCGGTCACTGGCGCGTGCAGCCCACCGGCGACGAGGCGCAGAACCTGACTCAGGTCGCGCGTGCCGTCGAGCTCGCCGCCACCCACGCATCGGAGTGGCTGCGGGTCGTGGGCATCAAGGTCATGATCGACGGCACGGTCGACGGCTGCACGGCGGCCGTCGGCCACCCGTACGCAGACGGCAGCGATCCCGACCCGGTCTGGAGCCTCGACGAGCTCGCGCCGGTCGTCGCGGCGGCCGATGCGGCCGGCCTGCAGGTCGCCATGCACGCGATCGGCGACGAGGCCGCGCGCATCGCGATCTCGGCCGTCGAGCACGCGATCGCCGTGAACGGCCCGCGGCACCGCCGCCACCGCATCGAGCACCTCGAGGTGGTCGAGCGTGCCGACATCGACCGGCTGGCCGCGCTCGGCATCACCGCGAGCATGCAGCCCGTGCACGCCGACCCCGCGATCCAGGCCAACTGGCGCGCGATGCTCGGCGATGAGCGTGTCGATCGCGGCTTCCCGTGGCCCGAGATGACCGGCGCCGGCGCCCCGCTGGTGTTCGGCACGGATTCGCCGACGTCGCCGTACGCGCCGCTGCCCAACATGTTCATCGCCGCGACGAGGCGCTCGGCGCTCGACCCCTCGCTGCCCGCGAACCTCCCGGCCTACGCGCTGCCGCTCATGACCGCGATCGAGCACGCGACGCGCGACGCGGCGTGGGCGTGCGGCGCCGAGGCGTCGTACGGCCGCATCGCCGCGGGCCTCCACGCCGACTTCATCGTGCTCGACCGCGATGTGTTCGGCGCCGCGCCCGACGAGCTGCTCGAGGCGCGAGTCATCCGCACCGTGGTCGGCGGACGCACGGTGCACGAGGCGTAGCGGCCCCCCTCGATCGACCCCGCAATAGACTGCGGTACCGACCGAATGGTGAGCGAGGAGCCGAGCATGTCAGGCGGATCACGGACCGGGCCCTACCTCTGCGGCATCGACGCGGCGCTCGACGTCGTCAGCGGCAAATGGAAGGGCCTCGTGCTCTGGGAGCTGCACGAGCACGGCACGCGGCGGTTCGGCGAGCTGCGTCGCGCGCTGCCCGGCGTGAGCGAGAAGATGCTCACCCAGCACCTGCGCCAGATGGAGGAGGACGGCCTGGTCCATCGCGAGGTGCACGCCGAGGTCCCGCCCAGGGTCGAGTACTCGCTCACCGAGACCGGTGCGTCGCTGCTCGAAGCACTGCTGCCGCTCGGCGAGTGGGGACGGGCTCGTATCGAGCGCGATGGGTTGTCCGTCAACGAGAGCCCCGCGATGTCGACCGCCCCCTGAGCGCGGCGGGTGGGGCCGCGTGCCTCGGCGACCCGGAGCGCCCGCACCGGGGCACGTAGACTGGTCGGGTCAGGCATCCGCCCGCGGCATCCGTTCTCGGCATCGT
The DNA here is from genome assembly GCF_009647605.1 of Agromyces agglutinans. GTDB lineage: Bacteria > Actinomycetota > Actinomycetes > Actinomycetales > Microbacteriaceae > Agromyces > Agromyces agglutinans. The sequence goes on along the minus strand of NZ_WJIF01000002.1, from coordinate 438,095 downwards.
TCGCCGCCCATCCTGGAGCTCGCCACTCGTGACCACAGAATCCCCCGCCACGACCGCTGCCACCGACTCGTCGAAGCCCGTTCCGGTGCTCGACACCGTCGAGGTCGCCGCCGCCACTCCCGAGAAGGAGCAGCCGTACGCGGCGCTGGGCCTGAAGCCCGACGAGTACGAGCGCATCCGCAACATCCTCGGCCGCCGCCCGACGAGCGCCGAGCTCGCGATGTACTCGGTCATGTGGAGCGAGCACTGCTCCTACAAGTCGAGCAAGACCTACCTGCGCCAGTTCGGCAAGAAGGTCACGCCCGAGATGAAGCAGCACCTGATGGTGGGCATGGGCGAGAACGCCGGCGTGCTCGACATCGGCGAGGGCTGGGCCGTCACCTTCAAGATCGAGTCGCACAACCACCCGAGCTACATCGAGCCGTTCCAGGGCGCCGCGACCGGCGTCGGCGGCATCGTCCGCGACATCATCTCGATGGGCGCCCGCCCCGTGGCCGTCATGGACGCGCTGCGCTTCGGCGCCATCGACCACCCCGACACGGCGCGCGTCGTCCACGGCGTCGTCAGCGGCATCAGCTTCTACGGCAACTGCCTCGGCCTGCCGAACATCGGCGGCGAGACCTGGTTCGACCCGGTGTACCAGGCGAACCCGCTGGTCAACGCGCTCGCGGTGGGCGTGCTGCGCCACGAAGACCTGCACCTCGCGAACGCCAAGGGCCAGGGCAACAAGGTCGTGCTGTTCGGCGCCCGCACGGGCGGTGACGGCATCGGCGGGGCGTCCATCCTCGCGTCCGACACGTTCGCCGAGGGCGGCCCGACCAAGCGCCCCGCGGTGCAGGTCGGCGACCCCTTCGCCGAGAAGGTGCTCATCGAGTGCTGCCTCGAGCTGTTCGCGGGCGACCTCGTCGAGGGCATCCAAGACCTCGGTGCGGCCGGCATCTCGTGTGCGACCAGCGAGCTGGCCTCCAACGGCGACGGCGGAATGTCGATCGTGCTCGACGACGTGCTGCTGCGCGACCCGACCCTCACTCCCGAAGAGATCCTGATGAGCGAGAGCCAGGAGCGCATGATGGCGATCGTGCGCCCCGAGAAGCTCGACGGCTTCCTCGAGGTCGTGAAGAAGTGGGACGTCGAGACCAGCGTGCTCGGCGAGGTCACCGACACCGGCCGCCTCAGCATCATGTGGCACGGCCAGGAGATCGTGAACGTCGACCCGCGCACGGTCGCGATCGACGGCCCGGTCTACGAGCGCCCGGTCGCCTACCCGTCGTACCAGGACGCGCTGCAGGCCGACACCGCGGCGACGCTCGAGCGCCCGGCCGACGGCGACCGCGACGCGCTGCGCGAGCAGTTCCTCGCGCTCGCCGGCTCCGCGAACCAGGCCGACGCCGCGTGGGTCACGAACCAGTACGACTCCTACGTGCTCGGCAACACCGCGCTCGGCGCGCCCGACGATGCCGGCATGGTGCGCGTCGACGAGGCATCCGGTCTCGGCGTCTCGGTCGCGACCGACGCGAACGGACGCTACTCGCAGCTCGACCCTCGCCAGGGCGCGAAGCTCGCGCTCGCCGAGGCGTACCGCAACGTCGCCGTCACGGGCGCCGTGCCGATGGGCGTCAGCGACTGCCTCAACTTCGGCTCGCCCGAGAACCCCGAGGTCATGTGGCAGTTCTCCGAGACGATCGAGGGGCTGAGCGACGGATGCCTCGAGCTGGGCATCCCCGTGACCGGCGGCAACGTCTCGTTCTACAACCAGACCGGTGACGTGCCGATCCACCCGACGCCCGTCATCGCCGTGCTCGGCGTGATCGACGACGTCGCCCGGCGCGTGCCGAGCGGCTGGCAGGACGACGGCCACAACATCTACCTGCTCGGCGACACCGCGCTCGAGCTCGACGGATCGGCCTGGGCCGGCGTCGTGCACGGGCACCTCGGCGGTCGTCCGCCGGCCGTCGACCTCGCGGGCGAGCAGCGGCTCGCCGAGCTGCTGCGCGCGGCAGCGGTCGAGGGACTCATCGACTCGGCGCACGACCTCAGCGACGGCGGCCTCGCGATCGCGCTCGCCGAGGCGGTCTCCCGCTTCGGCATCGGCGCGCGCGTCTTCCTCGGCGAGGTCGTGGAGGATTCGGGCATCGACCTCGCGACGGCGCTGTTCTCGGAGTCGGCCGGTCGGGTCATCGTCAGCGTGCCCCGCGAAGACGACGTGAAGTTCCGCGGCCTCTGCGAGGGCCGGGGCTACCCGGTGCGCCGCATCGGCGTGACGGATGCCGCGTCGGGCGCCCTCGAGGTGCAGGACGCGTTCACCGTCTCGATCGACGAACTGCGCCGGGTCAACCGCGCGCCGCTCGCCGACGCGTTCGGCCCGGTGCTCGGGCACTGAGGCGGGCCGCCACGAACCCGTCGGTCGAGTAGCGAAGCGTATCGAGACCCGATGAGCGCCCCGCAGCCCTACTCCGAGGAGTACGCCGCCGCCCACGGGCGGTTCAGCGTGGTCCCAGCCGCGTACGTGTTCCTGTTCGACGGTCGCCGCGTGCTCCTGCAGTTGCGCGCCGGCACGGGCTACTACGACGGCTGGTGGGGCGCGTCGGCGGCGGGCCACGTCGAGGCCGGCGAGTCCGTCGTCCACGCGGCCGTGCGCGAGGCTGCTGAAGAGATCGGCGTCACGATCGAGCCGGCCGACCTCGATCCGTTGACCACGATGCACCGCACCGGTCCGACGTCGGCCGCCGTCGAGCAGCGCGCTGACTTCTTCTTCGTATGCCACGCCTGGGCGGATGCTCCGGTCCTGCTCGAGCCGAAGGCCGACGAGCTGCGCTGGTTCGACCTCGACGACCTGCCCGAACGGGTCGTGCACCACGAGCGGTTCGTGCTCGAGCGCGTCGCCACCGGCGACCTCGCCGCGATCACCACGTTCGGGTTCGAGCGAACCGACGATCCCCACTGAGCGTACGGCTCACCGACGCCGCCGCACCTCCGCCCACAGCGCGCCCCAGTCGTCGGCGGTGAGCCGGCCCGGCAGCACGTCGGCGGGCAGCCCGCGCGAGACGAGCCACGCCCGGGCGCGCGCGACCGGCAGCGGATGCCCCGTGCGCGCGAGCACCTGCGCGAGCCCGCGCCCGCGTCCGCCGAAGACCTCGCCGACCCACGACTGGTAGGCCCTCCGGTCGGCGTCCGGCACGAGCGCGCATTCGCGCCGCGTGATGGTGAAGAGCCCGCCGTCGACCGACGGCATGGGCCGGAACGCCCGTGCCGGCACGCGTCGGTCGAGGCGGAACTCGAACCACGGCATCCACTGCACGGTGAGCTGGCTCGTGCCGCCGACGCCGCAGCGGCGCCTCGCCGCCTCCCACTGGGTCAGCAGCACCGCGACGCTCCACGAGGGTTCGGCGAGGAGCTTGCGCAGGATGGCGGTCGTCAGATGGAAGGGCACGTTGCCGACGACGACGTGCGGCTGCGACGGATGCCGCCACGTCACCGCGTCGGCCCGCACGATGCGTGCCGAGCCGGCCAGGTCGCGCCGAAGCGCATCAGCTCGCTGCGGGTCGAGCTCGACCGCCGTCAGCGGGCGACCGAGCGCAGCGAGGGGACGCGTGAGCGCCCCGCCGCCCGCGCCGAGCTCGACCACGGGGCCGGGAGCGGCGTCGACGAGCGCGACCATGCGGTCGATCACGCGTCGGTCGACGAGGAAGTTCTGGCCGAGCTCCTGGCGGCCGCCGATCGGCGGGCCGGAGGATCGGCGATGGGACTCTGCCGATGAGGATCGTGCCGATGAGGATCGTGCCGATGAGGATCGTGAAGACGAGGATCGTGGGGTGCGCACTGCTGCTCCGCTGGTCGAGGAACCTGCGGCCGGGCACGCCGAATGCACCCGGCCATGGTCAGGGGCCGAGGCGGAGGGACGCGGTAGAAGGGCCGGGCGCTCCGCCTCAGGCGGTGCGGGGCCGGATGATCAGCGCGGAGAAGGTGCAGCAAGACACGGTCGACGACGATACCCGATCGCCCGGGCTGCGTCGAGCCGTGATCAGAAGATGAGCACACCCGCGAGGTAGGTCGCGAGCATCGTGAGCACGCCGACGCCGACGGTGCGGGCGAGCCCGCGCCAGACCGACGTGCGCGCCGTGACCGAGGTCAGCACGCCCGCGACCGTGAGCGAGAGGATGACGGCGAGCGCGACCGCCCACTCCTCCCACGCGGCGGGGTACACGACCAGGATCGCGAGCGGCAGGGCGGAGCCGAGCGCGATCGCGGCCGCCCCGGCGGCGGCCCCGAGCAACGGCTCCACGGCTCGGGTCGGCTCGTCGATGCCGTGCGTGAACTCCAGCTCGGCGTCGAGCGCGTCGTGTGCGAACAACTGTTCGGCGACCTCGCGCGCGACGGTGGGCTGCACCCCGCGCGCCTCGAACCTCGCGGCGAGCGCGGCGAGGTCGTCGGCCGGATCCCGCAGATCCTCGATCTCGTCGGCGATCACGGCCCGCTCCGCGTCGCGTTCGGCCGCGAGCTCGGCGTACTTCGAGCAGAACCCGGCGACCGAGCCCGCCACGAGCGCGGAGATGGACGCGATCAACAGGGTGCCGCTCGATGCGCCGGCGCCCGCGAAGCCGAGCAGCACGCCGGCCGTTCCGATGATGCCGTCGGTCGACGACACCACGAACGACCGGAACCCCTCGGATCGAACCCACGCCACGAGGCCACCTTCGCGCACGCCGCCGCCACGAGGCCGAAGCGACGCGCGATCGACGCGACGCGCGATCGACGCGACGCGCGGTCGACACGAGCGCGGTCGGCGCTCAGGCGCCCGGGCGCTCCAGGTGGCGGGTGACGAGGCCGGCGCCCACGAGCACGGCGCCGAGCACGAGGGCGAGCTCGGCGATCGTGCCCGCGAACGGCAGGCCTGCGGGGCCGCCGCCGTGCATCGCCCACGGCAGGTTCGCGATCGCGAACGAGACGGCCGACATGATCACCTGGATCAGCAGCCAGACGCCGATCAGCACGAGACCCGACCAGAACATGGCGCGGGCGGACAGCAGCGGGGGCCAGGAGGTCTTCGACGTCACCGGGGCAGCCTACCGGCGATGCGAGGCGGCGAGACGCCGCGAGGCGATCCGACCGCGACGGGATGCCTCGGCTACGCGCCCTGCGGCGGATGCACGAGCAGGTCGACGCGGTCGCGCAGGTAGGCGTAGAGCGGGGTCAGCGCTCCGGGCTGCGTCGGGCTCCATCGCACGAGCACCTCGCCGGCGGCCAGCACGAGCGGACCGACGGCACCGCTGCGGCCGAGCTCGTCGAGGTCGAGCGCCGGCGCGTCGAAGACGACGGTGGTGCCCGCGGCGATGCCGCCCTTCACCGCGGCCGCCTGCAGCGCGCGCTGCTCGGCGACGGACGCCGCGGTGATGCTCCGGCGCGCCGGCCGCTCGGCGCGCACGACCCGGCCGGTCGCATACGCCGTGCCGCCAGCATCGAGCAGGAGGGCGCCGAGCCGCCACACCTCGCCGAGCGCCGCCATGCGCGCGGCGCGCGGGATGCCGAGCACGCGCCGCTCGGGCACGAACTCGGCGCGCAACTCCCGGCGGGCGCCCGCGGCGAGCAGGGCCGCGGCGGCGTCGGCGAAGCGCTCGCGCGCACGGGCGACCGCTGCGGCGGCATCTCCGGGGTCCGAGGCATCCGTCCCGTCCGAGGCACCCGTCCCGCCCGAGGCATCCGTCATCGCGACCTGCCGATGAGCTCGAGCAGGGCGGTTCCGTACGCCTCCGAGGCATCCGGATGCTCGAATCGCATGCGCGCGCCGCCGATCTCGATCTCGACCTCGAACGCGTCGTCGAGCCGTCGCAGCGTGCGGAACGTGCTGCGCAGCAGCTCGCGCAGCTGGTCTTCGCGCGGGAGCCACACCGCGTCGCCGATGGTCACCGAGTCGAGCGCCCACTCGGTCGTGCCGTTGAAGCCGAGGATCGTGCCCGACGGCGTGCGGTGCGACTCGATCGTCATCTCGCTGACCGTGAAGACGTCGGCCTCGACCTCGGCCTCGACATCGTCGGCGAGGTCGAGCTGGAACCGATCGCCCGAGGCCGGATGCCACACGAGTCCCGCTCGCTTCAGCTCGACGGCGAGTTCGCGGCTGATCATCGGTCCATCATCCCCTGCGAGCCGCAGATGGGCCAGCGCGCACCACCGGGGCCGGACTCCCGGAGGAGTCCGGCCCCGGTGCGACGTGCGCGGCAGCGCCCGTCAGGCCGAAACGGATGCCCCGATCAGCGCCCGACCGCCTTCAGCGCGTTCACGATGCCCTTGCCGTAGAAGCCGTTCGAGCCCGTCGACCCCTCGCACGTGTGCGTCGCCGTGACGACCTGGCCGTTCGGCAGGGTGCGCGTGTACGTGAAGTCCGCCGGCGTCGGGCAGGCGGTGTCGACCGCGCTCTGCTCGAGGCGGGCCTTCGTGAGCACCGGCGGCAGGTAGGTGCCGCCGCGCAGGAAGTCCTTCACGCCGTACTTCCCGACGATCAGCGCCGAGACGCCGGCCGCGTGCGGCGAGGCCATCGACGTGCCCTGCAGGTACTGGTAGTACGCGCAGTTCTCGCCGTTCGCGTCGCAGCTGCGGACCGCCCACGGCACGACCACCTCGCCGTTCTCGTCGATCGCGCCCTCGGCCTCGGCGACCACCGCGGGGTAGGCCGCGAGGATGCCGGCGCCGTAGTCGCGCGTGCCGGCGGACGTGTCGTAGACGTCGCCGCCGGGCGCCGCGACGTCGACGTAGCCGTTGCCGTAGTCGGAGTAGTACGCCTTGCGCGCCGACGGGCCCGTGCTCGAGACCGTGATCACGCCCTCGCCCTCGGAGGGCATCGACGTGCACGACGCGGGGTCGAGCAGGTCGCGCGTGTACGCCACCTCGCCCGGCACGTCCGCGAAGTCGGGGCTCGAGGCATCCGAGATCACCTTCGTGTAGTCGGTCGCACCGTTGCCGGCCGCGGCGACGAGCGTGACGCCGCGCACGCGCGCGAAGTCGAGCGCACGCTGCATCGCGGTGATGACCGTCTGCTGCTCCTGCTGGTCGGCCGGCGAGTCGGCCGGGTGGTTCGTGCAGTTGAACAGCCACGGGTCGACGTAGTAGCTCATGTTGACGACGTCGACGCCGGTCTTGCCGGCGTAGGTCAGCGCGTCGAGCGACGGCTGGAGGAAGAAGTAGCCCGAGTCCTGGCCGGCGCGCAGGTTCACGATCGTGGCCTCGGGGGCGATGCCGCCGATGCCCACGCCGTTCAGCGGCGACGCGATCGTCGAGGCGACGTGCGTGCCGTGGCCGTTCTCGTCGACGTCGGCCGCGTCCTCGCAGGAACCGTCGGGGTCCTCCTCGCACGCGCCGTCGACCACGACGCCGTTCGCGTCGAACGGGATGTCAACCGTGAAATTGCGGCTGCGCTCGGCGTCGAAGTTCGGCGCGATGTCGGGGTGCGACCCGTCGACGCCGGTGTCGAGGATGCCCACGACGACGCCCTTGCCCTGCTCGTACCGGTAGGAGCCGTCGGCGGTGGCGCCGATGGCCTGCATGTCCCACTGCAGCGGCGCGAGCGGATCGGCGGCCGGCGAGTGACCCTTGCCGCGGCCGTTGCCGCCCGCGACGGCCTGGCCGGCGGCGTCCGCCGCGGAGCCCGCCTCGACGCGCACGTCCTGCTCGGCGGCGTCCTGCTTCTGCGCCTCGCCGTTCGCCTTCTGCCCCTCGGGGATGTCGGCGATCACGCGGTTCTGCGCGGTGCCCTCGATCGCGCCCTGCTGGGCGGCGGCCTCGGCGAAGCCCGCGTCGGCGGTCGTGACGGTGGCGACGCCGACGTCGGTGTTCTGGCTGACGACCGTGCCGCCGGCCGCCTCGACGGCGGCCTTCGCGTCGGCCTCGGAGGTGCCCTCGGCGAACAGCACGACGAACTCGCGTTCGCCGGTCTCCTCACCGGTCGTCGCGCTCACCGGTGTCGCCACCAGCGTCGTCAGGACCAGCGCGGCGGCGGATGCTGCGGCCATGCCGCCCGCTCGCCTCATGGTGCGTGTCTTCATGGAATCGTGTTCCCATCTCTCGGACGGATGATGGGCGCGATCCTCCCATGGCCCTCGAACGGGGGTCAATGCTTGCGGAGCCGGCCGAGATGGGCTAACCGCGAGCGGTCACCGGTCGCGGCGGATGCGCGCCGGACCGGCGCTCGCACCCAGTCCGACGACCACGACGCCGACGACGAGCAGGCCCCAGCGCGCCGTGAGCAGGCCGATCAGCGCGAGGATCGCGCCGATCGCGACGAGCCAGCGGGCGACGGCCCGGCGCACGCGCGGGGTCGCCCACCAGGTGCGCAGCAGGCCCATCGTCAGTGCCCGGGCTCGAGCGCCGGGCCTCGCTCGAGGTCGAGGCGCACGCCCGTCGCGCGTTCGGCGACGTCCCACACGCGAGCCGCGACCAGCGGGTCGGTCGTGACCCCGACCGGACGCTGCGGCGACGGCGGCCCCTTCACGAGCCCGCGCGGCCCCCAGAACTGCCCGCCCGCGACGCCGTCGGCGGTGATCGCGTGCAGGATCGGCTCGGCACCGCGGTGCTTGCCCTGCGCCCACGCCGCCTGCAGCGCATCGGCGAAGCGCGAGCCGCGCGAGGGCTCGTTCACGCCTGGCACGAACGGCGTCCGGCCCGAGATCGAGTAGCCCGGGTGTGCGACGAGGCTGACGAGCGGGGCATCCGCGGCGCGCAGCCGCCGGTCGAGTTCGAACGCGATCGAGGCCGCCGCGATCTTGGACTGCGCGTACGCGCGCCACGGGTCGTAGCCGCGCTCGAGCTGGAGGTCGTCGACGCGGAACGTCGTCAGCAGCGTCGAGAGCGAGCCGAGCGTGACGATGCGGGCGCCGGCGGTGAAGGCCGGCGCCGGTTGCGCGGCGGGCGAGGCGGCGGCCGGGGCGGGCGAGGCGGCGGCCGGCGCCGGCGCGGCCGGCGCAGCGGCCGGCTCCAGCAGTCGCGCGAGCAGTGCGAAGTGGCCGAGCACGTTCGTCGCGAGCACGAGTTCGCGGCCGTCGACGCTCACCTGCCGACGGAACGGGGTGTGCACGATGCCCGCGTTGAGCACGATGCCGTCGAGCGGTGCGCCGCCCGTGAGCTCGCGGCCGAGCACGGTCGCCGCGCCGGCCGCGACCGATCCGAGCGACGCCTGGTCCATGACGAGCGTCTCGACGGAACCGCCGACCTCCCCCGACCCGGCACCCGCGGCCACGCGCTCGCGGATGACGCCGGCCGCGGCATCCAGTCGCTCGCTGCTGCGGCCCGTCATGACCACCCGCGCGCCGGCGCCGACCAGGCGCGCCGCGGTGAAGAACCCGAGGCCCGCGTTCGCGCCGGTGACGAGGTACGCGCGGCCGGTGAGGTCGGGCAGCGGCGCCGGGTACCAGCTCACCGGGCGCCGGTCGGGCCGGTCACGCCGGTCTCGGCCGCGCCGGATGCCCCGACGTTGCCGCCGGTGCCGTTACCGGCCAGTTCCTCGTGGTGCTGGATCACCTCGGCGACGACGAAGTTGAACCACTTCTCGGCGAACGCCGGGTCGAGGTGCGCGTCTTCGGCGAGCGAGCGGAGCCTCGCGATCTGCCGCTTCTCACGGTCGGGATCGCTCGGCGGCAGGCCGTGCGCGGCCTTCAGCCGGCCGACCTGCTGCGTGAACTTGAAGCGCTCGGCGAGCAGGTGGATGAGCGCGGCGTCGATGTTGTCGATGCTCGAGCGGATGCCGAGCAACTCCGTCATTGCGGCGTCGCGGTCGTCGATGGCACTCATGCTTCGACCCTAGGCGACCGCGGCACGCTCCAACACCGGACGCGTGGCGACGAGTCCGAGCCACACGACGCCGATGCCGGCCGCCAGCACCGCGGCGATCACGAGCAGCGAGAGCGGGTCGACGATCAGGGCGATGCCCGTGATCGGCAGCATCACGACGGCGGCGATCACGGCCGAGCCGATCGCGGTGATCCGCAGCGGCGAGAGCACCGCGCGCCGGCGCGCGGCATCCATCGTCTCGACGGGCATGCCCAGCATGCCGAGCGAGCGGTAGAGGTCGGCCCGGTCGAGCACCCCGGCCGCCTGGTTCACGCCGACCGAACACGCGACCATGAGGAACGAGCCCACGACCGTGATGATGATGCCCGTTCGGAGATCGACGACGAGATCGGCCATCTCGGCATCGGGCGACGCACCGATCGCGCCGAGCACGGCCACGCCCGTGCCCGCGAACACCGCCATGAAGCTCGTCATCGCGACGCCCGACACCTGCCGCCAGGCCGCCTTCGGCGACTCGAGCACCAGTCGCGCGGCGATGAGCCTCGCCGGGGTCTTCGCGCGCTTCGCCTGGCCGGATGCCACGAGCCGGAGCACCCACGGACCGACCAGGTTCAGCACGGCGAGGCTGCCGCCGAAGGCGGCGGCGAGGAAGGCGAACACGACGAGCATCGAACCGGCGACCTGGAGCGCGCTCATGAGCAGGAACCCGAGGGCGACCACGGCCGCCCCGATGGCGAACCGCAGCCAGTGCATCCGCGGCGCCTCGTCCTTCGTGCGCACGCCGAGCGGCGAGATCACGACCCGCCGCAGGCCCACGACCGCGCTCACGACCGCGAGCAGGACGACGCCGACGGGCACCGCGACGAGCGCCTCCCAGCCGAGCAGCACTCCCGCGGCGCCGAGCGGCTCGCCGCGGAACACGATGAGCCCGAGCGCCGGCACGAGGGCGAAGTACCCCACGACGCCGACGAGCGCTCCGGCGAGCGCGAGCACGGCCGCCTCGAGCACGGCGAGGGTGCCGACGGCAGCGGGCGTCGCGCCGAGCAGGCGCAGGGTCGCGAGCCGGTCGTCGCGTCGACGGGCCGAGAGGCGCGCGGCCGCACCGCCGAGCGAGAGGAGCGGCACGACGAGCAGCACCAGCGCGATCACCGCGAGCGCCTGGTACGTGATGCCGATGTCGTCGGTCCAGGTCCAGAACGACTGCGCGCCGCCCAGGACGCCGAGCAGCAGCGTCGTCACGATCGCGAACGCCGTCACGGGCAGCGCGAGTGCCGCGGCGCCCGCACGGCCGGGGCGCGCCAGCAGCCACGCGACCCGCGCGATCATGCCGCTACCTCGGGTCCGGCGGAAGGTCCGGCGGAAGGGCCGGCAGCGGGTCCGGCCGCGGGGCCGGCAGCGGGCGCGGCGCCGGCGCCCGCCCGCTCGCCGACGATGCGGCCGTCGCGCACGTCGACGATCCGCCCGCAGCGCTCGGCGACCTGCGCGTCGTGCGTCACCAGCACGAGCGTGCGGCCCTGTCCGACGGTCGAGTGCAGGAGCGCCGACATCACCTCGGCCGAGGTGGCCGAGTCGAGCGCGCCGGTCGGCTCGTCGGCGAAGACGACGGATGCCCCGGTGACCTGCGCCCGCGCAATCGCGACGCGCTGCGCCTGCCCGCCCGAGAGCTGGCCGATGCGGCGGTCCTCCATGCCGGCGAGCCCGAGGGCGGCGAGCCAGCCTCGCGCGTACTCCTCGGCGCGGGGCCGGGGCATCCCGTTGAGCATCAGCGCGAGCGCGACGTTCTCGGAGGCGGTGAGCTCGGGGATGAGCAGGCCCGCCTGGAACACGAAGCCGAACGCCTCGCGGCGCAGCCGGGACCGCTCGCGTTCGCCGAGCCCGGTCACGTCGACGCCGCCCGCTCCGGAACGGAACGTCACCTGCCCGGCGTCGGGGCGGATGATTCCCGCCAGGCAGTGCAGCAGCGTCGTCTTGCCGGAGCCGGACGCGCCCATGATCGCCACGGCCTCGCCGGTGCGGACCGCGAGGTCCACGCCGGCGAGGGCGTGCGTCTGGCCGAAGGACTTGACGAGGCCGGTGGCCTCGAGCACGAAGGTACCCATGCTTCGAGGGTGCCCGGCCGGGGCATCCGCCGCGTCGGACCGGCGAGGGACTCTCGGCGGCTCGCGTCATCCTCGCGGATGATCCGCGGGCCGCCGCGGGCCGCCGCCGGCCGCACTGGCCGCCGCGGGCCGTGCCTCAGCCCTGCCGCACGTCGCGCGACACCGACCTGAACGTGCGCAGCCGCAGGCTGTTGCCAACGACGAACAGGCTCGAGAACGCCATCGCCGCACCCGCGAGCATGGGGTTCAGCAGGCCCAGCGCCGCGAGCGGGATCGCCGCGACGTTGTACGCGAACGCCCAGAACAGGTTGCCGCGGATGGTGCCCATCGTGCGCCGGGAGAGCCGGATCGCGTCGACGGCGGCGAGCAGGTCGTCGCGCACGAGCGTGAGATCGGATGCCTCGATCGCCACGTCGCTGCCCGCGCCCATGGCGATGCCGAGGTCGGCGCGCGCGAGGGCCACGGCGTCGTTCACGCCGTCGCCGACCATCGCGACGCTGCGCCCCTGGGCCCGCAGGTCGGCGATCACCTCGGCCTTGCCCTCGGGCAGCACGCCGGCGATCACCCGGTCGATGCCCACCTCGGCCGCCACCCGCCGCGCGACCTGCTCGTGGTCGCCCGTCAGCAGGATCGGCTCGAGGCCGAGCGCGCGCAAGCGCGACACGGCGGCCGCACTCGTGGGCTTCACGGCGTCGGCGACGGCGATGACGCCGCGCACGCGGCCGTCCCACGCGACGACGACCGCGGTGCGGCCCGCCTCCGCCTCGGCGGCGAGCGCATCGGCGACGGATGCCTCGGTGCCGGGCTCGGCTGCCGGCTCGGGCTCGATCGCCCACTCGGCGAGCATGGCCGGGCGGCCGACCAGCACGAGGTGCCCCTCGACCACGCCGTGCACGCCGAGGCCCGCGCGGTTCTCGAATGCCTCGGGCACCGGCAGGTCGCCGAAGCGCGAGGCCGCGGCCTCGGCGATGGCGCGGGCGACCGGATGCTCCGACGCGTGCTCGAGCGCACCCGCGAGCCGCAGCAGCTCGCCCTCGTCGACCCCGGCGGCCGGGTGCACCGCGGCGAGCGACATCCGCCCCGTGGTGACCGTGCCCGTCTTGTCGAGCACGATGGTGTCGACCCGCCGCGTCGACTCGAGCACCTCGGGCCCCTTGATCAGCACGCCGACCTGCGCGCCGCGACCCGTGCCGACGAGCAGAGCCGTCGGGGTTGCGAGCCCGAGGGCGCACGGGCACGCGATGATGAGCACCGCGACGGCAGCCGTGAACGCCGCGGCCACGGTGCCCCCGACGAGGAGCCAGGCGGCCAGGGTCGCGAGCGCGATCACGATGACGATCGGCACGAAGACGCCCGAGATCCGGTCGGCGAGGCGCTGCACCGCGGCCTTTCCGGCCTGCGCGTCCTCGACGAGGCGCGCCATCTGCGCGAGCCGGGTGTCGGCGCCCACGCGCGTGGCGCGCACGACGAGGCGGCCCCCGACGTTCACGCTGGCACCGACGACCGCATCGCCCGCTTCCACCTCGACCGGCACCGACTCACCCGTCAGCAGCGACACGTCGACGGCGCTGCGGCCGTCGACCACGACGCCGTCGGTCGCGATCTGCTCGCCCGGGCGCACGACGAACTCGTCGCCGACCGCGAGGCGGTCGACCGGCACGCGCTGCTCGCGGCCGTCGCGGAGCACGGCGACGTCCTTCGCGCCGAGCTCGAGCAGGGCGCGCAGCGCGGCTCCGGCCGCGCGCTTCGACCGCTGCTCGAGGTACCGGCCGAGGAGGACGAACGTCGTGACGCCCGCGGCCACCTCGAGGTAGAGGTCGCCGCTCGCATCGCGCGCGCCGAAGGGGACGATCGCGAGCGACACCGCGTGCCGCATGCCGATCTCGCCGGCGCCGCCGAAGAGCAGGGCGAACGTCGACCACAGGAACGCGGCCGTCACGCCGAGCGAGACGAGGGTGTCCATCGTCGCCGCCCCATGGCGGAGGTTGACGGCAGCGGCACGGTGGAACGGCCACGCCGCCCACGTGACGACCGGCAGGGTCAGGGCGAACGACACCCACTGCCAGCCGGGGAACTGCAGCAGCGGCACCATGGCCAGCACGACCACGGGCACCGACAGCACGATCGAGACGAGGAGGCGCGTGCGCAACGGACGCCGTTCGGCGGGTGCGGGATGCCGCGGCTCGGGCAGCTCCGCTCGGTAGCCCGCGGACTCGACCGCGGCGATGAGCTCGTGCGCGCCGACGCCCTCGGGCACCGTCACGCGGGCCTTCTCGGTCGCGTAGTTCACGGTCGCGGCGACGCCGTCGAGCCGATTCAGGCGCTGCTCGATGCGCGCCGCGCACGACGCACACGTCATGCCCTCGATCTCGAGTTCGAGCGTCTGCATGCAGTCCTCCGTCCGGGCGCCCCTTCAGGATACCCACCGTGGGTACCGAGGCATCCGTCACGTTATACCCCATGGGGGTATCCTGCAAATCGCGCACGACGATGCGGCGCGGCATCCGGTCCCCCGACGGATGCCGCGCCGCGGCTTCGTTCGCCGGCCTTGCCGGCCGAGGATCAGCGGGGCGTCGCCCGGCGGATCACGAGGTACCCCGCGACGGCGGCGACCACCGCGAAGGCGAGCAGGAGCGAGAACACGCCCACCAGGCCGATCGCCGCGAACCAGCTCACGACCTGCGGCCACCAGCCGGCGAACGTCGTGATCGCGACGCATCCGACGATCAGCACGATCGCGCCGATGAGCAGGGTCAGCATGCCCCGCATGCGCCAGCGCATGTAGACGGTCGTGGCGCCGGCGCCGATGAACAGCACGGCGAGCTCGAGCGCGAAGGTCGAGTAGAAGTCGAACCACCACCCCTGCTGCCCGTACCAGAGCGTGTCGAACATGCCCGCGCCGATCCACCAGCCGTCCGTCAACTTCTCGAGCTGCACGAGCGTCGCGATCGCGACCGCCATCTCGACGGCGACGAGCACGAACATGGCCGACGTGCCGAGCCAGTAGTCGCGGCGGGTCGCGCCGAAGCCGAGCGCGAACGAGAAGGTGAACGCGATGGCCTGCACGCCGACGGCGACGAGGTACCACTGCGGCGAGAGCACCGCCCAGCTGTAGCGCATGCCCTCCTGAACCTGGTCGGACGGTGCGCCGGCGCCCGTGATGATGGCGGCGATGACGACCGAGATCAGCCAGGCGAAGCCGAGGATCATCCACGGCACCCCGAAGAAGATGCTGGGGTTGACGGTGTGCAGGCGCGCGATGCGCAGGATCTCGTGCGGACGGAACCGCGTGCTGGTCATCTGTGCCTCCGGTTCGGCGGTGGCGGTGGCGACGGCGGTCATGCTGCGGCCTCCTGTTCGGCGGTACCGGCGAGATCGGTGCCGGTGAGGTGGACGATGAGCTGCTGGAGCGACACGGGCGCCAGCTCGAGGCCGAGCTGGGCGGCGCGGACGCGTTCGGCCTGGTCGAGCCGGCCGTCGATCGTCACCGAGGCGAGGCCGCCGAGCGATTCGCGGCCGATGACGGGGCGGGTGCCGATGAACTCCTCGACGACCGCGCGGGCGCCGGCGACCGTGGTCGCGCTGCCGCGCACCTCTTCGGCGTCGCGATCGAGCAGGATGCGGCCCTGGTCGATCAGGATGATGTGCTCGAGCAGATTGGCGACCTCGTCGATCAGGTGCGTGGAGAGCACGATCGTGCGGGGGTACTCGGCGTAGTCCTCGAGCAGGCGGTCGTAGAAGATGTGCCGGGCGACCGCGTCGAGGCCGAGGTACGGCTCGTCGAAGAAGGTCAGCGGTGCGCGCGACGCCAGGCCGACGATGACGCCGACGGCCGAGAGCTGCCCGCGCGAGAGCTTCTTGATCGGCCGCTTCAACGGCAACCGGAAGTCCGCGATGAGCCGCTCGGCGAACGAGGCATCCCAGTTCTCGAAGAACCACGGCGCCGCCTTGAAGACGTGCTGCGCGTGGAAGTCCTCGGGGTAGCGCTGCGACTCCGCGATGAAGCAGAGCCGGCGCAGCACGTCGGCGTGCTCGGCGGGCGTGCGGCCGAAGACCTCGAGCTCGCCCGCGTTCGGGAAGAGCTGGCCCGTGAGCAGTTGCATGATCGTCGTCTTGCCGGCGCCGTTGCGGCCGAGGAGGCCGTAGATACGGTTCTCCTCGAGCGCGAAGTCGACGCCGTCGACGGCGGTGAAGCTGCCGTATCGCTTGGTCAGTCCGCTCGCGCGGACCACGGTGGCGGTCATGAGTGGATCCTTTCGGCCTGCAGCAGGCCCACGAGCTCATCGATGCCGATGCCGAGTTTCTCGGCCTCGACGATGAGCGGTCGGAGGTATTCGGTGGAGAAGTCGGCCCGCCGGCGTTCGACGAGGCGGGCCCTGGCGCCCTCGGTCACGAACATGCCGATGCCCCTTCGCTTGACCACGATGCCGTCGTCGACAAGGCGGGTCACCCCTTTCAGTGCGGTGGCGGGATTGATGCGGTAGAACGCCGCGAACTCGTTCGTCGACGGGATCTGGCCACCCTCGGGCAGCGAGCCGTCGATGATGTCGTTCTCGACCTGTTCGGCGATCTGGAGGAAGATCGGTCGCGATTCGTCCATATCGGCCTATCTGTCGTTGGTCGAACCTTATTGGTTCGTTACTTCACTAACTAACCAACCATGTACGCAGGGACGTGTCAACCCTTCGCCCGGATCTCGGTGCGCGCCCTGAGTGCCCTGATCCTCTCGCCGCGGTGCGACTTCCTCGCACCGGTGCGACGAGTTCCTCGCACGCATGCGAGGAACTCGCGCCGTGGCGACGGCGGGCCGGGCGGGCGGCCGGGCGGGCGGGCGGTGGCTGGGTGGGAGGCGGGCGGCGCGCGTCAGCGAACGGATGCCTCGGCGCTGCGCCGGCCCAGCCGCAGGCGGCCTTGGGCGAAGAGGATGCCGACGAGCACGAGCGCGGCACCCGCCGGCTCGTGCCAGCTGAGCCGCTCGCCGAGCAGCAGGATGCCGAGCGCCACGCCGACCACGGGCGTGATGTACGTCACGGTCGACGTGCCGGTCGGGCCCCACGCCCGCAGCACGTTGATGTTCCAGATGTAGGCGAGCCCCGTGCCGAGGATGCCGAGGGCCAGCAGCGACCCGACGATCGCCCATCCGTCGGCCGAGAAGTCGAGCTCGACCGGCTGGAGTGCGAGCACCGGCGTGAGCGCGAGCATGACGACCGCGGAGACGCCGATCGACAGGAACGCGAACGTCGCGGGCGCGATGGGGCGCTGGCTGAGGAACTTCCGCTGGTACCCGAACGTGAACCCGTAGCAGAGCGTCGCGACGAGGCACGCGAGCTGCCCGGCGAGGCTGCCGGTGAGCCCGGCCACCTGCCACGGCGCGATCACCACGACGACGCCCAGGATGCCGAGGCCGACACCGAACCAGCGGCTGGCGCCGAGCCGCTCGACGCGGAACACGAGGGTCGCCATGAGGGCGGTCATGATCGGCGTGGTCGCGTTGTAGATCGAGGCGAGGCTCGACGACACGTACTGCTCGGCCCACGCGAAGCACAGGTAGGGGATCACGCACGTCGTGACGGAGACCACCAGGAAGTGCAGCCACACGATCGGCTCACGCGGCAGCACCGGGCCCGGCCGGCCGTCGGAGCCCGTGACGCGCGGCCGCATCACGGCGACGATCACGGCGAGCGCGACGCCGCCGAGCAGCGTGCGCGACCACGCGATCTGCCCGAACGAGACGCCCTCGAGCGCGACCTTCATGAACAGGAAGCTCGAGCCCCACACGATGCCCATCGCGACGAACTGCAGCACCGCCGAGAGGGTTCCGGTACGACCCACGGATGCCTCGGCCGGCGCTGCTCGTTCGATGGTGCGATCTGCCACCGGATGAGCCTACGTCCGCGTCCCGCCGCGGTTCAGCGCCCGGGAACACGTTGTCCGGAATCCGCCGAAGGTCGGCAGCCGCGGCGCCGCCTGCGAAGATGGGTGGATGCGCGAGCGCACCCCCACCTGGACCACCGCCGCCCCCTGGATCGCCGCGGCGATCGCCGTGGCGGTGCTCGTCGTCGACCAGCTCACCAAGTTCCTGGCCGAGGCATCCCTCTCGACCGGTGAGCGCATCGAGGTGCTGGGCGACCTGCTGGGCCTGCAGCTCGCGTACAACCCGGGCGCCGCGTTCTCGATCGGCGAGGGCGCGACGTGGATCTTCACGATCCTCGCGGGCGTCGGCGTGGTCGTGGCGGCGTGGTTCGCGTGGCGTACGCGCTCGCGCGTGTGGGCCGTGTGCCTCGGCCTGCTGCTCGGCGGTGCCACGACGCACTTCCTCGACCGGCTGCTGCGCGAACCGTCGTTCGGGCAGGGTCACGTGGTCGACTTCATCGCGTACGCGAACTGGTTCATCGGCAACGTCGCCGACATCGCCCTGTTCGCCGGCGCCGTCATGCTCGTCGTGCTCATGGCGCTCGGCATCGACTCCCGTCCGCACGCCGACGCCCACGCCGACGAAGACGACGCGCTCGGGGACCCGGTGGTCAAGTAGCGACGAAGGAGGGTATCGAGGCCCCCGGAGACACCGACCGAAGCCTAGGCTGGCGCCATGACCAACCACTTCGACGTCATCATCCTCGGCGCCGGGCCCGGCGGGTACGTCTCCGCCGTCCGCGCCGCCCAGCTCGGCCTCAAGGTCGCCGTGATCGAGGAGCGCTACTGGGGCGGCGTGTGCCTGAACGTGGGCTGCATCCCCTCGAAGGCGCTGCTGCGCAACGCCGAGCTCGCGCACCTCTTCCGCGAGGATGCCGCGACCTTCGGCATTTCGGGCGACGCGAGCTTCGACTTCGGTGCCGCGTTCGACCGCAGCCGGCAGGTGTCCGACAAGCACGTCAAGGGCGTGCACTTCCTCATGAAGAAGAACGGCATCACCGAGTTCGACGGGCGCGGCGTCTTCCGCGACGCGAACACGATCGACGTGCAGAAGGCCGACGGCACCGTCGAGACGCTGACGTTCCAGAACGCGATCATCGCGACCGGGTCGCGGGTGCGCCTCCTGCCCGGCGTCGAGCTGTCGCCGAACGTCGTGACGTACGAGTCGCAGATCCTCGAGCGCGAGCTGCCGCGCTCGATCGCGATCGTCGGCGCGGGTGCGATCGGCATGGAGTTCGCGTACGTGCTGAAGAACTACGGCGTCGAGGTCACGGTCATCGAGTTCCTCGATCGTGCGCTGCCCAATGAAGACGTCGAGGTCTCGAAGGAGATCGCGAAGCAGTACCGCAAGCTCGGCGTGCCGATCCTCACGTCGACCCGGGTCGAGCAGGTCGTCGACCAGGGGGCATCCGTCACCGTCTCGTACACGGGCGCCGACGGCCAGCCGGGCTCGCTCGTCGTCGACCGCGTGCTCATGGCCGTCGGCTTCGCGCCGAATGTCGAGGGCTTCGGGCTCGAGAACACGGGCGTGGCGCTCACCGAGCGCGGCGCGATCGGCATCGACGAGCTCATGCGCACGAACGTGCCGCACATCTTCGCCATCGGCGACGTCACGGCGAAGCTCATGCTGGCGCACGTCGCGGAGGCGCAGGGCATCGTGGCGGCCGAGACCATCGGCGGCGCCGAGACGATGCCGCTCGGCGACTACCGCATGATGCCGCGCGCCACGTTCTGCCAGCCGCAGGTCGCGAGCTTCGGCCTGACCGAGCAGCAGGCGCGCGACGAGGGCTACGACGTGGTCGTCTCGAAGTTCCCGTTCACGGCGAACGGCAAGGCGAACGGCCTCGGCGATCCGGTCGGGTTCGTGAAGCTCATCGCCGACGCGAAGTACCTCGAGCTGCTCGGCGGTCACCTCATCGGCCCGGATGTCTCGGAGCTGCTGCCCGAGCTGACGCTCGCGCAGAAATGGGACCTCGGTGCCCTCGAGCTGGGCCGCAACGTGCACACCCACCCGACGCTGTCGGAGGCGCTGCAGGACGCGATCCACGGCCTCGCGGGGCACATGATCAACATGTGAGGCCTTGGAGGCGCCACGCGCGGGAAGGGGGCGGATGCCGCGGCATCCGCCCCCTCCTCGTTGCGTCGATGCCGGCCGGGCAGGCGATCCTGGCCGCATCGATCGGCGAACCGACACGGCCGGGCGATGGCGCCAGTCCGTATCGATCGTGTCCGGCAGCGAGCTCTCCCCGCCCGCCGCCGGGGTCGTGTGCCGGCCGGTCCCCCTCCGACCGGCCGGCTCCCCCGTCTAGTGCTGCGTCGCCTTCTCGGCTCCCACCCCGGTGAGCGAACGCACCTCCATCTCCGACTGCTTGAGCGGGTCCTCCTTGCCCTTGTCGAGGACGGTGCCGAGCCAGCCGAGGAAGAAGGCGAGCGGGATCGAGACGATGCCCGGGTTCGACAGCGGGAAGATCGCGAAGTCGATCTCCTCCGTCTTCAGCATCGACGTCACGGAGCCCGAGACGACCGGCGAGAAGATGATCAGCACGATCGCCGAGATCAGGCCGCCGTACATGCTCCAGATGGCGCCCTTCGTGGTGAAGCGCTTCCAGAAGAGCGAGTAGACGATCGTCGGCAGGTTCGCCGATGCCGCGATCGCGAAGGCCAGGGCGACGAGGAACGCCACGTTCTGCCCGTTCGCGCCGATGCCGCCGAGGATCGCGACGACGCCGATGACGAGCACCGTGCGACGGGCGACCTTGACCTCAGCGCCCGGCTCGGTCTTGCCCTTCTTGATGACGCTCGCGTAGATGTCGTGCGCGAAGGACGCGGCCGCCGTGATGGTGAGGCCGGCGACCACCGCGAGGATCGTCGCGAACGCGATCGCCGAGATGAGGCCGAGCAGCAGCGGGCCGCCGAGCTCGAACGCGAGCAGCGGAGCCGCGGAGTTCGCGGCGCCGGGAGCGGCCGCGATGACCTCGGGGCCGACGAGGGCCGCGGCGCCGTAGCCGAGCACCAGCGTGAACACGTAGAAGATGCCGATCAGCCAGATCGCCCAGACGACCGACTTGCGGGCCTCCTTCGCGGTGGGCACCGTGTAGAAGCGCATGAGCACGTGGGGCAGGGCCGCGGTGCCGAGCACGAGGGCCAGGCCCAGCGAGACGAAGTCGATCTTCGAGATGTCCGAGACGCCGTACTTGAGTCCGGGGTCGAGGATCGCCGGGTTGCCGGCCACCTCGACCGCGCTGTCGAGCAGGCTCGAGAAGTTGAACCCGTACATCGCGAGGACCCAGACGGTCATCACGCCGGCGCCCGCGATGAGCAGCACGGCCTTGATGATCTGCACCCAGGTGGTGCCCTTCATGCCGCCGATGAGCACGTAGAGGATCATCAGGGCGCCGACCACCGTGATCACCAGCGACTGGCCGAGCAGGTCGCTCACGCCGAGGAGCAGCGAGACGAGTCCGCCGGCTCCCGCCATCTGCGCGAGCAGGTAGAAGAAGCAGACCACGAGCGTCGTGATGGCCGCGGCGATGCGCACGGGCCGCTGCTTGAGGCGGAACGAGAGCACGTCGGCCATCGTGTAGCGGCCGGTGTTGCGCAGCAGTTCGGCCACGAGCAGCAGCGCCACGAGCCAGGCGACGAGGAATCCGATCGAATAGAGGAACCCGTCGTAGCCGGTGATCGCGATCGCGCCGACGATGCCGAGGAAGGATGCCGCCGACAGGTAGTCGCCGGCGATCGCGGAGCCGTTCTGGCCGCCGGTGAACGACCGGCCGGCCGCGTAGTAGTCGGCCGCGGTCTTGTTGTTCCGGCTCGCGCGGAACACGATCACCATCGTGATCGCGACGAACGCGCCGAAGATGGCGATGTTCAGCCACGGCTCGCCGGGCGAGGTGGTGGCCGCTTCGAAGTGGAGGGTCATCGCGTCGTCTCCTCTGCGCCGTCGACGGCAGCCGTACCGGCCGCCCCGGCCTTCTCGAACTCGCCGCGCTCGATCTCCTCGCGCAGGTTCTCGGCCACGGGGTCGAGCTTGCGGTTGGCGAAGCTCACGTACCACATGGTCACCGCGAACGTCGTGACGACCTGGGCGAGGCCGAGGATCATCGCGACGTTCACGCTGCCGAACACGCGGGTCGACATGAAGTCGTGCGCGTAGACCGCGAGGAGCACGTACGCGAGGTACCAGACCAGGCACGCGCCGAGGACGGGGAACACGAAGCTGCGGTGGCTTCGCCGGAGCTTCTGGAATTCAGGTGATGCTTGCACCGCGGGGTAGTCGACGCGTTCCAGCGTCGCCTGCTCCGCGCTCAGGGCGTCGTTGCCCATGGCGTCTCTCCTTCGAGGGGGGTCCGGCGAGGCGGGAGCCGCGCCGCTGCCGCGGTTCGCCCGCACGCAGTGAGCCCATGCTGCCGATTCGCCGCACGGGCGGTGCGCAGCCGCCGCTCGTCGTCGGTGAACGGCGCCGATGCTGCGACGAACGGCGCGCGGCCGGCGATGAACGACGGCTACCGTGGAGGAATGCCCGAGTCGATGCTGCTCGCCGCCGCCGTCGGCGTCGTCGCGGGCGCACTCGCGGTCGGCATCGTCGTGCTGCTGCGCCGGCTCGTGCTCGCCTCGCGCGACCTCGGCACCGACGAGGAGCGCGCGACCTATCGCACCCTCCATCTCGCCTCGCGCGCGGCGGCCCACCTGCGCGGCGGCCTCGGCGAGCAGGATGCCGCGCGCGCCGCACGCCACCTCCGGGCGCTGCTCGCGTCGCAGACCGTCGCCCTCGCCGACTCGGCCGGCGACGTCGCCATCGACGGCGACGAGTCGCTGCGGCAGGCGGCGGCGAACCTCGCCGCGCAGGTCGCCGAGACGGGCCGGCCCCAGGTGCAGCGGGGCATCCGAACCGGCAGCACCGAGACGGATGCCGCGGCCGCGCCCGTGCTCGTCGGTCGCCGTGCGGTGGGCGCGGTGGTCGCGTTCGAGCCGACCGTGCGATCGGGCCTCGTGCGCGCGACCGGCGAGGTGGCCGACTGGGTCGCGGCCCAGGTCGAGCTCGGCGAGCTCGACGCGTCGCGCGCCGCACTCGCCGAGGCCGAGGTGCGGGCGCTCCGCGCCCAGATCAGCCCCCACTTCATCTACAACTCGCTGAACGCGATCGCGTCGTTCATCAACACCGACCCGGCGACCGCGCGCGAGCTCGTGCTCGAGTTCGCCGACTTCACCCGCTACTCGTTCCGACGGCACGGCGACTTCACGACCGTCGCAGAAGAGCTGCGCTCGATCGACAGCTACCTGCGACTCGAGCGCGCGCGCTTCGGCGACCGCCTCAAGGTCACCCTGCAGATCGCGCCCGAGGTGCTCTCGACGGTCGTGCCGTTCCTCTCGATCCAGCCGCTCGTCGAGAACGCCGTGCGGCACGGGCTCGAGTCGAAGGAGGGGGGCGGGCGCATCACGATCGAGGCATCCGATCTGGGGGCGTTCGCCGAGATCAGCGTCGAGGACGACGGCGTCGGCATCGACCCCGAGGTGCTCGAGCGCGTGCTCGCGGGCGGTTCGGCGGGCGAGCACGTGGGCCTGCGCAACGTCGACGCGCGCCTGCGCCAGGTGTACGGCGACGAGCACGGCCTCGTCGTCGAGACCAACCTCGGCGCCGGCACCCTCGTACGCATGCGGGTGCCGAAGTCGCAGCCCGGCCGCGACCCCGATGGGAGGATCGAACCGTGATCTCCGTGCTCATCGCCGACGACGAGCAGCCCGCGGTCGACGAGCTCGCGTTCCTGCTGCGCCAGGACCCGCGCGTCGGCGTCATCCACGTCGCGAACTCGGGCTCGGAGGCGATCCGGCTGCTCACGCGCGAGCCGGTCGACGCCGCGTTCCTCGACATCCACATGCCGGGCCTCAGCGGCTTCGACCTCGCTCGGGCGTTGCAGCGGTTCGAGCGCACGCCGGCGCTCGTGTTCGTGACGGCCGACGAGGAGGGCGCGCTCGAGGCCTTCGACCTCGCCGCCGTCGACTACCTGCTGAAGCCCGTGCGCACCGCTCGGCTCGAGCGCTCGGTGGGCCGCATCGTCGAGAGCCTGAAGAGCGCGTCGACGGCCGCACCCGCGGCGCCTCGTCAGCCCGAGGTGATCGCCGTCACGCTCGGCGGCACGACGCGGATGATCCGCCGTGACGACGTGCGCTACGTGCAGGCGCAGGGCGACTACGCCCGGCTGCACACCGAGGAGGCGAGCTACCTCGTGCGCGTGCCGATGGCCGACCTCGAACGGCAGTGGGCCGACGCCGGCTTCGTGCGCATCCACCGGTCGTACCTGATCGCCCTCGGCCACGTGACGCGGGTCCGGCTCGGCGGCGACCACGCGAGCGTCACGGTCGGCGGCGCCGAGCTGCCGGTGAGCCGGCGACTGCTTCCCGGCCTGCGCGAGCGGCTCGAGTCGACGACGCTGCGAGCGCGGCCGTGACCGACGCGGATGCCCCGAACCCGGGTGACCCGGATGCCGCGGTGCCGACGTCGGACACGGATGCCCCGCCCGCGCGCGTGCGCGTCACGGCGCCGCGCCCGGGTGCGGCATCCGTCGCCCGAGCGGGCGCGAGGCCCGCGTCGAGCGACGTGCAGGCGGTCTACCTGCGCTCGCTGATCCGCTCGCAGCTGCGGCTGGGCCTCGTCTGCGCCGCCGGGTTCGTGTTCGCCACGACGTTGTTCGTGGCCGCCATCGTGCTGACGCCGGCGCTCGACGAGGCGTTCGTCGCCGGGGTGCCGGTGTCGTGGCTGCTGATCGGCTTCGGCATCTACCCGCTCGGGCTCACGATCGGCGGGCTCTACGTGCGCGCGGCGAGCCGCAACGAGGCCAGGTACCGCTCGCTCGTGGAGGGCTCGTGAACGCGGCCATCGGCTATGCCGCGATCCTCGCGGTCGCCGCGGTGACCGTGTTCATCGGCTTCTACGGACTGCGCGTCTCGCGCACGACGGGCGACTTCTACGTCGCGAGCCGCACCGTGCGGCCCTGGTGGAACGCCTCGGCGATCGGCGGCGAGTACCTCTCGGCGGCCTCGTTCCTGGGTGTCGCGGGCCTCATCCTGCTCACCGGCATCGGCGGTGTCTGGTTCCCGATCGGCTACGCCGCGGGCTACCTCATGCTGCTCCTGTTCGTGGCCGCCCCGCTGCGCCGGTCGGGGGCGTACACGATCCCCGACTTCACCGAGGCGCGACTCGACTCGGTCGCCGCGCGACGCGTCACGAGCGTGCTCGTGATCGTCATCGGCTGGTTCTACATCGTGCCGCAGCTGCAGGGCGCCGCCCTCACGGTGCGCATCACGACCGGGCTCCCGTCGTGGGTCGGGTCCGTCGCGGTCGCCGTCATCGTCGCGGGCGTCGTGGCCGCCGGTGGCATGCGTTCGATCACCTTCGTGCAGGCGTTCCAGTTCTGGCTGAAGCTGACGGCGCTGGCGGTGCCCGCGGTCGCGCTGCTGCTCTTGATCGGCGGCGGCTCCGTCTCGCCCGAGCTGGTCGCGGCCGAGGCGTTCCCCGCCTCGGCCGGGCCCGGCGCACTCGACTGGTACCGCACGGTGTCGCTCATGGTCGCGCTCCTGCTCGGCACGCTCGGACTGCCGCACGTGCTCGTGCGCTTCTACACGAATCCCGACGGTCCGGCCGCGCGCCGGACGACGGTGATCGTGCTCGGGCTGCTCTCGGTGTTCTACCTGTTCCCCACCGTGTTCGGGCTCATGGGGCGCGCGTTCGCACCCGACCTCGCGGTGCCCGGCGAGGCCGACGCGCTGATCCTCGTGCTGCCCGATCGCCTGGTGCCAGGCCCGATCGGCCAACTGCTGACGGCCCTGGTCATCGCGGGCGCGTTCGCGGCGTTCCTCTCGACGTCGTCGGGGCTCGTGGTCTCGCTCGCGGGCGTGATCAGCCAGGACCTGCTCGGCGGCAGCGTCCGCGGGTTCCGGGCGGCCGCGCTCGTCTCGTCGTTGGTGCCGCTCGCGGTGGCGCTCGCGACCGACTCGGCGGGCCTCGCCGGGAGCGTCGGGCTCGTGTTCGCCTTCACCGCGTCGACGCTGTGCCCCGTGCTCCTGCTCGGCATCTGGTGGCGCGGCCTCACGGCCAGGGGTGCGATCGCGGGCATGGCCACCGGCGCCGTGCTGT
This sequence comes from Agromyces agglutinans, assembly GCF_009647605.1. Lineage (GTDB taxonomy): Bacteria > Actinomycetota > Actinomycetes > Actinomycetales > Microbacteriaceae > Agromyces > Agromyces agglutinans. Next base: position 412,175 of record NZ_WJIF01000002.1, on the reverse strand, counting down.
CGGGGGCCGCGATCCTCGGCGGCGGTGCCCTCGGCGCCGCACTGCCGGCGATCCGTGCGGCGCTCGAGCAGCCCGCCGCCTGGACGGTGCCGATCGCCGTCGCGGTCACGGTGCTCGTCTCGAAGGGCGACCGCCGCGGCGTGCCCCGCAGCACCGATGCGTTCCTGCGGCGGCTGCACGCGCCCGAGGACCTCCGGCGCGCGACCGACGCGTAGACTCCCGGGGTGCTCCTCGCCGTCGCCGTCTCCGTGCTCGTCGGCGCGTTCGCGCAGCGGGTCACGGGCATGGGCTTCGCCCTGGTCGCCTCCCCCGCGCTCGTGCTGCTGCTCGGCCCGTTCGACGGCGTGATCGTCGTCAACCTGTGCGCGGTCGTCTCCTCGATCATCATCCTGCCGAGGGTCTGGCGGCACGTCGAGTGGCGACGATTCGCGCTGCTCGTCGTCCCGGCGGTCGGAGGCACCGCGGTCGGGGCGTTCATCGCCGCGTCCGTGCCCGGAGCGCCCCTGCAGGTCGTGATCGGCGCGCTCGTGATCGCCGCGCTCACCACGACGCTCCTCGTGACGCGCGCCGAGCACACCGCCCACGGCTGGCCGCCGGCCGTCATCGCCGGCGGGGCATCCGGGATCATGAACGCCGCGGCGGGCGTCGGCGGCCCCGCGCTCAGCGTCTACGCCGTGGCGACGAGATGGTCGCAGGCCGGCTTCGCCGCGACCGCGCAACCCTACTTCGTCGTGATCGGCGCGGCATCCCTGGGCCTCAAGCTCGGGCAGACCGGCTGGGTGATCCCCGACCTCGGGCCGGGCGCCTGGCCGTGGATCCTCGTCGCGCTGCTCGCGGGCCTCGGCCTCGCCGAGCTCCTGCATCGACGCATCCCGCACCACGCGGCTCGCATCGCCGTGATCGTGATCGCCTACCTCGGCGGCGCCGTGGCCCTCCTCGACGGGGCCCTCGAACTCTGGGGCTGACCGCGGCCGGCTCTACCCGACCTGCACGGCCCGGTCGCCCCACGCGTCGATCCGCGCCTCGAGCCCCGCCCGCACCTCGGGCCACTCCTCGACGAGCACCGAGTAGACGGCCGTGTCGCGCCAACTGCCGTCGGCCCGGCGCATGGCGTGCCTGAGCACGCCCTCGAAGGTCGCGCCGAGGCGCAGGATCGCCGCGCGCGACCGCGAGTTCGCGGCATCCGCCTGGATCTTGACGCGCGCGAACCCGTGGTCGAACGCGAGCCCGAGCAACAGCAGTTTCACCTCGGGGTTCACGACCGTGCCCCACACGTGCGGATCGTACGCGGTCCAGCCGATGTGGGCGCCCTCGTTGACCACGTCGAGGTCGCCGAGCGTCGAGGTGCCCACCAATCGACCGGCGTCGGGACCGCTCGCGAGACGGATGACCCAGGGCAGCGCCTGCTCGCCCCGGGGGTAGTACCCGGCGGCGAAGCGCTCGAACGCCGCGAGCGATTCGGGCAGGCCCGCCGGCCCGCCGCCGTAGCCGCCGGCGAACACCTCGGGGCGGCAGATCGCGTCGTACAGCTCGGGCAGGTCTGCGTCGGCGAGCGGGGTCAGCACGACGTGGCGGCCGGCGAGTTCGGTGGTCTCAGGGCGGGTGGCGGTCACCGATCGAGTCTGCCACGATGACAACGGGCGGCGCGTGCCGCCGACATCCGAGGAAAGGCTGGGGGGCATGGCTGGCATGGACGATCTCGCCAAGCAGGCGGGCGATTTCATCGAGCAGAACAAGGACAAGATCCAGGACGTGCTGAAGAGCGAGCAGGCCGAGGACATCAGCGACAAGCTCCTCGACGGCATCGGCGAGGCCGTGAAGAAGATCACGCCCGACGAGCACGACGCCAAGGTCGACGACGTGCGGGCCAACATCGACAAGTCGGTCGGCAACCAGTAGCGCCGGCGCACACCTGCGAGACGACGAGGGGCGGATGCTTCGGCATCCGCCCCTCGTCGTGTTCGAAGGACCCCTGGCCGCCGTGCTAGGAGGAGCGGCGCCGACGACGCAGGACGGCGAAGAGGACGATCGCCCCGCCGAGCAGCAGGATGCCGCCGGCGATCGCCGCCGGGACCCAGGGGTCGACACCGGTCGCCGCCGGGAGCGGGTCGAAGCGGTTGTCGACCGTGATCGTCACGTCCTCATCGAGGCCCACGACGACGGGCGTCGCCTCCGTCGCGCTGATCGTGACCGCCGCCGCACCGTTCAGGTCCGGTTCGGCCGCCCAGCACTCGGCGCCGAGCGGCAGCTCCCCGATCACCTCGCTCTGCCCGCCCGCGATCGTGACCGGCTCGCCGTCGAGCACGACGCCGACCCCGTTCGCACCCTGGTCGAGCGTGCAGGTGACCTCGATCGTGAAGGTCTTGCCCGCGGCCTGTGCCGTGTCGCCGCTCACCGTCTTGGCGACCTCGATCGCCCCCTCGTCGAACGTGTTCGTCGCGGTCAGCGTGAGGTGCTGCGGCTCGCCCTCGACCGTGATGATCGCCGCGTTCTCGTAGGAGTCGAAGTCGATCGCCGTCGACGTCGCGCCGGCCGCATCGATCTCCGCGCCGAAGCAGTGGGTGCGGTAGGGCAGCTTGAGCGGATCCCCGTCCTCCCGCAGCACGGTCACGGTCTCACCGGCGCCGACCTCGACAGGGGCGTCGTAGATCGTGACGATGGTGCCCTGCACGTCGAGCTGGCACGTGACCTGCACCGTGAAGACGGCCTCCTGCACCCAGGGCTGGTCGGCGCCGGCACCGTCGACCTCCTTCGTCAATTCGATGGTGCCCAGTGAGAACTCGTTCACGAACCCGGCGGTCCTGACTGTCTCGACCCCCTCCGGCTGCTGGTCGGGGATCGTGACCGTCACCGGCGGTGGCGTCGTGTCGGCATTCGCGTCGAACGTCTCGGTCACGACGCACACCGCGTTCACGGGGATACCCGTGATCGTCTCGCTCGTGAACGGCCCCTCCGTTCCATCCCCGATCACGACGAGCTCCTGGTCGACGACCGTCTGATCCTCGTACGTGCAGGTCACCTGGAAGATGAACGGCCCGTTCGAGAACTCCGGGACGCCCGGCCCGGTGACCTCCTTCAGCACGTTCAGCGCGCCGGTGCGGAACTCGTTCTCGACGGTGACGGCGACCGGTTCGCCGGTCGCGTCGTCGCCCACCGTGACCTGCTCGGGCGTCACGGTCGACTCGGTCGCGCCGCCGTCGGCGTCGTCATCCTCCGTGACGGTGCAGGATGCCCCGGTCGGCAGGTTCTCGACGAGCCACACGTCGCCCGGGGCATCCTTCGTCAGCGTGTGCGTGGCGTCGAAGACCACGTCGGGGTCCGCGGCCTCGAGCGTGCAGACCATGCGCACCTCGAAGTCGCCGAAGGTGCCGCCCCACGCATCGGCGCCGGTGCCCGTGACCTCCTTGGTGACCTCCACGGAACCCACGGTGAAGGCGTTCGTCACGCCGAGGCTCGTGACGATCGTCGCCTCCGCGTCGGGCAGCAGGGTGAATTCGGCGGTCGTCGCCTCGCCGAGATCCGTTTCGGTGCCGTCCTGCGTGAGCACCATCGAGGTGGATGCCCCGCCCTGGTCGGTCTCGGTCACCGTGCAGTCGGCGCCGGCGGGCAGTTGGTCGTACGATTGCGAGCCGCCGTCGGTCAGCTCGAACGACTCGTCGAGCACGGTCTCACCCTCGAAGGTGCAGACCGCGGTGAACGAGAAGACCGTGTCGTAGGCGACCGGCGTGCCGTCCTGGTTCACCGCGCCGCCGTTGTCGACGGACTTGGCGACCGTGAAACCGGCGTCGGGGAAGTCGTTCGTCACGGTGATCGGCACGGGCGTCTCGCCGTCGTCGACGACGATCGGCTCCTCCTCGGTCGCGCTGATCGTGATCTCCCAGGCGCCCTGCCCGTCGGGCTCCTCGGCCCAGCATTCGGAGCCGATCGGGATGTCACCCAGCGTCGCCGTCTCACCGCCCTCGAGCTCGACCGGCTCCTGGTCGTAGACCACGATCGGCGGGTTGCCGTCGCCGCGATCGAAGGTGCACGTCACGAGGATCTCGAACGTGACGCCCTCGGCGTGCGCGGGGTTGCCGTCGAGCGCCTTCGCGACGACGAGATCGCCGTAGTCGAAGGTGTTCGTCGCGGTGAGCTCGAGCGCCTGCGGCTCTTCGCCGCCGGCCGCGACCACGATCACCGCGTTCTCGAACGAGTCGAAATCGACGCTCGACTCCGTCGCACCCGCGTCGTCGGTCTCCACGCCCCAGCAGTGCGTGCCGAGCGGCAGCAGCAGCGGCTCGCCCGTCGCCGGGTCGATCACCGTGACCGTCGCGCCGCCGGTCACCTGCACGTCGCCCTCGAACAGCGGCTCACCGTCGGCGGTCAGCGCACAGGTGACGTGCACCGTGAACGTCGCACCGGAGATCTCGGGATCCTCGGCCGCCTCACCGTCCACGACCTTGCTGACCGCGATCGTGCCGGCGCTGAACGGGTTCTCGAACGGCGCCACGACGACCTGCGGCTCGCCGTTCACCTCGTCGGTGATCGGCACGGTCACGGGCTCGGGCGTGGCATCCGCCCCGCCGTCGTCGGTCTCGGTGACGACGCACTCGCTGCCGACGGGCAGGCCGGTCACCGGATCGGATTCCAGGGGCCCCGTGGTGCCGTCGCCCACGACCGTCAACGTGCCCTCGCCGACCGTCGCACCCTCGTACGTGCAGACGTAGGTGAACACGAAGTCGACGCCCTCGGTGAAGGTCACGCCCGGTCCGACGAAGGACTTCTCGACCTCGAATCCGCCGGTGCGGAAGTCGTTCGTCACGGTCACCGCGACCGGATCGCCCGCCTCGCCGTCGACCCCGATCACGACGGGCTGCTCCGGCGTGATGACCGGATCCCCGGTCGCGCCGCCGTCATCGGGCTCGGTCACCGTGCAGGATGCGCCGGTCGGCAGGTTCTCGACCGTCACGGTCGCGCCGGCGGCGATGGTGAGCACGCCGTCGTAGACCGTGTCAGGGTCGGCGGCTTCCAGCGTGCAGACGACGTTCACCTCGAAGGAGTCGGGTGCCCAGGCATCCGCCCCGCTGCCGGTCACGTTCTTGGTGATCGCGATCGCGCCGACGGTGTAGGCGTTCGTCACGGCGAGACTCGTGACGATCGTCGCCTCGGCGTCGGGAAGCAGCGTGAACTCCGCCGCGGTCGTCTCGCCGAGATCGGTCTCGGTGCCGTCCTGCGTGATCACCATCGACGTGGATGCCCCGCCCTGGTCGGTCTCGGTCACCGTGCAGTCGGCGCCCGCCGGCAGGCCGCCGAACGTCTGGGTGCCGCCGTCGGTCAGTTCGAACGACTCGTCGAGCACGGTCTCGCCCTGGAACTCGCACGTCGCGGTGAACGAGAACACCGTGTCGTACGCGATCGGCGTGCCGTCCTGGTTCACTGCACCGCCGGCGTCGACCTCCTTCGTGACGGTGAAGCCGGCGTCGGGGAACACGTTCGTCACCGTGATGGTGATCGGCGCCTCGCCGCCGTCGACGACGATCGGTTCCTCCTCGGTCGCATCGATCTCGATCTCGTAGGCCCCCTGCCCGTCGGGTTCCTCGGCCCAGCACTCGGAGCCGATCGGGATATCACCCAGCGTCGCCGTCTCGCCGCCCTGCAGCTCGACCGGCTCCTGGTCGTAGATGACGATCGGCGGGTTGCCGTCGCCGCGGTCGAGGGTGCACGTCACGAGGATCTCGAAGGTGACGCCCTCGGCGTGCGCGGGGTTGCCGTCGAGCGCCTTCGCGATGGAGATCTCGCTGAAGTCGAAGGTGTTCGTCGCCGTGATCTCCAGCGCCTCGGGGTCGTCGCCACCCGACGCGATGACGATGACGGCGTTCTCGAACGAGTCGAAGTCGACGCTCGACTCCGTCGCACCCGCGTCGTCCGTCTCGTCCCCCCAGCAGTGCGTGCCCAGCGGCAGCAGCAGCGGCTCGCCCGTCGCCGGGTCGATCACCGTGACCGTCTGACCGCCCGTGACCTGCACGTCGCCCTCGAACAGCGGCTCGCCGTCGGCCGTGAGCGTGCACGTCACGTGCACGGTGTAGGTCGCCTCGACGATCTCGGGCACCTCAGCGGCGGTGCCGTCGAGCTCCTTCGTGACCGCGATCGTGCCGGCGCTGAACCGATTCTCGAACTCGGCGGCCTCGACCTGCGCCACACCGTCGACCTCGTCGGGGATGGTCACCGTCACGGGCTCGGGCGTGGCATCCGCCCCACCGCTGTCGGTCTCGGTCACGACGCACTCGCTGTCGACCGGAAGGCCGGTCACGGTCTCCGACAGGAGCGGCCCCGCCGTGCCGTCGCCCGTGATCGTGAGCGTCCCCTCGCCGACCGTGACGCCCTCGTACGTGCACACGTATGTGAACACGAAGTCGACCGACTCGCTGAATCCGACGCCGGGTCCGACGACCGTCTTCTCGACCTGGAACCCGCCGACGCGGAAGTCGTTCGTCACGGTCACGGCGACCGGGTCGCCCTCGGCACCGTCCACGCCGATCACCACCGGCTGGGCCGGCGTGATGACCGGTTCACCGGTCGCGCCGCCGTCGTCGGGCTCGGTCACCGTGCAGGATGCCCCGGTCGGCAGATTCTCGACCGTGATGGTCTGACCGTCGGTGATGGTGAACGTGTCGTCGTACACCGGGTTCGTCGTCGCCTGGTCCCACTCGCAGACGAGCCGGACCGTGAACTCGTCGGGCGCCCAGTCCTCGGCGCCGGCGCCGGTGACGTCCTTCGTGATCGAGTGGCCGCCGACCGTGTAGGTGTTGGTGACGGCGAGCGCGGTGAGATGCGTGCCGTCCTCCTCGTCGGGCAGAATCGTGAACTCGGCCGGCCCCGCGATGGGCTCGCCTTCCACACCGTCCTCGGTGACCACGACCTCGGTCGTCGTGGCGCCCGCGGCATCCGTCTCGGTCACGGTGCAGTCGGCGCCGACCGGCAGCGGGGCGAAGTCCTGCGAGTCGCCCTCGCCCAGCGTGAACGTGCGTTCGGCCTCGGGGATGATCTCCTCGCCCAGCCAGATGCAGCTGGCCTCGAACGTGAACTCGGGATCGAACGCGATCGCGTTGCCGTCCTGATCGACGGCGGTGCTGCGCTCGACCTCCTTCGAAATGGAGAAGCCACCGATCTGGTAGGTGTTCGTCACCTGCAGGGTGACCTCTTCCACCGGGTCCGGCGGGAACGGGTGGTGGATGTCGGTGCGGCCGGTGAGGTCGCGGGTCGCGATGACCTCACCCGAGCGGTCACCGGTGCCCTCCGGGTCGTACGTGACGGTGGAGCCCTGTGCGAACAGCTCGGAAACCGTGCAGGCGGAGAAGAGCGGCAGGTTCGTACCGGTTCCCACGGCGACGAGCGATCCGTCGGCGGGCACCTCGATCGGGGAGACCTCGTCACCGGCGGTGTCGACGAGGTCGACCGGCTCCTCGAGCGACTCGCACTGCACGTCGAACTCGTACGAGTCCGGCAGCGGGAAGGTCCAGGAATCGGGGGCGACCTGCTGCTTCTGCAACTGCACCTCACCCGTCGGCACGGCGACGCCGGCGCGGACCGGCTCGACGGGGCCCTGGTAGATGCCCTCGCCCTGGAACGTCGCCCGCGATCCGGCCGCGACGGTGTTCCAGGCGATGGGCAGTCCATCGTCGTAGGCGTCGGGCACGATCGCCGGGGTGCGGGTGTCGAACGTGACGGCACCGGTGGCGCCGGGCGGAAGGCCGCCGCCCGCCGGGTACGAGAACACGAGCTTCAGCGCGCGCGCCGTCGCCAGCTCCTCCAGCGGGGTCGTCGCGTCGTACTCGATCCACTGACGACTCGACACGTCGGCGAAGCACGGGTCGGAATCGGGGACCGGCTGGCCGAGCGTGCTGTACTGGATGTCGGTGGCGTTGCAGGCCTGGTTGGGCACGCTCGTCATGTAGTACGCGGTTGCCGTACCAGCGGGCGGGATCACGACGTTTCCGATGAAGACGGGTGCCCATTCCGATCCCCGCTGCGAGCCGACGACGACGCCGGTGTCGCCGACCGCCGGGAGCACGTCGATGCCGGCGATCCGGTCGGCGGGAACGTTGCCGCGGTTGGTGAAGCTGATGCGCCAGGTCTCGACTCCGCCCGGCCTGGTGATGGGCACGCATTGATTGACGTAAAAACCGCCGCCGGCGTTCGGCGTGGAGCACGCCGCAGCGGTCGGATTCGCTGCCGTGTTGAGAACACCGAGGTCGTTGTAGTTCGGGTCCGATGGATCGACGCCCGGCACGCCGGCTCCCGTGCCCTTGACGGACTTGACGATGCTGATCGGCGCTGCGGCGGCCGGCGTCACGGTCGTGTCGGCCGCGCATTCGGCGACGTTCTCGGTGTCGGCGATCTCGACGTTGTTCGACGTGTGCTCGCAGGTCTCGAAGTCGCGGTCGCTCGTCGCGGCGATCGTGTTGGCCACCGGCGTGCCCGGCGCGAGGCCGGCGCGGAACTGCAGGTGCGCCGAGATCGCGAGCACGTCGCCCGGGTTGAACACGAAGCCGTCGGGCACGGTGATCGTCACCACGCCGGTGGTCGTGTCGAGCTCACCCGTGAATCCATCCGTCGGCAGGGCGTTGCCGCCCGCATCGGTGAGCGCGAACTCGAACACCGGGTCGGCGCCCGGTACCGGTACGAGATACGAACCGGTTGCATCGGTCGCGATCTGGTCGGTCAGCTCGAGCCCAGTCATGGCCCACTCCCCGGAGTTGGTCACCGTCATGACGTACGGAATCTCCGAGTCGGGCGGGAACTGCTGCGCCGTCGCGCCGCCCGATCCGTTGCCGGGCGACTTCGTGACGCGGATCGCGTTGGGGCGATGGAGGAGCTGCGTGGTGTCGGTCGCGTCCGCCGTGGCCTGCCACGTGGCGCCCCCGGGCGTCTCCCACGACCCGACACCGAGCACGTCGACCACGTCGGTGGTCGTGCCCTGCACGGTCTCACCGGGCGCGGTCTGCAGGCCGGGCAGCGTCGAGGGGACCGGATACGAGTCGATCTCGCCGTTCGGCCCGACGCGCAGGTTCTCCAGCCGGTCGGCCAGGAACGAGAACGAGACGATCGGATTGCGCGGCTGCTCCCAGTTCGACCCGGCCTCGTCACGGCGCACCTCGAACCGGAGTCCGCGCACGTCGGCCGCGGCGACGCCGCCGGGGAGCACGGGGGTCACGGTGTTGTCGCCCGCGACGTCCTGCCAGTCGCCGACGACCCAGCACGGTTCGAGGTCGGCGGCGACGTTGCACGACGCGAACAGGCTTCCGGTGTCCTCGGCGTACTCGACGCCCACGAGTGCGGACACGCGGACCTGACCGAGGTTCTCCGGCAGGGTCGCCACCGGGAAGGACGCGAACTGGAAGGCGTTCCAGAACGTCGGCGCGTCGTCGGTGATCGTGAAGACGGTCGTGCGGACGTTGCCGGTCGGCTGGCCGCCGATCGTCACCGTGTAGCCCTCGCGCGGCTCGTCCTCGTACCGGGAGGCGGGCGAGATCGACTTGCCGGCGTTCACGCCATACGTGGCGGGCTCGAAGATGAACGAGTCCTCGTCGGAGGCGTACGCTTCATCGAGATCGGGGTCTCCGCCGGGGCGTGACGCCTCGGACGACGCGAAGTTCTCCACCGTGTCGTCGAGCGTGGGTCGCACCGTCGGGTCGTCACGCAGGAACTCGCGCAGCTGGTAGGCGAGGAGCACGCTGGTCTGCTCCTGCGTCTGGATCGCGACCCGGTCGGGATCGGTGTGCGTGACGGCGAATCCGACGACGTCGGCGAGCTCGTCGGGTGTGAGCGCGAGTGCCTCCTCGATGGTGTGCTCGGTGGTCGTCCCCCCCGCACGGGTCAGCTCCACCGTGGAGACCGTGGCCTCGGCCGGCACGCTGATCGACTCGATCGCATACAGGTTCAGGTAGTCGTACGTCGTCGTCTCGCCGGGAGGCGGCGTCGGCGGGTTCGGCGTCGCGGCCGGGTCGGCGAGTCGCAACGTCTCGATGTTCGTCTCGGTCTCGTTCCGGGCGGTCAGCGTCGCGCGCACGAGCGGATAGTCGGCCTGGTCGGCGGCCTCGGGCGGAATCGGCAGCCCGTCCTGGTCCCATGCCTTCGTCACCGACGTGTTGATCACGGTGTCGAGGATCGTGATGTCGTCGCTCGCGTTCTGCGAGATCGGCTCGGGGCCTTCGCCCGCGACGTTCACGGTGTTGGTGACGACGCCGTTCAGACCCGAGTTGTAGGTCTCGTCGTGGAGGCTGCCGACGACCGGGCCGCCGTCGCTGCGCTTCTCCTGGCGGAGCTGGAAGGTCAGGTCGAGGTTGCGGGAGAAATCGTAGGAGGCGGCGACCCCGGTGCCGGGCGCGGGCCCCGTGCCGGCGCCGCGGTTCGACCCCTCGACGTAGGTGAGTCGCACGGCGAGCGTCGACGCGCGCTGCGCGTCGTCCAGCTCGTATCCGGGGAAGGCTCCGTCGCACGCCGTACCCGTGGTGTCGGCGGCACCGCACGCATCGGCGGTCACGTCGACCCACGCATCGGCGGTGTCGCTGTAGAGCTCGACGGTCGAGATGCGGTCGTACGGCATGCTCGGGTCGACGGTCGCGTCGATCGCCTCGATCGCGGCGAGGTCCCACGCGTCGAACACCGATGCCGCGAGGTCGGAGAAGTCGTCGCCGGCGGTCGGGTCGTCGGTGACCGCGACCGAGTCGAACGGCACGCCCTCGGTCGCCCACGACACCCGGGCGGTGCGCAGGTCGTCGGAGAAGGCGTTCACGTTCTCTTCGAGCCATGTCTTCTCGATGAGGTCGACACCGTCGCCGCCCGGGAACGGGTTCACGTCGATCTGGTCGCCATCCGTCGCCGTGTTGTCCTCGGGCGTCGTGTCGTCGGGGTTCGTCACCGTCGACGACGCGTCGTTGGCGACGACGAGCGGATCGGCCGCGGCCGCGGCATCCGAGACGCTGCCCGAGCCGTCTCGGAACTCGTCGCGAGTGACGACCTGGACGCTCGGCGCGACCTGGAACCCGGGCGGAAGGGTCTGGCCTGGCTTCGGCGTGTAGACGAAGCGGATCCCCTGGACGTCGTCCTGCAGGTCGGCGGGCACGGTGTAGTTCAAGGTCGTCGGGCCTTCGACGAGTTCGGCGCCGGGCAGCACCACCCACTCCTCGCCGTTCCAGTACTCGACGGTGAGGTTCGCATCGGCGGGTACCCCGGCCGTGAGCTGGTTGGCGTCGAACGTGTTCCAGAACTCCGACGGCGGGTCGCCGGGCTGCGGATCGGCCGGGTCGCTCACGATGAGCTCGTCGGCCCCGACCGTCGACGCGTTCTCGCCCTGGTCATTGACCGATGCGAGGAACGTCACGTCGGTCGGGCTGCCCGGGATGTCCCAGACCTCGTCCTGCACGATGTTCTTCTCGATGAGCGTCGACACGCGAACGGGCTGGCGCGTCAGGTCGGCGGCATCCTGATCGGTACCGGTCTGGTCGGTCTCGTCGGTCACCGTCGAGGTGACGAAGTTCGTGCTGACGATGTCGAGTTGGCCCTCGACCGGGGCCGCGGTCACGTCGAACGGCAGCTCCGCCGTGGAGTTGGGCAGGATCGGGCCCGTGAAGGTCACGGTGAAGCCGACGACGTCACGGTCTGCCTCCGGCGGGGGCATCGTGTTCTCCTCGCCCGTCGTGACGGGCTCTCCAACGCCGTCGGCGTACGTGTACGTCACGGTCGCGCTCGTCGCGTTCTGCGGCCACGCGACCGGGCCGAACCCGTCGAAGGTCAGGCCCTGCTCGGCGAGATCCGGCGACCCGGGCGTCGGCTCCTCGATGACCATCTCGGTGACCGGTCGGGGACCGTTCATCGAGTCGATCGTCGCCGTCGTCGACTCGCCCGCGAGCAGCACCGGGTCGGTGAAGGTCTTCTCCACGTCGACCGTCGGGCCCGTGTTGCTGATGACGACGGCGCCGTCGGCCGTCTCGGGGATGTTCGACCGGTCTTCGACCACGACGTTGGAGGAGGCCGTGTTGGGCACGGTCTCGGACGCGTCGAGCGGGATGTCGAGCACGGTGTCGTTCGTCACCGACGAGATGCCGATCGTGCCCTCCTCGCCGGCCGGCGTCGGCGGGATCTGCCCGGTCGATGACGTGAACGTGAAGCGGAGGCCGTGGACCTCGTCGGGCGGCACATCGGGGATGTTCGTGAAGTCGGTCGGGATCGGGCCCGTCGGGTAGGTGACGACCCAATTGCCGTCGTCGTCGAGGTACTCGATCTGCACCTGATCGGCACCCGGCGGCGGGGTGATCGAGGTGATACCGGTGAAGTCGAGGTATCCGTCGAACGGACTCGCGACCCCGTCGGCCGGGTCCTGCACGACGATGGCGTCGACCGACCGATTCGAGGCATTGCCGCCGCCGATCGCGTAGTCGACGGGCTGGTCGGGCAGGGCGGGCACGGTCTGGCCGTCGGCGACATGGTCGTCGACGGACTTCACGACGGTGGAGTCGAGCAGCTCGGGGATGTCCAGGATCACGGTCGCGGGCGCCTCGACCGGCAACGCGTTCGTCGAGGACGCGTTCGCGGTGTTGGTGATCTCGCCGTCGTAGTCGGCGCTCGCGTCGGCCGGCACCTGTACGAACACGGTGATCGTCACCTGCTGGCCGGTCTCGAGGCCCGTTCCGGCCGTGCCCACCTCGTTGAACGCGACGTTGAACGAGCCCGCGCCCTGGTCGACCGTAACGGTCGGCGCGGTCGCACCCGTGCCGCCGCCCGTCACGACGACGGGATTCGGCACCGATGGGTCGAACACGAGCGGCGCGGGCAGCGTGTCGTCGACCATCGCATCGGTGCAGATGTCGACGATCGGGCTGTTGCACGTCATCGTGATCGTGTAGCTGAACTGCTCATCCGCTTCGTACGGAGAGGTATCGGGCGGTGTGACGACCTTCGTGAAGGTCGTGAACTCCGCGTCGTCTGGTGCCGCGGCCGCCGGCATCGAGCCAGCGAGGGCTGACGCCCCGATCAGTGTCGCCGCGAGTGCGGCCGCCGTCCATCGTCCGATCGTGCGCAAACTGAACCCCCCGGTCAGGCCGCGCCAGCCCATGACGGACCGACGCGACTCAGGTGCACCTGCTTGGCACCCTATCGGGGGTCCGGCGCGCCGACAATGGCGCGGGGGCGACCGGTCAGTCGATCAGGTCGTGCAGCTGCACGATCGCGTCGCGCTCGGGGCCGACGCCGATTGCCGAGATCCGCGACCCCGACATCGCCTCGAGCTCGCGCACGTAGCTCTGCGCGTTCGCGGGCAGGTCGGAGAACTCTCGCGCGCCCGAGAGGTCTTCCTTCCAGCCGGGGAACTCCTCGTAGACCGGCTTCGCGTGGTGGAAGTCGGACTGCGACACGGGCACCTCGTCGACGATCGTGCCGTCGACGTCGTAGGCGACGCAGACGGGGATGCGGTCGATGCCGGTCAGCACGTCGAGCTTCGTGAGCACGAAATCGGTCACGCCGTTGATGCGGCTCGCATATCGGGCGATGGGCGCGTCGTACCAGCCGGTGCGTCGCTTGCGTCCGGTCGTCGTGCCGAACTCGTGGCCCTGCTCGGTGAGGAAGTCGCCCCACTCGTCGAACAGCTCGGTCGGGAACGGGCCCGCGCCGACGCGGGTCGTGTACGCCTTGATGACGGCGATGACCCGGTCGATGCGGTTCGGCGCGATGCCCGAGCCGGTCACGGCACCACCCGAGGTCGCGTTCGAGGACGTCACGAAGGGGTAGGTGCCGTGGTCGACGTCGAGCATGGTCGCCTGGCCGCCTTCGAAGAGGACGGTCTCGCCGCGCTCGAGGGCCTGGTGCAGCAGCAGCGACGTGTCGTCGACCATCGGGCGCAGCCGGTCGGCGAAGCCGAGCAGCTCGTCGACGATCTCGCCCGCCTCGATCGCGCGGCGGTTGTACACCTTCACCAGGAGGTGGTTCTTCTGGTCGAGTGCGCCCTCGACCTTCTGCCGCAGGATGTTCTCGTCGAAGAGGTCCTGCATGCGGATGCCGACGCGGTTGATCTTGTCGGCGTAGGTCGGGCCGATGCCCCGGCCCGTGGTGCCGATCTGCCGCTTGCCGAGGAAGCGCTCGGTCACCTTGTCGAGCGTGCGGTGGTACTGGGTGATCACGTGCGCGTTCGCCGAGATCCGCAGCTTCGAGACATCCACGCCACGGGTCTCGAGTGCCTCGAGCTCCTCGAAGAGCACCTCGATGTCGACGACGACGCCGTTCGCGATGACGGGCGTGACGCCCGGCGTCAGGATGCCGGAGGGCAGCAGGTGCAGCGCGTACTTCTCGTCGCCGATGACGACGGTGTGGCCGGCGTTGTTGCCGCCGTTGAACTTGACGACGTAGTCCAGGCGCGGGCCGAGCAGGTCGGTCGCCTTGCCCTTGCCCTCGTCGCCCCATTGCGCTCCGACGAGTACGACAGCGGGCATTTCAGTCCTCTCCGGCGGCGCCGGCCGCTTCGGGTGCGGCGATCGGGTCGCCGATGGTGGCGGGTGCCTCGGTACCGCGGCCTGCGCTCGCTTCGAGGTCGACGATGGAGATGACCTGCGTCGGCGTGTACTCGCTCGCGATGCGGGCGGGCGCCTCGGCGTCGGCGTCGGCGAGCTCGCGGGCCGCGCCGGCCGCGCGGTCGCGCAGGCCCAGCGCCTCGGCCGCGCGACGCTGCGCGTCGAGGGCGCGCAGATACGCGCGGTTGGGCTCGTCGGACCAGGGCACGGGCGAGCCGGGCTGCCAGCCCGCCGCGGCGAGCTGCTCGCGCGCGAGGTCGGCGGCGACGGTCGCGAAGGCGAACGCCTCGACCACGTGGCCGGACGAGTCCGCGGAGTCGGCCAGCTCGGCCCATGCGAGGGGCGATGCGGGATGGGCGGTCACGACGGCTCGGACGTCACCTCGGACGGACTCGGCGATGGCCTGCCGCACCGCGGGATCGTCGGCGAGTGACGCCTCGTTCTCGGCTGCTGTTTCGTCGGGAGTCACACTCCACCTTAGCGCGGGGACCCTCGTCAGCCCTCGGGCCGCCCCGCAAGTAGGCTTGAGGCCATGTCCAAGGTCCTCACCTCACTGCCCATCGGCGAGCGCGTCGGCATCGCGTTCTCCGGGGGCCTCGACACCTCCGTCGCCGTCGCTTGGATGCGCGAGAAGGGCGCGGTGCCCTGCACCTACACGGCCGACCTCGGCCAGCCCGACGAGCCCGACGTCGAGGCGGTTCCGGGCCGCGCGATCGAGTACGGCGCCGAGATCTCCCGGCTCGTCGACTGCCGCGCCGCGCTCGTCGAGGAGGGCCTCGTGGCCCTGCAGTGCGGCGCGTTCCACATCCGCTCCGGCGGCAAGACGTACTTCAACACGACGCCGCTCGGCCGCGCGGTGACCGGCACGCTGCTCGTACGGGCCATGATGCAGGACGGCGTCGACATCTGGGGCGACGGCTCGACCTACAAGGGCAACGACATCGAGCGGTTCTACCGCTACGGCCTGATGGCCAACCCGCGCCTGCGCATCTACAAGCCCTGGCTCGACCAGGACTTCGTCACCGAGCTCGGCGGCCGCACCGAGATGAGCGAGTGGCTGCAGGCGCGCGACCTGCCCTATCGCGCGAGCGTCGAGAAGGCATACTCGACCGACGCGAACATCTGGGGCGCGACGCACGAGGCGAAGAAGCTCGAAGAGCTCGATGCCGGCATCACGACCGTCGAGCCGATCATGGGCGTCGCGTTCTGGAGCGACGACGTCGAGATCGCCGCCGAAGACGTGACGGTGCGGTTCGAGCAGGGTCGCCCGGTCGCGATCAACGGCGTCGAGTTCGCCGACGCGGTCGAACTCGTGCTCGAGGCGAACCGCATCGGCGGCCGTCACGGGCTCGGCATGAGCGACCAGATCGAGAACCGCATCATCGAGGCGAAGTCGCGCGGCATCTACGAGGCCCCGGGCATGGCGCTGCTGCACATCACGTACGAGCGGCTGCTCAACGCGATCCACAACGAGGACACGATCGCGAACTACCACCAGGAGGGCCGCCGGCTCGGGCGCCTCATGTACGAGGGCCGCTGGCTCGACCCGCAGTCGCTCATGCTGCGCGAGTCCATCCAGCGCTGGGTCGGCTCGGCGGTGACCGGCGAGGTCACCCTGCGCCTGCGCCGCGGCGACGACTACACGATCCTGAACACCACGGGCCCTGCGCTCAGCTACCACCCCGACAAGCTCTCGATGGAGCGCGTCGGCGACCAGGCCTTCGGCCCCGAGGACCGCATCGGCCAGCTCACGATGCGCAACCTCGACATCGCCGACTCGCGCGCCCGCCTCGAGCAGTACGCGCACCTCGGCATCGTCGGCGGCGCCACGGCGGCCCTCGTCGGCGACCTCGCCGAGGGCGAGGCCGGCGAGATCACCGCCGGCCCTGCCGAGACCGACCTCGAGGCGGCCACGGATGCCGCGCTCGAGGCCGCGGCGTTCGACCTCGGCACCGACTGAGCCGCGGCATCCCGATCCCGACACGCGAGTGGGGCCCGTTCCGTTCGGAACGGGCCCCACTGCGTCGAAGGCCCTCGGGCTTCGCCTTCGTCAGCCGAGTCCCCCGCTCCGGCAACCGCGCTCGATGAACGCATCGTTGCCGGAACCCTCGTAGGAGAGAACCTCGCCGTGCCAGCTGTAGCTGAACGCGGGCCAGACGTCCTCTTCGTCCTGGTGCTTGAAGTGCGCCCGGACGACCGCGATGTTGTCGGTCTCGATGTACACGTACGGGTTCGTCTCGCTGTGGGTGGCGTGGCAGAACGCGACCTTGTGCTCGCCGTCAGCCCCGGGCTGGGTGGCGTTCGCGGCCGCTGCGGCCCCGAGCACGCTCACCGCGACGAACGGGACGGCGGCCAGGATCGCCGTGATCCTGCGTCGTTGTGCCGGCATGATGAACTCCTCTCAGTTCGATAGCCACATCCAACTCCGATCGACGCGGTGCCGACGGGCTCGCGAACCCCCAGTTGTGGGGGCCGGGTTCACGGGGCCTGTGAGCGTCCGCGCGCGATGCCGGCGAATGCGTCCGTCGCCGCCTCAGCGGTCTGGACGGCGTCGGCGCCGCTGATCTCCCCGGTGATGACGCGGGCGGCCAGACCGTCGGCCAGCGCGATCAGGCTTCGAGCGACGTGGGTGACCTCGTCCTCTGGCACGACGGCGGCGAGGTGGGTCGCGAGTTCGCGCTCCTGGCCCGATTTCGCCGCTCGAAGCAGGGCGGCCAGCTCCTCGTCGGCGACGGATGCCGCGAGGTAGGCGTGCCAGATGACCACGCCGTCGCGCGCGGCCGGGGAGGTCGGGATGGCGTGGGTGACGAGGTGCCGGACGGCCTCGGACGGCGCGAACCCGGCGAGCCGGTAGGCGGCGGCGGAGCCCTCGATCATCGCGGCGGCGCTGGCCCGAATGAGCGCGTCCTTGCTCCGGTGATAGTGCTGCACGAGCCCGACCGAGACTCCGGCGGCCTCCGCGACCGCACGGACGGAGACGCCCGCGATGCCTCGCGTGAGGATGGTGCGCCACACGCCCCGGATGATGTCACCGCGTCGGTCCACTGCACTTCCCTTCCGGATCGAAGCCGGGCTTGCTACTCTCGGCATGCCGGCAAGCAATACGATTGTATTGTATCCATGACCGGGAGGAGCGATCGTGCGCATCGGAGGGTTCCGCAGCGAGGATGGGCGAGCGAGGTTCCTCGCCGCCTACGAGGCGGCGATGGCCGAGCTCGAGCAGCCCACCACCGCGATCGACGTCGCCACTTCGTTCGGCAGCGTCCGGGCGTACCGCTGGCAGGGCGAGCAGGCGACCGCACCGCCGATCCTGCTGCTGCCCGGCCAGACCGCCGGCACGCCGATGTGGGCCGAGAACCTGGCCGACTTCCGCGCGTCCGGTCGTACGATCGTCGCCTTCGACGCGCTCGGCGACGCGGGCCTGTCGGTGCAGCACGTGCCGCTGCGATCGCTCGACGACCAGGCGCGCTGGGTCGAGGAGGCGCTCGTCGCCCTCGGCCACCAGCGCGTGCACTCGGTCGGCCACTCCTTCGGCGGGGCGACCGCCGCGAACCACGCGCTGCGGCATCCGGGGCGCATCGCCTCGCTCGCACTGCTCGAACCGGCGTTCACGCTCGGGTGGCCGCCCGCGTCGACGTTCGGTTGGGCCGCCCTCGCGACCCTGCCGGTACCGCAGTCCTGGCGTGAACGCGCCCTCGCGGCGATCGGCGGGGTGCCCGTGGAGGAGGTGCGCACCGCAGGCCCCATCGGGCGGCTCATCGCCGTCGCATCCGAGACGTTCGTGAGCCGGCTCCCCACGCCGCGGCCGCTGTCGACGGCGCAACTCGAATCGCTGTGCGTCACGACGTATGTCGCGATCGCCGGGCGGCGGTCGCTCGCGGGCGGCCCTCGGGCAGCCGCCCGCGCCCGGTCGCACCTGCCGGATGCCACGGTGGAGATCTGGCCCGAGGCGACGCACTCGCTGCCGATGCAGGTGCGCGAACCGCTCGCCGAACGACTGCGATCGTTCTGGACCGCGGCCGACCGGAGCGCCGCGCGGCCGACGGGGGTCTGACCGAACGCCGGTTCGACGCGCCTTCACCGTTCGACGCGCGCCGGTACCGCTCGGCCCGCTCGCTGCCCTACGCTCGATCGACGAGCGGGTGGGTCGCTCGACCGACCGACGGGGGACGCGATGATCTCTGCAGGCAGCACCGCGGCACGACCTGGCCGACCGGCATGAGCGCCGAGCTCGCGGCACTCATCGGGGGCCTGCTCATCCTGCTCGACTGGGTGATCCGCATCATCGCGCTCATCGTCATCCCCCGCGGGCGCAAGCCCACCGCGGCGATGTCGTGGCTGCTCGCGGTCTTCCTGATCCCGTTCGTCGGCATCGTGCTGTTCCTCTTGATCGGCAACGTGAAGCTGCCGGCGAAGCGGCGCGCGCGCCAACGCGAGATCGACGCCGCGATCGCCGAGCGCACGACCGCGAGCGACGCGCTCGTCACCGACCGGGCCGACTGGCCGGCGTGGTTCGCGACGACGGTGGCGCAGAACCGTGCCCTCACGGCGTTGCCCGCGTCGGGCGGCAACCGGGCCGAGCTGATCGGCGACTACCAGGCCTCGATCGACCGGATGGCCGCCGACATCGACACGGCCGAACGCTTCGTGCACGTCGAGTTCTACATCGGCGCCATCGACGACACGACCCGCGGCTTCTTCGCCGCGATGGAACGGGCCGTGGCGCGCGGCGTCGCGGTGCGGGTGCTCATCGACCACGTGGCATCCCGCCGCGTCTCGGTGCACGAGCAGACGTTCGCCGAACTCGACCGCATCGGCGTGCAGTGGGCGTTCCTGCTGCCGGTGCAGCCGCTGAAGGGCCGCTACCAACGGCCCGACCTGCGCAACCACCGCAAGCTCGTCGTCGTCGACGGGCGCGTCGCGTTCACGGGATCGCAGAACCTCATCGCCCGCGACTACGACTCGCCGAAGAACCGGAAGCGCGGGCTCATGTGGCAGGAGCTCGTGACCCGCGTCACCGGCCCCGTCGTGGCATCCGTCAACGCGGTCTTCCTCTCCGACTGGTACGCCGAGACCGGCGAGCAGCTCGTCGACACCGAGCACGTGCCGGCGGCCGAGGTGGCGAGCCGTTCGATGGACACCGGGCACGAGGCATCCGACGCCCTCGTCTGCCAGGTGGTGCCGAGCGGCCCGTCGTACGAGCAGGAGAACAACCTGCGGCTGTTCCTCTCGCTCGTCGCGTCGGCGCAGGAGCGCGTGATCATCACGAGCCCCTACTTCGTGCCCGACGAGGCGATGATGTACGCCATCACGTCGGCGCGCCTGCGCGGGCTCGACGTGCAGCTGTTCGTCTCGGAGATCGGCGACCAGGGCTCGGTCTGGCACGCGCAGCGCTCCTACTACGAGCCGCTGCTGCGCGCGGGCGTGCGCATCTGGCTCTACCCCGGCCCGTACATCCTGCACGCGAAGCACCTCTCGATCGATGACGACGTCGCGGTGATCGGGTCGAGCAACATGGACATCCGCTCGTTCAACCTCAACTTCGAGATCTCGCTGCTCGTGCGCGGACGCTCGTTCGTCGACGACATGCGCGAGGTCGAGCAGGGGTACCGGGCGATCAGCCGCGAGCTGACGCTCGAGGAGTGGGAGCGAGAGCCCGCGAAGGCGACGTTCCTCGACGGCGTCGCGCGGCTCACGTCGGCGCTGCAGTGAGGGCGCCGGGATAGGAGGCGCGGATGCTGCAGGCGATCGGCCACATCCTCCCGATCGCGCTCGCCGTCGCGATCAGCTCGGTGCCGATCATGGCGACGATCATGATCCTGCTCTCGCCCAAGGCGGCGCGCACCTCGTTGCCGTTCCTGCTCGGCTGGGTGCTGGGCATGGCGGCGCTGGTCAGCGTGACCACGATCAGCGCCCAGGCGATCCCGTCGCCGCGGTCCGACCGCCGCCCGGAGACGGCGATCGGGATCGCGGAGATCGTCGTCGGCATCGCCCTCGTGGTGCTCGCCGTCATCCAGTGGCGGCGTGCCCGCGCGAACCCCACGAGGGCGCTGCCGAAATGGCTGCGCACGATCGACCGGGTCGGTCCGTGGAGTGCGCTCGGCATCTCGCTGGCGTTGAACGTGCGGCCGAAGGCGCTGTTGCTGGCGATCGCCGCCGGTCTCGCGATCCGCGCGCCCGGCCTCACCGTCGGCGAATCAGCGGTCGTGATCGCGATCTACACCGTCGTCGGCGCGTCGACCGTCGCCGTGCCCGTGCTCATGGCGCTCATCCATCCGCAGGGCATGCAGCCGCGCCTCGAGGCGACGAAGGCCTGGCTCGTGCGCAACAGCACGATCGTCACGGCGCTCATGGTCATGTTGATCGGCGTGGTGGTCATCGGGGCGGGACTGTCGGAGCTTTGAATTTGCACATCAGTGTGCAAGTTCGTACACTGGATGCATGCCGACCTCCGTCGATGCGGGCCGCCGAGCCCCACGACGAGACGCGGCGGAGAACCGTGAATCCCTGCTCGCCGCCGCCGCCGGTGCGCTCGCCGAGGCATCCGACGCCTCACTCGAGGCCATCGCCCGCTCGGCCGGGCTCACCCGGCGAGCGGTGTACGGCCATTTCGCCAACCGCGACGAGCTCGTGATCGCCCTCGTCGACCGCGGCACGCGCCGGCTCAACCGCATCGCGACGGGCGTGCACCATCCCGACGCCCCGGTCGCCCTCGCCCTGCTCGGCGCACGCCTGTGGGACGCGGTCGAGCACGTGCGCCTGCTCGCCGCCATGGCCGTGCGCGACCCCTACGTCGACCGCGTCGCGGCGGCGCTCGCGCCCGTGCGCGCCGAGCTGCTCGCCATCGTCGAACGCGGCGGCCGCGACGGCTCGCTGCGCGGCGACGTGCCGCCTGCGGTGCTCGCGCGCCTGATCGAGCAGTCCGCGCTCGCGGTCCTCGCCGAGGCGGGGCGTCCGGCAGCCGAGCTCGCCGCCGGCGACGCCCGCCGTCTCGTGATGCTCGCGGTGCTCGGCACGGCGGGCCTGTCGTGGACCGAGGCGGGCGAGCTCATCCAGACGACCACCGAGCTCGCGCCCGAGCCCGCGGAGGCGACCGCCCCGTGAGAATCGACGTCCGTGCGGTCCGCAAGGGCCGCGGCGGCCAGGTGCTGCCGGCCACGACCCTCGGCTTCGAGTCGGGGCGGGCCACGCTCGCCCGCGCCGAGACCGAGCAGCGCCCCACCGTGCTCGGGCTGATCGCCTCGGGGCGCATGCGACCCGACGCGGGCACCGTCACGCTCGACGGGCGAGCCGACGCCCGGGGCATCCGTCGCCGCGTCGCGCTCGTCGACGCGCCCGAGGTCTCCGATCCCGCGCCGAACGTCACCGTCGCGGGCGTCGCCGCCGAGGAGCTCATGTTCGCGGGCATCCCGTCGAACCCGGTCTCCGTCTCGCGCTGGCTCGGCGACCTCGGCCTCCACCACCTCGCCCGACGGCCGATCGCGACGGTCGACCCGCTCGACCGGCTGCGGCTGCTCACCGAGCTCGCGATCCTCCGCGACGGGGTCGAGGCGCTCGTCATCGTCTCGCCCGACCGCCACGGCGGCGACCCGATCGCCTGGTGGGAGCTCGCGAAGCGCCTCGCCGACCGCGGGTTCGCGGTGCTCGTGATCGCCGGGGATGCCTCGGCCGCCGCCATCGGCGCGGGCGCCATGCTCGCGCGCATGCAGGCCGACGACGACACCGACGACCCGATGCCGCTGGCCGAGGGAGGGTTCGCGTGAAGATCCCGCAGATGATCGCGGCCGAACTGCGCCGGCTCACCTCCACGCGGATGTCGGTGCTCGCGCTGCTGGCCCTCGTCGCGGTGCCCGTGCTCTACGGCGGGCTCTACCTCTGGGCGAACCAGGACCCGTACGCGAAGTTCCCCGAGGTGCCGGTCGCACTGGTCGTCGCCGACGCGGGCAGCCCCGCGACCGACGACACCGCCGCCCGCAACGTGGGCGAGGAGGTCGCCGACGAGCTCGTCGCCCGCAACGTGGGCGAGGAGGTCGCCGACGAGCTCGTCGCCGACGGCGCGTTCGCGTGGCACCGCGTGTCCGCCGAGGAGGCGGAGGCCGGGCTCGACGCGTCGCGCTACGACTTCGCCGTGACCTTCCCGGCCGACTTCTCGGAGGCGCTCGCCTCCGTCTCGACGGATGCCCCGCGCCGGGCCGAGATCGTGCTCGCGACGAACGACGCCAACAGCTACCTCGCCGGCACGATCGGCGAGCAGGCGGTCGAGCGCATTCGTGCGGCGGTCGCGCAGCAGGTCGGCGAGGAGGCCGCGTCGACCCTGCTCGGAGCCGTCCACACCGTGCGCGGCAGCCTGGTCGACGCGGCCGACGGCGCGGCGCGACTGGCCGACGGCGCGGTCGCCGCGGTCGACGGCGCGGCGCAGCTCGACGACGGCGCCGCACAGCTCGCCGACGGCACGGCCGCGCTGCGCGACGGCACCGCGCAGCTGCGAGACGGCTCGACCGAACTCGCGGCGGGCGCGGCGCAGGTCGCCGACGGCAACGAACAGCTCGCGGCGACCGCCGACCGGGTCGGAGCGGCCGTCGGCGAGGCGGCCGCCGCCGTGCCGCAGGCCCGGGCCGACATCGAGGCCGCCCTCGTCGAGCAGGGCGTCGACCCGGCGACCATCGACGCCGTGCTGGCCCGGCTCGACACGGTCGGCGACCGCGTCGCGACGGGTGACGCGCGCGTCCAGGAGGCCGTCGGCGAGATCGACCGGCTCGCCGCCGGCAGCCGGCAGGTCGCCGACGGGGCATCCGCCCTCGCCGGCGGAGCGAGCGCTGCCGCCGACGGCGCCGCGCAGGCGGCCGACGGCGCCGCGCAGCTGCGCGATGGCGCCGGCACCCTCGCGTCGGGGCTCGGCGAACTCGCCGACGGCACCGCGACCCTGCGCGACGGCCTCGCCGACGGCGCCGCGCAGCTGCCCGACACGACGCAGGAGACCCGCGACGCGCAGGCCACGACGATCGCCGACCCGATCACGGTCGAGTCCGACTCGGCGGCGCGCGCCGACAGCTACGGCGCAGGCCTCGCCCCGTTCTTCGCCGCGCTCGCCGGATGGATCGGCATCTATGCCCTGTTCCTGATCGTGAAGCCGATCTCCCGGCGCGCGATCACGGCGCTGCACTCGCCGATCCGCATCACCCTCGCCGGCTGGCTCACACCGGCCCTCCTCGGCGGCGTGCAGATGCTCGGCCTCTACGCGACGCTCGCGGTGACCCTCGGCTTCTCGATGAGTCATCCGCTCGCCGTCATCGGCGTCATGCTGCTCGCCTCGGCGACGTACGCGGCGATCATCCTGGCGTTGAACGTCTGGCTGGGGTCGGTCGGCCAGTTCCTCGGGCTCGTGCTCATGGTGCTGCAACTCGTGACCGCGGGCGGCACGTTCCCCTGGCAGACACTGCCCGCGCCGCTCGCCGCGCTGCACCAGGTGCTGCCGATGGGCTACGTCGTCGACGCCCTGCGGCAGGCCATGTACGGCGGCGACCTGTCGCGCGCGGCGGCCGACGCCGGGGTGCTCGCGATCTGGCTCGGCGCGGCGCTCGTCGCGTCGGCGATCGGCGTCACGCGCATGACGCACGCCCGCACCCTCCGCGACCTGCAGCCGAGCCTCATCGGATAGCCACGGGATACCCCGCCACGCGTGACGCGGCGACCGGACGCGGCTAGCGTGAGGGCATGACGGAGATCACCGACGATCTGCCAGCCCGCCTCCTGCACGAGGAGCACGCCGGATGGCGCGCCATCGTCGGCGGACACGGCGGCGAGCACTACGCCCGTGCGATGACCCGCGACGCCCTCATGGTGGTCGAGGGCGCCGTGCTCGGTCGCGACGACATCCTCGCCGCGTTCCGCACTGCCCCGCCGTGGGACAGCTACGAGCTGCACGAGCCCGCGGTCATCCGCCTCGGCCCGCGTGCGGGCGTGCTCGTCTACCGAGCGGTCGCGCGGCGGGGTGACGACACCGCCAACCTGCGGATGTCGACGACCTACCTCTATGACGACGGCGCGTGGCGCGTCGCCGCGCACCAGCAGACGCCCGCCTGACGCCGACACGGGGCGGATGCCGCGGACGGGGCATCCGGCGCTTCGTCACTCCAGCGGCGTCGCCGCCCTCGTCACAGCCACTTGCGCTGCTTGAAGATCGCGTACAGCGTGAACGCGAACCCGATCATCAGCGCGATCGCGAACGGATAGCCCCACGGCTCGTCGAGCTCGGGCATGAAGTCGAAGTTCATGCCGTAGATGCCCGCCACGAGGCTCGGTGCGAAGATGATCGCCGCCCAGCTGGAGATCTTCTTCGTCTGCTCGCTCTGCGCGAGGCTCGTCTCGGTCAGCCGCTTCATCTCCTCGTTCTGCCGCTGGCCGACGAGCGTCGCGTGAACCGTCAGCGCGTTCTGCAGCAGCTGGCGGAACCCCTCGCCGCGCTCGACGATGCGGATGGAGTGGTCCTTCACGTCGCGCAGGTAGCGCTGCAGCTCCACGTCGACGCCGTACTTCTCGAACCCGCGCTCGAGGGTCGCGATCATGTCGACGATGGGCCGGGTAGCGCGCTGGAACTCCATCACCTCGCTCGAGAGGTCGTAGATGCGGCGGGTGACCTCGGGATCGCCCGAGAAGAGCTGGTCCTCGATCTCGTCGATGTCGTTCTCGAGGCCGGCGACGACCGGCGCGTATTCGTCGACGACCTCATCGAGCACGGCGTACAGCACCGCCTCCGTACCCCGGCGCAGCAGCTCGGGGTTGCCCTCGAGGCGACGGCGCACCCGGCCGAGGTCGGGCGACTCGGCGTGCCGGATCGAGACCGCGAAGGCGGCGCCGACGAACAGGTGCACCTCGCCGAACTCGACCTGCTCGCTCGCGTCGAGGTAGCGCCCGGGACGCAGCACCGCGAAGAGCGTGTCGCCGTACCGCTCGAGCTTCGCCCGCTGGTGGCCCTTGCGCGCGTCCTCGACGGCGAGTGCGTGCAGGCCGAACTCGGCGGCCACCGCGTCGAGCTCGGCATCGGTCGGCCGGTAGAGCCCGATCCACGCGAACCCGCCGTGCGCGGCAAGGGTCTCGAACGTCTCCTCGAGGGAGTCGGGCGTGGCCACGCGCACCCCGTCGCGGTAGATCGCGTTGTCGACGACGGTCATGGGCGACAGTCTTCCCTATGCGGGGACCCGGGTTTCCGCGCCATGCGGGTCGGTGGGCGGGCCGGCGTTCGGGTCGGCGAGGGTCGCGGCGCGGGGGTCCCAGCCGGCGGGTAGCGCGCTCGCCCGCTCGACCTCGCTCGAGAGCCGCACCGGCGCCCCGCCGGAGGCCGCATCGCGGACCGCGCTCATCACCTCGAGCACGTGCAGCGCGAGTTCGCCGCTCGCGCGAGCCGGCACCCCGGCGCGGATGGCGCGGGCGAGCTCCACCACGCCGATGCCGCGAGTGTCGCCCGACGCCTCCACGCGCACCTCGACCGGCGCGTTCGGATCGTCGGCGTCGACGCGCCAGAGCATCGTGGTGCCATGGAACGAGTTCGGGTCGGGCAGCGCGATCGCGCCGGACGTGCCGGCGACCTCGAGCACGGTCGGCACCCGGCGCGGTGACTGGAAGCTGAAGACCGCCTGCGCGATGCCGCCGTCGCGGAACTCGAGGAGCGCCGCGTGGTAGGTCGGCACCAGCACGGGGAATTCGGTGCCGGCCCTCGGCCCCGAGCCGATCGTGCGCGTCGGCCTCGAACGGCTCGATGCGGCGCTCACCCGCGCGACGGGGCCGAGCAGTTGCACCAGTGCGGTCAGTGAGTAGGGGCCCATGTCGAACAGCGGGCCGGCTCCCGGCGCGAAGAGGAACTCGGGGTTCGGATGCCACGACTCGGGCCCAGTGCCCTGGAACAGCACGATCGCGGTGAGCGGGGTGCCGATCGCCCCGTCGTCGACGAGCCGCTGCGCGGCCTGCAGGCCGCCGCCCAGGAAGCTGTCGGGCGCGCTGCCGACCCGCAGGCCGAGTGCTCCGGCGCGTCGCAGCAGACGTCGTCCGTCGGCGAGGTCCAGCGCCAGCGGCTTCTCGGCGAAGACGTGCCGGCCACTCTCGAGCACCCGGAGGCCGACGTCGACGTGCGCGGCCGGCACGGTGAGGTTCACCACCAGTTCGACGCCGTCGTCGTCGAGCAGCGCGTCGACGGTACCGGCCCGCGGCACGCCGAATCGCGCGGCCTGCGCCTCGGCCCGCAGCGGGTCGAGGTCGGCCACGAAGCGCACGTCGAGGTCGGGGAAGCGGGTGAGGTTGCCGAGGTACTGCTCGCTGATGTTGCCGGCGCCGATCACGCCGACGCCCATGCGTCCGGTGGGCGCGCGGCCGACGTGCCCACCGGAGGGGTGCGCGCGGCCGACGTCGTCGCGGCCGGCGTGCCCGCGCCCTGCCGCCTCGGTCCCGCTCATCGGGCGCCCTCCGGCTCGCGCACCCACGCGGCGCTCGCCGCGAGTGCCTCGAACACGTCGCCGGGAGCGGCGTCGAACTCGAGCACGCGCGTGGCATCCGGGACCGCGCGCAGCACGCCGCGCAGGTCGGCGCGGCCCGCGCCCGCCGGCACCTGCGTGGCGGGGTCGAGCTCGAGCGGGCCGTCCTTGACGTGCAGGTGGCGGATGCGCCCGGCAAGGCGCGTGCCCAGGGCGACGAGGTCGACGCCCGCCGTGGCGGCCCAGTAGGCGTCGAGCTCGAGCACGACCTCTGGCGCGAGGTGATCGGCGAAGTGCTCGAACGCGGTTCGGCCCCCGACATCGCCGAACTCCCACCAGTGGTTGTGGTAGCCGACGACGAGTCCGGACGCGGCCGCGTCGACGGCGAGCGCGTTCAGTCGGCCGGCGATGCGATCGACGGATGCCGCATCGTCCCATCCTTCGCGGACGGCCGGCTCGATCACCGTCGTGACGCCCAGTTCGCGCGCCGCGGCGAAGACGTCGGCGACGTCGGCGTTGCCGACGATCCTGGCATGCGCGACGGGCGCCCGGAGCGGGAGGTCGCCGAGGGGTCCGGCGAGGATGGGCCCCCAACGCACGAGGTCGAACAGCTCGACCTCCTCGAAGCCGAGCCCGACGAGTCGTTCGAACGCCGCGCGGGGGTCGTCGGCGAGCGCTTCGCGGACGGAGTAGAGCTGGACGGAGAGGGATGCCACGTGCGGCCTTTCACTGGTGCGGGGATGGGTCGGAGGAGTCGCGCCGGGTTCGGCCGGCCGCGCCCGGGTGGGCCGGAGGCGCCGGCCTCGGCTCAGGGCGACTCGAGGAAGCCGTCAGGCCGGCGCACCTGCGCCGCCCAGCGCTCGTGCGCGTACGGCTGCGGCTCGAAGCGGGCCGCGGCGCGCTCGTCGAGCCCGATGCCCCAGCCCGGCGCCGGCGACGGCGCCAGGTGGCCCTGCTCGGGCTGCAACGTGCCGGGGAACACCTCGACCGCGGCATCCGAGTAGACGTGCCCCTCCTGGATGCCGAACGCCGGGCTCGCGACGTCGAGCGCGACGTTCGCGGCGGCGCCGAACGGCGACACGTCGGCCGGAGCGTGCCACGCCGTGCGCACGCCCTCGAGTTCGCAGAGCGCGGTGAGGCGCGTCGCCGGCGTCAGCCCGCCGACGGCCGAGACGTGCACGCGGAGGAAGTCGATGCCGCCCCGGCGCACGGCGCCCGCCGCCGCGCTCGCCGAGGTGAACAGCTCGCCCACCGCGATCGGCACGCGCGAGGCGGCGCCGAGCTCGGGCAACCGGTCGTACGCCTCGGGCGGGATCGGGTCCTCCAGGAAGAACGGCCGGTACGGCGCCAGGTCGTCGGCGAGCGTGCGCGCCTCGCGCACGGAGAGCCTCGAATGCGCGTCGTGCAGCAGTTCGACGTCGGCGCCGAGCTCCTCCCTGGCCCGCCGGAACAGCTCGGGCGTCGCCCGCAGGTACTGCCGCGGATCCCAGCCGTCGGGGTACGGCGAGTCGGGGTATCCGCCGCCCCAGCGGGGCGTTCCGTAGCTGCCCAGTCCCGGCTGGCGCGACTGGATGCGCACATGGCCGACGCCGCTCGCGAGGATCGCACGCGCCTCGTCGAGCGTCTGCTCGACCGTGTCGCCGCCCGCGTGCAGGTAGATCGGCGCCGCGGCGCGCACGCGACCGCCGAGCAGCTCGTACACCGGCATGCCGGCCCGCTTCCCTGCGAGATCCCACAGCGCCTGGTCGATGCCGGAGATGGCCGAGTTGCCGACGGGTCCGTCGCGCCAGTAGCCCGAGTGGTGGAGCATCCGCACGAGGTCGCCGCGATCGGCGGGATTGCGGCCGACGACCAGGGGCGCGAGGTGCACGACCAGGCGCGCGACCGCGGCAAACTGCTGGGCGAAGGTCGCGCAGCCGTACCCGACAAGCCCGTCCTCGCTGGTCTCGATGCGGACGATGACGAGTGCGACGCCCTCGGGCGCGGTGACGATCGGGCGGACGCGCGTGATGCGCACCCCGTCGCGGTCCTCCCACGGCGCGCGCGTCTCGGCCATGGGCTCGTCGAGCGCGGCGATCGTCGTCACTTCAGCCCCGTGAAGCCGATGCCGCTGACGATCTGCCGTTGGAACGCCAGGAACACGATGATGGGCGGCACGCTCGCGATGACGAGGCCCGCGATCAGGTACGCCGGATCGGTGTTCTGGGCCAGCCTCGGGAGCGCGACGGACAGCGGTTGCAGCGCCGGGTCGGTCAGCACGATGAGCGGCCAGAGGAAGTCCTTCCACGCCGTCATGATCGCCAGCAGCGAGATCACGGCGAGGATCGGCTTCGACATGGGCAGCACGATGCGCCGGAAGATCGTGAACCAGCCCGCGCCGTCGACCTGCGCCGCCTCGAACAGCTCGCGCGGGATCGCGTCGAAGAACTGCTTGGCGAGCAGGATGTTGAACGCGTGCGCGCCGGCCGGGAGCCAGACCGCCCACGGGGTGTCGGCGATGGAGATGCCGATCCCCGGCAGGTCGAGCACGGTCAGGTAGAGCGCGATGAGGGTCACCGTGCCCGGCACGAACAGCGTGACGAGCAGCGCGGCGTAGACGTACCTGCCGTACCAGGGCCGGATCACGGCGAGCGCGAAGCCCGCGGTGGCCGCGACGATCAGCTGCACGACCCACGAACCGGCCACGAGCCACACGGTGTTCCAGAGGTACTGGCCGATGCCCAGCAGGTTCCACGCGTCGGCGAGGTTCGACCACATCGGCGGGTCGGGCCAGAGCGCGAGCGGACGCTGCACGAGGTCGGTCGTCGTGGAGACCGCGGCCCGGGCCATCCAGATCAACGGAAGCGCGCCGAGCAGCACGAGGCCGGCGAACAACGCCGTGTGGATCCCGCGCCATCCGTACCGGGTGCCGCGGCGACCCCAGTCGTGCGGCGAGAGGATGCGGCGCCCGGGCGACGGCGGCCGGCGGCCGGGTGCGGCTCGGAGCGCGGCGGCTCGGAGGGCAGCCGGGCGGAGGACGGGCGCGGTCACGAGGAGCTCCAGGATCGGGTCAGGCGGAGGTAGACGGCCGAGACGATGACGAGCACGACCGCGAGCAGCACGCTCAGCGCCGTCGCGACGCCGTAGTTCCCGAACAGGAACGCGTACCGGTAGATCATCAGCAGCACCGTCACGGTCGCGTTCGCCGGGCCGCCGTCGGTCATCACGTAGGGCTCGGTGAAGACCTGCAGCGCGCCGATGATCTGGAGCAGCAGGAGCACGAGGATGACGCCGCGCATCTGCGGCAGCGTGACGTGCCAGACGCGCTGCCAGATGGATGCCCCGTCGAGCTCGGCGGCCTCGTAGAGCTCGGTGCTCACCCCGGCGAGCGCGGCGAGGTAGATCAGGATCGCGGTGCCGGCGCCCGACCAGGTCGCGACGATGACGAGGCTCGGCATCGCGAGCTCGGGCGACTGCAGCCACGGGAAGGGCCCGAGCCCGACGAGGCCGAGCGCCGAGTTGACGACGCCGTTCTCGCCCGGCGCGAAGAAGACCTTCCACAGCAGGACGGACACCACCGGCGGGATCACGACCGGCAGGTAGGCGAGGACCCGCGCGAGCGCGCCGCCGCGGCGGAGTTCGGACATCGCCACGGCGACGAACAGCGGGATCGGCAGGCCGATGAGCAGCGAGAGGGCTGCGAACCAGAGCGTGTTGAGCGCGGCCGTCGGCAGGAGCGGGTCGGCGAACAGCTGCTCGAAGTTGGCCCAGCCCACCCACTCGGCCGGATCGACGAGGTTGGTCTGCTGGAACGCGAGCACCACGCTCCGAGCGATCGGCCACCACGCGAAGTACCCGAACAGCACGAGCGCGGGCACGAGGAAGACGAGGCCGGCCAATGACGCGCGCCGCCGCATGCCCGGCACCCGCCGGCGGGGAGGCGCGGCGGCGGGTGCCGGGTGCCGGGGCGCCTCCCCGGCCGGCGAGGTCGTCGGCACGGGGAGGCGGGTCGGGGCGGAGGTCATCCCTGCGCCTGCTCCAGGATGGTGTTCACCCGCGCCTCGGCGTCGTCGAGCAGTCGGTCGATGTCCGCGTTCGGGTCGGTGAGCACGGCCTGCACGAGCGGGTCGAGTGCGGCGTAGATCTCCTGCGAGGCGACGACCGGCTCGGCCACGTAGGCGAGCGTGTCGAGTGAGGCGACGTACGGGTCGAAGTTCTCGACCGGCACGTTCACGAACTCGGCGATGGCCTCCTGGATCTCGGCGTACCGCGCTTCATCGAAGAGCGGCAGCGCCGGCACGCCGACGGGGAGGCCGTCCTCAGCCGAGACCTCGGCGTACGCGGCCGCGACCTCGGGGTCGTAGTTGGGCCGCAGTGCGCGGAACTCCATCCACTTGACCGCGGCATCACGTTCCGCGGCGCTGGCCTTGGCGTTCACCATCAGCACGGTGGCACCGGCCAGCGTCGCCTCCCCTCCGCCCTGCGGCATCGCGGCGGCTCCGTAGATCTCGGGGTCGCCCCCGGCCGCGACGTACAGCGGGTAGAGGTCGGGCGGCGCCGAGACCCACATGCCGACGTTGCCCGCGGTGAACTCGGCCAGCAGGTCCTCCTGCTTGCCGAGGACGTTGTCGCCCATCGAGTCGTCCTCGAAGCGCGTCTGCTTCCACCACTCGAGCACGTCGCGCGTCGGCTCGTCGTTGAACGAGGCGGTCCACGTGCCGTCGGATCCCTGCTCGATCATGGTGCCGCCGTTGGTGTAGGTATAGCCCGTGAGGTGCCATCCGCCCGAGTTGTTCGTCGAGATCTCGCCGAACCCGGTCTTGCCCGTCGCGTCGCTGATCTGCTTCGCGGCCTCGCGCACCTCCTCCCAGGTGGTGGGCGGCGCGTCGGGGTCGAGGCCGGCCTCTTCGAACAGCGCGCGGTTGTAGACGAGCCCGAACGCGTAGCTCTTCTCAGGCAGCCCGTACACCGCATCATCGCGCTCGAGGAACTCCATGATGCGCGGGTTCAGCTCGTCGAAGCTCTCCAGTTCGGATGCCTCGGCCGCGATGTCGGCCACCTGGCCGCGCTCGATCAGCGAGGGCGGCTCGGTCAGCGGCACGCGAAGGAGGGTCGGCGCGCTGCCGCCGGCCAGTCGTGCGGCGAAGGTCTTGGCGTCCCAGGGCATGTCGGAGCCCACGACGCGGATGTCGGGGTTGGCCTCCTCGAACTCCGCGACCTGCTGCTGGAACAGCTCCAGTGCCGCGGTGTTGGTCGCTGCGGGCATCCCCATGACGCTGATGACGACGACGCCGTCGTCCTCCTCGTCGGCGGGCGCCGCGCACCCGGCGAGGCCGGCGACGACGGCGACGGCCGCCGCGATGCCGACGACGCGGCGCTTGTGTGTGCTCATGTCCACTCCTCTTGGCGTGCTGCTGGTCGCAGCTTGGTCGGATTCGCGTCACGTCGCGGAATGTCGATGAGGGAGCAGGGCACCACGTCGTGACCCGATCATCATTCAATCAATGTTTCATTTTCGCAATACCCCTCGTGAATTTCTTTGTTTCAGTTTCTGACAGTTGAACTTTGTGCGCTTCGTGTGATCCAATCGCCACATGACGATCAGTCCGGCGACCGCGCAGGCCCGAGCGAACTCCGGCGGCCTCCGCCCGCGCGGCCTCGTGGTGATGGGCCCCACCCACTTCGGCGACCTGTTCGACGGGCCGAGGCTGGACCGTCTCCGCGCGCTCGCCGACCTCCGCGGTCCGCTTCCCGCTCGCGGCTTCGACGAGGTCGCGGTCCGCGACGAACTCGCGCAGGCCGAGGTGCTGATCACCGGCTGGGGCAGCCCGCCCGTCACCGCCGACGTCCTCGGCGCGGCCCCGAGGCTTCGCGCCGTCTTCCACGCAGGGGGCTCGGTCAAGCGGCACATCGACGCCGCGGGCTGGGCGCGCGGGCTGGTCGTCACCTCCGCCGCGACGGCGAACGCCACACCGGTGGCCGAGTTCGCGCTCGCCACGATCCTGCTCGAGGGCAAGCGCACCTGGCGCTACATCCAGGGCTACCGAGCGCATCGCGACGGCGACGACGGCTGGCGCCGCGGCATCCCGCCCGCGATCAACCTCGGCGGCACCGTCGGGCTCGTGGGCCTGTCGCGCGTGGGACGGCGAGTGGCCGAACTCCTGCGCCCGTTCGACCTGACGGTGCTCGTCGCCGATCCGACCGTGGCCGACGTCGAGGCGGCGGCCCTCGACGCGCGACTCGTGCCGCTCGACGACCTCCTCCGCGAGGCCGACATCGTCAGCCTCCACGCACCCGAGCTCCCCGAAACGCGGGGCCTGCTCGACCGGCGCCGCCTCGGCCTCCTGCGCGACGGCAGCGTCCTCATCAACACCGCCCGGGGCGCCTTGATCGACCACGACGCGCTGGTCGACGCGTGCCGCTCCGGCCGCATCCGCGCGGTCCTCGACGTCACCGACCCCGAGCCTCTCCCCGCCTCCTCCCCGCTCTACGACCTGCCGTCCGTCCAGCTCACGCCGCACATCGCGGGCGCCATGCACGGCGAGACGCACCGGCTCGCCGACTCGACGCTCGATGACCTGGAGCGGTTCACACAGGGCCTGCCGCTGCGATGGGCGGTCGATTCCGTCGCCCTGGATCTGCTCGCCTGAACAGATCGCCGCGTCACAACCTCACGAACCGCACGAGATCGGAAGCCCGCGTGATCGATAATGTGAAACAGTTGAGCGCCCCGCCGGCCATGATGGCCGGAACGCAGCCGTCTCCCACTCCGGAAGGACTCGCCATGCTCGCGGCCGAACGTCGAGCCCGCATCATCGCGCGCGCCCAGGAGGACGGCGCCGTGCAGATCGCTCGCCTCGTGGAAGAGCTCGGCGTCTCCCACGTGACCATCCGCCGCGACCTCGACACCCTCGTCGACGAGCGCATCCTCGACAAGGTCCGGGGCGGCGCGATGCTCCGCTCGGGCGACACGGCCTCGACGACCGCGACATCCCCCGCCTTCGACGGATCGATCGGCGTCGTCATCCCGACCTCGTACTACTACCGGCACGTCGCCGTCGGCATCGCCGAGGTGCTTCGCGAGCGCGGTGCCGAGATGAAGCTCGTCGTCTCCGAGTACGACCCCGACGAAGAGGGGCGCCTCCTCGACGAGCTCGTCCGCGACGAGGTCGCCGGCATCCTCTTCGCGCCATCGATCCAACTCGACGAGGACGGTGCCGAGTTGGGCCGTCGGCTGGCGCAGCTGCCCGTGCCCGTCGTGCTGGTCGAGCGTCAGCTCCCGGGCGGCGGCCTCGGCGGTGGGTCGTCCGTGCGGTCGGCGCACGAGCTCGGCGCTGCGGGCGCGGCCGAGCACCTGATCGCGCTCGGACATCGCCGTATCGCGATCGTGAGCCGGGGCCGCACCCAGAGCGCCGACTTCGTGCGCCGCGGCTGGCATGAGGCGATCGGCCGTGCGGGCCTCGAGTCCGAGTCGCTCGCGCTCGGCGCCGCTGAACTCGGCGTCGGCCCGAGCTGGGCCTCCGGCGGCGTCGAGTCCGTGCTCGACCGGATTCGCGAGCACGGCGCGACGGCCCTCTTCTGCCACGGCGACGAGAACTCGCTGCTGGCGCTCATGCAGCGCGCCCGGGGCCTCGGGCTCACCGTTCCCGACGACCTGTCGATCATCGCCTACGACGACGAGATCTCGGCGCTGGCCGACCCGCCGCTGTCGGCCGTCGCCCCCGACCGCGCGCAGGTCGGCGTGCTCGCCACCCGCATGCTCCTCGAGCGCATCGCCGAGGGGCCGGACGCTCCGGTCGTGCATGCGCAGGTCGAGCCCCGCCTGAACGTTCGGGCCTCCACCGCGGCGCCACGGGGATGACCGCCGATCCGCGCCGCGTCCTCGTGACCGGCGCCGGCGGGCGCGTGGGGCGAGCCGTGCTCGACCTGCTCGCCGCGCGCGGCATCGCGGGCTCGGCCCTGGTGCGCACGCCGGCAGACCGCGGGACTGCGGCCCGGCACGGTGCCGACCACCTCGTGGTCGGCGATGCCGGCGACCCCGCCGCCGTCGACGAGGCCATCGCGGGCGCCGACGCCGTCGTCCACCTCGCCGCGCGGCCGTCGCCGCACGAGGGCACGGCCGTCGAGGTGTTCGGCGAGAACACGCGCGCGACGTTCGTCGTGCTCGACGCCGCGAGCCGGCACGGCGTCGGCCGGGCGGCCATCGCGAGCAGCTACGCGATCTGCGGTCTGCCGTTCGCCACGCGCCCGCTCGCCGCCCCGTACCTGCCGTTCGACGCCGGCATCCCCCTGCAGCCGACCGACCCGTACGCCCTGGGCAAGCGCGTCGACGAGGCGACCGCCGACCTGTTCGCCCGTCGCGACGACCTGCGCGTCGTGTCGCTGCGGCTGCCGTTCATCGGGTCGGCGACCGAGCTCGCCGGGCAGGCCGCCCGGTTCCGCGCCGACCCGGCCGCGGGAGCACCCGACCTTTGGAGCTACCTCGACACGCGCGACGCGGCGCGCGCGATGCTCGCCGGACTCTCGCCGAGCGCACCGGGCGCGCACGTCGTCTACGTCGCCGCACCCGATGTCCTGAGCCCCCTCGACACCGAGCACCTGCTCGACGCCTACCATCCCGGCGTGCCGCGCCGGCGACGCTTCGCGGGACGCGAGGTGCCGATCGACCTCGAACCCGCCGAGCGACTGCTCGGGTTCCGTGCGGAGCATTCATGGATTCCGACCTCATGACCGGCGCGCTCGCGGTGCGCGCCGGGGCGCTCGAGCTCTCGTTCCTGCCTTCGCCCGGCGGTCGACTGTGGGCGGTGCGCGTCGACGGCATCGACCTGCTCTGGCGCGACGAACGCGCATGGCAGGCGCCGGAGGGGGCGTGGACCAACGCGGGCGGCTCGAAGGCCTGGCCGGCGCCGCAGGATTCGTGGGGCGGACCGCCCGGGCCCATCGACGGCTCGCCGTTCCGGGCGAGCGTCGCGCGGATCGGCGACGTGCAGCGCGTGACCCTCATCGCGGCACCGGATGACGCCACGGGCCTGCAGGTCGAGCGCCGGTTCGACGTGCCGGATGACGGCCGCGGGTTCCGCCAGCGCACCGAGTTCCGCAATGCCGGACCGCGGCCGGTGACCTGGGCGATCTGGGAGGTCTGCCAGGTGCCGGCGGAACCGGGTTGCACGGTGCTGGTCGCGGCCGACGCTCGACCGCCCGTCGAACTGGGCGGGGAAGTTCGCGCGACGCACTCCGAGGGGTCGTGGCGGGTCCGGCTGCACGGCGCCGACGGCAAGGTCGGGTTCCCCCACGCGACCGGACGGGCCGGGTACCGGCTCGCCTCCGGAGCCGGGTTCGATTGGGCATTCGACCCCGAGCCCGGCCTGCCGCATCCCGACGCCGACAGCCGGGTCGCGGTCTACGCCCGCAGGGGGGCGTCGTTCGCTCCGGGCGCACCGGGCAGCGCGTACGGCGAACTCGAGGTCATGGGCGCCCTCACGACCCTGGCGCCCGGAGCGAGCACCGCGCAACGGATCGACTGGACGGTGGTACCCGCCCCCTGACGGTCAGCCGCTCGCGGGCGCTGCGTGGCTCAGGATCCACGAGTGCATGGCGATCGCCGCCGCGGCGCTCGCGTTCAGCGACCGGGTCGAGCCGTACTGGGTGATCTCGACGACGACGTCGGCGGCGGCCTGCGCCTCGGGCGACAGTCCCGGCCCCTCCTGTCCGAAGAGCAGCACGCACCGCTCGGGCCACGCGAACGCCTCGATCGGCACGGCCCCGGGCACGTTGTCGACGGCGATGATCGGCACGGATGCCTCGTGCGCCCACGCCGCGAATGCCGCGACATCGGCGTGGTGGTCGAGGTGCTGGTAGCGGTCGGTCACCATGGCGCCGCGCTTGTTCCAGCGCCGCCGGCCGATGATGTGCACGGTGTCGGCGGCGAACGCGTTGGCGGTGCGCACGATCGAGCCGATGTTCATGTCGTGCTGCCAGTTCTCGATCGCGACGTGGAACGGATGCCTCGTCCGGTCGAGGTCGGCCACGATCGCCTCGAGCCGCCAGTACCGGTAGCGGTCGACGACGTTGCGGGCGTCGCCGTGCTCGAGCAGTTCGGGGTCGTAGTGCGGGTCGTCGGGCCACGCCTCGGGCCCGCCCGGCCACGGCCCGACGCCGTGCGCCGGAAGCTCGGGCTCGGGCTCGGGCTCGGGTGCGGGCTCGGGCTCGGGGTCGGTGGCATCCGAATCACGATCGGTCACCTCACCAACGTATCCGGCCCCAGGTGCCCCGCCGGGTGGGACCGACCGGAGGAGATCCAGGCCGACACGCCCTGCCGCGGCGGCGCGCCGCGCAGATTCTCCTTCGGTTTGCACTTTCGGTGCGCCGAAAGATGTGTACGATTTCGGCATGCCGAAAACGCTCGACGACGAGACGACGCAGCCGGAGCCCGCCCGGCCGGGGCCGGCGCAACCCGAGACGCACCCCGGCACCGAGACGCACCCCGGCACCGAGCCGCGGTCCGGGCGCCGACCGGGCCCACGGCCTCGGCGCGAGGCATCCGTACCTCGCATCGCCTGGCTGATCGGGCCGGCGCTCGTCGCAGGCGTCGCGTATCTCGACCCCGGCAACGTCGCGAGCAACATGACGGCGGGCGCGCAGTACGGCTACCTGCTCGTGTGGGTCGTGGTGCTGGGGAACGTGATGGCCTGGCTCATCCAGTACCTGTCGGCCAAGCTCGGCATCGTCACCGGCCGCAGCCTGCCCGAGGTGCTCGGCGGCCGCCTGCGCAACGCGTGGAGCCGGCGCGCGTACTGGCTGCAGGCCGAACTCGTCGCGATGGCGACCGACCTCGCCGAGGTCATCGGCGGCGCCGTGGCGCTCAACCTCCTGTTCGGCGTGCCGCTCATCTGGGGCGGGCTCATCACGGGCACGGTGTCGAT
This sequence comes from Agromyces agglutinans, assembly GCF_009647605.1. Classification (GTDB taxonomy): domain Bacteria; phylum Actinomycetota; class Actinomycetes; order Actinomycetales; family Microbacteriaceae; genus Agromyces; species Agromyces agglutinans. Next base: position 374,270 of record NZ_WJIF01000002.1, on the reverse strand, counting down.
GGTGCTGCTCGTCGTGCAGTCGCGACGCGGTCCGCGCACGTTCGAGTTCGTCATCGTCGGCCTGCTCGCGATCATCGCGGTCGGGTTCACGGTCGGCGTCTTCGTGGCCCCGCCCGATCCCGCGGGACTCTTCGCCGGTCTCGTGCCGCGGTTCGCCGACACCAACTCGGTCCTGCTCGCGGCATCCATCCTGGGCGCCACGATCATGCCGCACGCGATCTACGCGCACTCGGCGCTCTCGCGCGACCGGTTCGCGACGCCGGGCGGGCAGGCCGGCGGTGCGGATGCCTCGGCCCGAGGCATCCCCTCGACCGGCGCCGTCCGGGGCCCCTCGTGGCTCCGCATCACCCGCGGAACCGACGCTCCCGAACTGCTGCCGGGCACGGCGACGCGCCTCCCGACCGACGCGCTGCTGCGCGCGACGCGGTGGGATGTCACGATCGCGATGGCGATCGCCGGCACCGTGAACCTCTGCATCCTGCTGCTCGCGGCCGTGAACCTGGCGGGCGTTCCGGGCACCGACAGCCTCGAGGGCGCCTACGCGGCACTCGACGCGGCACTCGGCCCCGTCATCGCCACCCTCTTCGCGGTGGGGCTGCTGGCCTCGGGCCTCGCGTCGACGTCGGTCGGCGCCTACGCGGGCGCCGAGATCATGCACGGGCTGCTGCGGGTGCGCATCCCGCTGCTGCTGCGCCGTCTGGTGACGCTCGTGCCCGCGCTCGCGATTCTCGCCCTCGGCTTCGACCCGACGCTCTCGCTGGTGCTCAGCCAGGTCGTGCTGAGCTTCGGCATCCCGTTCGCGCTCGTGCCGCTCGTCTGGCTGACGGCGAAGCAGGGCCTCCTCGGCCGCTGGCGCAACCACTGGGCGACGACGGCCGCGGGCGTCGCGGCATCCGTGTTCCTGATCACGCTGAACGGGATGCTGCTCTGGCTCGTGCTCACGGGCGCCTGAGGCGAGGGGCCACACGTGCCGCGGCGCACCCTCCGCCGCGGCCCGCTCGGGCCGGCGCGGACTAAGCTGAACACAGCTGTACAGGAAGGGGCTTCCGTGTCCACGACCACTGCACCGCCGAAGCGCGCGGATGCGCGACGGAACATCGAGGCCATCATCGAGGCGGCCACGGCTCTCCTGGCCGTCGACCCCGACGCCAGCGTCCAGGAGATCGCGAAGGCCGCCGGGGTCGGTCGAGTGACGTTGTACGGCCACTTCGACTCGCGTACCGCCCTCGTCACCGAAGTCGCCACCCGCGCCGTCGCCCAGACCGAGGCGGCGCTGAGCGACATCGACCTGAGCGGCGACGCGGGCGAGGCGATGGCACGACTGCTCGAGACGACCTGGCACCTGACGCATCGATTCGGCGGGATCGTCGTCGCCGCCGGTCAGGTGCTTCCACCCGAGGCGATGCGTCGTGCGCACGTGGGGCTGCACGAGCGGGCGCGCGCTCTCGTGGAACGCGGCCGCCGTGCAGGCCGATTCCGTGCCGACATGCCGGTCGAGTGGCAGATCACGGCGATCCAAGCGGTGCTGCACGCCGCGTCGGGCTCGGTGCATCGCGGCGAGCTCGACGCGGACGAGGCCCCGAGGCTCGTCCGCGACACCGCACTCGCCCTGCTCGCATCGCCGACCTCTCGATAGAGGCCGGCGACGCGGCCATCGCGCGAAGCCCCGCGGCGCCGCTACGCCGTCGCAGCCCGTTTGCGGCCGGGCACGAGCACGAGGGCCACGAGGCCGGAAGCGGCGGCGACCACGGCGGCGAACCAGAATCCGAGGTCGTAGGCGGCGAACGCGTCGTCGACGAGCGCGGCTGCGGCCACGCTGGAGACGGCCGAGACACCCGTCGCCGCGCCGAACTCGTGCATCGTGCTCAGCGCCCCAGAGCCGACGCCCGCCTCGTGCGGCGCGATCGCGGTGAACATGCTGGTCGACGCGGACACGAACACCATCCCGATGCCGAGCGCCGCGACGCTCATCGCGATCACGAGCACCGTCATGCTGGGGATGCCCGCTGCCGCGGCCATCCCGAGCGCGCTGACGAGCAGGCCGATCACGGCGACCGTGCGCACCCCGATGCGGGGCCCGGCGCGGCCCCCGATCTGAGCGCCCGCGATCGTTCCGAGCGCGACCGGGATGAACACCAGCCCGGTGTCCAGCGCCGAGAACCCATGGACTCGCTGGAAGATGAACGAGCCGAGGAAGAAGATGCCGATCATCAGCGCGGTGGCGACGAAGATCAGGCCGAGGCCCGCCACGACGGGTGGCCGCGTGAGCATCCCGATCTCGAGCAGCGGGTTTCGGGCGACGCGTTGCCGCCACGCGAAGAGCGAGTAGCCGACCGCTCCGGCGAGGATGGGCAGCAGGGCGGCGAAGCTGAGCCAGCCGGCATCCCCGGCGCTCACGAGCCCGGTGATCACCGATGCGGTCGAGCCGGTCACGAGCGCGGCGCCGAGCCAGTCGAGTCGGCCGCCGGAGCCCGGCATCGACGGGATGGTCCGCCAGAGGGCGATGAACAGGAGGACGCCGATCGGCACGTTGATCCAGAACACCCACGACCAGCCCGGACCCGAGGTCAGGAGCCCGCCGAGCAGCACCCCGAGCGCTGCGCCGGCGCCGCCGAGCGCCGACCAGACGCCCAGCGCCTTGGCCAGTTCGGCGCCGTCGAACGTGCGGGCGATCACGGCCAGCGCCGCCGGTGACATCGCCGCCGCGCCGAGGCCCTGCAGCGCGCGGCCGGCGAGCAGCGTGACCGCATCGGTCGCGAAGCCCGTGACGAGGGACGCGATGGTGAAGACGGCGAGCCCGGCCAACACGACGCGCCGGCTTCCGACGACGTCGGCGGCCTTGCCGCCGAGCAGCATGAGCCCGCCGAAGACGAGGGCGTAGATGCTCACCACCCAGGTGAGCGATGCGCGAGAGAGATCGAGGTCGGTGCCGATCTGCGGAAGCGCCAGCGCGACGACGGTGACGTCGATCACGAGCATGAGCTGGGCGATGCCGAGGAATGCCAGCATCCGCCACCGCCGCGGGTTCCTGATGGTCGCCACGGGCGTATCGCCGGTCGAAGTGGACATCTGAGTACTCCCTCCCGAGTAACTCGAACAGTCGTGTTCGCGAAAGCTAACATGAACACGCGTGTTCGACAAGAGCCCCGTCCCCGATCCCCGATATCCTGAGCCCGATGCCGGCCAGCAAGAATCCCGCGATCGAGGACTACCTCAAGACGGTGTACGCGCACACCGAGTGGCAACCCGACCCCATCACGCCCAAGGTGCTCGCCGACCGACTCGGCGTCGCGCCCTCGTCGGTCACCGAGATGGTCAAGAAGATGGCCGCCGCCGGGCTGATCGCGCACGTGCCCTACGGCCCGCTGCGGCTCACCGACGCCGGGCGCGCGCGCGCACTCGCGGTCGTGCGCCGGCACCGGCTGATCGAGACCTGGCTCGTGCGCGAGATGGGATACGGCTGGCACGAGGTCCACGACGAGGCCGAGGTGCTCGAGCACGCGGTCAGCGACCGGCTGCTCGAGGCGATCGACGCGCGACTCGGGCGCCCGGCCCGCGATCCGCACGGCGACGCCATCCCCGCCGCCGACGGGTCGATCGCCGTCGAGGCGTTCGTGCTGCTGGCCGATGCGCCCGCGGGGCACACGGGCCGCGTCATCCGCATCTCCGATCGCGATCCCGACGTACTGCGCGACCTCGAGGCGGCGGGCGTCGGCCCCGGCGTCGAGATCGCGGTGACGGATGCCTCGGCCGACGCCGTGCGGATCTCCGTCGACGCCCGCCCCGTCGAGGTCGCCGCCGAGGCGGCCCGCGGCATCTGGCTGAGCGCGTAGGCCCGCGAGCCGCCCGTCACGCGGCCGTCACCGGCCCGACATGCCCGCCCTCTACGCTGGACGCATGGGACGACGCGACGAGGTCGAGTGCTGGCTGACCGACATGGACGGCGTTCTCGTGCACGAGAACCACGCGCTGCCGGGCGCCGCCGACCTGCTGCAGCAGTGGGAGGACGCGGGCACGCCCTACCTCGTACTCACCAACAATTCGATCTTCACCGCGCGCGACCTCTCGGCGAGGCTTCGCGCATCGGGCCTGAACGTCCCCGAGGACCGGCTGTGGACCTCGGCGCTCGCGACGGCCGACTTCCTCAAGCAGCAGCTGCCCGGCGGCTCGGCGTTCGTGATCGGCGAGGCCGGCATCCTCACGGCGCTGCACGAGGCCGGCTACATCATGACGGAGACGAACCCCGACTTCGTCGTCGTCGGCGAGACGCGCAACTACTCGTTCGACGCGATCACCAAGGCGATCCGGCTGATCGGCGCGGGCGCGCGATTCATCGTCACCAATCCGGATGCCACGGGCCCGAGCGCCGACGGACCGCTGCCGGCGACCGGGGCGATCGCCGCGCTCATCACGAAGGCGACGGGCAAGGAGCCGTACGTGGTGGGCAAGCCCAACCCGATGATGTTCCGGTCGGCGCTCAACAAGATCGGCGCGCACTCCGAGAACACCGCGATGATCGGCGACCGCATGGACACCGACATCGTCGCGGGCATCGAGGCGGGCCTGCACACCGTGCTCGTGCTGACCGGCATCAGCGACCGGCGCGAGATCGAGCGCTACCCGTTCCGCCCCGACGAGGTGCTCACGGGCGTGCACGAACTCGTCGTGGCCGAGCCCGCCGAGACCGAGCTGTAGGCCGGCGCCTCCACCGCGTCGGTCGAGGAGGCGCGCCAGCGCCGTATCGAGACCCGGTGACGTGGTCTCGATACGCTCCTTCGTCGCTCCTCGACCGACGGGCGCGCGGGAATCCCGACCTACGGCTCGAGCTCGATCTCGCGCTCGCGATCCCAGGGCTCGGTCCAGCCGAGCCGGTCGAACAGGGTGTCGAGCACGAGCGCGGTGAACCCCCACACGACGTGCGTCCCGGCCGAGCCGGCGACCAGGAAGCCCGGCCCGCGCCACTCCTCACCGTCGCGGCGGAACACCGTCGTGCGGCGGTTCGCCGCGGCGAGCAGGTCGGCGACCGGCGCTCGGAACACATCGGCGGACTCGGCGACGTCGACCACGCGCACTGGCGACTGCTGCCGCCACCAGCCGATCACGGGCGTCACGAGGTGCTGCGAGTACGGCAGCGGCAGCTCGTCGAGCGTGCCGAGCACCTCGACGCCCGCGGTGTCGAGCCCGGTCTCCTCGCGCGCCTCGCGCAGGGCGGCGCCGATCGGACCGTCGTCGCCCGGGTCGATGCGGCCGCCCGGGAACGCGACCTGCCCGGCGTGCGAACGCAGGGTCGCTGCGCGCGAGAGCAGCAGCACGTCGAGGTCGCTCGAGACCGCGCGGACCTGCGCGTCGTGGTCGCTGGGCCGGCCGTCGAGCACCCCGAAGAGGAGGAGCACCGCGGCCGGGCGCGAGTCGGGGTTCGCCGGTGCCTCCGCGATCCACGGGCCGAGGCCGCCGTCGGTCGAGGCGAGCGCCGCCAGCTGCTCGCGCGCCGTCGTCGGGGGTTCGTTCTCGTGTGCGACCACGTGACGAGGCTACGCCGTGCGTGACCACGCCCGGGTCGAACGACGGGCGGTCGGACGTCAGGATTCGCCCGTGCTCCACCATCCGGTCACCGGCGTTCCGGCGAGCCGGAGTTCGCCGAGGGCGCGCGCCTTGTACCGCGCCGGATTGTGCGAGGCGATCGTGCGGGCGTTGCGCCAGTGCCGATCGAGGGCGAGGTCGGAGTCGGTGGCGCTCGCGCCGCCGACCTCGAAGAGCTTCGTCGCCGCGTCGAGGACGCTCGGCAGCACCACGAGCTGTGCTCGTGCGGTGTCGGCGTCGAGCCGCTCGATAATGGGTCGCAGTGCGGCATCGTCGACGCCGGCGAGTTGCGCCGCGGTCGAGCGGTCGAGCCCGGCGGCGAGCGCGCCCACGGCGGCGTCGGCCGCGAAGGCGAGTGCGTCGAGCTCGCCGATGGTCTCCTGCACGATGGGGTCCGCCGAGGAGGTCGAACCGCTGCCGTGGCTGTAGACGCGGGTGCGGGCGCGCACGAAGCGCACGGCATCGTCCACGACCGCACGGCCGATCCCGGAGACCACGGCGAGCAGCACGAGCTGCACGTAGGCCGATCCGTGCGAGGGCCGACGGTCGCCGACGCGCGACACCTCGCCCGGATCGACCCGCACGCCGTCGAAGACGGTGGTTCCGCTGCCGGTGAGCCGCTGCCCGAATCCGTTCCAGTCGTCGACCCGGTCGACGCCGGGCGCATCCGCGCGGACGAGCACCGCGACCTGCTCGCCGTCGTCGTCTTCGGCGGTCACTGAGACGAGGTCGGCGAACAGGGTGCCCGTGCTGTAGTGCTTCGTTCCACTCAGCCGGAGACCGCCGTCGGCCGCGAGGGTCAGCTTCGTCGACAACGAGCCGACCTTCGCCGCGGAGCGCTCGTGGGAGGCGTTCCCGATGACGAGTCCCTCGGCGACGAGCCGCAAGCGGGCGTCCCGCTCCCGCGAGGCGGCTGCGAGCGCCGTCCGGTCGACGAAGGCGAAGTGCGAGCGGAAGAGCTGGGCGAGGTTGGGATCGCGGCGTGCCAGCTCGGCGAGCAGGTCGAAGAACTCGGCGTGCGAGGCACCGTCGCCGCCGAACTCGACGGGCAGCGTCACCTTCGTGAAGCCGGCGTCGCGGAGCCGCGCCACCTCGGCATGGGGCAGCCGACGGTCGCGCTCGCGCGCGACGGCGCCTTCGCCGAGCTCGTCGAACAGCGCGGCGAACCGTTCCACGAGCGTGCCGGAACGGCCCTCGCCGGAAACGGGCGGCAGCCTCTCGGTGAGCGTCATCGGAGCGCCGCCTCTCGAACCTCCGCGGCTTGGGGCGCCCCAGGGGCCTGCCAGTCGGGGAGCGTGCCATCGAGCTCGAACTGGCCGAGCGCGGCGAGGCGCTGCGCCGTGGGATTGTGCGAGGCGATCGTCCGGACGTTGCGCCAGTGCCGATCGAGCGCGCGGCCGGTGCCGACGGCGGAGGCTCCGCCGACCTCGAACAGCTCCGTCAGGACGTCGAGCACCAGGGCCGGCACGGTGTGCTGGGCGCGGAAGACCTGCAGCTGCGCGTCGCGCGCCTCGGTCGGCCCCGCGGTCCCGGCGCGGGTGCGCTCGAGGACCGCCCCGAGGGTACGGCCCGCGTCGAGCACGACGGCGCGAGCGGCGGCGGACGCGGCCGAGAGCCGTCCGAGCTGCGCCTGCACCAGCGGGTCGTTTCGTGGCGGGCGGGCGCCCGGATAGCCGAAGGTGCGTTCGCGGGGCCGTACGTACTCGACGGTGTCGTCGAGGGCGCGCCGCGCGATGCCCGCGACCACCGCGAGCAGCACCAGCTGGAAGACCGCGCCGATGAGCGTCCAGCGGGACGGATCGCCGGCCGAGCTCACCTCGGCGGCGTCGACCACCGCCCCGTCGAACACGGTCGTGCCGCTCCCCGTCAGCGGTTGGCCGAAGCCGTCCCAGTCGTCGATGGTCCGAACACCCGGCTGCCGTGCCGAGACGGTGACCGCGACGCGCTCGTCGCCCTCGAGCGCCGAGAGGTGGATCCAGTCCGCGTAGATCGAGCCCGTCGTGTAGTACTTGCGCCCGGTGAGCCGAAGCCCGTGGTCATCGCGTTGGAGCCGCGTCCCGAGTTCACCGAGCAGTTGCCGCTCCGACTGGGCATTGCCGACGAACTCCCCGGCGAGGATGCGTCCGGCCCAGGTGCGCAGACGCGGAGCCTGCTCGCGCAGGTCGGCCTCGGGCACCGAGTCGAGGCGCAGGGCCTCCACGAACGCGAGGTGGCCTCGTTGCACGTGCGCGAGGTTCGAGTCGGCGGCGGCGAGGTCGATGAGTCGGGCGATGACCGCCTCGAAGGCCTCGTCGGGACCGCCGAGCTCGGCAGGCAGCCGCTGCGCGCCGAAGCCGAGCTCCTGCAGGCGGGACACCTCGGCGAAGAGCAGGGTCCGGTCGCGCTCGCGCTCGGCCGCGCCGGGTGCGAATGCGTCGACCGCCGCACGGAAGGCGGCCTCATCGAAGGTCGGCACCCGCATCACCTGCCCTCGTGCATCACGAGGCGGGCGATGCGGTTGCCCGCGAACTGGGCGAGCTGGACGATCGCGATGAGCACGGCGATGACGATGAACATCGTCACCCAGTCGAAGCGCTGGTAGCCGTAGGTCATCGCGAGGTTGCCGAGGCCGCCGCCGCCGATCACGCCGGCGACCGCGGTCGCGTCGACGAGGGCGACGAAGATGTAGGTCAGCCCGAGGGCGAGCGGGCCGAGCGCCTCCGGGATCACGATGGTGAAGAGCACGCGCCACGGTCGGACGCCCATCGCCGCACCGGCCTCGACGACGCCCGGGTCGACGGCGACGAGGTTCGACTCCGCGATGCGCGCGATCGCCACACTGGCGACCAGGGCGAGCGGGAAGATCGCGGCAACCGGTCCGATGCTGCTGCCCATCACGATCCGGGTCACGGGGATGAGGGCGACCGCGACGATGATGAAGGGCACCGGACGCACGATGTTCACGACCGCGTTGATGACGGTGAACACCGTCGCGTTCTGCAGGAGATTGCCGGCTCGGGTCGCATAGACCACGTGCCCGAGCAGCACACCGAGCACGGCGGCGGCGATGAAGGCGCCGGTGACCATGACGAGCGTCTCGAGGAGCGCATTCCAGATCTTCGGCAACAGGGTCGAGAAATCGGTCTCAGGCAATGGATGCTCCTTCGCGGATGGCGACGTCCGTGACCTCGACGATGCCCGCCAGTTCGCGCACGGCAGCGTCGACATCGGCATCCGCGCCGAGCAGTTCGACGGTGAGGGTGCCGAAGAGCCGCGACTGGAGCTCGCTCACGCCGCCGTAGACGACGTTGAAGTCGACGCGGTGGGTGCGGGCGATGCGGGAGAGGAATGGGTCGTTCGACCCCCGATCGCCGACGTGGATGCGCACGAGCCGGCCGTCGTGCACGCGGCGGATGCGCTCGAGCGTGGACTCAGCGGCCTCGTGCGAGATCACCGACGAGACGAACCGGCGGGTGGTCGGGTGCACCGGATCGGCGAACACGTCGTAGACGGTGCCGTGCTCGACGATCTCGCCGCGCTGCATCACGGCGACGCGGTCCGCGATGCGTCGCACGACGTCCATCTCGTGCGTGACGAGGAGGATCGTCACCCCGTACTCGCGATTCACCCGCTGGAGCAGGTCGAGCACCTCACCCGTCGTCTGCGGGTCGAGCGCACTCGTCGCCTCGTCCGAGATCAGGATGTCCGGGCGGTTCGCGAGCGCCCGGGCGATGCCGACCCGCTGCTTCTGACCGCCTGAGAGCCGGTTGGGGTACTGCAGCGCCTTGTCGGCCAGGCCGACGAAGTCGAGCAGTTCCTCCACCCGGTCGAGCAGTTCGCCCTTGGGGACTCCCGCGTGCTTCAGCGGGTAGGCGACGTTCTGGTACACGGTCCGCGACTGCAGCAGGTTGAACTGCTGGAAGATCATGCCGATGCGCTGCCGCAGCCGGCTGAGGTCGCGCGGATTCAACGAGCCGACGTCGTGGCCGTCGACGACGACGCGTCCGCTCGTGGGGCGGTCCAGTCCGTTGACCGTGCGCAGCAGCGTCGACTTGCCGGCGCCGGAGTACCCGACGATGCCGAAGATCTCGCCCCGTTCGACGGACAGGTTCACTCGCTTCAGCGCGTCGAACTCGCGACCGTCGACGGCGAAGGTCTTCGACACGTCCTCGAAGGCGATGGCGGTCGTCTGGGCGGTGGCGCGGGCGGGCGCCGCGTCGACCCCGGCGCCCCGGACGGGCACCGCGGTGGCGGTGGCGGTGGCGGTCGTCATGATGCTCCCATCGGTGGTGCGGATGCCGTGGCGGCGGCCGGGAGGCGGTTCCCCGGCCGCCCCGGCGCTCAGCCGTTCGCGCGGGCGAATTCCTCGAGTTCGACGATCTTGTCCTGCAGCTTCTCGGCAGGGATGTCGACGATCACCGCGGCACCGTGGGTGTCCTCGTCATTCGCCGCCTGCACGCGCGGGTCTGCGTAGACCTCCCGGAGCGTCTCCCAGACTGCGTCATCGGCGCGTTCGGCGGTGGTCGCGATGAAGTTCACGTACGGGAGCGAGTGGTCGGCGAGCGCGTCGTCGAGGTAGAGCGCGTCATCCGCCGTGACGCCCTGGCTGGGGTCGAAGTACGACGTGCCGACCACCACCGCGTCGACGGTCGGGTCGTCGAGCTGCTGCGGGATGGTCAGCGCCTTGATCGGCACGAACTCGAGCTGCTTCGGGTTCGAGGTGACGTCGTCGGGCGTCGGGTAGATGCCGGCGGTGGGGTCGACCTCGATCAGGTCCGCGGCGGCGAGGATCCCGAGCGCCCGGCCGCCGTTCGCGGCGTCATCGGGGATGACGACGCGGGCGCCGTCGGCCAGCTCGTCGAGCTCCTCGAGCTTCGACGAGAAGATGCCCCACTCGACGATGACCGTCGAGACGACCGGCACGAGCTCGGCGTCGTTCTCGACGTTGAAGGCGCTCAGGAACGCGCCGTGCTGGAACGCGTTGGCGTCGACCTCTCCCGCGACGAGCGAGCTGTTCGGCAGTGTCCAGTCGTCGGTGAAGTTGACCCACTCGAGCTCGATGTCGTGCTCGGCGGCGACTTCGGCGACGGCGTCCTGCAGGGCGCTCTCGCCCGAGCCGGCGACCTTCAGGTGGACGGTCTCCGCGGCATCGGCGACCGCCGCGTCGCCGTTCCCGGCGAGATTCACCGCGATGACGGTGCCGACGGCGGCGAGCGCCAGCACGGCGACGCCCGCTCCCACGATCCAGCCGGTGCGCCGGCGCTTGTTTCGCTGCTCCAGAGCGTTGCGGAGTTCGCTCTGCGGCGCGTCGTTCGGTGCGGTCATGGTTGCTGCCTCTTCCTGGTCTCGTGGACGGGTGAGCCCCATGCTCCGGTCCGATTCCCGGCACCGCGAATGCGCCCGTCACCGTCCGTCGTGAACGGAAAGACAGCGCGACGCAGGGTCACGCGTCGTCACCGGGTGCGCACCAGCGCGCAACGTACCGTCACGAGCGCGTCGCCGCGCCGGCGTCACGCGCCGTCACGCGACCGTGGGCGGTCAGCCGCCGAACCCGCTCCAGTAGCGGCCCTGCTCGCGCGCCCGCTCGGCGTCGACGATGCCGTCGGCCTGCTCACGGCTGCGCGCACGCACCTGCTCGGAATGACGGCGCCAGGAGAAGAACCACTGCGACGCGCCCCACAGGGCCGCGATGAGACCGAGGCCGACCCAGAACGACCAATCCATCGCAACCTCCCCGTCGCCGTGCGGATGCCCTCAGTGTACGGGTCGGGCTGCCGCTCGGCAGGCGTCAGGCGAGCCGGCCGATCGCCTCCTCGACCAGGCCCCAGAACCGGTTGACGTCGAGGCCGACCGCGACCCCCGCGTTGGGCTCGCGCGCGAGCATCCCGTCGAGGTCGACGACCGTGGCGCCGACGGTCTCGCCGCCCAGGAGCTCGATGTCGAGCCGGGTGCGCACGACGTCGACGCATCCGGGATCGGCCAGGACGGCCACGGCGACCGGGTCGTGCAGCGGGCCGTCGGGCAGCCCGAAGACCTCGTCGTTGGTTCGGCAGAAGAAGTCGAGCAACTCGTCGCCGAACGCCGACGTCCGCGTGCCGAGCGCGGCGAGCCGGGCCCGCACCTCGGCCGTCACGAGCGCGCGGTGCGTGACGTTCAGCCCCACCATCGTGAACGGGATGCCGCTGCGCAGCACCAGGTCGAGCGCCTCGGGGTCGACCCACGCGTTGAACTCGGCGTAGGGCGTGACGTTCCCGCGTTCGGTCGATCCGCCCATCCACACGATCTCGCGGATGCGCGGCGCCACCTCGGGCCGGTCGCGCAGCAGCACGGCGACGTTCGTGATCGGTCCAGTCGCGACGACGGCGACCGGTTCGGATGCCTCGGCGAGCACGTCGGCCATGAGCGCGGTCGCCCCGCGCGGGTCGAGCCCGAACGCGGGCTCGGGCAGTTCGGGTCCGCCGAGGCCGTTCTCGCCGTGGATCCATTCCGCGGTCGAGAGCTCGCGAGCGAGCGGACCGGCGGCGCCGGCCGCGACGGGGACATCCGTCACGCCGGCGACGGTGAGCGCGACGCGCGCGTTCCGGCTGGTGTGCTCGAGCGGCACGTTGCCGCCGACGGTCGTCACGGCGAGCAGGTCGAGCGATGGATGCCCCGCCGCGAGCCACAGGGCGAAGACGTCGTCGTGGCCGGGGTCGCAGTCGATGATGACGGGGATGCTCATGCGTCGCTCGATTCGATCGTGAGGGCCGCGGATGCCTCGATCACGCGGTCGCGCGAGGCGTAGGAGTCGACCGTGCCGCGCCGCTGCACCGCGAGCGACGCCGCGGCCACAGCCAGGCGCACCGACTCGTGGAGACTTCGACCCTCGGCGAGGAAGGCCGCGAGCGTGCCCGTGAAACCGTCGCCGGCGCCGGTCGTATCGACGGCCCGGACCCGCGGGGCCGACACGGCGATGCCGGGCCGGGCGGAGGCGTCGTGCGTCCCGGCGCCTCCTGCCGCCACGGCCCCCGCTGCGCCGAGGGTCACGACGACCGACCGTGCGGTGCCAGCTGCCACGGCGTCGACGGCGGCCTCGAGCCATCGGCCGAGCGCGGCGTCGGCGGCGAGGTCGCGACCGATGCCGAGCGCCTTCGCCTCGTGCTCGTTGACGACCAGCGGGTCGGCGAGCGCGACCGTCGCCGCGCCGACCCCGACTGGAGGAGCCAGGTTCAGCACGAACCTCGCGCCCACCTCGTGCGCCAGGGCGGCGCAGCGCTCGATCGCCACGACCGGGAGTTCGCCCTGCGTGAGCACGACCGCGGCGTCGGCGAGGTGGGCGCGGCGGGCGTCGACGGCCTCGATCGTCCACCCGAGGTTGGCCCCACCGGCCACGACCACGGTGTTCTCGCCCGATGCGGCGACCGTGATGAGCGCGACGCCGGTCGGGGCATCCGTCGTCGTGCGGATGCCGGCCGTCGGGAGGCCGAGCCGCTCGAGCGTCGCGAGCGCCAGCGCGCCGTTGGCGTCGTCGCCGACGCGCGCGAGCAACGCCACGTCGGCGCCGGCGACGTGCGCGGCGACGGCCTGGTTCGCGCCCTTGCCGCCGAGCGCGAGCTGGAACCCGGTCGCCGCGATCGTCTGCCCCGGGGCCGGGAAGTCGTCGACGTAGCAGGTCGCGTCGACGTTCAGCGAGCCGACGACGACGACCCGCGCGCTCATGCGGTCGGGCCGGTGCCCTGCAGCGAGCCGGTCAACGGCTCGCCGCCGGCGCGGCTCACGAAGCAGAAGTAGGCGCGCTGGCCCGACGTCCACTGCGCCTCGTTCACCGGATACGTCGACTGGACCTGCAGGTCGGGGACCCCGGCCGCGGCGGCCGGATCGATGACGCCCGCCGAGACGCAGTGCGCCTGGGCCTGCGCGCCCGCCTCTGCCTCGCCGGGAAACGCCGCCGCCGGGTCGTCGCTCAGCGAGCCCCGGAAGACGAGCTGCGCGGTGTGCGGCGCCGCGCAGTCGACCACGGTGAACTCGTCCGACCACGCGGCCAGCTCTCCCCACGACTCGATGCACTCGCCGCCGAAGAGCGTGTCCCACGCGTGCACGCCGGGCGGCTGCATGGCGGTCGGCACGGGCACCGGCGCCTCGGACGCGGCGCCCGATCCGCTCGCCGAAGCCGACGCGGAGTCCGCCGGGTCGGCGTTGCCGCCCGGCAGGTTCTTGCCGAGGAAGAAGAGGCCGACGACCACGAGCACCGCGACGAGTCCGCCGGCGACCCACACGAGGGTCTTCACGGTTCGGTTGCCGTCCGGCTTGCCGGAGCCGCCGCCCGAGGTCGGGCCATTGCCGCGACCGGATGATCCGCCCGAACCGTTCCCGCCCGGCCGCCCGGCGCCGCCCGAGGTCGGGCCGCCGAAGCCGCCCGAGCCGCCGGACGATGCCCGTGCGGCACCCCCGCCGAAGCCGGCGCTCGAACCCGCTGCGACACCGGAATCCGCCGCGGCACCGGCCGCCGGGCCGAAGAGGGCCGCGAAGCCGTCGGGCGAGGTCTCGGGGTCCGCCCGGTCGAACGCGGCGGTCGGAGTCGGCTCGGGCCGGGCGAACGGGTCTTCAGCCGAGGCGAGCCAACTGCGGCGCTCGTACGGCTGCGGCTCGGGCTCGGGCTCGGGCTGCCAAGCGGGCTGGGACCCGAAGGCCTGCTGCGACGGCTGCGGTGCGTCGTCGTCGAGGTCGGCCTTGGGGTCGGGCGCGTGCGGATCCGGCCGGAGGTTCCAGAGGTACACCGGCTCGTCGGGCTCATCGGCTCCGTCGAACGCCTCGGCGGCGCCGGGAGCATCGAAGTCGTCCCAGTCGTCACGGTCCGGGCCGTCGTCGCCGAGGCCCTCCACAAAGCCGAGGGCGGCGAAGTCGGCGGCCTCGGCCGGCGGCCCGGGAGGCGGCACCGGCGAGCCTGGCTCGGCGGCGGCCTGCGGCACCGGGCGCCCGCCGCCGAGGGCCGCGAGCAGGTCGTCGACCGGGGTCTGAGCCGGCTCGGGCTCGTCGTCGGCCGGGTCGTCCCAGCGCACCGAGGCGAATGCGGGGAATGGCGCGCGCACGCGCGGGGCCTCGACCTCGGCCTCGGGCGCGGCGGCGGCCCCGGCCGCGGCCGCCGGCAGGGCGGCGTCCCCGAGGGTCCAGCCTGCCGCCATGGCCGGTGCGGGAGTGCCGGCGGGCCCTCGCACCTCGAGGAACGGCGAGGCCGCATCTTCGTCGAGCGACTGGCGGGAGTCAGCAGGGTATTCGGGGTCCGCGGCGTACTGCGGCTCGGCGTAGGGTGCCTGGTCGTACTGCGGCCCGGGAGCGAACGGCTGCTGCTGGCTGTACTGCTGCGGCTCCGCGTACTGCGGCTCCGCGTACTGCTGCGGCTCCGCGTACTGCTGCGGCTCCGCGTACTGCTGCGGCTCCGCGTACTGCTGCTCGGCGTACTGCTGCGGCTCCGCGTACTGCGACCGGTCGAACGGTGAAGGCGCGTATCGCGGGTCGGAATACCCCGGCTGGGCGGGCTCGGGCTCCGCGTACTGCTCCTCGGCGTACGGCTGCGGCTCCGGGTACTGCTCACTAACGTACGGCTGCGGTTCTGCGTACGGCTGCTCCGCGTACGGCTGCGGCTCCGCGTAGGGCTGCGGCCGCGCGTACTGCTCCTCGGCGTACGGCTGCGGCTCCGCGTACGGCTGCTCCGCGTACTGCTGCGGCTGCGCGTACTCGGGCTCGGCGTACGCCGCCGGCTCGACGTACGGCTGCGGCGGCGTGACAGGTGCCGCCGGCCGGATCGGCTCGGGATCGGGCTCGGCGAGGGCCGACCAGAGTTCGGCTCCGTAGTCGCCGATCGGGGCGCGCGGGGTCGGCGGCAACGGCGTGAAGGACTGCCGGGCCACGGGGGGCGCGAACTCCGCGAAGGGCGGAACGTCGGCCTCCGGCTCGGGCGTCGGAACCGACGGCGGCACCGGCATCGACGGCGTCGCGGCTGCAGCGGGCGCGGCGGGCGCAGCCGACTCCCAGGGCATCGGCGCCGGCGCGGGTGCAGCCGGCGCCGCGGGTGCGGCAGGCTGCGCGGGTGCGGGTGCCGCCGGCTGGGCGTGCGCAGACGTCGACGGGGACGCCGGCTGCGAGGCATCCGGGGCATCCGTCTGCGACAGCTGCGCGAACGCCGCGCGGAGCGCCTCTTCGGACCCGAGCGACGAGTCCCCCCACGTCAGTGCGAACGGCGCCGTCGGCGTCACCGGACCGGGCGGCGGCGCGGGCACGGCCGGAGGCGCCACCGGCGCGACGGGCGGCGGTGCCCACGCGTTCGGCGACACGTCGGGCTGGGCGGGCTCGACGAAGCGGGCGGGCGGCGTGAACTGCGCGAGCTGCTCGGGCGCGGGCGTCACGATGGGCCCGCCGATCACGGGGAGGGCGCGGGTCGGGACATCCGCGTCGTCGACCGGCTGTGGCTGGTGGGTGACGGGCTCGGCGACCGAGAACCAGTCGGCGACCTCCTCATGCCGTCGTACGGGTGGAAGCGGCGGCATCGGCGCCGGCTGCGCCGGCTGCGCGGCGGCAGGCGTCGCAGCAGCGGGCGGTGCGAAGGGCGACGGGTCGACGACGGGTCGCGGCGCGCTCGGGTCGGGCGCGCCGCCGCGGGCGAGCTCGCCCAGCAGCCAGTCGGCTCCGTCCTGATCGAATGCGCCGCCGCGCTCGTCGCCTGCTCGCATCAGGCCAGGCCCAGGTCTTCCAGGCCGATCGCGTACAGGTAGGGCACGCCCTCGGCCTCGATGACCTCGCGCGCGCCCGTCGCGCGATCGACGACCACGGCCACGGCCGCGACCTCGGCGCCGATCGCGCGGAGTGCGGCGATGGCCTTCAGCGGCGAGCCGCCGGTGGTCGACGTGTCCTCCAGCACGATCACGCGCTTGCCCGCGAGGTCGGGACCCTCGACCTGCTTGCCGCGACCGTGGTCCTTCGGCTCCTTGCGCACCACGAACGCGTCGTAGGCGAGCCCGCGGGCCGCGCCCTGGTGCAGGATCGCGGCCGCGATCGGGTCGGCGCCCATGGTCATGCCACCCACGGCCGCGACGTCGGGCACGTCGGCGATGAGGTCGATCATGACCTGGCCGATGAGCGGCGCGACGCGGTGGTCGAGGCTCACCTTGCGCAGGTCGACGTAATAGCTGGCCTGCTTGCCGCTGGTCAGCGTGAAGTCGCCGTGGAACACCGCATCGGCGGAGATGTGGTCGATCAGCTGGCGGCGCACGTCGGCGGCCTCGCCGCGGGGGTCTGGCTGGGTCACGCGACGAGTTTACGTGGTGACCGGGAGAGGGAACGCGGAGAATGCTCAGGAACGCCCGGCGCGAGAGGTCCGGCCGCCGCGCGGACCCGGGGCATCCGGCTGGTGCGTGGCGAGCGGGGGCGGCGGGGCGCGGTGATCGGCGCGCTGCCAGATGCTTCGGGGTGTCCCCGGCACCAGTCGCGCCCAGAACGGCGGCTGCTCGGTCTCGTGCAAGGCGGAAGGAACGTCGATGTGGAAGTTCGCGAGCTCCTCGGCGCCGTGATGCACGACCCGGTACAGCGCCGTGCCGATCAGCACCCCCAGGGCGATCGCCATGACCGACGTCAGCGCCTCGGTGAAGTCGTCGAAGCCCCTGCTGGTACCGATCGCCTCGGTCAGCCCCGAGAGCCCCGCCGCTCCCGGCACCAGCAGCCAGAACGCGGGCAGGAAGGTCAACTGCGTCGGTACCCCCCGGCGCAGCGTCGCGATCCAGAGCACGACCGGTGTCATGGCGAGCGCGCCGATGAACCCGCTCACGGTCGGCCCGGCCACGAGTGCGCCGACGGATTGCCCGGCGTACGCGACGACGAGCGCCAGCAGCACCCAGCCGAACGTGCGTCCCGGCGATGAGAAGTGCAGCACGTCGCCGATGGCCAGCAGCAGCACGCCGGCGAGCGCGGTCCACCAGGGGAGCCGCCCCGCGGCGTCGAGCGGTACGTAGCTCGACGCACCGACGCCGACGATGGAGCCTGCCGCGAGGATGCCGAACGAGAGGAGGCCGAGTTGCACGAGGCCGGTGACCAGGCGCGACGCTCCTGCGATCATCTGGCCCGCGGCCAGTTCCATGGTGGCGGTGGTGAGCAGGCCGCCCGGCAGGAACGTCACCAGTGGCGCGATGAGGAGGAGCAGCGGATCGCCGATCGGCAGCACGAGGGCGACCAGGAACACCGTGACGGCCGAGACGAAGGCCGCCACGACGGGGAAGACCAGGCGCAGCGTCGGTGAGCGGATCAGCTTGGCGAGCCCGAGCAGCGCGCCCAGCCCGAACGCCACCATGATGCCCTGCCACGTGGGCATGAGCAGCAGGGCGAGGCCGGTGGTCAGCACGGCGTGGCCGAACACCTGCAGGGGCCAGCCGTGGCGGGGATGCATCGCACCGATCTCATTCAGCCGGTCGATGCCGGCCGCGGGATCGATGGCGCCCCGGCGCGCCCGTTCGAGCAGGTCGTAGAGCGCCGCGATCTGGTCGAAGCGGAGTTGCGGGCCGCTCGCGGTCCGCAGCGCGACATGGCCGGTGTCGCCGGAGCCCGTCTGCACGATGATCACCGTCGGCAGCACGACGAGGTCCACATCGTCGCGGCCGTACGCCCTGGACACGGTGACCATCGTGTCCACGATGCGGTCGATCGATTCCTGTGCGGCGGTCATGCCTTCGGCGAGGCCGAGCAGGAACCGCCGGAGCATCGCGTCGTCGTGCACGTCGACCATCACGGCCCTCCCCGCCGTCGGCGAGCCACGCGTCGAGAGCATCGGACGTCGCGCGCTCGCACTCGCGGGCGCCGACCGGCACCCGTCGAATCACGCTAACGCGAGCGGCCGCGAGTGTCGAGCGCACCGCGGCGGGTACAGCGAAGGGCCGCCCCGCGGGGTGTCCCTCCCCCGCGCAGCGGCCCTTACGAAGGCCGCGCTGCGATGGAATGGGGGGGTGTCCCTCCCCCGCGCAGCGGCCCTTCGGAACGGGGCGACCGAGCCCCGGTCGCGCGACTAGACGGTGCGCGCGAACTGCTCCTTCGGCATGCGGCGGTATCCGTCGCGAGCGACGACGACGATCGAGCTGCCGACGCCGACGAGAGCGACCACGCCGAGGATGCTGAGGAGGACGATGGAGGAGAACACGGCGGATTCCTTTCGAGGATCAGGGAGCGTCGAGCGACGGAGGCCCCATTGCGCGTGTTCGACCCCTCTATTCTCGCGCGCGAAACGCTTCAGCACAATCTGACAGTCCTACATCGATCATGTAGCGTAGCTACATGGACGTTCGCCGCCTCGACCTGCTCAGGGAGCTCGCCGAGCGCGGCAGCGTGACGGCCGTCGCCGAGGCCGCGGGGCGCACGCCCTCGGCGGTGTCGCAGCAGCTCAAGGTGCTCGAGCGCGAGGCCGGCATGCCCCTCACGCAACGCAGCGGCCGCGGCGTCGTGCTCACCAGCGCCGGGCACGCGCTCGCGCGGAGCGCGACCGAGGTCGCCGTCGCGCTCGAGCGCGCCACGGCGCTGTGGGACGAGTTCCGGAACCACCCGAGCGGCGAGGTCACGCTGCTCACCTTCCCCACGGTCGGAGCGACCCTGCTGCCGGCCGTCCTCGCCGACCTCGCGAACATCGCGGGCCTCGTCGTGCACGCGACCGACCTCGACCCCGAGCTGGCCGAGTTCGCCGACCTCGCGAACGAGCACGACATCGTGCTCGCGCACACCATGCCCGGCGTGCTGCCCTGGGGCGGCCGCGGGCTCAAGGTCGTGCCCCTGCTCACCGAGCCGCTCGACATCGGGCTGCCGACCGGCCACCGGCTCGCCGGCCGCACCTGGCTCACGCCCGAGGACCTCGCCGACGAGACCTGGATCGGCGTACCGCCCGGGTTCCCCTTCGAGCGGATCGTGCACGAGATCGAGCAGGTCGGCGGGCGACGGGTCGAGGTCGCCCAGCGCTTCAGCGACATGCGCATCGTCGAGGCGTTCGTCGAGGCGGGGTTCGGGGTCGCGTTCGTGCCGAGGTACACGTCGGGCACGGTGCCGCCCGGCGTCGTGCTCAGGCCGCTGCGCGGCGTGGCATCCGCTCGCCAGATCGTCGCGCTCGTGCGACCCGACGTCGCCGAGCGGCTCGCGGTGCGCACCGTGCTCGACGTGCTGGTCTCGCATGCCGGGCGGCTGGCGGAGTCGTACGCCGCACGCGGGTGATCACCGCGCCGAACTAGACTCGGCCGACATGAGCGATGCAGCCGGCGATGACGCGATCCGCTTCGACGTGACCGACGGGCTCGCCCGCATCACCCTGAGCCGGCCGCATCGGCTGAACGCCGTCGACCCGGTCGCCATCGAGCGCTGGCGCGACCTGGCCGAGGAGGTCGCGAATCGCGAGGACGTCGGCGCGGTGCTGCTCGACGCCGCCGGGCGCGCGTTCTGCGCGGGCGGCGACCTGCGTGCCATGTCGGAACTCGCGGGCGAGACGGATGCCTCGGGCCGCACGATCACGCGGCTGGCCGACGTGATCCACGAGGGCCACCGGCACCTGCGCGAGAGCGCGAAGCCGATCGTCGCCGCCGTGCAGGGTCCGGTCGCCGGCGGCGGGCTCGGGTTCATGCTCGTCGCCGACGTCATCGTGGCCTCCGACGCGGCGACGTTCTCGAGCCGCTACAGCGATGCCGGGCTCACGCCCGACTGCGGCGTCAGCTGGTTGCTTCCCGAGGCGGTGGGAGCGCGGCGCGCCCTCGAGCTCGTGCTCACGTCGCGCACGCTGACGGCCGCCGAGGCGCTCGACTGGGGACTCGTCACCGAGGTCGTCGCCGCCGATCGCCTCCCGAGCCGGGCGGAGGAGGTCGCGCGCGGCTGGCTCGCGGGCGCCACCGGCGCGTTCGGGCAGGCGAAGCGGCTCGTGCGTGCCGCGGCCGGGAGGCCGTTCGCGGTCTCGCTCGACGACGAGGCCCTGACCATCGGCCAGGCCTTCGACACCCCCGACGCCCAGGCGCGCATCGCGGCGTTCACGAGCCGGTAGCGCCGGCGCCGGGGCATCCGCTCGCTCGCTTCCTCGGGCACCCCGTTCACGCACCGGGCAGGAATTCAGGCCCCATCCGGGCTGTGGGGCCACCATGGGGCCCGAATTCCTGCACGAGGAGAGCCGGCCGACCTCAGTCGTGCCGCGGGAAGCCGAGGTTGATGCCCCCGTGGCTCGGGTCGAGCCAGCGCGAGGTGATCGCCTTCTCCTGCGTGAAGAACTCGAACCCGTGCGGGCCGTACGACTTCGAGGCGCCGAACAGCGAATCCTTCCATCCGCCGAACGAGTGGTACGCGACCGGCACGGGGATCGGCACGTTGATGCCCACCATGCCGACCGTCACCTCGCGTTGGAAGCGCCGCGCGGCCCCGCCGTCGTTCGTGAAGATTGCCGTGCCGTTGCCGTAGCGCGACCCGTTGATGATGTCGAGCCCCTCTTCGTAGCCCTCGACCCGCACCACCGAGAGCACGGGCCCGAAGATCTCGTCGCGGTACACGGCCGACGAGGTCGGCACCTTGTCGACGAGCGTCGGCCCGAGCCAGAACCCGTCGGGCTCGCCGTCGACCTCGACGCCACGACCGTCGACCACCACGTCGGCGCCGTCGGCCGTCGCGACGTCGACGTACCCGGCGACCTTGTCGCGATGCTCGCGCGTGATGAGCGGGCCCATGTCGGTGCCGCGCGTGCCGTCGCCGGTCTTCAGGCCCGACATCCGCTCGCGCACCTTCGCGACGAGGTCGTCGGCGATCGTTTCGGTCGCGAGCACGACCGAGACGGCCATGCACCGTTCGCCCGCCGAGCCGAAGCCCGCGTTGACGGCGGCGTCGGCGGCGAGGTCGAGGTCGGCGTCGGGCAGCACCAGCATGTGGTTCTTGGCGCCTCCGAGGGCCTGCACGCGCTTGCCGTTCGACGAGGCGGTCTCGTAGATGTACTTCGCGATCGGCGTCGAGCCGACGAACGAGATCGACCGCACGGTCGGGTGCTCGAGCAGCGCGTCGACGGCGACCTTGTCGCCGTGCACGACGTTGAGCACGCCGTCGGGCAGGCCCGCCTCCTGCATCAGCCGGGCGAGCCAGACCGACGCCGACGGGTCCTTCTCGCTCGGCTTCAGCACCACGGTGTTGCCCGCGGCGATCGCGATCGGGAAGAACCACAGCGGCACCATCGCCGGGAAGTTGAACGGCGAGATGATGCCCACGACGCCGAGCGGCTGGCGCACGGTGTACACGTCGACGCCGGTCGACACATTCTCGGAGTACTCGCCCTTCGTGTAGCCGGGCATCGCGCACGCGAGCTCGACGACCTCGAGCCCGCGCGAGATCTCGCCGTGCGCGTCGGCGAGCACCTTGCCGTGCTCGCTCGTGAGGATCGCGGCGAGCTCGTCGGTGCGCGCATTCAACAGCTCGCGGAACGCGAACATCACCTGCTGGCGCTTCGCGATCGAGGTGTCGCGCCACGCCGGGAAGGCGCGCTCGGCCGCCCGCACCGCGACATCGACGTCGTCGGCGCTCGCGAAGCGCACGCGCGCGCTCTCGACGCCGCGCGCGGGGTTGAAGACGGGCCCGCTGCGGTCGGAGCCCCCTGCGACGGATGCCCCGTCGATCCAGTGCTCGATGAACTCGGTCATGGTCATTCCCTTCCCTCTCCGCCGCCCGTGGTCTCCGCCGCGAGCACCTCGTCGTAGATCGCCATCGCCTCCGCGACCTCCTCCTCGGTGACGACGCAGGGCGGCACCACGTGGATGCGGTTGTCCTGGATGAACGGCAGCAGCCCGCGCGCGACGAGCGCCGCCTTGATGCGGCCCATCGCCGCGGCGGGCAGCGGCTCGCGGGTGTCGCGGTCGGCGACGAGCTCGACGGCCCAGAACACGCCTTCGCCGCGCACTTCGCCGATGACCGCGTACCGCTCGGCGAGGTCGGCGAGGGCCGGCCCGATGGCCGTCTCGCCGATCGCGCGCGCGTGCTCGACGACGCCCTCCGAGCTCATCGCGTCGAGCGTCGCGACGATCGACGCCATCGCGAGCGGATGCCCCGAATACGTGAGGCCGCCCGGGAACACGCGGTCGTCGAACCGCTCGGCGATCGGCTCGTCGATGACGACGCCGCCCGCGGGCACGTAACCCGAGTTGACGCCCTTCGCGAAGGTGATCAGGTCGGGCCGCACGTCGTAGCCGTCGAAGGCGAACCAGCGTCCGGTGCGGCCGAAGCCGGCCATCACCTCGTCGAGGATGAGCAGGATGCCGTGCCGGTCGCACAGCTCGCGCACCCCGGCGAGGTAGCCGGGCGGCGGCACGAGGATGCCGGCCGTGCCGGGCACGGTCTCGAGCAGCACCGCCGCGATCGACGTCGGACCCTCGGCCTCGATGACGCGTCGCAGGTGGTGCAGCGCCCGCTCGGACTCCTGCTCGGGCGTCGTCGCCCAGAACTCGGAGCGGTACAGGTACGGTCCGAAGAAGTGCACGTGTCCGCGTGCGAACTCGTTGGGCACGCGGCGCCAGTCGCCGGTCGAGACGATCGCGGCGCCGGTGTTGCCGTGGTACGAGCGGTACGTGGAGAGGATCTTGTCGCGTCCGGTGGCGAGCCGCGCCAGCCGGATCGCGTTCTCGTTCGCGTCGGCGCCGCCGTTCGTGAAGAACACGCGTCGGAAGCCCTCGGGCGCGTGGTCGATGATGCGCTTCGCGGCCTCGCCGCGCGCGAGGTTCACGGTCGACGGCGCGATCGTCGTGAGCAGCTCGGCCTGCTCGCGGATCGCCGACACGACGGCCGGATGCTGGTGCCCGATGTTGACGTTCACGAGCTGGCTCGAGAAGTCGAGGTATTCGTTGCCCGCATGGTCCCAGACGCGGCATCCGCGCCCGCTCGCGATGACGAGCGACGAGGTCTGCGACTGCGCCGACCAGGAGTGGAACACGTGGGCGCGATCGAGCTCGCGAGCGAGGTCGTCGGTGTCGGTCATGGTGATGCTGCCTGCCTTTCGTCGGCCGGGGTGCCGCGCCGCCGATGGGACCCGTCGGCGGCGCGGCATCCTGTCAGTTGCCGCCCTCCTCGAGGGTGACGTCGATGGGCTCGAAGCCCTCGCCCGTGAGGTCGAGGCCGTCGGCCTCGAGCTCGTCGAGCGCCTGCTGGATCCACTCGTTGGTCCAGGCGCTGGCCGGCGGCTCCTCGGTGATGAGGTGCGCGCCCGACTCGTTCACCGCGGCGAGCGCGCCCGCGACGGTCTTGTCCCAGGCCGCCTCGTCGATGATGCCGATGCCCGCCTCCGACGGCCAGATGAGCTTGTTGGTCTCGTTGACCATCCACAGCTCGTGGCTCGGGCCCCAGCCGGAGCCGGCCGCGATCGTGATCTCCGACGCCTCCTCGGGGTTCTCGGCGGCGTAGACCCAGCCCTTGACGACGGCCTTGAGGAAGGCGACGGTCGTCTCCTGGTACTCCTCGTCGCTCTCGAGCCGCTCGGTGTCGGCCCAGATCGCGTCCTGGAGCATGGCGCCCGCGGTCTCCTCGTAGCTGATCACGTTGAAGTCCGAGGGCTCGTAGAGCTCGCCCGTGTCGGGGTTCACCGTCTCGAGCAGCTGGGCGTACTCGTTGTAGGTCATCGCCTGGGCCGCGTCGATGTCGCCCTGCAGGAAGGCGTTCATGTTGAAGTCCTGCGTGATGATCTGCACGGTCGTGGCGTCGAGCCCCTCGTCGGCCATGGCGGCGAAGATCTCCCACTCGTTGCCGAAGCCCCACGAGCCGATCTTCTTGCCCTCGAAGTCGGCGATCGACTCGATGCCCGAGTCCGCCCAAGACACCTGCAGGGTGCCCGAGCGCTGGAAGATCTGGGCGATGTCGGTGAGGTTGGCGCCCTGCTCGATCGAGCCGAGCACCTTGGGCACCCACGCGATCGCGTAGTCGACGTCGCCGTTGGCGAGTGCGTCCTGGGGGACGATGTCGCCGCCCGAGGGGATGATCTCGACCTCCAGGCCCTCCTCCTCGAAATAGCCCTGTTCGGCCGCCGCGAAGTAGCCGGCGAACTGGCCCTGCGGCAGCCACTGGAGCTGGAGCTTCACGGGAGTGAGGTCGCCGTCGGCTGTGTCACCGCCGTCGCCCGAGTCGGTGCCGCCGGAGCAGGCCGCGAGGGCGAGGGCCGCGGTCGCGGCCATCGCGCCGAGTGCCGCGAGGCGGCCTCTGCTGTGCTTCATGTCGATCCTTCCGTGGTGCGTTGGCGGGTGGTGCGGGGCTGCACGAGACGCTCGAGCGCGAGCGTCGCGAGGTAGAAGAGCAGTCCGAGGGCGATGGATGCCACGACGTACGCCCACGCACGCGCGTAGGCGCTCGAGGCGGCCGAGGTCGAGATGAGGCTGCCGAGACCGCCGCGCGGGCCGCCGAAGTACTCGGCGACGAGGGCCGAGATCACGGCGAGCGAGCTCGCGATGCGGATGCCGGTGAGCATGAACGGCCGCGCCGTCGGCAGTGTGATCGTGCGCAGCACCTGGCCGCTCGTCGCCGCGTACGCCTTCATCAGGTCGCGGTGCACCGGCGTCGTCTGCCGGAATCCGCGGAGCGTGTTCAGGAACACCGGCACGAACGACGCGAGCGCGGCGATCGCCTGCCGGCCGAACTGGCTGTCGGCGCCGAACATCGAGTTGAGCACGGGGGCGAGCGCCACGATCGGCACCACGGCGAGCGCGGCGACGACGGGCGCGCTCATCCGGTCGATCGCGCGCCACCTGGCCGCGAGGGCGGCGAGCGCGAGGCCGAGCACGGTGCCGACGACGAGCCCGACGAATGCGTTCGTGCCCGTGATCACCGCTGCCGAGAGGATCGAGGGCCAGTACGCCACGAACTCCTCGGCGATCGACTGCGGGCTCGGTAACAGGTAGTCGGAGACCCCGACGACGCTGACGAGGAACTGCCAGGCCCCGAGCACGATGAGCCCCACGGCGATGGGCGCGACCACGCGCAGCACCGCCTCGCGGCGCGAGCGCGCCGCCGCCGTGCCGCCCACGCGGGCCGCCGTGATGGCGGCGGTGCCGGTCGCGGTCGCCATCAGCGCGTCTCCACTCCGCGCGCCCCGCCGGCCGGCGCACCGTGCAGCGCTTCGCGAACGACCGTGACCATCTCGAAGAACGCGCGCTCCTCGCGCAGGGCCTCGGTGCGCGAGGCATCCGCTCCCAGCTGCATCGAGACCACCTGCTGGATGCGTCCGGGTCGCGGGCTCATCACGACGACGCGGTCGGAGAGGAACACCGCCTCGGGGATCGAGTGGGTCACGAACACGACGGCGGCGCCGGTCTCGGCGCAGATCCGCACGAGCTCGGCCTGCATCTTCTCGCGGGTCATCTCGTCGAGCGCGCCGAACGGCTCGTCCATGAGCAGCAGCCGCGGGCGCTCGGCGAGCGCACGCGCGATCGCGACGCGCTGCTGCATGCCGCCCGACAGCTGGTCGGGATACCGGTCGGCGAAGTCGGCGAGGCCCACCATCTCGAGGAGCTCGGCCACGCGGTCGCGACGCGAAGCGGATGCCACGCCGTGCAGCTCGAGGGGCAGCGCGACGTTCGCGGCGACGGTGCGCCACGGCAGGAGGCCGGCCTGCTGGAAGGCGATGCCGTAGTCCTGGTCGCGGCGGGCCTGGCGGGCGGTCTTGCCGAACACGCGCACCTCGCCCGAGGTCGGCTCGTCGAGGTCGGCGATGAGCCGCATGAGCGTCGACTTGCCACAGCCCGACGGTCCGATCAGCGAGACGAACTCACCCTCGGCGACGGTGAGGTCGATGCCGTCGAGCGCCGGCACGAGGCCCGAGCGCGTGTCGAACGTCTTGTCGACGCCGCGGATCTCGACGGCGGGCGTGCCGGGGGGTGCGGCGACGGCGTCTGGGGCACCGCCGCCGGCGGGCGCCGCGACGGCGGGTGCGGTCGTGGGGTCGGTCACGCGGTCTCCTCGGTTCGTCGGTAGTTCTTCAGGATCGCGCCGAGCAGGGCGACCGAGCCGGCGGCCACGAGGCCCAGCACGACCGCGCCGAAGATCGGGCCCCAAGCCTTCGCCGGGTCGCCAGACGCCTGCCCGGCGAACTGGATGAGCAGGCGCCCGATGCCGCCCTGCAGGCCGGTCGAGACCTCGGCGACCACCGCGCCGACGACGGCGTTGGCCGCGCCGAGCCGGAGCGCCGGCAGCAGGTAGGGCACGGCGGCCGGGAACCGGAGCTTGCGCAGCGTCGCCCAATACCCGGCGGCGTAGGTCTGCATGAGCTCGGCGTGGATGCGGTCGGGCGACTGCAGACCCTTGAGCGCGCCGACCGCGATCGGGAAGAACGCCAGGTAGCTCGCGATGAGGGCGACCGACATCCAGTCCTGCCACTCGAACGCGCCGATCTCGACGCGCGACCCCCAGCTCTTCACGACCGGCGCGAACGCGATCAGGGGCACCGTCTGGCTGAGCACGATCCAGGGCAGGAGGCCCCATTCGGCGAGCCGCCACCGCTGCATGACCAGCGCGAGCCCGACGCCCACGACCACGCCGACGAGCCATCCGGCCGCCGCGATGCCGAGCGTCGTGAGCGCGGCGAGCAGGATCGCGCCCCAGAGCGGCGGCGCCGACGGCGAGCGCGTGACCGGCTCGGCGAGCCGGCCGAGCATGTCCCAGACGTGCGGCATCGCGAGGTCGGTCGTGCGCGGCAGCACGCGCGTCGTGCCGAGCACCACGCCGTCGGCGGGGCCGAGGAACTTGTACGCCTCCCACAGCGCGACGAGCACGAGCACGCCGCCCGCGCCCCACGCGACCGCCGACCACCGGCGACTCATCGCTTGGCCGCCACGTGCTCGGTGAGCGCCGGGATCACGGTCTCGCCGTACACCCGCAGCGTCTCCTCCTTGTTGTCGTGCTGGAGGTAGCCCGCGAACTGGTCGACCCCGAGCTCGGCGAGCTGCTGCAGCTTCGCGATGTGCTCGCCGGCCGTGCCGAGCACGCAGAACCGGTCGACGATCTCGTCGGGCACGAAGTCGACGTGGTCGTTCTCGGCCCGCCCGTGCGAGTTGTAGTCGTATCCCTCGCGCCCGCGGATGTAGTCAGTGAGCGCGTCGGGCACCGTGCCGTGCATGCCGTACTTCGCGACGATGTCGGCCACGTGGTTGCCGACCATGCCGCCGAACCAGCGGCACTGGTCGCGCATGTGCGCCCAGTCGTCGCCGACGTACATGGGGGCGGCGACGCAGAACTTCACCGACATCGGGTCGCGCCCGGCGGCCTCCGCGGCATCCCGAACGGTCTTGATCATCCACGCGGCGATGTCGACGTCGGCCAGCTGCAGGATGAAGCCGTCGCCGACCTCGCCCGCGAGCTTGAGCGCCATCGGGCCGTAGGCCGCGACCCACACCTCGAGCTCCGAGCCCTTCGACCACGGGAACTGCAGCTGCGACCCGCGGTACTCGACGGGCCGCGAGTTCGCGAGCTCGCGGATCACGTGGATCGACTCGCGCAGCTCGGCCATCGTCGTCGGCTTGCCGTTCGTCACGCGCACCGCCGAGTCGCCGCGGCCGATGCCGCACACCGTGCGGTTGCCGAACATCTCGTTGAGCGTCGCGAACACGGAGGCCGTCACGGTCCAGTCGCGGGTCGCCGGGTTCGTGACGAAGGGGCCGACCTTGATGCGCTGGGTCTGCGCGAGGATCTGGCTGTAGATGACGTAGGGCTCCTGCCAGAGCAGGTGCGAGTCGAACGTCCACACGTGGCTGAAGCCGTGCACCTCGGCGAGCTTCGCGAGCTGGATCGTGCGCGACGCCGGGGGGTTGGTCTGCAGGACCGCTCCGAATTCCATGGGTGCTTCCTTCCGGTGGTCGAGGAGCGCCGACAGAGTCGACGCGGATCGAGACCCGCTGTCAGATGAGGTACTGCGAGAGGCCGCGCTTGAGGAATCGCCCGTCGCCCTTGGCGCCGACGTACGCGTCCCCCTCGACGACGACCTTGCCCCGTGAGAGCACGGTGTCGACCTTGCCGTCGATCTCGTAGCCCTCCCACGCGGAGTAGTCCATGTTCATGTGGTGGGTCTTCTCGAGCCCGATCGAGGTGTGCCCGTTCGGGTCGTAGACGACGATGTCGGCGTCGGCGCCGGGCTGGATGACGCCCTTGCGCCCGTACAGCCCGAACATGCGCGCGGGCGTCGTCGACGTGAGCTCGACCCACCGCTCGAGCGTGATCTCGCCCGTGACCACGCCCTGGTACATGAGGTCCATGCGGTGCTCGATCGAGCCGATGCCGTTCGGGATCTTGCGGAAGTCGGACAAGCCCAGTTCCTTCTGGTCCTTCATGCAGAACGGGCAGTGGTCGGTCGAGACCATCTGCAGGTCGTTCGTGCGCAGCGCCTGCCACATCGAGTGCTGGTGGCCCTCTTCGCGGCTGCGCAGCGGCGTCGAGCACACCCACTTCGCACCCTCGAACGAACCCCATTCCGGTCCGGATGCCCCGAGCTGGTCTTCCAGCGAGAGGTAGAGGTACTGGGGGCAGGTCTCGCCGTAGACGTTCTGCCCCTTGTCGCGGGCCCACGCGAGCTGCTCGACCGCCTGCTTCGCCGACACGTGCACCACGTAGAGCGGTGCGCCGGTGAGCTTCGCGAGCATGATCGCGCGGTGCGTCGCCTCCTCCTCCATCTCCCAGGCGCGGGCGATGCCGTGGTAGTACGGGTCGGTCTTGCCCTGGTCGACGAGCTGCTGGGCGAGCACGTCGATGGCCGGGCCGTTCTCGGCGTGCATCATCGTGAGCATGCCGGTGTCGCGCGAGACCTGCATCGCCTTCAGGATCTGCGCGTCATCCGAATAGAAGACGCCGGGGTACGCCATGAACAGCTTGAAGCTCGAGATGCCCTCGTCGGGCAGCTTCGCCATGGCGGCGAGGGATGCCTCGTTCACGTCGCCGACGATCTGGTGGAAGCCGTAGTCGATCGCGCAGTTGCCCGCGGCCTTCTCGTGCCACGCGGCGAGGCCGTCCTCGATGCGCTGCCCGTAGGTCTGCACCGCGAAGTCGATGATGCTCGTCGTGCCGCCGTGCGCGGCGGCACGCGTGCCGCTCTCGAACGTGTCGGATGCCTCGGTGCCGCCGAACGGCAGCTGCATGTGCGTGTGCGCGTCGATGCCGCCGGGGATCACGTACTTGCCGGTCGCGTCGATGACGCGGTCGACGGATGCCGCGACACTGGTGCCGAGCAGTTCGCTGCCCGGCTGCAGCAGCGCGACGACCTGCTCGCCGTCGATGAGGACGTCGGCGGCGGCGCGACCGGTCGCGCTGACGACGGTTCCGCCGGAGATGAGGGTGGTGGTCATGCTCGCTCCTTACGGCTTCGGGATGGCGGTGTAGGAGTCGGGTCGGCGGTCGCGGTAGAACTGCCAGTCGTCGCGCATCTGCTGCACCATGTCGAGGTCGAGGTCGCGCACGAGCAGCTCCTCGTGCTCACTCGAGCCGCGCTCGCCGACGAAGTTGCCGCGCGGATCGATCACCTGGCTGGTGCCGTAGAAGTCGACGGCGAGGTCGCCGTACTCGTTGTCTTCGCGCCCCACGCGGTTCGGCTGGAGCACGAAGTACCCGTTCGCGACGGCGGCGCACGGACCTTCGACCTCCCACAGGCGGTTCGAGAGTCCGGGCTTCGTGGCGTTCGGGTTGAAGACCATGTGGGCGTCGTTCAGGCCGAGCTCGCGCCAGCCCTCGGGGAAGTGCCGGTCGTAGCAGATGTACATGCCGACCCGGCCGACGGCCGTGTCGAAGACGGGGTATCCGAGGTTGCCGGGGCGGAAGTAGAACTTCTCCCAGAAGCGGTCGAGGTGCGGCAGGTGGTGCTTGCGGTACTTGCCGAGGATCGTGCCGTCGGCATCGACGAGCACCGACGTGTTGTAGTAGACGCCGGTCTGCGCCTCCTCGTAGATCGGCAGCACCATGACCGTGCCGAGCTCCTTCGCGAGGTCGGCGAAGCGCTGCACGATGGGGCCGTCGGCGGACTCGGCGAAGCGGTAGTACTTCTTGTCCTGCGTGATGCCGAAGTACGGGCCGTAGAAGAGCTCCTGGAAGCAGGTGACCTGCGCTCCCTGCGCGGCGGCGTCGCGGGCGAACTGCTCGTGCTTGTCGAGCATCGACTCCTTGTCGCCGGTCCAGGTCGTCTGCGTGATGGCCGCTCGGACGGTCGTCATGGTGCCTCCCTTGTCGGTCGGCGTCGTTGCCGGCCCGGTCGACGTGGTGCTCAGTGCCTTCCGGGCGTCGGGGGGACGCCGAGAGGTGGTGCGGTGGTGCCGAACCGAGCCCGCGAGCCCGTTCTGTTATTGTTCGGCTTGAACATTTCCCTTTTGTTACACCGTGTGACGTTGTGGTTACTCATCCTGTCCCTCCCTGTCTTCGGAGGCAATGGTCGTGTCGAGTATTCGTGTGGACCTCTCGCAGCTGATCGCGCTCGCCGCCTTCGACGACGTCTCGCCACGCGGCATCGCGGGCGAGCTCGCCCGGCTGATCAACGCCGGCGAGCTCCGCCACGGCGATCGCCTGCCCACGGTGCGCGAGCTCGGCGCGGCCCTGGGCGTCAGCCCCGCGACGGTCTCGCAGGCGTGGCAGGCGCTCGCCCGGGCCGGGCTCATCGTCTCGCGGGGACGGGCCGGCACGTTCGTGCAGGGCAACGGCAGCGGATGGCCCGCCGCTCGCATGCGCGGCATGGCGGCACCCGAGGACCCGGTGCGGCTCGACCTCTCGCGAGGCACGCCCGACTCGCTGCTGCTGCCCGCGCTCGGCCCCGCGCTGTCGCGCGTCTCCGCCCGCGCGGCGACCGGCAGCTACCAGGCCGAACCGGTGATCCCCGCGCTCGCGGCCGTGCTGCGGGAGTCGTGGCCCAGCGACGCCGAGCAGATCGTCGTCGTCGATGGCGCGCTCGACGCGATCTCGCGCACCCTCGAGCAGGTCGTGCGGTACGGCGACCGCGTGATCGTGGAGCATCCGGGCTTCCCGCCCTTCCTCGACCTGCTCGACGTGCTCGGCGCCGAGGCGGTCCCGGTCGCGCTCGACGAGCACGGCGTGCGACCCGAGTCGCTCGCGGCGGCGCTGGGACGCAAGCCCGCCGCCCTGCTGCTGCAGCCGCGCGCGCAGAATCCCACCGGGGCATCCATGACGCCGGCGCGCGCCGAGGAGCTCGCCCGTGTCGTCCGCGATGCCGGCGACGACGCGGCCGACCTCGTGATCGTCGAGGACGACCACTCGGGCCTCATCTCGACCGAGGGCGACGCGACCCTCGGCACCTGGCTCGCCGACCGCGTCGTGCACGTGCGCAGCTTCTCGAAGTCGCACGGGCCCGACCTGCGCATCGCCGCCGTCGGCGGCCCGCGCGACCTGATCGAGCGGATCATGTCGCGTCGCATGCTCGGCCCCGGCTGGACCAGCCGAATGCTGCAGACCATCCTGCTCGACCTGCTCACCGACGGTGCCGCCATCGACGCCGTCGCCGAGGCCCGGCGCGCGTACTACACGCGCCAGCGCGCCCTCGGCGATGCCCTGCGCGCGCGGGGCGTCCGGGCCGCGCACGCCGACGGCATCAACCTGTGGATGCCGGTCGTCAGCGAGCGGTCGACCCTCGTGCAGCTCGCCGCTGCGGGCATCCGGGTCGCGGGCGGCAGTCCGTTCCTCGCCGCCGCCGACGGCACGGATGCCTCGAACGGGCGGTACACCGCGGGCCCGGCCCGCACGCGCGGCGGCGGCGACTTCGTCAGGGTGACCGTCGGCGTCGTGCGCGACGACTTCGACGAGGTCGCCGACGCCCTCGCGGTCGCGGGCCGGCAGGTCGTCGCGGGCGGGTACTGAGGAGGGCGACGCGGTGGGATAGTCTGCCCCCGGAAACCGTACGGCTGGGGGGAGTCCGGATGACGGAGCCGTCGCGCACGCGCACCGCGCTGCGCTTCATCGCGCGCGTGCCGTTCACCGTGGGGTTGATGGCGACCCTGCTGCTCGTCGGCATCCTCACCGGCACGCTCGCCTCGCCGGCGAGCGAGGCTGACTGGTACGAGACATTCGCCTACGGCGTGCCGTCGTTCGCCGACTCGCGGTGGTGGACGACCGTGACGGGCACCTTCCTCGTGACCGCGCCGTGGGGCTACCTGATCCTCGCGGTGATCGTGCCGCTCGGGGTCGGCTGGCTCGAGCTGCGTCGCGGCACCTGGCGGGCGGCGGCCGTCTTCCTCGGCGGCCAGGCGTTCGCCGTCATCGGCGGCGCGGTCGTGATCGCCGGGTTCGCCGAGATGGGCTCGCACTGGGCCGAGGCGCTCGTCACGCAGGTCGACGTCGGGCCATCGGGCGGCGTGTTCGCGTGCCTCGCCGCCGCGGTGGCGAGCCTCGCCGCACCCTGGCGCGGGCGCGGGCTGCTCGTGCTGACGGCGTTCACGCTCGTGAGCGTGCTGTTCCTCGGCACGGTCGCCGACGTCGAGCATGCGATGGCCGTCGGCCTGGTGCTGCTCGTCAACGCCGAGTCGTTCGGCAAGCCGACCCTGCGCGAGCAGCGGTTCGTCGCGTTCGTGATGATCGTCTCGCTCGTGGTCGTGCAGTTCATCGCCTCGGTCGCACCGACCTACGGCCCGTTCGGCACGACGCAGGTCGGCGGCATCGACCTGTTCGACGTACTGCTCGACGCGACGATCGCGGTCGTCGTCGCGACCGGCCTCCGACGCGGGTACCGCGTCGCCTGGATCGTCGCGGTGGTGCTCGCGGCGTTCAACGTGCTGGCCGGTGCGCTGGCCGTGTTCATCGTGGCGCATCCCGAGCTGTTCGGCCTGGTGGCCGACTACGACGAACGCGAGGGGCTCGCCTTCGCCGCGGCGACGGGGTTCCTGTGGGCGATCATGCTGGCCTGGCTGCTCGTCTGCGTCCGGGCGTTCCGGGCGCGCCTGCGACGGCGGCTGAGCGGCGACCGCGGCGCCGACCGACCGGGTGCGCGACTCGACGAGGTCCGGCGCATCCTCGTCGCGACCGGCGGCGGCGTGCTGTCGTGGATGGCGACGTGGCGCGACAACCGGCACTACTTCGGCTCATCACCCGACTCGGTCGTGGCGTACCAGACGCACCAGGGCGTCGCGCTCGTGCTCGGCGACCCGATCGCACCCGACGGACAGGTCGGCGCGACCCTGCGGGAGTTCGTCGACACGGCCGAGCGAGCCGGGTACGTGGTCGCCGTGTTCGGCGCCGGGCCCGCCTCGCGCGACGGGATGCCGCCCGGCTGGCGCGCCCTGCAGGTCGCCGAGGACACGATCGTCGACCTTCCCGGCCTCGAGTTCACCGGAAAGCGGTGGGGCGCCGTGCGCACCGCACTCAACCGCGCCGAGCGCGAGGGCGTGCGCTTCCGATTCGCCACGCTCGCCGACGAGCCCCGCTCGGTGCGCGCGCAGATCGCCGCGATCTCCGAGCAGTGGGTCGGCGACAAGGGCCTGCCCGAGATGCGCTTCACGCTCGGCTCGATCGACGAGGCGCTCGACCCCGCCGTGCGCATGGCGATCGCCGAGTCATCCGACGGCGTGGTGCAGGGGTTCCTGAGCTGGCTGCCCGTGTACGCGCCCGGCGGTGGGCCGCGCGGATGGACGCTCGACCTGATGCGCCGGCGCGACGGCGGCTTCCCGCCCGTCATGGAGTTCCTCATCGGGTCGTCGGCGCTCGCGTTCCGCGACGAGGGCGCGCAGTTCCTGTCGCTCTCGGGCGCGCCGCTGGCCCGGTCGGAGGCTCCCGAGGACGAGCAGCAGATCGAGCAGGTGCTCGACCGGCTGGGCGGCATCCTCGAGCCGGCGTACGGCTTCCGCTCGCTGCACCGCTTCAAGCAGAAGTTCAACCCGCGGCCCGAGCCCCTCTACCTCCTCTACAGCGACGGCGCCGATCTCGCGCGCATCGGCATCGCGCTCGTTCGCGCGTACCTGCCGGATGCCTCGGTGCCCCAGCTCGTGCGCGCCGGCCTGACGATCGGCAGGTAGCTCGCGGCCGCGAGTTCGCCCGATCGGCCGGCGCCCGGGCGACGCGGTCTTAGGCTGATCCGGTGCAGATCACGGTGCTCGCGGGCGGTGTCGGCGGATCGCGCTTCGTGCGCGGGCTCCGCGAGGAAGTCGGGCGGCGGGCCGCAGGGTCCGGCGACGAGGCATCCGTTCGCCGGGCTCAGGACATCGCCGTCGACGTCATCGTGAACACGGGCGACGACCTCTGGCTCGCGGGTGTCCGCCTCATGCCCGACTTCGACTCGCTGCTCTACTCGCTCGCGGGCGTGAACGACGCCGAGCGCGGGTGGGGTCGCGCGGGCGAGTCCGAGCGCGTCGCCGCCGAGCTGCGCGAGTGGGGCGTCGGCTGGCCGTGGTTCACGCTCGGCGACCTCGACCTCGGTACGCACCTGGCGCGCACTGCGTGGCTGCGCGAGGGGCTCACACCCACCCAGGTCGGCGAGCGGCTGCAGCGCCGATGGGAGCTCGGCGTGCACCTCCGGCCCGCGACCGACGCCGAGGTCGACACGCACGTCGAGGTGGCCGACCCCGATGAGCTCGACGGCACCCGCGAGCTGCACTTCCAGGAGTGGTGGACGCGCTACCGCGCGAGCCTGCCGGCCATCGCCTTCCGGCAGCGGAACCTCGACGTCGCCGAGCCGGCGCCCGGCGTCGTCGAGTCGATCCTCGGCGCCGACCTCGTGCTCGTCGCGCCGTCGAACCCGGTCGTGTCGATCGGCACGATCCTCGCCGTGCCCGGCATCCGCGAGGCGATCCGGGCGACGCACGCGCCCGTCGTGGGCATCTCCCCGATCATCGGCGGCAAGGTCGTGCGCGGCATGGCCGACGCGTGCCTCACCGCCATCGGCGTGGAGACCGACGCGGCGGCGGTCGCGCGCCACTACGGCGCGCGGTCAGCCGACGGCATCCTCGACGGCTGGCTGGTCGACGAAGCGGATGCCTCGGCGACCGGCTCGCTCGCCGGGTCGGGCCTCGAGGTGCGCGCGGTACCGCTCTGGATGCGCGACCTCGACACCTCCGCCGCGCTCGCGGGCGCGGCGATCGACCTCGGCGCGGCGGTTACTTCTTCCGGTGCGTGACCTCGGTGATGTCGTTGCCGGCTCGGCCGGCGACCTTCGACTTCTTGTCGGCCCGCTTCTCCTTGAGCGTGCGGGTGGCGGCGG
Source organism: Agromyces agglutinans (assembly GCF_009647605.1). GTDB lineage: Bacteria > Actinomycetota > Actinomycetes > Actinomycetales > Microbacteriaceae > Agromyces > Agromyces agglutinans. The sequence continues at coordinate 338,563 of NZ_WJIF01000002.1, read as the reverse complement.
TCTTGGAACCGGACTTCTTGGGGGACTTGTCGGACATGATGACGACCTTCGATCGGGAGCTCGAACGGCCCCGTGCGCGCAACCCTACGCGGTCGCGGCGTGCGAACACCGTCGTATGATGAAACCGACCGCCGATCGGCTCTGATCGGTTGTGATGGCCCGGGATTGGGCCGCGTGTCCTCGACTGCTGTCGAAGTCCGCACCACGCCGTCCCGGAGGAACCATGCCCATCCCGCGATCCGGCCGCCTGCTCGCGCTCGCCCTTCCCGCCGTCGCCCTGTTGGCCGGCTGCGCCACGCCGGCGTCCGGAGGCACGTCGCCCGACGATCAGCCGGGCAGTGCCGACACCGCGTCGACCGGTTACCCGCTCACCATCGACAACTGCGGCACCGAGGTGACGTTCGAGCAGGCGCCCGAGCGCGTCATCACGGTGAAGAGCTCGACCCTCGAGCTGCTGCTCGCGCTCGGACTCGAGGACCGAGTCGTCGGCAGTGCGTTCAGCGACGGGCCGGTGCCCGACGCGTTCGCCGACGCGGCATCCGGCATCGAGAGCCTCTCCGACAAGGTGCCGTCGCAGGAGGCGACGTTCGCGCTCGAACCCGACCTCGTCTTCGCCGGCTGGGAGTCGAACTTCTCCGCCGAGGGCGTCGGCGAACGCGCCGCGCTCGAGCAGTTGGGCGTGCGCACGTACGTCGCCCCCGCGGCCTGCAAGGCCGCCGGGTACATGCCCGATCCGCTGACGTTCGACGACGTCTTCGGCGGCTTCGAGCAAGCGGGCGCGATCTTCGGCGTCGAGGATGCCGCGACCGAGCTCGTCGCCGACCAGCGCGCCGCACTCGAGGCGATCGAGCCGAACGCCGAGGGCCTGACCGCGCTCTGGTACTCGTCGGGCGACGAGACCCCGTACGTCGGTGCGGGCATCGGCGCGCCGCAGATGATCATGCAGGCCGCGGGCCTCGAGAACATCGCCGCCGACGTGCACGACACGTGGACGTCGATGAGCTGGGAGGCGATCGCCGACGCCGAGCCCGACGTCATCGTGCTCGTCGACGCCGCGTGGAACACCGCCGAGTCGAAGATCGCCCAGCTCGAGCAGAACCCCGTGACGGCGCAGCTGCCCGCCGTGCAGCAGCAGCGGTACGTGATCGTCGACTTCCCGGCGACCGAGGCCGGCGTGCGCAACGTCGACGCCGTGGCATCCGTCGTCGAACAGCTGGGGGCGCTGGGCTGACATGACGGCGACGCGGAACGGTGCCGACACTCGTCGGGGTCTCGAGACGGGTGCTTCGCGCCCGACTCGACCGACGGGGCCACGCGCCGCCTGGTGGGGCGCCGGCCTGGCCGTCGTGCTCGTGGCATCCGTCGTCATGGCCGTGACCATCGGGCCGGCCGCGCTCACGCCCCCCGAGGTCCTCGCGAGCGTCGGGGCGCACCTCGGCATCGGCGACCCCGTGCTGAGCCCGCTGCGCGACGCGATCGTGTGGGAGCTGCGGGTCCCCCGCGTGCTCACGGCCGCGGCCGTCGGCGCGGGCCTCGCGCTCTGCGGGGCCGTCATGCAGGCACTCACCCGCAACCCGCTCGCCGATCCGTACCTGCTCGGACTCTCGTCGGGGGCGTCGGTCGGCGCGGTCGTCGTGCTCGTGCTCGGGATGTCGCTGGCCCTGCCGCTGGCCGCGTTCGCCGGCGCGCTCGCGGCCCTCGCCGCGACGCTCGGGCTCGCGCGGGCTGCAGGAGGCCTGAATCCCACGACCACGGTGCTCGCGGGGCTCGCCGTATCGGCGGTCTTCGGCGCGGTCACGAGCCTCGTCATCTTCTGGAGCGCCACCAACGACAGCTACCGCGAGATCCTGAACTGGCTGCTCGGCTCGCTGGCCGGCACCGACTGGGGTTCGGTGGCGTTGGCGGGCGGCGCGCTGCTGGTCGTCGGCGCTCCCCTGCTGCTCGCGGGCCGGACGCTCGACGCGTTCACGTTCGGCGATTCGGCAGCCGCCGCGCTCGGCGTGCACGTCGCCCGAACCCGCGGCCTGCTGCTCGTCGCGACGGCGCTCCTCACCGGAGCGCTCGTCGCCGTCAGCGGCGCGATCGGCTTCGTCGGCCTGATCCTCCCGCACGCCGTGCGCCTCGTGGTCGGCGCCGGGCATCGCGCGCTGCTCCCGCTGTCAGCGCTCGCGGGCGCGGTCTTCCTCGTCTGGGTCGACACGGGCGCGCGCACCCTGTTCGACCCGCGCGAGCTGCCGGTCGGCATCCTCACCGCGCTCGTCGGCGGGCCGGTGTTCGCCGTGCTGCTCATCCGATCGCGGGTCGTGCGATGAGCGGCGAGATCCGAATCGCGGATGCCACGTCGGCGGATGCCACGCCGCTGGATGTGTCGTCGCCGGATGCCCGGCCCGAGGCATCCGCCCTCGACCTCGCGCACGTTCGATTCGCGCGCCGCGACCGGCTCGTGCTCGAGGAGGTGGGTCTCGAGCTGCCACGCGGCGCCGTCGGCGCGCTCGTCGGGCCGAACGGCGCCGGCAAGAGCACCCTGCTGCACCTCGTGGCGGGCATCGAATCGCCCGACTCGGGCACCGCGCACCTGCTCGGCGAGGACCTCGCCACGCTGCGCCGACGAGAACGGGCCCGGCGCATCGCGCTCGCCGAGCAGGAGGCGAGGGACGCGCGCACGCAGGGGCTGCGGGTGCGCGACGTCGTCGCGCTCGGGCGCATCCCGCACCAGGGTGCGTGGGGTGGCGAGCGCGACGCCGACCGCGAGGTCGTCGCCCGCAGCCTCGAGGCGGTCGGCGCCGAGGCGTTCACCGATCGTCCGTACGACGAGCTCTCGGGCGGCGAGCGGCAGCGGGTCAACCTCGCCCGAGCACTCGCCCAGGAACCCGAGCTGCTGCTGCTCGACGAGCCGACCAACCACCTCGACGTGCGCGCGCAGCTCGTGACGCTCGAGCTGCTCCGTCGGCTGGCCGCCGACGGCCTCACGGTGCTGGCGGCGCTGCACGACCTCGGACTCGCCGCCTCGTACGCCGATCACGTGGTCGTGCTGGCCGAGGGCGCAGTGGTCGCCGCAGGCGCACCCGACGAGGTGATCACCGCAACCCTGCTGCGCGACGTCTGGGGCGTCGAGGCCGAGGTGGAGCGGCATCCGCGCACCGGCCGCCCCGTGGTGCACTACCTCGGCATCGCGCCGGGCTGAGCCGACCGGCGGGCTCCGGACGTCAGCTCAGTACGTCGCGCGTGACGAACCGCGTGATCGCGAGCGTGCCGAAGACGAGCACGTAGGCGCCCTGCAGCAGCGCGTTCGCAGCGAACGAGTCCCACACGGGCGGCGAGCGCAGCAGGTCGGCGAAGTCGAGCCAGCGATCGGTGAACAGCCACGGATGCAGCGCCTCGAGCTGCGGGATCGCGCCGACGATCTGCGACACGACCGCGAGGATCGACGTCGCCGCCATCGCGCCGATCGGCACGGTGGTCAGGGTCGACAGGAACAGCCCGATCGCGGAGAGGCCCAGCAGCGACACCGCGACGTACGCCGCCACCGCCAGGAACCGCAGCAGCCCCTCGCCCACCGGGATCTCGTCGCCGGAGAGCAGCGTCACCGGTCCGATCGGGAAGAGCAGCCAGCCGACGAGCGTGCCGAGGACCACCACGGTAAGGGTTCCGGCGAGGCAGAAGGCGGCGGCCGCGAGGTACTTCACGACGAGCAGCCGGATGCGGCCGGCCGGAGCGATGAGCAGGTACCGCAGGGTACCGTGGCTCGCTTCGCCCGCGATCGCGTCGCCCGCCGTGACGCCGATCGTGAGCGGCAGGAACAGCGGGATCGCGACGGTCATCGCCGCGATGCCGACGAAGAGCCCGTTCCCCGTGATCTGGTCGAGGAACGCGGGTCCACGGCCGGCGCTCGACCCGCCGGCGATCCGGATCGCGATGCCGATGAGGATCGGGATCAACGCGAGGGCACCGAGCATCGCCCAGGTGCGCCAGCGGGTGAAGAGCGTCGCCAGTTCGTTGCCGAGCAGGCGCAGCGTGCCGGATGCCGCAGCGCGCGGCCGGCGCACCGTGTCGGTCGTGCCACCCGCGTCGGCCAGGTCGGCGTCCCGTGCGGCGCCGGTCGTGGCATCCGCCTCACGCGACGACATCGAAGCCCTCCCCGGTGAGCTCCACGAATCGCTGCTCGAGGCTCGCGCGTTCGACGGCGAAGCCGCGAACGCGCACCCGCTCGGCGACCAGTGCGGCGACGATCGCCTCGGGAGCCTCCTCATCGTCGGGCAACGTACCGACGACGACCTCGAGGTCGGATGCCGCGGACCCGGACTCGACCTCGATGCCGAGGCCCGCGAGCACGCGGCGTGCCGCCGGGGCATCCGGAGTCCTCACCCGGACCCGCGCCCGACCGCCCGACCGGCGGAGCTCCTCGAGCGTGCCCTGCGCGACGAGCCGGCCGGCGCTCATCACGCCGACGTGCGTGCAGAGTTGTTCGACCTCGGCGAGCAGGTGGCTCGACACGAACACCGTGGTGCCGTCGGCCGCGAACGAGCGGATCAGCGCGCGCACCTCGCGCGTGCCCTGCGGGTCGAGCCCGTTCGTCGGTTCGTCCAGCACGAGCAGGTCGCGCGGCATCAGCAGCGCGTTCGCGAGTCCGAGGCGCTGCTTCATGCCGAGCGAGTACGCATGCGCCTTCTTCGCCGCGGCGTGCGAGAGGCCGACCCGCTCGAGGGCCTCAGCGACCCGGGTATCACGGGTCGAGCCGATCGAGTGGCGGTCGGCGGCGTCGAACCGGCGAAGGTTCTGCGCGCCCGTCAGGTACGGCGAGAACGCGGGGCCCTCGACGAGCGCGCCCACCCTCGGCAGCACGGCGTCGATGGCCCGCGGCATGGGCGATCCGAGCACCTCGGCTTCGCCGGCGGTCGCGCGGACGAGGCCCAGCAGCATCCGGATGGTCGTGGTCTTGCCCGAGCCGTTCGGGCCGAGGAACCCGTACACCGCCCCGCGCGGCACGGCGAGATCGAGCCCGTCGACCGCGACCTGCGAGCGGAAGCGCTTCGTGAGCCCGCGCGTGCGGATCGCGAGGTCGGCGGCGTCGTCCGCGACTGCATCGTCGACGACGGTGCCGGCCCGCCCGCTCACCCGGGTCGCCCGTCAGCGCCCGGTGTCCGCGGCCCCGGCGGCCGCGACCTCAACCAGCCGCTCGACGGGCACCGCGCCCGCGAGCACGCGCCCGTCGTCGGTGATCAGCACGGTCAGGAGCGAGGTCTCGAGCACTCGTGCGCCGTCGACCGCTCGGGTGAGCGAGTCGAGCATCTCGGCGTCGACCGACGGCAGCGGCAGCTCGACCACGGTGGCCCAGCCGTCGCCGTGCACGATCGGCGACGGGACACCCTGCTCGCCCGAATGCGCCCCGCCTGCCTTCGCCTCGAGACCGGCGCGCCACTCGGCGAGCTCCTGCTCGGTCGGAATCGGGATCTCGCGCTCGGTGACGGTGAAGTCGGCCGACGGAGCGAACTCGAAGACCGAGGTATCCGGAGCCTCGAACGACACCTCGGAGAAGGCGACACGGAACGCGGGCTCGTCGGCCCCGCGCGCGGAGATCGATGCGGCGAGCGGCATTCCGTTCTCGCCGTCGACGGCGAAGCGGAGCGAGCCGACGAGCGTGTCGTCGGTGCGAGGCTCGAGCACGAGCTCATATACCTCGCGCCCGGCGACCCGGGCGTCGGTGCCGACGGTGACCTCGGTCGTCTCGTCGAGCGAGGCGAGCGCGCGGTCGAGCAGCTCCTCGGGCGTCGGCAGCGGCGCGCCGGTCTCGGCCTCGATGCGCGCGCGGGCCTCCTCGGCTGAAACGTCCGCGTGCGCCTCGGCTTCGGCACCCAGCTGCTCGGGGTCGGTGCCCTCGGGCAGCACGACGTGCGTCGCGGTCTTGGTCTCGGAGTCGACGAACCACCCTTCCGCGGCCTCGCCGTCGACGTAGACATTGCGCTCGGCGAGCTGGTCGAGCACCTGGAGTCGAGCGAGCGAGCCGTCGACGTAGACGTTCGCGGTGTGCGATCCGGTCGCGAGCGAGATGAGGTCGTCGAGATCGGCGGGCTGCGCCGCGTCGTCGCCGCGGGCCCCCGCATCAGCGGAACCGCTGCCCGCACCGCCCATCGCGCCGGTGAGTCCGGCGAGGTCGGGGATGCCGAGTTCCGAGGTCTGCTCGATCGTGCCGCTGAACGCTTCGACATCGCTCGTCGACGCGAACTCGAGCAGCTCCGCGACGGTCTTGTCGGGCAGGTCGACGGCGGCGCTGGCCTGCATCGGCACGATCACCGCGGCGGCGATCGCGGCCGGAACGGCGACCGCGGGAATCCAGAGGAGGGCGCGGCTGCGGAGTCGCCCGTCGGTGCGTGGGCTCATGCGCTCAGGGTACGTCGCGACGTGGCATCCGGTGCGGAATCGCGGCGAACGCTCAGGATGCGCGACCGGTGCGGAGCCGCCCGGGCGGCGCTACGGTGGCGGAATGACCACGGTGACCGAGGCCCGACGCGAGCTCATCGACGGCGTCGCGGCGGAGTTCCTGCACAACTCCCCTCGAGCGAGGCGGCTGGTCGCGGTCGGCGCGACGGATGCCGCGCGATCCACGCGCTTCGCCGACGACCTCGCCGCAGTGCTCGCCGCACAGGGGCAGCGGGTCGCCCGCCGCTCGGTCGGCGACGCCGACGAGGCGACCCTCCGGCGCGACACGATCGAGCCGTTCCGCGCCGGCGCACTCGACGATGCGAGCGACGCCGACACCGTGCTCGTGGTCGACGGCACCGCGCTCCTGCACGACGCCACGCGCGGCATCTGGCACTTCTCGGTGTGGGTGCTCGCGGGCGACGAACTGCCCGATTCGGGAGCGAACGTCATCGTCGACGCCACCGAAGAGGATGCCCCGACCCGGTACTTCTACGACTACTGCAAGCTGCCGCCGAGCCTGAACCGGCCCGGCCTGCACTGACGCGGGCTGCGGACCCCGGCTGCGGGCCCCTGCTGCGGCCCGGCCGCCTCGACCCGTTGCCGCGCCCGCCGCGCGGCGCTACGGTGTGGCCCATCGCACGTTGTGCCCAGTTCGGGGGGTTCTCATGGTCGACGTCGTCCGTCCTCGCCACCGCCGCCGCACGCTCCGGCGTGCGGCGGTGCTGCTCGCCGCGCCGCTCACGGCCGGCCTGATCGCCTCGGCGGCGCCCGCGTGGGCCGATCCCGGGGGCCGCGGCGGGCACGGCGGCCACGGTGGTCACGGCCGACCCGACGCGACCCCGGTCGCCACGTCGGTCGGCAGCGGCGGGGCCGTGTCATCCGTCGACGCGTCGGCCAGCCGGGTGGGCATCGAGATGCTGCGCTCCGGCGGGAACGCCGCCGATGCGGCGGTCGCGACGGCCGCGGCGCTCGGCGTGACCGAGCCGTACAGCGCCGGCATCGGCGGCGGCGGGTACTTCGTGCACTTCGACGCGGAGACCGGCACGGTCAGCACCATCGACGGCCGCGAGACCGCGCCGGCGGGCATGCCGACCGACGCCTTCATCGACCCGGCGACCGGTGCGCCGTACCGGTTCTCGCCCGAGCTCGTCTCGTCGGGGGTCTCCGTCGGCGTGCCGGGCACCCTCGCGACCTGGGAGCGCGCGCTCGAGCGGTTCGGTACGAAGGGCCTGAAGCAGGCGCTGCATCCGGCCATCCAGCTGGCGAAGCACGGGTTCCCCGTCGACGAGACCTTCCGCGGCCAGACCCTCGACAACCAGGCGCGCTTCGCCGCGTTCCCCGACACGGCCGAGCTCTTCCTCCCGGGCGGCGACGCCCCGCAGGTCGGCACGACGTTCCGCAATCCCGACCTGGCCGACACGCTCTCGCTCATCGCCAAGCGCGGCACCGACGCCTTCTACGAGGGCCCGCTCGCCGCCGAGATCGCCGACGTGGTGCAGCATCCGCGCAAGGACCCGGCGTCGCCGCTCCCGGCGCCGCCCGGCACGCTCACGACCGACGACCTGGCCGCCTACGAGGTCGTCGAGCAGGAGCCGACGCACGTCGAGTACCGCGGACTCGACGTCTACGGCATGGCGCCCTCCTCGTCGGGCGGGACCACCGTGGGCGAGTCGCTCAACATCCTCGAGAACCACGACCTGTCGGCCGAGTCGCCCGAGGCGACCACGCAGAGCCTGCACCTGTTCCTCGAGGCGACCGCCCGCGCGTTCGCCGACCGCAACGCCTACGTCGGCGACCCGGCATACGTCGACGTGCCGACCGCGACACTGCTGAGCCAGGACTTCGCCGACGCGCGCGACTGCACCATCGATCCGGATGCCGCGTCGGTGCGACCCGTGCCCGCGGGTGCGCTCGACGCGGTCGGCTGCGCAGCCGTCGCGTTCGAGGAGCACGCCGACACCGAGAACGTCTCGACGACGCACCTCTCGGTCGTCGACAAGTGGGGCGATGCCGTCGCGTACACGCTCACCATCGAGCAGACCGGCGGCTCGGGCATGACCGTTCCGGGCCGCGGATTCCTGCTCAACAACGAGCTGACCGACTTCAGCACCGTCTACAACGAGAGCGACCCGAACCGCATCGAGCCGGGTAAGCGGCCGCGCTCGTCGATGTCGCCCACGATCGTGACCGAGGGCGGCGAGGTGCGCTACGTGCTCGGCTCGCCCGGCGGCGCGACGATCATCACGACCGTGACGCAGATCCTGTTGAATCGCATCGACCTCGGGATGACGCTGCCCGAGGCCGTGGCCGCGCCGCGAGCGTCGCAGCGCAACGCGGCGGTGACGCCGGCCGAGCCCGAGTTCATCGACGCGTACGGTGCCGCCCTGGGTGCGTACGGCCACGCGTTCACGCCGTCGGGCGACCGGTTCACGTCGGCCGCGCAGATCGGCGCCGCCGCGACGATCGAGGTCGCCCCCGACGGCACGATGACCGCGGCCGCCGAGCCCGTGCGACGCGGCGGCGGCACCGGGCTCGTGGTGCGGCCGCAGCGGTAGGGTGCTGAGGCCTACGCGCCCGCGCGCGCCCGCAGCCGCGGCGCGAGGTCGCGCTCGAAGAGCTGCATGAAGCGCCGCTGGTCGTGCCCCGGCGCGTGGAACACCAGGTGATCGAAGCCCCAGTCGAGGTACTGCCCGATCTCCTCGACGACCGCATCGGGGTCGGTGCCGACGATCCAACGCTTCGCGATCTGCTCGATCGGCAGCGCATCGGCGGCCCGCTCCATCTCGACCGGGTCGGTGATGTCGTGCTTCTGCTCCTTCGAGAGCGACAGCGGCGACCAGAACCGGGTGTTCTCGAGGGCGGCCTCCTGCGTCTCCTCGTACGAGAGCTTGATCTCGATCATGCGGTCGAGCGCGTCGAAGGAGCGGCCACCGGCCTCGGCGCCCTCCTTCACCGCCGGGATCAGCTGGTCCACGTACAGCTCGGCGCCCTTGCCGGACGTGCAGATGAAGCCGTCACCTGCGCGGCCCGCGTACTTGGCCACGGTCGGCCCGCCGGCGGCGATGTACACCGGCACCGGGGCATCCGGCCGGTCGTAGATCGACGCGTCGTGCGTCGAGTAGTACTCGCCCTCGAAGCTGACCTGCTCGCCGTCGGTCCAGAGCGCGCGCATGAGGCGCACGGCCTCGCGCAGGCGTGCGAAGCGCTCCTTGAACTCGGGCCAGTCCTGCTCGCCCGCGCCGCGGAAGCCGGTCGCGATCTCGTTGAGCGCCTCGCCCGTGCCGAAGCCCGCGATGACGCGGCCCGGGTACAGCACGCCGAGTGAGGCGAACGCCTGCGCGAGCACGGCCGGGTTGTACCGGAACGTCGGCGTCATCACGCTCGTGCCGATGCGCACCGTCGACGTGCGCTCGCCCACCGCGGCCATCCAGGTCAGCGAGAACGGCGCGTGCCCGCCCTGGTGGCGCCACGGCTGGAAGTGGTCGCTCGTCCACACCGATTCGAAGCCGTGCGACTCGGCCGCGACGGCGAGCTCGACGAGCTCGCGGGGGTCGAACTGCTCGGCGGAGGCCTTGTATCCGAGGGTGAGGCTCATGCCTCGATCCTTCCACGGAACGGGCATCGCGCGGCCCGGGGGTCCTGCGCCCGCGATGTCGCGCGAACTGCGGGAATGCGACCTGCTGAAGCGCAGTTCGCGCGACATCACGCGGCGGTCACGCCGGGAGCGGGCGGCGGCGCCCCGCGGCGGGCGGCCCGGCGGGTCAGCCGAAGGCGCCGTCGGCGAGGGCGGCGACGACGCGGGCGGTGTGCGGCCCGGTGCCGAGCGCGATCGCCTCCTCGAGGGCGGCGAGCGTGTCGACATCGCGACGCAGGCGGGCGGATGCCTCGAGCCGGGCGAAGCCCGCCCGCTCGTGCTCGGCCGCCGAGTCGACCCCGAACCGCGGCTCGAACGCGACGCCGGGCCGCGCGGTCGCGAGGGTCGTGCCGTCGCCGTCGGCGTCGGGAACGAAGGCGAGCGGATGCCCCGCCGCCGCGGCCAGCGCGGCGTCGAGGTCGGCGGACGGCAGGCACGGCACGTCGCCGAGCAGCACCGCGACGGCGCCGGCCCCGGTCGCCCGCGCATGCGCAATGCCCAGCGCGATCGACGCCGTGAGCCCGGCCGGACGCCCCTCGTCGAGGAACTCGGCGTCGCCCGCGAGCGACGGGTCGTCGCCGACCACCAGCACCCGCGCGACGGAGTCCGCGGCGAGCGCGGCCGCGACCGTGTCTGCGGCGAACGCGCGGGCGAGCGCGGCCCGAGCGGCCGGCGACACGTGCGGCGCCAGCCGCGTCTTCGCGCGCCCCGGCGCCTTGACCGGCACGATCACCGTCCAGCGCGAGGCATCCGACCCGCTCACCGGCGCAGCCCCGGCAGCACCTCGCGGCCGAAGACCTCGAGGAACGCGGCCTGGTCGCGGCCGACGTTGTGCAGGTAGATGCGGTCGAAGCCGAGGTCGAGGTAACGCTGGATGCTCGCGCGATGCCGATCGGGGTCCGCGCCGACGGCGAGGCGGCCGGCGAAGTCCGCGGGCCGCACGGTGCGCGCGAAGTGCTCGAGATCGTACGGCGAGCGGATGTCTCCGCGGGGCGCCCGGAGCCCCGCGATCGGCCACTCGCGCAGGGCGTTGTCCATCGCCTCCTCGTCGGTCGGTGCCCACGACAGGTGCAGTTGCAGCACGCGGGGCATCCGCCCGGGGTCGCGACCCGACTCGCGCGCGCCCTCGCCGAAGCGCTGCAGGAGCGCCGCGAGCCGGTCGACCGGCGCGCCCATCGTGATCAGGCCGTCGGCGACGCGACCCGCGCGGCGGGCCGTGACGGGGCCTCCGGCAGCGACCAGGATGTCGGGCGCAACCGGCGGCATGGTCCACAGGCGCGTCGACTCGAGCTTGAAGAACTGCCCGGCGAAGCGGACGTCACGGCCGGCGATGGACGCCGCGAAGAGCCGCTTGACCAGGTCGACCGCCTCGAACATCCGCTCGATGCGCTCGGGCGGCTCGGGCCAGTACGTCCCCACGACGTGCTCGCTGATCGCCTCGCCCGACCCGATGCCGAGCCAGTGCCGGCCGGGGAACATCGAGGCGATCGTCGCGCTCGCCTGGGCGACGACGGCGGGATGCATCCGGAAGCCGGGGGTCGTGACCCCCGGTCCGAGGTCGCCCGTGGTGCGCGCGCCGATGGCCGAGAGCACGCTCCACACGAACGACGACTCGCCGTGCGCGGGAAGCCACGGCTGGAAGTGGTCGCTCGCCATGACGCCCGTGAAGCCGTTCGCCTCGGCGAGCGCGGCGAGATCGACCGCCTCGGCGGGAGGGAACCGCTCGAGCATCGCGGCGTAGCCGATATGCGGTCGGCCCGATCGCCCTGGGTCCTCGTGCACTGGCATGGTCCCATCCTGCCGTGCCGCGCCGGTCGGCGGGCCTACTCGACCAGTGGGCGCCCCTCGGCGACGGATTCCTCGAAGCCCGCGCGGTAGCCCTCGTCGTACGCCTCGTCGGCGCCCTGGCGGAACAGGTCGCGGTCGGCCGGACGCTGGATCGAGCGGGCCCCGGGCAGGTCGAGTTCGCCGACGTACCGGCCGAGCCCGCGCACCACCGCCACCGGCACCCCGCTCGACTTGCCCTTCACGAGTTCGGCGGCGCCGGCGATCTCGTCGGCCACGCACGGCATCGTGACCGAGAGCGGCTTGCCGGAGGCATCCGTGCCGCCCCGCAGGTCGTCGAAGACGTGCACGCCCGCGGCGCCGATCGCGATGTCGGTCTGCCCGTCGCGCCAGGGGCGTCCGAGGGTGTCCGAGAGGATGACGCCGACCGTGCGCCCGGTGAGCGCGCGGAGGCCGGTCGCGAGGGCGCGGGCCGAGGCATCCGGATCGACGGGGAGCAGCAGCACCGTGCCGTCGGGCGCGTTCGAGGCATCCACCCCGGCGGCCGCGCCGATGATGCCCTGCCGGTTCTCGACGATGCGCGTGACGCCGCCCTCGAACGTGCGCGTCGCGACGACGCGCACGGTCTCGTCGGAGATCGCCTGCTCGCGGTCGGCTGCCTGCACGATGCGACCCTCGGCCTTCGAGACGATCTTGCTCGTGACGACGAGGATGTCGCCGTCGTCGAGTTCGGCCGCCTCCGCGATGATCGCGGCGAGATCGGCGCCCGGCTCGATCTCCCCGATGCCCTCGACGCCGTCGACGCTGAAGCCCATGTGCAACCCCCGAAACGCTCGCCCCTCATCATGGCAGCCGGGTGGAGGTCGATGCGAGCGGCCGGCCGCAAGCCCCCTCCGCCGACGGACGGCGCGCCGGTAGCATGCCGCCATGACCGCCGCACCCGGCCCCCGCCATGCCGAGCCCGACGACGCAGACGCCGACCTCGACGCCGACCCCGCCGACGGCCGCGACGAGACCCCCGTCGAGAAGGCCGACCGCAACTGGGGCGACATCCTGCAGGAGCTCCGCGCGGTGCAGACGGGCACCCAGATCATCACGGGCTTCCTCCTCGCCGTCGCGTTCCAGCCGAAGTTCGCGGATCTCGAACCGTACGAGGTGGGCCTCTACCTCGTACTCGTCGTGCTCGCGGGCTTCGCGACCGTGCTCGGCCTCGCGCCGGTCATCATGCACCGTCGCCTGTTCGGACAACGGCAGAAGCCGACGCTCGTGCGGCAGGCGAACCGGCTGCTGATCGCGCTGCTCGTGGTCGTGTCCCTGCTCGCGGCGGGCGTCACGAGCCTCATCTTCGACGTCGCGGTCAACCGCACCGCGGGCTTCGTCGCACTCGGCGTCGCCCTCGTCGTGGTGATCGTGTTCTGGACCGTCGTGCCGCGGGTCGGGCGGCGCCGCGGCTGAGGCCTCGTGCGTCAGCAGCGCCTCGTACGCTGGTTGCCATGCGCATCGCCACCTGGAACGTCAACTCCATCCGCACCCGGTTCCGTCGCACGGTCGACTGGATGGTGCGCGAAGACGTGGACGTGCTCGCGATGCAGGAGATCAAGTGCAAGCCCGAGCAGTTCCCCTACGAGGCCTTCGAGGAGGCCGGGTACGAGGTCGTCGCGCACGGGCTGAACCAATGGAACGGGGTCGCGATCGCGTCGCGGCATCCCATCGCCGACGTCGAGACCGAGTTCGGCCAGCCCGGGTTCCTGAAGGGCGTCGAAGGTGTCGACCTGCCGGTCGAGGCGCGCGCGCTCGGCGCGACCGTCGAGGGCGTGCGGCTCTGGAGCCTGTACGTGCCCAACGGCCGCTCGCTCGACGACCCGCACTACACGTACAAGCTCGACTGGCTCGCCGCGCTCGCCGCGTACACCCGCGCCGAGACCGGGGCGCATCCCGAGCGGCCGTTCGCGCTCATGGGCGACTTCAACATCGCGCCGACCGACGTCGACAACGGCAACCCGCTCGTCGTCGAGGGCCTGTCGACGCACGTGTCGCCCGCCGAGCGCGAGGCGTTCTTCGCGCTCGAGGCCGCCGGCGTCTCCGACGTCGTGCGCGCGCGCGTGCCCGAGGGCCTGTTCACGTACTGGGACTACCAGCAGCTGCGATTCCCGCGCAACGAGGGCATGCGCATCGACTTCATCCTCGGTTCGGCGGCGTTCGCGCAGGCGGTGACGGATGCCTCGATCCACCGCAACGAGCGCAAGGGCGAGGCCCCGAGCGACCACGTGCCCGTGCTGGTCGACCTCGCGTTCGGCGACGCCGACGACGAGGGCGACCTGCCGATGATCTTCGGCTGACCAGGGCCGTCCTGATGTCGGCATCCCCGGGCACCTCGTGCCCTCGACCGTAGGAGTGACGCATCCATGACGAAACCGATCAGCCGCGCTGGCGGCCTGCCGGCTCCGACGGTCGTGCGCGCGTTCGACCTCGGCGCCGCCGGGCCGTACTCGATCGCCGTCGCGCCCGACGGCACGCTGTGGGTCACCCTCGTCGCGACCGGCGAGCTGCTGCGGCGCGCTGCCGACGGCTCCGAGCGGCGGTTCGAGGTCGGCGAGCGTCCGGGCGTGGTCGCTGTGGGACCGACCGGTGCCTGGTGCACGGTCACGGGCGAAGACCGCCTCGTGCGCGTGGCGGGCGACGAGGCGACCGTCCTTGCAGCACCGGGCGGCCCCTACGGGATCGCCGTGGGCCGCGACGGCGTCTGGGTGAGCCTCATGGAGGCGAACGCCCTCTCGTCGGTTGCGCCGGACGGGACTACGGGCGAGGTGGCGCTGCCCGTCGAGGGCGCGTTCCCGGCCATGGTCGCCCTCCAGGCCGACGGCTCGGTCTGGGCGGCGCTGAACCAGGCCGGCTCGCTCGTGCGCCGCGACCCGGCCGGCGACCTCGAGCTGGTGGACCTGCCCGACGGCGCGGCACCGGTGGGGATCGCCGTCGCCGGCGACGATGTGTGGGCGGCCGACATCGCCGGCGGCCGCATGTTGCAGGTCGACGCGGGGCGGCGGGTCCGCGAGTTCGCCCTCGGCTCCGACTCGCGTCCGCACGCGGTGGTCGCCGATTCGACGGGCTGCTGGTTCACCGAGTGGGGCGCGGACCGGCTCGGCCGGATCGATGCGACGGGGCGGCTCTCCGAGTTCGACCTCTCGGGATTCGGCGAGGAGCCGCACGGCCTGACGGTCGACGCCGACGGCGTGGTCTGGGTGGCGTTCGAGAGCGGATCGGTGGCCGGATTCCGCGCCTGATCCTGGCGCGGAATACCGCCGCGTTAGCCGGTGGCCTACCGTTCCGCAACCCGCAGCGGGTTCGCAGTCAGCGGCGATAGCCTCGGCCCGATGACCACGGCACCCGAGCGTCCTGCCGTCGACGACGCCCTCGTCGGCACTCGGCTGGGCGACCGCTACGACATCACCGCGCTGATCGGGCGTGGCGGAATGGCGTCGGTCTATCGCGCGCTCGACACCGCGCTCGGCCGCGAGGTGGCCGTGAAGGTCTTCGTCGTCGGCGAGGGCATCGACGACCCCGAGCGGCGCCGCTCCGAGACCGCGCTCCTCGCGAGCCTCGCCCACCCCGCCCTCGTCACGCTGCACGACGCCGCGCGCGATGCGAGCACGGGCCACGAGTTCCTCGTCATGGAGCTCGTCGACGGACCGAACCTGCGCGAACACCTGCGGGTGCAGGGGCCGCTCGGCACGGCCGAGGCTGCCGGCATGCTCGTCGACCTCGCCGAGGCGCTGCACGCGATCCACGCCCGCGGGATCGTGCACCGCGACCTGAAGCCCGCGAACGTGCTGCTCGCTCCGTCGGTGCTGCCGAGCCGCCCCTGGCACGCGAAGCTCGCCGACTTCGGCATCGCGAGGCTCATCGACGACAGCCGGCTTACGGCGGCCGGCGTGCTCATCGGCACGCCCGGGTACGTCAGCCCCGAGCAGGTGCGCGGCGAGGGAGCCGGCGCCGCCTCCGACGTCTACGCGCTCGGGCTGCTCGCGCTCGAGGCGCGGACGGGCGAGCAGGCGTTCCCGGGGCCGGGCATCGAGGCCGCGAGTGCACGCTTGGTGCATGACCCCCACGTGCCCGCGGAGCTCGGCCGCGAGTGGCGCGAGCTCATCAGCGCGATGACCGCCCGCGACCCCGCCGACCGCCCGACCGCGCTCGAGGTCGCGAGCCGGGCGGGCGCGCTGCCGGCGGCGGCGGCGGGGGCGGCGCGCGACGCCGGCCCGGCGACCGTCGCGACGCCAGCCACGGGTTCGTCGTCGACGACGCCGTCGGAGGAGGAGGCGACGTCGCCGGACGCGACCGCGCCCACGAAGCTCATGCCCGCCGGCGAGGGGAACCGTGACGCCGGGTCCGACAGGCGGGCAGCCGACGGCAGAGGCAGCCGAAGCGGCCGAAGCGACCGCTCCGGCCGACTCGGCCGATGGCTGGTTCCGGCGCTCATCGCTGCGGTGCTCGCCGTGGCGGCGCTCACGGTGCTGCCCATCGTGATTCAGGCAGGCGGGGGCGGTGAGCCCACGCCGAGCCCGCTCCCCGCAGTGCCGGGTGAACTCGGCGTGCACCTGGAGCAACTCGAGGAGGCGGTGATCCCATGACGTCGTCGTCCGTGACCGGCATCCGGCGCGGCATCCGCTCGCGCATCGGCGGCTCGCTCGCCGGCCTCGTGATCGCGGGCGCCCTCGCGACCGGCCTCACCGCGTGCTCCGGCGAGCCCGAGCTCTCTGCCGAGGCGACCGAGGCGCTGCACTCGCGGGTCGTCGACATCGCCGAACGCTCGGCGGGCGGCGACCTCACGTGGGCGATCGCCGAGCTCGACCTGCTCGCGGCCGAGGTCGACGAGGCATCCGCGACCGGCACGATGCCCGACGACCAGGCCGCCGAGATCGACGAGGCGATCGCGCTGGTGCGCACCGATCTCGAGGCGCTCATCGCCGCGCAGACGCCGCCGGCGCCGGTGACCGACGAAGGCGGCGACGAGGGCGACGAGGGCGCGGGCAACGAAGGCGAGGGCAACGGCAACGAGGGCGGCGGCAACGGGAACGAGGGCAACGGCGGCGGGAAGCCGGACAAGGGCAAGGGCAACGGCAAGGACAAGTGACCTCGTAGCCCCCGCCGAGGCATCCGCGCCGAAACGACGTACCACCGGCGGTCGCCGAGCCGCCGGCGCTCAGCGTCGCCCGGTGAACCCCTGCATCGAGCGGTAGACGCCGAACCCCTCGCCGACGACGACATCGAACACGCGCGTCGGCAGCAACGCGCGGAGCGCGCGCGAGAGCCGTACGCTGCGCGGGAGCTCGACCAGCGGATCGCCACGCAGCATCGACCGCCACACCCGGTCGACGACGTACTCGGGCTCGAGCACGGGCGCGAGCAACGGCCCGGTCGCCCCCGCGAACATGCCGGTCGAGATGTAACTCGGCGTGACGGTCGTCACCTTCACGTTCGTGTGACCGGCCTGGTCGAGTTCGACGCGCAGCGAGTCGCTCCACCCGATGAGGGCGGCCTTCGATGCCGCATAGGCCGCCATGCGCGGATTGCCGAGCGTCCCCGCCGCGCTCGCGATGTTGACGACGCGCTTCTCGCGGTAGGCGTCGGCGATCATGCCGGGCAGGAACTCCCGGGCGACGTACATCGGCGCGAGCGCGTTCACGCGCATCGTCGTGCGGGTGTCGTCGCCGTTGTCGGTCTCCCAGAAGTAGCGGTTGCCGCGCACGATGCCGGCGTTGTTGATGAGCACGTCGGGGGTGCCGATCTCCTTGCGCACCTTCTGGGCGTGCTTGGCGATCGCGCCCATCTCGCCGAGGTCGACGACGTCGCCGCGCACGATCGTGCGACCGCGCGCCGCGCGGCCGAGCTCGTCGGTGGTGCGGGCGAGCGCGTCGCCGTCGCGATCCCAGAGCGTGACGGATCCCGCGCCTTCGGCCACCGCCCGCTCGGCATAGCTGCGGCCCATGCCGCTCGCCGCACCCGTGATCAGCAGCTTCGCGCCGCGCACCGTCCTCGCCATGGGGTCAATTCCACCACGCGGCGGACGCGACCTCAGATGAGGCCGCGCTGCGCGAGGTTGCGGTACAGGTCGTCGATGCCGAAGCTCCACGGTGCGACCGTCTCGCTCGGGCGCACGCGGTTGACGAGCGCACCGAGTCTCGGCTCGCGGATCGTCACGACGTCGTCCTCCTGGTGCGTGAAGCCGTGGCCGGGCTCGTCGCGGTCCTGGATCGGCGCGAACAGCGTGCCGAGGTAGAGCACGAAGCCGTCGGGGTACCGGTGGTGCGGGCCGATCGTCTGCGCGACGAGGGCGGCCGGGTCGCGACTGATCTTCGCCAGGGGGCTGGATGCCTCGAGCCGGAAGCCGTCGGCGCCCTCGACGCTGAGGGAGACCTCGGCCCGTCGCACGTCGTCGAGCGCGTAGCCGTCGTCGAAGAAGCGGATGAACGGGCCGACGGCCGCCGAGGCGTTGTTGTCCTTCGCCTTGCCCAGCAGGAGCGCCGAGCGGCCCTCGATGTCGCGCAGGTTCACGTCGTTGCCGAGCGTGGCGCCCACGATGCGGCCGTCGGAGGCCACGACGAGCACGAGCTCGGGCTCGGGGTTGTTCCAGGCCGACGTCGAGAGCACGCCCACGTCGGCACCCGGGCCCACGGTCGCCAGCACGGGCGCCTTCGTGAACACCTCGGCATCGGGGCCGATGCCGACCTCGAGGTACTGGCTCCACATGCCGCGCTCGATGAGCAGCTCCTTGAGGGCCGCCGCCTCGGGCGAGCCCGGAACGAGGTCGTCGAGCGAGCCGCCGAGAAGCCCCAGCACCTCCGCGCGCACGTCGGCCGCCGCGTCGGCGGCGCCGCCGGCGCGCTCCTCGATCATGCGCTCGATCATCGAGACCGGGAACGTGACGCCTGCGGCCTTCACGACGTGCAGGTCGATCGGCGAGAGCAGCCACGGACACGAGGGGTCGCGCACGTCGTCGGGCGTGTTCGCGACCACCTCGTCGAGGCTCGCGAGCACCGGCCCGTCGGCGGCGGCCAGGGCGGCGGCCGGGTCGGCCTGCTCGGTCAGCGCGCGCATGGTCGCGAACCGGGCGCTCAGGTCGACCACGCCCTCGGCGCGGATCGCGATGACGCTCGGGCCGCCGACGGCCGGATCGAACACGCGGCCGGCGAGGGCGCCGACCGTTCCGTCTGCGGGCAGCAGGTCGGCGGCGTCGCCGATGCGAAGCGGGGTCACGACACGAATCCTCGCATGCGGATGCCACTCCCATGGCAGCATGGAGCGCATGGTCGCCCACGTGGATCCGTCGGACATCGTGCTCGTCCCGAAGGACGACGAGGCCGTCGCGCGCTGGCTTCCCGTGGCCATGCGCGAGTACGAGGAGGCCAGGCTCGAGGCCGGCGACAGCCCCGAATCGGCGGATGCGGCGCGCGCGCAGTCGGAGGCCCGGTTCTTCCCCGATGGGCGGCTGATCGAGGGGCACCTGCTCTACACCGTCGAGGTCGACGGCGAGGAGGCCGGGTGGCTGTGGATCGGCCCCTGGGACTCGCGTGGCACCGAGGACTGGTGGGTCTACGACCTGCGCGTGCTCGACGAGTTCCAGCGGCGCGGCATCGCGCGCGAGGTCATGCGACGCGCCGACGAGATCGCGCGCGAGCACGGTGCGAAGAGCATCGGCCTGAACGCGTTCGCGACCAACGTGCCGGCGATCGCGCTCTACGAGAGCCTCGGCTACCTCACCGCCGCCCTCCACATGCGCAAGGAGCTGTAGCGCCCGTTCAACCCGCCGTGGTCACGGCGAACCCTCCGGGTGGGAGCACGATCGTCGACGACCCTGGCCCGAGCGACCGCTCGGCGACGAGTTGCCCCGTCGACGAAGAGACCCGGACGACCGAAGGGAGGGTCGCGAACCCGACGGTCGCACGCCGCGGCAGCACCGACGACGAGTGCACGAGCTCGGTCGCGGCATCCGCGCCGGTGAGCAGGAGACGGGAAATCAGCGGCCGCACGATGAGCGCGTCGAGCCGCAATTCGCCGTGCAGGACCCGCGTCGACAGCTCGGCGGAGACCGGGCGGAGATCCGGTAGCACCGCCTGCGGCGCCAGCGCGCCCGGCTCGTCGCTCGCGCTGATGCCCTGCTCGCGGCCGGTCGCCGCCACGAGGCCGGGGAGTGAACCGCCCCGGCGCCAGATCGAGAGCCCTGACGAGTCCGCGGGCAGCCAGGCGACGGGCTCCACCGACCAGCGCTCCGCAGGGTTCGGCAGCGCCCACGCCGCGGTCTCGCCGCGCTCGAGCACGAGCGTGTCGCCCGAGTACGACGATTCCCCGGTCCAGGCCGAAGCGGGCGTCACGAGGTCACCGGTCGTCGAGGTGGCATCCTCGGCCTCGAGGCTGGTGAGACCGATGCGCTCGCCGACCTCGGACACCGCGACGGCGCGCGCCGCGACCTCCGGACGCTCGTCGAGCGCGAGCATCGACAATTGCCCGTGGATGGTGCTCTCGGCTCCGCCGTTGCGGTTGATCGAGCCATCGGCCTGCAGGCCGTCGAACGTCACGCCCGTCGTCGGGTCGTACATCACCTGCCCGGAGCGGTTCGCCCCGAAGTACCACGCGGCCTGCATCGCGGCCAGCTGTTCGAAGCCGGGCGAGCCCGAGGCGTCGGCGACCGCCAGCAGCGATTGCAGCCGCGAATCGGCGCCGTAGGCGATCTGCACGCGGTCGGTGGGCGTCGGGAACCACCCGTTGTCGGGCCCGCCCGCGGTCAGCAGGGTCGGCGTGAACGTCGACGAGTCGCGCACGGCGGGTTCGAGCAGCGTCGGGTCGTCGAGTACCGCGGATGCCTCGGCCAGCGCCGCGGGCATCTGCGACCCCCACGCGTGCCAAAGGGTGCTCGACTTCGCCCACGGCAGGATCGCGCCGTACGGCCACGAGTCCACATCGCCCGCCGACATCGCGGCCACGCCCTCGGCGAGCTTCGCCAGCGTGTCGCGGGCCGCGGCATCGTCGGGCGCCGCCTCGACGTACGCCGCGAGGCCCAGCACGGCCTCGGCGGTGGCATCCGCGCCATCGACGATCAGCCAGGCCGGCACGCGCCACCCGTCGGAGATCGCGTACTCGCCGTAGCGAGTGAGCACCTGGCGGTCGACCGCGTCGCGTGCGAGGGCCAGGCGATCGGCGAGGAATGCCGTGAAGCCGGGATCGCCGCCGTCGGCGGCGAACGCGGCGTACCCCTCGCCGAAGGCCCAGAGCGTCCGCGCGAGCCAGTAGCTCGGTCCGGAGTCCGAGGGGTCGGGCAGTTCGACCGGCTCGGCGCTCGGGTTGAGATCGCCGTCGGGCTGCATCCAGAGCACGACGTTGCCCGCGTTCTGCCCCTCGCTCGTCTGCAGGTACGCGAGGGAGCGCAGCAGTTCGTAGGCCGTGTCGCGGCTCGTCTCCTCGCCGGTCTGCCGCCAGTGCCGCAGGTAGACGACGGCGGCACGCGAGGTGTCATCGGCGTTGTAGGCGCCCTGGCCCCAGTCGCCCGTCACCGGGTCGAGCGGACCGCCGCCGACCCGTTCGAAGGTGCCGCCGGGGCGCGCATCCGCGTAGGTCCACGGCTGCACCAGCTCGGGCTCCTCGGCGAGCCGGTACGTCGTGTGACCAGGCTCGGGCGTCGGTGTCGCAGTGTCGAGCAGGAAGTCGAGGTGGTCGAGGTTGGCCAGCGCGGATGCCTCGGGCACCTCCGCTGCCGCTGGAGGCGGCGCCGTCGCGGCGAGCGCTCCCGCCGCCAGCGCGGCGGCCAGCCCCCACGCCGCGACGCGCTGCGCCGGCCTCCGCGTCGTCTTCGTCGATGCACCCATCGGAATCCCCCTCGTTGCCCTGCGGTCACTGCCGTCGCCGCTGTCCTTTCGCGCGGCTCACTCGACGCGGTCGAGCCGCGCCACGCCGATCTTCGAATCCGCCATGCCGTAGAACACGTATCGGACTCCCTCGATCTCCTCGACGGCCGTCGGGAACACCACGTTCGGCACGATGCCGCTGCGCTCGTCGTCGGTCTCGGGCGCGAGAATCGGCTCAGGTGTGCGCGCGAGCACGATGCCCGGGTCATGCGCGTCGAGCAGCATGGCCCCCGCGGCGTAGTTCACGTTCTGCTGCTGCGAGAACGCGCTGTCGATCGCGCCGGTCACGCCGTGGTGGATGACGAGCCACCCCTCGGGCACGCGCAGCGGCGGCGGGCCGCCGCCGATCTTCAGCTCCTCGAACGGGAACTCCGGCCCCGCCAGGAACCGATGCCGCCTCCACAGGGTGATCGCCGAGACATCCGCCCGCACCGCGTCGAGCGGCACGTAGCTGATCCAGATCGACTGCCGCTCGTCACTCGTTCCGGCCGGCACCCGGACCCCCTGCCCGGGCCTCGTCTCGCCGAGGTCCCACATCGGGCGATGCAGCACCGCGAGGCTGCGGGTGCCGTCGGGCCCGATGACCGACTCGGGGAAGAACGTCGTGTCCTTGTTGTGGAAGAGGTTCAGGTCCATGTCGAGCGCGTCGTCGTAGGCGAACAGCGCGGGCCCCAGACGCCGCCAGCTCCTCAGATCGTCGGACACCGCGACGGCCGTGCGCGGGCCGAGCGGGCCGTAGGCCACGTAGGTCATGACGTGCAGGCCGAGCTCGTCGATCCACGTCGTGCGGGGGTCCTCGACGCCGGCGTTGCCGACGCCGCGCTCCCACCCGCGATCGGGCGCGAGCACCACGCCCTGACGCTCGACGCCGATCGGCACGCCGGCTTCGACCACGACCCGCGCGAGCCCGACGCGCGAGACGTTCCCCTCGGCGACGAGCCGCGGCAGCAGGTAGAGCTCGCCGTCGGGGCCGCGACCGGATGCCGGGTTCAGCACCCCCTCGGCCTCGTTCGGGTTGCCCGGCTCCGGCTCCATCACGACGCCGATGCGCGTGAGGGAGTACGGCACGCGCGTCGGCGTGGCAGGTGGGTCGGTCATGATCAGCCTTTCACTCCGGAGCCGAGGTCCGTCGAGACGAACGAGCGCTGGAACACCAGGAACAGCACGATCGCGGGGATGGAGAGCACGACCGCGCCCGCCATCATCGCTCCGTACGGGTTCGCCGTCGACGCGGCGATGTTCGAGATGAAGTTCGCGAGCGACACCGCGAGCGGCTGCAACTCGGCCTCCTTGGTCACGAGGAACGGCCAGAGGAACTCGTTCCACGGGCCGATGAACGTGAGGATGACGGCGGTCGCGATAGCCGGGCGCACGAGCGGCAGTGCGATGCTCCAGAGCACCCGCACCTCGCTCGCGCCGTCGATGCGCGCCGAATCGAACAGGTCCTTCGGCAACTGCAGGAAGAACTGCCGGAAGATGATCACCGCGGTCGAGTTGATCAGGAACGGCAGGATCATGCCGAGGTACGAGTCGGCGAGGCCGAAGTCGCGCGCGATCATCACGTACAGCGGGATCATCAGCAGCTGGAACGGCACGACCTGTACGAGCAGGGCCATCGCGAAGACGAACCCGCGACCGCGCCACTTCAGGATGGCGAGGGCGTAGCCCGCGAGCACCCCGAAGACGACCGTGCCGATGAGGGCGCCGCCCGTGAAGATGCCCGAATTCATGAGCCCGGTGAACAGGTCGATGCGCTCGTCGATCGCGACGTAGTTCTCGAACGAGAGGTTGCCCGGCGCGGGGAACGCCCCCGCGACCGACGGATCGACCTCGGCCTGCAGCGACCCGACCACCATGTAGTAGAAGGGGAACAGGAACGCGACCGCGCCGAACGACAGCACGAGGTAGAGCAGGACCGCCTGGAGTCGTCCGCCGCTCGACGGGTCGTGGTGGCGCCCGGTCGTCACCGCGCGGGTGGTCGGCGCGGGTCCGGTCGCGGCATCCGTCGGCTTCGTGCGCTTCGGTTCCTTCGCGACGGTCATGATTCCTCCCGCCCGACGAAACGGCGCTGCAGCCACGCGACGAAGAGCACGAGGACGACGAGGATGACGCCGATCGCGGCCGCGACATCGGGGTTGCCCTGTTCGATGCCGCGCTGGTACATCAGCAGCACGGGCGAAGTGGATGCCCCGTTCGGACCGCCGCCACCGGTGAGCAGGTACGGCTCGGTGAAGAGGTTGGCGCCCGTGATGGTCGCCAGCAGCAGTACGAGGAAGGTCGCCGAGCGCACGCTGGGCACCGTCACCGAGATGAACCTGCGTACGCGGCCGGCTCCGTCGACGGATGCCGCCTCGTACAGCTCCTTCGGCACGTTCTGCAGCGCGGAGAGGTAGAGCAGGATGTAGAACGCCATCCCCTTCCAAGTCACGAACAGCGCGATCGTCGGCATCGCGAGGGCCGAGTTCACGAGCCACGACGGGTCGGGCGCGAGCGGCCCGAGCACCTGGTTCACGAGACCGTTCCCCGAGAACAGGAAGAGCCACACCGCGACCACGGCGACCGATGCGGTCACGTACGGCACGAAGTAGCTGACGCGGAAGAACGTGCGCGCGTGGATCACAGTGTTCAACGCGTAGGCCAGCAGCAGCGAGAGCACGACCGTCAACGGCACGTTGATGACGAGGAAGACGCCCACGTTGCCGAACGCCTGCCAGACGTCGGGATCGGAGAGCACCGCGACGTAGTTGTCGAAGCCCGCGAACGGGCGATCGACGACCGCGCCGGGCGCGGCGAAGAAGTAGTCCTGGAAGGACATCCAGACCGCGAAGCCGATCGGGTACGCGAAGACGACCGCGATGAAGACGACGTACGGGGCGGCGAACAGCGTGCCGAGCGGATGCTCCCCCAGGAGACGCCGCTTGGGCCTCGAGCCGGAGGGCTTCCCGGCCGGCGCGGGGGCCGTGCCGACCGGGGAGCTGGAGAGGGTGGTCATGACGTCACCGTCATTCCGCCGCGAGCTCGTTCGCCTGCTCAGCGGCATCCGAGAGGAACGACGCCGTGTCGCCCTCGCCGAAGATCACGGCCTCGGAGTAGCGGTCGCGGAACTCCTGCCAGATCTCCACCGAGTTCGCGACGTTCGGCACCTCGACGACCCGGTTGGCCTGGTCGCCGAAGGCCTCGTACGCGGGGTTGGCCGCGAAGTAGTCGGCGTACGTCTCGGTGAGGTCCTGGCGCAACGGCATCTGTCCGGTCTCCTCGAGCCAGATGCCGTCCTGCTCCTCGCTCGTCGAGAACTTCAGCACATCCCACGCGGTCGCCTGGTTCTCGCAGGCCGTGAACATGCCGACGTTCTTCGCGTCGCTGAATGTGTAGGTCTCGCTCGCGTCGATGCCGTCCGCCGTCGGCACCGGAACGGCGCCCCAGTTGACGTCCTCGCCGTAGACCGAGATGGCCCAGGGGCCGACGATCGACATCGCCGACTGCGCGTCGGCGAACGCGTCGCCGTTGTAGGCCTCCTGGCCCGCGAGACCCTCGGCGTACATGGTCGCCCAGAAGTCGGCGACGGCCTGGCCGTTCTCGTCGTCGAAGGTCGCCTCGCCGTCCTCGATGAGCTGCCGGCCGCCCGATTGCGCGGCGTACAGGGGGTAGAAGTCGAACCAGCTCTGGAAGAACTCGCTCGTCGGCGCGGGCCAGATGGCGTGCTGCACGGCGCCCGAGGCGACGAGCGTGCGGGAGGTCTCGAGGAACTCGTCATGCGTCGCGAGCGGCGGGTTCTCGGGGTCGAGTCCGGCCTGCGCGAACAGGTCCTTGTTGTAGAAGATCACGACCGGGTTGGACTTCCACGGCATCTGGTAGAAGTCGCCGTCGGCCGAGCGGTACTGCTCGGCGACGTCGCCGGAACGCTCGGTGATGTAGCCGTCGCCGTCGTCGAACTCCGAGAGGTTCACGAGTCCGCCCTGCCGCTCGAACTGCGGCACCGCGGCGGGCGACGTGTTGTAGACCAGGCACGGCGCGTTGCCCGCGGCGATGGCGGCGCCGATGACCTCCTCGCTCGAGCTGCCGGCCGGGATCTCCTGCGCCTCGATCTGCTCGTCGGGGTTGTCGGCGTTCCACGCCTCCACCATCTGCTCGGCCCAGGCGATCTCGACCTCATTGTTGGAGTACCAGATCTTGATGTCGCCGCGGCTTTCGGTGCCCCCCTCCTCGCCGGCGGTGCACGCCGCCAGGGCAAGGAGTCCTGCCGCCCCGAGGGCCGCGGAGGTGATGATGCGTCGTCGCATGATGTGTCCTTTCCGGATGCGGCATCGGTGCCGCGTGGTCAGTTCGGGCTGACTGCGGTCGACTCGCGTACGACGAGCCGGGGCGGGTCGAGCTCGACGTCGTCGGGCTCCTCGCCCGCGATCGAGGCGAGCAGCGTGCGCGCCGCGACGGCACCCCACGCGGCGGCATCCGTCGCCACGGAGGTCAGCGACGGGAAGACGTACTCGGCGAGCTCGGTGTTGTCGAAGCCCGTGATCGAGAGGTCGGCGGGCACCGGGATGCCCGCCCGACCGGCGACTGCGAGCCCGGCGAGCGCCATGTGGTCGTTCGAGTAGACGATCGCGGTGGGCCGACGGCCGGTGGAGACGTCGAGCAGCCGTCGCGTGGCCTCGGCGCCCGCGTTCGCGCTGAAATCGGTCTCGATGACGGATGCGCCGTCGAGGCCGGCATCGGCCATCGCCGCACGGAACGCCTCGGCACGGCGGTGTCCGTGCAGCATCGTCGCCGGGCCGGCGACGTGCGCGATGCGCCGGTGGCCGAGCTCCACCAGATGCTCGACGGCCGTGCGGATGCCGGCGCCGTCGTCGATCGTGACCGCCGGGAAGGGCGTGTCGGTGTCGGGTCGGCCGAGGGTCACCGCGGCGAGCCCGAGTTCGGCGACGAGGGCGGGGCGCTCGTCGCCTGCGCGGAGGTCGCTGAGGATCACGCCGTCGACGCGGCGGTCGGAGGCGAGGCCCCGGTAGGTGACCGCCTCCTGGCGCCCGGGCGTCACGGCCGCGAGCACGAGCACCTGCCCGGCGGTGGAGAACTCGCTCTCGACGCCGGCGATGAAGGCGTGGAAGAAGGGGTCGGCCGCGATCACGTCGGGGCTTCGGCCGATCACCAGCCCGAGTGCGAACGAGCGGTCGATGCTCAGCGAGCGGGCCCTGAGGCTGGGCGTCCAGCCGAGCTCGTCGGCACACGCGAGGATCCGGTCGCGGGTCTCGGTGCTGACTCCCGCGCGGCCGTTGAGCGCGAACGAGACCAGGCCCTTGCTCACGCCTGCGCGCGCGGCGACATCGGCGATGGTGACGCGCGAGGGCGCGACGGCATCGTCGTCGGCACGGGCATCGGCGATCGGCATTCGCACCCCTTCGAGCGTCCGGCGGGACTAAACCGGTTTAGTCGAGCTTGCCTCGCGTCTGCGGCCCTGAACAGGGGTTGACAAATCGAGGATCGATCATTTCGGGGCGCCGACGTGTTACGCCGCGGGTCGGCGCGGGCTGACGGCAGAGCGATGCGTGGGTAGCGTCGAAGCATTCCCCCGTATCGACCCAGCCGGGAGCCAGCATGTCGGCGAAGATTGCGCCGAAGGCCGCGAACACCGCAGCATCTTCGGTGATCAGCGGCACCGCCGCATTGCCGGTCGAGTTCGCCGGCCTCGGCCGCTCCTTCCCGACGGCCGACGGCACCCGCCCGGTGCTCCGCGACGTCGACCTGGTGGTCGACGCGGGCGAGATCCTCGCGATCCTCGGCCCGAGCGGTTGCGGCAAGTCGACGCTGCTGCGTATCGCGGGCGGCCTCGACCGCCCGACCGCCGGGCGCGTGACGATCGGCGACCGCGCGGTGGCCTCGTACGACGTGCGCTGCGCGGTCGGCTTCCAGGAGCCGCGGCTGCTGCCGTGGCGCTCGGTCGCCCAGAACGTCGCCCTCGGCCTCCCCCGGGGTACCGCCCGCGGCGCGGGCAGGCAGCACGTCGAGCGCCTGCTCGAACTCGTCGGACTCGCCGACTTCGCCGGCCACCGCCCGCGCGAGATCTCGGGCGGCATGGCCCAGCGCGCCTCACTCGCGCGCGCGCTCGCCCGCAACCCCTCGGTGCTCCTGCTCGACGAGCCGTTCGGCGCACTCGACGCGCTCACCCGGCTGAAGATGCAGGACCTCCTGCTCGACGTGCACGCCGCCGAACCCACGACCGTGCTGCTCGTCACGCACGACGTCGACGAGGCGCTGCAGCTCGCCGACCGCATCATCGTGCTCGGCACCGAGCCCGACGACGACGAACGGGGCCCGGTGCGCCCGGGCGCCGACATCCGGCAGACCGTCGTCGTCCCCGGCACCCGCCCGCGCGACCGCGGCTCCGCCGAGCTCGCCGAACTCCGCGGGCGCCTGCTCGACGGCCTCGGCATCGACCGGCACGGCAGCGCGCGGGGCATCCCGTCGACGACCACCATTCCCGCCTTCCCGTACTGACCCGCCCACAGCACGCACCACGAGGAGTCCCCATGTCACGACCCACGATCTTCCGCACCGCGCTCGTCGCGGGCGCGGCCGCGAGCGCACTGCTGCTCACCGGCTGCGTCGCCGGCGAGGGCAGCGCGGCCGTCCCCGAGCCCGAGGCATCCGATGGCGAAGCCGTCTCGCTCGAGGGCCAGACCCTCTCGATCGACTTCGCCACCTACAACCCGCTGAGCCTCGTCATCAAGGACCAGGGCTGGCTCGAAGACGCCGGGCTCGAGGTCACCTGGGTGCAGTCGGCCGGCTCGAACAAGGCCAACGAGGCGCTGCGCGCCGGCGCCGTCGAGGTCGGCTCGACCGCCGGTTCGGCCGCCCTGCTCGCCCGGTCGAACGGCTCGCCGATCCAGGTCATCGACATCTACTCGCAGCCCGAGTGGTCGGCCCTCGTGACGGTCGACGGCACCGGCGTCGAGTCGGTCGAAGACCTGAAGGGCAAGCAGGTCGCCGCGACCAAGGGCACCGACCCGTACTTCTTCCTGCTGCAATCGCTCGAGGCCGAGGGCGTCGGCCCCGAGGAGATCACCGTGCAGAACCTGCAGCACGCCGACGGCTGGGCCGCGCTGCAGAACGGCTCCGTCGACGCGTGGGCGGGCCTCGACCCCATCATGGCCGGCGCTGAAGAGGCCGGCGCGAGCCTCTTCTACCGCAACGTCGACTTCAACTCGTACGGGTTCCTGAACGCCACCGAGGACTTCATCCAGAACAAGCCCGAGGTCGCGCAGGCCGTCGTCGACGCCTACGAGCGGGCTCGCGCCTGGGCCGAGGAGAACCCCGAGGAGACCGCCGCGATCCTCGCCGAGGTCGCCGGCCTCGACGAGGCGGTCGCCACGAAGGTCATCGACGAGCGCACCAACCTCGATGTCGACCACGTGCCCGGCGACGCGCAGGTCGAGGTGCTCGAGAAGATCGGCCCGATCTTCGTCGAGCTCGGCGACGTCGCGACGCAGGACCAGGTCGACGACGCCCTCGAGACGCTCATCAACGACGAGTTCGCGTCGCAGGCCGACGCGGCCCGCTTCGAGTAGGAGACCGATATGACGGATGCCTCGCACCCGGTCCTCTCGACCGGGCCGGCGATCCACGACGGCGACGACGTCCGCGTCGCGGTGAACGGCATGAACACCGTGGTCGCCCGCGGCCGCGGTGCCGGGCGCGAGGCATCCGTCACCCCGACCGAGCCGGCGCGTCGCCGGCTCGTCGACCGCCGCTGGTTCCGCATCGCGGGCGGCGCGATCATCCCCGTGGCGCTGCTCGCGACCTGGCAGCTCGTCTCGACGAGCGGCGCGGTGCCCGTGTCGCTGCTGCCGAGCCCCGAGATGGTGTGGCTCGCCGCGGTCGACCTCGCGCAGCGGGACCTGCTCGGGCTCTACGTCGCGATCTCGACGCAGCGCGTGTTCATCGGCTTCGCGTTCGGCGCGTTCTTCGGGCTCGCCGTCGCCGCGATCGTCGGCCTCTCGAAGCTCGGCGACATCCTGCTCTCCCCGACGCTCGGCGCGATCCGCGCGGTGCCGTCGCTCGCCTGGGTGCCGCTGCTGATCCTCTGGTTCGGCATCGCCGAGGACTCCAAGGTGATCCTCATCGCGATCGGCGCGTTCTTCCCCGTGTACACGATCGTCGCGGCGGCGCTGCGGCACGTCGACCGGCACCTGCTCGAGGCCGGGCGCGCGTTCGGCCTGCGCGGCCTCCGCCTGCTCGGTGCCGTGCAACTGCCGGCTGTGATCCCCTCGGTCATCTCCGCGCTGCGGCTCGCGCTCGCGCAGGCGTGGCTGTTCCTCGTGGCGGCCGAGCTCATCGCGAGCTCGATGGGCCTCGGCTTCCTGCTGGTCGACTCGGGCAACAACGGCCGCATCGACCGCATCTTCCTCGCCATCATCCTCCTCGCCGTGCTCGGCAAGCTGACCGACGCCCTCGTCGGCCTCTTCGAGCGCTGGGCGGTGAAGCGCTGGGCCTGAGCCCGCCGCGCCGTTTCCGAGCCGGCTGAGCCCCGACGTCGGCAGCGCGACGCCTGCATCGACAAGCGGCCGTGCGCGGCTAGCGTGGGACCGTGTACGACCCAGCGGGCAACGCCACTGACAAGGCCGGCGGTGATGTCGTCTTCGAGGAGGCCCTGCCCCCGCCGAGCGTTCTCGAGGTCGTTCATCGGTTCGTCTCGCTCCGCACCGGCTCGCGCTTGGCGAGCGACTATCGGTTCCATGCGCTGCCCGACGCGTGCACGTACGTCATCTTCGACCAGCGCGACCCGCGAATCTGCGGCATCACCCGGCTGCGAGCGGCATCGCACGAGCTCGATCTCGGGCGCGAGTTCCACTTCACGAACGTCCGGCTGCTGCCGGGGACGTGGGCGGGCGACTCCGCACTCGGGATGATCGACGCGCCCTACACCGGAGATCTTCCGCTCATCGAGTTCGGCGCTCGTCTCCACGAACGGGGCTTCGTTGACCAGCAGGCGATCCTCGTCGAGCTGATCGAATGGTTCGCGGACCACGGCCTCGTGAGCCCGAACCCGACGACCCGGCGCATCTTCGAACAGATCGACGAGATTCACACCGTGGCCGACATGGCGCGAGCCGCGTGCCTCTCCCCGCGACAATTGCAGCGGACGATGCAGCAATCGACCGGCTTTGCTCCGCACGACTTCCTCAAGGTCATCCGCCTCCAGCAGACGCTGCGCAGCGCGGACCACTCGTCCTATGCCGACCAGTCGCATTTCATCCGTTCGTTCCGAGCTGCCACCGGCTACACACCCGGGCAGTTCAGCAGGGCGTTCGATGTCTGATTTCTTCAATCCCCGCCACCGTGACCGCACCTACGCTCCTGATGACAACCTCGGAAGGGAGCAACCCGACATGCGTCAGACGAACAAGGTCTCGTGGTTCGAGATGCCCGCAGACGACCTCGGTCGCGCGAGCAGTTTCTACAGCAACGTGTTCGGCTGGAGGACGCCGCCCATGGGCACCGAGGGTGCCTATGCGCTGACGACGGCCGCAGACGACTCCGGCAATCCGACCGAAGTCGGCGCCATCAACGGCGGCATCCATCGCCGCGCGAACGAAGCCGACGCGGGACCGGTGGTCAACATCTCGGTCGACGACATCGACGCCACGCTCGAGCGGATCGTCGCGGCCGGAGGCCGAATCATCCAACCACGCTCCGAGGTCGAGGAGTTCGGCCTTTCCATGGCCCTGTTCGCAGACACCGAAGGCAATGTGCTCGGTATCTACACGTCCGGCGGAGCATAGCGATTCGCTCCGCTTGACCTGACACCCCTTCGCCGCACCCGTCGCCTCCCGCGACGGGTGCGGCGTCCGTGAGTCCGCCCGCCGCCGCGCGCCCGCGGGCCACGCACCTCTCGCCCGGAGCATCTGCCGCGTCCTGTTCGGAATCGGCTCGGATCTTTTTGGTATTCAGTGTTGCTATGTACCGGTACTCATGCTTACTATGTACCAGTAGTCAGCAACACCGAGTACTAGTACTCAACATCACCGAATACCGAATGCCGATCATTGGAAGGAGGACTCCATGGGCAGCAAGCAGATGACCGAGATGCTGAAGGGCACGCTCGAAGGCATCGTCCTCGCGATCCTGGCCGGGCAGCCGGCCTACGGGTACGAGATCACCGCGCGACTGCGCGACCAGGGCTTCGCCGAGATCGCCGAGGGCACCGTGTACGCCCTGCTCGTGCGCATCGAGCAGCGCGGCCTCGTCGACGTCGCGAAGGTGCCGTCCGAGAAGGGCCCGCCCCGCAAGGTGTACTCCCTCAACGCGCAGGGCCGCACCGAACTCGAGGAGTTCTGGAAGACCTGGAGCTTCCTCGCCGAACGCATCGAACAGCTCCACCGCACCGACGCAGCACCCCAAGACACCGCAACGACCGAAGCAGGAGAGTAATCATGGCCAACAACTGGATCGAATCCCTCATCGGATCGCTCGAGCAGAAGAAGCAGTACAAGCAGTACAAGGCCCGCATCGCGGCCCTTCCCGCGCCCTACGCCGAAGCTGCAAAGGCGCTCGACCGGTACCTCATGTACACGGGCGGCCTCACCGACGGCGAGACCATGATGACCATGCTCGGCGACTCGGCCGACCTGTGGGAGCGCGCCGCGGTCGACGGCACCCCCGTGCGCGACATCGTCGGCGACGACCCCGTCGAGTTCGCGGAGTCCTTCGCGGCGGCGTACTCGGGCAAGCAGTGGATCGACAAGGAGCGCAAGCGCTTCACGAAGGCGATCGACGACGCCGCCGACAGCCAGGCCTGAGCCCCGGCGCCGTGAACGAACGCAGAGACGGAGAACCGACATGACCACCACCCACGCCCCCGAACCCGCGATCCGGGTCCAGGGCATCGAGAAGTCCTTCAAGGAGCTGCAGGTCCTGCGCGGCGTCGACTTCGACGTCGCCCGGGGCAGCATCTTCGCCCTGCTCGGCTCGAACGGAGCCGGCAAGACCACCCTCGTGCGCATCCTGTCGACGCTGCTGAAGGCCGACGCGGGCACCGCGACGGTCCACGGCTTCGACGTGGCCGCGAAGGCCGGCGACGTCCGCGAGTCGATCAGCCTGACCGGCCAGTTCGCGGCGGTCGACGAGGTGCTCACGGGCCGCGAGAACCTCGTGCTCGTCGCGAAGCTCCGGCACCTGAAGAACCCGGGTGCGATCGCCGACGAGCTGCTCGCCCGATTCTCGCTCACCGACGCGGGCGGGCGCCGGTCGGCCACCTACTCGGGCGGAATGCGCCGCCGGCTCGACATCGCGATGAGCCTGATCGGCAACCCGCCGGTCATCTTCCTCGACGAGCCGACCACCGGCCTCGACCCGCAGGCGCGCATCGAGGTGTGGCAGACGGTGAAGCAGCTCGCCCAGGGCGGCACGACCGTGCTGCTCACCACGCAGTACCTCGACGAGGCCGAGCAGCTGGCCGACCGCATCGCGATCCTGCACAAGGGCACCATCATCCAGAACGGCACCCTCGCCGAGCTCAAGCAGCTCCTGCCGGCCGCCACGGTCGAGTACGTCGAGAAGCAGCCCACCCTCGAGGAGGTCTTCCTCACCCTCGTCGGCGAGACCGGCGAGACCGGCGAGACCGGCGCCGCGGCAGACGCCCAGCCCGCACGAAAGGAATTCTGATGAGCACCAACGTCCTCACCGACGCCGACGCCCGCACCAGGCGCTCGACGAGCCGGCCGCACGTCCTCGGCGACATGGCGGTCCTCACCGGTCGCTCGCTCACCCACATCCTCCGCAGCCCCGACACGATCATCACCACCGCGGTCACCCCGATCGCCCTGATGCTGCTGTTCGTGTACGTGCTCGGCGGGGCGATCAACACCGGCACCGACGAGTCGTACATCAACTACATGCTCCCGGGCATCCTGCTGATCACGATCGCGTCGGGCATCGCCTACACGGCGTACCGGCTGTTCCTCGACATGCAGGGCGGCATCTTCGAACGCTTCCAGTCGATGCCGATCGCGCGGTCGAGCGTGCTCTGGGCGCACGTGCTCACGTCGCTCGTCTCGAACCTCGTCTCGGTCGCGATCGTGATCGGCGTCGGGTTCATCATGGGCTTCCGCACCGGGGCATCCTTCGGCGCCTGGCTCGCGGTCGCCGGCATCCTCATCCTGTTCACCCTCGCCCTGACCTGGCTGGCCGTGGTCGCCGGCCTGTCGGCGAAGACGGTCGACGGCGCGAGCGCGTTCAGCTACCCGCTGATCTTCCTGCCGTTCATCAGCTCGGCGTTCGTGCCCACCGACACGATGCCCGCCCCGGTCGCCTGGTTCGCCGAGAACCAGCCGGTCACCTCGATCGTGAACACGATCCGCGCGCTGTTCGCCGAGCAGCCCGTCGGCGGCGAGATCTGGATCGCCCTCGCCTGGCTCGTCGGCATCCTCGTGGTGGCGTACGGCTTCGCGATCGCGAGCTACCGGCGCAAGTTCAGCTGACGCCGTCGCCGCACCATCCGCAGGAAATTGGGCCCCAACCCCGCCTCACGGCCGGGATGGGGCCCATTTTCCTGCGCGGTGCGCACGACGCCGTTACCCGGCGTGACGCGCGCGGGGGCGTCGCGCGCGCGGCTCGCCTACCGTCGAAGGGTCACGGATGCCTCGCGCCGGCGTTGCCGCAGGCCGGAACGCGGAGGACCCGACATGACCATCGACACCCTGCTCCACGAGGAGCGCCGCTTCGCGCCGCCCGCCGACTTCGCCACCCGTGCGAATGTCACCGCAGCGGATGCCACGGCCCTGCGCGAAGCGGCCGCCGCCGACCCCGTGGCGTTCTGGGAGACGCAGGCCGAACGGCTCGACTGGGCCGAACGGTGGCACACCGCGCACACGTGGCGGCATCCGGTGACGGGTGCGGCCTCCGGCGCGGAGCGACCGGCCGGCTCGGCGGATGCGCCTATCGGGGCGACCTGGTTCGCCGGGGGCCGGCTCAACGCCTCCGTGAACTGCGTCGACCGGCACGTGGCATCCGGTCTGGGTGACAAGGTCGCGTTCTTCTTCGAGGGCGAGCGCGGCGACCGCCGCTCGCTCACGTACGCGCAGTTGCAGCGCGAGGTCGCGAAGGCGGCGAACGCGCTCACGGAACTCGGCGTGACGAAGGGCGATCGCGTCGTCGTCTACCTGCCGGTGCTGCTCGAGACCGTCATCGTGACGCTCGCGATCGCACGGCTCGGCGCGATCCACTCGCTCGTGTTCGGCGGGTTCTCGGCCGAGGCGTTGCGCTTCCGAGTGGAGGACACCGGGGCGAAGCTGCTCGTGACGACCGACGGGCAGTTCCGTCGGGGCGCGGCGGTGGCGGTCAAGGCCGCGGCCGATGCGGCCGTCGAGGGCGTCGCGTCGATCGAGCACGTGCTCGTGATCCGCCGTACGGGCGACGAGACCCCGGGCCTGCCGTGGACGCCCGGCCGCGACGTGTGGTGGCACGAGATCGTGGGCCGCCAGCCCGACGTGCACGAGGCCGAGGCGTTCGACGCCGAGACGCCGCTGTTCATCATCTACACGTCGGGCACGACCGGCAAGCCGAAGGGCCTCGTGCACACGACCGGAGGCTACCTCACCCACGCCGCGTACTCGCAGTGGGCCGTGTTCGACGTGCAGCCCGACGACGTCTACTGGTGCACGGCCGACCTCGCCTGGGTCACGGCGCACACATACGAGCTGTACGGGCCGCTGCTGAACGGCACCACGAGCGTGATCTACGAGGGCACGCCGAACACGCCGCATCCCGGCCGGCACTTCGAGGTCATCGAGCGGTACGGCGTCACGATCTACTACACCGCGCCGACCCTGATCCGCTCGCTCATGACCTGGTTCCCCGAGGGCGTGCCCGCCGTCGACCGTGGCGGCCACGACCTCTCGAGCATCCGGCTGCTCGGCTCGGTCGGCGAGGCGATCAACCCCGAGGCGTGGATCTGGTTCCGGCGCGAGATCGGCGCCGACCGGGCGCCGATCGTCGACACGTGGTGGCAGTCCGAGACGGGCGCGGCGGTGATGGCGCCGCTGCCAGGCGTCGACGCCCTGAAGCCGGGCTCGTCGCTGCGGGCACTGCCCGGCCTGCGCACGCTCGTCGTCGACGACGCCGGCGACGAGGTCGCGCGCGGCGAGGGCGGCTACCTCGTGCTCGACGGCACGTGGCCGGGCATGGCTCGCACCGTCTGGGGGAATCCCGACCGCTACCGCGACTCGTACTGGGCCCGGTTCGCCGGACGGGGGTACTTCTTCTCGGGCGACGGCGCCCGGTACGACGCCGACGGCGACGTGTGGCTGCTCGGCCGCGTCGACGATGTCATCAACGTCTCGGGGCACCGGCTCTCGACGATCGAGATCGAGTCGGCGCTCGTCGCCCACCCGGCGGTCGCCGAGGCGGGCGTCGTCGGCGTGACGGATGCCACGACCGGCGAGGCGATCGCCGCGTTCGTGGTCGCACCCGACGGCCTCGAGGGGCGATCGGATGCCTCGTCCGGGGCATCCGACCGGGCGGCTGCGCTGCGCGCCCACGTCGCGACGGCGATCG
The DNA here is from genome assembly GCF_009647605.1 of Agromyces agglutinans. Classification (GTDB taxonomy): domain Bacteria; phylum Actinomycetota; class Actinomycetes; order Actinomycetales; family Microbacteriaceae; genus Agromyces; species Agromyces agglutinans. The sequence goes on along the minus strand of NZ_WJIF01000002.1, from coordinate 302,287 downwards.
GGCCGATCGCGAAGCCGCGCGACGTCGTCTTCGTGGCCGACCTGCCGAAGACCCGGTCCGGCAAGATCATGCGGCGCCTGCTCGTCGACCTCGCCGAGGGCCGGCCGCTCGGCGACACGACGTCGCTGCAGGACGAGGCCGTGCCCGGCCGCATCGCGGCGCTGCTCGGCCGGAGCTGACCGGGGCGGCCGCACGCTGTCATTCGCCCGCCGCCCGGGCCCGTTCTCCCGCAGGCCGGAGCGCAGGAAAATGGGCCCCATCCCGCCTGTGAGGCGGGCATAGGGCCCAATTTCCTGCAGTGTGCGCGTGCGTCAGGCGCGCGGGGCGGGTGCCTCGGGGGCTTCGGGCGCGTCGGCGACGGGCGCAGCGGGAGCGTCGGCGGGTGCGGGTGCGGCCGGGGCAGCAGCCGGCGCCGCGGGCGCGGCAGGCGTAGCCGGGGCAGCCGCAGGGGCGGCCGGCGCGGCGGCGGGCTGCTCGGGCACGATCTGGGCGACGGGCTCGGCCTCGACGAGGTCGACCTCGTCGTCGAAGTCGGCCGCGTACAGGTCGGAGACGTTCTGCTCGACCGGCTTCGAGAGCGCGCCGAAGCCGATGAGCGCCCCGAAGAGCACCAGCGACAGGATGATGCCGATGACGCCGGCGGTGAGCAGGCCCGACGAGATGACGATGGCCGACTGGCTGCCGTAGACCTCGGCGGCGGTGCCGGTCTCGCTCGAGAGCGCCGTGGTGAGCAGGGCGTTCGCCGAGACGGTCCACAGCGCGCCGAGCACGGTGACCACGACCGAGGCGACGAGCGCGAGGGTGGGCACGATCAGGGCGACGGCGGCGGAGGGACGGGGTGCGGACATGGCGAAGCCTCTTTCGGTTTCCGGTCGGGGTTCTCCGCAACGTTAGGGCCTGGGCCTATGGGTTGGCTATGCCGAGCCGGCCCGACCCGCCTGCAGCAGGTGCCGCGGGCGCCGCGCCGCACCATGGCGGAAGCGTGCGCGGTCCGGCCGCAGTCCAGCGCCGAAACCGTCGGCGGCGCAAGAATCCCGCGCCCGGCGACAACCAATCGCAGCCGAATCGCTCCTAGCCTTGGATGCAGCGGCGAATCGCGCCGTCCACTGCCGCGGCACGCGGCCCGATCCCGGGGAACGGAGGTTCCGATGTCACAGCACACCACGGCGACGATCGTTGGCGAACCCGAGGTCCTCGAGGACGTCCAGGCCGCCGAGATCCTCGCGCTGGCGGAGGACGTCGAGCGGGACCCCGCGTGGCTCGCCCTCAAGCACGCGGCGACCGCGCTGCAGCCGTTGCAGGCGAAGGACGGCTCGATCGCCGACGAGGCCGACCGTGCCGAGGCATCCGATCACGTCGACGCGATCATCGCCGCGATCGAGGCGCTCGCGCCGCGCTTCCCGCACGAGCACGCGTACCTCGAGGCGTCCGTGGCCGACTTCCGGCGCTGGCGCGACGAGGGGTTCGGCGTGCCCGACTTCCTCGACTCGCTCGTCGAGTTCGAGCCGCAGCGGCACCGCATCGACGGCATCCGCCACCTCGTCGTGTTCCCGATGGTCACCCAGAACGGCTCGCCCGACCGGCACGTCGAGGCGCTCGTCGTCGAGACGATCTGGCCCGACTTCATCGCGGAGCTCGAGGCCGGCGACTACTCGAACAAGCTCTTCGTGAGCCTGCGGCTGGTCGACTTCACGCCCGGGTACGACACGAACTCGGCAGTGCTGTTCCCCGAAACCGTGGCGATGCGCGAGATCCCGGCGTTCACGTGGGGTGCGATCTTCCAGGACCGCGAGGCTGCGAGGTACCGCAGGGTCGTTCGCGCGGCATCCGAGATCACGAAGCTCGACCTGCCCGACGACGCGGCGCGCCTGCTCGACGACCAGGAGCTCGCCGAGCGCACCTTCGTGATGTGGGACCTCATCCACGATCGCACGCACATGCGCGGCGATCTTCCGTTCGACCCGTTCATGATCAAGCAGCGCATGCCGTTCTTCCTGTACTCGCTCGAGGAGCTGCGGTGCGACCTCACGGCGTTCCGCGAGTCGGTGCGGCTCGAGCGCGACCCGACGACCGACCCGGTCGTGCGCGAGCACGCGAAGCTCGTGCAGTACGCCGTGATCTTCGACCGGATCTTCCGGTTCGCGATCACCGGCTCGCGCGTGCGCAACTACGACGGGCTCGGCGGCCAGTTGCTGTTCGCGTGGCTGCACCGCAAGCACGTGCTCGAGTGGACCGACGTGAAGCTCACGTTCGACTGGGCCGCCGTGCCCGATGCGGTCGTCGAACTCGGCGACGCGATCGACGAGCTGTACTGGAAGTCGATCGACCGCCCGAAGACGGCGCACTGGCTCGCCGCCTACGAGCTCGTGTCGGGCGTCGTGACGCCGAACCCGGCGTCGGTGTGGGCCGAGGGCCTGCCGCGCGAGGTGCTCGCGGGGCCGCCGAAGGGCTACACCGACCTCGTGATGGACGACGAGTTCCCGCTGTCGATGTTCTACGAGGCGCTCGACAGGAAGATGAAGCCGGTCATCGAGTCGACGGTCGGCATCACGGGGCGCACGCCGGCCGAGTAGCGGCGCGCGCCGCGCGCCGGGGCTCGATACGCTTCGGTCTTCGACCACGAACCACTCCGGAGGAGCCGACATGACCGACCACCCCACCGACCTCGACGGCCGCACCGTGCTCATCGCCGGCGCGACGAGCGTCGCGGGCCACGCGGTCGCGCGCGCCCTCGTCGATGCGGGTGCGCGCGTCGTCGTCGTCGGGAGCGATGCGGGTCGCATCGAGGCGCTCGAGCGCGAGGTGCCCGGCGTCGTCGGCGAGGTCGCCGACCTCGCCGACGGCGACCAGGTGCTCGAGCTCGCGATGCGCGTGCACGCGCGGGTCGGCGACCTCGACGGGGTCGTGCACCTCGTCGGCGGGTGGCGCGGCGGCGGCGGCATCCTCGGCCAGACCGACGAGGACTACCGCTTCCTCGAGCGCTCGTTCACGGCGCTGCGGCACGTGAGCCGGGCCTTCTTCGACGACCTCGTGCGCTCGGAGGCCGGGCGCATCACGATCGTGTCATCGACGACCGTCGAGCACCCGAGCGCCGCGAGCGCGAACTACACGGCGGTGAAGGCGGCGAGCGAGTCGTGGATGCGCTCGCTCGCGCACGCGTTCGCGCAGTCCGACGGGCGGGCGGCGTCGGTCGTCTTCCGCGTCGGCTCGCTCGGCGGCCTCGAAGACCGGCTCGCGGCATCCGTCGTCGCCATGTGGGATGCCCCTGCCGCCGAGCTCAACGGCACCGTCGCGGTGCTCGGCGGCTGAGGCGGCGGCGCGCGGTCGGCGGCCGACGCGCCGGTCAGCCGGTCAGCCCGCGAGCAGCGGGCCGACGCCGAGCGTGGAGGTGCTGTCAGCGCAGACCGGGAGCGCGACGTCGATCGGGATCCCTGCACCGGCACCATCAGACGTGATGAACGCGCGCAGACGCGTGGACGTCGTCTCGGGGCACCCGTACGCGCCCGGCTGCGAGCCGTGCAGCAGCGCGACCGCGCGGCCGCCGTGCGGCGCCAGCTCGAGGTACTCCCAGTCGGTGCCCTCGGCCCCTGCCGGCCAGCCGAGCCGGTTGCCGTCCGCGTCTTCCGCGACGAGACCCGGCCAGCCGCGGAGCCAGCAGGTCTCAGGCGAGAGGTTGGAGAACACGAGGTCGCCGAAGAACTGACCGGCGCCCGAGTCGTGCGGCCGGGCGACGTACTCGCCGCGCAGGTTCTCGTCGAGGCAGTGCGGCACCTCCCCGCCGGATGCCCCGGACACCGCATCCGGCGCGTCGGACCGCGACGCCGCATCGTCGGAGACGGCCGCGCCGGCGGGGGCGTCGGCGTCCGCCGACGTCGCGCCGACCGCTGGGCCGGCCGGCGCCTCCGCGGCTGCCGGCAGGACGGGCGGGAGCGGGCGAACCCACCGATCGCGGAACGTCACCGATGAGTCGATCGAGCCGACGGCGACGGCCGAGGCGACCGGCGCGTGGCCGGCGCCGTCGGCGTCGTGTGCGTCCCCGCCGGGCGCCGCAGCGCATCCCGCCAGGAGTACGGCGGCGAGCAGGCCGATGACGAGACCGTTCGTGCGTGGCATCCGTGCCTCTTCCCCCGGCCAGCGGCGGCACGGTGGCCCCATGGTAGTGATGCCCACAGCACCGGGGGAAGAGGGGCAGCCCTGATGCGGCCCGGTCAGCTCCACTCGCTGTAGGCGGTCCGGTCGGCGCCGATCGTCCAGCATCCGCCGGTGTCGAGGGACCCGTCGCCCCCGTCGGGGGATCCGAAGGCGGCCGTGTTCCAGGCCGCGCGCGCCGCGTCGTCGAGCCCCGGAGGCATCGCAGCCGGGCCGCCGTCGCCGGCGTACTCGGGGTTCCAGAATTCCCAGTACCGGTACTCGTGGCCCGCGTCGGCCATGCACGTGCGCACGGCGTCCTGGAACTCGAGCCAGCGTTCGCGCGGCGTCGGCCCGTCGGGCATCGGCAGCAGTTCGGCGGTCAACGGCGTTCCGGCCGCCTCGGCCTCGTCGGCGGCGTGCTGGGCCTGCCCCTCGCACCCGGCCCGGTCCCAGCCGACCTCGGGGTCGGCGAGGGCCTCGCCGCGGAGGGCGCTCATCCACGAGTTCTGGGCGTCGGTATCGAGGTTGGGTGGCATGGGGCTTCCGCCGAACCACCACTGCCATTCGAGGTAGGAGAACCCGGCGGCGGCCATGCACTCGCGGATGACCGCCTGGCGGCCGAGCCATGCGCGCTTCGCGTCATCGGTGACAAAGGCCGGATCCCCCGGCGTGACGTACGGGTTGTACTTCGCCGACCTGGGGTCGGTCGGGTCGGGGTTCGGCGACGGCTGCTGCGGCTTGCCCTGCGTCGGCGGTGGGGTGGGCCCGGGCGACGGCTTCGGCGACGGCTGCGCCGATGCGGGCGGCCCGGATGCCTCGGGCAGCGGCGTCGTCTCGAGCGAGCCGTCTTCGGCGCCGGCCCCCTCGCCCTCGCCCGACGTCGGGCTCGGCGGCGCGGCGATGCCGGTCGTGCCGTCGACCGTGGTTGGCCTGGCACCCTCGCCGATCGCGGCGTACGCTCCGAGCCCGACGCCCGCGGCGCAGAGGGCGACGACCGCGAACCCGCCGCCGATGAGGGCGGCCCGTTCGCGGAGAACCCGGGTCCACTGCCGGTGCCGCCCGGGGACGGGGCGACGCCGGTGCATGGGCTCGGACATCCGGCAACCCTAGGCGGACTCGTTGTCCCCCGCAAGGGGGGTAGCCGGAACGGTGACGCCCGGTCTATGCGAGGTTCGCGGGCCACCGGCGAGGGTCGACGGATGCCCGCCTACGGCAACGGCCCGTCGGGCACGGCGGCATCCGTCGGCGCGTCGAGTGCACCGCCGGCCGAGACGTCCGCCGGCGCCTGCTGCCGCCGGCTCAGCCAGAGGAACGGCACGGCGAGCACCTGGAACGCCCCGCTCAGCACGAGCGAGCCGGGGTATCCCCAGAGGTCGGCAGAGCGGCCGAGCACCGGCTGGATCACCGCACCGCCCGACGACCCGAGCAGCGAGTCGAAGGAGAGCACCGTCGCGCGCTGGCGCGACGGGATCATGTCGTTGAGGTACGCCTGCTGCACGGGGCCGGCCGCCGCATCGACGAGACCCCAGACGACGAGCAGCACGAGCGCGACCCAGAAGCTGCGGGTGAGTCCCAGTGCGACGAGCACCCCCGTGCTGACGACGAGGCTCAGGATGATGGTCGTCGTGCGCTTGCGGAAGCGGTTGCGGACCCAGGGCGCCATCCAGCCGCCGATGACCTGCGACCCCGACAGGATGGCCGCCGCGAGGCCCGCGATCGAGTACGCGCCCGCGTCGCCCCAGAGCTCGACGAGGTAGGGCTGCAGCGCGTAGAAGACGTAGAAGCCGACACCGCTCGTGAAGAAGGACGCGAACATCACGTACCGTACCGACCTCACGCCGAGGCCGTACTTCAGCGACGCACGGACGACCTCCTTCGTTGCGCGGATCGGATGCGCGCGTCCCTCGGGCGTGAAGCCGAGGTCTCGCATGACGAGCGCCGCCACGACGAACATCACGACCAGGATGCCGGCGCGCACGAGGAACGGCACGCCCAGGTTCGTGAGCTGCGCCAGCGCGCCGCCGGCGAGCGAGCCCACGAACATCGCGGCGCCCGACACCGCGAGTCCGCGCCCGAACACGCGCTCGAGGTCGCCGCGGTACCCCGTCGCGGTCAGGGCATCGACGAGCCACGCCTCGACCGCACCCGAGAAGAACGTGAAGCCGAGCCCGAGCAGCACCGACACGACCGCCCACGCCCAGAACGGCCCCTCGACCACCCAGAGGAGGTAGTAGAGCACGGTGGTCGCCGCGAGGGTGACCGTGCCGAGCAGGTACGACACCCGGCGGCCGAGCGTGTCGGCGACGACGCCGGTCGGCACCTCGAAGATGAGCATGCCGAGCGAGAAGAACGCGTTCGCCGCGAACGCCTCGAGATTCGAGAGCCCCGCGTCGAGCAGGAACAGCGTGTTCACGCCCCAGATGAAGGATGCCGCGAGCGTGTTGCCGGTCAGCAGCGTGAAGTACACCGCCTGCACGCGGCGCGCCCCGCGGTTCACGCCGGCGCCGGCGCCGGTTGCTGCGTCTGCGTTCTCGGGCACCCTGCCACCCCCGGGGCCATGTTCCTCCCTCCGGCATGCCACGGCAACGGATGCCCCGCTTCCGCAGTAGTCTCCGGGCATGATGCGCCTCCTGATCCGGCTCGCGGTGTTCCTGGGTTCCGCGGCGCTCGGCCTGTTCATCGCCTCGCTCCTGATCCCCGGCTTCCACGTGCACCTGGCCGGATTCCTGTTCGCGATCATCGTGTTCGCCGTCGCGCAGGCGCTCATCGCCTGGCTGGTCGACCGCCTGTTCCAGCGCTCGGCGCCGACCATCGCCGGCATCGCCGGGCTGCTGTCGACGTTCCTCGCACTGTGGCTGGCGACGCTCCTCTCCGACGGGCTCAGCTTCGACGGCGTCGGCGCGTGGATCCTGGCCGCGGTGGTCGTGTGGGTGGTGACCGCCATCATCGGCTGGCTCGCCGCGAAGTACCTCGTGCCCAGGCCCGAGGCCAATCGCGCGCGCTGAGTCGCCGCGGCCCTCGGCGGCCGCGCGAAACCGAGCAGGATTCGGCATCGGTTCCAGGACGGGTTAGCATGCTCTGCGCGGCCAGCCCCGAGGCCGCCGAACCCGAACCGGAGCATCCCCCCATGCGCAAGCGCACCGTCGCGCTCATCGTCGCCGCAGCCCTGCTCGCCGCCCTCGTCGGCGGGGTCTACTGGGCAGGCCGCCACCTCTTCCACGAACCGACCGCCCGCGGCGTCGACTCCGTCATCGGCGAGCTCGGCGGCACCCGCGTCCTCGGCGTCTTCGCGCACCCCGACGACGAGCAGACCGTCAACGGCCTGTTCTGGCGCGCCAAGCGCGACGACGGCGCGTACACCGCGATGATCACGGCGACCCCCGGCGAGGCCGGCGAGCAGTCGCCGCAGGTCGGCCGCCAGTCCGACCTCGCCGAAATCCGGACGGCTGAGGCGCTGAAGAACAGCTGGAACCTCGGCGTCGACCGCCATGTCGTCTGGGACTACCCCGACGGCGGCGTGCCCGACGTCGACGAGCAGGAGCTCGTCGACCGCGTCGTCGCCGAGATGGAGCGCGTGAAGCCCGACGTCGTCGTCGGCTTCTGGCCGGAGTCCGGCGCGACCGGCCACGCCGACCACATGCGCATGGGCGAGATCACCGAACGGGCGATCGCCGAGCTCGCGGCATCCGACGGCGCCTACTCCGGCCCGACGCACCTCGTCTACACGATCAGCCCCTCGACCGCGCTCTCGATGTTCGGCGGCGAGACGGGCGCCTTCGTGGTCGAGCACCAGCCGAAGCCCGACCTCGCGATGAGCGCCGAGCCGCAGAAGAAGCACGAGGGCTGGAGCATCCACGCCTCGCAGGCGAACTTCATGCAGGAGTCGTACCTGCTGCCGAACTGGCTGACGTACCTGCTCTGGGACCAGGAGTTCTACTCCGTGCGCGACCTCTCCGAGGACCCGATCCGCTGATCGCGCGACGGGTCATGCGCGACATGCGATGGATGCCTCGCGCCGACGCGCCCGGGATCGGCCATGATCGGAGCATGACCGGGGAATCCGCCAGCGCCGCCGCCGAGGCATCCGCTCACGACGAGGCATCCACGAACGGTGCGGCGCCTGCCGGCGCACCCGATCGCGGCGACGTGATCCGCCAGCGGATCATCGACGCGGTCGCGGTGTTCCTGCTCTCGACGGTCGCCGTGCTGACGGCGTGGTGCGGATTCCAGTCGTCGAAGTGGGGCGGCGAGATGTCGATCGCCTTCAGCCAGGCCTCGAGTGCCCGCGTGCAAGCGGCCGACTATTCGAGTCAGGCGCGCGACGCGCGAGCGAACGACCAGGCGATCTGGGTCGAGTGGGTGCTCGCGAACCAGCGCGGCGACACCGCGTTGATCGAGTACATCGAGGAGCGGTTCACGCCCGAGTTCCGCGTCGCGTTCGACGCGTGGGACGCGGGTGGCCGGGAAGCCCGGGGACCGTTCGTGCTCGAGGAGTACGTGCCGCCCGGCACTGAGGAGGCGGCCGACCTCAACGCACGCGCCGACGAGCGGTTCCAGACCGCGCTCGAGAACAACCAGCGCGGCGACAACTATTCGATCCTGACCGTGCTGTTCGCGCTCGTGCTGTTCCTCACCGCCATGTCGCAACGCGACCTGCAGCCGTGGGTCACCCGGACCCTGCTCGGGCTCGCGATCGTCGTCGCGATCGCGGGAGTCGTCATCCTGCTCACCTACCCCGTGAAGATCTGAGCCCATGCCCGACCTCACCGCCTCCGACGGCACTCGCCTGCACTTCGAAGCCTTCGGCGATCCCGCCGGTCGGCCGGTCGTGCTCATCGCCGGGTTCAAGGCCGCGGCAACGACCTGGCGATCGCAGGTGAAGCCGCTCGCGAAGGCCGGGTACCGGGTGATCGCCTTCGACCGGCGCGGGCACGGGGCATCCGACGTCGGCCCCGCAGGAAGCCACACGATGACCCGGCACGGAAAGGACCTCCGCGACCTGCTCGAGACCCTCGACCTGCACGACGCCACACTCGTCGGCGGGTCGATGGGCGGCAACGCGATCTGGGCGATGCTCGCCGCGACGGGCTCGGCGCGCGTGCGCGACGTCGTGATCGTCGACCAGACGCCGAGGATGCGTAACGCGCCCGACTGGCCGCACGGGTTCTACGACTACGACGACTCGAACGCCGACACCTTCTTCGCGACCTAGATCCCCGACCCCGGCCGGTACACGCTGCGGTCGAAGGGGGTCGCGCGCATCGTGCGGCTGCTGCTCGCGATGCGGCCGTCGGCGGCCGACCGCGAGTTCACCGCGGCCGAGCTCGAGCTGTTGAACGACCATGCGAAGCGCGACTGGCGCGAGGTCGTCGCCGCGGCCGACGTGCCCGCCCTCTTCGTCGCCGGCGCCGAGAGCGAGCTGTGGCCGGCCACGCACGCGGCGGCCTCGGCCGCGCTCAATCCGCTCGCGCACTCGGCCGTGATCGAGCGCGCGGGTCACGCGACCAACATGGAGCAGCCCGCCGCGTTCAACCGCGGGCTGCTGGAGTGGCTGGCGCGCTGACGGGCCGGTATCGCTGGGCGACGACGCCCGACCGGAACTCCCTGCGGTCCACGAGTTCGAGCTTGATGCGCTCGTGCATGCCGCCGAGCAGCGTCGGCCCGTGCCCGGCGAGGACCGGCTGCACGAGGAACTCGTACTCGTCGATCAGCCCCAGGTCGGCCAACGCGACGGGCAGCGTCACGCCACCGACCCACAGGGTCTCGCCCGGCTGCTCCTTGAGCCGCCGGACGGCCTCCGCCAGGTCGCCCCGGACCAGCTCGGCATTCCAATCGACGCGGTCGAGCGTGCCCGAGACGACGTGCTTCTCGGCCCGGTCGATGGCCTCGGCGAACGGGATCTCCCACTCCTCCATCCAGTCCGGCCAGGTTCCCGTGGCCGGTCTGCGCCAGGCGGCCTCCATCATCTCGTAGGTCACCCGGCCGAAGAGCAGGGCGTCGGCCCGCTCCATCTCGGCGGTCCAGTAGCGCATCGACTCCTCGTCGGGCGGCAGCCCCGCCTCGTGATGGCAGCAGCCGTCGAGCGTGACGTTGATCGAGTATCGGAGTGTTCTCATCGCGGTGCCCCCTTCGATGCGGGCCGCCGCGAGCGCCGCGAACGCGCCCTGACGACGGCCGGCGCCGCCATCGGCGCCCGGTCGCACACACTGTAACGCGCGGGACCGACGCGCAAGCGGGCGCCCTATTCCGGGAACGCCTTGCCCGGGTTCAGCACGCCTCGCGGATCGAGGGCGTCCTTGATCGCACGGTGCATCCCGAGCACCCGCTCGCCGAGTTCCTCGCGCGCTCCCGGCAGCTTCAACAGCCCGACCCCGTGCTCGCCCGTGACCGTGCCGCCGAGCGCACGGCAGTCGTCGACGATGCGGTCGAAGGCGAGCTTCGCCCGGGCCTTCGCCGCGTCGTCGCCCTCGGGCGCGATGATCAGCGGATGCAGGTTGCCATCGCCCGCGTGGGCGATGTTCGCGATCACGACGTCGTGATCGGCGGCGGCCCGCTGGATGCGGGCGAGCATCTCGGGCACCGCCGAACGCGGCACGCAGATGTCCTCGGTGAGCACCGGGCCCAGGCGCTCGAGCGATGGGTACGCGAGCCGCCGGGCGAGGAAGAGTCGGTCGACCTCCTCGGGCGACGCGCCGCGCTCGACGCCGAGGGCTCCCGCGTCGCGCATGAGCGCGGCGACCGCGTCGGCCCGCTCGGCGCCGACGGCACCGGGCTCGTCGACGGTCGCGAGCAGCATCGTGTCAGCGCCGTGCGGCAGGCCGAGGTGCTGCCACGCGTCGACCGCCTCGATGCACGTCCGGTCGATGAGCTCGAGTGCCGAGGGAACGACGCCGGCCGAGGTGATCGCCGCGACGGCGCGGCCCGCGTCCTCGAGCGAGCCGAACGATCCGACCACGGCGCGCTCCTCGCGACCCGCGAGCGGCAGCAGCTTCAGGATCAGTTCGACGATGATGCCGAGCGTGCCCTCGCTGCCGATCATGAGCGCGGTGAGGTCGTAGCCCGTCACGCCCTTCGCCGTGCGCCGGCCGAGGTCGACGACCGAGCCGTCGGCGAGCACGACGCGCATGCCGAGCACGTAGTCGCGCGTCACGCCGTACTTCACGCAGCAGATGCCGCCCGCGTTCGTCGCGGCGTTGCCGCCGATCGTCGAGATGCGGTAGCTCGCCGGGTCGGGCGGATACCAGAGCCCCACGGCGGCGACCGCCTGTCGCAGGTCGTCGTTGATCACGCCGGCCTCGGCGACCGCGTACCGCTCGGCCGGGTTCACCTCGACGATGCGGGTCATCCGCTCGAGGGAGAGCACGATCGCGCCGGCCGACGCGTTCGCACCGCCCGAGAGGCCGGTGCCCGCGCCGCGCGGTACCACCGAGAGACCGGATGCCGCGGCGAAACGCACGACGGCGACCACGTCGTCGACCGACTCGGCGAACACCACGGCCACGGACTCGGCGAAATCGGCCCACTCGGCGTCGTCGTGCGCGTACTCGGCCAGCACCGCGGGGTCGAGGCTCACCCGGTCGGCGGGCAGCAGCACGGCGAGTGCCGACCGCGCGGCGCCGAGATCGATCGATTCGGGCTCGGTCGGCTCGAGGCGGATGGGGGCATCCGGCGCAGGCGGGGCATCCGAAGATCGCGCATCCATGATGCATCGAGCGTAGTCCTGCGCGCGGAGCGCTCGAATTCGCAGGATGAGACGTGCCGGAGGTCCGTATTCGGCCCTGCGATGCGTCTCATCCTGTTTTCTCGGCGACACCCCGTTTTCTCGGCGACACCCCGTTTTCTCGGCGCGCCCCTGTTTTCTCGGCGCGCCCCTGTTTTCTCGGCGACACCCCGTTTTCTCGGCGCCTCCCCGTTTTCTCGGCGCAGCCGTTGACTTCGCCCGCGCGTCGGCGTAGCGTAAGCGAATCGTTACATAAGGAGTTGCTTACATGGGCGGTGCCGTCGACGACCTCAGCCTGGTCTTCCAGGCGCTCGCCGACCCGACCCGGCGCGCGATGCTCTCCCGCCTCGCGGCCGGGCCGGCGACCGTCGGAGAACTGGCCGAGCCGTTCGCGATGAGCCGCCCCGCGATCTCGCAGCACCTCAAGGTGCTCGAGCGCGCCGGGCTCATCGAACGCACCGCCCACGCGCAGTGGCGCACCTGCACCCTGCGCACCGAACCGCTCGACGAGGCATCCGAATGGGTCGACCGCCACCGCGGCGAGTGGAACGAGCGGTTCGACCTGCTCGACGAGCACCTGCGTCGAGTGAAGCGCTCGGCCGAGCGGGCCGCACCGCAGGGCGGCGCACCCGGCCGACCGAAGGAAACACCATGACCGAAGGGGGTACCACCATGAGCGAGCGCACCGCGACCGCCCAGTTCACCATCACCCGCGTCTTCGACGCCCCGCGCGAGCTCGTCTGGCGCGCCTGGACCGAGCAGGCCGATGCCGCCGAGTGGTGGCATCCGCGCGACATCACGATCAAGCCGGGCAGCGTCGCGCTCGACGCGCGGCCGGGCGGCAGCTACGCCTACACGATGGTCGATCCCGAGGGGCGCGAGTACCCGACGGCCGGCGAGTACCGCGAGGTGACGCCTCCCGAGCGGCTCGTGTTCACCTGGGGATCGCCCGGCGAGCCCGCCGACGCAGCCCCGCTCATCACCGTGACGCTGCGCGAGCTCGACGGCGAGCGCACCGAGATGCTCTTCCACGTGCTCGGCGTCGACGCGCAGCCGGGTGATGACGACGCCTACGACGGCTGGAGCTCGGCGTTCGACCTGCTCGGCGAGCACCTGTCGGGCACCGCACCCGAGGGCGCATCCTGATGGCGCGCATCATCGTCGAGCAGATCGTCACCGCCGACGGCTACGCGAGCGACCCCGACGGCGGCATCGCGTTCTTCGAGTCCGTCGAGGAGTTCGACGCGACCGACGCCGACCAGCTCGAGCTGCTCGAGCACGTCGACGCGATGCTGCTCGGCCGCGTGACCTACGAGATGTTCGCGGCGTACTGGCCGACCGCCGATCCGGCGGTCGAGCCGGTCGCGACGCCGATCGCGCGCCTCGACAAGCACGTGGTCAGCAACACGCTGACGGATGCCCCGTGGGGCGAGCACGCACACGCCGAGGTGCATCGGGGCGACGGGGTCGCCGCCGCACGCGCGATCGCCGACCGCATCGACGGCGGCCTCATCGTGTGGGGCAGCCTCACGCTCGCCGACGACCTGCTGCGCGCGGGCGCGGTCGACGAACTGCGGCTGCGCATCGTGCCCGTGCTGATCGGAGCCGGACGATCGTTCACGCCGCCCGACCTCGGCGAGCGCCGGCTCGAGCTCGACCACGCGGTGACGCATCCGGGCGGGCACGTGGGGCTGCACTACCGGTTGCGGTGAGCGGGGGCGGGCGAGACGTCCGTCGCCTCCGTCGCCGGGGCATCCGTCGCCTCCGTCGCCGGGGCATCCGTCGCCTCCGTCGCCAGGGCATCCGTCGCACGGCGGATGCCCCGCCCGCGGCATCCGGCTAGCGTGATGTGGTGACCAGCGCACCTCCCGTCGTCGACGGCGTCGAATGGGTCCGGCCGAGGCCGGACCGACGCGGCCTGCGCGGCGATGCGATCCTCGCCGTCGCGCTGCTGGCCGGCACGATCGCGAGCTGCGCGCTGTACCGGGCGACGGGCTGGGCCGAAGACGAGCCGTTCTGGACGAGCCTCGTCTGGGCCCCGCTCATGTCGCTGCCGCTGGCCGCTCGCCGCGTCGCGCCCGAGATCGTCGCGGTGGTGCTCAGCGTGACGTTCGTCGTCGGCGCGCTCACCATGTCGGGCGACCTGCTGTTCAGCAACATCAACCTGTTCATGGCGATCTACGCGGTCGGCGCATGGAGCAGGCACCGTCGCGTCAGCCAGGTGGTGCGCGGCGCGATCGTCGTCGGCATGATCGGCTGGCTGTTCTGGGACCTCATCGTCTCGTCGAACATCCCCGACCGCCTACCCGACCTCTCGCGCGAGGGCGGGCTGATCTCGCCCTACGTCGCCTACGCCCTCATCAACCTCATCACCAACGTGCTCTACTTCGGCGGGGCCTGGTACTTCGGCGACAGCGCCTACCGCTCGGCGCGTTCGCGCGCCGCGCTCGAGCAGCGCACCGCCGAACTCGCCGCCGAACGCGAGCGCAACCGCGCGCAGGCCGTCGCCATCGAACGGCTGCGCATCGCTCGCGAGCTGCACGATGTCGTCGCCCACCACGTCTCGGTCATCGGTGTGCAGGCCGGCGCGGCGCGGCGCGTGCTCGCCCGCGACCCCGAACAGGCTGCCGAGTCGCTCACGGCGATCGAGGCGAGCGCCCGTGAGGCCGTCGTCGAGCTGCACGGACTGCTCGGCACCCTGCGCGACGGCTCCGTCGAGGCAGCGGCGAATGCCCCGGCCGAGCGCGCTCCGATCGAACCGGCCGCGCGTTCCTTCGACCAGCTGGCGGCGCTCGTCGACGAATCGACCGCGAGCGGCCTCGCCACGACCCTCGCCGTGATCGGCGAGCCGACGGAGACCAGCGGCACCGTCGGGGTGACGGCGTATCGCATCGTGCAGGAGGCCCTGACGAACGTGCGCAAGCACGCCGGCGCCGCCGCGACCGCTGAGGTGCGCGTGCGCTGGAACGAGGGCACCGTCGAGGTCGAGGTGGCCGACACGGGCATCGGCTCGACCGGCGGGGCGAGCGCCGCAGGCGCGGCCGACGCGGCCGGTGCGGCCGCTGGGGCCGGTGCGGCCGCTGGGGCCGGTGCCTCGGGCCGCGCGGGCGCGGCCGGACGCAGCGGCTCGGGGGGGCTGGGGCTCGTGGGCATGCGCGAGCGGGTCGCCGCCGTCGGCGGATCATTGGAGGCGGGGCCGCGGCATCGCGGGGGTTACCTCGTGCGGGCGACCCTGCCGCTGCGCCGCGGTGACGAGGCGGCATGAGCATCCGGGTGCTCGTCGTCGACGACCAGGCGCTCGTGCGCGGCGGGTTCCGCACGATCCTCGACTCGGAGCCCGGCATCGAGGTCGTGGGCGAGGCCGCCGACGGCGCGGCCGCGATCGACGCCGTCGCCGAGCTCGACCCCGACGTGGTCTGCATGGACGTGCAGATGCCGGGCATGGACGGCCTCGAGGCCACACGCCGCATCGTCGCCGAGCGGGCCGAACGCCCCGGCGTCCTGGTGCTCACGACGTTCAACCGCGAGGACTACCTGTTCCAGGCGCTCGAGGCCGGCGCGAGCGGGTTCCTCCTGAAGAACTCGAGCCCCGAGCAGCTCATCGACGCTGTACAGGTCGTCGCCCGCGGCGACGCGCTGCTGTCGCCCGACGTGACCCGTGCGGTCATCGCGGCAGCCGCGACCCGCGGTCGGGCGGCGGTCGCGCCCATCGATCGTCCAGTTGTGGCGGGAACGGGCGCGACGGAGCCACCCGAACTGGACCGTCGATCCGCCGGGGGCGGGAGCGGCCGGTCGGATGCGTCGGCGCCGGCGCCGACGCCGGCCCCGAGCGAGCTCGCGACCCTCACCGATCGCGAGCGCGAGGTGCTCGAACTGCTCGCCCAGGGCATCTCGAACGCCGCGATCGCCGAGCGGCTCTGGGTCGGCGAGGCGACGGTCAAGACGCACGTGTCGAAGGTGCTCCAGAAGCTCGGCCTGCGCGACCGCGTGCACGCCGTCGTCTACGCGTACGAGCACGGCGTGGTGCGCGCGGGCTCGTAGCCCGCGAGTCAGCGGCCGGGCCGCCCGGCGGGCTCGCCGGAGGCGGCGTCCGCTGACGCATCGGCCTCGCCGGGAGTGTCACCCGCGGACGTGACGTCCACCTCGCCGCTGCCCGCGCCACGCTCCGTCGCGTCCTCCCCGGTCGGCGGCACCGACTCCTCGTTGCCCGCGTACTCGGCCGAGAGCACCCGGTACGACCGCGTCGTGAAGGCGAGCAGCGCGAGCACGATCATCGCGATGCCGGAGAACAGGAAGACCAGCGCGATGCCGCGCGCCTCTCCCTCGCCGAGCACCCAGCCCCAGGCCTGCCGGCCGGCATCGGTGTCGAGGTAGGGGATGATCCAGAACTCGGCGATCGGCGCGATCAGGAACGCCGTGACCGGGGCCGCCGCCGACTCGACCGCGGCCGCCAGGCCGAACACGCGGCCCTGCCGGCGGAACGGCACGACCTTCTGGATGACCGTCTGCTCGGAGGCCTCGACCGCGGGGATGAGGCACATGTACGCCCAGATGCCGAGCGCGTACAGCCACCACCACTCGCGGATCGTGAACAGCGCGCCCAGCGCACCCATGGCGATCACCACGAGCAGCATCGTGCGGATCGGGTTCGCACCCAGCCCGAACTTCGCGATCACGAGTCCGCCGATGATGAAGCCCGTCGCGGTGACGCCCAGCACGACCCCCCAGGCCTCGACCGGGAAGAGAGTCAGGCCGTAGGGATCCATGAGCGCCATGTAGACGCCGCCGATGAGGTTGTTGAACGTCGAGAAGATGATGAGCGCGAACAGGCCGGGCGCCGCGCGCACGGCGCGCACGCTGCCGCGGAAGTCGAGGTTCGAGGCGCGCTCGCCTTCGGCGGGCACCGGCTGCTCCTCGGGCACCTTCAGGAAGAAGAGGTGCACGAGCGCCACCAGCGTCAGGGCGATCGCGATGACGAGGGTCCACCCCATGCCGAGCAGCCCGATCGCGAGGCCCGAGAACACGCTCGTCACGATGAAGGCGATGCCCTGCACGGTGCCGACCATGCCGTTGGCGTTCGCGTGGCGCTCTTCGGGCACGAGCAGCGTGACCGTGGTCGACAGGGCGATGTTGCGCATGTGCTCGACGACCGAGCCGAACAGGATGATGCCGGAGAACGCCCAGAACCACGGGCCGCCGAGGTCGACGAGGGCGGACTCGGGCTGCAGCAGGTAGAGCACCCCGGCGATGATGAACGACCCGAGCGTGACGAGGCTCGAGAAGATCATCACCTGGAGCTTGCGGTGCCGGTCGACGATCGACCCGAACAGCATCGCGAAGAACGCGATGAGCAGCATGTATGCGCCGCCGATGATGCCGGTGGCGAGCACGGACCGGGTCTCGAGGTACACCCAGAAGGTCAACGCGAACCACAGGAAGCTCGTCGTGACGTTCGCGAGCGCGGTGTTGACGAGCACCTGCAGGAAGGTGCGCATGCCGTTCGGGGGCGGCACCACCGACCCCGGCGAAGGTGCGGAAGCCTCGGTTTCACTCACCCGGTCAGGGTAATCAGCGCCTCCGACATCCGGTACCCCGGAAGCGGACGGACGGCGTCGTCATCCTGCCTCCGCCATCCCCATCCCCCGCACGGCGGAGCCGGGCGTGGCGCTGCGACGGGAAACCCGCCCGGCGACGGATGCCTCGCGCCCGAGGCATCCGTACCGTGAAGGCATGCTCGAACTCACCGGGATCACCAAGCGCTACGGCGACCGCCTCGCGCTCGACGACGTCACCTTCGCGGTCGGCGACGGCCGCCTCACCGGATTCGTCGGCGGCAACGGCGCCGGCAAGACCACGACCATGCGCATCGCGCTCGGCGTCCTGGCATCCGATGCCGGCACCGTCGCGATCGACGGCCGGCCCGTCGACGCGGCCGACCGCCGCCGCTTCGGCTACATGCCCGAGGAGCGCGGGCTCTACCCGAAGATGAAGCTCCTCGAGCAGACGGTCTATCTCGCGCGGCTGCACGGCTGGACTCCCGCGGCCGCGCGCCGCAACGCGACCGAGCTGCTCGAGCGCCTCGGCCTCGGCGAGCGGCTCAACGACACGGTCGAGTCGCTCTCACTGGGCAACCAGCAGCGCGCGCAGATCGCGGCGGCCCTCGTGCACCGGCCCGAGGTGCTCGTGCTCGACGAGCCGTTCTCGGGCCTCGACCCGATGGCCGTCGAGACCGTGCAGGCCGTACTCGCCGATGTCGCGGCCACCGGCGCGCCCGTGATCTTCTCGTCGCATCAGCTCGACGTGGTCGAACGCCTCTGCGACGACCTCGTGATCATCGCCGCCGGGCGCATCCGCGCGACCGGTTCGCGCGACGAGCTGCGCGAGCAGCACGGCTCGCAGCGCTGGGAACTGCTGACCTCCGGCGATGCGGGCTGGATCCGAGGCATCCCGGGCATCGACGTCGTCGGGTTCGACGGCGGCTGGGCGCTCTTCGAAGCCGATTCGGATGCCTCCCGCCGGGCCGTGCTCGCCGAGGCGGTGTCGCGCGGCGACGTCGTCAGCTTCACCCGCGAGCAGACCACGCTCGCCCAGATCTTCAAGGAGGTCGTGCAGTGAGCACGCAGACGCAGACCGAGCGGCGCGAGCCGCGCTTCGCCCACTCCGTCGGGCTCGTCGCCGGGCGCGAGATCTCGACCAAACTGCGCAGCAAGGCGTTCGTCATCTCCACGCTCGTGCTCATGGCCGGTGTGCTCGTGAGCGTCGTGCTGAGCTCGCTGTTCGGCGGCCAGGAGGGTCCGACGAAGGTCGCCGTCGTCGGCGCGGCATCCGAGGTCGTCGCGGCCGCACCGACGCTCGAGGGGGTGCCGGCCGACGATCTCGATGCCGCCGAGCAGCTCCTGCGCGATGGCGACGTCGACGCCGTCGTCGCACCGAGCGAGACCGTCGCCGCGGCGGGCATCGAGACCACCGCACCGGCGGAGGCCTCCGAACTCGCCGACCTCACCGTCATCGGGCTCGACCAGCAGCCGCAGGGCGTCATGGGCGCGCTCGCGGCGTACCCCTCGGCCGCCGTGCTCGACCCGGCTCCGGTCGACGCCGGCCTGGCCTACCTCGTCGCGTTCGGCTTCGGCATCGTGTTCTTCTTCGCCGCGCTCACATTCGGCTCCACGATCGCGCAGGCGGTCGTCGAGGAGAAGCAGACCCGCATCGTCGAGATCCTGCTCTCGACCGTCTCGGCCCGCGCCCTGCTCACGGGCAAGGTGCTCGGCAACGCCGCGCTCGCCCTCGGCCAGGTCGTCGCCATCGCGGTCATCGCGATCCTCGGCCTCGCCGTCACCGGGCAGCAGATCCTGCTCGGCGGACTCGGCATCTCGGTCGCCTGGTTCATCGTGTTCTTCGCGTTCGGCTTCCTGCTGCTGTCGGCGCTGTTCGCGGCGACGGCGGCCACCGTCTCCCGCGTCGAGGACGTCGGCTCGGTGACGATGCCGGTGATGATGCTCGTGATGATCCCCTACTTCCTGATCATCTTCTTCAACGACAATCCGACGGTGCTCGCGGTCATGAGCTACGTGCCGTTCTCAGCACCGGTCGGCATGCCGATGCGCATCTTCCTGGAGCAGGCCGCCTGGTGGGAGCCGCTGCTGTCGCTCGCGATCCTCATCGGCACGACGGCCGTCGCGCTGCTGATCGGCGACCGCATCTACCGCAATTCGCTGCTGCGCATGGGCGCCCGCGTTCCCTTCATGGAGGCGCTGCGCGGGCGGTGACCCGATCGCCGGACGCCGGGAGCTCGCGCGACTCGCGTGAGCTCCCAGTCGGCGGATGGGAGGATGGTCCGGTGACCGACCAGCTCCACGACACGACGTTCCGCGGCTTCGCCTCCGACAACTACTCCGGCGTGCACCCCGAGGTGCTCGAGGCGATCGCGGTCGCCAACGGCGGCCACCAGGTCGCCTACGGCGAGGACCACTACACCGAGCGCCTGCAGCAGGTGTTCGCGCAGCACTTCGGCGAGGGCGTCGAGGCGTTCCCGGTGTTCAACGGAACCGGCGCGAACGTCACGGGCCTGCAGTCGATGCTGCCGCGGTGGGGTGCCGTGATCTCGGCGAAGACGGCGCACATCAACTCCGACGAGGGCGGGGCGCCCGAGCGCGTCGCCGGCATCAAGCTGCTGACGGTCGAGGCCCCCGACGGCAAGCTCACCCCCGAGCTGATCGACCGAGAGGCCTGGGGCTGGGGCGACGAGCACCGCGCGCAGCCGCTCGTGGTCTCGATCACGCAGACCACCGAGCTCGGTACGGCCTACACGGCTGACGAGATCCGCGCCATCGCCGATCACGCGCACGAGCGCGGCATGCGGCTCCACCTCGACGGTGCGCGCCTCGCGAACGCGGCCGCGTCGCTCGGCCAGCCGCTGCGCGCCTTCACTCGCGACGCCGGCGTCGACGTGCTGAGCTTCGGCGGCACCAAGAACGGATGCCTCGGCGCCGAGGCGATCGTCGTGCTCGACCCCGAGGCATCCGATGGATTGAAGTACCTGCGCAAGCTCAACATGCAGCTCGCGTCGAAGATGCGGTTCGTGTCGGCGCAGCTGATCGCGCTGCTCGAGGGCGACCTGTGGCTGCGCAGCGCGTCGCACGCGAACGCGATGGCGCGGCGCCTGCGCGACGCGCTCGACGCCGGCATCGCCGCGGGGGAGCTGCCGGGGCTCGGGTTCACGCAGGAGACGCAGTCGAACGGCGTCTTCGCATCGCTGCCGGCGGGGGCAGCCGACCGGCTCCGCGACCGCGGGTTCAAGTTCTACGACTGGGATGCCTCGCGCGGCGAGGTGCGCTGGATGTGCTCGTTCGACACGAGCGAGGCCGACATCGACGCGTTCGTGGCGGGCATCCGCGAGGAGCTGCAGGGAGCGTAGCGGGGCTCGGATCCGGCGGGCGCGGCTCGGGCTTCTTCCTGCCTCTTCCGCTCTCCGGTTCTCCGCCCCTCGGCTCTCGGCTCTCGGCTCTCGGCTCTCGGCTCTCGGCTCTCGGGAGAGTCGTCCGCCCGCGAAGTCGGTTCCGAAGTGCCGGAGTTCCGGAGTACCGAAGTTCCGGCGAATCGCGAAGGGAACACCTCGCGCGGGCGCGCAGCGGTCTCCGGAATACACCCAGCTTCCATGCGTTGTAATGGGCTGGGACGACGGCGCCCCGGCAACCGTCACTCCGCACGAAGGAAGACCGCACCATGACGCTCGTCACCGACCTCACGTCCCGCAAGGCCGACACCACCGCGCCGCTGATCCACCCGCTCGTCGAGCGCTGGAGCCCTCGCGCCTACGACCCGGCCGCCGAGGTGTCGACCGACGTGCTGCGCACGATCCTCGAGGCGGCCCGCTGGGCGCCGTCGGCGAACAACACGCAGCCGTGGCGCTTCATCGTCGCCCGGCGCGGAAGCGATGCGTTCACCAAGATCCACGACGCGCTCATGGGCTTCAACCAGGCGTGGGCCGACTCGGCCGCGGTGCTCGTCGCGAACGTCGCCGAGACGGTCGACCCCGAGGGCAAGCCGCGCCCGTGGGCACGCTACGACCTCGGCCAGGCCGTCGCGCACCTGAGCGTGCAGGCCCAGCACGAGGGCCTGCACACCCACCAGATGGGCGGGTTCGAGGGCGACCGGCTGCGCGCCGCGTTCGACCTCGACGAACGGCTCGAGGTCGTCTCGGTCACCGCGATCGGCGTGCTCGGCGACGTCGACGCGCTGCCCGAGGCGCTCCGCGAGCGCGAGGTCGCCCCGCGCCAGCGCAAGCCGCTCGACGAACTCGTCATCGTCGGCGAGTAGCGCGAGACCCCCGGCGCCCCCGCTCCGAGGAGCGCAGGGCGCGCCGACCGGACCCCCGCGGCGCCGCCCGCGCCCGCCTCAGCCCAGCTCGTGCGTACGGTCGTCGATGCCCCACGGCGAGGCGTAGCCGACCGGCTCGGGCGCGGCGAGGAGCTCGAGGAACGGCTTCGCGTCGAACGCCTCGGGCCCGAGCACGCCCGCGCCCGACCAGGCGCCGGTCGCAAGCAGTTCGAGCGCGACGACCGGGTTGATCGCGGTCTGCCAGACGACGGCCTGCGAGCCGTCGCGGGCCATCGTCTCCTGGTTGTCGGCGACGTGGTAGAGGTACACGCGCTTCGGCGAGCCATCCTTCGCGCGCCCCGTCACGAGCACGCCGGCGCAGGTCTTGCCGTGCATCCGGTCGCCGAGGGTCGCCGGATCGGGCAGCACCGCCGCGACGACGTCACGCGGCGAGACGCGCACGCCCTTCACGTCGACCGGGTCGGTGCGGTCGAGCCCCAACTTGTGCAGCGTCTTCAGCACGTCGATGAACTCGTCGCCGAGGCCATACTTGAACGTCACGCGGCGAGCCTTCGTCCAGCGCGGCATCAGGAGCACCTCCTCGTGCTCGACGTTGACGCACTCGACGGGGCCGATGCCCTCGGGGAAGTCGAACACCTCGGGCTCGCTGAACGGCTCGGTCGTGTACCAGCCGCGGTCGCGCTCGAACACGACGGGCGGGTTCAGGCACTCCTCGATCGTCGTCCAGATCGAGAACGACGGGGCGAAGTCGTAGCCGTCGACCGTGAGGTTCGCACCGTCGCGCACGCCGAGCTCGTCGATCTCGTCGAACAGCTCGTCCTCGGCGTACCGGGCGAACACGTCGGAGAGGCCCGGTTCGACGCCGATTCCGCAGAGAGCGAGGATGCCCCGCTCGCGCAGCTCCTCGTCGCGCGCGAACTGCTCGTCGCCGAGCTTCACACCGGTCTCGGAGTACGGCCGCACGGGGTGCGGACGCGACAGGCTCATCGCCATGTCGAGGTAGGTCGCACCGGCGGCCGTCGTGCCCGTGAAGATCGGCATCACGAAGCGCGGGTCGACGGCGTTCAGCACGTGCGTGACGCCCTGCTCCACGATGAGCGCTGCGACCGCGTCGGCGTCGCTCGCGTCGATGCGGGCCGCGGTGAAGCGGGGGTCTCCGAGCTCGGCGACGAGGGCCTCGGGTCGCTTCGGGTCGTAGTCGGCGAGCAGGCACGACTCGAAGAAGTCGCGGCGCCTCGCGATGCGGGCGGCCGCGGCGCCGACGCCGCCGGTACCGATGATGAGGATGCGCATGGGTGGCCTTTCGAAGGTCGTATGGAGATCGATGGGTGTCGCGAGCGCGCCGGATGCCTCGGGCGCCGGCCTACTCGGGTGCGAGCACCTCGGTGTCGCGGTTGAGCGAGCGCTTCTGAAAGAAGTCCCGCGACGCGGGGAAGAGCGCCCACACGAACATCAGGACGACGCCCAGCACGAGGGATCCGACCCCGATCAGGAACGCGCTGCCGATGCCGGCGAGCTGCGAGTAACCGTAGTCGGGGTTCGCCATGTCGATCGCCGACTGCACGAACGCCCACGCCATGAACACGCCGCCGATGAGCGGGAACACGAAGCGGTACAGCGCGTGTCGCCAGGTGTCGAAGAGGTTGCGACGGAAGTACCAGATGCACGCGAAGCTCGCGATGCCGTAGAAGAACGCGATGGCCAGGCCGATCGAGAGCACCGAGTCGGCGAGCACGCTCGTGGAGACGAAGTTCATGCCCGCGTAGTAGACGATCGCCACCACGCCGATCAGCGTCGTCGAGAAGGTCGGCGTCTTCGAGGACGCGTGCACGTTCGCGAAGCGAGCCGGCAGGGCCTTGTAGATCCCCATGGCGAACGTGCCGCGCGCCGTCGGGAGGATCGTCGTCTGCGAGGACGACAGGGCCGAGACCGCGACGGCGATCACAAGGAACCACCCGAGCGGCCCCATCGCCATGCCCGCGAGGCCCGAGAAGACGTCGTCGGCGTGCTCCTCGTTCGCCAGCCCCGCGCCGGAGTCGCCGACGCCCGCGTACATCATGGCGACGACCGTGACCCCGACGTAGGTGACCAGCAGCAGCACGGTCGAGAGCATCGCGGCCCGGCCGGGCGTGCGACGGGGGTCCTTCGTCTCCTCAGTGAGCGCGAGGCAGGTGTCCCAGCCCCAGTAGATGAACAGGGCGAGCAGGATCGCCTGGACCATGCCGGTGCCGTCGGCCAGGAACGGGTTGAACCAGTCGACCGAGACGGCGGTCGGGTCGGGTGCGTTGCCCGTGAAGTAGCCGACGAGGCATCCGATCACGAAGGCGGCCATCGCGAGGTACTGGATCGCGAGCAGCACCTGCTGCATGCGTTCGCCGATCTCGACCCCGCGCAGCGACACCCACGTCATGACCGCGATGATGAGGCATCCGAAGACCGTCACGATCACCCGGTTGTCGGCGAGCGATCCGTCGCCGATCAGGCCGAGCAGGTAGATCGACGCGATCTCGGAGAGGTTCGCCATGACGAGCACGCCGGCGACGGCGATGCTCCAGCCGGCCATCCACCCGGTGCGCGGGCCGAAGGCCTTCGTCGCCCAGGTGAACACCGTGCCGCAGTCGGGCACGTCGTTGTTGAGCTCGCGGTAGGCGAACGCCGTGAACAGCATCGGCACGAACGCGAGGATGAACGCGACCGGCGCCTGCGCGCCGACGGCGATGACGACGTAGCCGAGCGTCGCGGCCAGCGAGAAGAGCGGAGCGGTCGAGGCGACGCCGATGACCGTCGAGCCCCAGAGGCCGAGCTTGCCGATCGCGAGGCCCTTGGTGGGCGGGTTCGAGGCGTGGTCGAGGGTGGTCGCCGGAGCGCTTGCCTGGGAGGAGTTCGTCACTGTGCTGCTCGCCATCGAGAAGTGGGTGGTGGGTCCGAGCAGCGTAGCAGAAGACCGACCGTTTGGTCGGTCGGTCGCATCGGCGTACCTGCGCCGGCCGCCTCGGCGAGCGCGCGTCGGTGGAGGTCAGCCCTGCGGCGACCCGGCCCGCATCGCGTCGAGCGCCTGCACCAGCTCCTCCACGTGCGACGTGGCGAGCAGTTCGTCGTCGGCGCCCGTGGACATGAGCGCGTTGTGGTTCACACCGTCGCCGACGAGCAGCACCATGCGCGCGAGCGCGGGGTCGCCCGTCGCGGCGACGAGCGCGTCGATCCAGTCGGTGCGGCACGCGCGCAGCACCTCGAGCGCCGCCTCGTCGCCCGTCTGCGCGATGCGGTACGCCGCCTCGATGAGCCGCTCGAGCTCGCTGTCGCGATCGAGCGACGAGACGAGGTAGTAGCGCACCGGACCCTCGGGCGCCTCGCGGAGCCGCTCGGCGTCGCGGCGGGCCTGCGCGCGCAGCTCGGCGAACAGCGCGACCCGAAGCGCCCGCATCGACGCGAAGTGGTGCAGCGTGCCCGACTTCGACAGCCCCGCCCGGCCGGCCAGCGCCTCGAGCGTGGCGCCGCCGAGTCCCTTCTCGACGACGAGGTCGACGTACGCCGTGAGGACTCGCGCGGCCTGGCCGTCAAGGGTGATCATCCCGACATCGTACGAGGCGCCGCGGCGCGGTGCCGCGGCACGCGGCGCTGGGGCGACGGGGACCGCAGCTACGGCCGCAGCAGCACCTTGATCGCCCGGCGCTCGTCCATCGCGGCGTACGCCTCGGCGACGTCGGCGAGCGGCAGCTCGAGGTCGAACACGCGCCCGGGCGAGATCGCGCCCGACCGCACGTCGGGCAGCAGCTCCTCGATGTAGCCGCGCACGGGCGCGACACCGCCGTTGACGCCGACGTTCGTGTTGAACAGGCGTCGCACGGGCAGCTCGGGCCCGCCGTTCGGCACGCCGACGTACCCGACCATGCCGCCGGGGCGGGCCGAGCGCAGCGCCTGGTCCATCGACTCCTTGGTGCCGACGCACTCGAGCACGCAATCGGCGCCGATGCCGCCGGTGATCTCGCGCACGGCGGTCACGCCGAGGTCGCCGCGATCGGCGACGATGTGCGTCGCTCCGAACTCGCGGGCGAGATCCTGCCGGTCGCGGTGCCGCGACATCGCGATGACGGTGGATGCCCCGAGCCGGCGAGCCGCGATCACGGCGCACAGGCCGACCGCACCGTCGCCGACGACCGCGACCGTGCTGCCCTCGCGGACGCCCGCAGACACGGCCGCGTGGTGGCCGGTGCCCATGACGTCGGCGAGCGTGAGCAGCCCCGGGATCTCGTCGTCGGCCACGGGGCCGGGCACGACGACGAGCGTGCCGTCGGCCAGCGGCACGCGCACGCGCTCGCCCTGCGCGCCGTCGGCGAAACCGCCGAACCGGTCGTCGCCGCCCCACCAGCTGCCGTGCAGGCACGAGGTCGAGACCCCGTTGCGGCAGTTCACGCACGTGTTGTCGCAGACGTAGAAGGGGGCGATCACGAAGTCGCCGACCTGCACGAGGTCGACCTCGTCGCCGACCGCCTCGACGACGCCGACGAACTCGTGCCCGATGCGGTGCGGCTCGGCGGTCGGCGTGATGCCGCGGTACGGCCACAGGTCTGAGCCGCAGACGCAGGCGGCGACGACGCGCACGATGGCGTCGCGCCCACCGGCGAGCACCGGGTCGGGGACCTCGTCGAGTCGGATGTCACGGGCGGCGTGGATGACGGTCGCGAGCATGACCCAGAGCCTACGCCGCGCGCCCCGCGTCGCGCCGGTCGAACGCCGACGTCACCAGCCGGTGGAGTGGCGAGACGAGGAACAGCACGCACATGGCCCAGTAGCCGATCGCCGGCACCGCGATCGCCACGGCGAGCGCGGTGAGGTACAGCGCGATCACGATCGAGTCTGCGAGGATGCCGCTGCGAAGCTCCCCGGGGGCGAACCGGTGCAACTCGCGGTGCCGGGAGAGGTGCACGCGGATCACCACCATCACGACCGCCGTCGCGATCAGGCTGCCGATGTAGACGACCTTCTGCAGGGTGTCGGTCGGCATGGAGCCGAGCATCGCCGTCGGCACGGGCAGCCAGACGATCGTGAACATCCAGAGCACGCTGAGCGACATCAGCGCCGGGCTCACGTACTCGACCCTCGCGAGCACGCGGTGGTTCGTGAACCAGGCGTTGGCGATCAGCACGAAGCTCAGGGCGAAGCTCACGATCTGGCCGTACTCCTCGACGAAGAAGTCGGCGACGCCGCGCCCTTCGCCGCCGAGGTCGGTGACGCTCTCGACGAGCGGCAGGACCAGCAGCGTCATCGCGATCGCGACGACGCCGTCGGTGAACGCCTTCAGGCGCTCGGCCGACGTGCGCCCGGCCGACGGCGTGGCATCCGACATGCCCGCAGGGTACCGAACGTCACACGTGCGGCACGAAGGCCTGCCAGGCGAGCCGCTTCTCGCGGCGCGGGTCGTGCTCGACGCGGTCGACCGCGTCGAACACGAGCGTGCGCCGCTCGCGCTCGTCGTATCGGGGCCAACCCTCGAGCGGCGAGCCGGTCGCGGCGAGCGCGGCCCAGTGCGCCTGCATCCGCCGCCCGACCGAACGGAACATGCCGCGCCCGCCGAGCAGCGTCAGGGCGGTGCCGACGGGGGTGTCGAACTTCTCGAACAGCGCGAACAGCTCGAGCCCGTGCGTCGCGTCGAGGCCCAGCAGGCGCGCCGTGCGCGGCGC
This sequence comes from Agromyces agglutinans, assembly GCF_009647605.1. Classification (GTDB taxonomy): domain Bacteria; phylum Actinomycetota; class Actinomycetes; order Actinomycetales; family Microbacteriaceae; genus Agromyces; species Agromyces agglutinans. The sequence continues at coordinate 274,918 of NZ_WJIF01000002.1, read as the reverse complement.
CGCGTCGAACCGGTAGAACCACGTGGGCGCGTACCGCGAGTGCCGTTCGCCGACCTTCACGCTCGGATACCAGAACGTGAAGTCGCCCGCGAAGTCGGCGGCCGGCCGCCGCTCGGGAAGCCCGGGGTACTGCCGCTTGATCGCCTTGCGCGCCTTCTTGCGCGTGTTCGCGAAGATCGCCCGGATGCGGGGCTTCGTCGTCGGCAGGATGTCGATACGGCCCTCGAACAGCGACCCCTCCCGATCGTTCGTGCCGATGATCAGCGGCACCCGGTGGGCGAACCCGTCGCGGAACGCGTCGAGCGGACGCATCGGCAGGAAGTCGCCGTCGATCACCGGCGCGAGCGCGATCGTGCCCGGATGCTCGTCGGGCGTGCGCACGGTCAGCGTCGTCGTCGCCGCCGCCAGCTGCATCGGATCGGCGGCCGAGAGCATGGCCGAGGCATCCTCTCGCGATTCGCTGTCGAGGTCGTCGTCGTCGACGACCCGGCTCAGCAGGTGCACGTACTCGCGCGCCCACTCGCCCGCCGTCTCCGGCAGGTACACCGCGTTCGGCGGCGAGCTCTGCGCGATGGCGCGCGCGAACAGGCCCTCGGCCGCGGGCACGGTCATCAGGGTCGTCACCGCGTTGCCGCCGGCCGACTCACCGAACAGGGTCACCCGGTCGGCGTCGCCGCCGAACCGCGCGATCTCGCGGCGCACCCACTCGAGCGCGGCGACCTGGTCGCGGAGGCCGACGTTGGCCTCGAACGGATGCCCCGGCCGCGAGTACGCGCGCAGGTCGAGCCATCCGAGCGCGCCGAGCCGGTAGTTGCAGCTCACGTACACGATGCCGTGCGAGCGCGCGAGCCGCTCGCCCTGGCGCGGATACTCGCCCGACGAGCCCACGCTGTAGGCGCCGCCGTGCAGGAACAGCATGACGGGCCATCCGGCTGCCGGCTGCTCGCCGTCGGGCGCGATGACGTTGATGCTCAGGCAGTCCTCGCTGCGCGGAAGGTGCGGGGCCGCCCCGATGAACTGCCCCCGCCGGTGCTGCGGCGCGACCGGGCCGAAGCGCGACGCGTCGCGCACATCGCCCCACCCTTCGGCCGGCCGCGGCGCGCGGAAGCGCCCGTCGCCCGCCGTCGATGCGGCGTACGGGATGCCCCGCCAGCGGCGCACACCGTTCGCACGGACGCCGCGCACGGCGCCGGTCGTCGTCTCGACCACGAGATCGCGGTCGACGCGGATGCCTCCCCCGAGCAGCATGGCGGCAGGGTAGCGCGTGGGGGTGAACACTCGGCGGGTGTCGGAGGCATCGGGCAGACTCTTCCGAGTGACCGGCATGCGTACCTTCTGGCGAGCCCTCCCGACCGAGGGCCGCTGGCTGCTCTCGACCGTCGCCATCCAGACCCTCGGGCGCGGGCTGACGCTGCCGTTCACGATCATCTACCTGCACGAGGTGCGCGGCTTCGACCTCGGGCTCTCGGGCGTCCTGATGAGCCTGATCGCCGTCACGGGGCTCATCGTCACCGGCCCGGGCGGCACGCTGATCGACCGTTTCGGGGCCCGCGTCGTACTGCTCACCGGGCTCGTCGCCATGATCGTCGGCTGCACGATGCTCGCGTTCGCGACCGACCCGGCCGTGGCCGCGGTCGCACTCGTGCTGATCGGCGTGAACTTCGGCGTCTCGTGGCCCGGCTTCAACGCCCTCATCGCCTCGGTCGTCGAGGGCGACCTGCGCCAGCAGTACTTCGGCGTGAACTTCGCGCTCATCAACCTCGGCATCGGGGTCGGCGGCATCGTCGGCGGGTTCTACGTCGACGTGCACGAGCCCGAGACGTTCACCACGATCTTCCTGATCGACGCGGCCTCGAGCCTCATCCCCATGGCCCTGCTGCTCGGGCCGCTGCGGCACGTGCGCACGCACGTCGAGTCGACCGAGGCCGACCCGCCCGCCGAGGGATACCGGCAGATCCTGCGCCGGCCGGCGGTGCTCTGGGTGACCCTGCTCACCTTCATCGCCATGTTCATCGGCTACGGGCAGATGGAGGCCGGCTTCCCGGCCTACGCGCGCCAGGTCGCCGAGGTCGACACGCGGGTGATCGGCTTCGCGTTCGCGGTGAACACGGCGGTCATCGTGCTGCTCCAGTTCACGGTGCTGAAGCTCATCCGCGGGCATCGGCGCACGCGCGTGATGCAAGTGATGGCGCTGGTCTGGGCGATCTCGTGGCTCGTGCTCGGCGCGGCCGGCCTGCTGCCCGACACGGTCGTCGCCGTCATCGGCGTGCTCGCGTTCATGGGCATCTTCGCCTTCGGCGAGACGATGCTGCAGCCCACCGTGCCGGCCGTGTACAACGACCTCGCATCCGATCGCAGCCGCGGCCGATACAACGCGATCAACGCGGCGGCGTTCCAAGGCGGCGCGATCACCGGCCCGATCGCCGCAGGCCTGCTCCTCGACCAGGGACTCGGCGGATGGTTCATCGCGGTCATGGTCGCCGGGTGCGCGGGCATCGCCGTGCTGGCCCTCGCGCTCGAGCGTCGCATCACGCCCTCGGTGAACGGCGTGCCGGTCGCGGCCGGCGAAGCGGCCGACTGAGCCGAGGCGATCCCTGCTCGGACTCCGCTGAGTTCCGGCCGAGCACGCAGACGAGCCGCTTGGAGGGGGCGCGTGTCCGTCCCGGAGCCGGGAGAAAGGTATCCGGCGGATACTCGGATACCGAGTCCCAGACGACGCGGTCGACGGCGCGGCGTGCCAGGGCGGCGCATCACCGATCCGATCGCCGCGAGCTCAGTGGTAGCGCGGATGCCTCGCGCCCGGCGCGTCCCCTACGGTGGGCCGCGGCTCCCAAGGCAGTGAGCCGAGCGGCCCTACCCGCTGCGCCCTCGACAAGGAGCAGCTGATGCAGCGAAGCACACGATTCACGGCGGTGGCGGCGGCGCTCGCGGCGGCCGCGCTGGCGATGGTCCCGATCCCCGCCTCAGCGGCGCCGAACGCGCTCGTCGAGCACTGGGACGAGGCGAGCTCGGGCCTCGCACAGGAGGACTTCGGCCCGGGCTGGTGCGAGGACGTGGTCGACTTCGAGGTCGCCTACGAGCTCCAGGAGTCGGGCAACGCCGTCTTCCGCCGGCGCGGCGACGGCAATTACGCCGGCCAGTCGACCCACCACTTCACCGGCAGGTTCACGAACACCGAGACCGGACGGTACGTGACGATCTCCTCCTCCGGCATCAACAAGGACCAGGACGTCACCGACAACGGCGACGGCACGGTGACGATCACCGTGCACGACCAGGGCCACACGCTCATCAAGAGCGATCACGGCAAGAACATCGTGAGCATCGGCCGGCAGTACTCGTACTTCGTCGTCGTCGATCACAACGGCACGCCCGGCGACTACTCCGACGACACGCTGGAGTTCGAGAGCGACCCGACCAAGGTCGTCGGCAACGACCACGCCTGGGACTTCTGCGAGATCCTCGCCGACCACACCGTGTGACGCCGGTCGCGGCATCCGCTCATCACCGGGTGAACGGATGCCGCGCCGTCGCGCCTACTCGACGATCTCCGCGTCGATGACGTCGTCGGGCCCCGCCGGGCCCGCACCCGAGGCATCCGCCCGGCCCGAGGCATCCGCGTCGCCCGACGCACCGCGACCGGCGACCGGTTCGCCGCGCGTGACGGCGAGCGCCTCGCCGTCGGGCGCGAGGCCGACCACGACCGCGTCGCCGTCGCGGATCTCGCCGGCGAGCAGCGCCCGCGCGAGCCGGTCGTCGATCTCCTTCTGCATGAGCCGGCGCAGCGGCCGCGCGCCGTAGAGCGGGTCGTACCCGCGCTCGGCCAGCCAGGCGCGCGCGTCGGGCGTGACGCCGAGCTCGAGCCGGCGCTCGTGCAACCGCGCCGACAGCCGGTCGACGTAGAGGTTCACGATCTCGGCGAGCTCGTGCTCGCTGAGCGCCGAGAACACGACGAGGTCGTCGAGCCGGTTCACGAACTCGGGCTTGAACGACTGGCGCACGGCCTGCATGACGGCCTGCTCCTTCTCGTCCCACGACAGGGTCGGGTCGATGAGGTACTGCGAGCCGAGGTTCGAGGTGAGGATCATGATGACGTTGCGGAAGTCGACCGTTCGACCCTGGCCGTCGGTCAGGCGCCCGTCGTCGAGCACCTGCAGCAGCACGTCGAAGACCTCGGGGTGCGCCTTCTCGACCTCGTCGAACAGTACGACGCTGTACGGGCGACGGCGCACCGCCTCGGTGAGCTGCCCGCCCTGGTCGTAGCCGACGTACCCCGGAGGCGCGCCGACCAGCCGCGACACCGAGAACTTCTCGCCGTACTCCGACATGTCGATGCGCACCATGGCGCGCTCGTCGTCGAAGAGGAACTCGGCGAGCGCCTTGGCGAGCTCGGTCTTGCCGACGCCGGTCGGCCCGAGGAACAGGAACGAGCCGGTCGGCCGGTTCGGGTCGCTGAGGCCCGCACGCGACCGGCGCACCGCGTCGGCGACCGCCGCGACGGCGCGCTTCTGGCCGATGAGCCGCCGGCCGAGCTCGGCCTCGAGGTGCAGCAGCTTCTCGGTCTCGCCCTGCATGAGGCGGCCGACCGGGATGCCGGTCCACGCCGAGATCACGGCCGCGATGTCCTCGTCGGTGACCTGCTCGTTCACCATGCGCGGTTCGGCGGGCGCGGCCTCTGCCTGCTCGGCGGCGACGATGTCGCGCTGCAGCTGCGCGATCGTCTCGTACTCGAGCTTCGACGCCTTCGCGTAGTCGCCCGCGCGCAGCGCGAGGTCGCGCTGCGTGATCGCCTCGTCGAGCCGTTTCTTGAGGTCGCCGACGCGGTTGAGGCCCTGGCGCTCGCGCGCCCAGCGCTCCTCGAGGCCGGCGAGCTCGCGCTCCTTGCCGACGAGGGCCTCGCGCAGCTTCGCGAGCCGCTCCTTCGAGGCGTCGTCCTTCTCGCGCTTGAGGGCGAGCTCCTCGAGCCGCATACGGTCGACCTCGCGCTTGAGCTGGTCGATCTCGACGGGCGAGGAGTCGATCTCCATCTTGAGCCGCGACATGGCCTCGTCGATGAGGTCGATGGCCTTGTCGGGCAGCTGCCGGGCGGTGATGTACCGGTTCGAGAGGGATGCCGCGGCGACGAGCGCGGCATCCGTGATGGTGACGCCGTGGTGCGCCTCGTAGCGGCCCTTGAGCCCGCGGAGGATCGCGATCGTGTCCTCCACGGACGGCTCGCCGACGTACACCTGCTGGAAGCGGCGCTCGAGCGCGGCGTCCTTCTCGATGTACTCGCGGTACTCGTCGAGGGTGGTCGCCCCGATCAGGTGCAGTTCGCCGCGCGCGAGCATGGGCTTCAGCATGTTGGATGCCGCGACCGAGCCCTCGCCGCCACCGGCACCCATGAGCAGGTGCAGCTCGTCGACGAACGTGATGATCTCGCCCTCGGCCTCGTTGATCTCCTTCAGCACGGCCTTCAGGCGCTCCTCGAACTGGCCGCGGTACATCGCGCCCGCGACGAGCGCGGAGATGTCGAGCGAGATGAGGCGCTTGCCCTTGAGGGACTCGGCGACGTCGCCGGCCACGATGCGCTGGGCGAGGCCCTCGACGACGGCGGTCTTGCCGACGCCGGGCTCGCCGATGAGCACGGGGTTGTTCTTGGTGCGCCGGGTCAGCACCTGGCTGACGCGGCGGATCTCCGCGTCACGGCCGACGACCGGGTCGAGCTTGCCCGACTTCGCGAGGTCGGTCAGGTCGACGCCGTACTGTTCGAGCGCCGACTTCTGCTCCTCCTGCGAGCTCGGCGCGCCCTGCATGTTGGCCACGGTCATCCCTTCTTCAAAACTTGAGCCTACAAGACTCAACTTTACGAAGCGGGCGAGTATTCCGGCGCGTTCCGCCGGCGCCATCCCCCGCTGATCACGGTAGACGGATGCCTCGGCCACCGCCAGCGTCTCGGAATAGCACCCGGCGAACCCACGTTCGACCTGACGTGCGCAGCTTCGGAACCCTCTCGTTCGGTCACTACGGCCCGCTCGGCGGCGGCCGCGAGCTGTCGGCCGCCGACTCGATGCTGCAGGCCATCGACCTCGCCCAGGGCATGGACGACCTGGGCGTCAATGGCGCGTACTTCCGCGTCCACCACTTCGCGCGCCAGCAGGCCTCGCCCATGCCGCTGCTCGCGGCGATCGCGGCCCGCACCGAGCGCATCGAGGTCGGCACGGGCGTCGTCGACATGCGCTACGAGAACCCGCTGCACCTCGCCGAGGAGGCGGCCGCGGTCGACCTCATCTCGGGCGGGCGACTCGCGCTCGGCGTGAGCCGCGGCTCACCCGAGGCCGTCGTGCGCGGCTATGAGGCGTTCGGCTACACGGGGTCGCAGGACCCGCGCGGGGCCGACCTCGCGCGCGACCACTTCGACCGGTTCCTGCGCGCGATCGAGGGCGAGGGCCTCGCGGAACGGGATGCCTCGTCGCCGTTCGGCGGCGGGCACGGGATGCAGCGCATCGAGCCCCACTCGCCGGGCCTCCGCTCCCGCATCTGGTGGGGCGCCGGCAATCGCGAGTCCGCCGAATGGGCGGGCCGCGTCGGCGTCAACCTGATGTCGTCGACCCTCCTCACCGAGGACCGGGGCATCCCGTTCGACGAGCTGCAGGCGCAGCAGATCGAGGCGTTCCGCGCGGCCTGGCGCGAAGCCGGCCACGCGGGCGAGCCGCGCGTGTCGGTGAGCCGCTCGATCTTCCCGATCACGACGGCAGAAGACGAACTGTACTTCGGCGGCCGGCAGGACGCCGACGGCGTCGGCATGATCGACGGCCTGCGCTCGACGTTCGGCAAGACCTACGCGGGCACGCCCGACAAGCTCGTCGAGCAGCTCGCGCGCGACGCCGCGATCCGCTCGGCCGACACGCTCATGCTGACCATCCCGAGCCAGCTCGGCGTCGCCTTCAACCTGCGGCTCGTGACCGCGTTCGCCGAGCACGTCGCGCCGAGCCTGGGCTGGGAGCCGACGCGCGGCTGAGCCTGCGAGGCTGGAGTCTCGACGACCGACAGGGAGCCCATGCAGAAGCGCACCAAGATCCTGACCGCCTCGATCGTCGCCGGAGTGCTCGTGCTCGGCGCGACCGCCGCCATCGCCGGGCCGATCATCTACCGCGACCTGATCGTCGGCGAGGCCGATGCCGCGCCGAGCGTCACCGCGGCGCCCTCGGCATCGGCTCCGGGCGACGGTTCCGCGTCGGCCGAGGCGGGCGATCTCTCTGGCACCTGGGCGGTCGGCGCCGGCTCGTTCGCCGGCTACCGCGTCGACGAGGTGCTCAACGGCACGGATGTCACGGTCGTCGGCCGTACCGAGCAGGTCACCGGCACGCTCGAGGTCGAGGGGTTGTCGCTCACCGCGGCCGAGATCACGGTCGACGTCGCCTCCATCGAGACCGACTCCGGCAATCGCGACGACTACTTCCGTGACACCGCGATGCGGGTCGACGAGTTCCCGACCGCGACATTCGTGCTGACCGAGGCCGTCACCACGTCGACCGCGCCGGTCGCCGGCGAGGTGCAGACCGTGCAGGCGACCGGGGAGCTCACCCTCGCGGGCACCACGCGCGAGGTCACCGTCGAACTCGAGGCCGTGTTCGACGGCGAGGGCGGCCAGGTCGCCGGGAGCATCCCCGTGACGTTCGCCGACTTCGGCGTCGAGGCGCCGAACCTCGGCTTCGTCTCGGTCGAGCCCGACGGGTTCGTCGAGATCTCGCTGCGCGTCGAACGGGAATAACGACCGCGCGCCGCCCGGTTGGGCCTGAGAGAATCGAAGCGAAAGGGAGGGCGCATGCCGCTGCAGGGAGAGTACGCACCGAGCACGTCGGAGTGGGCGCGCAAGCAGGCCGAGGCGTTCGAGGCATCCGACGGTGCCGAGGCGAACACGCTTCGAGGCAAGCCGATCATCGTGCTGACCACGGTGGGGGCGAAGTCGGGCAAGCTGCGCAAGACCGCGCTCATGCGCGTCGAGCACGACGGCGAGTACGTCGTGGTGGCGTCGAAGGGCGGCGCGCCGGAGCATCCGAAGTGGTACTGGAACCTCGTCGCTCACCCCGAGGTCGAGCTGCAGGACGGCGACGAGAAGCACGACTACGTGGCCCGCGAGCTCGACGGCGACGAGCGCGCGACCTGGTGGGCACGTGCGGTCGAGGCCTGGCCCGACTACGCGAACTACCAGACGAAGACCGACCGGCTGATCCCGCTGTTCCTGCTCACGCGCACCGGAGCCTGAGCGCGACGGCGGGTCGCCCCGGCGGGCGACGGAGCGGCCCCCGACCCTGGAGGGCGCGCGCCCTCACAGCCGCCGCATCGTGAACGCCGCGGCCAGCGCGCCGCGCATCGGCGGCACGGCGAGCACACGGACGGCCGCATTGCGCGCGTGCAGTCGCATGCCCGTGATCGGCGCGCCCATCGCCATGTTGAACGCGGCCTGCCGCATCGCGCGGATCGCGGCCCGGCGACGTGCCGCGGCGTAGGCGTCGAACGCCTCGTGCGGGGCCGCCGAGGCACCTCCGGCGAGGGCCGCGGCGAGGGCCCGGTCGAGGTGCACAGCGTCGAGCCAGCCGAGGTTCATGCCCTGCCCGCCGATGGGGCTGATCTCGTGCGCGGCGTCGCCGACCAGGGCGATCCGTCCCTCGGCGAAGCGATCGGCGAGCCGCTGGCGCGCGGTGAAGGCGGCCGGCCGATCCATGGCGTCGGCCTCGAGGTCGACGCCGACGCGCGCGGCGGCGATGGTCGCGATCGTTCGCGGTTCGAGCACGGCGGGCGCGCGGCGCACCCGAGCGACCCACCGGCGCCGCCCGCCGGGCAGGGGGAACGACTCGACCACGCCGGCCGGCTCGAAGTGGAGGCGGGCGAGGTCGCCGTCGTCCGAAGCATCCACTGTGTCGACCATCACGTATTCGCCCGTGCCGCGCCGCGCACGCACCTCGATGGAGAGCGCCTCGCGCACCGTACTGCGGATGCCGTCGGCGCCGACGACGTACGCGGCCGCGATGGCCGCATCGCCGTCGACGAACACCTCGGCGTGGGTGCCGCGATCTCGGACACCGGTCACCCGGATGCCGCGCCGGAGCGCGCTGGGAGCGACCTCCGCGAGGCGCGCCGCGAGCAGCGCTTCGGTGTCGCGCTGCGGCAGCGAGCGGATGGGCTCGCCGTGGAATCGCATGGTGCCGAGCACCGCTCCTTCGCACAGCACGACGCCGCTGCGGATCGGTACGGATGCCTCCCGCACGGCGGCACCGACGCCCGCCGCGTCGAGCGCACGCAGCCCGGGCGGGTGGATGCCGATGGCCCGGGTGCGCTCGCCCGGTGTTTCGCGCCGCTCGAGCACGACGACATCGAGTCCGCGACGCGCGAGCAGGCAGCCGAGCAGCAGGCCCACCGCGCCGGCGCCGACGATCGCGACGTCGTGGTGCGCGGTCGGCGATCCGCCGCCCACGCGCACGCGGTTCATGTGCGGGGCTCCGGCGTTCACGGGCGCGGCTCCGGCCTCCACACGACCTCGAGACGCGACGGGAACGCGCGGCGCACCCGCCACCCCCGGGGCAGCAGGACGGCGAGTTCGCGCGCCGTGAAGCTGCGACGGATGGAGGTGAGCCCGTCGGGCCGGATGTACGTGCCGCGCAGGAGCGACCACTCGAACGGCCACGTACCCGCGGCGAACCCGGCGTAGCCCCACCGGGTCCGCGCGATGTCGCCGTGCACGGCCACGCCGCCGGGCGCCACGAGCCGCTCGGAGTCGGCGAGCAGCCGCCCGAACTCACGCCCGTCGAGGTGGTGCAGCACGTGGTTGGAGAGCACCACGCCGAACCGCTCGCCGGCGTCGGCCAGCACCGACGTCGCGACCCGACGCAGCTCGAGGCCCGGCACCGGGTCGCGCTCCTGCTGTGCGCGCGCGGCATCGATCGCCCGGGAGTCGGGATCGATGCCGACGACCTCGAGCCGCAGATCCTCGGCGGCGGCCCAGCGCAGCAGGCGCCTCGGCAGGTCGGCCGCGCCCGTGCCGACATCGAGGACGCGCGTGCGCCACACGGGCGAGAGCCTCGGCCGCACCCACCGCTCGTAGGTCTCGCGATGGCCTGAGACGATCGCGTTCACGAGCTCGAACCGCGCGTACGTGCGCGCGATGGCCTCGGGGTCTGCATCGGGGTCGTCCATGAGCTCACGGGCGTCGCCGTCGCGCGCCGCGAGCGAGCGCAGATCGCCGACGATCGACACCGGTCAGCCCCGGACGGTGAGCAGCGCCGTCTCGACGGTCAGGCCCGGCCCGAACGCCATCGCCGCGACGAGGTCGCCGTCGGCCGCAGCGGGGTCGTCGAGGATGCGGCGCAGCACGAACAGCACCGTCGCGCTCGACATGTTGCCGAACTCGCGCAGCGTCTCGCGCGCGGGGTCGAGCTGGGTCTCGCCGAGCCCGAGGCGGGCCTCGACCTTGTCGAGGATGCTCCGCCCGCCCGGGTGGATCGCCCAGTGCTCGATCGCGTCACCCGCGGCGTCGTTCGCCAGCGCTTCGGCCAGGGTCGGTTCGCCCTCGAACAGCGGCTCGAGCGCACCCGTGATGTGCTCCCCGATGATCGACGGCACGGCGTTCGAGAGCACCATCTCGAACCCGTGGTCGCCGATGCGCCACGCCATGTCGCCCTCGCCGTTCGGCGTGATGCGCGTCGAGAAGCGGTCGAGGTCGAACGCCCGCTCACCCGGTTCGAGTGGCCGCGCGGTGACGATGCCGGCGCCCGCGCCGTCGGCGAACAGCGACGTCGCGACGATCGTGTCGGGGTCGTTCGACGTGCGCAGGTGCAGCGTGCACAGCTCGACGCTCACCACGAGCACGACGGCCGAGGCATCCGCTTCGCAGAGCTGGCGCGCGAGACGCAGCGCGGGCAGCGACGCGTAACAGCCCATGAATCCGAGGTGGTAGCGCTGCACCCCGGCCGGCAGGCCGAGGTCGCGTGCCAGCTGGAAGTCGGGCCCCGGCGCGTAGAAGCCGGTGCAGCTGACCGTGATGACGTGCGTGACATCGGATGCCTCGATGCCGGGCGTCGCGTCGAGCGCGGCTCCCCCCGCCTCGAGGTAGAGCGCCGCGGCATGCTCGGCGTACCGCTCGTTGCGCACCTTCGTGCCGGGCATGAGCAGCTCGCCGCTGGCCTGGTCGTAGAAGACCGGGTCACCGGCGTCGGCACGCGGCGCGGTCGTGAGCTCGTCGACGACCGTGCGGCGGGTCTCGATGCCCGAGACGCTGAACGCCGTGGTGACGAGCCGCTGGGCGAGCCGGGTGAGGCCCGGCTGCCCGGCGAACACGTCGCGTGCCTCGTGCTGCACGAGCACGGTCGGCGGCACCGCCGTCGAGAGTCCGCGCAGTGCGATCGTCACGTCAGCCGAGCAGCTTCGCCTTGGCCGCCGCGAACTCCTCGTCGCTGAGCAGGCCCTGCGCCTTCAGGTCGCCGAGCTTCTGGAGTTCGGCCACGACATCGGTGCCGCCCGCCGCTGGGGCCGGCGCGGCCTGGGCCGCCGCCTGCTGCTGGGCGTACGCCTGCTGCTGGGCCGCCGCCTGCTGCTGGGCGTACGCCTGCTGCTGGGCCGCGGCCTGCTGCTGCTCGTAGGCCTGGGCCTCCTGCTGCTGTTCGGCCCGACCCTGCTGGCGTCGCGCGACGTTGCCAGAGACGGCCGTGGCCGTGCCGGCGACGACTGCGGTCCGCGCGGCCATGCCGATGAGCCCCGGACGCCCGACTCTCCTGAATCCCGGCATGCCTACTCCCCTTCCGCTTCGGCCAGCACCGCGTTGACGACCGGCGCGGGAATGCGCTCGGTCTGCAGCACGACGCCGCCCGACTGGTTGAACCGAGATGCGAGCTTCTTCGCCCACACCAACTCGACCGCGAGCACCGCCGCCGAGGTTCCCGGGGGAATCGACTCCGCGAACTCGGCCAGGTCTTCCTCGCCGACGATGCCGCTCGCCTCGAGCGAGAGCTCGGTCACGTCGATCTCATCGCCGAGGTCTTCGACCTCGGTCACTTCGAGATCGCCGTTCTCGGCCCGCGAGACGATCAGCAGGTCGATCAACCGGATGTCGCCGGCGTCGACCAACTCGGCGAGCGCCTCGATAGTGCCCGGATCGATCCGGTCCCCCTCGAAGCCCACCAGATAGAGCTCGACCGGCCCGTATTCGAAGTCCGCCATGGATTCCCCCTCTCCCCGGTTCGACCCTAGCCGCCGGGGATCGGCGGCACCAGAGCCGATTGCGGCGGCTCGCCATCGTTTCCGACCGGGGCTTGAGTCGCGGCATCCCGTGACCCTATGATGCTCAGGAAAACGCTTTCTCGGAGCGGACGCCGGGAAGCCCAGGTCGTTCGGCGACCCGTCTCGGGCATGCACCCACGTCTGCCCGGACTCGCTGGACGAGTGCTCCACTCAACGATGAGAAGGAACGAAAGCATGACACGCACCCACGTCCGCCGTACCATCGCGACCGCATCAGCGGGCGCCCTCGTCGCCGCGCTGGGGGTGATGGGATTCGCGCTGCCCGCCGCGAACGCGGCCACCGGCAGCGCCACCGGCTTCGCGACGCAGAACGGCGGCACGACCGGCGGCGCGGGCGGCCAGACCGTCCGCGCGACCACCGGCACCCAGATCCACGCGGCGCTCTGCAACCGCGCGAGCACCTCGACCCCGATCACCATCCAGGTCGAGGGCACCATCAACCACGGCAACACCGCGAAGGTGTCGGGACCGGGCTGCAGCACCGCGGACGGGGTGATCGAGCTCAAGGACATCTCGAACGTGTCGATCGTCGGCGTCGGCGCCGGAGCCCTGTTCGACCAGATCGGCATCCACATCCGCGGATCCGAGAACATCATCATCCAGAACGTGCACGTGCGGAACGTCAAGAAGTCGGGCTCGCCGACCTCGAACGGCGGCGACGCGATCGGCATGGAGAGCGGCGTGCGCAATGTGTGGGTCGATCACGCGACGCTCGAGGCCTCGGGCGGCGAGTCGGAGGGCTACGACGGCCTCTTCGACATGAAGGCCGACACGAAGTACGTGACCCTCTCGTACAGCGTGCTCAAGAACTCCGGGCGCGGCGGGCTCATCGGCTCGAGCGAGAGCGACCTGTCGAACGGGTTCGTGACGTTCCACCACAACCGCTACGAGAACATCGACTCGCGCGCGCCCCTGCTCCGCGGCGGCATCGCACACATCTACAACAACCACTACGTGAGCCTGAACGAGTCCGGCATCAACTCGCGCGCCGGCGCCAAGGCGAAGGTCGACCACAACTACTTCGAGGACTCGAAGGACGTGCTGGGCACCTTCTACACGGATGCCGCCGGGTACTGGCAGGTCAACGGCAACATCTTCGACAACGTCACCTGGTCGGCGCGCAGCGGCGACAACCAGCCGGCGGGGCCGAACCCGGTGTCGACCACGACCGTGTCGATCCCCTACTCGTTCACCCTCGACGGCGCGTCCTGCGTGCCGGCGATCGTCGCGGCCACCGCGGGAGCGAACCGCGGGCTGAAGGTCTCCGACGGCTCGTGCACGCCGCAGAACCCCGAACCCACGACCCCGCCCACCACGCCCCCGACCACCCCGCCCACGACTCCTCCGACCACGCCGCCCACCACGCCTCCGACGGGCACCAACCTGAGCCTCGGCGCCAGCGCCGACGGCTCGGGCAAGGCGAGCGGCACGAGCTACGGCAGCGCCATCGACGGGTCGATGAGCACGTACTGGTCGCCGTCATCGTCGACGGGTCGCATCTCCGTCAAGTGGGATGCCGCGAAGACGGTGTCCTCGATCGTCATCCGCGAGGCCGCCGGCGCGGTCGGCAACATCGGCGCGTGGCGGGTCGTGAACCACGACACCGGTGCGGTGCTGAAGACCGGCACCGGTGCGGGCACCATCACGTTCCCGGCGACGACGCTGGACAAGATCGACTTCGAGATCACGAGCTCGACCGGCACCCCGCGGGTCGCCGAGTTCGAGACGTACGCAGGCTAGGAACCCGAATCCGCCCGACTCGCACCCCTCCGTCCCGAACGTCCGCCGGGGCGGAGGGGTGCGACCTCTCCTGACCGCAGGGCGCCCGTTCTGGGCCTACCGGCGCCCGTCGGCCCGCCGTATCATGCAGGCGGGTCGTGACGCGATCGCTTCGGCGCGAGGACGGGGGTCGGCGTGGACACCAGCACGACGACGAGCGAGCCCGCCCAAGCGCTCAGGTCGCCGCGCCTCCGGGTGGAGAGCGAGGCCGTGACTGCGGCGAGCCTCGCCGCCGTCGGGGCGGGCCTGGTCGCCATCGTGACGATCGCGGATCGCACGGTCCCGCTGTGGGGCGGGTGGTCCGCCGGCGCCGTGGCGGCGCTGTCCACGCTCGTGGTCGGCATCGTCGTCGCCTACGTCGCCTATTGGCGGGCGCGAGCCCGTCCGGGTCAGGAGTGGCGCCGGAGCATCCGTCCATGGAAGTTCGTGCTCGACGCGACGACCGTCGCCCTCGTGCACGCGTTCCTCGCGGCGATCTTCACGGCATCGGTCTTCGTCGTGCTCCAGCGCAGCTTCGAGGGCCTCGAGGTGGACGTCATCATCGGAACGATCACCGTCGGCGCCGCGGCCGCCGCGACCGGCTACCTCGTGTTCCTCTCGGCGTCGGAGATCACCACGCGCCGGATGGCGACCCTGCTCGTCGCATTCATCGCGCTGTCCACGTTGGCGAGCATCGCCGCCGTGGAGGACGAACACTGGTGGGAGTACCACTTCAGCCAGCTGGGCACCTCGGGTGATTTCTCGGCATGGATGTTCAACACCACCCTCATCGTCGGCGGGTTCTTCGCGACCACCTTCACGCTCTACCTCCATCGCGACCTCGACGTGCTCGTCGAGCGCGGCATCCTCGTGCACCGGTGGACGCCGCGGCTGTTCTCCGTCGCGTTCGTCGTGCTCGGCATCATGCTGGCCGGCGTCGGCCTGTTCCCGCTCGATGTGAACGCCGCGCTGCACAACGGCTGCGCCGCCGGGATGGCCGCCGCGTTCGCGGTGATGGTGTTGGGATCGCCGTACTTCCTCGCCGGCCTGCCGAAGCGGTTCATCGCCATGTGCCTCGCGACGTTCGCCGTCCTGATCGGCGGGTTCCTGCTGTTCTCACCGATCGGCTATTACAACCTGACGGCCTTCGAGCTCGTCGCGTTCGCCGTGATCTTCAGCTGGATCACGGTCTTCATCCGCTTCATCGACGCCATCGCCGCACCCGCCGAGATCGCTGCACCCACCGAGATCGCTGCGCCCACCGAAGCCGTCGCCGACCCAGGGGGACGATGATGCCGCGCGACGACCGGACGGTGCGCCTCCCGCGTGCGGAGCGGAAGGCACGCGGTCGCGCCTTCCGCGACCGCCTCGCCCTGCAGGAGCACGCCGTGGTCGCTGCATCGGAGCGCGACCCCGTCGAGGTGCTCGAGCGGCAGGGTGCCAGCCGGATCCCCGAGCTCCTCGCCATCCGCCACGCTCGGATGGCGAGCTCGCCGTTCGCCTTCTACCGCGGCGCCGCCGCGATCATGGCCGAAGACCTGCGGCAGCTGCCCGACTCCGGCACCACGACGCAGCTCTGCGGCGACGCGCACCTCGACAACGTCGGGTTCTACGCCTCGCCCGAGCGGGCGCTCATCGGCGATCTGAACGACTTCGACGAGACCGCGCCGGGGCCCTTCGAGTGGGATCTCAAGCGGATGGCGACCAGCTTCGAGATCGCCGGCCGTGCCGGTGCACTGGATGAGGACGTCCGGCATCGGGTCCTCGAGGAGCTCGTCCGCGCGTACGCGTCCGCGATGCGCACGGCCTCCCGCACCCCCGCCATCGAACTGTTCACCGGACGCCTCGACGTCGCCGACCTGTTGGCCGACCTCGAGGAGGAACTGCCGCGCAAGGTCTCGCGGCGTGCGGCCTCCGCCGTCGCGGCGATGCTGCGACGGGACAGCCGCAGCGCCGCCCGGCAGCTCGCCGTCCGCGACGACGACGGCCTCCGGTTCCGCTCCGACCCGCCGCTGCTGGTGCCCGTGCACCGCATGGTCGAGCAGGGGCGGATCACCGCCGGCGACGCCCAGGAGCGACTCGACGAGGTGCGCCGGCGCTACCGGGAATCGCTCGCTCCGGAACGGCGTCGCCTGCTCGATCGGTACCGCTTGGCCGACGCCGCCGTGAAGGTCGTCGGCGTGGGAAGCGTCGGACTGCGCGCCTGGGTGCTCCTCTTCGAGGGCGACGTGAAGCGCGACCTCCTCGTGCTGCAGGCGAAGGAGGCGGAGCGCTCGGTGCTCGAACCGGCCGGGCGGGCGGGAGCGTACGCCCATCAGGGCGAGCGGGTGGTGCGCGGACAGCGCACGCTCCAGGCACTGAGCGACGTGCTGCTCGGCTGGACGAGCGGCGCCGACCCGCAGGGCCGGCAGCGGGAGTTCTCCGTGCGCCAGTTCCGGGACTGGAAGGGCGGCGTCGACGTCGAACGCCTCGGCCCCGAGACCATGCCGGCGTACGCCCGCTACTGCGGCCTGGTGCTCGCGCGCGCGCACGCCCGAGGCGGCGATCCCGCGGTGCTGACGGGCTACATCGGGGCCGGCCGCACGCTGTCGGCCGCGCTCGCGGCGTTCGCGACGGCCTACGCCGACCGCAACGCCGCCGATCACGCGGCGCTCCTCGCCGCCATCGCCGCGGGTCGCGTCGAGGCATCCGCATCATGACGGCCGCCGACGCCCCGGAGACCGGCCGCACGACGGCACCCGCATCGCGGGCCGTCCTGCCGCTGGCGATCGCGCAGTTCATCATGGTGCTCGACAGTTCGGTGATGAGCGTGTCGATCAGCCAACTGGTCGAGGAGTTCGACACCACCGTGTCGACCATTCAGCTCGCGATCACGCTCTACGCGCTCGTGATGGCGGCGCTGATGCTCACGGGCGGCAAGATCGGCGATCTCTTCGGCCGGCTGCGGATGTTCCGCGTCGGCCTCGTCATCTACGCCGTCGGATCGCTGATGACGGCGTTCGCGCCGACCGTGGAAGTGCTCATCGTGGGGTGGTCGTTCATCGAGGGCGCCGGGGCCGCGCTCGTACTCCCGGCGCTGGCGGCGCTCGTCGCGGGCAGCTATGAGGGCCCTGCGCGCGCTCGCGCCTACGGGCTGCTCGGCGGAGTCGCGGGTGCCGGCATCGCCGTCGGACCCCTCATCGGCGGATGGCTCACCACGGCGTACTCGTGGCGATGGGTGTTCGCGGGCGAGGTCGTGCTCGTGATCGTCGTGCTCGCGGTCAGCGGATGGATCGCCCGCGACACCCCCGGCCCCCGCTTCCGGCTCGACCTCGTCGGCGCCCTGCTCTCCGCGCTCGGCCTCGCCCTGATCGTGGTCGGAGTGCTCCAGAGCGGCACCTGGGGGTGGCTGCAGCCCGTGCAGTCGCCGATCACGCCGTTCGGATTCGCCCTCACGCCGTTCGTCATCGCGGCGGGGCTGTTCGTGCTGTGGGGGTTCTTCGCTTGGGAACGGCGCGTCGTCGCGCGAGGCCGGGTGCCGCTGCTCGACATCCGGAACCTGCGCATCCCGGAGTTGCGCGCCGGGCTCGCGAGCCTGCTCGCACAGAACCTCATCCTGCTCGGGATCTTCTTCGCCGTGCCGATCTACCTGCAGGTCACGCAGGGGATGGATGCGTTCCAGACCGGACTGCGGCTGCTGCCCACGTCGATCGCGATGCTGCTCGCCGCGACGATCGGCGCCCGGGTCGGCAGCAGGTTCGGCGCGCGGGCGATCGTGCGCGTCGGGCTCCTGACCATCGCCGTCGCCGGCATCGTCATCGTCGCGACGATCGAACCGGAGCTCGCGACGCTCCCCTTCGGCATCGGCATGGCGCTCGTCGGCCTCGGCACCGGGCTGCTCGCGTCGCAGCTGGGCAACGTCGTGCAGTCGTCGGTGCCGGCGGCCGCACGCAGTGAGGCCGGCGGCCTGCAGTACACCGCGCAGAACCTCGGCTCCTCGCTCGGCACCGCCCTCATCGGCTCGTTCATGGTGGGCGCCCTCGCGACCTCGGTGCTGGGGCTCATCGCCGAAGACCCCGGGATCGAGGCCGCGGTCGCCGACCAAGCGCACGTGCGAGTGGCGGACGGCATCGAGTACCTCCCGCCGGCGCAGGTCGAACGCGCGTTGCTAGACGCCGGTTTCGCGACCGACCAGGCCACGCAGGTCGTCGAGAGCTATTCGGCCGCCCAACTCGTCGGGGTGAAGGCCGGCATGCTGGCGTGCACGGCGGCGGCGCTCGTCGCCCTGCCGTTCACCCGGCGGCTTCCCGGCCGGCACGGGTCGACGCCCGCCGCCTGATGCTCCCGGCCGAAGCGCCCGCCGATCAGCCCCTGGCGGCCTTGCGCTCCCGTCGCCGCGCCTTCGACGCGGCATCCTCGGCGTCCATGATCTTCTTCGCCTCGTCGAAGTCGCCGAGTGCCTCGCGCATCCAGCCCGCGTTGGGGTTCGAGTCGACGAGGAGCATCCGCACGAGCAGCGTCAGCGGGATGGCGAGGATGGCGCCCATCGGGCCGAGTACCACCGCCCAGAAGAGCACCGAGAAGAACGTGATCGACTGGCTGAGCGCGACCGCGTTGCCGACGACGCGCGGCTGCACGACCGACTGCACGACCGCGTTGATGACGCCGTAGACCACGATGACCGCGATGACGAGCGGCCACCCGCCGACGAGGGCGGCGAACACGATCGGCGGGATGATCGCGATGAAGTAGCCGACGTTCGGGATGAAGCTGCAGAGGAACGCGAGTACGCCCCAGAGCGCAGCGCCCGGCACCTGCAGAAGCACGAGCGCGATCCAATTGATGAGGCCCTGCGCGATGCCGAGCAGGGTGGTCACGACCATGTAGCGCCGAACGCCGATCGTGTAGGCCACGCTCGCGGTCGCGAGCACGGGCCGGGTCGGGTAGATCTTGGCGACCAGCGTGCGTGCGTACGAGGAATCCATCGCCATGAGCAGCAGCATGGTCAGCAGGATCACGGCCGCGGTGACGAACCCGGCGGCGCTGCCGACGACGCCGCCGATCACGTCGAGCACCTTTCCCGGGTCGAACCAGGTGACGATCTCGTCGATCTGGGCCTGGCCGAACCCGAGGCCCGAAAGCCACGAGCCGACGCCCGCCGCCCACGACTCGAGTTCGTCGGCGTACTGCGGCAGCAGCGTGAGGAACTGCGTGAACGAGAAGAAGAACGCGAACACGAACGTGCCGAGCAGCAGCACCACCGCGAGGATCACGGTCAGCGTGGCGAGACCCCTCCCCACGCCGTGCCGTTCGAGCCAGGCGCGCAGCGGGTACACGCAGATGGTCAGCACCAGCGCGAAGAAGCTCCACACGAAGACGTCGGCGATCGCGGCGAGCCCGAAGCTCGCGACGGCCGCGCCGGCGAGGCCGAGCAGGATGAACGCGGCGCGGTGGGACGGCACGGGCTCCGCCTGCACGGCCGGCTCGGGCGGGGGTGCGTCCGCGGACTTCGCGCCGCCCTTACGACGGTTCCACCACATGGCCGGCCTCCTTCAGTTTCGGGTTCCCCGACAGGCGCCGGAGGGTCTCCGCGGTCGGGTCGGGCTCGACCACGAGCGCACGGACGAGGAGCGTCAGCGGAATCGACAGGATCGCCCCGACGGGCCCGATGACGAACGCCCAGAACACGACCGAGAAGAACGAGAGCGTGAGGCTGAGGTCGACGGCGTCGCTGACGAACTTCGGCTGCACAAGCACCTGCAGCGTGACGTTGATCACGCAGTACACGAGGACGACGACGAGCGCGAGCGGCCAGCCGCCGACGACGAGGGCGAGCACCGCCGGCGGGATGAGCCCCAGCACGAAGCCGATGTTCGGCACGAAGTTCGTGACGAAC
This sequence comes from Agromyces agglutinans, assembly GCF_009647605.1. Lineage (GTDB taxonomy): Bacteria > Actinomycetota > Actinomycetes > Actinomycetales > Microbacteriaceae > Agromyces > Agromyces agglutinans. The sequence continues at coordinate 255,009 of NZ_WJIF01000002.1, read as the reverse complement.
GCGAGGATGGCCCACACGATCGGGATCGGGATCCCGAGTCCCCACAGCACGAGGCCGTCGAGCACCGCGACGATGGCGCCGAACGTCGCGTTGACGACGTAGTACCGGCGGACTCCGGTGAAGTAGCGGGCGCCGACGGCGTCGGCGCCCGGCGAGCCGAACACCCCGCCGGCCCGCGCGAAGCGAGCCGCGTCGGCCGCCATGAAGATCACGTAGGCGAGCACGAAGAAGAACGCGGTCGCGAATCCGAGCACCGCGTCGGCGACCCCGGTCGCGATGCCGACCAGCGTGTCGGCGTTCAGCACCGATGACGCGGCATCCGCCGCCTGGTCGGCCAGGCCCATGGCGGCGAGGGCGTCGGTGACGGATGCCGCGACCGCCTCGAGGTCGTCGGCGTAGTCGGGCAGCATGCCCGCGAACTGCGCGGCCGCGAACAGCAGCAGCACGGCGAGCAGCGCGAGGATCAGGTAGGCGACGACGATGACGGCCGTGGTGGCCGCCCACCGCGGCCATCCCCTGGCCTCGAGCGGTCGTCGCACGGGGTGGGCGATGATCACCACGACCGCGGCGAGTGCCGCCGGCGCGAGGATGTCTCGGGCCAGCCACACCCCGCCGAACACGAGCACGGCTGCGGCGAGAGCGATCAGCACCCGCGTGCCGCGCGAGAGGCCGGCGGATGCCTCGTGCGACGCCTCGCTCACGTCAGAAGCTCCCGATGCCCTTGCCGATGACGACCACGCCGATCACGAGCAGCAGCACCGCCATCACGGTCGCGTTGTTGTGCACGAGCCACGTCCGCAGCGATTCGAGCGGCGCAGCCATGCGCTGCGAGGCGAGGAGGTAGGCGATGACCGGCACCGCGACCGACGACGCCGCGATGAGCACGAACACGACGATGGCAACGGTGATCTCGCCTCCGTTCGCCCCCGCGGTGCCGATGATCGTGCCGGCCGCCACGGCCATGAGCAGGTTCTTCGGGTTCACCGCCGACAGCAGGAAGCCGAGCACGAGCGCGCGGACCGCCGTCATCTGGTCGATCGCGCCCATCCACTTCGGGAGGGCGGCCTCCTCGCCGGGCTTCGGCCGGCTGCGCCATTGCTTCACCGCGAGCAGGAGCAGCAGCACGCCGAGCACGAGCTTGATCGTGCCGGCGATCGGCTTCGAGGCGTCGGGGTCGTCCTCGGGCAGCACCGAGGCGAGCAGCGTGAAGAGCACGACCGCGACGACGATGCCGAGCACCCAACCGCCCAGGAAACCGAGGCTCGTGCCCTTCGCCCGCGGCGAGAGCAGCATCAGGATCGCCGCGATGATCGGCACGGGGCTGATGGCCACGCCGAGCGCGAGCGGGAGGATGTCGCCGATGACGGAGCCCATGTTCATTCCTCGTCTTCCGGTCGTTCGCCGGCGATTGCGGCGATGGCCTCGCGGTTCGTGACGTACCTCGCCCGGTCGCCGAGCAGGTCGAGCTGCTCGAGTCGCCGCACCGCGTCGGGGCGCACGCGACTGAACGACAGGTCGATGCCCTCGCGCTCGAGCCACGTGAGCAGCGCCTCGAAGCTCTCCGCGCCGGTCACGTCGATATCGGTGACGGCCTCCATGTCGACGACGACGTGGCGGACCTCGCCGTCGGCTGCCCGGACGGCGCGCTTCACCGCGTCGGAGAACACGCTGCCGTTCGCGAAGAACAGCGGCGCTGCGAGACGGACCACGATGACGCCGGGCGCGGTGACCTGGCCCTTGGCCGCCCCGTCGAGGAGGGAGTCGCCGGGCTCGCCGGTGGCCTGGAGCACGTCGATCGCCGGGTTCGCGGCGCGTTTGGCGAGGTTCAGCAGCGCCAGCACGAACGCGACGAGGATGCCGGGGATCGAGCCGACGAACAGCGTCACGAGGAAGCACGCCGCGCCGATGAGGAACTCGAAGCGGTCGGCATGCCACAGCTCGCGGAACTCGCGGATGCCCAGCAGCGGCAGGATCGCCACGCCCACGATGGCGCCGATCGCCGGCGACGGGATGTCGGCGAGCAGCGCGGTGCCGAACAGCAGGAGCAGCAGCGTCCCGGCCGCGAGCACGAGCGAGGGCAGTTGCGTGCGGGAGCCGGCCTGGTCCATCGCCGCGGTGCGCGAGGTAGATGATCCGAAGGTGAAGCTCCCGCTGGCGCCGGCCGCGATGTTGCCGACGCCGAAGGCGAACAGGTCGCGGTTGGGGCTCGTGCGGTAGCCGTTCTTCTCGCCGTACGAGCGCGAGACGAGCAGGCCCTCTGCGGTCGTCACGAGCGTGAGCGCCATCGCCGAGGGGATGAGCGCGAGCCACATCGTCCAGTCGATGATGGGCCAGGTGATCGCCGGCGGGCCGGCGGGCACCTCGCCGAGCACGGCGACGCCGGCCTCGTCGAGGTGCCAGACGAGCACGACGACGGTCGCGAGGATCATCACGACGAGCGCCCAGGGCACGGCGCCCGCGAACCGCTTGCCGAGGAGCAGCACGGCGACCGCGACGACGGAGATCGCCACCGACCACCAGTTGAGGCCGGGCAGCCCGGTGACGAGCCCGGCGACCTTGTCGACGAACTCGCCGCCCGAGTCGATCTTCACGCCGAGCATCTTCGCGATCTGGCTGATGAGGATGTCGAGGGCCAAGCCCCCGACGAAGCCCACGAGGATCGGCTTCGACAGGAAGTTCGCCAGGAAGCCGAGCTTGAAGAACGCCAGGAGCAGGAACATGACGCCGCCGAGGATCGCCTGCGCGAGCGCGAGCGTCGAGTAGTCCGCCGACCCCGCCACCGCGAGCCCGCCGAGCGAACTCGCGACGAGGGCGGCGGCCGCGGCATCCGGAGACGCGACGAGTTGGCGACTCGACACGGTGAGCGCGTAGATCACCGTCGGCACGATGAGCGCGTACAGGCCGGCCGTCGCGGGCAGGCCGGCGATCTGCGCGTAGCCGATGTTGAGGGGGATCGCGATCGCGAGCAACGTGACGCCGGCCGTGAGCTCGCGCAGCAGATTGCGCCGGCTCAGTCCCACGAGCGGTTTCTGCACGGATCCCCCCATCCCCTCGCCCGACCCTATCGACCGGGTGCGGCCGAGGGGAACGGCTCCGGCTCGACGATTCGGAACTCGGGCGCCCGCGACACGAGCAGCCACGCCGGAAGGATGATGACGCAGAGGACGGCCAGGAGCGTCACGTCGCCCGCGACGGCGACGGCGACGAAGAGCGCGACCCACCCGTCGCGGCCGACGACGAGCACCATGCCCAGCACCCCGCACGCCACGGCGAGTGCCAGCGGCGCCGCCGGGATGAGCGCGTGGCCGAGCAGCCCCAGCGCGGCGCCCACGAACACCGCGGGGAAGATCCGTCCGCCCCGGAACCCCGACGATGCGGCGACGACGAGCGCCACGAGCTTCACGAGCGCGAGCACCACGAGCTGGCCGGCCGCGTACTCGTCGGAGTTCTCGAGCAGCTCGCCGGTCTCCTCGAGTCCCTTGAAGAGCGTGAGCGGCCCGCCGAGCACGCCGAGCAGGCCGAGCACCAGGCCCCCGGCGACGGGGATCAGCAGCGGATGCCGCAGTGCGTGGAACGCGCGATGGACCCACGGGAACACCGCGAGCGCAGCGAGGCCGACCACGGTGGTGCCGACAGCGATGAGCGAGCCGGTCAGCAGGTCCAGGGCCGCCGGGCCGGGGTACGCGGGAACCTCGAATCCGAACGACGGCGCGCCGAGCAGATGCATCGTGATCGATCCGGCGCCCGCGGCAGCGAGCGGAAGGAACAGCCGGTCCCAGAGATGCCCGCGCACCGGAGTCCCGGCCATCGCGCTGGTGAACACGAGTGCTGCGGCGACCGGCGTGCCGAACAGCGCGCCGATGGTTCCCGCGGCGGCGAGCCAGACGGCCAGTTGGACGGGCACCTTCGGCAGCAGCCGCGCGAAGAGGAACGCCACGAGCGTCGCGTTGATCGCGATGATCGGGTTCTCCGGTCCGAGGCTCACACCGCCCGCGAGCCCGATCACGGCCGCGAGCGCGAGCCCCGGCACCACCCACGGGCGGAGGGGCGGCTCGAGCAGGTCGGTCGTCGCCGAGTCCGGCCCGGCGTGGCCGGGCACGAGCCAGGTGACGAGCCCGACGGCGACGCCGGTCGAGGTCAGCACGAGGAGGATCCACCAGGACGCGTCCGGATCGAAGCCGAGCGACCCGGGCACGGCCTTCCAGATCAGGTCGCCCAGCGATTCGGACACGACATCGAGCAGCCACAGCACCACCGCGGTGAGTGCGCCCACGAGGAGCGCCGGCACCGAGAGCGCGAGCAACTGCCGCGGCGTCGGCGTCGCCCCGCTGAGGTCGTCGCCCGCGGTCATCTCACACCTCCGTCGCCGCCGCGAGCGCCGGCGGGGGCGGCTCGCTCGTGACGGCGCCGGCGATGCCGCGCCGATCGAGCAGCTCGGCGAGGGCGTCGACCACGTCGCCGGTCACGGTCACGCCGTGCGCCGGATGATGCCAGAACTGCACGCGATAGACCTCGCGGCCGCCGCCGCGACTGACCGGGAGCACGTGCACGGCCTCGCGATGGTGAACCCCGGGCACGGCGACCGCGGCCTCGCCGATCGCCGACCGGATGCCGCCGCTCGCGCCCGGTTCGTCGTCGCCGGATGCCTCGTCGAGACCGGAGCCCGCGGCATCCGCGATGCGCACCTGCACCTCGCTGCGCCGCGCGCCGTGCGCCGAGTGGTTGACCAGCGGCTCCTGCAGCACGGTCGCGTTCGGCAGGTGCACGGTGCGCCCGTCACCGGTGCGGACGATGACCGAGCGCCCGTTCACCTCGAGCACCTCGCCGGTGAAGTCTCCCGACGTCACGAGATCGCCGACGTCGATCGGCCGTCGGGTCTGCAGCACCATGCCCGCCGCGAAGTTGTCGGCGACGCCGCGCAGCATCAGCGCCAGCACGACCGCGACGATGACCGCTACTGCCAGCACGGGCTGCACCGACGCGCCGAGGAAGCTCAACGCCACGCCGATGCCGATCAACCACACCGCGTAGCCCGTGATGCGCACGGCGCCGACCTGCACCGGCAACGAGAGGTTCGGCACGCGCGCGACCACGCGGCGAGCGCCCGACCTCGCGAGGCGCGCCACGATCCACGTCGCGATGAGCACGGCGACGGCCGCGAACAGGCTCCACCCGTCGATGTCGAGCGTGCCCCACCAGTCCGTCATGCCGCCCTCCCCGAGCGCGACGTTACCGGCCGCGGCGACCGCGCCGACGACGACACGCGCCCGGCGCGGAGCCACCGATGCCCGAAATCCCGCGGAATGACGCTGACACCGAGTCGACCGGCGCGCTACGCTGCACCCGGGGAACACCGACGATCAGGGGGATGATCACGGCATTGCCGGAGCACCGTCGCCTTCCCGATCCGGTTGCGAACCGCCGACCGCCCCCTGCGGCCGGCTCACACAACCGAAGAAAGGCACTTCATTGAGCTTCTGGGAAAGTTTCTGGGACATCATCTGGTGGACGATCTGGGTCTTCGCGTTCTTCGCCTACCTCTGGGCGGTCATCGCGATCATCAGCGACCTGTTCCGTGACCACAAGCTGAACGGCTGGTGGAAGGCGGTCTGGATCATCTTCCTGATCTTCGTGCCGTTCCTCACGGCGCTCGTCTACCTGATCGCCCGGGGCAACGGCATGGCCGAGCGCGCGCAGAAGGATGCCCGTCGGGCGCAGCAGGCGACCGACGAGTACATTCGCGCCACCGCCGGTACCGCGGCGAGCCCCGCCGACGAGATCGCCAAGGCGAAGTCGCTCCTCGACGCCGGCACCATCACCCAGCAGGAGTACGACCTGCTGAAGGCCAAGGCGCTGGCCCACCAGGCGTAGGCCTCCGCCTCACACCACGACGGATGCCCCGGGCCCCGAGCCCGGGGCATCCGTCGTCTGCGGGGCGGCCGCCCCGGTCGCGACATCGACGGGCACCGAGGCATCCGGTCGCATCGCGCCCGCGTTGCGCAGGAAGACGATGATCCAGCTGAAGATGAGCACCGCGGCGACCAGTTCGACCGCCGTCAGGTTGTAGTAGCCGACGGCGAAGAAGACCCCGAGCACCACGATCACGGCGACGTACACGTAGCCGAGGATCACGAACACGTGCGGCATCGACGGCACGAAGCGCGGGAGGCCGATCACGATCACGGCGAACGCGACCGCCATGCCGGTGGCGACGGTGTTGTGCAGCAGGAAGAACTCGCTCACCGGGAAGATGCCGACGCAGCCGAGGAACACGCCGATCAGGACGAGCCCGATGCGCATGACGTTGCGGTGGCGCAGTTCGAGCGGCGTCGAGGTTGGCAGCGTCGCGGTGCCGTAGCGCGCGATCGTCGTCACGATCGCGCCCGCGACGATGAGCGTCACGTTGAACGCGAGCGACGAGAAGTCGCCCGTGATGCCGAGCGCCGAGAGGTTCTTCTGCCACCAGAGCGGGTCGCTCGAGCTCAGCATGCTGGCGAGAGCCCCGACCACGAGGAACACCGCGAGCACGAGCGAGAGCAGCATCGGCGTGAGCCGGGCCGCCGAGAGGAAGACCGCGTACATCGTGACCGCGGCGCCGACGCCGGCGAGCACCGCACCCGGGATGGTGAACACCACCGCCCCGATGAAGCTGCGCTCGAGCAGGTCGCCGAGGCCGATCCAGCCCAGCAGCACGATCGCGCCGTGCGCGAGGGCCAGCGCCACGAGGTCGAACCAGTGCAGGCGCGTGCCCTCGACGTCGAGCCCGTTGCCGATCTCCGACCGCAATTGCGGCGACGGGCTCCGCAGCACGAGCCGCCCGAGCACGAAGGCGACGACGGCGACGAGGGCGGCGGAGATCGCGACGAACTCGGCGAGCGAGCCCGAACCCGCGATCGGCAGGTCGCGACCCCAGAACGCGGCCAGCGCGATGAGGCCGATCACGACGAAGCCGATCGCGCCGATCACGAGGGCGACCGATTCGAGCGACTCCGCATTCGCCGCGGGCCGGCGCAGGATGCTTCGCAGCGGGGTCGCGCGTTCGTTCGCGTGCGGTCTGGCGTGGGTCATCCGTCTCCCCCTGGATCTCCGTCGCGCCCCCGCGGAGGCCGCGGGTGCCGCGGCGCCCGTGGGCGCTGGCACCAGACTGCCAGTCAGGACTCGGTCGGGTCGAGCACCTCGAGCATCGAGCCCTGCACGAAGCCCGCCCACTCGTAGGCCGCGCGCAGGTAGTCGTCGCGCTGCTCGTCCTGTTCGGGGGTGCCCTCCTCGATGATGCCGACGCGTTCGGCCAGGATGAGCCGCAGGTCGGTGAGGAAGGTCAGCCACCCCCAGGCCTGCACCTGGTCGAGCTCGATCTCGACGAGGCGTTCGCCGTCGCCCACCGAGGTGGCGTCGCGCACCGACTGCGCGGCCTGCCGCTTGCCGTCGACGAGGTTGTCGCGCGTGTAGCGCGTGAACTCGCGGCCGGCGTCGACGTCATCGGGATACGCGTCGGGCAGCAGCCGGCCGAGCGCCGGGTCGTCGTCGGTGCCGAGCAGCAGCACCGAGTCGACCTGGTCGGCCAGCTCCGACAGGAGCATCGCCTCCTCGGCCTCGAGCACCAGGCGCACGCCGTCGCCCGCGCCGCGGCCGGCGACGATCACGGCTCGGCCCTCGACACCGTCGCCTGCAGGCCGTAGCCGTGCATGGCGTGCACGTGGCGTTCCATCGCCTCCCGATTGCCGGTGGCGACGACCGCGCGGCCCTCGTGGTGCACGAGCAGCATGAGCCGCTCGGCCTCTTCGCGCGGGTACCCGAAGTAGCTTCGGAACACGTAGGTGACGTAGGTCATGAGGTTGACCGGGTCGTCCCACACGATCGTGCGCCAGGACGCCTCGGGGACGCGGAGCGTCTCCTGGTCGAGGTCGGTGCGTTCGAGCGTGTCCGTCACCGTTCCAGACTGACACTTCCCGCCGACGGATGCATCCCCGCACTTCTGGGGACCGGCGCGCGGACGTCGTCGCCCGTCATCGGCGGGTCGAGACCGTGACGGTGAACTTCGGGTCGCGGGCGACCTGGACGGTCGAGCCGACGCGCCGCTCGAGCGCGGGCCGGTAGCGCAGGTGCGAATTCCACACGGCGACGAGGCGGCCACCCGGCGCCAGCACGCGTCCGGCGTCGGCGAACAGCCGCTCGGCGAGCGCGGTCGTCACGGCGGCGCCGGCGTGGAACGGCGGGTTGAGCACGATCAGGTCGACGGATGCCCCGGGCTCGGTCTCGAGGCCGTCGGCGCGGCGCACCTCGACCCGGTCGCCGACGCCGTTCGCCGCCGCCGTCGCCGCAGCGGAGGCTGCGGCCGCAGCCGACTGGTCGGTCGCGGTGACGCGCGTGGACGGCAGGCGTCGAGCGAGCTCGACCGCGATCACGCCCGTGCCGCAGGCCAGGTCGACCGCGGTGCGCGGCGCCGGGCCCCCGGCGAGCGCGGCATCGAGGTGCTCGAGCAGGAACCGCGTGCCGATGTCGATCGCGGCACCGGCGAACACGCCGCCGTGCGCGACCACCTCGAGGTCGAGCGCGGCGTCGTGCGCGTGTCGCGGCCACGCGCCGGGTGCCGGCGGTCGAGTCGGCGCCGATGCGATGAGCACCCGCGACTTCTGCCGCGCGTGCGAGACGTCGAGCCGGCCGAACCAACGGGAGAGCACGTCGTTCATACCGAGCGTCATGTGCTTGAGCCGCCCGCCCGCGACCACGACCACCGCGGGGTGGGCGTGCGCGGCGATGAGGGCGGCCTGCTCGTCGAGCGCGTCGAGCGAGCGCGGCAGGCGCAGCAGCACCAGCCGCGCGCCGCGCACCAGGTCGGCATCGAGCGCTCCCACGCGGATCGCCCCCGCCACCCCGAGCCGTTCAGCGTTCGCGGCGATCGCGCGCTCGCCGAGCAGCGCGTCCTGGTGCGCGCGCACGTCGGTCGCCCCGAGCCCCACGACCGCACCGACCGCGAGGGCGCCGTGCGTATCGCCGATGACGGCGACCGGGGCGTCCGTGGCGCCGACGGCCGCGACCACGCCCGCCGCCTCGTCGAGGATCAGCCGATCGGCGGCATCGGACGCCGCGAGGTCGGGCCCCTCGACGTCGGGCCACCGGCGGAGTGCTGCGAAGTCCATCCGGGCAAGGGTAGCCGCGTCGGCGTTCACCCCGACGTGCGCGGCGGTTCACACGCCCGGAACCCGCCGGGAATACGGTGTCCCCCATGCGAGGGCCACCCGGCCCTCATCCCCGATGGAAGGAATCCACTTGAGAACCACTCGAACCCTCGGCACCGCGACCGTCGCAGCGCTCGTGCTCGCGGGCCTCGCCGCGGCGCCCGCGGCGGCCGCACCCGAGGCATCCGGCGCGAAGCACGGCGGCGGCGCGCACGCGCTCGACCTCACGCTGCTCGCGACGACCGACCTGCACGGCCGCGTCGCCAACTGGGACTACTTCAGCAACGCGCCGTACACCGATCGCGCGGGCGACACGGTCGGCCTCGCGGGCGTGGCATCCGTCGTCGATGCCGTGCGCGACGAGGTCGGCGACGACCACCTGCTGGTGGTCGACAACGGCGACGCGATCCAGGGCACCCCGCTCAGCTACTACTACGCCGTGCAGGAGCCGGTGCAGGAGACCGGCGCGACGCATCCGATGGCGGCCGCGTTCGACGCGATCGGGTACGACGCGCAGGTGCTCGGCAACCACGAATTCAACTACGGCCTCGACCTGCTGGACGCGTACGAGGGCGACCTGGGCTTCCCGCTGCTCGGCGCCAACGTGATCGACGTCGACTCGGGCGAGCCCGCGTTCGACCCGTACACGCTCGTGCGCAAGAAGGTGAAGGGCCAGAAACCCGTGACCGTCGGCATCCTCGGGCTCACGACGCCCGGATCGGCGATCTGGGACAAGGCCAACGTCGAGGGCGAACTCGAGTTCCGCGACATGGTCGAGACGGCCGAGGAGTGGGTGCCGAAGGTTCGCGCCGCGGGCGCCGACGTCGTCGTCGTGCTTTCGCACTCGGGCACCGGCGCCTCCTCGTACGACGAGTCGATCGCGGCCCCCGAGAACGCATCCGACGCGATCGCGCGCGAGGTGCCGGGCATCGACGTCATGGTCGTCGGCCACACCCACCTCGACAAGCCGAGCCAGGTCGTGGTCAACGAGGAGACCGGCGACGAGGTGCTCCTCACCCAGCCCTACCGCTGGGGATCGACCGTCTCGCGCGTCGACCTCGACCTCGAGAAGGTGCGCGGCCAGTGGGACGTCGTCGACGCCGAGGCATCCGCCATCCGCACGAAGGGCTTCGCGCCGTCGCAGGAGATCCTCGACCTCGTCGCCGACCAGCACGCGACGACCGTCGCGTACGTGAACCAGGTCGTCGCGCAGTCGACCGAGGCGCTGCCGGCCACCGCGTCGCGGTACGAGGACACGCCGATCATCGACTTCATCCAGCAGGTGCAGACCGAGACCGTCGCCGCCGGCATCGCCGGCACCGCGGCCGACGGGCTGCCGGTGCTGTCGATCGCGGCGCCCTTCAGTCGCACGGCGATCTTCCCGCAGGGGGATGTCTCGGTGCGCGACATCGCGGGCCTGTACATCTACGACAACACGCTGCAGGCCGTGCAGATGACCGGGGCGCAGGTGAAGGACTACCTCGAGTACTCGGCGAAGTACTACGCGCAGGTGCCCGCGGGCGGCACATTCGACCCCGAGGCGCACACCGGTGCGGGCAACACGCCCGACTACAACCTCGACATCATCTCGGGCCTCGAATACGAGATCGACCTGTCGCAGCCGGTGGGTGCGCGCATCGAGAAGCTGACGCTGGCCGACGGCACCTCGCTCGCCGACGACCAGCAGGTCGTCGTCGCGGTCAACAACTACCGTCGCTCGGGCGGCGGCGGGTTCCCGCACATCGCGTCGGCACCCGTCGTCTACGACGAGCAGAAGGAGATCCGGCAGCTGCTGATCGACTGGGCCCAGGAGCGCGGCGTCATCGACCCCGCCGACTTCTCGGACGAGTCGTGGTGGCTGACGATCGACGGCGTGCGCATCGGCTGACGAACCTCGGTGGTCGAGGACGCGCTCCGGCGTCTCCTCGACCACCGGGAGCCCCGCTCACTGGAGGCATCCGGTTCGGTTTGCTACCCTCGCACCCGCATGCGTCAGCCGGAGCAAGCAGGGGGAAGGCACGGCGCGCCCCGCAGGGGTGCGCCGTCCGTTTCGCGTCCGCGCGGCCGGACCCGAGGCATCCGTCGCGTCGCCGGACTGTTCGCGACGGCCGCCGTGTTCGGCATCGTGGCGACGCTCGCCCTCGCGCCGACCGCCCCGCCGCTCGACGCCGTGGCCGAGGCATCCGTCGCCGAGACCCGCTTCGGCGACGACGTGCAGCGGGTCGACGTCGCCGATGACGCCGCCCGCCAGACGATCGTGCACCAGTCGTACACCGCGTCGACCGGCCCGCAGACCCTCGTGCAGGGCGGCACCAACCTCGACTGGGCCAAGCTCGTGCTCGTCGAGGGCGGCTGGCCCATGACCGACGAGAACATCACGTTCATGATGCGGTGGATGCGCCAGGAGAACGGCGCCGACAACTGGTGGAACCGCAACAACCCGCTGAACAACGGGCAGGGCTCGGGCGGCGGCTCGGGGCTCGGCAGCTACGCCACCCTCGTCGATGCCGCCTACTACGCGGCCGAGAACCTCAAGTCGGGCCGGTATCCGGCCGTCGACGCGGCGCTCCAGCGCGGCGACTCCGCCGACGCGACCGCGCAGGCGATCTGGGCCTCGCCGTGGGCGTCGAGCCACTACGGCTACGGCACCCACTGGAGCTCGCGCCCCTACGAGATCATCGAGGCGCCGGCCTCGGCCTGGGGGCGCTGAGGCGCCGGCCCGGGTGCCGGAATCGGCCCCGGGATCGGGGCGGCGGGTGCCGGGGCCGCTTGGGCACGGTACGCGTGGGCCATCCACCAGCCGGCGAAGGCGCCGATCGCGGCCGTCGCCGCGAGCGACACGACGAGCCCGATGAGCACGAGCACCAGCAGGGCGGTGGGGTCGACGGTGAAGGTCTGGATCAGCGAGAACGGTATCGAGAGGATGCCGCCGAGGAACCAGTTGGCGACGATGCCGATGCCGAGCGCGCTCCAGGTGACGGCGGTGGGCCGATGCACGCCCGCACGCCGGAGGATCGCCCGCGGCACGACGACCGCTGCAATGAGGAGCCCCGTCGCCAGCACGACGGTGGTCAGGACGGCCACGACGCCGACCCAGGCCGGCACGGAGTCGACGAACTCGACGAAGCCGTTCGTGGGGTCGCTCGACCGGATGCTGCTCGCCACGAGCCCGAAGACGAGCCCGATGAAGCCCAGGAGCAGCGCGGCGGACAGCGCCGAGAGCCCCCAGGAGCCGAGCAGGGTGCCCAGACCACCGGCGATGAACGCGGGGGTGCGGTGCTCGCGCGGAAGCGGCGGGCGGGCGCGGCGCGCCGGCGGAGCGGGCGGGACCTGCCGGAGGTCGGGCGTCTGCGGGTACGGCGCGGTCATGGCATCCTCTCGGTCGGGTCCGACGAGTGTGCCAGATCGCGGCCGCGGGCCCGGCCGGTCGTACACAATGCCGGCGGCTCGGCCATCAGCGCTCGAGCGGCCGCCAGACCACCACGGCGTTCTCGCGGCGCGTGCGCGTACCGGCCTTCAGGGTCACGATCTCGCCGGCCGTGCCCGCCGCGAACACGCGGCGGCCGGGGCGATTGAGCATCTCGTCGGCCAGCGCGGCCTCGAGCTCGCGCACCCGCGCGCGCAGCGCGGTCACCTCGTCTTCGAGACCCAGCACGCGCCGGATGCCCTCGAGGCTCACGCCCTCGGCCGAGAGCTGCGCGATCTCGCGCAGCTGCACGACGTCGCGCATAGAGTACCGGCGCGACTTGCCGGCCGTGCGCGTCGGCGAGACCAGGCCGATGCGGTCGTACTGGCGCAGTGTCTGCGGATGCATCCCGGCGAGTTCAGCCGCGACCGAGATGACGAACAGCGGGCTGGTCTCGTTCACGCTCAGCCTCCGGCCTGGGCGAGCAGGTCGGTGCGCGGGTCCTCGTCGGGCAGCTCGGCGACGAACGCCTCGAGCTTCTCCTTGGCATCCTTCGACAGGTGCGAGGGCACCGCGACCTGCACGACGGCGAGGAGGTCGCCCGTGCCCTTGGCGGTCTCGACGCCGCGGCCCTTGACGCGCAGCACGCGGCCGCTCGGGGTGCCGGCGGCGACCTTCAACTTGACCGGCTTGCCGCCGAGCGTGGGCACCTCGATGGTGGCGCCGAGCGCGGCCTCGGCGAAGGTCACGGGCACGTTCACGCGCAGGTTCAGCCCGTCGCGCTCGAACACGGGGTGCTTGCGCACCTTGACCGTGAGGATGAGGTCGCCCGGCTCGCCGCCGTCGGGCGACGGGTGGCCCTTGCCGCGCAGCCGGATCTTCTGGCCGTCGGCGACGCCCGCGGGGATGCGCACGGTGATCGGCTTGCCCTCGGAGGTCTGCAGCGTCACCTGCTCGCCGCGCGTCGCGGTGAGGAAGTCGAGGGTGGTCGTCGCCGTGACGTCGCGGCCGGGCGTCGGGCCGCCGAATCCCCGGTAGCCGCCCGTCGACTGCCCGAACCGGCCGCCGCCGAAGAGCCCGCCGAGCAGGTCGTCGTAGTCGGAGCCGGCTCCGCCCTGCTGGAACGTGTACCTGGTGCCGCCGCCCTGCTGGCCGAACATGCCGCCGAAGACGTCTTCGAAGCCGCCGGCGCCGCCGCCGGGCGCGGTGAAGCGCGCGCCCGAGCCCATCGCCCGGACCGCGTCGTACTCCTTGCGCTGCTCGGCGTCGGAGAGCACCGAGTTCGCCTCGCTGATCTCCTTGAACTTCGCCTCAGCCGCGGCGTCGCCCGGGTTCTGGTCGGGGTGGTACTTGCGGGCGAGCTTGCGGTACGCCTTCTTGATGTCGGCGTCGCTCGCGTCCTTGGAGACGCCGAGCGTGGCGTAGAAGTCCTTGTCGAACCAATCCTGACTGGCCAACCGGCACCTCCCTTCTGTCGTGTCCGTTGGTCGAGGAGCGGAGCGTATCGAGACCGGGTGACGTGGCCTCGATACGCTCCTGCGTCGCTACTCGCCCGCCGGAATGGTCATCAGGCCGGCGTCTTGACGACGACCTTCGCGACGCGGATGAGGGTCGAGCCCAGGGTGTACCCGGTCTCTACGACATCGGCCACGGTGTCGACCTCGACGTCGTCGGCGGGCTGCTGGAAGATCGCCTCGTGCCGCTGCGGGTCGAACGGCTCGCCGACCTCGCCGAACGGCTTGAGGCCGAGCTTCTCGACCTGGCCGCGCAGCTTGGCCGCGATCGTCGCGAACGGCGCGTCGCCCTCGAGGTCGCCGTGCTTCTCGGCACGGTCGAGGTCGTCGAGCACGGGCAGCAGCACCGCGACGGCCTGGCCGATCGCGCGCTCGCGCTCGACCTCGCGGTTCGCCTCGGTGCGCTTGCGGTAGTTCGCGTACTCGGCGGTGACCCGCTTGAGGTCGGCGAGGTGCTCGTCGGTCGGCTCGGAAACCTCGGCTTGGGCGGCGTTGAGGATGTCGTCGACGGTCAGCTCGGTCTCGTCGTCGGGCAGGCCGGATGCCTCGGCGCCCGCGCCGCCCGCCTCGGGGGCGCCCGCTTCGGGCGCCCCTTCGGCCTCGGGCTGGCGAACCGCGCCGGTGTCGGGGTCGATGCGGCGCTTGTCGCGCACCACCGGCTCCTCGTGGTCGTGGTTCTGCTCGTCTGCCATGGTTACTTCTTCTCGTCCTCGTCGTCGACGACCTCGGCGTCGACCACGTCCTCGTCGGACGTGCTGTCGCCGGCCTCGCCCGTCGGGGTCGCGTCCTCGCCGGCAGCGGCGGAGGCATCCGTCTGCTGCTGCTGCGCGTAGATCGCCTCGCCGAGCTTGCCCTGCGACTGCGACAGCTTCTCGAACGCCGACTTCACGGCGTCGTCGTCGTCACCGGCGAGCGCGGTCTTCAGCGCGTCGACGTCGCCCTGCACCTCGGTCTTGACGTCGGCGGGCAGCTTGTCGTCGTTGTCCTTGATCAGCTTGTCGACCGAGTAGGCCAGCTGCTCGGCCGAGTTGCGGGTCTCGGCGGACTCGCGGCGCTTCTTGTCTTCGGCCGCGTGCTCCTCGGCCTCGCGCACCATGCGCTCGATGTCGTCCTTCGGGAGGCTCGAGCCGCCCGTGATCGTCATCGACTGCTCCTTGCCGGTGCCCTTGTCCTTCGCGGACACGTGCACGATGCCGTTGGCGTCGATGTCGAAGGTGACCTCGACCTGCGGGATGCCGCGGGGCGCCGGCGCGATGCCGGTCAGCTCGAACGTGCCGAGCGGCTTGTTGTCGCGCGTGAACTCGCGCTCGCCCTGGAAGACCTGGATCGCGACCGACGGCTGGTTGTCGTCGGCGGTCGTGAAGGTCTCGCTGCGCTTGGTCGGGATGGCCGTGTTGCGCTCGATGAGCTTCGTCATGATGCCGCCCTTGGTCTCGATGCCGAGGCTGAGGGGGGTGACGTCGATGAGCAGCACGTCCTTGCGCTCGCCCTTGAGGACGCCCGCCTGGAGGGCGGCTCCGACGGCGACGACCTCATCGGGGTTCACGCCCTTGTTGGGCTCCTTGCCGGTCTCCTGCTTGACCAGGTCGGCGACGGCGGGCATGCGGGTCGAACCGCCGACGAGCACGACGTGCGCGACGTCGGACAGCTTGATGCCGGCCTCGCGGATGACGTCCTCGAACGGCTTCTTGGTGCGGTCCAGAAGGTCCTTCGTCATGTCCTCGAACTGCGCGCGCGTGAGCTTCTCGTCGAGGTTCGCGGGGCCGTTCTCGGTGAGGGAGAGGTAGGGCAGCTGGATGCTGGTCGCCATGGAGCTCGAGAGCTCCTTCTTGGCCTGCTCGGCGGCCTCCTTGAGGCGCTGCAGGGCGATCTTGTCCTTCGAGACGTCGACGCCCGTCGACTCCTTGAAGCGCTTGATCAGCCACTCGACGACCCGCTGGTCCCAGTCGTCGCCGCCGAGGCGGTTGTCGCCGGCGGTCGCGCGCACCTGGATGGTCGAGAAGTCGTCGTCTTTGCCCACCTCGAGGAGGGACACGTCGAACGTGCCGCCGCCGAGGTCGAAGACGAGGATGAGCTCGTCCTCCTTGCCCTTGTCGAGGCCGTACGCGAGAGCGGCCGCCGTGGGCTCGTTGATGATGCGCAGCACGTTCAGGCCCGCGATCTCGCCGGCCTCCTTCGTGGCCTGGCGCTCGGCGTCGTTGAAGTACGCGGGCACGGTGATGACCGCGTCGGTGACCGTGTCGCCGAGGTACTGCTCGGCGTCGCGCTTGAGCTTCTGCAGGATGCGCGCCGAGATCTCCTGCGGGGTGTACCGCTTGCCGTCGATCTCGTCGGTCTTCCAGTCGGTGCCGATGTGGCGCTTGACCGACGCGATGGTGCGGTCGACGTTGGTGACGGCCTGGCGCTTGGCCGTCTCGCCGACGAGCACCTCGCCGTCCTTCGTGAATGCGACGACCGAGGGGGTCGTGCGGAAGCCCTCGGCGTTCGCGATGACGACGGGCTCGCCGCCCTCGAGGACCGAGACGACCGAGTTCGTGGTGCCCAGGTCGATTCCAACTGCACGTGACATGTGTGTTTCTCCTTCTGCCCGGAACCGGCCGCGCGGATGCCCGGCGGTCGTTCTCGGACTGGTGGCCCGGCCGTTCTGGCCCGCAGCCGAAGTCAGGTGGTGACAAGGTTGAGCCTTGCCGACTCAAGTGTCCTCCGGCCCGGTGAACGTGTCAAGTTGAGACGGTGAAACTTGAGTGCAGTTGACTCAACTATGGTCGCGGCGGCGGTATTCCCGGCTGCGCGGCCGCGGCTGATTGAATCGTGGGATGCCCCTCGCAAGACGCCGCACCCGATGAACCCCGTCGAGTTCCTCGTCCTCGGTCTCGCGGGCGTCCTCGCCGGTGCCATCAACGCGGTCGTCGGCTCGGGCTCCCTCGTGACCTTCCCCGCGCTGCTCGCCTTCGGTTATCCGCCCGTTCTGGCGAACGTCACCAACAACGTGGGCGTGCTTCCGGCCTCCCTCGCGGCGACCTGGGCGAACCGGCGTGAGTTCACCGGCGAGTGGCGCCGGCTCGCCCTCATCCTCTGCTTCTCGGCGGCCGGCGGCACTGCGGGCGCGCTCCTGCTCCTGCTGCTGCCCGGCGAGGCGTTCGAGGTGATCGTGCCCGTGCTCATCGTGCTCGCACTGCTGCTCGTGGTCTTCGGCCCGGCCATCAAGCGCTGGACCGCACGCCGGCACGCTGGGGCCGGCGGCGACCACCGCGATCACCGGGGCGCGACGCTTGCCGTCGCGGGCCTCACGGCGATCTACGGCGGCTACTTCGGCGCCGCGCAGGGCGTGCTGCTGCTGGCCCTGCTGTCGATCACCCTGGCCGGAACGCTGGTGCGCGCGAACGCCTACAAGAACGCGATGGCCGCGGTCGCGAACGTCGCGGCCGCCGTCGTGTTCGTGTCGGTGACGGAGGTCGCGTGGCCCGCTGCGATCGCGATCGCGATCGGCTCGTTCGTCGGCGGCTCCCTCGGCGGCCGCTACGGCCGGCGCATCCCCCAGGCCGTGTATCGCGTCGTCATCGTCGCGGTGGGCCTCGCCGCGCTGGCGTACTTCCTCCTGACCTGACGGCGGCCGGGCCGGCGAGGCATCCTCGCATCCAGCCGATGCTCGGCAAGCCCGCGTACCCTGAGGGGATGCCTGCCGATCTCGAGACCGCCGAGCCCGCCCGTCCGGCGATCCGCCGAACCGGCGCGCGCCAGGTACGGCCTGCGACCGAGGGCTGGCAGCAGCAGAAGGGCGCCGACGGGCGGCCGCTGCTGCAGTTCGCCTCGCCCAAGCGCGGCAAGCCGCCGGTGCACCTCGCCGACCTGAAGCCAGAGGAGTGGAAAGGCAAGGCCGAGGAGCTCGGCCTCCCCGGCTTCCGGGTGAAGCAGCTCGCGCGGCACTACTACACACGGTGGACCACCGACCCCGCCGAGATGACCGACCTCCCCGCCGCCGGCCGCGAAGAGCTGGTCGCGGGCATGCTGCCGCCGCTGCTCACCGAGGTGAAGCGCCTCGAGACCGACCGCGGCGACACGATCAAGTTCCTCTGGAAGCTGCACGACGGCGCGCTCGTCGAGTCGGTGCTCATGCGCTATCCGGGCCGCATCACGCTGTGCGTGTCGAGCCAGGCCGGCTGCGGCATGAACTGCCCGTTCTGCGCGACCGGCCAGCAGGGCCTCACGCGCAACATGTCGGCCGCCGAGATCGTCGACCAGATCGTGCAGGCCAACCGGGTCATCGCGTCGGGCGCGCTGGGCGGCAAGAAGCGCGACGACCACTCGCAGGAGCGCGTCTCCAACATCGTCTTCATGGGCATGGGCGAGCCCCTCGCGAACTACGCGCGCATCATGCAGGCCGTGCGCACCATGGTCGCCCCGGCCCCGAACGGCCTCGGCATGTCAGCCCGCAACATCACGGTCTCGACCGTCGGCCTCGTGCCGGCGATCGGCAAGCTCGCGAACGAGGGCATCCCCGTGACGTTCGCGCTGAGCCTGCACGCGCCCGACGACGGCCTGCGCGACGAGCTGATCCCCGTGAACTCGCGCTGGAAGGTCGACGAGGCGCTCGACGCCGCGCGCGACTACTTCGACAAGACGGGTCGCCGCGTCTCGATCGAGTACGCACTGATCAAGGACATGAACGACCACGGCTGGCGCGCCGACCTGCTCGCCGAGAAGCTGAACGAGCGCGGGCACGGCTGGGTGCACGTCAACCCGATCCCCCTGAATCCGACGCCGGGGTCGATCTGGACCGCGTCCGACCTCGACGTGCAGCGGGAGTTCGTGCGCCGGCTCGAGGCCGCCGGCATCCCCACCACGATCCGCGACACGCGCGGCAAGGAGATCGACGGCGCCTGCGGGCAGCTCGCGACCGAGGGCTGAACGCCGCGCATCGGGGAGAGCCCTGACCCACGAGTGGGCGGCATCCCCTACAGTGACGCCATGACGCCCCTCCACCGCCGGACCCTATCGACCCTGCTCGCCGCCTCGGTGCTCGTCGCGCTCGCGGCGTGCACCGCGTCGCCCGGCACCTCGTCGTCATCGGCCTCGCCCAAGCCGTCCTCCGCCACCGAGGCCTCGGCGTCGCAGTCCCCGACCGCCGACCCCTCGGCGACCCCCGCCCCCGTCGCCGAGCCGACCTGCGACACCGTGCTGACCGAGGCCGAGTACGCCGACCTCGCCGCTGAGGGCCTGACCTACCGGCCCGAGCCGACCTTCGCACTCGGCCCTGTCATGGAGGAGCTCGTGGCGGTGGGCGCCCTCTCCTGCCACTGGGCCAAGCCGAACTCCGACATCGGGTTCTGGGTCGTGCGGCTGCCAGAGGCCGACTCCGACTGGGAGTCGCGCAAGCAGACCCTGCTCGTCGCGGGCTGGACCGAGACCGACGACCCCGTGCCCGGCACGATCGTCGCGCCGGCCGACTACGACGCGAACTACATCCCCGCCATGATCCACGCGAACGAGGCGACCATCTTCGTGAGCGGCGCCCAGTTCGTGACCTCGCTGGCCGACGTGGGCTGACCGGAGCTCGGGCACCCGTCGAGTGTCCAGTTCGAGCGGGTCATGCCCGCCGCGACTCACCAGAACTGGACACTCGCCGGCGAGTGAAGCCCGAACGCTCAGCCCGCGGTCGAGCCAACGGGCCGAGTGGGTGTACTCCTCCACACGGAGCAGCGTGCGAGACCGGCCCACGCACTCGAGCCGGCCCGCCGCCCGGGGGTGGTCCGGGCCCACGCTGGGCAGATGACCCGCCGTGCTCCGCTCCCCTTCGAGCTCGCCTTCCGGCCGTTCACCGTTCGTCAGGCGACGGAGGCGGGAGTCAGCCGGAGCCGACTGCGCGCGAACGACTTGGAGCGGCCCTTCCGCGGCGTCCGATCGCCCGTGCTCGCCCAAGACGCGGTCGACCGCTGCCGGGCGTACGCCACGAGAATGCCGTCGGCGCATGCGTTCAGCCACGTCACGGCCGCCGAGCTCTTCGGCCTGCCGTTGCCGTCGATGCGCGAGTCGCCGCTGCACGTGTCCGCGCTCAGCGGGCGCGAGCCCCGCATGCGCGGCATCGTCGGTCATCGACTGGATGCCTCGCGCATCGAGATCCGCTCACGGCAGGGCGTGCGAACCGTCTCCGCCGCAGACGCCTGGTGCCAGCTCGCCTCGATGCGCGGCCCCGCGTTCTCGCACGACGACCTCGTCGCAGCCGGCGACCGGTTGCTCGGCTGGCCCCGGCCGCTCATTCGCGTCGAGGAGCTCGACGCGGCGATCGACCGGCACCGCGGGTCGCGCGGCACGCTCGCCCGCGACCGTGCGCGGCGAGACATCCGGCCCGGGTCCGCTTCTCGTCGCGAAAGCCTGCTCCGGCTCGACGTGATCCGGCGCGGCTTTCCCGAGCCCGAATGCAACGGTCCGATCGACCTGCCCACGGGTCGCGTCTACGGCGACCTGGTATTCCGTCGCGAGAAGGTGCTCATGGAGTACGAGGGCGATCATCACCGCACCGATACGTTGCAGTTCGCGCGCGACCTCGAACGGCTGAGCGCCCTCGCGAGCGCCGGATGGATCGTCATCCGAGTCGGGGCGCGCTCGAACCGGGAGCGCGCATTCGGCGATCTCGCCCTGGCCCTCGCCTCGCGCAGCGAGCTCGCGTAGGCCTCGGCGGATCGAGTGTCCAGTTGGTGCGGGTTTCGGCTCGCAGAACCCGCCCCAACTGGACACTCGAAAGGAAGGGGGAAGGGAAGGAGGGGGAAGGGAAGGAAGGGGGAGTGCTTTACGTGCGGCGCGCGAGGGCGTAGCCTCGTGCAGGCCGCGGGTGCGGCATCCACTCATGCGAGCCGTCGGGCCGAAGAGGCACAGGGCCGCAGTGGAACGAGTCGAAGGGAGTGAGCCATGAACGCTGTCGTTGTCGAGCGCTCAGCAGACATCCCTTCCCTCGAGGCCGCCCGCCGCTAGTCGTCGCACGGTGGCCTCCCCATCAGGAGCAACCCACCGTGAACTTCCTCTCGTCGCTCGACGATTCCCTCGAGCACCCCTTCGACCCGGCGTCGCTCGGCGCCGATCCCGCCCTCGTCTTCCAGGACGCGGAGCCCGGTGACGACCAGCGCTGGTCCACGTGGCCGGCGACCCTGCCCAGCGAACGCGGGCCGCTGCCCCGACCCGACTGGGTCGTGACCAGCGCGGCCGCGATCGACACCGAGCTCGGCGTCGTCAAGACCGGCAAGGAGGCCGACCTCCACCTCATCGAACGCGCGGTGCCGGGCTCTCCGCACGCCGGGCCCGACGCCGTCGGGCAGCGCGTACTGCTGGCCGCGAAGCGGTACCGCGGCAGCGAGCACAGCGACTTCCACCGGTCGGCGATCTACACCGAGGGCCGCGGCACGCGCCGCAGCCGCGACGCGCGCGCCGTCAAGGCGGGCACCACGTTCGGCCGCGAGGTCGCGCGCGTGCAGTGGGCGAGCGCCGAGTTCGAGGCGCTGTCGCGGCTGTGGCAGCTCGGCGCATCCGTTCCCTACCCGGTGCAGGTGAGCCAGACCGAGGTGCTGATGGAGTTCGTCGGCGACGGTCGCGTCGCCGCGCCGCGACTCGCGCAGGTGCGGGCGGATGCCCCGGCGCTCCGCGATCTCTTCCACCAGGTTGTCGACTTCATGCGGATCCTCGCCCGCGCGGGCCTCGCGCACGGCGACCTGTCGCCGTACAACGCGCTCGTGGACGACGGCCGCCTCGTGGTCATCGACCTGCCGCAGGTGATCGACCTCATCGCGAACCCGAGCGGCTTCGACCTGCTGCATCGCGACTGCGTGAACATGTGCACCTGGTTCACCCGCCAACGGCTCGAGTGCGACGCCGAGGAGCTGTTCGGCGAGCTCGTGGGCGAGATCGGCGGGTGGTGAGGCATCCGACCCGGTAGTGTTCCGCGCAGATCGCCGACGATCGACCGCCCGCTTCGGCGGCACGGCCGGCGGATGCCTCGGCCACGCGGCATCCGTCATCGTTCGTTCACCCGACGGAATGAGACTGCCGACATGACCGACCCGAACGCCCCGACCGAACCGCCGCGCAACTTCCCGCCGACCCCGCTGACACCGCCCGACGGCGCGGCGGCGACCATCGGCGTCTCGACCGAGCAGGTCGAGGCGGTGCAGGAGGCGGGCGCGCGCAAGGGCCGGATCCTCGCCTGGGGCCTGTGGGACTGGGGCTCGGCCTCGTTCAACGCGGTCGTGACGACGTTCGTGTTCACGGTGTACCTGACGAGCGAGTCGTTCGGCCCGACGGGCACGGTCGAGGCGCAGCTCGGCTGGGCGCTCGCGATCGCGGGCCTGCTGATCGCGGTGCTCGCGCCGGTGACCGGGCAGCGTTCCGACACGAGCGGCCGGCGCAAGTTCTGGCTCGCCGTGAACACGTACATCGTCGTCGCGATCACGCTGGCGATGTTCTTCGTGCAACCCGACCCGGCGTACCTGCTGCTCGGTCTCGCGCTGGTCGCGGCCGGCAACGTGTTCTTCGAGTTCGCCGGCGTCAACTACAACGCGATGCTCGTGCAGGTCTCGACCCCACGATCGATCGGCAAGGTCTCGGGCTTCGGCTGGGGCATGGGGTACGTCGGCGGCATCGTGCTGCTGCTCGTCGTGTACTTCGGCTTCATCCAGCCCGAGGTCGGCCTGTTCGGCGTCACGGGCGAGGGCGGCCTCGACGTTCGCGTCGCCATGATCGTCTCCGCACTGTGGTTCGGCCTGTTCGCGCTGCCGGTGTTCTTCGCGGTGCCCGAGTTCCGCCCGCCGGCCGGCGCGGCGCGCGACCGCGTCGGGTTCTTCGCCTCGTACGCGCGGCTCGGACGCGACATCGCACGGCTCTGGCGCGAGGAGCGCAACACGGTGTGGTTCCTGCTCGCGAGCGCGGTGTTCCGCGACGGGCTGGCCGGGGTGTTCACGTTCGGCGGCGTGCTCGCGGCATCCGTCTTCGGATTCTCGGCGGGCGAGGTGATCGTGTTCGCGATCGCGGCGAACGTGGTCGCGGGCATCTCGACGATCGCGGTCGGCGCACTCGACGACCGGCTCGGCGCGAAGCCCGTGATCGTCGCGGCCCTCATCGGCCTCGTCATCAGCGGTTCGCTCGTGTTCCTGCTGCACGACGGCGGCCAGATCGTGTTCTGGACGGCCGGTCTCGCGCTGTGCCTGTTCGTCGGCCCGGCGCAGTCGGCGAGCCGCTCGTTCCTCGGCCGGCTCATCCCGCCCGGCCGCGAGGGCGAGGTGTTCGGCCTCTACGCGACGACGGGGCGCGCGGTCAGCTTCCTCGCGCCGACGGCGTTCTCGCTGTTCGTCATCATCGGCGGGGCGCCGTACTTCGGCATCCTCGGCATCGTGCTCGTGCTCGCGCTGGGCCTCGTGCTGCTGATCCCGGTGAAGGCGACGCGGCAAGCGGCGGGCGCGCTCGGGGAGCGCGTGCCGGCCGGCGGCGCGTGAACGCGAGCGGCGGCGCGTCGAGCGGCGGCGCGTCGAGCGGCGGCGCGTGAACGCGGCCGGCGGCAGCTGCGCGGCACAATAGGGGCATGACGACCCCGGCGCTCCTCGCGATCTCGCACGGCACCGCCTCGCTCGCCGGGCAGGACGCGGTGCGCCGCCTGGTCGACGCCGTCGCGGTACGGCTCCCCGACGTCACGGTGCGGCTCGGCCACGTCGACGTGCAGGACCCCGACGTCGAGGCATCCCTCGCCGCGCTGCCGGCCGGATCGCCGGTCGTCGTCGTGCCGCTGCTGCTGTCGGCGGGCTACCACGTGCACGTCGACCTGACCGAGGCGACCGCCGCGCATCCCGAGGTGCACCTCGCCGCCGCGCTCGGTCCCGATCCGCGGCTGGCCCGCGTGCTCGCGCGCCGGCTCGGCGAACTGCGGGCGGATGCCTCCGGCGCGCGCGCCGCCGACGCCGTCGTGCTCGCCGTGGCCGGTTCGAGCGACGAGCGGGCGAACGAGGACTGCCGGCGCGAGGCATCCATGCTGGCCGAGCAACTCGGCCGGCCCGTCGTCGTCGGCTTCCTCGCCGCCGCCGAACCCCGCCTGCACACGGCGGTCGAAGCGGCGCGCGCCGCGCACGACCGCGTCCTCGTCTCGAGCTATCTGCTCGCGCCGGGCTACTTCCAGGACCTCGCGGCGAAGGGCGGCGGCGACCTGATCACGCGACCGCTGCTCGACGCCGACGACCCGGCGCCCGAGCTCGTCGACCTGGTCGTCGACCGCTACCTCGACTGCATCGACGGGCCCGTGGCGTCAACTCTGTGACGGTTTTTCGCACCGTGTGACGCCGCGTGACCCGACGTGTCGGAAGGCGACGGAACCGGGATGCCGCCTCGGCACGCCTCGCCTAGCTTCGGGGCATGACGATCAGCGAGGCGACCGTGCGGCCCGAGGAGCCGACCCGCACCGGCGCGCGCGAGCGCGCCGAGCGCCCGGCTCGCCCCGCCGGCGCCGCCCGCCCCGCTCGCCCGTCGTCGAAGCCGAACGGACAGTGGAAGGTCGACGGCACCGAACCGCTGAACGCCAACGAGGCGTGGAAGCAGCAGGACGGCGGCCTCGCGGTGCGCGAGCGCATCGAGCAGACCTACGCGGCCGGCGGCTTCGCGAGCATCGACCCGACCGACCTGCACGGCCGGTTCCGCTGGTGGGGCCTGTACACGCAGCGCAAGCCCGGCATCGACGGCGGCAAGACCGCGACGCTCGAGCCGCACGAGCTCGAGGACGAGTACTTCATGCTGCGCGTCCGCATCGACGGCGGGCAGCTCACCACCGAGCAGCTGCGCACGATCGGCGGCATCTCGACCGAGTTCGCACGCGACACGGCCGACCTGACCGACCGCCAGAACGTGCAGCTGCACTGGGTGCGCGTCGAGGACGTCCCCGAGATCTGGCGCCGCCTCGAGAGCGTCGGGCTGTCGACGACCGAGGCCTGCGGCGACGTGCCGCGCGTCATCCTCGGCTCGCCCGTCGCGGGCATCGCTGCCGACGAGCTGATCGATCCGACGCCGCAGATCGAGGAGATCCAGCGGAAGTACATCGGCGACCCCGAGTTCGCGAACCTGCCCCGCAAGTTCAAGAGCGCGATCACGGGGCATCCCAGCCAGGACGTCGTGCACGAGATCAACGACGTCGCGTTCGTCGCGGTCGAGCACCCCGAACTCGGTATCGGCTACGACCTGTGGGTCGGGGGCGGCCTCTCGACCAACGCGCACCTCGCGGTGCGCACGGGCACTTTCGTGGAACCCGCGCGCGTGGCCGAGGTGTGGGAGGGCGTCGTCTCGATCTTCCGCGACTACGGCTACCGGCGCCTGCGCAACCGCGCGCGGCTGAAGTACCTCGTCGCCGACTGGGGTGCCGAGCGCTTCCGCGAGGTGCTCGAGACCGAGTACCTGGGCTACGCCCTGCCCGACGGGCCGCCCGCACCCAAGCCGCTGACCCAGGGCGACCACGTCGGCGTGCACGCCCAGAACGACGGGCGCGCCTACATCGGCGTGACGCCCTTCGTCGGCCGCATCTCGGGCTCGACCCTCACGGCCCTCGCCGACCTGCTCGAGCGCCACGACTCGAAGCGCCTGCGCACGACGCCGCACCAGAAGCTCGTGCTCCTCGACATCCCGGCCGACGAGGTCGAGCAGGTCATCGCCGAGCTCGACGAGCTGGGCCTCCAGGCGCGGCCGTCGCTGTTCCGCCGCGGCACGATCGCGTGCACGGGCATCGAGTTCTGCAAGCTCGCGATCGTCGAGACGAAGCAGACCGCGACCGACGCCGTGATCGCGCTCGAAGAACGGCTTGCGGGCATCGACCTGCCGCATCCGATCTCGCTGCACGTCAACGGATGCCCCAACTCGTGCGCGCGCATCCAGACGGCCGACATCGGGCTCAAGGGCCAGCTGCTGCCCGACGGCGACGGCGGGCAGACCCCCGGCTTCCAGGTGCACCTCGGCGGCGGACTCGCCTCGGCCGACCGCGAGGAGGCCGGCACCGGCCGCACCGTGCGCGGCCTCAAGGTCACCGCGACGGGGCTCGCCGACTACGTCGAGCGGGTCGTGCGCCGCTTCCTCGACGAGCACGACGCCGCCGTCGGCGAGACGTTCGCCGAGTGGGCGCACCGAGCCGACGAGGAGGCCCTCCAGTGAGCGCGCGCAACCTCGGCGCCGCCGGTCGCGCCACTCGACCGACGAAACGCGGCGCCGACGAGCTGCGCGCCCTCGCCGAGGCGGGCAACGCCGCGCTGCGCAACGGCGCGGCCGACGAGGCATCCGCCTACGAGGTCGTCGCCTGGGTCGCGGCCAACTTCTCGACGGATGCCGCGGCGGTCGCCTGCTCGATGGCCGATGCCGTGCTGCCGCATGTGGTCGCGCAGTCGCTGCCGGGCGTCGACGTGCTCTTCCTCGACACGGGCTACCACTTCGCGAAGACGTACGAGACGCGCGACCTCGTCGCCGCGGCCCTCGATGTGCGCATCGTCGACGTGCGTCCCGAGCAGACCGTGGCCGAGCAGGACGCGCAGCTCGGCGCCGAACTCTTCTCGCGCGACCCGAACCTGTGCTGCGCGCGGCGCAAGGTCGAGCCGCTGCAGCGGTCGCTCGGCGGCTACGAGCTGTGGTTCACGGGCGTGCGCCGCGACGAGGCGCCCACGCGCACGAACACGCCGCTCGTGCAGTGGGACGAGCGCAACGGCCTCGTCAAGGTCAACCCGCTCGCGGCCTGGAGCTTCGACGACCTGCTCGACTACGCGGGCGCCTTCGGCGTGCCCGTCAACGATCTGCTGGGGCAGGGCTACCCGTCGATCGGGTGCGAGCCCTGCACGAAGCGGGTCGCCCCCGGAGAGGATCCGAGGTCTGGCCGCTGGGCCGGGCTCGGCAAGACGGAATGCGGGTTGCACAGTGATTGAAACCGAGTCAAGGGCCGTCGCCGGCGCTCCGGCCCGCCTCGACGCCCGCCTCGACACCCTCGACCTGCTCGAGGCCGAGGGCATCCACATCATCCGCGAGGTCGTCGCCGAGTTCGAGCGGCCCGTGCTGCTGTTCTCGGGCGGCAAGGACTCGGTCGTCGTGCTCCACCTCGCGGCGAAGGCGTTCCGGCCGGGCCGGGTGCCGTTCCCGGTGCTGCACGTCGACACGGGCCACAACTTCCCGGAGGTCATCGCGTTCCGCGACGAGACCGTGGCGCGACTGGGCATCCGCCTGGAAGTGGCATCCGTACAGGACTACGTCGACGACGGCCGGTTGCAGGAGAGGGCCGACGGCACGCGCAATCCGCTGCAGACGCTGCCGCTGCTCGACGCGATCGCGGCGGGCCGCCACGACGCCGTCTTCGGCGGCGCGCGTCGCGACGAAGACAAGGCGCGCGCGAAGGAGCGCATCATCTCGCTGCGCGACGAGTTCGGCCAGTGGGACCCGCGCAACCAGCGCCCCGAGCTCTGGAGCCTGTACAACGGCCGGCACACGCCCGGGCAGCACGTGCGCGCGTTCCCGATCTCGAACTGGACCGAGCTCGACGTGTGGCGATACATCGAGCGCGAGGGCATCGAACTGCCGCCGCTCTACTACGCGCACGAGCGCGAGGTGTTCCGCCGCGACGGCATGTGGCGCGCGGTCGGCGAGGTGTCGCAGCCGGCACCCCACGAGCCCGTCGAGCGCCGCGTCGTGCGGTACCGCACGGTCGGCGACATGAGCTGCACGGGCGCCGTCGAATCGGATGCCTCTGACGTCGCGGCCGTGGTGCGCGAGGTCGCCCGCACGACCGTGACCGAGCGCGGGGCCACGCGCGCCGACGACCGACTGTCGGAGGCCGCCATGGAGGACCGCAAGAAGGACGGGTACTTCTGATGGGCACGCTGTTCCGCTTCGCCACGGCCGGCTCGGTCGACGACGGCAAGTCGACGCTCGTCGGCCGGCTGCTGCACGATTCGAAGGCGATCCTCGCCGACCAGCTCGAGCAGGTCGCGCGCACCTCGGCCGAGCGCGGCTTCGGCCAGGGCACCGGCTTCGACTTCGCGCTGCTGACCGATGGGCTCCGCGCGGAGCGCGAGCAGGGCATCACGATCGACGTCGCGTACCGGTACTTCTCCACGGGCACGCGCAGCTTCATCCTCGCCGACTGCCCGGGCCAC
Source organism: Agromyces agglutinans (assembly GCF_009647605.1). Lineage (GTDB taxonomy): Bacteria > Actinomycetota > Actinomycetes > Actinomycetales > Microbacteriaceae > Agromyces > Agromyces agglutinans. The sequence continues at coordinate 226,772 of NZ_WJIF01000002.1, read as the reverse complement.
GTGCAGTACACGCGCAACATGGTCACGGGCGCCACCACGGCCGACGCCGTCGTCGTGCTCATCGACGGCCGCAACGGCGTGCTCGAGCAGACCCGCCGCCACCTCGCCGTGGTGGCCCTGCTGCGCGTGCCGCACGTGATCATCGCCGTGAACAAGATCGACCTGCTCGGCTACGACGAGGCCGCGTACGCGCGCGTCGACGACGAGGTGCGCCGGGTCGCGGCCGAGCTCGGCCTCGGCGAGGTGCACGTGCTGCCGGTGTCGGCGCTCGAGGGCGACAACGTGGTCGAGCGCTCCGCGAACACGCCGTGGTACGACGGGCCGGCACTGCTCGAGCTGCTCGAGGCGCTGCCCGCACACGACGAGCTCGAGACCGAGTACGACGAGTTCCGGCTCCCCGTGCAGCTGGTCATCCGCCCGCAGGGCGGGCTCGCGCCCGACCTCGCCGACGACCCCGCGACCGCCGAGGCGTACCGCGACTACCGCGGCTTCGCCGGCCGGGTGTCGAGCGGCCGGGTGCGCGTGGGCGACCGCGTGTCGGTGCATCCGTCGGGCATCGAGACGACCGTCGCGGCGATCGACGTCGCCGGCGAACCGGCCGACGAGGCCGTCGCCCCGCAGTCGGTGACGCTGCGCCTGGCCGACGAGGTCGACGCCGCGCGCGGCGCGGTCATCGGCGGGGCCGGCTCGTTGCCCGCGGCGCGGCGCGAGATCGACGCCGAGCTGTTCCAGCTCGATGCGCGGCCGCTCGCCGCCGGGTCGCGCGTGCTCGTCAAGCACGGCACGCAGGTCGTGCAGGCGCTCGTCTCCGAGGTCACGTCGCGTCGCGACCTCGACACCCTCTCCCACGAGCCGGCCACCGTGCTCGAGGTCAACGACATCGGGCGTGCGACCCTCCGCCTCGCGGCGGACCTGCCGCTCGAGCCGTACGAGGCGAACCGGTCCGCCGGCTCATTCCTCGTCATCCACCCCGCCGACGGCGCCACGCTCGCCGCGGGGATCACCCACGCCTGAGGCATCCGCCGCAGGCCGGGAGCACCACCGGTTTGACCCCGCACCACCGGTTTCACCCGCACCACCGGTTTCACCCGCACCACTCGCACCACCATCCATCCGCATCGCACAGAAGGAGGCGACACCGTGAACAGCAAGGCCAGCAAGACCGCCCTGACCATCACCGCATTGGGAGCCGCCGCCATGATGCTGGCCGGATGCTCCGCGGGGGCCCAAGCCGAACCCGAGCGGGATGCCTCGACCTCGCCCGCAGAGGAACTGCGGCTCGGCTACTTCGCGAACGTGACGCACGCGCCCGCGCTCGTGGGTCTCGAGGAGGGACTCTTCGAGGACGCGCTCGGCGACACCGAGCTCACGACCCAGGTGTTCAACGCCGGTCCTGCAGCCGTCGAGGCGCTCTCGGCCGGCGCGATCGATGCGACCTACATCGGGCCGAACCCATCGATCAACACGTTCATCCAGTCGGCCGGCCAGTCGGCGCACATCGTCGCCGGCGCGGCGACCGGGGGTGCGGCGCTCGTCGTGCGCGAGGGCATCGACTCGCCCGAAGACCTCGAGGGCACCACGCTCGCGACGCCCCAGCTGGGCAACACGCAGGACGTCGCGCTGCGCAGCTGGCTCGCCGACGAGGGGTACGAGACCGACGTGCAGGGCGGCGGCGACGTGCACATCACGCCGACCGAGAACGCGCAGACGCTGACCCTGTTCCAGCAGGGGCAGATCGACGGCGCGTGGCTGCCCGAGCCGTGGGTGTCGCGACTGATCGAGGACGCCGGGGCGCACGTGCTCGTCGACGAGGCCGACCTGTGGGAGGACGGCGCGTTCCCCACGACCGTGCTGCTCGTGCGCGCCGAGTTCCTGGCCGAGCACCCCGAGACCGTCGAGGCGCTGCTCGAGGGCCACCTCGCGAGCGTCCAGTGGATCGAGGAGCACCCCGACGAGGCGCCGACGGCCATCAACGCGGTCATCGAGGCCGAGACGGGCAAGCCGCTCGCCGACGCCGTGATCACCCGCGCACTCGAGCACGTGACGTTCTCGGCCGACCCGGTCGCGGCGGCGTTCCAGACGCTCGTCGAGAACGGCCTCGAGGCGGGCACCCAGAAGGACGGCTCGATCGAGGGCCTCTTCGACCTGCGGCTGCTGAACGGCCTGCTCGAGGCCGACGGGGCCGACCCGGTCTCGGCCGCGGGCCTCGGCGAGGAGTAGGAGCCGCCATGACCGGCCGCACCCCGGCGAATCCCGTGCCGGCGATCCGCATCGACCACGTCGGCAAGCGCTTCGGCGCGGGCCCGCTCGTGCTCGACGACGTGAACCTCGAGGTCGAGCCCGGCGAGTTCGTCTGCCTGCTCGGGGCGTCGGGATGCGGCAAGTCGACCCTGCTGAACCTGATCGCCGGCCTCGACCAGCCGACCAGCGGGCGCATCGAGACCCCGGCCGAGGGCTCGGCCGTCATGTTCCAGGAGTCGGCGCTCATGCCATGGCTGACCGCGAGCCGCAACGTCGAGCTGGCGCTGCGCCTGCGCGGGGTGCCGCGGAGCGAGCGCCGGGCGCAGGCGCTCGAACTGCTCGACACCGTCAACCTCGCCGACGCCGCCGACAAGCGGCCGCACGAGCTCTCGGGCGGCATGCGCCAGCGCGTCGCGCTCGCCCGCGCGCTCGCGCAGGACCGGCCCGTGCTCCTCATGGACGAGCCCTTCGCGGCGCTCGACGCCATCACGCGCGACCTGCTGCACGAGGAGCTCGAGCGCGTCTGGCGCCGCACCGGCCGCACGATCGTGTTCGTCACGCACAACGTGCGCGAAGCCGCCCGCCTCGGCGAGCGCGTGGTGCTGCTCTCGAGCCGGCCGGGTCGCGTGGCCGGCGAATGGCGACTGGATGCCTCGGGCCCGCGCCGCATCGAATCGCCAGAGGTCGCCGCGCTCTCGATCGAGATCACCGACCAGTTGCGGAAGGAGATCCGCCGCAATGCCGCCTGAGGACCTGCTGGAGCAGACCGCCCCCGCCCATGACGACCTGCGCTCGCTCGAAGCCGGGCTCGACCGGCTGCAGACCGATCCCGAGCGCCGCCAGGGCCCGTGGAGCCGGTTCGCGACGAGCGTGCTCCCGCCCATCGTGTTCGTGCTGCTGGCACTCGTCGCCTGGCAGCTCTACGTCGTCATCGCCCAGCCGCGCCCCGACCTCGGGCCGAGCCCGCTCGCCGTCGCGGCCTCCCTCGGCGAGGCCTGGGAGTCGGGTCGGCTCCAGCTCGCGGTCGCCACGAGCCTCGAGCGCGGCATCATCGGATTCCTCATCGCCGTCGCCGTCGGCACGCCGCTGGGCCTGCTGCTCGCCGAGGTCCGCCCGATCCGCCGCGCGGTGGGACCGATCATCTCGGGCCTGCAGGTGCTGCCCTCGGTCGCATGGGTGCCCGCGGCCATCATCTGGTTCGGGCTGACCGACGCGACGGTGTACTTCGTGATCCTCATGGGCGCGATCCCGTCGATCGTGAACGGGCTCATCGCGGGCGTCGACCAGGTACCGCCGCAGCTGCGCCGGGTCGGCACGGTGCTCGGCGCACGCCGCTTCCGGCTCGCGACCCTCGTGGTGCTGCCGGCCGCGCTCCCGGGCTACGTCGCCGGGCTCAAGCAGGGCTGGGCGTTCTCGTGGCGGTCGATGATGGCCGCCGAGATCATCACGACGGGCGGAACGATCGGCTTCGGTCTCGGCGCGATGCTCGACAACAGCCGCTTCCTCGCCGACCTTCCGGGCGTGCTCGCGACGATCCTCGTGATCCTCGCGATCGGCATCCTGATCGAGCTGGTCTGCTTCGCGCCCCTCGAACGCCGGATGCTCCGTCGCCGCGGCCTGCTGCAGGAGTCGGGCCGATGACCGGCGGCGCACCCGACGCGCCCGGCACCGTCGCGCTCGTCGGCGCGGGCCCCGGCGACGCTGGCCTGCTCACCGTGCGCGGGCTCCGCCTCCTCGAGGCCGCCGACGTGATCGTCGCCGACCGGCTCGGCGCCCGCGCCGTGCTTGACCAGCTCGCGGCCGAGGGCGTGGAACTCCGCGCCGAGATCGTCGACGTCGGCAAGCTGCCCGGGCACCATGCCGTGCCCCAGGACGCGATCAACGCGCTGCTCGTCACCCTCGCCCGCGAGGGCAAGCGGGTCGTACGGTTGAAGGGCGGCGACCCGTACATCTTCGGCCGCGGCGGCGAGGAGCTCGCCGCCTGCCAGGCGGCGGGCGTCGCGGTCGGGGTCGTGCCGGGCATCACGAGCGCCGTGTCGGTGCCCGCGATCGCCGGCATCCCCCTGACGCATCGCGGACTCGCCACCGCGTTCACCGTCGCGACCGGCCACGACCAGATCGCCGACCTCGGCGGCGGCCGCGACCACACGGTCGTGCTGCTCATGGGCATCGGGACCCTCGCGAACTCCGCCATCACGCTCGCCCGCGGCGAACGTGGGGGCGAATGCCCAGCCGCGATCGTCGAAGATGGATACGGCCCGCGCCAGCGCGTCACGATCGGCACGCTCGACACGATCGCGGTGCAGGCCGCGCGGCGGGGCATCCGTTCGCCCGCGGTCGTCGTCGTCGGCGACGTCGTGACCCTCAGCCCCTACGCGCCCGAAGCGCTCCGCTCACGAAAGGCAACCCAGCTGTGACCCTGCACCTCCGCGTCGCGATCATCGGAGCCGGCCCCGCCGGCATCTACGCCGGAAACATCCTGAACAACACGGTCCGCCAGCAGGGCGGCGAGGTGTCGATCGACCTGTTCGAGTCGCTGCCGGCACCCTACGGGCTCATCCGCTACGGCGTCGCACCCGATCATCCGCGCATCAAGGGCATCGTCAACTCGCTGCACGAGATGCTCGACGCGGGCGTCATCCGCCTCATCGCGAACGTCGAGATCGGCCGCGACGTCTCGATCGACGAGCTGCACGACCACTACGACGCGGTGATCCTCGCGACCGGCGCCGTGCGCGACGCGGCACTCGACATCCCGGGCATCGACCTGCCCGGCAGCTACGGCGCGGCCGACTTCGTCTCCTGGTACGACGGCCACCCCGACGTGCCGCGCACCTGGCCGCTCGAGGCCGAGCAGATCGCGGTCATCGGCAACGGCAACGTGGCGCTCGACGTCGCGCGCGTGCTCGCGAAGCACCCGGTCGACCTGCGCTCGACGGATGCCCCGGCCAACGTGCTGGCGGGTCTCGAGGCGTCGCCCGTCACCGACGTGCACGTGTTCGGCCGTCGCGGCCCCGCCGAGGTGAAGTTCACCCCGATCGAGCTTCGCGAGCTCGGCGAGGTGCCGAACGTCGACCTCGTCGTCTCCGACGAGGACTTCGCCGCGGTCGACGCTTCGCAGGCGCCGAACAACCAGGTGAAGATCATGCTGCGCACCATGGAGTCCTGGCGCTCGCGTGAGCTCACGGGCGCCCCTCGGCGCCTGCACCTGCACTTCTTCCACTCGCCCGTCGAGGTGCTCGGCGACGCGCGCGTCGAGGGCATCCGCTTCGAGCGCACCGAGCCGGTGCCCGCCGCCGAGGGCGGGGCGCCCGGGGCGATCCGCGCGACCGGCGAGTTCCGCGACTACGACGTGCAGGCCGTGTACCGGGCCGTCGGGTACTTCGGCTCGCCCGTGATCGGTGCGCCGTTCGACGAGCTCCGCGGCGTCGTGCCGAACGACGGCGGCCGCGTGGTCGACGCCGACGGCACGCAGGTGCCGGGCCTGTACGCGACGGGGTGGATCAAGCGCGGACCGGTCGGCCTCATCGGCCACACCAAGTCCGACGCGATGGAGACGATCGAGCACCTCGTCGCGGATGCCTCGGCCGGGCGCCTGAGCGCACCGGTCGTCGCCGACCGCGACGCGGTGCTCGAACTGCTCGGCTCGCGCGAGGTCGAGTACACGACGTGGGACGGGTGGCTCGCCCTCGACGCGCACGAGCGCGCGCTCGGCGAGGCCGACGAGTTCCCGCGCGAGCGGGTCAAGGTCGTGCCGCGCGAGGAGCAGGTCGAGCGCTCGCGGTCGGGCTCCCTCAGCTCGCGCTGACCCTTCGGGCCCTGCCGCGAACGGACGCCAGACGCGCGTTCGGTGCCTCCGCCGAGACATCCGGCGTCCGTTCGCGGGGCCGTTCGCCGCACCGGGGTGCGCGTGGGAGGATCCGAGGGTGAAGGTCCTCAGCATCCAGTCCTCGGTCGCGTACGGCCATGTCGGCAACTCGGCCGCGGTGTTCCCGCTGCAGCGGCTCGGCGTGGAGGTGTGGCCGGTGTTCACCGTGCACTTCTCGAACCACACGGGCTACGGCGCCTGGCGCGGACCGCTGCTCGCCGCGTCCGACGTGCGCGACGTGATCACCGGCATCGAGGAGCGCGGCGTGCTCGGCCAGGTCGACGCCGTGCTCTCGGGCTACCAGGGCGGCGAGGACATCGGCGACGTGATCCTCGACGCGGTCGCGCGCGTGAAGGCCGCGAACCCGGCGGCCACCTACACGTGCGACCCGGTCATGGGCAATGCGAAGAGCGGATGCTTCGTCAACCCGGCGATCCCGCCGCTGCTGCGCGAGCGCGTGGTTCCGGCCGCCGACCTCATCACCCCGAACCAGTTCGAGCTCGGCTACCTGACCGGCACCGAGCCGCGCACGATCGACGAGACGCTGGAGTCGGCCGACCTCGCGCGGGCGATGGGCCCGAGCGTCGTGCTCGTGACGAGCGTCGAGCGACCCGATGCGCCCGAGGGCACGATCGAGATGATGGCGATCGACGACGACGGCGCCTGGATCGTGCAGACCCCGCGCCTGCCGCTGAAGGCCAACGGATCGGGCGACGTGACCGCGGCGCTGTTCACGGCGCACCGGTTCCGCTCGGGGTCGAGCGCCGACGCGCTCGCCGCGACCGCGTCGAGCGTGTTCGACCTGCTGCAGGCGACGCTCGACTCGGGCGAGCGCGAGCTCGCGCTCATCGCGGCGCAGGAGTCGTTCGCGCACCCGCAGCTGCAGTTCTCCGTCACGCGCGTGCGCTGACGTCGCGGGGTCTCGATACGCGTGCTCCTTCGTCGCGCGCTACTCGACCGCCGGGGCCGCGCCATTCGACCGACGAGGCCGCGCTACTCGACCGGCGGGCTCAGTCGGTCGATGAGTTCGTCGATGACGGATGCCACGAGCCGCGGCATCTCGACGGCCTCGGGTTCGAGCAGCCATTGGAGCTGCAGGCCGTCCATCACGGCGATGAGGGTCGAGGCCGCGTCGGCGAGCGCCTGCTCGTCGGTCGAGCCGGTGACCTCGCCGAAGACGCCCGCGATCTTGGCGCGCAGGATGTGCGTGCGTTCGCCGAAGTAGTCGTGCGCGGGGTGCCCGTCGGCGACGGACTCGCCCGAGAGCACGGTGTACGCCTGCACGACGCCGCGGCGGGTGGTGTTCTCCTGGACGGTGTCGACGAGGTGCTGGAGGAACGCCGGCCCCTCGGTCTGCGCGCGGGCCGGCACGCCGGCGGCCTCCTCGCCGTCGCGGTACTTCAGCATCGCGATGAGCAGGCCTTCCTTGCTGCCGAAGTGGTGGAGGACGCCGGCGTGGGTCATGCCCGCCTCCTCGGCCACCTCGACGAGCGCGCCCTTGTGGTAGCCGTGCGCGCCGAAGACCTTGAGCGCGGCCTTCAGCACCGCCTCGCGGCGCTCGAGCGTGCGCGCCTGCGGGCGCTGGACGCGCTCGGCGGCCGGCTTGCCGCGGCTGTCGGCCTGCGTCGTCTCTGACAATTCGGTTCCTTCCGGGATGCCGCGATCGCTCGCGCACGTCGAGTGCAGCATTCCACGCCCGAGGCCGATCTCGCGAACTGTTCCGCGTTATCGAACCGTTACCGACGTGACTTACTTACATGTCAGTAAGTGTGTCACGATGATCGCGTCACCTCAACGCCGAGACGAGATGGAGTGCCGTGAGCTCGACGACGACCGCCCCCAGCGACACGTTCGCGAACGGCGAGGCCCTGGGCCCCGCCGACCTCGCAGCGACGCTCGGGCTCGAGGAGAAGGTCCGCCTGCTGACCGGCGCCGCGACCTGGACCCTCACCGAACTCCCGACCATCGGGCTTCGCACCATCACCGTCTCCGACGGGCCCATCGGGGTCCGCGGCACCGGCGAAGACGGCCTGCCCTCCGCGCAGCTGCCCTCGCCGAGTGCGACCGCCGCCACGTGGGACGAACGGCTCCAGGCCGAGCTCGGCGCGCTCATGGCGGCCGAGGCGCGCCGCAAGGGCATCGACGTCGTGCTCGCGCCCGTCGTGAACCTGCAGCGCAGCCCCGTCGGCGGCCGGCACTTCGAGTGCCTCTCCGAGGATCCCCTGCTGACCGCCCGACTCGCGGTCGCGTTCGTCTCGGCCATCCAGGGCGCCGGCATCGGCACCTCGGTCAAGCACTTCATCGGCAACGAGACCGAGACGGCGCGCACCGAATACCTCGCCCGCATCGACGAGCGCACGCTGCGCGAGGTCTACCTCGCGCCGTTCGAGGCGGTCGTCGAGGCCGGCGTCTGGACCGTCATGGCCGCCTACAACGGGCTCGCCCGCGACGGCGTCGAGCAGACGGCGACCGCGCACGGGCCGCTGCTGAACGGCATCCTCAAGGGCGAGTGGGGCTTCGACGGCGTCGTGGTGAGCGACTGGCTCGCGACCAAGCACACCGCCGAATCCGCGAACGGCGGCCTCGACCTGATCATGCCCGGCCCCGGCGGCCCGTGGGGCGACGCGCTGCTGGCCGCCGTGCGGTCGGGCGAGGTCGCCGAGGCCGTGATCGACGAGAAGGTCGAGCGGATCCTGCTCCTGGCCGAGCGGGTCGGCGCCCTGAGCGGCATCCCCGGCACCGTCGGGCCGTACGACGCGCACGGCGCGGCCGAAGACCCGGCCAGCGGCGAGACCGTGGCGCTCCTGCGCGAGGCCGCTGCTCGCTCCACGGTCGTGCTGCGCAACGCCGGCGGGCTGCTGCCGGTCGAGCCGGCGGCCGGGCGCGGACCGCGCCGCATCGCGCTGATCGGCCACAACGCCGAGCAGCCGTTCACGCAGGGCGGCGGCAGCGCGTTCGTCACGCCGCCGCACGTGTCCGACCCGCTGGAGGCGCTCCGCGCCGCCTACCCCGATGCCGAGGTCGCCCGGCACCGCGGCGGCGCGACGACCGTGAAGGCGCCGCTCGTCCCGACCGAGTTCCTGCGCACCCCGTCGGGCGAAGCCGGCATCCGCATCGACGAGCTCGATGCGTCGGGTGCCGTCGTCGCGACCCGCACGCTTCCCGACGCCGAGAGCCTCTGGTTCCCGGTCACGCTCCCCGGCACGGCGAGCGTCCGACTCACGACCGACCTCGCGCTCGAGGCATCCGGCCGCCACGTGATCGACCTGGGTCCCGTGGGTGCGCATCGGATCTCGGTCGACGGCGTCGAGCGATCCCGTTCCGAGCGCGTCGTCGGCGCCGAGGTCATCCTCGACTCGAGCTACGCCAACCCGCCGCACGTCGAGACCGAGGTCGAGATCGCCGAGCCGCGCCTCGTGCGCGTCGAAGCCGACCTGCAGGTCGTCGACGGCGAGTCGTACGGGCGGTTCGTGCGCCTGCACTTCCGTCACCGCACCCCGGGCCTCACGGTCGACGAGGAGATCGAGGCCGCCGTCGCGGCCGCGGCCGCCGCCGACCTCGCGGTCGTGATCGTCGGCACCAACCCCGAGACCGAGTCCGAGGGCTGGGACCGCCCGAACCTCGCGCTGCCCGGACGGCAGGACGAGCTCGTGCGCCGCGTCGCGGCCGCGAACCCCGCCACGGTCGTCGTCGTCAACGCCGGCGCCCCCGTGCTCCTGCCCTGGCTCGACGAGGTGCCCGCCGTGCTCTGGTGGTGGCTGCCCGGCCAGGAGGCGGGCGCGTCGCTCGCGGCCGTGCTGACCGGAGAGATCGAGCCGAGCGGCCGGTTGCCCTGGACCCTGCCCGCCGCCGAGGCCGATGTGCCCGTGCCCGACGGCATCCCGGTCGGCGGCTACGTCGACTACGACGAGGGCGTGCACGTCGGCCACCGCGGCTGGGATCTCCTCGGCCGCACGCCCGCGCGCGAGTTCGGCTTCGGCCTCGGCTACGCCGCGTGGGAGTACCGCTCGGTGACCGTCGAGCCGGGCGACGGGGCATCCGCGCTCGTCGTCGCCGACGTCACCATCGCGAACGTCGGCGAGCGCGCCGGTCGCGAGGTCGTGCAGGCGTACCTCGAGGCGCCGTCGGCGCCCGTCGCGCCCGGTGACGGCGGGCCGGATGCCTCGGCCGAGGCATCCACCGACGTCGCGCCCGACCGGCCGTTCCGCTGGCTCGCGGGCTTCGCCGTCGTCGACGTCGCCCCCGGCGACGAGACCTCCGTCCGCATCGAGATCGCGCGCCGCGCGTTCGAGGTGTGGGACGTCGACCGCTCCTCGTGGCACCTGCCGCCGGGAGAGTACCTGCTGCGGATCAGCCGCTCCAGCCGGGACCTGCGTCTCGCAGCCCCGGTGCGGATCGGCGACGGAGCACCCCTGTAATACCGAGCGTCCTGCTCACCTCACAATGGAACGAATGCAAGGAGGCATTGACATGCGAAAGCGCATCCTGGCCACCGGGGCCGTCCTGGTCGCGGCCGGCCTGGTGTTCACGGGCTGCAGCGGCGACAGCGGCGGCGGCGGCGACACCGGCACCAAAGTCCTGACGGTCGGCATGCCGAACGGACCGCAGCAGGAGAACCACAACCCGCTCGCCACCGGCTCGGCCTCGCTCTCGCTCGGCTACGCGTTCGCCGTGTACGAGTCGCTCATGCAGGTCAACGAGATCGACCCGACCGAGGCGCCGACGCCGTGGCTGGCCGAATCGGTCGAGTGGAACCCCGAGTACACCCAGGCGATCATCACCCCGCGCGAGGGCGTGAAGTGGTCGGACGGCGAGGACTTCACGGCCGACGACATCGCGTTCTCGATCCAGCTCCGCAAGGACAACCCCGAGCTGAACATCGACTTCCCCGACCAGTACGGGGACATCTCCGTCGAAGACGGCAAGGTCGTCGTGAACTTCACGACCGGCCAGTTCGTCAACGAGGTGAAACTGTACAAGCTGCTCATCGTGCCCGAGCACATCTGGGCGAGCGAGAACCCGGTGGACTTCGCCGGCGGTGACATGATCGGCACCGGCCCGTTCACGCTCAAGACCTTCACGCCGCAGGCCGTGACGCTCGTGCCGAACGAGAACTACTGGGGCGAGAAGCCGAAGGTCGCGCAGCTGCGCTACGACGCGTTCAACGACAATGCGGGGCTCACCACGGCCCTCACGACCGGCGAGGCGCAGTGGGGCTGGACGTTCATCCCCGACTACGAGGAGACGTTCATCGCCAAGAACCCCGAGCACTACCACCAGGTCGCCGGCGGCGGCTTCGGCGTCGACGTGCTGTACCTGAACAACGAGACGAAGCCGTTCGACGACCCGGCGTTCCGCCAGGCCCTGAACATGGCCATCGACTACGCCGACATCACCGAGACCGCGGGCTACGGCGTGTGGCCCGAGATCACCAGTGTCACCGGCCTGCCGCAGCCCTCGGGCGACGCCTTCATCTCCGACGCCTACCAGGGCCAGGAGCGCGAGGTCGACATCGACGGTGCCAAGCAGGTGCTGACGGATGCCGGCTACACCTGGGACGGCGAGGCGCTCGTCGACCCCGACGGCGAGAAGGTGTCGTTCAAGCTCACCAACCCGAGCGGCTGGACCGACTACCTCGACGCGCTCGCGATCATCTCCGAGGGTGCCGCCGAGCTCGGCGCCGAGGCGACGGTCGACGCGATCGTGCAGGACACGTGGTTCAACGACACCATCCCGTTCGGCAACTTCCAGGCGAGCCTGCACTGGACCGACGGCGGGTCCACCCCGTGGAACATGTACTCGAACATCATGGACGGCGCGTCGTACGTGCCGCTCGGCGAGACCGCGAACTGGAACTTCGGCCGCTACCAGAACGACGAGGTGACCCAGGCGCTCGCGACCTACAAGGCCGCGACCACCGATGAGGAGCGCCAGGCCGCCCTCGACCTCGTGCAGCAGCGCTACGTCGAGGATGTCCCGGGCATCGTGATCTGGTCGCGGCCCGCCGTCGCCCAGTACTCGACCGTGAACTACACGGGCTTCCCGACGGCCGAGGACCCGTACGCCAACCCGCAGCCCACCGGCCCGCAGGCGGCGCTCATCCTCTCCAAGCTCGTTCCGACCGAGTAACCTCTCCCCACCCCGATGCGGCGGGCGCTCCCCCCTGGCGCCCGCCGCATCACCCCGCATCACCCCGGCGCACTGCCGGGACGCACCACCTGTTCCCCACCCGATCATCCGAGCGACGAGGCGGACGATGACCTCCCTACGCATCCCCGGGCCCGACCGGCCCGACGCGCCGACCGGCGCCCCCGGCGACGTCGTGCTCCAGGCCGTGGACCTGCGCAAGCATTTCAAGCTCAAGGGCCTCGGGTCCCGCGATGTCGTACACGCGGTCGACGATGTGAACTTCGAACTCCGCCGCGGTCGCGTGCTCGCCCTGGTCGGCGAGTCGGGCTCGGGCAAGTCCACCATCGCCCGGCTGCTCGCGCAGCTCATGCCGCTCACGGGCGGCAGCATCCGGCTGCACGGCGAGGATGCCGCGGTCAGGAACCGCCGCTCGTTCCGGCGGTACGTCGGCCGCGTGCAGATGATCTTCCAGGACCCGTTCGGGTCGCTGAACCCCGTGCACCCCGTGCGCCACATCCTCACGCGCAGCATCCGCATCCATCGCGGGCGCCTGCGCGGCGCCGAGCTCGAGGAAGCCCTCGTCGAACTGCTCGACCGCGTGCAGCTGAAGCCCGCCGAGCGCTACATCGAGAAGTACCCGCACGAGCTCTCGGGCGGGCAGCGCCAGCGCGTCGCCATCGCCCGTGCGCTGGCCGCCGACCCCGAGGTGCTGTTGGCCGACGAGCCGATCTCGATGCTCGACGTGTCCATCCGCCTCGGCATCCTCAATCTGCTGCAGGACCTCCGCGATCGCCTGCACATCGCGATCCTCTACATCACGCACGACATCGCTTCGGCACGGTACTTCGCCGATCGCACCATGGTCATGTACGCCGGACGCATCGTCGAGTCGGGTGATTCCGAATCGGTCACCCAGGATCCGAAGCATCCGTACACCCAGCTGCTCGTGCGCTCGGCGCCCGACCCCGACGATCTCGAGGCGCGCGCACGCGGCGCGCGGGGGGAGGCGCCGAGCCTCGTGAAGCCCCCGAGCGGATGCCGCTTCAACCCGCGCTGCCCGTTCGCCACCGACCTCTGCCGCACCGAGGTACCGCCGCTGATCAGCGTCGGGGACGAGCGCGAGGCGGCGTGCTGGGGATACTCCGACCGGCCCGACCGGCCCGTGCTCGCCCCCGCCGGTCGAGGAGCGGAGCGTATCGAGACCGAGGGAGGTGCGGCATGAGGTTCTTCCTCCGCCGCGGCCTGTTCTACGTGATCACCTTCTGGGCCGCGGTCACCATCAACTTCTTCATCCCGCGCATCATGCCGGGCGACCCGGTGCGCGCCCTCATCGCGCGGAACCAGGGCCGGATCCCGAGCGAGGCCGAGGCGTCGCTGCGCATCCTCTTCGGCCTCGATCAGGACACGACGCTCTGGCAGCAGTACCTCGACTACTGGGCCCTGCTGTTCCGCGGCGACCTCGGCATCTCGTTCACGTACTTCCCGACGCCGGTCTCCGACGTCATCGCCCAGGCACTGCCGTGGACCATCGGTCTCGTCGGCATCGCCACCATCCTGAGCTTCACGATCGGCACGCTGCTCGGCACCGGCATCGGCTGGCGCCGCGGCACGTGGGCCGACTCGCTGCTGCCGATCTCGACGTTCTTCTCGGCCGTGCCCTACTTCTGGCTCGCGCTCATCGCGATCACGATCTTCTCGGTCACCCTCGGATGGTTCCCGGCCAGCGGAAGCTACGACCGCTCGCTCATCCCGATGTGGTCATGGGAGTTCGTGGGCTCCGTGATCTACTACGGCACGCTGCCCGCCCTGACGATCGTCATCTCATCGATCTCGGGCTGGATCCTCGGCATGCGCAACATGATGGTCACGGTCTCGAGCGAGGACTACGTGACGGTCGCGCAGGCCAAGGGTCTCTCGGAGCGCGCGGTGATGTTCGGCTACGCCGCACGCAACGCGATCCTGCCGCAGGTGTCGAGCTTCGCCCTCTCGCTCGGCTTCATCGTCGGCGGAACGCTCGTCATGGAGATCGTGTTCTCGTACCAGGGCATCGGGTACCTGTTGTTCACCGCCGTCGCCGCGAAGGACTACCCGCTGATGCAGGGCATCTTCCTCGTCATCACGGTCGCGGTGCTGATTGCGAACATCGTCGCCGACATCGCGTACGGCATCCTCGATCCCCGCACCCGGCAGGAGGGCTGACCATGACGATCGACACCAGCATCGTCGAGGAGAGCGAAGAGCTCGCGAAGCCGTCGCAGGCGCCGATGACGGGAGTGGTCGCGGCACGCGGGCGCGGCGGGTTCGGGCGCCGGCGCGCCGGCGGCAAGCCCCCGAAGTTCCTCTTCATGCGCAACTCGAAGGCCGTCGCCGGCCTCGTGATCCTCGCCTTCTTCCTCCTCATCGCGATCATCGGCCCGTGGATCGCGCCGTACGACCCGAGCGCCCGCTCCTCGGACGTGCTGCAGCCGCCGTCGTGGCAACACCTCTTCGGCACCACCCACCTCGGCCAGGACGTGTTCTCGCAGATCGTCGTCGGCACGCGCGGCGTCATCATCGTCGGCTTCGTCGCCGGCATCCTGGCGACCGCGATCGGCGTGATCATCGGCGTGACGGCGGGCTACATCGGCGGCCTCGGCGACGAGACCCTCTCGGTGCTCGCGAACGTGTTCCTCGTGATCCCCCAGCTCCCGCTCATCATCATCATCGCCGGGCAGCTGCCCTCGGTCGGCGGCGTGACGGTCGCGGTCGTGATCGCGATCACCGGCTGGGCCTGGGGCGCGCGCGTCCTGCGGGCCCAGACGCTGTCGTTGCGCAAGCGGGACTTCGTCGAGGCGGCGCGCGCCAACGGCGAGAGCACCTGGCGCATCATCACGGTCGAGATCCTGCCGAACCTCACCGCGATCATCGCATCGGGATTCGTCGGCACGGTCGCGTTCGCCGTGCTGTCGCTCATCACGCTGTCGTTCATCGGCATCGGCAACACGGGCGAATGGAACTGGGGCACCGTGCTCTACCAGGCCCAGGCGCAGCTCGCCCTGCAGCGCGGCGCCTGGTGGTGGTTCGTGCCCGCGGGCCTGTGCATCGCCCTGCTCGGCATGGCGCTCACCCTCATCAACTTCGGCATCGACGAGTTCGTGAACCCGCGCCTGCGCTCGACCGGCGTGAACGCGAAGTCGCTGCGCAAGCGAGGCATCCGACCCCGCATCGGCTTCACGCCGGTGGTTCGCGAGACGGATGCCCCTCGCACGGCGATCGCGCCGCACCTGGCGGAGCATACGGAACCGACGGATGCCGCACGCCCGGCGGATGCCGCACGGCCGGCGGATGCCGCGGCCTCGGCCGAGGCCGAGGCATCCTCGCCGACCTCGAAGGGAGCCCGCGCATGACGCTCACGACCCCCGAAACCGGAGCGCGACGCGCGCCGGCCGACGACCCGGTGCTCGAGATCCGCAACCTGTCGGTCGATTACGGCTACGACGACGACCCGGTGCACGTGCTGCGCGACGTGTCGCTCACGCTGGGTCGCGGCGAGGTGCTCGGACTCGCGGGCGAGTCGGGGTGCGGCAAGTCGACGCTCGCGTATGCGGCGACCCGGCTGCTTCCCCCGCCCGGACTCATCACGGGCGGCGAGGTGCTCTTCACCGGCCGCGACGGGCGCAAGACCGACATCCTCCGGCTCGACGACCAGTCGCTGCGCGAGTCGCGCTGGCAGGACCTCGCGATCGTGTTCCAGGGCGCGATGAACTCGCTGAGCCCGGTGTACCGCATCGGCCGGCAGATCGCCGACGGCATCCTCGCGCACCGCCCCGGCATGTCGAAGGCCGACGCCATGGCGCGCGCCGCCGAGATGCTCGAACTCGTCGGCATCTCGCCCGACCGGCTGCGCTCGTACCCGCACCAGCTCTCGGGCGGCATGCGCCAGCGCGTGATGATCGCGATGGCGCTCGCGCTCGAGCCGCAGGTGCTGATCATGGACGAGCCGACCACCGCGCTCGACGTCGTGATGCAGCGCCAGATCGTGGAGCAGATCGCGGAGCTGCGCGACCGCCTCGGCTTCTCGGTGATCTTCATCACGCACGACGTCTCGCTGCTCATCGAGATCGCCGACCGGATCGCGATCATGTACGCGGGCGAGATCGTCGAGGACGCCGCGTCGCTCGACGTGTACCAGCGGCCGCGGCATCCGTACTCGTCGGCGCTGCTGCACTCCTTCCCGCCGCTGCGCGGCCCGCGCCGCGAGCTGACCGGCATCCCCGGATCGCCGCCCGACCTCGCGAAGCTCGGCGGCGGCTGCCACTTCCGCGATCGCTGCGCCTTCGCGTGGGATGCCTGCGCGGCGCTCGCGCCGCGGCTCACGGCACCGGATGTCGCGGACGACGACCCCCGTCGCACGACCGCGTGCCTGCGGCACGAGCCCGAGCGAGTGGCGGCTGCGGGGTTCGAGGCGAAGCCCGTGCCGGCGGAGTTGGCGGGGTAGCGGGCCGCTTCGCGGGTCGGCCGGCGGGGGCCGTGCTGCTCGTGGGTGGCGGCGATCAGTGCTCGCGGCTGACGCGATCAGCGCTCGCGCGGCCAGGCCTCGACGAAGCGGGTGAAGAGCCTCGCGAACTCGACGCGCTCGGCGTCGCTGAACCCCGACAGCGCGGCCTCGATGGCGCCGCGCCGACGGTCGAGGGTCGACGTCAGCGCCGCTCGACCGGCGTCGGTCAAGACGAGGATGCTCCGCCTGGCGTCGGCCGGGTCGACGTCGCGCCGCACCTGTCCGGCCTCGACCGCGGCCTGGGCCAGTCGGCTCGCTCGTGGCTGATCGACGCCGATGTGCTCGGCCAGGGCGCTCACCGAACTCGGGCCGTGCGTGTGGAGCGCGGCGAGCAGCCGCAGGGCGGCATGGCCGCCGCGCGCGCCGGGGCCCCCGCGGCGGTCGGGTCGGCCGTGGTGTCCGCGGCGCTGCGAGTGTTCACCGTCGTCATGGTGGCCATGGTGCGCCCTGCTCGGGCCTCGGCCGAACGGGCCCGGTCCGAAGGGGCCGGCTCCGAAGGGGCCGGCTCCGATCGGGCCCGGCCCGAAGGGGCCGCCGGGGCCGCCCGCTCGCCCGCCGCGGAGCGACCCCAGCGCCCGGTCGATCTCGTCGACGGGATCGGAACCTGTGGGTTCGCCGGGCGTCGCTTGACTCGAGTCGGACATGCATGTCATCCTACATATACATGTCATGAGACATGCAACACATCTCGCGCATCGCGCGCCGGGCACCCACGAGGTGCACCGAGGAAAGGAACCCCATGAACACCGATCGACAGATCCCCGACGAGCCGGGCAACGACTCGATGAACGAGCGCGACCACCAGCACGCACCTGGGCACGACCACGACGGACCGGAAACCGGGGCGACGCCGAACCGCCCCCTCGGTTTCTGGCTCAAGGTCGTCGACCGCCGCCTCTCCGAGGAGATGGAGGCGCTCTTCGCCGCCGATGGCCTGACCCGCCGCGACTGGCGCGCCCTGAACCTGCTCGCGGGCGACGCCCGTGATGAGCAGCTCGCCGCGCGCCTGCGCGCCCGCCCCGACAAGCTCGGCCGCCTGGCCGAGCGCGGCTGGGTCGAGGGCATCCCGCCCGAGCTCACGGACGCGGGCCGCGAGGCCCGGGATCGCCTCTTCGCACAGGTGCGCTCGCTCCGCGAACGCGTCGCCGGCGCCGTGAGCCCCGAGGCATACGAGACCACCCTCGCAACCCTCGAGACCATCGCGCGCGAGCTCGGCTGGGACGAATCCGCACCCATGCCGCGCGGTCGCCGCGGCGGCCGCCGCTTCGGCCCGCGAAGCCGGTATGGCCACGAAGGCTTCGGCCCGCATGAGCAACAGGGCTTCGGCCCGGAGCGCGACGAGCACGAGCGCCCCGGCTTCGAGCGTCACGGCTTCGGTCGCCGGCGGCCCGATTGCGCGCCCGACGGCGCCGGCCACGGGCACGGCCACGGCCACGGCCACGGCCACGGCCACGGCCGCCAGGATGTGCACGTCCACGTGCACGTGCACGACGGCGGTCGCCGTCATGGGCGCGGTCCTCGCGACTGACCCCTCATGTCGTCCTGATGATGGGCCGTCGGGGAACCGACGGCCCATCATCAGCGCTCGACGTCGCCTCGGTCGATGAATGCCTCGTCGATATGGTGGGGTGCGCGCGATCGCCTGATCGCGCACATTGGGGGATGTAGATGGTTGATGCGACTTCGCCGACGAACGAGCAGGTCACGGAAGCGTGGGTGTACCTGCTGGGCCGCTACCTGGTGATGCGGCAGGAGGGCGTCGACGTTGCCGAGGAGGGCATCGGGTACAACGTCCTCAAGCACAACCCGGCAGTGGTCGTGGGCTCTTCCGCGGCATCCGCGCCCACATTCGTGAACCCCAACCTCGATGTCGTCTACTCCGAGGCGTGGATCGCCGTCGACGAGCACACCCCGGCGATCCTCGAGATCCCGGCCGTGCCGGCCGGGCGGTATTACACGGCCCAGATCGTGGACGAGTGGGCCGAGATCACGCACAACATCAACGACCGCAACTTCCCGGATCATCCGAACGGTCGCTTTGCGATCTGCCTGGCGGGCAGCTCTCCCGCGATCCCCGAGGGCTGCTACCGGGTCGATATCCCGTCGTCGAAGGCCAAGCTGCTCACTCGCGTGCAGATCGGTGACGACGTTGATGCGGCCGTGCGGCTCCAGCACGGATTCACGCTCTCCTCGACGGGGTCGCCGGCGGTGTCGGCTCCGATCGAGATCCCCGCGTTCGACAACGCCCACCTGCCGGGGGCGTGGATGTTCACCGAGCCATACCTGTCTGCCGCGCTCACTCCGGCGGATGCCTGCGGCAGAGCCGATGAGCTGCAACCCCTCGCGCGCCGAATCAGCGCGTTCCTGCGTGACGATTCCGACCGCGTGGCGGCCCTCGACCAGCAGATCCGCTCGGCCGCGGTGCCGGCGTTCATGGACTTCGTCGCGCACTTCGGCAACGTCACCAACGGATGGTCCTCCACAGCCGCCTACCCGAAGTTCGGCGACGACTACTGGTTCCGCGCCACCGCGAACTTCGGCGGCATCTGGTGGAACTCCTCCAGGGAGGCGGTGTACGAACTCCTCCACGTCGACGCGAACGGTGCTCCGACGACCGGCGAACACGTGTACCGGATGAGATTCGCCCCCGACACCCTGCCCGACGCGGTCGTCGACGCATTCTGGTCGTTGACGGTGTACGGCAAGCCCGACTACCTGCTTGTCCCGAACCGCGCGGGCCGATTCACCGTCGGATCCGGCCGTCCCCTGGAAGCCGACGCCGACGGGGCGATCACGCTGACGTTCGCACCCGAGCTCCCGACCGGCACCCCCGAGACGAACTGGCTCCCCACACCGGCGGGCAAGCCGTTCACCGCTGACTTGCGGCTCTACCTTCCGCGCGACGATGTCCGAACCGGAGCGTGGACGCCACCGCCACTCGTGCCGATCAGCAGACCCCTGCCGGACGCGGCCGCCCGATAGCCGACTCCGAGATGGCGGGACCGTCGGTTGGGCGACGCATCACGCGGAGCGAGGGCCCCGTTCGCCGAAGTGCCGCCTGCAGCGGGCCTGGTACGACTCGATGCCGCCCACGTGCTCGGCGGTCGCGACGCGAGCGTCCGCGACGTCGGAGGCGAAGACGCGCTGATGGAATGCGGCGTCCTGTCCGCACACCGCGCACACGGCGGTGAGCTTCGTGACGTCCTCGGCGAGCGCCATGAGCGACGGGAGCGGTTCGAAGGGACGGCCGTCGAACGTCACGCAGAGACCGGCGACGACCACCGAAATCCCGGTGCGCACCAACGTGTCGACGGCCGGGACGAGCTCCGGCCCGAAGAACTGGGCCTCGTCGATCGCCAGCAGGTCCAACTCGCGTTCGCCGACCAGTTCCACGAGCGACTCCACGTGGGGCACGGATCGGGACGCGATGCTGAGCCCCGAGTGCGAGGCAACTCGGCCCGCAGTGTGGCGATCGTCCAGCGCGTGGTTGACGACCTCGACGGCGAGTCCGGCGAGTTGCGCACGGCGGACTCGCCGCAGGAGCTCCTCGGACTTGCCGGCGAACATCGGCCCGCAGACCACCTGGAGCCGGCCGTTCGGGTTCCTGGGCATGGGTCAGAGCCTAGGTGAGGGGTCCGGCACGTGGAACTGATCCGAAAGACCCGGGACTGTCGAGAGTTGTCGACCAAGGTCGGTGGCGCGGTGGCCTGCAATAGCCTGACGACATGGCGCTGGTTTGGGATTCCCTCCTCACGCAAACGATCAAGCGCATGGTGGCCGACGGTTGGGAATTGGTTGACCGCACCGATAAAGAGGCTGTCCTGAAGATCACCGACCAGGTGCACAGGAACCGGGACTTGATGTCCTTCGCTACTTCCGGGTCTCCGTGGTTCGGTCTCTCGAAGCGAGGCGCTCAGAAGCATGGCGAGTTCGCTCTCCTCCGCGTGGGGGTCATGGGGCGGATCGTCAGTTGGACCACCTCCGAGCCGATTGATCTCCCATCGAATGAATGGCCTCCTCCGGGTTCCGATCTCTGACGGGTGATCTCTTCCGCCCGAGCCAGCAGGCGGATCCATTGCGGCGCTGACTGAGTAACGGTGCTTGAACCCGCGACTCACGGCCAATCCGAGCAACCGCAGGCGCCGACTCAGTCACCGCCGCCCGCGCCGCCGGCGTGCGGCACGAGCCGCACGAGCAGGTCGAACAACCGTGCGAGATCGTCGCGATCGACCGGCGGCAGCGCCATGCCCGCACCGATGACGACGAGGTGCGGCAGCAGGGCGGCCGTGCGCGCGTCGGCCGGGTCGTCGACCACGCGGCTCCAGAGCGCGGTCAGCGCCTCGAGCCTGGCCGTGTCGACGCGCCCCTGCGCTGCCCGTGCATCGTCGTCTTGGAACGCCCACGCGCGCATGGCCGCCTCGAGCGGTTGTTCGAGCGCCGACGCCGCCCGATCGCGGAGAATCGCGAACGTGTCTCCGGGAGAGGCGGCGGATGCCTCGGCCACGACCGCGTCGAGCGCCGCGAGCATCTGCGACTCGTAGCGGTCGAGCAGGGACCGTCGATAATCGGGCGCCCCCGCGAAGTGATGGTGGAACGATCCCTTCGTGAGGCCGAGACGCGCCGCGATGCGGTCGGTTCGCACGGCGGGCGCGCCCTGTTCGGCGAGCACGCGGAGGCCTTCGTCGAGCCAATCGTCACGGGTGGGCATGGTTCATCCTACCAGCGATCCGTACCATACGGTATGGTATGGAATGCAAAGGAGGTGACGATGACCCTGCTCCCCGAACCGATCTGGCCGGTGCTCATCCTTGCGGCCGTCCAGCTGGTCGACGGCATCCTGTGCATGAAGCCGGTCGCCTTCATCGCGCAGTGCTTCGTCGACGTCGGCTGGCCGCGCAGCCTGTGGTGGGTGATGGCGCCGCTGAAGTTCGCGGCGGCTGCGGGCCTCGTGCTCGGCATCTGGGTCCCGTTCCTCGGCCTCCTCACGTCGGCGGCCCTCGTGGCCTACTTCCTCGTCGCGATCGGCATGCACGTGCGCGCGCGTGACTTCGGCCGCAACCTGTTCGTCAATGCCACCGGGATGCTCGTGCTCTGCGTCGCGGTGCTCGTGTGGTGCTTCCTGGTTTGAAGCCATCGGCGTCGGCTCAGCCCGACGCTGCCCCGCGAGCGTTGTAGACGACCGCGTCCGACGCACCGAAGGCACGGAACACCTCGACCGCCTCGTCGCGGGCGACATCGGTCGTCACGCGGATGCCACGGCGCTCGAACTCCTCGCGCCAGTCGGCCGCCAACGGGCCCTCGTCGAACCCGGTGAGCTGCTCGCACTCCGGCCCGTCGCCCGCGAGCGTGAGCCGGCGCACCCCCGACCACATCGCCGCGCCGTAGCACATGACGCAGGTCCGCCAGTTGACCACGAGCTCGAGGTCGGCGCCGTCGGCGCCGAGATCCCAGCGGCCGAGGCGCTGCTGGGCGAGGCTCAGCGCAGTGACCTCGGCGTGGGTCGAGCTGAGCCCGGTCGCGAGCACCACGTTGACGCCGACCGAGACGAGTCGATTCGTCGACATGTCGACCACGAGCGCCGCGAACGGCCCGCCGTTGCCCGCCCGCCAGTTGCGGTCGGCGAGTTCGTTCACGAGCGCGACGCGCTGCTCGGGCGTGACGAGTCTTCTCGAAGAGACGGCATCGAGATCGGCGACGAGCCACTCGGGCAGCCCAGCGGTGAAGGTGGTGGCGAGCGGAGCGTCCATGAGGGTCATTGTGCTCCTCGAGGCTCACCCATGCCGCTCGACGGGCGCGCGGGTCTCCGACGCCAGGCCGACGCGCGCCCCTCCCTCGGGTGAAGGGGCGTGCGCCGCCTGGGGGCTAGAGACCGAACGGCCAGATTCCCTGCAGCCCCGTGTACACCGTGACGCGGTCGGTCACGCTGTTGCCCGAGGCATCCGTCGCGCGGTACTCGAAGGTGTACGACGCGTGCGGCATGGCCCGCACCCGGAATCGGGTGTCGGTGATCTGCTGCACCTCGGCGCGCTTCGAGCCCTGCGCGGTCGCCGCGACGAGTTCGACGGTGACGTCGCCCGAGTCATCGGATGCCTCCACGTCGATGTCGATCGTTCGCCACTGGCCGAGGGGCAGCCAGATGCGCCCCGGGTCGGCGTCGAGCTCGAGCGTCGGCGCCGTCGTGTCGGGCGGCGTCAGCTCGATGCCGACGATGACCGGGTCGTGGTCGCTCGACCGGAAGGCGTCGGGCGCGAAGAGCGCGTCCTGCGCGGGCTTCTTGAAGGTCATGTCGTAGTCGATGATGCTCGGCTCGTCGGAGTTGATGTGCCACGCGGTCGCGCCCGTCACCTCGGCGACGAGGCCGGTGCCGGCCAGCGCGTAGTCGAGGTAGCCGAGCTGCCCGTCGAAGACGTACGAGTACGCCTCCTCGCCGTTGAACTGCTTCTCGAGGTCGGTGTAGCCCGCCCCCGTGAGCACGCGGATCGGGTCTTCGTGGTCGTAGGAGTTGAGGTCGCCGATGATGAGCTCGCGGCCCACCGCGCCCTGGCCCGTGGGGTCGCCCGCCAGCCAGTCGACCATGGCCTCGGCGGCGGCCGTGCGCACGCCGTTGCAGTTGCCCTGCCCGTTCGGGTCGGTCGGGTCGCCGACGTCGTTGCAGTCGGAGCCCTTCGACTTCAGGTGGTTCACGACGACCGTGACCTGCTCGCCGGTCTCGATCGACGCGAAGGTCTGCGCGAGCGCCGGGCGGTTGAAGTCGTCGAGGAAGCGGGGGTCGACGCTCGTGTCGAGCACCGCGTGCGCGCCGCGCGGCTCGACGAGCGCCGGCTTGTAGATGAGGGCCGTCGTGATGACATCGGTGCCGAGCGGGCCGGTCTCGATCACGTCGTACGTGCCGGCTCCCATCACGGCGTTGAGCGCCTCGGCGAGCGCGTTGGCCGCGACGCCGCCGTTGTTCTCGATCTCGATGAGGCCCACGACGTCGGCGTCGATCTCGGAGATCGCGGCGACGATCTTCGCCTGCTGGCGCTCGAACTCCTCGGGGGTGTTCGCTCCACGCGAGTCGAGGGTCGTGAAGTAGTTCAGCACGTTGAAGCTCGCGACCTTCAGGTCGCCGCCGACGTCGGGCAGGCTCTCGCGAGGCAGCACCGACTCGAAGTCCGCCGGCTGCGTCGGCTGCACCGACCACTGGTCGAACCGGTAGTCGAGCACGCCCGTGGCGTTGGTCACGTGATCGCCGGCCCGGAACGCGTTGTCGAGCGTGAACTCCTGTCCGTTCGGGTGGATCGCCGGGTCGGGGTTCTGCACGCCACGGCCGTCGTCGAGGCCGATCGAGTCGTTCACGTTGAACTCGGCGAGCGCGACCGCCTCGGGCGACCCCGGCAGGAACATCGCGGTCGGCTGGTTGTGCCGCTCGGTGCCCATCGTGATCAGGCCGAACTGGCCGTACTCGAACGTCTCGAGGATCGTGAGGGTCTGTGGCAGGGTGACGCGCATGCCCTCGTACGCCTCGCGGTCGGCGGGCGCGATCGGCAGCTCGAGCGCGATCGGTGCGGGCAGCTCGGCGCCCGTGCCGCACACCTCGACCGCGAGCGGGCCCGTCGCGGTGACCTCGGTGAGCCCGAAGAACTCGCTGACCGTGCCGACGACGTGCACGGTGTCACCGGGCGCGACCGGGATGCCGCCCGCGGCGACCTCCGGGCCCTCGGGCACGTGCACGAAGATGCCGTCCGACGTGGCAGCATCCCAGTCGCCCGGGTCCTGCACGTAGTAGCCCTCGAAGCCGCCGTCCTGGAAGTCGCCGGTGACCACGCCCTCGATCTCGACCAGGTCGCCGACGACGGGTGAGACGTCGCCGCTGCCCTGCACGGAGCCGATCGTCACGAAGTCCGCCTCGCACGAGGCATCGGGGCCCGGCTCGGGCTCGACGACGAGTTCGGTCGTGTTCTCGGCACCGGGGGTGTTCACGGCCTCGCCGTCGACGAGGGTGCCGGGTCGGCCGGGGATGCCCGCGAGGTCGAAGTCGTTGCGCACCCAGTCGGCCGGGGCATCTGTGTCGGTGCCGTCGGGGATGCGCGACGCGCCGCCGGGCGCGAAGGGCAGGCCGTCGTAGGAGACGCCGAGCACGACGCCGCCGTATGCGGCGTCGCCGGCTCCCCCATCGGTCACGGCGACGGCGTCGACGACCTCGAACGCGAGACCCGCGTCGAGCACGCCGTCGTTCTCGACATCGAGGTCGTCGCCCGCGGCGCCCGTGAAGCCCGAGACCAGCAGCAGCGAGACCGTGCCGTTCTCGAGATCGCCGTTGGCGAGGTCGACGAGGTACCGGCCGTCTTCATCGGTCGTGCCGAGCGGGAAGACGCCGTCGACGAGGCCCACCGGCGAGGTCGGAGCGGTGTCGCCCTCGACCTCGAGCACGGCATAGCCCGAGAGGTCGGCGTTCGGGTCGCCGAAGACCTCGAGGTACTCCTCGTCGTCGCCCGTCGTGCTGGCCGAGAACTCGTTGATCACGGGGGAGACGGGCTCGGGCACGACGCCGTCGCAGTCGGTCGTGTGCGCGCCGAGGCCGTCGAACGTGTCGGTCGCGAGCCCGGTCCACTGCGCGGCCGGATCGAACGCGTCGTCCGGCACGCTGTCGCCGACGCACACCGTCGCGGTGCGGCGCAGCGTGTTGTCGGCCGTGGAGACGAGGCCCGTGCCCCACTCGGTGCCCGGGTCGACGCCGGCCTGGCCGAACGAGTCGACCACCGCGCCCGCCTGGAGCAGCGAGATCGCGTCGTCGCCGTTGAACCACCCCGACGAGTTCGTCTGCGCGGCGACCGCGAGGATCGGCGCCGACGCCGAGGCGTGCGCGACGACGTAGGTCGCGCCGGCCGGGATGCTGCCGGTCAGCGGGATCGTGAGCCCCGCGGTCGCCGACCCGTTGAACGAGAACGCGAGCGACGTCGTCGTCGCGGCGAGGTCGATGGCGGCGTCGGAGGCATTGAAGAGCTCGACCGCCTTGTTGTTGGAGCTGCCCTCGACCACCTCGCTGATGATGAGGCCGCCGTCGGGAGCGGCGACCGCCGCCGGGGCGGCGACGAGGCCGGCCGCGACGAGCGAGGCGGCCGCGGCGGCGACGATGCCCCCGCGACGGGCGGATGTACGGACCGGACGATGCATGCGAGCTCCCCGAGGATGCGAGGCCCCACCGGCCCCATACTCGGGTCAGGCTAGGCGAGGCATCCGGCGCTGGGAAGACCGCGCGTGGGAAGAATCGGTGAACGAGCGCAGATGTGCGCGACAGGATGCCGCTTCCGCGCATCTGCGCACATTCACGCCATCACCGGCCGCAGTGCCGCGCCCGGCTCGAGCACGAGTGCGGCGATCGCGGGATCCGCGCCGAGCGCGAGCAGCCGCGCGTGGTACGCCGTGCGCGCGCGGCCGTAGATCGGCTCGCTGCGGTGCTCGCGGATCACGGCCATGAGGTTCATCCACTCGAAGATGCCCTGCGCCTCGAACGCGAACTGGTCGGCGTCGTCGAGGCCCGGCAACTCGCCTCGCTCGGCGGCGAACCGGGCGCTGATCGCGAGGTAGTCCATCCAGTCCTCCAGTTGGTCGGCGAGCGCGTCGCGCACGGGCCCGCTCTTCGCGTGGAAGTCGGCGGCCGCGGCCGAGAAGAAGCATCCGCCGGGGAAGACGCGGTTCTGCGAGTAGGCGACGACGCTGTCGAGCAGCGCGGTCAGCCGCCGGAGGCCGCGCGGATGCACCCGCGCGGGCACGATCACGGTGGCCGTGAACCGCTCGGTCGCCGCGGCGATCGTCGCGAGCTGCAGCTGCTGCTTCGAGCCGAACAATGTGGCTATGCCGCTCTTGCTCACCTCGGCCGCGGTCGCGAGCCGGCCGATCGAGAGCCCGTCGAGCCCCTCGACCGAGGCGAGGTCGGCCGCGCGCTCGAGCACCATGCGCCGCGAGGCGTCGCCCCTGGCGCGGCGTCCGTCGATCGCGACCTCGGCGTCATCCATTCCTCGATTTTACGCACGATCGTGCGTATAGTGGCCTCCGAAGTGTCCGTACGATCGTTCGTATTGATTTTCGAACGCGCATCGGATGCCTCACCCCACCGATCGGAGGACCCATGCACGCCACCGTCACCGCCACGATCGCCGCCGCGCGAGCCGTCGAGCGCACCTCGCCCGCGACCGCCGCCTGCATCGCGATGCCGCTGTTCACGCGTTCGCTGCCGACCCAGCGCGTGCGTGAGCACGACCGGGGCGTGCACGACCAGGCGAGGCGCTCGACCCTGCGCGTCGGCGGTCGCGACCTCGCCGCCTACGAATGGGGCACCGGCGCCGACACGATCCTGCTCGCGCACGGCTGGCGCGGGCGGGCGTCGCAGTTCGCGCCGATCGTTCGCGAGCTCCGCGCCGAGGGATTCCGGCTCGTCGCGTTCGATGCGCCGGCGAACGGCGACTCCCCCGGGCGGCGCACCGACATCCGCGACTGGCTGGCGGCGATCGACGCGATGCAGTCGCGGCACGGCCGCTTCCACGCCATCGTCGGCCACTCGTTCGGCGGGCTCGCCGCCGTCACCGCCGTGCGCGGCGGCACCGCCACCGGAGCCGTCGTCGCGATCGCCTCGATGTCGCGCGCCCGCTATCTCCCCGACGCATTCGCCGCAGGCACCGGGCTCGGCACGGCCGCCGCCAACGAGCTCGCGAGCCGGTTCGCCGGGCGCGTCTTCCCGGGCGAGGCCGAGGCTGAAGTCTGGCGCCGTTTCGACGCAGCCGCGAATCCCCTTCCCGACGACGTGCCCCTGCTCGTCGTGCACGACCGCGGCGATCGCGAGGTGGCCGCCTCCGAGGGCGAGCGACTGCACGCCGCGCACGGCGAGCGATCGCGGCTGGTCCTCACCACCGGTTCGGGTCACACCCGAGTGCTCGGCGCGGATGCCGCGCTCGACGCCGTCACGGCGTTCGCCACGGGCGGGCTCGCTGGCGTCGACGCGATCGCGGCGGCCGCCGCGGAGGCATCCGACACCCGCACCTGACGCGAGTGGATATCGCGGGTTTCGAGGGCTGGGGACAGCGCTGCGGACGACCCGAGTTGACCCTCACGCGACGTGAGGTCCCAAGGTGGGCCATATGACCGAGTACTTCAATGCCTTCGAGATCAGCCCCGTTCCCGACGGCCCCGACGCGGTCGCGCCGGAACCGTTCCTCGGCATCTACGCGATGCCGATGTTCGTGAAGATCCCGACGAGGGACCTTCACGCATCGACCGATTTCTGGGTCCGCGGACTCGGATTCGTCGACCTGTTCAACGTGCCCGGGCAGATCGTGCACCTGCGGCGGTGGGCATTCCAGGACGTCCTGCTCGTGCCCGCGGACGACGATCCGGCTCCCGCGGGCGACGCTGCGGCCCCTCCGGCGGCAGGCACGGCCCAGGTGTTCGTCTCCTGCGTCCTCGGCCAGCTCGAATCCGTGGCCGACGCGTGCCGGGCGCTGTCGCCGGATTCGGTCACGGGGCCGTAC
This sequence comes from Agromyces agglutinans, assembly GCF_009647605.1. Lineage (GTDB taxonomy): Bacteria > Actinomycetota > Actinomycetes > Actinomycetales > Microbacteriaceae > Agromyces > Agromyces agglutinans. The sequence goes on along the minus strand of NZ_WJIF01000002.1, from coordinate 198,490 downwards.
GACACGGCGTGGAGGACGCGCGACATCGCCGTCATCACTCCCGAGGGGGCGCACGTCACGTTCACGGCGGCCACCCCGTTCACTCCCGACAGCGACGTCGGGCGCGATTTCGCCTCCGTCGGGATCTTCGCCCCGGATGACCCGCGGGGAGGAGCACAATGACCTGGATGGTGGACGACGAGATCGATGAGGATGCGACGGTCGGGGTGGCCGCCGATCTCCTCGGGCTGACGGTGCGCACCCTGCACCACTGGGACGAGATCGGACTCGCATCGCCGTCGCGCCGAACCTCCGCCGGCTACCGCCTCTACACGTGGGACGACCTCGAGCGCCTCAGCCGTGTCGTTGCGTATCGCGACGCAGGACTCACGCTCGACGCGATTCGTGGGGTGCTCGACGATGCGGCCACGGAGATCGGAATCACGCTGCGCCAGCAGCGGGCCCGACTCGCCGAGCAGATCCACGACCTCCAGCAGCTCGACGAACGGCTCGAGCGCATGACGGACGCGCACGAGCGCGGCATCCTGATGAACGACGACGAGCAACGCGAGATCTTCGGGGAGGACTGGAACCCGCAGCAAGCGCGCGCGGCCCGCTTCGTCTGGGGAGGGTCGCGACAGTGGGCGCAGTTCGCCGAGCGCTCCGCGTCGCGCTCGAAGGCCCAGTGGCGCGCGCTCTCGGAGGACATGTCCGCGCTCCAGCGCGACCTCGCCGACGCGGTGCGCCGCGGCGTCGAGCCGGGGAGCGCGGAGGCGGACGACCTCGTCGAACGCCACCGCGAGCTGTTCTCGAACTTCTTCCCGCTGACGCAACGGATGCAGGTGTGCCTGGGCCGCATGTTCGAAGCCGACCCCGGGTTCTCGTCGTACTACAACGGGATCGGTGAGGGCCTCGCCACGTGGTTCCGTCGAAGCATCGACGAGTCGGCGCGCCACCACGGGATCGATCCGGATACCGCGACCTGGGAGTAGCCCGCGCCGGCATCGCCAATAGGCTCGTCGGCATGCCCACCGCGCGCACCGCCCTCACCGGCGGCCACCTCCTCGCCCTGCTCGGCGGCGTCGCGATCACGGCGTCCGCCCTGGCCGGTTGCGCCACGCCGACGCCACTGCCCGCCGACGAAGGCTCGGAGCATCTCGAGGCGACGATGAGCGGCGTCGTCGAAGCGCTCGCCACGGCCTATCCCGAGGCGGCGTGGAGCTCCGATGGGCGCGCGCCGCACGCTACGGCACCGACCGGCGAGTGCCGGCTGTACGCCTCCAGCCAGGAGGCCACGCCGTCACTGATCGACGACGCCGTGGGATGGGCGGAGATCGAGGCCGTGGTGAACCCCGTCCTCGAGGAGCACGGGTTCGACGAGCTCTCCGAGCTCGACGACCCGAAGGGCGGGTGGCAGGTGCGGGTGAGTCGCGATCCGCACGCGGCCGAGCTGCGCCTGAGCGCGAAGCCGCCGAAGGCGCCGTTCGGCATCACACTCTCGGCGCCGCTCGACGCGTCCGAATGCGAGTGACCGACTGACCGACGCCGCGCGGCGCCTCAGTCGGGGACGATCGGGCCGATCGCGTACCAGAGCCGGATCCGCTCGTCGCCGCCCGGTCCCGGGTCGTGGCTGATCTCGACCGAGGTGACCACGGCGCCGTTCGATCCGTGCAGGCCAGTGCGGGCCCGCGGGTCGCCCACCCGCGACTCGTCGAGCGTCGACGGGAGCTCGGCCAGCCAACGGTCGATCCGCTCCCGCGGGAAGCCGAGCACCTCCGCATCGCCCATGAGCTGCTCGTGCACCGCCGGCCCACCCGAGAGCGTCCGGAAGACGTTGATCGTTCCGACGTATCCGTGCCGTGGGGTGATCGTGAGTTGCTCCGCCACCGACGTCCAGTCACCGTCGGGAAGGGTCAGTGCGACGTTCGTGCGCTCATCCGGCACTCGCACCATGTCCATCGACTCGCCGAGTCCGATCGATTCCGCGTCGATCGGCGCGCTCAGATCCCAGCGCAGCGGCTCGCCCTGCTCGATGCCGGCGATCGTCACGGCCCCCGCCTCGTTGAAGGCGGGCATCGTGGGGGCGGGGTCTCCGAAGGTGATCGTGCAGGCACTGAGCGCCCCGACCAGCACGGCTGTCGCGATCGCGGACCCGACACGGCTGACGCGCCATCGCACTCGCGCACGGCCCGCGGCCGAGCCTGGAGCGCGCACGGGCTGCGGCTCCGCCGTCATGGAATCTCGTCGTGCGCGCATCGAGCGCCCAGCGTACCGGGGCGACGGGCCGGTAGCGCGGCGACCATCCCCAGTCGGTCCGAACCGCGGCATCCGCGTGGATAGACTCCGCGAGTGACCGCCAGCGCGAACCCGACCGACCGAGCGGCGTCGCTGCGACGCCGTGCCCGCCGACCGCTCCGCCCGTTCGCCATCATCGCCGTCGCGGCCGCGGCGGCGTTGACGAGCGGGTGCGCATTGGACGCCGGTACCGAGGCGAACGCGCGGTTCGAGGCGTACATGTCGGGGGTCGACGGGGTGGTCGCAGCCGACGGCAACGTCTCCAACACGCTTCCCTTCGGCGGGACCGGCACGGTTGCGGTCTGGCTCGACGAGACGGCGTCGACCGACACGCTCGTCGACGCCGCGGAGCACGCCATGGCGTTCACACCCGGTTTCGGGGTGAACGCCGACATCTCCCAGCTGCGGCTCGCGATCGGCTGGGGCGAGTCGACGACACCGGGAGGAGGCTACGAGTGCGTCGCGACCGCCGATGTGGAGTGGGGTGCCGCGGTGGCCGACGCCGTCGAGGAGATCGTCGCGCAACGGGCCGCTGCCGAAGACGCTCCGTGCGCGCCGGAGCGGTGACCGATCGCGGCTGACGACGACGGACCTTCCCGCGCCGACTCACCGAGTGCGCAGGCCCCGCTTCGCCGGTCCCTCGAGCAGTCGGCCGTCGGCCGTGAACCGCGAGGCGTGCGCCGGGCAGTCCCAGGTGCGCTCCGCGTCGTTCCACGCGAGCACGGCGCCGAGGTGCGGGCACATGCCCGAGACCCGGCAGGTGACGCCGTCGACCGTCGAGACCGCGGTCGGCAGGGGCACCCGGCCTCCCGGCCGCGTCGCGCGCCCCACTGCACCCCCACCCTCGGGCGTGGCATCCGGCGCCGGTCTCGTCATCGCGCGCGCCCAGCCGACCGCGTAGTGCTTCGCGACCGCGGCGTTCATGCCGATGCCGGCGCCGATCGCCGCCGGGCGGCTCACGCGGTGGCGGAGCGTGCGAGCCCACTCGGGCAGTTCGCCGAGCAGGTCGCCCGCGAGCGTGAGCGCGCACTGCACGGCGTTCGTCATGCCCCACTTGTCGTAGCCGGTCGCGACGAACACCCGCCCGCGGCCGCGCGGGAGCCAGCCGACGAACGGCACGCCGTGCGGCGTCTCGTAGTCCTGCGCGCTCCAGCGGTGGGTCTGCCTGGCGCCCGGCCAGACCTGCTGCGTCCATGCCTCGAGGCCGTCGACGCGAGATCGCGGCGACGGCTCGCGGCCGACCTCGTGCCCGTAGCCGCCGACCAGCAGCAGCTCGGGCGCACCGGCGGCGACGTCTGGTTCGGGAGCGGTGCGGATGCTCCGCGTCGGGCTGTCGACGCTGAGGTACATGCCCTGCGGCAGCGGGGCATCCGTTCGATAGGCGGCCGCGTACGAGCGGTGCCCGCGCAGCTTCGCGAAGTACAGCCCACGGTCGAGGATCGGGATGCCGGTCGCGATCACGAGTCGCTCGGCGGTGAACTCACCGGCCGTGGTGCGCACGCGCACCGGCCGGCCGACGCGCGCGCCGGTCATGCGAACGCCGGTGCGGATGACGCCGCCGAGGGCGCGGAACTCGGCCGCGAGCGCGGCGAGCGCGTCCATCGGATCGAACTGCGCCTGGTCGCGCAACCGCACCGCGGCGTGCACCTCGAACGGCAACTGTTCGGCGAGCTGCGTCGTCACCGGGAGGCCGGCCGAGCGCGCGGCCTCGACTTCGCGCTCGACGGTCGAGCGACCGTCGGGCGACGCGGCGAAGCTGACGGCGTCGCGCACCTGCACCGGCAGTCCCCGCTCGGCGAGGTACGCGCGCAGCCACGCCTGCCCGGCGAGGTTCGCCTCGACGTACGCGCGCAGCACACGTTCCGACGTGCGCCTGCGCACGTGCTGCAGGTGCGCGCCCTGCAGCACGCTGAGCTTCGCGGTCGTGTTGCCCGTCGTGACCGCGCCGACGGTGCGGGCCTCGAGCACGCCGACGCGGCGGCCGGCGCGGGCGAGCAGGACGGCCGTGACCAGGCCGGTGAGGCCGGCGCCGACCACGACCTCGTCGAACGCACGCGGCGAGTCGGCGCCGTCGGTCTCGATGATCGGCGCGGGGTCGAGCCAGAGGGAGGTCATGCGGGGAAGCTACGTCTCCGACGAGCCGGTCGACAAGCGGGTTGCGCCCGGGCTGGCCGACGCGTAGGGGAACGCTCGTCAACCCCCGTGCGGCCCGTCGGCATCGCGCCTACCGTGCCGCGCATGGTGCAGTTCGGATACAAGCTCGCCGCCGAGGGCTTCGGCCCCGCGGAACTCGTTCGCCAGGCGCAGCGCGCCGAGGCCGCCGGATTCGACTTCGTCGAGATCAGCGACCACTTCCATCCCTGGCTCGACGCCCAGGGCCACTCGCCGTTCGCCTGGTCGGTGCTCGGCGCGATCGCGCAGGGCACCGAGCGGATCGGCCTCGCGACCGGGGTCACCTGCCCGTTCGTGCGGTACCACCCGGCGATCATCGCGCAGGCCGCAGCCACGCTCGCCCTGCTCAGCGACGGCCGGTTCACGCTCGGCGTCGGGGCGGGCGAGCGGCTGAACGAGCATGTCGTCGGCCGCGGATATCCCTCGGTGTCGGAGCGGCACGAGATGCTGCGCGAGGCGCTCGAGATCATCCGGCTGCTCTGGCGCGGCGGCTACCAGTCGTACGACGGCCGGTACCTCGACCTCGAAGATGCGCGGATCTTCGACCTGCCGGAGGCGCCCCCGAAGATCGCGGTCGCCGCCAGCGGCCCGGCGTCCGCCGAAGTCGCCGCCGAACTCGGCGACGGGCTCTTCGCGGTCGAACCCGACGCCGACCTGGTGGACGAGTACGAACGCCTCGGCGGCGGGGGCCCGAAGTACGGCGAGGCGTCCCTTGCCTGGGCCTCCACGGCCGAGGAGGCGATCGAAGCCGCGTGGACCACCGCGCGCTGGAGCCTCACCGGCTGGAAGGTCATGAGCGAGTTGCCGAATCCGGTCAACTTCGAGGCCGCGAGCGCGTACGTCCGCCGCGAGGACGTCGCCGAGAAGCTCAGCGCCGGTGCGGACGTCGACGCGCACGTCGAGGCCGTGCGGCCGTACGTCGACGCCGGATTCGACCACGTCGCGCTCATGAACGTCGGCCCCGACCCCGACGCGTTCCTCGACGCGTTCGAAAGCGACCTGGGGCCGCGACTTCGCGACCTGACTCCGAGCGCCTGACCCCGAGCGCCTGACCGATCGTCACGACCGCCGAAGGAGGCATCCGCCATGGAACCGCTGCGAGTGCTCGCGTTCAACTGCACGCTGAAGCCGTCACCCGCCGAATCGAGCACTGAGAAGCTCGCGCGCCAGGTGCTCGACCTGTTCGAGGCCGACGGCGCGTCGACGGAGATGATCCGCATCGTCGACCACGACGTGAAGCCCGGCGTCGAGGCCGACATGGGCGACGGCGACGCGTGGCCGTCGATCCGCGCGAAGCTCCTCGACGCCGACATCCTGCTGTTCGCGACGCCGACCTGGGTCGGGCATCTCTCGAGCGTCGCGCAGCGCGTCATCGAGCGCCTCGACGCCGAACTCTCGGCGACGGATGACGCGGGCCGGCCGATCCTCGCGGGCAAGGTCGCCGCCGTCGCCGTCACCGGCAACGAGGACGGCGCGCACGCGATCATCGCCGACGTGCAGCAGGCGCTCGTCGACGTCGGATTCTCGATCGCGTCGCAGGCGTCGACCTACTGGAACGGCGAGGCCATGCAGAAGACCGACTACAAGAACCTGAGCGAGACGCCCGAGACCGTCGCGACGACGAACGCGACCGTCGCACGGCACAGCGCCCACCTCGCGCGAGTGCTGAAGATCTCGGCGTATCCGCCGCCCGCGAGGTCCTAGCGAGCGGATGCCCCGCCGCGCGGCGGGGCGGTGCGACGAGCGGCGAGCCGCCGGCCCACGAACCGGCCGAACTGCAGCTGCACGAACAGGGTCGCGGTCCCGGCGACCACGAGCCCCGCGAGGTTGAGCAGCAACTGCACGAGCGCCGCCCACGCCTCGTCCCATGCGCCGACCGCGAGCGTGAGGCCGATGGTGCCGACCGCGGGCACCGTCGTGATCGAGATGAAGACGCCCACGAGGGCCGAGGACTTCGCCGTCGTGAGCGAGAGCACCCCGGCGATGCCCGCCAGGAGCGCGATGACGAACGACCAGGCATCGGGCTTGATGATGAATTCGGTCAGGGGGCCGGTGGTCGCCTGCTCGAAGGTGATCAGGCCGAGCGCGTAGACCACGGCCCAGAGCGCCCACGCGATCAGCGCGCACAGCGCGAACCCGCCGAACAGGGTCATCGAAGCCATACCCGCGATGCCCCGCCGACGTCGCACGATGGCGTAGCAGATGGCCGCGATCGGGGCGAACTCGGGTCCGACCACCATCGCGCCGATGATCAGGATCGGCTGGTCCAGCAGGCGCCCGATGCCGGCGATCAACGTGGCGAGCAGCAGGAACGCGAAGAAGCTCCACGACGGCCGGGAGTCCTCGCGCGAACTGTCGGCGAGCTGGGCCCACAGCACCCCGTCGGCCGGATGCCCCGGCGCCGAGCGCTCGGCCGCGTCGGCGGCATCGGAGACGACCGCGAGCGGATCGCTCACCACGATCGACCCGGCCGCCGGAATGCCGGCGTGCCGGAGAATCCGCATGATGTTGTTGGCGTTCTCGCGGGCCATCTCGAAGAAGAGGAGGTCGCCCGAGCCGTCGAGCGCCGCACCGGGCACGATCGCGAGATTGCTGACCGTCACCTCGGTCGCGAGCCGGGCCCGAACGGCCTCGGCGATGGGATGCGGCGCGATCACTCGCACGTTGAGCATGACGGACGTCCTCCCTGCGGCGGCTCGCGGCTCGCGATCGCCACCACCACGATAGGTGCGGAGCGGAGCCGCTCAGGAACGGGGCCGCAGCACGTCGAGCAGTGCGCGCAGCGCCGCCTCGACGGTCTGCTGAACGACATCGGCGGGCTCGCCGTCGAATCGGTGCTCGTCGACGCGGATGCCACCGCCGCGCCCGCTCGCGACGAAGACCGTGCCGACGGGCCGGCCGTCCTCCGGCTCAGGACCCCCCGCGCCCGTCACGGCGACCACGACGTCGCAGCCGAGCGCGGCGAGCGCACCGGTCGCCATCTGCTCGGCCGCCCGCGCCGTCACCACTGGGCCCGGGTCGACGTCGAGCACGCGGAACTTCGTGGCCGACTCGTACGCGACGATCGAGCCGGCGAACCATTCGCTCGCGTCGTGCGCCTTGCCGAGGGCGCTCGCGATCGCGCCGCTCGTCAGCGACTCGGCGGCGCCGACATGGATGCCCCCGGCGAGCGCCGCGTCGGCGCATTCCCCCGCGAGGGCCTCGATCACGGCCTCGTCACCGGCTCGGGGCATCCGTCACCGCCCTGCGGAACCCGCGTCGGTCACGCCGACGTCGGTGCGATGGAAATGGTGGAACGAGCGCGACGCGGTCGGACCGCGCTGGCCCTGGTACCGGCTCGAGTACTCGGCCGAGCCGTACGGCCGCTCGCTCGGCGACGACAGCCGGAAGAAGCACATCTGGCCGATCTTCATGCCCGGCCAGAGCTTGATCGGCAGGGTCGCGACGTTCGAGAGCTCGAGCGTCACGTGCCCGGTGAAGCCCGGGTCGATGAAACCGGCCGTCGAGTGCGTGAGCAGGCCGAGCCGGCCGAGCGAACTCTTGCCCTCGAGCCGCGCCGCAACGTCGTCGGGCAGGGTCACGGCCTCGAACGTCGAGGCGAGCACGAACTCGCCCGGGTGCAGGATGAACGGCTCCTCGGGCTTCACCTCGATGAGGTGGGTGAGCTCGGGCTGGTCTTCGGCCGGATCGATGAACGGGTACTTGTGGTTGTCGAACAGCCGGAAGTACCGGTCGAGCCGCACGTCGACGCTGCTCGGCTGCAGCATCGCCGGGTCGGACGGCTCCAGCCGGATGCGCCCGCGTTCGAGTTCGGCCCGGATGTCGCGATCGGAGAGCAGCACGGAATCAGCCTAGCGACGGGTCCCGAGGTCACCGAGTCCATTGCTACGATGGTCACCGCTGCATCCATCGGATGCCGCTCGCCGATGTAGTTCAATGGTAGAACTTCTGCTTCCCAAGCAGACAGCGCGGGTTCGATTCCCGTCATCGGCTCTCCTCCCTCACGTCTCCACCGTGACCCGTCGTGACGTCGCGTTGCGCCGTGTTCCGGCCTCCTTCGCCGGATGACGCCGACTCTCGCGACGCCATCGTCCCCGCCCCTAGCGTCATTCTCGGGAGGTGATCGCATGAGTCGGCTGATCATCGGGGCGGCAGTCCACACGATCGGCGCCTATCCGTCGGGATGGCGGATGCCGGATGCGCACCGCGACACTCGCGACGACGCGGCGGTGCTGCGCCGCACCGCGCGCACGGCGGAGGCGGCGCGCCTCGACTACCTGTTCTTCGGCGATCGTCGGCCGGGCGCCGAGCCTCGCGATGCCCACCAGGTCGCCCGGGTCGAGTCGCTCAGCGCCGCCGGCTTCCTCGCCGCACTGACGGAGCGGATCGGGCTCGTCGGCAGCGCGGCGATCGAGGCCGAGGACCCGTACGCCCTCGCCCGCCGGACGGCTTCCGCGGATCTCCTGAGCAGCGGCCGGGCGGGCATCCACCTCACGACGTCGCCCACGGCGGCACCGGCCGTGGCGGTCGGCGAACCGGATGCCTCCGGCGCCGCTCGGTTCGAGCGCGCCGTGGAGTTCGAGACCGTTCTCCGCCGCCTCTGGGACTCGTTCGAGGACGATGCCGTCATCGCGAACGCCGAGACCGGCGAGTTCGTCGACCGCGCGAAGGTGCATCCGGCCGGCTTCCGCGGCACGCACCTCCAGGTGGGGCCCGCGCTCGACGTGACCCGTCCCGTCCAGGGTCACCTGCCGATCTTCCATTCCGGCTCGACGTCGTACGATCGCCTGTTCGCGGCGCAGAACGCGGATGTCGCGATCATCGCCGCGCGGGGCGTCGCCCAGGCCGCCGGACTGCGGGAGGAACTCCGCTCGCTCGCCTTCGTCTCCGGCCGCGACGACCGCACCCTGAAGGTGATCGCCCAGGTCCTGCCCATCGTCGGCGAGTCCACGCCCCACGCGCAACGCCTCGCCGACGACCTGATCCGGCTCGTGAGCGTCGCCGAGGACTGGGCCGACGGACCGCCGCACGGCTATCCCGCCGCGCGATCGATCGCAGCGCTGTCGCGGGTGGTCGGCACGGACCTGACGGGGTTCGCGCCCGATGCGCCGGTCGACCCGCGGCTCGCCGCGCAATTCACCGCGGCCGGCCAGGAGCTCGTCGAACTCGTGGCCGAGCGCACCGGCCTGCGGCCCGGCGGCGATCCGCCCGCGACCCTGCGGCATCTCGCGGTGACCGCATCGTCCAACCTCCCGATCTTCGTGGGTAGCGCTGCGGAGATCGCCACGCGGCTCGCGACCTGGGCCGACGTCGGCGCGGCCGACGGCTTCAACGTGCACGCCGCGACGCATCCGACGCAGTTCGACCGGTTCGCGCGGGGCGTCGTGCCGGAACTGCAGCACCTCGGCGTGTTCCCGCGCGAGTACGACGGAGGCACCCTGCGCGATCACCTGGGCCTGGGCCGGCCCGAGAACACGCACGTGTCACCGGCGGACCCCAGGTTCCCGCCGGTCTACCGGGAGCGCTCGGTGCCCGGCGTTCGCGCGTGAAGGCCGGATCCGCGGCGGGCTGCCGTCTGACGCCCGACCGCGGTAGCCTCTGAGCCGGTCGGCCCTTTGGTCGGGCGGCCCGGACCTGTCGACGCCGGAGGCGTCGCAGACCGCGGCTCTCACGAGGAGGTCGGGATGATGCTCACGCGGGTGGGTCGATGACGGAGTCTGCGACGATCGAGACGCCCCGGCTGCTGCTGCGACCGCTGTCGCGGGAGCAGGCCGAACGGGTCGCGTCGCACGAGCGCGTGGGCCAGCCGTGGGCAGCCGGTTACCCGCGGGAGGACGACCGGGACGTGGCGCGGACGGCGCTCGGCGACCCGCCCGTCGAGCCGCTGTTCGGGCCATTGCAGATCGTCGAGCGCGCCACCGGCCTGGTCGTCGGCGGCATCGGCTGCTTCGGGCCTCCGGACGCCGACGGCGTCGTGGCGCTGGGCTACGGGGTCGTGCCCGACGTCGAGGGTCGCGGCTACGCCACCGAGGCGCTGCGCGCGGTGCTCGCCCACGCGTTCGGAACCGGCCGGGTGCTCCGGGCGACCGCGGACACGAGCCAGGAGAACCTCGGGTCGCAGCGGGTCCTCGAGAAGGCGGGCATGCGCCGCATCGGCGAACGCGATGGGCTCGTGTATTACGAGTTGACCCAACACGACCGAGCGCGGCGCACCAGCGCGCGAGCTGCCGCGACGGCCGAGGCGGCGGAGCCGCGAGGCATCCGCCCGCCGGCGTGACGCCCGCGCCCTACGCCGCGTCGTCGCGCAGGAAGGGCGCCTCCCGGTAGCCGCCGCCGGCGTCGATCGTCACGACGGTCGACTCGGGCACCTCGACGAATGCACCGGGAAGATCGGTCAGCGGCTCGGAGACCACGACCCTCGCCCGGGCGCCGAAGAGGCGCAGGCGATCGACCTCCGGATACATCTCCTGCAGCGTCGGCATGTCGACCGAGTAGTAGAGCGTGCGCGACTTGTGCATGCTCGAGTACCGGAACGCCCAGATGGTCTCGCCGTCGGACACGGCGAAGGTGCCCTGCACGACGTCGCGGACGCCGTGCGCCTCGGCGATCTCCTCGACGTGCCGGAGCGCCCGGCCGAGCCCGGCGACGGGATCCTCCTGCAGCCCGTACGTGATCGCGAGGTAGAACACGACCTCCGAGTCGGTCGTGCCGTGCACCAGCGGGAACAGCTCGGGATCGAGCGCCATCATCAGGTCGCGCCGCAGGCGCGGCGCATGCGCGATGACGCCGTTGTGCATGAACATCCACCGCCCGTGGCGAAACGGATGGCAGTTCGTCTGCTGGATCGGCGGCCCCGCCGCCGCACGCACGTGCGAGAAGAACAGCGGTGAGTCGATCGCCTGCGTGAGCTCGCGGAGGTTCTCGTCGTGCCACGCCGGCTCGATGCTGTGGAACAGCGCCGGCTCGGGCATCAGGGCATCGGTGCTCGGATACCAGCCCACGCCGAACCCGTCGCCGTTCACCGTCTCGGCGCCGAGCGGCGAGTTCAGCGACTGCGCGACGAGCGAGTGCCGCGGTTCGAGGATGAGCAGGGCGGGGTGGATCGCCTCGCCCGAATATGCCAGCCACCGGCACATGTCCGGCCTCCTTCGATAGAGCCGTCCGCCGCGGCCGCGGCGGGCTATTGCACGGGTGTCGAGCAGCGCGCGAGCTGCGACATCTTCTCCTTCGCCTGGTCGATCGACCAGGGCAGTTCGATGAGGGGCTGCGTCTCGCCGTCGGCGGGCGGCAGCTTCGATGCGAGGGATGCCAGGGCGAACGCCGTCTCGCGGACGAAGTCGGCACCCGAGCTCGAGTTGTTGAGCGCGACGACCACGGTCAGCCCGCTCTCGGGATCGGTGAAGGCCGCGGTGAGGGCCCCGACACCGGCACTGGCCGTGCCGCGCAGCGGCCCGTACTGGCGGCCGCCCACCCCCTGCGAGACCCACGTCTCGGTGTTCGGAAGGGGGTCGGTCGTCCACTGCTCGCGGAACGAGTGTTCGCTCAGCAGCGAACCCGACGCGAACGCGAGGCTCAGCGTGGCCGCATCGTCGAGCGACGAGAGCGCACCGGATGCCGCTCCGCCCATCGAGCTCGACTGGCGCGAGTCATCCGTGCGCGTGGCGCAGTCGGGCGCGCCGTCGGGGCCCGGCAGGGTCGCGTACGCGCCGAGCGCATCGGCGTGCACCACGTCGTCGGTGGCCGGGACCACGGTCTCGTCGAGTCCGAGCGGGCCCGTGACCTGGTCGCGCAGGAGGTCGGGCCAGGGCTTGTGCGCGGCCCGCTCCAGGGCGAGCGCGAGCAGCAGGATGCCCGTGTTCGAGGGCGAGTGCGCTTCGCCCGGCGCCCCGACGCGCGGCAGCGCGAGGCCCGCGGAGACGAGCTCCATGCGCGCCCACGCGCGCTCGGGATTCTGCACGAAGTGGCGCTGCAGCGTCGGCTGGTAATCGGCGATGCCCGAGGTGTGCCGGCAGAGCTGCTCGAGGGTGATGCCCTCGATGCCGGGGAGGTCGTCGAGGTACTCCTCGACCTCGTCGTCGAGCGCGACCGTGCCGATGTCGGCGAGGCGGAGCAGCACGAGGCACGTGAGCTCCGTCGTGACGCCCGCGAGGTGGAAGTCGTCATCGGGCTCCACGGGTGCGGCTCCCTCGTCGAAGGCGACGACGCCGGCGACGCCCTCCCACTCCCCCGCCCACGGCGCATGGATCGTGGCGAGGCCGCCGCTCGACCCGCTCAGCGCGACGGCGTCGGCGAGCACCTGCTGGAACGCAGCCGCCGAATCGCCCGCGATGGCCGTGTCGACCCCGCCGTACCGCGCCTCCGGATCGACCGTGCCACCGACGCATCCGCTCATCGCGAGGACGGCGGCGAGCACGCCGGCGGCCGTCGCGATCCCTGCGCGACGGTGCCGATCCCCCATACGGCCCACGTAGCCCCCTAGCGTGTCCGGTGCGATTCTAACCCGGCGAGCGCCGAGGAGCCGTCAGGGGCCGTCACCGCGCCGCGGGCGGCCGCGCCGGCAGGGACGGCGCCGGTTACGGTGCCGTCGTCTCGGGAACCGGGCCCAGCTCGCGGATCGCGCCCGACATGAACCGCTCGACGTCGGCGTCGACGATGATGTCGTTCGGTCGCAGCGGGCGCGCGAGGTAGAGCCCGTCGAGGCTGGTCAGGCGGCTGAGCGCGACGTAGGTCTGACCCGGGCTGAACACGCGGCCTCCGAGGTCGACGATCGCCGTGTCATAGCTCGCGCCCTGCGACTTGTGGATCGTGACCGCCCACGCCAGCCGGAGCGGGAACTGGGTGAACTCGGCCACGATCTCCTTCTCGAGCTTCTTGCGACCCGAGTCCCACGAGTACCGGTACTTCTCCCAGGTGACCGGCTCGACCTCGTGCTCCTCGCCGTCGACCTCGACACGCACCTCGCGCGCCAGCGAGGTCACCGTGCCGATCGTGCCGTTCACCCAGCGTGGACCGTCGCCCCGCACCATCGTGTCGTTGCGCAGGAACATCACCTGCGCACCCACCTTCAGCTCGAGGCGTTCGTCGGCCGGGAACGCGCGGCCCCCGAAGTCGCCGTTGACCTCGGCCTCGTTCGCCTGCGACTGGCCGGGCAGGCGATGCAGCTGCGTGCGGTTGATTCGCGTGACCGCGTCGTTGCGCGTCGCGAGCGTGATCGCGCCGTGCTCGGGCAGCGGCCGGCGCGCACCCGTCGTGTTCAGCACGCCGGCGATCTCGGCCGTGACCATGCCGTGCCGCACCGCGTTCAGCATGTGCTTGAACGCGTCGTCGTGCTGGCGGTGCACCTCGCCGAGTTCGTAGATGCGAAGGGATGCCTCACGCCAGACGTTCGCGTCGAAGAACCACATCGAGCGGTACGTGTCCTGGAAGTAGCGTCGCTCGTCGCCGTCGCCCGGCACCGGTGCGAGCTGGTAGGGGTCGCCGAACAGCACCACCTGGGCCCCGCCGAACGGCTCGGCGGCCCGCTGCCTCGCCTTGCGGAGCGAGCGGTCCATCGCGTCCATCAGGTCGGCGTTGACCATCGACACCTCGTCGATGACGAGCGTGTCCATGGCGTTGAGGATCTTGCGGACCGTGTCGTTCTGGTCGATGTCGTGGTCGGCGATGACGCCGATCGGCAGGCGGAACAGCGAATGGATCGTCTGCCCGCCGACGTTCAGGGCCGCGACGCCGGTCGGCGCGCAGATCACGATCTGCTTCTGCGTGTGCCAGTTGAGGTGGGTGAGCAGGGTCGACTTGCCGGTTCCGGCCCGGCCCGTCACGAAGACGTGCTCGCGCGTGTGCTCGATCGCGTGGTAGACCGCCGCCTGCTCGGGGCTGAGGATCACGTCGGGCACGGTCCACTGTAACCCTGCTGCCCGGTGACGCTCCGGGCGGGCTGCGGAACCTGGGGACGGCGGTCGGAACCTGGGGTCACAGCTCCGGTTCACCGGCAGGGCCCGACATAGACTTGGGCGGGTGGGGAGCCGGACGGATCGTACAGGACGCGTGTCCTGGCTCGCCGTGCTCGGCTGGACCGGGCTCGCGGCACTGGTCGTCACGACCTTCCTCGCGGCGCTCGGCTCGCTCAACCAGACCCTGTACGGCGCCTCCAACTTCATCGAGCGCTACCTCGAGGCCATCGCCGACGACGATCTCGCCCGCGCGGCGGCGACTCCGGGCGTCGCCCTCGACGCCGAGGAACTCGCGGCGCTCGGCCTGCCGGCCGACGTGTCGACCGCGATGCAGCGTTCGGGCGTCGCGACGGCCGCCCCCGAAGACATCGAGATCGTCGAAGACGTCGCGAACGACGACGGCACGCGCAGTGTCACCGCCTCCTACCGGCTCGAGGCGGCGATCCTCACGACGACGTTCCAGGTCCGGCCGATCGACCCGCTCTACGGCGTGCTGAACCGGTGGGAGTTCGCCGTCAGCCCGATCGCGGTCGTCGACGTCACCGCGGCGCACAACCCGTTCTTCACGGTGGGCACGCTCACCCTCGACACCCGGGCGCGCAAGACCGGCGAAGAGCTCGCCGCGTTCGACCAGACCGCGCCCTACCTCGTCGTCGCGCCCGCCGTCTACTCGTTCGCCTACGACGACGTGCTGCTGACCGCGCAGCCGGTCGACCTCGCGGTCGAGCCGTCGACCCGCGGAGCGGTGACGGTCGACTCGCAGGCGACACCCGCGTTCGTCGAACGCGTGCAGTCGCAGCTGAACCAGTTCCTCGACGACTGCGCGACCCAGCCCACGCTGTTCCCCACCGACTGCCCGTTCGGCGTCGAGATCGACGACCGCGTCCTGAGCGATCCGTCCTGGTCGATCTCGGCCTACCCCATCGTCACCCTGATCCCCGGCGAGGACGCGTTCGAGATGCCGCCGACGGCCGGAGTCGCGCACCTCTCGGTCGAGCTGCAGTCGCTGTTCGACGGCGACGAGTACACGCTGGAAGAGGATCGCACCTTCACGATCTCGCTCGACGCCCGCATCCGCGCCGACGGCTCGATCTCGGTGCAGCTGAAGTAGGGGTTCCCGCCCTTACCCGTCGCGCTCCGCGAGCGCCTGCAGCCGCGCGTTGTACTCCTCGAGCTCGCTGTCGCCCGTGCGGTCGGCGTGGCGATCGCGGCGCTTCGACTCCTTCTCGTCGGAACGCGACCACTGCATCGCGACGGTGATCGCGAGCGCGACGGTCGGGATCTCGCCGATCGACCACGCGATGCCGCCGCCGAGCTGCTGGTCGAGGAGGGCGTCGGTGCCCCACCCCATCGCGCCGTACCAGTCGGCGAGCAGGATGCCCGAGCTCAGCATGATCGACAGCCCGAAGAACGCGTGGAACGCCATGGTGCCGAGCAGCAGCACGAGCCGGAACGCGTACGGCAACCGGTACGGCACCGGATCGATGCCGATGAGCGACTGCACGAAGAGGTACCCGGTGATGAGGAAGTGGGCGATCATCCACTCGTGCCCGATGTGGTCGAGCATCGTCCAGCGGAACAGCGGCGAGTAGTAGAACACCCAGAGCGAGCCGGCGAACAGCACGGCCGCGACGATCGGATTCGCGATGATCGATGCGAACCTCGAGTGCACCGCGAGCAGGATCCACTCGCGGCCGCCGCGGCTGCCGTCGTCGCGACGGTGGATGGCCCGGGCTGCGAGCGTCACTGGCGCGCCGGGCACGAGCAGCACGGGGATGCCCATGGTGAGCAGCATGTGCCCGAGCATGTGCGACGAGAACAGGTACTGCTCGTACGCGCTGATGCCGCCCGAGGTCACCCAGGCGAGCAGCAGCAGGCCCGCGACCCACAGGATCGTCCGGTAGACCGGCCACGAATCGCCCCGGCGGCGTAGCCGGCGGACCCCGGCGAGGTAGAAGAAGATGCCGAAGCCCGCCGCGAGCAGCCAGATGAGGTCGGGGTTCCACTCGGTGAAGTAGCGCCACCAATCGGGGGCGGGCGGCAGCGGCTCGCCGGTGAGGATCTCGGCGGGAGTCCGCGCGAGCGTGCCCGCGGCATCCTCCGACACCGGCGTCGCGGTGCGCGCGAGGGCGGCTGCGAGCCCCGACGCGATGCCCATGAACCCGAGTTCGATGACCACGAGCAGCCAGAACGTGCCGCGGCCGCGGCTCGCGGCATCCGCCCCCTCGGATGCGACGCCGCGCGTGATGCGCGCGATGAGCCAGCGCCGCTGGAGCGCGCCGAACAGGCCGAGGGCGATCAGCGCGGCCACCTTGCCGATCACCAGCACGCCGTACGGCGTGGTCAGCTGCGGCCAGTCGCCGATGCGCAGCGCCGCGCTCGCGTACCCCGAGACGGCCACGACGATGAACGAGATCAGCGCGACCGACGAGTAGCGCGCGAGCACGACCGGCAGCCGTGCGCCGAGCCGACCCTGCAGCAGCACCAGCGTCAGCAGGCCGCCGAGCCAGGCGGCGGCGAACACGAGGTGCAGGCCGAGCGCGGTCACCGCGGCGTTGTGGCCGGCGGCGCCGGCCGCGTGGCCCTGCTGGGCGAGCGGCACGAGGCTCACCACCGCGAGCACGGCGACGAAGACGAGCGCGGTGTGATTGCGCACGGCGAAGCACAGCACGGTGACCGCGGCGGCGATGAGGGTCGTCGTGAGCCACGCCTGCCCGAGCGGGATGCTCGTGAGGAACTGTCCGAGCTTCTGCCCGAACGCGTCGCCGAGGTCGAGCGGTTCGCCCGTCACATCGAGGAACGTGAACAGCGCGGTCGCGGCGCTCGCGACCGTCAGCACGGCAGCGGATGCCGCGGCCACGTCGAGGGCGGCGTCGAACTCGGGCTTCTTGGGGCTCAGCGCCCAGATCGCGAGCACGAGCGCGCCGATCATGCCCGCCGCGCCGAGGTCGACGAACAGCTTGGCGATCGGGAGCCCCCACCGAACCGCGGGGCCGGGATCCTGGAGCTGGAGGGGGGCCGCACCACCGGAGAAGGCGAGGCCGGCGACCGTCGTCAGGACGGCGACGGCGAGGAGCGCGGCGGGGCCGAGCACGCGGGCGGAGCGGGGCACCGCACAAGCCTAGGCGAGCGTGCTGGGAACTCGGCGCCCGGACGCCCGGCCCGGGGACGCCGAAGGGGCGGGCGGCCGATGCCGCTCGCCCCCTCGGTCTCGAAGAGCGTCTTCGACTACTTCGCGGCAGCCTTCAGCTTCGAACCGGCCGAGACCTTGACCGAGTGGCCGGCCGGGATCTCGATGGTGGCGCCCGTCTGCGGGTTGCGGCCCGTACGCGCGGCGCGCGAGGTGCGCTCGACGGCGAGCCAGCCGGGGATCGAAACCTTGGTGTCCGAGCCGACGGCCTCCGCGAGCGCCTCGAAGAGACCGCCCAGCACGGAGTCGACCGTGGCCTGGCTCTGCCCGGTCGACGCGGCGATCTTCGCGACGAGCTCGGTCTTGTTCAGCGACTTGTCAGCCATTGAATGTCCTCCTCGGACGTTCGCTGCATCACACAGCACTTTGTTTGAAGAACTCGGGAACGATCGTCCAACCGCCCCCGCGGCCGATCAGGCCGCCTCGAATGTAACAGAGTTCCGCGGAATCACGCGGATTTCCGGCCCGTTCGGGCACTCTGGCCCCGGCGTGTCGCGTTCGGGGCATCCGCTGCGGCATCCGCACTCGCCGCCGTGCGACCTGCTCGCGACGGTGCGAGGAAGTCGCCGCACCGTGGCGAGCAGGACGCACCGCGACGGCTCGTCTCGTTCTGCGCACGTCCGCCCGACGCAAGAGGGGCGCCCCGGGAGAACCCGGGACGCCCCTCTGCAGGAGTCGGTGCTTACCAGCTCGACTTGGTGATGCCGGGCAGCTCGCCACGGTGCGCCATGTCGCGGAAGCGGACACGCGAGACACCGAACTTGGTGAGCACGCCACGGGGGCGGCCGTCGATGGCGTCACGCGAGCGCAGGCGGACCGGCGACGCGTTGCGGGGCAGCTTCTGCAGGCCCACGCGAGCGGCCTCGCGGGTCTCGTCGGTGCCGTTGGGGTCGACGAGCGCCTTCTTCAGCTCGAGGCGCTTCGCCGCATAGCGGTCGACGATCACCTTGCGCTGCTCGTTGCGCGCGATCTTGCTCTTCTTCGCCATGTCTTAGCGCTCCTCTCGGAAGTCGACGTGCTTGCGCACCACGGGGTCGTACTTCTTGAGCACGAGGCGGTCGGGGTTGTTGCGACGGTTCTTGCGGGTCACGTAGGTGTACCCGGTGCCGGCCGTCGAACGGAGCTTGATGATGGGACGGATGTCCTGCTGCTTGGCCATTAGAGCTTGACCCCCCGAGCCAGGATGTCCTTGACGACGGACTCGATGCCGCGGGCGTCGATCACCTTGATGCCCTTGGCGGACACGTTCAGGGTGACGTTACGACGAAGCGACGGCACGTAGTACGTCTTCTTCTGCACGTTCGGGTCGAAGCGACGCTTCGTCCGGCGGTGCGAGTGCGAGATGTTGTGACCGAAGCCGGGAACGGCTCCGGTCACCTGGCACACTGCTGCCATTGTTCTTTCCTCCAGTACCGAGGGGCGGATGCCCCTCCCAAGGTCTCTTGTCTGCAGGCGACCCCCACCGATTGCTCGGTTAGATACGGGGAACGTCTACGGTCTGGGCAGTGGAAGTGCCCAGCCAAACGTCGATCATATCAGACCGGAGCGTATCCGCCCCACGCTCGACCGGGTTCGCCGCAGCAGGCGAACTCCCACTCCGAGACCCAGACCAGCGCATCCATCCATCAGATGGTGCCAGTCCCGGTGCCGTGCAGGGAATCCGTCGCGGCATCCCGATCGATCGAACGACGCGACAGCAGGGCCGCGACGAGGAAGCAGAGCGCACCGATCGCGGTGCCGCCGTTCGCCCACGGCTCGCTGAGCGGGTCATCCGTCGCCGGAAGCACGTAGGCGCCGATCGCGGAGACGCCGAACGCGAGCGAGCCGACGAGGTTCAGCACCGTGCCGTGCCACGTGCGCGCGTCGCGGTCCCACAATCGGCCGCGGTCCCTCGTCGCGACGACGGCGAGCGTGCTGGAGACGAGGAACGCCACCGAGCCCCAGGCATCCGGCCGCCATCCGACGCCGACCGCGTCGGGGCGGGCGATCGCCGCGGCGAGCGCGGCTGCGGTCGACACGTTGAACAGCAGCGTCCCCGCGAACTGGACCGCTGCGGCCCACCAGTCGGCGCGGTCGGCGCTGTTCGTGCCGCCGCGTGGCGGGCGGCGGCCGCTGAGGCTCAACTGCACGAAGGCGGCAGCCGTGAAGCAGAGCGATCCGACGAAGAAGGTCGCATTGGTCCACACCGCGCCCGCCCACCCGGCGTACCAGGGCAGCGCGCCGACGAGGAAGCAGAGCGAGCCGATCGCGAAGCCCCAGGCCTCGCGACGCAGCCGGCGGACGCGCGCGGGCGCGGCCTGGCTCATCGGTCTCGTCGACCTCAGTGGTGGAACGTCGGACCGAGTCCCGGATGTGGCATCGGGCTGTCGAGCGCGTCGAGGAAGTCGGTCTCCTCGCGGACATCGCGCAGCAGGTCCTCGGCGAGGTCACGACTGAGTCCGTTGCGGCAGACGATGCGCATGACGGTCTGGTCGGACTGGTCGCCCGAGAGCGGGTACGCCGGCACCAGCCAGCCCTTGATCCGCAGCCGCTCCGACAGGTGGTAGAGCGTCCACTTGTCGGTGTGGCCGGCCTTCAGTCGCCAGGCGAAGACGGGGATGTCGCTGCCGTCGGTGAGCAGCTCGTACGGTTCGAGCGCGCCGATCTCGTGCGCGAGGAACCGCGCCACGTCCTGCGTCGCCTGTTGGATCGCGGTATACCCGGCCCGGCCCAGCCGGATGAACCGGTAGTACTGCAGCAGCACCTGCGCGCCGGGGCGCGAGAAGTTGAGCGCGAACGTCGGCATCGAGCCGCCGAGGTAACTGACGCGGAAGACGAGGTCGTCGGGCAGCGCCGCGACCGAGCGCCACACCACCCAGCCGACGCCCGGGTAGACGAGCCCGTACTTGTGGCCCGACGTGTTGATCGACTGCACGCGCTGCACGCGGAAGTCCCACTCGAGGTCTGGCTGCAGGAACGGCGCGACCATCGCCCCGGATGCCCCGTCGACGTGGATCGGGATGTCGAGGCCGGTCTTGGCCTGGATCTCGTCGAGCTTCGCCGCGACCTTCGCGACCGGCTCGTAGGCGCCCGTGTAGGTCACGCCCATGAGCACGACGACCCCGATCGTGTTCTCGTCGACGACGTCCTCGAGCCCCGTGCCATCCATCAGCGGGTGCTCGTCGGACGTCGGGATGAACCGCATCTCGACGTCGAAGTAGTTGCAGAACTTCTCCCAGCAGACCTGCACGGCCGAGCTCATGATGAGGTTCGGCTTCTCGGTCGAGGCGCCCGCCTCGCGGCGCGCGTGCTGCCAGCGGCGCTTGAGCGCGAGGCCGCCGAGCATGCACGCCTCGGAGGAGCCGATCGTCGACGTGCCGATGACGTCGTCGCGGTCGGGTGCGTTCCAGAGGTCGCCGAGGATGCGCCAGCAGTACTCCTCGATCGCGGCCGTCGCCGGGTACTCGTCCTTGTCGATCATGTTCTTGTCGAACGCGTCGCGGTAGAGCTTGTCGGCGTACTCGTCCATCCAGGTGCCGACGAAGGTCGCGAGGTTCAGCCGCGCGTTGCCGTCGAGCATCGACTCGTCGTGGATGACCCGATACGCCGTGGCCGGCAGCATCTCGCCGTCGGGTATGCGCGTGTACCTCGCCGTCGTGGACTCCCCCACCCGGGTGAACGTCGGCTCGAGCTCGCTGTCTTGAACCATGGTGACCCCCCTCACCATGCCCGGAGCGGCCCGCTCCCGCGTACGCGATGGGAACGCGTGGCGAAGGTCTCCCCCGAGGCATCCGGTGCCGACACTAGCGTGATCGGGCCGGGGAGGGAATCACCCCCGATCGGGTGAGGTCAGGCCCCCGCCTGCAGCTTCGTGCACGCGGCGCAGAGCCCGAACACGTCGACGACGTGCGCGGCCTGGGTGAACCCGTGCTCGGCCGCGACGCCCTTCGCCCACTCCTCGACGGGCTCGGCCGAGATCTCGACCGTGAGCCCGCAGTTGCGGCAGATCAGGTGGTGGTGGTGGCCGGTCGTGCTGCACGCGCGGTAGAGCGCCTCGCCGTCGGGCGACTGCAGCGAGTCGGCCTCTCCGGTCGATGCGAGGTCGCCGAGCGCCCGGTAGACGGTCGCGAGTCCGATGGGCGATCCGCTCGCGTGCAGGGCGGAGTGCAGCGCCTGCGCGCTGATGAATCCTTCGGTGCCGTCGAGCGCCTCGCGGACGGCCTCGCGCTGCCACGTGTTGCGTTTCATGCGATTCGTGCTTCCTCCGCGGTCTCGACCGGGATGGACCGGCCCCTCCACGGTAGCCGTCGCAGCTGGGAGGCCCCCAGCGCGATCGCGAAGCATCCGGTCGCCGCCAGTGCGATCGCGGGGCCGGCGGCGATCGCGAATGCTCGCGACGCGAGCACGCCGACGATGCCGGATGCCGCGCCGATGACCGGTGCCGCGAACAGCACGCCGCGGTAGGAACGCACGACGAGCCGCGCGGCCGCGGCGGGGGCTGCGATGAGCGCGATCGCGAGGATCGCGCCGACCGCGGGCAGCGAGCTGACGACGGATGCCGCGATGAGCCCGAGCACGAGCACCTCGATGGGCCACTCGCGGAAGCCCGCCGCCCGGAAGCCCGCGGGGTCGAAGGTCGAGAACGCGATGCGCCGGCCGAAGGCCGCGACCAGCACGACGGCGGCGACCGCGACGACCGCAGCGAGCAGGATGTCGGCGTCGGTCACGGTCAGGATCGACCCCACGAGCAGCGACTCGGGCTGCACGGGCAGGCCGGGCAAAGCCGCCTGCAGCAGCGCTCCGGCGGCGAATCCGCCGGTGAGCACGATGCCCGCGGCGACCTGGGCCCCTTGCCGCCGGATGCGCGCGATGCCGGCCATGATCGCGACGATGACGACGGATGCCACGGCGGCCCCGAGCGGCACGCTGACGCCGAGCGCCGCGGCCGCGACCGCGCCGGGGTAGGTCGCGTGCGTGAGCGCCTGCGCGAAGAACGTGCGGCGGCGCAGTACGACGAGCGCGCCCACGAAGCCGGCCCCTGCGCCGATGACGATGGCCGCGAGCATGGCCCGCTCGAAGTAGCCCATCAGCGCGCACTCCCCGCCGTGCGGGCGGCCGCGGGGGCGGCGCCGGCGCGATCGGCGCGTCCGGCGGCCCGGCCGCTCGAGCGCCCGGTCGTGACGCGTCCGGCCGCCCACGCGACGACGAGCACGAGGGCATATCCGACGACGAACGCGGCGACGACGGTCGCGCCTGCGGGCAGGTCCACTCCCCCGCCGACGGATGCCCCGTACCCGGCCGCGAGGCCGAGCCACGCGCCGAGCGCGGCGAAGCCGCCGGCGACCGGGAACAGCAGCCAGAGTCGGTCGGTGGCCAGGCGTGCGACAGCACCGGGCACGATGAGCAGCGCGAGCACGAGCAGGGTGCCGACCGTGGACGCGGCCGCGACGACCACGAGCGCGACGGCGCCGTTGAGCACGAGGTCGAGCACGAACCCGCGGTCGCCCGCGGCGCGGCTGGCGCGCGCGTCGAACGCGCGGAACAGCTGCTGCTTGAGGGTCAGCAGCACCGCGCCGAGGGCGACGAGGCTCACCACGACGAGCGGCACGACCTCGGCGGGCGGGATGGTGAGCACGCGCCCGAACAGGAGCGCCTCGAGCTGGCCGGCGTAGTCGTCGCTGCGCGAGACGACGATCACGCCGACGCTGAACGTCGCGGTGAGCACGATGGCGATCGCGGCATCCGAGGCGACGCCCGCGCGCGAGAGCCAGGTGAGGATGACGGCCGCGCCGAGCGCGGCGATCGCGGCGCCCGGCAGGAGACCTGCGGTGCCGCCGACGGCCAACCCGATGGCCAGGCCGGGGAACACGGCGTGGGTGAGGCCGTCGCTGATGAACTCGAGCCCGCGCAGGTTCACCAGCACGCCGACGACGCCGGCGACCACGGCGAGCACGAGCATCACCCCGAGCGCGCGCGCCATGAACGGCAGCTCGAACGCGGTGAACAGCGAGTCCCAGAGGTCCATGCCGGGCGCGACCTCAGTGGCCCTCGTGACCGGGGACGACGAGCGTGTGCTCGTCGATCTCGATCTCGGTGCCCTCGAAGCACTCCTGCAGGTTGCCGAGCGTCAGCACGTCGTCGACCGGGCCGTGGGCGAGCTGCTCGCCGTTCACGAGCACGACCGTGTCGCACACGAGGCGGGCGAGCTCGAGGTCGTGCGTCGAGACGATCACCGCGACGCCGCGAGCCTTGAGGTCGCGCAGCGTCTGGATGAGCGCGTCGCGGTTCTGCTGGTCGAGGCCGTTGAACGGCTCGTCGAGCAGCAGCAGGCTCGGTTCGCCGGCGAGCGCCCGTGCGAGCAGTCCGCGCTGGCGCTGCCCGCCTGAGAGGTCGCCGAAGCGACGCTTCGCGAGCTCGGTCAGGCCGACGGCGGCGAGGGCGTCGGCGACGGCCGCGCGGTCGGCGCGGCCGGGCCAGCGGAACAGGCCCAGCCGGCGGTACCGGCCCTGCATCACGACCTGCTCGAGGCTGATCGGGAAGTCGGGGTCGAGATCGGCCGACTGCGGCAGGACGCCGATCATGCCGACGGCGGCATGCGGGTGACCTGCGTATTCCACCGTGCCGGCCGTGCGAGGCACGAGGCCGAGCAAGCCGTTCAGCAGCGTCGACTTGCCGGCGCCGTTCGGGCCGATGAGCGCGACGGCCTCGCCCGCGCGGATGTCGAGGTCGAGCCCGGACACCCCGGCTCCGCCGGGGTGCGTGAACGCCGCGGAACGCAGTCGCAGCACGGGCCGGTCGGTCATGCGGTCAGTCTTCCAGTGCGGCGGGCACCGGGGAAGGCTCGACGCCCCACGATTCGAGGATGAGCCGAACGTTGTGCACCTGGCTGCCGAGGTAGGTGGCGCCCTCGCTGCCGGCCACGCCGAGCGAGTCGCCGTAGAGGGCGTCGTCGCCGGAGTACACGGTGACGCCGGCCTCGCGCGCGATCGTCTCGGCCGCCTTCGGCGAGATGGATGCCTCGGAGAACACGGCCTGCACGCCCGTCTCGCGGATCTTCTCGACGAGGTCGTCGATCTCGGCGGCGCTCGGCTCGGCATTGTCGTCGAAGCTCGGGATGACGCTGCCGACGAAGGTGACGTCGTACGCGTCGACGAAGTAGGTGAACGCGTCGTGGTTGGTCACGAGCAGGCGATCGGCGACCGGCACCGCGTCGACGTTCTCGTCGATCCACGCCTCGAGGGCGCGCACGCGCTCGAGGTACGCCTCCTCGTTCGCCTCGACGCCGGCGGGGTCGAGGCCGGGCACGTCGGCCAGGCCGTGCGCGATGGTGCCGACCATCTGCTCCGCGAGGGCGGGGCCGGTCCAGATGTGCGGGTTGCCGGTGGCGTGGTCGTGGCCGTCGTGGTCGTCGCCGGATGCCTCGGCCGAGGCATCCGTCTCGTGATCGTGCGCCGCGTCGGCGTCGGCATCGTCGTGCGCAGCGTCGTCGTGATCGTGCTCGTGCGTGCCGTGGAGTTCGACGCCCTCGCTCGCGTCGACCAGCACGCCGTCGAATCCGGATGCCGCGACCGCGTCGTCGAGCCACTCCTCGAGGCCGGCGCCGTTGACGACGAGCGCGTCGGCATCGGCGAGCGCGCGAAGCTGCGCGGCCGACGGGTCGAACGAGTGCGCGCTCGCGCCCGGCTGCAGCAGCTGCGTCACCTCGGCCTGCTCCCCCACCAGCTCGCGCGTGAAGTCGCCGACCTGCGTGGTCGTCGCGACCACCTGCACCGCGTCGTCGTCGGCGGATGCCCCGCCGCCGGAGCAGCCCGCGGCCGCGAGCGCGACGGCGGAGACGGCGCCGGCGGCGATGACGAGGCGGACGGCGCGCGGGACGGGTCGGATCGAGCTGGGCATGTATCCAGCCTAGCTAATTGATAATGATTGTCAAAACCAGTTGCGTCAGCGGCGACACACTCACGAACCGGCTCCGCGTTTCAGGAATTCCCGAGCAACACGCAGCGTTCCGGGTGCCGACGCGCCGACGTTCGCGATTTCCTTCCTGAATGAGGCCCGTGGTGTGGGCCAGGCGGGCGACGGTGTTGTGGACGGCCGTGGCGCCGGTCGGTAGGAGATGAGATGGTGAAGCACGTGGATACGACGACGTCCCCCCTCACGTTGCACCCGTTCACCCTCTCCGACGCCCAGCGCATCAAGTCGGGCGAGATCGGGCTGCACGACGGCTGGGAGGGTGGGTACTCCTTCATCGACGAGCCCGAGCTCATCGATCAGTACGTCGACGCCGTACGCGAGGGCGGCGACCCCGCGCCCTTCGGCCCGTACCTCGTGCGGCGCGGCGACGACGGCGCCGCGATCGGGGGCGTGAACATCTTCGGGCCGGTCGGCGACGACGGCGCGGTCGAGTTCGCGTTCGGGTTGGTGCCCGCCGTTCGCGGCCAGGGACTCGCGGTCTTCGCGGTGCTCGAGGCGCTCGCCGTGATCCGCTCGGCGGGGGGCGGCATCGCGCGCGCCGAGGCCGAGGTCGCGAACGTTCCCGCGCGCCGCGCGCTCGAGGCCGCCGGCCTCGTCGAGGTGGCTCGGGTCGAGGGTGCGATCACCTACGAATTCCGCTTCTGACGCGCCGGGCGCTCGATCGAGCGCGCAACGCCGACGCGCTACTCGAGCAGGAGTGCCGGCTCCTCGATGATCGACGCGACGTCGGCGAGGAACCGGCTCGCGACGTCGCCGTCGACCACCCGGTGGTCGAACGACCCGCCGATCGTCGTCACGAAGCGCGGACGCACCTCGCCGTCGACGACCCACGGCTTCTGCTTGATCGTGCCGAGCGCGACGATGCCCACCTCGCCCGGGTTCAGGATGGGCGTGCCGGTGTCCATGCCGAACACGCCGATGTTCGTCACCGTGATGGTGCCGCCCTGCATCTCGGCCGGCTGCGTCTTGCCCTCGCGGGCGGTGAGCGTCAGCTGCTCGAGCGCGGTCGCGAGCTCGACGAGGCTCATCGCCTGCGCCTCCTTCACGTTCGGCACGATGAGTCCGCGCGGGGTGGCCGCGGCGATGCCGAGGTTCACGAAGTGCTTGACCACGATCTCCTCGTCGGTCCACTGCGCGTTCACCGTCGGGTTGCGGCGCACGGCCCAGATGATCGCCTTGGCCATGATGAGCAGCGGCGACACCTTGACGCCCGCGTAGTCGGGCGACGCCTTCAGCCGCTTGATGTACTCCATCGTGCGCGAGGCGTCGACATCGACGAAGACCGATACATGCGGCGCGGAGAATGCGCTCTGCACCATGGCGTTCGCGATGGCCTTCCGCACGCCCTTCACCGGGATGCGGGTCTCGCGATCGGTCGGCTGGTCGGGCGTCTGGATGTTGCGGAAGACGCTCGCCTGGGTCGCCTCGCGGATCACGTCGTCGCGCGTCACGTCGCCGATCGGCCCGGTGGGCGTGACCCTCGACAGGTCGACGCCGAGATCCTTCGCGAGCTTGCGGATGGGCGGCTTCGCGATGACCGGCACGCCGGGCGCGGAGAGCTGGGGTGCCGTCGGTGCATTCGCCGCGGCGACGGCGGATGCCACGGCCGAGGTCGCGGCCGAGGCGGCGGCCGGGGCGGGGGCGGGGGCGGGAACCGCGAGGGACTCGTGCGCACCGCCGGGCGACGGGTGCCGGCGCCGGCGGCTGCGAGCCGGCGCCTGGCTGCCGTGGCCGACCAGCACCGCGCCGCCGCCGTCGGGTGCCTCGGCCGAAGCCGGCGCGGACGTTGCGGACGCGGCCGGCTCGACGGACGTCGCCGGTGCGGGAACCGCAGGCGCCGCGACCTCGGCACCGGCGGGTGCCGCGGCGGGAGCCGGCGAGGCATCCGCGACGTTCGAGGCATCCGTCTGGATCACGAGGATCGGCGTGCCGACGTCGACCGTGGCGCCCTCCTCGACGAGGAGCTCGGCGACGACGCCCTCGAACGCGCTCGGCAGCTCGACGAGCGACTTCGCCGTCTCGATCTCGACGAATACCTGGTCGAGGGCGATGCGATCGCCGGGGGAGACGCGCCACTGCACGATCTCGGCCTCCGTGAGGCCCTCGCCGACGTCGGGCAGGGGGAACCGGATCTCGCTCATGCCTTCACCCTTTCACCACGTGTATCGCCCGAACCGCATGCACGGTCGGAGCTCCGAATCAGTACGCCAGCGCGCGGTCGACGGCCTCGAGCACCCGGTCGGGGCTCGGCAGGAACTCGGTCTCGAGCGCGGCCGGCGGGAACGGGGTGTCGAAACCCGACACCCGGAGCACCGGCGCCTCGAGCGAGTAGAACGCGCGCTCGGCGACGGTGGCCGCGATCTCCGACCCGATCGAGACGTTGCCGTACGCCTCCTGCGCGACGACCAGGCGGCCCGTGCGCTGCACCGAGTCCAGCAGCGGCCCGTAGTCGATGGGGGAGAGGCTGCGCAGGTCGACGACCTCGAGGCTCGTGCCCTCTTCTCCCGCGATGTCCGCCGCCTGCAACAGGGTCGAGACCATCGCGCCGTGGCCCACCACCGTGACGTCGGTGCCCTGCCGCACCACGCGGCTCGCGTGCAGCGGAAGCCCCGAGTGGTCGAGGTCGACCGGGCCCTTCGGCCAGTAGCGGCTCTTCGGCTCGAAGTAGAGCACCGGGTCGTTCGAGGCGATCGCCTCCTGGATCATCCAGTAGGCGTCGTGCGGGTTCGAGGGGCTGACCACCCGAAGGCCCGGCGTGTGCGCGAAGTACGCCTCGGGGCTCTCCTGATGGTGCTCGATCGAGCCGATGTGTCCGCCGTAGGGCACTCGGATGACGACCGGCATGGAGACCGAACCGTCGTGGCGGAGCGTGAGCCGTGAGAGCTGGGTCGTGATCTGGTCGAAGGCCGGGAAGATGAACCCGTCGAACTGGATCTCGACCACGGGCCGGTAGCCGCGCATCGCCAGCCCGATCGCCGTGCCGACGATGCCCGACTCGGCGAGCGGCGTGTCGAGCACGCGATGCTCGCCGAACTCGGCCTTCAGGCCCTCGGTCACCCGGAAGACGCCGCCGAGCGAGCCGATGTCCTCGCCCATGAGGAGCACCTTGTCGTCGCCGCGCAGCGCCTCGCGCAGGCCCGCGGTGATCGCCTTGGCCATCGAGAGCGTCTGCACGCCGCGCACCCCGCTCACGGTCGACTCGTCCACCCTGGCCTCCGTCTCCTCCATGCCGACACCGGCATACACCTGGCCGGCGCTCATGCGTCGCCTCCGTCGAGGCTGCGCTCGAACCGGTCGAGCCAGGCGTACTGGTCGCGCATCAGCGGATGCGGGTCCGAGTAGACGTGCTCGAAGATCGCCTCACGGGTGGGCGCGCCGAGATCGAGGGCACGGCGACGAACATCGGATGCCGCGTCCTGCGCCTCGACGTCGACCTCGTCGAAGAAGGCGGCCGACGCACCGCGGCCCTCGAGCCACGTGCGATACCTGGTGATCGGGTCGCGCTGCGCCCAGTAGTCGACCTCGTCTTGGGTGCGGTACTTCGTCGGGTCGTCGGCGGTCGTGTGCGCCCCCATGCGGTACGTCACCGCTTCGATGTAGCTCGGACCGAGTCCCGAGCGAGCCTCTTCGAGCGCGGTGCGGCTGACCGCGTAGCTGACGAGCACGTCGTTGCCGTCGATGCGCACGCCGGGCATGCCGAAGCCGTACCCGCGGTTGGCGATCGGGCTCGGCGACTGGCGCGACACGGGCACCGAGATCGCCCACTGGTTGTTCTGCACGAGGAAGACCTGCGGCGTCCGGTAGCTCGCCGCGAACACGAGCGCCTCGCTCGCGTCGCCCTGCGAGGTGGCGCCGTCGCCGAGGTAGACGAGCACGGCCGCATCGGACTCGGGGTCGCCCGTCGCCGTCGCGCCGTCGAAGCCCAGGCCCATCGCGTATCCGGTCGCGTGCAGCGTCTGCGACGCCAGGACGAGCGTGTAGAGGTGGAAGTTGCCGTTCTCGGCGGGGTTCCATCCGCCGAGCGTCACGCCCCGCAGCAGCGAGAGGATCTTCACGGGGTCGAGGCCTCGGATGATGCCGACGATGTGCTCGCGATACGAGGGGAAGATGTGGTCCTGCGGCCGTGCGGCCCGCCCGGATCCGACCTGCGCCGCCTCCTGGCCGTGGCTCGGCACCCACAGCGCGAGCTGGCCCTGCCGCTGCAGATTGGCGCCGGCGATGTCGATGCGCCGCGAGATCATCATGTCGCGGTAGAACTGCTCGAGCTCGGCGTCGGCCAGCGACTCGATCACGGGCAGGAACTGCTCGGCCTCCGGCGTCGGACGCAGCTCACCCTCGTGGGTCAGGAGCTGGAGCGTCGGCGCGGAGAATTCTCGTTCAAGGGCGGCCACCGTTCCACGCTACCCGCTCGAAGGTGCGCCCTTCTTGTGAGTCTCCGACAACCTCTGCGAAATCCGCTTCGCGGAAGGCTACAGAGGGCGACCGGGTGCGAGTGGCTTCAGCGCGTTCACGACGGCGTCGACGGATGCCTCCTCGCCGACGCTCACCCGGATGCCGTCACCGGCGAACGGGCGGGCGACGACGCCCGCGGACCACAGCGCCTCGGCGGTGGGATCCGTGGCGTCGCCGGTCGGCAGCCAGAGGAAGTTGCCCTGCGCCTGCGGGATCGGCCAGCCGTCGGCGCGGAGCGCGTCGGCGAGGCGGTCGCGGCGCTCGACGATCACGTCGACGCGCGCGAGCAGCTCGCGCTCGGCGGCCGGCTCGAGCGAGGCGATCGCGGCAGCGGTCGAGGCCGCGGTGACGCTCAGCGGCACGAGCGTCGCGCGGGCCGCGTCGAGGATCGGCACCGGGCCGATGGCATAGCCGACGCGCAGCCCCGCGAGTCCGTAGGCCTTCGAGAAGGTGCGCAGGATCACGAGGTTCGGGTGGCGGCCGATGAGCGCGCGACCGTCGACGGATGCCCCGTCGCGAACGAACTCGACGTACGCCTCGTCGAGGAGCACGAGCCGGTCGGACGGCACCTTCGCCATGAAGGCGTCGAACTCGTCGGCCGTGACGATGACACCCGTCGGGTTGTTGGGGGAGCAGACGATCACGACGCGGGTGCGGTCGGTGACGGCAGCGGCCAGGTCGTCGAGCTCGTGGCCGTGGTCGGCGCGGTTGGGCACCTGCACGCTCGTCGCGCCCGACACCGTGACGAGCCCCGGGTACGCCTCGAACGAGCGCCACGAGTAGACGACCTCGTCGCCCGCGCCCGCGGCGGCCTGGATGAGCGCCGCGAGCAGCGACACCGACCCCGCGCCGACGAGCACCTCGTCGGCGGTCACGCCGAAGCGCTCGGCGAGCACCTCGCGCAGCGCGAGCGCGGTGGCGTCGGGGTAGCGGTTGATCGATGCGGCCGTCGCGGCGACCGCATCGCGCACCGACGGCAGCGGGTCGTGCGGGTTCTCGTTGCTCGAGAGCTTGAATCCGTCGGCGGGTGCCGGGCGGCCCTGTCGATACGGCGGCAGCGCGGCGATCTCGGGGCGCAGGCGGACGGGGGTGGGCTCCGATGCGTTCACGCCTCCACCGTACTCCGGAGTCGCGGGGTGCTCCGGTGTCGAGGCGGCCTCGGCGCCGAAGCGGCATCGGTGTCGAGGCGGCCTCGGTGTCGAGGCGCGCCGGTGCACCCTCTGTCCTCCCGGCGACGTGCTCTGCCAGAGTGGGGGCATGCGGTTCATCGTGAAGGTCGTGGTCGTCGCCGTCGCGCTCTGGCTGACGACTTTGCTCGTCTCCGGCGTCACCGTCGTGCCGTGGGAGGACACTCCCGTCGCCACGGTGCTCACCTACCTGCTCGTCGCGTTCATCTTCGGACTCGTGAACGCGATCGTCGGCACGTTCATCCGGATCGTGGCGTTCCCCATCTACGTCATCACGCTCGGACTCATCTCCTTCATCGTCAACGGGCTCCTGCTGCTGCTCGTCGACTGGATCTCCGACCTGATGGGCTTCGGCCTGCGGGTCGAGAGCTTCTGGTGGGGCGTCCTCGGCGCGCTCGTGCTGGGCCTCT
The DNA here is from genome assembly GCF_009647605.1 of Agromyces agglutinans. GTDB lineage: Bacteria > Actinomycetota > Actinomycetes > Actinomycetales > Microbacteriaceae > Agromyces > Agromyces agglutinans. The sequence continues at coordinate 166,905 of NZ_WJIF01000002.1, read as the reverse complement.
TCAGCTGGCTGATCGGGCTCATCGTCCGTCCGTCGAAGGACTGACCTCGCGGGTCGCGACCCATCGCGTGAGCTCGCCCGTCTCGCCGCCCGTGAAGTCGCGGATGCGCTCCTCGAACGCGAGGATCGTGGGATCCTCGGATCCGTCCATCATCGCTGCCGTCTCGCGGTAGAGCTCGAGCGCATGCGCGGCGAAGGGGTCCTCCTTCGCCGCATCGCCGAGCGCCACGCGCCCCACCGTCGTGAGCCCCGGTGAGGCGTGCGAGGCGCCGCCCGTGGCCGGAACCGGGTCTTCGAGGTGCTCGACCGAGAGCAGCGCCACCTCGCCCGTGTGGACGGCCGAGCTCGGGGAGCCGAACGTGACCGCGAGGGGGACGGCGAGGTCGGGGGAGGCCGCCAGGTCGGCCGCCGCGATGCCGCCCGCCGAGTAGCCGACCGGCAGGATGGCGTCGCCGGGCTGTGCGCCGGCTGCCGTGAGCGCCTGGCGCACGGCGCGTTCGGCCGCGCTCGCGGACCCTTCGGCGCCCTCGCCCCCGAGGTGGGAGTCGTCGGCGACCCCGTGCACATCGCTCGTCAGGTCGATGACGGCGTCGCCCGGCACCGGCGACCAAGACTCGGTGCCGGCGATGTAGACGATGAACCGCCGTTCGCCGTCGACCTCGTAGCGCTCGACGAGCACCTGCGGCTCGCCCGGGTCGGGGCTCGGGATGCGTCGGGCGAGCTCGCCGACTCCGGCCGGCGGCGGCATCCGTTCGGGCTTCGGTGCCGGTGCGCGCGTGACCGTGACCGGCGTCTCGACGAGCGCCCGGTTGCCGAGGATGCCGAGACCCGCCGCGATGCCGACGAGGAGCGTTGCGTTCTCGGAGGTGCCGATGGCCCGCCCGATCGGGAGCGCCAGCGCCAGCGGCACGCCGAGCCGCAGCATCACCGCCTCGTCGATCACCCCGCCGGCGGCTCGGACGAGCTCGACGAACGCGGGATCGGCGAGGATGCGCTTGCCGGCTGCCTCGGGATCCCACCAGCCGGTGTGCGCGCCGACGATGGCCAGCGGCACCACGAGACCACCGAGAGTCGCCAACCCGACACGGGTCATCGGGGTGTCCTGCTCGCCGAGCAGATGACCGCTCAGCCGGGTGCCGAGGTCCCACATCGCGGCCAGCGACCGCTCGACGTCGCCGTAGGCGACCGCCGCGCCGTCGAGCGCCGAACGCAGGCGCACCGAATCCTCATGCACCGACCGAAGGGCCGCACCCGCCTGGCGGAGCGCGAACGTCGGCCCGTCGACGTTCCACCGCCCGACACCGTCGGCGATCACCTCGTCGCGCTCGAGATCGCGCTCGAGGTCGACCCGCCGTCGCTCCCAATCGGCGCACATCGCCTCGGCCGCACCGAGCCGAGCGGCCTCCTGCCAGAGGTCGCCGAGGACGACGCGCGTCGTGGCTCCGGTCGTGACCGTGAGCTCGTCGGACATCAGCCGCGCCCGCTCATGGGGACCGAAGCGCGCAGGCGCGCGACCTGTCGCTCGAGCGCGTCGCGGGCCTGCTCGGCCCAGCCGGCCGAGGCGGAGACATCGGCGACGAGTCGCTGGTACGCCTCGGCGTAGCGGTCGGCAGCGTCGCCGCTCCAGCTGTGCCCGGCACATGAGTCGACGCCGAGCGCCGACGCGAACTCGCGCAGGCCCTCGGCGAACCGTGCGAGGCGCGCGAGCCCGGCCTCTGCGGCCTCCAGTCGTGCCGTGGCGTCGACGGGCGGCCCTCCGTACGGTGCCCTGGTGGTCGCGAGGTCGTGCATGGGACGAGGATGCCGCGGGCGCGAACGCGACTCGCGCCGCATGCCGACGCGGTCGGACGATGTGCCCGATCCACCACCTGTGGAGGAGCGGACGCGGTGCGCGGACGCGTGGCCGGGCCCGCCTCAGCCGCGCTCGAGCGCCGCGTCGGCCAGCACCTCGCGCAGCGCCTCGAACCCGGTCCGCCCGATCCGGCCCTGGACGCCGACGGACGACACCATGGCCACCCCCAGCGCGATCGCCCATCCTCGCGCACGCGTCCAGGTCGCGGCATCCGCCCGGCCCGAGGCATCCACCGTCGCGCGGAACGCCGCCCGGCCGACGTGATCGAACGTGAGCCACGCGGTCGCGAGGTCGGTCGCCGAGTCGCCCGAGGTGAGGTCGCCGAAGTCGAGCACCGCGGCGAGCGCCGCGCGCTCGTCGAGGAGGAGGTTCGCGGGATGCAGGTCGCCGTGCACCCACACGGGGGAGCCGTCGTACGCTGGCGCCCGGAGCGCGGCATCCCAGGCGGCGACGAGGTCGGCGCGGTCGGCGGGCGCGAACGCCTCGGCGAGCGCGGCCGACGCCAGCCCCTCGCGCGTGAGCGCATCCCGCTCGGCGAGCGGAATGCCCGGGAACCGGTTCTCGGGCGCCTCCGCCGGCGCGGGATCACCGAGCGCCACCACGAATCCCGCGAGCGCGGCCGCCGCCGCTGCGCGCGACGCCCGGTCGACGGATGCCGCGTCCGCGCCGTCGAACCACGGCACGATGCTCCACGGATAGGGGTAGCCGAAGGCCGGCGCTCCGGTGCGGACCGGCACCGGGATTGCGACGGGCAGCCGCGGCGCGAGCTCGGGCAGCCAGCGCTGCTCCCCGGCCGCGAGCTGGGCGCCGAGCGCGCGTCGCGGCATCCGCACCGCGTGGCGGGAGCCGAGGCGGAGGATCGCGTTGTCCCAGCCGCTCGCGACCAGCTCGACGCGGCCGGCGAGATCCGGATGCTGCGCCTCGACGAGCCTGCGGACGAGCTCGGCATCGACGTGCACGTCGGCGGGCGGGGCATCCGTTCCGTCGTGGACCTCGCGACTCATCGCGCCACCGTACCGCGGTCGCCACCCAACCATGCCCGCCCCCGCCCGACCGTGCCCCGCCGAGTGATGACGGAACGTCGCCGGCGAGCTCTCGAAACGTCATCACTCGGCGTGGAACGTCATCACTGGACGGCGGGTGTTCCAGGGTCGGCGGCGGGTGTTCCCGGATGGGGTACTGCGCGACCGGGGGATCTCCTCCACAATGGGACCCATGACGCGAGCGGAACCCGCGGGGGCCGCTGCGGAGCCCTTCCGAGTGTCGTTCGTCTGCACCGGCAACATCTGCCGGTCGCCGATGGCCGAGGTCGTGCTGCGCACCCTCGCCGAGCGCGCAGGGCTCGACGGCGCCCTCGCGATCGAGTCTGCCGCGACCGGCGACTGGCACGTCGGCGAGCAGGCCGACCGGCGCACCATCGACGCGCTCGAGCGCGCGGGCTACGACGGCAGCAAGCATCGAGCGCGGCAGTTCGATCCGGCGACGTTCCGCGAGCTCGACCTCGTCGTCGCCTTCGACCGCGGCCAGGCCCGGATCCTGCGCAACTGGGCGCGCTCGGCGGTCGACCAGCACAAGGTGCGCCTGCTGCTCGAGTTCGACTCGGATCTGGCGCCGTTGCAGGACGTTCCCGACCCCTACTACTCCGACGCGGAAACCTTCGATCGAGTTCTTGGGATGATAGAGCGGTCGACTCAGTCGCTCTTCCGGCAACTCGCCCCCGCTCTCAGACAAGGAATCCGATGATGTCGCTGCCTGCTCAGCCGCTCAGCCCGCTCGATGGCCGCTACCGCAGCGCGGTCGGCGACCTGGGGGAGTACCTGTCGGAGGCGGGCCTCAACCGCGCCCGCGTGCACGTCGAGGTCGAGTGGCTGATCGCCCAGACCGACCGCGGATTCTTCGGCACCGCTGCGCTCGACGACTCCCAGAAGGCCGCGCTGCGCCAGGTCGTCACGGACTTCGGCCAGGCCGACATCGACGAGCTCGCGACCCTCGAGGCGACGACCCGGCACGACGTGAAGGCCGTCGAGTACTACGTGCGCCGCCGCCTCTCGACGCTCGGGCTCGACGCCGTCGCCGAGCTCACCCACTTCGCGTGCACCAGCGAGGACATCAACAACCTCTCGTACGCGATCACCGTGCGCGACGCGGTCGAGCGCGTGTGGCTGCCCAAGCTCCGCTCGGTCATCGAGACGCTCACCGCGATGGCCCGCGAGCACCGCGACGCCGCGATGCTCTCGCGCACGCACGGGCAGCCGGCGACGCCGTCGACCATGGGCAAGGAGCTCGCGGTCTTCGCGCACCGCCTCGGCCGCATCGTCGCGCAGGTCGAGCAGACCGAGTACCTCGGCAAGTTCTCGGGTGCGACCGGCACCTTCTCGGCGCACGTCGTCGCGGCACCGGATGTCTCGTGGCCGCAGGTCTCGCAGGAGTTCGTCGAGTCGCTCGGCCTGAGCTGGAACCCGCTCACGACCCAGATCGAGTCGCACGACTGGCAGGCCGAACTCTACGGCCGGGTCTCGCACGCCAACCGCGTGCTGCACAACCTCGCGACCGACATCTGGACCTACATCTCGCTCGGGTACTTCCGTCAGATCCCGGCGGCCGGCGCGACGGGCTCGTCGACCATGCCGCACAAGGTCAACCCGATCCGCTTCGAGAACGCCGAAGCCAATCTCGAGCTCTCGAGCGCGGTGCTCGACTCGCTCGCGGCGACGCTCGTCACCTCGCGGCTCCAGCGCGACCTCACCGATTCGAGCGCGCAGCGCAACATCGGCGTCGGCTTCGGTCACTCGCTGCTCGCGCTCGACAACATCCAGCGCGGCCTCGGCGAGATCGACCTCGATCGGGCGTTGCTGCTCGACGACCTCGACCACAACTGGGAGGTGCTGGGCGAGGCGATCCAGACCGTGATCCGCGCCGAGGTCGTGGCCGGCCGTTCGACCATCAGCGACCCCTACGCCCTGCTCAAGGAGCTGACCCGCGGCAAGCGCGTCGGCGCGGCCGAGCTGGCGGAGTTCGTCGGCGGCCTCGAGATCGGCGACGAGGCGAAGCAGCGCCTGCTCGCGCTCACCCCGCCGACCTACGTCGGCCTCGCCGACGAGCTCGTCGACCGGCTCTGACCCGGCGTACCGCCGGTCGAGGAGCGACGAAGGAGCGTATCGAGACCACGTCACCGGGTCTCGATACGGCGCTGGCGCGCCTACTCGACCGGCGGGGTGTCGGGGTCGCGCGGCTCGAGGCGCTCGGGTCGTTCGGCCTCGGCCTGGTCGAGTTCCGCGCGCTCCGAGGCATCCGGCTTCACGGCCATCTGCAGCAGCGCGAGCACGACGAGCACGACGATGAACACCGCGCCGGCGCCGATGAGCGTGATCGTCCAGTCGCGCGTGCCCGCGAGCGTGATCACGCCGACGAAGATCGCCGCGATCGCGGCGCCGCCGACGTACTCGGCTGGGCGCAGCACCTCGCGCCGACTCGGCTGGTAGGGGCCACCGGGCTGCTGGGTCACGACTGCTCCGATCGGGATGCCTCGGGCCCGGCCACGGCGGCGCGGCCGGCCCACTTGAGGGAGAAGCCGCCGATCTCGAGCAGCACGCCGATGACGACGAGGTAGGCGCCGAGGAGTCCGACGATGCTCACGGGGTCGAACGGGAAGACGAGGAACGCGATCGCGGCGAGCGCGGTCGCCCCGCCGACGATGAGCCAGTCTCGGGCCGCCTGGCTGCGCCCGCGGGCGCGCAGGCCCGCGAAGATCTCGAGGATGCCGGTGATCGCGGCCCACGAGCTGAGCAGCACGACGAGGAATCCGAGGTTCGGCGTCACGATGAGGGCGAGCAGGCCCGCCGCGGCCGTGAGCGCGCCCTGCGTCGCGAACAGCGAGCGGGTGACCCGGTCGTCGACCGTGCGCAGCGTGAGCGCGCCGACCACCGCACCGGCGACGAGCGCCCAGACGCCGAAGACCGACTGGCCCAGCGCGGTCGAGTGGATCTGCAAGAACGTGATCACGATCGAGGGCACGAGCGCGAGCGCACCGCGCACGACGGGAACGACCCAGTACTGCGCACGCTCCACGGCGCTGCCACGGGCATCGGCCACGGTGACCTCTTTCGATCGGGAACCGTTCAATCCTACGCGGGCGGTTCCCGGGAGCCCGCCGAGAGCGGGCGCCGCTCGAAGCTGCGCACGACGTCGGACTCGAGCTGCACGCGCTCGCGCTCCACGAACCCGGCCTCGAGCAGCACGCGGATGTCGTCGTCGGCGCCCCGCTCGCTGCGCGACACGACCACGACCCGGTCGATCCCGCGCAACCGGTCGACGACCTCGGCGAGGGGGGCCGTGACGTCCCACAGGCCGTCGGTCCGGTCGTGGGCCCGCACGAGCCCGAGGTCGCGCAATCCCGCGAAGCCGTCGGGATAGGTGTGCATCGCGAGCCGGGGGCGCCGCGACGGTCGCACGCCCTCGTCGAAGAGGACGCCGTCGCCGGGCTCGGCCAGGCGCTCGACCGTGGCCGAGACATCCTGCCAGTCGGTGCCGGCGTTCTTCGAGTATGGGGTGCGCTGGTCGACGTAGGCGGGCAGCGCGAGAGCCGCGACCGCGACGACGATGAGGGCGCGCTGCCATCCGCGTCGCAGGGCGGATGCCGCGACGGCGATCGCGATCGCCGCGCCGGGCGCGCAGAAGACCAGGTACCGCGGCGTGTAGGCGGGCGTGACGAGCGCGGTCACGGCCACGAGCACGGTCGTCGGGATCACGATCCAGGCCAGCGCGACGGCGAGCAGCCAGCGCCGCCCCGCCCAGGCCGGATCGGCGCGGTGCACGAGGGCGAGCACGACGCCCGCGACGACGAGCGCCCACGCGACCACGGCGAGCGATACGAGCATGAACCACTGGCCGACGAGCACGCCGGTGAGAGTCACGACCTCCTGGTCCTCGCGGAACGCGATCTGCTCGCGCTGCGACACCGCGGCCGCCATGATCGGCGCCGCCAGCACCGCGGCGACGCCCACGCCGCCCGCGAACGCGCCCAGCCGTGCCCGCCGCGCGGGGTGCATGATCGCGGCGACCGCGTGCACCGGCACGAGCAGCAGCACGTACAGGTTCAGCGTGCCCGCCGCGGCGACGCCCGCGCCGTACGCCCACCACCAGGCACGGGGCATCCGCCCGTCGAGCAGTCGCACGAGCAGCAGGGTGAGCCAGACCGCGGTCGCGGTCGCGAACGCGAGCGGCCGCGCCTCGGTCGCCGCCTGCGTCACGCGCGGTGTCATCGCGAGCACGGATGCCGCGACGAGCGCCGTGCCGCGATCCGCGCGCGTGCGCACGAGCAGGTAGAGGCCGGCGGCCGCAGCGCCGAACGCGAGACCCGAGGGCAGGCGCACGGCGAACGGCGAGGTGCCGACGAGGTCGATCCAGAGGTGCATGAACGCGTAGTAGAGGCCGTGCACGGCGTCGATCGTGCCGAGCAGCGCCGCGAGCGAGGCCCAGTCGCGACGCGCCGACATCAGGGTCGCCGCCTCATCGCCCCAGTACGACGGGATCCAGATGCCCGCGAGGCCGAGGGCCGTGGCGGCGATGCCGACGAGGAAGGCGATGCGGCGGTCGCTCCAGCCGGATGGGGGCGATGCGGCGGGCGGTGCGGCGGGTGGCTCGGCGCGCGTCCCGCTCCGCGCTGCGGCGGGCGGGCGTTCGCCGTGCGCGGCGCGATCGCTGCGGAAGCCGGTCGTCCCGGCTCGGCCGGTGTCGGACATCACCGTCATTGTGCGCGCTCGACGGCCACCCATCGAGGGGCTTGCGCAGGCGCCGAAGCGGGGTCCGGCGACCGCTTCGCGTCACACGGGGTCACCGCTCGACGGATCGTCGCGGTGGTGCTAGCTTAGGCGAGGCTTACCTAACAGTTACCCCCGAACGGGGGGTATTCGGCGCGCGCCGAGCAGTGCATCGCGCCGAGACGCCACACGAAGGGGGAGACGTGCCGCACATCCTGACCGCCGCGACCGCTGACGACTACGCCTCGAGCACGACCGAGGTCGTGCGCCGGCTCGCGGGCCGATTCCGCACGACGGCGCAACCGTTCTCGGGTGCGTCCCGCACCGAGCTGCAGGCGCTCGTCGACGCGGTCGACCTCGACGCGGCGGGCGTCGGCACGAACGAGGCGCTGCGCGAGCTCGACGACCTCTTCGTGCGGCACGCCGTCTGGTTCCACGCCCCGGCCTACCTCGCCCACCTCAACTGCCCGGTCGCGGTTCCCGCGGTTGCGGCGGAGGCGATCGTCTCCGCGGTCAACGCGTCGCTCGACACCTACGACCAGTCGACCGCGGGCACGCTCATGGAACGGCGGCTCATCGAGTGGACGGCGAGTCGCATCGGCTTCGCCGCCGGCGACGGGGTCTTCACCTCGGGCGGCACGCTGTCGAACCTGCAGGCCCTGCTGCTCGCACGCGAGGCCGCGGTCGCGCGGGCCGCCGCGGAACTCGGCCTCTCGCGCCCCGAGACCCTCGCGCGGCTCGTCGTCTTCGCGACCGGCTCCAGCCACTTCAGCGTGCAGAAGTCGACGTTGCTGCTCGGCCTCGGCGACGACGCCGTCGAGCTGGTACCGGTCGACGGCGACGGGCGGATGCGGCCCGACCGGCTCGCGGAGTCCGTCGACGGCCTCATCGCCGCCGGCCGTATCCCGATGGCCGTCGTCGCGACCGCCGGCACGACCGACCGGGGCTGCATCGACCCGCTCGCCGCGATCGCCGACATCTGCGATCGCGAGGGCGTCTGGCTGCACGTGGATGCCGCGTACGGCTGCGGCCTGCTCGTCTCGGCCACCCGCCGGCACCTCCTCGACGGCATCGAGCGCGCCCGCTCGGTGACGGTCGACTACCACAAGAGCTTCTTCCAGCCCGTGTCGTCGAGCGCGATCGTCGTGCGCGACCCGCGCGATCTCGCGGCCATCGCGTGGCACGCCGACTACCTCAACCCCCTCGAGAACGCCGAGCCGAACCAGGTCGACAAGTCGCTGCAGACCACGCGACGCTTCGACGCGCTGAAGCTCTGGGCGACGCTGCGGGCCATCGGCGCCGACGGCCTCGGCGACCTGTTCGACCGCGTGCTCGACCTGACGCAGGAGGTGCACGCCGCCGTCGCGGCGGCCGACGACCTCGAGCTGGTCTCGCGGACCGACCTCTCGACCGTGCTCTTCCGCTACCGGCCGGCCGGATGCCCCGACGCCGAGGCCGACCGCCTCGTCGCGCTGATCCGGCGCGTGCTGTTCGAGTCGGGCCGCGCGCACGTCGCGAAGACCGTCATCGACGGCCGCCCCTGCCTGAAGCTCACGCTGCTGAACCCCGAGACGACGCTCGCGCAGGTGCTCGACGTGTTCGACCTCGTGCGCGCCGCCGGCGACGGGTTGCGCGATGCCGAGCACCTCGACGACCTCGACCTCGAGGAGGTGGCCCGGTGAGCGCGACCCGCATCCACGACCTCGTCGGCATCGGCATCGGCCCGTTCAACCTGGGCCTCGCGTGCCTCGCCGAGCCGCTCGACCTCGACGCGGTGTTCCTCGACCAGGCCGACGGCTTCCGGTGGCACCACGGCATGATGCTCGAGGGCTCGACCATCCAGGTGCCGTTCCTCGCCGACCTCGTGTCGATGGCCGACCCGACCTCGCCGTTCTCGTTCCTGAACTACCTGAAGCAGCGCGGGCGCCTCTACCCGTTCTACATCCGCGAGAGCTTCTACCCCCTGCGGGCGGAGTACGACGCGTACTGCCGCTGGGCGGCCGAGCAGCTCACCGCGCTGCGTTGGGGCCGTCGGGTGACCGAGGTCTCGTACGAGGCATCCGAAGACTGCTTCGTGGTGCGCGCGGCGCTGGCCGACGGCACGCTCGAGGAGCTGCGCGCCCGGCACGTCGTGCTCGGCATCGGCACCGAGCCGAAGGTGCCGGCCGCGCTCGCGGACGTCGCCGACCGGGTCGTGCACAGCGCCGACTACCTGCACCGGCGCGACGAGCTCGCCTCGTCGCCGTCGATCGCGATCGTCGGCAGCGGGCAGTCGGCCGCCGAGATCTACCGCGACCTGCTCGAGGAGGTCGATGTGCACGAGTACCGCCTCGACTGGATCACGCGGTCGCCGAGGTTCTTCCCGATGGAGTACACGAAGCTCACGCTCGAGATGACCTCGCCCGAGTACACGGAGCACTTCCACGGCCTGCCCCTCGCGCTGCGCGACCGGCTCGGCCGCGAGCAGCGCGGCCTCTACAAGGGCATCAGCGGCGAGCTCATCGACGACATCTACGACACCCTCTATCGCAAGAGCGCCGCGCGGCCGGTGCCGACGACGCTGCTCACCGATACCGAGCTCGTCGCCGCTTCGTGGAACCCGGATGCCTCGGAGTTCGTCCTGCGCCTGCGTCACAACCAGCTCGGCGAGGAGTACGACCGGCGGGTGGCATCCGTGGTGCTGGCGACCGGTTACGCGCCTCGCGTGCCGGCGTTCCTCGACCCGCTCGGCGAACTCGTCGCGCGCGACGACCTCGGGCGCCTCGACGTGGCCCTCGACTACTCGATCGACGGCGGGCGCCGGCGCCTCTTCGTGCAGAACGGCGAGGAGCACACGCACGGACTGACCGCGCCCGACCTCGGGTTCGGGGCGTGGCGCAACGCCAACATCCTCGCGGCGATCACGGGCGGCGAGCCGTACGCGATCGAGCGGCGCATCGCGTTCCAGGAGTTCGGGGTGCCGGGCGATGCGGCGGTGCCGGGGGATGCGGTGGCGAGCTCGTCGGTGCCTGCGGTGCCTTCGGTCCCGGCGGCGGCCGCCGAGGCGGTGGCGGCGCGATGAGCCTCGCACCCTCGATCTCGCGTCCGGCGCCCGCGACGCCCGCGTTCGCCGTCGCGTTCGTGCGCGACACCCCGGCCGGTCGCCTCGGCATCGCGCCGGTCGACCCCGACCGCGACGCCGCCGTGCTGCACGCCTGGCTCACCGACCCGCACTCGGCCTTCTGGCAGATGGGCGGACTCTCGGCCGACGAGGTGCTCGAGTACTTCCGCGACGTCGCCGCCGACCCCGACCAGCAGGCCTGGATCGGACTGCGCGACGGCGAGCCCGCGTTCCTCGTCGAGACGTACGACCCCGCGCGCGTGCTGCTCGCCGACGTGCACGACGCCGAGCCGGGCGACGTCGGCATGCACCTGCTCGTCTCACCGCCGCGGCCGGACGCCCCGCGTGTGCACGGCCTGACCTCGGCGGTCATGGCGACGGTCGTGCGGTTCTGCTTCGACGGGCTCGGCGCGCGCCGCGTCGTGGTCGAACCCGACGTGCGCAACGCGGCCATCGCGCGCAAGAACGCCGAGGTGGGGTTCCGCGTGCTCCGCGAGGTCGACCTGCCGGGCAAGCGGGCGAACCTCTCGGTGCTCGAACACGCGTGGTTCGAGGCATCCGCCCCCGCCCATCTCCCCACCCCCGGCGGATCCGCGATTCAGGAAGCTCGCGCCGACACGCCGGCAGAGGCGTCCGCCGACCGGCGTGTCGCGCAGAAGTTCCTGAATGAGCGGGCGGATGCCCCGGAGCGGGCGGATGTCTCAGGCGCGCCGCACCTCACGCCCGAGACGATGGCGGCCGCGCAGCGGCACCTCGTCGCGAAGGCCATCGCGGAGTTCGCGCACGAACGGCTGCTCGCCCCGATCGCCGACGCCGACGAAGAGACCGGCGCAGGCGAACCGACCGACGCGGCCGCCTGGGTCGTCGAGACGCCCGTCTCTCGCTACCGGTTCCGGGCGCGCCGACACGCCCTCGAGCACTGGGCGATCGACGAGGCCACGCTCGAGCGCACGGTCGGCGGCGAGCCCGCCGACCTCGACGCGCAGGCGTTCGTCGCCGAGCTGCAGGCCGAGCTCGGCATCCCCGACGCCCTGCTCGCGACGTACCTCGAGGAGATCGCGTCGACCCTCGCGAGCGCGGCGTTCAAGCTGCACCGCGGCGGCCTGCCCGCGGCCGAGCTCGCGGTGGCCGACTTCCAGTCGATCGAGGCGGGCATGACCGAGGGGCATCCCGGCTTCGTCGCGAACAACGGCCGCATCGGGTTCGGCCTCGCCGAGTTCGCGGCCTACGCGCCGGAGGCGGCGGCATCCGTTCGCCTGGTCTGGCTCGCCGTGCGGAAGGCGACCGGCCATCTCGCGCTCGGCGCCGGCCTCACCGAAGGCGAGCTGTACGAGTCCGAGCTCGGCGGCGCGACGCTCGCGCGGTTCGACGAGCGCCTCCGCGGGCTCGGCCTCGACCCGGAGGAGTACCGCTACCTGCCGGTGCATCCGTGGCAGTGGCAGCACCGCATCGCGATCACGTTCGCGCCCGACGTCGCCCGGCGCGACCTCGTGCACCTCGGCGAGGGCGACGACGAGTACCGCGCGCAGCAGTCGATCCGCACGTTCTTCAACGTGGCGCGGCCCGATCGGTCGTACGTGAAGACGGCGCTCGCGATCCAGAACATGGGCTTCCTGCGCGGACTCTCGCCGGCGTACATGCGCGCGACGCCCGCCATCAACGACTGGGTCGCGACGCTCGTCGACTCGGATGCCACGCTGCGCGCCGGCCGCTTCGAGGTGCTGCGCGAGCACGCGTCGATCGGGTACACCGGCGACGCGTATCACCGCACCGCGACTCCGTCGCCGCACCGCAAGATGATCGCCGCGCTCTGGCGCGAGAGCCCGGTGCCGCGCCTCGCGCCCGGCGAGCGGCTCGCGACGATGGCGGCGCTGCTGCATCGGGATGCCTCGGGCGCCTCGATCGCGACCGCGCTGGTGCGCGCGTCGGGACTGCCGGCCCGCGAGTGGGTGGCCGCGTACCTCGACGCGTACCTCAGGCCGGTCGTGCACTGCCTGCTCGCGTACGACCTCGCGTTCATGCCGCACGGCGAGAACCTGATCCTCGTGCTCGACGGGCACGTGCCGCGCCGAGTGTTCATGAAGGACATCGGCGAGGAGGTCGCGGTGCTCTCCGACCGCATCGCCCTGCCCGAGGACGTCGCGCGCATCCGTGCGGTCGTCGACGATCGGGAGCGGGCGCTCGCGATCTTCACTGACGTCTTCGACGGCGTGCTGCGCCACCTCGCCGCGATCCTCGACGGCGACGGCACGCTGCCCGAGGCCGAGTTCTGGCGGCTCGTCGCCGCATGCGTCGATCGGCATGCGTCTGAGCATCCCGACCTCGACTCGTCCGTCGACCTGCGGGCCGACCGGTTCGCGCACTCGTGCCTGAACCGGCTGCAGCTGCGCAACACGCTCCAGATGGTCGACCTCGCGAGCCAGTCGGCGTCGCTGCTGTATGCCGGCACGATGGCGAACCCCATCGGGCGGTCGTCGGTTCCGGTCGGCGCGGCGACGGTCGACGCGGTGCCGGTACCCTCGGCGCATGGTGAAGGGGCCTTCTCGGAGCGGCTGGATGGCTGAGGCCGAGCTCTTCCGCGACGCACTCGGCGTGCCGCACCTTCGCGCCGCCGACGAACTGGGCCTCGCCGAGGCGCAGGGCCGCGTGACCGCGCTCGACCGGGCGTGGCAGATCGAGGTCGACCGGTGGCGTGCCGAGGGACGCCTCGCCGAGCGGATCGGCCCGGCAGGTCTCGAGTGGGACCGCTTCGCGCGGCGCATCCGCCTCGCCGAGACGGCCGAGCGCGCGTACGACGCGCTCGAACCCGACGACCGGGCCTGGGTCGACGCGTACGTGCGCGGCGTGAACGCGGGACTGCCCGAGGGTCGTCGCCGCTCGGCGAACGCACCGGGCGGCGAGTTCGCGACATTCGCGTCGGTCGACGTCTTCGGCGCGGAGGCACCCGAACCGACTCCGTGGCCGGCGTGGGCTCCGCTCGGCGTATTCCTCGTCGCGCATGTGCTGTTCTCGCCGTTCCCGAACCTGCTCTGGCGCGCGCACCTCGCCGCCACGCTCGGCGACGAGCACGTCGACCGCTTCACGCCCGGCGTCCCGGCCGCGGCCGGCAGCAACGCGTGGGCGATCCATGGAAGCCGCACCCCGACGGGCGCGCCGCTGCTCGCCGGGGACCCGCACCGCCTGCTCGAGCTCCCCGGGGTCTACCAGCAGGTGCGCCTCGCGTGCCCCGAGTACGACGTGGTCGGGCTCGCCTTCCCGGGCGTGCCCGGCGTGCCGCATTTCGGGCACACCGGATCGGCCGCCTGGGGCATCACGAACGCCATCGCGCACAGCGCCGACGTGTTCCGCGAGCGGCTTCGCGACATCGATGGCCGGGTCGAGGCGCTCGGCGCCGACGGCTGGGAGCCGGTCGACCGCCGGGTGGAGGCGATCCACGTGCGGGACGGCGCCTCCGAGCAGGTCGTCGCGCTCGAGACTGCGCGCGGCCCCGTCGTCGTCGACGGGCCGGGCGGGTGCTTCAGCGTGCGGCTGCCCGCGCGGGTCGACGCCGACCTGGGTTTCGCCGCCTTCCGTCGGCTGCTCCGCGCGAGGTCGGTGGCCGACGTGGCGTCGGCCTTCGAGCGCTGGGTCGACCCGGTCAACCGCGTCCTCGCGGCGGATGCCTCGGGCGACGTGCTGCGCTTCACGGCCGGCCGCGCGCCGCAGCGGGAGGTGCACGAACGACGGTTGCCGCTCGACGCGTGGGAGGTCGGGGCCGATCCAGGGGGCACGACCGACCCGGCCGCATCCGGGCCGACGCCGCTGCCACCACCCGAGCCGGTTACCTCGGTCGCGGTGGACGCGAACGAACGCCCCGACCGTCCCGGCCACGACCTGGGCTACGCCTACCCGTCGTCGGCCCGGGCTCGGCGCATCAGGACGTTGCTCGCCGACGTGCACGACGCGAGCCCCGCCGATATGTCGTCCATCCACGCCGACGTCCTCGACGAGCGCGCGCTCGCGCTCGTCGGGCGGCTGCGAGATGCACTCGCCCGACCAGGTGCTCCGGCACCGTCAGCGGCCGGCGCCGACCTCGCCGCACTGTTCTTCGAATGGGACGGGAACCGCGGCGCCGACAGCGTCATCGCCGCCCGCTTCGCGGCCTGGCACTCGGCGCTCGTACGTCGGCTGGCCGCACATCCGTCGCTCGCGCCGCTGCATGCCCCGCACGGCATGGGCGCGATCTTCGACCCCTGGTTCTCGGTGGCAGGCCGGGTCGGCGATGCGCTCGAGTCGCTGCTCGACGCGCGGGCACTGGGTATCGACGGGCGGGCCGAACTCGTGGCCGCGCTCGAGGAGGCGGCCGCGAGCGAGGAGACGACCGCCTGGGGCGACCGCCACCGCCTCCACCCGCTCCACGTGCTCGCCGACGTGCCCGGCGCCGACGTGCCCCGAATGGCGCCCGTGGCCCTCGGCGGCGCCGGCGACACCGTTCGCTGCACGGGCTCGGTGCCCGGCGTGACCGACGCGGGATTCCGGGGCTCCGTCGCGAGATGGGTCTGGGATCTCGCCGACCGTCCGGGCAGCCGGTGGAACGTGCCATTCGGGGCATCCGGCGTACCCGGCGAGGTGCACTTCGACGACCAGCTCGCGGCGTGGAGCCGCGGCGAGACCACCCCGATCGTGACGGACTGGCACCGACTGGCGCGCCAGGAGGACCCATGGGCAGGCTGACCACCGGCGCCCCCGGTGCGGTCGTGTTCCGCACGCTCGACGCCGTGCTCGGCGAACTCGAGCTGCGCGTGCTCGATGTCGACGACGATCGCGACCTCGACCTCGTGCACGAGTGGGTGCGGAGGCCGTGGGCGGCGTTCTGGGGCCTCGGCGGCCACTCGCGCGATGAGCTCCGCGAGGTCTACCGCTTCGTCGACTCGCTGCCCAGCCACCACGCGTTCCTGCTGCGGCGCGACGGCGAACCGATCGTGCTGCTGCAGACGTACGAGCCCGAGCACGACCCGGTCGGCGAGCACTACGACGTGCGGACGGGCGACGTCGGCGTGCACTTCTTCCTCGGCGGTCGCGGCGCGCCGGCACCCGGGTTCACGACCCGCGTGCTGCTCGTGCTCGCGGACTTCGTGTTCGCCGACCCCGGCGCGCTGCGCGTCGTCGTCGAGCCCGACATCGGCAACGAGCGGGCCATCGCGCGCATGACGCGCTTCGGCTTCACCCCCGGACCCGAGATCGCGCTCGAGCACAAGACGGCCCGCCTCGCCTTCCTCGAGCGCGCGGCGTTCGAGGAGCGCGCCGCGCGGCCACCGGTGGTCGGGTAGGCGCGCCAGCGCCGCATCGAGAACCGTCTGACGGAGTTACAGCGCCTTCAGGATGTCCTCCACGCGCTGCTTCGCGTCGCCGAACAGCATGCGGGTGTTGTCCCGCGTGAACAGCGGGTTCGCGACGCCCGCGTAGCCGGCGGCCATCGAGCGCTTGAAGACGATGACGTTGCCCGCCTCCCACACCCGCAGCACCGGCATGCCGGCAATCGGGCTGCCCGGGTCCTCGGCCGCGGCCGGGTTCACGGTGTCGTTCGCGCCGATGACGAGCACGACCGCGGTGGCCGCGAAGTCGTCGTTGATCTCGTCCATCTCCTCGACGACGTCGTACGGCACCTTCGCCTCGGCGAGCAGCACGTTCATGTGCCCGGGCAGGCGTCCTGCGACCGGGTGGATGCCGAAGCGCACCTCGGCACCCCGCTCGCGCAGCTTCGCCGTGAGCTCGGCGACCGGGTACTGGGCCTGCGCCACGGCCATGCCGTAGCCGGGGGTGATGATCACGCTCGAGGCATCCCGCAGCATCTCGGCGGCCTCTTCGACGGTGATCTCGCGCGTCTCGCCCTCGACCTCGCCCGACGAGGTCGGCGCGGCGATGCCGAACCCGCCCGCGATCACCGAGATGAACGATCGGTTCATCGCCTTGCACATGATGTACGACAGGTACGCACCCGACGAGCCGACGAGCGCGCCGGTGACGATGAGCAGGTCGTTGTTCAGCAGGAAGCCGGCCGCGGCAGCGGCCCACCCCGAGTAGCTGTTCAGCATCGAGATGACGACGGGCATGTCGCCACCGCCGATGGATGCCACGAGGTGCCAGCCGAGCGCGAGTGCCAGTGCCGTGACGACGACCAGCAGCCACAGCTCGGGCGTGATCACGTACCAGACGGTGAGCGCGACGAATGCGACGAGTGCGCCGAGGTTCAGGGCGTTCTTGCCGGGCAGCATCAGCGGGGCGGACGACATGCGCGCCGAGAGCTTCAGGAACGCCACGATCGACCCGGTGAAGGTCACGGCGCCGATGAAGACGCCGATGAACACCTCGGCGTGGTGGATGTCGAGCAGCGCCCCGGTCAGGTGCGGCGACGCGAGCGCGCCGTTCCAGCCGACGAGCACGGCCGCGAGTCCGACGAAGCTGTGCAGCAGCGCGATCAGCTCGGGCATGCCGGTCATCTCGACGACGCGGGCGCGCCAGAGCCCGATCGCGGCGCCGACGATGACGGCGACGACGAGCAGCACGGCGCCGAGCGTGACCGTCGGCGAACCCCACGCGCCGGCGAAGGTCGCCCAGACGGTCGCGACCAGCGCGATCGCCATGCCCGCGATGCCGTAGCCGACACCGGCTCGGGAGGTTTCGTGCTTGCTGAGCCCCGCGAGGCTCATGATGAAGAGCAGGGCGGCGACGATGTACGCGGCCCCGGCGATGGACGACGGCGCGTCGATGGTGGTCACGTCATGCACGGTCGGCAGCCTGGCCCTTCGAGGCGGTTCCCTGAGAGAACATGGCGAGCATGCGTCGCGTGACCGCGAACCCGCCGAAGATGTTGATGCTCGCGAGCAGCACGGCGATCGCGGCGAGGATCTGGACGACGAGCACGTCGCTCGTGATCTGCACCATGGCGCCGACGACGATGATGCCCGAGATGGCGTTCGTGACGCTCATGAGCGGGGTGTGCAGCGCGTGCGCCACCTTGCCGATGACGTAGAAGCCCACGATGACCGCGAGCACGAGCACCGTGAAGTGCTGCGGTAGCGGCGGTGGCGCGACCGCGTTCACGGCGAACAGCGCCGCGATGCCGATCGCGATCAGCACGACCCGGCGCACCGGCGACATCGGCCGCTTCGGCTCGGGCGCGGAGGCATCCGGCCCGCCCGCACCGGCCGGCGAGGCGGATGCCGCGGGCGCCGCCGACACCTGCACGGGCGGCGGCGGCCAGGTGACGTCGCCGCCGCGCGCGACGGTCACCGACCGCTGCACGACGTCGTCGAAGTCGAGCACGAGCTCGCCGTCTTTTCCGGGCGTGAGGAGCTTCAGCAGGTTCACGACGTTCGTGCCGTAGAGCTGCGAGGCCTGCGTGGGCAGGCGCGACGCGAGGTCGGTGTAGCCGAGGATCACGACGCCGTTCGGCGTGACGATGCGCTCGCCCGCGACGGAACCCTCGACATTGCCGCCCATGCCAGCCGCCATGTCGACGATGACGCTGCCCGACTTCATGCTCGCGACATCCGCCGCGGTGATGAGCTTGGGTGCCGGCCGACCGGGGATCAGCGCGGTGGTGACGATGATGTCGACGTCGGCGGCCTGCTCGGAGTAGATCTCGGCGGCCCGCCGGTCGTACGCCTCGCTCGTCGCCTTCGCATAGCCGTCGGTGGACTGCTCGACCTCGACCTCGACCTTCAGGTACTCGCCGCCGATCGACTTGACCTGGTCGGCGACCTCGGGTCGGGGGTCGGTCGCGCGCACGATCGCGCCGAGGCTCGACGCCGCGCCGATCGCCGCGAGCCCGGCGACGCCGGCGCCGGCGACGAGCACCTTCGCGGGCGGCACCTTGCCGGCCGCCGTCACCTGGCCCGTGAAGAAGCGGCCGAACTCGTGCGCGGCCTCGACGACCGCGCGATATCCGGCGATGTTCGCCATCGAGCTGAGCACGTCCATCGACTGCGCGCGCGAGATGCGCGGTACCGCGTCCATCGCGAGGGCGGTCACGCCGCGCTCGGCGAGCGCCGCGAGCAGTTCCGGCTTGAACGCCGGGGCGAGCAGTCCCACGATCGTGGTGCCCGGCGCCAGGGCCGCGATCTCCTCGTCGGTCGGAGCGTTCACCTTGAGCACGATCGCCGAGGCGAGCGCGTCGGAGGCCGTGCCGATCGTCGCGCCGGCGGCCGCGTAGGCGTCGTCGGGGAAGGACGACGCTGCGCCGGCGCCCGCCTCGACGACGACGTCGTAGCCGAGCGAGATGAGCTGCTTCACCGTCGCCGGCGTGGCGGCGACGCGGGTCTCCGGGGGTGGTTCGGTGACGATCCCGATTCGGGACATGCGGCGTTCTCCTCTTCATCGAGCGCACGTGGGGGCGTGCTGCAGCATCTCGATCACTGTAGGGGCCGAACGGTACGAAGCGAGCCGGATACCGCCGTTTCGGGCCGCAAGAATCGCGGTTCTTTCGCGCAGCGAAACGGTCGCGGTGCCGTCGGCGCCAGCGCGCGCGGCCGGCACGCCGCCGAAACGGTGCCGGGCGACGGACCCGTTCGCATTCCGGTCGCGGCGTTCTACTATCGGGCAATGACCTCCGCCACGCCGACCGCCGGCTCGCAGACGCTGAGCCGCGGCATCCGCGTGCTCGAGATCCTGGCCGCCGACGATCGCGACCTGTCGATCGACGAGATCGCGGCGCGGCTCGGCGTGCACCGTTCGGTCGCGTACCGTCTGCTGCGCACGCTCGAGGACCACGGCCTCGTGCGACGGGATGCCTCGGGCCGCGTCGGGCTGGGAACGGGACTCGCGGCCCTCGCCGCCGGGGTGGCGCGCGACCTGCAGCAGGTCGCGCTGCCCGAACTCAACGAGGTGGCCAATGAGCTCGGCATGACGTGCCTCGTCGCCGTGCTGGCCGACGCCGACGCGGGGGAGGCCGTGACCTTAGTCAGCGCCTCGCCGCGCCGCAGCGCCGCGGTGGTGTCGTACCGGCCGGGGCACCGGCATCCGATCACGCGCGGTGGGCCGGGCAAGGCGATCCTCGCGGCGCTGCCCGAGCGCGCGTGGCCGACCGACGTGTCGGAGGACCTGCGCGTGGAGATCGCCGAGAGCCGCGACCGCGGGTACACGCACAGCCACGACGAGGTCGTACCGTCCCTGCGCTCGGTCGCCGTGCCCCTCAGCCTGCCCGGGCATCCGCCCGCGGCGATCGCCGTGATCCACGTGTCGTTCCCGATCGCCGAGGAGGAGATCGCCGCACGGCTGCGGTCGGCCGCCGACGCGATCCGCCGCGCCTACGGCGCGTGATGCGACCCCCGGCGGTCGAGTAGCGAAGCGTATCGAGACCCCGGCGTCAGGCCGGCAGCATCACACCCTCGAAGAAGGCGGCGAGCTCGTCGGTCGCCTCGAGCGGCAGCACGTGCGCGACGTACTGGTCGGGACGAACGACGACGACGGTGCCCTCGCGTGAGATGCCGCGCTCCTCGAAGATGTCGGTCGGGCACCACGCGCTCGGCGCCGCTGCGAACACCTTCTCCCAGTCCATGAGGTCCAGCGGCCCGGTCTTCGGCCGGAACACCTCGGGCACGCGCATGAGGTCCACGTCCTCATGCCGCTGCTGGTAGATCACCTTGACGTCGAACACGGCGTCGACATCCACGCCGGCCGGCGTGAACCGGGAGAGCGGCGAGTCGGGCGCCGCCATGCGCTCGGCCCACGACGACAGGGCGGATGCCTCGCCCGCGGCCGGAGCGTCGGCGAACGCGTAGATGCGCCAGCGGCCGTCGGCCCTGGCGTGGTGGCCGAGGTGCACGACGTTGCCGTCGCACACGAACGACACCTCGGAGGACTTGAATCGCTTGCCGATCGGGAAGCCCGACGCGAGGTGCTGGTGCGTCGCGTCGCCGACGATCATCGAGGGGCCGTACTGCGTCATGAACCCGGAGGGGAACTCGGCGGTGCCCAGGTAGTAGTTCGCGAGCTCCTGCGGGTCGGAGATCTCGTCGGGCTTGCGCGCCATGAGCGACGACCACTCGCGATCGAAGTCGATGAGCTGCTGCGCGACCGGCTGGCGTTCGGCCGAGTAGGTCGAGAGCAGGCGGGCCGAAGCCCGGCCCGTGACCACCGCGCCCAGCTTCCAGCCGAGGTTGAAGCCGTCCTGCATCGAGACGTTCATGCCCTGCCCGGCCTTCGCACTGTGCGTGTGGCACGCGTCGCCCGCGAGGAACACCCGCGGCGAGGCATCCGCCCCGTCGCCGGTCTCCGTCTCGGCGCGGTCGTCGAAGTGGTCGGTGACCCGATGCCCGACCTCGTAGACGCTGTGCCAGGCGACCTCGCGAACGTCGATCGAGTACGGATGCAGGATGTCGTTGGCCTTGGCGATGATCGTCTCGATCGGCGTCTTGCGCACTTCGCGGTGGCTCTCCGCCGACACCTCGCCGAGGTCGATGTACATGCGGCACAGGTATCCACCCTCCCGGGGGATGTGCAGGATGTTGCCCGCCGCCGAGTTGATCGCGCACTTCGTGCGCCAGTCGGGGAAGTCGGTGTTGACGAGGACGTCCATGACGCCCCACGCGTGGGCGGAGAACCCGCCGACGTGGCTTCGGCCGATCGCCTCACGCACGCCGCTGCGGGCACCGTCGCATCCCACGACGTACTTGGCGCGCACCGTGCGCTCCTCGCCCGCGCGCTCGCCCGCCGTGGAGCGGAGCCGCACCTCGACCGGGTAGTCGCCGGAGCCGGCTTGGGGCGAGCCGGCTTCGGGCGAGCCGGCCTCGGGCGAGCCCGGCTCATGCACGGTCAGGCCGACGAACTCCACGCCGTAGTCGGGCACGATGCGGCCGGGGCCGTGCAGCGCGGCCTCGGCGAAGTAGTCGAGCACCCTCGCCTGGTTCACGATGAGGTGGGGGAACTCGCTGATCTTGAAGCCGTAGTCCTCGGTGCGCGTCGTGCGCATGATCTTCTGCGGGTCGTCGGGGTCGGGGCCCCAGAAGTTCATGTAGCCGATGTTGTAGGCCTCGGCGGTGATGCGCTCGGCGAAGCCGAACGCCTGGAACGTCTCGACGCTGCGGGGCTGGATGCCGTCGGCCTGGCCGAGCACGAGCCGCCCGTCGCGGCGCTCGACGACGCGGGTCACGACGTCGGGGTACTGCGAGAGCTGGGCGGCGAGCAGCATGCCCGCGGGGCCCGAGCCGACGATGAGCACGTCGACCTCGTCGGGCAGGTCGGTGGGGCGGTCGCGGCCGATGCCCGCGGCGGGCTGCACGCGCGGGTCGCCCGAGACGTACCCGTGGTGGTGGAACTGCACCGTGTCTCCTCACCTCGTCGTGCGGTTGCGCGTGGGGCTGTGGCTCACCGTGTTCTATATACGAACATGGGATTCTCATATCGCGCATCTGCATGGTAGAGCGACGTGCCGTGCGTCGCAACCGGCGTTCCTCCGCCGCGTCGGCGGCCCGCGCGCACCGCGCCACCCAACGCGGTTTCGATGGCCGGACGCGGCCTCGATTCGCATCACGCCCTTGCCGCTCGCCGCCGACCGTTGCAGGCTGTCGGGAGGAGGCGGGGTGGACGCGAGCGAGAGCCCGATCCGCGACCTGCAGCGGATCGCCTACGGCGCGGACTCGGACGACGCCGAACGGGCGAGGGCGGTCGACGAGCTGGCAGCGCTCGCTGCGCACGGCGTCGGGCGGCAGCGGAACGCGAGCAGCGCACCGGTCGGCAGCGCATCGGATGCCTCCGGCCGAGCCCCGTCCGGGGACGAGACGGATCCCGGGCCCGGGCTCGGGCCCAGGGCCGGGCTCCGGCGGGGGCCGGCAACCGAGCCGGGGGCCGTCCCCGATACGACCGACTCCGGTCGCCGCAGCACGGATCGCCGGCGCATCGCCAGGTGGGCGGCGGCGGCGGCGAGCACCGGCCTCGTGGCCGGGGCACTCCTCGGATGGACGGCGGCGCAGCGCTTCGCGCCGGAGGCGGGGACGCCGCTCGAGGAGACCGACATCCTCGTGCTCATCGAGCAGCTGCCGGTGGCGGCGGAGGCGGCCCGCGTGACGCGGCTCGCCGCCGTGGAGGGTGGCATCGACGAGGCATCCGTGCGCCTGCTCGCGAGCCGGCTCGACGGACCCGCGGCGTACGTCGCGCGCACCTCGGATGGCGAGGACGTCTGCCTCGTGCTGCTGCTGCCCGGCAGTGCGTCGCGGAGCGAGTGCACCCAGGACGGGCGGCTGCCCCTGCCCGGGCTGCGCGTGCCCTACCCGACCGAGGCCGAGGGCACGGATGGACTCGCCGTCGCCCGGCTCGACGCGACCGGCAGGATCGCGCTCGGCGTGACTCCGTCGGCGGAATAGCGTCGCGCCGACAGTGTTCCACCGGCGTTCACCGCGACGTCGACCCGAGTTCGGCCGCCTCCGCGATGGTCGCCGACATGACTCGAATCATGCACGGTGCCGTCGCGGCATCGATCGTCGTCCTCCTCGCCGGGGCCTCGTCCGCCGCGCAGGCCGCCCCGAACCGACCGGGCGACGGCCCGGCCGTCGTCACCACCGACAACGAGACGCCGGTGCTCTACGACGACGACGAGGGCGGGAACGCCACCGGCGACGACCCGGCGATCTGGGTGGGTGCCGAGGGCACCGACTCGTCGCTCGTCATCGTCACCGCGAAGGAGGGCGGGCTCCGGGTCTACGACCTCGACTCGACCGAGGTGCAGTCCCTGCCCGCGACCGTCGCGCCGCGCGCCGACGGCGCAGCCGGGCGGTACAACAACGTCGACATCGCCTACGGCGTCGAGTTCGGCGGCCGCACGGTCGACGTGGCGGTCGTCTCCGACCGGTACAACGACCAGCTGCGCTTCTTCGCGATCGACCCGGCCGGGGCGTCGGCACAGACACCGCTGGTCGAGGTGACCGCGGCCGAGCAGCCGTTCCTGTTCAGCCCCGACCGTGAGGTGGTCGACGAGGGCCACACCGCATACGGGCTCGCCGTGTGGCAGACCGCGGAGGCCGACTACGCCGTCGTCACGCAGGAGGGCGCGACCACCCTCGCGACCGCGCGCCTCGTCGACGTCGGCGGCGCGCTCGGCTACGCCGACGTCTCGACGATCGAGATGCCCGCCTCGTTCCCGCTGCCCGACGGCAGTGTCTGGACGCCGTGCGAGGAGCCAGGAGTCGGGCCGCATCTCGAGGGGCTCACCGTCGACCAGCGCACGGGCGTGCTCTACGCGGGTCAGGAGGATGTCGGGCTCTGGCGGATCGCCCTGCCGTTCGGGTCGACCGAGCCCGAGCTCATCGACCGCGTACGGGACTTCGGCATCCATGACGCGTACGACCCCGAGACCGAGGAGTGCACCCCGATCGACCCCGCCGATCAGGGGTACGGCGGCACCGCGCTCGAGGCCGACGCCGAGGGCGTCGACCTCTACTACGGCCCCGGCGCGACGGGATACCTCATCGTCTCGAGCCAGGGCGACGACACCTTCGCGGTCTACCAGCGACAGGGCCGGAACGCGCTCGTCGGCACGTTCCGCGTCGACGGCGTGGACGGCGCCGATGAGATCAACGGCTCCGACGGCCTCGCGGTGACCAACCGCCCGGTGGGCGACTACCGACAGGGCCTGTTCGTCACGCACGACGAACCCGAGACCGGTACCGGCGTCGACTCCGAGCGCGATGCCACGAACTTCTCGTACGTCGGGTGGGAGGACATCGCGCGGGCCTTGCGCCTGAAGGTCGACACGTCGGCGGGGAACGACCCGCGGTTCCGCTAGGAGGTCAGCGGCCCGGTCGGGCGCGCCGCGTCGAACGCCGCACGCGCATACGGCGTTCGGTGCGGCGGCCGGCGCGATCAGGCCGCGCCGGCGCGGAACTGCGGCGACCCGAGCACACGCTCGACGGTGAGTTCGAGCACGACGCGCTCGGGGTTCACGCGCGGCGCCCGGTAGCGCGCGGTGTAGAGCTCCACGGCGAGCGCGACCGACTCGGCGTCGTCGAGGATGCGCGCGGGGCCCTCGAAGCTGAGCCACCGCATGCCGTCGACCGTGTTGACGCTCGCGCGACCCGTGCGCTCGACGTTGAGGAACTTCTGCGTGCCTCGCGACCCGATCACGCGCACGATGCCGTCGCGGTACGTGATGCCGACCGGCACGGCGTGCACACGGCCGTCCTTCCCGATGGTCGAGAGGGTGGCGAGGTGGTACTCGGCGAGGAAGGCGAGCGCGGCGTCGGTGATCACCCCACCAGCCTGCCAGCTGCCGGCTGAACGCTTCATCGACGTGGATGCCTCATCGACGTGGATGCCTCATCGCCGCCGCCGCGCGACGAGCGCGGCGATCGCCCGCCAGCCGACCAGCGCCGCGAACAGCACGACGGTCGCGACGATCACGAACGGGAGCGCCGTCCCCTGCCCGGAGACCGCGCGCAGCAGCATCCCGACGACGATCGTCGCCGCCCAGACGCCGAGCCCCGTGCGCAGCGGTGCCGCCGGCGCGCGCCAGGCGCGCGTGGCGAGCCATCCGATCACGAGCCCTCCGAGGAACGGCCACGCCGTCTGCCAGAGCCCGGCGAGCGCGTCCTCGCCGTGCGTCGCGCGGCCGGTCGCGGCGAACGCGGTCACGAGCGCGGCATCCAGCAGGATGGCGCCGACCAGGTGGCTGATCGGCGGGCGAACGGATGCCTCGCCGGAGGTCTCGGGTGGTGCGGAGGTCACCGGTCCAGCCTACGGACGACGGCACGACCTCACGGCGCCGTCGGGTGCTCGTCCTCCTGGTTCGCCGCCCAGCTGGCGAGCAGCACGAGCCCGTCGGCCGCGGCCGTTCCGGGTTCCGCGGTGTAGGTGCCGATCGAGAGCCCCGGCTCCCCGGGCATCTCGAAGACGTCGTACTGGAGTTCGAGCGGCCCGATCGCGGGATGCCGGTAGACCTTCGTGCCGGTGCGGTGCTCATGCACGTCCTGCTCCGCCCAGTGCCGCCGGAACGTGGGGCTGCGGGTCGAGAGCTCGCCGATCAGCGCCGTCAACTCGCCGTTGAGGGGGTCGCGCCCGGCCTCGTAGCGCAGCATCGCCGCGGTCAGGCTGCACGCGAGGGGCCAGTCGGCGTAGTAGTCGGGCGCGCGCGAGTCGAGGAAGATGAACCGGGCGAAGTTGGGCTGGTCGGCCTCGAAGTGCGGAGCGAAGAGCGCACGACCGAGGGTGTTCGCGCCCACGAGATCCTGCCGGGCGTCGTACACCACGGCAGGAACGGTCAGGTTGTCGAGGACGCGTTGCACCGACGCGCGCACCGCGCGGGTGGACGCCGGCCGGCCTGTCGCCGCCCTGTCGCGCGGAATGCCCGTGGCGGGCTTCGCCCGCGCGAGGTCGAAGAGGTGGGCGCGTTCGACGTCGTCGAGTTGCAGGGCACCCGCGATCGCTTCGAGCACGCTCTCGGATGCCCCGTGGATGCGGCCGCGCTCGAGACGCGTGTAGTACTCGAGGCTCACGCCGGCGAGCAGGGCGACCTCCTCACGGCGCAGGCCCGGCACCCGGCGTTCGCCGCCGCCGGGCAGCCCGGCCCGCTCGGGCGTCACGTTCGCCCGCCGGGACATCAGGAACTCGCGCACGTCGTCGTTCGTGCTCATGGCTTCACCGTACGTCGATCGGCCGTCACAGCGTGAGCAGGACCTTCGTGGCCCGGCGCTCGTCCATCGCCCGGTACGCCTCAGCCGCCTCCTCGAGCGGGAGGGTGAGGTCGAAGACCCTGCCTGGGTCGATCTCGCGCCGCCAGATCAGGTCGATCAGGTCGGGTAGGAATCGACGCACCGGCGCAGGCCCGCCGAGCGTGTGGATCCCGGCGAAGAACAACTCGATGCCAGGGATCGTCACGTCGTAGTTCACGCCGACGTAGCCCAGGTGCCCGCCGCCGCGCGTGGCGCCGACGGCCTGCATGAAGGACTCCTGGGTACCGACGGCTTCGACGACCGAGTGCGCGCCCAGCCCGTTCGTCAGCTCCTTGATCTTCGCGACGCCCGCGTCGCCGCGCTCCTCCACGATGTCGGTCGCGCCGTAGTAGCGGGCGAGCGCCTGCCGTTCGGGGTGACGGGACATCGCGATGATGCGGTCTGCGCCGAGCTGCTTCGCGGCGAGGACCGCCATCAGCCCGACCGCGCCGTCGCCGACCACCGCCACCGTCTTGCCCGGACCCGCCTGGGCGGCGACCGCCGCGAACCATCCGGTTCCGAGTACGTCGGATGCCGCGAGCAGCGACGGGATCAGCTCGGGGCCGGGATGCCCCGGCGTCGCCACCAGCGTGCCGTCGGCGTACGGGATCCGCGCCTTCTCGGCCTGGGTGCCGATCTGCGCGACGAACTCGGCGTGCACGCACTTCGACTGGAAGCCCGCGCGGCAGATCTCGCACGTGTTGTCGGAGATCACGAACGAGCCGACGACGAAGTCGCCGACCTTCACGTTCTTCACGTCGGCCCCGATCTCCTCGACCACGCCGACGTACTCGTGGCCCATGACCTGGTGGTCGGCGGGCTCGACCCCGCGATACGGCCACAGGTCCGAACCGCAGACGCACGTCGCCGTCAGGCGGATGATCGCGTCGGTCGGCTCGATGATCCGCGGGTCGTCACGGTCCTCGACCCTGACGTCGCCGGCGCTGTACATCACCACTCCACGCATGGATGCCTCCTCGAATGACTGCGGGCGCGTTCGCGCCCACGAACCATTGAACGGGTCGGCCGCGAGGAGTGGCAGGCCCTGTCAGGGCCCCTCAGGCGCCGGTGCAGCCTACGGAGCACCAACCGACGGCATGCGATAGACAGGTGCGATGACCGGCGATGCCGCACGCGGTGACTCCTGGAACCTCCATGGCCTGCTCGACTCGTTGCCCGAAGGGCCCGCGGCCGACGCGGTCGCGGCGGTGCTCGACCGCGTGGTCGGATCGGAGTCATCCGAAGACGACGCGCCGGCTTCCGAAGAGCTCCTCGCCGGCTCGTGCGCACCGTTCACCGACACGATCTGGTACCTCGACGCTCCCTTCGACGACGTCGCCGCGGCTGCCGAAGCGTGGCTCACGGAACTCGGTGGCCGCAGCTTCACCTCGCTCGACGGCCCGTTGCCCACCCTCCTCCACGCGCTGGAACCGTTCGCGATCCCGTCGTGGAAGCAACTCCTCGTTCCCACGAGGTCGAACTGGACCGCGCTCTTCAGCCAGGGGTCGGACCTGGGCACCCACATGGTCATCGGGCGCCGACTCGGCTGCCGGAGCCTCAGGACGAACGTCTCGCCGCACATCGTGCGTGACGGCTCGGTGGTCGCCTTCGGCGATCGCGCGTTCTGGTTGAGTGAACCGGATGGCTCCTCTCGCAACATCCAGGCTTCGTTCCAGTCGCGCTGGCAGTGGCACGTCTCGGGGAGCCCGCTGCCCTTCGAGGATCTGAACGCGTACGCCGCGAAGCGCATCCCGGATCGGTTCGACCTCTCGCGATTGAACTCGTACTGTCGCGAGCTCGGCATCCGACGGAACGAACCCGAGTTCTACCTGCCTCACGGCCTGCTCATCGAGGAGGACACCACCGGTTGGTCGGGCCGTCCCAGGATGATTCCGAGCGACCAATGGCGCGCGTCGAATCGCTGATCGCGGTGACGCGCCGACGGTTGACCGGCCGTGGCATCCGGGGTGGGATGAACGCATGACGAATACCGGAGCGGCCTGGTTGGAGCGGTACGTGCGCGCGTGGGAGACGAACGACCCGGCGGACATCGCCGAGGTGTTCAGCGAGGACGCGGTCTACGACTACCGGCCCGACGGGTCGGACTCGGTCACCGGGCGAGACGCGATCGCCGCGGACTGGGCGGCCGAGGGAGACGAACCCGGCACGTGGACGTTCGAGGGGAGCGTGCTCACCGAGTCACCGGGCCTGGTCGTGGTCCAGGGCATCACCAGGTACCCCGGGCATGCCGACTACGACAACCTCTGGGTCGTCCGCCTCGACGACGACGGCCGCGCCACGCGATTCACCGAGTGGTGCACGGAGCGCGCGGGCTGATCGGTTGATCGACCGGCCGCCGGTGCACGGGTGGCCGCCTGCTCTTGTCGGAGGCGACCCGCGGCGATACACTCCGGACGTTGTCGAGGCTCCTTCACGTTTTCCCCGGCTGTGACGCGCCGAACCGGTCGACTTCCCGAACGCATTCCTCACCGCGAGCGCGCCGTCGCCCGCACACCGACACGCACCGGCAGCCGGTGCCGGGGCCTCCGGGAGGCCGAGATGTCCGCCTCATCCAGGCTCGCGACCCCTGACTCGTGACGCTCCACGACGACGACGTCCTTCTGGGGCGATCCCGAGAGCGGCAGGCGCTGGACCGACTGCTGGCCGAGGCCCGCGATGGCCGCGGTGCCGTCGCCGTCGTTCGCGGGGAAGCCGGCGTCGGCAAGACCGCATTGCTCCGGTATTGCGCTCACGAGGCCCGCGACCTGCAGATCCACCGCACGTCGGGCGTCGAGTCCGAGATGCAGTTGCCGTTCGCCTCGCTGCATCAGCTGTGCCGGCCGCTGCTCGGTCACCTCGAGTCGATCCCGCACCCGCAGCGCATCGCCCTCAGCGTCGCGCTCGGCCTCATCGACGGGGCGTCACCCGACCCGTTCCTCGTCTCGTTGGCGGCACTCAGCCTGCTCTCGGAGGTCGCCGCAGCGCAGCCCATGCTGTGCCTCATCGACGACGCCCAGTGGCTCGACAGCGCCTCCGGGCAGGCGCTGGCGTTCGTCGCGAGGCGACTGCTCGCCGACTCGGTGGCGATGGTCTTCGCCGTCCGCGAGCCGACCACGCATCGGGAGCTCGCGGGCCTGCCGGAACTGCAACTGCAGGGCCTCGACGAGGACGATGCCCGGGTCCTGCTCGAAATGGTCATCCCCGGCCGGTTCGACCCCGACATCCGCAACCGGCTCCTCGCCGAGACACGGGGGAACCCCCTCGCCCTCCTGGAGTTGCCGAACCGATTGGACTCGACGCAACTGCCGGGCGTGTTCGGGCTCCGAGACGGGCAGGAGCTCCCGCGGCGGATCGAGGAGGCATTCCGGCTGCGGCTCCTCGCGCTCTCCCGCGAGGCCCGGCTCCTGCTCCTGCTCGCGGCTGCCGAGCCGGCGGACGACCCCCACCTGTTGTGGCGGGCCGCGGAACGGCTCGGGATACCGTACTCGGCCGCCGAGGCCACTGAGGCCGAGGGACTGCTCGCCATCGACCGGGGCGTGCGGTTCCGGCATCCACTGGTCCGCTCGGCGGTCTACGGTGCGGCCACCGCCCACGACCGCCGTTCGGTGCATCTCGCCCTCGCCGAGGCGACGGACCCTCGGATCGACCCCGACCGGCGCGCCTGGCACCTCGCGGCAGCGGCCATCGGCCCCGACGAAGCCATCGCCCTCGAGCTGGAGCGTTCGGCCGGTCGCGCTCGAGCCCGCGGCGGCCTCTCCGCAGCGGCGGCATTCCTGCGACGGTCCGCACTCCTCACGAGCAACTCCGATCGGCGCGTGGGGCGCGCCCTCGCTGCGGCCCAGGCGAGCCTGCACGCCGGCGAGTTCGAGTCCGCATTGCACGTCCTGTCGACCGTCGACGCCGCGGCGCCCGACGAACTGCAGGCGGCGCGAGTCGACCTGCTCCGCGCGCAGGTCATCTCGGCGTCCGGAGCGGTCGATGCCGCGCCGGCCTTGCTGCTCGCCGCGGCGGAACGGCTGGAACCGCTCGATCCGGTGCTGGCCCGCGAGTCGTACCTCGACGCGTGGGGTGCCGCCCTGTTCGCGGGGAAGCTCGCCAACGCCGACATGCGCGAGGTGTCACGGGTCGTCCGCGATCGGGCGGATCCGAATGAAGGGTCGCTCGCCGCCGACCTGCTCCTCGACGGCATGTCGACGCTGATGACGGACGGCCGCGCGGCAGCCGCGCCGATCCTGCGTCGGGGGATCGCGGCCTTCCTGGCCGAGGACCTCTCCCTCGACAAGGGGATGCGATGGAGTGTCATCGCATCCTGCGCCGCCGTCGAGGTGTGGGACTTCGAGAGTTGGGACGCGGTGATCACCCGGCAGATGCAGCTCGCGCGCGACGCCGGGGCGCTGGCACCTCTGGCCTTCGGGCTGAACGGGAAAGCCATCACCGTCGCCTGGACCGGTGACTTCGCAGCGACCGCGCGCGTGGACGCGGAGGCGGACGCGGTCACGCAGGCGACCGGAAGCCGGGTCGCACCATTCGGAGGAATGTTGTTCGCTGCCCTTCGAGGCCGCGCGACGGATGCGTTCGAGCTGCTCGACCGGACGGTGCAGAACTCCGGCGCGGCGGGCGCCGGTTTCGCGCTGCAGTGGGTGAACTGGACCACGGCGATGCTCTGCAACGGCCTCGGCCGATACGAGGACGCGCTGTCGGCCGCGCAACGGGCGTGGGACGACTGGCCCGACTGGTACGTCTCGATCCTGGCGTCGGCGGAGCTCGTCGAGGCTGCAGCACGGCTCGGTCGCCCGCACCTCGGTGCCGAGCCGCTCACCCGTCTCGTGGAAAGTGCACGCGTCGGTGCGTCGGATTGGGCGCTCGGGATCGCCGAGCGGTGCACGGCGTTGTTGATCGAAGACGGCGAGGCCGAGGCCCACTACCAGGCCGCGATCGGGCATCTCGCGGCGACCCCCTTGCGCCCCGAGCTCGCACGCGCCCATCTCGTGTACGGGGAGTGGCTCCGGCGCGAGAAACGTCGACTGGACGCCCGTGGACAGCTTCGGGTCGCGCACTCGATGCTGGCCGAGATGGGCGCCGAGGGATTCGCCGAGCGCGCTCGGCACGAGCTGTCGGCCACCGGCGCCAAGGTTCGCCGGCGTGTCGACGCGAACCACGATGAGCTCACCCCGCAGGAGGCGCACGTCGCCCGATTGGCCGCTGATGGCGGCACCAACATCGAGATCGGCACCGAGCTCTACCTGAGCCCGCGCACGGTCGAGTGGCACCTGAAGAAGGTGTACCTCAAGCTCGGCATCACGTCGCGGAGGGCGCTCCGCGCCGCGCTCCTGGCGCGAGAGCCCGGTCGGGCCGCGCGCTAGTCCGCGCCGCGGAGCGCGCCCCTCACCCGATTCCCACCTGGCTCAGGGGCGCGACCGGCACCAGGAATCCGGTCAGGAGCTCCGCCAGCGCTTCCGGCGCCTGCTCGGCCACCCAGTGCCCGGCGCCCTCGACTACCGCGGCCTGCACATCGGATGCCGTCGGCTCCATCCCCTCTGCGACGTGCGCGCCCCAACTCTGCGCACCGCCGATGGCGAGCACCGGCATCTGCAGCGGGCGCTTCGCGCGCTCCTGGTTCTGCGCCATCGTGGCATCCCATTCGCGGTAGAAGCCCAATCCGCCGCGCAGCGCGCGCTCGTCCAGGAAGTTGCGGATGTAGTACTCGATGACCTGCTGCGGCAGCGCCGGCCCACCCTGGATGGCGAACTCGTAGCCGAAGAAGATGTCCTCGCGTCCGCGGATGAGCTGCTCCGCCACCTTGCCCGCCCGGTTGAACGGGATGTGCCAGAGCTTGTCGTTGAGGGGCTGGGGCACGAACAGCGGCGGCGCGGGCACCGCCCCCGGCGCTCCGGGGATCTCGGCCACGACGAGCCGTTCCACCCGGTCCGGGAAGTCCGCGGCGAGCGCGTAGCTGATGACCATGCCCGTGTCGTGGCCGACCACTCCGAAGCGGTCGTGGCCGAGGGCATCCATGAGCGCCGCGAGGTCACGCGCGAGCGTGCCGGCGTCGTATCCGTCCTCGGGCTTGCCCGTCAGTCCCATGCCGCGTTGGTCGACGGCGATGACGGTGTGGGTACGGGCCAGGGTCGGCATGACGAACCGCCAGGCGTACCAGGACTCCGGCCAGCCGTGCACCAGCAGGAGCGGCGGGCCGTCACCGCCGATGACGACGTGCTGGCCCAGTCCGCCCGCGTCGACGAGGCGACTGTGGAACGTCGTGGTGAAACCAGCCGGGAGGTCGGGCGCAGCCGCGACGCTTCCGGGTCCGTCGGGGGCGTCGAATTCGTGGAGATGCGAGGTCATGATCGGTCCTTTCTCGCGGAAGCCGACGCGGTGCCGACCTCCCTCCTCAGGCTCGCCGCTCGCTCCGTTCCGCGAACCCGTCAGACCCACTGGTCTTCGAGTACTCTCCTGACCGGGGGCCGTCGTCGAGGGTCAGGCGGTGGCGGATGCCACGACAGGGCGGGCGTGCTGCAGCGCCCACTCGAGCGCGTAGTCGGCGACCTCTTCCCAGCCGGGCTCGGCGCAGATCCAGTGCGAGCGACCGGGGAACTCGTGGTACTCGGTCAGGGCGGGCGACTTCGCGTAGTGCTTCGCGTTCGACTTGTTGACCGAGGGCGGCATGATGTGGTCCTTCTCGCCGCCGATGAACAGCAGCGGCGCCCGGTCGACCGCGTAGTCGACCCAGGTCTCCTGCTTGCCGGGCTTGAAGTTCGCGATCAGCCCGTACGACCACACCCAGTTCGCGGGAGCGGGGATGGCGTACTGCTGCCACACCGCATCGGAGTCCTCGCGAGAGAGCGTGTTGGCGAACGCGTAGTGGAACTCCTCGGGCGTGAAGCCGACGGCCTTGTGCCGGTTCGCCGGGTTCTTCAGGGCGGGGAACAGCGACTTGACCTGCGAGAGCGGGTTCACGCGGACGCCTTCGGTCGGTGCCGAGTCCACCACGACGGCGGATGCCCCGAGCCCGCGTGCGAGCAGCAGCTGCGTGAGCGTGCCGCCGAAGGAGTGGCCCATGATGATCGGCGGTTTGGGCAGCGCCTCGATCCGGGCGGCGAGGTGGTCGACGGTCTCGGGCACGGTGAGCTTCGCGATGATGTCGGGGTTCTCGCGCAGGGCCTCGACCTCGATCTCGAATCCCGGGTAGCCGGGCACGAGCACCGTGTAGCCCTTCGCCTCGAAGTGCGCCTTCCAGCCCTCCCAGCTGCGCGGCGTCATCCAGAGGCCGTGCACGAGCACGATCGTGTCGGGTGCGTCGGGAGCGTCCGGGGTGTCGGCGTTCACGGTGTTCTCGGGGTTCTCGGTGTCGGTCATGGTCGGTCTCCTCCTTCGTCGATGAACGCGAGGATGTCGGCGTGGAGCCGCTCGCGATCGGTATCCGGCAGTCCGTGCGCGCCGCCCTCGTAGACGAGGAGCCGCGCATCAGGGACGATCTCGGCCGACAAGCGGCCGCTGATCGGGAACGGCACGATCTGGTCGTCGTCCCCGTGGATGACCAGGGTCGGCACGTCGATCGCCGCGAGGTCTGGCCGGAAGTCGGTCGCCGAGAATGCGGCGATGCACTCGTAGGCGTTGCGGGTGCCCGAGGCGAGCCCTTGCAGCCAGAAGGCGTCGCGCGTGCCCTGCGGCACCGCGCCCGTGCGGTTATTGCCGAAGAACGGGCCGTCGGCCAGGTCGCGGTACAGCTGCGAGCGGTTGTGCGCCTCGCCGGCACGGATCGCGTCGAACGTCTCGATGGGCAGGCCGCCAGGGTTGTCGTCGGTCCGCACCATGAGCGGCGGCACCGCTGAGACGAGGATGACTCGTGCCACCCGGGACGTGCCGTGCCGGGCGACGTACCGCGTGATCTCGCCGCCGCCGGTGGAGTGGCCGACGAGGGTGACGTCGGTGAGATCGAGGTGATTGATCAGGCAGGCGAGGTCGTCGGCGTAGGTGTCCATCTCGTTGCCGTTCCACGTCTGGGTCGACCTGCCGTGGCCGCGGCGGTCGTGCGCGATGGCGCGGTGACCGTGCTCCGCGAGGAAGCGCGCGGCGGCCTCCCAGGCATCGGAGTTCAACGGCCAGCCGTGGCTGAGCAGCACGGGTGTCCCGTCGGTGCCCCAGTCCTTGTAGAAGATCTGCGCGCCGTCATCGGCGGTGACGTGGGGCATGGGCGCCTCCCGAGTTCGGTGGTGGTGGACGCCATGCTTCCGCGCGGCTGCGCGGAGCGCACCACGTGGTGCTCGTAGTCGGGAGTGGACGGAGGGCGACGTGCCCTGCCCTGCTACAGCGATCCGAACCGCTCCGAGGCATCCGCCAGCTGGCGACGCGACGAGAGGCCGAGCTTCCGGAACACCTTGCGCAGGTGATAGTCGACCGTGTTGGTGCTGATGAAGAGGGTGGCGCCGATCTCGGGGTTGGTGGCGCCCTGCGCGGCCAGTCGTGCCACGAGCGACTCCTGGGCGGTCAGCACCGCTTCGGGGCGTTCCGTGAGCTCGGCGGTCTCGCCGGTCGCCTCGAGTTCGCGGCGCGCGCGTTCGGCGAACGCCGGGGCGCCCGCCTGCTCGAAGAGCTCCCACGCGCGATGCAGCTGTTCTCGCGCGTCCCGGCGCCGACGCATCCGCCGCAGCCATTCGCCGTAGAGCAGTCGTGCACGACCGCGCTCGCCGGTCATCTCGGTGAGGTCGAGGCTCCCGATCGAAGCCAGGTAGTGCTGCTCGGCTCCCGCGTCGTCGGCCAGGAGCGCGGTGCAGCGCTCATCCATGCCTCGCGCCCATGGGCTCCCGGAGGCATCGGCGAACGCGCGCATCCGCGTGGCGGCCTCGACCGCCTCGTCGCGGTGGCGGCTGCGCGCGGCGGCCTCGACGAACTCGGGGATCTGGTGGAAGCCCGCCTGCAGGAACGGCAGGTCCACCAGGTCGCGCAGGCGGTCGTACGCCTGCTGGTAGCGCCCCTCGGCGACCTCGCGGATGGCGAGCGCGGCGGTCGCCATCCGCGAGACGCCGCCCCAGCCCGCGGCGGCCACTGCGGCTCCGATCTGCTCGACCGTCTCGGTCGGCGTGCCGGCCCAGGCCAGCTGCGCGGGGTTGGCGACCTGCTCCTCGCCGTAGCCCACGACCCGCCGCAGCTCGGCAGCCTGCTCGAGGTACGCTCCTGAGCGCCGCGGGTCGGCTCGGGTCAGCTCGACCGCGCTGAGCACCCAGAGCAGGGCGTCCAGCTCGCGGATCGCGCCCGCCGCTCGGGCGACGGCCGCCGTTCGCTCCAACAGGCGCGCGGCGAGGTCTGCGTCCCAGAGCCCGACCGTCGGGCTGACCGCGATGAAGCTGAACTCGATCAGCGCGGGGTCGTCGAGACCCTCGAGCATGGCGACGGCGGCACGCAACTGCGGCACGGCGACCGCATACGGCTCGAGGATGAAGTCGCTCAGTGCGCGCAGCGCGACCGCGCGCGGACCCTCTGCCACCCTCGATCCGGACCGGAGCCGGGTGCCGAGCTGCTCGAGGGTGAGCCGATCCATCTCGTGTTCGGTCGTCTGCGCGAAGTTGTACGCCTGCAGCAGCGCGCGCTGCTCCAACTCGGGCACCCGGTCGTGGAACGCGTCCGCGGCTTCGACGAGGAGCGCCGCGCCGATGCGGATGACCGCGGGGTCGGCGAGGAAGAGGCCGCACATCGCCCGCACGAACAACAGCCGTCCGCGCGTGACGACGTCGACCGCGTCCTCGTCGATCCGGTGCAGCAATTCCAGCGCGAGTCGCGCCGCCCCCGCCCCGATCGCCGCTTCGGCGGCGGTCACCAGCAGGATGCCGCGCGCCGACGGCGTGGGACTGAGATCGGCTGCCCGCGCGAGCAGTCGCGCGCGGGAGGCGAGGCCGCCGCGCGTGCCGGCGCGGTCGGCGAGGCCGACGAGCTCGTCGACGACGGACTGGTCGGCGTCGACCGCCGCGGCCGCCGCGTGCCAGGCGCTGAAGTCCTCCATGCCCTGCGCCGCCGTCGCGCGACGGAGCGCCCCGTGCACCTCGCGTCGGTCGGCGTCGGTCGCGGCGTTGTACACCGCCGAGCGAACGAGCGGATGCCGGAACCGCACGCCCTCGCGGATCTCCACGAGCTGCACGGCCTCCACCTCGGCGGATGCCGAATCGGGCAACCCCAACGCCGCCGCGGCGGCACGGATGATCCGCAGGTCACCGGCCGACTCGGCGGCGGCGATCAGGAGCCAACGACGCGCCTCGGGTGAGGCGCCGGACACACGCGCGAGGTAGTGTGCCTCGAGCCTGCGGCCGATCGGTGCCGGCGAGCCGGCGATCGCGGTCGAGGTCAGGCGATCGGGGTCGCCGACCGCGGCCATCTCGCTCAGCGCGAGCGGGTTGCCGCCCGTCTGCGCGACGATCTCGGCGACCACGCCGGGATCGAGTGGCCGGTTCATCGTGGAGTGGACGAGTTGCGAAGCATCCGACTCGGCCAACCCGGCCAACGGGAGCTCGGCCACACCCGCCAGCGCCGTGGAGACGATCTCGTCGCCGCGGGCGGCGAACACCAGCGCCACGGACTCGGCGGAGAGCCGCCGTGCGACGAATCCGAGCACCTCGAGCGACTCGGCGTCGAGGTGCTGGGCGTCGTCGACCAGCACGAGCAGCGGCCCCTCTTGCGCGCGACGCGCGAGCAGGGTCAGGGCGGCCAGGCCGACCAGGGCCCGCTCGGGAGCCCGGCCTTCGGCGAGGCCGGTCGCCACGAGGACCGCTTGCCGCTGCCGGTCGGGCAGCTCGTCGACCTGGTCGGCGAGCGGGCGGCCGAGCCGCTGCAGCGCGCCGTAGGCGAAGCGCGACTCGACCTCGAAGCCGGTGAGCGCGAGGATCGTGACACCCTGGCTCTCGGCGGCGAGCTCGGCGAGCAGCGTGCTCTTGCCGATGCCGGCCTCACCGCGAACGAGCACCGCGCCTCCGACGCCGTTGCGTGCAGCGCTCACCAGCGCGCGCAGTCGGTGCAACTCGTCGGATCGCCCGAGGAAGGGCGCGGCACCTGCGTCAGCGATCACCGTCGCTCCTTCCCGGAAGAAAGCTATCGAGCACAGGGCGGCCGGCGCTACGACGAATTCGTCGGAGTTGACAACGAATCTCCCGATCGGCGCCAGCCGAACATACGTACACCGATGTTCGTATACTCCGAGGATGCGGAAGCGCGCGGGAGGCCCGGCATGAGCGACTCGACGGAGCGTCGGACGCAGGCCGACCGGCGCGCGAAGACGCGGGAGTCGGTGCTGTCGGCGGCCGCACGGGGGCTGTCCAAGTTCGGGTACGCGAGCTTGGCCCTGGAGCACGTAGCCAGGGATGCCGGGTACACCCGGGGAGCCGTGTACCACCAGTTCGCCAACAAGGAGGTGCTCGTCCTCTCCGTGGTGGAGTGGGTGAGCGAGACCTGGGACGAGGCCGTGCGCCGGCCCGCTCTCGCCGAAGGGGATCCGCTGGTCTCGCTGATCGCGATGGCGCGAGGCCACGCCCACTACTGCCGCCGATCGCCCGGCGCGAGCGTCATGCTCACCCTGCGGGTCGAGTTCACCGGCCAGGATCATCCGATCGGCCGTGCGCTCGAGGAGATCTACGGTCGACTCGAGACGGAGTGCGCCGGGCTCATCGACGCCGGTCGCCGCACTGGCACGATCCCCGCTGGCCCACCCGCGCGCCTGACCGCGGCCACGTACCTCACCGTCCTGGAATCGGTCGGGATCGAGTTGCAGCATGAAGCCCCGCACGATGTCGAGCTCCTCGAGCGCGCGGTGCGGGGCATCCTGGGCGTCGCACCCGTGCCGTAGGCGACGTCGCACCCGACCGGCCGCCGGCGGCGCTCAGAGCAGGTGGCCTCCGCGCGTGGCGATCCGCCGGAACTCGTCGTCCCGCACCCGAGTCGCGATCTCCTCCACCTGGCGACTGCGCTGCACCGTCGCGTGCGACGATCGACCGGGGTCCAGCCGATCGGCCGCGTGCCGAAGCATCCGGCGCACGATCATCGAATGCACGAGACGAACGGGTACCAGGTACAGCCACCCGAGCGCGTTGTGCACCTGCACGAACGTGACCACGTCCACCGTGCCGTGGGCACAGCGGACCGAAGCTCGGAAGTCGAGGTGCCGATCATCGCTGCCCAGGAGTACCTCCTGCTCGCTCTGCGCCAGGACGCGGAACGTGTCCTCCGTAACGGGTCGCAGCCCGACCAGCGCCACGAGCCGGTCGCGGATCGCGAGTCCTGAGACCACCCATGTGGGCGGCGTGTGGAACAGCAGGCGTGTCCATTCGGCGGGATCGGCGCTCGCGCGGCTCGTCACGGGCTGGCGTTGCCGACTGCTCCAGTCGTTCCGGATTCGAGCTCCGGCGAGGAGCGCCGTCGGCGAGGCCTCGGCCGAGTAGGCGCGTGGGCGGGGCAGCATCATCATGCCGGTTCTCCCGGATGCCTCATCGGCGACCTCCTCGCGGGCGCGTGGCGCGATGCAACGCGACGATGCCGCCGCTGAGGTTGCGGTGTTCGACGCGCTCCCAGCCGCACCGCGCGATGGCGGCGGCGAGCGCGTACTGGTCGGGCCAGTCGAGCACCGTGTCGGCGAGGTAGCGGTAGGCCGGCGGATCGGACGACGCCAGCCGGCCCAGCGTCGGCAGAAGGCCGCGCACGACCAGCCGGTGACCTGCCCGCACGAGCGGCGTCGTCGGGGTCGAGAACTCGCAGACCACCAGGCGTCCGCCGGGTCGGCACACGCGCGCCATCTCGCGCAGCGCGCGCTCCGCGTCGCCGATGTTGCGGAGGCCGAAGGTGATGGTGACGGCGTCGAACGTGGCGTCGGCGAACGGCAGGTCGAATGCGTCCGCGCGAACGAAGTCGAGGTGCGGATGCCGGCGTCGACCGACGGCCAGCATGCCCGGTGATGGATCCGACGCGACGACCCGGGCTCCGGTGGCGGCGAGCGGGACGGACGACGTGCCGGTTCCGGCGGCGACGTCGAGGATGTCCTCCCCGCGCCGAGGTGCGAGAGCCGCGGTGGCGGCCTGACGCCACCGCGTCACGTGACCGCCGGTCATCAGCAGGTTGAGCAGGTCGTACCGCGGCGCGACCCGGTCGAACATCGCCGTGACCGACGCGGGCTGCCGGTCGAGACCGGGGCGCACGGCATCGCGCCGCGACGGGCGGTCATCGGTGTCGATCGCGACCATCAGCGGATCCGGGCCGCGGCGTACCGCAGCACCCGCGGTGCGAACGACCGGTGCAGATTGGACAGCGCGCCCCAGGTCAGCCTCGCGATCGGCACCCGATATCGGACCGCCGTGACCAACGACACCTCGTCAGCGCCCACGATCACGATCACCTGATCCTCGCTGAGCTTCGACTCGACGTCGCCCCGCAGGGTGCGGGGGTCCGGAGCCACGACGGTGTAGTTGCCGATCCGCCCGGGTGGAGCCGGCCGGCTCAGCATCACGCCGAGCAGGCCGCGAGTCGCGGCGCGTCGGAGCACCGCGCGGTCGTCCTCGAACATGGCCCGCGCCCAGGTCTCGGCCGTCCAGCGATCGGCATCGCGGAACTCGAGCGTGAAGGCATCGAGGTAGTCGTGATCGGGCAGGGTCACCAGCGCGGCCAGCCGGGGCGGGACCTCGGCGACGCCGATGGCCCGACGGACGCGGTCCGGAACGGACCTCGTGATGACGCGGTCTGTGCTCATGATGTGTTTCCCCTCATTCCGGCTCCGTTCGGCGGCAGCCGGCCGTCTACCTTGGACCGACCTCGATGTAGACGGTCGGCACGTGGTCGTCGATCGCCCCCGAGTACACCCATCGCAGCAGCCCGTGCCGGGCCCGCAGCGCGCGCTCGGCGATCGATTCCTCGCTGGGGTCGAGGATCCGCGCACGGCCCCGCATCGGCGCCCCCGTCGGCTTGCCGCGACCGGTGCTGGACGCGAGGAGCACCGCAGGCGTTCGGAGGATGCGCTTGACCTTGTAGGCCTCGGCACCGGTGCGCACGAACACGCGATCACCGTGCGCCGCGTACCAGACGGGCGTCGGCACCGAGCTTCCGTCAGCGCGATACGTGACGAGGACGCCGTGCCTTCCACGGAGGAGACTCGCATCCCAGGCGATCGCGCCCGTCTCCGAGACGGTCGCCGCCTCGGGATGCCGGATCCGGGTGAAGATCGCGCTCTGGATGCGCCGGAACCGGCTCTGCGCGGTGCTCATGGAT
Source organism: Agromyces agglutinans (assembly GCF_009647605.1). Taxonomy (GTDB): domain Bacteria; phylum Actinomycetota; class Actinomycetes; order Actinomycetales; family Microbacteriaceae; genus Agromyces; species Agromyces agglutinans. Next base: position 126,283 of record NZ_WJIF01000002.1, on the reverse strand, counting down.
GCCTCACCTGGAACTCGTTCATCGGGATGGGTCGATCTCGGTGTGGTTAACATACGTACATGCCTGTATGTATGTCAAACGCTTCAGCTCGCCTCTGTGCTCACCGCGGTCATGCCGATCACCGCGCTGGTCCGGTCGTGCTCCATCCGTCGCGCCGTCAGTTCGGCGATCCCCTCGCCGGCGATGCGTGCGACCAGGTGCAGGGCGAGGTCGATGCCGGCGGTCACTCCTCCGCACGTGATGACGTCGCCGTCGTCGACGACGCGGACGTCGCGGATGCGCGCGCCGAGCGCCAGGAGGTCTCCGATCGCACTCCGGTGCGTGATGGCGGGGCGACCCCGGAGCAGGCCGGCGTTCGCGAGGACCATGGCGCCGGAGCACACGGCCGCCACGACGGCTCCGCGTTGCAGCGCGTCGGTCGCGGCTGCGCCCAGCGTGCCATCGACGATCTGGGCTCGGACCCCGTGCTCTCGCGGCGGCTGGTACCCGCCGCCGGGGATCAGCAGGACGTCGGCATCGGCCCCCAGGTCGCCATCGAGCTCGATCGTGAGCCCGAACAGGCCGCGCGCGATGCGGGAACCGTGGGCCGAGCCGAGCCGGACGGTCAGTGGGGCGCCGAGCAGCGCCGCGGATCGCAGCACCTCGAGCGGACCGACCACGTCGAGTTCGTCGAATCCGTCGAAGACGGCGATGTCGATCCGGGTATGCGGTGCGGTGTCGGTATCAGGTGCGGTGTCGGTATCAGTGGGCATGGTGCCCATCCTGCGAGGGCCTCCGGTCCAAGGGGAGTGGCCCGAAGGCCATATGCACCTAGAATCCGGCCATGATGCCTTCGCCGGAGCACACCGTGGCCGTCCTCGCCCCGAAGGGCGTGGTGGCGTTCGACCTCGCGATCCCGTGCCAGGTGCTCGGCCAGGCCGCCAACCGGCATGCGTCTCGCCGATACCGGGTCGCCGTGTGCGGAGATGCGCCCCAGGTGCCGACCGACAGCGGCTTCCTGCTCAGCGCCGAGCACGACCTGGCCTGGGCCACCCGCGCCGACACCGTCGTGGTGCCCGGCACCGCCGACGACGGCGTGGTCGACCAGCCCGAGATCACCGAGGTGCTGCTGGAGGCGCATCGCCGTGGCGCGCGACTGGTGTCGATCTGCACCGGCGCGTTCCTGCTGGCCGCGACGGGGTTGCTCGACGGCCGGCGCGCGACCACGCACTGGGCCCACGCCCGACGCCTCGCCGAGACCTACCCCGCCGTGCACGTCGAACCCGACCTGCTGTTCGTCGACGAAGGCGATGTGCTGACCTCCGCGGGACTGGCGGCCGGGATCGACCTGTGCCTGCAGCTGGTGCGCGCCGACCACGGGGCGCGCGTGGCGAACGCGACCGCACGACGACTGGTGGTGGCCCCGGTCCGGGCGGGCGGCCAGGCCCAGTTCATCGAGCAGCCGCTGCCCGAAGGATCCGGAGTCACGCTCGCGCCGCTGCGCGATTGGATGCTCGCCAACCTGCAGGAATCGATGCCCCTGCACGAGCTCGCCGACCGAGCGCTGGTGAGCGTCCGCACGCTCACCCGCAGGTTCCGGCAGGAGACGGGGGTGAGCCCCGTGGAGTGGCTGACGGAGCAGCGGGTCCGTCGGGCCCAGGAGCTGCTCGAGCACAGCGACCTGCCGATCGAGGCGCTGGCCGGGGAGTGCGGATTCACCTCGACGGAAGCGCTGCGCACCGCCTTCCGGCGTGTGCTCCGCACCACGCCGCAGGAGTATCGGCGGACCTTCGCCGGCGCGGTGCACGGCCGACGGTGAGACGATCAGGATTCGAGAAGCGCCGCCCGGCTCCGGCTCCGTAGCGTGGATGCAGTTCGACACCGATCCCCGAGAACGCATCGAGAAGGAGCAACTCATGGCTACGAAGACCGACGGACTCTCCGCCGACGAACGCGCCGCCGTCAAGCAGCGCGCCGCTGAGCTGCGAGCCGAGGCGAAGGCCGGCAAGGCGCGTGAAGTGGGCGAGAAGGCACTCCTCGAGGCGATCGCCGCCCTGCCCGACGACGACCGCGCGATCGCCGAGGGCATCGACCGCATCGTCAAGGACGTCGCACCGCAACTGTTCCCGAAGACGTGGTACGGGTTCCCCTCGTACGCCGATGCGAACGGCAAGATCGTGCTCTTCTTCAAGCCGGCGTCGAAGTTCGAGACGCGCTATCCGACGCTCGGCTTCGAGGAAGCGGCACAGCTCGACGACGGCGACATGTGGGTGACCTCGTTCGCACTGCTCGCGCTCACGCCCGAGACCGAGAAGCGGGTCGCCGAGCACATTCGCAAGGCCACCGGCTGAGCGTCCGCAGCTGCCAGCGCAGGTTCCACGGTCCCGCTCACACCGCCGAGGCCCCGAGCAGCCGCGAAAGCTCACGCGCGGCCGCGATCGCCTCGGGCGCGAGCGCCTCGATGCTCGAACCGGGGTGCTCCAGGGCGATCGAGGAGATCGACAGCCCGTGCGTCGCCCGACCCGTGTGGTCGAACACGGGTGCGGCGACGCAGACGGTTCCCGCCTCGTTCTCGCCGAGGTCCAGTGCGTATCCGCGATCGCGTACGTCTGCCAGCTGGGCCATCAGCGCGGAAAGGTCGGCGATCGTCGCTTCGGTGCGTGCGGGCAGCCCGGTCCGCTCGGCGTAGCGCTCGACATCGGCCCGGTCCCACTGGGCCATCACGGCCTTGCCCATGCCGCTGGTGTGCAACGGGATGCCCAATCCCACGCGCGAGCGCATCCGGTACGGCTTGGACGAATCGATGCGTATCAGGTAGACCATCTCGTCGCCCGAGAGCACGCCGATGTGAACCGTGCAGTCCACGGCGGCGGCCAGTCGCTCGGCGATCGGGAGCGCGAGCGTCGTGCTCTCGACGTCCGACAGGACCCGCCCTGCCAGCGTGAGCAGTCTGCCGCCCGCGCGGTATCCCGAGTCTGCGTCGCCGGCGACGAAGCCCTCTTCGACGAGCGTGGCGAGGATCCGGTGGACCGTCGACTTCGGCAGCGCGGCGGCGTCCACGATGTCGGTGAAGCGCTCATTGGTGAGCGCCGCCTCGAGCACCACGAGCGTCTTCATGCTCGCGTTGGCCGGCGGGGCGGTCATCGTCGACATCCGGCCCATCGTTTCGCCCCTCACACCAGTTCAGTGATCTGCACGTGATCCATATCGTCGAAGGATTGGTTCTCACCTGCCATCGCCCAAACGAAAGCGTACGCCCGCGACCCGACGCCGGAGTGAATCGACCAGCTCGGCGACATCACGAGTTCGCCGTCACCCACGAGCAGGTGGCGGGTCTCGGAGGGCTCGCCCATGAGATGGACCACCCGTGCGTCGGCAGCGACGTCGAAGTACAGGTAGAACTCGCTGCGCCGTTCATGCGTGTGCGAGGGGAGGGTGTTCCACATGTTGCCCTCGAGCAGTCGCGTGACGCCCATGACGATCTGGCAACTGCGGATGCCGTTCTCGTGGATGACCTGGCGCAGCCGCCGGGTGTTCGAGGTGGCCTGCTCGCCCAGCTCGCGGACGGTGCCCTCGTCGGGCCGGGCGAGGACCGTCGGGTACGACGTGTGCGCCGGCGCCGAGAACCCATAGAACCTCGCGGGCGCGGCAGGATCCGCCGACGTGAAGACGACCTCGCGCACGCCCCGCCCCAGGTAGAGGACGGCCTCGGGGGCCATCGGATACTCGACGCCGTCTGCGGTCACCGTTCCGTCGTCGCCGACGTTCACAATGCCGATCTCACGATGCTCGAGGAAGTACTCCGAGCGGATCTCCGGGATGGTCGTGAGCTCGATCGGCGCGTCGGTCGGGACGGCGCCCACGGCGACCACCCGGTCGAACTGGGTGGAGACCGCCGAGAGCCGCCCGGGCACGAGGAGGTCGTCGACGAGGAAGCGGTCGCGCAGGTCCTGCTGGGTGAAGCCGGGGATCTGCTCGGGCGAGACGGGGCCGCGCGTGCGGGAGGCCATGGGTTCTCCTGAGGGTCGGTGCTGGGTTGGGCTAGTTGATGAGTCCGGCCAGTCGCGGCAGCCACAGCGACAGGTCGGGGACGAACACGATCACGAACAGCAGGATGACGAGTACGACGAGGAACGGCACCATCCGCCGGATGACCGGCTCGAGCCGGACCTTCGCGACCTGCGTTCCCACGAAGAGGACGGGAGCCGAAGGCGGTGAGATCACGGCGATCGCGAGGTTGAACACCATCATGATGCCGAAGTGCACCGGGTCGATCCCGTACGACACCGCGATGGGCAGGAAGATCGGCACGAAGATGAGGATCGCGGGCGTCGGGTCCAGCGGGATGCCGATGAGCAGCAGCACGACCATCATGATCAGCAGCACGACGACCTTCGAGTCGGTCCAGCCGAACAGCGTCTCGGCGATGAGCTGCGGGATCCGCGCGTACGTCATGACGTACCCCATGATCGACGACACGGCGATGAGGAAGATCGCGATCGCGCTGGTCCGGCAGGCGTCGTAGAGGATGCCCGGCAGGTCGCGCACTCGCACCGTGCGGTAGATCATCGACAGGACGAGCGCGTACACGACCGCGATCGCGGAGCCCTCGGTGGGCGTGAAGAATCCCGCGATGATGCCGCCGATCGCGACGACGATGAGACCGAGCGACGGCAGCGCTCGAAGGAAGACCACGAAGGCGGTCCTCCAGCCCGGGAACGCGTTGCCGCGCAGTTCGGGATGCCGACGGGCATAGAAGAACACGACTGCGGAGCATCCGAGCGCCCAGAGGATGCCGGGGATGTAGCCGGCCAGGAACAGCGCGCCGATCGACGTGCCGCCGGCGGCGAGCGAATAGATGATGAGCGTGTTGCTCGGCGGGATGAGCATGCCGGAGGGCGCTGCAGACACGTTCGTCGCGGCCGACATCGCCGGGTCGTAGCCCTCCTTCTTGAGCATCGGCGTCATCGTCGAGCCGACGGCCGCAGCGGTCGCGACGGCCGAGCCGGATACGGTGCCGAAGATCGCGTTCGCGATCACGTTGGTGTGCAGGAGGCCGGCGGGGGTTCGTCCGACCATGACCCGCGCGAGATTGATGAGCCTCTCCGCGATGCCACCCGTGTTCATGATGGCGCCCGCGAGCACGAAGAACGGAACCGCGACCAACACGAACGTGTTCGCGCCGCGGAACATCTGCTGCATCGACGTGATCGCGCCGTTCTCGAAGCCCGCGAGGAGCAGCATGCAGACCGCGGACGGGAGCCCGATCGCGATCGACACGGGCACGCCGAGGGCGAGCAACAGCACCAGTCCGCCGATGAGGATGCCGCTGAGGACGAGCGGGTCGGTCATGCCGTCGCCGCCTCGGGGTTCTCGGTGAAGCCCTCGCGGCCGGTGTATCCGGGCGAGAGCGCGTGCACGATGTGCAGGATCAGGTAGAAGCTGATGATGATGCCCGCGATCGGCACCACGAGGTACAACTGCCCCGCGGTGAGGGGCAGCAACGCGTTGGTCGCGGTCCAGGACGCCACGACCTGGAGGAAGCCGCCGTAGATCATGACGTAGGAGACGAACGCGAGCACGCACAGGTACGCGAGCACGTCGGCGACCCGTTGCAGGCTCACCGGCAGCTTCTCGACGAGGAAGTCCATGACCACGTCGGCTTTCTCACCGACCGCGATCGCGATCCCGAGCAGCGAGACCCAGACGAACGTGTAGCGCGCGGCCTCCTCACTCCAGGCGCTCGGTGCGTTGAGGACGAGGCGGGTGAACACCTGCCAGACGACGAGCAGGACGAGGATCGCGAAGAGTGCGATGCACAGGACGCGGAGCACGCGGTCGAGCCAATGTCGGAACGTGGTCATGGACTTCCTCCTTCGAACGTGCCGCGTCAACCGCGGGCGGACTCGATGGCGTCGTAGATCTCCTCCATGGCCGAGGTGGTCACGACCTCCTCGTGCAGCGGCAGCACGGCCTCGCGGAACGCTTCGGCGTCGGCGTCGACGAACTCCGCGCCCCCGTCCTCGGCCTTCTCCTGCGCCTCCTCGGCGGCGACCGCGAAGTTGTGGAGCACGTCCTCGACGGCACCGTCGAGCAGTTCCTCGAACAGTTCGCGCGTCTCCTCGTCCAGGCTGTCCCAGGTCTTCGGGCTCGCGATGAAGAAGTCCGGCAGCATGAGGTGCTTCGTCGCCGAGTAGAACGGCGCGACCTCGTAGTGCGAAACGTCGAAGTAGGTGACCTCGTTGTTCTCGGCGCCGTCGATGACACCGGACTGGATGGCCGTGTAGACCTCGCCCATCGCCATCGGTGCGGCACTGCCGCCCATGAGTTCCATCATCCGGACGTTGGTGTCGGATCCGATCACGCGGATCTTGTAGCCGGCGAGGTCGTCGGGCGACTCGATCGGCTTGTCGGTGTACATGTTCCGGACGCCGGCGTGCGCGGCCGCGAGGACCTTGATGTCGTCCTCCAGCAGCGAGTCGTACAGGTCGCCGACGATGGCGTCGTCGTTCAGCACCTCCATCTGGTGCTCGGGCGATTCGTAGATGTAGGGCAGGTTGACGACCGCGACATCCGAGCTGAAGCTCTCGAGCAACGAGCCCGCCACGAAGGCGAAGTCGATCGTGCCCGACTGGATCTGCTCGATCGTCGCCTCCTGCGTTCCCAGGGTGGCGTCGGGGTAGAGCTCGAGGGAGTACTGCCCGTCCGTCTGGGCCTCCAGCTCGTCGGACAGCGCGAGGATGGCCTGGGCCTGCGGGTGCGCGGCGTTCTGATTGAAGGCGACCTTGAAGACGCGCTTCTCGCCGCTCCCTTCGTCGGATTCGCCTGCCGCTTCTCCGGCCCCGCTGGAGCAGGCGGCGAGACCGATCGCCATGACGGATGCCGTCGCGACGGCAAGAACACGCTTGTGCATTGGAACTCCTCCTTGAGTAACCCGGTCACGCTTGCGCCGGACAGTGCAGTGTGGGCTACTGTAGCAACACGGAACAGAGTTTCACCACACAGAACTTGAATCGGAACGCGGTTCCATCACGAATGCTCTCAACGGGGAGGCGACATGCACGCGGCGGGATATCGGAGAAGCGGGGATGCGCCCGTGCAGACGAGCACGGCGGAGGCGCAGTCTCGATGAGCGGCCTGTTCGACTTGACCGGTACCACCGCTGTGGTGACCGGCGCACGACGCGGTATCGGTCTGGCCATGGCCGAGGCACTGGCGGCAGCTGGTGCCGACATCATCGCCGCGTCGGCCTCACAGGAGGCTGAGGGAGGCGTGATCGGCGAGCGGGTCCGCGCCCTCGGCCGGCGTTTCGAGGGTCTCGCAGTCGATTTCCGCGACCGCGAGCAGGTCGCCCGGTTCGCCGCCGAGGTGGCCCCGACGGCCGACATCCTCGTCAACAACGCCGGAACGATCCGGCGGGCACCTGCCGCCGAACATCCCATGGGATGGTGGGACGAGGTGCTCGAGGTCAACCTGACCAGCCAGTTCCTGCTCACGCAGGCCATCGGAGCGCAGATGCTCCGGCGCGGCCGGGGCAAGATCATCTTCACTGCGAGCCTGCTGAGCTTCCAGGGGGGCATCAACGTACCGGGCTATACCGCCGCGAAGTCTGCGATCGGAGGGCTGACGAAGGCACTCGCCAACGAATGGACCGCACACGGCGTCACCGTGAACGCGATCGCGCCCGGATACATCTCCACCGACAACACCGAGGCGCTTCGCGCCGATTCGGTCCGATCGACGGCGATCCTCGAGCGAATCCCGGCGGGCAGGTGGGGAAGGCCCGACGACCTGGCCGGGGCAACGGTCTTCCTCGCGAGCCGCGCGTCGGACTACATCTCAGGCGTCGTGCTGCCCGTCGATGGCGGGTGGATGGGCCGATGACCGACTCCGACGCCGAGCACCGGCTCGGCAATCAGCCACACCACTGACGCATCACCGAACCACTGACGCAACACCGAACCGAGGAGGAACCATGCCCAACATCACCGTCGAGCTCCTGAAGGGCCGCACCGTCGAACAGCGCCGCGCATTCGCCGAAGCAGTCACCGAGAGCGCCGTCGAGATCCTGGGCGCACGCCGTCAGGACGTACGGATGGTCTTCCAGGAGATCACCCCGGACGTCGTCGCGAACGGCGGGGTACTCGCGAGCGAGGATGCCTCGCGCGCAGAGGTCGTCGCCAAGCACGGCGGCTGACACCTGAGTGCGCACCTCAGCGTCCGTTCGGGGATCGCGAGGACCTCGACGGCAACGCCGGCTTCGCGGATGCGTTTCGCGACCCCTACACCTGCGCCATGTCCGCGAACTTCGAGAAGTGGCCCTGGAACGCGACCGTGATCGTACGAGTCGGGCCGTTCCGGTGCTTGGCGACGATGAGGTCGGCCTCGCCGGCTCGGGGGCTGTCGCGTTCGTAGGCCGCTTCGCGATGCAGCAGGATCACCATGTCGGCGTCCTGCTCGATCGAGCCCGACTCGCGCAGGTCGCTGAGGGCGGGCATCTTGTCGGCGCGCTGCTCGGGGCCACGGTTCAGCTGCGACAGCGCGATCACGGGCACCTGCAGCTCCTTCGCGAGCAGCTTCAGCGCACGTGAGAACTCCGAGACCTCCTGCTGGCGGCTCTCGACGCGCTTGCCGCTGGTCATCAGCTGCAGGTAGTCGATGATCACCATCTTGAGCCCGACGCGCTGCTTGAGCCGGCGGCACTTGGCCCGGATCTCCACGAGGGTCATGTTGGGGGAGTCGTCGATGTAGAGCGGCGCGTCGTTGATGCGACCGCGGGTCGCGGCGATGGTGGTCCAGTCGCGGCCGTCGACCGTGCCCTTGCGCATGTTCTGCAGCGGCACGTTGGCCTCGGCGGAGAGCAGGCGCATCGCGATCTCGGCCTTGCCCATCTCGAGCGAGAAGACGATCGACGGCAGGTCGTGGTGGATCGCCGCGGACCGGGCGAAGTCGAGCGCGAGCGTCGACTTTCCCATAGCGGGGCGGGCCGCGACGATGATCATCTGGCCAGGGTGGAAGCCGTTGGTCAGGTCGTCGAGGTCGTGGAAGCCGGTGGGCACGCCGGTCATCTTGCCGTCGGTGTGCTTGGCGGCCTCGATCTCGTCGATCGCCGCGGTCACCGCCTCGGTGAGCGGCACGTAGTCTTCAGTCTCGACCGAGCCGGTGACGCCGTAGATCTCGGCCTGCGCGTGGTTGACGAGTTCGGTGACCTCGCCTTCGCCGGCGTAGCCCATCTGCACGATGCGGGTTCCCGCTTCGACGAGCCGGCGCAGCAGTGCGCGTTCGGCGACGATCGAGGCGTAGAAGCCGGCGTTCGCCGCGGTCGGCACGAGGCTCGTCAGGGTGTGCAGGTACTCGACGCCGCCGGCCCGCTGCAGTTCGCCCGACTTCGTGAGCTCGTCGGTCACCGCGATGACGTCGGTCGGCTCGCCGTGCGAGTAGAGCGAGAGGATGGCGTTGAAGACCACCTCGTGCTTGGGCACGTAGAAGTCGACGCCGCGGATCGTCTCGATGACGTCGGCGACCGCGTCTTTGGAGAGCATCATGCCGCCGAGGGCGCTCTGCTCGGCGAGGAGGTCGTGCGGGGGAGTGCGTTCGCCTCGGCGGGTCTCACCGTCGTCGTGCGGTTCGGCGAGTCCGATGTGCGCGATCGACAACTCCATGACCTCCGATTCGGCTCCGCGGATGCTCCGCGCGAGCGCGCGTCGATCCCTTCGGCCAGTCCTATCAGGGACTGCCGACACCGGATTCGGGAGTGGACCGCGGGGCCGGTCGGGAGACGCTGCTTCACGATAGGGAACACACCTGTCCACACACAACTGCACCTGTGGATAACTCTGGGGACAGTCTGGGCGAAACGCCGTGGATCATGTGCACTCAGCCTGTGGAGAACTGTGGAATTCGTGTGAATTACACGACCTGAATTCAGGCTTGACCCGGTGTTTCCTGATTCCACACCTGTGGGGGAAAACTTCTTCGGAAACTCACCGACGAGGCATCCGTACCTGTGCACAACCATCTGGAGAACTCGAGCATTGCTCTTGCATTGCAGCGCACTCCGGGTGTAGCGGCCGCAGCGCCGTGAGCAGCCCGTGCAGGGCCGACGAGGGAGGCCCTCGCCGGCGTCGGCCGGTCACACGAATGCAACCGCGGGGGTTGTTCTCCGTAACACGACCTCCATAGATTTGCATCCACGTTCGAGCACCGGTTCACCGTCGAGGTCGTCTCGGCGGCGCGCGGCCAGACTCGGCGGAGCCGACCCCGGTCGGCTGGACACCGAATGGAGTTTCCGTGCTCAGACGAACCCTCGCGGGGGTGTGCACCTCGGCCGTCGTCCTGACGACGGCGATGGTCGCCGCCCCCGTCTTCGCCGCACCCGCCTTCGCCGCGGTGGAGCCGCCCGTGCTCGACATCGTGCGGCCGGTCTCGCCGCTCATCCAGATGCCGACGCAGTATCCGACTCAGCCCGAGCTCACGGTGTTCCCCGACCTCCCGACCGACGCATCGATCGCGCGCGGCGTCATGCCGTACGACGAGATCGCGCCGTTCATCAACGGCCTGATGGACTCGAGCGACCGCGTGTCGGCGCAGGTGGTCGGCACCTCGGCGCAGGGTCGCGACATCTACCTGGTGACGGTCACCGCACCCGAGACGCCCGAGCAGGTCGCGCAGCAGGCGGCCTGGCGTGACAAGGTGAAGCTCGACCCGACCGCCGCGGCCTCCGACGAGGCGCTGCAGGCCGGCTACAAGGTGCCGATCTGGTACAACGGCAACATCCACGGCAACGAGTGGGAGGGCACCGACGCCACCCTCAACTACATCGAGGACCTGGCGACGAGCACCGATCCCGAGGTGCTCGACCTCATCGCGACGAACCGCCTGTACTTCACGGTGACGAACAACCCCGACGGTCGCGCGCTCGGACAGCGCGCGACGGCCAACGGGTACGACGCGAACCGCGACTTCGTGACGGGCGCGACCGCCGAGGCATCCGTCGTTCGCGATCTCGCGAGCATCATCCAGCCCACCTACTTCATCGACCTGCACGGCTACACGAACGTGCTGCAGGTCGAGCCCTGCGGGCCCCCGCACGGTGAGAACTACGAGTACGACCTGTTCGTGCCGCACGCGTACGCGACGGCGCTCGAGATCGAGGAGCGCGTCACCGCGGCGAACATCCCGGGCAACACGTACTACGACCCGGCGAGCGGGGCGACGACGACCACGAACACGGGCTTCATCAACATCCCGTTCCGCGACCAGCGCTCCGGGTGGGATGACTGGCCCCCGATCTTCGCCCCGCAGTACGTCGCCTACCAGGGCGCCGTCACGAACACCGTCGAGCTCCCGCTCGGACGCAGCGGCGACCAGCCGGCCCGCGCGAAGATCAACATCGAGGTCGCCGAGATCGTCGTCGACACCGTGTCCGACTACGTGCTCGAGCACCGCGACGCGCTGCTCGACAACCAGATCGAGATCTTCCGGCGCGGCCTCGCGGGCGAACCGAGCGTCGTGATCCCGGCCGATATCGCACCCGAGGACCTCCCCGAGGGCGTGCCGGCCGAGTGGACGACGATCTGGGACGAGACCGACGTCTACAACGCCGACTACCCGCGCGCCTACGTCATCCCGACCGACGGCTCGCAGCGCTCGGCGTCCGACGCTGAGACGCTCGTGCAGCAGCTGCTGGTCCACGGCATCCGCGTGTCGAAGACGACGGAGCCGTTCACGTCGGGCGACGTGACGTACCCCTCCGGCTCGTTCTACGTCGACATGCACCAGCCGCTGCGCGGTCTCGCCAACGTGCTGCTCGACGAGGGCAGCGACATCTCCGAGCGCGTGCCCAGCATGTACGACATCTCCGCGTGGAGCCTCGCCCTGCTGTGGGGCGCCGATGTCGCGTCGGTGGGTTCGACGACGGATGCCGCGCCGACGACGGCCCTCGAGCCGATCGTCGACGCCCCGCTCACCGGGTCGATCCCGGCCGCCGGCACCTACCTCGCCTTCCAGCCGCGCGGCGTCGCCGACTACCAGGCGGTCAACGAGCTGCTCGGCGAGGGCGTGGCCCTGTCGCAGCTCGCCGACGGCACGATCCTGCTCGGTCCGGATGCCGCGAGCCACGCCGCGGCGTCGGCCGTGGCCGACCTCTACGGGGTCGACTTCGTCGCGAGCGACGGCTTGGCCCTCGCGTTCGAGGAGAGCACCGCGCTCGGCTCGGTGCGGGTCGGCTACGTGAGCAGCACCGACGACCGCGACGCCCTCACCAAGCTCGGCTTCACCGACCTCGTCCCGGTGACGAGCGCGACGATCACCTCGGGCGCCGTCGACCTGTCGACGATCGACCTGCTGTTCGTCGGGGCGAACCTGTCGTTCAACGCCTCGCAGACCGCGGGCCGCGACGCCGTGAACGCCTACCTCGCCGCCGGCAAGCCGGTCGTGGGCCGCGGCACCGCGGGTTCGGCGTTCGTGAGCGCCTTCGGCATCACGAGCGTGACGGCCACCGCGGGCACGAGCGGGTCGAACGGCATCATGACCGTCGACACGCCCGCCACCGGAGTGCTCGGCGACTACCCGCAGCGCGCGGCGTTCGGCTACCCGTTCGCGTGGTTCACCGGACTCGGCGAGAACGCGACCGTCGAGCAGAGCTACGCAGCCGGCGACGCGTTCGTCTCCGGCCACTGGGCGGCGGCGTCCGGAAGGTCGCAGCAGGATGCCGCGGGCCAGCCGTCGGCGTTCTCCGCGGTGGGACCGACGGGCTCGAAGGCATTCGTCTTCGGCACCAGCCCGACGTTCCGCAACCACCCGGTCGGCGGGTTCAGCGACCTCGCGCGGGCCATCTTCTGGGCCGCGCCCGAGGGTGCTGCGGTGCCGGTTCCGGCTGACACGGTCAAGCCGGTCGCGACGCTCGTCGCACCGACGTCGGCCGGCCCGCTCCGCGTGTTCGACGTGCAGGTGGATGCCACGGATGATCGCGGCCTCGACCGCGTCGTCGCGAACATCTACCGCGACGGCAAGCTGTTCAAGAGCACGCAGACCGCCGCGAACGGGGCGAAGGCCGCGACGCACACCGCGTCGGTCACCCTCCCCGACGGGGCGTACACCGTGAAGTACAACGCGTCGGACCTCGCCGGCAACATCGCGAAGACCGGGACGTTCGCGTTCTCGATCGACGCGACGAAGCCGACCGCGACCGTCAAGGACGGCGCCTCGTTCACCGTGAAGACGGGCGACACCTACGACCGGGTGTCGTTCAAGCTGCACGACGCGCAGAAGATCGACCGGGTCGAACTCAACGGCGTGGTGAAGGACCTCTCGAACAACGCGTGGTCCGACGTCAACTTCATCAAGCCCGGCGTGTTCGGCGCGGTGCAGGGCGCCAACACGCTCGTGGTGTTCGACGTCGCCGGCAACGCCCAGACCGTCACGTTCACGCTGAACTGACGCGGTCGGTCCAACGCGTCGAACCGGCGCGTCGGACCGGCCCGGTGGACGGGCGCTGCCCGCATACACGACGAGGCGGCGACGGGCGAAAGCCCGCCGCCGCCTCGTGCGGTGCGTGTCGCGAACTACTTCGCGGCGACCACCTGGAGGGTGATCGTGGCGCTGACGTCGTCGTGCAGACGGACGTTCGCCTCGTGATCGCCGACCGACTTGATCGCCGACGGGATCTCGATCTTGCGCTTGTCGACCGAGCCGAGGCCGGCGGCCTCGACCGCAGCCGCGACATCCGAGGTCTTGACCGAGCCGAACAGGCGACCGCCGAGGCCGGCCTTGACCGACAGCTTGACCTTCGTCTGCTCGAGCTTCGCCTTCAGCGCCTGGGCGTCTTCGAGCGAGTGCAGGGCGCGCGCAGCGCGCGCGGCCTTGATCTGGTCGACCTGCTTCTGGCCGCCGCGGGTCCACGGGGTCGCGAAGCCCTGCGGGACGAGGTAGTTGCGGGCGTACCCGTTCTTGACCTCGACGACGTCGCCGGCCTCACCGAGACCCGACACTTCGTGCGTGAGAATGACCTTTGCCATGATCGTGCTCCTTAACGGCCCGAGCCGGAGTAGGGCAGGAGCGCCATCTCACGCGCGTTCTTGACGGCGCGGGCGATGAGGCGCTGCTCCTGCACGGAGACACCGGTGATGCGACGGGCGCGGATCTTGCCGCGCTCCGAGATGAACTTCCGAAGGGTCGCGACATCCTTGTAGTCGATGACGCCGACCTTGACGGACTTCGCGGGGGCGGCGTTCTTCGCGCCCTTGCCACCGCGAGGCTTGCGGCGGTCGCCGCTGCTCTTTCCAGCCATGGTTCTTTCCTGTCTTGTGAAAACGATTCGTGCGACGGATGCCTCGGCGGAGGCATCCGATCGCGGCCTCTCGGCCTAGAAGGGCGTGTCGTCCCCGTAGGTGGTGCCGGGCGTGTTCCACACGTCGCCGCCACCGGGGCCGCCCTGGCCGCCGGAGGCGGCCGGAGCGCTGGGTGCCCAGGCGTCGTCGGAGGAACCCCCACCGAAGTTGGAGGAGCCCCCACCGACACCGCGGTTGGACTGCGCACGAGTGACGGAGGCGGTCGCGTACCGCAGGCTCGGGCCGATCTCATCGACCTCGAGCTCGATGGTGGTGCGCTTCTCGCCCTCCTTCGTCTCGTAGGAGCGCTGCTTCAGCCGCCCGGAGGCGATGACCCGCGAACCCTTGGTGAGCGAACCCGCCACGTGCTCGGCGAATTCACGCCAGCAGCTCGCGCGGAGGAACAGCGCCTCGCCGTCCTTCCACTCGTTCGCCTGGCGGTCGAACGTGCGGGGGGTGGACGCGATGGTGAAGTTCGCGACCGCGAGCCCGTTCTGCGTGTAGCGCAGCTCGGGGTCCGCGGTGAGGTTGCCGACCACGGTGATGATGGTCTCGCCGGCCATGAGGACTAGGCGTCCTTCTGGGTGGCGGCGGGCGCGGCGGCCTTCTTCGCGGCGGCGGCGGCCTTCTTGGCGGCCTTCGCCTCCTCGGCCTTCTTCGCCGCGGCGACCTGGGCGATGTTCTCGTCGGCGCGCAGGACCTTGGTGCGCATGACCGCTTCGCTGAGGTTCAGCTGGCGGTCGAGCTCATCGGTGGTCTTGGACTCGGCGGTGAAGTCGACGACGGCGTAGATGCCCTCGGCCTTCTTGTTGATCTCGTAGGCCAGGCGACGGCGTCCCCAGATGTCGACGTTGTCGACCGTGCCGCCATCGTTTCGGATGACGTTGAGGAACTTGTCGAGGCTGGGAGCAACGGTGCGCTCATCGATCTCGGGATCGAGGATGACCATCAGCTCGTACTGGTGCATGACAGACCCACCTCCTTCGGACTCAGCGGCCACCGGGCGGATCCCGGCAGCAGGAGGGTGTTCACGCGTCGCACCATGGAGGCCGCGAGTGCGGCACATGGGCAACCTGTCAAGTGTAACGGATGCCCCGCCCCCGCGCCATTCGAGTGCGAGCCATCCTCAGCACGCGCGCTCCGCGCCGCCCGCCGCGCGGGCCGCGTCAGCCGGCGGCGGGCGCCTCGCGCGCCGCCCACCAGGCGAGCAGGCGCTCGCGCGCGGCATCCGGACCGATCGGGCCCTCGTCGAGACGCACCTCGAGCAGGTAGCGGTACGCCTCGCCGACCACGGGGCCCGGCTTGATGTCGAGCAGCCGCATGATCTCGGCCCCGTCGAGTTCGGGGCGTACCGCGGCGAGCTCCTCCTCCTCGGCGAGCACGGCGATGCGCGCCTCGAGGTCGTCGTAGGCGAACGAGAGCATGTCGGCCTTGCGCCGGTTGCGCGTCGTCACGTCGGCACGCGCCAGGATGTGCAGCCGCTCGAGCTGGTCGCCGGCGTCGCGCACGTACCGGCGCACGGCCGAGTCCGACCAGGCGCCGTCGGTGTAGCCGAAGAACCGCAGGTGCAGTTCGATCAGCCGGGCGACCGCCGCAACCGTGTCGTTGTCGAAGCGCAGCGCGCGCAACCGCTTCTTCGCGAGCTTCGCGCCCACGACGTCGTGGTGGTGGAACGACACCGCGCCGCCCGGCTCGAGCCGGCGCGTGGCGGGCTTGCCGATGTCGTGCAGCAGGGCGGCCAGCCGCATCACGAGGTCGGGGGAGTCGAGCACCGCCCGCGACTTCTCGTACCCGATCGCCTGCTCGAGCACGGTGAGGCTGTGCTCGTAGACGTCCTTGTGGCGGTGATGCTCGTCGCGTTCGAGGCGCAGCGCCGGCACCTCGGGGATCACCCGATCCGCGAGTCCCGAGTCGACGAGCAGACGGATGCCTCGCGCCGGGGCATCCGTCAGCAACAGCTTCGACAGCTCGTCGCGCACCCGCTCGGCCGAGATCCGGTCGATCTCCGCGGCCAGCGCGCCCATCGCGGCGCGCGTGTCCTCCTCGACCTCGAACCCGAGCTGGGACGAGAACCGCGCGGCGCGGAGCATCCGCAGCGGGTCGTCGCCGAAGGACTGCTCGGGCGGCGCCGGCGTACGCAGCGTGCGCGCGACGAGGTCTTCGACGCCGCCCGACGGATCGACCAGCTCGAGCCGCGGCAGGCGCAGCGCCATCGCATTGACCGTGAAATCGCGACGCGTGAGGTCTCCCTCGAGCGAGTCGCCGAAGACGACCTCGGGCTTGCGCGAGTCGCCGTCGTAGGTGTCGGCGCGATAGGTCGTGATCTCGACCTGCTCGCCTTCGATGCGGGCGCCGATGGTGCCGAAGGCGCGTCCGATGTCCCAGTGCGCCTCGGCGATCGGGCGCACGATGCGCAGGATCTCGTCGGGGTCGGCGTCGGTCGTGAAGTCGAGGTCGTTGACCGGGCGACCGAGGAACGCGTCGCGGACGGGGCCGCCGACGAGGGCGAGTTCGCGGCCCGCCGACTCGAACGCCCCGGCGAGCTTCGAGACGGTCGGCGACGCCGACAGCTCCCTGAGGCGATCGAGTGCCGAGGCGACGTCGTGCATGCCTCTCATGGTAGGCGGAGGCCCGGCGGTGAGCCCGCGAGAGCCGTGTGGACGCCGAGCGGGCGCGCAGTCCGCACGCCGTAGAATCGCACGCATGGTGGCCGAGTCGAACCCTGTGCGTCGACTCCGCCGACACCTCGCGAACCGCCGCCGCGGCCTCGTCGCCGCCTCGGTCGCCGCGGTCGCCGCGACCGCTCTCGCCGCGCCGCTCGCCGCGTCCGCCGGTGGGTTCGGCGATGCGGGCGGGCTCGTCGACGCGGTCCGCTCCGCGGTGACGGATGCCCCGGCGTCGGTCGCCGAACTCCGTGCGGCGGCCGCGCGCGCCGACGAGAGCACCGGCGCCGAGGCGGCCGACGAGGGCACGGTGACGCTCAGCCTGGCTCCGACGGCCGGCACGACGCTCGACCCCGCCGGTCCGATCGCGATCGACGTCGAGATCGTCAACGGCACGGCCGCGACGCTCCCTGCCGGGTCCATCCGGTTGACGCGGTCGGAGCGACCCCTCGACGAGCAGGCCGAGCTCGACGCCTGGATCGCCGGCGGCGACGCTCCCGCGAGCGACGGCACCGAGGGCGACGCCGATTCCGGGACCGATGGCGGCGGCGATGCGGGTGATGCGGGTGCCGGGGATGCCTCGTCGACCGACGCTTCCGGCGGCGAGACCCTCGCCGAGCTGCCGTCACCGTCACTCGCAACCGGATCCGCTGAGACGATCTCCTTCACCCTGCCCGCCGGCTCGCTCGACGCGGCGGTGCCGGCTCCGGTCGTCGGCCTCGGTGCCGAACTGGTCCTCGACGGCGGCGGCGCCGTGACGACGACCGCCGCGTTCGCCGTCACGGGCGACACCGGCCCCGAGGTGCCCCGCCTGACGCTCGCCTATCCGCTCACCGTGCCGCCCGAGTCGGTCGGCATCATCACGCCCGAGCTGATCGAGCTGTGGACCGGCCCCACCGGGCTGCTCACCCGGCAGCTCAACGCGGTGAGCGGCCAGCCGATCGCCATCGGGCTCGACCCGCGCATCCTCGCGTCCATCCGCGTGCTCGGCGCGTCGGCACCGGCCTCGGCGATCGTCTGGCTCGATCGCCTGGCCGCCGCGCCGAACGAGATATTCCCGCTCGCGTATGCGGATGCGGACGTCGCCGCGCAGGCTCAGTCCGGGGTCGGCCTGCTTGCGCCGACGACGTTCGCCGACGTGCTCGATCCGGCCGACTTCACCACCCCGGTCGGAGGCGGCGAGGCCGACGAGGCGCCGGGCGACGACGACCCGGCCGACGCCCAGGGCCAGGATCCGGCGGCCACCGAACCTCCTGCCGAGACCCAGCCGGCGCCGACCGTGCCGACCACCGAGCAGCTGCTCGCCTGGCCGTACACCCGCACCGACCTCGCCTGGCCGGCCGACGCGACGGTCGCGACGGGCAACCTCGCGGTGTTCCGCGCGAGCGGGCTGACGACGACGATCCTCGACGAGCGGAACGTCGACGGCACCGCGGCCGGTGCGGCAGCGACCGTCGAAGGCGAGTCCGTCGTCGTCGCCGATGCGGGCATCAGCGACGCGCTCCAGGATGCCGCGGTCGCCGGCTCCGATGTGGAGTGGGGCTCCGCCGCCGGACGCCTGGGCGCCGAACTCGCGATGCGTGCGGGCACGGGCGAGGCGCCGGTCATCCTCGGCACCTTCCAGCGCGGCGCGGTGACCCAGAGCGCTCGGGTGGCGGCGACGCTCGACGAACTCGCGGCGTGGGGCTTCTCGACGCCTGCCACGCTCGGCAATGCCATCGGCGCTCCGCCCACGGATCGCGGTCTCGTGTCGCTGTCCGAAGATGCCCAGCGCCTCGACCACATCCGTCGACTGCTCGACAGCGAGGCGCGCATGGGGCAGTTCGCGACGGTGCTCGAGGATCCCGCACTGCTCACCGGTCCCACGCGGAGAGCCCTGCTCGCCCTGCTCGACGAGTCGTGGCCCGTCGACTTCGACGCCTGGTCGTCGGCCGTGGGCGAGCGACTCGTCGCCCAGACCGCCACGATGAACGCGGTCTCGGTCGCACCGAGCAGCCAGATCAACGTCTTCTCCCGCGAGTCGGGCGTGCCGACGACGGTCGAGAACCTCCTGCCCTACGCGGTGACGGTCCAGGTCGACGCGCAACCATCGAACGGCCGACTCGTCGTCGAGGACCGGGTGACGACGACGGTCGCACCCGAGTCGCGCAGCAACGTCATCGTGCCCGTCGCCGCCGGCGTCGGACGCGGCGACGTGACCCTGACGGTCTCGCTGTACTCGCCGGTCGACGTGCCGGTCGGTCGCCCCATCGAGATCACCGCGAACGTGCAGGCCGACTGGGAGGGCATCGGCGCGACGATCCTCGCCGTGCTCCTCGTGGCGTTCTTCGGCATCGGCATCTGGCGGAACATCCGCCGCCGCCGGCGCGCCCGCGCCGGCGAGGCCGAGGCCGAGGCCGACGGCCCGACTGCGGAGGAGGTCGCGCCCGGGGCCGAGCCCACTCCCGAAGACCCCACCCGCGCCCAGCAGGACGGACCCCGATCGGATGGCTGAAGACCGGATCGGTCGCGCGAGCCTGTTCCTCGCGTCGGGCACGCTGGTGTCCCGCGTGCTCGGCTTCGTGAAGGCGATCGTGCTGGCATCCGCGATCGGCGCGGTCGGGTCGGTCAGCGCTGACGCCTTCGCGGTCGCCAACGGCCTGCCGAACACCGTCTACGTCATCGTCGCGGGCGGGGTGCTCAGCGCGGTGCTCGTCCCGCAGATCGTCCGCGCCGCCGCCCATGCCGACGGCGGCAGCGCGTACATCAACAAGCTCCTCACCCTCAGCCTGGTGGTCATCGGTGGCGCCACGGTGGTCGCCACCCTGCTGGCTCCGGTGCTCGTCTGGATCTACGCGGCCTCCAAGCCCGAGGTCGTGCCGCTCGCCATCGCGTTCGCGTGGTGGTGTCTGCCGCAGATCTTCTTCTACGGCCTCTACACCCTGCTCGGCGAAGTGCTGAACGCCCGGCGCAGCTTCGGCCCGTTCACCTGGGTGCCGGTGCTCAACAACATCGTCGCCCTCGCCGGTCTCGCGGTGTTCGGCCTCGTGTACGGGTTCGACCCCGGCGGAGATCGCGCCGTGGGCGACTGGACGGCCGGAATGGTCGCGCTCCTCGCGGGGACCGCAACGCTCGGCATCGCATCCCAGGCCCTCGTGCTCTTCTGGTTCTGGCGCCGCATCGGGCTCCGCTTCCGGCCGGACTTCGCCTGGCGCGGCGTCGGGTTGGGCGCCGCCGGGCGCCTCGCAGGCTGGACGTTCGGGATGCTCCTGCTCACGACGCTCGCCGGCATCGTGCAGACCCAGGTGCTGCTCATCGCGTCGGGCGCGGGGGCATCCGTCGCCGCGGTCGACATCGCGTGGCTCGTGTTCATGCTGCCGCACTCGATCATCGCGGTCTCGATCGCGACCGCGTATTTCACTCGTATGAGCGAGCACGCCCATCGCGACGACCTCGCGACCGTACGCGACGACGTGTCGGGAGCGATCCGCGGCATCTCGTTGCTGCTGGTGTTCGCGGCGGCGGTGCTCATCGTGGTCGCGTACCCGTTCGGTGCCGTGTTCCAGTCCGACACCTTCGCGGCGACGGCCGGGCTCGGCAACGTCATCGTCGCGTTCGCGATCGGGCTGCCGGCGTTCAGTGCGCTGTTCGTCGTGCAACGGACGTTCTACGCGCTGAACGACACGCGCACGCCGTTCTTCTTCACGCTGTTCCAGGTCGTGGTGTTCGCGGCCCTCGCGTTCACGTGCCTCCTGCTTCCGCTCGAGTGGATCGGCGTGGGCATCGCGCTCTCGACCACGCTGGCGGGCGCCGCCCAACTCGTCGTCGCCACGGTGCTCCTCCGCCGTCGCCTCGGCGGCATCGACGGCCGCCGTATCGCCATCGCCCTCGGACGCTCGCTCGCCGCCCTCGTGCTTCCCGTCGCAGCCGGCGTGCTCCTCCTCGTCACCCTCGGTGGAACCACCGAAGGCGGTTACGCCGTCTCCGGCATCCTGGGCGCGGTCAGCTCCATGGCGATCATCGGCGTGGTCATGGCCGCCCTGTACTTCGCCGGACTATGGCTGCTCCGCTCGCCCGAGCTGCGCGGCTTTGCCGAACCGCTCGTCGCGCGGCTCCGTCGCCGCTGAGCGGCATCCGTCGCGCGCCGCAACGCACGGCGGCGCCGGAATAGGGTCCGCCTAGACTGTGTTGACCATGTCGTGCCATCCGTCGAATCGAACGGATGCCACACCTACGTCACGAACCAGGGAGCAGTGTTGCGCGACATCATCATCATCGGCTCGGGCCCCGCAGGCTTCACCGCGGCGATCTACGCCGCCCGCGCCGAGCTGAAGCCGCTGCTCATCGCGAGCTCGGTCGAGATCGGCGGCGAGCTGATGAACACGACCGAGGTCGAGAACTTCCCGGGCTTCCCCGAGGGCATCATGGGCCCCGACCTGATGGGGCAGATGCAGCAGCAGGCCGAGCGCTTCGGCACCGAGGTCGTCTACGACGACGTCGTCGAGCTCGAGCTCGACGGTCCGGTCAAGCGCGTGAAGCTCGGAAACGGCGGCGTCGAAGAGGCTCGTGCCATCATCTACGCGACCGGGTCCGCCTACCGCAAGCTCGGCCTTCCCGAAGAGGAGGTCCTCTCGGGCCACGGCCTGTCGTGGTGCGCCACGTGCGACGGCTTCTTCTTCCGGCAGAAGACGATCGCGGTCGTCGGCGGCGGCGACTCGGCGATGGAGGAGGCGACCTTCCTCACCCGGTTCGCCGACAAGGTCTACGTGCTGCACCGCCGTGACGAGCTCAAGGCGTCCAAGATCATGCAGCAGCGCGCGTTCGACAACGAGAAGATCGAGTTCGTGTGGAACGTGGAGGTCACGCAGATCCACGGCACCGAGGCGGTCACGGGCGTCACGCTGCGCGACACCGTGACGGGCGAGCTTCGGGCCCTCGACCTCGACGGCCTCTTCGTCGCGATCGGCAACGACCCGCGTACGCACCTCGTGCACGACAAGCTCGACCTCACCCCCGAGGGCACCATCGCGGTCGACGGGCGTTCCTCGCGCACGTCGGTGCCCGGCGTCTTCGCCGCCGGCGACGTGATCGACCCCCACTACCGCCAGGCCGTGACGGCAGCGGGCTCGGGAACGGTCGCCGCTCTCGACGCCGAGCACTACCTCGCCGCGCTCGACGACGCCGGTGCCGCCGACGAGGAGCCGGCTTCAGCCGAGGCATCCGTCGCCGAACTCGCCGTCGCGAACTGACGCGACGCATCCCGTCTTCCACCAAAGGAGAAGTGAAATGTCTGCACGTGCAGTGACCGAGGCCACCTTCGAGCAGGAGGTCCTCAAGAACGACAAGCCGGTCGTCGTCGACTTCTGGGCCGAATGGTGCGGCCCGTGTCGCGCCGTGAGCCCGATCCTCGACGCCATCGCGACCGAGCACGCCGAGAAGATCGACATCGTCAAGCTCAACGTCGACGAGAACCCCGGCCTCGCCATGAAGTACCAGATCACCGCGATTCCCGCGTTCAAGGTCTTCCAGGGCGGCGAGGTCGTGAAGACCGTCGTCGGCGCGAAGCCGAAGCCCGCCCTCGAGGCCGACCTCGCCGCCTACATCTCGTAGCCGGCAGCCTCGTCCTGAGACCCGCCCGGCACCAGCCGGGCGGGTCTTTCGCGTATCCGGGGCCGGCAGCGACAGCCGACGGGATGCTCCGCCGCGAGGCATCCGTCGGACCCACCCCTTCGCGGTGACTACCATGAAAACCCTGAGCAGAACGGATGTGATGTGACCACCGACGGCGTCCCGCAGCGGACCGGCAACAACCTCGACCCCTGGTACGCGAACTACGCCGAGCGAGCCGCCGGCTTCGCGGCATCCGAGGTCCGGGCCCTGTTCGCCGTCGCGTCGCGCCCCGAAGTGGTCTCGCTCGCCGGCGGCATGCCGTTCGTGTCGGCGCTCCCGCAGGAGCTCATCCTGCAGTCGATGGACCGGGTCATGCGCGAGCAGGGCCCCACCGCGCTGCAGTACGGCGGGGGTGCGGGCATCCCCGAGCTCCGCGAGCACATCCTCGAGGTCATGTCGCTCGAGGGCATCCGCGGGGCATCCGTCGACGACGTGGTCACCTCGACCGGTTCGCAGCAAGCGCTCGACTTCGTCGCCAAGCTGTTCCTCGACCCGGGCGACGTCGTGCTCGCCGAGGCGCCCTCCTACGTGGGCGCGATGGGCGTGTTCCGGTCGTACCAGGCGTCGGTCGTGCACGTCGCGATGGACGACGACGGATTGATCCCCGAGGCGCTGCGGCAGACGATCGCGCACCTGCGCGGCCAGGGCCGGCGCATGAAGTTCCTCTATACGATCCCGAACTTCCACAACCCGGCCGGGGTCACGCTCGCCGCTTCGCGGCGCCCTGAGATCCTCGAGATCTGCCGGCAGAACGAGATCCTGGTGCTCGAGGACAACCCGTACGGGCTCCTGCACTTCGACGAGCCGGCACCGAACGCGCTGCGCTCACTCGACCCCGAAGGCGTGATCTACCTCGGATCGTTCTCGAAGACCCTGGC
Organism: Agromyces agglutinans; assembly: GCF_009647605.1. Classification (GTDB taxonomy): domain Bacteria; phylum Actinomycetota; class Actinomycetes; order Actinomycetales; family Microbacteriaceae; genus Agromyces; species Agromyces agglutinans. Next base: position 102,784 of record NZ_WJIF01000002.1, on the reverse strand, counting down.
CCCGGGATTCCGCGTCGGTTGGGCGCTCGCGCCGCACGCGATCCGCGAGAAGCTCATCCTCGCCGCCGAGTCGGCGATCCTCTCACCCTCCTCGTTCAGCCAGATGGTCGTGGCCGAGTACCTCTCCACTGCCGACTGGCGCGGGCAGATCGACACCTTCCGCGGCGTCTACCGCGAGCGCAAGGACGCCATGCTCGAGGCGCTGGGGGAGTACCTTCCACATCTCTCGTGGACCAACCCGAACGGCGGGTTCTACGTGTGGCTCACCCTGCCCGACAGGCTCGACTCGAAGCAGATGCTGCCGCGTGCGGTGCGGGAACTCGTGGCCTACACCCCGGGTACCGCGTTCTTCGCCGACGGCCGAGGCCGGCACGCGATGCGCCTCTCGTTCTGCTATCCGACGCCCGAGGCCATCCGGCTCGGCGTGCGGCGGCTCGCGACGGTCGTCAACGGCGAGCTCGACCTGCTCGACACCTTCGCGGGCACCGGCACCCTGCAACTCCCGATCACGCCCGGCATCGAAGTCGCGCCCCCGTCGGACCTCAAGTAGCTCCAAACCCGGAACAGAGCGGAGAAATCCCAGATCATGAGCGATTCTGAGCAAAGCGGCGCGGTGCCTTCGGAGGCGGACCTGAGCAGTGGGACCGCGACCGGTGGGAGCGCGTCGGGTGCGAGCGCGTCGGGTGCAACCGCCGCGTCGGCAGCGCTCGACGTCGTCGTGCTCGCCGGAGGCATCTCGCACGAACGCGACGTGTCGCTTCGATCCGGCCGACGCGTCGTCGACGCACTCGTCTCCGCGGGCCACCGGGTGACCCTGCGGGACCCAGATGCCGGCCTGTTGCCGTACCTCGCCGAGCACCGGCCCGACGTGCTGTTCCCTGCGCTCCACGGCTCGAGCGGCGAAGACGGCTCGCTGCTCGACCTGCTCGCGGCGCTCGGGGTTCCCACGGTGGGCTCGCCCGGCTCTGCGGCTCGTCGCACGTGGTCGAAGCCGGTCGCCAGTTCCATCGTGCGCGATGCGGGTATCGCGGTTCCCGATTCCGTCGTGCTCTCGCACGAGTCGTTCCGCGAGCTCGGGGCTGCGAGCGTGCTCCGCGTGGTCCGCAGCGCCATCGAAGGCGACCTGGTCGTGAAGCCGTCCTCGGGTGGTTCGGCCCAGGGCGTGACGATCGTGGATGCACCCGAGGAACTGCCGCGCGCGATGGTCGACGCGTTCACCTACGCGGAGGTCGCCGTGGTCGAGCGGCGGATCTTCGGCACCGAGGTCGCCGTGACCGTGGTCGACACGGGCGCAGGTCCCGAGGCCTTGCCGGCCGTCGAGATCGTTCCGACGGATGGCGTCTACAGCTTCCAGGCCAGGTACAACGCGGGGGAGACCACCTTCTTCGCGCCGGCGCGCCTCGACGAGGAGATCGCCGCTGCCGTCGCGGAGGCGGCCGTGCTGGCCCACCGCACGCTCGGCCTGCACGACCTCTCACGGGTGGACTTCATCATCGACGAGGCCGGCCGGCCATGGTTCCTCGAGGCGAACGTGGTGCCCGGCCTGACAGAGACATCGCTCGTCCCGCTCGCGATCGAAGCGGCCGGGCGCACGGCGAGCGAGGTCTACGACGCGCTCGTGCGTCGCGCGGCGCAGCGCGGCTGACGCGCGCCGAGAACAGGAGGGCCGGGATGCGATCGCATCCCGGCCCTTCGCGATTCCATCATCGCCCGCCCGGCGACGGCCCGGCGTTCGCGGTTCAGACCCCTTCGAGTTCCTCGCCCAGATCGGTGAGGATCCGGCGCAGGTCCTGAACGGTCGCGAAGTCGATGTTGATCGTTCCCTTGCGCGCTCCGAGGTTGATCTTCACGCGCGTGTTCAGTCGATCACCCAGGCGAACCGCCAGGTCATCGAGGAATTCCTGCCGACGCCCGGCAGCCGGCTTCGGCTTGCCCGCCTTGGGCTCGGCAGCAGCGATGGCCTCCGCCTGGCGCACCGAGAGCTCTTCATTGACGATCTTGTCGGCGAGCCGGATCATCGCCTCCTGGTCGGAGAGCATGAGGATGGCGCGCGCGTGGCCGGCGCTCAACACCCCCGCCGCGACCCGGAGCTGCACCTGCTCGGGCAGCTTCAGCAGGCGCAGCGTGTTCGAGATCTGCGGCCGTGAACGGCCGATGCGCTCGGCGAGCACCTCCTGCGTGATGCCGAAGTCCGAGAGGAGCTGCTGATACGCGGATGCCTCCTCCAGCGGGTTGAGCTGGGAGCGGTGGAGGTTCTCGAGGAGTGCATCGCGCAGCATCGCCTCGTTGGCGGTGTCCTTGATGACGGCCGGAATCGTGTCGAGCCCAGCAGTCTTGCTCGCCCGAAGCCGGCGCTCGCCCATGACCAGTTCGTACTTGCCGGCCTCGTCGGGATGCGGCCGGACCACGATCGGCTGCAGGACGCCGAACTCGCGAACGCTGTGGACCAGTTCAGCGAGATCCTCGGGGTCGAAGTTGACCCGCGGCTGCTGCGCGTTGGGAACGATGTCGTGCGGGTTGAGTCGTGCCAGGCGCGCGCCCGGCACGGCGAGGAGCCCCTCGTTCGCCGCGGCCTGCTCGACGACGGCCACGGCGGCGAGCGTCGGAGCGGCGTCGGATCCCGCGACCGTGCCCGGCGTGGCCCCGGCGGCGTCGGCGCCGGTGTTCACGGATGCCGATGCTTGATCGGATTCGGGGAAGAAGACGTCGACCGGCCGGTTGGCGCGCGGGGTTTCGTCATTGGTCGGGATCAGTGCGCCGATGCCCCGGCCGAGGCCGGTTCGCTTGGTAGCCATCAGTGGTTCTCCTCGGGGGTGCGGGCGCCGCGTCGAGCGATCTCGGCGGCGGCTTCACGGTAGGAGAGCGAACCCGTCGATGCGTAGTCGTACGAGATGACGCTCTGTCCATAGCTCGGTGCCTCGGAGACGCGCACGGATCGCGGAATGATCGTGCCGAGCGTCTGGGTTGGGAAGTGCTCGCGGACCTCTTGGGCGACCTGCTGCGCGAGATTGGTGCGCGAGTCGTACATCGTCAACAGGATGGTGCTCAGGCGGAGCACCGGATTCAGGTGCTTCTCGATGAGTTCGATGTTGCTGAGCAGCTGCGACAGGCCCTCGAGCGCGTAGTACTCGCACTGGATGGGGATGAGCACCTCCCGTGCAGCGACGAAGGCGTTGATCGTCAAGAGGCCCAGCGACGGCGGGCAGTCGATGAACACGTAGTGATACGGCTCGTCCATCTGCGCCAGGTGGGCGTCGAGTGCCCGCTTGAGACGCTGCTCGCGCGCGACGAGGGAGACCAGCTCGATCTCGGCGCCAGCAAGATGGATCGTCGCCGGGACGCAATCGAGCCGTTCGTGTTCGGTGGAGGGTCGGACCACCGCGGAGAGCGCGAGGTCCTGTACCAGCACTTCGTACACGCTCTGCTGCTCGGAGCGGTGATCGACGCCCAGCGCCGTCGAGGCATTGCCCTGCGGGTCGAGGTCGATCACGAGCACCCGAGCGCCCGAGCGCGCCAGCGCCGCGGCGAGGTTGACGGCGGTGGTGGTCTTGCCGACGCCGCCCTTCTGGTTCGAGATCGTGAAGACCCGCGTCTCCGGCGGGAGTGGGAGCACCGTTTCTTCGAGCGCCATGCGTCGACGGGTCTCGTCGATCAGTTGGTCGGCCAGGGGAGTTCCTCCGTGGGTCGTGGATGTTTCACGTGAAACATCGGGGTCATGCGATTCGACCGGCGGTGCGATCGGCGCGGGAGCGGCTGGGGTCATGGTGCCGGCAAGGCCAGCGGGGGCGTCCGCAGGGGGAGCGGAGGCGGTCGCAACGGCCGGGGCGTCGGCTCGGGGGAAATCGGCCGGGGCGGCGGCCTGCGGCTGGTCCGCGGCAGGTGCGGATGCGTCGAACCGGGGGGTCGGGCCATCGTTCGACTCGATCGACGCGTCGGCCGTTGGTTCCGTCGGTTCGACGTCGACTGCTCGCGCCGCTTCACTTGCGGGATACGCGTGCTCTTCCGGTCCGGATTCGAGTGCCGTCGCTGATCCGGCTGCCGGCACGGCATCGACTCCCGGGTCGGATTCGGCTGCGGGCACGCCGTCGGGGACGGCTTGCAGTTCAACTGCATCACGGCCGACTTGGGGCGACGTCGCGCCGGTGGCCTCGACCTCAGCTTCGGCCCGTGGCTGTTCGTCGATCTTCGGTTGCTGAAGGGACGAGACGGTGTCGGCAGCCTCGTCTCCGACGATCTCGCGGATGAGGTCCTCGAGCATCTGGTCGGCGCCCGTCCGTCCGGTTGCCGCCTGCCACCGTGCGTCCGCCGGTACACCCAGTTCATCGTCGGCAAGGGCCGCGGCCGTCGCTGCGTCCCAGTCGATGGAGCGATGAGGAGATGCGGGGGAGGCCGAGGCAGACGCCTGGCTCTCCGTCGACGTCGCAACGGCGCCCGGCTCGGACAGCGCAGGACCGCCCGGCTCAGCGTGCGAGCCCGTGTACGACTGGTCGTGGGCCACCGCACCCGCGTGCACGGGACCGACGCCGTCGTCGGCTTCGTTGACCGGCGTGCTGGTCGGCGCGAACGCGGGGCTCTGTCGGCCATCGGCCGCTGCGGGGTTCGATGGGCTCCATGGCGCGATCGTCGACGGTGGTGTGTCGGGCGTCATCGGAGCGGATTCCTCGGGAGGGCTTGGTGGAGCGAGAGAGGTGGGTGGCGGTGCGGGCTGCGTACGTCTGCGGAACCAGCCGCGACCCCCACCATGCGCCATTCCCGACTCTCCAAACACGCTCGTCGTGCTGACGCCCGACGCCCACGAGAGTGATCGTCGGACCTGACACACCAGCCTAACCGGGGCGTGCGACTTCGCGACTCGGTGAATCGGTCGTCCCGCGAACTTTTCGCCGAGTCGGTCGATGTGAAAGTGGAGAGGGCGTAGATCGACGGCGTATGGACCCGATCCTCGGCGCCCTGATCTCTCGGCTGCCATGGAGGTAGGCGGTCTGCGTTGAACGAGTCGCGCGCACGGACGTCGCGATGTTTCACGTGAAACATCGCAACCAAGATGGCCATCCGCAGCGTGTCGAGCCCTGCCCGGTGGGGGAAACGGTGTGCGAGGGCTAGCGGCTCCGCCGCTGAATGCCGCGATGCCCACTGGCTCGGGCGATCAGCTGAGGCCGACTCTCGCATGCAGCGAGGGTGGGTCGTGTCCTGCATGCGTGCGCGCGTCGCGGCCCTGGGTCTGGTCTCAACTGGTGATCCACCTCGTTGCGCGTCGTATCCGCTCGGACCAGCGTGATCGCGTGGTTGGCTGGTTGCGGGAGATCGACGGTCCTCGCCGGCCCGAAGCGCTGGAGTCGCTCGCCGCTGAGGGAGTCGATCATGAGGCCGCGATGATCATCGATACGAGCGACGGTCCGGTCATCGTGTACGCGATGCAGACCGACGATCTCGCCGGCTCACGAGACGTAGCGGATGCCCCTCCTTGGATTGTGGATGCTGAGCATCGCGCCGTCATGCTGGCGGTCGGAGACGGGCCCGCACCGGCTGAGGTCGTGCTGGATCTGCGCGCAGACGGAGCGCAGGGCGGCTGAGTGGATTGCCGCGGCCGGCACGCCGCGTCGCTGGATATGACCGCGTCTTCGGTGGCAATGACCCGTGCGGCGTGTCGGGTGGCAGGGTCAGCCACTCCTCGGCGTGACCGGAGTGCCGCTCACCGGCGTCCGCCGCCCCCGGCGGCCATCGAGAACGAAGTCCGTACGCGCGCATGCGATCGAGTTTCGGTCATGCAGGTAGGCCACCTCCGGTTCCTACGGTCGGGCCGCGACAGGAGCCGCGTCGGTGGTAGCCCCGCTGGCAGTCGGGTTGCGAGCTGACGGCTGCGGTGCCGAGAGTGGGCGCGCATCCGCGGAAGCCGAGGAGGGCGCGCTCCGTGGACACGTCAACTCGAGGCCGCCCTCGCCCGATGCACACCCACGACATGTCCGAGCCGTGAGCAACGGAACATCGGCCGGTGCCCGGGCCTGACCAACGGGCACGCTAGGTTGACGTGCCGGTGACGCTGCTCGAAAGTCCGCCACAGGAGCGACGTACACATGACCGGGGCAGGTCGCGGCGCAACGCCTTTCGTTCGATCCAGACCCCTGGAATGCAGGGAGTTCGCGCATGATGACGCACGACGGCGATCACGACATCAACGGCTGCCGCCACTCGCTGACTGCTGCGCCTCTATCAGTCCCACGACATCAGCCTCCATTGGCCGATGTTTCACGTGAAACAACTCCCGCGTTCGACTCTGGCGCTCTCCGATTGCGCCAGTGTGGAACGTACGGCGAAGACCGGCGACCAACCACTCGGGTGGCTCAGCGATCCTCCGCTCAAGCTGCTGCATGACCGACGTGAGGGCGTGGGACACCGCACCGACCTGACCACTCGATTCGACCCGCACATCACCCAACTCAACCGACGCGGCCCCCCGACCCCCCCGGCGATTGCCACGGCACTTCGACGCATCGGAAAATCGACACTTCGGCAAATCGGCACATCGGCACTTCGGCACTTCTCCACCTCGGCACCTCGGCAAATCGGCACCGCGGCACATCGACACCAGGGCACATCGACACATCGACACGTCAGCACATCAGCCACCGCGGCGCATCGGTGCGACAGCCAGCTACAGGTCGGTGACCACGCGTGCGACGAGCACGGCGACGAGCATCCGGCGAACAATACGCCACGACGGTCGAGCGGCGGTCGAGCAAGAGCGGCCGCGACGCGTCGAGCACCGACGAGCTCGAGAACCCGACGCATCCGGGCCACACCCACGACATCCAGCCGCCCCGAAGGGCGGCTGCGATCAGCCGACCTTCGCGCGGAACACCCGGGTGACTTCGCTGACGACGCCCTCGCCGAGTACGAGCACTTCGGCGTCGTGCACCTTGAACTTCCGGAACGCCTTCTCGGCCGATCCGATCTCGCCGTCGACGCCGGCGCCCTTGAGGAGCACGAGTTCTCCGCCGGGCCGCAGCAGGGGAGCGGTGATCGGAATCAGGGTGCGAAGCGCGCTCACTGCCCTGGCCGTGACCTGGTCGAGTGAACCGTTGAGCTTCGCCTCCTCAGCCCGCGCACGGACGACGTCGACGTTCTCGAGACCGAGTTCCGCGACCTGGCGCTCGAGCCACGCGACTCGGCGCTCCATGGGCTCGATGAGCGTGAACGACACATCGGCGCGGATGATGGCCAACACCAGGCCGGGCAGGCCGGCACCCGAACCGACGTCACCGACGCGTCCGGACCGCAGCAGGGGAGCGACCAGTGCCGAGTTCAGGATGTGCCGGGTCCAGAGTCGGGGCAGCTCCAGCGGTCCGATGAGGCCGAGCTCTTCGCCGTAGCGTGCGAGCGACTCGGTGAACGCACGGCCGAGTTCGAGGCGGTCGCCGAACAGGACGGCGGCCGCGGCGGGCTCCGGCTCGAGGTCGAGGCGGTCAGTCATGTTTCACGTGAAACGGCGCGTCGATCGGCAGCGGCTCAGCCGTGCGTGATCACCGTGTGGCGGTCGGCGCCCTCGCCGCGCGACTCCGAGTGGAACCCGCGCTCGGCGACGAGGTCGTGCACGAGCTTGCGCTCGTACGACGACATCGGGGGGAGTGCCGCCTCGGCGGCTCCGCCCTCGATGCGCTCTGCCGCCCGCGCGACCAGCGACGCGAGCTCATCGCGCCGCGCGTCCCGCGATCCACCGATGTCGAGGATGAGCCGGGAGAAAGCCCCCGTCTTGGTCTGCACCGCGAGCCTCGTGAGCTCCTGCAGTGCCGTGACGGTCTCGCTCTTCGAGAGCAGGCGCAGGTTCGCGCCCTCGCCGGCGTTCACCGACACGTAGGCACGACCGTTGCGGGCATCGATGTCGATGTCCCCGTCGAGGTCGCAGATGTCGAGAAGCTCCTCGATGTAATCGGCCGCGATGTCGCCCTCTTCTTCGAGTTGCGCGATGGAACGCTCGGCGGTCTCCTGCTGCACGTCGGTCATGATTTGTTCCCCTGGTTGTTCTGCTTCTTGGCGCGCTGCTTGCCGACGGGCTGCTGGCGCTGCGTGGGCTGCTTCTTCGTCGGTTCCTCGGTGGGTGCGGGCTCCTCGACGACGAGCTTGCCCTTCTTCGCGAGGCGAGCCTCGCGGGCCGCGGCGGCCTCGCTACCGGGCGTCGGCATGTTCCGAATGACGACGAACTGCTGACCCATGGTCCAGAAGTTCGAGACGAGCCAGTAGAACATGACACCGATCGGGAAGGCGACACCCGAGAACGCGAACACGAGGGGGAGCAGGTACAGCAGGATGCGCTGCTGCCGGAACATCGGGCTGGCCTTGGTCTCGGGCGACATGTTCTTGGAGACGATCTGGAGCTGCGTGATGAACTGCGACGCGGTCATCAGGATGATCATCGTCACGGCGACGACCATGACCTGCCACGGGTACTCGCCGTTCACGGCACCGATGAAGGTGCCCTTGAGCGGTGCGCCGAGGAACTCCGAGTTGGCGAACGAGTTCGCGAGGTCCTGCGTGAAGAGGCCGACGCCGGCCTTGTCGTGCTGCGCGTCGTTCAGCACCGAGTAGAGGCCGAAGAAGATCGGCATCTGCAGCAGCAGCGGGAGGCAGGACGAGAGCGGGTTGGTCCCCGTGCGCTTGTAGAGGTCCATGGTCTCGCGCGACATGGCCTCGCGAGAGAACTGGTCCTTCTTGCCCTTGTACTTGTCCTGGATCTTCTTCAGCTGAGGGGCGACCTCGAGCATTCGGCGCTGGCTCTTGATCTGCCGCACGAAGATGGGGATCAGCGCGGCGCGCACCACGATGACGAGGCCGACGATCGACAGCACCCAGGTGACGCCGGCGTCGGGATCCATGCCGATGAAGGACCACAGGGAGTGGAACGCGACGAGGATCAGCTCGATGACCCACTTGATGGGCCAGAGGATGATGCTGATGGGATCCATGCGGGAGGTCAGGCCTTTCGGGAACTGGCGGCGGAGGGCACGGGCACCGCGGCCTCGTGCGAGTGGTCGGAGTGGTCGTGCGACTCGGCGGCGGTGTCGAACGGAACCCACGCGGCGGGCAGCACCCAGCCGAACCGGGTGACGCGGTAGCGGTGGTGGGCGGGCGGCCGCACGTCATCGATGCCGCCGGCGCTCCAGGGGTTGCACCGCAGGATGCGCCACGCCGTCAGGATGCCGCCGATGACGAGGCCGCGCTGCTGCACCGATCCCAGCCCGTACGCCGAGCACGACGGGTAGTAGCGGCAGACGTCGCCGTACAGGGGAGAGATGAGCTTGCGGTAGGCGCGAAGCACCAGGACACCGACGTTCCGCGGAACGAGGATGAGGAAGAGCGCCACGTCACGCACGGAATGCTCCATCCGTGCGGGCTGCGGCGCGGCGGAGTTCGTCGCGCAACGCCGAGAAGTCCGCGCCTGCCGCAGACGGCAGGGCGCGGACCACCAGGTCGAAGCCGGCGGCGCCGTCGCGGACCATCTCATGCCCGGCCGCCTTCAGGCGCCGGCGGACGAGATTGCGGCGGACGGCGGTGCCGACCTTCTTGGAGACGATGAAGCCGAAGCGCGCGTCGGAGCCCGCCTGCCGTGAACGCACATAGCTCACGGTGTGGGCACCGGCGACCTTCGCACCACGGCGCACGACACTGCGATAGTCGTCGGCGCTCGTGATGCGGTTGGCTTTGGCGAGCACCGAGTGACTACGCGGAGAGTTCGGTGCGACCCTTGCGGCGGCGAGCCGAGAGGATGGCGCGACCGGCGCGCGTGCGCATACGCAGGCGGAAGCCGTGCTTCTTGGCGCGGCGGCGGTTGTTCGGCTGGAAGGTACGCTTGCTCATTCTTCTTCTCCGGCGATTCGGATCTCCTCGAGCGATCGCGTCACACGTGCGGTCGTCGGGAAAACTGGGTGCCCGTGAGGGCTGCGGTCAACTGATTAAAACTACGGCCTGAACGGCGCGCGGTCAAACCGGCCGCCGGCTCGGGAGGCGCGGATCGAACTCGACAGTATCCCACGAGGCTGCGCGCGAGCTGTGGAACGACACGCGCGGGCGACTTGATCCCCGTTGCGGCATTTGTCGGGCGGGCGCTCATTCGGTACGGTTTGAGACCAGTTATCCCCAGCCTCGAACGCGGAATTCCGCGGTTTCGACAGGGACTGCCCACAGGCCGTGGATAACCGGTGAACACTTGCCCGGCGCCGCTTGTCACGTCGATCGGGGGACCGACGAGCGGCGCGGCGCGCGCAGACGATTGCGGGGAACGATGACGGAACAGCCCATCTCGGAGACGTGGGCGACGGTCCTCGACCGCCTCTCCGGCGACGCCGCCATCACCCCGATGCTGCAGGGGTTCCTGAACCTCGTCGAACCCAAGGGCATCGCGGCCGGCACCTTCTACCTCGAGGTGCCCAACGACTTCACGGCGAGCATGCTCAACCAGCGCATGCGCGTGCCGCTGCTCCAGGCGATGGGGTTCATCGAGGCAGCCAGCCCGGTGACCTCCTTCTACGTCGTCGTGAACCCCGAGCTGGAGGAGGCGCGCGCCGCCGAGTCGGGCGACGAGCTCTCGGCGCCGGCCGGTCCGGTCGGCATCGGCGGACTCTCCGCGACGATCGGGGGAGTCGGCTCCTCGTCCGGATACGACGACGGCCTCGCCGAGGCATCCGATTTCACGGGCGCCCCGCACCCGGTCTTCGAATCCGCGGGCGGCGACCGCCCGCGCGATTCCCGGCTGAACCCGAAGTACGCCTTCGACAGCTTCGTCATCGGCCAGTCCAATCGCTTCGCCCACGCCGCGGCCGTCGCCGTGGCCGAGGCGCCGGCCAAGGCGTACAACCCGCTGTTCATCTACGGCGACTCGGGCCTCGGCAAGACCCACCTGCTGCACGCCATCGGGCACTACGCGATGAGCCTGTACCCGGGAATCCGGGTTCGGTACGTGAGCTCCGAGGAGTTCACCAACGACTTCATCAACTCGATCGCGAACAATCGCGGCTCGCTGTTCCAGCAGCGCTACCGCAACATCGACATCCTGCTCATCGACGACATCCAGTTCCTCCAGGGCAAGGCGGAGACGCAGGAGGCGTTCTTCCACACCTTCAACACGCTGCACGATCACAACAAACAGGTCGTGATCACGAGCGACGTGCCGCCGAAGCACCTCACGGGCTTCGAGGACCGGATGCGCAGCCGCTTCGAGTGGGGCCTGATCACCGACGTCCAGGCGCCCGACCTCGAGACGCGTATCGCGATCCTCCGAAAGAAGGCACAGTCCGAGCGCCTCCAGGTGCCCGACGACATCCTCGAGTACATGGCCTCGAAGGTCTCCAGCAACATCCGCGAGCTCGAGGGAACCCTCATCCGCGTGACCGCGTTCGCGAGCCTGAACCGCACGCCGGTCGACATGCCCCTCGTGCAGACGGTGTTGAAGGACCTGATCACCGACGACACCGACAACGTCGTCGCGCCGGTCGACATCATCACGGTGACGGCCGACTACTTCAAGCTCACGGTCGACGACCTGTACGGCTCGAGCCGCTCGCAGGCCGTGGCGACGGCGCGCCAGATCGCGATGTACCTCTGCCGCGAGCTCACGAGCCTCTCGCTGCCGAAGATCGGGCAGCTCTTCGGCAACCGCGACCATACGACCGTGATGTACGCGAACAAGAAGATCTCCGAGCTCATGAAGGAGCGTCGGTCGATCTACAACCAGGTCACCGAGTTGACGGCACGCATCAAGCAGACCAGTCGCGTCCGCTGATCGGATGCCGCATCCGGTCGGATGTCGCATCGAATCGGATGCCCCGTCGCCCGCTCGTCCGCCCGCGGGAAGCGGTGCTTCGGCGCGCCCAGCGGGCCGCTCACGACCGTTCCCCACAAGTGTGGAAAAGCTGTGGATTGTTAACGAGCAACCGTCTGGCGGCTGGGGAGACGTCGGCATCGCCTGTGGATGGCGCGTCGAGGGCGACGACATCGCCGGACCGGATCCGACGCGGATTCCACACACCGTGCACAGACCCGACAGGCTCGGATCCGCACCCCTGCGCCGAACACCTCACACCATCCACAGTTTCCACAACGGTTAACACCGTTAAGAGAAAGAGTGATTGAAAGGGGGCGATCGGCAACCTCGTGATCGGGGCGCGCCCAGAGCGGTTCGCCCGGGACCGATCGGAGCCCAGCCGCTAGCATGGGTTCGATTCAGCACCTCCACGACGGGAGAACCGTGAAGTTCCAGGTCAATCGCGACGTCTTCAGTGAGGCCGTGTCCTTCGCCGTCAAGCTGCTGCCCCAGCGCACCACGCTGCCGATCCTCTCGGGCGTGCTCATCCAGGCGAGCGACAGCGGCCTCGTGCTCTCGTCGTTCGACTACGAGGTCTCCAGCCAGACCGAGATCCAGGCCGACGTCGAGGAGCCCGGCACCGTGCTCGTCTCGGGCCGCCTCCTGGCAGAGATCGCCGGCCGGCTGCCGAACGCGCCGGTCCGCATCGCGACCGAGGAGTCGCGAATCTCGGTGACCTGCGGTTCCGCGAGCTTCACGCTGCTCTCGATGCCGGTCGAGGAATATCCCTCGATCCCCGAGATCGGCGAGCAGACCGGCGTCGTCCCCGCCGACGAGTTCTCGGCCGCCGTCGCGCAGGTCGCCGTGGCCGCGTCGCGCGACGACGTCACGCCCGTCATCACCGGCGTGCAGCTCGAGGTGCGCGAGAACAGCCTGAGCCTCGTGGCCACCGACCGCTACCGCGTCGCGATCCGCGAGATCGCCTGGGACGGCGGCGCCGTGGCATCCGAAGAGACGCACACGGCGCTCGTGCCGGCGCGCACCCTGCAGGAGGTCGGCAAGACGCTCGGCCACTCGGGCACCATCACCGTCGCGATCACGAGCCGCGACGACCGCGAGCTGATCGCGTTCAGCGCCGACAAGAAGACCGTCACGAGCCTGCTCATCAAGGGCAACTTCCCGCCCGTGCGCCGGCTGTTCCCCGAGACCGTCGACAACTACGCCGTGATGAACACGGCCGACCTCATCGAGGCGACGCGACGCGTGGCGCTGGTGCTCGAGCGCGAGGCGGCACTCCGGTACTCCTTCTCCGCCGACGGGCTCACGCTCGAGGCGATCGGCAGCGAGCAGGCGCAGGCATCCGAGTCGATCGACGCGATCCTCACGGGCGACGACACGGTCGTCTCGCTGAAGCCCCAGTTCCTCCTCGACGGCCTCTCGGCCGTGCCGAGCGAGTTCGTCCGGATCTCGTTCACGAAGACCGAGAACCCGAACAAGCCTGGCCCGGTGCTGATCACGAGCCAGACCTCGCGCGAGCAGGCGGGCAACGACAGCTATCGCTACCTCCTCCAGCCCAACCTCCTGCTGCGCTGACCCGGCCGCCCGTCGGCGGCCGAGGGTAGCGTTGATCCGGTCGATCGAAGGGAAGGGGCCGCCAGCGTGCACGTCGAACGCCTCTCCCTCACCGACTACCGCAACTACGCGCGCGCCGAGCTCGAGCTGACGCCCGGGGCCACCGTGCTCGTGGGCCGCAACGGCCAGGGCAAGACGAACCTCGTCGAGTCCATCGGGTACCTCGCGACGCTCGGATCCCACCGGGTCTCCGGCGACCAGGCGCTGGTGCGAGCCGGTGCCGACGCCGCGATCGTGCGAGCGCTGCTCGCCCACGGCGACCGGAGGGTGCTGGCCGAGCTCCAGATCAACCGGCAGGGCGCCAACAAGGCGCAGCTCAACCGCTCGCCGGCCAAACCCCGCGACCTGCCTCGGTACGTGCACTCCGTGCTGTTCGCCCCAGAGGATCTCGCCATCGTGCGCGGCGAGCCCTCGGTGCGCCGTCGCCTGCTCGACGAGCTGCTCGTGCAGCGCGCCCCTCGACTCGCCGGGGTCATGGGCGACTACGACCGCGTGCTGAAGCAGCGCAATACGCTGCTCAAGAGCGCCAGGGCTCGAGGCCTGCGCGCCGATGCCCTGCCGACGCTCGACATCTGGGACGAACGTCTCGTCGCACTCGGATCCGAGATCATCGACCAGCGGGTCGCGCTGATCGGCGAACTGGCCGAACCGCTGCAGGCGGCCTACCGGTCGATCGTCGACGCCGACCACGGGCCGGCCGTCAGGCCGGTGCTGTCGATAGACGGGGCCGATCCCGACGACGCCATGCCCGAGGCATCCGCACCCGACGACGGGCAGGAGGGCGCGACCGGGCCGACCGGAGCGACCGCCGAACGGTTCGCCACCGCGCTGCGCGCGCATCGCAGCCGCGAGCTCGAGCGGGGCCTGACGCTCGCGGGCCCGCATCGCGACGACGCGCTCCTGCTGCTGAACGGCCTACCGGCCAAGGGCTACGCGAGCCACGGCGAGTCATGGTCGTTCGCGCTGGCGCTGCGCCTGGCATCCGCCGAGCTGCTGCGGCGCGACTCGGCGACGGGGGATCCGGTGCTGATCCTCGACGATGTGTTCGCCGAACTCGACCGCCTGCGGCGCGAGCGACTGGCGGGCGCGATCGCGGGCTTCGAGCAGGTGCTGGTGACCGCGGCCGTGCTCGAAGACGTGCCGGCACCGCTGACCGACCGGATCGTGCACATCGAGGCCGGTCGCATCGTCGAATCGGAGGCCGCCGATGCCTGATCGCATGCCCGTGCCCGACCGCACGCCGGCGCCCGACCGCACGCCGACGCCCAGCCGCGCGGGCGTGCCCGACCGCGGCCCCACCTCCGAGGCATCCCGCGTCTATCGGCACTTCCGCGAGATCTTCGGCGACGACCGCCCGCGACCGCGGTCGTCGCGCCGTGCGACGCCGCGCACCGGCAGCGAGCCGTTCACGCCCGGTCGCGACCCGCGCGCGCTCGGCGACGCGATCGACCAACTGTCGAGCCAGCTCGGCTGGAGCGGCCCGCTCTCGCAGCATGAACTCCTCGCGTCGTGGGCCGAGGTGGTCGGCGAGGACACCGCGCGCCACTCCGAGCCGATCGGCATCGAGGGGGGCGTGCTGCAGGTGCGGTGCGAGTCGACGGCGTGGGCGACGCAGCTGCGCATGATGCGCACCGACCTGGTCGCCCGCATCCTCGAGCGCTACCCGGGCGCGGGCGTCGAGACCATCCGGTTCCAAGGGCCGGACGCCCCCACCTGGAAATGGGGTCCCAGATCGGTTCCAGGGCGCGGTCCGCGCGATACCTACGGCTGAGAAGGCGAAAACGGTCGAGCCGGGTGTGAAATCGCCTCAGACGGCCGGTCCGGGGTCGCTCGGATGCCTCCGTTTGATAGGATCGATCGTCGCCAGTACGACGGTTTGGAGCCCGATTCACCCATGACAGCGGAACCGACGAAGGCCGAGCGCGCGCCTGAATACGGCGCAGATGAGATCCAGGTTCTCGAGGGCCTCGAAGCGGTTCGCAAGCGGCCGGGCATGTACATCGGCTCGACCGGCCCGCGCGGCCTCCACCACCTGGTGTACGAGATCGTCGACAACTCGGTCGACGAGGCGCTCGCGGGCTACGCCACCCTCATCGACGTGACGATCCTCGCCGACGGCGGCATCCGCGTGATCGACGACGGCCGAGGCATCCCGGTCGACCGGCACAAGACCGAGGGCCGCTCGACCGTCGAGGTCGTGCACACGGTGCTGCACGCCGGCGGCAAGTTCGGCGGCGGCGGGTACGCGGTCTCGGGTGGCCTGCACGGTGTCGGTGCATCCGTCGTCAACGCGCTCTCGTCGCGCTTCGAGGTCGAGGTTCGCCGGCAGGGCCACGTCTGGCGCCAGGCCTACGAGGTCGGCGTGCCCATGGCGCCCCTCTCGAAAGACGAGGCGAGCGACGAGACCGGCACCACGACCACGTTCTGGCCGAGCCGCGACATCTTCGAGACCGTCGAGTACGACTACGAGACGCTGCGGGCCCGCCTGCAGCAGATGGCCTTCCTCAACAAGGGCCTGCGCATCACGCTCACCGACCTGCGTCACGCCGGCGACAAGGCGGATCCGGCCGACGTCGACAACGTGACGGATGCCCCGGTCGAGGGGCCGCGCACCGACACCTTCCATTACGAGCGGGGTCTCGTCGACTACGTCGAGTACCTGAACCGGTCGAAGCGCGCCGAGCTCGTGAACGACGAGATCATCTCCTTCGAGTCCGAGGACACCGATCGCAAGATCGCGCTCGAGATCGCGATGCAGTGGACGACGGCGTACACCGAGTCGGTGCACACCTACGCGAACACCATCAACACGCACGAGGGCGGCACCCACGAAGAGGGGTTCCGCGCGGCGCTCACGACGCTCGTCAACAAGTACGCGCGCGAGAAGGGCATCCTCAAGGAGAAGGACGACAACCTCTCGGGCGACGACGTGCGCGAGGGGCTGACCGCCGTCATCTCGGTCAAGCTCAGCGAGCCGCAGTTCGAGGGCCAGACGAAGACGAAGCTCGGCAACACCGAGGCGAAGTCGTTCGTCCAGCGCGTCACCGGAGACCAACTCGGCGACTGGTTCGACCGCAACCCGGTGCAGGCGCGCGAGATCATCCGCAAGGCGCTCCAGGCGGCCACCGCCCGCATCGCGGCGCGAAAGGCTCGCGAGGCGACCCGGCGCAAGGGCCTGCTCGAGGGCGGCGGCATGCCCGGCAAGTTGAAGGACTGCTCCAGCAAGGATGCCTCGATCTCCGAGATCTTCATCGTCGAGGGCGACTCGGCCGGCGGCTCGGCGGTGCAGGGGCGAAACCCCGACACCCAGGCGATCCTGCCGCTGCGCGGCAAGATCCTGAACGTCGAGAAGGCCCGCCTCGACCGGGCGCTCGGCAACGCCGAGATCCAGGCGATGATCACCGCGTTCGGCACGGGTATCGGCGAGGACTTCAACCCCGAGAAGGCCAGGTACCACAAGGTCGTGCTCATGGCCGACGCCGACGTCGACGGCCAGCACATCACGACGCTGCTGCTGACGCTGCTGTTCCGCTACATGCGGCCGCTGATCGAGATGGGCTACGTGTACCTCGCGCAGCCACCGCTCTACCGCATCAAGTGGACCAATGCCGAGCACGAGTACGTGTACTCCGACCGCGAGCGCGATGCGCTGGTCACCGCGGGTACCGCGGCCGGCAAGCGGATCCCGAAGGAGAACGGCATCCAGCGCTACAAGGGCCTCGGCGAGATGAACCACCAGGAGCTGTGGGACACGACGATGAACCCCGAGTCGCGCACCCTCCTGCAGGTGACGGTCGACGACGCCGCGGCGGCCGACGAGATCTTCTCGACGCTCATGGGCGACGACGTCGAGAGCCGCAGGAACTTCATCCAGAAGAACGCGAAGGACGTGCGTTTCCTTGACATCTGACGTGATCGAGCCGGGCCAGCCCGGCACCGACGGCCCCGGCGTCCACGGGCGCATCGACCAGGTCGACCTGCAGCTCGAGATGCAGCGGTCGTACCTCGATTACGCGATGAGCGTGATCATCGGGCGTGCGCTGCCCGACGTGCGCGACGGACTGAAGCCCGTGCACCGCCGCGTCGTTTACACGATGTACGACGGCGGGTACCGCCCCGACCGCGCGTTCTCGAAGTGCACCCGCATCATCGGCGACGTCATGGGGCAGTTCCACCCCCACGGCGACTCCTCGGTCTACGACGCGCTGGTGCGCCTCGTGCAGCCGTGGTCGCTGCGCTACCCCCTCGCGCTCGGCCAGGGCAACTTCGGTTCGCCAGGCAACGACGGCGCCGCCGCGCACCGGTACACCGAGACCAAGATGGCCCCCCTCGCCATGGAGATGGTGCGGGACATCGAGGAAGACACGGTCGACTTCCAGGACAACTACGACGGCCGTACGCAGGAACCGACCGTCCTGCCCGCCCGCTTCCCGAACCTGCTGGTCAACGGCTCGGTCGGCATCGCGGTCGGCATGGCGACCAACATCCCGCCGCACAACCTTCGCGAGGTCGCCGCGGGTGCCCTGTGGGCGCTCGAACACCCCGACGCCACGCGCGAGGAGCTGCAGGAGGCGCTGATCCAGCGCATCAAGGGGCCCGACTTCCCGACCGGGGCGCAGATTCTCGGGCAGAAGGGCATCATCGACGCGTACCGCACGGGCCGCGGCTCGATCACGATGCGCGCGATCGTGAACGTGGAAGAGGTGCAGGGTCGCACCGCCCTGGTCGTCACGGAACTGCCGTACCAGGTGAACCCCGACAACCTCGCGATCAAGATCGCCGACCTCGCGAAGGACGGCAAGATCGGCGGTATCGCCGACATCCGCGACGAGTCCTCGGGCCGTACGGGCCAGCGCCTGGTGATCATCCTGAAGCGCGACGCGGTCGCGAAGGTCGTGCTGAACAACCTGTACAAGCACACGTCGCTCCAAGAGAACTTCGGCGCGAACATGCTGGCGATCGTCGACGGCGTGCCGCGCACGCTCTCGATCGACGGCTTCATCGCGCACTGGGTCGACCACCAGGTCGACGTCATCGTCCGCCGCACCGAGTACCGCCTGCGCGAGGCCGAGGCCCGCGCGCACATCCTGCGCGGCTACCTGAAGGCGCTCGACGCGCTGGACGAGGTCATCGCGCTCATCCGCCGGTCGCCGACGGTCGACGAGGCGCGTTCGGGCCTGATCGAGCTGCTCGACATCGACGAGGTGCAGGCGAAGGCCATCCTCGAGCTGCAGCTGCGTCGCCTCGCGGCGCTCGAGCGCCAGAAGATCATGGACGAAGCGGCCGAGATCGAGCGCCAGATCGCCGATTTCCGCGAGATCCTCGCGACGCCGACGCGTCAGCGGTCGATCATCGCCGACGAGTTGCGCGAGATCGCCGCGAAGTACGGCGACGAGCGGCGCACGCACATCATCCCCGGCTTCGACGGCGACATGTCCATCGAAGACCTCATCCCCGAAGAGGAGATGGTGGTCACCGTCACGCGTGGCGGCTACGTCAAGCGCACGCGCAGCGACAACTACCGTTCGCAGCACCGCGGTGGCCGTGGCGTGCGGGGCGCGGCGCTCCGCGCCGACGACGTGGTCGAGCACTTCTTCGTCACGACGACCCACCACTGGCTGCTGTTCTTCACCAACCAGGGCCGGGTGTACCGCGCGAAGACGTACGAACTGCAGGAGGGCGGCCGCGACGCCAAGGGCCAGCACGTCGCCAACCTGCTCGAACTCCAGCCCGACGAGCAGATCGCCGAGATCCTCGACATCCGCGACTACGAGGTGGCGACCTACCTCGTGCTCGCGACCCGCGACGGGCTCGTCAAGAAGACCGAGCTGACCGCGTACGACACCAACCGCTCCCGCGGCGTCATCGCGATCAACTTGCGCGAGAGCGACGAGCTCGTCTCGGCGATGCTCGCCGATGAGCAGGACGAGATCCTGCTCGTCTCGCGCAAGGGCATGTCGCTGCGGTTCGAGGCCACCGACGAGGCGCTCCGCCCCATGGGCCGGGCCACCTCGGGCGTCAAGGGCATGTCGTTCCGCGGTGACGACTCGCTGCTGGAGGCATCCGTCGTCGCCTCCTCCGATGACGATGCGGATGCCTCGGACGTCGAGGAGGTCGCCGGGCAGAAGCTCAGCGCGACCGACACCTACGTGTTCGTGGTGACCGAGGGCGGGTACGCGAAGCGCACCCGCATCGAGGAGTACCGCAAGCAGCAGCGCGGCGGACTGGGCATCAAGGTGGCCAAGCTGAACGGCGAACGCGGCGATCTGGCGGGCGCGCTGATCGTCTCGCGCACCGACGAGGTCCTTGTGGTTCTTGCCAGCGGCAAGGTGGTACGCTCTGACGTCGCCGAGGTGCCCGCGAAGGGCCGTGACACGATGGGCGTGGTCTTCGCGAAGTTCGCGCAGGACGATCGCATCATCGCGGTCGCGCAGAACTCCGAGCGGAACCTCGTCGAAGACGAGGACCCGGAGGGCACCGAGCCCGATGCGGCCCCCGTCGCGGAAGAGGAGTGAGCGTTTTCATGAGTAGCGTCGCCGACAAGTTGGCCCGCAAGTCCAACCGTCGCCCGCCGGCGAAGCAGGTTCGCCTGCGCCTGGTGTACATCGACTTCTGGTCGACGGTGAAGCTGTCGTTCCTCGTGGCGATCTGCCTCGCGATCGTGAACATCGTGGCGTCGTTCCTCGTGTGGACGGTGCTGAACTCGACCGGCATCTTCGACCTGGTGAACAACCTGGTGCAGGATGTCGCGGGCTCGGGCACCGATCTCACGGCGTTCCTCTCGCTGGGCAACGTCATGGGCTTCGCGGTGGTCGGTTCGCTGATCAACCTCGTCGTCACGACGGTGCTCGGTGCGGTCATCGCGGTGCTGTACAACCTCAGCGTGCGCATCACGGGCGGCCTGCTCGTCGGCTTCACCAACAACTGACGCCCACCCGGCGGTCGTGTAGGCGCGCCAGCGCCGTATCGAGACCCCGATTCGGACTTTCGTCGGCTGTCGGGTAGGCTTTCCTTCGGCCTGAAACGGCCGAAGGATCCCCGGGGATATAGCTCAGGCGGTTAGAGCGCTTCGCTGATAACGAAGAGGTCCGAGGTTCAAGTCCTCGTATCCCCACCCAGACAACTCCACATCCCGCGGATGCCACGGCAGCCGCCTCGGGGCCTTAGCTCAGTTGGTAGAGCGCCTGCTTTGCAAGCAGGATGTCAGGAGTTCGAATCTCCTAGGCTCCACTCATCCCGAACCCCTGGTCGTCGACCAGGGGTTCTTCCCATCTCGTGCCTGGTGTCCGGCATGAACCGCTCACGCCCGCACCAACCGCCTCGCCTGCTGCGGGTCGGGGAACGCGGTGCCGGTCGCGACGGCGTCCTCGAGCACGGCGTCGAGGTGCCGGGCGGCGAGGCTGATGCCGCCCATGGCCACGGCCTCCGACCCGAGGGTCGACGCGACTACGGTCGGCGGCAGGGGGCAGATCCGCGCGAGGGTCTCCTCGAAGCGGGGGAGGAACACGTCGGCGCCGGGTGCGCTGCCCCCGCCGATCACGAGCACCTCGGGATCGAACGCGAGCGTCATCGCGGCCGCCCCGACGGCGAGGTCGTCGGCGAACTCGTCGACCGCGGCGATGGCCGCCGGGTTGCCCGACCGCGCGAGGTCGAAGATCTGCTCTCGGGTCGGCCGCGGACTGCCGAGTACGTCGCGCCCGTACTGCTCGTTGAGCTCGGCCCACTTGAGCTCCGGCATCTCGCCGACGGTACCGGCAGCACCGTGCACGCCGCGGTGCACGCGACCGCCGACGATGGCGGCACCGCTCGTTCGCCTCCCGCACAGCACGTAGACGACATCGCTGAGGCCTCGTGCCGCGCCGAAGGCGAGCTCGGCGTGCGCGCCGAGCGGCACGTCGCCCTCGACGAGCACGGCACCGGCGAACTCGGCCGCGAATCGTTCGCGCAGGTCGAGCCCGACCCACCCGGGCATGCCGGTGCCGCCGAAGTGCAGGATGCGACCATCGGATCCGATCGCGCCGGGGGAGCCCACGGTGACGATCCACGGTGCCCCGCGGTCGAGGCCCGCGGTGCCGAGCACGCGGTCGCAGAGCTCCAACGTGACGGCGATGCGCGTCTCCGCGTCATCCGCTTCGGAGACCCGCTCCGAGGTGCGGCCGAGTACGGCGCCCGTGAGGTCGGTCAGGACGGCGAACACATGGTTCGCGCCGATGTCGACCGAGAGGAAGCACCCGATCTCGCGCGGGACGCCGTAGCTCATCGCGGGCCGGCCGACACCGCGCACGGATGCCGCGTCGGAGGCCGCGAGCCAACCCATGGCGGCGAGGTCCGAGACCACCGCGTCGACCGCGGTCCGGGAGAGCCCGGACGATGCGGCGAGTTCGCGAAGCGTCTGCGCCTCACCCATCACCGCGCGCAGGACGCCCAGGGAGTTCATCCTTCGCAGCAGCGACCGACTCCCCATCGACCCTGTCGACGCACTGAGCATCGCCTCCCGGGACATCCGTTCCTCCATCTTGCTTTTTATATCGCCATGTTGGATTATTAACCCGCTACCCCCAACACTAGCGGTTCCCACACCCGATTCACCCGTTCACTTGCGCCAATGCCGGCCGGTCCAGCAGGGCGCTGAGAGGCACCCGATGACTGCATTGCGCGAGGCACCGACGCGGCCGCCGACGACCCTCCGGTCGACGCCGCGGCGATCACGGCCCAGGGGAGACGGGCGTGTGGCCCTGTTCTTCATCGCCCCCGTCCTCATCGGCTTCGGCATCTTCTACCTGTACCCCGCGATCCGCGGCTTCTGGTGGTCGCTGACCGACTACAGCCTGCTCGCCGAGCCCGAGTTCATCGGCCTCGAGAACTACGCGAATGTCCTCCAGGACCCCGAGTTCTGGAACTCGATGGCGGTCACCTTCGCCTACGTCCTCATCAACGTCGGATCGCAGACCATCATCGCGCTGGTGCTCGCGGCGCTCATGCACCGACTCACCCGCTCCGTCGTGCTGCGAACGACCCTGCTGCTGCCGTGGCTCGTCCCGAACGTGACCGTCGCTCTCATCTGGCTGTGGCTGCTCGACACCAACCTCGGCTTCATCAACAAGGTCATCGAATCGATGGGCCTCGACGCCGTCGGCTTCTTCACCAACCCGTCGTTCACGATCCCCACGATCTCGCTCATCAACACGTGGGCCTATGTCGGGTACACGGCGCTCCTCTTCTACGCCGGGATGCTCCAGATCCCGCAGGACACCTACGAAGCGGCGGCGATCGACGGCGCCGGCGAGTTCCGAACCTTCTTCCGGATCACGCTGCCGCTGCTGCGTCCCATCCTCGCGCTGGTGCTCGTGGTGTCGCTCATCGGGTCGTTCCAGATCTTCGACACGATCGCCGTCACCACGAAGGGCGGACCGGTCAACGCCTCGAGGGTCATCTACTACTACATCTACCAACAGGCGTTCACGTACTTCGACATGGGGTACGCCGCGACGATGGCCATCCTGCTCGTCCTGATCCTGGGCGTGCTCACCTTCATCCAGCTGCGCCTCCTGCGCGCCTCGGAATCCCAGATCGCCTAGGAGGACTCGATGACGACCACCGCCCTCCCGCCCGTCCAACTCGAACCCGCCCCCGCGGAACCGCCGCGACCACCGCGAGGCAGCGGGCGCCGGCTCACCCCGGCCCGCCTCATCGGTTGGACGATCCTCGTCTTCGCGCTCGTGGCGACCCTGTTCCCCTTCTACTGGATGGTGAAGTCGGCGCTCACGCCGGCCGCAGACATCATCGGCGACGCCGGCAACCTCTGGCCCACGAACCCGACGATGGTCAACTTCGCCCGCGTGCTCGGGCTGCTCTCCGCCGAGGAGACGCGCGCGGCCGGCGGCAGCGGGGCATCCATCAACTTCGCGCTCTACGTGTGGAACTCGATCGTGTACTGCGCACTGATCGGCTTCTTCCAGACGCTGTTCTGCGCCATGGGCGGCTACGCGTTCGCCCGCCTGCGATTCCGCGGCCGCGAGTTCCTGTTCGGCCTGCTCATCGCCGCCCTCATGGTGCCCGGCATCTTCACGCTGCTGCCCAACTTCGTGCTCGTGCGCGACCTCGGCCTGCTCAACACGGTCTGGGGCATGGTCGCGCCGAGCCTGCTGATGACGCCGTTCGCCCTCTTCTTCCTCCGGCAGTTCTTCCTCAACATCCCGCGCGATGTCGAGGAGGCCGCGATGATCGACGGCGCCGGCAAGATCCGCATCTTCTGGCGGGTCGTGCTCCCGATGTCGCAGGGGCCGCTGATCACGATCGGGCTGATCACGGTCGTCTGGGCGTGGAAGGACTACCTCTGGCCGCTGCTCATCGGCCGCGACGAGTCGGTGCGCACCGTCACCGTCGCGCTCGGCGTCTACCTGCAGCAGTCGCCGAACACCCAACCCGACTGGACCGGCCTGATGGCGGCGTCCACGCTCTCGGTGATCCCGGTCGCGCTGCTGCTCGTCTTCCTCGGCCGTCGCATCGTCGAGTCCCTGAACTTCACCGGCATCAAGTGAAGGTCCCATCCATCCGCAACACCCATCAGCAACACACGACGAAGGAGTGCGTGCCATCATGAAGCGCAACACCGCCCTGCGCCTCGCAGGGATCACCACCGCGGGCATCGTCCTCGCGATGACCGCGGGATGCTCCGCCGCCGGCGGAGACGACGGCGGCGCCGTCACCCTCGACTACTGGTTGTGGGACGACGCGCAACTGCCGGCCTACCAGCAGTGCGCCGACGAGTTCACCGAGGCCAACCCAGACATTCAGGTCGAGATCA
The DNA here is from genome assembly GCF_009647605.1 of Agromyces agglutinans. GTDB lineage: Bacteria > Actinomycetota > Actinomycetes > Actinomycetales > Microbacteriaceae > Agromyces > Agromyces agglutinans. Next base: position 78,551 of record NZ_WJIF01000002.1, on the reverse strand, counting down.
CCCAGTACGGCTGGGGCGAGTACTGGACCAACCTCGCGACGCAGATCGCCGCGGGCAGCGCCCCCGACGTGTGGGTCAACCAGGCCTCGTACTACCCGCAGTTCGTCGCCGACAAGCAGATCGAGGATCTCCAGCCCTTCCTCGACGAGGATGACTCGGCCGTCGACTTCGACGCGTACGTCCCGGGTCTCAGCGACATCTGGGTCGTCGACGGTGCACGCTACGGCCTGCCCAAGGACTGGGACACGATCGGCCTGGTCGTGAACAAGCAGGCGATCGCCGACGCCGGCCTCGACGAGGCGAGCCTGCAGGATCTCACCTGGAACCCCGACGACGGCGGCACCTTCGAGGAGGCCATCGCGAAGCTCACCGTCGACCAGGCCGGCAGGCACGGCGACGACCCCGCCTTCGACAAGGACAACGTCGCCGTCTACGGCTTCCTGCCCGAGTGGGCCGACGGCTCCGCGGGCCAGAACCTGTGGGGCAACCTCGCCCAGTCCAACGGCTTCACCTACTCCGACGTGAACCCGTTCGGCACGGAGTTCAACTTCGACTCGCCCGAGCTCGTCGAGACCATCGACTGGATCTCGTCGCTCCAGGCGAAGGGGTACGCGCCGCCGTTCGACCAGCAGTCGACGCTCTCCCGGCTCGAGGTGCTCCAGTCGGGCGCGGGCGCGATGACGAGCATGGGTTCCTTCAACCAGCTCATGTTCAAGGATGTCGCGGCCGACTACGTCTTCGCGGCGCTGCCCACCGGCCCCGAGGGGCGCAAGTCCGCGATCAACGGGCTGAGCGACGCGATGTACGCGGGCGGCGAGCACAAGGACCAGGCGTGGGAGTGGATCAAGTACCTGGCGTCGGGCGACTGCCAGTCGGTCGTCGGTGAGACGGGCGTGATCTTCCCGGCCGACACCGCGGCCTCCGAGGCATCCGTCGCCGCGCGCGCCGAGCTCGGGCTCGACGCCTCCGTCTTCCTCTCGTACTCCGAGGAGGAGGACGGCACGTTCCTGATCCCGATCAGCTACAACGGCGCCGAGATGAACCAGATCGTCCAGGACGCCATCCAGAGCGTCGCCCTGGGTACGGCCGAGGCCGAGGCGGCGCTGACCGACGCCAACGCCAAGGTCAACGCCCTCTTCGAGTAAAGGAAACGACCGAAACATGCTCATCGATCTCGCCAAGTTCGCCGGACTCGTCCAGCTCGGAGACCTGTCACTGCCGCTCCGGGCCGACGGCGCACCCCGCGCCCTCGGGGACCGCGAGTACCTGATCCCGTCGGGGTCGGTCACCGTGGTCCACCCGGTCGAGGCGACCGAGTTCTTCCGTCACGGCTGGAACTCGTGGAGCCCGTCGGGCTGGCGGCACGTCGGCGATGCGCCCCTGCGCATCCACGGCAGCCCCGAACGGCTGCTCACCGCCGACGATGCGAAGAACGACACCCCGCACGCCCACTCGGGCAGCGCGGTCGGTGCGATCGCGCTGGCGGACGGCGAGATCCTCCTCCTCGGGGCGCTCGGCCTGGGCGCCCCGAGGGTGGGGGCCACGGCCACCACCCTCTGGGGGACCGTGGAGGAGCCCGACGGCGAGTGGTTCCTCGCCCGCGGTCCCGAGCAGGAGGTGTTCACGCGCTACGCGCAGCTCGTCGCCGAGCGGTTCGGCGCGCGCGAGGGCCGGGCGGGACGGGTGTGGTGCAGCTGGTACTCGTTCTACGAGCACATCAGCGAAGACCTGGTGCGCCGGACCGTGGCCGACCTCGCCGACCTGCCGTTCGACGTCGTCCAGCTCGACGACGGATGGGAGCGGTCGGTCGGCGACTGGGAGGCGAACGAGCGCTTCCCGTCAGGCATGGCCGCGACGGTCCGCACGATCACCGACGCGGGGTTCCGGGCCGGGCTCTGGCTGTCGCCGCTCATCGCCCTGCCGCACTCCGACTTCGCGGTGCATCGTCCCGACCTGCTCGTGCAGGGCACCGACGGCCGGCCGATGGTCGCCGGGTACAACTGGGGCGGGCCGTACTACGCGCTCGACACCACGCAGGAGGAGGTGAAGGCGCACCTCCGAGAGCTGTTCACCCGGGTGGTCGGCGAGTGGGGCTTCACGTACCTCAAGCTCGACTTCATGTACGCGGGCGCCCTCGAGGGCGGTCGCAGCGAACCCGTGCACCGCGAGCAGGCCTACCGCGACGCCGTCGCCCTCATCCGCGAGACGGTCGGCGACGACGTCTACCTGCTCGGCTGCGGCGTGCCGATCATCGCGTCCGCCGGCGTCTTCGACGGCGTGCGCGTCGGGCCCGATGTCGCCCCCTTCTGGGAGAACGCGGAGCGCCCGGGCGACCCGACGGGCGTCGGCGCCAAGAACGCGTTCCTCGCCTCCATCCATCGCAGCTGGCTTCGGCCCGTCTTCGAGACCGACCCCGACGTCGTCTACTTCCGCCGCCGGCGGAGCCTGCTCGACGACGACCAGCGCCGCCTGCTCGAGGATCTCGCGACCGTCCTCGGCTTCAAGTCGACCTCGGATCCGGTCGACTGGCTCGCCGACGACGAGGTGCTCGAGCTGCGCGACTGGCTCGAACGCCGCGAAGAGGTGGCCCAGCTGGGCCGCTACGTGTTCCGCATCGACGACCGGGTGGTCGACCTCGGCCCGTTCGTCACCTATCCGGCACCACCCAGCACGATCGCCAACTGATCCAGCGCGGTCGGAACCGATCAAAGGAGTCGAACATGACGACGTCGTCAGCTCGGAGAACGCTCATCGGGGGCGCGGCGCTCGCTGCCGCGCTCGCCCTCGCGCTCGGAGGCGCCGTGCCCGCCGCGGTCGCGGAACACGGCGACGGTCGTGGCCCCGCCCACGACGAGTGGCGGGCGCTCGCGCCGGCGGGGGAGCCTGAGAGCAACCCCCTGAAGGGGTTCATCCCGTTCGCGGGCGACTACCCCGATTTCCCGCACTCGATGGAGTGGTCGTACTTCCCGCTGAACGCGGTGATGACCGGGCCGTCGACGTTCGACTGGACCACGGTCGAGGCCACGCTGGATGAGGTGGCCGCCCGCGGGCACCAGACCACCATGCGCTTCTACCTGGACTACCCGCAGCGCGAGAGCGGCATCCCGCAGTTCCTGCTCGACGGGGGGCTGGAGACCTACCCGTACACCGAGTTCGGCAACTCGACGAGCGTCATCCCCGACTACGACGACCCGAACCTGATCGCCGCGCTCGACGCGTTCGTCGCCGAGTTCGGCGCGCGGTACGACGGCGATCCGCGGCTCGGATTCGTCCAGGCCGGCCTCATCGGGTTCTGGGGCGAGTGGCACACCTGGCCGTACAACGGCGAGGCGGGGCTGCCCGACCGCATGCCGACCGCCGAGCACCAGGCCGACGTGCTGGCCGACTTCATCGACGCGTTCGAGGAGACCGACATCGAGGTGCGGTACCCGAGTGCCGCGAATGCGAACCTCGACGTCGGCTACCACGACGACTCGTTCGCGCTCACGACGAAGCCGAGCCCGTACGGCTGGTACTTCATGGACCAGATGATCGCAGCGGGCGCGACCGAGAAGTGGAAGACGAACTCGATCGGCGGCGAACTGCGGCCCGAGCTGCAGTCGTGCATCTTCAGCGAGGCCGGATGCCCCGTGATCCAGGAGGGCGGCGACAACGACTTCGCCGGCAGCGTCGAGGTGACGCACGCGAGCTGGCTCATCAACCACTACGCGTTCGCGACCGGGTACACGGGTGCCGACCGCCAGCGGGCGATCGACGGTGCGCGGTCGCTCGGCTACTCGCTGCGGGTCGTCGAGGCCGCGGTCGAGGCGCCGCCGCGCCGCGGCGATCGGGACGACCGAGACGACCGGCTCGATGTCGCGATCGCCGTGGAGAACGTCGGCATCGCGCCGTTCGCCTACGACTGGCCGATCACCATCGCGCTCGCGGACTCGCGCGGCCGAGTGGTCGAGCAGTGGACCTCGCCGTGGACCCTCGACCAGGTCGCCAGCGGCGAGCAGGTGCGCTTCGAGGGCGACTTCGGCACGAGCGGCGTCCGCCCCGGCCGCTACACGGTGCTCGTGCAGGGCACGAACCCGCTTGCGACCGGCCAGCCGGTCCGGTTCGCCAACGCCGACCAGGATGCCTCGGTCGACGGTTGGCTGTCGATCGGGAGCACCGTCCTCACCCGGTGATCCCCGATCGGCACGATGGCGTGGGGCGGCACAACCGCCCCGCGCCGTCGGCGTTCCCCGGCGCCGCGGCCGCGACGGACGCCGAGGTGCTCGGCTTGGCGCCGGTCGAGGCGTCCGCCCGGCCGGACGTGACCGCTCGGTTGCGCGCGGCTGTGCTGAGCGAGTCGAAGCCGCATCCCGACGCGTCGGGCCCGGTCGGCGTCGCGAGCGATGCCGTCCAGGTCGACACCGACGCGAGCGACGCCGAACTCCTGGCCTCCCTCGTCGAGCTCGTCCCCGATGCGCTGACGCGGCACCGCCGACTCGGCATCCCCGGCGACGTCACGCGCGCGACCCTGCTCGACGTCGGCCGCAAGCATCGCCTCTACGGCGCCGCGAACGTGCTCGACTGGCTGCTCGAGATCCTGCGCGGCGACGTCGTCGAGCTCGGCCGCCTGCAGGTCTCCCGCCGTCGCGAGCGGTACGGGCACGCGGTCCACATCCCCGAGCTCGGCCCGCTCGATCCCGGCGCCGTCGACCGATCGATCGCCCGCATCGCGGCGTTCACGCGCGCCGATCGCCTGCAGTGCACGAGCTGGCTGCTCGATCCCGTGCTGCAGGCCGAGCTGCCCGACAGCAACATCGCGGCCTTCGCCCGCCGGTTCCAGCTCGTCGATCACGTGGAGCCGAGCGCCGAGGCGAGCGCCGAGGCATCCCGCTTCGTCTTCCGGGAATCGGCGGAGCGCGTTCGCGACGCCGACGCCGTGCAGCCGCGCACCCGGCTCGAGCGGGTCGTCGCCGAGCGCTTGCGCACCGGTTCCGACTGGTCGGAGCCGACGGGGATCCTCGAGCTGCGGTGACATCCGCCGCCGCCCTCACTAACGTGAGCAGGAGCGGAGGGAGCACGACATGTCGTTCATCACGCGAGGGTTCTCGGGTCGGTCGCGCGATCGAGACGAACGGCTGCCCCCCGGGCAGACCCTGGTCGAGGACTGGCCGGTGCTGTCGGCGGGGCCGACCCCCGACGTCTCGACCGACGAGTGGCGCTTCGAGGTACGCACCGAATCGGGCCGCCACGAGTGGTCGTGGGACGAGATGCAGGCGCTCGGCGTCGAAGACGTGACCGTCGACATCCACTGCGTGACGCACTGGTCGAAGCTCGGCATGGCCTGGCGCGGCGTGCCGCTCGACCGGATCTTCGAGGAGGTCGAGACGAGCCACGACTACGTGATGGCCCACAGCTACGGCGGCTACACGACGAACGTGCCGCTCGACGAGCTGCTCGACGGCCAGGCGTGGATCGCGTTCGAGGCCGACGGCGAGCCCCTCGATCCCGAGCACGGCGGCCCGGCCCGCCTCCTCGTGCCGCACCTCTACTTCTGGAAGAGCGCGAAGTGGATCCGCGGCCTCGTCACCATGCCGACCGACGACCCGGGTTTCTGGGAGCAGAACGGCTACCACCTGCACGGCGACCCGTGGACCGAGGAGCGCTATTGGTGACGCGCGCCGCCTGGCACGTCGCGACAGTCGCCGAGGTGCGCGACGAGACGCCGACCGCACGGCGCCTGACCCTCGAGGTCCCGACCTGGCCCGGCAACGAGGCCGGTGCGCACCTCGACCTGCGGCTGACCGCACCAGACGGTTACCAGGCGACCCGGTCCTACTCCATCGCCTCGTCGGGTGACGGAACCCGGGTGGTGTTGGCCGTCGCCGAGGTGCCCGAGGGCGAGGTATCGCCGTTCCTCGTGCACGACCTGCGTGCCGGCGACCAACTCGAGGTGCACGGACCGCTCGGTGCCTACTTCGTCTGGCGCCCGGGCGGTGCGGCGGCGGGGGCTGAGGCGTCCCCGCTCCGTCCGGTCCAGCTGATCGGCGCCGGTTCGGGCGTCGTCCCGTTGGTCGCGATGGCGGCCGCGCACGACGAGGGGGCGGATGCCACGCCGTTCCGCCTGCTCTATTCGGTGCGCACACCCGCCGACGTGTTCTTCGCCGACGAACTCCGCGCGTTCGCCGAGGCGCCTGCGCCGACGCGCCTCGGGCTCGACCTCGTCTACACGAGGGATGCCCCGGCCGGAGCCGCCCGCCCGCCCGGCCGCCTCACGCCGGACCTGGTGGCCGAGCTCGCCTGGCCGGTCGAGCAGCGGCCCAGGATCTTCATCTGCGGACCGACGCCGTTCGTCGAGGCGGTCGCGGGCTGGTTGGTCGCGGCCGGCCACGCCCCCGAGGCCATCCGCACCGAGCGATTCGGAGGGGCATGATGCAGCACGTCGATGGGAACGCGCTGGCCGGCGACCTGGCCGACCTGTTCGGGGTCGACCTCACGGCGATGATCGCGTCCTGCGCGCACTGCGGGGCACGGGGTCCGGTCGCAGGGCTCGTGGTCTTCCGCACGGCGATGGGATCCGTCGGCCGGTGCGCCCACTGCGATGCGGTGCTCGTGGTCGTCGTCGAGCACGAGGGCCGTGCTCGCGCGAGCCTCGGCGGGCTGCGGGCCTTGGAGGCCGCGCCGGTACAGTGACGGGCATGGACATCCGCATCGCCGCGTACGGCGTCATCATCGACGGCGACCGCATGCTGCTGTCCCACTGGAACGAGCACGGCCGATCCGGCTGGGCGCTTCCCGGGGGCGGCATCGAGGGGAGCGAGCATCCGGCGGAGGCTGCGCGGCGCGAGATCTTCGAGGAGACGGGGTACGAGGCATCCATCGATCGGCTCCTCGGCATCGACACGATGGTGATCGGGGCGTCGAAGCGGCACCGGGGGGCCGCGCCGCTCTACGCGATGCGCGTGGTCTACCGCGCGACCGTGACGGGCGGTGAACTGCGCAACGAGGTCGGCGGTTCGAGCGACGAGGCCCGCTGGTTCACGCTCGCGGAGGTGCCGGATCTCAAGCGCGTCGGCCTCGTCGACATCGCGCTGCGGCTGAACGCCGCCGAACCGGCCGACGGGGTGCCGCCCGTCGCCTGAGCGTCCACAGGGTTCGGGTGGATCGACCCGGCCGGCGACCCGGACGATCCCCGAACGCGGAACGACCCCGTCCGGAGCGGACGGGGTCGTTCTGGCGGCGTTCCCTGGGCGGCGGCCATGGCCGTCAGAGCGACGCGCGCGTCGAGATGGTCACGCCGGCGAAGGCGCCGTCGCGCAGCGACGAACCGATGGCGGCGTTGCGGCGGGACTGGGCCACGGCCTCGTGCGTGAGGCGCGCGTCCTGGCGGCGACCCCACGCGACGAGCGCGAGGCCCATCCGGATCGCGAGCCGCTCGCGAGCGAGACGTGCTCGTCGGCGGACCTGGTCGGTGCTCCCTGCGGAGCTGAGGGCGGTGAGCGTGGTATTCACGTTTTCCTTCTGTTCTTCTTCTTCGAGGATGCCGGTCGCGCGGTCGCGAGATCGGCGGTGGTGCGGGTGAGTGGGTTCGGTGCGGATGTCTCGAGCGCGTCGAGGCCTCCTGCAAGGTCGACGAGCGGGGCATCCACGCATCGACAGCAGCGGAGGAGCCGACCTGCGCGCCGACGCGATCAGATGGCGTCGCGTCGGCGATCGGAGGCGATCATCCGAGGAGGGATCGCGTCGGACGCGGTCGCTCCGGCGACGGCGTCGATCGACGCGGATCGTGCGTCAGACGGCGGACAACCGCATCGGCACGGGGCGTGGAGCCTTCAGCGTGGCGTTCGCGAGGTGCGAAGCCCGGGCTGGCTCAGCCGGCGGCGCTGGTGAGGGCGAAGCCGGACGGCGTATACGTGAGCTGCATCATCGGTCATCACTCCTCTCAGAAATTCAGCGAACCGAGAAGGACACTAGCGAAGTTTCGGCCGCGGGCGCAAGCATCGATGCGCACGAATCGGGAATTCGCCCGAATGTTCAGTGCAGGCCCTGAGGGACGGCGGAAATCGGCGCGCAGACGACGAACGGCCTCCCACGGAAGCGGGAGGCCGTTCGATCAGCGGTGCGTCAGAGCGCGGGAGAGTCGGGCGATGATGCCGGGGACGCTCCCGTCGGCGGCAGCGGCTCGTCGTCGGCGACCCAGAGCTCGTCGTCGGCTCGGAACGTCTGCCACACGGCGTACGCGACACCGGCGGCCGCGACCACCGCGGCGCCGATCGCGACGTAGGTGCCGAAGCCCGGGCCGTTCTTCTTCTCGGCGACGGCCACCGCGCGCGGCGAGATCCGCCCGACGGCGCGCTTCACCCGCACGTCGTTGGCGATGTCGCCGATCGAGAGCACCGAGCCCAGCACGCTGCCCAGCGTGCGCTCGGCGGTGTCGCCCGCGGTGCGAGCGAGGCCCTTGGCCTGCTCGAAGCCCGGGCGCACGTACGTCTCGTATCCGGTTCGCACGCGCGGCACGACCTCTTCGCGGGTCAGGTTGCCGAGTTGGCGGCTGGCCTCACGCGCGATGGCGTTGGCCTCGTCGAGCACGTGCTGCTGGTTCCCCCACAACTCCTCCGCACTCGCGCGCAACCGCTTGAGTTCCTTCTTGCGCTTGCGTGACAGGCTCATACCGACCTCCATCGTTGTGCAGCGAGTTCTCCCATCTTGCCACCGAACCGGCTGGAAACGGGATGGGAGTCCAGTTGGGGCATGGCGGTTGACGAAATGGGGCGTGAGAGAATATGGGAATGCCGATTCCTACCGCTGTCGCCACGCTGCACACCAACCACGGGCCGATCGAGGTCGAGCTCTACGGCCACCACGCGCCGAAGACCGTCAAGAACTTCGTCGGTCTCGCGACCGGCGAGATCGAGTGGACGCACCCGGCCACCGGCAAGAAGAGCACCGACCCGCTGTACGACGGCGTGATCTTCCACCGCATCATCCCGGGCTTCATGATCCAGGGCGGTGACCCGCTCGGCCAGGGCGTCGGCGGGCCCGGCTACCAGTTCGACGACGAGATCAACCCCGAGCTCGACTTCACCGAGCCCTACGTGCTCGCCATGGCGAACGCCGGCCTCGACCGCATCACGGGCGGCGGCACGAACGGCTCGCAGTTCTTCATCACCGTCGGCCCGACGACGTGGCTGCAGGGCAAGCACACGATCTTCGGCAAGGTGACGGATGCCGCAAGCCAGGCCGTCGTCGACAAGCTCGCGAAGGCACCGACCGACGGCCGCGACAAGCCGCTCGACGACATCGTCATCGAGCGCGTCACCGTCGAGGCGCGCTGACCCGGTGAGCGACGCCGCCGGCGACCGGAGCGGGTACTGCTACCGGCATCCTGATCGCCCGAGCTTCGTGCTGTGCCAGCGCTGCGGCCGCACGATCTGCGGGGAATGCCAGACTCCGGCGCCGGTCGGCGTCATCTGCCCCGAGTGCATGCGCGAGCAGCGCGCCTCGGCTCCCAAGACGAAGCCGGCGGTGCTCACGCGCGTGCGCTCGGCGGCCGGTCGCGGCGCGCCCGTCGTCACCTATTCGCTCATCGGCGTGACGGTGGCGGTGTTCCTGCTCCAGCTGATCCCGGGGCTCGCGATCACCGACCGGCTGCTGTACGCGGGCGTGTACTCGATCCCCGAGAACTTCGAGCCGTGGCGCATGCTGACCTCGGTGTTCGTGCACTCGACGGCGCTCATCTTCCACGTGCTGCTGAACATGTACACGCTGTGGATCTTCGGTCAGCTGCTCGAGGGGCTGCTCGGCCGGTGGCGATTCCTCGCGCTGTACGTCATCGCCGGGCTCGGCGGTTCCGTCGGCGTGCTGTGGCTCAGCGACCCGCTGACGGGCGTGGTCGGGGCGTCCGGTGCGATCTTCGGCCTCATGGGTGCGTTCCTCGTGATCCAGCGCCGGCTCGGCGGCAATACCACGCAACTGTTCGTGCTGCTCGGCATCAACCTCGTGATCGGCTTCGTGCCGGGCTGGAACATCGCCTGGCAGGCGCATCTCGGCGGGCTCGTCGTCGGGGCGCTCGTGGGCCTGATCTTCGTCGAGACCCGCAAGCGCAACCAGCAGGGCCTGCAGGTCGGGCTGTTGATCGCGCTCGTCGCGGTGCTCGTGGTGCTCAGCCTGCGGTTCTTCCTCTTCCCGCTGTACTGATTCGCCGCGCAGGCGGATCCGGCGCTGGCCGCAGGTTATCCACATGTTCTCCACAGGCTGGGGAGAATCACACCGGTGTTATTCGGAAGATCCGCGGAATTCCGCGTTTCTCGGTTCTCCACAGGCTGTGCACAATTGGGGACAACCATGTGAAAAGGGCGGATGCCGCAGCATCCGCCCTTTTCGCGTCGTCGCCGGTCAGCGCCACCTGGTCGTCATGAGGAAGCCGACGAAGGCGATGCCGAAGCCGATGAGGATGTTCCACGAGCCGAGGTCGGGCACGGGGAACGCGCCACCCGAGATGTAGAACACGAGGATCCACGCGAGCCCCAGCAGCATGAAGCCGAACATCACCGGCTTGAACCAGACGGGGTTCGGGGCCTCCTCGCCGGGAGCGACCTCCGCGCGCGCGGGCTTGGGGGACTTGGTACGTGCCATGCGGGCGATTCTAGCGGAGCCGCGCGCTGTCTCCCAGCGGAGCCCGCACCCACCGCGGCTAGAATCGCCCCTATGTCCGATCCGCTGCCCGACGATCGCCGTTCCCGGCGCGACGCGCGGCGTGCCGAAGACCGACGCGAGGCTTCCGAGCGACGTCCGCGCGTGAGCGTCGTCGGGGTGTTCGGCGAGCTCCTGCTCACCGCGGGCGCGCTCATCCTGCTGTTCCTCGGCTGGCAGCTGTGGTGGAACGATGCCATCATGGCGGGCCAGCAGTCGGAGGCGGCATCCGAACTGAGCGCGGCATGGGCCGAGAACGACCGCGCGCAGCGCGAGCCGGCAGCGACCGAGGATCCCGCCGCCGCACCCGTCGATCCGGGTGAACCGATCGTCGACGCGACCGAGTACCCGAACGGCGAGTCCTTCGCGGTCATGTACGTCCCGCGGTTCAATGCGCCCGAAACCTTCGACTCGGTCCGCAACATCGCCGAGGGCATCGGCCTCGATGTGCTCAACAGCTATTCGCAGGGCGTCGGCCACTATCCGGGCACCGCGATGCCGGGCGCCGTCGGCAACTTCGCGATCGCCGCGCACCGCAGCGCGTACGGCGGCGGCATGCACGAGATCGAGCAGCTGCAGCTCGGCGACGCCATCTACATCCAGACGAAGGACGGCTGGTACACGTACCGCTTCCGCGACTTCGAGTACGTGACGCCCGAGACGGTCGACGTGCTCTCACCGGTGCCGCACCACCCCGACCTGCAGCCGACCGACCGCATCATCACGCTCACGAGCTGCAACCCGCTCTACTCGACCGCCGAGCGCATCATCGCGTACGGCGTGCTCGAGTCGTGGCAGCCGGGTGCGGCCAACCCGCCGGCGGAGATCGCCGACGCCGTCGCGAGCTGGGAGAACTGACATGTACGGAGCGCTCTGGCGCGTGCTGCCAGGCCCCTGGTGGGTGCGGCTGCTGATCGTGCTCGTGCTGGCCGCCGGCGTCGTCTACGCCCTCTTCACGTGGGTCTTCCCCTGGGTCGACCTCATCCTCAACCCGATCGACGTCACGGTGGAGCAATGACCCGAATCCTCGTCATCGACAACTACGACAGCTTCGTCTACACGCTGAACGGCTACCTCCAGGAGCTCGGCGCCGAGACCGAGGTGGTGCGCAACGACGCCTTCGCGGCATCCGACGCGGCGGCCCGCATGGCCGAGTACGACGGCGTGCTGATCTCACCCGGTCCCGGCAAGCCCGCCGACGCCGGCGTGTCGATCCCGGCCGTCGAGGCCGCGGTGGCGAGCGGTCAGCCGCTGCTCGGGGTGTGCCTCGGACACCAGGCGATCGCCGAGGCCTTCGGTGCCGTGGTCACCAACGCCGAAGAACTGATGCACGGCAAGACCTCGCGCATCGAGCACGACGGCAGCGCCTTCTACGAGGGCGTGCCGCAGCCCTTCACGGCGACGAGGTACCACTCGCTCGCCGTCGTCGACGGCACCGTGCCCGACGCGCTCGTGGTCACGAGTCGCACCGAGGGCGGCGTCATCATGGGGCTCCGCCACGAGTCCGCGCCGATCTTCGGCGTGCAGTTCCATCCCGAGTCGGTGCTCACGGAGGGCGGCTACCGCATGCTCGGCAACTGGCTCGCCGTCGTGGGGCTGCCCGAGGCGCGCGAGCGCGCGGCATCCCTCAACCCGCTGGTGCGCGCCACGGCGTAGCGCCGGCGCCGGCGGTCTCGATACGCGTGCTCCTGCGTCGCGCGCTACTCGACCGACGGCGTTCCGATCAGCCCGCGCAGTAGGTCAGCTGGATGTCGGAGCGCTGCGGCACGTCGCCGGGCGCGGGCGACTGCCGAGTGATCGGCGAGCCGGGCTGCGCCTTGCAGGCGGGATCGGGTTGCGGGACCGGATTGAGCTGCAGGTCGTCGGCGCGCAGCGATTCGGATGCCGCCGCCAGCGTGTAGCCGGTCAGGTCGGGCAGCGTCACGGTTCCGTTCGAGATCGTCAGGTTCACCGACGAACCCCGCTGCACGGATGCCCCGGCCTCGGGCGCGGTCGCGAGCACGGTGTCGCCCGGCACGCTGGCCGAACTCTCGCGGGTCTCGGTGCCCGGAACCAGGCCGGCGTCGGTGAGCGCCTGCTTGGCCTGGTCGACCGTCATGTTCGTGACGGCCGGGACGGTGACGGGCACTTGGCCCGTCGAGACGAAGACCGTGATCGGCGTCGCGGTCGGCACCTTCTCGCCCGCGGGCGGGTCGGTGCCGATGACCTGGCCGGCCGGCACGGTGTCGTGGGTCTGCTCGACCGGCGTGGCGGGCAGGGTCTGCTCCTGCAGTACCGAGACGGCTTCCTCGTAGGTCAGGCCCGCGACACTCGGCACCTCGCGCACGTTCGAGGGCAGGTCGTCGGTCGGTTGCAGGTTGAACGCCCAGTACATGACGGCCACGACGATCACGACGACCGCGAGGATGCCCGACCAGATCCAGATCGCCGGTGGGCGGCGCTGCGTGCGCACCATCGTGTCGTCTTCGGCGAGCTGGCGCAGGGCGAGCTCGGAGGTCGAGAGCGAGCCGGTCGGCGTCGCGCCGAACAGGGCTGCGGCGCCCTCGGCCGGCTGGCGCACGGGCACCTTGCCGGCCGCGGCCATCTCGACGTCGTCGCGGAACTCGGCAGCCGTCTGGTACCGGCGCGTGCGATCCTTCTCGAGCGCCTTCATGACGACCACGTCGAGGGCGGGGGAGACCCGCGGGTTGACCGTGCTCGGCTTGACGGGCTTCTCGCTCACGTGCTGGTAGGCGACGGCGACGGGCGTGTCGCCGCGGAACGGCGGCCGCCCCGTGAGCATCTCGAACAGCACCACGCCGGTCGAGTAGAGGTCGGTGCGCGCGTCGACGGTCTCGCCCTTGGCCTGCTCGGGCGAGAAGTACGCGGCGGTGCCGAGGATCGCGGTCGTCTGCGCGACCGTCGTGGCCGAGTCGGAGACCGCCCGCGCGATGCCGAAGTCCATGACCTTGACCTGCCCGGAGGTCGTGATCATGATGTTGCCGGGCTTGATGTCGCGATGCACGACTCCGGCGCGGTGCGAGTACTCGAGCGCCGTGAGCACGCCCTCGATGACCCGCACGGCGGCCTGCGCCTCGAGGGGCCCGTCGTGGATGACGTCCTTCAGCAGGCGACCCTCGACGAACTCCATCACGATGAAGGGCAGTTGCACCTCGTGACCGGATGCATCGACCACGGTCTCTTCGCCCGCGTCGAACACCCGCACGATGGTCGGATGCGCCATGCGCGCGGCCGACTGCGCCTCTTGACGGAAGCGCATGCGGAAGGCGGGGTCGGTCGCGAGCTGCGGCTTCAGCAGCTTGATCGCGACCTGGCGGCCGAGGCGGGTGTCGGTGCCGACGTGGACGTCGGACATGCCGCCGCGCCCGATGAGTGCGCCGACGCGGTACCGACCCGCGAGGACACGTCCTTCATCGTTCACGGTGCATCTGCTCCTGTCGTGTGGTTCCTTCTGTATCCGGAGTCGTTCGCTCCCGACTACGGGGCGACGATCGGGAAGTTCGAGGTCGGCGAAGCGGAGGAACTGACCTGGCCGCAGTAGTAAACGAAGCTCACGCTCAGTTGAGTACCCTCGGGGCCGGTGACTGTCACAGGTGTGTTGGCCTGGCCCGGGGAGATGTTTGCCTGAGTGCTGCCATTGAAGCTGTCGAAGGTTCCACCGCTCGTGATCGTGAGGGTGTACCCGCTCAACTGCTGCCCTGACGGGCACGACTGCTGCGGCCACGAGAGCGTGACCTTCTGGCCCGGCTCGAGCTCGGTATCCGTTGCGCCGTTGATAGTCGGGCCACCGGACGGCGTTGCCGGTTCCTCGGGAGCACCGAGGAACGTGAGCGTGATCGTCGTGCCGGGCTGCACCGGGCCAGATGGGTTCACATCGGTGACCGTGTTCGTTTGTGCAGGGTCGGTCGCACGCCCGCCCTCTTCACGGGTGGTCGGCAGGCCGAGCGCCTCGATCGCCGCCGCGGCGTCGTCGACGTTCATGCCGAGGTACGCGGCACGGTCGATCTGGATCGTCTCGGGCGCTTCGGTCGTGGGCGGCGGTGCCGTCGTCGACGGGGCACTCGTGCTGGTGCTCGGCGGCTTCGTCGTCGTGCTGGACGGCGTGTCGCGCCCCTGGTTGCTCAGCAGCGCGATGATCGTGCCGATGAGCACGATCGCGAGGATCGCGATGAGGATGATGAGCGGCCACGTCCACGGGCTGCGCTTCTTCTCTTCGGGCTCGCCCTCTTCGTCGACTTCGGTGGCGGTGCCCGTCGCGAGCACCGTCGTCGCGGCCGTCTGGCCCTGCTGCGGCATGAGCATCGTCGCCGCGGTGGCGCCTGCGGCGCCGAGCACGGCGGGAACCGCCGCGGCGGCCGCGTGCACGTCGCCCCGGCGCAGCGCCTGCGCGGCACGCGCGAGGTGCGCGGCCGACTGCGGGCGATCGGCAGGGTTCTTCGCGATGCACGCGTAGACGAGGTTGCGCACCGGCTCGGAGACCGTGACCGGCAGGTCGGGCGGCGTCTCGTTGATCTGCGCCATCGCGATCGCGACCTGCGACTCGCCCGTGAACGGGCGACGGCCCGCGAGGCACTCGTACGCGACGATGCCGAGCGAGTAGATGTCGGTCGTCGGCGACGCCGGGTGGCCCGACGCCTGCTCGGGCGAGAGGTACTGCACCGTGCCCATGACCTGGCCGGTCGCGGTCAGCGGCACCTGGTCGGCGATGCGCGCGATGCCGAAGTCGGTGATCTTGACGCGGCCGTCGGGCGTGATCAGCAGGTTGCCCGGCTTGATGTCGCGGTGCACGAGGCCGGCCGCATGCGCGGCCTGGAGCGCCGCCGCGGTCTGGGCGACGATGTCGAGGACCTTGTCGGTCGACAGCACGTGCTCGCGCTCGAGGATGGTCGAGAGCGCCTCGCCGGGTACGAGTTCCATCACGAGGTAGGCGCTGCCGTCTTCCTCGCCGTAGTCGAAGACGTTCGCGATGCCCTCGTGGTTGACGAGTGCGGCGTGGCGGGCCTCGGCACGGAACCGCTCGAGGAACCCGGGGTCGCCCAGGTACTCGTCCTTCAGGATCTTGATGGCGACCTGCCGCCCGATGACGAGGTCGGTGGCCTGCCACACCTCGCCCATACCGCCGATGGCGATGCGGGATTGCAGCTCGTACCGTCCACCGAAGGTGAGCCCAGCACTCGGTCTCATTTGTTCAGCACCGCCTCTAGTACCTGTTGTGCGATGGGCGCGGCGATCAAGTTGCCGTACCCCTCCTGACCAAGTCCCCCGCCATCTTCCACCAGCACCGTGATCGCGTACTGGGGGTCGTCGGCGGGGGCAAAACCTGTGAACCAGAGAGTGTACGGATCGTCCTCGCCGTTCTCCGCGGTACCTGTCTTACCGGCCACGCTGACGCCGTCTATTCTTGCATTACTCGCGGCACCGTTCTCGACGCCGTTCACCATCATCTCGACCATCGTCGCGGCGGTCGCCTCGCTGATCGCGCGGCCGAATTCCGAGGGCTCGAACTCCTGGATCGGGCGGAAGTCGGGCGCCGTGATGGCGTCGACGAGCGTCGGGTTCAGCACGATGCCGCCGTTGGCGATCGCCGACGACACCATCGCCATCTGGAGCGGGGTCGCGCGCACCGAACCCTGGCCGAACGCACTCAGCGCGGTCTGCGCGTCGTCGAGTCCGCGCGGGTAGACGCTCGGCTCGGTCGCCGTCGGGATCTCGAACTCGCTGTTGAACCCGAACTTCTGCGCCTGCTCCCGGATCGCGGTGTCGCCGAGCTCGACGCCGAGCTCCGCGAACGGGATGTTGCAGGAGAGGCGGAGGGCGTCGGCGAGGGTGACCGTGGCGCCGCCGCCGCAGGTGCCGCCACCCGAGTTGCGCACGATCGAGCTGCTGCCCGGGAGCGTGTACGTGCCGGGGTTCGGGAAGGTGCTGTCGGGCGTGTACCGGCCCGACTCGAGCGCGGCGGCGGTCACGACGAGCTTGAACACGGAACCCGGGGGGTTCATGTCGCCACCGGTGGCGCGGTTGAACAGGGGGTCCATCGGGTCCTCGACGAGCGACTGGTACGTCGCCTGGACCGCATCGCCGTCGTGCACGGCGAGCTGGTTCGGGTCGTAGGTCGGCTTCGTCACCATCGCGAGGATGCGCCCGGTCGTCGGCTCGGTCACGATGACGGCGCCGGTGTTATCGCCGAGCGCGTCCCACGCGGCCTGCTGGGCGATCGGGTCGATGGCGACCTCGACCGATGCGCCCATCGGATCCTGCCCGGAGATGAGCCGGTTGAGCTGGTCGAAGAACTGGCTCGAGGACTGGCCCGAGAGGTACGAGTTCAGCGACTGCTCGAGCCCGGTGGCTTCGCCGTTGACGGGGATGAACCCGGTCACGGGCGCGTACAGCGGCCCGTTGGCGTACACCCGCTGGAAGCGGTAGTCGTCGTCGGAGGGCTGCGAGAACGCGATCGGCTCGCCGTCGACGAGGATCGGGCCGCGTTCGACCGAATAGCTCTCGTAGAGCGTGCGGGAATTGCGCGGATCCTCGGCGAGGGTGCCGGCCTGCGCGACCTGGATCACCGACGAGGCGGCGAAGAGGGTGAGGAACATCACGAGCACGAGGATCGTGATGCGCTTGAGCTCGCGATTCATCCGTCGATCACCAGCCTCGGATGGTTGCGGATCGTGTCGGAGAGTCGGAGCAGCAACCCGACGATGATCCAGTTCGCGACGAGCGACGAACCGCCGGCCGCGAGGAACGGCGTCGTGAGGCCGGTGAGCGGGATGACCCGCATGACGCCGCCCACGACGATGAACACCTGCAGGGCGACGGTGAACGAGAGGCCGACGCCGAGGAGCTTGCCGAAGTCGTCCTGGCCGGCGAAGCCGATGCGGAATCCGCGCGCCACGAAGAGGAGGTACAGGGCCAGGATGGCGAACACGCCCGCGAGCCCGAGCTCTTCGCCGAGGCTCGCGATGATGTAGTCGCTCTGCGGCACGGGCGTGAGGTCGGGCCGCCCCTGGCCGAGACCGGTGCCGATGAGCCCGCCGTTACCCAGGCCGAAGAGGCCCTGCACGAGCTGGTAGCTGCCGCCTGGGTCGGCGTTGAACCGCTCGTCGCTGAACGGGTCGAGCCAGTTCGCGAAGCGGTTACGCACGTAGTCGAGCGTCTGCGCGGCGATGAGGGCGCCGCCGATGAAGAGGCTGAGCCCGAGCACGACCCACGAGAGCCGGCTCGTCGCGACGTACAGCATCACGAGGAACAGCCCGAAGTACAGCAGGGCCGTGCCGAGGTCGCGCTGGAACACGATGACCGCCATCGACAGCGCCCAGACGACCAGCAGCGGGCCGAGGTCGCGGGCCCGGGGGAACCGCATGCCGAGGAACTTGGTGCCGACCATCGACAGCGAGTCGCGGTTGCGCACGAGGTAGCCGGCGAAGAAGACCGCGAGGGCGATCTTCGCGATCTCACCGGGTTGGAAGGTCGCGATGTCGCCGATGCCGATCCATACGCGGGCTCCGTAGACCTCGCGGCCGATGCCCGGGAGGAGCGGCAGGATCAGGAGCACGATCGCGAGCAGGCCGGCGAGGTACGTGTACCGGAAGAGCACGCGGTGGTTGCGGATCAGGACGATCGTCGCGATGGCGCAGAGGATCGCGATGGCGCTCCACGCGATCTGCCGCACCGCGGCGGACTCCCACCCGGCGTCGCCCTCGGCGATGTCGATGCGGTAGATCATGGCGATGCCGAGGCCGTTCAGCACCGTCGCGATCGGCAGCAGGAACGGGTCGGCGTCGCGCGCCACGAACCGCATCGCGATGTGCAGGCCGAACACCAGCGCCGAGAGCCCGGCGCCGAGGAGCACGAGCTGCGTGTCGATGGTGCCGAGCGCGCCGAGCTGCACGAGCACGATCGAGGCCGCGTTGATGAGGCACGCGAAGGCGAGCAGCCACAGTTCGAGGTTGCGCAGCTTCTGCGGCATCCGGATGCGACGGACGCCGCTCGGCGGCGTCGCGGCCGTGCCCTGCGGCGGCGTCTGCGTGCGACGGTCACTCAAGGGAGGCCTCCAGTCGCTGCACGATCAGGAGCGCCTCGGCGAGGCTGCCCGCGGTGATGGTCTGCTCGACGCGCTGCTGGTCGTAGGCACGCAGCTCCGAGACGTCGAGCGGGGTCTCGGTGTGCAGCTCGTGCAGCGAGATCGGCCCCAGGTCTTGCTGGATGCCCTGGAACACCGCGACCCGGCCGTTCGACTCGCCCACGTAGAAGCGGGTCTGCGTCCACTGGTAGCCGAGCACGAAGGCCGCGACGATCGCCACGACGAGCAGCACGATCCAGAAGCCCCACACGAAGCGGCGCCGGCGGCGGCGGCGCGCGTCCTCCTCGATGAGCTCGTCGAAGAACTCCTCGGAGTCGGGCTCGAAGTGCGTCTCCTGGACCGGGTGCGGGCGGAACGGCGTGAGGAAGATGCCGCGGGCGCGGGCCGGCTCGGTGGGCTGGCCGAAGGCCAGCGGCGCGGCCGCCGACCCGACGATGAGGGGCGGCGTCTCTGGGGCGGGCGGGTCGCCGATGTCGACGATGACGACCGTCACGTTGTCGGGCGCACCGCCGTCGAGCGACGCCTTCACCAGTCGGTCGGCCACCTGCCGGGCGCCGGCATCGGAGGAGAGGATCTGCTGGATCTCGTCGAACGAGACGACGCCGGAGAGGCCGTCGGAGCAGAGCAGCCACCGGTCGCCGGGGCGGGTGTCGAGCACCATCGTGTCGATCTCGGGCGAGGACTCGACGTCGCCGAGCACGCGCATGAGCACGGAGCGCCGCGGGTGCACCATCGCCTCCTCGGCGGTGATGCGGCCGGCGTCGACGAGGCGCTGCACGAACGTGTGGTCGGTCGAGATCTGGCTGAGCTCGCCCGAACGGAGCAGGTAGATGCGCGAGTCGCCGATGTGCGCGATGACGGCGCGGCTGTCTTCGATGATGAGCGCGCTGACCGTCGTGCCCATGCCCGTCAACTCGGAGTGGTCGGCGACGGTCTCGGTGATGCGCCGGTTGGCGGCGAGCAGTGCCGACTCGAGTTCGGCGGCGGCCTCGGCCGGAGTCGGGTGATCGACGTCGGCGTCGGCGATGCGGTGCGTCGCGATCGCGCTCGCGACGTCGCCGCCCGCGTGGCCGCCCATGCCGTCGGCGACGAAGAACAACTGGTGGCCCGCATACCCGGAGTCCTGGTTGTTCGAGCGGATCCGGCCGACGTGCGAGACCGCAGCGCTCGCCTTGACAGAAGCCATGGGCTACCGCCGCAGCTCGAACGTCGTCGCCCCGACCTTGACGGTGGCTCCCAGCGGCACTGGCGTCGGCACGGTCACCCGGGAACCGTCGAGGAACGTGCCGTTCGTGGAATCGAGGTCCTGGATCATCCAGCGCCCGTTCCACAGCATGAGTCGCGCGTGGTGCGTCGACGTGTAGTCGTCGCGGATGATGATCGCCGAGTCGCTCGAGCGCCCGATCGTGATCTCGTCGCGGCCGAGCGGGAACTCGGAGCCGGCCTTCTGGCCCGAGGTGATCACGAGTCGGCTCGCCGACTCGGTCGTGGCGACGCCGCCGTCGGAACCGGATGCGGCCGCCGGCCGGTTCACGGCCTCGGTCGGCGCCTGCGAGACCGGCGACGACGGGAAGGCGGATGCCACGGGCGCGGCCGAGGCCGACGCGGCAGCGGTCTCGGGCAGCTTGCGCACGCGCTGGCCGAACAGGTCGCTGCGCAGGGCGTACACGATCGCGAAGACGAACACCCAGAGCAGGAGGAGGAAACCGAGTTGGAGGACGAGGAGGGTCAGTTCGCTCACGAGGCCGGCCCCCAGAACCCGCCGAGGTCGGACCGCTGCGTCGCGGGGCGCGTGTCGGACGCGCCGGCCTGGGCGAGCACCCGGAAGACGATGCGCGAACGGCCGATCGTGATCACCGAGTCGGGTTCGAGCACGGCCTCTTTCACGGGGGCCCCGTTGAGCTGGGTGCCGTTCGTCGAGCCGAGGTCGCGCACGCGGGCCCGCGAGCCGTCCCACTGCACTTCGGCGTGGCGCCGGCTGGCGCCCGTGTCGTCGAGCGTCACGTCGGCCTCGCTGCCGCGGCCGATCACCGTGCGGCCCTTGAGGATCGGGTACCGCTTGCCGTCGACGTCGAGCACGGGGGTCCACGCGACGCGGCCCTTCACGTTCGTCGAGTCGACCTGCACCATGCCGACCGTGAGGCCCTCGTCGGAGGCCAGCGCGATCGACACGCCGCCCGCGAACTGGAAGTGCTGGCTCGCCGCATGCTTCTGCACCAGGTCGACGAGCTCGTCGACGAGGGCGGGGCCGAGGCGGGTCATCCGCTCATGGTCTTCGGGCGCCATGCGCACCGTGAAGCTGTTGGGCACGAGTACGCGGTCGCGTGAGACGACCGCCGCCTTCGTGTCGATCTCGCGCTTGAGCGCCGCCGTGATCTCCACGGGCTGCAGCCCCGAGCGGAAGGTCTTCGCGAACGCGCCGTTGACGGCGCGCTCGAGACCTTTCTCGAAGTTGTCCAGTAGGCCCACAGGTCTCCCGATCCGGTATCCGTGACTTCGCGACAGGATAGCGCGAAGGTCTGTGAACGCAGTCGCTCAGTCCACCGGGATGGGGGAATCCTCTTCGTCGACGTCGAGCGACAGGGTCGGGATCGACGCCGTGAGCAGCGTGCCGTCGGCCCGGCGGGAGCCGGCCATGTCGCGCATCGTCGGGGATCCGACCATGCGCGGCCCCTGGTCGTCGAGCGGCACTCGCACCGCCTCGCCCGGTGCCACGTGCACGGCGGTGCCGCGCACCGAGACATCCGTCGCCTCGCCCTGCTCGATCTCGAACGCGATCGCATCGTGTTCGAGCGTCACGCGCACGCGCGTGCCGTGGAGCGTGACCCGGTAGACCAGCGAATCCCAGCCGTCGGGCAGGCGGGGATCGAACGTGAACTTGCCGCCGTGATCGCGGAAACCGCCGAAGCCGAAGGCCAGCGCGCCCCACACACCACCGGTGGATGCCACGTGCACGCCGTCTGCCGCGTTGTGATGCAGGTCGGCGAGGTCGACGAACAGCGCCGCGCGGAAGTAGCGCAGCGCGAGCTCGTGGTAGCCCACCTCCGCGGCGATGATCGACTGCACGACCGCCGACAGCGTCGAGTCGCCCGTGGTCAGCGGGTCGTAGTACTCGAAGTCGGCGAGCTTCTGCTCGGTCGTGAACCGGTGCCCCTGGAGGAACAGGGCGAGCACGACGTCGGCCTGCTTCAGCACCTGGAAGCGGTAGATCACGAGCGGGTGGTAGTGCAGCAGCAGCGGCCGGCGGTCGTCGGGCGTGTGCTCGAGGTCCCACAGTTCCTTCTCGAGGAACGCCGAGTCCTGCGGGTGCACCCCGAGCTGCGGGTCGAACGGGATGTGCATGTGCGCGCCCGCGCGACGCCATCCGGCGACCTCGGCCGGCGTGACGGAGAGCCGCTCGACGAGCTTGCGGTATTCGATCGGCTGGTGCACCTGGAGGTCGTCGACCGCCTTCGCGGCCGCCTCGAGGTTCGCGCGCGCCATGACGTTCGTGTACAGGTTGTCGTTCACGACGGTCGTGTACTCGTCGGGGCCGGTCACGCCGTGGATGTGGAACACGTCGTCGGCGTTGGTGCGCCAGAAGCCGAGGTCCTCCCACATCCGCGCCGTCTCGACGAGGATGTCGATCGCGCCGCGGGCGAGGAAGTCCTCGTCGCCCGTCGCGGCGATGTACTGCATCAGCGCATACGAGATGTCGGCGTCGATGTGGTACTGCGCCGTGCCGGCCGCGTAGTACGCGCTCGACTCCTGGCCGTTGATCGTGCGCCACGGGAACAGCGCGCCCAGCTGGTTCAGCTCGGCCGCGCGGGCGCGCGCGGCGTCGAGCATCTTCTGCCGGAACCGCAGCACATTGCGCGCCACGATCGGCGCCGTATAGGTGAGGAACGGCATCACGTAGATCTCGGAGTCCCAGAAGTAGTGACCGCCGTAGCCCGAACCCGAGACGCCCTTCGCGGCGACGCCGCCGCCGTCGGTGCGCGCGGTCGCCTGCGCGAGCTGGAACAGGTTCCACCGGATCGCCTGCTGCAGCAACGGCTGCCCCGCGACCTCGACGTCGGAACGGGTCCAGAAGTCGTCGAGCCATTCGCGCTGGTCCTGGAAGATCCGCGCCACGCCGAGCTCGGCGGCGCGGTCGAGGGTGCGGTCGCACCGGTCGACGAGCTCGCGCGCCGGCACCTTGCGGGCCGTGTGGTAGCTGACCGCCTTCGTGATGCGCACCGGCTCGCCGCGCTTGCCCGCGATCTTGTAGATGTGCTTCGCGAGGTCGTCGCCGATCGAGCCCGACTCGGAGTACGAGCTCTCGGTCTCGATCCAGTGCTGCGCGCCCACCGCGATCGCCATGCCCGAGTTCGTCGTCTGGTAGCCGAGCACGTAGCGGCCGTCGCCGTGGCGCTTGACGCGCGGCTGCAGCACTCGGTCGATGAACATCTCGGCCTTGCGCGGGTCGAAGCCGCCCGGATCCTCGGCGACGCCCGAGCGGTACTCGTCGCGGCCGTCCTGACGGTTGAGGATCTGGCTGGAGATCGTGATCGCGGCATCCGCGTCGAGCAGCTCGACCTCGTAGTCGATGAGCCCGAGGTGCCGGTCGGTGAAGCTCGTCAGCCGGCGGCTCGTGATGAGCACGCGCTTGCCCGACGGCGTGCGCCACTCGACCGACCGGCTGAGCGCGCCCGTGCGGAAGTCGAGGCGACGCTCGTAGGCCAGGATCTCGGCCTCGGTCATCACGAGCGGTTCGTCGTCGATGTAGAGGCGGATCACCTTCGTGTCGGGCGCGTTGACGATCGTCTGCCCGACGCGCGCGAACCCGAACGCCTCCTCGGCGTGGCGGATCGGCCACGTCTCGTGGAAGCCGTTCACGAACGTGCCGTGCATGTGGCCGTCGCGGCCCTCCTCGACGTTGCCGCGCAGGCCGAGGTAGCCGTTGCCGACGGCGAAGAGCGTCTCGGTGCGGCCCTGGTCGTCGGTGCCGAACTCCGTCTCGACGAGCGACCACTCGTCGATCGGGAACCGCGTGCGGTTCAGCGGATCGGTGTCGGCGAACCTCATTCGGTGTCCTCTCGGGGGTTCGTGGGTTCGGTGGCGGCCGCCCGCTCGACGGCCGGGATCAGCTCGTCGAGCTCGTCGACCACGACGTCGGCGCCGAGGCGGGCGAGCACATCGCGGCCCACGCCGCGGTCGACGCCCACGACGAGGCCGAAGTCGCCGGCCGCGCCCGAGCGCACGCCGGACTCGGCGTCCTCGACGACCGCGCAGGCCGTGGTCGGCAGGCGCAGCAGGTCGGCGCCGCGGATGTACGTGTCGGGGAACGGTTTGCCCGGCAGGCCCTCGCGGGCCGCGACCTGGCCGTCGACGACGACCTCGAACCGGTCGGCGATGCCGGCGGCCTCGAGCACGGCCGGCGCGTTCTTCGAACTCGAGACCACGGCGACGAGGCATCCGGCCCGCTGCACCGCGTCGAGGAACGCGAGGGACGCCGGATACGCCTCGACGCCCTCTTCGGCGAGCGTCTCGTTGAACGCGCGATTCTTGCGGTTGCCGAGCCCGTGCACGGTGTCGAGGTCGGGCGTGTCGGTCACGTCGCCCTCGGGCAGGTGGATGCCCCGGCTCTCGAGCAGCGACCGCACGCCGTCGTAGCGCGGCTTGCCGTCGATGTAGGAGAAGTAGTCGGCGTCGGTGTACGGCTCGGCGCCGTGCGCCTCGAGGAACGGGGTGAACAGGCGCGACCAGGCGTGCATGTGCACCGTCGCCGTGGGCGTGAGCACGCCGTCGAGGTCGAACAGCCAGCCGCGGATGCCGCCGAGGTCGACGGTCGCCGGCGTGCTCGGCGGTGCGGTGGGGGAGTGGGTCACGGGGGCGGTCCTTTCATCGCGTCGGCCGGGCGCCTGAACCCAGGCCTCGATGCTATTCCGGATGCCTCGCAGGACGCGAGGCCGTTCCTCGCGGGGTGCGAGGCGGGGGTGGCGGGGACGACGGTGACCCGAATGGCTATTGCCGCGATGAGATGTTAGTCTCGGTTGGCTGATGCGCACCTGAATGGTGCGAATCGGTATGCGCAAGTGGCGGAATAGGCAGACGCGCACGGTTCAGGTCCGTGTACCTTCGGGTGTGGGGGTTCAACTCCCCCCTTGCGCACCACGAGCAGAAGGCCCCGCGATGTCGGGGCCTTCGTCGTCTCGCCGCGACCGATCGCCGGTCCGCCGCCTTGCCTCGCGCCTTCCGCGAACCTAGGGTCGGGGAGATGGTCGAGCCCCTGTCCCTGCACGCCGGCCCGCTCAGCCAGGCGGTGTTCCGCACCGCCCGCCTGCACAAGGCGCTGGCGGCGAGATTGCTCCGCGAGGCGGGCCTACGCCCGGGCCAGGAACTGGTGCTCATGACGCTGTGGCAGCGGGGCCCGCAGCGCATGGTCGACCTCGTGCACAGCCTCGATTCGGATGCCCCGACGATGACCCGCAGCATCGCCCGGCTCGAGAAGACCGGCTTGGTGCGACGTCGCCCGTCGGAGACCGACCGGCGCGTGACCATCGTGGAGGCGACGGAGGCCAGCCGCGCGCTGCGGGCGAGCGTCGAGCACGCGTGGGACGAGCTTGAGCGGCGGACCGTCGGCACGCTGCCCGCCGAGCGGCAGGCCGAGATCCTGGCCGCGCTCGCCGAACTCGAGGCGAACCTCTGCGAGATGGAGCGCCCGGCCGGCGACTGACCGCGCCCGAAGAAAGGTGTTCGAACAAGGAATACCTTCGCTGCAATTGGTTGTTCGAACAACCATGGCGGGTGACCGAGCCCGCCGGACAGGAGCAGCGACCATGAGCCAGCAGACGTCGACCCGAACCGGGGCGAATGCGTTCGACCCGACCCGCATCGGCAGCCTCGAGCTGCGCAACCGCATCGTGATGGCACCGATGACCCGCAGCCGTGCCTACGGCACGCTCGCCAGCGCGGACATGGCGACGTACTACGCGCAGCGCGCCGGGGCCGGGCTGATCATCACCGAGGGCATCCAGCCGAGTGCGATCGGGCAGGGTTACCCGGCGACGCCCGGCCTGCACTCGGAGGAGCAGGTCCGGTCGTGGCGGCCGGTCACCGGCGCGGTGCACGCGGCGGGCGGCACCATCGTGGCCCAGCTCATGCACACCGGCCGCATCGGTCACCCCAGCACGACGGATGCCTCGGGCCACGGCGCGCTTACCCCAGTGGGCCCCTCCGCGGTCAAGGCGGCCGGGGGCGTCTTCACGCCCACCGGCCTGCAGGACAACGTCGTGCCCGACGAGCTGAGCGAAGGAGACATCCGGTCGACCATCGCCGACTTCGCCGCCGCGGCCCGCAACGCCATCGCCGCAGGATTCGACGGGGTCGAGGTGCACGGCGCGAACGGCTACCTGCTGCACCAGTTCCTCGCGACGAACGCGAACCTCCGCACCGACGAGTGGGGCGGTGGCCCCGAGAACCGGATCCGATTCGCCGTCGAGGTCGTGCGGGCCGTCGCCCGTGCGATCGGCGCCGACCGCACGGGCGTGCGCCTCTCGCCGAACAACGGGCTCGGCGACACCGCCGAGCCCGACTACGCGACGGTGTACCCGCTCCTGGTCGCGGCCCTCGACCCGATCGGTCTCGCGTATCTGCACCTCGTCGAGGCGGGCGACCCGGCACTCACGCCGACGATCCGCGACGCCTGGAGCGGCGCGCTGATCCTGAACGCCGCCGCCCCAGACCCGCTCGACCATCGCGCGCGCGTCGAACTCGTCTCCGACGGGTCCGCGGACCTCGTCTCATTCGCACGGCTCTTCATCTCGAACCCCGACCTCGTCGAGCGCCTCGCGGTTCACGCCGACCTCGCGCTGCCCGACCTGTCGAAGGCCTACGGCGGCGACCACCGCGGCTACACCGACTACCCGCGGCTCGGCGCGCTCGCCGAATCGGGCGCGGACGCGGACCCGGCCGCGCTCGCCGAAGCGGCCGCCTGATGACCGAGTTCAACCGGCGGGTGATCGCGGAATTCCGCGCGAACCGCGGGCAGGTCGGCGCGTGGGGCACGAACCTGGTGCTCATCCACCATCGCGGCGTCAAGACCGGGCTCGCACGGATCAACCCGGCGATGTCGCTGCGCGAGGGGGACGCCTGGATGGTGGTCGGTTCGGCGATGGGCGCGCCGCGGGATCCGGCGTGGGTGGGCAATCTCCGCGCGGCGCCCGACACCACGATCGAGGCCGTGGTCGACGACCGCATCGAGATCGTTCCGGTCCACGCATCCGAGCTCGACGGCATCGAACGGGCGATCGCGTTCCAGCGCTTCGTGAACGTCGCCCCGGCCTTCGAGGCCTACCAGGCGCGGGCCGGCCGGCTGATGCCGGTGATCCGGTTCACGCGTGCGGCGCCCGCGTCGCGCGCGTAACGCGTCCGGGCGGGTCGGCGCAAGGGCCCGGGCCTGCACGCCCCGCCGTGGTTCGGTGGATGCACCCCCGATCGGACGGGAGCGCCACCACCCACGGCGCGGCAACCGCCGGTCACGAACGAAGGAGCATGCACGACATGGGTTTCCTCGCATTCCTCATCCTCGGCCTCATCGCCGGCGCCATCGCCAAGCTGATCCTGCCCGGCAAGCAGGGCGGCGGATGGCTCGTCACGCTGCTGCTCGGCGTGGTGGGCGCCCTGCTCGGCGGATGGCTGGGCAGCCTCCTCTTCGGCACGGGCCTCGAGGAGTTCTGGGACCTCGGCACCTGGCTGCTCGCGATCGGCGGTTCGATCGTCGTGCTGCTGATCTACGGCCTCCTCACGCGCGGCAGCCGCCGCACGGCCTGACCCGCGGACCACGATCACCGGCGGGGCGCCCGACTCGGGCGCCCTGCCGGCCACGGGTCGAAGCGCGCATCGAGATTCCGAATGGGGGGATCGCGATGCGCGCTTCTTCGTGGTCGGAGCCTCAATCGTCGGCAGCTCGCCGGTGCGACGAGGTGTCGCCTCCGGGCTGCACGATGGCACCCACCTCGTCGGCGGCGCGAGTGGCGATGACCCCGGTGTCGGTGCGTTCGCCGGCCCCATGCGCCGAGTCCTCCGACTCCGTCGCCGCAGCCGCCGCCCGTTCGTCGGCGGCCTCCTGGAGCGCCGACTTGGCGCGCAGGGGCGGCGTGCGGAAGAACAGCGCGAGCACGAATGCGATGAGCACGACGACGAGGGCGACCCGGTAGACCGCGACGGCCGACTCGGTGAAGCCCACGAGGAACGGCTTCGAGAGACGAGGGTCGGCGCCGTTGAGGAACGACGTGTCGTCGAGCGCGTCGCCGCCGACGGATGACTCGGCCGAGCCCGAACCGTCGAACGCCTGCTCGATCTGCGGCAGGGCCTCGTCGACGACCTGGGCGCGCTGGGCGTCGTCGGAAAGGTCGACCTGTGGCGGCAGGTTCGCCGTGATCGGCTCGACGATCGGGGAGTAGATCGTCGCCATGATCTGCTCGTTCTCGGGCGCGGTCGCGACGGCCGGATCGAGTGCGGCATCCAGTGCATCGCTCAACGTCGCCTCGTCGGACAGCGAGCCGGTGATGTTCTGCGGCATGACCGTGAACAGGAGCGAGAGCAGCACCGCGGTGCCGAGCGTGCCGCCGATCTGGCGGAAGAACGTCGAGGCACTGGTCGCGACGCCCATGTCCCGCAGCCCGACGGAATTCTGGCTGGCGATCGTCAGCGTCTGCATGAGCTGCCCCAGCCCCAGCCCGATGAGCAGCATCGCGCCGGCCATGAACCAGTACGACGAGTCGTACCTGAGGAACGTGAGCGTCAGGAACCCGCCCGACAGGAACAGGGTGCCGAGGATCGGGAAGATGCGGTAGCGCCCGGTGCGCGCGATGATCTGCCCACTGCCGATGGAGGCGACCATCATGCCGAGGATCATCGGCAGCATCTGCAGGCCGCTCTCGGTCGGCGTCGCGCCGAACACGAGCTGGAGGAACAGGGGGATGGTCATCATCGCGCCGAACATGCCGAACCCGACGAAGACGCCGATGACGGTCGCCATCGAGAACGTCTGCGAACGGAACAGCTTCAACGGGATG
Organism: Agromyces agglutinans; assembly: GCF_009647605.1. Classification (GTDB taxonomy): domain Bacteria; phylum Actinomycetota; class Actinomycetes; order Actinomycetales; family Microbacteriaceae; genus Agromyces; species Agromyces agglutinans. The sequence goes on along the minus strand of NZ_WJIF01000002.1, from coordinate 49,763 downwards.
AGCGCGTCGTCGCCCATGCGAGCCTCGACCACGACGAAGGCGACCAGGCCGAGCCCTCCGACGACATAGCAGGCCAGCGCGAGCGGGCTGCCCCAGCCCCAGTCGCGGCCGAGCTCGGCGACGAGCAGGAGCGGCACGAGCCCGACGATCACGGTCGTGGCGCCCCACCAGTCGATGCGCACCCGGTCGTGCTCCGACTTGGGAAGGTGGAGGAACCGCATGACGACGGCCAATGCGACGATGCCGATCGGCACGTTGATGAGGAACACCCAACGCCAGCCGGCGATCCAGAGGATCTCGTCGGCACCGGCGAACAGGCCGCCGACGAGGGGGCCGATGAGGCTCGAGATGCCGAACACCGCGAGGAAGTACCCCTGGTACTTGGCGCGTTCCCGCGGCGCGAGCATGTCGCCCATGATCGCGAGCGGCATCGACATCAGGCCGCCGGCACCCAGCCCCTGGATCGCCCGGAACGCCGCCAGCTCGAGCATCGACGTCGAGAACGTCGCGAGGAGCGAGCCGAGGATGAAGATGACGATCGCCGCGATGAACAGGGGCCTGCGGCCCCAGATGTCGGAGAGCTTGCCGTAGATCGGGGTCGAGATCGTCGAGACGATCAGGTAGGCGGTCGTCACCCATGCCTGCTGGCTCAGCCCCTGGAGGTCGTCGCCGATCGTCCGGATGGCCGTACCGACGACGGTCTGGTCGAGGGCCGACAGGAACATGCCGGCCATCAGGCCGAAGATCACGAAGAGGATCTGCCTGTGGGACATCAGTGGTGCCGAAGCCGCGGCCTGATTCGCCATCGATCTCGATGCTAGACCTCGGCCTTCGCCGGCGTCGACCGGTGGCGGGCTCGCCGCCGCGAGGTACCCGGTCGCGCGCCGCTCAGGGGAATCCCTCTGGCCGCGCGGGCCGAACGCGCGTACGGTCGAGCGCATGGGGAAGCTGATCGAGAACCTGGCGGAATCCGTGCCCTCCTGGGGCGCGAAGGTGGCGTACGGCGAGAAGACCACGGTCGACGGCAAGGAGCTGGTGCCCGTCGCGCTCGTCGGCTTCGCCTTCGGCGGCGGCGAGGGGGCGGGCGAGATGCCCGACACCGGCAAGGCCGTGACCGGCACGGGCGAGGGCAGCGGTGGCGGCGGAGGCGGCTACTCGGTGCCCATCGGCGCATACATCGGCGGGCCCGACGGGCTGCGGTTCCGGCCCAACACGATCGCGCTGGCCGTCGTCGCGGTGCCGCTCGTCGCCGCGCTCGGCACCGGGCTCGCGATGATCATCGGCGCCAGCCGGATCGGTCCCTGGCGCTGATCCGGCGACTATCCCGCGTCCCCGCCCAACGGCACCCGGTAGGCGGGGATCAGCTCGAGCGTGACGTCTGCGGGCTCGACGCCCTGCGCGCGCAGCGCGTCTTCCAGAGGGCCCGTGTCGGGCAGGGGCGGCGTGCCGGTGACGGTCACCGTCGCGTGGGAGCCGTCCGCCTCGATGCCGGCCAGCTCCCAGCCCACCTCGCCGACCCAGGGCTCCACCGCGGTGCGCACCGAGCTCTCGAGGAGCGACTGGTCGGTGAACCGGACCGATGACACGGCCAGCGGAACGCCGATCACCGCCAGTGTGATGACGACCGAGGCGATCGCGCGACCACCGCGTCCCCAGCCGGCACGGGTTCCGTCGCCGGGATCGAGCGCGGCGACGGCGCCGATGCGGTAGCCGAGCAGCACGATGACCCCGGTCGCGAGGATCGCGGCCACGTTCGCGACGAACAGCAGCAACGCGCCGAGCGCCTCGGTGAACGCGCCCGACTCCATGGCGAGCCCGACGACGGTGAGCGGCGGCACGAGCGAGATCGCGATCGCGACGCCGGGCAGCGTGTCGGAGATGTCCTTGCGGATGAGCGCGATCGCACCGACGAGGCCCGTGGCGAGGGCCGCGAGCAGGTCGATGAGGCTCGGCGTCACGCGCGAGGCGACCTGGTCGTTCGTCGCGGCGACCACGGGGGGAGCGACGAGCAGACCGACGAGGTATCCGATCGCGATCGCGGCGGCCGCGCCACCGATGACGAGCGTCCAGCACCGCAGCAGGTTGGCACGGTCGCCGAGCACCGTGGCGAGCACGACGCCGAGGATCGGCGTCATCAGCGGCGCGACGATCATCGCGCCGATGACGGTCGCCGTGGAGTCGCCGACCACCCCCGCGGCGGCGATCACGCTCGCGAGGCCGAGCAGGATCCAGAAGCGGCTCGAGCGCTCGGTGAGCGTCGGTCCCTCGAAGAAGACCGATGAGCGCATGTCGGCGACGGTGTTCACGATCCCCCACGGATGCCTCCGGCAGGATCCGCCGGAGCCCGGCGGATCCGACGCCGGCTGGATCGAGTATGCCGTCGCCCGACGACCCGGGCGCGTGACGACACGCGATCGCATCCGCCCTTGCCCGTCACGGTCCCGTGCGTCAGAGTCGAGAACGACGCGGAGCGGGCGGGCTCGCGTCGGAAGGGGGAGCGGTGTGACCGATCCGGAGTCCACTCGGGAGCCGGCGGAGCCGGCCGTGACATCCGGTGCATCGCGCATCTCGCCGCTGCAGCGCCTGCGCGGCGCCGCGACGGGCGCCGTCGGTCGCGCGACCGCGCGCGTGCGCCCGGTGTTCAGCCGCAAGACCATCGGGCGCGATGCGGTCGCCGGCACGGTCCTCGGCGTCGAGTCCGTGCCCGACGGGCTCGCGGCCGGCGTGCTCGCCGGCGTGAACCCGCTCGCCGGCCTGTACGCCTACCTCTTCGGCATGCTTGGCGCGGCGTGCTTCACGAGCAGCACCTTCATGGCGGTGCAGGCGACCGGTGCGATGTCGCTCGTGGTCGCCGACACCGACCTCGCCTCCCGGCCCGACCCCGACCGAGCGCTCTTCACGCTCGCGGTGCTCACCGGCGTGATCATGGTCGTCGCGGGCGTGCTGAAGGGCGGTCGGTTGCTGCGGTTCGTACCCACGGCCGTGATGACGGGATTCGTCACCGCGGTCGGCGTGAACATCGTGCTCGGCCAGCTGTCGAACTTCACGGGCGCTGAGGGCGAGGGCGGCAACCGGGTGATCCGGGCGTTCGACCTGCTCGTGCACTTCTGGAAGTTCGACTGGCCGACGACCCTCGTCGGCGCGGTCACCCTCGGACTCATCGTCTGGCTCACGCGCACCCGGCTGGGCTCGTTCGGTCTCGTGATCGCCGTGGTCGCCGGCTCGCTGCTCGCATTCGCGTTCGACGCCTGGATCGGCTGGGAGGTCGCGGTCGTCGCCGACATCGCCGACGTGCCGGCCGGCCTTCCCGCGCCCGTACTGCCGAACGTCGAGGACGTGCTCGTGCTCCTGGTGCCCGCGCTCTCGCTCGCGTTCGTCGGCCTCGTGCAGGGCGCGGCGGTCTCCGCGGGCATCCCGAATCCCGACGGCCGCCAGTCGGATGCCTCGCGCGATTTCGTCGGGCAGGGTGCGGGCAACATCGCGGCCGGGGTGTTCCAGGGAATGCCGGTCGGCGGGTCGATGTCTGCGTCGGCGCTGATCACGGCGGCGGGCGCGAAGACCAGGCTCTCGCTGTTCATCGCCTCGGCGGTGATGGCCTTCGTCGTGCTCGTGGCATCCGGTGTCGTCGCGTACGTCGCCATGCCGTCGCTCGCCGCACTGCTGATCGTCGTCGGCGTCGGATCGATCAACCCGGCCCGCGTGCAGTCGGTGCTGAAGACCGGCGTGGTGCCGACCACGATCATGGCGGTCACCTTCGTGCTCACGCTGATCGTGCCGCTGCAGTTCGCCGTGCTGATCGGCGTGGGGCTCGGCATCATCCTGTTCGTCGCGAAGCAGTCGAACCGGCTCGCCGTGCGGCAGATCGTGATCGAGTCCGACGGCCGGCGTCGCGAGCAGGAGCCGGTGCCGGTCATCGGGGCGAACCAGGTCATCATGCTGCAGCCCTACGGCAGCCTGTTCTTCGCCAGCGCGCCCGTGTTCGAGGCGCAGCTGCCGCGCATCGAGGCGACGACCCGGTCGTCGGTCGTCATCCTCCGCCTGCGGGGAATCGACCAGTTGGGCCTGGCACTGGTCGGCGTGCTCGAACGGTACGCGCGAGCGCTCGCCGAGCACGAGTCGGCCCTGCGGGTGATCGTGACGAACGAACGCGTCGTCGCCGAGATGGCGGCGGGCGGACTGATCGAGGTGATCGGCGAGGAGTCGGTGTACCGCGGCACCGAGTGGATCGGCGACTCGCAGCGCCGTGCCTACGCGGATGCCACGGAGTGGGTCGTGTCGGGCAGATGACGAAGGCCCCGGCCGGCCATGGGGGACCGGCCGAGGCCTCCGAGTGCGGGGCGTGCCCTCGCGCGCGAGCGCTACTCGCGCGCGAGCGCCGCGAGCGCCTCGAGCTCGAGGTCGAGGTACTGCTCCTCGCTGATGTCGATGCCCACGCCCAGCAGCTTGCCGCCCGAGAACGGGAACGGGTTCGTGTACTGGCTGCTCACCGCGTCGGCGCTGTCGAATCCGACGCAGAGCCCGTCGCCGCACAGCGTGAACTTGCCGATCTGCGTGCGCATCGGCCCCTCGGCGACGACCTGGTCGTCGACGTAGAGCTTGCACGTGCCGATCGACTCGCCGTGGTCGCCCGCGCGCTCGCGGATGAACTCCATGCCCAGCGCGTGCGGCCCGGGAGCGAGCTTCCCCGACGTGAACGTCTGCTCCGGCGGGATGCCGAGGAAGTTGTACACGTAGTTGAGGTTGCCGTCCTTGATGAACAGCGCGTGCCCGCCGAAGCGCGAGCCGTGCGCGAACAGGATGCCCTGCGCGTCGTCGTCGATCACCACGTCGGCGATGATCTTGTACGAGCGGCCGCGCACGTTCACCGCCACCGATTCCGGGACCGAGGTCGTCCCGGGGTAGTACACGTACCGGGTGCGCGGGGGCTCCGCCTGGGGGCGTTCGATGGTCAACTGCTCGCGCGCGGGACGATCGTCGAGCGGGTAGACGAAGTTCTCCTTCGCCTCCACTTCGAACGCCTCGATGAGCTCCTGCAGCTTCTCGGGATGCTCGGCGGCGAGGTTCTTCGACTCCGATCGGTCGACGTCGACGTGGTAGAGCTCCCACGTGTCCTCATCGAACCGGCCGTGTCCGGTCAGCGGCGCGTGCAGGGTCGAGGCCTTCCAGCCGTCCTTCCAGATGCCGCGCGTGCCGAGCATCGAGTAGTACTGCACGTGCTTCTCGGTGGGCGCGTCGGGCGCCGAGTCGAAGGAGGACTTCATCGAGACACCCGGGAGCGGCCGCTGCTTCACGCCGCGGTACACGTCGGGGAACTCGATGCCGATGACGTCGAGGATCGTCGAGACCACGTCGACCGAGTGGTGGTACTGGTGGCGGATCTCGCCCTTGGCCGTGATGCCCGCGGGCCAGTGGATGATCATCGGGTCGCACGTGCCGCCCGAGAACTGGGAGTAGCGCTTGAACATCTTGAACGGCGTCGAGAACGCCGCCGCCCACCCGGTGGGGTAGTGGTTGTACGTCGCGTTCGAGCCCAGCGCGTCGATCTTGTCGAGGTTCTCCTGCAGGTCGTCGGGGAAGCCGTTGAAGAACTTGTTCTCGTTGACCGACCCGTCGGGGCTGCCCTCGCCGGATGCGCCGTTGTCGGCGCAGTAGAAGATGAGCGTGTTGTCGAGCTGCCCCGACTCTTCGAGGTAGTCGATCAGCCGGCCGATCTGCACGTCGGTGTACTCGCTGAATCCGGCGAACACCTCGGCCATGCGGCTGAAGAGGCGCTTCTCGTCGTCGGAGAGCGAGTCCCACGGCTTGACGTGATCGGCGGGGTTCGCCTGGTCTTCGGGCATCGGGTCGAACTCGGTGAGGACGGTTCCGGCGGGCAGGATGCCGCGCTCGATCATGCGCCCGAGCACCCAGGTGCGGTAGGCGTCGTAGCCGTCGTCGAAGAGGCCCTTGTACTTGGCGATGTACTCGTCGGGAGCCTGGTGCGGCGCATGGTTCGCGCCGGGGCAGAACCAGGTGAACCAGGGCTTCGAGGGGTTCGAGGCGTTCTGGTCGCGGATCATCCGGATCGCCTGGTCGGCGAGATCCTTCGAGAGGTGATAACCCTCGTCGGGCGTGTACGGCGCCTCGATGAACCGGTTGTCCTCCACGAGGTCGGGGTACCACTGGTTGGTCTCGCCGCCGAGGAAGCCGTAGAAGCGGTCGAAGCCCATCGCGAGCGGCCACTGCGACTTGCTACCGCCCGAGGAGATGTCTTCTTCGGGCACGTTGTGGTTCTTGCCGACCCAGAACGTCGAGTAGCCGTTGTCCTGCAGCACCTGGCCGATCGTCGCGCACTCGGCGGGGATGCGCCCCGAGTAGCCCGGGAAGCCGTTGGTGCCCTCCATGATGACGCCCATGCCGTTGGCGTGGTGGTTGCGGCCGGTGAGGAACGTCGATCGCGTCGACGAGCAGATGGACGTGGTGTGCCACTGCGTGTAGGTCAGGCCGTTCGCCGCGAGGCGGTCGAGCGTCGGCATGTCGATGCGACCGCCGTAGGGCGACCACGACGCCATGCCGGTGTCGTCGTACAGGATGATGAGCACGTTGGGTGCGCCATCGGGCGCCTTCGGCAGCTCATACGGCGACCAGTCGGGCACGGAGTCCCGGATGTCGTGTTCGATCTTCCCCGAGAATTCCTTGGGCATGACGATGATTCCCCCATTCGCCGCGGCGCGCCGCGCTCCGCTTCGACCGTACCCACTCGAGTGGGTTCCCGGAAGAGCGGGAACGGCGCCCGGACCCGCCGGCCCGCGTCACGGCTACGGTGGATCCATGACCGCACCCGAACGCGACATGGTCCGCCTCGACGGCGGCGTGTTCCGCATGGGATCCGACGAGTTCTATCCCGACGAGCGGCCGGTGCACGAGCGCGAGGTCGCTCCGTTCCTGATCGACCGCTATCAGGTCACGAACGCGCAGTACGCGGCGTTCGTCGACGAGACCGGGTACGTCACGGTTGCCGAACGAGAGCTCGACCCGGCGGCGTTCCCCGGCGCCGATCCCGCCGATCTCGTGCCCGGCGCGATGGTGTTCACGCCGACCCCCGGCCCCGTCGACCTGCGCAACTGGCGCAACTGGTGGCGCTGGCAACCGGGCGCGTACTGGCGGCGGCCGTTCGGTCCCGGCTCCTCGATCGACGAACGGATGTCGCATCCGGTCGTGCATGTCGCGTACGAGGACGCGACGGCCTACGCCGAGTGGGCGGATGCCCGTCTGCCCACCGAGGCCGAGCACGAGTACGCGGCGCGAGGTGGGCTCGACGGCAAGCGGTTCGCGTGGGGCGACGACGCCTACCCCGACGGCGCCGTCATGGCGAACTCGTGGCTCGGGCGGTTCCCGTACGACAACCAGGGCGTGGGTGATGCGGCTCCCGTCGGCTCGTACCCGCCCAACGGGTATGGCCTGTTCGACATGACCGGCAACGCGTGGGAGTGGACGACCGACTACTACACGCCGCGGCACCTTCGGCTGACCGACCGACCGGTCGACGCCGGCAAGCGCGAGAACCTGCTCGCGGCAGCGAGCGCGCAGCAGGAGTTCCCCGAGATCCCGCGCCGGGTGCTGAAGGGCGGCTCCCACCTGTGCTCGCCCGACTACTGCCTGCGGTTCCGGCCTGCGGCGCGCTCGCCGCAGGCGGAGGACACGGGCATGAGCCACATCGGCTTCCGCTGCGCACGCGACGCCTGACCGCGAGGCATCGGACCGGTGACGACGGATGCCCCGACCCGTAGGCTTCGGGTGACGACGTTTCGATTCCGGGGGAGGAATCCATGGCCGACAAGCCGAACATCCTGATCATCTGGGGCGATGACATCGGCATCTCCAACCTGAGCGCGTACTCCGACGGGCTCATGGGGTATCGCACGCCGAACATCGACCGCATCGCCGACGAGGGCGTGAAGTTCACCGACTACTACGGCGAGCAGAGCTGCACGGCCGGGCGCGCCGCGTTCATCACCGGGCAGAACCCGTACCGCACGGGGCTCACGAAGGTCGGCATGCCCGGCGCCGCGCTCGGGCTGAAGGCCGAGGACCCGACCATCGCGACCGCGCTCAAAGCGCAGGGGTACGCGACCGGCCAGTTCGGCAAGAACCACCTCGGCGACCGCGACGAGCACCTGCCGACGGCGCACGGGTTCGACGAGTTCTTCGGCAACCTTTACCACCTCAACGCCGAGGAGGAGCCCGAGCACCCCGACTACCCGACCGACGAGGAGTTCCCGGGCTTCAGCGATCGGTTCCGGCCGCGCGGCGTCATCCACTCCTGGGCGAACGCCGACGGCACCCAGCGCATCGAGGACACCGGCCCGCTCACCAAGAAGCGCATGGAGACCTGCGACGAGGAGTTCCGCGACGCGGCGGCCGAGTTCATCCGCGCGAAGGCCGACGAGGACGAACCCTTCTTCGTGTGGTTCAACTCGACGCACATGCACTTCCGCACACACACGAAAGAGGAGAGCAAGGGCCGCGCCGGCCGCTGGCAGTCCAACTACCACGACACGATGCTCGACCACGACGACCTCGTCGGCAGCCTCCTCGACCTCCTCGACGAACTGGGCCTCGCCGAGAACACGATCGTCATGTACTCGACCGACAACGGCCCGCACATGAACAGCTGGCCCGATGCGGGCATGACGCCCTTCCGCAACGAGAAGAACTCGAACTGGGAGGGCGCCTACCGGGTGCCGGCGATGGTCCGCTGGCCGGGGCGCATCCCGGCGGGCACGACGCTCAACGGCATCGTGAGCCACAACGACTGGTTCGTGACGCTGCTCGCCGCCGCCGGCGACGCCGACATCGCCGACCGGCTGAAGGCGGGAACCGAGCTGAACGGCACCGAGTACAAGGTGCACCTCGACGGGCACAACCAGCTCGACTACCTCACCGGCCAGGCCGAGTCGAGTCCACGCCGGCACTTCTTCTACGTGTCGGACGACGGCGACCTGACCGCGCTGCGCTTCGACAACTGGAAGATCGTGTTCCTCGAGCAGCGAGCCGTCGGCACGCTCGACATCTGGCTCGAGCCCTACGTCGAGCTCCGAGCGCCGAAGCTGTTCAACCTGCGCACGGATCCGTACGAGCGGGCCGACATCACGTCGAACACCTACTACGACTGGATGATCGACCGGATCTTCCTCTTCGTCCCGGCCCAGGCCTACGTGGCGAAGATGCTGCAGACGCTCGTCGAGTTCCCGCAGCGCCAGGAGTCGGCGAGCTTCACGATCGACCAGGTCCTCGAGAAGCTGAAGGCGAGCACCGGCAGCCACTGACCCGGTGCCGTGAATGACGGATGCCCCGTCCGCGAGCGACTCGCGGGCGGGGCATCCGTCGGTTGAACGGTGCGGGTCAGGCGTGGTGGCGACGCTCGAGCGCCGCGCCCTCCACGTCGACGTCGGGCATGATGCGGTCGAGCCACTTCGGGATCCACCATGCGGACCTGCCGAGCAGGTGCATCAACGCGGGCATCAGCAGCATCCGCACGACGAATGCGTCGACGAGCACGCCGAACGCGAGGCCGAACCCGATCGAGCGGATCATCGTCGACTCGGCGAAGACGAACCCGCCGAACACCGAGATCATGATGAGCCCGGCGGCGATCACGACCGACCGGCCGGCTCGGAATCCTCGGGCGACCGCGAGTCGCGCCGACGCGCCGTGCACGTACGCCTCACGCATGCCCGTCGCGAGGAACAGCTGGTAGTCCATGGCGAGCCCGAACAGGATGCCGGTGAGGATGACCGGCAGGAAGCTCAGGATCGGCCCGGTGTGGATGCCGAGCGCGTCGGCCCCCCAGCCCCACTGGAACAGCGCGGTGACCGCGCCGAAGGTCGCGAACAGCGACAGGATGAATCCGCCGGTCGCGATCAGCGGCACGAGGATCGACCGGAACACCAGGATCATGATCAGCAGCGACAGGCCGACGACCACGGTCAGGTAGAGCGGCAGCACCGCGGCGAGGTTCGCCGAGATGTCGATGTTGATCGCCGCCTGGCCGGCGACGCCGAGCGCGATGTCGCCGTCGACGGGCGGCAGGTCGCGCAGGTCGTGCACGAGCTGCTCGGTCGACTCGCTGTTCGGGCCCTCCGCGGGAACGACCTGGAACGCGGCGACGGAGCCGTCGTCGGCGATCGCGATCGGGGCGACCGCCACGACGTTGTCCTGCTCGGCGAGCACGTTCGCCACGTCGAGCTGGGCCTGCAGCTGCTCGGCGTCGGTGAGGCCGCCGGGCAGGTCGGCGGTGACGAGGAGCGGCCCGTTCACGCCGGCGCCGAATGCCTGCTCGGTCGTCTCGAACGCGCGGTACGACGCCGACTCGACCGGCTCGGACGAGCCGTCGGGCAGGCCGACCCGCATGTCGAGTGCGGGGATCGCGATGGTGAGGAGCGCGGCGGCCGACACGACGACGGTGACGATCGCGCGCCAGGTCGCCATCGGCTTGGCCTTCAGGTCTTCGTGGTGCACCTCGCCGATGCGGGCGCGCGCCCGCTTGCCGAGGATGCGCGGACCGAGCAGGCCGAGGATCGCGGGCGTGAGGCTCACCGCGATGAGCACCGCGATGATGACGGCGACCGCGCCCGCGGTGCCCATGAGGCCGAGGAACGGCACGCCCGTTACGTTGAGCGCGAAGAGGGCCACGACGACGGTCGTGCCGGCGAAGACCACGGCGTTGCCCGCGGTGCCGTTCGCGAGGCCGACCGACTCCCGCACCTCGGCGCCCTCGAGCAACTGCTTGCGGTGCCGGTTGATGATGAAGAGGGAGTAGTCGATCCCGACCGCGAGCCCGAGCATCAGGCCGAGGATCGGCGTGACGGAGGCCATCTGCACGACGCCCGAGAACGAGAGCGTGCCGAGCGCCGCGATCGCGACGCCGAAGATGGCGGTGACGATCGGCAGCGACGCCGCGATGAGCGAGCCGAGCATGACGATCAGCACGATCGCGGCGAACACGACGCCGACGATCTCGCCGACGCCCACGAGCTGGGGCACGCCCTGCGCGATCTCGGTCGAGAACGACACCTCGACGCCCTCGATCGGCTCGGACTCGAAGTGCTCGATCACGGCCTGCTTGGAGGACTCGGGCAGCTCCATGCGCGGTTCGGTGAACGCGACGTTCACGAGCGCGGTCGATCCGTCTTCGGAGACGATGCGGATGTCGCTCGAGAGGGCGAGGAGCTCGGCGCCCTGCTCGAGCTGCACGGCGTTCGTCTCGAGCTCGGCGCGGCCATCGTCAAGCTGCGCCTGCTGGTCGGCGAGCTGCTGCGCGCCCGCGTCGAGCTGCGCCTGCTGGGCGTCGAGCTCGGCCTGCTGCGCGTCGAGTGCGGCGAGCTGCTCGTCGGGCGCTCCGGCGTCGACCGCCTGCTGGCGGGCCGCGTCGAGCTGGGCCTGTCCGGCGTCGAGCTGCGCCTGCCCTGCGTCGAGCTGGGCCTTCGCCGCGTCGAGCTGCTGCTGCCCGGCGTCGAGCTCGGCCTCACCGGCGTCGAGTCGGGCCTGCCCGTCGGCGAGCTCCTGTTCGCGGTCGGCGCGCTCCTGCTCGGCGTCGAACGGGTCGATGACGTCCGCGACATCCGGCAGGTCGGCGGCGCTGTCGACGAGCGCGCTGATCTCGGCGCGCTGCTCGTCGGTGAACGCCTCGCCGTCGGTGGTCTCGAAGACGACCGTGCCGGCCGCGCCGGCGTAGTCGGGCAGCGCCTCCTCCAGCTCGGCGACGACCTCGCCGGAGGCGGTGCCGGGCACGTCGAAGCTGGTCGCGAGTCCCTTGAAGCCCACGAGGAATCCGCCGACCGCGATGGCGAGCACCGCGAGCCACGCGGTGACGACGACCCATCCGCGCCGTGCGGCGAACTTCCCGAGTCGATAGAGCAGTTCAGCCATGCGTTCGTGTTTCCTCTCGAGAGCCCAGACAAGAATACGCAACGGTCCGTCTCGCTGACTGAACGTAGGATGTGAGGATGGCGGACGGACGGCGCGGTGCCGCGCGGAGTGAGACCGCGCGACTCGCGATCCTGCGGGCCACCGCGGCCCAGTTCGCCGAACGCGGCTACGACCAGCTCAGCATGGAGGGCATCGCGGCGGCAGCCGGCGTGGGCAAGCAGACCATCTACCGGTGGTGGCCTTCGAAGGGTGCGCTCGTCGCCGAGTGCCTCATCGAGGACCTGCTGCTGCCCGACCACTTCACGCCCGCCGACACCGGCGATGTGCACGCGGATTTCACCGCCTGGCTCGAGGTCGTGTTCGACTTCATCGCCGACCCCTCGAACGCGAGCCTCATGCGCTCGCTCGTCGCTGCCGCGACCTCGAACGTCGAGGTCGGACTGCGGTTGCAGGAGAAGATCGGGTCGGCATCGGTGCTCATCTCGCGGCTCGAGACGGGCATCGCGGCCGGGCAGGTGCGGGCGGATGCCCCGTTGCCCGAGATCGTCGAGGCGTTCGTCGGCTCCCTCACGCTGCGGGCCCTGAGCGGTGCGCCCGTCGATCCGGGCACGGCCGCCCGGATGGTCGACGCGGTGCTCGGTCCGGTGTCGGTGCCGGCGGTGGTGCCGGGTGCGCGCGGTGCGGCGGGCGCGCGCGGCGAGCCGGCCACGTCGGCCGTCGCCGGAGGCGTCCGGGTGCTCCGCGATCTCGTGTACGCCGAGCCGACCGGGTTCCGACCGCTCGCACTCGACCTGCACCTGCCGCCCACGGCGGCGACCGGCGCGCACCGCGGCGACCCGGCGCCGCTCGTGCTCTTCGTGCACGGCGGCGGATGGCGCTCGGGCAGCCGCCGTGAGTTCGGGCCGGACGTGCGCGACGCCTTCGCGCGCATCGCCGCGGCCGGCTTCGCCGTGGCATCCGTCGACTACCGGCTGAGCGGCGAAGCCGTCTTCCCGGCGCAGGTCGACGACGTCGCGGCGGCGCTCGCGTGGCTGCGCGTGCGCGCCGACGCCTTCGGCATCGACGGTGCGCGCGTCGTCGCCTGGGGCGAGTCGGCGGGAGCGACGATCGCCTCGCTCGTCGCCCTGCGAGCGGATGCCTCGGTGCGCGGGGTCGTGCACTGGTACGGCCCGACCAACCTGATCGAGCACGCCCGCCTGCTCGGACGCACGAACGACCCCGACTGCGCCGAGGCCCGGTGGCTCGGAGCGACCGCGGGGGAGCGGCCCGACCTCGCGGCGGGCGCGTCGCCGGCGCTCGTCCTCACCGCTGGGGCCGCCGCGCGTGCGGGTGCGCCCACCGGCGATGCCTACGGCGGTGTCGCCGTGCCGCCGCCGTTCCTCGTCGTCAACGGCACGAGCGACGACGCGGTGCCGCACGCGCAGGCCGTCGAGTTCGCCGACGCGCTCGCCGCCGCGGGCGGCGAGGTCGAGCTCGTGCTCGTCGACGGAGCCCGGCACCGGTTCGAGGGCGATGTCGACCGTGAGGCGCTGTTCGAGCACGCCGTCGGGTTCGCGCGCCGGGCCGTGTCCGCCGTTCGCGAGTGAGCCGGGCGGTCGCGTGACCCCCGTGGCCCCCGCGGCCCCCCGATGGGGCGCTTGACGGGGCATCCGGAACCCGGCGAGACTTCGGGAGTGACCCGGAAGCTCGATTCGGCCGGTGCAGCCCGACTCAGCGGTGTCGTCCCGCCGCTCCGGCGCGGCCTGCTGCAGATCGCGCGCGCGAGCCGGCGGCTCCCCGAGCTTCCCGACGCGCAGATCGAGGTCCTGCGGCTGCTGCCGGCCGGCGTGATGCGCACGCCCGGCGAACTCGCCGACGTGCTGCGGCTCAGCCGCCCGACCATCAGCAACCTGTTGCGGCTCATGGAGGAGCAGGGACTCGTCAGCCGCAGGGTCTCCGACCGCAATCGACGGCACATCGAGGTGCGGTCCACCGACCACGCCCTCGCGCTGCTCGCGCAGTTCGATGCCGCGAGCACCGAGATCCTCGCGTCCGCGCTCGCCGAGCTCGCGCCGTCCGAGCTCGAGGCGATCGCCGGCGCGGTGCCCGCCCTCGAGCAGCTGCGTGACCACGTCGTCGCACGCGCCCGGGCCCTGCCGCCGGTCGAGACGGATACCTCGCACTGACGGCCGCGCGCCACGCGCTCGTCGCGCGCTCGCCATGCGCTCGCCGTGCGCTCGCCGCGCGCTCGCCATGCGCTGCGCCCGCATCGGCGCCACCAGCGCCGCTGACCCCCGCGGGCTCACGGGGGTCAGCCCGAGTGCGGCAGTCGGAGGGGCGTCGATACCTTCCCCGCATGACCTCAGACACCCGTATCGAAACCGACGCCGTCGCCGGCCCGGCGGCACCGAGGCCGTCCCCGCGGGGGGACGGATCGACCTGCCCCACCGCGGCCGGCCGCACGGGCTGGACGCTCGTGCTGCTGACCTCCCTCGGCATCGCCGCCTTCGCGCTGTCGCCCTACCTGACGCAGTCGCTCGCCGCCGGTGCGGAGTCCGGCTCCGCGATCGCCGCGACCTATGCCACCCAGCCGCTCGCGATCCAGCTCGCCTTCTACGCCCACATCGTCGGGGGCGGCATCGCGCTCGTCGCGGGTCCGTTCCAGTTCTGGCGCGGGCTGCGGGCGAGGCATCCGAAGGTCCATCGCTGGACCGGACGCGTGTACCTCGTCGCGATCGCGATCGGCGGGCTCGGCGGCCTGGTCATCGCGCCGGTCGGCGACGCCGGACTCGCCGGCCTGTTCGGGTTCGGCACGCTCGCGGTGCTGTGGCTCGTGACCGGCTGGCGCGCGTACGTCGCGATCCGTCGCCGCGACGTCGCGAGTCACCGTGCGTGGATGATCCGCAACTTCGCCCTGACGTACAGCGCGGTCATGCTGCGGATCTGGCTGCCGCTGCTGATCGTGGCGCAGGTGCCGTTCGGGTCGTTCGACTTCGGCGACGCCTTCGAGAACGCCTACGCGGCCGTGCCGTTCCTCGCCTGGCTGCCGAACCTCGTCGTCGCCGAATGGATCATTCGCCGGCGCGGCCTGCCGTCGTACCGGCTCGGCGTCGCGCCCGAGGCGCGGCCGGCGGCGCAACCGGCGATCTGACCGGGCGCCGGCGCGGTCACTCGTCGAGCGGCTCGATCAGGGTCGGGTCGCCGGGATCGATGCGACGGTGGTTGTTGACCCGCGGGTCGACCTCGTACTCGTTGATGGTCGGCGCGACCCGGTCGGATGCCTCGATCAGGAAGTCGACCATCGCCTGGGCGCCGCCCGGGTCGAGCTTCGCCGGATCGAGGTACCGCTCGATCTCGCCGAGCGGCAGGTAGACGGGCATCCGATCGTGGACCTCGCCCGACGCGTCGCGGGCCTCGCGCGTGATGATCGAGGTCGACACCTCCCATGAGCCGTTGTCGAGCTTGCGCGCGGTCGAGATGCCGGCGGCGGCGAGCAGGTCGTCGGGGCCGTGTAGGAAGTGCGCCTGCTTGTGCCCGGGCTCCCCGGTCCACTCGTAGTAGCCGCGCATCGGCACGATGCACCGGCCCGACGCGAACGCGCCCTTCCACAGCCCGTTCGTCGCGACGGTCTCGATGCGGCTGTTGAACTGGGGGCGCTTCGACTCCTTCATGAACGAGGGCCGGAAGTTCCACACCGCGGGCTCGACGCGCCGCACGAACTCGCCCGTGTCGGACTTGGCGCGCTCGCGGATGATCGGCACGACGTCGGTCGGCGCGAGGCTGAAGCTCGGCTGCCAGTCGGGGAAGTCGTCTTCGGCGTCGAAGACATCGGTCAGGTCGGTGACCTTCTGCGAGACGACGAACCTTCCGCACACGGTCGGCTCCCTTCCACGATGATGGATGCTCCGCCCAGCGTCGCACACCCCGCCGACGTCGGGGCGTGGCGGTGCGAGTCCTCCGCCGGGCTTGCGACGTGCACTGAAGCCCCGCGCGGTGAACGGCCCGGATCCGGATGGCTCGCGGTAAGCCGTCGTTCACCCTGCGTTCATTTAGACGATCTTCTATGTGTTGAGCCGGATACCGGCCATCACATTTCATCCACGAGGCGAAATCCTCTCCCGGAAGGATCACCGTGTCTTACCGTTCTCTGAAACTCGCGGGGTTGAGCGCGACCGTCGCGGTCGGCGCCCTCCTGCTCACCGCGTGCGGCGGCCAGCCGGCTGCCGGCGAAGGCTCCACCGAGGGTGGCGGCATCAGCGGCTCCGTCGTCGCCGACGGTTCGTCGACCGTCGCCCCGCTCACCGAAGCGGCCGCAGACTTCTTCCGCGACGAGGCGCCCGACGTCAATGTCACCGTCGCCACTTCCGGCACCGGAGGCGGCTTCGCGAAGTTCTGCGCCGACGAGACGGACATCTCCAACGCGTCCCGCCCGATCAAGGACGAGGAGATCGCACTCTGCGAAGACGCCGGGATCGAGTACACCGAGATCGTCATCGCCAATGACGGGCTCTCGGTCGTCGTGAACCCCGAGAACGACTTCGCCCAGTGCCTGACCGTCGAGCAGCTCAACACGATCTGGGGCCCCGACGCCGAGGGCACCGTGACGAGTTGGAACCAGGTCGACTCCTCCTTCCCCGACCTTCCGCTCGCGCTGTTCGGTGCGGGAACCGATTCCGGTACGTTCGACTACTTCACCGATGCGATCAACGGCGAAGAGGGCGCGATCCGCACCGACTACAGCCCCTCCGAGGATGACAACATCACCGTGCAGGGCGTCTCGGGCGACGAAGGTGCGATCGGGTTCCTCGGTCTGTCGTACGTCGAGGAGAACCCCGACGCGATGAAGGCGGTCGAGGTCGACGGCGGTGCTGGTTGCGTCGCCCCGTCCGCGGAGACCGTGCAGGACGGCACGTATACACCGCTCGGACGCCCGCTCTTCATCTACGTGAACAACGCGTCGTATGCCGAGAAGCCGCAGGTCAAGGCCTTCGTGGACTTCTACGTCGAGTCCGAGGCCGAGGTCGCCGAGGCGGCGCTCTTCATCGGCCTGACGGAGGAGCAGAAGGCCACGGCACAGGACGAACTCGCCACGCTCGGCTGAGGACCTCGATGCTGGCCAACACCACAGCCTCGGTTACCGAGGTGCCCAGGACCGCCAGCACGGGTGGCTCGACGACTCCGTCGGGCCACCCGCCTCGGTCCATGTTCGCCGGGCGCGCCCGTCCCGGCGAAGCCGTCATCAAGCTCGCCCTCAGGCTCGCCGCGGCGGTCGCGATGCTGACGACGATCGGCATCGTGATCGCCCTGCTGGTTCCGGCCATCGGCTTCTTCCGCGAGGTACCCGTCTTCGATTTCCTGTTCGGCGACCGGTGGGCGCCCAGATTCGCGGATGCCTCCTTCGGCGTGATCCCACTGGTCACGGCAACGCTGTGGACCACGGCGATCGCGCTCGTCGTCGCGGTGCCACTCGGGCTCGGCGCCGCCATCCTGCTCTCCGAGTACGCGCGCCCGGGTCTGCGCAAGGTGCTGAAGCCCATTCTCGAGCTCCTCGCCGGCGTACCGACGGTCGTCTACGGGCTCTTCGCGCTCCAGTTCATCCAGGCGACCGTGTTCCGCGAGTGGCTGCGCCTCGACACCGGGGCATTCAGCGTCCTCGCTGCCGGACTCGTGATGGGCATCATGATCATCCCGACCGTCGCCTCGATCTCAGAGGACGCGATGTCCGCCGTGCCGATGGCCCTGCGGCAAGGATCGTTCGCCCTCGGGGCGAACCGCATGCAGACCAGCCTCCGGGTCGTGTTCCCTGCTGCCCTCTCAGGCATCATGGCGGCCATCGTCCTGGGGATCTCGCGCGCGGTCGGCGAGACGATGATCGTCGCGATCGCTGCGGGCAACCAGGCGCGCATCGTGTCCGGACCCCTCGAGCAGGGGCAGACGATGACCGGGTTCATCGCCAACGCGGCGCTCGGTGACTCCCGAGTCGGTTCGCTCGAATACGACACCCTCTACGCCGTCGGCCTCCTGTTGTTCGCGATCACCCTGATCGTCAACTTCATCAGCATCCGACTCGTCCGCCGATTCCGACAGGCCTATTGATCATGAGATCCCTCCAGGACTCCCTCGCCGGGGCGCCGACGATGCCGCTCAAGACCGGTCGCGCTCCGGGCGAGCGCCGCGCAGCACCGCTCGTCTTCCTGATCCTGCTCTGGCTGAGCTTGGCTGTGGCGGTGATCTTCCTGATCACCCTGATCGTGAACATCGTGCTCGAGGGCGGGAGTCGCTTCGGCCTTCCGCTGTTCACCGAGTACCCGTCGTCGTCACCCGACCGAGCCGGCGCGCGCCCGGCGATCCTCGGATCGATGTGGGTCATCGGCACGACCGCGGTGCTGACCATCCCGCTGGGGGTCGCCGCAGCGGTGCACCTCGAGGAGTTCGCCGACAGGAAGCATTGGTTCAACCGCGTGATCGAGTTGAACGTGCAGAACCTCGCCGCAGTGCCATCCATCGTGTACGGACTCCTGGCACTGGCCTTCCTCACGCTCGTCGGCGTGCGAGACAAGAACATCGTCATCGGGGGTGCCCTCGCCCTGAGCCTGCTCATCCTTCCGGTGATCATCATCGCGACCCGCGAAGCGATCCGGGCCGTGCCGGCGGAGATCCGCGACGGTTCCCTCGCGCTCGGTGCAACCAAATGGCAGACGACGTGGCGACAGGTGCTCCCGGCATCTGTGCCGGGCATCGCGACCGGGTCCATCCTCGCGCTCTCCCGGGCGCTCGGAGAGGCAGCACCCCTTCTCCTGCTGGGCGCACTCGTATTCGTCAGCTTCGATCCCAACGGGCTGCTCAGCGGCTTCACGACGCTCCCGATCCAGATCTTCAACTGGACCGGCCGTCCGCAGGAAGGCTTCCACGAGCTCGCCGCCGCGGCGAGCCTCCTCCTCCTCGGCTTGCTGCTGGTCATGAACGGGCTCGCCATCTTCATCCGCAACCGATACCAGAAACGGTGGTAACCATGGCAACGGCCCATGACGACGCCCCTATGCACCTGCAGGCCGCACGCAACGGAAGCGTCGCCGACCACGTCGCCCGCCCGATCATGCGGGTCGAGAACGTCGACGTGTACTACGGCGACTTCCGCGCCGTGACCGACGTGAACCTCGCATTCGGGCTCAATGAGATCACCGCCCTCATCGGTCCGTCCGGTTGCGGTAAGTCGACGTTGCTGCGCTCGCTCAACCGCATGAACGATCTCATCGAGGGCGCCCGCGTGGAGGGCGAGATCCTCTTCCACGGCGAGAACATCTACGGAAAGGGTGTCGACCCAATCGAGGTGCGTCGGCGGATCGGGATGGTGTTCCAGAAGCCGAATCCGTTCCCGAAGTCGATCTACGACAACATCGCCTACGGCCCACGGGTCACCGGCATGAAGGTCGAATCGATGGACGACTTGGTGGAGGAATCGCTCACGCGTGCCGCGCTCTGGGACGAGGTGAAGGACAAGCTCAAGCAGTCGGCGATCGGATTGTCGGGCGGTCAGCAGCAACGACTGTGCATCGCGCGCGCGATCTCCGTGCGACCGGACGTCATCCTGATGGACGAGCCGTGCGCATCGCTCGACCCGATCGCGACGATGCGCATCGAGGATCTGATGCAGGAACTGCGGAAGCAGTACACGATCGTGATCGTCACGCACAACATGCAGCAGGCGGCTCGAGTCGCCGATCGCACGGCCTTCTTCACGGCGCAGGTCTCGGAAGGCAGCGGTGCGCGGACCGGGGTGCTCGTCGAGTACGGCACGACGACGCAGATCTTCGAGGACCCGACGGATCAGCGAACCGAGGACTACATCTCCGGGCGTTTCGGATGAGCACGGTGGGCGTCCGGTCGGGCGTCGCGGCGGTCCCGAGCGAGCTCGCCTACGCGCATCAGGGCGCATCCCGAATCGCGGTCGGCGCCCCGAAGTGGCCGGCACGAGTGTTGTTCATCGAGTCGAGATCGGCGCCCGGGTATCCCGCCGAGTCGGTCGAGACCCACGGCTTGGAGATCCACGGGTACAGCGATGCCATCGGTGCGCTGCTGGCGGTGCGGGAGGAGGAGCCTGCCGCGATCGTCGCGCCCACCGATATGGTGAACGTGGACTTCATGAGCTTCATCGAAGCGATGGCGGCGTGGAGCGAGGTACCGGTCATCGTCGGCGTGGCCAACCACGACGGTGCAGCCGACCTCGCGTACCAGGCGATCGCGAGGGGCGCCCGGTCGATCCTCGCGCTGCCGTGCCGTCCGGATCAGCTCATCTCGGCGGTGCGATCATGCGGGGTGCGCATCGACTCGCATTCCCGGCCGCTCACGATCGGAACACTGTTGCTCGAACCCCAGGCGTTCAGGGTCACGATCGATGGGCGCACGGTACCGCTGACCCCACGTGAGTTCCTGCTCGTGCAATGCCTGATGCTCGCCACGCCTCGGGTCGTCAGCGTTGAAGAACTCACTCGGGCCCTCTCCACCTACGATGACGGCAGTGTCCCGGCCACCCGCGCCCTGGTGACCCGGGTGCGCAAGAAGCTCGAAGCCACCGCGGTCGGCTCCGGGCGCATCCTCGAGACGCTCCGCGGTATCGGCTACCGGATCGCCGAGGTCTGATCTGCAGGCAGGCCCAGGCTCGCCATGAGCTCATCCACGTGCGATCTGATCTCATCGCGGATCCGGCGGACCTCTTCGAGCGGATGACCGAGCGGATCGCGGATCTTCCAGTCCATGTAGCGTCGCCCCGGATATACCGGGCAGGCGTCTCCGCAGCCCATGGTGACCACCACATCGGCGGCCTGCACGACCTCGTCCGTCAACGGCTTGGGGAACTCGGCAACGGTCGGCACACCGATCTCGTCCAGGGCCTGCACGACGAGCGGGTCGATCGTGTCGGCCGGTTGCGACCCCGCCGTCCGCACGTGCACGTGCGGTCCGGCGAGACTACGGAGCAGGCCGGCCGCCATCTGGGAACGGCCGGAGTTCTGCACGCACACGAACAGGACCTCGGGCACGCCGGTGAGATCGAAGCCCTGTGCAGCCGCAAGTGCGCCCAGGCGGTCACTGGCGAACCGGCTCGTCAAAGAGGGGAGATGACGCGTGGTCTTCGCCCGCCGAAGGAGCAGCTGATAGCTCTCGGCGACGTACCGTTCGACGGTCTCCCGTGAGAAATGCGCGCTGAACCGGTACGCGAGCCGATCCGCAATGCGCTGGATCTGCGAGGGCAGCGCGACCGCACCGCTGGCCCGCTCATCGGCCGGCTCCACGGGCGCGTAGATCGGCTTCCCGGCGAGGAGGCGGCCGAAGCGAACCCACGCCTCGGCGGACGGGATCAACTGGGGTGACCTCGGGCCAGGTCTCGGCACGAGTAGGCCCACTGCCTCAAGGCGCTCCAGGTGCTCGATCACGCTCGGTGCGTCGATCTCGAGCTGCTCGCCCAATTCGGCCGGGCTCCACGCCCGGTCTGGATCAGTCGCGAGTACGCTCATCAGCCTGAGTCGAATCGGATCGGCGAGCACTCCGATCTGCTCGGCGCGGCTCTGCGCTGATACGGGATCCAACGGCGCAGTTGCGCCGGGCCCGCTCATCGTTCACCGGAGCAGGTCGTCGATCTCCGACGCGCGGTCGGATGCCACGGAGAACCAGGCGTGGCGGCCTCGCTGCTCTCGGACGAGCAGACCGTCGTCGACCATGATCCGCAGGTGGTGGCTGACGGTCGGCTGGGTGAGTCGGAGATGGTCGGCAAGCTCGCCGACGGTCGATTCCGCGTTGACGCTCCGACGAATGAGGCTGAGCAGTTGCAGCCGCGTCGGGTCCGCGATCGCTCGAAGCGTCCGCGCGAGGGATTCGGCAGCTTCCCGGTCCAGCGCGGCCGGCTCTTCCCGCCCAGCGGGGAGCCGGAGCGGATCGGCAGCCATGCTCCCGATTCTAGACGAGCGTCCTTTCGGTCGTCTGACAGGGGCGAGTCAGATTCGGCGAGCATGAATCGGTGCATCGTTCATGACGTTTCGAGGATGACGGCTGCTTGTTCTTCGACCGGGGAGGCGAGTCCGTGCGCCGCGAGGTAGTGCTCGGCGTCGAGCGCGGCGGCGCAGCCGGTTCCTGCTGCGGTGATCGCTTGTCGGTAGCGCTTGTCGACGAGGTCGCCGCAGGCGAACACGCCGTCGAGGTTCGTCTGCGTCGACGGGTGCGCGACTCTTACGTAGCCGTCGTCGTCGAGGTCGATCTGGCCGGCGACGAGCTCGCTGCGCGGGTCGTGGCCGATCGCGATGAAGAGCCCGGTCGCGTCGAGTGCCGCGTCGGCGCCGGTGGTGGTGTCGCGGAGTCGGAGGCGCTCGAGGCCGTCCTCGCCTTCGACGGCGATGACTTCCGCGTTCCAGTAGGGGCGGATCTTCGGGTTGGCGAGGGCGCGTTCCTGCATGATGCGGGACCCGCGCAGTGAGTCGCGGCGATGCACGAGGGTGACGGAGTCGGCGAACCGAGTGAGGAACATGGCCTCTTCGAGGGCCGAGTCGCCGCCGCCGACGACGGCGACGTCCTTGCCCTTGAAGAAGAATCCGTCGCAGGTGGCGCACCAGGAGACACCACGACCGGTCAGCCGTTCCTCGCCCTCGATGCCGAGCTTGCGGTACGCCGAGCCCATCGCGAGCACGACGGCGTGGGCCCGGTATTCGACGCCGTTGATGGTGCGGATGGTCTTGACCGGTCCGGTCAGCTCGACCTCGGTCGCGTCGTCGTAGACGATGCGGGCGCCGAAGCGTTCGGCCTGCATCCGCATCTGGTCCATGAGTTGGGGGCCCATGATGCCGGTGGAGAAGCCCGGGTAGTTCTCGACCTCGGTCGTGGTGACCAGGGCGCCGCCGGCTTCCACGGAGCTCGCGAGCACGACCGGCTCCAGGCCTGCGCGGGCGAGGTACACGGCTGCGGTGTAGCCGGAGGGGCCTGAGCCGATGACGACGACGTTCTCGATGGGGTTCTCATTCATGGGGTGCGGCCTCCAGGCTGTGCAGCAGGTGTTCGACGTTGGAGCGGATCTGGTCACGGACCCGGCGGACCCCGTCGAGGGTGAGCACGTCAGGGTCGTCGAGGTGCCAGTCGAGGTACTGCTTGCCCGGGTAGACCGGGCAGGCGTCGCCGCAGCCCATCGTGATCACGACGTCCGCGGCGCGGACCACGTCATCGGTGAGCGGCTTCGGAAATTCGTGGCTGAGATCGATGCCGGCTTCGGTCATGACCTGGACGACGGAGGTGCCGAGGTCGGATGCGGGCTGGGATCCTGCCGAGCGGACATGGATGCGGTCGCCGCCGAGTTCCCGGAGGTACGCAGCCGCCATCTGCGATCGGCCGGCGTTCTGCACGCAGACGAACAGGACCTCGGGCACCGGCTTCGCGATCGCGCCCTTGGACTGCGCCAGCGCCATGAGCCGATCCTGCGCGAAGCGGGTGGCGAGGCTGGGCAGGTGGGTGTTGACCGTCGCGGTGCGCGCGAGCGCGGTGTACGACTCGAAGACCACCCGTTCGACGGTCTCTTCGCTGAAGATCCCGTCGAAGCGGACGGCGAGGCGTTCACTGGCCCGGTGCAGCACGGAGTCGGGTGTGAGGAGCGGCGGCTGCTCGGTGCGCGTCATGATCCTGGCCGTCCGTCGGGCGGATCAGACCGTGGCGTTCGCGGGCAGGAGTTCGCTGATGAGTTCTTCCACGCGGCGGCGGATCTCGTCACGGATCGGGCGTACGGCCTCGATGCCCTGGCCGGCCGGGTCCTCGAGCTCCCAGTCCTCGTAGCGCTTGCCGGGGAAGATCGGGCAGGCGTCGCCGCAGCCCATGGTGATGACGACGTCGGATTCCTTCACCGCGTCGACGGTGAGGATCTTCGGGGTGTTGCCGGTGATGTCGATGCCCTCCTCGGACATGGCTTCCACGGCGACCGGGTTGATCTGGTCCTTCGGCTCGGAGCCGGCCGAGCGGACCTCGACGCGGTCCCCGCCGAGCTCGCGGAGGTAGCCGGCGGCCATCTGGGAGCGGCCCGCATTGTGGACGCAGACGAACAGGACGGTGGGCTTCTCAGTGCTCATATCTGAATGATAGACCGTGATCTATCATTTGGCCACTCCCGCGGGAACCTTCTTTTCCTTTCGCTCCGATGCTGCGGCTCGGACGGGGAAGAGGAAGCCGACCAGCACGATGCCAAGGACCGCGCCGACGATCTGCGCGCCGACGAACGGGAGGACCGAGGTGGGCGAGATGCCGGCGAAGGTGTCCGAGAAGACGCGCCCGATCGTCACGGCTGGATTGGCGAACGAGGTGGAGCTGGTGAACCAGTACGCCGCGCCGATGTACGCACCGACCGCTGCCGGGATGATGCGGGTGTTGCCGCTGCGCACGAGCGCGAAGATCACGAGGACGAGTCCGGCGGTCGCGACGACTTCAGCGAGCAGCGTCGACGGCGTCGCACGTTCCGTGGTCGCGATGGCCGTGGACACATCGAACATCGCGTTCGCGAGCAGGGCGCCCGCGATCGCGCCGAGCACCTGCGCGCCGGCATACGGGGTGACATCGCGCACAGCGAAGCCGGGCTGTCCCGAGCGTCGCCCGAGCCACCAGTCCGCGAGCGACACGACGGGGTTGAAGTGGGCACCGGATACCGGGGCGAGGACCGCGATCAGGACAGCCAGGCCGAGCGTGGTGGCGAGGCTGTTCTCCAGCAGCTGCAGGCCGATGTCCTCCGGGGAGAGCTGTGATGCGGCGATCCCGGAGCCGACGACGATCGCGACGAGCAGCCCGGTTCCGAGGAACTCGGCGACCAGGCGGCGGGCGAGCGGGGCAGGGCTGGGCTGGGGTGACTCGTCGGTCATCGGTCCTGTCGATCGATCAGAGGGTGGCGAGCAGCTCGCGGATGCGGCGCTCGATGTCATCGCGGATCTCCCGCACTTCGGTGATGGGCTTGCCGACCGGGTCGGGGAGGTCCCAGTCCAGGTAGCGGCGGCCGGGGTAGATCGGGCAGGCGTCGCCGCAGCCCATCGTGATCACGACATCCGCGGCCCGCACCACCTCGTCGGTCAGTGGTTTCGGGTACTCCCCGGCGAGCGGCACGCCGATCTCATCCAGCGCCGTCAGGACCGAGCTGCGGACCTCACCCGCCGGGTCGGACCCGGCGGTGCGTACGTGCACCCGGTCTCCGGCGAGGTGTCGGAGGATGGCGGAGGCCATCTGCGACCGTCCGGCGTTCTGGACGCAGACGAACAGGACCTCCGGAATCTCGGAACCGGCGCCGGGCTCCTCGCGAGCGAGGGCGTCGAGCCGATCCGCCGCGAACTGGGAGGCGAGGGAGGCGAGGCGGCGGCCCGGCGCGGGTCGGTCGGCGAGGAGGTCGTAGCTCTCGCGCACGTACCGCTCGACCGTCTCGGGGCTGAAGGTCCCGCGGTACCGGTCGCTGAGATCTCGCACCACGCGCTCCAGCACCGGGTCGACCGGGACGGACGACTCCTGGGCGCGAAGGATCTCAGCCAACCGGTCCGCGTGCTCGTCCGCCAGGGAATACCAGGTGCGGCGCCCATCGGGGTGTCGCTGCACCAACCCCTCATCGAGAAGCGCCTTCATGTGGTGACTCACCGTCGGTTGCCGCAAACCGAGTTCCTCAGCGAGACGCCCCACGAGCACCCGCCCGTCAGGGGCCTCGAGGATGCTGCGCAGGATGTGCGCCCGCGTCGGGTCGGCAACGAGACGCAACTCGCGAGCAGAGTCCACCGAAGCATCCATAGACCAGAGTCTATCTAACGGTCGGGTGCCGACGCGAGAACCTTCAGTTCAGCTGCGACACCTCAGCCTCGTCCTGACGACGCAGTTCGATCAGGATCGTGTCCCGCCACTTGCCGGCGTGTGGGCCGTAGCCCATGCGAGCGATGCGTTCGCGCCGGCCGACGGTGCGGAAGCCGGCGCGTTCGTGGAGGGTGAGGCTGGCGACGTTCTCGGGGAAGATCGAGGACTGGATCATCCAGTAGCCGGCCGCGTTCGTCGTCTCGATGAACGCGGACAGCAGCTGCCGCCCGGCGCCGGTTCCTTGCGCTGCGGGGTCGACGTAGATCGAGTGCTCGATCACGCCGCGGTACACCTCACGCGCGGAGACCCTGGATGCCGCTGCCCACCCGATCACGTCGCCGCCCGCATCGCAGGCGACCAGCCGGGCATCGGGCACCCTGGACTGGTCGAAGGCGTCCCAGCTCGGCGGTTCGGCCTCGAACGTGGCGTTGCCGGTGCCGATGCCCGCGGCGTAGATCGCCTGCACGGCCGGCCAGTCCGATGCCTCCATCGGCCGGATGGATGTCACGAGCAGCAGCTCGAGGCGCTGCCCGATGCGTCGTCGCCTGTTCCGCAGGACGATCCGTCGGGCGCGAGGCTCGTCGAGCACACCCCGGTCTCCGGAAGGACGAGCTCGACGTTGCTCGCCGCGGCGAGGTCACCGGCGAGCCAGGCCGTGATCGAGCGGACCTGCTCGTACCCGGTCGCGAGGAGGAACGTCGGTGCGCGGCCGTAGCTCTTCATGCCCGCGAGGAAGAACCCGGGCTCGGGGTGGGCGAGCTCCGCGAACCCGTGCGGCTCGACCGTGCCGCAGGTGTGCACGTTCGGGTCGATCAACGGCGCGAGGCGCTTGGGGGCCTCGACGATGTCGTCGAGCTCGAGGCGGATCTCGCGGAGCATGTCGAGGTCGGGACGGAAGCCCGTGGCGCTGACGACGAGGTCGGTCTCGTGCTCGACCAGCTCGCCGCGCCGGGCGCCGATCAGGCGCACGCCGTCGTCGGGGCGGCCGAGGCGGACGATCTCGAACCGGTCGACCACGGTGATGCGGCCCGCGGCGACCAGGGCGTCGACGCGGCGGCCGATCGAGGCGCGGGCCGCGAGCCCGTCGTCGTCCGAGGTGGTGACGCGGACGGCGCTCGCGTTGCGGATGAGCCAGGTGATGCGGGTTCCGGGTTCCTGCTCGGCGAGCTCGGCCAGCGCCAGGAGCGTGTTGGCTGCGGAGTGTCCGGCGCCGACGACGGTGGTGTGCCGGCCGGCGAAGCGGGCTCGTTCGCGGCCGAGGACGTCGGGCAGGGGGTGGCTGACCCGGTCGGCGACGTCGACGAGGCCGAGCGGGTCGAGGCCGGAGGAGCCGAGGCTGTTGGGGTGGGCGTAGGTGCCTGAGGTGTCGATCACGGCGCGGGCGGTGTACTCCTCGACGCCGTCGGGCGTGCGGGCGCGGAGCAGGAACGGGGTGGAGGCGCGGCGTGCCGTGCGGGTGCGGTCCATGCCCTGGCGAGTGACGGCCTCGACCCGGATGCCGGTGCGGATACGCCCCGCGATCTCGTCGAGCGCGGCCAGCGGCTCGAGGTAGCGCTCGACGAGTTCGGTGCCGGTGGGGAGGCTCTGCGGTGCGGGGAGCTGCCACCCCGTCGCCTCGAGCAGGCGGCGCGAGGCGGGGTCGACGACGTGCTTCCACGGCGAGAACAGCCGGGTGTGCCCCCACTGCCGGATGCTGGAGCCGATCTCATCGCCGGCTTCGTAGACCACGAAGTCGATGCCCCGCTCGACGAGGTTCGCGGCGGCCGCCAGGCCCACCGGCCCGGCGCCGATGATCGCGACCGGCAGGGTGTCCAGGCCGCGTCGCTGCAGACTCGGGACGGTGAGATCGATCATCGTCATGATGGGTGCGCCTCCTAGGCATCGATGAACTTCGATACTGAGTGTGCCTACTTCATCGATGTTTGTCAATATTCGGATAGAGTGGTCGACATGTCCACCACGCTGCTGCCCGTCATTCAGCCAGATGCCGCCGTCTGCTGCACGCCGCTGACCAGCGAGGCCATGGACGCAGAGCGCGCCGACGGGCTCGCGAAGAAGCTGAAGGCACTCGCAGACCCGACCAGACTCCGTCTCGTGTCGATCGTCGCGGCATCCGAGGGTACTGAGGCGTGCGTGTGCGACCTCATCGAACCTGTAGGCCTCAGCCAGCCGACGGTGTCGCATCACCTGAAGATCCTCATGGAGGCCGGGTTCCTGACCCGCAGCAAGCGCGGAACCTGGGCGTACTACAAGCTCGTGCCCGGCGCGCTGGGCCAGCTCTCGCAGTTGCTCGACGTCACCGCATCCCGCTGAGCACGACCTGCCGCCGGTCGTGTCGACGTATCCACTCGGCGTGCGCTTGGCCGCGCTTTCGGTCGGGCAGGTCATCAGCTGGGGCATCCTCTACTACGCGCTGATCATCGCCGCTCCCGCGATCGCGGACGAGACCGGCTGGAGCGTCGCGACCATCACGCTCTGCTTCTCGGGCGGGCTCATCGTCTCGGCCGCGGCGGGTATCGTCGTCGGCCGCTGGCTGGATGATCGCGGACCGCGCCTGATCATGAGCGTCGGCGCCATCGTCGGAACCCTCGGCCTGGTCATCGTGAGCGCCGCACCCGACCTCATCGTCTTCACGCTCGGCTGGGTCGTCTGCGGACTCGCCCAATCCGCGGTGCTCTACCAAGCCGCGTTCACCGTCATCGCCCGCCGCCACGGCGACGCCCGACGGGGTGCGATGACGATCCTGACCCTTGCGGGCGGGCTCGCGTCGACCGTGTTCGCGCCGGTCGTCGCGGGTCTGCTCACGCTGATGGACTGGCGTGCGACGTCCCTCATCCTCGCGGTCGTCCTGCTCGCCCTGACCCTACCGCTGCATTGGATCTTCCTCGAACGCACTTGGGCACCGCTCCCGCCGGCGCACGACGGCGAGGCGGTCCACAACGTCGGGACCGTCATCCGCACCCGCCGGTTCTGGATGCTCGAGATCTCGATGCTCGCCCTCGCCGCCGCGCTCTTCAGCGTCACCCTCGCCATCATCCCCCTCTACATGGAGAAGGGCATGAGCTACGAGCTCGCCGCCTGGGCGCTGGGATTGCTCGGCGCCGGCCAGGTCATCGGCCGGCTCCTCTACGTCGCCATTCCGCACGGAACCGCACCCTGGATCCCGCTGGCGATCACCTCGGGCCTCGCAGCACTCCTGCTCGCCCTGATCGGTCTCGTGCCCGGTCCGCCCTGGCTCCTCATCGTCATCGGCGTCATCACCGGCGCCGTCCGCGGTGCGCAGACCCTCGTGCAGGGCTCCGCGGTGGCCGACCGGTGGGGGGTGCGGAACTACGGCACCATCAACGGCGTCTTCGCCGCGCCGATCACCGCGATCTCCGCACTCGGCCCCGCGCTCGGCCCGGTCATCGCGATCGCCGTCGGCGGGTACTCCGCGATGGCGCTCGTGATGGCCGCTCTCGCGATCGTCGCGGTGATCACAGCCCGGTTCTCCTGAGCGTGCTACGGTGCCTCCCGACAGCGCCTAGGGTTCCGGGGTGGCACGGAGGTGCGGCCCGACTGGTCCGAGCGGCGCCACGGTCGTCGCCGACGGCGGCCGTCATCTGACAGGACAAAAGCCCGGAGGATCCCGTTCGTCGCGCCCGCGACGGGCCGAAGGGATCCGGATGTCCGTCACCGCGCTCGTCATCGTCCTGGCCGCCGCCGTCTGCCACGCGGCCTGGAACGTCATCGCCCACGGCGTCAGCCGCATCGGTATGCCGTTCCTCTGGTGGGGCTCGATCGCCTCGACCGTGCTGTGGCTGCCGGTCATCCCGTTCACCGGCGGCCTCGGCGGGGCATCCCTCGGGGAGTTCGCCGTCGGCGTGGTCGGCTCGGCGCTGCTGCACTGCGCCTACCTGCTCGTGCTGCAGCGCGGCTACGCGACCGGAGGCCTCTCGACGGTGTACGCGACCGCGCGCGGCACAGGGCCGATCCTCACCGTGCTGGCCGCGGTCGTGCTGTTCGGCGAGCGGCCCACGCTCGGTGAGCTCGCCGGCATCGCGGTGATCATCGCGAGCGTCGTCGCGATCGGGCTGGCCGACCGGGGGAGCACCGGCGACGCGGCATCCGTGACGTCCGCGGCATCCGCCTCGCCGCGTCATCGCCGCATCGACCCGGCGCTCGCCTGGGGTCTGGTGACCGGCGTCGCCATTGCCGCGTACACCCTCTGGGACGCGCACGCGGTGACCGGGTGGGGCGCCGCGCCGGTCGCGTACATGGTCGGCACGACGGCCGGCGAGGCCGTGCTGTTCTCGCTCCTGCTCGGCGGTCGCCGGCGCGAACTCGGTGCGGTCTGGCGCGCGCACCGGGGCCGGATCGTCGCGTTCGGCGTGCTGTCGCCGCTGGCTTACATTCTCGTGCTGGTGGCCATGACGCTCGCCCCGCTCTCGCTCGTCGCGCCGCTGCGCGAGATGAGCGTCGTGCTCGTCAGCCTCTTCGGCGTGCTCGCCCTGCGCGAGGGCCGAGCGGGCTGGCGCATCGGGGCATCCGTCGCCGTGGTCGCGGGCATCGTGCTCATGACGGGCTGAGGCGCCCGCGGCGGTCAGCCGCCGATCGGGCGGATGAAGTGGCCGCCCGCGGTCGCGCGTCCCGATGCGGCGACGGTGAAGCGCACGATGTCGCTGCGATAGCGGTCGTCGGATGCCTCGAACACGCGGCCGTGGGCGTCCCGGGTGATCCGCCGAAGGCGCAGGATCGGGGAACCCGGGTCGACCTCGAGCAGCCGGCTGTCGAGCTCGTCGGCCGCCACGGCATCGATCTCGTGGTCGACGTCGCTGTAGCCGAAGCCGCGCTCGGCGAGGGCCTCGGTGATCGAGACCGCGTCGAGGTCGTGCTCGAAGAGGCTGCGACCGACCTCCTCGATGAATGTGAGCCGTTCGAGCATCGTCGGCCGCCCGTCGAGCAGCCGCAGGCGCACGACGTGCACGACGAGGTCGCTCGTGCCGATACCCAGGAGTTCGGCGTGCTCCTCGTCGGCGCGGCGCAGGGAGAGCTCCTGGGTGATCGCCCCGGGGTTCGCGCCGAGTTCGCGGGCCCACCGGGTGAACGGGATCGAGACGTCGACCGCCTGGTGCGCCTTGCGTTCGACCACGCGCGCGGGCCGGCCGCGGGTGGTCTCGATCAGGCCCTCCTGGCGGAGCTCGGCGAGGGCGTTGCGGATGGGACCGCGCGAGGTGTTCCAGCGGACGGCGAGCTCGCCTTCGGTGGGCACGTCGTCGCCGGGCGCGAGCTGGCCGCTCGTGATGCGCTGGCGGAGGTCGTCGGCGATCTGCTTGTACACGCTGGAGGACACGAAGGAATACTACTTTGCGCGGTTGCACCAGAGAACCCCGCGGCACCTGGAGTTCACCTCGTTCCCCCTTGAGTGAACAGGTGATGAATCTCACCCAAGTTGGGCATACACGTCGGCCTCGGCCGTGGCAGGCTTCCGGTGTCCTGCCCACCATTCCTGCACGGAAGGCAATCATGACCACCCGCACGTCCCACTCGATGCTCGCGCTGCTCGGCGCCGGAGCGCTCGCGCTCGCCCTCTCCGCCTGTTCCGCCCCCGCCGGCGCCGACGATGCATCCTCCGACGCGGCCGCAGGCTTCGCCGTCGACCAGGACACGCTCGTCTTCGGCGTCGTTCCCGACTCGGTCGACACCGAGACCAACTACCAGGGGCTCACCGACTACCTCGCCGAGGTCACCGGCAAGACCGTCGAGTACCACGAGTCGACCGACTACGCCGCCCTGATCGAGGCCGCCGTCGCCGGCAAGGTCGATGTCGCCTCGTTCGCCGGTTTCAGCTACATCGTCGCCACCAACAACGGTGCCAAGATCACCCCGATCTCATCGATCATCGAGAAGGAGGGCCAGGAGCCGGGCTACTACTCTCAGGCGATCGTGCCCAAGGGCAGCGACATCACGACGCTCGAGGACTTCGAAGGCAAGAAGGTGTGCTTCGTCGACCCGTCGTCGACCTCGGGCTACCTCTTCCCCTCCTACAACCTCCTCGAGGCGGGCATCGATGCCGAGACGGACGTCACTCCCGTGTTCGCAGGCAAGCACGACATCAGCGTCACCAAGGTCGGCGAGGGCATCGAGTGCGAGGCCGGCTTCGCCGAGGACAGCGAGGTCGAGAAGAGCGATCAGGTCGAGGTCATCGCCGAGACCATGGTTCCCGGTGCGCCGATCGTCATGTCCGACACGCTCCCCGAGGAGTTGAAGCAGACCCTGGTGGATGCGTTGGCCGAGGTCACCATCGACGAGATCATCGAGGCCGGCGTCGAGAGTGCCGACAGCGAGGGCTTCCGCTCGGTGTTCTACGCGACCTCCCCGGTCGACGACGAGTACTACGACCTGATCCGCGACATCTGCGCGAAGACGAACGCCCCCCAGTGCCAGGGCTGACCCGGCCCTGAGCGGGCCTGACCCGCTTCGACCCGCACCACGACCCGCACCACCGATCCCCGAAAGCACGCACATGAGTACACCGATCATCCAGGTCGCCGGACTCGACAAGTCCTTCGGCCGCACCATGGCTCTCGACGGCGTCGAGCTCACCGTCGACCGCGGCGAGATCGTGGTACTCCTCGGCCTCTCGGGATCGGGCAAGTCGACGCTCCTGCGTCACCTCGACGGGCTCGAGCGGCCCACGTCGGGATCGGTGCGCGTACTCGGCGAGGAGGTGCCGTCCCTCTCGGGGCGGCGCCTCCGTCGCCTGCGCTCGAGGGTCGGGTTCGTCTTCCAGCAGTTCGAGCTCGTGCCGTCGCTGACGGTGCTCGAGAACGTGCTCACGGGCGCCCTCGCGGGGCTCCGCGGCCCGCGCCTCGGGCTGTGGAGCTACCGCAGGGCGCAGCGCCTCGCCGCACTCGGCCACCTCGACCGGGTCGGCCTGCTCGACCGCGCCTACCAGCGCGCCGACACCCTCTCGGGCGGCCAGCAGCAGCGCGTGGCCATCGCCCGCGCCCTCATGCAGGAGCCCGAGATCCTCCTCGCCGACGAGCCCGTCGCCTCGCTCGACCCCGAGTCGAGCGAGCAGGTCATGGCGCTCATCCGCGAGATCGCGGCCGACGCCGGACTCACCGTCGTCTGCAGCCTGCACCAGGTCGACCTCGCCCTCGGCTGGGGCGATCGCATCGTCGGCCTCCGGCACGGCCGGGTCGTGCTCGACACCGCGACCGAGGGCCTCGGCAAGGCCGAGGTCATGGAGATCTACGGCCGGGTCGCCACGGCGACGTCCGAGCTCGAGGCGATCGAGCGCGAGCTGGCCGCGACGAGCGCGGCGACCGAGGCATCCCCTGGCCTGCGCGACGCCGACGCCGACGCCGACGCCGACCCGGCGCTCGCCGACGAGGGCGCGCGATGACCGCGCTCGCGCCGGCGGCCGCACCGAAGCTCGAATCGATCGCCGCGCGCGCGCCGCGGCGCCGTGCCTCGCCCGAGCGCATCGCCGCCGGGCTGACGATCGTCGCCCTCGTCGCGGCATCCGTGTGGGCGCTCGTCGACATCGACGTCTCGATCGCCGGCATCGTCGACAGCTGGGGCAACGCCGAGCGGTTCTTCGAACGCGTCGGCACGATCACCTTCCCCGAGCCGGCCGAGCTCGTCTCCCTCACGGCCCTCACGCTCGGCCTCGTGCTCACCGGCACGCTGCTCGCCGCCGTCATCTCGGTGCCCGTGGCCTACCTCGCGGCCGGCAACACGACGCCGGGCCCGGCCTGGCGGGCGATCGGCCGGTTCATCACCGTGCTCACCCGCGCCGTTCCCGACATCGTCCTCGCGATGGCATTCGCACTCATGTTCACGCTCGGCTCGCTGCCGGGCATCCTCGCCATCGGCATCCACTCGGTCGGCATGATCGCGAAGCTCTTCGCCGACGCGATCGAGCAGATCGACGAGGGTCCGCGGCTCGCCGTCCGCGCGGCCGGCGGCTCCAAGCTGCAGGAGTTCACGAGCGGCATCCTGCCCCAGGTGCTGCCGAGCTGGATCGCGACGGTCCTGCACCGCTTCGACATCAACCTGCGTCACTCGGTCGTGCTCGGCTATGTGGGCGTCGCCGGCCTCGGTCTCGAGATGTCGCACG
This sequence comes from Agromyces agglutinans, assembly GCF_009647605.1. Classification (GTDB taxonomy): domain Bacteria; phylum Actinomycetota; class Actinomycetes; order Actinomycetales; family Microbacteriaceae; genus Agromyces; species Agromyces agglutinans. The sequence goes on along the minus strand of NZ_WJIF01000002.1, from coordinate 15,928 downwards.
CGTTCAAGTCATTGAACTACTCGCTCGGCATCGGCATCGCGATCGTCATGTTCGTGCTCTGCGTGGTCATGGAGATCGTGTCGAGCCTCATCCGCCGGGCCATGCTGGGCGCGCAGCCCACCGGGCGCGGCCTCGGCGATCGATTCGTACGGCGCGTCACGAGCGCGCGTCCGCGCACGCGCTCCACGGTGGCGGATGCCTCGGCCGACGCCCCGGCGAAGGTGGGGGCCGCCTCGCCCGCTGACCTGCAAGCCGTGCTCCGTCGGCCGTGGGACGGCACGCGCATCCGCAACGTCGCGTGGCTCTGGGGGGCTGCCGCGGTCATCGTCGCCGGCGTCGCCGTGTGCGACATCCACTGGGCCGACCTCGTGACCGTCTGGGCGAAGGTGCCCGCGGTCGCCGTGCAGTTCTGGCCGCCGTCGTTCGGCTCCTACGACTGGGCCACCATGTCGGCCGCGCTCACCGAGACGATCGCCGTCGCGCTCGCCGCCACGCTCCTGAGCTTCGTGTTCTCGCTCGTCATCGGCTCGTTCGCAGCGCGCAACGTCGCCCCGAACGGCGGCATCCGAAGCGGTGCGCGACTGCTGCTGGTCGGCATCCGCGGCGTGCCCGAGGTGATCCTCGCGATCCTGCTGATCGTGATCACCGGTCTCGGCTCGCAGGCGGGCATGATCGCGCTCGCCTTCGGCGGCGTCGGCCTGCTCGGCAAGCTCATCGCCGACTCGTTCGAGGAGGTCGCCCGCGGACCCGAACGCGCCCTGGTCGCGACCGGTGCGACGCGCCTGCAGGTGTACGCCTCGGCCACGTTCCCGCAGGGGGTGCCGGCGCTGATCGGCCACGGCTTCTACCTGATCGACACGAATCTGCGCGCGGCGACCGTGCTCGGCATCGTCGGCGGCGGGGGCATCGGCTACTACCTGCTGAACGCGGGCCAGGGCTCGAACTACGACGTGGTCACCTCGATCGTGCTGATGATCCTCGTCGTGCAGCTCGTCTTCGAGGGCCTCGCGGTGTGGATGCGGCGGGTGTTCCGGTGAGCGGCGGCGTCGGGGCCGCCGGTCGCGGCGGAGTGATGCGCGACGCCGACCGGGCCGACGTGGTCGTGGTCGGCGCGGGCGTCGTCGGCCTCGGGGCCGCGCTCGCCGCGGTCGACCGCGGGCTGCGCGTCATCGTGGTCGAGCGGGGCAGCGAGGCATCCGGCGCGTCGATCCGCAACTTCGGGCACCTGTGCGTGACCCCCCAAGCCGGTGTCGCGCTCGAGTACGGGCGCGCCGCGCGGGAGATCTGGCGACGGCTGGCGCGTGAGGCCGGGGTGTGGCTTTGCGAGTCCGGCACGTTCGTCGCGGCTCGCGCCGACGACGAGCTGGCGGTGCTCGCGGAATTCGCGGCCGCGCATGCGCCCGCCGCCGGCGCGGCTGACGCGGGCGCGGCCGGCGGCGGAGCGGCCGCCGACGGCGCGGCCGTCGAGCTCCTCGGCGCCGCCGAGTTCGAAGCGCGCGTGCCCGTCGCTGCCGGCAGCGTCGTCGGCGGGGCACTCCTGCCGGCCGACCTGCAGGCGAACCCGCGGCAGGCGCTCGGCGCCGTGACCGCGTACCTCGCGGGTCGCGGGGTCGACTTCCGCTTCCGCACGGCGGTCGGCCGAATCGAGCCGGGTCTCGTCTCGACGAGTCGCGGCGACCTCGTCGCCGGTCATGTGGTCGTCGCCGTCAACCACGACGTCGATCTCCTGTTCCCCGACGTCGCCGAGCGCGAGGGCATCGTGCGCTGCGGGCTCGACATGCTGCGCGTCGCGGCCGACCTGCGGATGCCCCTCGCCGCGCCCCTGCTCACCGGGTGGTCGCTGCTCCGGTACGGCGCCTTCGCGGGCCTCGCCTCGACGGCGGCGCTGCGCGATCGCCTGCACGGCGAGCGGCCCGACCTCGCCGCCATCGACCTCAACCAGATGTACACGCAGCTGCCCGACGGCACGCTCATCGTCGGCGACACGCACTACCGGGGCCGGACGGTCGCCCCGTTCCAGTCGGAGGCCGCGGCCGACGCACTGCTCGAGGAGGCCCGACGGCTGTTCGGCACCACCTCGCTTCGGGTGCTCGAGCGCTGGCAGGGCGTGTACGCGAGCGGCCCCGACGACTACCTCGACCTCGAGGTGCGCCCAGACGTGCACCTCGCCGCCGCGACGACCGGTATCGGCATGACCACGGGATTCGGCTTGGCCGAGGCCGTCGTCGCCCGCTTCGCGGGGCCGCGGGCGGACCTCACCTCATCCAGCATCCAGGAAGGCTCCACCAGATGACCATCGACACCAGCCCGGCGACCGAGGCGGCGACCGCGCCCGCGCCCGCGGGAGCGAGCGCCGCAGCCACCGCGATCGCGGGCGCGAGCGCCGCCGTGCCGCACCCGACCGCGCGCATCGGCGACCGCCCGGTCGAGCTCGTCGTGCTCGACATGGCCGGCACGACCGTCCGCGACGACGGGCTCGTCGAGCGGGCGTTCGCGCTCGCCGCGGAGCGGGCCGGGTTCGCGCCCGAAGGAGAGGAGCGCGAGCGCGCCCTCGACTACGTTCGCGAGACGATGGGCCAGTCGAAGATCGCCGTGTTCCGGGTGCTGACCGGCGACGAGGAGCTCGCGCAGCGGGCCAATGCCGAGTTCGAGGGCGCCTACGCCGAACTCGTCGGCGAACTCGGGGTCTCTGCCATCGACGGCGCCCTCGAGACCGTGCGCCTGCTGCGCGCCTCCGGCGTGGCGGTCGCGCTCACGACCGGTTTCGCGCCGTCGACGCGCGACGCCCTGCTCGATGCGCTCGGCTGGCACGACCTCGCCGACGTCGCCCTCGCCCCGGCCGAGGCCGGCCGCGGCCGGCCCCACCCCGACCTGCCGCTCACGGCGCTGCTGCGAACCGGCGCGGGCTCGGTCGGCTCGATGGTGGTCGTCGGCGACACGCAGAGCGACATCGGCTCGGGCCTCGCCGCGGGCGCCGGTCTCGTCGTCGGCGTGCTCACCGGGACGCACGACCGCGCCGAGCTCGAGGCGGCCGGCGCGCACGCCGTCATCGACAGCGTCGCCGACCTGCCGGCGCTGCTCGGCCTCGACGAAGCGTAGTCGCCGTGCCGACCCTCGCTCGCGGACGCGAGCAGGAACTGCTGGTGACCCCGACGCCGACCGCCATGGTGTGGTCGGAGCCCGGACGGGCGCACGAGCCGATCGCGGTGCCCGGCATCCGGCTCGCCGAGGGCGAGGTGCTCGTCGAGGTCGAGCTCGCCACGGTCTGCGGCTCCGACGTGCACACGGTGCACGGCCGGCGTTCGCAGCCGGTGCCCTCGGTGCTCGGCCACGAGCAGGTGGGCCGGGTGCTCGCCGTCGGCAGTCGCGACGTGCTCGCCCACGACGGCACACCCGTCGCGCCCGGTGACCGCATCGTGTGGACGGTCACGGTCAGCTGCGGCGCGTGCGACCGGTGCGATTCGGGGCATCCGCAGAAGTGCCGGTCGCTCGCGAAGTACGGCCACGAGCGGATGCGCCGCGGCTGGGAACTCTCGGGCGGGTTCGCCACGCACGTGCAGCTGCGCGCCGGCACGGGCATCGTGCGCGTGCCCGAGTCGATGCCGGCCGAACTCGCGGCCCCGGCGGCGTGCTCGACCGCGACCGCGGTCGCCGCCCTCGACGCCGCATCCCGTGTGCCGCTCGAGGGCACCACCGTGCTCGTCGGCGGCGCCGGCATGATCGGGCTCGCGGTGACCGCGATCGCGACCGAGGCCGGCGCCGACGTCGTCGTGATCGACCCCGACCTCGAGCGTCGCGCGACCGCCCGACGATTCGGCGCCGAGGCGACGCTCGACCCGGGCGACGACCTGGCGTCCGAGCTCGCACGCCGCGGTCTCGGCGAACCGCTCGTGGCGATCGAGGCGTCGGGCGCGGCGCCGTCGGTGCAGCTGCTGCTCCGATCGATGGGCGTCGGAGGCATCCTCGTGCTCGTCGGCAGCGTGTCGCCGGGCCCGCGCGTCGAGCTCGATCCCGAGGCGGTCGTGCGGGGGCTGCTCACCGTGACCGGCGTGCACAACTACCGCACGGAGCACCTGCAGCGTGCCATCGACCACCTCGCCGGCAACCGGGGTGCGCCGCCGTTCCACGAGCTCGTCTCGCGGTCCTTCCCGCTCGCCGACCTCGACGACGCGCTCGCCGCCGCGGCGACGGGCGCGCACGTGCGCGTGGCCGTCGACCCGAGGCGCGCGCGCGGCGCGTAGGTCAGGCTCCCGACTCCTCGGCGATGGCGAGGCCCGCGCGCAACGCGTCGGCCTGCGCGCGCCAGAACTCGCGCGAGACCCCCGCCTTGCGCATGATCGAGTCGAAGCCGTGGAACGCGCCCTCGATGACGAGCAGCTCGCAACCGACCCCGGCCGCCTGCAGGCGGAACGCGTACGCGCAGTCCTCGTCGTGGAACAGGTCGAGGGATCCGACGCCGATCCACGCCGGAGGCAGCCCGGTCAGGTCGGCGCGCCGGGCGGGGGCGGCGTACGGAGACACGTCCGCCGCGCCGGGAGGTCCGCCCAGGTAACTGGTCCAGCCGAAGCGGTTGCTCGCGGGCGTCCAGCCGCGCACGCCGCGCGTGTCGAGGTCGGTGCGCAGCACCGTGCGGTCGTCGAGCATCGGGTAGACCAGCAGCTGGAACGCGGGTCGCACCTCGCCGCGGTCGTGCGCGTAGAGCGCCAGGCCGGCCGCGAGGCCGCCACCGGCGGAGGCGCCGCCGATCGCGATGCGGCCGGGATCGACGCTGCGCGCGGCCGCCTCGCCGAAGAGCCACGTGAGCGCCGAGTACGCGTCGTGCACCGCGGCCGGCGCCGGATGCTCGGGTGCCAGTCGATACCGCGGCGCGACGACGAGCATGCCGAGTTCGCGGGCGAACGCGATGCTGGATGCCTCGTCCTGCTCGGGATCGCCGATCAGGAAGCCGCCCCCGTGCAGCCACAGCAGCGCGGGGGAGCCGGGTGCGCGCCCGGCCGGGTCGTAGACGCGCACCTCGACGTCGGGCGCTCCGTCGGCGCCGGGCACGGTGAGATCCTCGATGCGGATGCCCGCGACGGGCGGCATCTTCGGCCGCGGGCGACGCAGGACGCGGAGCAGCCCCGGCGAGAAGGAGAACTTCGGGATGAACCTCGCGGCCGCGAGGTCGGGGTGGAACCGGGACACGATGCTCCTGATCGGTAGGGTCCGAAGACCCTACCCCGCTCGGCTGGGTGGCCTGGGGCGGGTTGTGGACAGCGGGAATGCGGCGCGCCCCGACTCGCGGGAGCCGGGGCGCGCGTCGGCCGACGAGCGACCGGGGTGCCTGGAACCGGTCGCTACGCGACCGACCAGCCGCCGTCGGAGGCGAGCACGACGCCGTTGATGTTCACGCCGTCGTCGCTGAGCAGGAAGGTGATCGACGCGGCGAGGGCCTCGGCCTCCGCGGCATCCGGCAGCACCGTCATCGCGAGGCGCACGCGCTCGGCGCCCAGCGGCGACGCGAACTTCGCCTCGATGTTGGTGATGGTCGCACCGGGGGCCACGGCGTTCACGCGGATGCCGCTCGGGCCGTACATGAACGCGGTCGACTTGGTGATGCCGACGACCGCGTGCTTCGACGCCGTGTAGGCGACGCCGGCCGCCGAGCCGCGGAGGGCGGCCTCGGACGCGGTGTTCACGATCGAGCCGATGCCCTGCGCGAGCATGGTCGGGATCACCGCGCGGCTGAGCTTCATCGTGCCGTCGACGTTCACGCGCATGACGCGCTCCCACACGGCGTCGGTGACCTCGCCGAGCGGGGTCATGTCGTCCATGATGCCGGCGATGTTCGCGAGCCCGTCGATGCGGTCGCCGGCTGCGGCGACGATCTCGGCGACCTTCGCCTCGTCGGTGATGTCGGCCACGAGGGTCACGACGTCGGCGGCGGCGTGATCGGCGGCGAACTCGTCGAGGCGCTCCTGCGAGACGTCGACCGCGATGACGCGGCCGCCTTCGCGGGCGATGCGCGACGCGGTGGCGCGACCGATGCCCGAGCCGGCGCCGGTCACGATGATCGTCTTGCCGGAGAAGCGGCCGTCGCTGATGCGCTCGACCCACTCGGGGCGCTCGACGGGCGGTGCGGATGCCTCGGCGCCGGCCTCGGGGCCGTGGTCGGCGGTCTCGGCCGCGGCGGGCGCGCCTTCGGGCACGTCGCCGGCGGCGGCGCGCGCGACGAGGGCGTCGACGGCGTCCTGGCTGAACTGGCCCTTGCTGAGCTTGATGAGACGCTTGAGGGCGAGGCGGCTGACGGGCTTCAGCACGCCGGCGTCCTGGCCGGACTGCGCCAGCAGGTCGCGGAGGATCGGTCCGCCGACGGGGCTGTCGAGCCAGGTCTTGATCGAGTCGTCGCCGGTGAGAGGCTTGGTCGTGCTCATGCGAGTTCCTTCTTCTCGGGGGGTCGGGTTCCGCCGCACGTGTCGGCGATACACCGGACAACATTGTCCGGTAGTACGCTAACACCCGTGCCTGAGAGCCGGAAGGGAATCGGCACCCGCAAGCCCAACCGCGGGCCGAGCGCGGGTCCGGGCAATCGCCGCGCACTCATCGCCGCCGCTCGCGAGGTGTTCGCGGCCGACGGGCTGCAGGCGCCGTTCAGCTCCATCGCCAAGCGCGCCGGCGTCGGCCAGGGCAGCCTCTACCGGCACTTCCCCGACCGGCTCTCGATCGCCGTCGCCGTGTTCGATGAGAACATCGACGAGCTCGAGGCATCCGTCGACCGCCCCGAAGCGACGCTCGACGACCTGTTCGACGCGATCATCGAACAGGCCGCGGTCTCGACCGCGCTGATCGACCTGATCTGGGAGAACCGGCACGACGCACGCGTCGCCCACTTCACGCAGCGGCTCGCGCGGCTCGCGGAGTCGCTCCTGGACCGCGAGATCGCCTCGGGCCGCGTCGGCGACCACGTGCACACCTCCGACGTGCTGCTGGTCGTCACGATGCTCGCCGACCTCACCGCGCGAACGGATGCCGCCGACCGCCGCACCGACGCGCGCCGCGCGCGGGCGCTCATCGACCTCGCGTTCGAGCCGCGATCGGGGGCGGCCGGCGAGGAGTGAGGGCGTCGAGCGCTGGGACCTGCACGGAAATCCGCCCGGCACTCCGCTTCAGCGCGACGCATGAAAGAATCCGGTGGTGAGCGTTCTCGCAGTGGATGGATCCGGTGTCGTGCCGGACGTCTCGGCACTCGGGCCGGCGCTGTTCGCGATGGTCGCGGCCGCATTCGTCGTCTGGCTCGCGCTCTACCTCTGGACCGGCTTCGCCCTCTCGCGGCTCTTCGCGCGCACCGGCGGGGAACCGTGGAAGGCGTGGGTGCCCGTGCTGAACGAGGCCGAGGTCTTCGCCCGCGGCGGCAAGCCCGCCTACTCGCTCGTGTACTGCCTCATCCCCGTCGTCGCGATCTACGGGCTCGTGGTGCGCATCGCCGCCGTTCACCGGATCAACGAGCGCTTCGGCCGAGGAGCGGGCTCGACCGCGCTCGGCATCGTGCTGCCGCCCGTGTGGATGTCGGTGCTCGCGTGGGGGCCCGAGCCGGCGCCCGAGCCCGTAGGCGGTCGCGTGCCCGAGGCCCTCGACGAGGCCATCGATCCGGCGACCGCGTTCGCCCCACGGGATGCCTCGGGCTACGCGATTCCCGTCGCCACGCCGATCGAGGTGCAGCCGCTCGAGCCGCAGGGTGTCGTGCCTGCGGTACCGGGATCGGTCCTTCCGGCGCCGGGCATGGGGTCGGAGCCGGTCGCTGCCGCGCCGGTCGCGGTCCCGGCCGCCGCGCCGGTTCGGCCCGCCGCGGTCGCGCGTCCGGTCGCCGCCAGCCCAGCGCCCGCGCCGCCCGCGGCCCGGGCGAACTGGCGGGTCGAACTCGCCGACGGCACCGCCTTCGACCTCGCCGCGCCCCGCATCGTGCTCGGGCGCAACCCCGAGCCGGCGACTCCCGACGAGCAGCGCATCGCGCTGCCCGACCACACCCGCACGCTGTCGAAGACCCATGCACGGCTCGCCTACACCGACGGCGCCTGGCGGCTCGTCGACCTCGCCTCGACCAACGGCAGCCGCGTCGTCGACGCGAGCGGCTCCGTCCTCGAGCTCCAGCCGGGCGAGCCGGCCGTGGTCGGCGAGCGCTTCAGGCTGGGCGAGGTTGAGCTGCGGCTCGCCTACGAGCTGGTGCCCTGACCGAGCCGGAACCGCCTACGGCTCCGCGGTGCCCCGCTCACGGCTGCGCCGTACGGGCTCACGGCTCGGTGTCGACCTCGCGGCTGAGCAGGCCTCCGCGGACGTCGGCGAGCGTGGGCGTCGCGGGCTCGGCACGGCGCCGGCGGAGCACGAGCAGGCTCCCGAGCGTGCCGAGCGCCGCCACGGCGATGACACCCGTGACGAGCAGCAGTTCACGCGTCGCCTCGAACGGGGACGGTCCGTGGTCGGGCTCGACCGCCGTGCTCGCCGGCCGCACGGCGCTCGCGCTGGTGTCGAAGAAGGGGCTCGCCGGGCCGCGGGTGTCGGGTGCGGGCAGCAGCGCGATCGCGTCGTACGGCTGCACGACGCCCCACCCGAGCGCGTCATCGCGGCGGTCGGGGTCGGCACGGGTCGCGCTCGCCATCAAGCGGTACTGCCAGCCGTCGGGGCCCTCCTCGGGGTGTGCCCCGGCGACGAGGGCGGCGGCGGCGGCGGCGTACGCCGTCGCGAAACTCGACGAGGGGGTGTCGGCTGCGTAGAGGCAGTCGCCGGCTCCAGTCGCGGAGGTGAGCACGTTCTGGCCGGGGGCGGCCACCTCGACGTGCGGGCCGTGCACCGAGGCATCCGTCGCCTGGCCCGACGCATCGCTGGTCGCGACCGCGAGTGCTTCGGGGTACGCGGCCGGGTAGCGGGGGCCGTCCTCGGTCGAGGCCGACGTCGTGCGATTGCCCGCGCTCGCGACGACGAGGCTTCCCCGTGCGTGCGCATAGGCCACCGCGTCGTGCAGGTCGCCAGACTCGGGCACGTCGCTGAGCGAGACATTGACGACCTGCGCGCCCCGGTCGGCGGCGACGCGGATGCCCGCCGCGATCCGCTCGACCGTCGGGCCGAAGCCCGCCTCGATCGACTCGTCGTCGCGCCCGCGGAACACGCGCACCGAGAGGAGGCGGGCATCGGGGGCGAGTCCCCGCACGCCGGAACCGGGCACCTCCGCGGCCGCGATGATCCCGGCGATCGCGGTGCCGTGGCCGTCGAGGTCGCTGAGACCGTCGGCCCGCTCGCCGTCGCCCACGAGGTCGACGCCGCCGGTCAGCACGGGAGCGAGGTGGGCGTTGCCCGCGTCGATGCCCGAGTCGACGATCGCGACGAGCACGCCGTCGCCGGTCGCGCGACCCCAGGCGAGCTCGGACTGGAGCAGGGCGAACGCCGGCGGGGTCTGGGGGGTGTACGCCACGTTCCCCGGCTCGCACTGGCCCGCGGCGAACGCGTGCGAAGCGGCGCCCAGCGGCGTCGCGGTCGCCGCCGCGGCGACGATGCCGCAGGCGATGCCCGCGAGCGCCGCCAGCGCGGCGAGGCGGCCGCCCGTCATCCGCCGTCGGCCGATGCCGGCTCGGCCGTATCCGCCGCAGCGGCGGGCGAGAGCGCCGGGCCCGTCGGGAAGAAGGCGATCCACGCGTTCGTGACCGGGGTGACGTCGTCCTCGCCGTAGCCGAGGCGCTGCAACGGCTCGGGGTCGCTGCCGGGCACCGGGAATGCCGTGCCGGTCGCGTCGATCACGAACGTCGTCGTCGCTCGGTCGGTGCCCGACCCGCCCGCGGCGACGACGGCGCCCGCGCCGCGCTGCATGGCGACCGCGCCCGCGGCGGAGACATCCGGCAACTCGCGCTCGGCCATGCCGAGGCGGGTCGTCGGCGCCTCGCCCGAGGTGTCGAGCACCGCGCACGGGATGTCGCCGGCCGAGAGCTCCCCGAGCACGTCGGTCGGCCAGTCGGCACCGCCGGCGCGAGCGGAGGCGGTGGTGAGCCCCGCGATCTCGGCTGGGCTGATCTCGCGCGCCTCACCGAGCTCGGCGCCCGTGCCGAGGAGGTACAGCTGGTAGGCGAGCGGGCTGAGCGGCGCGAGCTCGCCCGCCGCCGTGACGAGGTAGCGGTCGGCTTCGGGGCTGCCCGCGGCGTGCACCGCCTCGCCGACGCGCAGGCTCGTACCCGTGACCGGGGCGCCCGCGCCGTCGATCACGAGCGGAGCGAGCGGCTCGCCCTCGGTGTAGAGCTCGAGCCAGCGGCCCTCGACTTCGCGCTCGCCGACGGTGCCGAGCCCGGCCGCGCGCAGCACGGCGCTCACCTGCTCGTCGTCGACGGCGTAGCGACGATCGCCGGCGACGACGAAGGCCTCGTCGCCTCGGGTGACCGCGAGACCGACTCCGGCGGCCGGGGCCGCGACCGGATTCGAGGACAGCGCGACCACGGAGGTGCGCCCCTCGGGCAGGCAGGCGGCCCAGGCGTCGTGGATGAGGGCGCTCGGCTCGGGAAGCTCGTCGGGGGCGCCCACGATGCCGATCGACCGGCCGATCTCGATGCCCGAGAGCGTGCCGCGGTCGGTCGTGATCACCTCGAACTGCCCGGCGGGGATGAGCAGCCGCGCGCTCGCCGTGTTGACCACCGGGTAGAGGACGCCCTCGATGGAGACGAACCTGGCACCGGTGTCGCCGGCGACGATGAGCCGGTTGTTCTGCCAGTCGTTCGGCAGGCCCGGGCGGATGAGGCCGTAGAACACGCCGCCGAGCACGAGCATGACGCTGAGCACGATGCCGGTGATCACGGCGATCAGCGGCTTCGACGGCTCGAGCTCCTTGCCTCCGGGCGCGCCGCCCGTGAACGCCGTGAGCAGCCGGCGGCGGCTGAACGTCTGCGCCTCGATGAGGTCTTTCTTCGTCGCCATCGCCTACGCGAGCCCGGCGGTCAGGACGCCGAGCGGCAGCAGCAGCGCGAGCGCCACGAGCTCGGCGGTGTCGGCCAGGCGGGCGAGTCGGAGCCGCGCGCGGGGGCTGAGGAGCGTGAGTCCCACGAGCAGCGCCGTCGTGGTGAGCAGGACGACCAGCAGCCCGATGCGCAGGTCGGGCTGGCTGAACACCACGGTCAGCCCGGTCACGGCGAGCCCGACGGCTCCGAACGCCATGAGCGCGAGCACGCCTCCGCGCGCGTGCATCTGCCGCGACTGGAACATGAGGCCGACGAACGCGAGCGCGCTGAGGAGCGCGCCCACCAATCCGGATGCCGCGACGAGCGGCGTGGCGACGAGCATCGCGAGTGCCAGCGCGATGCGGAGCGACGTCAGCGTGCGGGCGCCCGCGACGGCGCGACGGGTGACCTCGTCGGGGTCGACCGGGTGCGGCGCGTCGAAGATCTCGGCATCGCTCTGCGGCGAGATGACCCGGATTCGGGTCGAGCTCATCGCGAGCCACGGCAGGCCGTTGGAGAGCGTGCCGGCGGCGGCCACCATGATCGCCCACGGCCCGATCGGATCGCCGCCGAGCACCGCCGCGATGAGCCCGGTCAGGCCGAGCGCGGTGCCCAGCGCGATCGGGGCGAACTGCAATTCCGGTCGGTCGGGCGCGAGGGCGAGTGCCGCGCCGCCGACGAGACCGAGTCCGAGACCGGCAGCCGCGAGCGGCCACCCCCACGGTTCGGCGGCCGGGACCGCGATGAGCCCCGCGAGGCCCCCGTAGGCGGCCGCGGCGAGGGAGAGGGCGTGGCTCGCCTCCGACTGCCCGAGGCGGCCGAGCACGGCACCCGTCGCGAGCAGTACGAGCGCGCCGGCTCCGGCGATGACCGCGGCCAGCGTCGAGTCGGCGCCCGACGTCAGCAGCAGGAGGGCGCACAGCGCGAGGAAGGCGAGGCTGATCGCGAGCGCGGTGCGCGAGCTGTCGCGCGGCGTCCATGCGCCGTGCTGCGACGCGGTGGCGTCGATGACCGCCTCGACGATGTCGTCGTAGACCTTGGGCTCGGCGATGAGGCCGCCGCGCACCAGGGTGAGCAGCTCGCCGTCGTGGACGCCCTGCACCAGGGCCGCTCGGGCCGAGTCGAGCACGGTGCCGTCGGCACGCCGCAACTGGTAGCCGGTGTGCGCGAGCGTGGGGTCGAGGACCCCGATGCTGCGCGCGAAGCCGGGGATGAGCTCGACGAGGGGGACATGGGCCGGCACGCCGACATCGAGCCGGCGATCCTCGCTCACGATCGACAGCCTCAGCACCCCGGCGGCAGCGGCGTTCTGTGCCATGCACCTTTCCTGACATCCACGGGCAGCCTGCGGATGCGGGCGCCGCGCGAACACTCTACGGGAAGCCCATCTCCGCTTCGCGGCGATCCGGGCCGGATGGGTACCTCTCCCCATCTTCGTGGGATTCGAAAACGGGGTACGCTCTCCTCGTCCGTGTCGTGTAGGGGTGAAAGGAGCGTGAGATGGCTGATCAGATCTCCGCAGAAGAAGGCGCGCTGCGCCGGGGTGCGCAGGCTGTCAACGAGGCGAAGGGCGCCATCGACCAGAAGGTCAAGACGGTGCGCGGTGAGATCGAGCAGGTGAGCGCGTACTGGACCGGTGCCGCCGCGGGCTCCTACACCCAGCTGCTCAACCGCTGGAACGAGGAGACCACCAAGCTCAACCAGGTGCTCGTGACGCTCGAAGATGCGCTCGCGGGAACCGAGCGCGACCAGGCCGCCACCGAAGACCAGCACCAGCAGACCATCTCGGGCCTCGGCTCGATGATGTCGGGCGCCTGAGCGTTCGAGAGACGGGAGAGAGCAGATGAACATGCAGTCCATGTCGGTCCGGCCCGAGCAGGTCAACGCGCTCGCCGGCCAGATCCGCAACGGTGCGAACGGAATCCGGTCGGACCTCGAGCGCCTCGAGTCCGAGGTCGGCAAGCTCCGCGCGTCGTGGGGCGGTGAGGCGCAGGCCGCCTACGACCAGGCGCAGGCCAAGTGGACCAAGTCGCTCGCCGAGCTGCAGTCGCTGCTCGGGCAGATCGCGACGAAGACCGAGCAGATGTCGGGCGAGTACGTCTCGGGCGACAACGCTTCGGCGAAGCGCTTCTCGATCTGAGTCGAGGCTTTCGAGCGGGTGGGGTGCGCGGCGATTCGCCGTGGCACCCCATCGCCACGTTGACTGCGGCCGTGAGGTCGCCACAGATGTTCGTCCAGGAGTTGAGGGGAATCGACGATGGGTGCCTCTGAGATCTCGGTGCAGCCCGACCAGGTGTTCGCCGAGCTCGTCGCCGTGCTGAACAGTCTTCACGAGATGCCGGATCCCGCGGCGGTCTCACGCACCGACGGTGCGGCCGCGTCCGAGAGCCCCGCGGCGCAGGAGTTCCGGCGTGCGCTCAACGGACTCGGCATCCAACTGGGCCGCACCGTGCGCGCGACGGTGGAGTACATGGCCGAACTGTCCGACCAGATCCGAGCGGCCGTGAAGCAGCAGGTCGAGCTCGACGCCTCGTTCGCCGACGAGGCGAAGACGATCACCGGCGTGCTCGACTCCCTCGACGACTACTTCCCCGATATCGTGCAGAAGAAGGCGCCGACGGTCGGCGGTCGCGACATTGCGCCGATCTGACGTGCAGGGGCGGAACATCGCGCGGCTCGCTGCAGGAGTCGCTCTGGGTGCTGCGCTCCTCGCGGCGTCCCAGCCGGCCATCGGCGCTGAGAGCGAGGCGCCGGGTGACTGGTACTTCACCGCTTCGGGCATGCAGGAGTCGCTCGATGCCGGCAACGACGGCGCGGGAGTGCAGGTCGCAGTGATCGACGGCCAGATCAATCCCGATGTGCCGACCCTGCAGGGGGCCGATCTCACGATCGCGCCGTCGATCTGCTACGACGAGGCCGGCAACCCGATTCCGCCCACGACGGACGAGATGGAGGGGGCGCACGGGACGAACTCGGTCTCGCTGATCGCCGGCGCCGGGGCCGGGTACCCGGGACAGGTCGGAGTGCGGGGCGCGGCACCGCGGGCCCAGGTGACCTATTATTCGGTCGGTCCGGACAGCGAGCTGCTCGACCCCTTGTGCTTCGACCGGCCCGGTTCGCAGCGACCCGGTTCGCAGCGTGGTGTGCCCGAGCGGTTCGAACAAGCGCTCGACGACGGGGCGGACATCGTCTCGATCCAGATCGAGTCGTCGGATACGATCGACCCGCTCCTCGTGGCCCGTGCAATGCGCGAGGGCGTGATCGTGCTGCAGAGCCTGTCGAACGAACCGTTCGATGACTGGGGTACCGGCGGTCTCGCCTCGATGAACGGTGTGGTCGGAGTGCAGGCGATCGACGCCTACGGCGATCCGCAGAACGGCGCCGGCTCCACCGATCCCGGCGTGGACGTGGCGGCGCCCGGCGTGGGAATGACCGCGCAGGGCGGGCCGGGGGCGGAGTCCTGGGAGACCCAGACGATCCAGTCGGGCACCTCCAACGCGGTGCCGTTCACGGCGGGCGTGCTCGCGGCCGTGTGGTCGAAGTACCCGGAGGCGACCGGCAACCAGATGATCCAATCGCTGATCCGCAACACCGGCGTCGAGGACCACGAGCTCGCGCGCGACGACAGCCTCGGGTACGGCATCGTGTCGCTGCGCCACATGCTGCGGGTCGATCCGACCCAGTACGACGACGTCAACCCGCTGATCGTCGACGACCGCGAACTGCAAGGGGCGGGAGGTGTCGAGACGGTCTACCAGCCGACCTATCTCGAGATCTTCCCGGAGGCAGCCACACCCGAACCGACCGAGCCGCCGGCGTCGGGCGACCCGTTCGAGGCGCTGCTTCCGGTCTTCGTCATCGGGGGAGCGGTCGGGGCACTGGTGCTCGTGGGAGCGATCGTGCTGGTCGTCGTGCTCACCACACGGAACAAGCAGAGGCAAGGGGAACGCAATCATGGGAAAGCATGAAGACGAACTGAACGCCGTCGCCGCAGCGGGCGAATGGCAGATCCCGAACCTCGCCGGGTTGAATGTCGCGCTCGGCATCGTCCGCAATGCGATCACGCAGCTCGCCGAGAGCGATTCGTGGAAGGGCAACGCCGCAGACGGCGCAGCCGCGCAGCTGCACAAGCTCGACGCCGACATGAAGCGGGTCCAGGTCACGCTCGAGGACGCGCAAGGGGTCATCGATGCGGCGAACGCCTCCCGCAGCCGGGCCACCGGCGCGGTCGCCGAACTGCCTTCGGCCGACGTCGACCCGTTCTGGGAGAACCTCGCGCGCGGCGGTTCGGCGGTCGTGCACCCCGTGCTCGGGCCGCTCGCAGCCGATACCGCGATCGACGCGATCGAGGGATGGCTCGGCGGGCAGCGTGAAGATGCCGCGAAGGCGGCCCTCGAAACCATGCAGGCCGAGACCGCCCAGCATGCGGCGAGGCTCGACGCGCAGAAGGCCGTGATCGCGGAGATCACCGTGAACGACCTCAACGCATCTGACGTTCCCGACGACAAGGATTGGACCTTCGGGCCCGATGCGCCGAGCCCGGAGTTCGACCGGTACGACCCGGGCTGGAACGGCCCCGGCTACGGGCCCGGCGCCGGTTCGCGGCCGCCCGGATACAGTGGCCCGTCCGTCGACGGTTCGATCGTCGGCACTGCTCCGATCCTGCCCGGGGGCCCCGGCGGCGGCGGTGGCGGCATCGGCGGTGGCATCGGCGGCGGCATCGATCCGGTTCGCCCGACGCTGCCCGGCGGCCCGGGCATCGGTGGCCCCGGAATCGGCGGTCCCGGTGTGGTGCCGACCCTTCCCGGCGGCGGGCCCGGCGGCTCCGGCGGCCCCGGCGGCTCCGGGGGACCCGTCGGCCCCAACCTGCCCGGGGGCCCGGGCGGCAGCGGTACTCTGCCGGGGCACGTCCCCGGTATCGGCGGCGGCGGGGGCGGCGGCCTCCTCGGCAGCGTCGGCGGCGGTGCCGCCACCGCGGCGGC
>NZ_WJIF01000019.1 GCF_009647605.1 Agromyces agglutinans | reverse complement strand
CGGCCGGCGGCACCGCACCCTGGGCGGCCCACGGCGCGGGGGCCGGGGCGCCCGACGGGTCGTACACGGGAGCTGGCGGCGCCTGCCCCGGCATCGGCATCTCGGCGAGCGGCCCCGTCGCGGGCGGCTGCGGCAGCGCGGCGCCGGGCACGGGCGGCAGGTCCATGCGGCCGTGCTCGGGATCGGGCGTCGCCCGCGAGAAGCCGAGGAGGGTCGCCCACAGCGGCGGTACGAACACGGCGAGCACCGCCATGCCGACCCCGCGGCCGAAGAGCCGGTTGATACGGTGGGCGGCGACGCCGAACTGGTAGAGCCCGAACAGGTTCACGATCGGCACGAGCAGCAGCAGCACGAACCAGCGCGACATGCCGCCGAGCGCGAACACCTCGGCGAGGTTCACGAAGGGCACCCAGGCCCGCCACTTCTCGGCGGAGAGCCGCTGGAACAGCTTGGCGAACGCGATGCCGGTCCAGACGTACAGGCCGGCGGCGACGACCAGCTCGATGAGCAGGACCGCCGCCGCGACGGCCAGCGCCTGGGCGGGGTCGACGACGGGTTGGTTCACGGAGTGGACTCCTTCGGGCGGGCCGGCAGGATGCCTGCCAGCGTACGGGGACGAATGCGGGCTGTGAACCCGCGAAGCGTGAGCGCGGTGCGCATCCGGGCCATCGGGCCGAGCGTCGAGCGGAGCTCGGCGCGTTCCCCGTCGACGATCGCCCAGGCCCGCTCGGCGGTGTCCGGGCTCGGCGGATGCGGCGCGAACACGGCCGCGTCGACGAGCGTCGCGAGCTCCGCCGCCGCTGGCCGTCGGGCGGATGCCGCGGCGAGCGCCCGACTGCCGGTGCCCGGCATCGGCACGCCGAAGTCGACGTAGAGGTCCTGCAACTCCTCCCACGCCGCCACGACTCGCAGCTCGGGGTCGTCGAGGTGGCGTCGCGACCGGCGGCGCGCGGTCTTCACCGCGAGCACCGCGAGCAGCGGCAGGAGCAGCAGCAGCAGCGCCCCGACCCCGAGCGCGATCCACCGCACCACGGCGAGCGAGACGAGCTGCGCGTCCTCGCCGGAGGTCGCGGGCGGGGCCGCGGAGTCGGCCGATTCGCTGTCGGCGCGCGGCGGGTCGATCGGCTCGCTGCGGTCGTCGTCGGGCACCGTCGGGTGCTCGGGCAGCTGCTCGCCGGCCGTGATCAGGGTCGGCGGAAGGGCGTACTGCGGCGAGGCGTCGAGCGCGACCCAGTCGCCGCCGGCGGCGCGCACCTCGGTCCACGCCGTCATGGATGCCCCGGTGCACGTGCCGTCGCAGGTGGCGAGGCCGGGCACGGGTTCGGCGCCCGGCAGCCGCATGCCGAGCACGACCCTCGACTCGAAGCCCAGCGCTCGTGCGACGAGCGCCGCCGCGACCGCGAACTGCTCGTCGTCGCCGACGCCCGAGATCAGCATCTCCTCGGTCGGCGAGTCGCCGGCCCGGCGCTGCTGGTCGACGAGCTCGGCGAACAGTTCCTCGATGCGGGCACGCGAGTGGCCGGCGTAGCTGGGCAGGAAGCCGTATCCGCCGGAGGATGCCAGTGCCGAGATCCACGACTGCGCCGACGCGTCGTCGAGCACCGAGTGGCTGAGGTAGCCGCGGTCGCGGAGGCGGTCGACGAGATCGATCAGCCCGGCGCCCGTGCGCGGCACCTGCTGCAGCTCGAGCCAGGCGACGAGCGACGGGTACGCGTCCTCGTCGAGGCGGCTGTCGGTGCCGGATGCCGCGGCGAACGCCGATCGGGCCGCCTCGGCCGAGGCATCCGATCGCTCGGCGACGACGCGGTACCGGTCGCCCGGTTCGAGGCCGACCCGGTCGTCGTCGGCGGCGATCTGGATCGCGTCGCCGGTGCCGGTGGTGTGGAATCCGTCGGCGAGCGCCTCGGCGCGTGCGCCCTCGAAGACGGGCGCCGCGGCCAGGCCGGCTGGCACGGGCATCCATACGCCCGAGTACCCCTCGCCGATGGTCACCTCGAGCTCGGCGAGATCGCCGCCGCGGCTCGCGCCGTGCACGAGGCGGGTGTAGCGCGTGTCGGGATCGACGTGGAAGATCTCGCCCGAGTAGTCGTCGAGCGTCGCGAAGCCGATGCGGTCGAACGCATCGACGTCGCCCGACACCTCGATCAGCGGCTCGTCGAAGGCGTCGACCTCGAACCACGCGCGATAGGTGCTCAGGGGGCTCGGCTGCCGCTGCACCACGATCGCCGGCTCGACCTCGTCGCGCAGCACCGAGCGCTCGCCGAGGGCGGCGACCGCTGGCGTCACGGCGACGCCGGCGACCAGGGCGATCGCGAGCAGCGACGCGCCGAGCGCGTTGCGGCGGACGGCGGCCCACGACGACGACGCGCCCTGCCGGACCGCGCCGGCGCGCGCGCGGGCGATGGCGCGGGCGCGACGCATCCGGCTCCGCAGGATCAGCCATCCGGCGGCCAGCGCGAGGCTCGCGATGCCGATGGCGAGCTCCCGCCCGGCCGGCAGCACCACCGCGCCGAGCACGAGGGGGGCACCGACGACGGCGGTGCCGAACGCGATGCCGTACACGGCCATCGCCATGACGGGCAGCGCGGCGAACGGCGCCGCGCGCCCACTGCGCAGCACGAGCGCCGCGGCGAGGGTGGTGCCGGCGACCGTCACGACGAGGAGCGGCACGAGCACGGCCTGGTAGTCGCCGAGCGGCGGCTCGACCGTGAGCACCTGCTTCCAGCCGAGCACGACGCCGGTCACCCCGTCGCGGATGCCGCGCACCGCATGGTCGACCGAGGCGAGGGCCGACGGCACCGCGACCGGCACGACGATCACGAGGTAGCCGACGATGGCGAGCAGCGCGGTGAGGAGGCCTCCGAGGATGCCGCCGGCGCGGCGGCCGATCCAGGCCGCGCCGATGCCGACCACGGTGCCGGCACCGACGACGAGCCAGACCCGCCAGGTCTCGTAGATCGGCCACGCCGCCCAGGCCGCGAGCACCGCACCCGCGACGATGTAGCCGAGGCCGAGCAGGGCGATCGCGCGGTCCTCACCGCCGCGGGGCCCGCGGCGGCGGCGGGCGGTCGGGTCGACGCGGGTCATCCGAGCACCTTCCTCGCGAGCATCCGGCTGAGGTCGCCGAGGGCGCCCAGTGTGAGCATCGTGACCTCGCGCGTCGACCGCACCGCGGGCTCGGCGCCGAGCTCGCAGCGCACGGCGACGACCGCGACGCCGGGCGGCAGCGCGACGGCCGCCTGGCGCAGGCGCTGCACGGGCGTGCGCGAGCCGGCGATCAGGAACACCATCGACAGGTCGCTGGCCGCCTGCGCGGTGAGCGCTGCGGCCGCCTCGATGGGCGTCGCACGCTCCACGCCCTCGACGCCCGCCATCGCGTCGAGCAGCGCGCGCGGGGTCAGGGTCGGCAGGGTGCGCAGCGAGAAGACGTCGCCGCCGAACTCGGGCAGCGGCCCGCCGACGCACACCGAGACGTCGCGGCCCTCGCGCACGGCCTGCAGCGCCAGCGAGGCCGCGGCGCTCACCGCGGTCTCGAACTCCTCCTCGCCGTCGAACTCGTCGAGGTCGGTGTCGAGCAGCACGGCGATGCGCGCGTGCCGAGACTCCTCGTACTGGCGCACCATGATGCGACCGGTCTTCGCGGTCGCCTTCCAGTGCACGTGCCGCTGCGAGTCGCCGCGGACGTACTCGCGCACGGTATGGAACGAGAGGTCGTCGTTGACGAGCTTGCCGGTCGGCAGCCCCTCGAGGTCGCGGATGAGTCCCGAGCTCGTGCTCGGCAGGTGGACGGTGCGCGGGTGCACGTGGATGCGCTGCACCTCGGGCCAGCGCTGCTCGCGCCGGAGGATGCCGATCGGGTCGCCGCGCGAGATCGTCATCGGCCCGACGTCGATGATGCCGCGCCGTTCGGCCGAGATCGCGAGCCGCTCGTCGTGCCGGGCGCCGGCGCGAAGGAGCGGCGCGTGGACCTCGACGAGGCCCGCGCCGACGGGGATGTCGACGATGCCCGGCAGCGACGTGCCACGCCCGGCGTTCAGCAGCCCGAGGCGGGCGCCGACCTCGTTGCCCGCGACCACGCGATCGCGGTCGAGCACGAGCTCGAGCCGGTAGTCGTGCGAGCCCAGCAGGAAGGGCACGCAGCACAGGAGCAGCGCGAGCGAGATGCCGGCGGCCGCCCATGCCTCGATCCAGCCGAAGGCGAGCCCACCCGCGACCCCGGCCACCGCGACGGCGAGCAGCAGCGCGCCCGCCGGGGAGACCGTCTCGCCGAGCCATCCGGCGATCGTGCGCACCGAGCCCCGCACGCGCGCCGCGGCGATGCGCAGGCCGATCACGGCGCCCGCCATGCCACCGCGACGGGTCGTCGCGAGGCGCGTCACCGTGCCGCCCCGGGTACGGGTACCCGTTCCGGTGCCGGTGTGCGCGAGGCGCGACTCGGTGTGGAAGGTCACTGGCTGCCGTTCTCCCGCGGCGGTGCGACGTCGAGCAGGATCTGGCCGATGACCGCGACCGCGGTGACGCCGTCGAACTCGGCCTCGGGCTCGAGCACGAGGCGGTGCGAGAGGGCGGGCACCGCGAGCTCGCGCACGTCGTCGGGGGTCACGAAGCTACGACCGTGCGCTGCGGCCCAGGCCATCACGAGCTTGCTGAGCGAGATCGCGCCGCGCACGCTGACGCCGAGGCGCACCTCGCTCGCCCGACGCGTGGCGTCGACGATGCGCATGATGTAGTCGGAGATGAGCGGGTTCACGTAGACGCCGCGGGCGAGCTCGCGCATCGCGACGACGGTGTCGGTGGTCGCGACCGCGTCGAGCGCGCCGCGCGGCGTCGCCACGCCCTGCAGGATGCGCAGGGTCGCCGCGTCGTCGGGGTAGCCGACCGAGGTCTTGATCATGAAGCGGTCGAGCTGCGCCTCGGGCAGGCGGTAGGTGCCGCCCTGCTCGATCGGGTTCTGCGTCGCGATGACCAGGAACGGGTCGCCCACGTCGCGCGTGACGCCGTCGACCGTGACGTGGCCCTCCTCCATGACCTCGAGCAGCGCCGACTGCGTCTTCGGGCTCGCGCGGTTGATCTCGTCGGCGAGCACGATATTCGCGAACACCGGGCCCGCGTGGAACTCGAACTCGCCCTTCTTCTGGTCGAAGACGGTGACGCCGGTCACATCGCCCNACGATATTCGCGAACACCGGGCCCGCGTGGAACTCGAACTCGCCCTTCTTCTGGTCGAAGACGGTGACGCCGGTCACATCGCCCGGCAGCAGGTCGGGCGTGAACTGGATGCGCGAGTTCGTGCCGTGCACGGTCTGCGCAATCGCGCGCGCGAGGGCCGTCTTGCCCGTGCCCGGGAAGTCCTCGAGCAGCACGTGGCCGCCCGAGATGGCGGTCGCCAGCACGAGCTCGACGACGTGGCGCTTGCCGAGGATGGCCTGCTCCACGTTGTCGGCGAGCAGCGAGAAGGTCTCGGCGAACCAGGTCGTCTGCACTGGGGCGATCGTCATGAGGGGTGGTCCTCTCGGGGGCGTTCGGTGGGTCGGCGGGGCGGGTCGGCTCGGGGCGGGTCGGCGGGTCGGGCGGGGTGCGGATGCCTCGCGCCGGGCTTCGGGCTCGGGTCAGGGGTTGGGCGGGGTGGGCGGGTCGGTGGGCGGGTCCGTCGGGGTCGGCGGATCCGTCGGTTCGGGATCCGGCGGCGGCGCGCAGATCGTGATCGCCTGCGTGATCGTCGTCAGATCGGCGTAGTCGCCCGCGAACGCGACGGTCAGCGTCGCCGGCTTGGTGCCGTCGGCAGCTGCCACGCCGACGGGTGCCGTGATCCGGGCAGCACCGTGGGCGGCGGCGGAGACCCAGACGCCGCCGATCGCGTCCTCGGGCTTCGCGAAGCACGTCTCGTGCGGCAGCGTCACCGTCACCGTGGTCGGTGCGGTGGCCGCGGTCACCTGCACCTCGTCGGAGCACCGTTGGATGATGCCGCGGCACGCGCGCACCCTCGTGTCACCCGGGGCGCTGTCGTCGCTCAGGGTGAACGAGCGGTTCCAGCCGCCGTACAGGAAGTACTCGATGTCCCACTTGTCCGAGTCGACGTCCATGCTCGGCGGCGAGGAGAGCCCGTACTTGTAGGTGGTCCCCGACTTCGTCGGCGTCGTCGCCACGGTGTAGGTCGAGTTGCCGACGGGGTTCTGCCCGGTGGCATAGGTGATGAGGCTCTGCACGTTCGAGCTCGCGACACCGTACCCGTTCGACGCGCAGGCCTTGA
Organism: Agromyces agglutinans; assembly: GCF_009647605.1. Lineage (GTDB taxonomy): Bacteria > Actinomycetota > Actinomycetes > Actinomycetales > Microbacteriaceae > Agromyces > Agromyces agglutinans. The sequence goes on along the minus strand of NZ_WJIF01000019.1, from coordinate 7,029 downwards.
CGGAGTACCACTCGTAGTCCTCGAGGCCGGCGATCGTCGACGACGTCGAGGTCACCGCGTTGCCGCCCGAGACGTAGATGCCGCCGCCCGACGACGAGACCTCGCAGCGCGGCTCGCCGCCCTGGCGCCAGGCCAGGTAGACGACCTCGGTCGGCAGGCCGCTGCCGTTGGCCTCGACCGAGACGTCGGCGACCGCGATCGACGTGTTGCTGGTCGCGCTCGCCGAGATCGAGTGGTGGAACCACGGGGATCCAGCGGCCGTGACCGGCACGAACGTGCTCGCGCCGTCGGAGTTGCCGCGGGTGGGCGGCTCGTACTGGCTGATCGGGACGACCGTCAGCAGCTGCGGGCCCGGCGAGACGTCGATGCGGTACGTCGAGACCTGCCCCTGGCGGTCGAGGGTGAGATTGCGCTCGGGGATGCGGAACTGGCGCGTGTCGTCGGACGAGCGGATGGTCAGCTCGACGACCGCGTTGCCCGTGCTCGTGCGCCGCTCCTCGTAGACCGGGGCGGCCGCGGCCTCGTGCACGAGGGGCTGCTGGTACGCCCAGGTGGTGACGGGGCTGGTGTCGAGCGACTCGCCGACCTGGTTCACCGCCCGCGCGGTGAGGGCGACCTTCGATCCGTTCTGCAGGCCTCCCACGTCGCAGCGGAAGAGCGTGGAGAGCACGGCCGAGCAGTTCGCGCCGGTGTCGCGGCCGTCGCGGTAGATGCGCACGGTGCTGACGGCCGGGTGCGCCTTGGCGGCTTCGCCGAGCGGCACCTCGAGCGTGACCCCCGTGCCGTGGTAGCCCACCGTCGAGATCGAGGCCGGCGTCTGCGGGTAGCCCTGCACGTCGATGGTCAGGGTGCCGGGGCCGGTGCGGCCCTGCGCGTCGCGCACGGTGAAGGGCACGGAGCAGGTGCCGCCGAACGCGACGGCGCCGCCCGGGAAGGTCGCGACGACCGAGTTCTGGCCGCTCGTCGACACGGATGCCACGTCGCACTGCACCGATCCGCCGCCCGCGCCGATCGACGCGAGCGTGAGGCCCGCCCCCGTCTTGCCGGCGAACGGGTCGTACTCGCCGCCGACGCCCGCGACCTGGATGGTGCACGGCCCGGCGGTGACGGTGCACTCGCGGGTGATCGTGGCGCCTCGCGGCGAGTCGGGCGGTGCGACGCCGACGACGAGCGTGATCGTCGCGGTGACGCCGCCGAAGGCGCTCAGCGACACGGTCGCGGTCTCGCGGGTTCCGGGCACCGCATCGGCGCGCGCCTCGAACGTGACCTGGTCGCCGCCGCCCGCCTGCAGGAAGGAGCTGCCGCCGAACGAGACCGCGTAGTCGAGCTTCGAGCGGTCGCCCTCGCGCCCGCCCTCCCAGGTCGTCATGGCGTCGTACAGCGCGATCTGCTCGGTCGCGCCGGGCGCGACGGTCCGCGAGATCGCGGTGAGCTGGGCCTGCGGGTCCTTCGGCAGGATGTCGACCGGAACCGCGATGGACGACCAGCGCGCCTGGCCGTCGAGCCGCACCGGCACGAGACAGGTGTCGGCCCACGGCGCCTCGCGGCCCGCCTGGTATTCCGCCTCCCCGGTGCGGGTCGGCGTGCACGACGAGTTCTGCCGCTGCACGGTGTAGGGACCGTCGCCGTACTCGACGCGGTCGCCCGAGCCGAGGTCGAGCAGGTCGCCGACGTCGAACGCCTGGGTCTGCTCCTCGCCGACCTGGATCGGCGAGACATCCGCTCGCAGCTGCACCGGCAGGTCGTCGAACGCGGGGATGCGCAGGATGCCGTAGGCCTCGACGGTGCCGTCGTCGGTCGTGAGGGCGAACGGCACGATGTCGCCCTTCGCGGGCAGCGACCCCGAGATGTTCCATCCGTCGACGCGGTACCGACTCGCCGCGCCGCCCCACAGCTCGACGCCGAGCGACGAGAGGTCGCCGGTCGCCCATTCGACCTTGCCGCTGACGACGTCGAGGCCGCCGCGCTCGAAGTCGCCGCGGTTGCGCGCGGTCACGACGGTGTCGGCGACGATCGGGTGGTCGTCGGCGGCCTGCTCGGTGACGTTCACGACGATCAGGCCCTGCGCGGTCGATGAGGTCGCCGCCGAGCGCACGGTGTAGAGGTACGAGTTCGTGCCGGCGACATCGCCGGCCGCGAGCACGACCCGGCCGTCGTCGGTCGAGGTCGCGGGGTCGATCAGCGACGCCAGCCGGTCGTACTCGGTCGAGCCGGGCGGGGCGTTGGGCACGACGTCGACGAGCTCGAGCTCGCCGAGCGCCGGGTCGCGGTCGTTGCCGAGCGGCGAGACCGTGACGCCCGTCGCCGAGCCGCGCGTGGCCCGCACGTAGTCGCTGAAGGTGACCGGCGCCGCGTCGACGAGGTCCGCATCGAGCACGCCGACGCGCACGACGGCGGTCGCCGTCTCGCCGTCGCCGTCGCGCACGGTGTAGTCGAACGAGAGCTGGCCGCCGGGCACCCCGTTCGCCGGAGCCCGGTACACGATCGTGTCGCCCTCGGCGCCGATCGAGGCGGTGCCGCTGCCGATCGCGGGCTGGCCGATGCTCGTGAGCACCACGCGGTCGCCGTCGGGGTCGACGCCGAGGCTCGGCACGGGGATGTCGACGCTCTGCCCGCTCAGCACGCGGGCCGCGAGGGCGGGCGGCTTCGGGGCACGGTTCGCGCCCGACGGGAGCACGGTGACGGTGATCGTCGCGAAGTCCGTCAGGGATGCGTCGCTCTCGAGCGCGACCGAATAGGTGAGCTGGTACGTGCCGATCTTCGCGGGCGCCAGGTAGCGCACGGCGTCGCCCGAGGCGAACGCGAGCTCGCCCTCGGCACCGGTGCCGACGACCTCGTGGCCGACGACCAGCCGCGCGCCGCGCGGACTCACGTCGTTCGCGAGCACGGGGATGTCGGTGAGCTGGCCGGCCCGCACGGTGACGCTGTCGGGCAACGCGATCGGCGGTGCCTGCACGGTCGCCGGGGCGAGGAACACGTCGACCGAGCCGACCACGGCGGCGCCCGTGCCGTCGGTGACCGTCACGCGTACCCGGCCGACGAGTGCCGGGTCGCCGGGCGGCGCGACCCCGCCCGAGATCGTGACCCGCAGCTGCGAGGCGCCGACGATGCCCACGCCGAGGTCGCCGCTCGAGCTCGACGCCTCGCTCAGCATGAGCACGCGGCCCGTGGAGTTCTGCACGGCCGACAGCACGTCGACCCGGGTGTCTTCGCCCGGACGCACGAAGGTCGTGATCGGCGCGATCGCGAGCGGGGTCGTGCGGTCGACCACGGAGAGGCGGATCGTCGCCGATTCCTCGGACTGGGTGATGGTGTCGGCGACCGTGTAGGTGACCGCGTACTCGCCGGCGTTCGCCGCGCTCAGCTCGACGGTGCCCGATGAGGCGTTGGGCGTGACGATCAGCCCCGAGGTGCCGCCGAGCGGGTCGACGGCGTCGACGAGGCGGAACGACCCCGAGCCGCCCGAGACGTGCTCGGCGACGTCGACCACCACCGTCTCGCCCGTACCCCCTGTGACGGCGACGGCGCTCGCGTCGATCGACGACGAGCCGGAGATCGCGAACTCGAGCGTCTTCTCGGCGGCGGCGCCGTGCGAGTCGAGCACGGTCAGGGCCACGGCGACCGTCGAGTCCTGGGCGTTCGGGTCGGTGTGGCGCACCGCGACGCGCCCGTCGGCGCGCGCGACGACCGTCACGGGGGCCTCGGGGTCGACCGCTCGCGCATCGGCGAGCACGAACGCGTCGCCGTCGGGATCGACCCAGCCGTCGAGCGCCGGCACGGTCGCGGTGCCGCCCGGCAGCAGCTGGGGGGTCGGCCACACCTGCCGGCACTCCTCGACGCCGCACCACTCGGGCGCCGAGTTCTGGTCGTCGGGAACCACCGTGAGCGTGACCGTGGCGGGCTCCGAGCCCAGCGTGCCGTCGGTCACGGCGTACTGGAACGTGGTCGAGCCCGAGGTCGCGTTGACGCGCACGGCGAGCGACTGGCTCTGCGTGACGACCGAGACCTCGCCGAATGCGGGATCGGCGAGCGCCCCGACCGAGCCGCCGGCGACCGTGAGCACGTCGGACTTGTTCGGGTCGTGGTCGTTCAGCAGCACGGGAAGGCTGACGAGCTGGCCCGCGCGCACGCCGAACGAGTCGGCGACGGCGACCGGCGGCTTTGGCTCCGGCACGTCGTCGACGAGCACGGTGCCCTCCTCCTGCTCGGTGTCGTCGTCGACCGACCACTCCTCGAGCGGGATGAGCCGCCCGTCGGGCGCGGTCCAGAGCAGGCCGCTGCCGGTCTCGTTGAGCACCGCGCGGTCGCCGTTGCTGCGCAGCACGGGCGCGATCGCGGCGGCCTGGCTGAGGATCTCGCCGGGCACCTCGAGCGTCTGCTCGCCGGCCGCCTCGGTCCACAGCGTGCCGCCCTGTTCCGACAGCCACGCGGCGACGGCGCCGCTCGCGATGCGAACCGGCGCTGCGGGGGTTCCGGATGCCTCGAGCACGCGCTCGGAGGCACCGGTCGCGAGGTCGACGCGCACGAGTCCCTGTGCATCGGCGACCAGTGCGTCGGCGCCTTCCTCGGTGCTCTCCTGGACGACGGCGTCGGCGTCGACATCGAGCTCGAGTTCGCCCTCGACACCGTCGATCCACATGCGGTCGGCCCCGGGTTCGATGAGGATCCAGGTGCCGCCCACGATCGCGAGCTCGAGCCGTGCGTCGGCCGCCGGAGGGTCGGCCAGTTCGACCGGTTCGCCCCGGAACTCGCCGACCGACGCGTCGTAGCGGAGGACGGCGCCGTCGGCGGCGCCGTACGAGACGACCTCGCCGGCGGCGTCGACGGCCACCGCGGCGGCCGAGTAGACCTCCTCGACCTCGGCCTCCTCGCCGTCGGCGGCGGCATCCGATTCGTCGTCTTCGGCAGCGTACGGATCGATCGTGACGAAGGTGTCGGCGCCGAGCGTGCCGACCGAGATCTGGCCGGTGTCGGTGCGGTACGCGACGTACTCGCCCGCGCTCACGACCTCACGCGTGCCGTTGGGGGTGGGAGCGGAGACCGGCCCTTCTTCGCCGCCCGCGGCCTCGGGGGCCGCGGCCGCGTCTTCGGAGGCGTCGACGAGGTCGACCGGTGCGGCCGGGTCGATCGTCCATCGCTCGCGCAGGCCGCCGCTGAAGAGCACGCTCTGCGCACCCGACTGCGCCACGGCACTCGGATCGTCGACCGAGCGAACGGTGTCGAGTTCGGCGAGATCGGCGTTGACGCGGCCGTAGCGGCCGTCGTCTCGGGTGACCCACACGGCGTTCTCGACGCGCGGCACCTCCTGCGACTCGTACCCGGTGCTCGCGACCGCGAATCCGCCGACCACGCCGACGACGGCGACGGCCGCCACGACGGCCGTGATGGTGCCGCGCCGCGGGACGCGGCGCTCGCTCGCCCGCGCCATCAGATCAGCCCGGTCAGACGGCCGGCGATGAACGCGACGAGCACGAGCGCGACGCCCGCGCCGGCGCCGACGAGGCCCGGCATCAGGCGCGAGGACTTCGCCGGGGCGGCGACGGGCAGGCCGTCGCGGTCGACCTCGGCGGAGACCTGCGTCGCGGCCCGCTTCGCGCGACGCGACGCGGGCGCCACGGTCGAGATGACCGGGCCGCGACTCGACGCGTCGGCGAAGCGCACGGGCATCGCGCCGGCCCACTCGGGTGCCGCGACCTCGAACGCCGTGACCGGCAGGCCGAGGCGGTACTGCGCGTCGCGGAGCCGGTCGGCGAACGCCGCCATCGAGGGGTACCGGCGCGCGGGGTCGCGCACCATCGCCGCGGCGAGCAGGTCGTCGACGACCGGCGGGATGCCCGGCTGCGGCACGCGCGTGTAGGTCGCGCGGACGATGCGCCGGGTGAGCTGCTCGCTCGTGTTCTTCGAGCGGTCGGCGAGCTCGAACGGGCTGCGACCCGCGAGCAGCGTGTAGAGCGTCGCCGCGAGGCTCCAGATCTCGCTCTGGACCGAGCCGGTCGTCTCCTCGCGAAGGACCTCGGGGGCGCTCCAGGGCACCGACATGGCGAAGACCTCGGCGTCGCCCTCGTCGTGCAGGGCCGCGGCGATGCCGAAGTCGGCGAGCACCGGCGTGCCGTACGTGTTGATGAGCACGTTCGAGGGCTTGATGTCGCGGTGCAGGAGCCCCGCGCGATGCGCGGTCTCGAGGGCGGCCGCGATGCGGACGCCGACGTCGAGCACCTCGGCGACCTGCAGCGGCTCGCGCTTGTAGCGCGCGGCCATCGTGTCGGGGCAGTACTCCATCGCGAGGTACGGCCGGCCGTCGGCGGAGATCGAGGCCTGGTGGATCGTCACGATCGCCGGATGCGTCGAGAGCCGGGCCATGACGTCGGCCTCGGCGTTGAAGCTGCGTCGCACCTCGGGGTCGATGGCGTCGGCTCGGAGCACCTTCACGGCGGCGACGCGTCGCGGCATGTCCTGTTCGTACAGGAAGACGTCGGCGAATCCGCCGGAACCGAGCGGCCGGACATACGTGAAGCCGGCGATCACCGGAGGCGTCGCCACGCGTCGTTTCGCCACCTCGAGTCCCTCTCCGTCAGCCCGGGCTGACCGACCCGATTGCGTGGATCGACGATCCCCCTCAGGCCTGGGCGACGGTCACGAGGTAGGATTCGCCGAGGTCGAGTATATCCCCCGTTTCGAGCGCGACCTGTTCGCTGTGGATGAGCAGCCGGGGCGCACGACCGGCCGAGTGCACGAGCGTGCCGTTGGTCGAGCCGAGGTCGAGGGCCGCGAGCCCGCCGGCCTCGAGGCGGACCTCGACGTGCCGGCCCGAGATCTCGCGCCGCGGCGAGGGCGTGACGACATGCACGGCGCCGTCGCCGTCGTGCGGTCGCGGCCGGCGGCCGAAGACCACGGGCGGCACCAGTTCGGTGCCGTCGGGAAGCTGCATGATCCAGGGGGATGCCGGCGCACGGGCGGGCTCGGATGCCGCGGCTCGCGCGGGCGCGCTTGCCGCGGCCGGCGCGGGCGCGCTTGCCGCGGCCGGCGCGG
>NZ_WJIF01000018.1 GCF_009647605.1 Agromyces agglutinans | reverse complement strand
GCTCGAAGATGGCCACCGCCGGCGCCGACTGGGAGACCAACCCCGCCACGCAGATCACGTGGGGCCTCGGCTACGTCGCCGGCCGCTACGGCACCCCGTGCGGTGCGTGGGACTCGTTCAACGCCAAGGGCTGGTACTGAGCCCCGGCCGCTGAATCGCGCTGACCGCTGAGTCGCCCCGCCGGCCCGTCGCTCTCCTCGAGCGGCGGGCCGGCGGCGTCTCATGGGGCGGGCATGCGACGGTGTCAACGGCCCGCGACCGGTGGCGCCGCGCCGCTAGCCTGTGGCCATGGGAACGACCACCGAGACGACTGATCCGGAACCCGCGGAACGCGGCGGCCTCGTCGCGCGAGTCCGTCGCGTCGTCGAGTGGGTGCTCAGCACGAAGCCGGCCCGCGCCTTCCTGCTCTACCAGGAGCGGCACGGGGCGATGCTGGCCGACAGCGTCACCTATCGCACGCTGTTCTCGGTCTTCGCGGGCGTGTTCCTGGGTTTCGCGATCGCGGGCATCTGGCTGGCGGGCGACGACGCCGCGATGGACGCCCTCGTCGCGGCGGTCGACCAGGCGATCCCCGGGCTCGTCGGCACCGACGGCCTGATCGATCCCGACGACCTCGTGCAGCCCCTCACCTTGAGCATCGCGGGCGCGATCGCGCTGGTCGGACTGGTGGGAGCCGCGATCGGCGCGATCGGCAGCCTTCGGCTCGCGTTCCGCGAGCTCGGCGGCCTGCCCGACGACCAGACGTTCTTCCTGTGGGTGCTGCTGCGCAACCTGGCGATCGCGATCGGGTTCGGCGCGCTGCTCGCCGCCTCGGCGGCGGTCACGGTCTTCAGCACGAGCGCCGTGACGCTCGTGCTCGGCTGGCTCGGCATCGGCCGTGGCGACCCGTTCTCCGGGTTCACCACGCAGGCCGTGTCGATCCTCATCACCTTCGTCATCGACACCGTCGCGGTGGCGGGCGTCTTCCGGCTGCTCTCGGGCCAGCGGCCGAACGCCCGCGAGCTCTGGGTCGGGGCGGCCCTCGGCGGCATCGGACTCACCGTGCTGCAGGTGCTCTCGGGCCTGTTCGTCGGGGGCGCGTCGAGCAACCCCCTGCTCGCGTCGTTCGGTGCGCTCGTGGCGCTGCTGATCTGGTTCAACTTCTCGGCGCAGGTGATCCTGATCGCCGGCGCCTACATCATCACGAGCATCGACGAACGGCGCGACCGGGTCGCCGAGCGGTACGGCGCCCGATCGATGGCGCTGCGGCGGCTGAAGCGCGCCGAGCGGCGGGCGCAGGATGCCGCGGCCGAGGTCATCGCCGCGCGCGACGCGCTCGAGCCCCGGACGCGCCGATGACCGCGGTGGTCGACGTCGTGCGGCGCCTCGTCGCGCCGCTGACGCGCACGCGGGCGTTCCGGGCGCTCGGCCCGGTGCTGCTGCCGCCGATCGAGGCCGTCCTCGGCCGGCTCACGCGCGGGCGGGTGCAGCTGAGCGCGCTGCTCGTGCCCTCGCTCGTGCTGCACACGATCGGCGCGAAGACCGGCGAGGCGCGCGACACCGCGCTCATGTACACGCCCGACGGCAGCGGGCGCGCGATCGTCGCCGGCACGAGCTTCGCCCGCGACCGGCACCCCGGGTGGACCTACAACCTGCTCGCGCACCCCGACGCCGCGATCACGGTGCGCGGGCGACGGATGCCGGTTCGCGCGACCCCGCTCGCCGACGACGAGCGGGATGCCGCGTGGGCGCGGATCGAGGCGCAGTGGCCGGGGTACCGCGGCTACGAGCGCGACTCGGGCCGGGTCGTCAGGCTGTTCCGCCTGCGGCCGGTGCGCGAGGCATCCGTCCACGAAGCCGTGAGCGCTCCTCACCCGCCGGAGTAGGCTCCCGGCATGTGCCGGAACATCCACGTCCTCCACAACTTCGAGCCCGCCGCGACCGATGACGAGGTCCACGCCGCCGCGCTGCAGTTCGTGCGCAAGGTGAGCGGCACGACGAAGCCGTCGAAGGCCAACGCCGAGGCGTTCGACCGCGCCGTCGCTGAGATCGCCCACATCACGCGCCATCTCCTCGACGACCTCGTCACCACCGCGCCGCCGAAGGACCGCGAGACCGAGGCAGCCAAGGCCAGGGCGCGCGCCCAGGTGCGCTACGGCCGCATCGCCGAAGCGCAGGCCTCCTGACCGGCGTGGGCGGCGTGCGGTAGCGTCGCCCACATGGCCGCAGAAGCCGTCACCCTCACCGTCCCCGGTCCGCACGGCGATCGCGACGTGCGCATCTCGAGTCCCAAGCGCGCCATCTGGCCCGCCGCCGGCGTCACGAAGCTCGCGCTCGCCGAATACCTCGTCGCGGTCGGCGAGGCGTTCGTCGCGGCGAACGGCGACCGGCCCGTGTCGCTCCAGCGCTTCCCCGAGGGCGTCGAGGGCGAGCAGTTCTTCTCGAAGAACCCGCCCAAGGGTGCACCCGAGTGGGTGCGGGCCGTGCCCGTGACGTACCCGAGCGGCCGATCGCATCCGCAGGTCGTCATCGACGAGCCCGCCGTCGCGGTGTGGGCCGCGCAGATGAACACGGTCGTGTTCCACCCGTGGGCCTCGCGCGCGGGGGCCTCCGACTTCCCCGACGAGCTCCGCATCGACCTCGATCCGCAGCCCGGCACCGGGTTCGCCGAGGCGGTACCCGCGGCGCTCGCGCTGCGCGAGCTGCTCGCCGAGGTCGGGTTGACCGCGTTCGTGAAGACGTCCGGCAACCGGGGCATCCACGTGTTCGCGCCCATCGAGCCGACCCATGAGTTCCTCGACGTGCGGCATGCGGTCATCGCGGCGGCCCGCGAGCTCGAGCGGCGCATGCCCGAGCACGTCACGACCGCGTGGTGGAAGGAGGAGCGCGGCGATCGCGTCTTCGTCGACTTCAACCAGGCCAACCGCGACCGCACGATGGCGGGCGCCTACAGCCCACGCGCGCTGCCGTGGGCGTCGGTCTCGGCGCCGCTCGACTGGTCCGAGGTCGAGACCGCCGACCCGAAGGAGTTCACCGTGCTCACGATGCCGGACCGGCTCGCCGAGCGCGGCGACCCGTGGGCGCGCATGCACGACGAACCCGGGCGCATCGACGTGCTGCTCGAGTGGTGGAAGCGCGACCTCGACGACGGCCTCGGTGAACTGCCCTTCCCGCCCGACTTCCCGAAGATGCCGGGCGAACCCACCCGAGTGCAGCCGAGCCGCGCCAAGAAACCCGACTGAGCATCGGCCGGCTCAGCCGGCAGGCCGGGCCAGGTGGGCCTGCACGACCTCGTACCCCGGCACGTCGAGCGCCGGCGGGGCCGTGCCCTCGCGCACGGCCCGCATCGTCGACGTCATCGCGCCGAGCGCCGCCCGCACCAGCAGCGATCCGGTGCTGATGCGGGCCACGCCGAGGCGGGCGAGCGCCGCCACGTCGAGTCCGCCCGGCGGCTGCACGAGCACGTTCATCGGGAGCGCCGTGGACTCGACCAGTTCACGCACTTCGGTCGGGTCGAGCACGCCGGGCACGAACGCACCCGATGCGCCGGCCCGTTCGTACGCCGCCAGTCGTCCGCGCGCGTCGACGAGCCGCTCCTCGCGAGGGGCGTCGCCGCCGACCCAGAACGCGTCGGCGCGGGCGTTCACGAACAGCTCGGGCGCCGCGTCGACGATGGCGGTGATCCTGGCGGCCGCGATCGAGGGATCCACGAGGTTCCCGTCGGGGCCCGAGTCCTCGATATTCACGCCCACGACGCCGAGCGCCGCCAGCCGGGCCGCGTAGCCCGCGATCTCGTCGACGTCCTCGGAGAAGCCCGACTCGATGTCGACCGTGACCGTGATGCAGGCCGAGGTGAGCCGCCGGGCGAGCGCGAACGTGGCATCCGCCGTCAGGCCCGCGCCGTCGGGCAGCGCGGCGACGGCCGCCACGCCGAGGCTCGTCGTCCCGACGACGTCGAATCCGTCGGCGACGAGCCATCCGGCCGACGCGAGGTCCCAGGCGTTGGGCAGCAGCAGCGGATGCCCCGGCCGATGCCGTGCACGGAACTCGGCAGCCGTCAGCACGAGCCGACCGATCCGTCGGCACGCCGGAGTTCGCCGACGACGGCGCCGGCGATCGCGAGGGCGTGCGCCGTGCCGGGGCACCGCCTGGGGCCCGCGCCGAAGGCCAGCAGCTCGCCCGGCGGCGTGCTGTGCGGGGCCACCGGGTCGGCGAGGGCGACCTCGACCCGCAGGCCGGCGCGCACGCGCACGGTGGTCGCGACCGGCGCAGCGCGGAGCGCGCCGTCCATTGCGTCGACGACCGGGTTGCCGAGCGCGTCGGGCGCGTGCCGCGCGTCGAGCACGGGGTCGACCGCGGTCTCGGGCGAAGCCTGCGCGAGCCGTTCGATCGCGCGCGAGACCGTGTCGCCGGTCGCGCGATGCGCCTGCACCACGAGTTGCACCCGGAGGGCCGCATCAGGCCGATCGCCGCCCGCCGCGTGCAGCAGCCGGGCGGCCGCCGCATCGACGGCGGGCGAGGTCGCGCCGGAGCGGTAGGCGTCGGCGACGACCTCTGCCTCGACGGCGGCCGCATCCGGGTCGGCGAAGCCGAGCGCGCCGGCGATCGCGGCGGCCGGGATCCGGCGGATGGCCCACGCGTCGGCGTCTCGGCTGCCGGCACGCACGGCATCGCGGGCGCGCGCCGCCGCGTCGGCCGCGAGCGCAGCGGGCTCGAGCCGGTCGAGGAGTACTTCGATGGTGTTCCGACGGTGCGCGTGGTCCGCGCCGTTCGCGAACCTGGAGACGCCTCGGCGCAGGTCGGCGAGCGGCCCGCGCGCGGTCGGGTCGGGTCCGGGCACGGTCGCGCCGGGATCGGCGAGCAGCGTCCGCGCGGAGGCGGAGTCGGTGATGATCGGCACGGTGCGACGGTATCGGCGGGACGCTTCGATGCCGGTCGAATCGTCGCCGACGTATCGTGGACGGCATGGACGCCGACGCCGACCTCGCCGCTCCCGCCAAGCTCATGGGCGACCCCGCGCGCGCAGCCATGCTCACGGCCCTGCTCGACGGTCGATCGCTGCCGGCGAGCGACCTCGCGGCCATCGCGGGCGTCGCCGCGCCGACGGCCAGTTCGCATCTCGCGCAGCTCGTCGAGGGCGGGCTCGTCGTCGCGACGCGGTCGGGTCGTCACCGATACTTCAGCCTCGCGGGCGCCGAGGTCGCCCGGGCCGTCGAGGCGCTGCAGGCGATCGCGCCGCGCCGGCCGGTGACCTCGTACGCGGGCTCGCGTGCGGCGAAGCGCCTCGCCGAGGCGCGCTCCTGTTACGACCACCTCGCCGGACGACTCGCGCTCGACCTCGCCGACGCGCTCGTGGGCGAGGGATCGATCGAGCCCCTGGGTATCGGGCAGCCCGGTTCCCTGACCGACCGGCCCGGGCCGCTGGCGATGCGGCTCGGGCTCGACCGCGTGCCCCCTACCGGCAAGCGCCCGGCCGTACGGGGATGCCTCGACTGGACGGAGCGCCGCCCGCACCTCGCCGGTGCCGTGGGAGCGCACATGCTCGGGGTGCTGCTGGCCGACGGGCTCCTGGTGCGCGACCGCGACGATCGGGGACTCACGCCGACGCCCGAGGGCGCGGCGTGGTTCGCCACATTCGCGCGCTGACGGCCGGTCGGGGCGCCGCCCCGGTCAGACCAGCGACGTCGCCCGGTGTGCCTTCGGCAGCCCGTGCACCTGGCGATGCAGGCCCTCCATGCGCGTGTCGAGCTCGGCCGCCGTGCGGGCGGCATCCGTCAGTTTCTCGAGCAGTTCCTGCGGAACCTGGCGTTCGTATTTGTAGTAGATCTTGTGCTCGAGGCTGGCCCAGAAGTCCATCGCGATGGTGCGGATCTGCACCTCGACGGCGACCGGATGCGCGCCCGTCGAGAGGAACACCGGCACCTCGACGATGACGTGCAGGCTCTGGTAGCCGTTCGGCTTGGGCTGCTTGATGTAGTCCTTCACCTTCAGCACGCGCAGGTCGGGCTGCGCGGTCAGCAGTTCGAAGATGCGGTACGCGTCGGAGACGAAGCTGCACGTCACGCGGACGCCCGCGATGTCGGTGACGGTGTCGCGGATCGCGTCGAACGTCGGCTCGACGCCCTTGCGGCGCATTTTCGAGACGACGCTGTCGAGGCTCTTCAGCCGGCTCGAGATGTGCTCGATCGGGTTGTAGTCGTTCGCCTGGTTGAACTCCTCGCGGAGGATCGCGACCTTGGTGATGACCTCGTCCATGCCGAACTTGTACCGGAGCATGAAGCGCTCGGTCTCGTCGCGCAGCGCGCGGATCTCGTCGAGGGCGCCCGCGTCGAGCGTGTCGAGCGATTCCTGGGCCCGGGCGGTCAGCATCGGCAGGTCGGAACGTTGGCGGGCGGGAGGGGTCCCGTCGAGCGGATTCACGCGGGTCAGGCTACGCGGCGAGTCTTCGAATCCGCCCTGATTCCGCCCCGCGCTCGCCATGGGCGTAACCGCGTGCGCGCGCGGCATCCCGTGCGAGGATCGTGCCATGACGGATGCCCCTCGCCCCTCGGTCGCCCAGTTGCGCGTGGTCGTGGAGGCCGCCGACTTCGACGAGGCGGTCGCGTTCTACCGCGACGCGCTCGGACTGCCCGAGTCCGTCGCGTATGCCGAGGGCGGCGACGATCGCGTCTCGATCCTCGAGGTGGGTCGCGCGACGCTCGAGATCGCGAGCCCCGGACATCGTCGCGAGATCAACCGTATCGAGGCGGGCGGCCGCGAGAGCCCGAGGATCCGCCTCGCCTTCGAGGTCACCGACGCGACCGGTGCGACGCGGCGGCTCGAGGCGGCCGGCGCGACGGTGGTCGCCGAACCGGTCGAGACGCCGTGGCGCTCCCTCAACGCGAGGCTCGAGGCGCCGGCCGACCTCACGATCACGCTCTTCGAGGAACTCGCCGACAGCCACGAGCGCGCCGGTATCGCCGGGTTCTCGACCGATGTCGACCGGTCGGCGCCCGACCGACCCGCACCCGATCAGCCGGCCGCGTCGACGTAGCGCCAGCGTCCCGCTTCCCGGACGAACCGGCTGCGCTCGTGCAGGCGTCCGGCTCCGTCGGCGTCGCGATAGCGCGCGATGAACTCGACGACACCGGTGGTGTCGAACGGGCCGCCGGCCTCCGTCGCGACGATCTCGAGCGAGCGCCACGTCGTGCCGGGGTCGAGTTCGAGCGACGCGGGTCGGGTCGACGGATGCCACGACTCGAGCAGGTAGGCGTCTGCGCCGACCGCGTAGGCGGTGAACCGGCTGCGCATGAGCTGCACCGCCGTCGGCGCCGCCGCTCGGCCGTCGAGCAGCGGACCGCAGCAGGCGCCGAACACCTCGCCGCTGCGGCACGGGCAGCGGTCGCCGGGCGACGGCAGGGCTACGGCGTGGGAGGAATCGGGCACCCGACGAGTATGCCTCGGCGGCACGACGGTCATGGTTCGCACAGGGAGAACTGAGGTTCTGTTCAGTTTGGCGGGGCAGAGTAGCGGACTTGTGCGCGCCCGGGCTCGGCGGTCGGCGCATGCTCCGACCCCCACTCCGAGCAGGAACCCATGCGAAACCAGACTTCAGACGCGCCCACGCCCCACCGCCCCGAGACCCCCGCCCAGCCCGAGACCCGCCGCACCCTGCGCGGCCGTCGCCTCGGCCGTCGCCGCCTGATCGGTGCGGCCGCGGTCGTCGCCGTCGGCGCCGTCGTCGGCTCGGGCTTCACCGTGAAAGCCGCGGCCGACGCCCAGCAGCGCGTCGAGGCGACCGCTGCGGTGACGAACGCGACGGGCCTGCACCGCGACCAGCTCGGTGCGTACTCGACCGTCGCCGAGGCGAAGGCCATCGACTCGGCGAAGGACACCATCGCCGTCGCGCAGTCGGCCCTGCAGGCCGCCGACGGCAAGGTCGACGCCACCGGGCTCGCCTCCGCCGTCGCCTCGCTCGGCGACTACGAGTCGCTGCCGCTCGGGTCGCTCGTCGACCTCACGCGCCAGACGAAGGAGCAGGCCGCGCAGACGGCAGCGGCAGCCGCGGAGTTCGACCGCGTACAGGCCGAGCAGGCGCGCGCAGCGGCCGAGGCGCTGGCGGCCGCCAACACCCCGGCCGGCGCCAAGGCCTACGCCGCCGACCTCGCCGCCTCGCAGTACGGCTGGGGCGGCGACCAGTTCCAGTGCCTCGTGAACCTCTGGCAGAAGGAGTCGGGCTGGAACTACCAGGCCATGAACGCCTCGAGCGGCGCCACCGGCATCCCGCAGTCGCTGCCGGGCAGCAAGATGGCCACCGCCGGCGCCGACTGGCAGACGAGCGCGGCCACGCAGATCCGCTGGGGCCTCGGCTACATCGCCGGCTCGTACGGCACGCCGTGCAGCGCCTGGTCGCACTCGCAGTCCGTCAACTGGTACTGACCCGCGAGGCCCACGCCTCGGAGCTCAGGCGCGTTCGACGAGCGGCGTCATCCGGGCGAGCTCGCGGCCGAGTCCGAGGTCGACGACCTCGACGCGCCCCGCGAGGTCGGCGCCCGGCTCGATGAGGAGCCCGGCCTTGGCGGCGCCGAACGTCACCGTCACGTCCGCGCGCAGCACGGTCGGGTCGGGCACCGATCCGTCGTCGGGGTGGATGCCGCTCGGCAGGTCGACCGCGACGACCGTCGCGCGCGTGCGCGCCACGACCGGCATGAGGCGTTCGACGAGTTCGCGCGCACGTCCGCGCAGCGCCGGGTCCGAGCTCGTTCCGGTGCCGAGGATGCCGTCGACGACGAGCACGGCGCGCTCGGCCACCTGCGCGAACGCCGGGTCGGCGGCGGTGTCCTCGCCGGCGCCGGTGTCGGCCTCGCCGCCGGCATCCCAGACGCGCGCCCCCGCCGCGCGAACCGCCGCCGCCGCTGCGGGATGCATCCGCGAACCGGTCGGAACGACGTCGACCTCGACGCCGTCGGCGGCGAGCTCGGCCGCCGCGAACAGCGCGTCGCCGCCGTTGTCGCCGGTGCCGGCCAGCACGAGCACGGGCCCGGCCGAGGCATCCGAAGCCAGCAGTTCGCGTCGGATGCTCGCGGCCAGCGCCGCGGCGGCGCGGCGCATGAGCGGTTCGCCCGCCGCCAGGTGCGGCGCCTCGGCGGCGCGGACCTGCGCGGCCGAGTAGCCGGCGACCACCGTTCAGCCCGCCCGCGGGTCGAGCAGGTGCGCCCGCTCGGGATGCCGGTCGAACCACTCGCCGACGTACCAGCAGCTCGGCACGATGCGCAGCTTCGAGTTCGCCTCGACGTCGTCGACGGCGAACGCGACGACCTCGCCGGCCAGCCCGCTCCCGCGATACGGCGGATTCGTGAACGTGCGCGTGAACGCGACGGAGTCGGCGAGCACCCGGTAGTCGAGGACGCTCGCCGGGGTGCCGTCGACCGTGAGGACGTAGCGCCGCGCGTCGGGCTCGTGCGTGATCTGCTTCTCCACGACCATCAGGCTACGCCCGCTCAGCGACCGCGCAGCCGCTCGATGTCGCGTCGCTCGCGCTTGGTCGGCCGGCCCGCACCGCGGTCGCGCACCGGGACGATCGCCTGCTCCGTCCGCGGAGGCGGCGGGGGAGTGCGGTCGTCGACGGCGGTCGCCGCAAGGGCCGCCGATACGCGCTTGACCAGCGTGCGACGCACGACGAGGTGCCGGTCGAACCCCGCGACGCGCACGCGGAGTTCGTCGCCCGGCCGCACGAGCTGGGCGGCCTTCACCCGCTCGCCGTTCACGCGCACGTGTCCGGCCCGGCACGCGGCGGTCGCCGCCGACCGGGTCTTGTACTGCCGCACGGCCCACAGCCAGGCGTCCACGCGCACGGGGGACTCGTCGTTCACCCGGCCAGCCTACGTCGACCCGCACGACGCCGGAGGTCATGCGCCCCGCTCGGTAGGCCATGCTGGGAGGATGAGCGGCAGGAGCGGCGACGCATGGGCCGAAGGTCCCGACGGCACCCGGTACTGGGGGCGGTTCGGCGCCGCGGGCCTGCTCGTGGTGAGCCCGCAGCGCGAGATCCTGCTCCAGCACCGCGCCCAGTGGAGCCACTTCGGCGGAACCTGGGGGATGCCGGGCGGGGCGCGCCACGAGGGCGAATCGGCCGTCGACGCGGCGGTCCGCGAAGCGCACGAGGAGGCCGGCGTGCCCGAGGCGTTGCTCCGGGTGCGATTCAGCTCGGTGCTCGACCTCGGCTACTGGTCGTACACGACCGTCGTCGCCGACGCCGTCGAGCGGTTCGAGCCCGTCGTCAGCGATCCCGAGAGCATCGCGTTGCGCTGGGTTCGGGTCGACGAGGTGACGGGGCTGCCGCTGCACCCCCGGTTCGCCGAGGCCTGGCCCGGTCTCATCGCCCGGCTCTGAGCCGTCGGCGGGCGGCTCGGGTCACGAACGCGCGGCGCTCGCTCCGGTCGGCAGACCCGCCGGGCGCGGGAACCAGGGCACGAGCATCGACGTCCGCCGCCGGTACTCGCGGTAGTCCGGGTAGCGCTGGGAGGAGATCGACTCGGTGAAGACGGTCGAGCCGATGAAGAGCGCGGTGAGCAGCACCGCGCCCGCGATGGTCCAGTGCAGCCACACCCCGGTCGCGGCGATCGCGAACCCGTAGAGCACCCACCACTGGGCCTGTTCGAAGAAGAAGTTCGGATGCCTCGACACGCGGAACAGGCCCGACTGGAGGAATCCCGGCTCGGGCGAGCGGCCGGCCTCGCGCTCGGCCTGCTTCCACCGGTGGAACTCCCACTGCTGCTGGTCGGCCACGGTCTCGCCGACGAGGAACGCGACGAACGCGATCGCGAGCACGAGATCCCACACGCCGATCGGCGTCGCCGAGCCCGACGCCGTGAGGGCGGGCAGCGTGATCGCGAAGATCAGGGCGTTCTGGAAGATCGAGATGAACGCGATGTTGAACAGCGCGAACGCCCAGCCCGGCATCCGTCCTCGCAGGATCGCCCAGCGGTAGTCCTCTCCGGAGCCGGGCCGATAGCCGCCCTTGCGCGCGAAGTTGAACGTGAGCCGGATGCCCCACGCCGTGACCAGCAACGCCATCAGCACCAGCCTGGGGGAGAAGCCGTCGCCCGCGGCGAAGATCCAGACGTAGGCGATCGGCGCGACCGACCAGATCCGGTCGACCCAGGAGTGCTCGTGGGTCAGGACCGAGGCGAGCCAGGTGCCGGCGGTGATCGCGGCGCAGAGGATGAGCGACACGGTGAACGGGTTCATGATCCCGGATTCTATGGCCTCGATAGGATCGAGCCGTGGGCGGGCCAGGGGAGTCGGACGGTTACGGACGGATCTGGACGATTCCGAACGTGCTCAGCATGCTGCGCCTCGTGCTCGTGCCGGTGTTCCTCGTGCTGATCGTCCGAGCCGATTTCGTCGCAGCCCTCGTCGTGCTCGTCGTCGCGAGCCTGACCGATCTCCTCGACGGCTTCCTCGCACGGCGGCTTGGGCAGATCACCCGGCTCGGCCAGCTGCTCGATCCCGCGGCAGACCGGCTGTACATCTTCGCGGCCCTCATCGGGCTCGCGGCGCAGGGGCTCGTTCCGTGGTGGATCGTCGCGATCATCGTGGCGAGGGACGCCTTCCTGCTGATCCTCGGCGTCGTCCTCGCGAACCACGGATTCGGGCCGCTGCCCGTGCACCAGCTCGGCAAGGTCGCGACCTTCGCCCTGTTCACGGGGCTGCCCGTCATCATGCTCGGCCCTGCCTTCCCGGCGATCGAGGCCGTGACCGCGCCGGTCGGCTGGGCCATCACGCTCTGGGGTGCGTTCCTCTACTGGTGGGCCGGCGTGATCTACGCCATCGAGACCGTGCGCGTCATCCGCATGCCGCGGGTGGCACGCGACCCGCGATCCGATACGCTGGGATCGGGAGGTTAGCCGTGGCGCATGACGACAGCACCCAGGCCGGCGACACGCGGGACTCGGGCGACGCACTCGGGTCGGCGCGGGGCGCGGGGCGTTCCGACGATTCGACGATCGGGTTCAGCCGAGAGGCCGCTGCCCAACTCGCCGGACTCGACGCCGACGTGTCGGCCGAGGAGCAGGAGGCGATCGCGGCGCTGCCGAGCGGCTCCGCACTGCTCATCGTGCGTCGCGGCCCGAACAGCGGTGCACGCTTCCTGCTCGACCAGGACGTGACGACGGTGGGCCGGCACCCGGACGCCGACATCTTCCTCGACGACGTCACGGTCTCTCGCAAGCACGCGGAGTTCCTCCGCCATCGCACGGCCTTCGAGGTGAAGGACCTCAGCTCGCTCAACGGCACCTACTTCGACGGCGTGCGCATCGAGACCGCGCTGCTGTCCGACGGCGCCGAGGTGCAGATCGGCAAGTACCGCCTCACGTTCTACGCCTCGCGGCGCGATCTCGCTCCGGTGGCGGGCGGCTAGTGGCCCGTACGGCCGCATCCCGTGCTGCGAGCGGCGCGACGCCGCTGCTCGGCATCGGCCAGGTCCTGGCGCGGTTGCAGCCGGAGTTCCCCGAACTCACCCCTTCGAAGCTGCGCTTCCTCGAGGAGCAGGGACTCATCTCCCCGGCCCGCACACCGTCGGGGTACCGCAAGTTCGCGCCCGCCGACGTCGAGCGCATCGCGTTCGTGCTGTCGATGCAGCGCGACCACTACCTGCCGCTGAAGGTCATCCGTGCGCACCTCGAGACGATCGACGCCGGTGAGACGCCCGCCCTGCCCGGGGCGACGAGCGCGCCCGCCGCGCCCCGACCGCGGCGGTTCCGCCGCGACGAGCTGGCCCGCGAGGCCGGAGCACCCCCCGCACTGATCGACGACGCCGTGTCGGCCGCGCTCCTTCCGGCCGCCGACCACTACGGCGAGGAGGCGCTCACGGTGCTCCGGTCGCTGGCGGCGCTGCGCGCGGTCGGCATCGAGCCGCGGCACCTCCGCAGCGTGCGCGTCGCCGCCGAGCGCGAGGCCGCGCTCGTCGAGCAGGCCATCGCCCCCTCGCGTCGTGCCGATCCGGCCGACAAGGCCCGGTCGCTCGAACGGGCGCTCGAACTCGGTCGCCACCTCGAGACCCTGCACGCCAGCATGGTGCGCCAGACGCTCGTCCATCTCGGTCGCTGACGTGTCGCCGCGACACGCCGTGACGAACGGCCGGATGTGTTTGGCCGGGGGTGTCCGGGTCGGTAGCGTGGAACCCGCGTCGCCGGGGAACCGGCGCGGAGACGAGGGGCGGCCACATGACTGAGTTCGAGCGGAGCGAACAGGCGCGCTACGACCTCGGCCTGCTCTTCACCGACGGCCTTCCCGAACACGACGAGGGCACCGGCTACCGCGGCGCCGTGGCGGCCCGCGCGGCCGGCATCAGCTACCGCCAGCTCGACTACTGGGCCCGCACCGAGCTCGTGGAGCCGACCGTTCGCGGTGCGGCCGGGTCCGGTTCGCAGCGGCTCTACGGATTCCGCGACATCCTCGTCCTGAAGCTCGTGAAGCGACTCCTCGACACCGGCATCTCGCTGCAGCAGATCCGCACCGCGGTCACCCAGCTCCGTGAGGCCGGCGTGCAGGATCTCGCGCAGACGACGCTCATGAGCGACGGCGCGAGCGTGTACCTGTGCACCTCCGACGACGAGGTCATCGACCTCGTGAACCGCGGCCAGGGCGTCTTCGGCATCGCCGTGGGCAAGGTGCTGCGCGAGGTCGAGTCGACGCTCGTCGCACTCGACACCCAGCACGTCGACCAGCTCGACGAGCTCGCCGCCCGGCGCGGCGCCAAGGCGCGACGCATCTCCTGAGGTCACGGCGCGACGCATCTCGCGAGGTCATCGCCGTCCGGCGCGTGATGCCGATCGGTCGCCGCCGCGTGACGTCGGACGACGTCAGATCGCGTGCGACTCGATCTCGTACTGCTGGGGGATCGGTCCGGTCGCGAACTCCGCGATGCGCGCCGTCCGCAGCACGCGCTCGAGCAGCTGGTCGAAGTGGTTCGACATCTCTTCAGCGCTCTCGCCCGGCCACATGTGCAGCGGCTTCGCGGCGCCCTGCGCCTGCTGGAGCGACGTGCGCTCGGGCAGCTGCGGAGAGAGCACGAGCGGGCCGAACATGTCGCGCAGTTCCTTGATGCGGAACTGGTGCTCGAGCGACTGCACGCGCGCACGGTTCACGATGATGCCGAGCGGCTGCAGGCGGGGGGAGAGGCCGCGGCGGATCTCCTCGATGGCGCGCAGCGCGCGGTCGGCCGCCGCGACCGAGAAGAGCCCGGGCTCGGTGACCACGGCGACGCGGTCGCTCGCGGCCCACGCGGTGCGGGTCAGCGCGTTCAGCGAGGGCGCGCAGTCGATGAGCACGAGCTCGTAGTCGGCCTCGACGTTGGCGAGCGCCTCCTCGAGCTTCCAGATGTCGCGGATCGAGGGGTGCGGGCCGTCGAAGTTGATCGCGGCCGGGCTGCCGATCATGACGTCGATCGTGGCCTGCGGGTTCTGTCGCGCCCATCCGCTCGGCGCGATGGCCGAGCGCACGATCTTCTCCTTGGGGGAGGCGAGCACATCGGCGACGTTGAGGTGGCCGGCGACCTGGATGTCCATGCCGGTCGAGACATCGGACTGCGGGTCGAGGTCGACCACGAGGGTACGGACGCCGCGGGCGAAGGCCGCCGACGCCAATCCGAGGGTCACGGTGGTCTTGCCGACGCCGCCTTTCAGGGAGCTGACGGAGAGAACGTGCACGAACAGATACGTTACCTTTAGTCCTCGGGCGAAACCTAAACGTTCGCTGTGCGGAAACCGTGTCGGAAAGGCCTGCATGTTCACGAAGATCCTGGTAGCCAACCGCGGCGAGATCGCGATCCGCGCGTTCCGCGCAGCCGTCGAGGTAGGGGCGAAGACCGTCGCGGTCTACCCCTTCGAAGACCGCAACTCGCTGCACCGGCTGAAGGCCGACGAGGCCTACCAGATCGGCGAACCGGGCCATCCCGTTCGCGCCTACCTCGACGTCTCGGAGATCATCCGCGTCGCCCGGGAGTCGGGCGCGGATGCCATCTATCCGGGCTATGGGTTCCTTTCCGAGAACCCCGAACTCGCGCAGGCTGCCGCCGAGGCCGGCATCGCATTCATCGGCCCGCCCACGCGCGTGCTCGAGATGGCGGGCAACAAGGTCACCGCGAAGGAGCAGGCCATCGCCGCGGGCGTGCCGGTCCTGAAGTCCACGGAGCCCTCGCGCGACATCGAGGCCCTGCTGGCCCAGGCCGACGAGGTCGGCTTCCCGATCTTCGCCAAGGCGGTCGCCGGAGGCGGCGGGCGCGGCATGCGCCGCGTGGCCACCAAGGAGGAACTGCGACCCGCCCTCGAGGAGGCCATGCGCGAGGCCGACAGCGCGTTCGGCGACCCGACCATGTTCCTCGAGCAGGCCGTCCTGCGTCCGCGCCACATCGAGGTGCAGGTGCTCGCGGATGCCACGGGCGAGACCGTGCACCTGTTCGAGCGCGACTGCTCCGTGCAGCGGCGTCACCAGAAGGTGGTCGAGATCGCCCCGGCGCCGAACCTCGACGAGGGGGTCCGGCAGGCGCTGCACCGCGACGCGATCGCGTTCGCGAAGTCGATCGGCTACGTCAACGCCGGCACCGTGGAGTTCCTCGTGGACACCGCGGGCGAGCGTGCCGGGCAGCACGTCTTCATCGAGATGAACCCGCGCATCCAGGTCGAGCACACCGTCACCGAGGAGGTGACCGACGTCGACCTCGTCGTCTCCCAGATGCGGATCGCGGCGGGCGAGTCGCTGGCCGACCTCGGCCTGCTGCAGGACCAGATCCGGCTCCGCGGCGTCGCGCTGCAGTGCCGCATCACGACGGAGGACCCGACTGCGAACTTCCGGCCCGACACCGGGAAGATCACGACCTACCGCTCGCCCGGCGGCGCCGGTATCCGGCTCGACGGCGGCACCGTGAACCCGGGTGCGCAGATCAGCCCGCACTTCGACTCGATGCTCGCGAAGCTCATCTGCCGCGGGCGCGACTACCGGCAGGCCGTGACCCGCGCGAAGCGCGCCCTCGCCGAGTTCCGCATCCGCGGCGTCTCCACGAACATCCCCTTCCTGCAGGCCGTGCTCGAAGACCCCGCCTTCGAGGCGGGCGATCTCAGCACCTCGTTCATCGACGAGCGGCCCCAGCTGATGCGTGGCCGCGTCTCGAAGGACCGCGGCACCAAGATCCTCAACTGGCTCGCCGATGTCACGGTGAACCAGCCGAACGGCCCCGCGCCGATCAGCGTGAGCCCGGTCGAGAAGCTGCCCGCCGTCGACCTGTCGGCGCCCGCGCCGGCCGGCTCGCGCCAGCGCCTGCTCGAGCTGGGACCCGCGGGCTTCGCCGCGGCGCTGCGCGCGCAGACGCCGCTCGCCGTGACGGAGACCACGTTCCGCGATGCGCACCAGTCGCTCCTCGCGACCCGCGTGCGCACGAAGGACCTCACGGCCGTCGCACCGTACGTGTCGCGCCTGACGCCCGAGCTGCTCTCGGTCGAGGCGTGGGGAGGCGCGACCTACGACGTCGCGCTCCGCTTCCTCGGCGAAGACCCGTGGGAGCGGCTCGCCGCGCTGCGCGAGGCGCTGCCGAACATCAACATCCAGATGCTGCTGCGCGGTCGCAACACGGTCGGCTACACGCCGTACCCGACCGAGGTCACCGACGCCTTCGTGCGCGAGGCCGCTTCGACGGGCGTCGACATCTTCCGCATCTTCGACGCGCTGAACGACGTCTCGCAGATGCGCCCGGCCATCGACGCGGTGCTCGGCACCGGCCATGCGCTGGCCGAGGTCGCGCTCTGCTACACGGGCGACCTGCTCGACCCGGCCGAAGACCTCTACACGCTCGACTACTACCTCGGGCTCGCCGACCGCATCGTCGACGCCGGCGCGCACATCATCGCGATCAAGGACATGGCGGGCCTGCTGCGGCCCACGGCCGCCGAGAAGCTCGTCGGCGCGCTCCGCGAGCGGTTCGACGTGCCGGTGCACCTGCACACCCACGACACCGCCGGCGGCCAGCTCGCGACGCTCCTCGCGGCGAGCCGGGCAGGGGTCGACGCCGTCGACGTGGCATCCGCGCCGATGTCGGGCACCACCAGCCAGCCGTCGGCGTCGGCGCTCGTCGCGGCGCTCGCGCACACCGAGCGCGACACGGGCATCTCGCTGCAGGCGGTCTCCGACCTCGAGCCCTACTGGGAGGCCGTGCGTCGGCTCTACAAGCCGTTCGAGTCGGGCCTGCCGGGCCCCACAGGACGTGTGTACCACCACGAGATCCCCGGCGGGCAGCTCTCGAACCTGCGTCAGCAGGCGATCGCCCTCGGGCTCGCCGACGACTTCGAGCTCATCGAGGACCTGTACGCCGCGGCCGACGCGATCCTCGGTCGCGTGCCGAAGGTGACCCCGTCGTCGAAGGTCGTGGGCGACCTCGCGCTGCACCTCGCGGCCGTGAAGGCCGACCCGGCCGACTTCGCCGAGCACCCCGAGAAGTACGACGTGCCCGACTCGGTCATCGGCTTCATGGCCGGGGAGCTCGGCGACCTGCCGGGCGGATGGCCCGAGCCGTTCCGGTCGAAGGTGCTCGCGGGCCGCGACGTGCGCATCGGCGTCGCCGAGCTGACTCCCGAGCAGCGCGACGCGCTCGAGGCCGACAGCACGACCCGCCGCTCGATGCTCAACACGCTGCTCTTCCCGGCGCCGACGCGGCAGTTCGAGCAGATCCGCGAGCTGTTCGGCGACCTCTCGGTCGTCGACACCGCCGATTACCTGTACGGACTCCGCCAGGGCGCCGAGCACGTCGTCGAGATCGACCGCGGCGTGCGCCTGTACGCCGGGCTCGAGGCGATCGGCGAGGCCGATGAGAAGGGCATGCGCACGGTCATGACCATCCTCAACGGCCAGCTGCGGCCGGTGTTCGTCCGCGATCGCTCGATCGTCGTCGAGACCCGCGCGGCTGAGAAGGCGGATGCGTCGCAGCCCGGTCACATCGCGGCGCCGTTCTCGGGCGTGGTCACGCTCCAGGTCGAGGCCGGCGCCGAGATCGCCGCCGGGCAGTCGGTCGCCTCGATCGAGGCGATGAAGATGGAGGCGGCGATCACCTCGCCTGTCGACGGCATCGTCGAGCGGGTCGCGATCCCGAAGACGCAGCAGGTGGAGGCCGGTGATCTGCTCGTCGTCGTCCGCCCGCGGTAGGGTGGTGCCAGTGTTGCACGCTGATCGGAGGGGTGTCGGTGGTTGACGAGCACGGTGACGACGAACGTACGGATCGACTCGGAGTGCGGCGAGCAGCGGGCGCAGACCGTGGAGCGCTGGCCCCGAACGGCGGCGCGCACGCGGCCTCGAGCCTGCCCGACAGCCTGAACATCCGCGTCGACCTTCCACCCGCGCCCCGCCGCGAGGCCCCGGCCGAAGAGGTCGCCGTCTCGCTCGACGACCTCACGGTCGATCCCGGCGCGGCAGCGGCGGCGCCGTCGACGCGCTCGGTCGACGTGGTCGCGAGCGGTGGCGCTTATCGGGGCGCGGGTGCGCGGCGCGACGGTTCGCCGTACAGCGCGCTCCTGGCATCCGATGCTCGACGCGAGCGTGCGACCGGCGAGACGACGACCACCTCGGTCGCGGTCGCCGATTCGGCCGGTGAGCCGGCGGCGCTGCCCGAAGCGCCCGAGCCGAGCGAGTCGCTCACGGCCGACCGGCTGATCGACCTCAACCGCACCACGCGCCCCGCGCCGCAGGGCACGCTGAACCGCCTGCTGTACGAGGCGTCGTTCCACCTGGTCAACCTCGGCGACTCGGCGAAGGTCCGTGCGCACAAGGCGATGAACGAGCGCATCGGCAAGCGCTTCGACGGCGGCGCGCGTTTCGTGCCGGTGCTCACCCGCAAGGGCGGCGTCGGCAAGACGACCATCACGACCCTGCTGGGCATGGCCCTCGCCGACGCGCGCGACGACCGCATCATCGCGATCGACGCGAATCCCGACCGCGGCACGCTGGCCGAGCGTGTCGACCGGCAGACCCGCGAGACCGTGCGCGACGTCGTCGCGAAGGCCTCGTCGATCGGCGGCTACACCGACTTCTCGACGTTCGTCTCGCGCGACGAGACCCGTCTCGACATCCTCGCCTCCGACACCGATCCCCTGCTGTCCGAGGCGTTCGACGACAACGACTACAACGTCGTCGCCGGGCTCGCCGCGCGGTACTACTCGATCGTGCTCACCGACTGCGGCACGGGCATCGTGCACTCGGTCATGCGCGCGACGCTGCAGCGCGCCGACTCGATCGTGATCGTGTCGGGCGGCAGCGTCGACGAGGCGCGGCTGGCGTCCGAGACGCTCACGTGGCTCGAGGCGAACGGCTTCGGCGAACTCGTGCGCAACGCGGTCGTCGCGATCAACCTCGCCACCCAGGGCACGCATCTCGTCAAGGTCGACGAGATCGAGGCCCACTTCGCATCGCGCGTCCGCGAGATCGTCCGGATCCCGTACGACCCGCAGCTCGCGGCCGGCTCGGTGGTGCACTGGAAGGCGCTGCGTCAGGTCACCCGCGACGCCGCACGCGATCTCGCCGCGCTCGTGGTGGAAGGACTGCCCGCCGACCGCGGGCGCTGAATGGAGCATACGTGCCGGAACGACCCATCCGACTCTTCGGAGACCCCGTCCTGAAGACCGTGTCCGCCCCCGTCGACGCCATCGACGAGGGCGTTCGTTCGCTCGTCGCCGACCTGCTCGACAGCGTTCGCATCCCCGGCCGGGCCGGCGTCGCCGCCGCGCAGATCGGTGTGAACCTGCGGGTCTTCAGCTACAACGTCGACGGGCAGGTCGGGTACGTCATCAACCCCGAGATCGTCGAGCTCGGGGGAGCGGTCGAGAAGATCGACGAGGGATGCCTCTCCGTGCCCGGCCTGTGGGCGAAGACGCCGCGGCATCCGTTCGCCCGCGTGCGCGGCATCGACCTCGACGGGAACGAGATCGAGGTGTCGGGCACCGGCGTGCTCGCCCAGGCGCTCCAGCACGAGGTCGACCACCTCGACGGACTGGTCTACCTCGATCGGCTCGAGAAGGACGAGCGCCGCGTCGCCATGCGCCAGGTGCGCGAGTCCGACTGGTTCTGACCTCACCCGGCGGCGGCGGCGCCGACGACGGCCGGGCAGCACGACGGCCCCGCGGATCACCGCGGGGCCGTCGTCGATCGCGTCGGGAGGTCAGCTCACGATGGAGTGACCCTCGGTCGCGGGAGCGCCCGTGTACATGCCCTCGACCTCGGCGGAGAAGTCCTCGAGGATGACGTTGCGCTTGATGCTGAGCTTCGGCGTGAGGTGGCCGCTGGCCTCGGTCCACTCGATGGGCAGCACCGTGAACTTGCGGATCGACTCGGCGCGCGAGACGGTCTCGTTGGCCGCGTCGATCGCCCGCTGCACCTCGGCGAGCACCGCGGGGTGCTTGGCCGCCTCGTCGAGGCTCATGCCCGCGTCTTCACCGGCGTTGTTGAGCCAGACCGGCAGCATCTCGGAGTCGAGCGTGACGAGCGCCGCGATGAACGGCTTCTGGTCGCCCACGACCACGACCTGCCCGACGACCGGGTTCGCGCGGATGGGGTCCTCGAGCGCGGCGGGGGCGACGTTCTTGCCGCCGGCCGTGACGATGATCTCCTTCTTGCGCCCCGTGATCGTGAGGAAGCCGTCGGCGTCGAACGCGCCGATGTCGCCCGTCTTGAACCACTCGCCGTCGAACGTGCCGGCGGTCGCCTCGGGGTTGTTCCAGTACTCCTTGAAGACGTTGACGCCCTTCACCTGCACCTCGCCGTCGTCGGCGACGCGGACACCGACGCCCGGGAGTGCCGGACCGACCGTGCCGATCTTCGACTTCTTGGCGAGGTTGACGGTCGCAGGCGCCGTGGTCTCGGTGAGGCCGTAGCCCTCGAGGATCGTGATGCCGAGCGCGTGGTAGAAGTGGCCGAGGCGTGGGCCCAGCGGAGCCGACCCGGAGACGGCGTATCGCACGTTGCCGCCCATCGCCGCGCGCAGCTTCGAGAACACGAGCGTGTCGAAGAGCTTGAAGCGCAGCTTCAGGCCCAGCGGCACGCTGCCCGCCTCGAGCGCCTTCGAGTACTCGACCGCGGTGTGCGCGGCCTTGTGGAAGATCTTGCCCTTGCCGCCGGCCTCGGCCTTCTGCTCGGATACGTTGTAGACCTTCTCGAACACGCGCGGCACCGCGAGCAGGAAGGTCGGCTTGAAGCTGCCGAGCGAGGGCAGCAGCTGCTTCGTGTCGGGCTGGTGGCCGACGCGCACGCCCGCGTGCACGGAGAGCACCGAGATGAACCGGGCGAAGACGTGCGCGAGCGTGATGAACAGCAGCGTCGACGCGCCGTTGGGGTCGAGCACGACCTCTTCGAGCGCGAGGGCCGAGTTGCGTGAGAGCTCGACGAAGTTGGAGTGCGTGAGCACGCAGCCCTTGGGCTTGCCGGTCGAACCCGACGTGTAGATGAGGGTCGCGATGTCGGACCCCACGGCGAGGTTGCGCCGGCGCTCGATCTCTTCATCGGCGACGTCGGTGCCCGATGCGGCGAGCTTGTCGAGGTCGCCCAGGTCGATCTGCCACACGTTGCGGATGCCCGGGAGGTCGGGGTGCACCTCGTCGAAGCGGGCGAAGTGGTCGGGCGTCTCGACGATGACGGCCATGGCACCGGAGTCGCTCAGGTTCCACCGCACCTGCGTGGGCGAGCTGGTCTCGTAGACGGGGACCAGCACCGCGCCGGCGAACCATGTGGCGAAGTCGATCAGCGTCCACTCGTAGCGCGTCTTGCACATGAGGCCGATCTTGTCGCCGGGCTGGATGCCGGCGGCGACGAGGCCCTTCGCGAGCGCGATCACCTGGTCGTAGAACTCGCGGGTCGTCACGGGCGACCAACCGCCGTCGGCGGTCGGGAGCGAGAACAGCACGAGGTCGGGCGTCGCCTCGACCCGCTTGACGAGCAGGTCGGTGGCGTTCGCCTGAGGGTCCGCTGCGACGAGCGGCGGAGTGGAGAATTCGGTCACGGTAGCTCCTTCGGCACCGGATGGGCGGCACGGGGTTCGGGCCCGCGCAACCCAGGGCATGGGGTTGACTACACTCTAGTCGTTGCTCTGCGCCGTTCGGCTGCTCGAGCGAGCGGTCGCACCGACCGCTTCCCCCTGAATCTCCGACCCTCCGGAAGGCGGCACTCGTGGCGCACGCGATCGGCATCGACATCGGCGGCACCAAGATCGCCGGGGCGGTCGTCGACGAACTGGGCAGGATCGTCCGGCAGGAGCGCGTGCCCACGCCGACCGACACCGGAGCCCTCGAGGACGCCGTCGTCGCGATGATCGGCACCCTGCGCGGGGGCGAGGAGATCGCGGCCGTCGGCGTGGCCGCTGCCGGCTTCATCGACGCGGCCCAGTCGACCGTCTACTACGCGCCGAACATCGACTGGCGGAACGAGCCGTTCCGCGAGAAGCTCGAGGCCCGCACGGGCGGCACCGTCGTGGTCGACAACGACGCGAACGCGGCCGGCTGGGCCGAGTTCCGCTTCGGCGCGGGGCGCCTCGTCAGCGACATGGTCATGCTCACCGTCGGCACCGGCGTCGGCGGGGCGATCGTCGCGGGCGACCGGTTGTTCCGCGGCGGCTTCGGCGCGGGCGCCGAACTGGGTCACCTCCGCCTCGTCCCGGGCGGGCTCGCCTGCGGCTGCGGGCAGTTCGGATGCCTCGAGCAGTACGGTTCGGGTCGGGCGCTGCTGCGCATGGCGAACGAGATCGCCGACGCGGGCGGCATCGGCCAGCGGCTCGCACGGGTGCGCGCCGAGCAGGGCGCGCTCGACGGCGGGCTCGTCGGGGACCTGATCCAGCAGCAGGATCCCGGTGCCATCGCGGCGCTGCGCCAGCTCGGGCATTGGCTCGGCGAGGCATCCGCGAGCCTGTCGGCCGTGCTCGATCCGCAACGGTTCGTGTTCGGCGGCGGCGTGGCGGCCGCCGGCGAGCTGCTGCTCGAGCCGATCCGCGAGGCGTATCTCGAGCACCTGCCTGCTCGCGGCTACCACCCCGAGCCCGACTTCGTGATCGCCGAACTCGTCAACGACGCCGGCGTGGTCGGCGCCGCCGACCTGGCCCGCGTCTGGGTCGCCGATCACGCCTGACCCGCTCGCTCGCGTGCGAGTAGGCTGAACCGGTCATCGGGAAGGAGGTCGGGTGTTCTACTGGGTGATGAAGCACATCGTCGTCGGCCCGATCCTGCTCTCGATCTTCCGGCCCTGGGTCGTGGGGCTGCAGCACATCCCGGCGAATGGTCCGGTGATCCTCGCGTCGAACCACCTGTCGTTCATCGACTCGATCTTCCTGCCGCTCGTGGTCGACCGGCCGGTGGTGTTCCTCGCCAAGAGCGAGTACTTCACCGGCAAGGGCCTCAAGGGCTGGGCGACGCGCATGTTCTTCCAGGCGGCCGGCCAGCTGCCGATCGACCGCTCGGGCGGCAAGGCCTCCGAGGCCTCGCTCGACACCGGCCTGCGCGTGCTCGCCGCCGGCAGCATCCTCGGCATCTACCCCGAGGGGACCCGCAGCCCCGACGGCCGGCTCTATCGAGGCCGCACCGGCGTCGCTCGCATGGTGCTCGAGTCGGGTGCGCCCGTCGTGCCGGTCGCGATGATCGGCACCGAGCACGTGATGCCCATCGGCACGCGGCTGCCCAAGGTGCGGCGCATCGGCATCATCATCGGCGAGCCGCTCGACTTCAGCCGGTTTGAGGGCCTCGAGGGCGATCGCTTCGTATTGCGGAGTGTGACCGACGAGCTCGTGCGCGACCTCCAGCAGCTGAGCGACCAGGAATACGTCGACGTCTACGCCAGTTCGGTGAAGGAACAGCGCGCTTCGCAGTCGCGATAGGCTCGTCTGGCGGTGTCGCGTCACGCGGCGCCGCATTCCCATTCATGCGCCGCGGCGCCCGAAACCCCAGGACGACTCCAGTGACCCAGCTCGTCGAGCCCATCGTGAACGCAGATCCCTCGGTGATCGCGGGCCTCGACTATTGGCGCACACTGCCGATCAAGCAGCAGCCGGAGTGGTCCGACCGGGAGGCCGTGCAGGCCGCGTCCGCTGAGCTCGCGACGCTGCCGCCGCTCGTCTTCGCGGGCGAGGTCGACATGCTGCGCGACCGGCTCGCGGCCGCGTCCCGCGGCGAGGCGTTCCTGCTCCAGGGCGGCGACTGCGCCGAGACGTTCGCGGGTGCGACGGCCGACCAGATCCGCAACCGGGTGAAGACCGTGCTGCAGATGGCGGTCGTGCTCACCTACGGCGCCTCGATGCCGGTGGTGAAGATGGGGCGCATGGCGGGCCAGTTCGCGAAGCCCCGCTCCAGCGACTTCGAGACCCGCGGCGACGTCACGCTGCCGGCGTACCGCGGCGACATCGTCAACGGCTACGACTTCACGCCGGCCTCGCGCGCGGCCGACCCCCGCCGCCTCGTGCAGGGGTACCACACGGCCGCGTCGACGCTCAACCTCATCCGGGCGTTCACACAGGGCGGCTTCGCCGACCTCCGCCAGGTGCACCAGTGGAACCAGGGCTTCGCCGCGAACCCGGCGAACGCGCGCTACGAGAAGCTCGCCCGCGAGATCGACCGCGCCGTGAAGTTCATGGACGCCTGCGGCGCCGACTTCGAGGAGCTCAAGCGGACCGAGTTCTACACCGGGCACGAGGGCCTGCTCATGGACTACGAGCGGCCGATGACCCGCATCGACTCGCGCACGGGCACGCCGTACAACACGTCGGCGCACTTCCTGTGGATCGGCGAGCGCACGCGCGAGCTCGACGGCGCGCACGTCGACTTCCTCTCGCGGGTGCGCAACCCGATCGGCGTGAAGCTCGGCCCGTCGACGACGCCCGAGGTCATGCTCGAGCTCGTCGAGAAGCTCGACCCCGAGCGCGAGCCCGGCCGCCTGACCTTCATCACGCGCATGGGTGCGGGCCGGATCCGCGACGCCCTGCCGCCCCTGCTCGAGGCGATCAAGGCCAGCGACGCCACGCCCCTGTGGGTGACGGACCCGATGCACGGCAACGGCATCACGACGCCGACCGGCTACAAGACGCGCCGGTTCGACGACGTGGTCGACGAGGTCAAGGGCTTCTTCGAGGCGCACCGCGCCGCGGGCACGCACCCCGGCGGCATCCACGTCGAGCTCACGGGCGACGACGTCACCGAGTGCCTCGGCGGCTCCGAGCACATCGACGAGGCGACGCTCGCGACCCGGTACGAGTCGCTCTGCGACCCGCGGCTCAACCACATGCAGTCGCTCGAGCTCGCGTTCCTCGTCGCCGAGGAGCTCGCCGCGCGCTGAGCCGAGTTCGTCCACCCGCGCGAACCACGGAGGCGGGGCATCCGATCATGGATGCCCCGCCTCCAGTGTCTCGCAGGTCGCGACGGCGACCTCAGAGCGTGAGGGTGCCGGTCAGCTTCACTTCGCTGCCGCGCACGGCCTGCGTGTCGCCGGCCGGTTCCTGCGAGTTCACGGTGACGGCCGGCAGGAACAGGTCGGGGAAGCTGTGCGCGACCGTGAAGCCGGCGCCCTCGAGCGCGGCGATGGCCTCGGGCATCTTCATGCCCACGACGTTCGGTACCGCGACCAGGTCTTGACCCTTCGAGATCACCACGTCGATCGCGTCGCCCGGGCGCACCGGATCGGTGGTCGGCTCTGCGCTCATGACGGTGCCGGCAGCGAACTCGCCCGAGTTGTCGAAGTCCTCGCCGACGACGTTGAGCGAGAGCTGCGCCTCGCCGAGCTTCGCCTCGGCATCGGCCTGCGACAGGCCGACGACACTCGGCACCTCGCCGGCCGAGACCACGATGGTGATCGGCGCGCCCTCGGGGTACTCGGCGGGCAATGCAGCTCCGTCGGCATCGACGAGCGCGAGCACGGCGCCGGCATCGACGTCCTCCGAGAACTGCTGTTGCACGTCGCTCGCGACCTCGAGGCCCGCGGCATCGAGCGCGGCGCGCGCCTCGGCCTCGGGAGACCCCAGGACGTCGGGCACGTCGATGATGCGCGGCCCGAGCGAGATGAACATCGTCACGGTCGACCCGCGCTGCGCCTGGCCGCCGCCGGCCGGATCGGTGCCGGCGACCTGGCCCGCAGGCACATCCGGGTCGTTGCGCTCCACCGGTTCGACGCGGAAGCCCTCGTCGACGAGCGCGGCTTCAGCGGCGTCGGGCGCGAGCCCGACCACCGTCGGCACGGTCGCGAGCGCACCCGGCCCCGCTCCGAAGTACCAGCCGGTGCCGGCAGCGAGGCCGGCCAGCAGCAGCACGAACGTCAGCAGCCAGTAGCCCCGACGCTTGCGCCGGTCGGACGCGGCCGTGAGCGCCGCCGTGTCTTCACCCGGTTCGTCATCGTCGGCCAGGGCGGTGGCGGTCGCCGGGGGCGCGAGCAGCGCGGCGGTCGCGGGCTCGAGCACACGCGTCTCGGCCGTGGGCGGCGAGGCATCAGTGAGCACCGCCGTCGCCTGCGTGATCGGCTGCACGCCGCGCAACGCGGGCTCGACCTCGCGGAGGCGTTCGAGCATGACCCGCGCGTCGGCGGGCCGCTCCTCGGGGTCGCGCGCGGTCGCCCAGAGCACGAGCTCGTCGAGCTCGACGGGCACCGCAGGGTTCTTGGAGCTCGGCGTCGGCACCGTGTCGTTCGCGTGCTGGTAGGCGATCTGCATGGGCGCCTCGCCGACGTACGGCTGCTCGCCCGTGAGCATCTCGTACATCATGATGCCGATGGCGTAGAGGTCGCTGCGGGCGTCGGCGACGCCGCGCGTGACGAGCTCGGGGGAGAGGTAGGCGATCGTGCCGAGCAGGGCCTGGCCGGTCGCGGTGTTCGCGGAGGCCGCGCGCGCGAGACCGAAGTCGCCGAGCTTGATGCGCCCGTCGTCGGCCAGCAGCACGTTCTCGGGCTTGAGGTCGCGGTGCACGATGCCCGCCTTGTGCGCGGCCGCGAGGCCGGCGAGCACCGCGTCCATGATGTCGACGGTCTGCTCGGGCGTGAGCTTGCGGTAGTCCTTCAGGAGGTCGCGCAGCGTGATGCCGGGCAGGTACTCCATGACGAGGTACGCCATGTCGGCGTCTTGACCCTGATCGAAGACGTTCACGACGTTGGGGTGCGCGAGGCGGGCGGCGCTGCGCGCCTCCTGCACGAACCGGGTCTTGAAGGTGTTGTCGTCGGCGAGGTGGCCGTGCATGATCTTGATCGCGACGCGTCGCTCGAGGCGCAGGTCGGTCGCGAGGTACACCGTCGCCATGCCGCCGCGGGCGATGCGCGAGCGCACCTGGTACCGGCCGTCGATGAGACGCCCGATCATGGGGTCGGCTGGCGCGGTGGTCACCAGACGAGTGTACGAACCAGCGCATGTCGCATCGCGGATAGACACCGCGTGCGCCGTGAATCGCAATGCCATCGTGATCCGGTGGCCCGGGTGGCGTCGCCGAGCGGATGCCTCCGCGATGGGCCGAGGGTCAGCCGAGCTCCGACAGCCAGGCGCGGGCCTGCTGCTCCCACTTCGCGTAGTGGTCGGGGTGGGCGCTGCGCTGCACGGCCTGGGCCGCCTGCGTGACGCTCATCGACTCCCACCCGCCGATGTCGAGCAGGCCCGCCGTGAGTCCCGGATTGGGGTTCGTCGGGCCGCCGTAGAACGCCATGGCCGCGCGCACCGGGTCGAGCACCTCCTCGGGCGTGCCCCAGCCCTGGCTCGGGCGTTGCTGGAACAGCCCGAGCGAATCCTGGTCGCCGTGGTGCACGTTTCGAAGACCGCTCTCCTGCGCGGCGGCCGCCAGCGCGATCACGATCGCCTGGTCGGAGACGCCGAGCGCGCGGCCCACGTCGACGATGATGCGCGCGTTCGCTCGGGTCTCGTCGGTGAGCGGCATCGAGACGGATGCCACGGGCACGACGGCGACCGCGGCGTCGGGCGGCGGCGCGGGTGCGGGCGCCGGGGGAGCCTCGGGCGCGGGCGCGGGCGCGGGCGCC
>NZ_WJIF01000017.1 GCF_009647605.1 Agromyces agglutinans | reverse complement strand
GCGGGCTCGGCGGCGGCGGGTGCGGCGGGCGCCTCGGGCGCCGGCTGGGCGGATGCCTTGGGCG
The DNA here is from genome assembly GCF_009647605.1 of Agromyces agglutinans. GTDB lineage: Bacteria > Actinomycetota > Actinomycetes > Actinomycetales > Microbacteriaceae > Agromyces > Agromyces agglutinans. The sequence continues at coordinate 47,483 of NZ_WJIF01000017.1, read as the reverse complement.
CGGGCTGGGCGGACGCCTCGGCCGCGGGCGCTCCCGGCTGGTCGGATGCCTCGGGCGCGGGCTGCCCCTCGGGCGCACGGTCCGGCGTCGCGCCGGCCTGCTCCCGGTGCTGCCGGTACTGCTCCAGGACCGGCCACCAGGTGCGATCGACGGAGGACGGGTCGACGAGGTACTTCTGGTACATCTCGTCGACGAGCCACTCGTTGGCTCCGAATTCCGCCGCCGTCGTCTCTTCAGAACCCGACCCGGTCAGTTGGCTCGACACAGCCGTTCGCCCACTCTCTCCATTGACGCTGGATGCTCTGCATGCGGCGGTCGTGCGTGCGCGGGGCAGGGGCGCGATCGCCTCCACAAGCCTAAACCCCGCAGCCGAGGGCGGTGGACCGACTCGTCGCGGGTAGCGTGGCGGCATGGAGTTCTACCGGACGACCCCGACCCACGACCTGACGTACTCCGACGTCTTCCTCGTCCCGAGCCGATCGGGCGTCACGAGCCGGCTCGACGTGTCGCTCGACTCCGGCGACGGATCCGGCGCCACCGTGCCCATCGTGTCCGCGAACATGAACTCGGTCACGGGCCCGACGCTCGCGGCCTCCCTCGCCAGGCGGGGCGGCATCGGCGTGCTGCCGCAGGACCTCCACCTCCAGGACCTGGCCGAGGCGATCCGCTCGGTCAAGGAGCAGTCGCCGGTCTTCGACACGCCGGTCGTGTTCGCGCCCGACGCCACGGCGGCCGACGCACTCGAGGTGCTTCCTCCCGCCGTGGGTCACGGCATCGTCCTGCAGGACGAACGCGGCGGCTTCGCCGGCTGCATCGCCGCCGAGCGCCTCGCGAGCGCGCTGCCCGACGCGCGACTCGGAGACCTCGTGCACGCGGGGCTCGCCTCCCTCGACGCCGAGGACGTCGACACTCCGCGCCGCGCCTTCGACCTCATGGTCGAGGCGGGCCTCGAGTTCGCGCCGGTGCTGCGCCACGGCGAGGTCGTCGGCACCCTCAGCCGCCGCAGCGCCCTGCGCGGCACGATCTACCGCCCGAACGTCGACGCCGACGGGCGGCTGCGCGTGGCCGCGGCGCTCGGCATCAACGGCGACGTGGTCGCCAAGGCGCGCGCCCTCGCCGACGCCGGCGTCGACCTGTTCGTGATCGACACCGCGCACGGCCACCAGGAGGGGATGCTCCGCGCGATCCGCGCCGTGCGCGACCTCGACCTGGGCCTGCCGATCGCGGCCGGCAACGTCGTGACCGCGGCTGCGGTCGCCGACCTCGTCGACGCGGGCGCCGACATCCTGAAGGTCGGCGTCGGTCCGGGGGCGATGTGCACGACGCGCATGATGACCGCCGTCGGCCGGCCGCAGTTCTCGGCCGTGCTCGAGACGGCTGAGGCCGCGCGCGAGCTCGGCGCGCACGTCTGGGCCGACGGCGGGGTGCGGTACCCGCGCGACGTCGCGCTCGCGCTCGCGGCCGGGGCATCCGCCGTCATGATCGGCTCTTGGTTCGCGGGCACGATCGAGGCTCCGGGCCGACTTCGGCGCGATGCATCCGGCCGGCTGTTCAAGGAGAGCTGGGGCATGGCTTCGACGAAGGCGGTGCGCGAGCGGTTCGACCGGCTGTCGCCGTACGAGCTGGCGCGCCGCGAACTGTTCGCCGAGGGCATCTCGTCGTCGTCGATCTACCTCGACCCGATGCGACCGTCGGTCGAGGACCTGCTCGACATGATCACGTCGGGCGTGCGCAGCTCGGCGACCTACGCGGGCGCCAGGACCCTCGCCGAGTTCCGCGAGCGGGCGCTCGTGGGCATCCAGTCGGCGGCGGGCTACGAGGAGGGCAAGGCGCTCCCCGTCAGCTGGTGAACACCCCGGAAGACCCGCTGGATCGCTGGATATACTGATCCGACCATGGACGATCCTCCCTCTTCGACCTCGCCAGGTCATAGACCCCCGCCCGTGATCGATCGGGGAGGTGCAGATGTCTGAGTGGATCCTGCTCGCCATCGGCCTCCTGCTCACGATCGGCACGGGCTTGTTCGTCGCCAGCGAGTTCGCGCTGGTGAACCTCGATCGCGCCGACCTTGAGGCGCGCAAGGCGCGCGGCGAGACGCGCCTCGGCATGACCATCGCCGCGTTGAAGATCACCTCGACGCACCTGTCGAGCGCGCAGCTGGGCATCACGCTGACGACCCTGCTCACGGGCTACACGATGGAGCCGGCGATCTCGTCGCTGCTCGCCGGCCCGCTCGCCGCGATCGGGCTTCCCGAGCCGTTGATCCGCCCGATCGGCGCCACGACCGCGGTCGTCATCGCGACCCTGCTGTCGATGGTCGTCGGCGAGCTCGTGCCGAAGAACTTCGCGCTCGCGCTGCCCAGGCAGACGGCGGTGCTCGTGATCCCGTTCCAGACGGCGTTCACCTGGGTGTTCCGGCCCGCCATCGCGCTGCTCAACGGCAGCGCGAACGCCATCCTGCGCGGCTTCGGCATCGAGCCGAAGGAGGAGCTGTCCGGAGCCCGCTCCGCCGAGGAGCTCTCGTCGCTCGTGCGGCGCTCGGCGAGCGCCGGCGTGCTCGAGCAGGACACCGCGACGCTGCTCGGCCGCACCCTTCGGTTCGCCGATCATGACGCGTCCGACGTGATGACGCCGAGGCCGCGGCTCGCGGCGGTGCAGCGCAGCGAGTCGGCTGAAGCGGTGCTCGAGCTCGCCCGGCAGACCGGCTTCTCGCGCTTCCCCGTCTACGACGAGAACCTCGACGACGTCGTCGGCGTGGTGCACGTCAAGCAGGCCCTCGCGGTGCCGCGCGAACGCCGCGGCGAGGTCCCGGCGTCGGCGCTGCAATCAGAGGTCGTGCGCGTCCCCGAGACCGTGCCGCTCGACACGCTGCTCGGCGAACTCCGCGGTCGCGGGTTCCAGATGGCCGTGGTGGTCGACGAGTACGGCGGCACCGCCGGTGTCGCCACGCTCGAAGACCTCGTCGAGGAGCTCGTGGGCGAGGTGGCCGACGAGCACGATCGCACGCGCGCGGGCATCGTGCGCCGCGGCGACCAGGTCACCTTCCCGGGCATCCTCCGGCCCGACGAGCTGCTCGACCGCACCGGCATCCGCGTTCCCGAGGACGGCGACTACGAGACGGTCGCCGGATTCGTGACGAGCGCGCTCGGCCGGCTCGCCGCCGTCGGCGACGCCGTGCCGATCGAGGGCGGCCGCCTCCTCGTGCAGCGCCTCGACGGCCGGCGCATCGACCGGCTCCGGTTCATCCCCGATCCGCTGCCGGAGGGCGCCGACGAAGCAGCTGACTCGAACGGGAAGGAGGCCGGACGATGAGCGACTGGATGGGCATCGTCTGGCTCGTGGTGCTGCTCGCCGCGAACGCCTTCTTCGTCGGCGCGGAGTTCGCCGTGATCTCCGCGCGCCGCTCGCAGATCGAGCCCCTCGCCGAGCGCGGCAGCCGCCGCGCGAAGACCGCGCTCTGGGCCATGGAGCATGCGACGCTCATGCTCGCCATGAGCCAGCTCGGCATCACGATCTGCTCGCTGCTGATCCTGAACGTCTCCGAGCCGGCGATCCACCACCTGCTCGAGATCCCGCTGCATCTGACGGGCTGGTCGGAGGAGGTCATCGGCACGATCGCCTTCATCATCACGCTCGTGCTGGTCAGCTACCTGCACGTCGTGTTCGGCGAGATGGTCCCGAAGAACCTCTCGTTCTCGATCCCCGACAAGGCCGTGCTGCTGCTCGCGCCGCCGCTCGTCTGGATCGCGCGCGTGTTCCGCTTCGCGATCGTGGCACTGAACGCGACGGCGAACGGCGTGCTGCGCCTGTTCGGCGTCGAGCCCAAGAACGAGGCCGCCTCGACGTTCACGCTCGAGGAGGTGCAGACCATCGTCGACCAGTCGCGTCGCGAGGGCGTGCTCGACGACGCGAGCGGCACGCTGAGCGCGGCGTTCGAGTTCACGACCAAGCGCGTGATCGACGTCGCGGTGCCGATGGCCGACCTCGTGAGCCTGCCGCCCGGGGCCACCCCCGGCGACGTGGAACGCGCCGTCGCGCGGCACGGCTTCTCGCGGTACGTGCTCGTCGGCGCCGACGGCGAACCCGACGGCTACGTGCACCTGAAGGACGTCATCGACCTCGACGACGACGAGTTCGACGATCCGCTCCCGGCCAAGCGCGTGCGGCGCCTCGTGTCGATCTTCGACGGCACCGACCTCGAGGACGCGCTGGCGACCATGCGACGGCTCGGCACGCACGTCGCGCGGGCGTTCGACGAGGCGGGCGCCACCACGGGCGTGATCTTCCTCGAGGACATCATCGAGGAGCTCGTGGGCGAAGTGCAGGACGCCACCCGGCGCGCGTGAGCGGGTGCCGGCGACGCGGGTCGTCGCCGGCGCCCGGCTCGCCGGCACCCGCGTCGGCGCGGTTCGTCGGTGCGCTACGCCGCGAGCCCCCGCAGCCAGGCCTCGAGGGTCGTCGCCTCGGTGAAGACGTGCGCGGTGCCGCCCACCGCGATCGCGCCCTCGGTGTTCTCCGACTTGTTGTCGACGAACACGAACTCGGCGGGCGTGATGCCGAGGTCGGCGATGACGCGCTCGTAGATCGCGGCGTCGGGCTTCACGAGCCCCAGTTCGCCGCTGACGAAGACCCGCTCGAACAGCGGCGCGAACGACCCCGAGCGCAGCCAGCCCGAGAAGTCGGCGCCCGCGTTCGAGAGCAGCGCGAGGCGCGTGCCGCCGGCGCGCAGCGCGTGCAGCACCCCGAGCGTGCCGGCATCGACGCTGAGCCAACTGCGGTGGTCGATCGCCCACAGCTCGTGCACGTCGAGGTCCGACCACGCCGTGCCGAGGTCGGCGCCCACCCGCTGCCAGTACTGCCCGATCGACGACGTGCCCTGGTCGAGCGCGTCGCGATGGCGCCAGTAGGCCGGCCAGAAGGCCTCGGCGTCGACGCCGGCCCGGGCGACGAGCAGCGCCCGGTCGGCGTCGGACGGGGAGCGCGAGATCACCTCGCCGTAGTCGAACACGACGACACGCGGGGCGAGGCTGATGGGAGCGGGGACGGTCGGAGGCATCCGGTCCAACGTACAACGTGCCTTGGGCGCCTGCGGCGCCGGGCCTATCGTGGAGGCATGGGGCGGGATTCGTGGGGGCAGTGGTCGGCGGCCGAGGCGGCGGACTGGATCCGTCGGCCGGCCGCCGACGACGACAAGTACCGGCGCGGCGTCGTCGGCCTCTTCACCGGATCGGCCGAGTACCCGGGCGCCGCGGTCCTCGGGGTCGAGGCGGCGCACCGCACCGGGGTCGGCATGGTGCGGTACGCGGGCCCGAAGGCGGTCCGCGCCGCCGTGCTCGCGCATCGGCCCGAGACGGTCGTGCAGCCCGGCCGGGTCCAGGCGTGGGTGCTCGGATCGGGGCTCGACGCGGGTCACCGATCGTTCCTGACGTCGGGTGAACTGCAGCACGCGCTGGCCTCTGGGCTGCCGGTCGTGCTCGACGCCGGGGCGCTCGACCTCGTCGGCACGCACACGGGACCGACCGTGATCACTCCGCACGCCGGGGAGCTCGCGCGGCTGCTCAGCTCGCGCGAGATCGACGCGACGGTCGACGACGTGCGCGCCGATCCCGGCGCGTGGGCCGCCCGAGCCGCGCGGGAACTGCGCGTCGTCACCCTGCTGAAGGGCGCGACGACGTACGTGTGCGATCCCGAGGGCACGCGCTTCGCGCTGCACGCGAGCACGCACTGGCTCGCCGCAGCCGGCACGGGCGATGTCCTCGCCGGCATCCTCGGCGCGCTCGCCGCGACGCACCACGAGATCCTGTCGACGGATGCCACGGCGCTGACCCGCATCGCCGCGACGGCGGTCTTCGTGCACGGCGAGGCGGCGCGGCTCGCGAGCGACCACGTGGCCGGCGGCCCCATCACCGCGCTCGACCTGGCCGGGGCGATCCCGCGCGTGGTCGGCTCGCTGCTCGGGTGACGACGGCGCCGGGCTGAGGCTCGGCCGCGGGAACGCACCCGCGCGAGCACCGGTCGGGATCAGAGCAGCCGCGAGAGGAACTCGCGCGTGCGCGGCTCCTGCGGGTCGGCCAGCACCTGCGCCGCGGGCCCCTCCTCGACGACGACGCCGCCGTCGAGGAACACGACGCGGTCGGCGACCTCCCTTGCGAACGCCATCTCGTGCGTGGCCATGAGGATCGTGGTGCCCCCGTCGGCCAGGGCGCGCACGAGCGCGAGCACCTCGCCGACGAGCTCGGGATCGAGTGCGCTCGTCACCTCGTCGAGCAGGAGCAGCTGCGGGTCGGTGAGGATCGCGCGGACGATCGCGACCCGCTGCTGCTGGCCGCCCGACAGACGATCGGGGTAGGCGCCCGCGAAGCCGTCGAGCCCGATCGAGGCGAGCAGCTCGCGGCCGCGCCGGTCGGCCTCGGCGCGAGGCATCCGGTGCACGAGTCGCGCGGCGAGCGTCACGTTCTCGAGCACGCGCAGGTGGGGGAAGAGGTTGTAGTGCTGGAAGACCGCGCCGATGCGCGCGCGGACGCCGTCGGCGTCGACGCGCGGATCGCTGATGTCGTCGCCGGCGAGCCGGATGATGCCGTCGTCGATCGGCTCGAGCAGGTTGACGGTACGCAGGAGCGTCGACTTGCCGGAACCCGACGCGCCGATGAGGGCGACGACCTCGTGGGCGTCGACGTCGAGGTCGACGCCGCGGAGGACGTGGTGGTCGCCGAAGGAACGGCGGATGCCGCGCAGTTCGAGCAGCCGGTCGCTCATACGATGCTCCCAGCGCGCTCGCGGGCGCGCATCCGCGCCGAGACCCAGTCGGTGAGCCGGATCGTCGGCCAGGCGAGCAGCACGAAGAGGAGCCCGGCGACCACGTACGGCGTGTAGTTGAAGAAGTGCGCGGTCTCGATCTGCGCCGCTCGCACGGCGTCGACGGCGCCGAGTACCGAGATGAGGCCGACGTCCTTCTGCATCGCGACGAAGTCGTTCATCAGGGCCGGAGTGACATTGCGCATCGCCTGCGGCAGCACGATGCGGCGCATGGTCTGGCCGTGGCTGAGTCCGAGCGCGCGGGCCGCGAGGCGCTGCGACGGATGCACCGCCTCGATGCCGGCCCGGAAGACCTCGGCGACGTACGCCGAGTACACGAGGATGATCGCGATGGTGCCCCAGAAGGCGGCGGGCATGCGATCGAAGAACTCGAGGCCGGGGACGCCGTAGCCGACGATGAAGAGCACGATCAGCAGCGGTACGCCGCGGAACAGGTCGGTGTACCCGGCCGCGAGCGCCCGCAGCGGGAAGAACACCGGTCCGCGGAGGGTGCGCAGCGTCGCGATGACGAGCGCGACGATGACGACGCCGATCGCCGCGAACAGGAGGACCTGGAGGTTCAGCAGGAGGCCCTCGAGGATCCGCGGGAGCGAGGCGAGCGCGACCTCGGGATCCAGGAACATCTGCTGGACCCGCGCCCAGCCCGGCGAGCCGGCGACCGCCCAGAACAGCAGCCCCGCGAAGACGAGCGTGCTCAGCGCGCTGACGAGCACCGAGCGCCGGGTGCGGCTTCGCCGGTACGCACGACGCTCGAGCTCGAGCGCGCTCGGCTGCGGGTCGGGATCGCTCACAGGTGAACGGTAGTGGATGCGGGGCTCGTCGCCACGCGTCGTTACTGGAGCACCGGCGCGGTGTCGTCGCCGCCGAGCCACTGCTCGGCCAGGGCGTCGAGGGTGCCGTCCTCGCGCAGGGCGTCGACCGCCGCCGTCACGTCGGCCGTGAGGGGCGAGTCCTTCGCGAGCACGAAGCCGAACCGGTCGGCGCCCTCGGTGCCGGGGAGCTGGCCGATGATGCGGCCGCCGTCGAGCTCGACGCCCGTGAGGTAGAACGCGGTCGGGAGGTCGACGACGATGGCGTCGACCTGGCCGCTCTGCAGCGCGAGCTTGGCGTCGTCGTTCGTGTTGAAGACCTGGGCTCCGGCGTCGGGCGCGATGACCTGCTCGATCGCGTCGAAGCTCGTGGTGCCCGTCTGCGCGCCGACGAGCAGCGGCTTGAGGTCGGCGATGGTCTTCGCCTCCGCTGCCGGGGAACCCTCGACGGTGATCACCACCTGCGTCGTCTCGTAGTAGGGCGACGAGAAGTCGACCGACTCCTCGCGCTCGGGCGTGATCGAGAACTGCTGGAGGTTGACGTCGAAGTCCTTCGGGCCCGGTGCGATCGCCTGGTCGAACGTCGTGCGCACCCACACCACGTCGGATGCCTCGAAGCCGAGCTGTTCGGCGACCGCGTACGCGACGGCGGATTCGAAGCCCTCGCCCGACTCGGGGGCGTCGTCGAGGACCCACGGGTAGTAGGCGGGCTCGCCGGTGCCGACGGTGAACTTCCCCTCGGTGACGAAGTCGCCGTCACCGGAACCGCCGCCGGTGCCACCGGTGCCGCCGGCGGAGCAACCGGCCAGGCCGAGTGCGGCGACGAGGGCGAGGGCTGCGAGCGGGCGACGGGACATCTGGGCCTCCGGAGTGATGGGTGCGGTGCATCCAGCTTCCCACCGGAGCGCCGGCGCAATGGCTCGCGTGGCGTCGTGTGACGCGCCGGTAGGCTGCACGCATGGCGACTGGGGCGGGCGGCGAGGCATCCGTCGCGTCATCCGCTCATCGCGTGCGCCGTCTGCTGGGCGGGCGCGCCGCGCTCTGGACCGGCTTCGCGCTCGTGCACGCGCTGCTCGTCGCGTTGAACCTGCACGCGTCGGGTTGGCCGCTCGGCGACGTCGAGGCGGTCTACCTGCACTGGGCGCAGAGCGCGGCGAACGGATGGCTCCGCATGGGCATCGACGTGCCGTGGGTGTACCCGATCCTCGCCTTCGCGCCGATGGCCGCCTCGCTCGCGTTCGGCGCCGAGTGGTACCCCGAGACCTGGCTCGCGCTCGTCACGGTGCTCGACGCGGCGGCGTTCGCGATCCTGCTCGGCCGTGACCGGCTCTCGCGACGGCGCCGGATCGCGGCGTGGTGGTGGCTGGGGTTCCTCATCCTGCTGGGGCCGATCGCGCTCGGCCGGATCGACGCGGTGACGGTGCCGTTCGCGATCGCCGGGCTGCTCTGGGCCGTCGGGCGACCCCGGCTCGCGGCCGCGCTGCTGACGATCGGCGCCTGGATCAAGGTCTGGCCCGCGGCGCTCGTCGCCGCACTCGTGATCGTCCATCGTCGCCGCGGCGAGGTGATCACGGTCGCCGTCGCGCTCAGCGCCGGGATCGTCGTCGTGAGCCTGCTGGCCGGATCGGGCCTCAACGTCGTCGGCTTCATCGCCGAGCAGGCGGGCCGCGGCCTCCAGGTCGAGGCGCCCGTCGGGGTGTTCTGGCTCTGGCAGGTCGTCGCCGGCGTCGACGGCGTCGGGATCGCCTACGACCGGGACATCCTCACGTACCAGATCTCCGGCCCCGGCGTCGACGTCGCGGTCGCGCTCACGACGCCGGTGATGGCGGTCGCCGTGCTGGCCGTCGTGCTGCTCGGCGTGCGCGCGGCCCGGCGCGGAGCGACGGTCGGGCAGCTGCTCGCGCCGCTCTCGCTGACCTTCGTGGTCGTGCTCATGCTCGCCAACAAGGTCGGCTCGCCCCAGTTCGCGACCTGGCTCGCGGCCCCCGTGATCCTCGGCCTCGCCCTGCGACCCGGCCGGTTCCGCGCGCCGGCGATCCTCGCGTGGGTGGTCGCGGGCACCACCCACATCGTCTATCCGTACTGGTACGGCTGGCTCCTCGCCGCGAACCCCGCGTTCGTGCTCGTGATGACGCTGAAGGTCGGCGTGCTCGTCGCCATCGCCGCGTGGGGCGCCCGTGCGCTGTGGCAGGCTGGGAACGTGCGGGCCGGCTTCCGCGCGGAGGCACCGGCGTCCGCGGTCGCCCGCTCCGAGGAGGCATGATGCTGGTCGCATTCTCCGTGGCGCCGAGCGGCACGGGTCGAGCCGACGGGTCGGTGCACGACGCCGTCGCCGCCGCGGTCCGGATCGTGCGCGAGTCGGGCCTGCCCAACCGCACCGACGCCATGTTCACGACGATCGAGGGCACGTTAGCACGGCAGGGGAGTTAGGGGTCGATCATGCTTGTTGCATTTTCAGTAGCGCCGAATGGCACGGGCCGAGCCGACGGATCGGTGCACGACGCGGTCGCGGCGGCCGTGAAGATCGTTCGGGACTCAGGGCTCCCGAACCGGACGACGTCCATGTTTACGGAGCTCGAAGGTGAGTGGGATGAAGTCTTCGACGTCGTGCGTCGGGCGACGGAGGCCGTCGGCGAGTACGGGTCGCGGGTGTCGCTCGTCCTGAAGGCCGATATCCGGCCGGGCTACGTCGGCGAGCTTGACGCGAAGGTCGACCGGCTGGAGGCGGCTCTGGACGGGCGGGACGACCTCTAGTCTCGAATCATGTTCCGTCGGTCGCGCAAGGGGAGCGAGTACGCTCGCGACCCTAACGTCCCGGCCATGTCGCAATGGGGGCCACGCGGCATCTCCGGGACCATCGGCATCGGCCCACAGGCGGGCAAGTACGTCATAGCGGAGCTCGTCACGTTCGAGGGGGAACGGCGCCTTCGTCGGAGCGTCCATCAGCCGCTGTACGTGCTCTGGTTTCCCGCAGAGAGCCTGACCGAGCCGGACGGAACGGCATTCCTCATGGACTCGCCTGCCGTCGATGGCGCGCGCGAGAACGACTCTGGCGGACTGATCGATCTATTGACATCGAGACTCGGGGTTCGGTGGGACACGGCCGACGCGGAATTCGAACGCGCGCTGAACTGGTATCGCGAGCACATCTGGGGGGAGGTGTGACCGACCGAAGGTCCACGACGATCGAGGGGGGGGTGGGACGAGGTCTTCGACGTCGTGCGCCGCGCCACCGAGGCCGTCGGCGAGTTCGGCTCGCGCGTGTCGCTCGTGCTGAAGGCCGACATCCGGCCCGGGTACACCGGGGAGCTCGAGGACAAGCTCGATCGGCTCGAACAGGCGCTCGACGCCGGCTGAACCGGACACTCTCGGTTCGGCACCGCAGTCCGGGCGACGAGCCCTGGGGCTGCCGGCCTGCGAGTCGAATCGATTCGATCCATGGCATGATCGAGGGGTGACCCTTATTGCCGACGGGCCGACGACGCTGTCGCCGGCCCGTATCCGTTTCGCGCTGCTGGCGCTCGCCCTCGGCGGCTTCGGCATCGGCGCGACCGAGTTCGTGGCGATGGGCCTGCTCCCGAACATCGCCGCCGACCTGCTGCCCGGTCTCTACGCCCAATCGCCCGAAGACGCGAACGCACGGGCCGGCTGGATCATCTCCGCGTACGCGGCGGGCGTCGTCGTGGGCGCCCCAACGATCGCCGCCGTCGCCGCACGGTGGCCGCGCAAGCGACTCCTGCTGACACTGCTCACCGCGTTCGCGCTCGGCACCATCGCATCGGCGCTGCTGCCCTCGTTCGAACTCGTGCTCGTCGCCCGGTTCATCGCGGCACTGCCGCACGGCGCGTACTTCGGCATCGCATCGCTGGTCGCGGCGAGCCTCATGGGCCCGGGCAAGCGCGCCCGCGGCGTCGCGCTCGTGCTCTCGGGCCTCACCATCGCGAACGTCGTCGGCGTGCCCGCGATCACCTGGCTCGGCCAGGGTGCCGGCTGGCGGATCGCGTACCTCGCGGTCGCCGGCATCTTCGTGCTCACCTTCGTCGCAGTGCTCGCCGCGGTGCCGTGGCAGCCCGGCGACCCCGGCGCGACCATGGCCCGCGAGCTCAGGGCGTTCACCCGCGCACAGGTCTGGTTCGCGCTCGCGATCGGCGCGATCGGATTCGGCGGCTTGTTCGCGGTCTACAGCTACGTCGCACCGCTCGCGACCGAGGTGACCGGCCTCGACCCCTCGGCGGTGCCGATCGCGCTCATCGTGATCGGCCTCGGCATGACGATCGGCAACTTCGTGGGCGGGCGGCTCGCCGACTGGAGCGTCCGACGCTCGATGTACCTGTTCTTCGCGGTGCTCGCCATCGCGCTCGTGCTGCTCGGGCTCACCGCCACGACGCCGGTCGGACTGTTCGCCGGCATCTTCCTCGTCGGCGGCGCCTCGTCAGCGCTCTCGCCGACGATCCAGGCGCGACTCATGGACGTCGCGCGCGACAGCCAGTCGATCGCCGCGGCGCTCAACCACTCGGCGCTCAACATCGGCAACAGCCTCGGGGCGCTCCTCGGCGGCCTCGCGATCGCAGGCGGGCTCGGCTACGTCGCCCCCGTGTGGATCGGCCTGATGCTGACCCTCGCGGGCGCCGTGCTCGCCGTCGCGAGCTTCGCACTCCAGCGCGCACAGACGCGCCGCGGCATGCCGCTGCCGTACGCGACCGGCGCGATGCCGGTCGTGGAATAGGCGCAGCCCCGGCGGGCACCGCCGCGCGAGAGGGCGCGGCGCGAGGCATCCGCCCGTCGACGGATGCCCCGTCAGTCGCTCTGCAGGAGGATGCCGTCGGCGATCGCGCGCTTGCGCAGCGCCACCTTCGTGCCCACGTCGTACCCGGCGACGCGATACTTCTCGCGGATGCGCTTGAGGTAGCTCTTCGCCGTCTCTTCGGAGATGCCGAGCTGGAAGGCGACGGCCTTCACCGGCTGCCCGGCGCCGTACAGCGCCATCACACGCCGCTCCTGGGCGGAGAGCTTCGGGGTCTGCCCGTCTTCGACGAGCGTGGCCTCGAGTTCCTGCGTCAGGTAGGTCTCGCCGAGCTTGGCAGCGCGGATCGCCTCCACGATGGTCTCCACCGGCTCGGACTTCGGCAGGTAGCCGAGCGCACCCGCCGACAGCGCCTCGCGCACGACGGCGGGCTCGGAGTAGGTGCTGATCAGCATCGTCTGCACGTCGGCCGACTTCAGCATCGACAGCTTCAGCGAGACGGGGATGTTGTCTTTCAGATCGAGGTCGAGCAGCACGACGTCGACGGGGAACTCGGGGTGGGCGAGCAGCTCCGACCACGACGCGACGGCGGTGACGACGTCGATGTCGGGAGCTGCGGTGCGCAACCACTCGCTGAGTGCGCCGAGGAGCATGCGGTGGTCGTCGACGATCGCGAGTCGGATCGGATCGGCTGTGTCGGGCATTCAGGTTCCCCTCGTTCGGGCGCCCGGATCGGGCAGGGATGCGGACGAACGGCTGAGGCCGTCCGTGCGACAGGAGATGTCGATGCGGAAGTGATCGGCGTCGGTCGTGACCTGGTGCGAACCGACACTACCGACCGCTTCCCACGCGGCCGAGTCCACGTGACGTGCGGATACGCCCGAGACGTCGATCCGCACGAGCAGGTCGGCGAACGTGTCGTCGTCGAAGTCGATGTCTTCGCTGGGCTCGACCAGCACGCGCGCGTGCGCGGGCTGGCGTCGCGACTGCTCGCCGACGATGAGCCACAGCGCGAACAGGAGCCCCTCGCGCTGCGGCGGCGAGAGCTTGCCGGCGAGGCCCGTCGGGTCGGCGACCTCGATCCGGCCCGAGAGGTAGGCGGACTCGGTGACGGCGTGGCGGAGCCACGTGTCGGTGCGGCCCTCGATGAGGCGGACCCGCAGCCGCCCCGCGAGGCGGCCCGCCAGCTCGGCGAGGTCGGGCGGCAGCGGGATCGACACCCGGCCCGAGCCCACGTCCTCCAGCAGCGCCTCGGCGTCGTAGTCGAGCTGCGCGAGCTCCTCCGACGCGCGCATGCCGACCGCAGAACGCGGCGTCGAGACCGTCGACTGCACGAGCGAGAGGTCGACCTCGCGCCGTACGAGCCGGCGGAATCCGCGCACGGCGATGGTCACGAGCACGACGGGCACCAGGCAGCCGCCCGCGACGGCCAGGCCGAGCACGGTCGAACGGCCGGCGGCCGGGAGCTGCAGGAGCGCCTCGACCGACAGTACGGCCGCGATCGCCGCCGCCGCGATGAGCGGGGCGTTGGTGCCCCTGAGCGCGGCGACCGGCATGAGCGCGGCGGCGGCCGCGGCCGCGGCGGTGGGCGTCACGCCGACGTGCAGGAGCCCCGCCGTCGCGGCGACGTCCATCGCGACCGGCACGGCGATGCCGATCATCATCGCGGCGAACAGCCAGTCGGGCACCCGACGGGAGAGCGCCGCGACGCCGGCCGCGCCCGCCGAGACGACGATCGCGAGCGCGATCCATGCGGGCCACGGGCCCGGACCGGGCGGGAAGTACGGAGCGAGGGTGAACGCGTGCACGAGGTGGGTCGCCATCAGGCCGACCGCCGCGACGGTGACACCCGCCGCCAGGCGCGTGCCGCCGTGCGCGCCGTGGACGTCACCGGCGGCACGCGCCGATCGCGTCGGCCGACGGAAGCTGCGCTCGCGGCCCGCGGTGGCGGTGGACTCGTCGAAGGCGCCGGTCATGGCTTGGGCACCTCGAGCATCACCGTCGTGCCCGCGCCGGGCGACGAGAACACGCGCGCGCGGCCGCCGACCGCGTGGAGGCGCCCGACGACCGACTCCGCGAAGCCGAGCCGCGCCGCATCGACGGCGTCGGGCGCGAAGCCCGATCCCGCGTCGGAGACCATCGCCCGGACCGTCTGCTCATCGTCGGTGACGGTGACGTCGGCCTCCTGGACCCCGGAGTGCCGGCGCACGTTCTCGAGGCACTCGCCGAGCGCGCCGAGCAGGGCGTCGAGCGTGTCGCGCGGCAGCGCGAGCTGGCCGGCGCCGTGCCAGTTGACGTCGAGGCCCATGCGCGAGAACCGCTGGCGCACCGACTCGAAGGTCGTGCCGAGTTCGTCGGCTCCCGGGTCGGGGGAGAACATGGCGTCGGCGCCCGGGTCGAGCGGCGCGCCGAGCCGCAGGAGCCGCAGCAGCCGGGCGTCGTCGCCCGCCTGCTGGCGCAGGGCCGCAGGCCCGACGCCGATTCCCGAGTGCGCGAGCAGGCTCAGCGTCGCGAGCACCGTGTCATGGAGCATCCGCGCGTCCTGGCGCTGCTGCGCCTCGCGTTCGCTCGCGAGCCGCTCGGCCTCGTGCGCCCGCCCGACCTCGGCGATGCGCTCGCCCGTGCGCGCGATCGCGCGGTCCAGCCAGACGCCGAGCGCGGCCGCGATGGTCCAGCCGGCGAGCGTGACGAGCGCCGGCGCCGGCGCCGTGTCGCCCAGCGCGGCGAGCAGGACGAGCGTGCCGAGCACCGCCCCGCCGAGGCACGAGACCAGGATGCCGCCGCCCGGGCGGACCACGAGCGGGATGGCGGTCGACGCCGCGGTGACGCCGGCCATGGTCGAGATCGCCACGAGCGCGATCGGGTCGGAGCCCGGCGCCGCGCCGATCGTCGCGACGGCGACGATCGAGCCCACGACGACGCCGGCGGGAAGGAGCAGTCCGTCGCGTTCGGTCGCGAACCAGACGAGGACGCCCACCGCGACGACGGCGAGGATCGCGATCACGAGCGCCTGGCCGGGCAGCGTGCCGGGCACGAGGAGGCATGCGAGCGTGGCGAAGGAACCGGTGAGCCCGGCGACGCGCGCGAGGCGGCGGAGCAACCGGTCGCGCTCCTTGCGGATGCGCTTCATACCACCCCCAGCGGGAAACTCCGGCGGGCCAGACGCATGCGGCCCTGGTCAGAGCGTACTCCGTCGGGACGCGGGATCCGGAGGAAGGTGTCCGGCCGACGCCGGCCGCAGTCTCAGCTCTCGAGCAGGCCGCGCAGGGCCGCCCCCACGGCGTCGTCCTCGACGAGGAACGCATCGTGGCCGAATCCGCTCGAGAGCACGACCGGCTCCGGGCCGTGCACGCTGTGCGGAAGCAGCGCCGCGATCTCGCGCTGGCCCTCGAGCGGGAAGTACCGGTCGGAGTCGATGCCCAGCACGAGGCTGCGGGCCTCGATGCCGCCCAGCGCCGCGGCCACGCCGCCGCGTCCGCGGCCGACGTCGTGGGAGTTCATCGCCTCGGTGAGCACGAGGTAGCTGTTGGCGTCGAATCGCCGCGTGAACCGGTTGCCGTGGAAGTCGAGGTAGGACTCGATCGCGAACCGGCCGCCGCCGCCGAGCGGGTCGAGTTCGGACTGCCATCCGCGCGCGAACCGCACGTCGAACTCGGCCGCGGTGCGGTAGTTGAGCATCGCGAGGCGCCGGGCGAGGGCGAGGCCCCGGCTGGGTCCGTCGCCGTCGGGTGCGTCGTAGTACGCCCCGCCCCGGAAGGCGACGTCGGCGCGCACGGCCTCGAGCTGCATGGCGTTGTGCGCGATCTGGTCGGCCGTCGTGGCCGCCGGAGCGGCGAGCACCGCGATGCGCTCGACCCGTTCGGGCGCCATGACGGCCCACTCGAGCACGTGCATCGCGCCCATCGAACCGCCGACGACGGCGGCGAACCGCTCGATGCCGAGCTCGCGCGCGAAGGCCAGCTGCGCGGCGACCTGGTCGCGGATCGTGAGGAACGGGAAGCGCGGTCCCCATTCGGCGAGGTCGGGCGCGAGCGACGCGGGCCCGGTCGTCCCCTGACATCCGCCGAGCACGTTCGGCGCGACCACGAACCATCGGTCGGTGTCGATCGCGAGGCCCGGGCCCACGATGCCGGGCCACCAGCCGGCGGTCGGATGCCCCGGGCCGGTCGATCCGACGACGTGGCTGTCGCCCGTGAGGGCGTGGAGCACGAGCACGGCGTTGTCGCGCTCGGGGGACAGCTCGCCCCACGTCTCGTAGGCGATCCGCACGTCGGGCAGCGTCGCGCCCGACTCGAGCCCCACCTCGCCGATGCGGGCGAACCTGCGGTCGCCGACCGGGTCGCCTTCGCGCCACGCGCCGGTCGCCGGAGCCCGGTTCGGCGCGATCGCGGGCGGCAGTTCGGGGATGGCGGTCGGGGGTGTCGCCTCCGCCCTGCGCTGCCAGTCCATGCTCCGATTCTCCCGGAGCGCCGTCCGCCCCGCCGCATTGTTACGGGCCGAGAGCGAATGGATGCCGCGGGCCGAGGCCCGCGGCATCCGTCATGGTGCTGCGCGACGCGTCAGACGCGCGCCGCCTCCGTGGCCGCGCGCGCGGCGGCGAAGCCTGCGGCGAGGTCGGCCTTCAGGTCGTCGACGTGCTCGATGCCGATCGACAGGCGCACGAGGCCCGGCGTCACGCCCGTCGTCAGCTGCTGCTCGGGCGTCAGCTGCGAGTGCGTGGTCGACGCGGGGTGGATCACGAGCGAGCGGACGTCGCCGATGTTCGCGAGGTGCGAGAAGAGGGACAGGTTGTCGACGAGCGCCCGGCCCGCGTCGACGCCGCCCTTGAGCTCGAACGACAGCACCGCGCCGACGCCCTTCGGCGCGTACTTGTTCGCCGCGGCGTACCAGGGGCTCGACGGGAGCCCCGAGTAGTTGACGTGCGCCACGTCGGGGTGGTCGTCGAGCCACTCCGCGATCTCCTGCGTGTTCTGCACGTGGCGCTCGATGCGCAGCGACAGGGTCTCGATGCCCTGGATGAGCTGCCACGCGTTCGCCGGCGCGATCGCGGCGCCGAGGTCGCGGAGCAGCTGCACGCGGGCCTTGATGATGTACGCCAGCCCGTCGCCGACGGCCGCGGTGTAGCTCGCGCCGTGGTACGACGGGTCGGGCTCGGTGAGGCCCGGGAACCGGTCGACGTGCTTCGACCACTCGAACGTGCCGCCGTCGACGATGACGCCGCCGACGACCGTGCCGTGGCCGCCGAGGAACTTCGTCGCCGAGTGCACGACGATGTCGGCGCCGTGCTCGAACGGGCGGATCAGGTACGGCGTCGCGATGGTGTTGTCGACGATCAGGGGGATGCCCGAATCGTGCGCGATGCCCGAGACCAGTTCGATGTCGAGGACGTTGATCTTCGGGTTGCCGATCGTCTCGGCGAAGAAGAGCTTCGTGTTCGGGCGCACTGCGCGGCGCCACTCGTCGGCGTCGTCTTGATTCTCGACGAAGGTCGTCTCGATTCCGAGCTTCGCGAGCGTGTACTTGAACAGGTTGTACGTGCCGCCGTAGATCGAGCTCGACGACACGATGTGGTCGCCGGCATGCGCGAGGTTCAGCACCGCGAACGTCTCGGCCGCCTGGCCCGACGCCACCAGCAGGGCGCCGGTGCCGCCCTCGAGCGCCGCGAGGCGCTCCTCGACGACGGCCTGCGTCGGGTTCTGGATGCGCGTGTAGATGTTGCCGAACTCGGCGAGCGCGAACAGGTTGCGGGCATGGTCGGCGTTGTCGAAGACGTACGAGGTCGTCTGGTACAGCGGCGTCGCACGGGCCTTGGTGACCGGGTCGGGTGCGGCCCCCGAGTGGATCTGCTTCGTCTCGAAACGCCAGTCGGCGGTGGGCTCGGTCATGAGGTCTCCTTCGGCGGGCCGATGGGACGCCCGCGGCATGCCGACCACCGTACGATCGCCCGGTCGGGCGGGCAATCCGCGCCGACACACGGCGTAAGGATGCCGCGGCGTCAGGTCCGGGCGTCGGGGTCGGCCGGCGGGGTCGGGGGCAGCGCGTCGGGCGTGGCCGGCGGCAGCGCCTCGGGCGGGAGGACGAGCGTGCCGGTCGCGGTGGACGGCTCGGGCCGGAACAGCCACCGCGCGCGGGGCTCGACGAGCGGACGGAAGACGCGCCGCACGGGCCTGAGCGACAGCACGATCGAGATGCCGATGCAGAACAGGATCATCGCCGGCAGCACCCAGAACGGCTGGGCGCCCTCGAGCACGGGCGTCTCGCGGAACGGGAAGAGCACGAACGTGTGCAGCAGGTAGATGTACATCGTCGCCGCGCCGAACGGCGTGAACCAGTGCCGCCCGCGCGGCAT
This sequence comes from Agromyces agglutinans, assembly GCF_009647605.1. Taxonomy (GTDB): domain Bacteria; phylum Actinomycetota; class Actinomycetes; order Actinomycetales; family Microbacteriaceae; genus Agromyces; species Agromyces agglutinans. Next base: position 28,765 of record NZ_WJIF01000017.1, on the reverse strand, counting down.
GAGGACGAGGAATCCGACTGCGAGCAGCATCGCGAGCAGGAGCAGGCCGAGCCGGATCGCGCCCGACCACGGCTCGTCGTAGCCGATCGCGACGTACGCCTCGTCGTAGAGCATGAACCGGCGCAGGCGCAGGTCGCGCCAGGTCTCGATGGCCACGGGCATGACGGCGAGCACGGCGGCGAACAGCACGATGGCGCCCGCGCGCCAGCGCCACACGATGCGCCCGGGCAGCTCGAGCCAGCGGCCGGTGAGCTGCCACTGGCGCAGCTTCCAGCCGAACACGAAGAAGGGGAACATCCCGAACGTCCGCGTCATCGCGAGGGTCGAGTCGATCGACTCGGTGTAACCCGCGAGGATCGAGATGACGATCGCGATGATCAGCGGATACCGCAGCAGCACGAGGTAGGGCAGCGCGATGCGCCACGCGGCGAGCGCGATCAGGAACCAGAGGGTCCACGACGCCGTGGTGTAGTCGAGCGCGAAGTCGCCGCCGAGCGCCCAGCGGACCACGGTCCAGATCGTCTCGAAGATCACGAACGGGAACACGATGTCGGTCAGCACCTGGCGGAGCGACCGCGCGGTCGGCGGGCCCGACTTCGCGAAGTACCCGGCGACGGTCACGAACACGGCCACGTGGAACGAGTAGATGAACAGGTAGACGCTGTACGCCGCGTCGTCTTCGCCGATGAGCGGCAGGATGCCGTGGCCGACGACCACGAGCGTGATCGCGATCCATCGCGCGTTGTCCCACAGCGGCACCCGTCGCTTCGTGCGGGCGGCGTGCGGTCGAGCGGTGTGCATCGGTCCATTCTCGCAAGCCGGGCGGCTCCGCGGGTGCCGCGCACGGCAGAATGGGCGGCATGGACGGTCTGCGCGCGGTGGTCACGGGAGCGAGTTCGGGCATCGGCAGGGCGACGGTGCGCGCCCTCCGCGATGCCGGATGGGACGTCGTGGGCGTCGCCCGCCGCGAGGAACGCCTGCGGGAGCTCGAGGCCGAGACCGGGGCATCCGGTTTCGCGGCCGACATCACCGACCCGGCCGACGTGCGCGCGCTCGCCGAGCACCTCGACGCGACGGGCCCGGTGCACGCCCTCGTCAACAACGCGGGCGGCGCGAAGGGGCTCGCGTCGGTCGAGGACTCCGACGACGAGGACTGGGAGTGGATGTTCCGGGTCAACGTGCTCGGCACCAAGCGGGTCACGAGCGCCGTGCTGCCGCTGCTTCGGGCCGGCGCCGAGCAGCGCGGCGTCGCCGACATCGTGAACGTCACGTCGATCGCCGGCCACGTCGCCTACGTCGGCGGAGGCGGCTACAACGCCGCGAAGTTCGCCCAGCACGCGATGACCGCGGTGCTTCGGCTCGAGCTGAACGGCGAGCCGATCCGCGTGATCGAGGTCGCGCCGGGCATGGTGAAGACCGACGAGTTCGCGCTCGTGCGCTTCGGCGGCGACCGCGCCCGTGCCGACGCGGTGTACGCCGACGTGCCCGAGCCGCTCGTCGCCGAGGACGTGGCCGAGGTCATCGCCGACGCGATCGGCAAGCCCCGCCACGTCGACCTCGACCTCATCGTGGTCAAGCCGGTCGCCCAGTCGGCCCCGCACCTCGTCGCGAAGGGCCCCCTGGCCGTGCGGGCCGGGCGGGCGCGATGACGACCCGGCCCGCGCGCGCGGCGCCGCGGCGCGAGGCGTGGGAGCGCCTCACCACGACGCCGCTCGTGGTGCTCGGCATCCTCTTCATCGCGGCGTACTCGTGGTGGGTGCTCGACCCCGGCATGGATCCCGGGTCGAGTGCGCTGATCCTCTGGGCGCTGGCGATCACCTGGGCCGTGTTCATCGTCGACGTGGTCGTGCGGATCGCGCTGACGCCCCCGGGCGACCGGTGGCTGTTCGCGCGGACCCATCCGATCGACGTGCTCTCGGCCCTGGTGCCGCTGTTCCGCGCCTTCCGCGTGCTGGCACTGCTGCGCGAGGTGCCCTACCTCGAGCGGCGCACCGGGGCGAGCTTCCGTGCGAAGGTCGTCACCTACGCGCTGGCGTACACGATCGTCTTCATCTACTTCATCTCGCTCGCCACCTACCACGCCGAGCGATCGGTTCCCGGCGCCACCATCGTGACGTTCGGCGACGCGGTGTGGTGGGCGTGCGTGACGATCGCGACGGTGGGCTACGGCGACATGTACCCGATCACGGCACCCGGGCGCATCTACGCGGTGCTGCTCATGATCGGCGGCATCGTGATCGTCGGCACCGCCTCGGCGACGGTGATCTCGCTGCTCAACGAGCGGATCGGGTCGCTCCGGCGCCGGGGCGACGGCGAGACGATGGCCGAGGTGCACCCGCCCGGGCTGCCCGCCGACCTCGTGGCCGGCGAGCCGGAGCCCGAGCCCGCGGACGGGGCATCGCCACCGCCCGCCCGCGGCTAGCCTTGCCTGCATGGGCTTCGACGCGAACGACGCAGGCGCCGGCACCGCGGTGCGCGGCACGATCATCCTCCCGGCCGAGACGGGTGCTGGCGCATGAGCGTGCACCTCTTCGGCGGCGGCTGGGGTGACGGCCGCGACGGCGACGTCTACGGCGCGTTCGTCGCGGAGGCCGCCGCCCTCGCCGCGAACGCCGCCGCCGGCGATCGCGAGACGGATGCCTCGGGCCGGGCGATCCCGCGCATCGCGCTCGTGGTGGTGCGGGCCGACGATCCCGCGGCCGTGACCGAACGGTTCCTCGCCGAACTGCGCAGCGGCGGCGACGTGACGGCGCACGTCACGGCCGTGCGCCACGGGGAGCCGATTCCGGGCACCGCGTTCACCGACGTCGACGGCATCATGGTCGGCGGGGGTTCCATCCCCGCCTATCGCGAGGCGCTCGAACCGCACTTCGGCGAGATCCGCCGCCAGGTGGCCGCGGGCACGCCGTACCTCGGGTTCTCGGCGGGCGCGTCGATCGCGGCCGAGCGGGCCGTCATCGGAGGCATCCGGATCGGGGGCGTGCAGGTCGCGCCCGACGGGGTGTCGCAGGATCTCGACGAGGTGCAGCTGGCACCCGGCATCGGGCTCATCGACGTCGCCGTCGACGTGCACGCCGCCCAATGGGGCGCCCTGTCGCGCGTGGTCGCGGCCGTCGAGGCGGGCCTCGTCGACGGCGCACTCGCCATCGACGAGCGCACCGCGCTGGTCGTCGGCGAGGGCGGCCTGGCGGTCACCGGCCGGGGCAGCGTCTGGCGGGTGCTGCCGGGCGATTCCGGCGTCGTCGTCTCGACGATGGGCGCGTGAACGCGGTGGCGATGACGCTCGACGAACTCGCCGAGGCCGGCCTCATCGACCCGGGCTGGGCGCGCGCGCTCGCTCCCGTCGCGCCCGACCTCGCCCGACTCGGCGACTTCCTGCGCGCCGAGCAGGCCGCGGGCCACGGCTACCTTCCGGCCGGCGACCGCGTACTGCGGGCCTTCTCGCAGCCGCTCGACGAGGTGCGGGTGCTCATCGTCGGACAGGACCCGTACCCGACGCCGGGGCATCCGATCGGACTCTCGTTCGCGGTGGAGGCGCATGTGCGCCCACTGCCGCGCAGCCTCGCCAACATCTATCGCGAACTGGCCGACGACCTCGGCGTGCACCCGCCCGCGCACGGCGACCTCACGGCGTGGAGCCGCAGCGGCGTGATGCTGCTGAACCGCGTGCTCACCGTGCGGCCCGGCGCGCCCGCCTCGCATCGCGGCAAGGGCTGGGAGCCGGTCACCGACCACGCGATCCGCGTGCTCGTCGAACGCGGCACGCCGCTCGTGGCGATCCTCTGGGGTCGCGACGCGCAGGGGCTCGCACCCCTGCTGGGCTCGACGCCGAGGATCGAGTCGGCGCATCCGAGCCCGCTCTCGGCCTCACGCGGGTTCTTCGGGTCGCGGCCGTTCAGCCGCGCCAACGCACTGCTCGAGGGCCAGGGCGGCGCGCCCGTCGACTGGAGCCTCGTACCCGCCTCGGCGCCGGCCTGACCGGTCACCGCGAGGCGTGCCGGCGGAGTATCGTGGCCGCCATGCTCGAGGAGGAATACCAGCCGCGCCGGGTCGCCCCGGCGCACCTGCGGCGAACCGAACCGCCCGAGGCGCCGTTCGAGTTCGCGATCCGCACGGCCCGGCAGTCCGACCTCCCGGCGATCCGCGAGATCTACAACCACTACGTCGCGAACTCGACGGTGACCTTCGACGAGGACGCGATGACCCTGCGGGAGTGGAAGCAGAAGTTCGCCTACCTCGACAAGCTCGGCATGCCCTTCCTCGTGGCCGAGTCGCCCAGCGGGCAGCTGCTCGGCTACGCGCTGGTCACGCCGTGGAAGCCCAAGCGCGCCTACCGCTACACCGTCGAGAACTCGATCTACCTGGGGCCCGCCGCGTCGGGCAAGGGCCTCGGCAAGGCGCTCCTGGCCGAACTCATCACGGCGTCGAAGGAGGCCGGCCTCAAGGAGATGATCGCGGTCGTCGCCGACCAGGGCGCCGAGGCGTCGCTCGCCCTGCACGAGAAGTTCGGCTTCACCGAGATCGGCCGCATGGGCAAGGTCGGCTACAAGTTCGACCGCTGGCTCGGCACCGTGCTGCTGCAGCGCTCGCTGAAGCACTGACGGATGCCCCGGCCCTAGGCTCGTGGGCGTGACGGATCTCGCCGACCTCCACGAGTACACGGCCCTCGAGCTGCACCAGCTCCTCCAGCGGGGCGAGGTTTCGCCGACCGAGGCGACCGCGCACTTCCTCGCCCGCATCGAGCGGCTCGGACCCGTCGTCGGCGCGTTCGCGCACGTCGACGCCGATCGCGCCCTCGAACGCGCTCGCCGGGTCGAGCGCGAGGTGCCGAAGGCCGCGCCCCTCTGGGGCATGCCGCTGGCCGACAAGGATCTCCACCGCCGGGCGGGGGTGCCCGCGCGGTTCGGCTCGCGGGCGTTCGCCGAGTTCGTGCCCGATGAGTCCGACGACCTCGTGCGCGACGTCGACCGGGCCGGCGCGGTGAGCCTCGGCAAGACGGCCACGCCCGAGTTCGGGCTGCCCTCGTACACCGAGGGCCTCGCGTTCGAGCCCGCGCGCACGCCGTGGGATCTCTCGCGCGGTGCGGGCGGCTCGAGCGGCGGCGCGGCTGCGGCGGTCGCTGCCGGGCTCCTGCCGTTCGCCCCGGGTTCCGACGGCGGCGGGTCGGTGCGCATCCCCGCGGCATCCTGCGGGCTCGTCGGCGTGAAGCCGTCGCGCGGGCGCGTTCCGTCGGGGTCGGGCCTCGGCGGACTCGCCGGGCTCGCGGTCGCCGGGCCGCTCGCGCGGACCGTCGCCGACGCGGCGCTGTTGCTCGACGGCCTGATCGCGCCGGGCGGCTACCCCGCGGGGCATCCGCACGCGGTGCGCGCGCCCGGCGATGACGGGCCGTACCTGGGGGCGGCGATCCGGGGCGAGGGGCGGTTCCAGGTCGGCGTGCTGACCGATTCGCCCTGGGACGACTTCACCGAGGTCGCGCTCGAGCCCGAGGCGCGGGCCGCGCTCGATCGCGGCATCGAACTCGTGGAACGACTCGGCCACGGCATCGAGGCCCTGGAGCCCGCACCCGAGCCGGGCTACCCCGATGCCTTCCGGGCGGTGTGGCAGGCGGGCGCCGGGGCCATCCCGGTCGACGGGCCCGGGCTCGACCTGCTCGAGCCCCTCACGAGGTGGCTCGTCGGGCGAGGCCGGGAACTGCCGGCGCGCACGCTCGTCGAGGCGCTCGGATGGCTCGCCGAGTTCGAGCGCCGGCTCATCCGGCGCTTCGCCCCGTTCGACGCGGTGCTCACGCCCGCGCTCGCGATGACGCCGCGGCCGGTGGGCTGGTACGACCCCGACGACGGCGAACGCAACTTCGCGCAGCAGGTCGCCTTCACGCCGTACACGTCGATGGTGAACGTCGCGGGGCTTCCCGCGATCACGCTGCCCGTGCACGACACCGGCGCCGGGCTGCCGATGGGGATCCAGCTCATCGGCCGGCCGGGCGGGGAGGCGACCCTCTTCGCGCTCGCGGCGCAGCTCGAGCGCGCCGCCCGGCGCGGGCGTCGCCGGCCGCCCGTCTGGTAGCGGACGGGCAGCATCCGGTTCGGCGCTCGCCGCCGGGCTGTGTCAGACTTAGGTAATGCTTACCTCATCTGCCGACACGGTCGCTCGCCAGCGGCCGGCGTACCGCAGCTTCCGCGCGGTCGTCGCGCGGGCGTTACGGCTCACGCCGCACTTCACGCGCATCACGTTCACGGGTGAGGAATTCGCCGGGTTCGGCACCGCAGGGCTCGACCAGCGCGTGAAGGTCGTCCTCCCGCTCGCGGGCCGCGGGTACGCCGACTTCCCCGACGGCGAGGACTGGTACCAGCAGTGGCGCGAGCTGCCGGCCGACCGGCGCAACCCGTTCCGCACCTACACCGTGCGTGCGGTGCGTCCGGCCGAGCGCGAGGTCGACATCGACTTCGCGTTGCACGGCGACATCGGGCCCGCGTCGACCTGGGCGGCCCGTGCGATGGCGGGCGAGGAGATCGTCCTCATCGGCCCCGACGAGCTGAGCCCCGACCGCGCCGTCGGCATCGACTTCCGGCCCGGAGCGGTCGAGACCGTGCTGCTGGCCGGCGACGAGACCGCCGCGCCCGCGATCTGCGCGATCCTCGAGCAGCTGCCGGCGACCGCCGCGGGTGTCGCGATCATCGAGGTGCCGACCACAGCCGACGAGCTGTCCGTGCGTGCGCCCGCCGGGGTCGAGGTGCGATGGCTTGCCCGCACGGCCGACGACGCCGTGCACGGCGAGCGGCTCGTGCCGGCCGTGCGCGACTGGGTGGCCCGCAACTGCGCCCCGGCGGCCGATTCCGCCGGCGCGACCGTCGACGACCTCGCGCTCGCGCTCGAGGCCGCCGAGCGCGCCGATCGCGACGACGCCCCGCTGTGGGACGTGCCCGAGGGGCGCAGCCTCGACGGCGACTGCTACGCCTGGATCGCGGGCGAGGCATCCGTCATCACGGGTCTTCGCCGCTTCCTCGTGCGCGACGCGGGGCTCGACCGGCGCCGGGTGGCGTTCATGGGCTACTGGCGGCGCGGCCGCGCCGAAGTGGAGTGACCGCCGCACCCGCCGCCCGCACGACCGCGCCCGCCACGGCGGCCGAGGTCGAGCCCGGCGGCCCTGAGGCGCGCCGGCCGCGGCCCTCGCGCCCCTCACGCAGCAGCGCCTCACGCGGCGTCGTCGTGCTCGTCGCGTGCCTCGTCGCGCTGGTGCTGACGGTCGCGGCGAGCCTCGTGTTCGGGGTCCGTTCGATCGACCCGGCCGAAGTGTGGCAGGCGCTGTTCGCCCCCGACCTCGCCGACGCCGACCAGGCGGTCGTCGTGCAGCTGCGCATCCCGCGCACGGTGATCGGGCTCACCGCGGGCGTCGCGCTCGGCCTCGCCGGCACCCTGATCCAGGGCGTCACGCGCAACCCCATCGCCGACCCGGGGCTGCTCGGCATCAACGCCGGTGCCTCGCTCGCCGTCGTGCTCGGCATCTCGGTGCTCGGGCTGACCCAGCCGCTCGCGTACATCTGGTTCGCGTTCGCCGGCGCCGCCGTCGCGGCGGCCCTCGTCTTCTGGATCGGCCGCAGCGAGCCCGTGCGGCTCGCCCTCGTGGGCGCGGCGCTCACCGCCTTCCTCACGCCGCTCATCGCGCTCGTGCTGCTGCGCGACACCGAGGCGTTCAACCAGTACCGGTTCTGGGCCGTCGGCTCGCTGACCGGCCGCGGCCTCGAGACGATCCAGTCGCTCTGGCCGTTCCTCGTCGTCGGCGCCGTGCTGGCCATCGCGCTCGCGCACCGGCTCAACCTGCTCGCGCTCGGCGACGACGTCGCGGCCGCGCTCGGCCAGCGGGTCGGCGTCACCCGGGGTCTGGCCGCGCTGGCGCTCGTGCTGTTGTGCGGCACGGCGACCGCACTGGCCGGCCCGATCGCGCTCGTCGGCCTCGTCGTGCCGCACGCGGCCCGCCGGCTGGTCGGCAGCGACTACCGCTGGATCGTGCCGGTCTCCCTGGTGCTCGGCCCGATCATGCTGCTCGCCGCCGACGTCGTCGGCCGCGTCATCGTGCCGAACTCCGAGCTCGAGGCGGGCGTGGTGGCGGCGTTCCTCGGCGCGCCCGTGCTCGTCGCGATCGCGCGCAGCCGGAAGGTGGCCGGGCTGTGACGGGCGCGACGACCGGGGCATCCCTCGCCGGAGCGGATCGCGGGCCGGCGGCCGACGCGACGCTCACCACGCCGACGTCGCCCGAGCCCGACCCTCCCGCCGCGACGACCGTCGACGTCGACGGCGTGACGCGCGCCCGCCGGTCGCGGCGTCGCCGCCAGGCGCTCGTCATCGGCGTCGGTGCCGTCGTGGCCGTCGCGCTCGCGCTCGTCGCGTCGTCGTTCGGCGCCGCAGCGGTCACGCCCGACCGCGTGCTCGGCGTGCTGTTCGGCCAGGGCGACCGCGTCGACCGGTTCGTGGTGCTCGAGCTGCGCCTGCCGCGCATCGTCGCCGCCCTCATCGTGGGGCTCGCGTTCGCCCTCGCCGGTGCCGTGTTCCAGGCGACGCTGCGCAACCCGCTCGCGAGCCCCGACATCCTCGGCGTCTCGACCGGCGCGAGCCTCGGCGCGGTCTGGGCGATGCTCGGCCTCGGCCTCACCGGTGCCGTCGTCGCGGGCTTCGCGTTCGCCGGCGGTATCGCGGTCGCCGTCGTGATCTGGTTGGCCGCGTGGCGGCGCGGGCTGCACGGCGTGCGGTTCGTGCTCGTCGGGGTCGGGATGTCGTACGTCTGCGGGTCCACCATCGCGTGGCTGCTCGCGCGCGGCGAGGTGCGCGAGGCGCAGTCGGCGCTGCACTGGACGGTCGGCAGCGTGTCCGACGTGCGCGGCGAGGAACTCGGCCTGCTCGCACTCGGCGTGCTCGCCGGCGTGATCGCGGTCGCCGCCTGCGCGCGCGTGCTCGCGCCGCTCGCGCTCGGCGACGACCGTGCCGCGGCCCTGGGCGTCCGGGCGAACGCCGGTCGCATCGTGCTGCTGCTCGCTGCGGTGGCCCTCGTGGCGACCGCGGCATCCGTCGCCGGTCCCATCGCGTTCGTCGCGCTGATCGCGCCGGCGGTCGCACGCCGGCTGGTGGGAGGCGGGGGAGCGGCCCTGACCGCCTCCGCCGTGGTTGGCGCGGTGCTGGTGCTCGGTGCTGACGTCATCGGGCAGTTCGCCATCCCCGGCCTGACCGCCCCGGTCGGCATCGTCACGGGCGTGATCGGCGCCCCCTACCTGCTGTGGCTGCTCGCCCGCACCGAGAGGACCCGCGCATGAGCGCAGAGCCAGTTCCCGCCGCCGTCCGGCAGGCGACCGCGCCGTCGCCCGTCGGCCTCGCCGCCGAGGGCGTGTCGCTCGGCTACGACGGGCGGCGCGTGATCGACGACCTCGACCTCGCGATCCCGCCGGGGCGGATCACCGCCATCGTCGGCCCGAACGCGTGCGGCAAGTCGACCTTGCTGCGCGGGCTCGCCAGGCTGCATCCGCTTGAGGGCGGGCGGGTCACGCTCGATGGCCGGGATGTCTCGCGGATGCCCCGGCGCGACGTCGCGCGGCGCGTCGGCGTGCTGCCGCAGTCCTCGATCGCCCCCGACGGCGTGCGGGTCGCCGACCTCGTGGGCCGGGGCCGGTATCCGCACCAGGGCTGGTTCGGGCGGCACTCGAGCGACGACGACCTCGTCGTCGCCGAGGCGCTCGCAGCGACGGGGGTCGCCGACCTCGCCGATCGGCCGATCGAGGAGCTCTCGGGCGGCCAGCGCCAGCGCGTGTGGATCGCGATGGTGCTCGCGCAGCAGACCGACATCGTGCTGCTCGACGAGCCGACCACGTACCTCGACGTCACGCACCAGCTCGAACTGCTCGACCTGCTCACCCAGCTGAACCGCGAGCGGGGCACGACGGTCGTGATGGTGCTGCACGAGCTGAACCTCGCCGCGCGGTACGCCGATCACCTCGTGGTGATGGCCGGCGGCGCCGTCGTGGTCGAGGGTGCGCCGACCGAGGTGCTCACCAGCGAGACCGTGCACCGGGCCTTCGGGCTCGAGGCGCAGGTCATCCCCGACCCGGTCTCGGGAAGCCCGCTCGTGGTGCCGATCGGGCGCTTCCACTCCTGACCCTCGAGATGCAGCCGCCGGTTTCTTAGGTTAGGCTTCCCTCAATCCACCCATGTTGAACCGAGGAGTTCCCGTGCGTCTTCGACGTCCCCTGATCGCCGTTGCCGGCGCCGCCGTCACCGTGATCGCCCTGTCCGCCTGCGCGAGCGGCACCACCGAGGCGAACGAGAGCGGCTCGGCCGCGGCATCCGGCGAAGGGTTCCCGATCACGATCGAGCACGCCTTCGGCGAGACGGTCATCGAGGCCGCGCCCGAGCGCGTCGCGACCTGGGGCTGGGGCTCCACCGAGGCCGCCGCGGCGCTCGGCGTCTACCCCGTCGCCATCGCCGAGCAGGTCTGGACCGTCGGCGAGGGCAACTACCTGCCGTGGGTCGAGGAGGCCTACGAGGCGGCCGACGTCGAGCTGCCCGCGCTCCTCAGCGACCCCGAGGGTGGCGCGACCGTGCCCTACGAGGAGTTCATCGAGGCCGACCCCGACGTGATCCTCGCGCCCTACTCGGGGCTCACCGAGGAGCAGTACGAGACCCTCTCCGAGATCGCGCCCGTCGTCGCGTACCCCGAGGCGCCATGGACCACGCCGTGGGACGAGGAGATCCGCATCGTCGCCGAGGCCCTCGGCCTCGCCGACGAGGGCGAGGCCCTGCTCCAGGACATCTCCGACGGCCTCGCCGAGCAGGCCGCGGCGCACCCCGAGTTCGAGGGCAAGACCTTCGCGAGCGTGTGGGACGGCGACGGCGTGATGTCGGTCTACACCGAACTCGACTCGCGAGTCGAGGTGCTCACCGAACTCGGCCTGGTGCCGGCGCCGAGCATCGCCGAGCTCGACAGCTCCGACGGCGGCTTCTACTACGACCTGAGCTACGAGCAGCTCGACCGGCTCGAGGCCGACTTCATCATCAGCTTCTCCTCCGACCAGGAGACGGCCGACGCGTTCCTGACCAAGCCCGAGCTGCAGGTCATCCCGGCCGTCGCCGCCGGCAAGGTCGCCTCGGTCTACGACCCGGTGACGGTCTCGTCGGTCTCGCCGCCCACCGCGCTGAGCTTCGACTGGGACCGCGGCATGCCCGTGCTCATCGACTCGATCGCGGCGGCGCTCGCCGAGTGACGATCGGCTGAACCGGCGACCACGGTCGCCGAGTGGCGAACGGCCGACTCACCGACCGTTCGACGGCCCGGATGCCCCGCGAGGCATCCGGGCCGTCGTGCGTCGGCGGGCCGGGCGCCGCGAGGGCAGGTAGCCGCCGGCCTCGAGCCCGGCCTCGATCTCGAAGCGGTTGCGCAGCGGGTCGCGCCCCGCGAGCAGGTACAGCAGGGGGAAGAGCATGCCGTAGCGCCGCCACTGCCGGCGATGCACGGCCTCGTGGCCGAGCACGCGGTGCTCGGTGTTGCGGTCGGTGAGGTAGCAGCCGCCGACGCACGCGCCGCCGCGCCCGAACGCCCACTTCGGCATGCCCTGGAAGACGAGGAGCCCCCGACGGTGCTCGACCGGACCGGTGCTCAGCAGGAATCCCCATGTCAAGCCGACGGCGGTCGCGAAGACGTAGCCGGCGTGGCTGATCGGCGAATCGGTCAGGCGCACGCGAAGGCGCAGCGGCGGGCGCTCGCGGGGGAGGCCGGCGGGCGCGGTGCCGGCCGGCACGTTGCCGCCCGCGGGCGCGGTGTCGGCGGACTCCGCGTCCACCACCTCGCTCACGCCGCGGCCCCGGGCCGGCCGTACGCCTCGAGCAGTCGCAGCCAGACCTCGCTCACGGTGGGGAAGGCCGGCACCGCGTGCCAGAGCCGGTCGATCGGCACCTCGCCCACGATCGCGATGGTCGCGGCCTGCAGGAGCTCGGCCACGTCCTGGCCGACGAAGGTCGCGCCGATGACGACGCCGCGATCGGCGTCGACGACGAGCTTGGCCCGCCCGGCGGGGCCGTCGGAGTGGATGCCCGTGCCGCTGACCGAGTCGAGCCCGACCTCCACGACCCGCGGCTCGAGCCCCGACTCGCGTGCGGCCGACTCGGTGAGCCCGACGCTCGCGACCTCGGGCTCCGCGAACACGACCGACGGCACGGCCCGGTGGTCGGCCGTCGCGACGTGGGCGCCCCAGGGCGCGTCGTCGACGGGCCGGCCGAGCGCGCGCGCGGCGATGGCGTCGCCGGCGGCGCGGGCCTGGTACTTGCCCTGGTGCGTGAGCAGCGCGCGGTGCGTGACGTCGCCGACGGCCGAGAGCCAGTCGCCGTCCACGCCGCGCGCGACGAGCGCGTCGTCGACGTCGATCCACTCGCCGGGCTCGAGGCCGACCGTCTCGAGGCCGAGGTCGTCGGTGCGCGGCGTGCGCCCGGTCGCCACGAGCACCTCGTCGAAGCGAAGCTCCTCGCCGCCGGGCAGCGTGAGCACGACTTCGCCGGCGTCGTCGCGCGCGACGCGATCGGGCGTGACGCCGAGGTGCACCACCGCACCGAGTTCCCGCAGCCCGTCGGCGACCGCGTCGCCCGCGAACGGCTCCATGCCCGACAGCAGCCCGCCGCGGGCGAACACCGTGACCTCGGCGCCGAGGCCCGCGTAGGCGGTCGCCATCTCCACGCCCACCACGCCGCCGCCGATGACCGCGAGGCGTGCGGGCACGGCCTCTGCGCTCGTCGCCTCGCGGCTGGTCCACGGACGCGACTCGGCGAGTCCGTCGATGCGCGGCATCGCGGCGTCGGAGCCCGTGGCGATCGCGACCGCGTGCCGCGCGACGAGGGTCGTCGTCGTGCCGTCGGCGTGCTCCACCACGACGCGACGCTCGCCGTCGAGGCGCCCGTGCCCGCGCACGAGCTCGATGCCGACGGAGGCGAGCCAGGCCGCGCCGCCCTCATCGGACCAGTTCGAGACGAACGCGTCGCGGCGCCGCAGCACGGCCTCGACGTCGAGCGCGCCCGTCACCGCCTCGGCGGCCCCGGGCACGCGCTGGGCGGCGCGCAGGGCGGCCGGGCTGCGCAGCAGCGTCTTCGACGGCACGCAGGCCCAGTACGAGCATTCGCCCCCGACGAGTTCGCGTTCGACGATCACGACGTCGAGTCCGGCCGCGCGGGCGCGGTCGGCGACGTTCTCGCCGACGGGGCCGGCTCCGATCACGATGAGGTCGGTCTCTCGCGCCACGGCGTGGCTCCCTTCGGTTCGGGCCGACCGGCCCGGGCGGGCCGCGCCGGCCGGTTCAGGCGTCGGTGCGGTTCGCCGCAGCCGCGAGCGCACCCACGAGCCGCAGGATCGTCGGCAGGTCGTCGTCGGCGGCGTCGGGCGTGCTCGGCGCGAATCCCGCGATCGCGGCACCGGCGAGCGGGAACCGCTCGACCACGGCCCGCACGAGGGCGACGAGGGCGGATGCCTCCACGCCGAACGGCATCGGATAGCTGAGCCCGGCGAGCGCCGAGGGGTCGAGCACGTCGAGGTCGACGTGCACGAACACGTTGGTCGCTCCGGTCGCCTCGAGGGCGGCGACGACGACGGTCGGGTCGGAGAGGTCCTCGACCGTGAGCGTCTGCACGGCGTGCTCGTCGATGAAGCGCCGCTCTTCGTCGTCGATGGCGCGGATGCCGCCCAGCACGAGCCGCGTCGGCTCGACCCGCTCCGACTCGTCGAGCGCGAGCCCCTCGGCGCCCTCCCCGGCGATCGCGCGCAGCGTCATCCCGCCGAACCCGCCCGACGGCGACGAGGCCGGCGTGTTCAGGTCGGGGTGCGCGTCGAGCCACAGCACCGCGAGGTCGCCGCCGGTGCGCCGCGAGGCGTGGGCGACGGCGGCGAGCGCGGCGCCGCAGTCGCCGCCGATGGTGATCGCGAGGCCCGGCACGCCGGCGAGCGCCTCCTCGGTGCGCTCGCGCACGCGCCGGATGGTGCTGTAGCGGCGGACGCCCGTCTCGAGCATCTCCCCGGCCTCGGCCGGCACCTCGACCTCGATCGTCGCGGCGGCGGGCAGGTCGCCCCTGACCGCCGCGGCCCCGTCGGCGAGGCTCATCGCGCGCGCCGAGACGGAGCCCTGCCAGAGGGGGACGACGACGAAGGTGGCGGGCATGGTCCCAGTATGGCCCGCGAGACGACGGATGCCCCGCGCCGAGGCCGGCGCGGGGCATCCGTTCGCGGACAGCGAGCGCTCAGCCGCCGATCGCGCCCTGCGTGGAGCCGCCCGCCTTCAGGGCGGCGAGCCGCGCGTCGACCTCGGTCAGCTCGCCGAGGTCGTCGAGCTCGTTGAACTGGGCGTCGAGGCTCGACGCCGACAGCTCGGCCTGGCCGCGCACCTTCGCCTCCTCGCGGCGGATCTTGTCCTCGAAGCGCCCGATCTCGCTCGTCGGGTCGAGGATGTCGATCGACTTGACGGCGTCGTGCACCTGCTGCTGCGCGGCGGCCGTCTTGGAGCGGGCGACGAGCTCGTTGCGCTTGTTCTGCAGCTGGACGAGCTTCTCCTTCATGCCGTTCAGGCCGGCCTTGAGCTTGTCGACGACCTCGGTCTGCGCGGCGATCTGCGGCTCGGCGGCCTTCACCTCGTTCTCGGAGGAGATCTGGCGACTCAGGGCGACCTTGGCGAGGTTGTCGAACTTGTCGGCGTCGGCCGTGTTGCCGGCCGCGCGGAACTCGTCGGCCTTGCGGCTGGCGGCGAGCGCCTTCTGGCCCCACTCGGAGGCCGCCTCGACGTCTTCGCGGTGGTCGTCCTCGAGCAGGCGCAGGTTGCCGATCGTCTCGGCGATGGCGGCCTCGGCGTCGGCGATCGAGTTGGTGTAGTCGCGCACCATCTGGTCGAGCATCTTCTGGGGATCCTCGGCCTCGTCGATGAGGGCGTTGATGTTGGCGCGGACGAGCTGCGAGATGCGCCCGAAGATGGACTGCTTGGCCATGGTGCGTTCCTTTCGATGTGGGTGGTCGTCGCGTGGTCTGGTCGTGGTGGTCGGTGTGCCGGATGCCCCGGGCGGGCGGTCAGCGCGGATGCCTCGTCAGAATCGTCCTCCGCTTCCGCGCCGACCGCGCGTGCCGCCGCCGCCGAAGCTGCCGGCCGAGCGGCCTCCGCCGAAGCTTCCGCCGAAGCCGGCGCGGCTGCGCCCGCCGCCGCCTCCGCTGAAGCCGCCGCCGAAGCCGCCGCCGCCGCCTCCACCGCCGAGGACCGAGTTGATCAGGATGCCGCCGAGCACGGCGCCGAACAGGTCGCCACCGCCCCCGCCGCCGGTGGGCGCGCCCCAGCCGCCCTGGCCACCCGGGCCCGCAGCGGGGCCCCCGAGCCCGCCGAACCCGCCGACGTCCTGCTGGGCCAGGCGCATCGCCTCGGCCGCCAGGGTCTCGGCGCGTTGGGCGTCGCCGAGCGCGGCGGCCGGGTCGGTGCCGCGAGCCTGTTCGGCCAGCGCGAGGTGGCGGCCGGCCTCGGCCAGGCGCGTGCGCGCCTCGGCGCCGATCGCGCCCCGGCGCGCGACGAGGTAGTCCTCCGCGGCCTGCACCTGCGCGCGTGCGGTGACGAGCGAGCGGTCGAGCTGCGCGGCGACGCGGGCCGCCTGCTCGGCCGCCGCTCGGACGGAGCCGATGGCGGCGTCGATGGCCGCGTTCGCGCGCTCGACGCGCGCGTGCAGCGCGAGCGGGTCGCGGCGGGGCTGCGCGAGACCGTCACGGATGGCCGCGGCCTCGGCCGCGGTGGACCGCGCGAGCTCCGCGAGTCCGCCTTCGGGATTCGCGCCGGCCTCCGCGACGTCGCGGTCGAGGTCGGCGACGCCGGCCGCCACGGCCTGGTCGGCCGCCGCGAGGTCGCCGGCGAGCCGTTCGATCGCGCCGGAGAGCGCGGTCGCCTGGTCGACGGCCTCCTCGCCCGCGCGGATCGCGACGGCGGCCTCGCCCGCGCGTCCGGCTCCCAGGGCGGCCGAGGCCTCGTCGATGGCGGCGCGCGCGAAGCCGAGGCGCGACTCGGCCTGCGCCGGATTGTCGGCGACGGCGGCGAGCGCCGAGTCGGCGTACTGGGCGCGCAGCGCGTCGAGCCGCTGCGAGGCGGGAGCCACGTGCGCGGCGGCCTGCGAGGCCGCGCGGCGCACGCGCTCGAGCTCCTGCGGGGCGTTGCGCTCGAGGTCCCGCAGCTCGTCGAATCGCGCCGCCTGCTCGTCGAGTGCGGCGTCGGCCTCGCCCGTCAGCCGCAGGATGCCGCCGTACCACTCGCGACGCTGGGCATCGGTGTCGGGTTCGGCGTCGTCGAGTCGCTGCTGCAGGCCGAACGCCTCGGCGACCTTGGCCTTCGCGGCCGCGAGCGCCTCGCGGAACGGCGCCGTCGCCTCCTCGCCGTAGGAGGCGACGGCGAAGCCGAGTTCCTCCTCGCTCGTGCGGATGGCGTCGTCGGCGCCGACGAGGGCTCCGCCGGCCTGCCGGCGCAGCTCGTCGAGGGGAACCTCGGGTGCGGGGGCACCGGCACCGCCGGTGCCCGCACCGGCGCCCGCGTTGCGGCGGCGCTTGCGCCAGGCCAGCAGCAGCACGACGCCCACGACGATCACGCCGGCGATGACCAGGAACCAGATGAAGCCCCAGCCGGGGCCGCCGCCGGAGCCGCCGCCCGCGATCGCGTCGGCCGCGGCGATCGCCGCACCCGCCCAGTCCTCGTCGACGAGCTCGGGCTCGACGACCTCGAGCGAGATGCGCTGCACCTCGTCGGCCGAGAG
Source organism: Agromyces agglutinans (assembly GCF_009647605.1). Lineage (GTDB taxonomy): Bacteria > Actinomycetota > Actinomycetes > Actinomycetales > Microbacteriaceae > Agromyces > Agromyces agglutinans. The sequence continues at coordinate 11,986 of NZ_WJIF01000017.1, read as the reverse complement.
CGAGGCCTCGTTCGCAGCCGACAGGTAGTAGGCCCGGCCGTCGACGGCGACGGCGAGCAGGTAGTCCTCGTCGCCGAGGTTGTTGGCGATCGCCGTGTCGGCGGCCCACTCGACGGCGCTCTCGGGGTTCGTGAAGGTCGGCACGTACGCGACGAACAGCTGGCGCCCGCTGCGCTCGGCGGCCTCGTCGATCGCCTGCTCGACGTCTGCGAGGTCGCCGCCGAGCACGCCGGCCGTGTCGACCACCGGCGACGCGCCGAACGACACCGGGTCCTCGGCGAAGGCGGGGGAGGCGGTGACCCCGGTCCATGCCGCCGCGGCGACCACGGCTCCGGCGACGGCGGTCATCCAGCGTCTCGTCCTGTGCACCTGCGCGTTCCCCCGTTCAGACCGGACGATGCCGAGTCTAGGCCGCGCAGCGGCGTCGGCGCACGCCGCAGGCGCCCGTCTCGCCTTCGCCGCGCTTCGCGCGACGTCAGTGCACCGGGAGGGCGGCGACCTCCGACACGACGACGAGGGGGAGGCCCGGGCGATCGTCGCTCACGATCGCCACCGATGCGGCGAGGCCGTAGGCGCCGGGTGCGAGCGGCTGGGCGCCGCCCGTCGAACCGCCCTCGGATGCCTGGTCGACGTCGCAGCGTTCGGTGCGGAACTCGACCGGCAGCTCGACGGATGCGCCGGGAGCGAGCTCGATCGCACGACCCACGGCCTCGTCGGGGACGGCGCCGGACTCCGCGCCGCGCGCGGGTGGGCGCCACACCGCCACGCCGGCGTCGACCACCGCGACGGATGCGCCCGAGACGCGGCCCGTCACGAAGCCGGCCCCCGTGTTGGCCAGCACGAGCGTCGCGCGGCCGGTCGTGCCGGCGACGACGGCGCCGTCGGGGCGTACCGTCGCCACGAGCCCTCCGCCCGAGGCATCCGTCGCGGTCGTCGGCGAGGGAATCGGCTCGCCGCACCGGAAGACGGCGGCGATCGCGACGCCGTCGTCGGCGAACGGCGGCTGGTCGGCGGGCGCCACGCCCGACGCCGCCTCCTCGCCCGCCTCGGCGCCGGCGCCGGCGTCCGCGCCCGTGTCGGGAGCGGATTCGACCGCGATCGTCGAGTCGGATGCGGGCGAGGGGCCGAGCGTCGCGACGCCCGCGAAGAGTCCGGCGCCCGCGATGACCGCAGCGACCGTTGCCGTGGCGCCGACGAGCACGTTGCGCCGGTGTCGCCGCACGAGGCGGGTGCCCCGCAGCACCGCGTCGACGTCGATCGGCGGCGACGACGAGGCATCCGCGGCACGGCGCAGCGACCCGGCCAGCGCGTGGTGCAGGTCGGCGTCGTGGAGGTGCTCGGGATCAGGCGCGGACATCGGCGCCTCCTCTCCGCTGGCGGGGCGAACCGTCGCGCTCGAGTGCGGAGGAGAGCGCGCGCAGCGCGTCCGACAGGTACCGCTTGACCGCCCCCGGGCTGATGCCGAGCGTCGCCGCGACCTGGTCGACCGTGAGGTCCTCGTAGTAGCGCAGGACGATGCAGGCGGCCTGGCGCGGCGCCAGACGGCGCACGCGTGCGGCGAGGTCGAGCCGCAGGTCGGTCGCCGACGTCGAGGACTCGATCGCGCTCGGCGCGGCGACGAGGTGACGGATGCCCCGCCACGTGCCCTCGCGGCGCGACCGGTCGATCACGGCGTTCAGCACGGCACGCCGCACGTACGCCTCGGCGCGGTCGGGCGTGAGCTGCGGACGCGGGCGCCCGAACGTGCGCACGAGCGCGTCCTGCACGAGATCGGCCGCGTCGGCGTCGCTGCCGGTGAGCAGGTAGGCGTACCGGACGAGCGCGTCCCCGCGCTCGGCGACCAGTCGCGTCGCCACGGCATCCCAGGTGGCCGTCACCGTGCTCCTCCCGACGGCGGGCGTTCCGCCGTCACCCTCTTCGACGTGCGAGGCGACCGGAACGTTGGGGCGTCGTCGGGATCAGGGTAGCGAGCGGCGGAGGGCACGGCGAGGCGGTCCCCGGTGACACTGTGCCCGGCAACGCGAAGAGCCCCGGCCGATGGCCGAGGCTCTTTCGTGCGGTGCGTCGCGATCAGCGCGACCCGGCGACGGATGTCGCCCGAACGTGCCCCCGGAGGGATTCGAACCCCCGACCTACGGTACCGGAAACCGGCGCTCTATCCCCTGAGCTACGGAGGCGCACAGCTAGAGACATTACCACCTCGTGCCGCGAGTCCCGGACCATCGCGGGGCCCTCGAAGGCGACCTCGTGGTCAGGCGACGGCCACCCGTGCGACGGTGTCCAGCAGTTGTTCGCGCACGCGTCCGCGCAGGAACTCGCGCGCCCCGGCGAGCACGGGATCGACGATCACTCCCGTGGCGAGCACGGTCGGATACCAGCGGCTGATGCGGCGCACGGCGGCCTCGACCGCGGCGGCGAGCTCGGGTCCGCCGAGGGCGGCGTTCGGCCCCGCGAGGACGAGGCATCCGGGGTCGAGCGTCGCGAGCAGGGGCAGCGCCGCCCAGGCGATGCGCTCGGCGAGCCGTTCGCGCTCGTCGGCCGTCGGTCGGTCGCCGGCGATCACCCGGCGCACCGCGGCGCCGCCGACGAGGTCTTGAACGGTGCGCGCGTCGGGATCGATCTCGACCGCGGCGGCGGGCACCGGGAGGAAGCCGATCTCGCCGGCGCCACCGTACGTGCCGCGGTACAGCTCGCCCGAGAGGTCGAACGCGGCGCCCACGCCGTTGCCGAGCCACAGCAGTGCGAACTCGCGGTGGTCGAGGCCCGCGCCGTGCCGGCGCTCGGCGATCGCTGCCAGGTTGACGTCGTTCTCGATGTAGACCGTGCGGCCGAGGGCCTGCTCGAGGCGGTCGTGGAGTCCGTGCACGGGCCATCCGGGCAGCGTCTCGGTGAACAGCTCGCCGCGCCCGCCCGGGTCGACGTAGCCGGGGATGCCGACGCAGACGGTTCGCACCTCGGCGGGGTCCGCCGAGTCGGCGGCGCACGCGTCGTCGATCGCGCGCGCGATCTCGCGTTCGGCCGAGCGTTCGGATGCCCCGCGGGGGAGCGCGCGGCGGACGACGGGGTGCTCGCCGCCCGCGGCGTCGACCACGCTCGCGCGCAGCTCGTGCGCGTCGAGGTCGACCGCGACGCCGAGCGGACGATCGAGGCGGGCCGCGTACAGCACGGCGTTGCGGCCGGGCGCACCGGCCCGCAGGCCCTGCTCCTCGACGACGCCGGCGGCGATCAACCGCGACATCATGAGCGACGCGGTCGGCTTGGAGACGCCGACGATCTCGCAGATGCCGATGCGCGTGAGCGGCCCGTGGTCGAGCAGCGCCGAGAGGCCGACGCGGTCGTTCACCGCGCCGAGCCACGACGGCGTGCCGGTGCTGGTGCTCGCGGCCATGGGCGGATCAGGCCGTGGGAAGGTTGGCGAGCACGGACTGCACGAGCTGCTGCGCGTCGCCCGGCTCGAACAGGGCGTCGGACTCGAGCACGACCCAGTACGGTCCCGAGAACACCTGGGCAGTGCCCGTGGACCCCGAGCGCTTGAAGTAGCCCTCGACGGCGGGCGGGGTGCCGTACGTGGGCACGGGATTCAAGGAGGAGGCGGCGTCGTTGCCGTGCCGCTCGAGCGCGCCGGCGGCCGGCGTCGCGACCGCGATCTCGATGACCTCGCCGCTCGTCTGGTTCAGCCACGCGCACGCGGTGCCGCCCTCGTCGACCACCGCGACGATGCTCGCCGCCGACGGGTCGTACCCGGGGTCGGTGCCGAAGTTCGGGTTGAACGCGTAGACCTGCTCGGGCGTGAGCAGCGTCTCGCACGCGATCGCGAACGGCTCGGAGGGCTCCTCGGACGGCCCGGGCTCGGCCGGCGTCTCGGTCGCGCCGTCGGTCGGCGTCGCCGATGCGGACGTCGACGGCTCCGCCGATTCGGATGCCTCGGGCCCGGAGCTGCCGCACGCGGCGAGCAGGCAGATCGAGGCGGCGGCCAGCAGGGCGCCCGCCACGCGGGCTCGGGCGGATCGGGGCAGGCGCAGCATGTGACGAACCCTATCAATGCGCGCGGGTAGGATTTGCGGGTGACTCCAGCCGATCTCTCGCTCGCCCTGCACGACCTCGTGACCACGCTCGTCGAGCGTCGGCGAGCCGCGGGCGACGAGGTCGTGCTCGAGCTGGCGCCCGAGCAGGTGACGCTCGAGCGGCCCAAGCTGCGCGAGCACGGCGACTGGGCATCGAGCATCGCGCTGCGCATCGCGAAGCCGCTCCGGGCGAACCCGCGTGAGCTCGCCGCCGAGCTCGCCGCGGGCCTCGCCGCGGTCGACGGCGTGGCGAGCGCCGAGGTCGCCGGCCCCGGGTTCATCAACATCCGGCTCGACGCCGCGGCGGCCGGCGAACTGGCCCGCACGATCGTCGAGGCGGGGGCCGCCTTCGGTCGCGGCGACAGCCAGGCGGGCCGGCGCATCAACCTCGAGTTCGTGTCGGCCAACCCCACGGGCCCCCTGCACATCGGCCACACCCGGTGGGCCGCGCTCGGCGACGCGATCTCGCGGGTGCTTCGCGCCGCGGGCGCCGATGTCGCCAACGAGTACTACATCAACGACGCCGGCAGCCAGATGGAGACCTTCGGCCGCTCGGTGCTCGCCGCGGCCAAGGGCGAGCCCACGCCCGAGGGCGGCTACCCGGGCAGCTACATCGCCGACCTCGCGGCGCATGTGCTCGAGCGCGAGCCCAACCTGCTCTCGCTCGACGACGAGGTCGCACTGCACACGGCGACCGAGATCGCGTACGAGCTCCAGCTCGCCGAGATCCGCGCCTCGCTCGACCGCTTCAATGTGCACTTCGACGTGTGGACGAGCGAGCGCCGCCTCCAGCAGAAGGGCGACGACGGGCTGTCCGACGTCGACACCGCGGTCGAGCGCCTGCGCGCCCAGGGCCACGTGTTCGACGACGGCGGAGCCGTCTGGGTGCGCACGACCGACTTCGGCGACGACAAGGACCGGGTCATCCGCCGCGGCAACGGCGTCTACACCTACTTCGCCGCCGACGCCGCGTACTACCTCGACAAGGGCGACCGCGGCTTCGACCACAAGATCTACCTGCTGGGCGCCGATCACCACGGCTACGTGCACCGCCTCAAGGCGCTCGCCGGTGCCGCCGGCGACGACCCCGAGCGCGACATCGAGGTGCTCATCGGCCAGCTCGTGAGCATCAACGGCGCGAAGCTGTCCAAGCGCGCGGGCAACATCATCGAGCTCGACGACCTGCAGGCCTGGCTCGGCACCGACGCGCTGCGGTACACCCTCGCCCGCTATCCGGCCGACTCGCCGCTGACGATCGACCCCGAGATCCTCACGCGCCGCACGAACGACAACCCCGTCTTCTACGTGCAGTACGCCCACGCGCGCACCTGCGCAGTCGACCGCAACGCGGCTTCCGTCGGCGTCGACCGCTCGAGCTTCGCGCCCGAGCTGCTCGAGCACGAGACCGAGTCGGCCCTGCTCGGCGCCCTGCAGGAGTTCCCGCGGATCGTGGCGCAGTCGGCCGAGTTGCGCGAGCCGCACCGCGTCGCGCGCTACATCGAGGAGCTCGCGGGCCTCTACCACCGCTGGTACGACAACTGCCGGGTGCTCCCGCTCGGCGACGAGCCGATCGGCGACCTGCACCGCACCCGCCTGTGGCTGAACGACGCGACCGGCCAGGTCATCCGCAACGGCCTCGACCTGCTCGGCGTCTCGGCGCCCGAGCGGATGTGACCGTGGCGCTCGGGCGCTCGGCTCGCGGCTGGCTCATCGCCGGCGGTGTCGTCGTGGTCGTCGCCGGCGGCCTGGTGCTCGCCGACGTGCTCGTGCGCACCGCCGCCGAGCAGCGCATCGCCGAGGCCGTCGAGGAGCAGCTGCCCGATGGCGTCTCGGGCGACGTGAATGCGAAGGTCGGCGGGTTCTCGGTGCTCCTCCAATCGCTCGGAGGGCGCGCCGAGCAGGTCGAGCTGCACGCGCCCGAGCTCGTCGTCGACGGTGCGCCGATGGTCGTCGACGTCGTCGCGCACGACGTCCCGCTCGACCTCGCGCAGCCGGTCGGCCGCATCGACGCGACGATCCGCATCGACGAGGCATCCCTCAACACGCTCGCCGTGGCGCAGGGCGTGCCAGGCGGCTTCACGCTGGGCGACGGCGTCGTCGGCTACGACGGCACCGTCGAGGTCCTCGGCATCCCGTTCCGCTACTCGGCGACGGCGGAGCCCGAGGCCGCGGGCGACCGCGTGCTGCTGCGCCCGGTCTCGGTCGAGGTCGGTGCGGGCGGCGCGACCATCGACCTCTCGCAGGTCACCGACCGCGTGCTCGGCGGCGACCCGCTGACCGTGTGCACCGCCGAGTCGCTCCCCGAGGGGGTCGAGGTGTCGGGCGTCACGGCCTCGCCCGGGGTCGCCGAGGTCCGGCTCGAGGCGACCGGCCTCGTGCTCGATGAGGAGCACCTCTCGGCCCGCGGCAGCTGCGACTGACGTCGACGTTCCCCGGCGTCATCCGATTCGGCGGCGCCACGCGCCCCGATTAGACTCGCTCGGGTGCGTCGCCCCACAAGGGCCGACCACGCTGGCTTCAGGAACCGATCCGGGTTCGCTCGCCGACCGAGTGATCGATTCGTTCCATCCGTCCCAGTGAGGTCTTCCGTGGCATCCACCGTTTCCGCAGCCGTCCCGGCCGCGCCGGCCGATGCGAACGCGCTCGCTCCCGCCGTCTGGCCCGAAGGCGCGACTCGCGACGACCGCGGCCGCCTCGTGCTCGGCGGCGTCGACGCGGTCGCGCTCGCCGAGCGGTTCGGCACCCCCCTCTACGTGCTCGACGAGCGGGTCGTCCGCGGTCGCGCCGTGCGCTTCCGCGACGCGCTGGCCGGCGCGGCGCGCTCGATCGGCAGCGACGCCACCGTCTACTACGCGGGCAAGGCGTTCCTCTCGGCCGCCATCGTGCGCTGGATGCTCGACGAGGGCCTCGCCGTCGACGTGTGCACGGGCGGCGAGCTCGCCGTCGCGCTCGCCGCGGGCGCCGACCCGGGGCGCCTCGGCTTCCACGGCAACAACAAGTCGCTCGCCGAGATCGAGCGCGCCGTCTCGGTCGGCGTCGGCGCCATCATCATCGACAGCGAGATCGAGATCGAGCGGGTGGCGGATGCCGCGGCCCGCGCCGGCCGCGTGCAGCGCGTGCGACTGCGCGTGAACAGCGGGGTCCACGCCTCGACGCACGAGTTCCTCGCGACGGCGCATGAAGACCAGAAGTTCGGGGTGCCGCTCGATCGGGCGTTCGAGCTCGGTTCCCGCATCCGCTCGCACGAGTCGCTCGACTTCCTCGGCCTGCACTGCCACATCGGCTCCCAGATCTTCGACTCGGCCGGGTTCGCGGAGTCCGCCGAGCGGCTCATGGCGGTGCATGCCGAGCTCGCGCGCGTCGCGCCGCTACCCGAGCTGAACCTGGGCGGCGGCTTCGGCATCGCGTACACCGAGGCCGACGACCCGGCGCCGATCGAACTCATCGCCGGCGGCATCGCCCGCGCGGTCGAGGCGGCCTGCGCCGCGCACGACGTGCCGGTGCCGCGCCTCGCGTTCGAGCCGGGGCGCTCGATCGTGGGGCCCGCGGGCGTCACGCTGTACACGGTCGGCACCATCAAGCCCGTGCCGACCGACGACGGCTGGCGGCACTACGTCTCCGTCGACGGCGGCATGAGCGACAACGCCCGCACGGCGCTCTACGGCGCCGCGTACACGGTGCGCCTCGCGTCGCGCACCTCGGATGCCCCGGCCGCGCTCGTGCGCGTCGCGGGCAAGCACTGCGAGTCGGGCGACATCGTCGTCGACGCCGACTGGCTGCCCCACGACGTCGCACCCGGCGATCTCGTCGCCGTGGCCGCCACCGGCGCCTACTGCTGGTCGCTCGCGAGCAACTACAACCACGTCCCGAGGCCGGCCGTGGTCGCCGTCCGTGACGGCGCGGCGCGCGTCATCGTCCGCGGCGAGACCGAGGCCGACCTGCTCGCGCGCGACGCGGGCATCGAGGCATCCGCCGACGCCACCGTGACCGGAGGAACCCCCGAATGATCGAATACCGCTCCATCCGCGTGGCGCTGCTCGGTGCCGGCTCGGTCGGCTCGCAGGTCGCGCGCCTGCTGCTCGAGCACGGCGACGAGCTGACCGCCCGGATCGGCGCCCGCATCGAGCTCGTCGGCATCGCCGTGCGCGACGTCGACGCGAAGCGCGACGCCGACCTGCCGCGGGAGCTGTTCACGACCGACGCGCCCCGGCTCATCCTGGGCGCCGACATCGTGATCGAGCTGATGGGCGGCATCGAGCCCGCGCGCACGCTCGTGCTGCAGGCGATCGCGTCGGGCGCCGACGTCGTCACCGGCAACAAGGCGCTGCTCGCCGCGCACGGCGCCGAGCTGTTCGCGGCCGCCGAGCAGGTGGGTGCCCAGCTCTCGTACGAGGCGGCCGTCGCCGGCGCCATCCCGATCATCCGCCCCCTGCGCGAGAGCCTCGCGGGCGATCGCATCGAGCGCATCCTCGGCATCGTGAACGGCACGACGAACTACATCCTCGACCGCATGGACACGACCGGCGCCTCGCTCGAGGACGCCCTCGCGACGGCGACCGAGCTCGGCTACGCGGAGGCCGACCCGACCGCCGACATCGGCGGCTACGACGCCGCGCAGAAGGCGACGATCCTCGCGAGCCTCGCCTTCCACACGAGCGTGCCGGTCGAGTCCGTGCACCGCGAGGGCATCACGGGCGTGACGGCCGCGCAGGTCGAATCCGCGCGGCGCGCGGGCTACGTCGTCAAGCTGCTCGCGATCTGCGAGCGCCTGGCCGACCCCGAGTCGGGCGAGGCGGGCATCTCGGTGCGCGTGTACCCGGCGCTCGTGCCGCGCGAGCACCCCCTCGCGGCGGTCCGCGGCGCCAACAACGCGGTCTTCGTCGAGGCATCCGCCGCCGGCCCGCTCATGTTCTACGGCGCGGGTGCCGGCGGCGTGCCGACCGCCTCGGCCGTGCTCGGCGACCTCGTCGCGATCGCCCGGCGCCACGTCGTCGGCGGGCCGGGCACGAGCGAGTCCACCCACGCCGATCTCGCCGTGCTGCCCATCGGGCGCATCACGACGAGCTACTCGATCACCCTCGAGGTCAGCGACGAGCCGGGCGTGCTCGCCGCCATCGCGCACGTCTTCGCCGACCACGGCGTCTCCGTCGAGACCATGCAGCAGACCGTCGCCGAGAGCGGCACGGCTACGCTGGTGATCGGCACCCACCAGGCGACCGAGCAGGCGCTCGCCGACACCGTCGCGACCCTCGCCGACACTCCCGTCGTCGTGTCCGTGGCATCCGTCCTCCGAGTCGAAGGAGCAGTGTGAACCAGCCCACCCCCAAGCCGAACTCCCGCCAGTGGCGGGGCGTCATCCGCGAGTACGCCGACCGGCTCGACGTGACCGCGGCGACGCCCGTCGTGACCCTCGGCGAGGGCGGCACGCCGCTGCTGCCGGCGCCGGCGCTCTCGCGTCGCACGGGCGCCGACGTGTGGGTGAAGTTCGAGGGCATGAACCCGACCGGCTCGTTCAAGGACCGCGGCATGACCATGGCCGTCACCAAGGCGGTCGAGGGCGGCGCGAAGGTGGTCATCTGCGCGTCGACCGGCAACACCTCGGCCTCCGCGGCCGCGTATGCGACCCACGCCGGCATCACGGCGGCCGTGCTCGTGCCCGAGGGCAAGATCGCGATGGGCAAGCTGAGCCAGGCGATCGCGCACAACGCCCAGCTCCTCCAGGTGCAGGGCAACTTCGACGACTGCCTCGACATCGCCCGCGACCTCGCCGCCAACTACCCGGTGCACCTCGTCAACTCGGTCAACAACGACCGCATCGAGGGGCAGAAGACCGCCGCGTTCGAGGTCGTCGAGGTGCTCGGCGACGCCCCCGACCTGCACTTCATCCCGGTCGGCAACGCCGGCAACTACACGGCCTACACGCGCGGCTACCGTGAAGACCTCGCGGCCGGCAACTCGACTCGGATGCCCCGCATGCTCGGGTTCCAGGCGGCGGGCTCCGCGCCGATCGTGCGCGGCGAGCCGGTGAAGGACCCCGACACCATCGCGAGCGCCATCCGCATCGGCAACCCCGCGTCGTGGGAGCTCGCGCTCGCCGCGCGCGACGAGACCGACGGGTACTTCGGCGCCATCGAGGACGACAAGATCCTCGAGGCCCAGCGCATCCTCTCCGCCGAGGTCGGCATCTTCGTGGAGCCCGCGTCGGCGATCTCGGTCGCGGGCCTGCTCGAGCGGGCCGAGGCCGGCGACGTGCCTGCCGGCTCCCGGGTCGTGCTCACGGTCACGGGCCACGGCCTGAAAGACCCCCAGTGGGCCCTCCGCGACCCCGCTGGCGGCGACGTCGCGCCGACCATCGTGCCGGTCGACGTCGCGCAGATCGCGGCCGTGCTCGGGCTCGCGTCATGACCGCGGCCGCCGCGGTCGCCGGCGGGCTCCGTGCGGCCGACGGCCTCGCGGGGCGCTCGGTGCACGTCAAGGTTCCCGCGACGAGCGCCAACCTCGGCCCCGGCTTCGACACGCTCGGGCTCGCGCTCGCGGTGTACGACGAACTCGACGTGACGGTGCTCGAGCAGCCCGGCCTCGAGATCGAGGTGCACGGGGTCGGCGAGGGCGAGGTGCCGCTCGACGCGTCCCACCTCGTGGTGCGCGCGATGGCGCACGCCTTCGCACGCCGCGGCTACGAACTGCCGCCCATCCGGCTCGTCGCGCACAACGCGATCCCGCACGGCCGCGGGCTCGGCTCCTCGGGCGCCGCGATCGTCGCGGGCGTGATGGCGGCCTCTGGGCTCCTCGAAGGCGCCGAGTCGTTCACGGCCGACGACCTGCTCGAGCTCGCGACCGAGCTCGAGGGCCACCCCGACAACGTGGCGCCAGCGCTGTTCGGAGGCCTCACGATCGCCTGGACCACGCCCGAGGGCCCGCGCCACAAGAAGCTCATCGTGCACCGCGGCGTCGCGCCGCTCGTGCTCGTGCCCGAGCACGAGATGTCGACCGCGCTCGCCCGCTCGCTGCAGCCCGCATCCGTCCCGCACGAGGACGCGGTCTTCAACGTCTCCCGGTCGGCCCTGCTCGTCGCGGCGCTCATCCAGAGCCCCGAGCTGCTGCTGCAGGCGACTGAAGACAAGCTGCACCAGTCGTACCGCGCCGAGGCGATGCCCGAGACCGACCGGCTGATCAAGGCGCTGCGCGCGGCGGGGCATCCCGCCGTCGTGTCGGGGGCCGGCCCGTCGATCCTCGTGCTCGCGAGCGACCCGAGCGAACGCGCCGACGCGGTGCGGCTCGTCGAGGAGTCGGCCGACACCGCGTGGCAGGCGCTGCCGCTCGCCGTCGACTTCAAGGGCGCGACCGCGGTGCCGCAGCACCGCTGAACCCCGAAGTTCCACAGGCGGCGCGTCGCGATTCCGATCCGACGCGTTCGCGGTGGTACGCTGGACGAGCACCCGGCAGTGAACGCATCGAACGCGTTTCCAGCCGCATCGTGCGATTCCCAGCAATCTTGCTCTCGCCACGCGTGGGTTCGCGCCACCGCGCGCAACGTCCCGATCCGCATGGCGACCAGGTCTCCCGGCGGGTACCCCCTGCTACCGGGGGAAAGGACCACATTCCAGTGACCAACGCACCTGAATCCCTCGTGGGCGCCGTGACCCCTGCTCGGCTCAGCGCCATGAAGGTCGCCGAGCTCGTCGAGCTCGCGAACTCCCTCGGCATCCCCGGCGCCTCCAAGCGCCGCAAGGGCGAGCTCGTCGAGCTGATCTCCACGGCCCAGGCCGGTGAGACGGCGGCGGCCGAGGCGCCGGTCGAGGCACCGGCGCCGGCCGAAGCCGTCGCCGAGGCATCCGAGTCCGCGGAGGCGACCGCTCCGGCAGAGCCGGCCGCGGCGCCCGCCGAAGCGGCCGCCGAGCCGGCCGCGCCGGCGGAGCCCG
>NZ_WJIF01000016.1 GCF_009647605.1 Agromyces agglutinans | reverse complement strand
GCCGGGACTCCGGCGGCACCGGCCGCGCCCTCGACGCCGGCCGCTCCCGCCGACCAGTGGGCGAGCTGGGCCGGACCGGCGGCACCCGTCGATGTGGATGCCACGACGGTCGCGCCGCCCGTGGCGCCGTCGGCGGTCCCCTCCCAGACCATCCCGGCGATCCCGCTGCCGCCGGTGATCCCGCCGATGCCGGGCGCGGCGCCGGCCCCGGCGGCTCCGCCCGCCGCGCAGCCCGCGGCTCCTGCTGCGCCCGCTCCGACGCCCGCGTTCTCCACCGCGCCGCCGGCCGAGCCGTTCGCCACCCCGGCGCCGGCGGAGTCGTTCGCTCCGGCGGCGCCGGCTCCCGCGGCCGACCCGCTCGACTTCGCGGTCGCGAACACCGTGCTCCGCGACGGGAGTGGGCCCATCCTCGGCGCCGACGACGACTTCGACGACGACGTCGAGTCGACCGTCGTGGTCGATCGACGGCCGCGCGTCACCTGGCGCCTGGTGCTCGACGACGGCACGGAGCTCGGTCTCACGGCCGACCGCGTGCTGCTCGGTCGCAATCCGAGCACGGCCGATCCCGCCGAACAGCGCCTGCCGGTTCCCGACTCGACGCGCACGCTGTCGAAGACGCACGCCCGGCTCGTGCTCGCCGACGGCCAGTGGTCGATCACCGACCTCGGCTCCACCAACGGCGTGCTCGTCGATGAGGGCGGCGAGGAGCGCCTGATCGACCCCCACGACCCGGTGCCCGCGCGTGGCCGGTTCGTGCTCGGCGAGGTCGGCATGCGCGTGGAGATGGGGGGCGGCTCGTGACCGAGCCGGCGTCGTCGGTGATCCTCAGCGTCGGCGCCGCGACCGATCGCGGCCGTCGCCGTGAGGTGAACGAGGACTCGTTCCTCGCCGAGGCGCCCGTCTTCCTCGTCGCCGACGGCATGGGCGGCTACGAGGCCGGCGACCGTGCCAGCCAGGCGGTCGCCGAGTCCTTCCGCCGCCACGCGACCGGAGGCCTGACGACGACGCTCGAGGCCGTCCGCGATGCGCTCGTGGGCGCTGACGACGCCGTCGCCGACGTCGCCGCGAGCACCTCGCGCGGCGCCGGCAGCACCGTCACGGGCGTCGCCCTCGTCGACGACGACGGCGTGCCGAACTGGCTCGTCTTCAACGTCGGCGACTCGCGCGTGTACCGCCACCTCGGCTCCGACCTGCAGCAGCTGACGGTCGATCACTCGCTCGCCCAGGAGCTCGTCGACGACGGGTCGCTGCGTCGCGAGGACATGAAGGGCTTCGCCCAGCGCAACGTCATCACGCGCGCGATCGGCGCCGCCGACAGCTCGGCCGACAGCTGGCTGCTGCCCGTGACGAACGGCGAGCGCCTGCTCATCTGCTCCGACGGGCTCACCTCCGAGGTCACCGACGAGGCCATCCGGGCGACGCTCACGATGGCCGGTCGGCCCGAGTCGGCGGCCGAGGCGCTCGTCGCGCGTGCGAACGAGGCCGGCGGACGCGACAACATCACGGTCGTCGTGGTCGATGTCGTCGCCGGCGGTCGCCGCACGCCGTCCGACGACACGTCGGGTTCGGCATCGCTCGCGGCCGTCGTCGACGACGAGCTCGACGGCACCACGATTCCGGTGCGGGCGGGCGGTCGGTCGTGACCGTGTCGTCGCGCGGGGCCGACGTGCTCGGGCCTCAGGGCTTCGACGCGAAAGGGTTCGACGCCGCGGGCTTCGATCCCGACGGCATCGACGCCGAGCGCACCGTCGTGGTGCGCGGGCGCGCCGCGGCCTCCGAGTGGCCCGACGGCGACGGCGAGGTCGAGATCGAGGTCGACCGAACGATCGTCGTCGAGCGCCCGGGCGAAGCCGATCGCACGGTCGTGGTCGAGCGCGGGGGCGCCTTCGACGAGACGGTCGTCGTCATCCGGCCGGGTACGGATGCCCCGTCCGGGCACGTCCCCGCCGACGAGGCCGACGAGGCCGACCGTACGGTCGTCGTGCGCCGCGCCGCGGACGCCGAGTCGGAAGCCGACGCCGACGCCGACCGCACGGTGGTCGTCGTCGACCGAGTGCACCAGGCGCCCGAGGCCGAGGCTGCGCCACTGCGCACGAGTCGCCGCGTGCGGTCCACGAAGCGCCGGCGCGCCCTGCAGCCCGCGCCCCTCGATCCGGCGACGCTGCGTCCGGCCCGCCCCGGAGCGGGCGCCGGTGCGATCGACGCCTACCCGGTGCGGCCGGTCCGCACGATCGCGGCGGCCTCTGCGCCGCCGCTCGGGGTCGACGCCGACGAGCCCACCCGAGCCACGGATGCCGACCTGCCGTCACTCGCGCGTCGTTCGCGTCGACGCGCGGTCGGAAGCGTCGTCGCCGTCGCCGCCACCGGGGTCTTCTCCGTCGCCGGCCTCGTCACGCTCGGCGTGCTGGCCCTCGCTGGCTGAACCCGAAGCATCGCCCGCCCGCTGGCCGCGGCGCGCCCGCGATCGGTGCTCCGCGCAGCTCTTCAGCCCGTGATCGAGGCCGCGACCGCCGGCGCGTCCGCGACGCGTTCCGCCGTGCGGGCCGCCCGGCGAGCGATCGCGCGGATGCCGAGCCCCGACGCGAGGAAGACCGCGGCGAGGAGCATCCACCCGGCGAAGCCCATCGATTCGGTGGTTCCCGCGACGACGAGCGGCGCGGCCATCGCGCCGATGGAGTAGCCGGCCCCGAACAGGCCCTGGTAGGTGCCCATGCGCACCGGGTCGGCGAGCTCGAAGCTCAGGCCCCAGCCGCTGGCCTGTGAGAGCACCTCGGCGAACGCGTGCCCGAGCGCGGCGAGGATGATCGCGATGATCGCGATCCAGGCCGGGATGCCCGCCGCGAGGGCGTAGACGACGCACGCTCCGGCCATCAGCCACGCCGCGATGCCCGCGGCTCGACCGGCGACGCGGAAGTCGTGCGTGCCGCGCGAGAGCGGCACCTGGAAGCAGATGACCACGACGGTGTTGAGGATCAGCACGGCGGCCACGAGCACCTCGGACGCCTCGGTCTGCTGGGTGATCCAGAGCGGCACGGCCAGTTCGCCCACGCCGAACTGCATGCCGAACACCGCGCACAGCGCGGTCAGCAGCAGGTAGCGCGGGTCGCGCCAGGGGGAGTGCACGGCGGCGGCGCGGCGGGCGGCGCGCCGGTTGGCGACCGCGTCGAGCGAGCCGGTCTCGGTGCGGAGCGGCTCGACGGGCTCGCCGGCGGGGATCTCGTCGACCGACGCGGGCAGCCGCACGAGCCGTACGAGGGCGAGCAGGTACGAGATGCCCGCGATCACCAGCAGCCAGCGGTAGGCGTCGGCGGTGCCGATCGCGAGGGCGATCGCGCCGACGCCCGAGCCGACGGCGATCGCGAGGTTGGTGACGGTTCGCAGCACGGCGCGCGCGTGCACGCGGCCCTCCGGGGCGAACGCGCGCGCGAGGATCGCCATCCGCGACGTGTTGGCGGCCTGTCCGAAGGCGCCGACGACGATGGCGATGGCGAGGGCCGTGCCGAAATCGCCGATCAGCGCGTAGCAGATCAGGCCGAGCGCCTCGAGCGCCGTGAATGCCAGGAGCAGGCGGCGCACGGGGAACCGGTCGGCGAGCCATCCGCTCGCGAAGGATGCGAGCACGCCGGCCGCGCTCGACGCGGCGAGGATCACCGCGACCTCGCCGGCCGACAGGCCGACGATGAGCGTGAAGTAGAGCACGGTGACGGCCAGGAAGATGCCGCGGCCGACACGGCTGATCAACGTTGCGGTGACGAGGATGCGCAGGATCGGGTCGGCGACGGATGCCGCGAGCCGGGCGGTGAGGGAGCGGGTCACGGTTCGTTTCTCCCAGAAGCGGCGACCGCATGGAATCGATGTAGCGTTGTGCTTCATGTTGCGGTACCTGCTCACCGAGGACGACATCGGCGCGATCCGCTTCGGCATCTCCCCGTTGACCGAGCTCGGCCTCTCGTTGCGCGCGATCACCGATCCGTCGCTCTTCCCGCTCCAGCTCGGCTGGCTGCGCCGAACCGAGGCGGCGCGCGAGCGACTCGACCTCGAGACGCTGCTGGCGCTCGTCGACGAGCGGGGCTGGATCCCCGACTTCCTGAACCCCCGGCCGGCTTCGCCGCTCACGCGCCTCGACGACGAGTTCGCCGCACTGCTCGCGACGCCGCCCGAGGTGTTCCGGGCCGAGCTCGAGGCCGTCTTCGGCGAGGTGCCGCCGGTGTTCCGCGGCTCGCCGACGCGCGCGTTGCGCCGCATCGAGCGGGCGCTGCGCGAACTCTGGGCCGGATGCTTCGAGCCGTACTGGCCGCGGATGCGCGCCGTGCTCGAAGCCGACATCGTCTACCGCGGCCGGCAGGTCGCGCAATCGGGCCTCGCGCCGATGCTGAACGGGCTGAGCCCTCGCGTCGAGTACGAGCACGGCGTGCTGGCCATCCGCCTCACCGATCCGACGGTTCGGGAGCGGCCGATCGGCGGCGACGGGCTCACGCTCATCCCGACGATGTTCACGCGCCGCAGCTCGGCCCCGGTCGGCGACGGCCCGCCGATGCTGCTCTACCCCGCTCGAGGACAGGGCGCGCTCTGGGAGACCGAACCGGTGAGCAATCCGGCCGCCGTCGCGGCCGTGCTCGGCGAGACGCGGGCGGGCCTCCTCGCCGCGCTCGGCGAGCCGGCCTCGTCGACCGAACTCGCGGTGCGCCTCGGGGTCACGCCGTCGGCGGTGAACCAGCACCTGCGCGTGCTCCGCGAGGCGGGCCTGCTCACGGCGACGAGGTACGGGCGCAGCGTGCTGTACCTGCGGTCGGAGCTCGGCACGGGCCTCCTCGCGGGTGCGGGTGCGGGTGCGGGCGCGGGTGCAGGTGTGGGCACGGGCGTGGGCGTGGGCGCGGGCGTGGGCGCGGGTGCGGGTGCTACATCCGCGCCGTGAGTGCGAGCCAGCGGCCGACCGCGTCGCGCATCGCGGCCGTCTGCGCGGGCTGACCGCGGTCGCGCGGCGGAACCGTCTCGAGCGGCGCGTCGAGCGCGCCGGCCCAGCGCTCGGCGAGCTCGAGCGGATGCACCGGGTCGTTCTCGGCGCCGAGGACGAGCGAACGGATGCCGCGGCCGGAGATCTCCGCGAGCTCGGACTCGTCGGCGAACGCGCGGTTGCGCGGCACCTCGACCAGGCGCATCGCACGTTCGACCGCGAGCGGTGCCGAGAACTGCGCGAGCAGCGCCGCGGCACCCGCACGGGACTGCGCGGCGACGGCGTGGAACAGCTCGGTCTCGCGGAACTGGTCGACGGCACCGGCGCCGCCGTCGTGCAGGAGATCGCCGATGACGGGGAAGACCCGCAGGTGATCGGGCAGCGACGTGTCGTCGAACGACGGTCGCACGAACACGGCGCGCTCGACCGGCAGCAGGGCGTCGGCTGCGAGTCGGAGGGCGATCGCCGCACCCATCGAGATGCCGATCACGGTCACCGGCTCGGCGGCGGCTTCGGCGGAGAACTCGGCCAGGGCGGCCTCGGCGACCTGGGCGGCGAGCCGGTCGAGCGCGAAGTCGGCGGGGGATCCCACCTCGTGCGAGGTGCCGTGCGCCCGGACGTCGACGGCGACGACCTGGCCGGTCGCGGCGTCGATCGCGGCGAGCACGGGGCTGAACAGTTCGAGCGGTTGACGGCGATCGGCCCCGAGGCCGTGGATCAGCAGGGTGCTCACGCGAGCGGCCCGGGCCGGTAGAACCCCCGGTCGCGGCCGTCGGGCGGAGCCAGCGGCGGGGCCGTCGGGGCGATCAGTGCGAGCAGGTGCTCGGCGAGGCCGACGAGGATCTGGATCTGGTCGTCGTCGCGGTCGACCCATCGGCACTCGGGATCGCCCACGGGGATGAACCCGTCGTGGCGTTCCCACACGACGAGGGTGCGCTCGGCGCCGAGCACGTACTGCTGCCACCACACCTGGCGGAGGTATCCGCGGGGGATGCCGCGCCAGGGCTTGGCCGTCGTCTTGATCTCGCACAGCTCGAGCGCGCCGCCCGCTCGCACGGCGAGGCCGTCGGGGGTCGCGAGGTGCCTGGGGTCGCTCTCGGCGTGGAACAGGAGGCCCGACGGGTCGATGCCGTGCTCGCGTCGCACCCACTCGGCGATGACGGGTTCGCGCTCGCGGCCGTGGTCGGTGAACCGGCTGCCGCCGAAGCTCCGTCCGCCGGAGCCGTGCAGCTTCTCCCACGCGGCCGAGCGCACGGCCTGGCGGCTCGACAGCTTGGCCGCGTCGGTCGCGGTGACCCCGCGCGACCGTGCCCGCAGCCAGGCGACCCGGTCGCCCGAGTCGGCGACGATGCGCCGCTCGTGCGGCAGGGGCGCGCGTTCGACGGCGACCGCTGCGTGCACCGGGGGCGTGTACTCCTCGAGGTCGAA
The DNA here is from genome assembly GCF_009647605.1 of Agromyces agglutinans. Lineage (GTDB taxonomy): Bacteria > Actinomycetota > Actinomycetes > Actinomycetales > Microbacteriaceae > Agromyces > Agromyces agglutinans. The sequence continues at coordinate 59,574 of NZ_WJIF01000016.1, read as the reverse complement.
GAGCGCGAACGGTTCTGGCACGTTCCGAGCGTACTCGCCGCCACCGGCGGGAATCACGCGACGCGACCGATGCCCGGCGAGCCGCTATCCGGGCGGGGTCGCGAAGAGGTCGGCGATCGTGTTCTCGCGAGCGTCGTCGAGCGCGTCGTCGAGTCGTCCGTTCGACGAGAGGAGCCCCACCCCGTGGAGGAGGCTCCACAGGAGTTCGGCCCGCACGGTGCGCTCCGTCGCGTCGCGTCCACCGACGGCCCGCTGGAGGACCGCGAACCCTTCGACGAGGGATTCGGGCGTGTCGCCCGCGGCGAACGCGAAGTCCGTGCGGAACGAGGCCATCGCTTCGTAGATGGCCGGGTTCGATCGCGCGAACTCGAGGTAACCGGCGATCAGGTGCCGCAGATCGTCGTCGGGCGATGTCATGCGCGCCGTGAGGTCGGCGTACCCCTCGAGCACGAGGCGCCCGACGATCTCGTCGCGCCCGCCCGGGAAGAGGCGGTACAGGATCGGCTGGCTGAAGCCCATCTCGTCGGCGAGTCGGCGCACCGTGACCGCGGCCCACCCCTCTTCCTCGGCGATGCGGCGCGTCGTGTCGACGATGCGGCGCTCGCGGTCGCGGCGTCGGTCGATCTCTTGCGCATTCCGTGCCATGAAGCTAGGTTAGCAGTGCTAACCGCTAGCGTCGCTAACACTTACGGATCAGGAGCCGAAATGGAACTCATCATCACCGCCGTCGCCGCGATCGTCGCCGTCCTCAACTGGCCGTGATCTTCGGCACCGACGTGGTCGCGGCGCTCGTGCTGCGCCCCGTCTACGCCGAGCTCGACGACCGAAGCATGGTGCAGGTCGTCGGCCGAGGCCACCACTACGGTGACCGGCGACTGCCGGTCACCGGCATCCTCGGCACGGTGCTCACCGCCGCGACCGCGGGCGTTGCGATCGCATGGGGAACGGCGGCGACCGCCACGCTGTCGGTCGCTGCACTCGTGCTGCTGCTCACCTGGCTCGCGCTCTTCGCCCGCATCTCGGCACCCATCAACAAGACGCTCACCGCTGCCGCGCTGAGCGACGAGGTGCCGTCCGACGCCCGCGCGCTGCAGGCACGCTGGGAGTCGATCATCGTGCTCCGCGCCGTGCTGATCGGGCTGGCGGTGCTGCTGCTGTGCGTGACCCTCGTGCTCGCATGACGACGGGCGCGGTCGTGCGGGGCCCGCGGCCTTGCACGACCGGTCGGCCGGACCGCGGCTCAGCGGGCCGCGAGCTGGTCGATGCCCTCGGGCGAGAGCGCGTGGTGGATCGCGAGCATGCTCGCGCCCAGCACGGCTGCGTCGGCCGCCGCCGCCGACTGCACGATCGCGAGGTGCTCGGTCGCGAGGGGCATCGAGCGCGTGTAGACGACCTCGCGCACGCCGGCGATGAGGTGCTCGCCGGCCCGCGCCATCGAGCCGCCGATCGCGATGACCGACGGGTTCACCAGGCTCACGCAGGCCGTCAGCACCTCGCCGATGTCGCGGCCGGCCTGGCGAACGGCCTGGATCGCATCGAGGTCGCCGCGCTTGACCAGGTCGATGACGTCGCTGCCCGAGTTCGCGGCGACGCCCTGTTCGCGGAGCGCGCGGGCGATGGCGGGGCCCGAGGCCAGGGCCTCGAGGCATCCGCGATTGCCGCAGTGGCAGGGAACGCCCGCGCCGCGGGCGACCTGCACGTGGCCGATGTCGCCCGCGATGCCCTGCGCCCCGCGCTGGAGGAGGCCTCCGGAGATGACGCCCGAGCCGATGCCGGTGGCGACCTTGACGAAGACGAGGTGCTCGACGGCGGGCCACGCCTGCGCGCGCTCGCCGAGGGCCATGATGTTCACGTCGTTGTCGACGAGCACGGGCACCTCGAGGTGCTGCTGCACCCAGCCGGGCACGTCGAAGCGATCCCAGCCGGGCATGATCGGCGGGTTCACCGGCCGCCCCGTGGAGTGCTCGACCGGGCCGGGCACGCCGATGCCGATGGCGACGAGGTCGTGCCGGTCGCGGCCGAGGCCGTCGACGAGCTCGCGGCCGGCGTCGACCATCCAGCCGAGCACCGCCTCGGGGCCGTCGGCGATGTCCATCGGCTCGCCGTGGCGCGCGAGCACGGTGCCGGCGAGGTCGGTGAGGGCGATCGTGGCGTGCGAGGCGCCCAGGTCGGCGGCCAGCACGAGGCGCGCGCCGGGGTTCAGCGCAAACTGCGACGGGGGTCGCCCGCCGGTCGAGGCCGCGTCGGCGACGGGGGTCACGAGGCCGAGTCGCATGAGCTCGTCGACGCGCGCGGCGATGGTCGATCGCGCGAGGCCGGTCGCCTGCGCCAGCGAGGCGCGGGTACGGGGCACGCCGTCGCGGAGCAGCTGGAACAGCTCGCTCGCCCCCGAGATGCCGAGTGCGGATCCCCGGCTGATGTCGACCATTCACTGAGTAAAGCACACCGCCTTCGCTTGCCCGAACATCACGAAAGTGTCACGACGAGGACAACTTTTGACGAGGGACTAGCAAAAGCTGCGAAGCATGTGTCACTCTGTCCGCATGACAACGGATGTCACGGCTCCCGCCCGCACGATACGGGCCGGCTTCGTCGGGGGCGGCTTCATGGCCGCCGTGCATTCCCGTGCGGCACGGGCGGCGGGCGCCGAGCTCGCGGGCGGGGCATCCTCGTCACCCGAACGCTCGCGGGAGGCGGCCGGCCGACTCGGCCTGCAGCGCTCCTTCGACTCGCTCGACGACCTCCTGCTCGACGCGGCGGCCGATGTCGACGTGGTGCACGTCTGCACCCCGAACGCCACGCACGCCCGCATCGTTCGTGCCGCCCTCGAGGCCGGCAAGCACGTCATCTGCGAGAAGCCGCTCGCGACCGACGCGGCGACCGCGGCCGAACTCACGGCGCTCGCCGCCGAGCGGGGCCTCGTCGCCGCAGTGCCCTTCGTGTACCGCTTCCACCCGATGGCCCGCGAGGCGCGGGCGCGCATCGCGGGCGGCGACGCGGGCCGGCTCGTCAGCGTGCACGGCGCCTACCTCCAGGACTGGCTCGCGACGCCCCACGACGACGACTGGCGCGTCGACCGCGGCCTCGGCGGGCCGTCGCGCGCCTTCGCCGACATCGGCAGCCATCTCGTCGACCTGCTCGAGTTCACCGCGGGCGCGCGCGTCACGCGCCTGAACGCCGTGACGAGCACGGTCTACGGCGAGCGGTCGCAGAACACCGACATCGCCACTGAAGACCTGGTCGCCGTCATCGTCGAACTCGAGGGCGGCGCGGTCGGCACGCTGCTCGTCTCCCAGGTCGCGCCAGGGCACAAGAACGGGCTCGTGCTCGAGCTCGGCGGCACCGCGGCCAGCGTCCGCTTCGAGCAGGAGCGGCCCGAGCGACTCTGGATCGGGCGCACCGACGCCTCCCAGCTGGTCGAGCGCGACGCCGCCCGGCTCTCGGCCGACGCGGCGCGCCTCTCGCTCGTACCGGCGGGGCATCCGATGGGCTATCAAGACGCGTTCAACGCGTTCGTCGCCGACGTCTACGCGGCCATCGCGGGCGACCGCCCCGAAGGCCTGCCGACCTTCGACGACGGGCTGCGCGCGGTGCGCGTGACCGAGGCGGTGCTCGCCTCGGCGGCATCCGGCGAGTGGGCGGAGGTGGCGGCGTGAGCGACCAGACGAACCCGGGCGCGAGCGGAGCGACGGGCACGGCGACCGCCGAGCCCGTGCTCGTCGCGAGCGGCCTCGAGAAGTCCTTCTTCGGTGTGACCGTGCTGCGCGGCGTCGGCCTCGAGCTGCGTGCGGGCGAGGTGCACGGCCTCGTCGGCGAGAACGGCGCGGGCAAGTCCACGTTCATGAAGATCCTCGCTGGCGTGTACGAACGCGACGCCGGCACGGTGCGACTCGGCGGCGCGGACGTCGACTTCCACCACCCCGTCGAGGCGGCGCAGGCGGGCCTCGCGACCGTCTTCCAGGAGTTCAACCTGCTGCCCGAGCGCAGCGTCGCCGAGAACGTCTTCCTCGGCCGTGAGCCGCGCAAGGGCGGGTTCGTCGATCGCAAGGGCATGGTGCGCCGCACGCGCGAGCTCCTCGACGAGCTCGGCATCGACTTCATCGACGCGGATGCCCCGGTGCGCAGCCTCACCGTCGCCGAGCAGCAGATCGTCGAGATCGTGAAGGGCCTCTCGACCGACGCCCGCGTCATCCAGATGGACGAGCCCACGGCCGCGCTCGCCGACCACGAGGTCGAGCTGCTCTACTCGATCATCCGGCGGCTGCAGGAGCGCGGCGTCGCGATCCTCTACGTCTCGCACCGGCTGCGCGAGATCTTCGACCTGTGCGACACGATCACCGTGCTGAAGGACGGCGCGCTCGTCTCGACCGACCCCGCCGCCGACCTCGACACCGACGAGCTCGTGCGCCGCATGGTCGGCCGGCCGATCGAGGCCTACTATCCCGACGCCGAGCCGGGCACCGAGCTCGGCGAGCCGCGCCTCGAACTGCGCGGCGCGGGCAACGACTACGTCGACGCCGTCGACCTCGAGGTGCGCGCGGGCGAGATCGTCGGCATCGCGGGCCTGCAGGGGTCGGGCCGCACCGAGCTCGTCGAGGCCGTCTTCGGCGTCGCGCCGTTCACGCGCGGATCGATGCGGCTCGACGGCCGCGAGGTGCGCGTGACCGGCGCCCGCCAGGCGGTGCGTGCGGGCCTCGCCCTCATCACCGAGGACCGCAAGGCGCAGGGCCTCGCCCTCAACCAGTCGATCGCCGACAACGCGCTGCTCGTCATCCGCTCGGTGTTCTCGCGTCGCACCGGCGCGGTTCGCCGCGAGCTCCCGGGCGTCCTCACGAGCCTCGAGGTGGCCTCGCAGGGCGTCGACCAGGAGGTGCAGTACCTCTCGGGCGGCAACCAGCAGAAGGTCGTGCTCGCCAAGTGGCTCGCGACCAAGCCCCGCGTCGTGCTCCTCGACGAGCCGACGCGCGGCATCGACGTCGGCGCCAAGGTCGCCGTCTACCGACTCATGCGACGACTCGCGAAGGAAGGGGTCGCGATCCTGATGATCTCGTCCGAGCTGCCCGAGGTGATCGGCATGTCCGATCGCATCCTGGTCATGCACGACGGCCGCGCCTCCGCCGAGCTGCCCGCGCGCAGCGACGAGGCGACCATCCTCGCGGCGGCCACCGGCACGCTGCGCGTCGGCGGCACGGATGTCGCGGACCTGGGGGGTGCGTCGTGAGCGCCGCCTCCGCGGCACCCCGACCCGCCCGGCCGCGCCGCAGGCGCCGCCTCGACGCGTCGCTCATCGTGGGCATCGCGCTCGTCGCCGTGATCGTCATCGGCGCGGTTCTGCTGGCCACGATCGGCCGCAACTTCTTCAGCGCGGGCAACATCCGCGACATCCTGACCGGTATGAGCGTGCTCGGCTTCGTCGCGATCGGGCAGACCCTCGTGATCCTGTGCGCGTCGCTCGACCTGTCGGTGCCGTACGTGGTGAGCCTGTCGAGCCTGATCGCCGCCGACATCATGGCCGGCAACCCGGCGAACATCCCGATGGCGGTGCTGGTGGTGCTCGTGGTCGCCGCCCTGATCGGGCTCGCGAACGGGCTCATCGTCTCCAAGCTCAAGGTCAACGGCTTCATCGCGACGCTCGGCACCGGCCTCATCATCAAGGGCTACCTCGACACGAACTACCAGGGCACGAGCGGCTCGGTGCCCTGGGACTTCCAGCTGATCGGCGCGACCGGCGTGGGTCCGATCCCCGTGTCGACGCTCCTCATGCTGTTCGTCGCGCTCCTCGCCGCGCTGTTCCTCGCCCGCACGCGCACCGGCCACCGCATCTACGCGGTCGGCGGCGACGAGCAGGTCGCCCGGCTGTCGGGCATCCGCACCGCGCGCCCCGTGATCGTGGCGCACGTGCTCTGCTCCATCTCGGCGGCACTCGCCGGGCTGCTGCTCGCGAGCCGGCTCGGCGTCGGCAGCCCGACCGTCGGCACGCAGGGCGGCTACGACCTGCTCTCGATCGCCGCGGTCGTGCTCGGCGGCACCCTGCTCATGGGCGGCCGCGGCTCGATCTGGGGCACCATCGGCGGCGTCGCGATCTTCGCGGTCGTCGACAACGTGATGAGCGTGCTGCAGGTGAACCCGTTCCTGAAGGACGTCGTGCGCGGGGTCGTCATCGTCGCCGCCGTCGCGGTGTACACGAGTCGGCAGGTCGACCGGCGGCGCCCGAGATTCGGTCCGCGCGGGTCGGTCTCGCAGGCGACGGATGCCCCGGGCGGCAGCGACTCCACCGGCACCGGCCGCCCCGGTGAGACGTCCTCCGACCGCGAGGAGGTGCGCGCATGACCGCGACGACCACGACCCCGACCCAGCCGGGCTTCGGCGAGCGCCTCGCCGCGTTCGGCCGGATCCTGATCAGCCCCCGCGGAGCGGTGTTCCTGCTCCTCGCGATCCTGCTCGTGGCGATCACGGTGCTGAACCCCTCGTTCGCCGAGCCCGACCAGCTGGTGCGGTTCATCCAGCGTGTCGCGCCCATCGCGATCGTCGCGATCGGCCAGTACTTCGTGATCGTCGGCGGCGAGTTCGACCTGTCGATGGGCTCGGTCGTGACCGCGCAGGTCGTGATCGCCGGCAATCTCATCGGGCAGGATGCCTCGCTGGCCCTGCCCGTCACGGCGCTGATGCTCGCCTTCGGCGCCCTCGTCGGCCTCGTGAACGGCCTGGTCGTCTCGTTCCTGCGGGTGCCGAGCTTCATCGTGACGCTCGGCATGATGCTGGCGCTGCTCGGCGGCGTCCTCTACTGGACGGGCGGTGCGGCCACGGGCAACCCGGCCGACGAGTTCCGCGAGCTCGGCCGCGGCGGCATCCGCGACCTGCCGGTCATCGGCATCCTGCCGTGGGCCGTCGTGATCCTCGCCGTGGTGCTCGCGCTCGCGATCTGGTTCTCGAAGCGGCCGTTCGGCCGCACGATCATCGCGCTCGGCGACAACCCGGTGACCGCCGCGTACTCGGGCACCCGAACGTGGTGGGTGAAGACCTCGACATTCATCCTCTCGTCGCTGTCGGCCACCGTCGCCGGCATCCTGCTCGTCGGCTATGCGGGCGTCCACCCGAGCGTCGGCCGCGGCTACGAGTTCACGGCGATCACCGCCGTCGTGCTCGGCGGCGTCGTGCTGGGCGGCGGGCGGGGCTGGGTCGTCGCCGCGGTCGCCGGCGCGTTCGCGCTCGAGGCCCTCTTCACGCTGCTGAACTTCGCCGGCGTCCCGTCGACGTACCGCGACGCCGTCCAGGGCGTCATCATCATCCTCGCCGTCGCCTACGCGGCGACGACATTCCGCGCGCGCCGCAAGGGCCGCGCCCTCGAAGCTTCCCCCGCCGGACCCGAGCAGGCACCAGAGCCCGGGCCAGACGAGGCGAAGGAGACGGTTGCCGACCCGGCATCCGCTCGTCCTGCACACATTCCCTCGACGCAGAGGGACGACAACGACACCAAGGGAGGTTCGTGATGCGACGCAGGTTCACCGTGGCATCCGCCATGGTCGGGGCTCTCGCGCTGATCGCGCTGGCGGGCTGTACCACCGACCCCAACGTCTCCGCCCCGAGCGAAGAGGCGGCGGAGACCGAAGAGGCGGTCGAGTGGTTCGACCAGGAGCTCTTCGACAAGCAGGACGCCGAGCGCGACGTCGTGCCGGAGGGTCCCGAGGGCCAGCCGTGGCTCCAGACCATCAACGCCGAGCTCGTCGACACGGCGCAGTACGCGTCGCAGGGCGCGAAGAAGGCGTGCTTCGCGAACGCCTCGATCTCCAACCCGTGGCGGCAGACCGGCTGGATCACCATGAACGAACAGCTCAAGGTGCTCCAGGAGGCCGGTGCGATCTCCGAGATGGAGACGCGCGACGCGCAGGACTCGGATGACACGCAGATCGCCGACATCGACTACTTCATCAACGAGGGCAACTGCGACGTCTTCATCATCTCGCCGAACTCCACGGCGGCGATGACCCCGGCCGTCGAGCGGGCGTGCGACACGGGCAAGCCCGTGATCGTGTTCGACCGCGGCGTCGAGACCGACTGCCCCGTCACGTTCATCCACCCGATCGGCGGATTCGCGTGGGGCATCGACACGGCCGAGTTCCTGATCGACGAGCTCGAAGAGGGCGACAAGGTCGTGGCGCTGCGCATCCTGCCGGGCGTCGACGTGCTCGAGCAGCGCTGGGCCGCGGCCGAGAAGCTGTTCGACGAGGCCGGCATCGAGGCGGTCGACTACTTCACGGGCGCCGACCCGGCCGAGATCAAGAAGATCATCTCGGACGAGCTCGCCAAGGGCGACGTGCAGGGCGTGTGGATGGACGCCGGTGACGGCGCCGTCGCCGCCATCGAGGCGTTCGAGGACGCCGGGGCCGACTACCCCGTCATGACCGGTGAAGACGAGATGAGCTTCCTCCGCAAGTGGAAGGAGACCGGGCTCACGGGCCTCGCGCCGGTGTACTCGAACTTCCAGTGGCGCACGCCGCTGCTCGCCGCGCAGATGATCTTCGCGGGCCAGCAGGTGCCGAAGGAGTGGGTGCTGCCGCAGTCGCCGATCACCGCCGAGGAGGTCGACCAGTACCTCGCCCTGAACGAGGGCATGCCCGACGGGCACTACGCCAAGTTCGGCGGCGAGGACCTGCCCGGGTACCCGCAGGTCTGGGAGGACCGCATCATCCCGTAACCCGCTGAGTACGTTGGTCGAGTAGCGACGAAGGAGCGTATCGAGACCCGGTGATCCGTTCGCCTGGTCTCGATACGCTTCGCTACTCGACCGACGGGTTTCCCCGATCGCACCCCTGCAAGGAGGCAGCATGCGCCGCACCATCGGCGTCAACACCTGGGTCTGGACCTCGCCGCTCGACGACGGCTCGCTGCGCGAGCTCGCCGCGAAGGCGGCCGGCATGGGATTCGGCGCGATCGAGCTGCCGGTCGAGCAGCCGGGCGACTGGTCGCCGGATGCCGCGGCCGAGGTGCTGGCCGAGCACCGCCTCGCCCCCGTCGTGATCGGGGCGATGGGCCCCGGCCGCAACCTCGTCGCGGCGCCCGGCTCGGAGGTGGTCGCGACGCAGAACTACCTCGTGCACTGCGTGAAGGTCGCCGAGCGGCTCGGTTCGCGCGTGGTGGCGGGTCCGTTCACGGCGGCCACCGGGCGCACGTGGCGCATGGACGCCGAGGAGCGCGCGGGCCGCTACGGCGAGCTCCGCTCGGCGCTCGCACCCGTCGTGCGGCAGGCCGAGGAGCGGGGCATCCGTCTCGCGATCGAGCCGCTCAACCGCTACGAGACGAGCCTCGTGAACACCGTCGAGCAGGCGCTCGAGGCGCTCGGGCCGCTGCTCGGGCCGGGCCTCGGCCTCGCCCTCGACACCTACCACCTGAACATCGAGGAGAAGCACGTCGGCGATGCCGTTCGCGCCGCGGGCGAGCACGTCGCCTACGTGCAGGTCTGCGGCAACGACCGCGGCGCCGTCGGCGACGACCACTTCGACTGGCCGGCGTTCCTCGACGCGCTCGACGACGTCGGCTATCCCGGGCCGCTCGGGCTCGAGAGCTTCACCGGCGAGAACGCGACGATCGCGGTCGCGGCCTCGGTGTGGCGGCCGCTGGCCGCCACGCAGGACGAGCTCGCGGCACGGAGCATCCACTTTCTGAACGAACTGCAGAACGAGAGGGAACCACGATGAGCACGCACCCGGTCACGCTGTTCACCGGCCAGTGGGCCGACCTGCCGTTCGAGGAGGTCGCGCGCCTCGCCGCGAAGTGGGGCTACGACGGCCTCGAGATCGCGTGCTCGGGCGATCACCTCGACCTCAAGCTCGCCGAGGAGGAGCCGGGCTACCTCGACGAGCGCCGCGAGATCCTGAAGCGGTACGGGCTCGGGGTGCACGCCATCTCCAACCACCTCACCGGCCAGGCGGTGTGCGACGACCCGATCGACTTCCGCCACCAGGGCATCGTCCGCCCGTACACGTGGGGCGACGGCGACGCCGAGGGCGTGCGGCAGCGCGCGGCCGACGACATGAAGCGGTCGGCGCGCGTCGCGCGCAAGCTCGGCGTCGACGTCGTCGTCGGGTTCACGGGGTCGAGCATCTGGCCGTACGTGGCGATGTTCCCGCCCGTGCCGGCGTCGGTGATCGACGCGGGCTACGAGGACTTCGCGAACCGGTGGAACCCCATCCTCGACGTGTTCGACGCCGAGGGCGTGCGCTTCGCGCACGAGGTGCATCCGTCGGAGATCGCCTACGACTACTGGACCAGCGTGCGCACGCTCGAGGCGATCGACCGGCGGGAGGCGTTCGGGTTCAACTGGGACCCGTCGCACATGATGTGGCAGGGCATCGACCCCGTCGGGTTCATCCAGGACTTCCAGGACCGCATCTACCACGTGGACTGCAAGGACACGCGGATGCGTCCGGCCACCGGCCGCGCCGGCATCCTCGGGTCGCACCTGCCGTGGGGCGACCCGCGCCGCGGCTGGGACTTCGTCTCGACCGGGCACGGCGACGTGCCGTGGGAGGACGCGTTCCGCGCGCTCGACGCGATCGGCTACACGGGGCCCATCTCGGTTGAGTGGGAGGACGCGGGCATGGACCGGCTGCACGGCGCGGCCGAGGCCGTCGGGTTCATCCGGTCGAAGCTGTTCCCGCGGCCGACCGCCTCGTTCGACGCGGCATTCTCGAACCAGTGAGGTCGTCGGTCGAGGAGTCGATCTCGCTGGTCGAGGAGCGCCCGACGAAGGAGGACGCGTATCGAGACCCGCGGACGTAGCCTCGATACGCTCCTTCGTCGCTCCTCGACCGACGGGGCCGTGTCGTCGGTCGAGCGCAGCCTGCGTCAGGCCTCGCGGCGCAGGTAGGCCTCGATGCGCTCGAGCGCGCCGATCCAGGCCTCCGTCTCGAAGAAGTCCCGCACCTCGGGCGTCGGGAAGCCCGACTGCACGATCGTCATGAGGGTGCCGCCGTTCGTGGGGGCGAAGTCGATCTCGACGCGCGTGGTCATCGAGTCGCCGTCGGGTCCGCTGCCGACGGATTCGGTGACCAGCCGGTTCGGCCGGTCGATCTCGAGGAAGGTCTGCGTCTCGCGGAAGAGATGCTCGCGGTCGGGGCCCCAGACGGCGGTCTGCGTGCCGCCGACTCGCAGGTCGACCTCGATCTCCACGATGCCGGGATCCTCGTCGAGGATCGAGAACCAGATCTTCTGCTTCTCGGCGTCGGTGTAGGCGTCGAACACCTCCTCGGGGGAGGCCGGAAGCGCTCGCTCGATGCGCAGGCTGAGGGCGGTCGTGTCGGTCATGATGTCGTTCCCTTCTGGAGGAGGAGGAAGGCGTCGAGGCCGTCGAGGCGACGGTCCCAGAGCCGTTGGTAGAAGCCGATCCACGACATGGCGTCGTCCAATCGTTCGGTGCCGAGCCGGCACTGGCGGGTGCGTCCGACCTTCTCGGTCGTGACGAGACCCGCGTCTTCGAGGACGCGCACGTGCTTGGCCATGCCGGTCACCGACATGCCCGCCGGCTCGGCGAGTTCGGTGACCGTCGCCGGCCCGTCGCCGAGCCGAACGAGCACGCTGCGCCGGGTCGGATCGGCGAGTGCGGCGAACGCCGCGTCGAGGACCTCACTGTGAACCATGCGGTTCACTATACAACACTGAACCAGAAGGTGCAATGAATTGTCGGTCGGTCGGTCGATGTGTCTACCATCGAGCGAAGGCGGCAGTTCGGAACTCCGGCACTTCGGAACTCCGGCAGTTCGGACCTCCCGCAGTTCGGAACTTCCCACCGCGATCTCGGGAGGACGCATGCGGCTCGACGCCGTGCAGCAGTGCGCCAGGCGCCGCGCGGAGGAGCTGCCGGGCGCCGTCCTCGAGTACCCGTTCGGCCCGGACTGGGAGGTCTTCAAGGTCCGCGGCCGCGTGTTCATGCTGCTGACCGAGATCACCGGGGAACCGATCGTCACTCTGAAGTCCGCGCCGGAGGACGGCAGGGCGCTCCGGGAGCAGCACGAGGGCATCACGCCCGGCTACCACATGAACAAGCGGCACTGGATCACGCTGCGCCCGGGCGGGACGCTCGGGCAGCGCCTGGTCGACGAGTTGGTCACCGAGTCGTATCGGCTCGTCGTTGCGAACCTTCCCCGAGCCGCGCGCCCGGTCGACCCGGCGACGTTCGGCATGAACGACGGGTGAGGTGCGCCGGCTGCACCGACTTGCGGTTCAGGTAAGGCTTACCTAAAGTGGCGGCATGGCCAGTCGTATGCGCAAGCGCGAACCCGAGGCGCCTCGCGTGCTGTTCGCGGGCGATACGGGCGACCTGGCCGTCATCCGCTCCAAGCTGGAGGCGTGCCCGGCCGACGCCGTGGGCCTCGTGCTGATCGAAGCGTGCAACGCCCTGCAGATCGCGCCCCTCGGCGCGCCCGCGGGCGTCGGCGTGCACTGGGTGTTCCGCGAGCGCGCGAGCGGCGTCGCTCCGCGCGGCGAGGCGCTCATCGCCGCAGTCGACCACTGGCTCGGCGAGTGGATGCGGCCCGAGGGCGGCGTCGAGCTCGACGTCTGGCTCGGCGCGCGCGGCTCGAGCCTCGTCGACGCCTACGCCCGTGACCTCGAGCGCGAGGCATCCGCTCGCTCAGCTCACTCGGGAACGCTCCAGTAGTACGCGATCCCGCCCGGGTGCTTCTCGGTGATCGCCTCGTCGACCGTGTAGTCGTAGGTGGCGTCCGTGTGGCCGGCGTACTCGATCGAGACGCTGCCGTCGTCGCGCATCTCGACGGCGGTCACGATGCCGGTGTGGTCGCGGTCGCCCGAGTCGTCCCAGTCGAACTGCACGATGTCGCCGACCTTCACCCGCTCGCGCTGCGCGTCGGTGAGTGCGGTCGCGCGCTCGGGGTGGGCTTCGAGGTAGTCGCGGAACGCGGTCGAGCTGATCCAGGCGGGCGCGTGCGCGTACGGGTCGCCGCCGGGCTCGTACCACCACTCGTCGTCGGTCGTCCAGCCGCGCTCCAGCAGCGACTGGCTCGCGAAGTTCACGCAGTCGCTCTCTTCCAGGAAGCCGAACTCCTCGTTCGACGTGTCGCGCCAGTGCGCGCTCACGTAGGCGAGCTGCGCGGCGACGGCCGGCGAGAGGTCGCGGTCGGATGCCTCGCCGGACGAGTCGTCCGTCGACGTCTCGGCGGCCGCATCGGCGGCGGCTGCGCCGGAGGCATCCGAGGGGGCGCCGCCCGAGCCGAGGGCGATCGCGGTCGCCGCACCGCCGCCGACGACGAGCGCGGCGGCGACGCCGATCGCGACGAGCCGGTTGCGGCGGACGGCGGGATTGGGGGAGTTGGGCGTTTCCGACATCGCCTTCGACGGTACGGAAGCCACCTGAGCGTCGCCTTGGATGCACCGCGGCGTGGCCCGAACCGGCCAGTCGGCGATGGCTCGAAGGCGGGATGCCGCAGGCCCCGCTTCGATCTGGAATCTGATCGTCGCCCGCACCGTGGCGACCCGATCGAGGAGGATCCCATGTCGATTGATCTCACCGCCACAGCCTCTGAGGGGCGCGTCCGCGCGTCGATCGCCGTCGGCCGGGCACGCGGGTACTACCGCGTGCTGTTCGACGCCGGACCGGTCGATGTCGCGACCTTCGCGGTGTTGGCCGGCGCCGCCGAGGAGGCCGCGAGCGAGTGGCTGGCTGTGCAGCTGGCCGGCGGCATCCTCCGGCTGGTCCCGTCGCCCGCCGGCGGCGGCGGCGACGAGTTCCTCCTCCCCGGCGAGCACGTCGTCGCCCTCCTCGGCGACGACGGCGGACCCGAGCTGGCCGGGGCCCGCGCACTGCTGGCCGAACACCGCGATGAGCTGCCGGTCGCACTCTCGGACCTAGGTCGAGCATCCCTCGACTCCTAGACTCGGGGCGTGGAACCCGAGGACCAGGTCATCCGCTACGCGGAGCACGACGGCGCATCGATCGCGTGGTCGGCCGTCGGCCGAGGGGCTCCGCTTGTCATCGGCGGATGGTGGTCCAGTCATCTCGAGCTCGACTGGCGTAACGCCCGGTTCCGCCGGTTCGCCGCGGCGCTCGCGCGGCATCGCACGGTCATCAGGTACGACCGGCCCGGCGCGGGCGTGTCCGACCGTGGCGGCATCCCGGCGCGGACGCTCGAGGAGGAGCTCGCGACGCTCGAGACGCTCATCGACGAGGCGGCGCCCGGCCGGGTCGCGCTGTTCGGCGCGTCCTCGGGCGCCGGGGTGGCGTCGCTCTACGCGGCCCGTCACCCCGAGCGCGTGGACGCGCTGGTGCTGTACGGCTCGTACGCGCGCGGGGCCGATCTCGCGTCGCCCGCGGCCCGCGACGCCATGCTCGCCGTCATCGCGCAGCACTGGGGGCTCGGCTCACGGGTGCTCGCCGACCTCTTCCTGCCCGACGCGACCGCAGACGAGCGCGCCGAGTTCGTGGAGTTCCAGCGGCGGTCGGCCTCGCGCGAGGTAGCGCTCGCCTCGCTGCGCGCCGTGTACGCGTTCGACGCGACCGGGCACCTCGGCGACGTGCTCGCCCCCACGCTCGTGCTGCACCGCCGCCACGACCGCGCCATCCCGTTCGCACTCGGCAAGGACATCGCCCGGCGCATCCGCAACGCCCGTTTCGTGGAGCTCGAAGGCGACGACCACTTCCCGTGGCGCGGTGACGCCGATGCGGTCGTCCGCGAGACGCTCGCGTTCCTCGGCGCGCCGGTCGATGCGTCCGGAGGGCGGTCGCGCGCCGGCGTGGTCGCGAGCGCGGGTGCGGCCGTGCCGACGGCACGCCTGACCGAACGCGAGCGAGAGGTGCTCCGCCTCGTCGCGCAGGGATGCACCGATGGCGAGATCGCGACGCGGCTCATGCTCTCGGCGCACACCGTGCACCGCCACGTCGCCAACATCCGCCTGAAGCTCGACGTGCCGTCGCGCACGGCCGCCGCCGCGTGGGCGCTGCGCCACGAGGTCATCTGACCGGGTGCCCGGCGCACGCTGGCCGGTTCCGGCCAGCCGAGGTTGGCCGGAACCGGGGATTCCGCCGACGGGCGTGCGGCGTTCACTGGGGTCTCGTGCCGCTCGACCGTGCGGCGCAGAGCAAGCAAGCACGCAAGGAAGCCGAGATGTCCGACACCCTGATCCACACCGAGCCCGAACCGAGCGCACTGCGCGATGCCGAGGAGGCGGAGGCCGCCCGCATCGGCGAGTTCGCCGAGCAGCTCGTCGGCATGCTCGGCGCGGCGACCACCCTGCTCACGATCGAGCTCGGCCGGCGCTTCGGCCTCTACCGGGCGCTGCACGAACGCGGACCCCTGAACCCCGTCGAGCTCGCCGAGGCGACGGGCATCGCGCCGCGCTACGCCCGCGAATGGCTCGAACAGCAGGCCGCGGCCGGCATCCTCCACGCCGAGACCGCCGCCCCCGCTGCCGATGCCCGTCCGTTCACGCTCCCGGGCCACCACGTGCCCGGGCTCGTCGAGGAACTGCACCCGGGTCACGCCGCACCGGCCGCGAGTGTGCTCGCGGGCGTCGCGCTCGCATTCCCCGCAGTGGTCGCCGACTTCCCGCACGGCCGCGGCGTCGCGTTCGACGCGTACGGCGCGGAACTGCGCCACGGGCTCGGTGCGCTGAACCGCCCGGGGTTCCACCACGCCATGCGCGACTGGGTCGGAGCGCTGCCCGACCGCGCTGCGGCGCTCGACCGCGGCGGCGTCGTGCTCGACGCGGGCTGCGGCACCGGGTGGTCGAGCGTCGCGCTCGCCGCGGCGTTCCCGCGGGCACGCGTCGTCGGGGTCGACCTCGACGAGGCATCCATCGACGAGGCTCGCGGGCACGCGGCCGTGGCCGGCGTCGCCGACCGTGTGCGGTTCCTGGTCGGCGACGCAGGCGAGACCGCGACGGTGCGCGCCGCCGCCGAGGCCGTCGACGCGCCGGCCGGGTTCGACCTGGTCACGGTGTTCGAGGCGCTGCACGACATGGGCCGGCCTGCCGCAGCGCTCGCCGCCTTCCGCGAGGCGCTCGCCGACGGCGGAGCGCTGCTCGTCGCCGACGAGCGGGTGGGCGAGGCGTTCCAGGCCGACGCCGACCCGGTCGAGCGGATGCTCTATGCGATGAGCGTGCTGCACTGCCTGCCGGCGACGACGGCCGAGTCCGCCGCCGACGCGAACGGCACCGTGCTGCGGGCGCCGACGCTGCGCCGCTGGGCGAGCGAAGCGGGATACGACGGGGTCGAGGTGCTCGGCATCGAGAACCCGTTCTGGCGCTTCTATCGCATCGGGTAGCGCCAGCCGGCTGGCTGAACGTCCGACGGGGACATGTCCAGCGGAGACATAGGGAACGCATAGCGGCGTCGCGATACTGGGAGCATGAGCACCGAGCCGACGACCCACCGCGCCCCGCAGCTGCACAAGCCCGACGGCTCGATGGTGCGCGTGCTCGTGGTCGACGACGAGGCATCCCTCGCCGAGCTGCTGCGGATGGCGTTCCGCTACGAGGGCTGGGACGTTCGCACGGCGGGCGACGGCGTGAGCGCCGTGAAGGCCGCGCGCGAGTTCCGCCCCGACGCCATCGTGCTCGACATCATGCTCCCCGACTTCGACGGCCTCGAGGTGCTCCAGCGCGTGCGCGCCGACGGCACTGAGACGCCGGTCCTCTTCCTCACGGCGAAGGACTCGCTCGACGATCGCATCGCGGGCCTCACCGCGGGCGGCGACGACTACGTCACGAAGCCGTTCAGTCTCGAGGAGGTCGTGGCGCGCGTGCGCGGACTCATCCGCCGCTCGACGCTGACCCTCGCGCAGCAACGCGACCCGGTGCTGCGCGTCGGCGACCTCACGCTCGACGAGGACTCCTACGAGGTCGAGCGGGGCGGTGAGCCGATCGAGCTGACCGCGACCGAGTTCGAGCTGCTGCGCTTCCTCATGCGCAACCCGCGCCGCGTGCTCTCGAAGGCGCAGATCCTCGACCGGGTCTGGTCGTACGACTTCGGCGGCAAGGAGTCCGTCGTCGAGCTGTACATCTCCTACCTGCGCAAGAAGATCGACCAGGGGCGCCCGCCGATGATCCACACGGTGCGCGGCGCCGGGTACCTGCTGAAAGCGGCGAACGGATGACTCGCCCCGGCGATCCCGGCCACGCCGCGGCCGCGCGCGCGGTGGCGGGCGCGCGGGGCGCTGGCGATGTCGCGGGCGGTGTCGCGCCGGAGGACGCCGACCCGTCCCGCGACGTGCCCAAGGGCCGCGCGCCGTGGACGCTCCGCCGGCGACTCCTCACGCTCGTCGCGGGCCTCCTCGTCGCCATGGGCGTCGTGATCGGCGTCGCGGCGGTCGTGCAGGTGCACACGGCGAGCGTCGCGCGGCTCGACGCGAGCCTGCGCGCGGCGGCCGAGCGCGCCGACAGCGCGACCGGGTCGGGCATCCCGACCGATCCGAGCGCCACGGTCCGCGAGTTCCTCAGCGTGCCCGGCCAGCCCGACGGCACCCTCGGCGGCATCTTCGTCGGCCAGCTGTCGGATGCCGCGTACATCGCCGAGGGCGAGCTCCTGCCGGCGGGGCCCGCCGCGCTCGCCGCGCTCGCCGACGTGCCCGTCGACCGGGAGGTGCACACGATCCGGGCCGGCGAACTGGGGGAGTACCGCTCGCTCACCATCGAGACCGCACCCGGGGTCCGGATCGTGCTCGCGCTGCCGCTCGCCGAGGTCACCGCGCAGACCGCGCAGCTCACGATCACCGTCGCCATCGTCGCGGTCGCCGGCCTCGCGTTCGTGCTCGGCATCGGCTCGTTCGTGGTGCGCCGCGCGCTGGCTCCGCTCGAGCAGGTCACCGCGACCGCGCAGGCCGTCTCCGAACGCCCCCTCGACCGCGGCGACGTCGACCTCGACGAGCGCGTCGCGGTCGAGGATCCGCGCACCGAGGTGGGCCGCCTCGGCACGGCGTTCAACCGCATGCTCGGGCACGTGGCATCCGCGCTGTCGGCTCGCGAGCAGTCCGAGCGCAAGGTGCGCCGATTCGTCGCGGACGCCTCGCACGAACTGCGCACCCCGCTCGCATCGATCCGCGGCTACGCCGAACTGACCCGCATGCACGGCGGCGCCCTGCCCGACGACGTCGTGCACGCGCTCGGGCGCATCGAGTCGGAGTCGGTGCGGATGACCGAGCTCGTCGAGGACCTGCTGCTGCTCGCGCGGCTCGACGAGGGCCGCGACCTGGTCGACGACGAGGTCGACCTGGGCGCGCTCCTCGTCGACGCCGTCGCCGACGCCCAGGTCGCCGGCCCCGACCACGACTGGTCGGTCGAGCTCCCCGACGTACCCGTCGTCGTGCCCGGCGACCGCGCGCGCCTCCACCAGGTCGTCGGCAACCTGCTCGCGAACGCGCGCGTGCACACGCCGGCGGGCACGTCGGTGGGCGCGACCCTGTCGACGGATGCCACGCGCGCGACGATCTCGGTCGCCGATGACGGTCCCGGCATCGATCCCGACGTGCGCGAGACGCTGTTCGAGCGCTTCGCGCGCGGCGACTCGTCGCGCTCGCGCCGTGCGGGCAGCACGGGCCTCGGCCTCGCGATCGTGAGGGCCGTGGTCGAAGCGCACCACGGATCGGTCGAGGTCGCGAGTGAGTCCGGGCGTACGGTCTTCACCGTGCGACTGCCGCTGGCGCCTCCGTCGGCCCCGGCGGTCGAGTAGCGAAGCGTATCGAGACCGAGACCTATCGCTGCCGCGTAGGCTGGGCATGCCCGCACCCGGAGCGACCGAGACCATTCATGACCCTGCAACAGACGATCACGCGCATCGCCGACGAGCTCGGGCGCCCGGCGTTGCTCGAAGATCACCGTCGCCGCGTCGTGGCGTACAGCCCGCACCCCGACGGTATCGACGACGTGCGCCGCAGCTCGATCCTCGAGCACCGCGCGAATCCCGCCGTGCACGCGTGGATCACCGGGCTGGGCGTGTACGCGGCGACGGCGCCGACGCGCGTGCCGGGCAACGCCGAGTTCGGCATGCTGCCGCGCGTGTGCGTGCCGATCGCCCGCGCGGGCGTCGTGTTCGGGCATCTCTGGTTCATCGACCCCGGGCTCGGTGCGCCGCTCGACCTCGAGCGTGCCGGCAGCTGCGCCGAGCAGGTGGCCGACGTGTGGGCGCGCGCCCGCAACTCGCAGGATCTCGACGGAGCCCGCGACGATGAGCTGGCGCGCGAGCTCGTGCTCGGCCGTGCCGAACTGCGCCGCCGCGCCGCCGACGAGCTCGGCGAATCGGGGCGGTTCGACGGCGGTCGCGTTCGGGTCTTCGTCCTCGCGGCAGGATCGGCCGGGTCGGCCGGGTCGGCCGGGTCGGCCGGGTGGGGCGGGTCCGCCGGTTCGGCCGGCGACGCTGCGGATGCCGCGAGGCCGTCGCTGGAGCGCGTGGCGCGCCGGGCCCGTCAGGCGCTGGGCGGCCGCAGCGTGCTCGCGCTGACGCGCCGCGACCACGCCGCGCTCGTCGTGCCCGCGTCGTTCGGGCGGTTCGCCGACCCCGAGCGCATCGCCGCGACCGTTCTGGCCGCGGCTGCCTCGGCGGCCGTGACGCCGGGTGACCGCACGGCTCCGCGGTCGCCCGATACCGCCGGAGCGGGCGGCGCGGGTGGAGCGGGCGGAGCGGGCGGAACGGGTGCATCGCTCGCAGGGGGCCTGCGGATCGGCGTCGGAGCGGCCTCGGCGGTCGCCGCCGCACGCCGCAGCTATCGTGAGGGCCGGCGCGCGCTCGCCATCGGCGAGGCATTCGGCCTCGAGGGGCCGGTCGTGCACTGGGACCGCCTCGGCGTCTACCGCGGGCTCGACTCCGCGTCGGCGCTCGGCCTCCGCTCGGGCGACTTCCAGCCGGGCCTCGAGCGACTGGCCGCCGAACGCGACGGGCCCGTGCTGCTCGAGACCCTCGAGTGCTACCTCGCCGCGGCCGGGCACGTGCAGGAGGCCGCCTCGCGGCTGAAGGTGCACCGGACCTCGCTCTACAACCGTCTCGCCCGGGTCGAGCGGATCCTCGGCATCGATCTCGGCGACGGGCTCGACCGGCTCGGGCTGCACGTCGCCCTGCTGCTCCGCGCCGGCGAGCGCGGCGGGCGGCGGAGCCGACGCACGCGCGAGGTCGCCTGAGCATCGCTCGGCCTCGACATCTGTCGAGCAGTCCGGCGCCGGGTCGCGACACCTGACGCGTGCCCTGTGCGAGGGCCATGCGTAGCGTGTGCAGTGCCACCGGGTGGTGGCCGTCGCCCGTGTCCCACGGCGAACGGGTGCCGCCCGCTCTCGATCGAAGGAGCATCCTCATGACACCAGCGATCCCTCGCGCCGTCGGCAGGCGACGCGGTCGCGCGCTCGCCGTCGCGGTGACGTCGGTCCTCGCGTGCGGCCTCGTCGTCGCCGCCTCGCCCGCGCAGGCGACGCCCGAGCCCGAGCCCGCCGAGCCGACATTCGTCGACGGCCTCTCGCAGGCCGTGTTCACCCGGGTCGCATCCGAGTGGATCAATGAGGAGGCCTGGGTCGAGAGCGAGGTCGATTCCGACCGCGACGGCAAGCCCGACCTCGTGCACATCGACGTCAGCCGGGTGCCCGAGACCGAGAGCACCGGCCTCAAGGTGCCCGTGCTCATGGAGATGAGCCCCTACTACGCGGGCGGCACGCAGGTGACGAACTGGCCCGTCGACCACGAGATCGGCGATCCGCCGTCCGAGAAGCCCGGATGGCCCGCCTTCACGCCGACCAACCGGACGAGCCCCACCATCTCACGGTCGCTCGAGAGCACCTGGGTGCCGCGCGGCTTCGCCGTCGTGCACGCCGAGGGTCTCGGCAGCGGCTGGTCGGAGGGCTGCCCCACCTCGGGCGCACCGAACGAGGTGCTGGCCGGCAAGGCGGTCATCGATTGGCTGAACGGCCGCGCGAAGGCCTACACGGCGCCCGACCGGGCGACCGAGGTCGCGGCCGACTGGACCACCGGACAGGTCGGCATGACCGGAACCTCGTACAACGGCACGCTGCCGATCGGCGTGGCGAGCACGGGTGTCGAGGGCCTCGAGGCGATCGTCCCGGTGTCGGCGATCTCCGACTGGTACGGCTACTACCGCTCCGACGGTGCTGTGCGGGCTCCGGGCGGCTACCAGGGCGAAGACCTCGACGTGCTCGCGGACTACGTCTACACCCGGTTCGACCAGGAGATCTGCCAGCCGATCCTCGACGAGCTGCGCGCGAACCAGGACCGCGCGACCGGCGACCGGAGCGAGTTCTGGGAGGAGCGCAACTACCTCGCCGACGCCGACCAGATCTCGGCAGCGACGCTCGTGGCGCACGGCCTGAACGACTGGAACGTCATGACCGGCCACGCCTCCGACCTCTACGAGGCGCTCAAGGCCAACGACGTGCCGCACCAGATCTACCTGCACCAGGGCGGCCACGGCGGCAACCCGACGGACACGCTGCTGAACCGCTGGTTCACGCGCTACCTCTACGACGTGGAGAACGGCGTCGAGCAGCTGCCCAAGGCCTACGTGGTCCGCGAGGACCGCACGCTCACCGAGTACCCCGAGTGGCCCGACCCCGCCGCCGAAGACGTGAAGCTCAAGTTCCGCCCGGCCGCAGCAGCCGACGGCGTCGGCGGGCTCGGCATCTCGCGCGACTCGAACAAGGCGGTCGAGGACCTCGTCGACGACGCGAGCATCCGCGCGTCGGTGCTCGCCGCGGCCGAGACGTCGCCGAACCGACTCGCGTACCGCACCGACGCGCTCGGTGCGCCGCTGCGGCTCTCGGGCACGCCGTCGGTGTCGCTCGAGCTGTCGGTCGACCGTGCCAAGGCCAACCTCACCGCCCTGCTCGTCGAGTACCCGGCGTCGGGTGAGCCGAAGATCATCACGCGCGGCTGGATGGACGTCGAGAACCGCAACGACGCCTGGCTGACCGAGCCGATCGTGCCCGGCCAGGCCTACGACTTCGCGTTCGACTTCGAGCCGAAGGACTACGTGTTCAACGCCGGATCGCGCATCGGGGTCGTCGTGATGTCGTCGGACCAGGAGTACACCGTGCGCCCCGCACCCGGCACCACGCTCTCGGTGCGGCCGTTCAAGTCGGAACTGCACCTGCCGCTCGTCGGTGGCACCGACGCCCTGCAGGCCTCGCTCCGCGCGGCCCAGTAGTCGCACGTACGACGGACGGCCGGCCGGCGCGGGAGACCGCGTCGGCCGGCCGTTTCGCGCGCCCGTCGAACCGGGTGGGGGTCTCGATACGGCGCTGGCGCGCCTCCTCGACCGCCGTTCGGCCTACCGCGGGATCGCCGCGATCGCCTCGACCTCGACGAGCGCGTCGGGCCTCGCGAGGGCGGCGACGTGCGCCCCCGTGATCGCCGTGGCGTGTGCGCCCCAGACGGGCATCGACGCCTCGAACGCCTCCTGCAGGTCTTCGCCGTGGACGATGAGGATGGCCAGCCGGACCACGTTCGACTGGTCGGCGCCGGCGGCCTCGAGCACGGCGAGCACATTGCGCATCGCCTGGGCCGATTGGGCGCCGATGCCGCCGGGAACGATGGCGCCCGAGGCATCCGTGCCGTTCTGGCCGCCGACGTAGAGCGTGTCGTGGTCGCCGCGAACGAGCACACCCTGGCTGAAGGCGGGGTTGCGGTGCAGCGAGTCGGGGTTCAGGTGTTCGATCTCCATGACCCCGGTCTACTCGCCGCCACCGACAGCGTCGACCCCTTGCCGATACGCCGAACGGCCGGCCGCCCGAAGGCGACCGGCCGTCGATGAAGGTGCGTCAGGCCTCCGCGAGCTCGCCGAGGAGCTCGGCGAACGCGAGCAGCTCCTCCGCCGAGCGCCCTTCGAGCGCCGTGCGGAAGCGGTTCTGGTTCTGCACCCGCACGGCCTGCACGCGTTCGATGGCCGTCGCCGTCGGCGCGAGCACGCGCAGCCGCCCGTCCTTCGCGTCGGGCCGGCTCTCGACGAGGCCGAACTCCTCGAGCGTGCGCACCTGCCGGCTGATGACCGACTTGTCCATCTCGAGCTGCTCGGCGAGCACGTGCGCATTCGTCGTGCCGTGCCGCACGATCAACGAGAGGATCTTGTATCCCGCCGGCTGCAGGTCGGGGTGGATCTGCTCGGCCGCCTGCTTCCACGCCACGCGCGCTCGGTTGAACATGTGGCTGAATTGCTGCTCGACGGCGGCGATCGCCTCGTCGAGGGCGCGGTCGGCGGTCATGACGGACATGCTACTTGCCGCCCCCCGCGGCACCCGACGGGCGCTCGTCGCGCGACGACGCACGCGAGATTCCGCGCGCCGAGGCATCCGAACCGGAATCGCCGGCACCCGGCCGCCCGCCCTCGATCACGGCGACCGACGACGTCACGGGAGCGGCGATCTCGGCCTCCGCGAGGTCGATGGCCGCACCCTCGGCCTCTTCGGCGAGCGACTGCGCCGCGTTCTTGGTCGAGAGCGACTTGTTGGGCAGGAACGCGATGGCGATGAGGCTCAGCACGGCGAGGGGGATCGCGATGATGAACACGTCGGCGATGCCCTGGCCGTAGGCGCCCTCGACGATCACGCGGATCGCGTCGGGCAGCTCGCCGACCTTCGGCAGGTTGCCGGAGGCGAGCCCCTTGAGCGCGTCGACCTCGGCCTCGGACGTCGGGGTGAACTTCGAGAGCCCGTCGGTGATGTGCGAGGTCACCTGCGTGGCGAGCACCGAGCCCATGATCGTGACGCCGATGGTGCCGGCGATCGAGCGGAAGAAGTTGACGTTCGAGCTCGCGGCGCCCAGCTGCGACGGCGGGGTGTCGTTCTGCACGATGAGCGTGAGGTTCTGCATCACCATGCCGAGGCCCGCGCCGAGCACGACCATGTAGACCGAGACCAGGAAGAAGTCGGTGTCGTAGCGCAGGGTCGCCATGAGGCTGACGCCGGCGATGATCAGGACCGAGCCGAACAGCATCCAGCCCTTCCACTTGCCGAACCGGCTCACGAGCGCGCCGATGCCGATCGAGGCGCCCATCTGGCCGACGATCATCGGGATCGTCATGAGGCCCGACTCGGTGGGGGTGGCCCCGCGCGCGAGCTGGAAGTACTGCGCGAGGAAGACACTGGTCGCGAACATCGCAACGCCGACCGAGATCGAGGCGATCACCGCGAGCGTGAACGTGCGATTCGTGAAGAGCGTCATCGGCACGATCGGCTCCTCGACGAGGAACTCCGTCACGACGAAGCCGATGATCGCCGCCGCCGAGATGCCGACGAGCACGAAGCTCGTCATCGAGTCCCAGTCGAACTGGCTGCCGCCCATCGACACCCACACGAGCAGGAGCGAGACGCCGACGGCGAGCAGCACCGCGCCGAGGTAGTCGATCTTGACCTTCTCGCGGGTGGGCTTGGGCAGGTGCAGCGTGCGCTGGATGAGGATGATCGCGACGACCGCGAACGGCACGCCGATGAAGAAGTTGCCGCGCCAGCCGAAGACGTCGGTGATGAGGCCGCCGAGCAGCGGCCCGCCGATGGTCGCGAACGCCATGATGCCGCCGACGACGCCCATGTACTTGCCGCGCTCGCGCGGCGAGATGATGAGTGCGACCGCGATCATGACCAGCGACATGAGTCCGCCGGCGCCGAGGCCCTGGATGACGCGGACGCCGATGAGCATCTCGGCGCTGGTCGAGAAGCCCGCGATGACGGTGCCCACGACGAAGAGGCCGAGCGCGATCTGCAGCAGGGCCTTGCGGTTGACGAGGTCGGCGAGCTTGCCCCAGATCGGGGTCGAGACGGCCGTCGCGAGCAGGCTCGCGGTGATGACCCAGGTGTAGGCGGACTGGTCGCCGCCGAGGTCGGCGATGATGACGGGCATCGAGGTCGAGACGACCGTGCCCGAGAGCACGGCGACGAACATGCCCATGATGAGGCCGGACAGGGCGATGTACACCTCGCGGGGCGAACGCATCGCCTCCGGGGCGGTGGAGCTGGCTGCAGTCAAAATCGGTTCCCTTGCGCTGCGTCTAATTCGTTGATCGAAGTCAACTGTATCTTAATCGTTGAATTCAGTCAACTATTGATGCCAGTCAACTATTCCCGGATCCCGACGAATCGGGGGGATGCCCTCCCGGTATCCTGAGAACCCAGATGTGACGCGTGCCATGTTCCGTCCCGCGCGACGCATGTCGGAGGCACCCGGTGACCGTCAGTCAGCTCGTCAATCGCATCGCGCGAGAGCTCGGTCGCCCGGCGCTCCTCGAAGACGGCCGCTACCGCGTCGTCGCGTTCAGCCCGCAGTCCGAGGTCATCGACGAGGTGCGGCGCCGCTCGATCCTCGAGCACCGGGCGGGTCCCGGAGTGCACTCCTGGCTCGCCGAGCTCGGCGTCTACCGCTCCGACGAGGTCATGCACGTCCCCCGGAATCCGGCGCTCGGCATGATGCAGCGCCTCTACGTGCCGATCCGCACCCCCGACGGCGCCCGCGCGCACCTCTGGCTCATCGAGGAGCCCGATCGGATGCCGCCCGCCGACGTCGCCCGCGCGCGTGAGCTCGCCGAGCGCCTGGCCGAGGAGTGGGCCCGGCTGCATTCGCAGCGCGATGACGAGTCGGCGCGGCGGGCCGAGCGCACGCGCGTGCTGATCCTCGGGGACCGGCGGGAGCGGCACGCCGCCGCCGACGAGCTGATCGCCTCGGGCGACGTCGAAGCCGCGAGCTCCCTTCGCGCGCACCTCGTCACCGTGCGCGATCGCGGCACACTCTCGCGAGACGACCTCGAGGCGGCCGAGCGCCGGATCCGCCGTGCCGCCGCGAGCCTGGCCCCGCTCACCCTCGTCACCGCCGACGGCGTCGTGGTCGTGGTGCCCGACGACGGCGGACGGCTCCACCCGCCCGTCGACGTCGTCGCCGAGCGGCTGCGCTCCGCGGTCGTGCGCGACGACGGCCCGCTGCGCGAACCGGTCGTGGCGATCGGCGGCTCGGCCGCCCGCGTGGCCGACTCGGCCCGCAGCCACCGTGAGGCGCAGCGCGCCCTCGCGATCGCGACCGCCTTCGGGCTGCCCGGGCCGACCGTGGCCTGGGACGGACTCGGCGCCTACCGCGGACTCCAGGCCGCCGCATCGCTCGGCGTGCGCTCGGAGGACTTCGAAGCGGGCCTCGACGGCCTCCTCGAGGAGCGCGACGGCGACGTGCTGCTCGAGACGCTCGAGGCCTACCTCCGGTACGGCGGTCGCCTGCGCGACGTCGCGGCACGGCTGAACGTGCACCGCGCGACGGTGTATCACCGGCTCGCGCGCGTCGAGCGGATCCTCGGCGTCGACCTGCAGGACGGACTCGAGCGGCTCGGCGTGCACCTCGCCGTGCTCCTGCACCGCATCGAGCGCGACGCGACGCGCTGAACGTGGTCGCGCCGCGCGCCGTGCGGCAGCTGTCGCGGCCGCCGGGCGCCGTGCGACAGCTGTCGCGGCCGCGGTCGAAGGCGCTCGACAGTTGGCGAGTGACCCGGCGGTGCCGATTTCCTAGGCTGTGAGCCACCTGATACGGGTACCGACGGCCGGCTCATCGCACGATCCATGCGGCGATCCCCGACCGCTGCGCGGCGCCGCGCCGCGGACATCCAGATCGAAGGGAACCACGCATGAACCCCCCACCGCTCACTCCGTCGGCCGCCCGGCCGCTCGCCGCTTCGCGCGCGGGCCGGCGCCGTGCCGGCGCCCTCGTGCTCACCGCGGCCCTCACCGCGGGCCTGGCCGTCACGGCCACCCAGCCGGCCTTCGCCGACGAACCCGCGGTCGGCAGCTCGACGCTCGTGCCGATCCAGGTGACCGGGGATCCCGCCGAGCGCTTCTCGCTCGTCATCCTCGGCGACGGGTACACGGCCGAGGAGCAGCCGCTGTTCCGCGAGCAGGTCGAGGAGCACCTCGAGACCATGTGGAGCATCGAGCCGTACAAGAGCTACCGCAACTACTTCAACGTGTACGCCGTGGAGATCATCTCGGGCGAGTCGGGCGTCAGCTGCGACTCCTCGCTCGACTCGCCGCGGCGTGAGACGCCGCTCAAGATGGCGTTCTGGGGCGGATGCAACGCCAACAGCGTGCAGCGGCTGCTCACGGTGAACAGCTCGCTCGCCCGCCAGTACGCGTCGGCCGCGCCCGAGGTCGACCAGATCCTCGCAATCGCCAACAGCGACACCTACGGCGGTGCGGGCGGCAGCTACGCGACGGCGAGCGGCGGCAACTCCCTCTCCGCGCTGATCTCGCCCCACGAGATCGGCCACTCGCTCGGCGGCCTCGCCGACGAGTACGACTACTACTCGCGCGGCGTCACCACGGGCGACTACACGGGTCCCGAGCCGCGGTCGGCCACGCACACGCTGCTGACCGCCGAGGAGATGGCCGCCCAGCAGGTCAAGTGGTGGCGCTGGCTCGGCGAACCCAGCGAGGCCGGTGGCACGATCGGCGTCTACGAGGGCGGCATGTACTACTCCACCGGTGTCTTCCGCCCCAGCCGGCACTCGATGATGAAGACCCTCGGGTACCAGATGGACCAGGTCGGCCGCGAGATCATGACCGAGCGGATCTCCTCGAAGGTGCCCCTCATCTCGGCGGCGCCGGCCGATGGCGCCACCGTTCCCGACGACGGCGTGATCTCGATCGACGTCGCCCACCCCGTCTACCACGAGCTCGACATCGAGTGGACGGTCGACGGCAAGGCCGTGCCGAACCCCCACAACACGACGCACCTCGAGCTCAAGAAGACGCGGGCGAAGCCCGGCGACGTGGTGACGGTCACCGTCGTCGACAACACGCCGTTCGTGCGGGACCCCGCCCTGCGCGGCGCCCCGTCGATGACCCAGACGCGGACGTGGACCGTCGGCGCCGAGGGCCCGGCGTCCAGCGATGTCGAGCCGGCCTTCACCGAGTCGACCCGCACCGACCGCCCCGTCGGCTCGCTCGACGTGCTCTACGTCGAGACCACGCACCGTCCCGACCGGCTCTTCGAGGTCACGTGGACCGTCGACGGCGTCCGCCAGGGCAACCCTCACGACGCTCGCACCCTCGAGCTCGCCGATCTCGGGCTCGCCCCGGGCACGCACACGGTCACCGCGACGGTCTCCGACTCGAAGCGCCACGGCGCGGCCTCCGAGACGCTGACCTGGACCGTCGACGCGGCCGGGCCCTCGGTCGAGGCCGTCGTGTCCGCGCCCGTCGAGACGACGGTCGGCGAGAACGGCGAACCGCACTACGTCGTCGACGAGTCGTTCACGATGAAGCTCACCGCGACCGACGACCAGGCGGGCGCGCTCGTGACCGAGTTCCGCCTCGACGGCGACGGCTGGCACAACTACTACGGCTGGCCGACCGACGCGGATGCCCCGTTCCTGTTCACGCCCACGGGCACGAACGTCGACGACCTCATCTACGGCAACCTCGGCACGGGCGGCATGTCGCTCTCGCCGTTCCAGCCGCGTGAGCCGGGCTACGGCCTCCACCGGGTCGAGTACCGGTCGACGGATGCCGCGGGCAACATCGGCGCCGTCGGCGCGTTCACCGTCGACG
Source organism: Agromyces agglutinans (assembly GCF_009647605.1). Taxonomy (GTDB): domain Bacteria; phylum Actinomycetota; class Actinomycetes; order Actinomycetales; family Microbacteriaceae; genus Agromyces; species Agromyces agglutinans. Next base: position 31,062 of record NZ_WJIF01000016.1, on the reverse strand, counting down.
TGCGGGGTTGACCGGCGCCGCGACGCCGGATCGATCGCGCCGTCGCGGACGGCACAGCAGGAGGCACCCGGGCCGGTCGGCCCGGGTGCCTCGCCGATTTGGCGGTCGCCGAGGCATCCGGTAATGTGTCCCGAAGCCGAAGACCGCTGGTCGTCGTGCGCGCAGGCTGCGAGAGCAGTGGGCGAGCCGACCGAAGCTCTGCGAATGCAGGGGCCCGCGCAGGTGTGACGAAGACTTTCCGGGTTTCCGGTTCGAGCTCCGCGCGTCTGCGCCGGGGCTCTTTTCTTTTGCAGGCCAGCGCTCCAGGCCGTGCAGCGCCTCCGCGATGCACGTTGAAGACACAAGGAGTGGCCATGGCGAACAAGGAAGCCTCGGTTGCCGAACTCACGAACCTGTTCGAGAGCTCGACCGCCGTTCTGCTGACCGAATACCGCGGCCTCACTGTTGCCCAGCTCAAGACGCTGCGCAAGTCCATCAGTGGGGACGCGAGCTACGCCGTGGTGAAGAACACGCTGACGAAGATCGCGGCCAACAACGCCGGGATCTCCTCGTTCGACGACGAGCTCAAGGGCCCGTCGGCGATCGCATTCGTGCACGGTGACCCGGTCGCCGTCGCGAAGTCGCTGCGTGACTTCGCCAAGGCGAACCCCCTCCTCGTGGTCAAGGGCGGCTATTTCGATGGCAAGCCCCTGACCGCCGAAGAGGTAGGCAAGCTCGCCGACCTCGAGTCCCGCGAAGTGCTGCTGGCGAAGCTCGCCGGTGCCTTCAAGGCCTCGCTGTTCGGAGCCGCATATCTGTTCAACGCACCGCTCTCGAAGGCCGTTCGCACGGTCGACGCGCTGCGTGAGAAGCAGGAGTCCGCTGCGTAGGCGCGAGCCTCTCAAGCGGTGAGTAACCAGGAAATCTAAGGAGAAAATCATGGCGAAGCTGTCCACTGAAGAACTGCTCGAGCAGTTCAAGGGCCTGACCCTCATCGAGCTCTCGGAGTTCGTCAAGGCGTTCGAGGAGACCTTCGAGGTCACCGCGGCCGCCCCCGTCGCCGTTGCCGGCCCCGCTGCCGCAGGCGGCGGCGCCGCTGCTGAAGAGGTCGAGGAGAAGGACTCCTTCGACGTCGTCCTCGAGGCTGCCGGTGACAAGAAGATCCAGGTCATCAAGGTCGTCCGCGAGCTCACCTCGCTCGGCCTCGGCGAGGCCAAGGCCGTCGTCGACGGTGCTCCCAAGGCCGTGCTCGAGGGCGCGAACAAGGAGACCGCCGAGAAGGCCAAGGCTGCCCTCGAGGAAGCCGGCGCGACCGTCACCCTCAAGTGATCGCCGCCCTCTTCGGAGGGCAGCACCTTGACGGCGACCGTCACCCTCAAGTAACACGTGCGCTCACTCGAGCGCACCCCTTGAGGTGACCTGCGTCACCTGAAACACGCGGATGCCCCGTGGCTCGTCATGAGCCGCGGGGCATCCGTCGTTCACGCCGTCAGTCGTGCTCGCTCCTGACCAGGAGTGCCGCGAGCCCGGCGTACGTGTTCGGACCGGGAACGCCGTCGATCGGCCCGGCGTACCCGCCCCGCCGGGCGATGCGCTGGAGGGCCTTCCAGGTGTTCGGTCCGGGGACGCCGTCGGCGGGCCCCGTGTACCCGGCGCCGGCGAGCACGGTCTGGATGCCCCGCCACGAGTGCGGGCCGAGGACGCCGTCGTAGGGCCCGAAGTACCCGCCGATGCGGCCGAGGACCTGGAAGGCCGTGTTGGTTGCCGGCCCGGGGATGCCGTCGATCGGGTGGGCGTAGCCGAAGCCCGTGAGGACGGTCTGGACGCCCTTCCATGAAGCGGCCCCCAGGTCGCCGTCGATCGGGCCGGTGTAGCCGCCCTTCGCCGCGAGCCGCTGGACCGCCTTCCACGTGTTCGGCCCCGGCAGGCCGTCGATGGCGCCCGTGTAGCCGTAGCCCGTGACGAGATGCTGGATGCCCCTCCACGTGTTCGGGCCCGGGACGCCGTCGTTCGGCCCTCGGTAGCCGCCCGCGCGGGCCATCCGCTGCAGCGTGATCCCCTCGTCGGGGGTGATCGCCGCGCTCGTGGCGGCGGAGGTTTCGGTGGTCATGGTGCCCTCCTCGGGACAGGCGTGCCGCCGCGGCTCGGATCGGTGCCGCAGGTCGCGTCACGCGGAGGCTACGACGCCGTGCCGGGCGGCGACCACAGGGTTGGCCCTGAGCGAAGCACCCGCGAGTGATGACGGAATGCCGAGTCGGCGCGACCGGAACGACATCATCCGGTGCACTTCGTCATCATTCGGCGACGCGCGGGCGGGCGCCGGAGGGGCGGGCGCCGGAGGGGCGGGCGCCGGACCGGCGCGCGGGCGCCGGAGGTGGCGTCAGGCCCAGGGTGCTCCGAGCTCGGCGAAGGTGCGTCCCTCGAGCACGACCCGCTCGCTCCAGGCCTCGATGCCGTCGACCACGAGGTGCGCACCGTCGGCGCCCGTGCGGCGCTCGAGGAACGACGGGTCGATCGGCTCGGGCGCGGGCGCCATGCGCACGGCCTCGAGGATGCGCATGAAGCCTCCGGTCGCGGCGACGGGCACGAGCAACGGCGCGCCGGCCGAGACGTGGTCGACGAGGTTCTCGAGCAGGCCGGTCCTCGCGTGGGTCGAGGTCACCGGCACGGTCGAGCCGGGCTCGAACACCTGCACGAGGTCGAGCGTGTACCAGTAGACGATCCGCCCGGCCGTTCCCTCGACGATCACCGACGGCTCGCTGCGCCTGGGCGCCGTGAGGCTGAGCGCCGCCGCGAGCGGCGGACGACCGACGAGGTCGACGACCAGCGACGAGGTGTCGTCGGCCTCGATCGCGTTCGCCCGGTGCAGGTCGAGGCGCACCGCGGCGACATCCGCCTCGGAGGTCGCCCCCGCGATCGCGAGCGCCGTCGCCGTCGCGTGTGCGAGCGGGTTCGTGACCGCGCCGTCGACGACCGGCACGCCGTCGAGCGTGCGGCGGCCGGCCCAGGCGGCGCGGGTCCAGTAGGCCTCGGTGCGCAGCCACGTGCCGAGGGCGCCGTAGTGGCGCACCTCGCCCACGGCGCCCGTGGCGACGAGGTCGTGCACCGCCGCGATGCCGGCCGAGCCGAGGCTCTGGAAGCCGACCTGGACGGCGCGGCCGGCCTCCGCCGAGGCGTCGACCAGGCGGCGGAAGTCGGCGAGCGTCGGCGTCGGCGGCTTCTCGAGCAGCACATGCGATCCGGCGTCGAGCGCCGCGAGTGCGAGCGGCAGGTGCGTGTGCATCGGCGTCGAGAGCACGACGATGTCGAGCCCTTCGGCGGCGATCATCGCCGCGGCGTCCGCGTACACGGCGATGGGATGACTCGCCCCCGCGCCGCCGGTCGTCGCGCCGCCGGCGAGCGTTGCGAGGTCGCCCTCGACGGGGCGAGGGTCGGCCACGGCCGCGAGCTCGGCACGGCCCGCGCGCACGAGTTCGAGCGCGGCGCGCACATGGCTCGCGCCGTGTCCGTGGATGCCGGCGATGCCGATGCGGGGGCGGCCGCTCGCCGAGCCGCTCGCCGCGCCGGTCTCCGCTCCAACCGGGGCGTGCCCCGCGCTCATCCCTTGGGGGCCGGTTTCGCGGTCGGGCCCGGACGCCACTCGGCGGCGTGCGCGGCGGCGAGTTCGGCGAGCTCGCCCGGGTCCGTGATCGCCCGGTCGATGAGCAGTGCGTCGATGCCGAGTTCGAGCGTGCCGCCCTCGGGAACCTCGGCGACCTCGTCCCACGCGACCGCCGGCCCCACGCCGAGGTACTCGGCGACGCGGGCGAACCAGGGCCGGGCCGGTGCGCCGGCCGGCTGGATCAGCAGCACGGTGACCCGGCGCGAGGCATCCGTCACCGCGAGCCACGGCGACGACGACCCGTGCGCCGCCTGCTCGCCGACGCCGTCGGCGGTCGTGACCGTGGCATCCCATCGCGGGAAGCGCCAGAACAGGCCGCCGTACCCGGCACCCGACCGGCCGTTCGTGGCCGGCGATCCGATGCGCAGCGCGCCGAAGTTCGCGGTGAGGACGCTCCGCCAGCCCATCGACCACGCGTCGCGCTCGCCGAGCCGCACGGCGCGCCCGCGGAGCGTACGCACCTCGCTGAGCTGGGCGACCTCGCGCTCGTCGATCCAGGTGAGCCGCTCGGTGAGGGTGTCGGCATCGACGCTGACGTCGTCGCGGCGCTGGCGGCCCTGGTTCTCGAGCATGACCGAGCCGACGCCCTGCACGTACGTGCGTCCGCCCCAGTACGAGGTTCCGTTGACGTCGGGGATCGCGACGCCGATGCCGAAGTGGTGCAGGTGGTCGGTCGGATGCACGTCGGTCACGCGCACGCCGCCGAGCGTCTCGACGGGGTGCAGGAACGGCCGCGGCGAGAGCACGGCGTCGATCGACGTGCCCTCCTCGTAGCGGGCGACGATGCGGTGGCCGAGTCGCAGCACCGGGCGGCCGGGCGACAGCCAGCCGGATGCCTCGGGCGCGGGCCCGGTGCTGCCGCGGACCTCGAGGATCGCGCGGTAGGAGAGCGGATGCGTCGCCGGCTCGCCGGCCATCGCATCGCGCAGGCGCCGCCAGGACTGGGCGCCGAGCTCGAGCCGCGGCACCGACATCGTGGTGAGGGCCGGAGCGGCGAAGCGGGCGAGGGGCACGTCGTCGATGCCGGTGACCGAGAGCTCGCCGGGCACGTCGACGCCGAGTTCGCGAAGTCGCGCGAGCAGGCCGAGCGCGGCGAGGTCGTTGAACGCGACGACGGCGGTGACTCCGGCGGAGAGCACGGCCTCGGCGGCGCGGTAGCCGTCCTCGACCTGCGAACCGCCGGCGAGGTCGCGGACCTCGAGCTGCGGGTGGTGGGCGGCGAGCTCGGCGAGGCCGCGGCGGCGGAGGCTGTCGGCGTAGGACTGCGGCGGGCCCGCGAGGTAGGCGATGCGGGTGTGGCCGAGGGAGATGAGGTGCTCGCCGAGCGTGCGGCTGGCGTGCGCGTAGTCGACCGAGAGCTCGGCGGCCGGATCGCTCGCGACGGGGCGATTCACGACGACGGTGGGGCGGACTCGCTCGAGCAGCGCCTCGAGGCGCTCGGCCGGCATGCGCGGCGAGACCAGCACGAGGGCGTCGCAGCGCGAGCGCGCCTCGATCGCGATCTCCTCCTCGTCGGCGACCCGCTCGGCGGTGTCGGCGACGAGCACGCGATAGCCGTCGCGCGCGGCTTCGCGGCTGAGGCCCTTGAGGACGCCCTGGAACATCGGGTTCTCGAGGTCGGGCACGAGCAGGGCCACGGTGTTGCTGCGGCCGCGGACGAGGTTGCGCGCCATCTGGCTCGGCGAGTAGTTGAGCTTGTCGATGGCGTCGAGCACCTTCGCCGAGATCGCCGGGTCGACCTTGTCGTTGCGGTTGAGCACTCGCGACACGGAAGCCTGCGAGACGCCGGCGTACTCGGCCACCTGGGCGATCGTGACCTGGCGCTGCGCCGGATTGGGCACGTGGACCTCCGTCGGAAGGATGTCGGCTGCGGCTGCCGTTCGGCGCCGGGAAGATGAGGGGGAGCGGCTGCCGCACGCGAGGTGCGGCAGCCGCCCCGAGGGGTGACGGTCGGGGAGGAACCGTCGGGTGACGGTCAGACCGTCGTGGTGACGGTCAGGCCGTCGGGTGGCGGTCAGGGGGACCGTCGGGTGGCGTCCGGTGGCCGGGCGCCGGGTGGGTGGATCAGATCGCCGCGTCGTCGAGCGCCCGCTGGAGCTCCTCGATGAAGCTCGTCGCGGCCTGCTCGGGGGTCAGTTCGCCGAACAGCACCTTCTGGGTGTGCTGGTCGATGATCGTCTCGATCGCGCCGCCGCCCGGGGGCGTGGCCGGCGGGGCGTCGCCGACCTCGGGGGCGAGGCCGTCGAGGAACTCCACGACGGTCTGGTTGACCTCGTCGAGCTTGGGCGTGATGTACTCGCGGATCTTCTCGTTGGCCGGGACGCCGCGCTCGGCGAGCAGCAGGTCGGCCGCCTCCTCGCTGTTGGCGAGGAAGTCGAGGAAGGTCGCGACCTCGGCCTGGTGTTCGGTCTTGGCCGAGGCCGACCAGAACATCGACGGCTTGTAGTACGCGCTGCCGTCAGCGGTCGAGGGCACGCGCAGGGCGACGAGGTCCTGGCCGCTCGCGTCGCGCAGCGCCTGCACCTGGTTCGACCACCACGGGCCGAACGCCGAGGCGTTCGTCGCGGTGAACGATTCGGCGAGGCCGCCGGACTCGCGCTCGATGGTCGCGGCGGGGTCGGGCGTCGCGCCGGCCTCGGTCGCCTCGAGCAGGAACTCCCACCAACCGGCGAGCGTCTCTTCACTGGCGGCCACCTCGGCGCCGTCGTACAGCGACTCGCCGTGCTGGCGCAGCCAGTTGTTCAGGCCGCCGTCCTCGAAGCCCCACGACTGGGTGCCGACGATCGCGCCGCCCGAAGCCGTCGCGACCTCCTCGGCGGTCGCGACGAAGTCGTCCCACGTCCAGGTCTCGTCGTCGGGCAGGTCGACGCCGTACTGGTCGAGCAGGTCCTTGTTGGCGATGATCGTGTACGAGTTGATGCCGACCGGCACGCCGTACTGGGTGCCGTCGAGGGCACCCGTTCCGAGCACGGCCTCGGGGAAGTCCTCGGTCGAGAGGATCGACGAGAGTTCGCCCAGGTCGGCGAGCACGCCGTTGGCCGCGTAGGTCGAGAGCTGCTTCTCGTCCATCTGGATGATGTCGGGGATGTCGCCCGCGGCGACCGACGTCGAGAGCTTGTCCCAGTAGCCGGCCCAGTCGGTGTACTGCGGCTCGATGGTGATGTTCGGGTACTCGGCCTCGAACGCGGCGATGATCTCCTCGGTCGCGGCGTGGCGGGTGTCGTTGCCCCACCACGTGAACGAGAGGGTCACTGGCTCGTCGCTGAGCTTCAGTTCGGGGGCTGCGGCCTCGCCGCCGCCGGCGTCGTTGCCGGCGCACGCCGTGAGGACGAGCGTCGCGGCGCCGATGGCTGCGACGAACCCGGCACGGCGTCGTGTGATGCCTCGCATGGTCGGTTCCTTCCTGGTGCTGTCGTGAGGTGCTCGGGGAATGAGCGTGGTGCTGGTGGTGCGGATGGTGATGGTGGTGCGACCGGTGGGGCCGGTCACTTGATCCCCGTCGTGGCGATGCCCTTGATGAGGAACCGCTGGCCGAAGAGGAAGATCAGGAAGATCGGGATGAGCGAGACGACGCTCATCGCGAACAGTTCGCCGAAGTCGGTCGAGCTCTGCGCGTCCTGGAACGCGTTCAGGGCGAGCGGCACGGTGTAGAGGCTCGGCTTGGTCAGGAAGATCAGCTGGCTGAAGAAGTCGTTCCAGGTCCAGATGAACGTGAAGATCGTGGTGGTCGCGAGCGCGGGCACCATGAGCGGCAGGATGATCTGCAGGAAGATCCGCGGATGCCCCGCCCCGTCGATGCGTGCGGCCTCGTCGAGTTCGCGCGGGATGCCGCGGATGAACTGCACCATCAGGAAGATGAAGAACGCGTCGGTCGCGAGCAGCTTCGGCACGATCAGCGGCAGGAACGTGTTGACCCAGCCGAGCTGGGAGAACATGACGTACTGCGGCACGATGATCACGTGGATCGGGAGCATGATGCTCAGCAGCATGATCGCGAACCAGAACTTCTTGCCCGTGAACTCGAGCCGGGCGAACGCGTAGGCCGCGAGCGAGCACGAGACCAGGTTGCCGATGATCGAGCCGACGACGACGAGCCCCGAGTTCAGCAGGTACACGTTGAAGGGGTACGACAGGGCGTTCCATCCTTCGACGTAGTTCGAGATCTCGAAGCTGTCGAAGACGAGGCCGGCCTCGCGGAAGATCAGCTCGGTCGGGCGGAACGAGCTGACGACCATCCAGATCACCGGGTAGAGCATCAGCACGGCGGCCGCGATGAGGAACGCGTGGCGCAGGATGCTCGTCACCGGCTTGCGGAACGGATGCCGGCGGCGGCGCGCTTCGCGCACTCGCTCGGGCGGAAGTCCGGTCACGACCGATTCGGTCAGCGGCGCGAGGTCGGTCGAGGGGTCAGTCTTGGTCATCGTAGAACACCCAATACTTCGAGGCCCAGAAATTGATGGCGGTGAGCGCGGCGATGATCACCAGGAGCAGCCAGGCCATGGCCGAGGCGTACCCCATGTTGAGGTTCGCGAAGCCCTGCTGGTAGAGGTACAGCGTGTAGAACAGCGTCGAGTCGACGGGGCCGCCCGTTCCGCCGGAGACGACGAACGCCTGGGTGAACGACTGGAAGGCGCCGATGAGCTGCAGGATCAGGTTGAAGAAGATGATCGGTGTCAGCATCGGCAGCGTGATGTGCCGGAACTGCTGCATGCGGTTCGCGCCGTCGACCGAGGCCGCCTCGTAGTACATGACGGGGATCTGCCGCAGGCCGGCGAGGAAGATCACCATCGGGGCGCCGAAGGTCCAGACGTTCAGGATCATGAGGGTGCCGAGGGCGGTCTCGGGGTTGGAGATCCAGCCCTGGCCCTCGATGCCGAACCATCCGAGCGCGATGTTGATCAGCCCGTCGACGCCGAAGAGCTGGCGCCACAGGATGGCGATCGCGACGCTCGCACCGAGCAGCGACGGCAGGTAGAAGGCCGATCGGTACAGGGCGAGGCCGCGGAGGCCGCGGTCCAGCACGAGGGCCAGCACGAGGGCGAGACCCAGCTGCAGTGGAACCGAGACCAGCACGTACTGGAAGGTCACGACCAGGGCCTTGTGCAGCCGCTCGTCCTCGAGCATCCGGATGTAGTTCTCGACGCCGTTGAACCGGGGCGGGCTCAGCAGGTTGTACCTCGTGAACGAGAGCGCGAACGACGCGACCATCGGCCCGACGGTGATGAGCGCGAGGCCGACGAACCACGGGAGCAGGAAGAGGAAGGCCGCCTTGTTCTGCTTGCGCTGCTTGGGGGCGGCCGCGCCCTTCAAGCTGCGCAGCTCGCCGAGGGCGCTCATGCGCCGCCTCGCCGATGCAGCGGGCGGGCGGGCCCGCCGGGGGTTGTCATCTCTGGCACGGATGCTCCAGTCATCTTCGTTGATCACCGTCTGAGAAAGCGCTATCTCAGCGACTGGAGACGTTTCTACCCCATGTCCTCGGGCGTTCGCAACCGCTTTCCCGAAACTGATGCCGAGATCGAGACCGATTCCGAGAAAGGGGTTTCTCACACCCGCGGGAATGCGCGGAATCGTCGGGTGGGCCGCATATGCATAGATCGCCTATATAGTTGGGCTATGCAGTTCACGGATGCCTCCACCGATCCGCGGCTGACCGACCTCATCGGCCGGCTCGTCGCGGTCAACCACCGGCTTACGCGCCTGGCCGCCACTGCGACCGGCAGTGCGGAGTCTCCCGCCACCTGGCGCACGCTCAGCGTCCTGCGCGACCTCGGGGCGATGCGGCTGGGCGAGCTCGCACGGGTCAGCCGCGTCTCGCAGCCGACCATGACCAAGCTCGTACACGCGCTCGACGAGCGCGGCTGGGTGCGGCGCATCGCCGATGCCGGCGACGCCCGCGCCTGGCTGATCTCCGCCGATCCGCGCGGGCTCGCCGCCCTCGACGCGTGGCGCGAGGAGCTCTCCGCGGCGATGGCCCCCCACTTCGCCGACCTCGACGACGCCGAGCGCAGCGTGCTCGAAACGGCCGTCGCGATCCTCGGCGCCCGCATGGAGCGTGCCGACGTCGCTGCGCGCGAGGGGGCCGTCGCGTGAGCCGCGGCACGGCGCACGGGGCATCCGGATCGATTCTGAAGCAGCCGAAGGCGGTCTGGGCCGTCGCGTTCGCGAGCGTCATCTCGTTCATGGGCATCGGCCTGGTCGATCCGATCCTCCCGGCGATCGCCGAGAGCCTCGAGGCCACGCCCACCGAGGCCGAGATGCTGTTCACGGCGTACCTGGCCGTCACCGGACTCGCGATGTTCGTCACGAGCTTCGTCTCGAGCCGGATCGGTCCGAAGAAGACGCTGCTCATCGGCCTCGCGCTGATCATCGTGTTCGCCGCCGCCGCCGGCCTCTCGAACGACGTCGAGGCGATCATCGGCTTCCGCGCCGGCTGGGGCCTCGGCAACGCGTTCTTCATCTCGACGGCGCTCGCGACGATCGTCGGAGCGGCCTCGGGCGGCACCGGTGCGGCGATCGTGCTCTACGAGGCGGCGCTCGGCCTCGGCATCGCGATCGGCCCGCTCGTGGGCGCCGCGCTCGGCGACGTCAGCTGGCGCGGTCCGTTCTTCGGCACCGCGGCGCTCATGGCCTTCGCGTTCATCGCGATCACGGTGCTGCTGCGGAAGGACGACCCGGCCGAGTTCCGGCCGACGAAGCTGAGCGCCTCGGTCAGGGCGCTCGGCAACCCGACGCTGCTCGCGCTCGCCCTCGCGGCGCTCTTCTACAACATCGGTTTCTTCGTGATGCTGGCCTACTCGCCGTTCGTGCTGATGTTCGACGTCTGGGGACTCGGGCTCACCTTCTTCGGCTGGGGCGTGGGCCTTGCGATCACCTCGGTGTTCGTCGCGCCATGGCTGACCGCGCGCGTGCGCCGCTCACGCGTGCTCTGGGTCGCCCTGCCCCTGCTCGCGCTCGACCTCGCCGCGTGCGCGCTCTTCATCGACGACGTCGCGGTGCTGGTCGGGCTGATCATCGCGGGCGGGCTCGTGCTGGGCGTGCTCAACACGGTGCTCACCGAGTGCGTCATGGGCGCGACCGAGCTGCCGCGCGTCGTGGCATCCGGTGCGTACTCGGGCGTGCGCTTCCTCGGCGGCGCCATCGCGCCGCCCGCGGCGACCGAGCTGGCGAAGCTGCTCTCGCCTGCCGCGCCGTACTGGGCCGGCGCGGCGTCGGTGCTCGTCGCGGCGGTGATCGTCGTCTGCAGCGCGAAGGCGCTCGCCCGGGCCGACGCCGACGAGACCGAGACGGATGCCCCGGCCGAGGCCGAGGCGATCCTCATCGGCGACGCGGCCTGAGGAGGGCGCCCGGCGTCGCTCAGCGGGGCGCGCTCGTGGTGCTCGAACGCACGACGAGCCGGGTCGGCAGCGGGGCGCCGGAGTCGGGGAGCGGGTCCACCGCGTCGCCCTCGCCGAGCAGGCGCAGCAGCACCTCGACGGCGAGCGCGCCCTGCTCGGCCGGGTGCTGCTCGACGGTCGTGAGGCCGAAGAGGTCGGCGTACTCGTGCCCGTCGACGCCGATGACCGAGAGCTCGCCCGGGATCGAGATGCCGAGCCGGTCGGCGGCGCGCATGAGCCCGAAGGCGACCTCGTCGGAGGCCGCGAAGACGGCGGTCGGGCGGCGGCCGGGGTGTCCGAGCAGCTGCAGCCCCGACACGTAGCCGCCGGGCAGCGACATCTCGGCCTCGACGATGTGCGCCCGGCCGGCCGGGGTGAGGCCGGCCGCCGACATCGCCTCGAGGAACCCGCGGCGCCGCAGGCCCGGGACGCTGTGGCCGTGGGCGGCCGCGCCCAGCCCGGCGAGGTGCGCGATGCGCGTGTGGCCGAGGTGCAGCAGATGCTCGGTGGCGAGTTGGCCGATCGCCCGGTCGTCGATCGACAGCCGGGCCGCACCGGCGCCGCTGCCGCCGAGCAGCACGATCGGCTTCTCGCGGCGATCGAGCGATTCGACCTCGTGCGGAGCGAGGTCGATGCCGACGGCGAGGACGGCGTCGACCCGCTTGCGGGCGAGGAAGAAGTCGAACACCCGCCGCCGCTCGGGCCCCGGCTCGCCGAGGTGGTAGAGCGTGAGGTCGTAGCCGGCTGCCAGCAGGGCGGTCTCGACGCCCTCGAGCACCTCGCCGAAGAACCAGCGGTTCACGTACGGGATGACGACGCCGACGTTCATCGTGCGGCCGGTGACGAGGCTGGCGGCGTCGGGGGAGGCGATGTAGCCGATCTCGGCGGCGGCCTGCTCGACCCGGTGCCGAGTGGCCGGCGCGACGTGGCCCCGACCCGAGAGCGCGCGCGACGCCGTGGCCTTCGAGACCCCCGCGAGACGCGCGACATCGCTGATCGCGGCCATCGCGCCTCCCTCCATCGGGCGGTTCCCGCTGCCGAGCATAGCGCTCGCTCCCGAGCAGCGGTGGAACCGGTTCCACTCGTCAAGCGAGCCGTCGCGCCGGGCGTCATCTCCGATCGTGATCGCGCTCTCACCGTTTCGCCGGGCTCGGCGCGCATGGTTTCCGGATCGTGACCGTCGTCGCCTTGTGCGCGACGACGACTGTGTCCTAGCGTGGTCGCTGGAAACGGTTCCGGGGGATCGGGGCCCACCTGCATTCACACTCAACGAGGAGACGACATGAGACTCACACGGCATCGCCGGTGGATGGTGCCCGTCGTGGCGGCCGCCGCGGTCGGACTGGCCCTCACCGGTTGCACGGGCGACATCGCGGAGCAGGACGCCGCCGAGGTCGACTGCGCCGACTACGAGCAGTACGGCACGTTCGACGGCGCCGAGGTCACCGCGAGCGGCACCATCCTCGACCTCGAGGCCGACCGGCTCGTCGAGTCGTGGGCCGACTTCGAGACGTGCACCGGCATCTCGATCGACTACCAGGGCTCCAGCGAGTTCGAGGCACAGATCGCCGTGCTCGCCGAGGGCGGCAACGCGACCGACATCGGCTTCGTGCCGCAGCCCGGCCTCATGAACCGCCTCGCGGCGGGTGGCTGGCTCATCCCGGCTTCCGAGGCGGTCGAGGCGAACACCGACGAGTTCTGGTCCGAAGACTGGAAGAAGTACGGCACCTACGAGGACACGTTCTACGGCGCGCCGCTCATGGCGAGCATCAAGGGCTACGTCTGGTACTCGCCGGCCGAGTTCGAGGAGAACGGCTACGAGATCCCCGCCACGCTCGACGAGCTGAAGACCCTTTCCGAGCAGATCGCCGAAGACAAGGGTTCGCCCCCGTGGTGCGTCGGCCTCGAGTCGGGTGACGCCACCGGATGGCCCGCCACCGACTGGATCGAGGACTACATGCTGCGCATGCACGGCCCCGACGTCTACGACCAGTGGGTCACGCACGAGATTCCCTTCAACGACCCGCGGGTCGCTGAGGCGTTCGACGCGGTCGGCGAGTACCTGAAGAGCGAGGAGATGGTCAACGCCGGCATCGGCGACGTGTCGACGCTCGTGACCGAGGCCTTCCAGACGGCCGGCCTCCCGATCATCGACGGCGAGTGCTCGCTGCACCACCAGGCCTCGTTCTACGAGACCTTCTGGAACCCCGAGGGCGGCGACGAGGTCGAGGTCGCGTCCGACGGCGACGTGTTCGGCTTCCTGACCCCGCCGGCCAACGCCGACGACCCGCTGTCGGTCACGGGTGGTGGCGAGATCGTGGTCGCGTTCCGCGACGCCGAAGAGGTCGAGGCGGTCCGCGCCTACCTGTCGAGCGACACCTGGGCGAACAACCGGGTGAGCCTCGGCGGCGTCATCAGCGCGAACACGGGCGTCGACCCCGAGAACGCGTCGAGCGAGCTGCTGGTGCAGTCGATCGAGATCCTCCAGGACCCCGAGACGACGTTCCGCTTCGACGGTTCCGACCTGATGCCCGGTGCCGTCGGCGCCGACTCCTTCTGGAAGGGCATCGTGGCCTGGGTCACCGGCGAGGAGACCCAGCAGGTCCTCGACACCATCGAGGCCAGCTGGCCCGCGAGCTAGTCCGCGCGCCGGGTGGCGCTTGCGCGTCCGGCGCGGAATGATCGAGGGGCGGGGTGCGAACCCCGCCCCTCGGCTACCCAGCTTCGGCTGAATTCAACGGAGAATCGGGAGGCACGATGACGACGGAAGACCTGCTCGGCAAATTGCTGCAGGTGGTGATGGGGCTCGCGGTGTTCGCCGCGGTGGTCGGCCTCCTCATCTTCTTCATCGACAAGGCGCCGAAGCGCGGCCGCGACTACTGGCAGCTCGCGGGGTTCCTGGCTCCGGCGCTGATCTTCGTCACCATCGGCCTCATCTATCCCGCGATCCGCACGTCGCTGCTCGCCTTCCAGGACAGCAGCGGCGACTGGACCCTCGACAACTTCATCTGGACCTTCACGCAGCCGACGGCGATCCGCACCCTCATCAACACCGTCATCTGGGTGCTGTTCGTGCCGACGATCTCCACCATCATCGGCCTGGCCTACGCCGTGTTCATCGACAAGTCGCGCGGCGAGAAGTACTACAAGGTCATCCTGTTCATGCCGATCGCGATCTCGTTCGTGGGTGCCGGAATCATCTGGCGGTTCGTGTACGAGTACAAGTCGCCGGGCCGCGACCAGATCGGCCTGCTGAACGGCATCGTCGTCGCGTTCGGCGGTGAACCGGTGCAGTGGCTGCAGACCGATCCGCTGAACACGTTCCTGCTCATCATCGTGATGATCTGGATCCAGACGGGTTTCGCGATGGTCCTGCTGAGCGCGGCGATCAAGGGCGTGCCGACCGAGCAGCTCGAGGCGGCCGAGCTCGACGGCACGAACGCGTGGCAGCGGTTCATCAACGTCACCGTCCCGGGCATCCGGGGGTCGCTCGTCGTGGTGCTCACCACGATCTCGATCGCGACGCTGAAGGTCTTCGACATCGTGCGCACGATGACGGCGGGCAACTTCAACACCTCGGTCATCGCGAACGAGATGTACACGCAGGCGTTCCGGGCCAGCGAGGTCGGCCGTGGTTCGGCGCTCGCGCTGATCCTGTTCCTCCTGGTGCTGCCGATCGTGGTCTACAACGTCAACGTGCTTCGCAAGCAGAGGGAGATCCGATGAGCATCGCCCCCGCCGACCTTCCCGTCGGCAAAGACGTCGGCTCGCTCGAGCAGGCCGAGCAGGCCGAGTACGGCGGCACGAAGACCGCGCGGGTGAAGAAGCGCCTGACGTCGCGCACGGCGACCATCGTGTCGCTGATCATCGCGGTCGTCTGGACCATTCCCACCTTCGGCCTGCTCATCTCGTCGTTCCGGCCCGGCGAGCTCGTGCGCACGACCGGCTGGTGGACCATCTTCGAGAACCCCGGGTTCACGCTGGAGAACTACGGGGACGTGCTGCTGTCGACGTCGCAGTCGTCGCCGCAACTCGGCGCCTACATCGTCAACTCGATCGCGATCGCGCTGCTGGGCACGCTCATCCCGCTGGTCTTCGCCACGATGGCCGCCTACGCGTTCGCGTGGATCAAGTTCAAGGGCGCGACCACGCTCTTCGTCCTCGTGTTCGCGTTGCAGATCATCCCGCTGCAGATGGCGCTCGTGCCGCTGCTGCAGATCTTCTCGACCTGGCTGCGGCCGATGCAGGCCTGGCTGCACGACGTCGTGCCGATCATCCCCGAGCAGAACTACGCACCGGTCTGGCTCGCGCACGCCATGTTCGGGCTGCCGCTGGCGATCTTCCTGCTGCACAACTTCATCGCCGAGATCCCGGGCGACATCATCGAGGCCGCGCGCGTCGACGGCGCCACGCACGGGCAGATCTTCTTCCGCATCGTGCTGCCGCTGGCGACCCCGGCGATCGCGTCGTTCGCGATCTTCCAGTTCATCTGGGTGTGGAACGACCTGCTCGTCGCGCTCATCTTCTCGGGCGGCACGCAAGACGTCGCGCCGCTCACCCAACGATTGGCGGAGATGGTCGGCTCGAGAGGCCAGGAGTGGGAGCGCCTGACGGCCGGCGCCTTCATCTCGATGATCATCCCGCTCGCGGTGTTCTTCGGCCTGCAACGCTACTTCGTCCGAGGGCTCCTCGCGGGGGCGACCAAGGGCTGACCCAGGCGGGCAGGGGGAGCGGATGCCGCGGGCCCGGCCCGCGGCATCCGTCTGTCGTCTGCGTGCGCGCGCGTAGGGTGAAGCAGTGAGCATGCACCAGTCGCCGCCCGGCAGCCAGACCGGCAAGTTCGGCAAGCCGCGCACCCGCATCTCGAGCGCCGACGAGGCGTCGCAGCGCGCCGAGAACGCCGACGCGCCGCGCATCCCGCACCTGATGCGCCGCATCGGCGAGCTGTTCGCCCCGCACAAGGCCGCGCTCATCGTCACCGTCGTGCTCGTGCTCATCGGCGCGGCGCTGAGCGTCGTGCCGCCCCTGCTGACCCAGCGCGCGTTCGACGACGGGCTGTTCCCCGTGGGCGCCGACGGCGAGGCATCCCCGCCGAACCTGCCGGTGCTCGGCTGGCTCGTGCTCGCCATGATCATCGTGTTCGTCGTGTCGACGCTGCTCGGCGTCTGGCAGACCTGGCTGACCGCGACGGTGGGCAACCGGGTGATGGGCGCCCTGCGGGTGCGGCTGTTCACGCACCTCCAGCGCATGGAGCTCAGCTTCTTCACGCGCACGAAGACCGGCGTGATCCAGTCGCGGCTGCAGAACGACGTGGGCGGCGTGGCATCCGTGCTGACGAATACGGTGTCGAGCGTGCTCGGCAACACCGTCACCGTGATCTCGGCGTTCGTCGCGATGCTGCTGCTGAACTGGCAGCTGACGATCATCGCGCTCGTGCTGCTGCCGGTGATGGTGTTCGCGCAGCGCCGCGTCGGCCTCGTGCGGGCGAAGGTCGCCGCGAAGACGCAGGAGTCGCTGTCGGAGATGACGGCGATCACGCAGGAGACGCTGAGCGTCTCGGGCATCCTGCTGTCGAAGAGCTTCACGAGGCAGCAGAGCGAGATCGACCGCTACGCCGACGAGAACGCGAACCAGATCCGGCTGCAGGTGAAGCAGCAGATGACCGGGCAGTGGTTCTTCGCGATGGTCGGCATCTTCATGTCGTCGGTCCCGGCGATCGTCTACCTGGTGGCCGGCTGGCTCATCGCGGGCGGCGCGGATGTCACCGCCGGAACCATCGTCGCCTTCACGACCGTGCAGGCGCGGCTGCTGTTCCCGCTGATGGGGCTCATGCGGGTGGCGCTCGATCTGCAGACCTCGAGCGCGCTGTTCGCGCGCATCTTCGAGTACCTCGACCTGCGGCCGGCGATCGTGGATGCGCCCGACGCGCGCGAGGTGCCGGCCGACGCCGCACTGGGGCGCGTCGAGTTCGAGCACGTGTCGTTCGCGTATCCGGATGCCCCGGCCGGTGCCCGACCCACCCTCGACGACGTCTCGTTCACGATCGAGCCGGGAGAGTACGCCGCGTTCGTGGGCCCCTCCGGCGCTGGCAAGACGACGGTCTCGTACCTCGTGCCGCGGCTGTACGAGGCATCCGGGGGGTCGGTGCGCTTCGCGGGCGTCGACGTGCGCGAGCTCCGCCAGGAGTCGCTCGTCTCGCAGATCGGCATCGTCAGCCAGGAGACCTACCTGTTCCACGCCACGATCGCCGAGAACCTCCGATACGCCAAGCCGGATGCCTCGGACGCCGAGCTCGAGGCCGCCGCTCGCGCGGCGAACATCCACGAGACGATCGCCTCGTTCCCCGACGGCTACGACACGGTCGTCGGCGAGCGCGGCTATCGGCTCTCTGGCGGCGAGAAGCAGCGCATCGCGATAGCCCGCGTGCTGCTGAAGGACCCGCCCGTGCTCGTGCTCGACGAGGCGACGAGCGCGCTCGACACGATCTCGGAGCGCGTCGTGCAGGAAGCGCTCGACGACGCGGCCCGCGGCCGTACGACGATCGCCATCGCGCACCGGCTCTCGACCGTGGTCGCGGCCGACGTCATCTTCGTGATCGTCGAGGGCCGCGTGGTCGAGCGCGGCACGCACGCCGAGCTCATCGCGGCAGGCGGCGTCTACGAGGCGCTGTACCGGCAGCAGCTGGCGCAGGCGCCGGCTTCGGTGCCGGCGTCGGTGCCGGGGTCGGTGCCGGAGGCGTCGGCCGGGGTCGCGGAGGCGGCTTCGGTGGCGGAGTAGCGCCGAACCGGTCGGCCGGGCGCGCGACGCGGTACCCTCCTCGCATGGTCACCGAATCGCCCGAGGCCTACCTGCGGAACGCTCCCGAGATCGGGAGGCCGTGGCTCACCGAGTTCTGGTCGTACGTCGACGAGCGCGCGCCGCGGCTCTCGCCCATCATGTTCCGCCAGGTGCCGATGTACCGGTTCTTCGACAGCTACCAGAAGGGGTACGTGATGTTCACGGCCGCGAAGGACCACTTCGCGACGCACGCGATCGACTTCGACCTCATCGCGCAGGCGCAGGCCGACATCCCCGGCGCGAAGGGCGGCAAGGGCAACGTTGCGGTGAAGTACTCGAACGTCGACGCGAAGCCGGCGCTCAAGGTGCTCATCGACACCGTGCTCGAGCGGCACGGGTTCCTCGGCCCGTAGCGCGCTGATTTCCGCGGGGTGGGGGAGGACGTCCACGCGCGCGGTCTTCTTGTCGACTTGTAGCGGGTCGATTTGTCGATCTGTCGACTTGTAGCGGGTCGATTTGTCGACAGGTAGACCGTGGCGTGGAGTGGCCCCCGGGCGCGGTGAGTTGGGTGGTTGCCGGAGGAGCCCGATCGAGGTTCACTCGCGCTCGGCGAGCATGCGCTCCATCAGCTCGATCTCGGAGGACTGGCTCGCGACGATCGCCCGGGCGAGGTTCAACACGACGCCGGAGTCGGCCCGGTCGAGCGCCGCCTCGGCCATCTCGACGGCCCCGCGGTGGTGGGCGATCATCAGCTCGAGGAAGCGTTCCTCGGCCTCGACGCCCGTCGACGCCTCGAGCTGCGCGACCTGCTCGGGGGTCGCGAGGCCCGGCATCGGCGAACCCGGTTCGTGCGCCGTCGCGGCGCCCGCGGCGGCCGACCCCGAGGCATCCGAATGCCCATCGTGGCCCGACCCGTCGGACCCACCGCGCGCGGGCCGCGTCATCCACGTCATCGACGGTTCCGAGCCGGCCTGCGAGAGACCCCACTGCTCGAGCCATCCGTACATCTGGCCGGCCTGCTGGGCCTGGCTGGTGGCGATGTCGTACGAGAGGTGCGCGATGTCGTCGGCCTCCGAGCGGTCGCGGATCAGCATCGCCAGCTCGACGCCCTGCAGGTGGTGCACCTGCATGTCGCGCGCGAACCCCGCGTCGGCGCTGCGGTCGGCGGGCGTCGGGTCGGAGAGCGTCGAGAGCCGCCCGAACGAGAAGGCGACGATCGCGACGACGACGAGCGCGATGCCCGCCGCGACGAGCGCGGCGAGCCGCGCCGGCCGCCGACGGCTCGGCTCGGCGTCGCTCACGCCTTGCCGGGCGCGTCCACGCCGCCCGTGCACAGCGCGCCGGGCTCGGGTACGAGGTCGCTCTTCCAGTACTCCTCGAGGAACTCGCCGACGCGCGCGTCGTCCGCCTCGTCGACCTGGAGCTGCACGTTCCAGCCGCTCAACACGATCGGGGAGGGGAGCCCATCGAACGGCGAGAGCACGACGTACGTCGACGGGAGCGCGGCCTTCAGGGTCTCGAGCTCCGAGGCCGGCAGCGACGGGTCGTACGTGACCCAGATCGCGCCGTGCTCCAGCGAGTGCACGGCGTTCTCGTTCGGCACGGGCTCGGTGTACACGCCGCAGTTGAGCCACACCTGGTTGTGCTCGCCGCCGGCGGGAGGCGTCTGGGGGTAGTCGACGGCGCCCGGCACGTGGGCCGACGCGTTGTCGAACGTCTCGACGCCCTCGATCTGCGCACCCGAGCCGCCGGCGGTGTAGTTCGCGGGCTTCGGCGCGAGCACGAACGCCGCGACGACGAGGCCGACCACGACCACGGCCGCGAGGATGCCGCCGCCGATGGCGAGCTTGCGGTTGCGCTTGCGGCGCGCCTCCTGGCGCTTGTACTCGGCGAGCTTGCGTTCCCGCTCGGCGGCTCGCTGCTGCTTGGCGGTCGGTCGGGAGGAGCCGGTCGAGGGGCTGGCGCTCACGGGAGGGGCCTTCCGGTCGGGGGATGCGGCGGACACGTCGCAGTCTCAGGCTACGCGGCGGTCCCGAACCATTCGAGTGCATGCAGCTGTGAGCCACCTGCGCCGGGGGGCCGTGCCGATCCCGACGATAGGCTCGGCCTGTCGAAGGGGGACGACATGGTCGACGAGATCGAGGCACGCAAGCACGGAGCCGGAGCCGGAGCCGGAGCCGGAGCCGGAGCCGGAGCCGGAGCCGGAGCCGGAACGGGAGCCGGAACGGGACCGGTCGACCTGGCCGGTCGCGGCAGCGGCATGAACGCCAAGGTCATCGCGCTGGCGGCGGCCGGAGCGGTCGGCGGGTTCCTGTTCGGATTCGACTCCTCGGTCGTCAACGGCGCGGTCGACGCGATCCAGGCGCAGTTCGACCTCTCGGCGACGCTGACGGGCATCGCGGTGGCGAGTGCCCTGCTCGGCTGCGCCGCGGGCGCCGAACTCGCGGGCCGCCTCGCCGACCGGTACGGGCGCATCCCGGTGATGATGATCGGCGCGATCCTCTTCCTCGTGTCGGCGATCGGCTCGGGCTACGCGTTCGCCGTCTGGGACCTCATCCTCTGGCGCCTCGTCGGCGGCCTCGGCATCGGCATCGCATCCGTCGTCTCGCCGGCGTACATCGCCGAGATCTCGCCGCGCCGGGCTCGCGGGCGACTGGCGTCGCTGCAGCAGCTCGCGATCGTGTTCGGCATCTTCGCCGCGCTCCTCTCGGACGCGATCTTCGCGAACCTCGCGGGCGGGGCATCCGAACCGCTGTGGTGGGGACTCGAGACGTGGCGGTGGATGTTCCTCGCGGGCGTCGTGCCGGCGGTCGTCTACGGCGTGATCGCGTTGCTGCTGCCCGAGTCGCCGAGATACCTCATGACGGTCGACAAGGAGGACGAGGCCAGGCGCATCCTCGCCGAGATCCAGCCGACCGAGGTCGACCGTGCGATCTCCGAGATCCGCGCCTCGATGCACGCCGACGAGCAGGCCGCCAAGGCGAAGGGCGCACTGCGCGGCCCCGTGCTGGGGCTCAAGGGCATCGTCTGGATCGGCATCCTGCTGTCGGTGTTCCAGCAGTTCGTCGGCATCAACGTGATCTTCTACTACTCGACGACGCTGTGGAAGGCGGTCGGGTTCGACGAGTCGGACTCGCTGACGATCAGCGTGATCACGTCGGTCACGAACATCCTCGTCACGTTCGTCGCGATCGCGCTCGTCGACCGGGTCGGTCGCCGGCCGCTGCTGCTCGTCGGTTCGGCGGGCATGACGGTGAGCCTCGCGACGATGGCGCTCGCGTTCGCGAATTCGGTCGAGGTCGACGGCGAGGTGTCGCTGCCGGGCGGCTGGGGGCCCGTCGCCCTCGTCGCCGCGAACCTGTTCGTCGTGTTCTTCGGCTTCTCGTGGGGGCCGCTCGTGTGGGTGCTGCTCGGCGAGATCTTCCCGAACCGCATCCGCGGGCGGGCCCTCGGCCTGGCGGCGGCCGCGCAGTGGATCGCGAACTTCATCGTGACGGTCACGTTCCCGGCGCTCAGCGACTTCTCGCTGCTGTTCACCTACGGCATGTACGCCGCGTTCGCGGCGCTCTCGTTCGCGTTCGTCTTCGCGAAGGTGCCCGAGACGAACGGCATGTCGCTCGAGGAATCCGAGACGCTGTTCCCCGCGAAGGGCTCAGCCAGGAGATCCGCGAAGCGGCCATCGCCCTGAGCGCGCCGCCTTGTATGGTGGTCTCCGTGAGCTCTTCACTGCTGTGTTGTCGTCGCTAGGCAGGCGACCCCTTCCGAAACGCCGCGCGCAGCATCCGCTCGCTGTTCGGCGCTCTCCACCAGAGCCGGTGACTGACAGGAACGAACACACAGCATGAACATGAACTACGCCGAATCCATCGTCGACCTCGTGGGCGACACCCCGCTCGTCAAGCTCGGCCGGGTCACGCAGGGCGTGACGGATGCCACGGTCCTCGTGAAGCTCGAGTACCTGAACCCGGGCGGGTCCTCGAAGGACCGCATCGCCGCGCGCATCATCGATGCCGCCGAGGCCAGCGGCGACCTGAAGCCGGGCGGCACGATCGTCGAGCCGACCTCGGGCAACACCGGCGTCGGGCTCGCGCTCGTCGCCCAGCAGCGCGGCTACCGCTGCGTCTTCGTGCTGCCCGACAAGGTCGGCGAAGACAAGATCAACGTGCTGACGGCCTACGGCGCCGAGGTCGTGGTCACGCCGACCGCGGTCGCGCCCGACAGCCCCGAGTCGTACTACGGCGTCTCCGACCGTCTCGTGCGCGAGATCCCCGGCGCGTTCAAGCCGAACCAGTACGCGAACCCCAACGGCCCTCGCTCGCACTACGAGACGACCGGTCCCGAGATCTGGCGCGACACCGACGGGCGGGTGACGCACTTCGTCGCCGGCGTCGGCACGGGCGGCACCATCACCGGTACCGGCCGCTACCTGCGAGAGGCCTCGGGCGACCGCGTGCGCATCATCGGCGCCGACCCCGAGGGGTCGGTGTACTCGGGCGGCACCGGCCGGCCGTACTTCGTCGAGGGTGTGGGCGAGGATTTCTGGCCCGGGGCGTACGACCCCGCCGTGCCGCACGAGATCATCGCCGTGACCGACGCGCAGTCGTTCGCGATGACGCGTCGCCTGGCTCGGGAAGAGGGCATCCTCGTCGGCGGTTCGTCCGGCATGGCCGTCGTCGCCGCGCTCGAGGCCGCCGCCCGTCCCGAGGTCACCGCCGACGACGTCTTCGTCGTGCTGCTGCCCGACGGCGGTCGCGGCTACCTCGGCAAGATCTTCAACGACAAGTGGATGCGGGCCTACGGCTTCGGCAACGCCCCCGAGGGCCACACGATCGCCGACGTCCTCGCGTCCAAGGCCGACCGCACGGCGCCGCTCGTGTACGCGTACCCCGGCGACACCATCCGGGAGGCGATCGACCGGATGACCGGCACCGGCGTCTCGCAGCTGGTCGTCATCTCGGCCGAGCCGCCCGTCGTGCTCGGCGAGGTGCGCGGATCCCTGCGCGAACAGGAGCTGCTCGACCTGGTCTTCACGGGCGAGGCGAAGCTCACCGACAAGGTGGAGACGGTGGTCGGCGACCCGCTGCCCCTCATCGGCGTGAACGAGCCCGTCGTGACCGCGCGCCAGGCGTTCGGCTCGGCGCCGGCGCTGCTCGTCACCGATGGCGGCAAGGCGCTCGGCGTCATCACGCGCAGCGACCTGCTCGCCTACCTCTCCCACTGACCCGCAACCGACCGTCCCGACCCGCGAAAGCAACGATCCCATGCACGACGACGCACGCTTCGACACCCGCGCGATCCACGCGGGCCAGGCCTTCGACCCGACGACGGGCGCGGTCATCCCACCGATCTACCAGACCTCGACCTACGTGCAGGACGGCATCGGCGGGCTCCGGAGCGGCTACGAGTACTCGCGCGGCGGCAACCCCACGCGCACGGCCCTCGAGTCGCAGCTCGGGGCGCTCGAGGGCGGCGTCCGCGGCCTCTCGTTCGCGTCCGGCCTGGCTGCCGAGGACGCCTTCCTGCGAACGGTGCTCGCGCCGGGCGACCACGTCGTGATCGGCGACGACGTCTACGGCGGCACGCACCGGCTCGTCCGCCGCGTGCTCGGGGCCTGGGGCATCCGCCATTCGACGGTCGACACGAGCGACCTCGACGCGGTGCGCGCGGCGATCGAGCCGGCGACCAGGGTGCTCTGGGTCGAGACGCCGTCGAATCCGCTCATGAAGATCTCCGACGTCGCGGCGCTCGCCGCGCTCGGCCGCGAGCGCGGCGTGCTGACCGTCGTCGACAACACGTTCGCGAGCCCAGCGCTGCAGCAGCCGATCGCGCTCGGCGCCGACGTCGTCGCGCACTCCACCACGAAGTACCTGGGCGGCCACTCCGACGTGGTCGGCGGCGCGCTGGTGTTCGCCGCCGGGCAGGAGGAGCTGGCCGAGCGCGTCGGGTTCACGCAGTTCGCGGCCGGCGCCGTCTCGGGGCCGTTCGACGCGTTCCTCACGACCCGCGGCATCAAGACGCTCGGCGTGCGCATGGAGCGGCACAGCCGGAACGCCCTCGCGATCGCGCAGCGGCTCGAATCGCACGACGGCATCGCCCGGGTGTTCTACCCGGGCCTGCCGTCGCATCCGGGGCACGAGCTCGCGGCGCGCCAGATGTCGGGCTTCGGCGGCATGCTCTCGATCGAGCTCGCCGGCGGCGGCGAGGCGGCGCGCCGGTTCGCCGAGTCGACGGAGCTGTTCCAGCTCGCCGAGTCGCTCGGCGGCGTCGAGTCGCTCGTGAACCACCCGTGGTCGATGACCCACGCGTCGGTGCGCGGCACCGAGGCCGAGGTGCCCGAGTCGATCGTGCGGCTGTCGGTCGGCATCGAGGATGTCGACGACCTGCTCGCCGATATCGACGGCGCGCTCGCGCGCCTGTAGCACGCGCGGCATCGGTGGCAGGAATTCGATGAAGCGTGTCCTGCCTGCCAGCGACACGGCGCGTTCGGATGCTCCAAACTGAGCAGGTGACCACGAGAACGGATGCCACGGGCCCGGCGATCGCCGCCGACCCGGCCTATGACCACCCACCGGCGGGCCGCGGCAGTCTCGGCCTCGGGCAGGGCACCGCGCTGTACATCGCCAGCGTCCTCGGCACCGGCATCCTCGTGCTCCCCGGCCTCGCCGCCGCGGCCGCCGGACCCGCCTCGAT
This sequence comes from Agromyces agglutinans, assembly GCF_009647605.1. Classification (GTDB taxonomy): domain Bacteria; phylum Actinomycetota; class Actinomycetes; order Actinomycetales; family Microbacteriaceae; genus Agromyces; species Agromyces agglutinans. The sequence goes on along the minus strand of NZ_WJIF01000016.1, from coordinate 6,582 downwards.
CGTCGCCGTGGCGGCCGTGCTGGTCCTGTCGATCCCGCTCGCGGGAACCTTCGCAGCCCTCGCATCGCGCTACCCCGACGCGGGAGGCGTCGCGAGCTACGTCCGCCGCACGCTCGGCGACACGGCCGCGCGCATGACCGGGTACTGGTTCTTCTTCGGCGTCTGCGTCGGCGCGCCCGTGCTCGCCGTGCTCGGCGGCGAGTACGTGGTGGCCGTGCTCGGCGTCGACCGCTCGGCCGTGCCGATCATCGCCCTGGCCGTCTTCATCCCGCCGTTCGTGGCGAACTGGTTCGGCGTGCGCGTCGCCGGGTGGGCGCAGTTCGCGCTGACCGGGCTGCTGATCGCCACGGTGGTCGGCGTGGTCGGCGTGACCTTCCCGGCCGTCGAGGCCTCGAACTTCCAGCCGTTCCTCCCGCACGGGTGGGCGGGTGTGGGCACGGCCATCAGCCTCTTCGTGTGGGCGTTCGCCGGGTGGGAGGTCGGCACCCACATCGCGGGCGAGTTCCGCAACCCGCGACGCATCATCCCGCTCGCCACCGGCATCGCGATCGTCGTCGTCGGCGCCGGCTACCTCGGGCTCCAGGTCGTGACGGTGGGCGTGCTCGGCGAGGAGGCCGGCACGGGGGTCGTGCCGCTGCTCGACCTCGTCGACTCCACCGCGCCCGGCATCGGGTCGACGCTCGTCGCGATCGTGACCGCCATCGTCTGCCTCGGCGTGATGAACGCGTACCTGCCCGCCTTCGCCAAGCTGGGTGCGGCCCTCGGTCGCGACGGCGACCTGCCCCGCTTCTTCGCGAAGGGCGCGGCCGCCGGCGAGGTGCCGCGCCGAGCGCTGCTGCTCACCGCCGGCCTCGTCGCCGTGTACTTCGCGCTCATGCTCGCGAACGGGTTGGACCTGACGGCCTTCATCCTCGTCCACACGTCGAACATGGTCGCGATCTACGCGGCCGGCATGGTCGCCGCCACCCTGCTCCTGCGGCGCTGGTCGTTCGGCTGGTGGCTCGCCGTCGTCGCCACCGTGATGACCGTGGGGTTGCTCGTGCTGGCCTGGTCGAACCTGCTGGTGCCGCTGCTGCTCGCGGCCGCCGCCGTCGTCGTGACCGTGGTGCGGCGCATCCGCGCTCGCCGAACCGCCTCGATCCCCGCCCCTGAGGAGCCCACCGCATGACCCAGTACCGCGCCGCCTTCGACGCCGACATCGCGTTCGTGAACGGGGGAGGGCTGCGGGCCGACGGCTTCCGCCTCGACCTGCCCTCGGCCGACGTGACCGAGACCCAGGTCGCCGAACTGCTCGTGCGTCACCTCGGGCTCGCGCTCGTGGCATCCGTCGCCCTGACGAACCTGCAGGTCGTCGAGGAGGCGCACAAGGGATCGCGGGGCGTCGCCGACGCGGTCGGCGAGCCCGGCGAGCGAGCGGATGCCCCGGCCCGCGGCGAGCTCGTCGACCTCAGCCACCCGATCCGCGAGGGGCTCGTGACCTACCCGGGCATCCCCGCGCCGACGATCACGCCGCACCTCACGCGCGAGGCCTCGCGGGCGAACTACGCGCCCGGCACGGAGTTCCGCATGGACGTCATCCACCTCGCCGGCAACACCGGCACGTACCTCGACAGCCCGTTCCACCGGTACGAGGGCGGCGGCGACCTCGCCTCGCTGCCGCTCGAGACCCTCGTGGGGCTGCGGGCCGAGGTCTTCCACCTCGCCGACGCGACCGAGCGCGGCATCCCCGCCGAGGTGTTCTTCGAACGCGACCTGCGCGGCGCCGCGGTACTGCTGGACACCGGCTGGGTGAGCCGGTTCGGCACGCCCGCGTACGCGACCGGCGCGCCGTTCCTCACCGGCGCGGGCGCGCAGTACCTCGCCGACGTCGGCGTCGCGCTCGTCGGCATCGACTCGCTCAACATCGACGACACCGAGTCGGGCGGCGAGCGGCCGGCGCACTCGATCCTGCTCGACGCGGGCATCCACGTCGTCGAGCACCTCGCCGCGCTCGAGCGCGTGCCCGCGCGCGGCGCCCGGTTCACGGCCGTGCCACCGCGCATCGAGGGCTTCGGAACGTTCCCCGTGCGCGCCTTCGCCGAGCTCCCTGCGGTGCCGACGGATTCCTGAATCCTCGTGCGGCGCGGTGGCGCCGGTCGCCCGGGTGCGTGAGGATGGAGCAATGACCGCGCCCGAGTACGCCCTTCGTGACGGCAACCGGATCCCCGCCCTCGGGCTCGGCACCTACGGGCTCGACGACGAGCCGGGGGTCGAGGCGATCCTCACCGCGATCGACGACGGCTACCGCCTCATCGACACGGCCTACAACTACGGCAACGAGGCGGCGGTCGGCGAGGCGATCGCGCGCACGACGGTCGACCGCAGCGACCTCGTCATCACGACGAAGCTGCCCGGCCGGCACCACGGGTCGCAGGCGACGCTCACGAGCTTCGAGGAGTCGCGCCGCCGGCTCGGGCTCGAGTGGGTCGACCTCTACCTCATCCACTGGCCGAACCCCAGCGCCGACAAGTACGTCGACACGTGGCGCGCGATGATCACGCTGCGCGAGAAGGGCCTCGTGCGCTCCATCGGCGTCTCGAACTTCACCCAGCCCATGCTCGAGCGGCTCGAGCGCGAGACGGGCCTGCTCCCGGTCGTCAACCAGGTCGAGCTCCACCCCTACTTCCCGCAGGCGCAGCTGCGCGCCTTCCACGACGAGCACGGCATCCGCACCGAGAGCTGGAGCCCGCTGGCCAAGCGCAGCGAGCTGCTGCAGGAGCCGGTCATCACCGAGCTCGCGGCTCGGTACGGCGTGACGCCCGCGCAGGTCGTGCTGCGGTGGCACGTCGAGCTCGAGGCGATCCCCATCCCGAAGTCGGCCGACCCCGTGCGGCGCCGGGCCAACCTCGACGTGTTCGGGTTCGCGCTGCAGCCCGAAGAGGTCGAGGCCATCGCGGCGCTCGAACGCGGCCGGCTCTGGGGCGGCGACCCCGACACGCACGAGGAGATGTGACCGCGAGGCACGTCGTAGGCTCGATCGGGTGACCGAAGCACCCTCGACGCCGCCCGCATCGCCCGAAGCCGCTCCCGCGCGTCGGCCGGGCGTGCTGTCGGCGCCGTACCGGTGGCTCAGCCTCGGCATGTTCGCCCTCATCGTGCTCGCCGCGTTCGAGGCGCTCGCCGTCACCACCGTCATGCCGCTCGTCGCCGACGACCTCGACGGCTGGGCGCTCTACGCGGTCGCGTTCTCGATGCCGCTCGCCTCGGGCGTCGTCGGCATGGTCATCGCGGGCAACTGGGTCGACCGCTCGGGGCCCATGCCGGCCCTGCTCGCCTCGGCGGTCGTCTGGCTCGTGGGCGTGCTCATCGCGGGCACCGCGACCAGCATGGAGCTGCTCGTCGTCGGCAGATTCGTGCATGGCCTCGGCGGCGCCGCGGTGATCGTGCCGCTCTACGTCGTCGTCGCGCGCGTCTACCCCGAGTACCTCACGGCCAAGGTGTTCGCGGGATTCGCGGCCGCCTGGGTCATCCCGTCGATCGTTGGGCCCGCGCTCGCCGGCGTCATCGCCGAGGCGACGAGCTGGCACTGGGTATTCCTCGGCGTGCTCGTGCTGATCCTGCCGGTGGCCGCGATGATCCTGCCGCCGCTCGCCAAGGAGCGCGAGCGGCTGCGGGGCGACCCCGCCGTGCCGTGGAGCATCGGCCGGATCGCGTGGTCGGTCGTCACCGCGTTCGCGGCCCTCGTCCTCGGTCTCGCGAAGGAACTGCCCGACCCGTGGCGCGGCATCGTCGCGGTGGCGTCGATCGCGGTGATCGTGATCGCCGTCCGCCCGCTCGTGCCGCGCGGCACGCTGCTGGTGCGCCGCGGCATGCCCGCGACGATCATGCTGCGCGCGATCGTGGGCGGCGCCTTCTTCGCGACCGAGGTCTACCTGCCGGCCATGTTCCGCGAGGAGTACGGCATGCCGCCGGCGCTCGCGGGCGCCGTGCTGACCGGTGCGGGCCTCAGCTGGGCCGCGGCGTCGTGGCTCCAGGGCCGGCTCGTCGATCGGGTCTCGAACACCGCCGCGGTTCGCATCGGCACGGGCCTGCTGCTGGTCGCGCTCGCGGTCATCCTCGCGGGCGCGGCGATGCGGTGGCACCCGGCGGTCGCCTTCGCCGCGTGGACCGTCGCGGGCGCCGGCATGGGGTTCATGTACCCGCGCTTCTCGGTCGCGGTGCTGTCGCAGTCGCCGCAGCCCGAACAGGGGTTCAACTCGGCGGCGCTGACGATCGGCGAGTCGCTCGGATCAGTCGTCGCGATCACGGCGACGGCGCTCGTCGCGACCATCGCCGCCTCGTCGGGCTACACGGTCGAGTTCGTCGTGACCGTCGTCATCGCGGTGCTGGCGGTGCTGCTGGCCCCTCGGGTGCGGCCGGCCGCGGTGCGCTGAGGCTGCGGCCCGCGAGGAACTCGATCATCTCGACCGCCGGCGCCTCGAGCACCGGCCCGTGGCCGAACTCCCAATCGGCGTCGGTCGCGCGCAGCGCGTGGCCGCGGGTGACCGCCCGGATCTCGGTCGGCGCCTTGGCGGCCAGGTAGAGGGCGACGGCTCCGCCGGTGCGTTCGGCGAGGGGCGGTCGAACGGATGCCTCTCGCGCCAGCGCGAGGAGGTCGAGGACCCCGCGGGCCAGCAGGCGCACGGGCACCTTGCGTCGCGCACGGCTGTCGGCGCCGAGTGCGCGCAGGCTCGCGGCGAGCGCGTCGGCGGCATCGGATGCCCCGTCGCCGAGCCCGGCCGAGATCGCCTCGCCCTGCGCGAGCACCTCGTCGAGCTCGGCCCGCCAGTCGGAGTGCACGTCGGACTCGTCGCGCCGCTCCTTCCAGCTGAGCGGCAGGTTCCTCATGTAGTCGGACACCGCCCCATTGTCACCCCGCAGCCGGGATCCGTGGCATCCGGAGCGGAAAGACGGCCCGTTCGCCCATGTGACCGTCACATGTGTGACCGTCACATGCCGTTCGCGGACTTCGGGCATACTGGTGCACGTCGCATGTGACCGTGCACATGCCGTGACGTGAACGAGGTCGCCGTGACAGCAGAGTCGCAGCGGGGCCGGCCCCCCAGCATCCGCGACGTGGCGCGCCTCGCCGGCGTCTCGCACCAGACGGTGTCGCGCGTGCTGAACCACCATCCGAGCATCCGGCCCGAGACCAAGCAGCGCGTGCTCGACGTCATGGCCGAGCTGCAGTACACGCCCAACCGCGCCGCGCGGGCGCTCGTCACGCACCGGTCGCGCACGCTCGGCATCCTGTCGGCGTCGAGCACGAGCACCCAGTACGGCCCGGCCTCGAGCATCGCGGCGATCGAGGGTGCCGCGCGGGCCGCCGGGTACTGGGTGAGCACGGCGAACATCGAGGCCTCCGACCCCGCGTCGATCGCCGACGGGTTGGCCCACCTCGCCGCGCAGGGCATCGAGGGGCTCGTCGTGATCGCGCCGCAGGTGCGCGTGTTCGACACGCTCGCCCAGCTGTCGATCGACGTGCCCTACGTGACGCTGCAGTCGACCGGGCGCGACCCCGACCATGCGCTCTCGGTCGACCAGATCGCCGGCGCGCGACTCGCCACGCGGCACCTGATCGAGCTCGGGCACCGCAACATCTACCACCTCACCGGCCCACAGGACTGGATCGAGGCCGAGGCTCGCATGCGCGGGTTCCTCGAGGAGATGAGCGCGCAGGACGTGCCGACGACCGCGCCGATCCTCGGCGACTGGACGGCGGACTTCGGCTTCCACGTGGGCCGGGAGCTGCTCAGGGTGCGCGACTTCACGGCGATCTTCGCCTCGAACGACCAGATGGCGCTCGGGCTCATGCACGCGATCCACGACGCCGGCCTCGACGTGCCCCGCGACGTGTCCATCATCGGCTTCGACGACATCCCCGAGGCGGCGCACTTCTGGCCGCCGCTCACGACGGTGCGCCAGGACTTCGCCGAGCTCGGCCGGCGCTGCGTGTCGCTGCTGATCGGCGATGCGGATGCCCCGTCCGAGGCGGCGGCCTCGGCGGGCGGCCCGGGCGGTGCCGGCGACGCCGGCACCGCGCCGGGGGAGCCTTCGGCCCCGGCCGGGCCGAAGACGATCGTGCCGGAGCTCGTCGTGCGCGCGTCGACCGGGCGGCCGGCATTCTGACCGCGTTCCGAGCGGCGTTACCGTTCCGTGATTCGGCCGAGTTGACAGTTCGATCGGCCCTGGGGTTACTATGGGCACCGCCATGTGAACGGTCACATCGGGTGTCACACGAAAGCGTCGAACGCTTCGGCACGCACCCGGGCCCGTTCCGGCGCCGAGTCCAGCACCGCCCCTGACGAAGGAGTCCACGTGTTCGCCGCCCCCGTCGCGCACAGCCGCCGCCCCGGCGGCTCGATCGCGGTCGCGATCTCGGAGGCGGCGCGATGAGCTCGTTCGGACCCCAGGTCGAGGTCGCGATCGCCCGCGTGCGCGCCGACGTCGCGCGACTGCACGCCGAGCTGACTCGGTACGGCCTGGTGGTGTGGACGGGCGGCAATGTCTCGGGCCGCGTTCCGGGTGCCGACCTGTTCGTGATCAAGCCGTCGGGCGTCTCGT
>NZ_WJIF01000015.1:56633-73578 GCF_009647605.1 Agromyces agglutinans | reverse complement strand
CGCCGGCAGCGCGGCCGCGATCGCAGCTGACGGCACCGTCTGGGCGCACGCCGGCGGCCGCACCGCGGCGTTCCGCCCGATCGACCGCGCCTCCCGGCTCGCCGAGCGCCTCGCCCGGCTCGAGCGCGGCGGCACCGCCGACCCCGAGCTGCGCGCCCCGATGCCCGGCACCGTGACCGCCGTGTTCGTCGAGGACGGGGCATCCGTCGCCGCGGGCACCGCGATCCTCGCGATCGAGGCGATGAAGATGGAGCACCGCGTCGTCGCACCCGTCGACGGCGTGGCCCGCCTCGCCGTCTCCCGGGGCGAGCAGGTCTCGCGCGACCAGGCGGTCGCGCGGATCCACCCGGCGCCGACGGACGTGCCGCCCGAAGACCCGGCGCCCGAAGACCCCCACGAGGGACCCATCGACCACCCCCACGAGGCATCCGCCCGGAAAGCGAGGACCACGCCGTGAACTACGACCTGACTCCCGACGAGCAGGAGCTCTACGACCGCGTCGCCGAGTTCGCCGACACCGTCGTCGCTCCGGCGGCGTACGAGTACGACACGCAGCGCCGCCTGCCCGTCGAGATCATCGCGCAGATGGGCGACATGGGCCTGTTCGGGTTGCCGTTCCCGAAGGAGATCGGCGGCCAGGGTCGCAGCTACTTCGACCTGTGCCTCGCGGTCGAGGCGCTCGGTCGCGTCGACCAGTCGATCGGCGTCACCCTCGAAGCCGGCGTCGGGCTCGGCATGATGTCGATCTTCCGCTACGGCACCGAGGCGCAGCGCGCCGAGTTCCTGCCGGATCTCATCGCCGGCCGCGCGCTCGGCGGGTTCGGGCTCACCGAGGCGAGCGCGGGCTCCGACGCGGGCGCCACCAAGACCACGGCCGTGCTCGACGGCGACGAGTGGGTGATCAACGGGTCGAAGCAGTTCATCACGAACTCGGGCTCGCCCATCACGAAGCTCGTCACCATCATCGCGGTCACGGGCGAACGGACCCTCGCCGACGGCACGGTCAAGAAGGAGCTCTCCTCGATCATCGTGCCCAACGGCACCCCCGGCTTCGAGGTGGGCCCCGCCTACGACAAGGTCGGCTGGAACACGTCCGACACGCATCCGCTGACCTTCACCGACGTCAGGGTGCCGAAGGAGAACCTGCTGGGGGAGCGCGGGCGCGGCTACGCCAACTTCCTGCAGGCGCTCGACGAGGGACGCATCGCGTTCGCGGCGCTCGCGACGGGCGCGGCCCAGGGATGCCTCGAGCAGGCCCTGCGCTACGCGAAGGAACGCGTCGTGTTCGGCGAACCGATCGGGCGCAACCAGCACATCGCGTTCAAGATCGCGCGGATGCAGGCTCGCGTGCACCAGGCGCGGCTCGCCTGGCACGACGCGGCGCGCAAGCTCGATGCCGGCAAGCCCTTCAAGTTGGAGGCCTCGATCGCCAAGATGGTCTCGGGGGAGGCGGCGATGGACAATGCGCGCGATGCGACGCAGATCTTCGGCGGCTATGGATTCATGAACGAGAACGTCGTCGCCCGGCACTACCGGGACTCGAAGATCCTCGAGATCGGCGAGGGCACGACCGAGGTGCAGATGATGGTCATCACGCGAGAGCTCGGCCTCACGGCGTAGGAGGGTTGCGATGACGGACACGTCGCCGACGGATGCCCCGATGCGCGAGGTCGTGCAGCGGGGGCTCTGGTTCGAGGAGTTCGAGGAGGGCGTGCGCTACCTGCACCGCCCGGGGCGCACGGTCACCGAGGCCGACAACGTCCTGTTCACCACGCTGACGATGAACCCGCAGCCGTTGCACCTCGACCACGCGTTCTCGGCCGGCCAGCCGTTCGGGCGTCCGCTCGTGAACTCGCTGTTCACGCTGTCGACGCTCGTCGGGCAGTCGGTCGCGCAGTTGACGCTCGGCACCCTCGTGGCGAACCTCGGGTTCGGCGAGGTCGCCTTCCCGAACCCGGTGTTCACGGGCGACACGCTCTACGGCGAGAGCACGGTGGTGTCGAAGCGACTCTCGTCGTCGCGGCCGGGCGAGGGCGTCGTCACGCTCGCCCACACGGCGCGCAACCAGGACGGCGTCGTGGTCGCGACGGCGTCGCGCACGATGCTCGTGCAGACCCGCGAGGCCGGCGAGCGGGCGGCCGCGACCGATGGGGCCGGCGCATGAGCCGGCCGGGATTCCGATTCGGCCCGGCCCTGTTGTTCTGCCCGGCCGACCGGCCCGACCGCTACGAGAAGGCGCTCGCGCGCGCCGACGCCGTCATCCTCGATCTCGAGGACGCCGTCGCCGAGGACCGCAAGCAGGCGGCGCGCGACGCGCTCGTCGCGAACCCGATCGACCCCGAGCGCGTCATCGTGCGGCTGAATCCCGCGTCGACGCCGCATCGCGAGGCGGATGCCGCGGCGCTGGCCCGCACCGCGTATCGCACGGTCATGCTCGCCAAGTGCGACGGCACCGCCGACGTCGTGGGCCTCGACGACGTCGAGGTGATCCCGCTCTGCGAGACCGCCCGTGGCGTGCTCGCGGCCGATGCGCTGGCCGACCTGCCCAACGTGTCCGCCCTCATGTGGGGCGCGGAAGACCTCGTGGCCTCCACCGGCGGGTCGTCGAGCCGGCGCGACGACGGCCGGTACCGCGACCTCGCGCGGTTCGCGCGGGCGCAGGTGCTGGTCGCGGCGTCGGCGCACGGCGCCGCCGCCATCGACGCCGTGCACTTGGACCTCGACGACGTCGAGGGCCTCCGCGAGGAGGCGACGGATGCCGCGGCCCTCGGATTCGCCGCGACCGCGTGCGTGCACCCGTCGCAGGTCGACGTCGTGCGTGGCGCGTACCGGCCCGATGCGCAGCTGCTCGAGTGGGCCTCGGCCGTGCTCGCGGCGGCCGAGGGCGAGGACGGCGTGTTCGCGTTCCGCGGGCGCATGGTCGACGGGCCGATCCTGCGCCAGGCCGAGGCGGTCGTCCGGTCGGCGCGCACCTCCGGGCCGGCGTGACCCCCGTTCGGGAGGCCGATTCACCCGGCCAGCCAACGATTCGGTAACGGTTCACGCGTCGTTCGCTGTCCGGTCACCGGGCGCCACGTACGCTCGGAGCAATCCTGGGGAGGAGGAGCGCGTGACTGGTCGGCACACGATGACCCGCGATCGCGGCACGATGGTCGAAGACGACCACGTGGGGGAGATCGAGGCGGGCGACGCCTCGAGCACGGCGACGCACGTTCGGCATGCCATCGAGACGAACGCGTTCTCGGGGCCCATCACGGTCCCGCGGCGCGTGCTGCTCGGCGAGACCGGCATCGAGACGCATCCGCTCGTGCTCGGCGGCAGCGTGTTCGGGTGGACCCTCGGCGCCGAGGCGTCCGAAGCGGTGCTCGACCGGTTCGCCGCCCTCGGCGGCACCGTCATCGACACGGCCGACAGCTACGCGGCCGGCCGCAGCGAGTCCATCATCGGCAACTGGATGACCTCGCGCGGCACGCGCGACCGCATGGTCGTCGCGACGAAGGTCGGGCGCCACCACGACCGGCAGGGCCTCGCCCCCGAGACGGTGCGTGCGGCCGTCGACGACTCGCTCGCTCGACTGCACACGGATCGCATCGACCTGCTCCACCTGCACGGCGAGGACCCCGCGGTGCCCCTGGAGGAGACCCTCGGCGCGGTCGGCGCACTCATCGAGGCCGGCAAGGTGCGGGCACTCGGCGCCTCCGACTTCTCGCCCGAGCGGCTGATCGAGGCCCGAGTCCTCGCCGCCAACGGCCTGCCGCGCGTGCAGGCGATCACCACCCGCTACAGCCTCATGGAGCGGCGCCCCTTCGAGGGCGCGCCCGAACTCGTCGCGCACGCCCAGGGCCTCGCGGTGCTCCCGTACTTCCCGCTCGCGAACGGATTCCTCGGCGGCGGGGTGCGGCGCCGAGCCGACGTGCGGCACGACGCCCGGGGCGACCGAGTGGCCCGCCACCTCGGCCGTCGCGGCCACCGCGTGCTCGCCGCCGTCGACGAGATCGCGTTCGCACGGGGCATCCAGCCCGCGACCGTGGCGCTCGCGTGGCTGCTCGCCCGGCCGACCGTCGCGGCGCCGGTCGCCGGCGTCAGCCGGCCCGAGCAGCTCGAAGCGCTCCTCGCCGCGGCATCCGTCGAATTGCACCGTTCCGAGCTCGTCGAACTCGACCGCGCGTCGGCGTGAGGGCGCGCCGACCCTGACGACGGGAGCCGCCCGCAGGGGCGGCTCGTGACATAGGCTGGTCCGGATGAACGGCGCCGTCGAACTCCCGCTCGGAACGCCCGAGCTCGCATTCGAGGCCGCCGGCGACGCATTCGTCCGCCGGAGCCTCCTGCCCTCGGGGGTGCGGGTCCTCTCCGAACGCGTCCCCGGCGCGCGCAGCGCGACGATCGGGTTCTGGGTCGCGGTCGGCTCGCGCGACGAGCATCCGGCCGGAACGGGGCATCCCGCGACGTTCGGGTCCACCCACTTCCTCGAGCATCTGCTCTTCAAGGGCACGCGCACGCGCACGGCGCTCGAGATCGCGGTCTCCTTCGACGCCGTCGGCGGCGAGCACAACGCGCTCACCGCCAAGGAGTACACCTGCTACTACGCGAAGGTGCAGGACCGCGACGTGCCGATGGCGGTCGAGGTGCTCGCCGACATGTTCACCTCGTCGCTGCTCGACCCCGACGAGTTCGAGAACGAGCGCGGGGTGATCCTCGAGGAGCTCTCGATGGCCGGCGACGATCCCGCGGACGTCGCGAACGAACGCTTCTTCGAGGCCGTGCTCGGCGACCACGCGCTGGGCCGCCCGATCGGCGGCAGCCCCGAGACGATCCGGCAGGCGACACGCGAGGCGGTGCACGCCCACTACGTCGCGAACTACCGCCCGCAAGACCTGGTGGTCACCGTCGCGGGCGCCGTCGACCACGACCGCATCGTCGAGGCGCTCACGCGGGCGCTCGGCGCCGCCGGCTGGGATCTCGACCTGTCGGCGTCGCCCGACGCGCGGCGGTCGACCTCGCCCGCGCCGCTCGCGCCCCCGAAGCCGCTCACCGTCGTGCACCGGCCGATCGAGCAGGTGAACCTCCTGCTCGGCGTACCAGGGCTCGTCGCGACCGACGACCGGCGCTCGACCCTCAGCGTGCTCAACGCGATCTTCGGATCCGGCATGTCGTCGCGGCTGTTTCAGCAGGTGCGCGAGCGACGCGGCCTCGCGTACGCGGTCTACTCGTTCGGCCCCGCCTACTCCGACGCGGGCCTGTTCGGCATGTACGCGGGCTGCGCGCCCGCGAAGGCGCCCACCGTCGCCGCCCTCATGCGCTCCGAGCTCGAACGCGTCGCCGAACACGGCGTCACCGAGGAGGAGCTCTCCCGCGCCGCCGGCCAGCTCGGCGGCGCCTCGGCGCTCGCGCTCGAGGACTCCGACACCCGGATGTCCCGCCTCGGGCGGGCCGAGCTCACGCTCGGCGAGTTCCAGGACCTCGACGAGGCCCTCCGCCGCATCGCACTCGTCACCGGCGACGACGTGCAGGCGCTCGCCGCCGACTTCGCCGCGCGGCCCTTCTCGCTCGTCGCTGTCGGGGCGACCGACGAGGCGGCCTTCCGCGGCGTGGTCGACGAGACCGCGCCGACGACCGACGCCGCCTGAGCCGCCGGCACACCTCGCCCACGCACCGCCCACGCACCGCCTGACCGCTCCGCAACACAGGGAATCCCAACGACGTGACGCACCACCTCTACCTCGTCCGACACGGCGAGCAGCTCGACGCCGAACACGGCCTGCCCGATGGACCCCTCTCGCCGCGCGGTCGCCGCCAGGCCGAGGCGCTCGCCGAGCGACTCGGCGGCATCCCGTTCGACGCGGCCTGGCATTCGCCCCTCCAGCGAGCCAGCGAGACCGCGCAGATCATCGCCGCGAAGATGCCGGCGCTCGAACCCCAGCCGTCGGCGCTGTTGTTCGACTGCATCCCCTCGGGGCCCGCGGCCGAGACGCCGTCGGCCTACGACCCGTTCTTCGGCTCGGTCACCGAGGCCGAGATCGAGGCCGGGTCGGCGCAGATGGCCGACGCGGTCGCCGAGTTCCTGCGTTCGCACCGCGAAGACCGGCACGAGCTGCTGATCACGCACAACTTCGTGATCGGATGGTTCGTGCGCGAGGTGCTCGGTGCCCCCGATTGGCGGTGGGTGTCGATCAACCAGGCGAACTGCGGCCTGACCGTGCTCACGCAGAAGCCGGGCCGGCCCTGGAGTCTCGTCGTGCACAACGACCTCGCGCACCTGCCGCCCGAGCTGCGCACCGGGCTGCCCGAGCCGTTCGCGATCTGAGGCGGCCCGCTACCGCACGCGCTTGCCGTACCAGTTCGTCGCGTTCGGGTTGTCGTTGTACGGCTCGATGCTGACGTAGCCGGCCGAGCGGTAGAGCCCGCCCGCGGCTTCGAGGCTCGCATTCGTGTCGAGCACGAGCTCCTCGGCGCCGAAGTCGATCGCGCGACGCTCGAGCTCGGCCAGGAGCCGCTTGCCTTCGCCGTGGCCGCGAGCGGCCGGTCGCAGCCAGAGATGCTTGACCTCGTAGCGCACGAGACCCTCGGGGGAGGGGGCGATCCGGCGCACGCCGCCGCAGCCGACGGGCACGGGTCCGGCGCCGTCTTCGGCGACGCGACCCTCGTCGACCTCCTCGACCTCCTCGACCTCCTCGACCACCTCGACCTCCTCGACCACGAGGAACACGCCCGCCGGCGCGACGAACTGCTCGGGGGCCGGGAAGGTCGGGCGGTACACGCCCTGCTCGGGCGGGAAGCCGGCGGCGCGCTCGCCGAAGTAGTCGGCCAGCAGGGCATGGGCGTCGGCATCGGTCACGGCCGCATCGCGGAAGCGCAGCATGCAGCCAGCCTATGACGGCGGCGGGGCCGCGGCCGCCGCACGCCGGAGAGGCCGCAGCCACCGTTGGTAGGCTCGGACCCGTGACGATTCGAGTCGCCGTGGTCGGTGCCACGGGCAAGATGGGCCAGCTCGCACTCCGACTCATCGAGGAGGCCGACGACCTCGAACCGTTCGCGGCCCTCGACTCGCGGTCGAGCCTCGACGAGCTCGACGGCGCCGACGTCGCGATCGACCTCACCCATCCCGGTGCGAGCGGCGAGATCGTCGCGCACGCGATCGCCGCCCGGGTGCCGGTCGTGGTCGGCACGTCGGGCTGGTCGGTCGATCGCATCGCCGACATCCGGCGCCGACACCGTGAGACCGACGGCGCGCGTGCCGTGCTCTTCGTGCCGAACTTCTCGATCGGCAGCGTGCTCGGCAGCGCGTTCGCCGCCATGGCCGCGCCGTTCTTCGAGTCGATCGAGATCGTCGAGGCGCATCACGCGGGCAAGGTCGACTCGCCGTCGGGCACCGCGGTGCGCACCGCCGAGCTCATGGCCGACGCGCGCGGCACCGACGGTCCCGTCGCAGCGCCGCACGCCGACCAGCGCGCGAGGGGCCAGCTCGTCGCGGGCGTGCCCGTGCACAGCCTGCGCCTGTCGGGCCTGCTCGCCGAGCAGCGCGTGGTGCTGGGCGGCGACGGAGAGACCCTGAGCATCGTGCACACGACGATCTCGCCGAGCTCCTACGAGGCCGGCATCCTGCTCGCCCTGCGCAGCGCCCCCGGACGTGAGGGCGTCACCGTGGGGCTCGACGCGCTGCTCGACCTCGGCCTGCCCGCGGGCGAGCGATGAAGGGCCGCACCGCCGCCGTCGTCATGGCGGTGCTGCTCGCGCTGTACCTCGTGCTCGTCGGCTGGCGCGCCGTGCAGTTCATGCTGACCGGTGATCCGATCGCCGTGGCGATGGGCGTCGCGCTCATCGTGCTACCCGTCCTGGGCGCGTGGGCGCTCTGGCGCGAGATCGACTTCGGCATCCGCTCGCAGCAGGTCGTGCGCCGACTCGACGACGAGGGCGGCATCGACCTCGGCCTGCCGGTCTCGCCCTCGGGCCGCATCGAGCGCGACGCCGCCGACGGCGCGTTCGAGCGCTTCCGCGCCGACGTCGAGGCCGAACCCGAGTCCTGGCGCGCCTGGCTCCGGCTCGGACTCGTCTACGACGCAGCCGGCGACCGGCGCCGTGCACGCCGGGCCGTGCGCCGGGCTATCGAACTGGAACGCGCGGAGCGCTGAGCATCTGCTCGATCGCGGCCTCGCACGTCTCGTGCTCGAAGACGAACCCGTCGTGCAGCAGGCGTTCGGGACGCACCTTCTGGCTCGCGAGCAGCAGTTCGTCGGCCGCGGTGCCGAGCGCGAACTCGAGCAGCTTCTCGGGCACGGACACGGCGTAGGGACGATGCATCCGTTCGGCCAGATGCGACATGATCCGGTCGGCGGTCGCCGGCGTCGGGCCGGCGAGGTTGACGGCGCCCGAGAGGGGTGACTCGAGCAGGTGCTCGATCGCGCGCACCTCGTCGTCGAGCGAGATCCACGCCCAGTTCTGGCCGCCGGTGCCGAGCCTGCCCGAGACGCCGAGCTTCGTGAGCGCGGCGATGCGCCGCATCGCCCCGCCCCGCCCGACCACCACGCCGCTGCGGAAGGTCACCGTGCGCGTCTGGTCGGGAGCGAGCGCCGCGGCGCGTTCCCATCGGTCGACGACGTCGGCGAGGAAGCCCGTGCCCGCGGGCGCGGACTCGCCGAGCGCCTCGCCGGGGCGGTCGCCGTAGTACCCGACCGCCGAGGCGTTCAGGAACACGGCGGGCGGCCGCCGTGACTTGCGCATCGCGTCGGCGAGGGTGCGCGTGGCCGTGATCCGCGACGCGAGGATCTCGTCGCGGTAGCGCGAGGTCCACGGCAGGTGGGCCAGCGAAGCGCCCGACAGGTTCACGACCGCGTCGACGCGGTCCATGATCGTGAAGTCGATGATGCCCGCCGCGGGCGACCAGGCCAGTTCATCGGCCGACTCGGCGCGTCGACGGACGAGCCGCACCACGTCGTGACCCGACTCGGCGAGGCGTCCGAGGAGCGCGGTTCCGATGAAGCCGGATGCCCCGGCGACGAGCACCCGCACCGTCAGGCGAGTTCGGCTTCGATCGTGATCGGGATGCCCGCCAGGGCCTGCGAGATCGGGCAGTTGCGCTTCGCGTCATCGGCGAACGCCTCGAACTCCGCCTCGGTGAGACCGGGCACGCGGGCGCTGACGAGCAGGTGGCTGCCGAGCACGCCCTTGCCGGCCTCGAAGGTCACGGCCGCCGTCGTCTGGATGCTGTCGGGCGTGTGCCCGGCGCCCGTGAGCGCGTGCGAGAGCGCCATCGAGAAGCACGACGAGTGCGCGGCCGCGAGGAGCTCCTCGGGCGTCGTCGTCGTCGCCGCGCCCTCGGCTCGCGCCTTCCAGTTCACGGGGAACGAGGCGAGCTTCGACGAATCGAGCGCCACCTCGCCGGAACCCTCGGTCAGCGATCCCGACCAGACGGTGGTCGATTCACTCGTGACAGCCATGCGTCCTCCTCATCCAGCCGGAGCGCCCAGCCTATCGACGTGTGCGCGGCGCGGGTAGGGGCCGTGCCGCGCGCGGCGCATCCCGCACCGGCTCCCCGCGCGCGGTGCACCCCGGCGTGAGGCATCCGCGGTTAGCATCGAAGACGTGAGCCAGGCGATCGCGACCCCGTACGAAGACCTCCTGCGCGACACCCTCGCGCACGGCGTCCATAAGGACGACCGCACCGGCACCGGCACGACCAGCGTGTTCGGTCGGCAGATCCGGTTCGACCTCTCGCAGGGGTTCCCGCTCATCACGACCAAGCGCGTGCACTTCAAGTCGATCGCGTACGAGCTGCTCTGGTTCCTGCAGGGTTCGTCGAACGTCGGCTGGCTGCAGGAGCGCGGCGTGACGATCTGGGACGAGTGGGCCGACGAACGCGGCGAGCTCGGCCCCGTGTACGGCGTGCAGTGGCGGTCGTGGCCGTCGCCCGGCGGCGAGGCGATCGACCAGATCTCGCAGGTCGTCGAGCAGATCCGCACCAACCCCGATTCGCGCCGACTCATCGTGTCGGCCTGGAACCCGGCCGACATCCCCGACATGGCACTCGCGCCGTGCCACGCGCTGTTCCAGTTCTACGTCGCCGACGGGCGCCTGTCGTGCCAGCTCTACCAGCGCAGCGCCGATCTCTTCCTCGGCGTGCCGTTCAACATCGCCTCGTACGCCCTGCTCACGATGATGGTCGCGCAGCAGACCGGCCTCGAGCCCGGCGACTTCGTCTGGACGGGCGGCGACTGCCACATCTACGACAACCATCGCGAGCAGGTCGCCGAGCAGCTCTCACGCGACCCGTATCCCTACCCGACCCTCGAGTTCCGGCGTCGCCCGCCGAGCATCTTCGACTACGAATACGAGGACTTCGAGGTGCGCGACTACGTGCACCACCCCGCGATCCGCGCGGCCGTCGCCGTATGACGGCAGAGGCGCCGGCGACCGGCGCGGTCGCGGGCTCAGGTCCGGCCGTCGGGCTGGTCTGGGCGCAGGCGCGCGGGGGAGTGATCGGGGCCGCGGGCGGCATGCCCTGGCACGTGCCCGAGGACCTCGCGCACTTCAAGGCCGTGACGATGGGCGCCCCCGTCGTCATGGGCCGCAAGACCTGGGACTCGCTGCCGCCGCGATTCCGCCCGCTCGGGGGGCGCACGAACGTGGTCGTGACGCGGCAGCGCGACTGGTCGGCCGACGGCGCACGGCGCGCGGCGTCGCTCGACGAGGCGCTGCAGGCGGTGGCGGATGCCCCGCGCGTCTGGGTGATCGGCGGCGCCGAGCTGTTCGCGCTCGCGCTCCCGCTCGCCGACCGCCTCGAGGTCACCGAGCTCGACCTCGGCGTCGACGGCGACACGTTCGCGCCCGCGATCGACGACCGCTGGCGGCTCGCGGGTGCCGACCCCGCCGACGGATGGCACGCCTCTCGCGGCGGCATCCGCCACCGCTTCCTCACCTACCTGCGCTGAGGCGCGTCGCGCGCCCGCGCGCAGCGCGCAGCGCGTCGGGCCTACTCGAGCGAGGTGAAGGAGATTCCGGGTGACACGCCGAGTCCCTCCGGCGCGCCGCCCGGAATCTCCTTCACCTCGCGCGTCCGACCCGTCCTCGACAGGTGCCGAGTGGTTCGGGTTCTCCAGATTCTCGAGCCCGAGCCCCCGCGCTCGCCGTCGCCGGGCGAGCCTCGACCGGTGATCACCGAATCCCACCTCATTCATCGTGCATGCAGCGATCTCGGGGGAGTCGCCCGCGCGTGCGACCTGGCCGCCTACGGTGTTCCAAGACGAGCATTCGAACGAGCCGTTCGCGACGGCGTGCTCCTGCGCCTCCGGCCCGGAATCTACGCCGTCCCCGAGACATCCCGCCCGATCGTCGAAGCGGTGCGGCACGGCGGCGTGATCGGGTGCGTCACCGTCGCCCAGGCCGAGGGTCTGTGGGTGCTCGCGGAGCATCCCGGCATCCATGTCTCGATGCGGCCGAACGGCCGCGCGCGACCGCATGCCGACTGCGCGTGCGTCGTGCACTGGAACGCTCGATCTCGGCACGAGGTATCCGTCCCGCTCGCGGAGGCCCTCGTCCAGATATTCGGATGCCTCGGCCCCGAGCAGTTCTTCGTCTGCCTCGAGTCGGCGATGCGCCGACGCGCCATCGACCGCCGCGGTCTGGCCGGCATCCGCCGGGCCGTCCCGGCGCCGGCGCGGCGGCTGGTCGACTTCGCGAGGTGGGATGCCGACAGCGGGCTCGAGTCGCTCCTGCGCCTTCGGCTTCGAGAGCTCGGCATCGAGCTCTCCGCCCAGGTGGACGTGCCGGGTGTCGGCCGCGTCGACTTCGTCCTCGGTGACCGCCTCATCCTCGAGGTCGACGGCCGAGACGGCCACGACGGGCCATCGAACCGCCACAAGGACCGCGTCCGCGACGTCGTCGCGGCTGCCCATGGCTTCGACACGCTGCGGTTCGACTATGCGCTCGTGGTGCACGAGTGGCCGCTCGTCAGGGATGCGATCCTCGCGAAGATCGACCGCGGGCTCCATCTCGCCCCGGCCAGGCCGTCCCGCGCACGGTGAAGGAGTTCGGGCTCGACACGCCGGGCCGGCCGGGCGCGCCGCGCGAGAACTCCTTCGACCTGCGCATCCGAGGCGAGTGGCTGGTCGACGACGCGACGCTCCCGACCGACCGGCGCGCCGCCGGGACCAACCGCCGCGCCGCCGCGGCCGCCCGAACCGATAGCCTGTAGGGCGTGACTTCAGGAAACCCCTTCGGACAGGTGCTCGTCGCGCTCGTCACGCCGTTCACGGCTGACGGCGAGGTCGATTGGCCCGGGGTCGAGAAGCACATCGACGACGTGATCGCGGCGGGCGCCGACGGCATCGTCGTCACGGGCACCACCGGTGAGACGTCGACCCTCACCGACCCCGAGAAGATCCGCCTCGTCGAGGTCGGCAAGGACGTCGCGGCCGGCCGGGCGAAGATCATCACGGGCGGCGGCTCGAACGAGACCGCCCACGCGATCGAGCTGTACAGGCACTCCGAGCAGGCCGGCGCCGACGGCATCATGATCGTCACGCCGTACTACAACAAGCCGACCCAGGCCGGCATCCTCACGCACTTCCGCATGGTCGCCGACGCGACCGACCTGCCGGTGATCCTGTACGACATCCCGGGCCGCACCGGGGTGCCGATCCAGTACGAGACGATCCTGCGGCTCGCGAAGCATCCGAACATCCTCGCCGTCAAGGATGCGAAGGGCAGCTTCAGCGAGGTCAGCCGCGTACTGAACCAGACCGACCTGATGTACTTCTCGGGCGACGACGCGAACATCCTGCCGCACCTCTCGATCGGCGCGACCGGCCTCATCGGCGTGACGGCCAACATCGCGCCGGCGCCGTACCGCACGATGGTCGACGCCGTGAACCGGGGCGACCTCAAGGCCGCGACCGAGGCGCACCGGCAGCTCGAGCCGCTCGTGCGCGCGGTCATGACGCACGTGCCCGGCACGGTCGCGGCGAAGTACATCCTGCACGGCCTCGGCCGCATCTCGAGCCCGCGCGTGCGCCTGCCGCTCGTCGGCCCCGAGGAGTGGGAGGCCGCGCTCATCGAAGACGAGATCGACCACGTCCGGGGCATCCCGGGCGTCGACTTCCAGAACTTCCGGCCCGACCGCAACGCCGCCGCAGGTGGCGCGCTGCCCAAGGTCGCCGGTACCACCCGCTGAATCCGGCGGGGTCCGAAGCATCCGCGGCGCGCGTGCGCCGCACAACTGCACACCGAAAGACAAGGGGGGCTCATGCCCGACGTCGTCATCGATCCCGCGCCGCTCGAGGCCGGGACGCTCCGCATCATCCCGATCGGCGGCCTGGGGGAGGTCGGCCGCAACATGACGAGCTACGAGCTCGACGGCCGCATCCTCATCGTCGACTGCGGCGTGCTCTTCCCGGAAGAGCACCAGCCGGGCGTCGACCTGATCCTGCCCGACTTCGGGTTCCTGCGGGACCGCCTCGACGACATCGTCGGCGTGGTGCTCACGCACGGCCACGAAGACCACATCGGCGCGGTGCCGTACCTGCTGAAGCTGCGCGCCGACATCCCGCTGATCGGGTCGACGCTGACGCTCGCGCTCGTGGAGGCGAAGCTCAAGGAGCACCGCATCCAGCCGTACAGCCTGACCGTCGCCGAGGGCCAGCACGAGACGCTCGGGCCGTTCGACCTCGAGTTCATCGCGGTGAACCACTCGATCCCCGACGCGCTCGCCGTGGCGATCAAGACGCGTGCGGGCACCGTGCTCGCGACCGGCGACTTCAAGATGGACCAGCTGCCGCTCGACGGCCGGCTCACCGACCTGCGCGAGTTCGCACGGCTCGGCGAAGAGGGTGTCGACCTGTTCATGGTCGATTCCACGAACGCGGATGTCCCGGGCTTCACGCCGCTCGAGCGCGAGATCGGTCCCGTGCTCGACCAGGTCATCTCGCGCGCGACGAAGAAGGTCGTCGTCGCGAGCTTCTCGAGCCACGTCCACCGCGTGCAGCAGGTGCTCGATGCCGCGCACGCGAACGGGCGCCGCGTGGCACTGCTCGGCCGCAGCATGGTGCGCAACATGACGATCGCCGAGAACCTCGGCTACCTGCGCGTGCCCGAGGGCGTGCTCGTCGACTACAAGAAGGCCGGCGACATCCCCGACGACCGCATCGTCTACATGTCGACGGGTTCGCAGGGCGAGCCGATGGCGGTGCTCAGCCGCATGGCGAACCGCGACCACCAGATCGAGGTCGGCGAGGGCGACACGGTCATCCTCGCGTCGAGCCTGATCCCGGGCAACGAGAACGCCGTGTACCGCGTGATCGACGGGCTCACGAAGCTCGGCGCCAACGTGGTGCACAAGGCCAACGCGAAGGTGCACGTCTCGGGGCACGCGGCGGCGGGCGAGCTGCTCTACTGCTACAACATCCTGAAGCCGCGCAACGTCCTGCCGATCCACGGCGAGTACCGGCACCTCGTCGCGAACGCGAAGCTCGCGCGCGACACCGGCATCCCCGAGGAGCGCACGTTCCTCAGCGAGAACGGCACGGTGTTCGACCTGCGCGACGGCGACATGCGCGTCGCCGGCCAGCTCGACCTCGGCTTCGTGTACGTCGATGGCTCGACCGTGGGCGAGATCACCGATGCCGACCTCAAGGACCGTCGGATCCTCGCCGAGGAGGGCTTCATCTCGGTCATCGTCGTCGTCGACGCGACGACCGGGCGGGTCATCAGCGGCCCCGAGATCCACGCGCGCGGCTTCGCCGAGGACGACGCCGTGTTCGAGGACGTCAAGCCGAAGATCGTCCAGGCGCTGGCGGATGCCGCGCGCGACGGCGTGCGCGACCAGCACGGCCTGCAGCAGTTGGTGCGCCGGACCCTCGGCACGTGGGTGAGCCGGCGGCTGCGCCGCCGGCCGATGCTCGTGCCGCTGGTCATCGAGGCGTAGCCGAGAGGGGCGCCGCCGGCACGGCGTCGGCGTCGCGCCGGCGCGACGCTGTCGCGCCGGCCGTCGCTCCCACCAGCGCCGCGACCTCCGCCGCCGGCATCGGGGACATCCCGGAATCCACCCCGAGAGGGATATCCGCGGGATGCCCCGGCTCCCTATGATCGGAACGCCCGGCACCCTTCGAACCCCCGGGCGACCCGAAGGAGTGCCGTGGGCGTCTGGCGCAAGTGGATCTTCCCGACCGTGCGGATCGTGCTCGTGGCGGTGATCGCGGTCGCGCTCGCCAAGCTCGCGTTCTTCCCCGACCGCGAGGCGACCGCCCCCGATGCGCTGGTGCCGACCGGCACGGTGACCGAGCCCGAGGTGCCGGTCGTGCGCGGCTCGATCGCCAACGACCTGGTGCTGACCGGCACGGTCAACGCCGATCCCGCCGTCCCGGTGAAGGCGGTGGCGACGGGCACGGTCGACGAGGTCTTCGTCGCGGTCGGCGCGCAGGTCTCCGCGGGGCAGGTGCTGTACGACGTGAAGGTGCCCGACGAGGTCGAGCCCGTCGAGCCGGTCGCGCAGCCCGGGCCCGACGGGATGCCGGTCGTGACGGTGCCGCGCGCGACGTTCCACTTCGAGAAGGTGCTGGCGCCGGCCGCGGGGGTGCTCTCGGCGCTCGACGTGATCGTGGGCCAGCCGGTGGCGACGGGCGACGTGACCGGCCAGGTCGCGCCGCCGAGCTTCAACGTGACCGCCTCGCTCAGCCCGGCGCAGCAGTACCGCCTCACGAGCGCGCCCACCGAGGCGCTCGTGACGATCGCGGGAGGCCCTGCGCCGTTCGCGTGCGGCGGGCTCTCGATCTCGACGCCCGTCTCCGGCGCGGGCGGCGCCGGTGGGGGCGGCGTCACCACGGGCGTCGGCGATGCCGGCGCTGCGCCCGCCGGGGGAGGAGCCGGCACGACGGTCCGCTGCGTCGTGCCCGGCGACGTCCGCGTGTTCGCGGGGCTTTCGGCCCAGGTCACGATCTCCGCGGGCAGCGCGGCGGACGTGCTCGTCGTACCCATCACGGCCGTCGAGGGAGGCGCCGAGAGCGGCGTCGTCTGGAAGGTCGCCGACGGCGAGCGGGTCGAGCAGCCGGTGCGGCTGGGACTGACGGACGGCAGCCAGGTCGAGGTGGTCGAGGGCCTGGCCGAGGGCGACCTCGTGCTGCAGTTCGTGCCCGGTGCGCCCGCGCAGGGCCCGGGTGAGGGCTGCGTCACGATGCCCGACGGCTCGATGACCTGCGGAACCATCGGTCGATGAGGCTCGTCGAGGCCCGCGGTGTGGGCCGCACGGTCGCGCTGCCCGACGGCCGCCCGCTGACGATCCTCTCGGGCGTCGACCTCGACGTCGACGAGGGCGACGGGGTCTCGATCGTCGGCCGGTCGGGTTCGGGCAAGTCGACGCTGCTGAACCTGCTGGGCCTGCTCGACGTGCCGACCGAGGGTGCGCTCGCGTGCCTCGGGCACGACGTGCGCAAGCTCGGCAGCGGCGGGCGCGACCGGATGCGCGGTCGCGAGATCGGCTTCGTGTTCCAGCAGTTCAACCTGCTCCCCGGGCGCACGGCGCTCGAGAACGTGCAGACGCCGCTGCTGTACTCGGGCGGCCGCGAGTTCTGGCGCCGCGAGCGCATCGCGACCGACATGCTCGAACGCGTCGGACTCGGCGACCGGCTGACGACGAAGCCCGAGCGGCTCTCGGGCGGCGAGCAGCAGCGCGTGGCGATCGCCCGCGCGCTCGTGCGTCGCCCGCGCCTCATCCTGGCCGACGAGCCGACCGGCGCACTCGACCTGGAGACGGGCGCGGAGGTGATGGCGCTCATCGAGTCCGTCGCCGCCGAGACCGGCGCCGCGCTCGTCACGATCACCCACGATCCGGCGATCGCGGCGCGCGCGAACCGGCACTTCCGCCTGGTCTCGGGCCGGTTGCACGAGACGGATGCCTCGGGCGCGACGCCCGTGGCATCCGTCATGCCGCCCGCCGACGCCGATGCCGACGCCGATGCCG
>NZ_WJIF01000015.1:0-56613 GCF_009647605.1 Agromyces agglutinans | reverse complement strand
GCCGAAGCCGAAGCCGAAGCCGAAGCCGAAGCCGAAGCCGAAGCCGACGTCCACGCCGCCGACGCGGAGGCCGTGGCGTGATCGGCTGGCTCGCCCGGACCGGCACGGGCATGGTCTCCACCGTCGTCGAGGCGCTCGAGGAACTGCGCATCCATCGCGGCCGCGTGCTGCTCTCGCTGATCGGCGTCGCCGTCGCGGTGTGCGCACTCGCGACCGTCGTTGCGGCCGGTGCCATCGCCGAACAGGCGGGCCGCGAGATGCAGGAGCGGTACGGCGGGCGACCGGCGACCGTGCAGTTCAACCTCGCGACCGCGAACGGCCAGGCGGATGCCTCGGCCTCGCAGACCGCCTGGGCCTCCGCGATGGCCCGGCACGAGGTCGAGTACTCGACCCGCGTGGGCTACGGCTCGCTCACGGTGCAGTTCGCCGACGGCGCTCGGCCGGTATCCGCCCAGGTCGTCGACGCCGACTACGGGCTCATGCACCGGGTCCGGCTCGCCGAGGGCGCCTGGTTCACCGATCGCGACGCGGCGAGGCTCGCTCCCGCGGTGATCGTCAACGAGGTCATGTGGGAGCAGCTCGGCAGCCCGGCGCTGGCGACGCATCCGACGATCGAGGTCATCGGAGCCGACCCGTTCACGGCGGTCGTCACGGGAGTCACGCCGCGACAGTCCGAGTGGGAGACCGACCCGTCGGCGTTCATCCTCGCCGACGCCTACCTCGCGCACGCGCCGGAGCCGACCGACCCGATGATGGGCGCGTTCATGCCCGCGTACGAGGCGTGGGTCCCCGACGGCTCGGCCGAGGAGCTCACCGAGGCGCTCACGCGCACGCTCAGGTCCGAGCTCGGCGAGGGTGCCCAGGTCGACGGCTGGCGCAGCGACTACGCCGCATTCGACGGCGACCCGTACCTCGCGATCAAGCTCGTCATCGCGGGCGTCGCGGTCGTGATCCTGCTGCTCGGCGCCCTCGGCCTGCTCACGATCTCGCTCGTCACCGTGCGCGGCCGGATCCGGGAGATCGGCATCCGGCGCTCGTTCGGGGCGTCGGCCGGGCGCGTGTTCTTCTCGGTGCTGATGGAGACGGTCGTCGGCACGTTCGTCGCGGGCGTGGTGGGGGTCGGGATCTCGATCGCGCTCGTGCGGAGCCCGCTGCTCGGGCTCGCACTCGGCGGCCAGCTGGTCGAGGACCTCCCCGGGTTCCCGGTCGAGGCCGCGCTCATCGGCATCGGCTCCGCCGTGGCGGTGGGGGCGCTGTCGGGCCTCATCCCCGCGCTCGCGGCGGTCCGGGTGCGGGTCATCGACGCGATCCGGTTCTGAGGCGACTCGGTGCGGTTCCGCCTCGACTCGATCCGTTTCCGAGGCGCTGCCGGGGCGCGGTGCGGGCGGGCCGATCCCGCCGTTCGGCACCGAAACACCGACGAAACGCCGGGCGCGTAGCATCCGCCCATGACGGCCCTCAGCATCCGTCCGGCCGCGCCCGGCGACGGCGCGTTCCTCGCCGACATGGTCGTCGAGGCGGCGAACTGGCGCGACGGCACCAACCGGCCGCGTCCGGTCGTCCTCGCCGACCCGGTGCACCGCGGCTACGTCGCCGGCTGGCAACGTCCGGCCGACGCGGGCGTCGTCGCGGTCGACCCCGAGGGCAGGCCCGTGGGCGCGGCCTGGTACCGCGTCTTCCCGCCCGACGCCGCGGCGCACGGGTTCGTCGCGGCTGGCGTCCCCGAGCTCATCGTCGGCGTTCGGCCGCTCTGGCGGGCCCAGGGCGTCGGTCGCGCGCTGCTGCAGGGCGTGACGGATGCCGCGCGCCGCGCCGGATTCGCCCGCCTCGCCCTCAGCGTCGAGCACGGCAACTTCGCGGCGGCGCTGTACCGTTCGGAGGGATTCGCCGTCATCGCCTCGACGGCGACCCGCGACACGATGGTGCGCCGGCTCGGCTGAGCGAGCCGATGTGCGCCGCGCGGCCCCGGATCGCAGACACTCGCGGGCGGATGCCGCTCCGTGTCGCAGCCGGGCCGTAACGTGGAGCCCATGGCTACGGGCACCCGATCGAACAAGCGTGCGTCGGGCACGTCCGCCCGCACGACCTCCACGCGGCAGGCCACGGCCGCGACGAAGAAGCTCCCGGCGGCGACGGCACGCGGCAGCAAGGCGAAGCCGGCCGGTGCCGAGCGGCCGAACCTGCTGGTCCGGGCCTGGATGGGCCTGGCCCACGTGGTCGGCGCCGGCGCGCGCGCACTCGGACCCGAGACCCTCGCGAAGGAGGAGCGTCGCGACGGCCTGCCGTTCTTCCTCGTGCTGCTGGCCGTCGCCGGAGCCGTCGTCGAGTGGTTCGCCATCAACGACCCCATCGCGCAGACGCTCGACTCGTGGACGTTCGGGGCGCTCTTCGGGCGCGTCGCGTTCGCCCTGCCGGTCGTCATGCTGCTGTTCGCGGTGTGGCTGTTCCGCCATCCGAGCTCGGTGCACGACAACACGCGTATCGGCATCGGGCTCGCGCTGCTGCTCGTGTCGGTGTCGGCGCTCTGCCACATCTTCGGCGGGCAGCCCGCGCCCAGCGAGGGCATGCCGGTGCTCGCGCGCGCGGGCGGCATCCTCGGCTGGATGCTCGCGCAACCGCTCATCCTCCTCATCCAGCCGATCGGCGCGACGGCGGTCGTCATCGTGCTCGTCGCGCTCTCGCTGCTGATCATGACCAAGA
The DNA here is from genome assembly GCF_009647605.1 of Agromyces agglutinans. GTDB lineage: Bacteria > Actinomycetota > Actinomycetes > Actinomycetales > Microbacteriaceae > Agromyces > Agromyces agglutinans. The sequence continues at coordinate 53,913 of NZ_WJIF01000015.1, read as the reverse complement.
CGCCGCCGAACCGCATCGGCGCCCGCTTCCGCGAGCTGTACGTGTGGCTCTTCGGCGAGGTCGAGCCGCGAGAGACGGATGCCGCGTCCACCAAGGCCGAGGCGGAGCCCAAACGCCGGCGCGGCCGGGCCGAGAAGACCGAGCAGGTCGAGCTCGACGGCATCGACGCCGACGCCGACGCCAAGGGCGACCAGGCCGGCTCGGGCCTGCTGCCCTGGTGGCGACGAAACTCGTCGAATCGCGAGGAGGATCCCGACTTCGTGCCCGCCGGCGCCGACGGGCTCACCGAGGTGTTCGGGGCCGGATCGGCCGACGGCAGCTTCGAGTCGGCGCTCGAGGGCCAGGGCGGTCCCGACTCGTACGGCACCGAGGTGCTCGGCGACCTCGAGCGCGCCGAGTCGGCGCTGCAGCGGTTCACGGGCGAGACGCCGCACGGCGGCACCGCCCTGCGCGGCGACGACGGCGAGGGCGGTACGGCCGGCGGCGTGCTCGCCGGCCTCGAGGGCGCCGGCACCGTCGGTGCCGGCCTCGGTCCCGCCGTCGCCGCGACGACCGACGCTGCGGCGGCTCCGGCCGTCGACGAGGCCGAGCAGCCCGAGCGCCCATACCACCTGCCGTCGGCGGCCACGCTCGCGGCGGGCGCGCCGGCCAAGTCGCGCTCGGCGGCGAACGACGAGGTCGTGCGCCAGATCACGGGCGTCCTCGACCAGTTCGGCGTCGACGCGAAGGTCACGGGATTCTCGCGCGGGCCGACCGTGACACAGTACGAGATCGAACTCGGGCCGGGCGTGAAGGTCGAGCGCGTCACGGCGCTGTCGAAGAACCTCGCCTACGCGGTGGCCTCGAACGAGGTGCGCATCCTCTCGCCGATCCCGGGCAAGAGCGCCATCGGCGTCGAGATCCCCAACGCCGACCGCGAGATCGTGACCCTCGGCGACGTGCTGCGCTCGGGCGCGGCCGTCGGCGCGAAGCATCCGATGACCATCGGCGTCGGCAAGGACGTCGGCGGCGGCTACGTCGTCGCGAACCTCGCGAAGATGCCCCACCTGCTGGTGGCCGGATCGACGGGATCGGGCAAGTCGAGCTTCGTGAACTCGATGATCACGAGCCTGCTGATGCGCGCCAAGCCCTCCGAGGTGCGCATGGTGCTGATCGACCCGAAGCGGGTCGAGCTCGCGCCTTACGGCGGCGTGCCGCACCTGATCACGCCCATCATCACGAACCCCAAGAAGGCGGCCGAAGCGCTGCAGTGGGTCGTGAAGGAGATGGACATGCGGTACGACGACCTCGCGTCGTTCGGGTTCCGCCACATCGACGACTTCAACAAGGCCGTCGTCAACGACGAGATCGTGCTGCCGGCGGGCTCCGAGCGCCGGCTCAAGCCGTACCCGTACCTGCTCGTCGTCGTCGACGAGCTGGCCGACCTGATGATGGTCGCCCCGCGCGACGTCGAGGACTCGATCGTGCGCATCACCCAGCTCGCGCGAGCCTCGGGCATCCACCTCGTGCTCGCGACGCAGCGTCCGTCGGTCGACGTCGTGACCGGACTCATCAAGGCCAACGTGCCGTCGCGGCTCGCCTTCGCGGTGACGAGCGTCACCGATTCGCGCGTCATCCTCGACCAGCCGGGCGCCGACAAGCTCATCGGCCAGGGCGACGGGCTCTTCCTGCCGATGGGCGCCTCCAAGCCGATCCGCGTGCAGGGCGCGTGGGTCAGCGAGGGCGAGATCGAACGCGTCGTCACGCACGTGACCCGCCAGGCCCGGCCCGAGTACCGTCAAGACGTCGAGGCCGCGGTCGAGAAGAAGGAGATCGACGCGGACATCGGCGACGACCTCGAGCTGCTGCTCGCGGCGGCCGAGCTGATCGTGTCGAGCCAGTTCGGGTCGACCTCGATGCTCCAGCGCAAGCTGCGGGTCGGGTTCGCGAAGGCCGGGCGCCTCATGGACCTGCTCGAGTCGCGCGAGATCGTCGGGCCGAGCGAGGGGTCCAAGGCGCGCGACGTGCTCGTGACCGTCGAGCAGCTGCCCGGTGTCCTGGCCACCCTGCGCGGCGAGCCCGGCGGGTCTCCGGCAGCATCCCGAGCCCCCGCAGCGCCTGCCGCGCAGTCCGCACCGCCGTCCGGAACGGCGACCGGACCGGCCCCCCAGGCGGCACCCGGCTTCGGTGCCGACGACCGCTACGACGGCGATCCGGTGGCACGACGCACCGAGGCGCTCGAGGTCGTCGACGCCGATCCGGATGAAGACGCCTGGGGCCTCACGGGTCGCGACTGACGTGGGCCGGGGCGGTCGCCGGCCGCTATCCTGAGTGCCATGACCTCCTCCGCCGGCACTCCCGCGCGCTCGGCGAACTGGAACCTCCCCAACGCCATCACGGTGGTGCGGATCCTGCTCGCACCGGTCTTCTTCTGGCTGCTGCTGGTCGACGGCGGCGACGGAGGCACGCTGCGCTGGGTCGCGACCGCACTCTTCGTCGTGGCGATCTCGACGGACTGGGTCGACGGGTACATCGCCCGCAGCCGCGGGCTCGTCACCGACCTCGGCAAGCTGCTCGACCCCATCGCCGACAAGCTCCTCACGAGCGGGGCGCTCATCTGCCTGTCGATCTTGGGCGAGGTGCCGTGGTGGGTCACCGGGCTCATCGTGTTGCGCGAGGTCGGCATCACGGTGTGGCGTTTCGTCGAACTGCGCCGCGGCAACGTCGTGCCGGCCTCTTCGGGCGGCAAGCTCAAGACGGTCGCCCAGTCGGTCGCGATCTCGTTCGCACTCGCGCCGTTCCCGATGCTGCTCGGCGAGTGGATGGCGTGGGTCAATGCCGTGCTCATCGGCATCGCCCTCGCGCTCACGGTGTGGTCGGGCCTGCTCTACGTGCGCGACGCGGTCCGGCTCGGTCGCGAGCGGCACGCGGCGTGACCGACGAACGGATGCCCCCCGCCGGGGCCGTGTCGGCCGACGCGGTCCGCCTCGTCGCCGCGCTGGCCCAGCAGGGCCTGACGCTGGCCGTCGCGGAATCGCTGACCGGCGGCCTGCTCGCCGCCGAGATCGTCACGGTGCCCGGGGCATCCGTCGTCTTCACCGGCGCGGTCGTCGCGTATGCGACGCCGCTCAAGGCCAGCCTGCTGGGGGTCGATGCCGCGCTCCTGGCCGAGCGCGGCGCCGTCGACGCCGAGGTGGCGCGCCAGATGGCCGACGGTGTGCGGCGCGCGTGCGCGGTCGACGGTCGCCCCGCCGACCTCGGCATCGCGACGACCGGCGTGGCCGGTCCCGACCCGCAGGACGGGCACGCGCCTGGCACGGTGCACCTCGGCATCGCTTCGGCCCGGGGCATCCGGTCGGTCGCGCTCGACCTCGCCGGCGACCGGCCGGCGATCCGCCGCGCGGCGGTGGAACGGGCGGTCGCGGAGGCCCTCGCGGAACTCGACGCGACGGGTATCGCCGACGCGGAATACCCGGTGTGAACTCCCGGTTACAGGTGGCAGGTTCACACGGAAATTCCAGTGTGCAAGGCTAGAGTCGAAGGACACGGAAGGTCGGGTTAGACTGACCCTCCCGTTCCGGCTCAGGTGAGAGAAGGAGGTTCCCGATGGTTCTGGTTCGACAGGAGATCGGTGATGTGCTGAGGGACTTCCGTCTGCAGAAGGGCCGCACGCTCCGCCAGGTCGCCAGCAAGGCGAGCGTGGCGCTCGGCTACCTCAGCGAGGTCGAGCGCGGACAGAAGGAGGCGTCGAGCGAGATCCTCGCGTCGGTCGCCGACGCCCTCGACACGCCCATCTCCGTGATCATGCACGAGGTCGGCGATCGCATCGCCGTGCTCGAGGGGCTCACCCCGGTGGTGCCCGACAGCCTCCCCGACGAGCTCGTGGCCGAGTTCGACGCGGAGATCATGGTTCGCTGACCCACAGGATTCGATGGCGACGGCCGGTCGGAAGACCGGCCGTCGTCGTGTCCCGTGCGGAGGTGCCGAGGTTCGTGTTCGAAGGTTCGCGCCCGGGAGGCCGATGTGAAGCGCAGTGAGTTCCAGATCGCGGTCGAGACCGAGTTCGGCGCGGGCTACGCCGGGGCGCTGCTGCGCGACCTGACGATGGAGGCGCTCGGCGGCCGCACCGCACGCGAGGCCCTCGCCGCCGGTGTGCCGCCGCGTGAGGTCTGGCTCGCGCTCTGCGAGGCGACGGACGTCCCGGTCGAGCGCCGCCACGGGGTCGGCCAGCGCGAGCCGGGCCGCGATCGCTGACGACGATCGCGCTGGCCGCAGTCGCCGAAGACGTGTTCGACACGCCGGTGCGCGTTCGAACATGCGTTCGGTCGAACGCGTAGGCTCCTGCACAGCGGATGCCACGACGACACCGTCCACATCCTCCGGCTCGCCCGGTGCGATGTCGGTGGCCGGCCATACGGTCGGAGTCGTCGGAAGCAATCCCAACCGCCTTGTCGCCAGGAACGGGTCACCGTGAAGGCGACAGCCTAGAGGCAGCCGCACCAGCATCGAAGGAGCCAGCACATGCCATCACCAGTAGACCGCGAGAAGGCGCTCGAGACCGCCCTCGCCCAGATCGACCGCCAGTTCGGCAAGGGCTCCGTCATGCGCCTCGGCAGTGAAGAGCGCGCACCCGTCGAGGTCATCCCGACCGGCTCCATCGCCCTCGACGTCGCGCTCGGCGTCGGCGGCCTCCCGCGCGGCCGCATCATCGAGATCTACGGCCCCGAGTCCTCGGGCAAGACGACGCTCACCCTCCACGCGATCGCCAACGTCCAGCGCGCAGGCGGCATCGCGGCGTTCATCGACGCCGAGCACGCACTCGACCCCGACTATGCGAAGAAGCTCGGCGTCGACATCGACTCGCTGCTCGTGTCGCAGCCCGACACGGGTGAGCAGGCGCTCGAGATCGCCGACATGCTGGTGCGTTCGGGCTCGATCGACCTCGTCGTCATCGACTCGGTCGCCGCGCTCGTGCCCCGGGCCGAGATCGAGGGCGAGATGGGCGACTCGCACGTCGGCCTCCAGGCCCGCCTCATGTCGCAGGCGCTGCGCAAGCTCACGGGTGGACTGAACCAGACCAACACCACCATGATCTTCATCAACCAGCTGCGCGAGAAGATCGGCGTGTTCTTCGGCAGCCCCGAGACGACCGCGGGCGGCAAGGCGCTGAAGTTCTACGCCTCCGTGCGCCTCGACATCCGTCGCATCGAGACCCTGAAGGACGGCACCGAGGCGGTCGGCAACCGCACCCGCGTGAAGGTCGTCAAGAACAAGATGGCGCCGCCCTTCAAGCAGGCCGAGTTCGACATCCTGTACGGTGTCGGCATCTCGCGCGAGGGCTCGCTCATCGACTACGGCGTCGACCAGGCGATCGTGAAGAAGTCGGGCGCCTGGTACACCTACGACGGCGACCAGCTCGGCCAGGGCAAAGAGAACGCGCGCAACTTCCTGCTGCAGAACCCCGACATCGCGGCCGACATCGAGCAGAAGATCCTCGTGAAGCTCGGCATCGGCGCGGCCGGTGCGGCTGCTGCGGCGCAGCAGGCGGCGTCCAACGTCGAGTCGCTCGACGCGAAGCGCCGGGGGGCCTGAGTCACCGCGGCGCGTCGGTCCGCCGACGCGCCGCGGTCTCGATCCGTGATTTCCGGGGGAGGAGCACCAGTGCACGAATGGTCGCCAGACGAGCAGGCGAGAGGGCCTGAAGGTGCCGCAGGGCGCGACGGTGCCGCAGGGTCCGAGGGCGCTGCGGGCGATGCGCGGCTGGCCCCGGTCAGCTACCTGCCGTGGGCCGAGCCGTCCGCGACCGGGCGACGCTCGGCCGCGAAGGGCCGGTACCGCGGATCGGGGCGCCCGCCCGTCGACATCGGTGCTGCAGCTGCCGGCCTCGCCGACGACGGACCGGCCGACGACGGCTCCGACCGGCAGCGCGACGAGACCGGCGCCGAGCGCGACGCCCGCATCGATCGGCTCGTCGTCTCGCGGCTGCGCCGCTCCTCACTGTCGGTCTCCGAGGTGCGTGCGGTGCTCGTCGAGCACGGGCTCGACGACGCCGAGGTCGAGGAATGGATCGAGCGCTACGAACGGCTCGGCTACCTCGACGACGCCCGGCTCGCCGAGCAGGTCGTCCACACGAGCGCGGTGCGGCGCGGCAAGGGCAGCGGCGCGATCCTCGCCGAACTCGGCCGGCGCGGCGTCGACCCCTCCGCCGCGCGAGCGGCGCTCGACGAGATCGACCCCGAACTCGAGCGCGAGAACGCCGTCCAGGTCGCCCAGCGGCGTGCCCGCCAACTCGGCGGGCTCGACCGCGCCGTCGCCACGCGCCGGCTGACGGCGTTCCTGCAGCGGCGCGGCTATCCGTCCGAGGTGATCCGCGAGGCCGTGGCGGCGGCTCTCCCGGGCGATCGCGGCTGACCAGTCGCAGCTCACATCGGGTGCTCGGCGGTCGACCGGTCGAACGCCCCACGATCGAACGTCGCGGCGATCGAACGTACACTGGTTCGATCATGAGCACCCTCCGAGAGGCCTCGCCGGTCGAGGTCGATGACGCCGCGCCACGCACCTACGAGGTGCGCACGTTCGGCTGCCAGATGAACGTGCACGACTCCGAGCGTCTCTCCGGGTCGCTCGAGGCGGCCGGCTACGTGCCCGCCAACGGCGCGGAGCCCGACGTCGTGGTGATCAACACCTGCGCGGTGCGCGAGAACGCCGACAACAAGCTCTACGGCAACCTCGGCCACCTCGCGAGCGTCAAGCGACGCCACGCGGGCATGCAGATCGCCGTCGGCGGCTGCCTCGCCCAGAAGGACAAGAACGTCATCCTCGAGAAGGCCCCGTGGGTCGACGTGGTGTTCGGCACGCACAACATGGGCTCCCTGCCGAGCCTGCTCGAGCGTGCCCGGCACAACGACGAGGCGCAGCTCGAGATCCTCGACGCCCTCGAGGTGTTCCCCTCGACGCTGCCCACCAAGCGCGACTCCAGCTACAGCGGCTGGGTGTCGATCTCGGTCGGCTGCAACAACACCTGCACCTTCTGCATCGTGCCCGCGTTGCGCGGCAAGGAGAAGGACCGCCGGCCGGGCGACATCCTCGCCGAGGTCCAGGCGCTCGTCGACGACGGCGCGATCGAGGTCACGCTGCTCGGCCAGAACGTGAACTCCTACGGGGTCGAGTTCGGCGACCGGCAGGCGTTCGGCAAGCTGCTGCGTGCCGCCGGAAGCATCGAGGGCCTCGAGCGGATCCGGTTCACGAGCCCGCACCCGGCCGCCTTCACCGACGACGTCATCGACGCGATGGCCGAGACCCCGAGCGTCATGCCGCAGCTGCATATGCCGTTGCAGTCGGGCTCCGACCGCGTGCTGAAGGCGATGCGGCGCTCGTACCGGAGCGAGAAGTTCCTCGGCATCCTCGACCGCGTGCGCGCGAGGATCCCGAACGCCGCGATCTCCACCGACATCATCGTCGGCTTCCCGGGCGAGACCGAGGCCGACTTCCAGGAGACGCTGCGCGTCGTCGAGGCCGCACGGTTCGCGTCGGCGTTCACGTTCCAGTACTCGATCCGGCCCGGCACCCCGGCCGCGACGATGGAGGACCAGATCCCGAAGGAGGTCGTGCAGGAGCGCTACGAGCGGCTCGTGGCCCTGCAGGAGCGCATCTCCTGGGAGGAGAACCAGCGGCTCATCGGGCAGCCCGTCGAGGTCCTCGTCGCGACCGGCGAGGGCAAGAAGGACGCGGCGACCCATCGCATGAGCGGCCGCGCCGAAGACAGCCGGCTCGTGCACTTCGAGGTGCCCGAGGGGTCCGCAGTGCCGCGTCCCGGCGACGTCGTGTCGGTGACGATCACCGAGGCCGCCCCGTTCCACCTCATCGCCGACTCGACCGACGACGCGCCGCTCGCGGTGCGACGCACGCGCGCGGGCGACGCGTGGGATCGCCAGCAGGCCGAGAGCTGCGGGGTGCCCGCGGCTCCCGGCGCCGCACCCGCCGAAGCCGGCCGCGTGTCGCTCGGACTGCCGACCATCCGGGTCGCCCGCGAGCCGCTCGTTGCCCCGGGCGTCGGCACCATGCCGATCTACGACCCCACAGACGCCCAGCGCTGACGTGACCCTCATCGCGATCGTCGGCGCCACGGGCACCGGCAAGTCGGCCTTCGCGCTCGACCTCGCCGAGTCGTTCGGACGCGCCGGCCGCCCGGCCGAGATCGTCAACGCCGACGCGATGCAGCTCTATCGCGGCATGGACATCGGCACGGCGAAACTGCCGGTGGCCGAGCGCCGCGGCATCCCGCACGCGTTGCTCGACGTCCTCGACGTCACCGAGGAGGCGTCGGCGGCCGCGTACCAGGCGGCCGCGCGCGCCGAGATCGAGCGCATCGAGGCATCCGGCGCCGTCGCGCTCCTCGTCGGCGGCTCGGGGCTCTACGTGTCGAGCGCCATCCACGACTTCCGGTTCCCCGGCACCGACGCCGCGATCCGCGCACGACTCGAGGCCGAGCTCGCCGAGCTCGGGCCCGGCCTGCTGCACGCGCGCCTGCGCGGCATCGATCCCGAGACGGCGGCGGGCGTCGACGCCGCGAACGGGCGCCGGATCGTGCGCGCGCTCGAGGTGATCGAGCTCACCGGCGAGCCGAAGGCGGCACGCCTGCCCGACGAGCCCGTGGCGTGGCATCCGCACCGGGTCGTGCACCTCCGCAGCGATCGCGGCGTGCTCGTCGACCGGCTCGACCGGCGCGTCGAGCAGATGTGGCGCGACGGCCTCGTCGACGAGGCCGAGGCGCTGATCCCAGCCGGCATCGAGCGCGGCGTGACCGCCCGGCGCGCGATCGGGTACGCGCAGGCGCTCGCGGAGCTCCACGGCCGGATGCCTCGCGCCGACGCGATCGCGCAGACGCAGCAGCTCACGCGGACGTACGCGAGGCGCCAGGTCAGCTGGTTCAAGCGGTATCCCGACCAGTCCGTCGTCGATGCCGACGATCGTGGAGCGCTGGCCGCGGAGCTCGCACGACAGGTCGAGCTCGGCTGAGCAGGCGCGCCCGACCGGTACCGGCGCGGTCAGCCCTGCTCGGATGCCTCTCCGGCGTTCCACCAGCGGTCGCCCGTCGTGACCGGGCGCGGCGGGGGAGTCGGGCGCACCTCCCCGCGCGCGAACGGCGTGGACATCACCATCGTCGTCTCGATCGGCCCGTGCGTGCCGATGCGCTCGGAGAGCCCCTCGAAGTGCGCCATCGACGCGACTCGCACGCGAAGCAGCGTGCAGTGCCGGCCGGCGAGCTTGTGGATCTCGACGATCTCGGGGTACTCGTCGGGGTCGGCGGTCTTCAGCAGGCACCTGCCGGAATCGCAGCGCAGGTGGATGTAGGCGGTGACCTCCTGACCGACGCGGGCCGGGTCGACGTCGGCCGAGTAGCCGGTGATGATGCCGTGCGCCTCGAGCCGCCGCACGCGCTCGGCCACCGACGGCGCCGAGAGCGGGATGCGGCGCCCGATCTCGTTGTACGAGAGCCGGGCGTCGGCCTGCAGTTCGCGCAGGATCGCCCAGTCGGTCTCGTCGGGCTCGTACGATCGCATCGTGTCACGCTCCCATCGCGTTGCGAACGCGATCTGATCGACGGGAACGGGTGCTCGACGGCCATTCACGGCGTTCGCGCACCTTCCTACCATGATCCGCATGACTCCGGAACCCGTCGTCCAGGACACCTCGAACCGGCCCGTGACGCGCGGCCGCGGCATCGGCTGGCTGTCGGCCGCGGCGATGATCGGGGCGCTCGCCAACGCCGTCGCGGGCACCGCGGGCGCGCTCCTCGCCGAGCGGCTCGGCGGCGCGACGTGGTACGCCGGGTGGCCGCAGGCGATGATCGTGGTCGGCACGGCGATCGCGGCGCTCGTGATCAGCCCAGCGTCGCGTGGGGGCGGCCGCGCGAGGGCGCTCGCGTGGGGAGCGATCGCGGGTGCCTTCGGCGCGGCCGCGGTGGTGGTCTCCGCGATCGCGGGCGCGATCGTCGCGATGCTCCTCGGCAGCCTGCTCTTCGGCGCCGGCAACGCCGTGGTCATGCTCAGCCGCTATGCCGCGGCCGAGCGCGCGGCGCCCGCGAACCGGGTGCGGGCGCTGACGCGCCTCCTGGTCGCCACGTCGGTCGGAGCGGTGCTCGGACCGCTGCTCCTCGAACCGAGCGATGCCGCCGGTCGCGCGGTCGGCCTGCCGCCGCTGGCGGGCTGCTTCGTGCTGGGCGCCGTCGGGTTCGCCGTCGCGGCCGCCGAGCTGTTCCGGTCGGCGCCGCGCCGCTCGGTCGCGCCGCAGCGTCGCGACGAGTCGTCGCCGATGACGGATGCCGCGGCGGACGCCACGGCGGACGCGGTCGCCGTTGCCGCTGCCACGTCGGCGCCGGGGCGCTCGTCGACGGCGAGCCGACGGGACTCGATCGTCGGCATCGGCGTGCTCTCGCTCGCGAACGTCGTGATGGTGACGGTCATGGCCGTGCTTCCGGTGCACCTCGGCCACCTGCACGTCGACCTCGCCTCGGTCGGCGTGCTGATCTCTGCCCATATCGCGGCGATGTTCGCCCCTTCGCCCCTCTCGGGGGCGCTCGTCGAGCGGTGGGGAGCCGAGGTCGTCGCGTGCATCGGCGCCGTGGTGCTCGCCGCAGCCGCGTGCCTCGCGACCGGCGCTCCGCAGTCGGTTCCGGGTGTCGCGATCGCGGTCGTGCTGATCGGCCTCGGCTGGAACCTGTCGCTCGTCGCGGGCAGCGCGGTGCTCTCGCGGGACGCCGACGAGCGCGTGCGACTGCGTCGCGAGGGGTGGGGCGAGGTCGGCATGGGGGTCGCGGCCGCCGGCGGTGCGGCGGCCTCCGGCACCGTGCTCCAGCTCGCGGGATTCGGCGCCGTCGCGACGGCGGCAGCGGTCGTCGCGGTCGTGTTGCTGGCGTGGGCGGCGGCCGCCGGACCAGCCCGGGGCCGGCCGTAGACTGAGCGGCATGCCGTTCGATCTGAGGTTCACCAAGGGGCAGGGCACGGGCAACGACTTCGTCCTCTTCGCCGACCCCGAGGGCGACACCGAGCTCACCCCCGGCCAGATCGCCGCGGTGTGCGACCGCCGGTTCGGCGTGGGAGCCGACGGCGTCATCCGCGCCGTGCGCTCGGCCAACCTCGACGCGGGTGCCGCGGCGCTCACCGAGGACCCTTCTGCCGTGTGGTTCATGGACTACTGGAACGCCGACGGATCGGTGTCCGAGATGTGCGGCAACGGCATCCGCGTGTACGCGGCGTACCTGCTCGACCAGGGCTTCGCCGAGATCCCCGCCGGCGGCGCACTGGCGATCGGCACGCGCGCGGGCGTGAAGCGCGTGAGCCGCGCAGCGAACGGGTTCCAGGCCGATATGGGCCGCTGGCGCCTCGACGGCACCGAGCCGCTCGTGCGCGCGCGCGAGCTCCCGGTCGCCCGCCCGGGCCTCGGCATCGACGTCGGCAACCCGCACGTGGTCGTCGCCCTGGCCGACGACGGGGAGCTCGAACGGCTCGACCTCGGCTACGTGCCGATCCTCGACCCCGTGCCCGATGCCGGCGCGAACGTCGAGTTCGTGGTGCCCGCCGAACCCCTCGTCGAGGACGGGGTCGGTCGCATCCGTATGCGCGTGCACGAGCGAGGCTCGGGCGAGACGCTCTCGTGCGGCACGGGCGCCGTCGCATCGGCGCTCGCCGTTCGGCACTGGGCGGGCAGCGGCGCGCCGAACGACTGGCGCGTGCAGGTGCCAGGGGGAGTGCTGGGCGTGCGCATGTTCGAAGCCGCCGACGGCGAGCACGTCGCCCTGTCGGGGCCCGCCGAGCTCGTCTTCGACGGCGTACTCAGCCTCGCCTGACCTCCAGCACGCGGAAGCCCTTCGACGATTCGGCGCGCGTCACCTCGAAGCCGTCGGCGAACTCGGCGGCGAGCCAGCGCTCGAAGGAGTCGGCGCCGAGGTGCTTCTGCACGACGAGCCAGGCCGACGCGCCGGTTTCGAGCCGGGGCAGCCACTCTCGCATGAGCCCGTGCAGCACGGCCTTGCCGACGCGGATGGGGGGATTCGACCAGATCGATGCGAACGTGAGTCCGGCGGGAATGCCGTCGGCGGTCGTCGCCGTGACGTTGGAGAGCCCGTGCCGCGCCGCGTTGCGTCGCACGAGGTCGAGGGCGCGTTCGTTGACGTCGAGGGCCCAGACCGAGGCATCCGGCGACGTCATCGCGAGCGTGAGCGCGATCGGACCCCACCCGCTGCCGAGGTCGAGCAGGTTGCCCGCGGCGGGCGGCGCGGGCACGGTGTCGAGCAGCACGCGGGTGCCCCCGTCGACGTGCTCGGGGCTGAACACGGCGGGCGCGGTGACCACGCCGAGCTCGCGACCGGCGAGTCGCACCCGGATCTCGCGCAGCGCCTCGGGCGCCGCCGGGCTCGACGAGAAGTAGTGGTCCTGGGGCATACCGGGAACCTATCGCACGGATCCGAAGTAGGCTTGAGGGCAATGAACGACGCTTCGCACGACCCCGCCGACGACGCCGTAGACCGCGTGCTCCGCAACGCCGAGAGCCGCGCCGGCATCTCCCGCTTCGGTGCGGCCGACGCCACCTCCATCCAGAAGCACGAGTCGGATGCCCCGGAGTGGGGCGGTTCCGTCGACGGCGAGCAGCTCGAGCGCGAGGAACGAGCGGCCCTGCGGCGGGTCGGCGGGCTGTCGACCGAGCTCGAGGACGTCACCGAGGTCGAGTACCGGCAGCTGCGGCTCGAGAACGTCGTGCTCATCGGCGTGTACGCGCAGGGCTCGCTCGACGACGCCGAGAATTCGATGCGCGAACTCGCCGCGCTCGCCGAGACCGCGGGCGCGCGGGTGCTCGACGGCGTGCTGCAGCGCCGGCCGCATCCCGATCCGTCGACCTACCTCGGCCGCGGCAAGGTCGAGGAGCTCCGGCACATCGTCGCCTCGCTCGGCGCCGACACCGTCGTCGCCGACACCGAGCTCGCGCCCAGCCAGCGACGTGCCCTCGAAGACGCGGTGAAGGTCAAGGTCATCGACCGCACGGCGGTCATCCTCGACATCTTCAGCCAGCACGCGAAGAGCCGAGAGGGCAAGGCGCAGGTCGAGCTCGCGCAGCTCGAGTACCTGCTCCCGAGGCTCCGCGGCTGGGGCGAGTCGATGTCGCGCCAGGCCGGCGGCCAGGTCGGCTCCGGCGGAGCCGGCATGGGCAGCCGCGGTCCGGGTGAGACGAAGATCGAGCTCGACCGGCGCCGCATCCACTCGCGCATGGCGAAGCTGCGCAAGCAGATCGCGGGGATGAAGCCCGCGCGCGAGGCGAAGCGGGCCAACCGCCGCCGCAACGCCGTGCCGTCGGTCGCGATCGCGGGGTACACCAACGCGGGCAAGTCGAGCCTGCTCAACCGCATGACCGGTGCGGGCCTGCTCGTCGAGAACGCGCTGTTCGCGACGCTCGACGCGACCGTCCGGCGCAACACGACCGCCGATGGGCGGGTCTACACGCTCGCCGACACCGTCGGGTTCGTGCGCAACCTGCCGCACCAGCTCGTCGAGGCGTTCCGCTCGACGCTCGAGGAGGTCGGTGACTCCGACCTGATCGTTCACGTCGTCGATGCCGCGCACCCCGACCCCGCGGGCCAGATCGCGACGGTCCGCGACGTCATCGGCGAGGTCGGCGCGCGCGACATCCCCGAGCTCGTGGTGTTCAACAAGGCCGACCTCGTGACCGCCGAAGACCGGCTCGTGCTCCAGGGGCTGGAGCCGAACGCGCTGTTCGCGTCGGCGCGCACGGGCGAGGGCGTGGCCGAGGTGCTCGCGACGATCGGGCGCATGCTGCCCGACCCCGCGATCGAGATCGACCTGCTCGTGCCGTACGACCGCGGCGACGTGGTGTCGACCCTGCACGAGTCGGGGCGCGTGCTCTCGGTCGACTACGTCGAAGAGGGCACTCGCATCCGCGCCCTCGCGTCGCCCGAGCAGGCGTCGCAGCTCGCGGCGTTCGCCGCCGACTCCGAGCCCGCTGCCCGCGTCACCTCCGGCTGACCGCTGCCTCCGCCGGACTCGTCACCCGCCGTCACAATGCTCGTCCCTCGCCTGGCGACGGCGTATCGTCGCACGTGATCGACGGTGCTGGGCACGAGGCCCGGCACCTGGAGCGACCGCCGAGCCCGGCACCCGCCCGCGAGACCGACCCGCCGTGACGGCCGGGGCGGCGCGGCCAGCCGTGCAGCCACCGTCCTGCGGCACCAGTCCAGCAGGAGCGACATGGCAGCGACGGCCACCGACGGCGGCGACTGTCGCCTGCCGATCTCGTTCGAGTTGCTTCCGCCGCGCTCCGACGCGGCGGCGCTGGCGCTCGGCCGGACCATCGATCGGCTCGCCGACGTGCAGCCCGCGTTCATCTCGGTGACCTTCGGCGCCGGAGGCTCCTCGCGCGACCGCTCCCTGACGCTGCTGCGCTACATCCGCGAGCAGACCGAGGTCGAGCCCATGGCTCACCTGACGTGCATCGGTTCCTCGTACGCCGAGGCGAACCAGCTCGTGCGCGAATTCCTCGACGCCGGCATCACGAGCTTCCTCGCCCTGCGCGGCGACCCGCCCGCGGGCACCGCCGGCGACGATGCCGGCACCGGCGACCTGTCAAGCGCAGCCGAACTGGTCCAGCTCATCCACCGCGTGCAGGAGGAGCGGGAACCGTTCGGCCAATTCGGCATCCCCGGCATCCCCGGTGCGAGCGCGATCCGTACCCGCCCGCGGCCCGAGCGCGTCGCCGTCGCGGCATTTCCGACGGGACATCCGCGTTCGCGGAGCGCCTGGCAGGACGTCGACGCGCTGCTCGCCAAGGAGGTCGCGGGCGCGAACCTCGCGATCACGCAGCTCTTCTGGCACGCCGACGACTATCTCGGGTACGTCGAGCGGGCGCGGGCCGGCGGCGTGACCATCCCGATCCTGCCGGGGATCATGCCCGTGACGACGACGGCGCGGCTGCGCCGGCTCACCGAGCTCACGGGCGTCCAGCCGCCGGCGCAGCTCGCGATCGATCTCGAGATCGAGCCCGACGCCGAGGCGCAGGCCGAGATCGGCGTGTCGTTCGCCACCGAACTCGCCCGCGAGGTGCTCCTCGGCGGCGACGCGCCCGGCCTGCACCTCTACACGTTCAACCGCCATGAGGCCGTGCTCGGCGTGATCGAGCGGCTCGGCCTGAGCGAGCCTGCGGCGCCCGGCTTCGGGACCCACCGCACCACCCACGAGAGGAACACCACGAAGCGATGACCACCTCCGAATTCCCGAAGGGGACCATCCTCGGCTACCCGCGCATCGGGCGCCGTCGCGAGCTCAAGCGAGCCGTGGAGGCGTTCTGGGCCGGCTCGATCGATGCCGCCGAGCTCGAGGAGCGCGCAGCGGAGCTCCGGGCCGCGACGCGCGAGCGACTGGCCGGGCTCGGCCTCGGCCGGGCGGACTCCGCCATCCCCGAGTCCTTCTCCTTCTACGACCAGGTGCTCGACGCGGCCGTCGCCGTGGGCGCGGTGCCCGCCCGCTTCGCGCGCCTGGTGGGCGACGACGGCACGGTCGACCTCGCGGGGTACTTCACGATCGCGCGCGGCGAGGGCGACGACGCGCCGCTCGAGATGACGAAGTGGTTCGACTCCAATTACCACTACCTCGTGCCCGAACTCGCGCCCGACACCGCGTTCAGCGCCCACGCCGATCGGCTCGTGGCCGAGTTCGAGGAGGCGAAGGCTGCTGGATTCCTCACGCGCCCCGTCCTCGTCGGGCCGGTCACCTTCCTCGCCCTCGCCAAAGCCGCCGACGGCGCCCCCGAGGGCTTCCGCCCGCTCGACCGGCTCGCCGACCTCGTGCCGGTCTACGCCGAGCTCCTCGCAAGGCTCGCCGCGGCCGGCGCGCTGTGGGTGCAGCTCGACGAGCCCGCGCTCGTGAGCGAGAGCCTCGACGTGTCGCGCGAACGCGTGATCGAGGCGATCGGCGCCGCGTACGACGCGCTCGGCGCCGGATCCGACCGGCCGTCCATCTTCGTCGCCGCGCCGTACGGCGGGCTCGACGACGCGCTGCCGGCGCTGGCCGCCACGCCGGTCGAGGCGATCGGCTTCGACCTGGTCAAGGGGTCGGTGCCGGCGTCCCTCGATCCGGCGACCGCGGAGTCGCTGGCCGGCAAGACGCTCGTCGCGGGCGTCGTCGACGGCCACAACATCTGGCGCGGCGACCTGGCCGCCGCGTTCGACCGGGTCGAGGCGCTGGCGAACCTGTCGGGCAGTGTGGCGGTGTCCAGCTCCACGTCGCTCTTCCACGTGCCGCACGACGTCGCCGACGAGACGAGGCTCGACGGGCGCCTGGCCGGCTGGCTCGCCTTCGCCGACCAGAAGGTCGCCCAGGTCGCGACCCTCGCCACCGGCCTCGTCGAGGGCCGCTCGGCGATCGAGCCGGAACTGGCGGCGGCGACCGCCTCGCTCGCCGACCGGGCGCTGGCGCCCGGGGTGCGGGTGCCGGGCGTTCGCGAGCGGCTGGAGGGCCTTCGCGGGACCGACTTCAGCCGCGACGACTACGCCGCGCGGGTCGCCGCGCAGGAGTCGCTCGCGTTGCCCGAGCTGCCGACCACGACGATCGGCTCGTTCCCGCAGACGGCCGACATCCGGCGCGCCCGAGCCCGACTCGTGAAGGGCGAGCTCACCGAGGCGGAGTACACGGCGGCGATGCGCGAGGAGATCGAGCGGGTCATCCGTCTCCAGGAGGATCTCGGACTCGATGTGCTCGTGCACGGCGAGCCCGAGCGCAACGACATGGTGCAGTACTTCGCCGAGCTGCTCGACGGCTTCGCGGTCACCGAGCACGGGTGGGTCCAGTCCTACGGTTCCCGCTGCACACGGCCGTCGATCCTCTGGGGCGACGTGTCCCGGCCGGAGCCGATGACGGTGAGCTGGTCGACGTACGCGCAGTCGCTCACGCCCAAGCCCGTGAAGGGCATGCTCACAGGCCCGGTGACGATCCTCGCCTGGTCGTTCGTGCGCGACGACCAGCCGCTCGGCGATACCGCGCGCCAGGTCGCGCTCGCGCTGCGCGACGAGATCGCCGACCTCGAGGCATCCGGAATCCGCATCATCCAGGTCGACGAGCCGGCGCTGCGCGAGCTGCTGCCGCTGAAGCTCGCCGACCAGCGCGACTACCTCGACTGGTCGGTCGGTTCCTTCCGGTTGGCCACCGCGGCCGCCGCCGCGGCGACGCAGGTGCACACGCACCTCTGCTACTCCGAGTTCGGCGTCGTCATCGACGCGATCCGCAATCTCGACGCGGATGTCACGTCGATCGAGGCCGCCCGCAGTCGCATGGAGGTGGTCGACGACGTCGCCGCGAGCGGGTTCGACCACGGCATCGGACCGGGCGTCTACGACATCCACTCGCCGCGCGTGCCGAGCGTC
The DNA here is from genome assembly GCF_009647605.1 of Agromyces agglutinans. Taxonomy (GTDB): domain Bacteria; phylum Actinomycetota; class Actinomycetes; order Actinomycetales; family Microbacteriaceae; genus Agromyces; species Agromyces agglutinans. The sequence continues at coordinate 36,509 of NZ_WJIF01000015.1, read as the reverse complement.
GACGAGGTCTGGCAGCTGCTCGAGCGCGCCGCGGCCGAGATCCCGGCGTCGCGGTTGTGGGTGAACCCCGACTGCGGACTGAAGACCCGCGGATACGAGGAGACCGTCGCGTCGCTCGAGCACATCATCGAAGCGACCCGGGCGGTGCGAGCCGGCGTCCCGGCGGCCGTCTGAGGTCGCCGACCGGGCGACGGCTGAGTTCGACGACCCGGCGACGGCGGTGACGGGGTGCCGCGTGCTCGCGCGCACCCCGCTCACATCCGGCTTCGGGGCGGTTGGCGGCGGGCGCTCAGGTGCGGCGGCTACGGTCGTCGCATGCAGCTGGCGGTCACCGAGTCCGGAAGCGGTCCGCGAACCGCGATCCTCATCCACGGCATCATGTCGGACTCCCGCGCGTGGCATCGGGTGACCTCGGAGCTCGAGACGCACGGGTTCCGGGTCCTCGCGGTCGACCTGGCCGGCCACGGCCGCAGTCCGAGGGCGGTGCGCTACTCGCCGGCTGCCTGGGCCGATGACGTCGTCGAGACGGTCGCGCCGCTCATCGAGGGCACGCCCGACGTCGTCATGGGGCATTCGCTCGGCGGCCTCGTCGCGAGCCTCGTCGCCGACCGGATGGCACCGCGCGCGGCCATCTACATCGACCCCGCGTTCGCCTTCCCGAAGGGGCTGAAGGGTGCCGCCTTCAAGCTGTTCTTCGCGATGGCGCCCCGGCCGCGGCGGACGGCGCTCGTCAAGATGAACCCGAAGTGGCACGCCGAGGACGTCGAGATCGAGCTCGCGACCCTTCGCGACTGGGACAAGCGCACGATCCTGGGCTTCACCGACACGCGGCCGCTCGTGCCGCCGGTCCGACTGGTCGCGCCGAGCCTCGTGCTGCTCGCCGAGAAGAGCCTGCTGATCACCGAGCAGGTCGCCGCGCGTCTGCGCGGCCAGGGCATGACCGTGCAGACCGTCAGGGGCACCGGGCACACGGTGTTCCGCGACGACCACGCCGGCTTCATGGATGCCGTGATCGGCTGGCTCACGGCGCTGCCGAAGGCGGCGTAGACCGCCGCGGCGGTCGTCGGATCGCCGCGTCGATCGCCGGAAACGCCGCTGCGACGGCATCCGCCGCCGCGACGATCGTTCAGACGGTTCGCAGGACGGCGACGACCTTGCCGAGCACCTCGGATGCATCGCCGAGGATCGGCTCGAACGCGCTGTTGCGCGGCAGGAGCCACGTGTGGCCGTCGCGCTGGCGGAAGACCTTCACGGTCGCCTCGCCGTCGAGCATGGCGGCGACGATCTCGCCGTTCTCGGCGGTCTTCTGGGATCGCACGACCACCCAGTCCCCGTCGCAGATGGCGGCGTCGATCATCGAGTCGCCGACGACCTTGAGGATGAACAGCTCGCCCTTGCCGACGAGCTGGCGGGGGAGCGGGAACACCTCGTCGATCTGCTGCTCGGCGGTGATCGGCACGCCCGCGGCGATGCGGCCCACGAGCGGCACCATCGCCGCGTCGCCGACCGGCGCCGCGGAGCCCGCCGAGGCGTCGCGAACCTCGCCGCCGCCCGGCAGCTCGATGAGCACCTCGAGGGCGCGGGGCCGGTTCGGGTCGCGACGGAGGTACCCGGCGAGTTCGAGCTGGTTGAGCTGGTGGGTCACGCTCGAGAGCGAGGAGAGGCCGACGGCGTCGCCGATCTCGCGCATGCTCGGCGGGTAGCCCCGGCCGGCGACCGAACGCTGGATCATCTCGAGGATGGCGACCTGCTTCGCGGACAGGGACTTGCGCCGCCGCGTGGTACCGCTCTCGGACGTGCGGTCGATGTCGGTGCTCACGGTTCGCCCCTCGTTGCGGCCGGCTGCACGGCCGGATGTCGGTGGTGTCTGCTCGACTGGTGTCGGACATTCGAAACTGTATCCGCCACGCGGGCGCGCGACAAACATCTGTTCGAGCGTGTCGCAGATCGGCGGGGGGAATCGACCGGGAGGCGGGGGTCTTGCCAAGTATGACATTCGAAGATACATTCGGAACAGAGCTTCGCATCCGGCGCTCCCGGCCGAGCGCCGGGTGCGGCTCGCTTCATCGTTCGAGTTCGAGACGCACGGGAGGAACCATGAGCACACTCACCGCATTCGACGGCTTCGCCGGCTTCGACGGTCGTGTCGACGCTGACCGTTCCGAACGCTCGCGCGCCGGTTCGACGCCGCCCGTCGAGCCGCGCACCCGGCTCCGGCTCACGCGCCGCGGGCGCGTCGTCCTCACCTCGCTCGCCGCGCTGCCGCTCGTGCTCTGGGCGGTCATCGCGATCCTCGGCGCGGGTCCCGCCGCGGCGGGGGGTTCCACCGGGGCGGGCGGCGCGGCCCTCGAGGTCGTCACGGTGGGCTACGGCGACACCCTGTGGGAGCTCGCGCTCTCGATCGCGCCCGACGAGGATCCGCGCGAGGTCATCGCCGACATCCTCCGCATCAACGGCCTCGAGTCCGCTGTGGTGCAGCCCGGCCAGCAGCTGGCACTGCCGTCCGCGCCCTGAGGGCACCGACGGCGCGGCTAGCATGATCTGGTGACGAGTCTCGACGACCTCCCCATCCGAGACGACCTCCGCGGCAAGTCGCCTTACGGCGCGCCGCAGCAGGCCGTCCCCGTCGCGCTGAACGTCAATGAGAACACGCATCCCATTCCCGAAGCCGTCGCCCACGACATCGTCGCGCGCGTGGCCGCCGCGATCCTCGGCCTCAACCGCTACCCCGATCGCGAGTTCACCGAGCTGCGCACGGCCCTCGCGGGCTACCTCGGCCACGGTCTCGCGCCCGAGCAGATCTGGGCGGCCAACGGCTCGAACGAGGTGCTCCAGCACGTGCTCCAGGCCTTCGGCGGGCCCGGCCGCGCGGCCCTGGGCTTCGCACCGACCTACTCGATGTACTCGCTGCTGGCATCGGGCACCGGCACCGCGTGGATCGGCGCGCCCCGCGACGCCGACTACGAGCTGAGCCCCGAGACCGCCGTCTCGGCCGTGCGCGAGCACGACCCCGACGTGGTGCTGCTCTGCGCGCCGAACAACCCCACCGGCACGCCGCTCTCGCTCGAGACGATCGAAGCGGTCGCCGATGCGGCGAACGGCATCGTGGTCGTCGACGAGGCGTACCACGAGTTCGCCGACGAGGGCACGGTCAGCGCCCTCTCGCTCCTGCCGGGCCGGCCGCGCCTGCTCGTCTCGCGCACCATGAGCAAGGCGTTCGCGTTCGCGGGCGCGCGCGTCGGGTACCTCGCCGGCGACCCCGCCGCGATCGACGCGCTGCGCCTCGTGCGCCTGCCGTACCACCTCTCGGCGCTCACCCAGGCCGCGGCGCTCGGCGCGCTGGCCCACTCGGGCCAGATGCTCGCGATGGTCGACGAGATCCGCGCGCAGCGCGAGCGCATCACGACCGAACTGGCCCGCATGGGCTTCCGGCCGTACCGCAGCGGCTCGAACTTCGTCCTCTTCGGCGGCGTCGACGACCCGCACGCGGTCTTCGCGGCCCTGCTCGAGCGCGGCATCCTCATCCGCGAGATCGGCCTGCCCGGCAGCCTGCGGGTGACCGCGGGCACCGAGGCCGAGACCACGGCCTTCCTCGAGGCGATCGCGGTGTTCGCCCCGGTGCACGCCGGCTGAGCCGGCGGCATCCACGAACCCGCTCGAGCCGCCGTCTCGAATCGCAACGCCCGACCCGATCGAACGACCCCTGAATAGGATGGCGACATGACCTCCCCGAAGCCCCACCGCACGGCACGCGTGCAGCGGGAGACGAGCGAGTCGAGCATCGACCTGTCGATCGACCTCGACGGCACCGGCACGAGCGACATCGAGACCGGCGTGCCGTTCTACGACCACCTCCTCACCGCGTTCGCCAAGCACTCGCTCACCGACCTCACGGTGCGGGCGCGCGGGGACATCGAGATCGACGTGCACCACACCGTCGAAGACGTCGGCATCGCGCTCGGCACGGCGATCCGCCAGGCACTCGGCGACAAGTCCGGCATCTCCCGGTACGGCGACGCGCTCGTGCCCCTCGACGAGGCGCTCGCGCAGGCCGTGGTCGACATCTCCGGCCGTCCGTACCTCGTGCACACGGGTGAGCCCGACGGCTTCGAGTACCACCTCATCGGCGGGCACTTCACGGGCTCGATGGTCCGCCACGTATTCGAGGCGATCACGTTCAACGCCGCGCTCACCGTCCACGTCACGGTGCTGGGCGGCCGCGATCCGCACCACATCGCCGAGGCCGAGTTCAAGGCGTTCGCGCGCGCGTTCCGGCAGGCCAAGGCGCTCGACCCGCTCGTGGTCGGGATCCCCTCCACGAAGGGTGCGCTGTGACCCGCACGCGTCGCGTCGTCGTGCTCGACTACGGTTCGGGCAACATCCACTCGGCCGCGAAATCGCTCGAGCGCGCGGGCGCCGAGGTCCAGGTGACCAGCGACCGCGCGGCGGCGCTCGAGGCCGACGGGCTGTTCGTCCCCGGCGTCGGCGCGTTCAAGGCCGTGATGGACCAACTGCGCGCGGTCCGCGGCGATGAGATCATCGACCGGCGGCTCGCGGGCGGGCGGCCGGTGCTCGGCGTGTGCGTCGGCATGCAGGTGTTCTTCGAGCGCGGCGTCGAGCGCGGCGTCGACACCGAGGGCCTCGGCGAATGGCCCGGCACCGTCACCGAACTGCCGGCCGACGTGCTTCCGCACATGGGCTGGAACACCGTCGACGCGGGGGAGGGCAGCGCCCTCTTCGCCGGCATCGAGCACGAGCGGTTCTACTTCGTGCACTCGTTCGCGGCCCAGGAGTGGACGCTCGACGTGATGCCGCCGTTCCCGCGGCCGGCCGTGACCTGGGCCGAGCACGGCGGCCGGTTCCTGGCCGCCGTCGAGAACGGGCCGCTCTCCGCGACGCAGTTCCACCCCGAGAAGTCGTCGGAAGCCGGCATCCGCCTGCTCGGCAACTGGATCGGCACGCTGGGCTGAGGTCTCCGCCGCGGCGCCCTCGCGATGCGGCCGCATCGACTCGTCCGCGCCGTCGCGCGTCATCGGTCGGCCGTGCCCGCGCAACGAGACTAGGATGCTGTGACTGTGCCGAACGTCGCGCGGATCGCGTGGCTTTCCGATTCGAGGACAGTGATGAGTGAGTTCAACAAGACCCCGCGGCTGGTGCTCCTGCCGGCCGTCGACGTCGCCGGCGGCAAGGCCGTCCGGCTGACCAAGGGGGAGGCCGGGACCGAGACCAACTACGGCGATCCGGTCGACGCGGCGAGCGACTGGGCCGACCAGGGCGCGGAGTGGATCCACCTCGTCGACCTCGACGCGGCCTTCGGCCGTGGCTCGAACGCCGGCATCCTGAAGAAGGTCATCCGCCAGGTCAGGGGCGTGAACGTCGAGCTCTCGGGCGGCATCCGCGACGACGCGTCGCTCGAGCACGCGCTCGCGATCGGGGCGAAGCGCATCAACCTCGGCACCGCCGCGCTCGAGAACCCCGAGTGGGCGGCCTCGGTCATCGCGCAGTACGGCGAGGCCATCGCGGTCGGCCTCGACGTGCGCGGCACGACGCTCGCCGCCCGCGGCTGGACCAAGGAGGGCGGCGACCTCTGGCAGGTCATGGACCGCCTCGAGGAGGCGGGCGCGGCCCGGTACGTCGTCACGGATGTCACGAAGGACGGCACCCTGCAGGGGCCGAACCTCGACCTGCTCCGCCAGATCATGGACCGCACGCACCGCCCGGTCGTCGCCTCCGGCGGCATCTCGAGCCTCGACGACATCGCGGCGCTGCGCGAGCTCGTGCCACTCGGGCTCGAGGGCGCCATCGTCGGGAAGGCCCTGTACGCGGGCGCGTTCACGCTTCCCGAGGCGCTGGATGTCGCCTCGCACTGAGCCGGGGCAGCCGGGCGCCGAACCCGGGCGCCCCGGGGGCGGTCCCGCTGACGGCGCTCCCGCAGGCGGGCCGGTCGGTGGACCGACCGGGCCGGGCGGCGCGGCCGACTCGGCGGGCACGCCGTGGGCGGGCCGCGCGTTCGAGCAGAACCGGCACGCCGCCGACGACGGCAGCGCGCCGCCCGCGCTCGAAGCCGCGATCCGGAGATTCCGCGCCGGCGATGCCGGACAGGCCGACGTCGTGCAGGCGTTCGCCGGATCACGGCTGCTGATCCCGCTGCTGGCCGAACTGGGCGACGGTGGCACCGAGGTCGGGGCGCACGGCCACGCGGTCGAGAAGAGCCAGGAGCTGTCGATCGTCACGGTCGCCGGTCCCGACGGTCGTCGGGTGCTGCCCGTCTTCTCCTCGGTCGCGGCGATGTCCCGCTGGAACCCGGTCGCACGGCCGGTTCCCGCCGACGGCGTGCGGGTCGCGCTCGCGGCGGCCGACGACGGCACCGACCTCGTCGTGCTCGACCCCGGGTCGCCCGACGACGAGTTCGTGCTGCGCCGGCCCGCCGTGTGGGCGGTCGCGCAGTCGCACGAGTGGCGGCCGCCGTTCGAGTCCGAGGCCGTCATCGCGGCGTTCGAGCGGTCGATCGCGACCGAGCTCGCGGTGCTCGGCGTCGAACTCGTGCCGGGCGACCCGCAGGCGCATCTCGCGGGGCCCGAGCTCGTGGTGCGGCTCGTGCTCGTCGAGGGCCTCACGCGCGACGAGCTCGACGCCACGACGGCTCGGCTCGCGCGACGCTGGGCCGACGACGAGGCGATCGCGACCGGGGTCGACTCGCTCGCGGTCAAGCTCGTCGGCGGCCGCGCCGCGTAGCCGTCGATCCGCGGCCGTCGTTGACGCGCGCCGAGCGCGAGCGGATGATCGGAGTGCGCAGGCGCGCGGAACGCGAGGTGCGGCGATGCATCCGGACGACGGCCACGAGCGCGGAGCCGACGACGAACCGGGCGGCTCCGGCGGACCCGAGGACTACCGCGAGGTGCTCGAGCTCGCGCGGCGGTCGGCAGCGGAATGGCTGGCCGGCCTCGGTGAGCGGCCCATCCCGGCGCGGGCGACGCCCGAGGAGGTCCGGTCCGCGCTCGGCGAGGCACTGCCCGATGTCGGCGAGCCGCCGGCCGCGGTGATCGAGCGGCTGGCCGGCGCGATCGAGCCGGGCCTGCTCGCGATCGGCTCGCCGAGGTTCTACGGCTGGGTCATGGGCGGCACGCAGCCGACGGCGCTCGCGGCCGACTGGCTCGTCTCAGCGTGGGACCAGAACGCCGGGCTCCGCGACATCACGCCCGGCGTGGCGGCGGCGGAGGAACTGGCGGGGGAGTGGATCGTGGACCTGCTCGGCCTGCCGTCGGGCAGCGCCGTGGGCTTCGCGACCGGCGCGACCATGGCGCAGTTCGCGGCGATGGCCGCCGGTCGAGACGAGGTGCTCCGGCGGGTCGGGTGGGACCCGGCGGTCTCCGGGCTCGCGGGGGGCCCGCGCGTGCGTTTCGTGGTCGGCGCGGAGCGCCACGGCACGGTGGACCTCGCCGGCCGCTACCTCGGTCTCGGCGAGCCGACGGCGGTGCCCGCCGACGACCAGGGACGCATCCGGGTGGACCGCCTCGAGGAGGTGCTCGCCGCCGGGGAGGGGCCGGCCCTCGTCGTGCTGCAGGCGGGAAACATCCACTCGGGCGCCTTCGACGACTTCTCGGGAGCCGTGGCGGTCGCGCATGCCGCGGGCGCCTGGGTGCACGTCGACGGCGCGTTCGGGCTGTGGGCGGCTGCGTCCCCGCGCTCCGCGCACCTCACCGCCGGCCTGGCGGGCGCCGACTCGTGGTCGACCGACGCGCACAAGACGCTGAACGTGCCGTACGACTGCGGCGTCGCGATCGTTCGCGAACCCTCGGCCATGTTCCGGGCGCTCAGCATGCAGGCGAGCTACCTGCAGGCGACCGGCACGGGCGCCGATCCGCACGAGAAGGTGGCAGAGCTCTCGCGGCGCGCCCGCGGCGTGCCGACGTGGGCCGTGCTGCGTTCGCTCGGCCGGCAGGGCGTCGCGGACCTCGTCCACCGCCTCACCGGATCAGCGCGAGCCATCGCCGACGGGCTCGCCGAGCTTCCCGGCGTCGAGGTGCTGAACGACGTCGTGTTCACCCAGGTGTGCGTCGCGCTGGGCGACGACGCGACGACCGCGGCGCTCAGCGAACGCCTGTGGGGCGATGGCGATGTGCTCGCGATGACCTCCCGCTGGCGGGATCGCACCGTCGTCCGGTTCTCGGTGAGCAACTGGCGTACGGATGCCGCGCAGGCTGCCCGCACGGTCGCGGCGGTCGAGCGCGCGCTGGCCGCTGGAGCGAGTCCGGCCTGACCCGGTCGCACTCGCCGGTCGTGGGGTATCGGTCGCCGGGCGGCGGATCCGCTGATGGCCGGGCCGGATGTCGGCGGGGCACGGCAGGATGGAACCGTGGATGCGCCGCTCGACGCCTTCTCGGAAGCCACGCGCACGTGGTTCGCCGAGTCGTTCCGGGCGCCCACGGCGGTGCAGGCCGCGGCCTGGGCCGCCATCGGCCGAGGCGCGCACTCGCTCGTCGTCGCACCCACGGGCTCGGGCAAGACGCTCTCGGCGTTCCTCTCCGCGATCGACCGCCTGCACACCGAACCGCCGCCTGCCGAACCCGGCACGCGCGTGCTCTACCTCTCGCCCCTGAAGGCGCTCGGCGTCGACGTCGAGCGCAACCTGCGGGCGCCGCTCACCGGCATCGCGCGGGTCTCCGAGCGCCTCGGCATCGAGCCGCCGCACGTGAGCGTGGGCGTGCGCTCGGGCGACACGACGGCCGCCGAGCGCCGCACCCTGCTGCGCACGCCGCCCGACATCCTGATCACCACGCCCGAATCGCTCTTCCTCATGCTGACGTCGCAGGCGCGCGAGACGCTACGAACCGTCGAGACGGTCATCATCGACGAGATCCACGCCGTCGCCGCGACCAAGCGCGGGGCGCACCTCGCGCTCTCGCTCGAGCGGCTCGACGACCTGCTGCCGAAGCCGGCGCAGCGCATCGGGCTGTCGGCGACGGTGCGCCCGGTCGAAGAGGTCGCGCGCTTCCTGTGCGCGAGCGCCCCGGTCGAGGTGGTCGCCCCACCGAGCGAGAAGCGCTTCGACCTGCGCGTGGTCGTGCCCGTCGAAGACATGGCGCAGCTGCCGGCGAGCGACGATGCCACCGGCTCCATCTGGCCCCACGTCGAGGAGGCGATCCTCGACCAGGTGCTCCAGCACCGCTCGTCGATCGTGTTCGCGAACTCGCGGCGACTGGCCGAACGGCTCACGGCTCGCCTGAACGAGCTCTCGCTCGAGGCATCCGAACGCGAAGCGCTGCTGGTCGCGGCGGCGGCTGCCCCGCCGCCCGCCGCGTTGATGGCGCAGTCGGGGCAGACCACGGGCGCACCGCCCGTGCTCGCGCGCGCCCACCACGGCTCCGTGAGCAAGGAGCAGCGCGCCGACATCGAGGACGACCTGAAGAGCGGGCGACTCCGCTGCGTGGTCGCCACCTCGAGCCTCGAGCTCGGCATCGACATGGGCGCGGTCGACCTCGTCGTCCAGGTCGAGTCGCCGCCGTCGGTCTCGAGCGGCCTGCAGCGGCTCGGGCGGGCCGGCCACCAGGTGGGCGAGGTCTCGCGCGGGGTCATCTACCCCAAGCAGCGCGCCGACCTCGTGCACGCCGCCGTCACGAGCGAGCGCATGCTCGGCGGCGCCATCGAGACCATGCGGGTGCCGGCGAACCCGCTCGACATCCTCGCCCAGCAGACCATCGCGGCGGCCGCGCTCGATCCGCTCGACGTCGAGGGGTGGTTCGGCGCGGTGCGCCGGGCCGCGCCCTTCGCGACCCTGCCGCGCTCGGCCTACGAGGCGACGCTCGACCTGCTCGCGGGCCGGTACCCATCCGACCGGTTCGGCGAGCTGCGGCCGCGGCTCGTGTGGGATCGCGAGGAGGGCACGCTCGTCGGCCGCCCCGGTGCGCAGCGCCTCGCCGTCACGAGCGGTGGCACGATCCCCGACCGCGGCATGTTCGGCGTGTTCCTCGTCGGCGACGAGGCCGGCGGGCGCCGCGTCGGCGAGCTCGACGAGGAGATGGTCTACGAGTCGCGCGTCGGCGACGTGTTCGCGCTCGGCGCCACGAGCTGGCGCATCCAGGAGATCACGTTCGACCGGGTGAACGTGGTGCCCGCCTTCGGCCAGCCGGGCCGGGTGCCGTTCTGGAAGGGCGACGGGCTCGGGCGCCCGGCCGAGCTCGGCCGCGCACTCGGCGCGTTCATGCGCGAGGTCGCGGCGGCCGACGAGGCCGACGCACGTGCGCGCATCGCGGCGGCCGGGCTCGACGCGTACGCGGCGACGAACCTGCTGGCGTTCCTCGCCGACCAGCAGCAGGCCACCGGCCACCTTCCGACCGACCGCACCCTCGTGGTCGAGCGCACGCGCGACGAGCTCGGCGACTGGCGGGTGATCCTGCACTCGCCGTTCGGCATGCCCGTGCACGCACCGTGGGCGCTGGCGGTCGCCGCGCGCGTCCGCGAGCGCCACGGTGTCGACGGCGCCGCGGTGGCCGCCGACGACGGCATCATCGTGCGGATCCCCGACACCGGCATCGATCCGCCCGGCGCGGACCTGTTCGTCTTCGAGCCCGATGAGCTCGAACAGCTCGTGACCGACGAGGTCGGCGGGTCCGCGCTGTTCGCGAGCCGGTTCCGCGAGTGCGCCGCCCGCGCGCTCCTGCTGCCCAACTACCAGCCCGGTCGCCGCTCGCCGCTCTGGCAGCAGCGCCAGCGGTCGGCGCAGCTGCTCGAGGTCGCGAGCGCGTTCCCGACCTTCCCGATCATCCTCGAGACCGTGCGCGAGGTGCTCCAAGACGTCTACGACGTGCCGGCGCTGACCGAACTCGCGCGCGATGTCGCCGCGCGCCGGCTGCGGCTCGTCGAGACGACGACCGAAGCCCCGAGCCCGTTCGCGAGCTCGCTGCTGTTCGGCTACGTCGGCGCGTTCATGTACGAGGGCGATTCGCCGCTCGCCGAGCGGCGGGCCGCCGCACTGGCGATCGACACGGCGCTGCTCGGCGAGCTGCTCGGCCGGGTCGAGCTGCGGGAACTCCTCGACCCCGGCGTCATCGAGCAGACCGAACGCGAACTCCAGCGGCTGGCCGACGATCGTCGTGTACGCCAGGCCGAGGGCGTCGCCGACCTCCTGCGCGTGCTCGGCCCGCTCTCCGACGCCGAGATCGCCGTGAGGGTGACCGACGACACCGACCCGATCGCCGCGGTCGCCGAACTCCTCGACGCGAGACGCGTCGTTCGCGTGAACTTCGCCGGCCGCGAGCAGGTCGCGGCCGTCGAAGACGTCGGGCGGCTGCGCGACGCGCTCGGCGTGCCGGTGCCGCCGGGCGTCGCCGTCGCGTTCGCCGAGCACGTCGGCGACCCGCTCGGCGACCTGGTCAGCCGCTACGCGCGCACCCACGGCCCGTTCGCGGTGGAGGAGGTCGCCGATCGCTTCGGCATCGGCGTGGCCGTGGCGCGCGGCGCCCTGCGGTGGCTCGCCGACGAACGACGCGTGGTCGAGGGGGAGTTCCGGCCGCACGGCACGTCGACCGAGTGGTGCGACGCCGAGGTGCTGCGCCGGCTCCGTCGCCGATCGCTGGCGGCCCTGCGGCACGAGGTCGAACCCGTGCCGCAGCGCGTGCTCGCCCGGTTCCTGCCCGAGTGGCAGCACATCGGCCGTCCGTTGCGGGGCATCGACGGCGTCCTCGCGGTCGTCGAACAGCTCGAGGGCGCTCGGCTCCCCGCGTCGGCGTGGGAGTCGCTGGTGCTTCCCGCTCGGGTGTCCGACTACAGCCCGGCGATCCTCGACGAGCTCATGGCCACGGGAGAAGTGCTCTGGGCGGGTGCCGGCGCGCTCGCGGGCGACGACGGCTGGGTCGAGCTCCACCTGGCCGACGGCGCGCCGCTCTCGCTCGACCCGCCGCCCGACCCCGAGCTCACCGCGCTCCAGCGCGAGGTGCTCGTCGCGCTCGGGTCGGGCGGCGCGTACTTCTTCCGGCAGCTCGCCGATGCGGTCGGCCGGTTCGGCGAGCTCGACCAGCCGGTCGCCGATGACGAGCTGGTCGAAGCCCTCTGGGGGCTCGCCTGGGCGGGCCTCGTCACCAACGACACGTTCGCGCCGGTGCGATCACTCATCGCCGGAGGGCGCAGCGCGCACAAGGCGCGACGTGCGGCGCCACGGTCGCGGATGCTCCGGGGCCGGTCGATGCCGCGCACGACCATGGCGAACCTGCCGAGCCGAACCGGTCCGCCGTCGGTCGCGGGGCGTTGGTCGATCCTGCCCGTGCCCGACGCCGACGCCACGCGTCGCGCGCACCTGCTCGGCGAGACGCTGCTCGACCGGTACGGCCTCGTCACCCGGGGCACCGCGGTGGCCGAGGGCGTCGTGGGCGGGTTCGCGCTCGTCTACCGCACGCTCAGCGGCTTCGAGGACTCGGGCCGCGCTCGCCGGGGGTACTTCGTCGAACGCCTGGGCGCGGCGCAGTTCGCCGCCCCGGGCGCGGTCGACCGGCTGCGCGGGTACGCCGATCGGGCCGACGGGCTCACCGCTCCCGCCGACGCCGGAGGCTCGGGCGGGGTCGGGTCGGCGGCGGCGCGCGACGGCTCGAGCGTGGTCGTGCTCGCGGCCACCGATCCGGCGAACGCGTACGGTGCCGCGCTGCCCTGGCCAGAGCCTCCGGGTGAGAGCTCGCACCGCGCCGCGCGCAAGGCCGGGGCGATGGTCGTGCTCGCCGACGGCGAGCTGGTGCTCTACGTCGAGCGCGGCGGCAAGACGATGCTGGCCTACCACGACGACGAGCGGCTGCTCGGCGCGGCGGCCGAGGCGATCGCGGGCGTCGTCCGCACCGGTCGCGTCCGGCGGCTGGCGGTCGAGAGCGTCAACGGCGCGTTCGTCATCGGCACCCCGGTCGGCGCAGCCCTCAGCGCTTCCGGCTTCTCCGAGACGCCGAGGGGCCTGCGCATCGATGCCAGAGGGTGACACCGTCTTCCAGGCCGCGGCGCGGCTGCGCCGCGCGCTCGTGGGCCGCGTGCTCACTCGCACCGACTTCCGCGTCCCGCGCTACGCGACCGTCGATCTCTCGGGTCGCACGGTCGACGAGGTCGCCGCGCGGGGCAAGCACCTGCTCATCCGGGCCGGCGACGAGACGATCCACTCCCACCTGAAGATGGAGGGCACCTGGCGGGTGTTCCGGCCCGGCGAGCGATGGAACCGTCCGGCCCACCTCGCGAGGGCCGTGCTCGAGAACGCCGACGCCGTCGCCGTCGGCTTCGAGCTGGGCATCCTCGAGGTCGCGCCGCGCGAGCGCGAGGGCGAGGTCGTCGGCCACCTCGGCCCCGACCTCCTCGGTCCCGACTGGGATGCCGCGGAGGCGCTGCGACGCCTGACCGCGGCGCCCGACGTGCCCATCGCCGTTGCGCTGCTCGACCAGCGCAACCTCGCGGGCCTGGGCAACGTCTACGTCAACGAACTGTGCTTCCTCCGTGGCATCCGGCCGCACCGGCCCGTCGCCGAAGTGCCGCAACCCGAGGCGATCATCGACCTCGGCCGCCGGCTCATCGTCGCGAACCGCGACCGGATCGCGCGCGTGACGACGGGCGTCGACCGTCGCGGCGAACGCCTGTGGGTCTACGGCCGAGGAGGGGAACCCTGCCGGCGCTGCCGCACGCCCATCGAGCGCGGCGAACTCGGCCCTACCGAGCTCGCCGAACGCGTCACCTACTGGTGCCCGAACTGCCAGCGGTGACGCGGCCGGCGGTGACGCGGCCGGCGGTGATCCTGCCGGCGGTGACGGCCCGACGGCGCGATCCTGCGCCTCCTTCGTGCCCTGCCCGTGACCCGCGCGGCCGCGTCAGCTGACGGGCCCGGTCCACTTCTCGCCCGGTCCCTGGCCGATCGCGTCGGGGATGACGGATGCCTCGCGGAACGCGAGCTGCAGCGAGCGGAGGCCGTCGCGCAGCGACCGCGCGTGCATGTCGCTGATCTCGGGTGCGCCCGCGGTGATGAGGCCCGCGAGGGCGTTGATGAGCTTGCGCGCCTCGTCGAGGTCGGTCTGCTCGTCGGGGTCGTCGGCGAGCCCGACCTTGACCGCGGCGGCGCTCATCAGGTGCACGGACGCCGTGGTGATGACCTCGACGGCGGGAACATCGGCGATGTCGCGCGTGGCCTCCGAGACCTGCTCGTGCTGGTGGTCGTCGGCACCGGGCACGACGGGGGACTCGTCTGAACTGTTGCTCACAGACTTCCTCTGCTAGACTTCTTCGGGCTCCGGGGCTTGTCCCCGGTACGAAAGTGGAGATACTCCCACCCGCGCATACCGCTTCATCAAGGTTACCGGGTCGATTGCACTCCGCCGCCCGTCGTCAGACGGGAGGTAGACAGGGTGCCGCATGAACCGCACGGAAGAATTCCGTGCGGCGAATCGCGTTGGATTTCCGCTCTCGTCGTCCGGGCGGCATCCGTCTCCCGCACGAGCTTGAGCAATCGTTCGAGTAGAGGAGACACGCATCAGCGATCCGCGTACCAATGACCGTATCCGCGTCCCCGAGGTCCGCCTCGTGGGCCCTGGCGGAGAGCAGGTCGGCGTCGTGAAGATCGAGGTGGCCCTGCGGCTCGCGCAGGAGGCCGACCTCGATCTCGTCGAGGTCGCGCCCAACTCGCGCCCGCCGGTCGTCAAGATCATGGACTACGGCAAGTACAAGTACGAGGCTGCGCAGAAGGCGAAAGAGGCCAGGCGCAACCAGGCGAACACCATCCTCAAAGAGGTCCGGTTCCGCCTCAAGATCGACAAGCACGACTACGAGACCAAGATGAAGCGCGCCGTCGGCTTCCTCAAGACCGGCGACAAGGTCAAGGCGATGATCCTCTTCCGCGGGCGCGAGCAGTCGCGCCCCGAGATGGGCGTCCGCCTCCTCCAGCGCTTCGCGGAAGACGTGGCGGAGTTCGGCACGGTCGAGCACAACCCCACGATCGACGGCCGCAACATGGTCATGGTCATCGCTCCTCTCAAGAACAAGTCCGAGGCCAAGGCCGAGGCGAATGCACAGCGTGCTGCGGCGAAGTCGCGCCCCGAGGCCGAGGCCGAGGGTGCGACCGAGGCGCAGTCGGCCGAAGCCACCGAGGCCTAGGCCAGCACAGACGTCCGCCACCCGCGTGGCGGCAGAACCAAGGAGAAACACGAGATGCCGAAGCAGAAGACCCACTCCGGGGCGAAGAAGCGCTTCAAGATCACCGGCACCGGCAAGCTGAAGAAGCAGCAGGCCGGCATGCGCCACAACCTCGAGGGCAAGTCCTCGGTGCGCACGCGCCGCCTCAACCAGGACAAGGTGCTGTCGGCGCCCGACACCAAGGTCATCAACAAGCTGCTCGGTCGCTGAGCCGCCCGACCCGAATCAGGAAGTAAAGAGTCATGGCAAGAGTCAAGCGCGCAGTCAATGCGCACAAGAAGCGTCGGGTCATCCTCGAGCGTGCCGAGGGTTACCGCGGCCAGCGCTCGCGTCTCTACCGCAAGGCGAAGGAGCAGGTCACCCACTCGCTCGTCTACGCGTACCGCGACCGCCGCCAGAAGAAGGGCGACTTCCGTCGTCTCTGGATCCAGCGCATCAACGCGGCCTCGCGTCAGCACGGCCTCACCTACAACCGCTTCATCCAGGGCCTCGGCCTCGCGGGCATCGAGGTCGACCGTCGCATCCTCGCGGAGCTCGCGGTGAACGAGCCCGCCACCTTCGCGGCGCTCGTCGAGTCGGCCAAGCAGGCGCTCCCGGCCGACACGTCGGCCCCCAAGACCGCGGCGTAATCCGCTCCGTCTTCCGAACGGCCCCGGTACCTCCAGGCACCGGGGCCGTTCGCGTGCGTGCGACACGCCGGATGCCACGGCCGGGCTGCGGGCGAACCTAGACTGGCTGCATGCTCGAGAACCCCCGTTCCCCTCGCGTGCGCGCCGTCGCGAAGCTCGCGAAGAAGCCGGCCCGTGCCGAGAGCGGGTTGTTCCTGCTCGAGGGGCCGCAGGCGGTCGCGGAGGCGCTCGAGTTCCGCCCCGAGCTCGTGGTCGAGCTGTACGGGACGCCCTCGGCGCTCGAGCGCCACGAGGGCATCGGTCGTGCAGCGGTCGCCGCGGGCGTCGACGTCGAGTACGTCACCGAGGAGGTGCTCGAGGCGATGGCCGACACCGTCACGCCGCAGGGGTTCGTGGCGGTCTGCCGGCAGTTCCCGACGGCGCTGAAAGACGTGTTCGCGGCGAAGCCGAAGCTGGTCGCCATCCTCGAAGAGGTCCGCGACCCCGGCAACGCGGGCACGATCGTGCGCGCCGCCGACGCCGCGGGCGCCGATGCCGTCGTGTTCTCCGGCCGCGCGGTCGATCTGTACAACCCGAAGGTGGTGCGCTCCTCCACCGGGTCGATCTTCCACGTGCCGGTCGCGGTCGGCGCCGATCTCGAAGACGTGCTGAACCGGGCGCGCGCCGCCGGCCTCACGGTTCTGGCCGCCGACGTCAAGGGAGAAGACCTGCTCTCCGTGCGCCAAGAGGGCGTGCTCGACGGTCCGACGGCCTGGCTGTTCGGCAACGAGGCCCGTGGCCTGCCCGACGAGCAGCTCGCGCTCGCCGACCGCGCGGTCACCGTGCCGATCTACGGCCACGCCGAATCGATGAATCTCGCGACCGCGGCATCCGTCTGCCTCTACGAGAGCGCCTTCGCACACCGCAGCTGAGCGGCCCTCGGCGGTCACGAAACGGTAACCGCCGCGGTGCGGCGCTGGCGGTTCGACGGCCTCGGTCCCTAGTTTGGTGGATATGTCCCCGACTCCCGAGGCGCCCCCGACCTCAAACATCTCGGTCCGGCGCGGTGAGCCGCTCGTCGTCGTCGATCACGTCGACAAGCACTTCGGCGAGCTGCACGTCCTGAACGACATCAACACCGTCGTCAATCGCGGCGAGGTCGTCGTCGTGATCGGCCCGTCGGGGTCCGGCAAGTCCACGCTGTGCCGCGCGATCAACCGCCTCGAGACGATCGACTCGGGCACGATCACGATCGACGGCGAGCGACTGCCCGAAGAAGGCAAGGGGCTCGCGAAGCTGCGGGCCGACGTCGGCATGGTGTTCCAGTCGTTCAACCTGTTCGCCCACAAGACGGTGCTCGAGAACATCACCCTCGCGCCGATCCAGGTCAAGGGCATGAAGCGCAAGGACGCCGAGGCGAAGGCGATGGAACTGCTCGAGCGCGTCGGCGTCGCGAACCAGGCGAAGAAGCTGCCGGCGCAACTCTCCGGCGGCCAGCAACAGCGTGTTGCCATCGCTCGTTCGCTCGCCATGAATCCGAAGCTGATCCTCATGGACGAGCCGACCAGCGCGCTCGACCCCGAGATGATCAACGAGGTCCTCGACGTCATGGTCGGCCTCGCCGAGCAGGGCATGACCATGATCGTGGTGACCCACGAGATGGGCTTCGCCCGCAAGGCCGCCGACCGCGTGCTGTTCATGGCCGACGGGGCCATCGTCGAGGAGGCGACCCCCGCCGAGTTCTTCGACCACCCGAAGTCCGACCGTGCGAAGGACTTCCTCTCCAAGATCCTCGAGCACTAGCTCGGCACAGACCTCGGCTGCCAGAAGCGGCGGGGACACCACGGAACAAGGAAGCAGAGGCAGGATTATGAAGCGCAGCAGAATCGCGTTCGCCGCAGCGGCGGCCGCGGCGGCTCTCGTGCTCGCCGGATGCGCCGGCAACGGCGACGGCGGCGGCGAAGCCGAGGAGACGGTCGAGCCGGCTCCCACGTTCGACGAAGGCACCACCATGGCCGAGCTCTCCGAGGCCGGCACCATCACGATCGGCACCAAGTTCGACCAGCCGCTGTTCGGCCTCGTCGGCCCGTCGGGCGAGCCCGAGGGCTTCGACGTCGAGATCGGCAAGATCATCGCCGGCGAGCTGGGCATCGATGCCGAGAACATCGAGTGGGTCGAGACCGTCTCGGCCAACCGCGAGCCCTTCATCCAGAACGGCCAGGTCGACCTCGTCGTCGCGACGTACACGATCAACGACAAGCGCAAGGAGGTCGTCTCCTTCGCGGGCCCGTACTACATGGCCGGCCAGTCGATCCTCGTGCTCTCCGACAACGACGACATCGAGTCCGAAGACGACCTCGTGGGCCAGCCGGTGTGCTCGGTCACGGGTTCGACGCCGGCCGCGAACCTGAAGGAGCTCGGCGCCGAGGTGCTCGAGACCGACACGTACTCGAACTGCCTCGAGCCGCTGCGCCAGGGCCAGGTTGTCGCGGTGTCGACCGACAACGTCATCCTCGCGGGCCTCGCGGCCCAGAACGAGGGCGAGTTCAAGGTCGTCGGCGAGCCGTTCACCGAGGAGCCCTACGGCATCGGCGTCGCGCTCGAGGACACCGAGTTCCGCATGTGGATCAACGACGTGCTCGAGGCCGCCTATGAAGACGGCCGGTACGAAGAGGCGTGGAACTCGACGGCGGGCGAGATCCTGCCGTTCATCGAGCCGCCGGCCGTCGACCGCTACTGATCGAACGGACCCGGGCCCGACGGGGCCCGGGTCCGCCCCATCCCCACGAGAGGACCCGCGTGGACGTCGTCATCGCGAATCTCCCGCTCTACCTCGAGGGCTTCAGCACCACGCTGCTGCTCCTCGCCGTCGGCGGCGCGGGCGCCCTCGTGCTCGGCACGTTCATCGCGGCCATGCGCATCTCGCCGATCGCGACCCTGCGGGTCATCGCGACGGTCTATACCGAGATCATCCGGAACACCCCGCTCACGCTCGTCGTGATCTTCTGCGCGGTGATCCTGCCGATCCTGGGTTCCGACCTCGAATACCTGATCGCCGGCATGATCGCGCTCGCGGTCTACACCTCGCCGTTCATCGCCGAGGCACTCCGGTCGGGCATCAACGGCGTGCCGGTCGGCCAGGCCGAAGCGGCACGCAGCCTCGGCCTCGGCTTCAGCCAGACCGTCTCGCTGATCGTGCTGCCCCAGGCATTCCGCATGACGATCCCGCCGCTGATCAACGTCTTCATCGCCCTCACGAAGAACACCTCGGTCGTCGGCGGCGTCGGGTTCGTCAGCGAACTGTTCGGCGTCGGCCGCACGCTCGCGAACGCGAACGGCGACGCCGTGATCGCGGTGCTCGTGGGCGTGGCCTTCTTCTACCTCGTCGTGACGGTGCCGCTCGGCCTCCTCGCGACCCAGCTCGAGCGGAAGTGGGTGGTGCAGCGATGAGCGGCGCCAGCGTGTTGTTCGACGCACCGGGCCCCAGGGCCCGGCGCCTGTCCCGCATCTTCTCGGTCGTCACGGCGATCGCCGTGGTGGCGGGCCTCGGCTGGCTGATCGCGACCCTGAACGCGCCGCGCGAGTCGGGCGGCATCACGCTGCCCGGCATGTTCGACCCGGCCCGCTGGGACATCGTGACGGACCCCGAGATGTGGAGCTTCGTCATCGGGGTCGGCGTGTGGGGCACGCTGCGCGCCGCACTCGTGGCCGCCGTGCTCGCGATCGCGCTCGGCGTCGTGCTCTCGCTCCTGCGCAGTTCGACGATCGCGTGGATCCGAATCCCGACCGCCGTGCTCATCGAGTTCTTCCGCGGCATGCCCGTGCTGCTGATGATGCTGTTCATCCTGCTCGTCGCGGGCACCGGGCAGTACTGGGCCGTGGTCTCCGCGCTCGCGATCTACAACGGCGCGCTCATCGGCGAGGCCCTGCGCGCCGGGCTCGTCGCCCTGCCTCGCGGCCAGCGCGAGGCCGCCCTCAGCCTCGGCATGCGCCCGCTGCAGTCGAAGATGCTCGTCGAGTTCCCCCAGGCGTTCCGCCAGATGCTGCCGATCATCGTCGCGCAGCTCGTGGTGCTGTTGAAGGACACGTCGCTCGCCTATATCGTCGGCTACCCCGAGCTGCTGCGCGTCACCCTGAACAACCTCGGCAGCTTCTACGGCAACCGCTACGCCTTCACGCTGTGGTGCATCGCCTTCGTCCTCTACCTCGTCATGAACCTCACGCTGTCGGCGTTCGCACGCTGGCTCGCCAGGCGCACCGACCGCCGGTACCACATCGGCAAGGGCGGCGGCACCACGCTTCCCGACGACCCCAACCAGGCGATGCTGCTCGCCGACGCGAACGCCGCGGCGCGCCAGTCGGAGTCCCAGGGCCCGCGCTGATCCGTCGACGCCGGGCCGGTAGACTCGGTGCTCGTGCCAGAAGACACCCAGATCACCGAGTCCGCGGTCGACGCGGCTGTCGAGGCGGCACTCGCGGCCATCGCCGCCGCCGCCGACTCGAACGCCCTCAAGCAGGTGCGCGCCGAGCACACCGGCGAGAAGTCGACGCTCGCGCAGCTGAACGCCCTGCTCCGCAACGTCCCGAACGACCAGAAGGCCGCGCTCGGCAAGCTCGTCGGCGGCGCCCGCGGTCGCGTGAACCAGGCCTTCGCCGCGCGCGAGGCCGAGATCGTCGAGGCCGAGGCCGCCGCGCGGCTCGAGCGCGAGGCGGTGGATGTCACGGCCCTGCCGTCGCGGTTCACCGCGGGTGCGAGGCATCCGCTCACCCTGCTGCAAGACCGCGTGAGCGAGGTCTTCACCGGCATGGGCTGGGAGATCGCCGAGGGCCCCGAGGTCGAGAGCGAGTGGTTCAACTTCGACGCCCTCAACTTCGACGCCGACCACCCCGCGCGAGCGATGCAGGACACGTTCTTCGTCGACCCGCCCGAGGCGCACCTCGTGCTGCGCACCCACACGAGCCCGGTGCAGGTGCGCTCGATGCTCGATCGAGAGGTGCCGATCTACGTGCTCGCGCCCGGCCGGGTGTACCGCACCGACGAGTTCGACGCGACGCACCTGCCGGTCTTCATGCAGTTCGAGGGCCTCGCGGTCGATCGCGGGCTCACCATGGCCCACCTCAAGGGCACCCTCGACCATTTCGTCAAGGCGATCTTCGGCGACGAGGCGAAGGTGCGACTGCGCCCCAGCTACTTCCCCTTCACCGAGCCGAGCGCCGAGCTCGACTTCTGGCATCCGACGTTCAAGGGCGGCGCGCGCTGGATCGAGTGGGGCGGCTGCGGCATGGTGCACCCGAACGTGCTCCGCTCCGCGGGCATCGACCCCGATGTGTACACGGGCTTCGCGTTCGGCATGGGCATCGAGCGGGGACTGATGCTCCGCAACGACGTCCAGGACATGCGCGACATGGCCGAGGGCGATATCCGCTTCTCCCAGCAGTTCGGAATGGTGGTCTAGAAGACATGCGAGTACCCCTCAGCTGGCTCGCCGAGTACGTCGAGCTCGTCCCGGGCACGACGCCCGAAGACGTGCAGGCCGCCCTGGTCCGGGTGGGCCTCGAGGAGGAGGACGTGCACACGTTCGACCTCCAGGGGCCGATCGTCGTGGGCGAGGTCCTCGACTTCGTCGAGGAGCCGCAGTCCAACGGCAAGACCATCCGCTGGTGCCAGGTGCGCGTCGCGCCCGACGGCGAGACGGCCGCCGACGGCGGAGACGCCGTCCACGGCATCGTCTGCGGTGCCCGCAACTTCTTCGTCGGCGACCAGGTGGTGGTGACCCTGCCGGGCGCGGTGCTGCCCGGCCCGTTCCCGATCGCGGCGCGCAAGACCTACGGACATGTCTCAGACGGCATGATCGCGTCGGCGCGCGAGCTCGGCCTCGGCGACGACCACGACGGCATCCTGCGGCTCTCGACGCTCGGCATCGAGGCTCCGGTCGGCACCGACGCGATCGCCCTGCTCGGCCTGAACGACGCGGCCGTCGAGATCAACGTGACGCCCGACCGCGGGTACGCGTTCTCGATCCGCGGCGTCGCCCGCGAGTACGCGCACGCCACGGGCGCTGCGTTCCGCGACCCGGTGGCGCAGTCGGCACCGGTCGAGCCTGCGACCGGCGGGTTCCCCGTGGTGATCGACGATCGTGCGCCGATCCGGGGCAACGTCGGCTCCTCGGTGTTCGCGACCCGCATCGTGCGGGGCGTCGACCCGACCGCCCCGACGCCCGCGTGGATGATCGCGCGGCTCAAGCTCGCCGGCATCCGCTCGCTCGGGGTGCTGGTCGACATCACCAACTACGTGATGCTCGAGTTCGGCCAGCCGATCCACGGCTACGACCTCGACCAGTTGCGCGGCGGCATCGTCGTGCGCCGTGCGCACGTGGGCGAGCGATTCACCACGCTCGACGGCAAGGAGCGCACGCTCCACGTCGAGGACCTCGTGGTGACCGACGACCGCGGCCCCATCGGCCTCGGCGGGGTCATGGGCGGCGCCGAGACCGAGATGGGCGATGCCACGCGCAACGTGCTCGTCGAGGCGGCGAACTGGGACCCGGTGTCGATCGCGCGCACCGCGCGCCGGCACAAGTTGCCGAGCGAGGCCGCGAAGCGGTACGAGCGCGGCGTCGACCCGGCGATCGCGGCCGCGGCCGTTTCGCGGGTCGCGCAACTGATGTCCGACCTCGCCGGCGGAACCGCCGACGACGGCGGTTCGCTCATCGCCGAGGCGCCCGGGCGAGAGGCGATCCTGCTGCCGCACGGCTACGCCTCGACGCTCATCGGGGTCGAGTACACCGAGCAGCAGGTGCACGACGCGCTCGCCGAGATCGGCGGCGCGGTCACCCGCACCGATGCCGGGTTCGAGGTCGTGCCGCCGTCGTGGCGCCCCGACCTCACCGGCAAGGCCGAGCTCGTCGAGGAGGTCGCGCGCCTGATCGGCTACGACCTCATCCCGTCGGTGCTGCCGGTGGCGCCTCCCGGCCGCGGGCTCACGCGCTCGCAGCGGCTGCGCAAGCAGGTCGCCGACGTGCTCGCGGGCGCGGGCTCCACCGAGGTGCTCGCCTTCCCGTTCGTCGATGCCGAGGAGAACCGCCGGTTCGGCAGTGCCGAGGGCGGCGAGATCGCGCAGGTCAAGGTCGCCAACGCGCTCGACGCATCGAGGCCGTACCTGCGCCGGTCGCTGCTGCCGGGGCTCATCGAGGTCGCGCGTCGCAATCTCTCGCGCGGATTCACCGATCTCGACCTGTTCGAGACCGGGCTCGTGTTCCTCCCCGCGGAGGGCCGTGCCTACGGTTCTGCCGAGCTCCCCGCGGGCGGCGCCCTGCCCGGCGACGACGACCTCGCCGCGCTGCAGGCCGGCATCCCGCCGCAGCCGCGCCACCTGGCGGTGCTGCTCGCGGGCGATGTCGTGCGCAAGGCACCCGGCCAGGCGCCGGTCGCCGCCGGGCTGGCCGACGCGCTCGATCGCGTCCGGGCAGCCGCGCGCGCCGCGGGCGTCGAGCTCGAGGTCGTGCAGGCGCGCCGCGCCGCCCTGCACCCCGGCCGCACCGCCGAGCTCCGCGTGGGCGGGCAGCCCGTGGGCTACGCGGGCGAGCTGCACCCGTCGGTCGCCGAGTCCAACGACCTGCCCCGCGTCGTGGCGGTCGCCGAACTCGACCTCGACGCCGTGATCGCCGCGGGCGACCGCCCCGTCGAGGCGACCGGGCTCTCGAGCTTCCCGGCGGCGACGCAGGATCTCTCGCTCGTCGTCGCTCGAGATGTACCGGCGTCGATCGTGGCGACCGCGGTCCGCGAGGGCGCGGGCGCCCTGCTCGAGCACCTCGAGCTCGTCGACGACTACCGCGGCCGGGGGGTCGACGAGGCGGCCAAGAGCCTGACCTTCGCACTCCGGTTCCGCGCGCCCGATCGGACGCTCACCGCCGCCGAGGCGAGCGAGGCGAAGCTCGCCGGCGCCGCCCTCGCGGGGGAGCGCACCGGCGCGGTCATCCGCGACTAGCGCACGTCGCGCACGTCGCGCACGCCGCGCACGCCGCGCACGTCGCGCACGTCGCTCACCGCACCACCGCACGTACGAGAGCGGCGCCGGGCAATCCCGGCGCCGCTCTCGTCGTCGGGCCGCCGCGGCGCTACCCTGAGTCATGGCCGCCGAGCAGAAGACGTTGCCCACGGGCGCTTCCGTCGCCGAGTTCCTCGATGCGGCCGAACCGGCCGGCCGTCGCGAAGACGGTTACGTGCTGCGCGACCTGTTCGACCGCGTGACCGGCACCGACGCCGTCATGTGGGGCCCGTCGATCGTCGGGTACGGCGTGCAGCACTACAACTACGCCACGGGTCGCGAGGGTGATTGGATGATCGTCGGCTTCTCGCCGCGCAAAGCCTCGATGTCGCTGTACGGTCTGCAGACCGAGGGTGCCGAGCCCCTGATCGAGCAGCTCGGCAAGGTCAAGGTGGGCGCCGGATGCCTCTGGGTCGGGCGGCTCTCGTCGATCGACCTGCACGTGCTCGAGTCCCTCGTCGATCTCGCCTGGGTGCACGCGCGAGGGTGAGGCATCCGTCACCGGTTTGCGTCGGCGACCGGGGCGTCGCTAGGGTCGAGGGCATGTCCGCGCTTCGGCTCCCCACCTCCGCACGCTCCTCGCGTGTCGTCGTGGTGCGCAGCCGACGCCGGGGCGGCCGCCGACTCTAGGCGACCCCGCGTACGGCGATGGAGCCGTCTGCAGGTGTCGCCGGAGCCGATTCCTCGACCGCTTCGACCTTTAGGGTGGAACCCATGACCTACTCCGTCGCCGTCTCCGGCGCGTCCGGTTATGCCGGGGGAGAGATCCTCAGGCTGCTCGCCGATCATCCCGATTTCGAGGTGCGCACCGTCACCGCGCACTCGAACGCGGGCCAGCCGCTCGTCGCCGTGCAACCGCACCTGCGCGCCTACACGCACCTGACCCTGCAGGAGACGACGCCCGAGGTGCTCTCGGGCCACGACGTCGTCTTCCTCGCGCTGCCGCACGGTGCCTCCGGCGCCGTCGCAGCAGCCCTGCCCGACGACACGCTCGTCATCGACTGCGGCGCCGATCACCGGCTCGAGTCGTCGACGGACTGGGCGCGCTTCTACGGGGCCGACCACCACGGCGCGTGGACCTACGGCGTGCCCGAGCTGCCGCGGCTGTCGGGCACGCAGCGCGACCGGCTCGCGAAGACCCGGCGCATCGCGGCCCCCGGCTGCAATGCCTCGACCGTCGCCCTCTCGCTCGCGCCGGGAATCCGCGCCGGCGTGATCGAGGAGCACGACCTCGTGTCGGTGCT
Organism: Agromyces agglutinans; assembly: GCF_009647605.1. Taxonomy (GTDB): domain Bacteria; phylum Actinomycetota; class Actinomycetes; order Actinomycetales; family Microbacteriaceae; genus Agromyces; species Agromyces agglutinans. Next base: position 11,469 of record NZ_WJIF01000015.1, on the reverse strand, counting down.
CGCCGTCGGCCCCTCGGGCGCCGGCAAGAGCCTGAAGGCGCACCTGCTCGGCGCGGAGATCCTGGGGTCGGCGAACCCGTACGCGGTCGGCGGCGTGCATCGGCACATCCCCGAGATCCAGCAGGCGCTGCGCTGGGCGGGCGCCGACCGGCCGACCATCTCGTTCACCCCGGTGATCGTGCCGATGTCGCGGGGCATCCTCGCGACCTCGACGGCCCGGCTGGTTCCGGGAACGGATGCCGCCGCGGTGCGCCGGGCGTGGGAGGACGCCTACGCCGGCGAGCCGTTCGTGCAGCTCCTGCCCGAGGGCCAGTTCCCGAAGACGGCCGACGTCGTCGGCGCCAACACCGCGCTGCTCGGCCTCGCGGTCGACGAGCAGGCCGGCCGCGTCGTCGTGATCGCGGCCGTCGACAACCTCGTGAAGGGCACGGCCGGCGCGGCCGTGCAGTCGGCCAACATCGCGCTCGGGCTCACCGAGACGACCGGTCTTCCCGTGAACGGAGTCGCACCGTGAGCGTCATCGCACCCGCCGGCTTCGAGGCCGCCGGCGTCGCAGCCGGCATCAAGCGCACCGGGGCGCTGGATCTCTCGCTCGTGGTCAACCGCGGGCCATCGCACGCCGCGGCCGCCGTGTTCACCTCGAACCGCGCCCAGGCGAACCCGATCATCTGGTCGCGGCAGGTCATCCTCGACGGCGTCGTGTCGGCGATCGTGCTCAACTCGGGCGGGGCGAACTGCTTCACCGGCCCCGAGGGATTCCAGGTCACGCACCGCACGGCCGAGGCCGCGGCATCCGCTCTCGGCGTCTCGGCGGGCGACGTGCTCGTCTGCTCGACGGGTCTCATCGGCGACCAGCTCGACGGCGAGGTGCTCGAAGAGGGGGTCCTGTCGGCCGCGAACCGGCTCGGCGCCGACGCGGCGGCCGGAGCCGACGCGGCGCGCGCGATCATGACCACCGACACGACGCCCAAGACCGTGGTGGTCGAGGGTGACGGGTGGCGCATCGGCGGCATGGCCAAGGGCGCGGGCATGCTCGCTCCGGGCCTCGCCACGATGCTCGTCGTGCTGACGACCGACGCCGTGCTCGAGGCATCCGACCTCGACGCCGCGCTGCGGCAGGCGACCCGCGTGACATTCGACCGGCTCGACTCCGACGGCTGCATGTCGACCAACGACCAGGTCACGCTGCTCGCCAGCGGTGCCTCGGGCGTGGTCCCCGAGCTCGCGGCGTTCACGCAGGCGCTCACGCGCGCCTGCGAGGACCTCGCGACGCAGCTGCAGGCCGATGCCGAGGGCGCGAGCCACGACATCTCGATCGAGGTGCTCGGTGCCGCGACCGAAGACGACGCCGTGGAGGTCGGCCGGTCGGTGGCCCGCAACAACCTCTTCAAGGCGGCCATCTTCGGCAACGACCCGAACTGGGGGCGCGTGCTCGCGGCGATCGGCACGACGCAGGCGCCGTTCGACCCGTACCTCGTCGACGTCAGCATGAACGGCGTGCGGGTCTGCCACGCGGGCCGGCCCGACCGGCCGCGCGACGAGGTCGACCTGAGCCCGCGCGCCACGCACGTGCGCATCGAGCTGCACGCGGGCGAGGCGTCCGCGACGATCCGCACCAACGACCTCACGCACGACTACGTGCACGAGAACAGTGCCTACGCGAGCTGACGAGATGAGCGAGAACCTGAACGAGACGGATGACTCCGGCGCGGCCGAGAAGGCCCGCACGCTCATCGAGTCGCTGCCGTGGCTCAAGCGCTTCCACGGCGAGACCATCGTCGTGAAGTTCGGCGGCAACGCGATGGTGAGCCCCGAGCTGCAGCGCGCGTTCGCCGAGGACATGGTCTACCTGCGGTACGCGGGCATCAAGCCCGTGATCGTGCACGGCGGCGGCCCGCAGATCTCGGCCATGCTCGAGCGCCTCGGCATCGACAGCGAGTTCCGCGGCGGCTACCGCGTGACCACGCCCGAGGCGATGGACGTCGTGCGCATGGTGCTCACGGGCCAGGTGAACCGCGAACTCGTGAGCCTCATCAACCGGCACGGTCCGCTCGCGAGCGGCGTCTCGGGGGAGGACGCGGGCCTGTTCACCGGACGCCGGCGCGGGGCGCTCGTCGACGGCGTGGAGGTCGACCTGGGGCTCGTCGGCGATGTCGTCGACGTCGACCCGGCGGCTGTGCAGGCCCTGCTCGAGGCCGGGCGCATCCCGGTCGTGTCCTCGATCGCGCCCGATGCCGACCACCCCGGCCAGTCGCTGAACGTGAACGCCGACTCGGCCGCCGCCGCGCTCGCCGTCGCGCTCGGCGCGGCGAAGCTCGTGATCCTCACCGACGTCGCCGGCCTCTACCGCGACTGGCCGAACCGCGACTCGCTCGTCTCGGTCATCGAGGTTCCCGAACTCCTCGACCTGCTGCCGAGCCTCGAGTCGGGCATGATCCCCAAGATGACCGCGTGCCTCGATGCCGTGCAGGGCGGCGTCGAGAAGGCCGCGATCATCGACGGCCGCGAGCCGCACTCGATCCTGCTCGAGGTGTTCACGACGCAGGGCTCGGGCACCGAGGTCGTGCCCGCCGGAGCAGGGGAGCCGGCATGACCGCGTGGCAGGACCGCTTCGACGCGCGCATGATGCGCTCGCTCGGGAAGCCGCTCGCCAAGCTCGCGCGCGGCGAGGGCGCCCGGGTGTGGGACGACGAGGGCCGCGAGTACCTCGACTTCCTCGCGGGCATCGCGGTGAACTCGCTCGGGCACGCCCACCCCGTGTTCGTCGAGGCGGTCTCGCGCCAGGCGGCGACCCTCGCGCACGTCTCGAACTACTTCGCGACCGAGCCCGCGCTCGCGCTCGCCGAACGCGTCGTGCGCCTGAGCGGGGCGGGCGACCGGGGCCGGGCCTGGTTCGGCAACTCGGGCGCCGAGGCCAACGAGGCCGCGTTCAAGCTCGCGCGCCTCAACAACTCGGGCGGCGCGCGCACGCGCGTGCTCGCGCTCGTCGACGCCTTCCACGGGCGCACCATGGGCTCGCTCGCCCTCACGGGCAAGCCGCACATGCGGCAGGCGTTCGAACCGCTGCCCGGCGGGGTCGAGCACATCCCGGCGACGTTCGAGGCGCTCGAGGCGAACCTCGACGACGCCGTGGCCGCGCTCATCGTCGAGCCGATCCAGGGCGAGGCCGGCGTGGTCGAGCTGCCCGACGGCTTCCTCGAGCGAGCCCGCGAGCTCACCCGTCGCCACGGCGCGCTGCTCATCGTCGACGAGATCCAGACCGGTGCCGGGCGCACCGGCGCCTGGTTCGGCTTCCAGCACGCGGGCATCACACCCGACGCGATCACGATCGCGAAGGGCATCGGCGGCGGCATGCCGATCGGGGGCCTCGTCACCTTCGGCCACGCCTCCGACCTGTTCCAGAAGGGCATGCACGGCTCGACGTTCGGGGGAAACCCGCTCGCGACCGCGGTGGCCGGTGCGGTGCTCGGCGAGATCGAGCGGGCCGGACTCGTCGAGAACGCCGCGCGTCGCGGCGTGCAGCTGCGCGAGCGGATCCTCGGCCTCGGCTCGCCGCTCGTGAGCGGCGTCCGCGGTCGCGGCCTGCTCGCGGGCGTCGCGCTCGCCGAGCCGATCGCGACGCGCGTGCAGGCCGCGGCGCTCGAGTCCGGCCTGATCGTGAACGCCGCGAACGACTCGACCATCCGGCTCGCTCCACCGCTCATCATCGGCGACGCCGAGCTCGACGAGTTCGAGGCGCGCTTCGCGCGAACCCTCGACCTCGCCGGCCGGGGCTGACCCGCCGCACCGCCCTGGGCGACCGACCGCCCCGAGCGCCGCCCGACCTCCACTCGAGAACCCGACCGAACCAGGAACGGAACCGCATGACCCGCCACTTCCTCCGCGACGACGACCTCTCGCCCGCCGAGCAGGCCGAGGTGCTCGACCTCGCCCTGCGCCTGAAGGCCGATCGCTTCGCCGAGCGCCCGCTCGAGGGCCCGCAGACCGTCGCGGTGTTCTTCGACAAGACCTCGACCCGCACGCGCGTCTCGTTCTCGGTCGGCATCGCCGACCTCGGCGGGGTTCCGCTCATCACGGCCTCCGGCGACAGCCAGCTGGGCGCGAAGGAGTCGATCGCCGACACCGCGCGCGTGCTCGAACGCATGGTCGCCGCCATCGTGTGGCGCACGTTCGCCCAATCGGGCCTCGAGGAGATGGCCGCCGGCACCACGGTGCCGGTCGTCAACGCGCTCTCCGACGACTTCCACCCCTGCCAGCTGCTGGCCGACCTGCTCACCGCGAAGGAGCGCTTCGGCGACCTCGGCGGGCGAACCCTCGCCTACGTCGGCGACGGCGCCAACAACATGGCCCATTCGTACCTGCTCGCCGGCGCGACCGCGGGAATGCACGTGCGCATCGGCGCGCCAGCCGACTACGCGCCGCGCGCCGACATCGTGGAGGACGCCCGCCGCATCGCCGAGCAGACCGGAGGCTCGGTGCTGGTCACCACCTCGGCCGCCGAGGCCGCTCGCGGAGCCCACGTCGTGGCCACCGACACGTGGGTGTCGATGGGCCAGGAGGACGAGAAGGCGCAGCGGCTGGCGGTCTTCGGCGACTACGGCGTCGACGACGAGCTGATGGCCGAGGCATCCGACGACGCGATCTTCCTGCACTGCCTCCCGGCGTACCGTGGATACGAGGTCGAGGCGTCGGTCATCGACGGACCGGCCTCGGTCGTGTGGGACGAAGCGGAGAACCGGCTGCACGCGCAGAAGGCGCTGCTCGCGTGGCTGCTCGCGAGGAAGGACGGCTGATGGCCGAGCACAACGACGGCGCCGACCGGGGCACCGAAGCGCACGGCACCAACGAAGGCGCCCTCTGGGGAGCCCGGTTCGCGAGCGGACCGTCGCCCGAACTCGCACGCCTGTCGAAGTCCACGCACTTCGACTGGCAGCTCGCGCCCTACGACCTCGCCGGATCGCGCGCGCACGCCCGCGCGCTCGCCGCGGCCGGCTACCTGGCCGACGACGAGCTCGCGACGATGCTCGGCGGCCTCGACACGCTCGAGGCGCGGTTCGTCGCCGGCGAGCTCGTCGCGGCCGACTCCGACGAGGACGTGCACGGGGCGCTCGAGGCCGCGCTCATCGCCGAGGTCGGGCCCGAGGTCGGCGGCAAGCTCCGCGCCGGGCGCAGCCGCAACGACCAGATCGCCACGCTCGTGCGCCTCTACCTGAAGGACCACGCGGCCGTCATCGGCCGCGACCTGGTGCACCTCATCGACGCGCTCGCGGCGCAGGCCGACGCCCACCGCACCGCGATCATGCCGGGTCGCACGCACCTCCAGCACGCGCAGCCGGTGCTGCTCGCGCACCACCTGCTCGCGTACGGGTGGGCGCTCTCGCGCGACCTCGAGCGACTCGTCGACTGGCTCAAGCGAGCGGATGTCTCGCCGTACGGCGGCGGCGCCCTCGCCGGGTCGACGCTCGGCCTCGACGTGGCATCCGTGGCCCGCGACCTCGGGCTCGCCGCGCCGGCCGACAACTCGCTCGACGGCACCGCGAGTCGCGACGTCGTCGCCGAGTTCGCGTTCATCACCGCGATGATCGGCATCGACGTCTCGCGCCTCGCCGAAGACGTGATCCTCTGGAACACGCGCGAGTTCGGGTTCGTGACCCTCGACGACGGCTACTCGACGGGTTCGTCGATCATGCCGCAGAAGAAGAACCCCGACATCGCCGAACTCGCGCGCGGCAAGTCGGGCCGGCTCATCGGCAACCTCTCGGGCCTGCTCGCGACGCTGAAGGGCCTGCCCCTGGCCTACAACCGCGACCTCCAGGAGGACAAGGAGCCCGTCTTCGACTCGGTCGAGACGCTCGAGGTGCTGCTGCCCGCGTTCACGGGCATGATCGCGACGCTGCGGTTCCACACCGACCGCATGGCCGAACTCGCGCCCGCGGGCTACTCGCTCGCGACCGACGTCGCCGACTGGCTCGTGAAGCGGCACGTCCCGTTCCGCGACGCGCACGAGATCACCGGTTCGCTCGTGCGGTACGCCGAGGAGCGTGGGCTCGACCTCGACGCGGTCGACGACGCCGCGCTCGCCGGGATCTCGCCGCTGCTCACGCCCGACGTGCGCGAGGTGCTCACGATCGAGGGCTCGGTCGGCAGCCGCACCGGGCACGGCGGCACCGCGCCCGAGCGCGTCGCGGAGCAGTTCGCGGCGCTCGCCGATCGGGTGCGGCACCTCGTGGCGGGCCTCCCGGAGGCCCGCTGAGCGACGGATGCCTCACGCCGTGATCCCCGACGACGTGCGGGCCGGCCTCGTGCCGGCCACGCGCGAAGCGCTCTCGGTCGACTCGATCGAGCTCGGCCCCCGGCTGCTCGGCGCCGTGCTCGCCCACGAGACCGACGAGGGCGTCGTGGCGGTGCGCCTGAGCGAGGTCGAGGCGTACCGCGGGGTCGGCGAGGACCCCGGGTCGCATGCCTTTCGGGGTAAGACGCCGCGCAACGCCGTCATGTTCGGCGAGGCCGGATATCTCTACGCCTACTTCAGCTACGGCATGCACGTGTGCCTGAACGTGGTGGCCGGCCGGCCGGGCGCCTCGTCGGCGGTGCTGCTGCGGGGCGGGGTCGTCGTGGAGGGGCTCGAGCTCGCGCGCCGCCGTCGCCCGGGAGCATCCGATCGCGACCTCGCCCGCGGGCCTGCGCGCCTGAGCCTCGCGCTCGGCGTGCCGTTGTCGGCCTCGGGAGACGACCTGCTCGCGCCGCCGTACACCCTGCTGCTGCCGGCTGCACCGCTGCCGTTCGAGGCGGGTCCGCGGACGGGCGTCAGCGGGCCGGGCGGCGGGGCGGCCTTTCCGTGGCGGTTCCGGATCGCGGGCGATCCCGGGGTGTCCCCGTACCGACGGCATCCGAAGGCCGTGGGCTGACCTCGATCGACGAGGCACGTTGGCGCCGGCGCCGGCCCCGGCGCTTCGGAACGGGTGCGGCTCAGCGCACGGCGAGATGCACGGCGAGGCCGGCGGCGCACGCCCAGATGAGGCTCGCCAGCGTGCCGATGATGAACCGTTCGCGCGCCTCGGGAGCCTCGAGTTCGGTGAAGCGGCCGACACCCTTCACCGCCACGACGATCGCGAGCCCCTCGGGGAATCCCGCGACGATGGTTCCCGCCGCGGCGAGTCGTTCGAGCACGCCGATGGTGAGCCCGCCGCGCAGAACCTCACGACGCGCCGGCGCCAGGCCCGGTTGCGTCGGCGCGCTCGGGTCGGAGACGAGGATGCCGCCGTGCAACCCGGGAACCGCGCTGCCACCCATCGCGAGCCGGAGGGCCGTGGTGGCGGCGGGGCCGCCGCCGAACACCGCGAGGGTGATGCCGACGGCTCCGATGAGTGGGGCGAGCTGCGGTGGCGCCGGCGTCGACGGACCGGAGGCGCCGACCACGGCCAGCGCGAGTCCGCCGGTCGCCAGCCAGAAGTAGAGCGGTCTCGGTCGCACCGCGGCGAGCACGGCGAGCACCGTGCCGCCGATCAGCCCGAACGCGAAGATGGTCCAGTTGAACGCCGATGCGATGAACTCCACGACCGATCCCTTCCGTCGCCCCGGCGGGCGCGCGTGTCGAGCCTAGCGAGCCGCGCGGTCGAGTTCGTCGAGGAGGCGGACGAGCGCGGGGATCGACTGTCGATCGACGTTCCAGAGCGCGGACTTCAGGCGCTGGCTCACCGCCGCGTCGGTCACACCGAGCGCGGCCGCGGCATCCTTCTGCGAACGGCCGTCGGCGACGAGGTCGGCGACCTCCCAGCCCGCGTCGGACCGTCGTGCCCGCAGCACGAGCAGGAGGCGCAGGAGCGCCTCGACGTGTGCGGCCGGGCGTGCGTCGGCGGCGATGCGGTCGCCGAGTTCCTCGGGGACGCGCAGCGCGAACCGCCCGTCGGCGCGCTTCGCGGCCTCGACCGCATCGCGCGCGGCGATGAACGCCGGCCCGGAGGCCTTGCGAACGGCGTCGGGCAGGGGAGTGCGGATGCCGCCGACGCCGAGACCGATGCTCCAGTGCCCGTCGCGGGCCAGGTGCAGCACGAGGTCGAGCGCGGTCGTGGCATCCGAGGTCAGCGCCTGCACCTCGTCGCCGGCGGTCTGGTCGACCGGCAGCAGCAGGGCCTCGCCGAACTCGGCCTGCAGGTCGGCTTGCATCGCCGCCGAGCGGTCGACATCGGCGCGGCTGCCGATCTGGTCGGCGGTGATCACGAACATCCCGGCATCCATTCAGCTCAGAAGCTTGATTCCCTGAGGTGAAGGCTACATCCTTCAGCGAGGGGAGTCCAGTGTGGGACCTTCACCGGCGCGTCCGCGCTGTTACGCTTGCTGGCGTGTCAGACCCCGTGATCCTCGCCACCCAGCAGAACGACCCCTCTTTCGAGGACGTCTGGGAGGAGCTCACCTGGCGCGGCCTCGTGCACGTCTCGACCGATCAGGCCGCGTTGAAAGAGCTGCTCGCGGGCGAGCCCATCACGTATTACTGCGGCTTCGACCCGACCGCCCCGAGCCTGCACCTGGGCAACCTCGTGCAGCTGCTCACGATGCGGCGGCTCCAGCTCGCGGGGCACCGCCCGCTCGGCCTCGTCGGGGGCTCGACGGGCCTCATCGGCGACCCCCGGCCGACCGCCGAGCGCACGCTCAACACCAAGGAGACGGTCGCCGAATGGGTCGGCAGGTTGCAGGAGCAGGTGTCGCGATTCCTCTCCCGCGAGGGCGAGAACCCGGTACGCCTCGTGAACAACCTCGACTGGACCGCCGGGCTCTCGGCCATCGACTTCCTGCGCGACATCGGCAAGTACTACCGCGTCGGCACGATGCTGAAGAAGGACGCGGTGGCGTCACGGCTCAACTCCGACGCCGGCATCAGCTACACCGAGTTCAGCTACCAGATCCTGCAGGGATTCGACTACCTCGAACTGCATCGCCAGTACGGCTGTGTGCTGCAGACCGGCGGCAGCGACCAGTGGGGCAACCTCACGAGCGGCACCGACCTCATCCACCGGGTCGAGGGCCGGCACGTGCACGCCATCGGCACGCCGCTCATCACGAACTCCGACGGTACGAAGTTCGGCAAGAGCGAGGGCAACGCCATCTGGCTCGACGCCGAGATGTGCACGCCCTACCGCTTCTACCAGTTCTGGCTCAACACCGACGACGCCGACGTGATCGCGCGGTTGAAGGTGTTCACGTTCCTCTCCCGCGCCGAGATCGAGGAACTCGAACGACTCGTGGAGGCCGAGCCGTTCCGCCGCGCCGCCCAGCGGAGGCTCGCGGTCGAGGTGACGACGCTCGTGCACGGTGCGGAGGCCACGGACGCGGTCATCGCCGCCTCCGAGGCCCTGTTCGGCAAGGGCGACCTCGGCGCGCTCGACGCCGCGACGCTGCGATCGGCGCTCGAGGAGCTGCCGAACGCGACCGTCGCCGCGGGAACGCCGGTGCTCGACGCGTTGCTCGCGACCGGGCTGGTGTCGAGTCTGGGCGAGGGACGACGAGCGATCGCGCAGGGCGGCGTCACCGTCGACGGCGTCAAGGTCGACGGCTCCGCCGTCATCGACGGCGCGCTGCCCGGCGGCGTCACGGTGCTCCGGCGCGGCAAGAAGACCCTGGCCGGCGTCTTCATCGGGTGAGCGCGACGGGGTGAGCCGGATGCCGGGGGAGTCTGCTGCAGGGCTCGTCCGTCGCGTCTGGGGCGAACTCGGCCGCGACCCCGTGGCGCTCGAGCGTCTCGGTCCGATCCCTGAAGCACCCCTGCCGGCCCGACTGGACGCGGGCGGACTGGTCGCCGGAGCGGTCGCGATCGCGTCGCTCGCCGCGGCGGCATCCGACGCCGACCGACGGCCGATCGCCCTCGACGGCGATCGCATCGCCACCGCCGTGACGAGTGAACGCTGGTTCGCGCTCGAGGGAGCGCCGCCGTCGGTCTGGGCGCCGCTGTCCGGTTTCCGCCGTTCGGCCGACGGGTGGGTGCGCACGCACGCGAACTATCCGCACCACGAACACGCGCTGCGGCGGGCGCTCCACGTCGCGGTGGATGCCTCGCCGGCCGAGGTCGATCGCGCGATCGCGGCTCGCACGTCCGCCGAGCTCGTGGCATCCGTCACCGCCGCCGGCGGACTGTGCGTCGAGGTCCGCGCGGAACGTCCGTCGGAGGACGCGGCGCTCCGCGAGCGGCCACTCGTCGACCTCGGCGGTTCCGGCGGCACGCGCCGCTCCGGCTCCGGCGACGCGGCGCGCCCGCTCGCGGGGCTGCGCGTGCTCGACCTGACGAGGGTGATCGCCGGGCCGGTCGCGACTCGAACGCTCGCGCTGCTCGGCGCCGAGGTGCTCCGGGTCGACGGCCGGGCGCAGCCCGAGATCGGCTGGCAGCACCTCGACACCGGGGCGGGCAAGCGCAGCACGATGCTCGACCTCGCCGACGGTGCGGATCGACGCCGCTTCGGCGAGCTGCTCGACGGCGCCGATGCCGTCGCGCTCGGCTATCGCCCGGCCGGGCTCGAGCGTCTGGGACTCTCACCCGACGAACTCGTGGACCGGCACCCGCGACTGGTCGTCGGGGCGGTGTCGGCGTGGGGATTCGACGGCGCGAATGCCGATCGCCGCGGATTCGACAGTCTCGTCCAGGCCGAGACCGGCATCGCCGTGCTCGAGGGCGACGCGGATGCGCCGGGCGCGCTGCCCGCGCAGGTACTCGACCACGCGACGGGGTACCTCCTCGCCGCTGCCGTCACGTCGATGCTCCACGGAGCAGCCGGCGGGGCGCGGGTCGCCAGGCTGTCGCTGCGGAGGACGGCCGCCGAGCTGCTCGGCATGCCGCGTACGGATGCCCCGCTGCCGCAGCCGGCCCTTGCTGCCGAGGCCGCGGCGTCCCATCTCGTGGAGTTCACGACCCCGCTCGGCGCCGTGCGCGTGGCGAAGCCCGCGCTGGATACCGCCGACGGGACCTCCGAGTGGCCCGCCGGGCCGCGGCCGTGGGGTGCCGACCGCGCGGAGTGGATGCCGGTCGTCGCCGACGGGCGCTGACGGCGACGACCGTCCGCGCGTGCGGGCTCAGCACCGGCCGACATCGGCCGCGATCGTATGCCACCTCTGGAATCACCCGTTGAACTGGGCATACATCGGGCACTCGTGCCGCTTCGCCGTGTGCGACACGCCCGGGATGCGCGCGGGATTTGGCACAGGATCGCGAAGCCGCGTAAGTTCATACCTGTCGCCGCGGCGGTCAGGAAGAAGCGAGAAGCTGATCCGGGCAGTCGGGCGGGAAGTCTTAGCCAAATAACCTCGAAGGCGCATTTGCGACTCGGTGATTTCAAGTCTAAGATTGAACCTCCATCCACCTGTATCTCAACCGAACGATTCGTCGGGCGGTTCGATGCTGGATCGAGTTCGAATCTCGGAACGATGTTCCAGCTTCGGGTTCGTGGTGGTATGGTTGACAGGTTGCCCTGAAGTTCGGGCCTG
>NZ_WJIF01000014.1 GCF_009647605.1 Agromyces agglutinans | reverse complement strand
GGGTCGCCCGCCGCCGGGCCCGCCGCCGTCACGTGCGCCTCCGCCACCGGCGCGGCCGGATGCCTCGCCGCCGCCTCGACCCTCGTCGCGGCCGCGCGTGCCCGCGCCGCGCACCGCGCGTTCGACCTCACCGAGCTCGAGGCCCAGCATGCGCGCGAGCTCGCGGGTGTAGCCGGGACGCAGCGACCGATCGCGGATGTCGGCGATGACCGGTGCTGCCGCGCGAAGCGCGCCGACGCGGCCCTCGACCGACTCGAGGTCGAACCGTGAGAGCGTGTGGCGGATCACGAACTCGAACAGCGGCGTCTTCTGGTCGATGAGCGCCCGCACGGCGTGGTCGCCGCGGGCGAGCCGCAGGTCGCACGGGTCGAGCCCGTCGGGTGCGACGGCGACGTAGGTCTGCGCGGTGAAGCGCTGCTCCTCGGCGAACGCGCGCATGGCCGCCTGCTGGCCGGCCGCGTCGCCGTCGAACGTGAAGATGACCTCGCCGCCGCCGGAGTCGTCGCCGAGCACGCGGCGCAGCACCCGGATGTGCTCGACGCCGAACGCGGTGCCGCAGGTCGCGATCGCGGTCGTGATGCCCGCGAGGTGGCACGCCATGACGTCGGTGTAGCCCTCGACCACGACGACGCGGCGTGTGCGCGAGATGTCGCGCTTGGCGAGGTCGAGGCCGTAGAGCACCTGCGCCTTGCGGTACACCGCGGTCTCGGGGGTGTTCAGGTACTTCGGGCCGTTGTCGTCGTCGAGCAGGCGCCGTGCGCCGAAGCCGACGGTCTGGCCCGTGACATCGCGGATCGGCCACACGAGTCGCCCCCGGAACCGGTCGTACACCCCCCGATCGCCCTGCGAGACGAGCCCGGCAGCCGCGAGCTCTTCAGTGGAGTAGCCGCGCGACTTCAGGTGGTTCGTCAGACGATCCCAGCTCTTGGGCGCGAACCCGACGCCGAACGCCTTCGCCGCCTCGGCGTCGAAGCCGCGCTCGCCGAGGAACCGGCGCCCGACCTCGGCCTCGGGCGAGACCAACTGTTCGACGAAGAACTCCGCCGCAGCCGCGTTCGCCGCGAGCAGCCGAGCGCGGTTGCCGTGGTCTTGCGCGGGGCCGCCGTCTTCGTAGTGGAGCTCGAACCCGAGGCGCCCGGCCAGGCGTTCGACGGCCTCGCTGAAGGTCACGTGGTCCATGCGCTGCAGGAACGTGTAGACATCGCCCGACTCGCCACAGCCGAAGCAGTGGTAGTAGCCGAGCTGCGGTCGCACGTGGAAGCTCGGGCTCCGCTCGTCGTGGAAGGGGCACAGGCCCTTCAACGATCCGACGCCCGCCGACTTCAGGGTGACGTGCTCGCCCACGATGTCGGCGATGTTCGTGCGGGCTTTCACCTCTTCGACATCGCTCTGTCGAATTCGGCCCGCCATGGTCACATCCTAGGCCGGGAACGGCGTGGCCCGGCGGGGGTCACCGCTGCACCAGGCGTTCGTACCACGCGAGCGCCGACTGGTCGGTCAGGCTCTGAACCTGGTCGACGACGACGCGCTTGCGGGCGCGGTCGTCGCCGGCCTCGCGCCAGTCGTCGGCGAAGCCGGGATCGAGGTGCCGGTCGCCGCCCGCGAGCAGCACGTCGGCGAGCCCGGTGAGGATGCTCCGCTGCTGCGCGTAGATCGGCTGGCGCGTGTTGCGCGACATCACGAACGTCGCCACGATGCCCTTCAGCACCGCGATCTCGGCCTGGATCGCGCGCGGCACGACCACGTCGGCGTCGAAGCGGATCAGGCTCGCGAGCGGGAAGGCCGCCCTCGTCGCATCGGTCGCGGCGTGCGCGAACCTTCCGATGAGCTGGCTCGTGAGGTTCTTCAGCCGGGCGTGGTCGCGGCGGCTGCCGCTCCATGACTCGAGCCAGACGTCGAGCGAGTCGAGCCGGTCGAAGGCCGCCGTGAGCTCGTCGCGAGAGATCGAGCCTCCGATCCACTCCGACATCGAGGCGACGAGGTCGTCGTGGTCGACCCGGGCGCCGAGCACCTCGACGTCGATGTAGCCGTTGACGATCGCGTCCTCGAAGTCGTGCACCGAGTAGGCGATGTCGTCGGAGAGATCCATCACCTGCGCCTCGATGCACAGGCGCCGCGCGGGTGCGCCCGCACGCAGCCACCGGAAGGCGGCGACGTCGTCGGCGTAGAACCCGAACTTCTGCCGGCCCGACGGGTCGGCGACGCCCTGCTCTTCAGGCCAGGGGTACTTGCAGCTCGCGTCGAGGCTCGCCCGCGTGAGGTTCAGCCCGTAGCTGCGGTCGTCGTCGCCGAACACCTTGGGCTCGAGGCGGGTGAGGATGCGCAGGGTCTGCGCGTTGCCCTCGAAGCCGCCGATGTCGGCCGCCCAGGCGTTGAGCGCCTTCTCGCCGTTGTGCCCGAAGGGCGGGTGCCCGAGGTCGTGGGCCAGGCAGGCCGTGTCGACCACGTCGGGATCGAGTGCGAGGTTGGCGGCGAGCTCGCGCCCGATCTGGGCGACCTCGAGCGAGTGCGTGAGCCGGTTGCGCGCGAAGTCGAGGCCCGCGGTGGGGCTCAGCACCTGCGTCTTGGCGGCGAGCCGTCGCAACGCGCTCGAGTGCAGCAGCCGCGCGCGGTCGCGCGCGAAGTCGCTGCGCCGCGAGGAGTGCTGCTCGGGCAGCATCCGTTCGACGTCGGCGTCGTCGTATCCGCCGAAGAGTCGTCGTTCGCGCACCGGGTCAGCCGCCGCTCGTGTCGAGCTCGGCGTCGACGAGGGTGACGCGGTCGTGGCCGGCGAGCTCCTGCGAGTCGAGCCAGCCGTCGGGGAGGGCGGGGTTCTTCGGGGTGCCGGCGCGGCCGCGGGGCCCCTCGGCGCCCTCGCCGGGATACGGCATCGACCAGTCGAGGGTGCCGAGCAGCTCGTCGAGCTGCTCGAGCGACTCGACGGTCGCGAGGCGTGCACGCAGTTCGCCGCCCACCGGGTAGCCCTTGAAGTACCACGCGACGTGCTTGCGGATGTCACGGCACCCGCGCTCTTCACTGTCGAAGAACTCGGTGAGCAGCTCGGCGTGCCGGCGGAACGTCTGCGCGACCTGGCCGAGCGACGGCTGGAATGTCGTCGCCGTGCCCGCGGCGAGCTCGCCGCGGAACCCGGCCGCGAGGTCGCCGAAGAGCCAGGGGCGACCGAGGCATCCGCGCCCGACGACCACGCCGTCGCACCCGGTCTCTGCGACCATGCGCAGCGCATCGTCGGCCGACCAGATGTCGCCGTTGCCGAGCACCGGCACGCCGGTCACGGTCTCTTTCAGCTTCGTGATGGCCGACCAGTCGGCCTGGCCCGAGTAGAACTCCGAGGCGGTGCGCGCGTGCAGCGCGATCGATGCGACGCCCGCGCCCTCGGCGATGCGGCCGGCCTCGAGGTAGGTGAGGTGGTCGGCGTCGATGCCCTTGCGCATCTTGATGGTCAACGGGAGGTCGCCCGCGGCCCGCACGGCGCCCTCGACGATGTCGCGGAACAGCCCGCTCTTCCACGGCAGGGCCGCACCGCCGCCCTTGCGCGTGACCTTGGGCACGGGGCATCCGAAATTCAGGTCGATGTGGTCGGCGCGGTCTTCGGCGACCAGCATGGTGACCGCCTCGGAGACGGTCTTCGGATCGACGCCGTAGAGCTGGATCGACCGCGGGGTCTCGGACTCGTGGTGCGTGATCAGCCGCATCGACTCGGGCGTGCGCTCGACGAGGGCGCGGCTCGTGATCATCTCGCTGACGTAGAGCCCGGCGCCGAACTCGCGGCAGAGCCGGCGGAACGCCGTGTTCGTGATGCCCGCCATCGGCGCGAGCACGACGGGCACGTCGAGTTCGAGGCTGCCGATCCGGAGCGGGCCGGTCGTGACGCTGGTGGGAGTGGACATCGTGTTCGATTCTCCCAGACTTCCCGGGGTGGTCGGGCGAGGGCGCGAGAGCCCGGCATAGGATTCGGGAAACGCGCACGGTGGAGGACCAGATGACGGATGCAGCGCCCACGGGCGGCGAGCGGGTGCGAGCGGATGCCGCGGCGCGCGGCCTCGACATCGAGGTGATCGAGCGGCCGGCGGCGCGCAGCCTCGAGGAGGCCGCCGAACTGCTCGGCATCACGCCCGGCGACATCGTGAAGTCGCTCGTGGTCAAGCGCAGCGACGACACCTACGTGTTCGCCCTGGTGCCCGGCGGCCGCAAGATCAGCTGGCCCAAGCTGCGCGCGCTGCTCGGCGTCAACAAGCTGCAACTTCCGGATGCCTCGCTCGCGCTCGCGGCCACGGGCTACGAGCGCGGCACCATCACGCCCCTCGGCTCGACCACCGCGTGGCCGGTGATCGCCGACGAGTCGATCGCCGGCCGGCGGGTCTCGATGGGCGCCGGCGAACACGGCCGCAGCCTGTTCGTCGATGCCGACGCCCTCATCGCCGCCTACGACGCGACCGTCGCCGACATCAGCGAGCCCGAGTAGGCGACGAGTCCGCCGCGGGGATGAAGCAGACGTCGCCCTCGCACACCATGGCGGCGGGGTCGCCCGAGATCATCGCGAACGGCGCGCGCGGAGCGGCATCCGCCGACGCGTCGCCCACCGTCACCGACGGCGAGGCATCCACGTCGCTCACGCCGCCGCGCCCTGCTCGCCGGCGACCTGCGCGATCGCCTGCGAGAAGACCTCGGCGGGCTGCGCACCGGAGATGCCGTACTTGCCATCGATGACGAAGAACGGGACGCCGTTGATGCCGTAGGCGCCGGCCTGCGCGATGTCGGCCTGCACGTCGGCTGCGTACCGCCCCGACTCGAGGGCCTCGCGCGCGGCGTCGCCGTCGAGGCCGACCTCCTCGGCGTAGCCGATGAGCTCGTCGATGCGGTTCACCCGACCGCCCTCGACGAAGTAGGCCTTCAGCAGCCGCTCCTTGAGCTCGAGCTGCATGCCGCGCGCCTTCGCGAAGTGCAGCAGTTCGTGCGCCTTCAGCGTCTTCGTGTGCGCGACCTTCTCGAAGTGGTAGTCGAGGCCGGCCTTCGCGGCGACGCCGGTCACGTGCTCGAGCATCTGCTCGACGCGCTCCAGGGGCATGCCCTTGCGGTCCGCGAGGTACTCGACGGTCGAACCCTCGAAGTCGAGCGGCGTGTCGGGCGACAGCTCGAACGAGTGGTACTCGATCTCCACGTCGGGGGCCTCGTCGCCGAGGGCGGCGATGCCGGCCTCGAGGTGGCGCTTGCCGATGTAGCACCACGGGCAGGCGATGTCGGACCAGATGTCGATCTTGATGGGGGAAGTCACAACGAGTCCAACGCCGGATCGATGCGTTCGCATTCCCCACGGCGGGTGATCGATGCGGCGGTCGCGCACGCGGGTCGACGGTCGTCCGCGAATCGATGCGTTGCCCGCGATGAACCAGCCGTTTCGATGCGATACTCGCATGCGTGCCCCGACAACTCGACCTCACCGCTGCTTGCGAGGCCTTCGTGGCCGTCGCCGCACGCGACAGCTTCACCATCGGCGCGACCGGCGCCGGTCTCACGCAGTCGGTCGCGAGCCGGCGGATCGCGGCGCTCGAACAGCATCTCGGCGCCCGCCTCTTCGAACGCACCTCGCGTCGCGTCCGGCTCACGCCCTTCGGCCGGAGGATGCTGCCGAACGCGATCCGGCTCGTCGACGCGGCGCAGGCGCTCGCGGATGCCGCCGCCGACGCGCACGACCTGCCCGTCGTGGTGGCTGTGCCGGCGCGAGTGGCGCCGCGGAACGCGGCTCGGGTGATCGCCGCGGCAGCCGGGGCGGGCATGACCATCGAGTTCCTCGAGGGCCCGCCATCCGAGCGCGCCGCATCGCTCGACGACGGGCGCGCCCTGCTGGCCCTGCAGCACGTCGGCCCCGACCGCGCGACCTGGACCGGCCCGCTGGGCGTCGGCTGGTCACGACCGGAAGCAGCAGGCACGCTCGAACCGGCGGCCGCAGCCCGCGCGGCCGTCCGTTCCGGAGCCGAGGCCGGCGGCCGTCCCTTCCACCTCGCCGAACTCCGGCCGCGGCGCGGCGGCTCGGGCCGGAGACTGCTGTGGCTCCAGCCCGAGGACGACGTGCCGAGCGTCCGCGCCCCGCTGGAACGCCTCAGGAACGACGCCGGCCTCGAAGCTGGGAACCTGCGGACGGCCGAGTCGCAGGTGGCGGCGATGGCCCGCGCGATCGCCGAGGGAGACCTGGTGCTGTGCACGCCCGTCGAGGCGGCTGCCTACGATCTCGCGTGGCATCCGATCGGCGGCCTGCCGCTCACGCGCGGGTACGCGCTGCTGGGCTCGGATGCCGAGCTCGCCGCCCGGTTCACCGACGCCGCCGGCGACCTCGTCGCCGAACTGCTCGGCACCTCGGGCGATCGCTAGGACGCGGCATCCGGCGTGTCGACCGCGCCGCCGAAGCGGCGGTTGCGGCTCGCGTACAGCTCGATCGCCTGCCAGAGGTCGACCCGCGAGAAGTCGGGCCACAGCGTGTCGAGGAACACCATCTCTGCGTACGCCGACTGCCAGAGCAGGAAGTTCGAGGTGCGCTGCTCCCCCGAACTGCGCACGAACAGGTCGACGTCGGGCATGTCGGGCACGTAGAGCCGACGGTCGATGAGCTTCTCCGAGACCGCCGACGGGCGCAGCCGGCCGGATGCCACGTCGTCGGCGATCGAGCGGACGGCGTCGACGATCTCGTTTCGGCCGCCGTAGTTCACGCACATCGTGAACTGCAGGCCGGTGTTGCCGGCCGTGAGCCGCTCGGCGACCTGCAGCTCGTCGATGACCGACTTCCAGAGCCTCGGCCTGCGGCCGGCCCAGCGGATGCGCACGTTCCACTCGTTGAGCTGGTCGCGTCGGCGGTGCAGCACGTCGCGGTTGTAGCCCATGAGGAAGCGCACCTCGTCGGGTGAGCGCTTCCAGTTCTCGGTCGAGAACGCGTAGACCGACAGGTGCTCGACCCCGGCCTGCACCGCTCCGGCCACGACGTCGAGCAGCACCTCCTCGCCCGCCTTGTGGCCCTCGATGCGGGTCAGGCCCTGGCGGTTCGCCCACCGGCCGTTGCCGTCCATGACGATCGCCACGTGGCGCGGCACCGAGCCGGTCGGGAACGCCGGCGGGTAGAGGCCGGTCCAGTCGAGCGGCCGGTAGGGCACGGCGTCCTTGTGCGTGTAGGGCTTGGGGGTCACTTCGGTGCGGGTTCCCTCGTCACGTGGGGCAGCGAGCGGAGGCCCCGCTCGAGATGCCACTGGGTGTAGGCGGCGATGATGCCGCTGGCCTGGTTGCGGTCGCGGTCGCCGGCCTGTTCGGCGTGCGCCCAGTCGCCGGTGAGCAGCGCCCCGAGCAGGCCGATCGTCGACGGGTCGATCCGGGGCGCCCCCGGCGGCGCGCACTCGTCGCACACGACCCCGCCCAACTGCACGACGACGGCGGTGTGCGAACCCTCGCGCGCGCAGCGCGCGCAGTCGAGGAAGCTCGGCGCCCAGCCGGCCAGCGAGAGCGAGCGCAGCAGGTACGAGTCGAGCGTGAGGGTCGGCCCGTGCTCGCGCCGGGCGAGCGAGCGCAGCGCACCGACCAGCAGGAGGTACTGCTGGAGCGACCCCTCGGCCTCGGTCACGCGATCGGCGGTCTCGACCATCGCGTTCGCGGCGGTGTACGCCGCATAGTCCTGCGAGATGTCGGCGCCGTAGGAGCCGAGCGACTCGGCCTGGGTGATGACGTCGAGGGTGCGGCCCTCGTAGAGCTGGAGATCGGCGACCATGAACGGCTCGAGCCTGGCGCCGAACTTCGACGCCGTGCGGCGCACACCCTTCGCGACGGCCCGGATCTTGCCGTGGCGCCGCGTCAGGAGCGTGACGATGCGGTCGGCCTCGCCCAGCTTGTGGGTGCGGAGCACCACCGCTTCATCTCGATAGACCGGCACCCCTCGATTCTCCCACCCGCCGCCGATGCCCGCGGCAGGCTCGCGCAATCCGGTGCCGTGGCGGGCTCGCGCGAGCGCCGCACCGGCGGGGCACCCGGCTCGTGGTTCACTGGCTGCGTGGAATCCGCGCAGTTCACCATCCCGCTGTGGCTCGACCTCACCGCGGTCGGCCTCGGCGGCATCCAGGGCGCCCTGTTCGCCTCGGGCTTCCGCGGCGAGCGTCGGCTCGACCTGCTGGGCGTCGCGATCATCGGCACGTTGATCGGCCTCGGCGGCGGCCTCATCCGCGACCTGCTGCTCGGGCTGCCGCCCGCGAGCCTGCAGAGCGACTGGTACCTCGTCACGGCGATCGCCGCGTCGCTCGTCGGGATGCTCCTCGCCGCGCCGTTGCAGCGCCTGAACAACGTGATCGTCGGCCTCGACGCGCTCGTCATCGGCCTCTTCGGCGCGTTCGGCACCTCGAAGGCGCTGAGCCTCGGCGTGCCGATCGTGCCCGCCGTCTTCGTCGGCATCTGCGCCGCCGTCGGCGGCGGAGTGCTCCGCGACGTGCTGATGAGCCTGCCGGTCTCGATCATGCACGTCGGGTCGCTGTACGCGGTCGCCGCGGGCGCCGGATGCATCGTGCTCGCGGTGCTCGACCTCTTCGGCGTGCCCATCTTCATCGCCGGCATCGCGGGCGTGGCGGTCACGACGGTGATCCGCTGGCTCGCCGTCATCTTCGACCTCTCGCTGCCCGAGCAGCGCATGCTCTACCGGCGCAAGGTCGCGACGGAGACCGGCATGATGCCGATCATCCGTCGCTGACCTCGAGCCGTCGAATCAGACGAGCGCGGCCTCGCGCTCGGCATCGTCGACGCGCACCCCGCGCAGCGCGCGGTTGACTGCCGAGACGACCGCCTTCAGCGACGCCGTGGAGATGTCGGCGTCGATGCCGACGCCCCAGAGCACGCGGCCCTCGACCTCGAGCTCGACATACGCCGCCGCCTGCGAGTCGCCGCTCGCGGCGAGCGTGTGCTCGACGTAGTCGCGCAGCTTCACCTCGACGCCCTCGGCGCCCAGCACCGCGAGGAACGCCGAGATCGGGCCGTTGCCGCTGGCGTCGGCCTGCACGTGCTCGTCGCCGTCGCGCAGACCCACCCGCACGTTGACGATGCCGTCGAGGGCGCTCTCGGTGCGCAGCGACAGCAGTTCGAACCGGCCCCACTTCGCGGCGGGCTGCTCGGCGGGTGCCGGCAGGTACTCGTCGGTGAAGATCCGCCAGATCTCGTCGCTCGAGACCTCGCCGCCCTCGGCGTCGGTCTTGGCCTGTACGACGCCCGAGAACTCGATCTGGAGCTTGCGCGGCAGGTCGAGCGCGTGGTCGGTCTTCAGCAGGTACGCGACGCCGCCCTTACCCGACTGCGAGTTCACGCGGATGACCGCCTCGTAGCTGCGGCCCAGGTCCTTCGGGTCGACGGGCAGGTACGGCACGGCCCACTCGAGGTCGTCGACGGCGACGCCGTCGGACTCGGCGCGGGCGGCCATCGCCTCGAACCCCTTCTTGATCGCGTCCTGATGCGATCCCGAGAACGCGGTGTAGACGAGGTCGCCCGCCCACGGGTGCCGCTCGGGCACGGGCAGCTGGTTGCAGTACTCGGTCGTGCGCTTGACCTCGTCGATGTCGGAGAAGTCGATCTGCGGGTCGATGCCCTGGGTGAACAGGTTGATGCCGAGGGCGACGAGGTCGACGTTGCCGGTGCGCTCGCCGTTGCCGAAGAGGCATCCCTCGATGCGGTCGGCGCCGGCCAGGTAGCCGAGCTCGGCGGCGGCGATCGCGGTGCCGCGGTCGTTGTGGGGGTGCAGCGAGAGGATCACGTTCTCGCGGTGCGCGAGGTGCCGGCTCATCCACTCGATGGAATCGGCGTACACGTTGGGCGTGGCCATCTCGACGGTCGCGGGCAGGTTGATGATGACCTTGCGCTCGGGCGTGGGCTCGAAGATCTCGAGCACCCGGTTGCAGACGTCGACCGCGAACTCGAGCTCGGTGCCCGTGTAGCTCTCGGGCGAGTACTCGTAGTAGACGGTCGTGCCGGGCACGGTCGCCTCCAGCTCGCGGCACTTGCGCGCCCCGTGCAGCGCGATGTCGATGATGCCCTGCCGGTCGGTGCGGAACACGACGTCGCGCTGCAGCACGCTCGTGGAGTTGTAGAGGTGCACGATCGCCTGCTTCGCGCCCCGGATCGACTCGTAGGTGCGCTCGATGAGGTGGTCGCGCGCCTGGGTCAGCACCTGGATGGTGACGTCGTCGGGGATCGCCCCCTCTTCGATGAGGCTGCGCACGAAGTCGAAGTCGGTCTGGCTCGCGCTCGGGAACCCGACCTCGATCTCCTTGTAGCCCATGCGCACGAGCAGGTCGAACATGATGCGCTTGCGCTCGGGGCTCATCGGGTCGATGAGGGCCTGGTTGCCGTCGCGCAGGTCGACCGCGCACCAGCGCGGCGCCTCGGTGATGCGCTTGGACGGCCAGGTGCGGTCGGGCAGGTCGACGACGATCTGCTCGTGGTACGGACGGTACCGGTGCACGGGCATCGATGACGGCTTCTGGGTGTTCTGCATTGCTCGCTCTTCTCGCTTCAGTCTGTTGGTGTCAGCCGACGACGAACTCCGCTGCGAGGGAGGCCTGAGAACTAGGACTCGCAGCGGCAGCTAAGGAGAAGCAGGCCGTGAAGCACGCGTCAAGGGTAGCACTCCCCCGGGCGCCGACGACGAAACGAGGGCGGATGTCCCGGTCGGGACATCCGCCCTCGTGGAGCGATGCTCGTCGTCAGTCGACCGCGAGCGCGACGACGGGCGAGATGCGCACGGCGCGCCGGGCCGGCGTGACGGATGCCGCGAGGGTCACGGCGACCGCGGCGACGACCACGATGGCGATGACCAGCCACGGCACCACGGGCACGACGAAGCGCGGCTCCCCGGTCAGCGATCCGAGCATCGACTGCGCGCCGAGCCAGCCGTAGACCGTGCCGAGCACGAGCCCGGTGAGCGTCGCCGCGACCGTCAGCGCGGCGGCCTCGGCGAGGATCATGGTGCGCACCTGCGTGCGGTCGAACCCGAGGGCGCGCAGCAGCCCGATCTCGCGCGTGCGCTGCAGCACGCTGATCGAGAGCGTGTTCACGAGCCCGACGGCGGCGATGACGGCGCTGAACCCGACGAGTCCCGAGAACACCGCGACGGTGCCGTCGATGACGGGCCCGATCGCCGCTTCGAGCATCTCCTGGTCGCTGAGCACCTCGGTCATCGCCTGGCGGTAGGTCTCCATCGTGACGGCGAACATCGTCACGAGGGTGACGCCGACGACGAGGCCGATCGTCATGCGGGTCGCCCGCTCGGGGTGGCGCACCGCGTTCTCGGCGGCGAGCCGGGTCGACGGCGACGAGCCGAGGAGCCGCCCGATGGCGCGCAGCACCGGGGGCATGATGCGATCGGCGATCAGCACGATGCCGGTGAACGAGAGGATGCCTCCGACGACGCCGATGAGCACGCCCATCGGGTACAGGAGCCCGACCGCGACGCCGCCCGCGAGGGCGAGCACGCCCAGCACGATCAGGGTGACCCCGGTGGCGGTTCGGCCGACCCGGCGCGCGACCTCCTCGGTCGAGGACTCGGCCGAGTTGCCGAGCGCCTGCGCGGGCCGCACGGCCAGCACTCGCCGCGAGCCCGCCCATGCGGCGAGCCACGTCGTGAACACCACGGCGACCATCGGCACCAGGAGCACGGGCTGGAGGTAGCCGTAGTCGAACTCGGGGATCACGCCGGCCGCGACCCCGACTCGCGCGACGCCCCAGGCGACGCCCGTGCCGAGGAGCGCGCCCGCCACCGCGCCGAGCGCCCCGACCACGAGGCCCTCGCGGGCGATCGCCGCGCGCTGGCTGCGGGCGCTCGATCCGATGAGCCGGAGCAGCGCGATCAGGCGCGTGCGGCCCGCGACGACCGTCGCGACCGTGTTCGCCGTCGTCACCGCGGCGACGTAGACCGCGATCGCGATGAACACGAAGGCGGTGACGTTCAGCATGATTGCGACCGTGCCGCTCGACCCGGCCACGTCATCGGCCGCGATCACCGCGGCGAGGATGCCGGTGACCTGCAGCAGCGCGACGCCGAAGGCGGCTGCGAGCGCGGCGACGAGCAGGGTGGGCAGGTGGTCGCGCAGTCCCCGGCTCACGCCGCCGCCTCCATCTGCAGCATGTAGGCCGAGATCTGCTCGGGCGTGGAACGCCCGAGGTCGCGCACGATGCGGCCGTCGGCGAGCACGAGGATGCGGTCGGCGTGGCTCGCGGCGATCGGGTCGTGCGTGACCATCGCGATCGCCTGACCCGAACGGGCGCTCGTCGCCGCGAGGAGGCCGAGCACCTCGCGCCCCGTTCGCGAGTCGAGGTTGCCCGTCGGCTCGTCGGCGAAGACCAGGTCGGGGCGGGTCGCGAGCGCGCGGGCGATGGCCACGCGCTGCTGCTGCCCGCCCGAGAGCTCGTGCGGGCGGTGGCCGAGGCGGGGCCGCAGGCCGAGGGTGTCGATGAGTTCGTCGATCCACACCTGCTCGTCGAGCGTGGGCCGGCGCCCGTCGAGTTCGAACGGCAGGAGCACGTTGCCCTTCACGTCGAGCGTCGGCACGAGGTTGAACGACTGGAACACGAAGCCGATGCGGCGCCGGCGCAACACGGTCAGCGCGCTGTCGGAGAGGTCGGTGATGTCGGTGTCGCCGAGCCACACCTGACCCGTGGTGGGCGTGTCGAGTCCGGCCATCAGGTGCATCAGGGTCGACTTGCCCGAGCCGGAGGGCCCCATGATCGCCGTGAACTCGCCGCGGCGAAGGCCGATCGAGACGTCGTCGAGGGCGACGACCTGGTTCGCGCCGTCGCCGTAGCGCTTGCCGAGGCCGACCGCGCGGGCGATGAGTCCGAGGTCCGAAGGAGTGTTCTGCATGTCTTCGACGCTACGGACGACCGGAGCGCGCGGCATCCGCCCGGCGAGGGCACCGCGTCATCCGCTGGGATGATCCCGCATCATCATCCGGTGAGGTCGTGCTCGTAGGCGAACACGACCAGCTGCACCCGATCGCGGAGCCCGAGCTTCGAGAGGATGCGGCTCACGTGGGTCTTCACGGTCGCCTCGCTGAGGAACTCGGAGGTCGCGATCTCGGTGTTCGAGAGGCCGCGCGCCGCGAGCGCGAAAATCTCGCGCTCGCGCGGCGTGAGTTCCGACCACGCGGCCGGGGCTGGTCGTGCGCCCGAGCCCCGCCCGACGTGCGCGAACAGCTCGCGGGTCGCGGTCGCGGCGAGCACCGCGTTGCCCTGGTGCACGGTGCGGATCGCGGCCAGCAGGAACTCGGGATCGGCGTCCTTCAGCACGAACCCGCTCGCGCCGGCCCGGATCGCACGTGCTGCGTTCTCGTCGAGGTCGAAGGTCGTGAGCACGAGGATGCGCGGCGGGGTCCGCCCGGCCCGGTCGGCGTCGCCGATGATGCGCTCGGTGGCCTGGATGCCGTCGGCGAGCGGCATCCGCACGTCCATCAGCACCACGTCGGGCCGCACGCGCTCGACCAGCGCGACCGCCTGCACGCCGTCGCCGGCCTCCCCGACGAACTCGAGGTCGGGCTGCGAGTCGACCAGCATTCGCACGCCGGCGCGGAAGAGCGCCTGGTCGTCGACGAGGGCGATGCGGATGCCGGTCATGGGGTCCTCCCCTGGGTGGCCGGGATGTCGGCGATCACGCGGAACGCGCCGTCGCCGTCGACATCGGCGGAGAGGGTTCCGCCGGCCAACTGGGCGCGCTCGCGCATGCCGGGTATCCCGTGTCGGAAGCCGGACGACTCGCGCGAGGCATCCGGCCGCACCGCGTTCGCGACATCGACGAGCACGCCGCGCTCGCTCCAGGTGAGCTTCAGCGACACGGGCCGGCCGGTGTCGCCGTGGCGCAGCGCGTTCGTGAGCGCCTCCTGGATGATGCGGTACACCGCGATCTGGTGACCGGTGCCGAGCGGCACGCGCTCGCCGACCTCCTCGAATCGGAGGTCGAGCCCCGCGGTACGCACCTGCTCGAGCAGTGCCCCGAGGTCGTCGAGCACCGGCTGGGGCGCCTCGCCCTCCGCGTGGCGGAGCTCGGCGAGGAGCATCCGCACATCGCCCAGCGCGCCGCGCGCGACCCCCGCGATCGTGCCGAGGGCGTCGACCGCGGCCTGCGGCCGGCTCGCCGCCGCGAACCGCGCCCCGTCGGACTGCGCGATGACGACGGCGAGCGAATGCGCGACGACGTCGTGCATGTCGCGCGCGATGCGATTGCGCTCCTGCTCGACGACGTAGCGGTACTCCGCGAGCTCGCGCTTGCGCGTGGCATCCTCCTCGCGACGGCGGATCTCACGGGAGTCGCGCACCGCACGGACCAGCAGGCCCGCCGTCCAGGCCAGCACGAGCACCGCGACGGCCGAGATGAAGAGGAACGTCAGCCAGACGGCGACCGAGAGGGGATCCTGGCCGGGGAACGAGCTGCCGTCGAACAGCGGCTTGATGAGCCCCAGGTAGAGCGTCGCCACGAGTGCGCCGACGCCGGCCGACGCGAGGCCGAGCCACTTGAGCACGCGACCGCCGTGGGCGGCCGTCGAGTACAGGACGCCCAGCACCGCGGCGTCGTAGAGCTGCAGGTCGCGCAGGGCCAGCATCTGCAGCAGCGCCGCGGCCCACGCGACCCCGAGCGACCAATGCGGCGCGAGCCGTCGGATCGCGAGCGCCGCCACGAACCCCGTGAGCGCGAACAGGTCGGCCAGGTCCCCGAGGAGCGCGAACGGCAGGCACACGAGCCCGAACACGACCGCGAGGACGATGTCGGTCGTCAGCTTCCCGCGGCTCAGGGCGACGCGCTGCTCGTCAGTGCTCACCGATCCACCGTACGTGCCCGCCGAGGCGCAGGCGCGCTCGGCCGACCGGAATCATCCTCGCGATGGAGGCCGCCGACGACCTCAGAAGCCGAGCCGCCCCAGTTGCTTGGGGTCGCGCTGCCAGTCCTTCGCGACCTTCACGTGCAACGCGAGGTAGACCTTGCGGCCGAGCAGCTGCTCGATCTGCACGCGCGCGGTCGCGCCGACCTCCTTCAGCCGGGCACCGCCCTTGCCGATGATGATGCCCTTCTGGCTGTCGCGCTCGACGAAGAGGTTCGCGTAGATCTCGACGAGATCCTTGTCGTCGCGTTCGATCATGTCGTCGACGGTGACCGCGATCGAGTGCGGGAGCTCGTCGGCGACGCCCTCGAGCGCGGCCTCGCGGATGTACTCCGCGATGCGTTCGGCGGCGTCCTCGTCGGTCGTCGTCTCGGCCGGGTAGAGCGGCTGGTCGGACTCGGGCATGAGCGCGAGGAGCTCGGCCACCAGCACGTCGAGCTGTTCGCCGCGCGGCGCGGAGACCGGGATGATCGCCGCCCACTCGCGGAGCTCTGAGACCGCGAGCAGCTGCTCGGCCACCTTCGCCTTCGACGTGGCATCCGTCTTCGTCACGATCGCGACCTTCTTCGCGCGCGGATACTGCTCGAGCTGCTCGTTGATGAACCGGTCGCCCGGCCCGATCGCCTCGTTCGCGGGCACGCAGAACGCGATCACGTCGACGTCGCCGAGGGTCGACTGCACGAGGGTGTTCAGGCGCTCGCCCAGCAGGGTTCGCGGGCGGTGGAGCCCCGGCGTGTCCACGAGGATCAGCTGCCCGTGCTCGCGATGCACGATGCCGCGGATGGCGCGGCGCGTGGTCTGCGGCTTCGAACTCGTGATCGCGACCTTCTCACCCACGAGCGCGTTCGTCAGCGTCGACTTGCCGACGTTCGGTCGTCCGACGAACGAGACGAATCCGGCGCGGTACTCAGCCATCTTCACGGCTCCTTTCCGCGTCGAGCGCCGGGAAGGCGGTTCGCGCGTCGATCAGTGCCTGGTCGGGCCAGGCGAGGATGGTGGAGATGCGCTTGCGCCGGCCCTCCGTGCGCTCGGCCTCGAGGATCAGCCCCGACACCGCGGCACGGTCGCCCGGCTGCGGCAGCCGGCCGAGCTCCTTCGCGAGCAGGCCCCCGGCGCTGTCGACGTCTTCGTCCTCGAGGTCGAGGCCGAACAGCTCGCCGAGTTCGTCGATCGGCAGGCGCGCGTTCACGCGGAATCGGCCGTCGCCGAGCTCCTCGACCTGGGCCGCCTCGCGGTCGTACTCGTCGGAGATGTCGCCGACGAGCTCCTCGATGAGGTCCTCGAGCGTGACGAGCCCGGCGATGCCGCCGTACTCGTCGACGATCATCGCGAGGTGGTTCGACTCCAGCTGCATCTGGCGCAACAGCGCGTCGGCCTTCATCGAGTCGGGCACGAACACCGCCGGGCGCGCGAGTTGGCCGACCGTCAGCTGCTCGGCGTCGAGCGTGCGCTCGAACGCGAGCCGCGCCAGGTCGCGCAGGTACAGGATGCCGATGACGTCGTCGGCATCGCGCTCGACGACGGGGATGCGCGAGTAGCCGGCCTTCAGGAACACGGCCATGGCGTGCGGCAGATGCGCGCCCGCGTCGATCGTGACCATGTCGGTGCGGGCGACCATGACCTCGCGCACGACGGTGTCGTTGAACTCGAAGATCGAGTGGATCAGCTCGCGGTCCTCGGCCTCGAGCACATCGAGCTCGGCGGCCTCGTCGACGATGCTGAGCAGCTGCTCCTCGCTCGAGACCCCCGCGAAGCGGATGCGCGAGGGCGTCACCCGGTTGCCCAGCGCGACGAGCGCGCCGGCGATCGGACCGAGGATGACGCGCAGCAACCGGACGATCGGCGCCGACCAGCGCAGGACCGCGCGCGAGTGCGCCCGGCCGACGCTGCGCGGGCTCGCGCCGACGAGCACGAACGAGACGGCGGTCATGATCAGCGCCGACCAGAGCAGCACGAACCACACGTTGTCGATGAACGACGTGAACGCGAGGGTGACCAGCACGGCCGCGGTCGTCTCTGCGAGGATGCGGACGAAGTTGACCGCGTTGACGTGGGGCCCCGGGTCCTCGGCGATGGCGAGGAGCGAACGGCGCGCGCGGGAGACGAGCGCGAGATCGGTGACGTCGGCCCGGGACAGCGTGCCGAGCGCGGAGTCGACGGCGGCCATCAGGCCGCCGAACGCGACGAGCATGACCGCCGCGGAGACGAAGATCCAGGCCTGCATCGTCAGCGACGACGCTCCTGCATCGCGAAGCCCACGAGGATGTCCCGCTGGATGGAGAACATCTCCTTCTCTTCATCGGGCTCGGCGTGGTCGAAGCCGAGCAGGTGCAGGATGCCGTGCGCCGTGAGCAGCTGGAGCTCGTCGAGCAGGGGGTGGCCGGCCTGCCTGGCCTGCGACTCCGCGACCTGCGGGCAGAGCACGACGTCGCCGAGCAGTCCGGGCGAGCTGGGCTGGTCTTCGGTGCCCGGACGCAGTTCGTCCATCGGGAAGCTCAGCACGTCGGTCGGGCCCGGCTCGTCCATCCACTGCACGTGGAGCTGCTCCATCGCGCCCTCGTCGACGAGGAGGATCGCGAGCTCGGCGTCTTGGTGCACGTGCATCGCGTCGAGCGTGTACACGGCGAGCCGCTGCAGCGCCGACTCGTCGACCTCGATCGCCGACTCGTTGTTGATCTCGATGCTCATCAGGTCGCGCTCCATCGGGTCACGTCTCGCCGTCACTTCTTGGGTCGGGGTGGCTGGTGGTCGCGCGGCGCGCGGCCGCGGCGCTCGGCGCGATTGGCGAACTCGCGCGCCTGGTCGCGCTCGAAGCGCTGCGCCTGCGTGCGCTGGTCGTACTCGGTGTAGGCGTCGACGATGCGCCCGACCAGCGTGTGGCGCACGACGTCGTCGCTCGTGAGCCGCGCGAAGTGGATGTCGTCGATGCGATCGAGGATGCGGGTGACCAGGCGCAGCCCGGACGCGCCGCCCGGCAGGTCGACCTGCGTGACATCTCCCGTGACCACCATCTTCGAGCCGAAGCCGAGCCGGGTGAGGAACATCTTCATCTGCTCGGGTGTCGTGTTCTGCGCCTCGTCGAGCACGACGAACGAGTCGTTCAGGGTGCGGCCGCGCATGTACGCGAGCGGTGCCACCTCGACGGTGCCGGACGCGAGCAGCTTCGGCACGAGCTCGGGATCCATCATCTCGTTGAGCGCGTCGTAGAGCGGGCGCAGGTACGGGTCGATCTTGTCGGTCAGGGTGCCGGGCAGGAAGCCCAGCCGCTCCCCCGCCTCGACGGCCGGGCGCGTCAGGATGATGCGGCTGACCTCCTTGCGCTGCAGCGCCTGCACGGCCTTCGCCATCGCGAGGTAGGTCTTGCCGGTGCCCGCGGGGCCGATGCCGAACACGATGGTGTGCTCGTCGATCGCGTCGACGTAGGCGCGCTGGCCCTCGGTCTTCGGGCGGATCGACTTGCCGCGGCTCGAGACGATCACCTGGCCGAGCATCTCGGACGGGCGCGCGGCCGGGTCCTGGTCGAGCATCCTGGCTGAACTCCTGACTTCGGTCGGGGTGGGGTCCTGGCCCTGGCGGACGAGTTCGAGCAGCTCCTCGATGAGGCGCCGCACGCGCAGGCGCTCGTCGTCGTCGCCGCGGATCGCGATCTCGTTGCCGCGCACGTGCACGGTCACGCCGGGATACTCGCGCTGGATGCTCGCGAGCAGGCGGTCTTGGGGGCCGAGCAGGCGCACCATCGCGATGCCGTCGATCTGCAGGCGTTCCTCGCGCGCGTCGTCGGGCGCTTCGGCGCCGATGGGCGGTTCCTGATCACCCACCGGCAAGCGTGCCCTCCTCGAGGCCACCCGCGAGGACGTGCGCGTGCACGTGGAAGACGGTCTGCCCGGCGCCGGCGCCGGTGTTGAAGACGAGCCGGAAGTCGCCGTCGGCGAGCTCGCCCGCGACCCGCTGGGCCACCTCGACGAGCTCGACCAGCAGCGCCGGGTCGGCCGCGGCGAGCTCGACCACGTCGCGGTGGTCGCCGACCCGCGGGGTGACCACGACGTGCACGGGCGCCTGGGGCGCGATGTCGTGGAACGCGATCACGCGGTCGGTCTCGGCGACGATGCGCGCGGGGATCTCACCGGCCGCGATGCGCTCGAAGACGGTCGGTTCGCGGGTCTCGCTCATGCGTCCATCGTAGCGACGGATGCGTCACCACCGCCCGAGCGCGGCAGAGATCACGGCGATGGCCGCCGGCCCGGCCGTCGAGGTGCGCAGCACGGATGCCCCGAGCCGGACCGGCTCGCCGCCCGCGGCCGTGAGCCGGGCCAGCTCGTCGGGGGCGATGCCGCCCTCTGGGCCGACCACGAGCGCGAGGTCGCGCGCGTCGAAGGCGAGCTCGGTGAGCGCGGTCGTCGCGCTCGGCTCGAGCAGCAGCACGCGCGAACCCTGCAGGCGGTCGGCCAGGCTCGCCGTGGTGGTCACCTCGTCGACCTCGGGGCGCCAAGCGCGGATCGACTGCTTCGTGGCCTCGCGCACGATCGTGGTCCAGCGCTGGCGGCCCTTGGCGGCCTTCGGCCCCTCCCACCGCGACACCGACCGCGCCGCGGCCCACGGCACGATCCGGTCGACGCCGAGCTCGGTGGCGGCCTGCACCGCGAGCTCGTCGCGGTCGCCCTTGGCGAGGGCCTGCACGAGCGTGAGCGAGGGGGCCGCGCGTTCTTCGACCACGACCTCGCCGACCGCGAGCTCGAGCTCGCGCTGGCCCGTGCCGACGACCTCGCCGCGCACGACCCGGCCGCGACCGTCGCCCACGCTCAGGCGCTCGCCGACGCGCACGCGTGCGACGGTCACGGCGTGCCTGGCCTCGTCGCCCGTGAGCGCGAGCCGGTCGCCGGGGCGCACGGCCGCGAGGTCGAGGTCCTCGGCGAGGTAGAGGCTGCTCATCGGGCTCCGTCCGGCCGTGGCATCCGTCGGCTAGCCGAGGAACCGGTCGCGCAGGCGCGCGAACAGGCCCTGCTGGAAGTGCGCGAGCTCGGGCTTGCCCGGCTTGCGCGACGCGGCGAGCTGCTCGACGAGCGCGCGTTCCTTGCCCGAGAGCTTGGTCGGCGTGACCACCTGCACGCCGATGCGGAGGTCACCGCGACCGTTGCCCCGCAGTCGCGTGACGCCGCGATCCTTCACGGTGACGATCTCACCCGACTGGATGCCGGCCTTCACCTCGATGTCGACGTCGCCGTCGAGCGCCGGGATCGTCGCGGTCGTGCCGAGGATCGCGTCGGTCATCGCGACCTCGAGGGTCGCGAGCAGGTCGTCGCCGTTGCGGCTGAAGACGTCGTGGCCCCGCACCTTGATCTCGAGGTAGAGGTCGCCGTTGGGTCCGCCGGCGGGGCCGGCCTCGCCCGAGCCCGGCATCTGCAGCCGCACGCCCGTGTCGACGCCCGCGGGGATGTCGACCGGCACGGTGCGCCGGGCGCGAACCCGGCCCTGGCCCTGGCAGGTCACGCACGGCGTCGCGATGACCGTGCCGTACCCGCGGCAGGTGCCGCACGGGCTCGAGGTCATGACGTTGCCGAGCAGCGACCGCACGGCGCGCTGGATCGAGCCCGTGCCGTGGCAGATGTCGCACGTGACGGGCGCGGTGCCCGGCTGGCAGCACGAGCCGTGGCAGGTCTCGCAGAGCACGGCCGTGTCGACCTCCAGGTCGCGGTGCGTGCCGAAGATCACCTCGTCGAGGCCGACCTCGACGCGGATGAGCGCGTCCTGGCCCCGCTCACGGCGCGAGCGCGGGCCGCGGGTCTGCTGGCCCGCACCGAAGAACGTCTCGAAGATGTCGCCGAAGCCGCCGAACCCCTGGCCGCCCATGCCGCCCTGGCCGCCGAGGTCGTACTGCTGGCGCTGCTTCGGGTCGGAGAGCACGTCGTACGCGTGCGTCACCTCCTTGAACCGCTCGGATGCCTCGGTGCCGGGGTTGACGTCCGGGTGCAGTTCACGGGCGAGGCGGCGGTACGCCTTCTTGATCTCGTCGGGGGTGGCGTCGCGCGAGACGCCGAGGACCTCGTAGTGGTCGGCCACGGAGGGCGGTTCCTTTCGATCGGGTACGGGCGGGTCCGCCATCGGGCGGCGACCCGCCGTGGGTCAGTGCTCTCCGAGCGTGCGGGAGAGGTAGCGGGCGACGGCGCGCACGGCGGCCATGCTCGAGGTGTAGTCCATGCGGGTCGGGCCCACGATGCCGAGCCGGGCGAGGTCGCGCCCGGGCACCGTGAACGCGCTCGAGACGACGGAGGTCTCGCCCAAGCCGAACGGCTCGTTCTCGCGGCCGATGCGGACGGCCACGCCCTGCGGCTCGGCCGCCATCTCGCCGAAGAGGCGCAGCAGCACGACCTGCTCCTCGATCGCCTCGATCACGCCGAGGATCGAGCCCGAGAAGTCCTGCTCGGTGCGCACGAGGTTCGCCGCGCCCGCGACCACGAGCCGGTCGCTGCGCTGCGCGCGCGCCTGCTCGGCGAGCGTCGCCGCGAGGGTGTGCAGCACCTCGGCGTGACGGGGGTCGACCGCGGAGATCTCGCCCGAGAGCGCGGCCGCGGCGTCCGTCAGCGTCAGCCCGCCGGCCACCTCGTTCAGCCGCACGCGGAGCGCCGCGAGCGTCGCCTCGTCGACCTCGCCGCCGAGGTCGGCGAGCCGCTGTTCGACCTGGCCGGAGTCGGTGATCAGGATGCACAGCACGCGCGTGGGCGAGAGGTGCACGAGCTCGACGTGCCGCACGCGCGAGCTCGCGAAGCTCGGCACCTGTACCACGGCGAGCTGCCGGGTGAGCTGGGCGATCAGGCGCACGGTGCGCGAGAGCAGCTCGTCGAGGTCGCCGGCCTCGCCGAGGAACGTCTCGATCGCGTGCCGCTGCGCTGACGTGAGGGGCCGAACCTCGGTGAGCTGGTCGACGAAGACGCGGTACCCCTTGTCGGTCGGCACGCGGCCCGACGAGGTGTGGGGCGCTGCGATCAGCTCCTCCTCCTCGAGGAGGGCCATGTCGTTGCGGATCGTCGCGGCGGAGACGCCGAAGGAGTGGCGCTCGACGATGGTCTTCGAGCCCACTGGCTCGCGCGAGGCGACGTAGTCCTGCACGATCGCCCGGAGCACCGCCAGACCGCGTTCCGAGACCATCGAGCCCTCGCCCTCCTCCGTTTGGCACTCACTGCACCCGAGTGCCAATCGTATCGCGACTTTCCGGGTCTGCACCGTTGCCCGGCGACCCGAGCGACGCTACCGTATGCACGTCCGCAGTCCCCCTCCCCTGCGCTGCGGATGCCGCGATCGACGCGGATCTCCCCTTCATAACCCGAAAGGCACTCCCATGACCGATCCGAACGCCCCCGACCCGTACGCCTCCCAGCAGCCGCAGGGCCCCGCGCCCGCTGCGCCCCTGACCCAGGAGCAGGACGTCCAGTGGGCCTCGTTCGCCCACCTCGGCGGCATCATCGGCTTCCTGCCGTCGCTCATCATCTGGCTCGTCTTCAAGGACCGCGGCAGCTTCACGAACGTCGAGGCGAAGGAGGCCCTGAACTTCCAGATCACGGCGACCATCGCCTACATCGCGATCCTGATCGTGAACGCCATCCTCGGTGCCGTGACGTTCGGCATCTGGGGCCTCATCGGCTGGATCCTCCCGCTCGCGCTGTGGGTGCTGATGGTCGTCTTCTCGATCCTCGGCTTCCTCAAGGCGAAGGAGGGCCAGCACTACCGCTACCCGTTCGCCATCCGCCTCATCAAGTAGTCGGGCGGGAATCCGGGTCCGGGCGCGCCGGGGTGGGTCTTCCGCCCCGGCGCGCTCGTCTGGGATCATGACGTGATCCCGGAACACGGGTACCGAGAAGGAGACTGCCATGTCCGATGCCGCGCCTCCCACGCCTCCGCCTGGGCCGCCCACCCCGCCGCCGCCCGGGCCGCCGACGCCGCCGCCCGGCAACCCCTACCAGCAGAGCCAGCAGCTGAGCCCGTCCGACGAGAAGCTCTGGGCGACGCTGATCCACATCGGCGGGGCGATCTTCAACTTCCTGCCGGCGCTCATCGGCTACCTGGTCCTCAAAGACAAGGGCCCCTTCATCCGCGCGCACTCGGCCACGGCGCTGAACTTCCAGCTGACCGTGCTGATCGCCTACGTGGTCAGCTACATCCTGATGTTCGTGCTGATCGGGTTCTTCCTCTTCGCCGCCGTCTGGATCGTGAACATCGTGTTCAGCATCATCGCCGCGGTGAAGGCCAACCAGGGCCAGCCGTACACCTACCCGATGTCGATCAAGTTCGTCAGCTAGGTCCGACCGGATCCAGCAGCCGCCGCACGACCGCATCGGCCAGCAACCGCCCTCGCCGGGTGAGCACCAGTCTCCCGGCGAGGGCGGTTCGTGCTTCCACGAGCCCGTCGGCGATGAG
The DNA here is from genome assembly GCF_009647605.1 of Agromyces agglutinans. GTDB lineage: Bacteria > Actinomycetota > Actinomycetes > Actinomycetales > Microbacteriaceae > Agromyces > Agromyces agglutinans. Next base: position 57,836 of record NZ_WJIF01000014.1, on the reverse strand, counting down.
CGCCGCGACGGCGTGCCGGCCGGCCGCGGGCAGCGACTCGATCGCGAGTCCCTCGCGGATCCGCGAGGTGAGCAGTACGCGCTCGGTCTCCCGGGTCGCCGCGTCGAGGGTCTCCCGGCCCACCGCCGGCGAGACGCCCGCCGCGAGGCGCTCGGCGTACGCGGCCGGATGCTTCGCGTTCCACCAGCGCACGCCGCCGACGTGGCTGTGCGCTCCGGGGCCGACGCCCCACCAGTCGTCGCCGCGCCAGTAGCCGAGGTTGTGCCGCGAGCGCTGCTCGACGCGCGTCGCCCAGTTGCTCACCTCGTACCACTCGTAGCCTGCGGCGGCGAGCAGGTCGTCGGCCAGCTCGTACATGTCGGCCTCGAGGTCGTCGGAGGGTTCGGCGACCTCACCGCGCCGGATCTGCCGCGCGAGCTTGGTGCCGTCCTCGACGATGAGCGCATACGCGCTGACGTGGTCGGGGCGCTCGGCGAGCACGGCCTCGACGCTGCGTCGCCAGTCGGCGAGACTCTCGCCCGGGGTGCCGTAGATGAGGTCGAGGCTCACGTCGAGCCCGGCCTCGCGGGCCCAGCCGACGACGAGGGGCACGCGCTCGGGGTCGTGCGTCCGATCGAGCGTCGCGAGCACGTGCGGCACCGCCGACTGCATGCCGAACGAGACGCGCGTGAACCCGCCGGCGGCCAGCCGGGCGAGGTCGTCGCGGTCGACCGAGTCGGGGTTCGCCTCGGTCGTGACCTCGGCGCCCGCGACGAGTCCGAACTCGTCGCGGATCGCGCCGAGCATCGACACGAGGTCGCCGGTCGGCAGCAGGGTCGGCGTGCCGCCGCCGAAGAAGACGGTGGATGCCTCGCGCGAGCGCACACCCGACCCTTCGAGCACGCGGCGCGACATCCGGATCTCGTCGATCGCCTGACCGGCGTAGTCGGAACGTCGCGCGCCGCGCAGTTCATCGGCCGTATAGGTGTTGAAGTCGCAGTAGCCGCAGCGCACCCGGCAGAACGGCACGTGCACGTAGACGCCGAACGCGCGGTCGTCGGCGCCGATCGCGGCCGACGCGGGCAGCAGTCCGTCAGCGGGCGCCGGATCGCCGAGTGGAAGCGGGCCGGCCACGTCAGCTCGGGAACGCGGGATGCAGCGCGCGCAGCTGTCGCTTCACGAGCTCGCGCCGGCGGCGCCGCCGCATGGGCGCGGCGATCCGCCGGAGGCCGCCGGCCGGCTGGAGGATCGAGCGAACGGTCAGCCACACGCTGTCGTCGTCGCGTCGCTCGAGGATGAACGACTCCTCGCCGCTCTCGCGCGCCGGGCCGGCCGTGCCGTAGGCGAAGCCCACCCGGTCGGGCTCGTCGATGACGTACACCACGAGCACGGGCGTCGGCTTGCCCGCGAACCGTCGGGTCGGCTTGAGCGTCGCGGTCATGCCCGCGGCGATGAACGCCGTGCCGTCGGCGGTGAAACGCTGCTCGATCCGGGGTGCCGGCTGTTCGCTGAGCGGCGCGCCCTCGGCGTCGTAGGCGATGCCCGTGTACTGCGCCCCCGTGCCCTCGGCGACGTCGACGACCTCGAAGCCCGAGCCCCGCTGCACGCCCCAGGTCATGAGCGCCTCGGCGGCGCGCTCGAACCGCTCGGCGCCCGAGCCGAGCTTCACGGTGTCTTCGGCGGGCCGGAAGCCCGCCGGCGGATACCGGAGGAAGTCGGGATCGAGGGTCGCCCCGATCGCCCCGTACGTCACGGACTGGTCGGTGAAGGTGCTGCGGCGAGACATCCGGGACAGCCTACTTCTTGCCGTCCTTCTTACCCTCGGTCTCTCCTGAGAGCGCGGCGATGAAGGCCTCCTGGGGGACCTCGACGCGGCCGACCATCTTCATGCGCTTCTTGCCCTCCTTCTGCTTCTCGAGGAGCTTGCGCTTGCGCGTGATGTCGCCGCCGTAGCACTTGGCCAGGACGTCTTTGCGCATCGCGCGGATCGACTCGCGCGCGATGATGCGAGCGCCGATCGCGGCCTGGATGGGCACCTCGAACTGCTGGCGCGGGATGAGCTCTCGGAGCCGGCCGGTCATGAGCACGCCGTAGGCGTACGCCTTGTCGCGGTGCACGATCGCGCTGAACGCGTCGACCTGCTCGCCCTGGAGCAGGATGTCGACCTTGACGAGGTCGGCGGCCTGGTCGCCCACGGGCTCGTAGTCGAGGCTCGCGTAGCCGGCCGTCTTCGACTTCAACTGGTCGAAGAAGTCGAACACGATCTCGCCGAGCGGGATGGTGTAGCGGATCTCGACGCGGTCCTCACCCAGGTAGTCCATGCCGAGCAGCGACCCGCGACGCGACTGGCAGAGCTCCATGATGGTGCCCACGTAGTCCTTCGGGGCGAGGATCGCGGCCTTCACCATCGGCTCGCGCACCTCGGCGATCTTGCCGCCGGTCGGGAACTCGCTCGGGTTGGTGACCGTGACCGTCTTCTTGTCTTCGGTCGTCACCTCGTAGACCACGCTCGGCGCGGTCGCGATGATGTCGAGGCCGAACTCGCGGCGAAGGCGCTCGGTGACGATCTCGAGGTGCAGGAGGCCGAGGAACCCGGCCCGGAAGCCGAAGCCCAGCGCGACCGAGGTCTCGGGCTCGTAGACGAGCGCCGCGTCGGAGAGCTTCAGCTTGTCGAGCGCCTCGCGCAGCTCGGGATAGTCGCTGCCGTCGATCGGATACAGGCCGGAGAAGACCATGGGCAGCGGCTCGGTGTAGCCCGCGAGCGCCTCGCTCGCCGGTTTGACCGCGGTGGTCACGGTGTCGCCGACCTTCGACTGGCGCACGTCCTTCACGCCGGTGATGAGGTAGCCGACCTCGCCGACGCCGAGTCCCTTCGTGGGCGTGGGCTCGGGCGAGCTGACGCCGATCTCGAGGATCTCGTGCGTCGCCCGGGTCGACATCATCTGGATGCGCTCACGCGGGTTCAACTTGCCGTCGACCATGCGCACGTACGTGACGACGCCGCGGTAGCTGTCGTACACCGAGTCGAAGATCATCGCGCGGGCCGGGGCATCCGCGTCCCCCACCGGAGCGGGGATGCGCTCGACGACGCGATCGAGAAGCGCCTCGACGCCCTCGCCGGTCTTGCCCGAGACCTTCAGCACGTCGTCGGGCGAGCCGCCGATGAGCTCGGCGAGCTCGCGCGCGTACTTCTCGGGCTCGGCCGCGGGCAGGTCGATCTTGTTCAGCACGGGGATGATCTCGAGGTCGTTCTCGAGGGCCAGGTAGAGGTTCGCGAGCGTCTGCGCCTCGATGCCCTGCGCGGCGTCGACCAGCAGGATCGCGCCCTCGCACGCGGCGAGCGAACGCGACACCTCGTAGCTGAAGTCGACGTGGCCCGGCGTGTCGATCATGTTGAGCGCGTACGCACGACCGGCGCCCGACGAGTCGGCCACGGCCCAGGGCATGCGCACGGCCTGGCTCTTGATCGTGATGCCGCGCTCGCGCTCGATGTCCATGCGGTCGAGGTACTGCGCGCGCATGTCGCGGTCGCTGACGATGCCCGTGATCTGCAGCATGCGGTCGGCGAGCGTCGACTTGCCGTGGTCGATGTGCGCGATGATGCAGAAGTTGCGGATCATCGCGGGATCGGTGGCGGCGGGCACCAGCGGGGCTACGGCTCTCGGAGACATCCCGACGATTCTCCCATGTTCCGGCCGGTCGCCCGCGCGCGCCGGGTGACGGATGCCGCATCCGCACCCGATCGCTACGCTGGTCGCACGCGACGGCGCTGCGGACCGCACGCGGACCGAGCCCGTCGACCGAGCGAACCTCGATGGGAGGCGACGGATGACTCGGGCCAGGGTGGTGCTGGTGCACGGCATCCGCACCTCGGCGACGATGTGGCGCAACCAGTTGCGGCCCCTCGCCGAGCACGACCTCGACGTGCACGCCGTCGACCTGCCCGCGCACGGCACGCGGCGCGGCGAACCGTTCTCGGTGCACGCCGCGATCGACACGATCGACGAGGCCGTGTCGGGCGGCGACGCAGCAGGCTCGCGCGGCGACGGCGCGCCCGCACCGCGCCTGCTCGTGGGCCTCAGCCTCGGCGGCTACCTCTCGATCGAGTACGCCGCGCGCCATCCCGGTCGGATCGACGGACTCGTCGCCGCCTCGTGCGGCACGCGCCCGCGCGGCGTCGCGCTCGCCGGGTACCAGCGGCTCGCCGCGGCGATCGGGAGGCTGCCCGACCAGGGGCGTGCGGTCAACGACGGCATGGCCCGCCTCTTCCTCGGGCGCGAGGCGGCCGACGACGTCGTCGCGGGCGGCGTCGCGCTCGACGTGATGGCGCCGGCGCTCGCGGCCGTCGGCACCCTCGACCCCGAGGCCGCGCTCGCGCGCGTCGACTGCCCGGTGTGGCTCGTCAACGGCCGGTACGACCACTTCCGGTTCGAGGAGCGACGGATGCTCCGCGCCGCGCGCGATGCGAGACTCGTCGTGATCCCCGGCGCCACGCACCTGGTCAGCCTCGTGCGCCCACGCGAGTTCACCGCCGTCGTGCTGGGTGCGGTCGCCGAACTCGAGCACCGGCGTGCGAAGGCCACCCGGCGATCCGCCGCTGCGACCTGACGCGCACCGTCATTGGTGCGCGGGGCGCGAAGCTGGTATCGTTGCCTGTTGGCTTGCGTGTGGGTCCCACCCCGCACGAAACGCCGGATGCGAGCCCCTCTACCTCGCGACGGCACTTCCGCACCCACACGAGAACGAAAGACACACCACGTGGCAAACATCAAGTCGCAGATCAAGCGCAACCGCACCAACCTGAAGGCGCAGGAGCGCAACAAGGCCGTCAAGAGCGAGCTGAAGACCGTCGTGCGCGCTGCGCGCGAGGCGATCTCGGCCGGCGACAAGGAGCAGGCGACCGCCGCCGTCCAGGTCGCGAACCGCAAGCTCGACAAGGCCGCCTCCAAGGGCGTCATCCACAAGAACCAGGCCGCGAACCGCAAGTCGGCCATCGCGAAGCAGGCCGCCGCGCTGTAACCGGCGCCTCGGCCGAACGGGCCCCGCACCTCACGGTGCGGGGCCCGTTCTCGTTGGGGAGTTGCAGCTCAGTCGCGGCCGCGGTCGGCGATGAGGCCGACGAGGCGTTCGAGCGCGAAGACGGGGTCGCGCTCGGCGCCTTTGACGGCCGCGTCGGTCGCCGCGAGCGCCTCGATGACGCGGGCGAGGCCGGCGTCCTCCCACCCGACGAGGTCGCGCCGCGCGCGGTCGACCTGCCACGGCGCCAAGCCCAGGCTCGACGCGAGCTGCCCCGAGGCCCCGCGGACGCCGTGCACCTTGGCCATGGTGCGGATCTTGACCGCGAACGCGCCGACGATGGGCACCGGATCGGCGCCGGAGTCGATCGCCTGGCGCAGGGCGACGAGCGCCTCGCCGTGACGGCCCGCGATCGCCGCATCGGCCACGGTGAACGCGGTCGTCTCGACGCGACCGCCGTAGTACTTGGCGACGGTCCGCTCATCGATGTCGCCCGGTGCGTCGGCGAGCAGCTGGCGGCAGGCCGCGGAGAGTTCGCCGAGGTCGTCGCTGAACGCCGCGACGAGGGCGCGCAGGGCCGCGGGTGCGATGCGCCGGCCCGCGGCGCGGAACTCGGCGGCGGCGAAGTCCTGCTTCTCCGCGTCCTTCTTCAGCTCGGCGCAGACGACCTCGATCGCGTCGCCCGCGCCAGCGCGGACGGCATCGAGCAGCTTCTTGCCGCGCATGCCCCCGCGGTGGCGGAGGATCACCGTCGTCGACTCGGCGGTCGCCTCGACGTACTCGAGCGCGTCGAGCAGGAAGTCGTCACTCGCCTTCTCGACCGCGCTCACGCGGATGAGCCTCGGTTCGCCGAACAGCGAGGGGCTCGCGAGCGTCATGAGCTCGCCACGGCGATAGCCGTCGGCCTCGAGGTCGCTCACCTCGAGCGAGGGGTCTTCGGAGCGGAGGAGGTCGCGCAGCATCGAGATCGCCCGCTCGGCGAGCACGTCTTCGGAACCCGATACGAGCACGATCGGCGCCGGACGAACCTGATTCCAGCCGAGTTGCGGGATCGCGACCCTGCTCTTGGCCGAGGCCGTGCGCTGCGCCACCATGTCTCCCATCACCGTCGTCGGTCAAGTCTACGGTCGGCCCCCGACGGCGCCCGCGCGGTGCCGCCTCCCGCGGTGCCGGTGCCGCCGGTGCCGGGGGCCCGCGGTGCCGGGGCCCGCGCGCGGCGTTCCGACCACAGCTCGAACTCCCCGTCGACGACCGTGATGAGCGACGTGCCGGCAAGGTCGGTGCGCACGACGGCGGTGCCGGCCGACGCCAGCAGGTCGAGGAGGTGCCCGGTGGGATGCCCGTACCCGTTGTCGGCGCCCACGCCGACGATGCCGACCGTCGCGGCCGCCGCCGAGTACACCTGGGCCGACTGGTCGGCCGACCCGTGGTGGGCGACCTTGACCAGGTCGTAGCGCGCCAGCGCCGTGCGCGCCAGCATCCGCTGCTGCGCACCTTCGCCGAGGTCGCCGAGGAACAGGCCACGCCACCCAGGCATCTCGAGGTCGAGCACGAGGCTCGCATCGTTGCCGGGCGGCTCGCCCGGTGGCGGCCAGAGCAGCTCCCACGAGGCGTCCCCGAGACGCCCGCGCCGTCCCGCCGTCGCCTCGACGAACTCGGCGCCCGCGGCGGCCATGGGCTCGATGACGCGGTCCGAGCGCTCACCGTCGAGCGGGCCGTGCAGTACCGTTCCGACGCGTCCGGCGACCGCGTCGCTGCCGCCGACGTGATCGGCATCCCAGTGCGTGAGCACGAGCAGGTCGATCCGGTCGACGCCCGTGAGCTGCAGGCAGCGCTCGAGCGCCTGGGCGTCGGGACCGGTGTCGATGAGCGCCGTGCTCCCGGCCGAGCGGATGAGCACCGCATCGCCCTGGCCGACGTCGCACGCGGCGATGGTCCAGTTCCCCGGCGCCCCGGACCGGATCACCGCCGGGCCTCCGACGAGTATGCCGACGGGAATGGCGAGAGCGAGGACGAGGCATCCGGCCACCGCGCGCACGAGCCGGACGGGGCGGCGGCGGGCCAGCACGAGCCACAGCGCGCCGGCGGTGACGGCGGCGAGCAGTGCTGCGCCGGGCGCGTCGGCGAGCCACGGCAGCTGCGCGCCCGGCAGCGCGGCGATGCCGTGCGCCACGATCGCGATCCAGGTGGCGGGCAACCAGGCGACCTGCAGCGCCGCGAAGCCGACCGACGGGAGCACGGGCAGCAGGAGGCATCCGAGGAGTCCGACCATCGTGCCGACGGGCGCCGCCGGCCCCGCGAGCAGGTTGGCGACGACGCCGTAGGACGCGATCGACGGCGCGAGCAGCACGAGCACCGGCTGGCACGCGAGCTGGGCGGCGATCGGCACCGCCAGCACCACCGCGAGCGGGCCCGGCACGAACCGGGCGAGTCGCTCGCCGATCGGCCCGGCGAGCAGCAGCAGCCCGGCCGTCGCGCACACCGAGAGCGCGAACCCGTAGTCGCGCGCGTACCAGGGGTCGACGGCCAGCAACGCGATGACCGCGACCGACAGCGCGGCCACGCCGCCGCCGGGCCGCCCCGACGCCGTCGCCACGAGGACGACGATCGCCATCGCCCCGGCGCGCACGACGCTCGCCTCGGGAGTGACGAGCACGATGAAGCCCGCGAGCGCTGCGATGGCGACGACCACGCGGACCGCGCGCGGCGCACCGCACGCGGCGGCGAGGGCGAACGCGAGGGCGGTCACGATCGCGCAGTTCGCGCCCGAAACGGCGGTGAGATGGCTGAGCGACGACGCCTTCATGGATGCATCGAGCTCGGCGCCCACGGCGGCGGTGTCGCCGATCGCGAGCCCCGGTACGAGGGCTCCCCCGTCGCCGCCGAGGCGGTCGGCGGCCTCGGCGAAGCCGGCGCGAAGCGCCGCCGACCACGCGAGCAGGGGCCCGGGTGCCCGCACGTCGAGGTCGCCGACCGGGCGGAGCACGAACCCCTCGGCCTCAGCCGCCGGTGCACGCATCACGCGGGCCCGGAACCCGGCGATGGCCCCGAAGCCGAGTCCACGGGCCTCAGCGCCGCTGACGCGCACCGACACGGGCGACGCGGCCCGTCCGTCGACCGCGACGAGCCTCGCGTCGAAGCGGACCATTCCGTCGTCGGCGAGCCACGGCATGGTCGGCGAGGCCATGACCGCGCGGGGCGTTCCCGTGAGCTCGACGGCGACATCGACCGTCGCATGGTCGGCCGCGGCGGCTGCGAGCGGGGAAGCATCGCGCACGAGCGCGGTCGCGTGCGCCGAGTGCACGACGACGGCCGCGGCCGCGCTCGCGACGAGCACCGCCGCGGCCACCGCGCGCACGCCCGGCGCACGCCCCGTGCGATGCACGATGACGACGCCGATGAACGCGCCGAGTGCGAGCGCCCAGGCGAGCGCCATCGGCACCCAGGAGGCGATGGCGACGTCAGGCGCGGCGACCGCGAGCCACGCCGAGGCCCAGGCGACCGCGGCCGGCGCGAGCAGGCGGAGGTCGCGCCCACGCGCGGTCGAGCTCACAGCGCGACGAGGTCGACGAGTCCGGCGAACGTCGCATCGCCGATGCCGGCCACCTCGCGCAACTGGTCGACGCTGGTGAAGCCGCCGTTCGACTCCCGCCAGTCGAGGATGCGCTGCGCGAGGGCGGGACCGATGCGCGGCAGCGTGTCGAGCTCCGCCAGGCCCGCCGTGTTCAGGTGCACGAGCCCGTCACCGGGTGCCGCGGAACCTGCGCCGGCACCGCCGCCGACGCCGGCACCCGGTCCGCCGCCCGCCCCGGGCGGCGGGACCTCGCCGACCGCGGGTACCACGAGCTGCTCGCCGTCGGCGACCGGGCGGGCGAGGTTCACGCCCGCCGGGTCCGCGTCGTCGCGGAATCCGCCGGACGCGGCCACCGCGTCGACGACGCGCGAGCCGGCCGCGAGCTCGACCAGTCCGGGTTCGGCGACCGCGCCGAGCACGTGCACCAGCACGGTCGGCTCATCGCCCGCGGCATCCGTCGACCCGTCGGATGCGACCGCGGCGCCTTCGCCCGCTGCGGCGGCCGGCGCGTCGACCACGCCCTGCGCTCCCCCGCCGGCCGCGCTCGCCGACACGAGCGCGGCCACCGCGACCGCGGCGACGAAGCAGACGACGGCGGCGCCCACCGCGATGCGGGCGCGACGCGGCGCACGCCTCGCCGCGGGATCGAGCGCGTCGAGCGGGTCGCCCGCAGCGAGCGGGTCGCCCGCAGCGAGCGGGCCGGGACGCGGGTCGGGCATGCCTCGGACGCTACGGTCTCGCGAAACCCCCGGAGCCGGCCCCGGCCGGAGATGGGGACGGATCAGCCCATCGATCGCCTGTCACGGACCGGACCGGACCGAGCCTGACCGGACACCGGCCGAGGCCACGGACCGGCCCGCGACCTGGTCCGCGCTCAGCCGCGCGTGGCGATGTTCACGAGCTTCGGCGCGCGCACGATCACGTTCACGATCTCGCGCTCGCCGACCGCCCGCGCGACGGCGGCCGATGCTCGGGCGAGCTGCTCGAGTTCTTCGACCGTCACCTTCGCCGAAACCTCGAGGCGGTCGCGCACCTTGCCGTCGACCTGCACGATCGCCGTGACCTGCTCCTCGACGAGGAGCGCACGGTCGGGCTTGCGCCACGGCACGAGCGCGACGGACGGCTCGTAGCCGAGCCGCTCCCACATGTCTTCAGCGGTGAACGGCGCGAACAGGTCGAGGATCATCGCCGTGACCTCTGCGGCCTCGCGCACGGCGGCGTCGCCGGCACCCGGGCCCTGGTCGATCGCCTTGCGGGTCGCGTTCACGAGCTCCATGAGCCGCGCCACGATCACGTTGAACTTGAACGACTCCGCGAGGTGCGGGGCATCCGCCAGCAACCGGTGGGTGATCCGGCGCAGCGCCGGGTCGCCCGTCTTCCACTCGACGTCGGGGCTCGACGCGACTTCGCCGGAGATCCGCCACGCGCGGGCGAGGAACTTCGCGGAACCGACCGGCGAGACATCCGCCCAGTCGATGTCGTCTTCGGGCGGGCCGGCGAACGCGAGCGTCACGCGCAACGCGTCGGTGCCGTGCGCGTCGAGCTCCGACGCGAACTCGACCAGGTTGCCCTTCGACTTCGACATCTTCGAGCCGTCCATGAGGACCATGCCCTGGTTCAGCAGCGACGTGAACGGCTCGGTGAAGCTCAGGTACCCGAGGTCGAACAGCACCTTCGTGAAGAACCGCGAGTAGAGCAGGTGCAGGATCGCGTGCTCGACGCCGCCGACGTACTGGTCGACGGGGGCCCACTTCTCGGCCTCCTTCGGGTCGAAGGCGCGCGTCTCGTCGTTCGCGTTGAGGTACCGCAGGTAGTACCAGGAGCTGTCGACGAACGTGTCCATCGTGTCGGTGTCGCGCGTCGCGGGCGCGCCGCACGACGGGCAGGTCACGTTCACCCAGTCGTCGGCCGCGCCCAGCGGGCTCTTGCCCTTGGGCGAGAGGTCGAGGCCCGCGGCGTCGGGCAACCGCACCGGCAGGTCGGACTCGGGCACCGGCACCTCGCCGCAGTGCTCGCAGTGGATGATCGGGATGGGAGTGCCCCAGTAGCGCTGCCGGGAGATCAGCCAGTCGCGCAGGCGGTAGTTCTTCGCCGGGCGCCCGAGGCCGCGCTCCTCGAGCATCTCGATCGAGCGACGGATCGCGTTGGACTTCGACAGGCCGTCGAGCGGGCCCGAGTTGATCAGGCGGCCCTCGCCCGTGAGGGCGATGCCGGTGCTGACGGGGTCGAGCGCCGGGAGGTCCTCGGGCAGCATCGGCACGCCGTGCTCGTCGAGCGGGATCACCGGGATGACGCCCGTGACGGGCTGGTTCGTGTCGACGACGACGCGCACGGGCAGGTCGAACGCGCGCGCGAAGTCGAGGTCGCGCTGGTCGTGCGCGGGCACGGCCATGATCGCGCCGTGGCCGTAGTCGGCCAGCACGTAGTCGGCGGCCCAGATGGGCAGGCGCTCGCCGTTGATCGGGTTGATCGCGTAGCGCTCGAGGAAGACGCCCGTCTTGGGTCGGTCGGTCGAGAGCCGGTCGATGTCGCTCTCGGCGCGCACCGAGTCGAGGTAGTCGCCGAACCGGGTCTTCACCTCGTCGGATGCCCCGGCGACGAGTTCGGCCGCGAGCTCGGAGTCGGGCGCCACGACCATGAAGGTCGCGCCGTACAACGTGTCGGGCCGGGTCGTGAACACGGGGATCGGCGCATCGCGACCTTCGATCGCGAACTCGACGTCGGCGCCGGTGGATCGGCCGATCCAGTTGCGCTGCATCGAGACGACCTTCGACGGCCAGGCCCCCTCGAGCTGGTTGAGGTCGTCGAGCAGCCGGTCGGCGTAGTCGGTGACGCGGAAGTACCACTGGGTCAGGGCCTTCTTGGTCACGACGGCCCCGCAGCGCTCGCAATGGCCGTCGACGACCTGCTCGTTCGCGAGCACCGTCTGGTCGACCGGGCACCAGTTGACGAGCCCGGCCTTGCGGTACGCGATGCCCTGCTCGTACATCTTCAGGAACAGCCACTGGTTCCATCGGTAATACTCGGGGTCGCTCGTGTGCAGCTCGCGCGACCAGTCGAACGACGGCGCGTAGCGGCGGAACGAGCGCTTCTGCTGGTCGATGTTGGCATAGGTCCACGCGCTCGGGTCGGCGCCGCGCTTGATCGCGGCGTTCTCGGCGGGCAGGCCGAACGAGTCCCAGCCGATGGGGTGCAGCACGTCGAAGCCCTGGTGGCGCCAGTAGCGCGCGGCGATGTCGCCGAACCCGAACGCCTCGGCGTGACCCATGTGCAGGTCGCCCGACGGGTACGGGAACATCGACAGCACGTACTTGCGAGGGCGGGTGTCGCCCGGGCGACCGGCGCGGAACAGGTCGAGCTCCTCCCACTTCGGGAGCCATTTGTCTTGAATGGCGGCGAAGTCGTACGCGCCGGCGTCGGCGTGCTGGGCGGATTCCTGCTCGGTGGCCACGTGTCTCGCAATCGTGTTCGGTGCTCGGCCGGATGCCGGCCCTGCTGACGGGCGCGCGGGAGGGGGGCGCGCGCACCCGAGGACCCAGCCTATTCGATCGGCGGCGCGTCGCGCCCGGTGAGCGCGTCGAGCAGCGCGCGCGCCTTCACGCGCGTCTCCTCGATCTCGGCCTCGGGATCGGAGAGCGCCGTGATGCCTCCGCCCGTGCCGATCGAGGCGCCGTCGGGGGTGAGCACGATGGATCGGATCACCATCGCGAGGTCGGCGCTGCCGTCGACCGCGAGCGTGCCGAACGCGCCCGAGTACACGCCGCGCGGGCCGTGTTCCAGACCGTGCAGCAGGCGCATCGCGCTCTCCTTCGGCGCGCCGGTCATCGAACCGGCCGGGAACGCCGCCGCGACCGCGTCGACGGCGGTCAGCGGATGCCGCAGCCGCGCCCGAACGGTCGACACGAGCTGGTGCACGTGCGGGTACTCCTCGGTCTCGAGGAGCACGGGCACGTGCACGGTGCCCAGTTCGGCGATGCGCGCGAGGTCGTTGCGCATCAGGTCGACGATCATCAGGTTCTCGGCGCGCTCCTTCTCGCTGTCGGCGAGCTCGGCGCGGAGCATCCGGTCGCTGTCGGCGTCGGTGCCGCGCGGGCGCGTGCCCTTCATCGGCCGCGTCGAGACCGTGCTGTCGCGTTCGACGAAGAGGAACTGCTCGGGCGACGCCGAGAGCAGGGCGATGTCGCCGAAGCGCAGGTAGCCGCCATGGTGGCTCGGACTCGATCGCCGCAGGCGCAGGTAGGTCCCGACCGGGTCGGGGCGCACGTCGACGTCGACCCGGTTCGTGAGGCACAGCTGGTACGCGTCGCCGCGGCGGATCGCGGCCTGGCACTCGACGATCATGCGCGCGTAGGCGGTGGCATCGTGGCGCCAGCGAACGGATGGACGGTCGAGCGGCGCAGCATCCGCGGTGAACTCGCCGCCGCCCGGCCCTGCGGGTGGACCGGTCGGCGTCGCCGCCGCTGCGACCGCAGTCTCGCCGAGCGCGTTCGCGGTGTCGTCCGCCCAGGCCCGGCCGCTCCCCGCATCGTCGCCGTCCGCGTCGTCGAGCCACTCGAATCGCACCGAGCGGCGCTCGTGGTCGAACACGATCGCCCGGTCGGCGAAGAAGAACGCCGCGTCGGGCGTCGCCGCGCGCGCGAACGGCAGGCCCAGCCGGCGCGCCCCGAACTCGTACCCGAACCACCCGATCCAGCCGAGCGCCGTGCGCTCGCCGCCGGAATCGTCACCGTCGATCGCGGCGTCCGACGCGGCGATCCGGGCGCGCAGCCGTTCGAGCACGCCATCGGGATCGGCGGCGTCGGCGACCAGGAGCCGTTCGGTGCGGTCGTGCGCGACCGCGATGACGCTGCGCCCCGACGAGGCGCCCGCGCCGCCGTCGAGCCAGGCGACGACCGGCGCCGCCGCGGCGACGGCGAGGAAGGCCGCCTCGGGATCGACCCAGCCGGCGAGTTCGCGGACGCGGATGGAGCGGGGCACCTGACCAGCGTAGGGGCCGGTCAGGCGGGCCGGTGCTCCAGCTCGACGACGCGGTCGATGCCCGCCGGAGCACGCCGGACGTGCATGATGAGCAGCACGGTCCGGTCGGACGCGGCGGCCAGGAGGTCGGCCAGCAGCCGCTCGGCGGTCGCCGGGTCGACGTTGGCGGTCGGCTCGTCGAGCACCACGACCGGGAAGTCGGCGAGCATCGCCCTGGCGAGAGCGATCCGCTGCGCCTGCCCGCCCGACACGAGGGCCCCGCGCTCGCCGACGCGCGCATCGAGGCCGCCGCGTTCGCGCGTCCACTCGCCGAGGCCGACGCGGTCGAGCACGGCGAGGAGGTCGTCGTCGGTCGCCGTCTCGCGGGCGAAGAGCAGGTTCTGGCGGAGGCTCTCGTCGAACAGCCACGGCCGCTGCTCGACGAGCCCGACGCGTCGGCGTACCGCCACCGGATCGAGTTCGCGCGCCTCGACGCCGTCGATCAGGTAGGAGCCCTCGTAGTCGAGGAAGCGCACGAGCACGTGCGCGAGCGTGGTCTTGCCCGACCCCGACGGCCCGCGCAGCAGCACGCGCTCCCCCGGTGCGAGGTCGAGATCCAGGCCGTTCAGCGCGGCCGGTCGATCGACGGATGCCGCGGCGTCGAGGCCGGGTGCGATGTCCGGCCACGACGCCACGACACCCCTGAGCGCCAGCGTCGGAGCGCCGCCGTTTCCGGGCATCGGCACCGGCTCGGCCACCGCCTGCGCGACGCCGGCCGGCGGTTCGGCGGGCACGGCGGATGCCACGCGCGAGGCGCTGACCCGCGCGGTGCGCCACGCGCCGACCGCGAGCGGTACGGCTGCGGCGACCTCGGCGATCGCGAGCGGCACGAGGCACAGCACCGCGAACGCGGGTCCGTCGAGTCGGCCACCGTCGAGCGCCGAGAGACCGCCCGCGATGCTCGCGAGCGCCGCGAGTCCGCCGAGGGCGCTCATCACGGCGGCGGATGCCCCGGCCGCCGCGGCCCGCGTGCGCGTGGCCCGGGCGAGCCGTTCGCCGAGCCGCTCGATGCGCGCGCGGCCGGCGCCGGCCGCGTCGAACGCGACGAGCACGTCGAGCGCGCGCACGTGCTCGACGACGGCCGCCTGCAGTTCGCCCCGGAGGGGGGCGATCCGCCGGGCGCCGCGCTCGGCGGCGACGCGTTCGGCGAGGATGGCGACGGCGATGCCGCTGACGAGGCAGGTGAGGATGCCGAGCGCCGAGGCGGGAGCGAGCAGGGCCACACCGGCGACCGCGGCGAGCAGGACCACGACCGCGCTGGCGAGTGGTTGCACCGCGCGCAGCATCACGAACTGGAGGTCGTCGACATCGCCTGTGAACCGCGCGAGCAGCTCGCCGCGGCGCAGCATCCCCAGCCCGTCGGGGGCCGACGGCAGCATCCGCTCGTAGAGGCCCGACCGGATCGCGGCGAGCCGGCGGAACGCCGCATCGTGCCCGGCGAGCCGCTCGAGGTAGCGGAAGCTCGCGCGGCTCAGCGCGAACGCGCGCACGCCGACGACGCCGAGCGACAGGTACAGGATCGGCGGCTGCTCGGCCGCGCGCGTGATCAGCCACGCCGACGCCGCGAGCAGCGCGACGCTCGAGCCCGCCGAGACGATGCCGAGCAGGATCACCGGCACGAGCGCGCGGGCGGGCGGCACGGCGTCGCGGAGCACGGCGCGCGTACGGGCACGCGACTCGGCGGCGCGCGGACCGCGGTCAGGCACGACTGGGCACCCCCATCGGCACGATGCGGTCGGCGGCCTCGGCGAGCGGCATCCGGTGCGTCGCGACGAGGATCGCGCGACCGTCGGCGGCGAGTTCGCGCAGGCCCCGCGCGAGCGAGGCCTCGCGGGCCTCGTCGAGCGCCGACGACGGCTCGTCGAGGAGGAGCACCCCGAGGTCGCGAGCGAGCAGGCGGTGGATCGCCCGGGCGACCGCGACCCGCTGCGCCTGCCCGCCCGACAGTCCGCCGTTCTCGGGGCCGACCGCGGTCTCCGGGGCGAGGTCGTCGACCGCGGCGAGCCGCAGGGCGGTCGCGACCAGCTCGGGCGGGGCATCCGGATCGCCGAGCCGGACGTTGTCGGCGACCGTGCCGGCGATGAGCGTCGCCGACTGCGACGACCAGGCGACCGCGGCGTGACCCGCCCCGTCGAGACCGTCGACGATGAGGTCGCCATCCGCGTCGGCGAAGCCGAGGATCGCCGCGATCACACTCGACTTGCCCGAGCCGCTCGGCCCGGTGAGCGCGACCACCTCTCCGCGCGCGACGTCGAGGTCGACGCCGCGTGCCACGGTCGCGTCGCCGCGGCGCACGTCGACGCCCCTCAACGCGAGCCCGCTGTGCGGCTCGACGGCGACCCGCGGCTCGAGTCCGCCGCGCGGCGCGACGGGGCTTCCGCCGGCCGACGCCGCGCCCGTCGCCGGCCCGCCTGCCGCGGCCATGAGGTCGAGCGCGTCGCCCGACGCGGTGACACCGGCCGCCGCCGAGTGGAACGCGGCGCCGACGTTCCGCAGCGGCAGGAGCACCTCCGGCGCGAGCACGAGCACGAACAGCCCGATCGCGAGCGTGAGCCCGCCGTCGACGAGGCGCAGGCCGATCGAGACGGCCACGAGCGCGACCGAGAGGCTCGCCGCGAGCTCGAGCGTGAAGCCCGACAGGAAGGTCACCCGCAGCACGCGTATGGTGCGCACCCGGTAGTCGTCGGTGGTCGCCCGGATGCGGGCCACCTGGCGCCGCTCGCGACCGAACACCATGAGCGTCGAGAGGCCGCCGAGCACCTCGAGGAACGCCCGCGACAACGCCTCGAGGCTCTGCCACTGGCGACGCTGCACGGCCTGGGTCGCCAGGCCGATCAGCGCCATGAACAGCGGGATGAGCGGCAGCACGATCACGAGCGTCAGCCCCGAGAGCCAGTCGGCGGTCCATGCGGCGACGATCAGCACCGGGGTCGCGAGCACCGCGAGCAGCAGTTGCGGGAGGTACCGGCCGAAGTACTCGTCGAGCGCGTCGAGCCCGGGCCCGAGCAGCGTCGCGATCCGGGCGCTGGGGAACTCCGGCACGCCCTCGGGTCGTCGCTCGAGCGCCGCGAGCAGGTCCGCCCGGAACTCGCGCTTGACCGCCTGCGCTCCCGCGGACCCCACGACGTCCCAGCCCCACGCGGCGAGGGCTCGCATCACGACGGATGCCGCGACCACGGCCGCATCCCTCGCCGCGGTGGTGGCATCCCCGGCGACCAGTCCGGCGACGAGCGCCGCGAGCGACCACGCGAACGCCACCACGGCGGCGGTCTGCACGACGGCGAGGACCGCGCCCGTCGCCAGGAACCGCCGCGCCGCGCGGGAGCGTCGGATGAGCCTCGGATCGAGCGGCTTCACGTCAGTGCGCCGCGGCCTCGACCGCGCTCCGGGTCACGCGCTTCCGGAAGATCCAGTACGTCCAGCCCTGGTAGAGCAGGATGAGCGGCAGGAAGATCACCGCGACCCAGGTCATCACCGTGAGGGTGTACTCCGAGCTCGACGCGTTCGCGATCGTCAGGCTGTTCGCCGGGTCGTTCGAGGCCGGCATGACGTCGGGGAACAGCGCCGAGAACAGGCCGAGCACGGTGGCCGCGATCGTGATCGCGAGCAGCGTGAACGAGGCCCCCTCGCGGCCGCGCACGTTCGCGAGCCAGGCGCCCACGAGCGCCAGCGCCGCGAGCGCCGCGAAGCCCCAGAACCAGGCCGTGCCGTACGCGAGCCCCGTCCACACGAGGAACGCGGCGGCCACTACGATCGTGAGGAGTCCGGCGCGGGTCGCGAGCCGGCGCGCCCGTTCGCGAAGGTCGCCGTCGGTCTTCAGCGACGCGAACACCACGCCGTGCGTGAAGAAGACGAGCAGGGTCGTGAGCCCGCCGAGCAGGGCGTACGGGTTCAGCAGGTCGAACAGGGTGCCCGTGTAGTTGTGGCCGGCATCGAGGGGCACCCCCTGGACGATGTTCGCGAAGGCCACGCCCCAGAGCAGCGCCGGCACGGCCGAGCCGACGACGATCATCCAGTCGAAGCGGCGCTTCCACGCGGCCTCGGGCCGCTGGTGGCGGTACTCGAACGAGACGCCGCGCGCGATGAGTGCGAGCAGGATCAGGAGCAACGCCAGGTAGAACCCCGAGAACAGGGTGGCGTACCACTCCGGGAACGCCGCGAACAGCGAGGCGCCGGCGACGATCACCCACGTCTCGTTCAGGTCCCAGACCGGGCCGATGGTGTTGATGAGCACCCGGCGGTCGGTGTCGTCCTTGCCGAGGAACGGCAGCGACATGCCGACCCCGAAGTCGAACCCGTCGAGCACGAAGTAGCCGACGAAGAGCGCGGCGACGATCCAGAACCAGACGACGGCGAGATCCATGGCCTTCTCCTCCTAGTAGACGGTCGACGCGGGCTCGACCCGGCCGGTCTCGGGGTCGGGTTCGCCGACGTCGGGCGGGCCCTTCCGGATGGCGCGGATGACGAGCTTGAACTCGACGACCGCGAGGATGCCGTAGACGACGGTGAACGCCACCAGCGAGATGAGCACCTCGAGGCCGGTCACGTTCGGAGAGACGGCGGACTCCGTCGGCAGCAGGCTGAAGACGATCCAGGGCTGACGGCCCATCTCGGTGAAGACCCAGCCGACGATCATCGCCATGAGCGACAGCGGGAAGCTCCAGATCGCGACCGCCCAAACCCAGCGCTGCTTCGGCAGGCGACCCTTGCGGGTGAGCCACAGGCCGGCGACCGCGACGGCCACGTGCGCGAGGCCGAGGCCGATCATCCAGCGGAACGACCAGTACGTGATCCAGATGATCGGCGCGTAGTCGCCCGGCCCGTAGAGCGCCTGGTACTGGGCCTGCAGGTCGTTGATGCCCTCGACGCAGCCGTCGAACGTATGCGTCGACAGGAATGAGAGCAGGTACGGGACGCGGATGGAGAACAGCTCGGTCGTGCCGTCCGGCGTGCCGAGGGTGAAGATCGAGAACGAGGCATCCGCGCCGCAGACGGTGTTGTAGGTCGCTTCGGCGGCCGCCATCTTCATCGGCTGGGTGGCGACCATCGCGAGGCTCAGCTGGTCGCCGAAGAGCACGGTGAGCCCTCCGGCGACGACCATCGTCCAGAGGCCGAACTTCAGTGCGGGCCGCATGGTGTCGACGTGCTGGCGCCGGGCGAGGTGCCAGGCCGCGGCCGAGATGATGAGGCCCGCGGTGACCATGAAGGCGGCGGCGATCGTGTGCGGGAACGCCGCGAGGGCGACGGGATTGGCCAGCAGTTCGCCGATGTCGACGAGTTCGGCACGACCGGCCTGCTCGTTCATCTGGTATCCGACGGGATTCTGCATGAACGCGTTCGCGGCGATGATGAAGTACGCCGAGAGCACTGAGCCGACGGCCGTGGCCCAGATCGTCGCGAGGTGCACGCCGCGGGGCAGCTTGTCCCAGCCGAAGATCCAGAGGCCGATGAACGTCGCCTCGAAGAAGAAGGCGAGCAGTCCCTCGAGCGCGAGCGGGGCACCGAACACGTCGCCGACGAACCGCGAGTACTCCGACCAGTTCATGCCGAACTGGAACTCCTGGACGATGCCCGTGACGACGCCCATCGCGAAGTTGATCAGGAAGATCGACCCGAAGAAGCGCGTGACGCGCAGGTACTCGAGCTTGCCCGTGCGGTACCACGCCGTCTGGAAGATCGCAGCCGTCGTGGCGAGCCCGATCGTCAGCGGGACGAACAGGAAGTGGTAGATCGTCGTGAGCCCGAATTGCCACCTGGCCAGCAGCAGCGGATCCAGCAGATCGTTCACGGATGCCCCTTTCCCGGGAGCGGGATGCGTTTCTACTCATCGTAGAACCATGTTTCTACCTTCCGTAGAAACTCTCTCGACGACGAGGTATCGTGGAGGGCATGGCGAACCTCGGAGAACTCGAGCGCTCCGTGATGGAGCGACTCTGGGCGAGCGACGCCGCACTCACCGCCAACGAGCTGCGCGACCGACTCACGCTCGTCGGAGAGGCCGGCGAGGCGGGCGATCGCTCCCCCGCGACGACGACGGTGCTCACGGTCCTCGCCCGACTCGAGCGCAAGGGCTTCGTGTCGCGCTCGCGCGACGTCCGCCCGCACCGCTACCGCGCCCTGCTCTCGCGCGCCGAGCACACCGCCGAGATGATGCACGAAGTGCTCGATCGCGCCAGCGACCGCGATGCGGCACTCGCGCGGTTCATCGGCACCGCGACCCCCGGCGAGACCGACACCCTGCGGCGGCTGCTCGACGAGCTCGCGCGCCGCTGACGATGCTCGCGATCGCCGCCCTCCTCGGCGTGCTGGCGGTCGCCCTCGCGTGGCCCGTTCCCGTCGCGCTCTCCCGTGCGGAGTGGCCCGCGCGCGCCCCCGGACTCGCGCTCGCGCTGTGGCAGGCCATCGCGCTCGGCGGCGCGCTCTCGATGATCGGATGCCTCGTCGTCGTCGGCACCGCGCCCGACGGCTCGATCGTGGGCTCGGCCGAAGCCCTGCTGCCCGCCTTCGCGAGCGGGCCGATCCCGGCCGAGTTCGGGGTGGTGCACCTCGTCGCGCTCACCCTCGCGGCCGGGCTCGCCGTGCACCTCGCCCTGAACCTCGCCGCGACGGCCGCTCGGGCGGAACGCGAGCGCCGTCGCCAGCATCAGCTCATCGCGATCCTCAGCGACCCCATGCCCGGGGAGCCGCGAACGCGGGTGCTCGCGCATCCGGTTCCGCTCGCCTACTGCGTGCCCGGCCTGCGCACCGCGACCGTGCTCACCGAGGGCCTCGTGGCGGTGCTCTCGCCCGACGAGCTGCGAGCTGTCGTGGCGCACGAGCGCACGCACCTCGAGCAGTTCCACCACCTCGTGCTGCTGGCCTTCCGCGCCTGGCACCAGGCGCTGCCGTGGTTCCCGATCGCCAACCGGGCCGAGCGCGCGGTCACCGTGCTCACCGAGATGCTGGCCGACGACGGAGCCCGGCGCGCGACCGGCGCGGCGCCGCTCGCCGGCGCGCTCGAACGGCTGGGTGTCGCCGGCGAGCCGGGCGCGTACGCCGACTCGGGCGGCGTGGAGCCCGACCGCGAGACGGTCGAGGCGAGACTCGCCCGGCTGCGATCGCCTGGGCCCCCGCTCGGCGGGCTCGCCCGCATCGCCACCGCGGTGGTCGCCGTGGTCATCGTCGCGACGCCGCTCGTCGCGATGCTGATGATCATCCGCTAGTCCGACGCCGCGGGCGGGCAGGGCTCGTAGGCTCGTGCCTGTGAACGACCTGCTCGACTGGATCCTCGACACCGTGCAGTCGGTCGACCCCGTGCTGCGGACCCTGCTCGCCGGAATCGGGATCCTGCTCGAGACCTCGGTGCTGATCGGGCTCGTCGTTCCCGGAGACACCATCGTGCTCGTGGCCTCGACGGCCGTCGAGGGCCCGGTCGAGTACCTCGCGCTCGCCCTGACGGTCATCATCGGGGCGCTCATCGGCGAGTCGATCGGGTTCGCGCTCGGGCGGTGGTTCGGCCCGCACATCGTGCACTCCCGTCTCGGGCGACGCATCGGCGAGGACCACTGGCGGCGCGCCCAGCTCTACCTCGACCGCCGCGGCGGTCCGGCGATCTTCATCTCGCGGTTCCTGCCCGTGCTCCACTCGCTGGTGCCGCTGATCGTGGGCATGAGCACCATGAGCTACCGCCGCTTCCTCGCGTGGACGGCTCCCGCGTGCGTCATCTGGAGCTTCGCGTACACGACGGTCGGATGGCTCGCCGCCGACGGGTACCGCGAGCTCAGCCGCGACCTGCACTGGGCCGGATACCTCTTCGTCGCCGTCATCGCCCTGTTCCTCGTCGGCGTCTGGGGCGTCAAGAAACTGCTCGAGCGCTCAGAGGCCAAGCACCTCTCGCTCGACGAGCCGAGGCCGGGCACGACCGAAGGGCCGGACGCCGCGGCATCCGACCCCTCGATCGACGACGTCACCCGCTGAACGCGGCGCCGCTCACCGACCCGTTCAGAACAGGTCCTGCTCGGCGAGCCAGTCGGCGGCGATGTCGTCGGCGGACTCCTGTCCGTTGACGCTCCGGTCGTTCATCGCCACCAGGTCGGCCGGGGTCATCGCCGCGCTGACGGCATTGATGATCTCGGCGATCTCGTCGGTGACCTTCTCGCTTGCGAGCGGTACGACGTTCGACGCGAGGAACAGGCCCTTCGGGTCTTCGAGCGTGACGAGGTCGTTGGCCGCGATGTTCGGATCGGCGCTGTAGATGTTCACCATCTGCACCTGGTCGTCGACCAGCGCCTTCACGGTGAGCGCTCCGCCGCTGTCCTCGATCGCGGTGAACCCGACCTTCACGCCGTAGGTCTCCTCGAGGCCCGCGGGGCCGTAAGGCCGGGTCTCGAGCTCCGCGTTGCCGCCGAGCGTGATCGGCTCGGTCACACCCGCCAGGTCGTCGAGGCTCGTCACGCCGAACTCGTCGGAGAACGCCTTCGTGACGTTGTACGAGTCCTGGTCGGTCGCCTCCGACTGATCGAGCACGCGGAGCCCCTCGGGCACGGCGGCCTCGAGCGCCGCGTACACGTCGTCGCTCGTGCGGGCCTCGGTCTCGGGCTCCCAGAACTGGAGGAGGTTGCCCGTGTACTCGGGGAACAGGTCGATCTCGCCCGCCTCGAGCTCGGGCAGGTACACCTCCCGCTGCCCGATGCGGAACTCGCGCTCCACCTCGTAGTCGTTCGCCTCGAGGGCCTGCGCGTAGATCTCGGCGATGATCTCGTTCGAGTAGTAGTCCTGCGAGCCGATCACGATCGCCTCGCCTCCGGCGGACTCGCCGCCCGATCCCTCGTCCAGAGGATCACCCGATGCGCACCCTGCCAGGGCCACTGTCGCCCCGACCGCGACCGCCGCCAAGGCGACGAGCCGGCCTTTTCCTGCTGTGGACATTCAATTTCCCTTCGTCGTGGGTCACCCCATCGCCGCTCGCGGCCGGGATGGCCGTGAACGGAGCCGTGCGGTCCCGCGTCGGACGCGGACGCCCTCGGGGACCACGAGTCGTTGGGTCAGCGCGAAGGCGCCGTCGAGCACGAGAGCCAGCGCGATGATGAGCATGGAGACGCCGAGGACCATCGGGTAGTTGCCGGTCTTCAGCCCCGAGAACAGATAGGTGCCCAGACCGCCGCCCCCGATGTAAGCGGCGAGGGTCGCCGTGGCGACGACCTGCAGCACCGCCGACCGGATGCCGCCGATGACGGTCGGCAGGCCGAGCGGCGCCTCGACCCGGAGCACGATCTGCCCCTCGGTCATGCCCATCGCCCGCGCGGCGTCGACCGTCGTACGAGAGACGCCGCCGACCCCGGCGTACGCCCCCGCGAGCACGGACGGGATGGCGAGCACTACGAGCGCGAGGTACGGCGCGAGCACCGAGAGGCCCATGGCGAGGGCCAGGATCGTGAGCAGCCCGAGCGTGGGCAGCGCGCGCAGCGCGCCCGAGACGACGACCGCGGGCTCGCGGCCCCGCCCGGTGTGGCCGATGAGCACGCCGATCGGCAGCGCGACGATGGTCGCGCCCGCGACGACGGCGAGGCTGAAGACGACGTGGAACGCGAGCCTCGCGCCGATGCCGTCGGGGCCCTCCCAGTTGGCGGGGTCGAAGAGCCAGGCGAAGGCCTCGGCGAAGACGTTCATGCGCCGACCTCCGCGAGTTCCTGCTCGACGATGCCGCGCCTCCGGCGCCGTGGCGCGCGGGCCCAGGGCATCAGCAGCCTGCCGCCGAGCACCGCGAGCGCGTCGAGGGCGACGGCGATCAGCATCGTCGCGATGACGCCCGACCAGATCTCGGCCGGGATGTTGCGCTGGAAGCCGTCGGTGAACAGGCTGCCGAGACTCTGCACGCCGATGACTGCGCTGATCGTGGCGAGGCTGACCGTGCTGACGATCACGACGCGCAGGCCCGCCAGCAGGCCGGGACCGGCGAGCGGGAGTTCGACGCCCGTGAACCGTCGCCAGGCCGAGAAGCCCATCGCGGTCGAGGCGAGCCGCACGTCGCCGTCGACGTCGCCGAACGCGTCGGCGGCGGTGCGCACCATGAGTGCGACGCCGTACAGCGCGAGCGCGAGGATCATGTTGGCGGGTGAGCGCAGCGGCACCCCGACCAGCCCGGGCAGCGTCAGCAGCAGCGGCAGCGACGGGATCGCGTAGAGGATGCCGCACACCGAGAGCAGCAGCCCCCGCGACCAGCGGAAGCGCCACGCGGCCCACCCGATCGGCACGGAGATCACGAACGCCAGTATGACCGGGGGTACCGACAAGGCGAGGTGGACCACGACGAGCTCGCCGATACGGTCGAGGTTCGACCAGACCCAGTTCACGACTCGAGCACTCCGGCGGGGCGGCCGTCGGCGTCGACGACGATCTCCCGGCCCCCGACGTTCGCGCGCCGCAGCACGCGCCTGCCGCGGTCGGCGCCGATGAAGTCGCCGACGAACTCATCCGCGGGCGCGGCGAGGATCTCGGCCGGGGTTCCGTCCTGGACGACCACGCCCCCCGCGCGGAGGATCACGACCCGGTCGCCGAGCCGGAACGCCTCGTCGACGTCGTGGGTGACGAACACCACGGTCTTCGCGAGGTCGCGCTGCAGGCGCAGGAGTTCGTCCTGCAGTTCGGTGCGCACGATCGGGTCGACCGCCCCGAACGGCTCGTCCATGAGGAGGATGTTCGGGTCGACCGCGAGGCCGCGCGCGACGCCGACCCGCTGCTGCTGGCCGCCGGACAGCTGCGACGGGTACTTGTCGGCCAGCGAGCGGTCGAGCCCGACCGTGTCCATCAGCTCGAGGGCGCGGGCTCGCGCCGCTCGCTTGGGCTCGCCGCGCAGCACGGGAACGGTGGCGATGTTGTCGACGACCCTCCGATGCGGCAAAAGGCCGCCGTTCTGCATCACGTACCCGATCGATCGGCGCAGCTTCACCGGGTCGACGGATGCCACGTCGACGTCGTCGATCCGCACCTGGCCCTCGGAGGGGTCGACCATCCGGTTGACCATGCGCAGCAGCGTCGTCTTGCCCGAGCCCGATGAGCCGACCAGTACGGTGATCGACCGTGGCGCGAGGGTGAGGTCGACCCGCTCGACCGCCACGGTGCCGTCGGGGAACTGCTTGCGCACGCCGCGGAACTCGATCATGCCGTCAACCCCCACCCGGGGCGATCGGCGCCCCGCACCGTTCAGCCAAACACGTCGGGCACCCCGCGGGCAAACCCCGGCAGGGCTCAGGCGGCGGCGGAGGTCCGGCGAACGCCGTCGAGGTGCTCGGCGAGGTAGCTGCGGACGACCACCTTCGCCTCGGCGAGGTAGCGTTCGTCGCCCGCGGCATCCCGCGTGTAGGCGCGGTGGATCAGCGCGTCGGCGATCTCGATGGCCACGCCCAGCCGGAACCGCAGCTCGTCGGTGTCGTCGCGGCCGCCGAACTCGTCGATGATGAACCGCGCCATGCGGCTCGCGAACTCGGGCTCGGTGCCGTCTTCGGCGATCTCGCGATCGCCGGCATGGACGACGCCGAAGCCGGGCTCCTCGCGGTACAGCTCGGCGAACGCGTCCATCGCGGTCTCGATGAGGTCCCACCACGACTGGAGGCTCGTCTGCGTGAGCCGCTCGGCCACTCGGGCGCGGAACCGGTCGACGCATCGGTCGCGCAGGCCATGCAGCACCGCGACGCGGTCGGGGAAGTACCGGTACACGGTTCCGATCGACGCGCCCGCGCGCTCGGCGACCATCTGCGTCGTGAGGCGTTCGAAGCCGACCTCGTCGACGATCTCCGCAGCGGCGTCCAGCAGCGCGTCCAGCCGCTGCGTGCTCCGTCGCTGCGTCGGCTCGGTCCGGACCGCGCGACGGCGCCCGGATTCCGACCCAAGGATCAGGTCGATGTTCGGCACGAATCCTCCTCAACTTGCCGGACCACTCTACCTGCCGCGAGGAGGGGCTCCCGACCACCGCGGGCCGCGGTTCGCGGGCGGTCGACGCGACATGACAGACTGAGGGGATGCCGGAGACCTCCCCCTCGCCGGTCGGTTCCCGCCAGCGAACGGCCCGGCACGGCGCCGCGCGCTTCGAGGACGCGCTGCACGACATCCGCGAGCGCTTCGCGCGGTGGCGGGGGCACGTGCCGACCGTCATCCCGTACACCGGCTACGGATCGACCGAGTGGGTGCGGGTGCTCTGCCGGGTCCTGCTCTCCAAGCCGGCCAAACCGGTGAAGGCGACGAAGGCGGGTGCGCGCGCGAAGCGCCGGGCTTCCCGCGAACAGGGCATACGCGGCTGGCGCAGCTTCACGAGCGTTCCGGTCGGCGAAGTCGCGGTCTCGATCGAGGTCGGCGGCCAGCGGCTGGAGGTGCTCGCCGATCGCGGCGGCGTCGTCGACACCAAGGTGCCGGTGCACCTCGAGCCCGGCTGGCACGTCGCGACCCTGCGGGTCGCGGGCTCGGCACCCGTCGAGGCGCCCGTGCACGTGATCGATCCCGACGCGCGCTTCGGCATCATCTCCGACGTCGACGACACGGTCATGGTGACCGCACTCCCCCGCCCGCTCGTGGCCGCCTGGAACACGTTCGTGCTCGACGAGCACGCCCGCATCCCCACTCCCGGCATGGCCGTGCTCTACGAGCGGCTCGTGCGCGCGTATCCCGGCGCCCCGGTCATCTACCTCTCGACCGGCGCCTGGAACGTGGCGCCGGCGCTCACCCGGTTCCTGTCGCGCAACCTCTACCCCGCGGGTCCGCTGCTGCTGACCGACTGGGGCCCGACGCACGATCGGTGGTTCCGCAGCGGCCGAGCGCACAAGGAGGAGAACCTGCGCCGGCTGGCCGAGGAGTTCCCCGACCTGCGGTGGCTGTTGATCGGCGACGACGGCCAGCACGACGAGGAGCTCTACGCGCGGTTCGCGGCGGAGCATCCCGAGCGGGTCCTGGCCGTCGCCATCCGTCGCCTCTCGCCCGGCGAGGCGGTGCTCGCCGGCGGACGCACGAAGACCGAGGAGCACGCCGCCGGCCTGCCGTGGGTGAGCGCGGGCGACGGCTCGAACCTCGCCGACCAACTCGCCGCGGCGGGCATCCTCAACGCGAGCCGATCCGACGGAGCCGACGGCACCGGCGACGAGCGCTGATCGGCAAGCGGCCCTGCGAACCTGCCGTCAGGCCGCGTGCGCTCGCGTTCGCGCTCGCGCTCGCGCGAAGCGGGCGAGACCGCGGTTGATGTCGCGTGCCCAGAGCGGCCCGCGGTAGATGAACGCCGAGTAGCCCTGCACGAGCGTGGCGCCGGCATCGAGCCGGTCCTGGACGTCGGCCGCGGTCTCGACGCCGCCGACCGAGATGACGCAGAGCTCGGCGGGAACGTGCTGCCGCACGAGCCTGAGCACGTCCATCGCACGGGTCGCGAGCGGCGCTCCCGAGAGGCCGCCCGCGCCGATGCGCTCGATCTCGGCGCGCGAGCTGCGCAGGCCCTCGCGCGAGATGGTGGTGTTCGTGGCGATGATGCCGTCGAGCCCGAGCCGCACGACGAGCTCGCAGATGCGGCGCACCTCGTCATCGGCGAGGTCGGGTGCGATCTTCACGAGCAGCGGCGTACCGCGTGAGGCGCGCTGCACCGTCTCGAGCAGCGGTGCGAGCGCGTCGAGTTCCTGCAACCCGCGCAGGCCCGGCGTGTTCGGCGAGCTCACGTTGACGACGAGGTAATCGGCGAACGGCGCCAGCACGCGCGCGCTGCGCTCGTAGTCGCCGACGGCCTCCTCGACGGGCGTGACGCGGCTCTTCCCGATGTTGACGCCGAGCACCGGGCGCCGTCGACGGCGCGAGAGTCGGGACAACCGGCCCGCCGCGGCATCCGCCCCGCCGTTGTTGAACCCCATTCGGTTGACGAGCGCGCGGTCGGCGACCAGGCGGAACAGCCGCGGCCGGTCATTGCCGGGCTGCGCGATCGCGGTCAGCGTGCCGACCTCGACGTGGCCGAAGCCGAGCTGGCCGAGGCCGCGTACCGCGAATCCGTCCTTGTCGAAGCCCGCGGCGACGCCGAACGGCGAGTCGAAACGCAGCCCGAGCGCCTCGACCGCGAGCTCGGGCGCCGGACGCGTGAACCGGCGGACGAGCCGGCCGAAGCCGAGCGTCGGGAGCAGCCGGATGGCGCGGAACGCGAGGTGATGGGCCTGTTCCGGGTCCATGCGCGTGAAGACCAGGGAGAAGAGAAGTCGATACATGCCGGACTCAGGCTAGCCGACGGCTACTCGACCGGCCGCGCCGGCAGGCGCCCGTGCTCGGCCCGCAGCGCCTCGATCGCCGATTCGAAGTCCTCGAGGGACTCGAAGGCCTGGTACACGCTCGCGAACCGGAGGTAGGCGACCTCGTCGAGTTCGCGCAGCGGCGGCAGGATCGCGAGTCCGATGTCATTGGCCTCGATCTGCGACGCGCCCGTCGAACGGATCGTCTCCTCGACCTTCTGCGCGAGCACCGCGAGATCGGCGTCGGTGACCGGCCGGCCCTGGCACGCCTTTCGCACGCCGAGCACGACCTTCTCGCGGCTGAAGGGCTCGACGACGCCGCTGCGCTTGATCACCGAGAGGCTCGCGGTCTCGGTCGTCGAGAACCGGCCGCCGCACTCGGGGCACTGCCGGCGCCGCCGGATCGAGAGGCCGTCGTCGCTCGTGCGGGAATCGATGACCCGGGAATCGGGGTGGCGGCAGAAGGGGCAGTACATGGTGCTCCCAGCCTAGTGGCGCGGCGCGGGCTGCCGCCGGTCGGCCNCAGTACATGGTGCTCCCAGCCTAGTGGCGCGGCGCGGGCTGCCGCCGGTCGGCCCGGCGCGACGCCGGTCGGGTCGGCGCGACGCCGGTCGGGTCGGCGCGACGCCGGTCGGGTCGGCGCGCGGCGCCGCTACTGCTCGCGGGCGAACCGCGCCGTGACCGCCTCGCCGTGCGCCGGAAGCTGCTCCTCGGCCGACAGCGCCGCGATCACCGGAGCGACCTCGCGCAGCGCCCGCTCGTCGTAACGGACCACCTGCTGCGGCCGCAGGAACGTCGCGGCCGAGAGCCCCGACACGAACTTCGAGGTGCCGCCGGTCGGCAGCACGTGGTTCGAGCCGGCGGCGTAGTCGCCGAGGCTGACCGGCGAGTAGGGGCCGATGAAGATCGCCCCCGCGTTGTCGATTCGGGCGAGCGTCGCATCGACGTCGGCGACCTGGATCTCGAGGTGCTCGGGGGCGAACGCGTTCGAGAAGGCCGCCGCCTGTTCGAGATCGTCGACGAGCACCACGGCCGACTGCGGGCCTTCGATCGCACGCCGCACCCGTTCGGCATGCCGCGTCGCGGCGACCCGCACCGCGAGACGGTCGGCCACGTCGGCGGCGAGCTGCGGCGAGTCGGTCACGAGCACGGATGCCGCCAGCTCGTCGTGCTCGGCCTGGCTCACGAGGTCGGCCGCGACGAAATCGGCGTCGGCGTCGGCATCGGCGATGACGAGGATGTCGGTCGGGCCGGCTTCGGCGTCGATGCCCGTGACGCCCGCGACGAGGCGCTTGGCCGCCGCGACGAACACGTTTCCGGGCCCGGTCACGCGCTGCACCGGGGCGAGGCCCAGGTCGGCCACCCCGTAGGCGAAGGCGCCGATCGCACCGGCGCCGCCCATGGCGTACACCTCCTCGATGCCGAGCAGCGCCGCCACGGCGGCGATCGTCGGGTGCACGCGCCCGTCGTGGTCTGACTGCGGTGGCGACGCGAGCGCGATCGACCGCACGCCGGCGACCTGCGCCGGCACGACGTTCATCACGACGCTCGAAGGGTAGACGGCCTTGCCGCCCGGCACGTACAGGCCGACGCGCTCGACGGGCTGCCAGCGCTGCTCGATCACGGCGCCCGATGCGAGCGTGACGGTTTCGGGAGCGGGCACCTGCGCGGCGCTCGCGATGCGCACGCGCTCGATCGTCGACTCCACGGCGCGGCGCACCTCGGGGTCGAGCGCGTCGAGTGCTGCGCTCAGCTCTTCGGCCGGCACCCGGATCGCCGCCGGCCGCACGCCGTCGAATCGTTCCGCCTGCTCGAGCAGGGCAGCGGACCCCTGGGCGCGGACCTCGTCGATGATGCGGGCGGCCGGCTCGAGGGCCTTCGTGACGTCGGTCTCGGCGCGGGGTACGAGCGCGAGCATCTCGGTCGGTGACGGACGAGTACCGCGGAGGTCGAGGGTGCGCAACATGATCCTCCCAGCGTACCGAGCGGGACCCGACGTCGCCGGGGCGTCGGGGGCATCGGCCCGCTGGAGGCACGTCATCGGCATTCCACTAGTGTGGGCGGGACATTCATTTTGCCTTGCAAGAGAAAGCCGCCGGTGCATCGGGGTGCGCACTTCCTTCCAATCATCGAAAGCCGTTCGCGTCGGTGCACTGGTCGTCGCTCCCCTTGCCCTGCTCGTCGCGTTGCTGGGCTGGTCGCTTTCGACGCCACTCGCTTCGAGCCCTGACGAGGATTTCCACCTGGCCAGCATCTGGTGCGGCAGCGGCGAACGCGATGGGTTGTGCGAACCTGCCTCGGACCCTCGCCTCCGGATGGTTCCAGTCGAACTCCTGAATGCCCAGCGGTGCTTCGACCATCTACCCGATCAGGCTGCAACCTGCCCGAGACAGCCGCCTTCCCTGCTGGTCGAAACCGATCGGGGCAATTTCGACGCCGTTTATCCACCGGTGTTCTATGCGGTGATGAGCATGTTCGCGACGTCCGACTTCTCTGTGTCCCTCCTCTTGATGCGGGCATTCAACGCGGTGCTCTATGTGGGCATGATGTCTGCACTGTTCGTGCTATTGCCTCGAGCGCGGCGCGGAACTCTGCTGTGGGGCAGTCTCGCGACTATTGCACCTTTCGGGATGTTCCTGATCCCGAGCGTGAACCCGAGCAGTTGGGGTGTGATCTCCGCCTCCACGATGTGGCTGGCAGTGCTCGGGTATTACGAGGCGCGCGGCACTCGACGGAGAGTCGCCTTCGCGGCGCTGGCCGTATTGTCGTTGATCCTCGGTGCCGGATCTCGGAGCGATGCAGCGGCGTTCGTAGCGATTGCGATCGTGATCGCGACTGTGCTGTCGGCCAATCCGACCATCTCCTACTTGCGGCGAGCGACGTTCCCGGCTGCCCTGTTCCTCGTCGCAGTCGCGGTATTCCTGAGCTTCGGCCAGTCCAATGCTGTGAATCCTGGCGTCGGTCTCAGCGTCCCCCTCGATCCGACGAGCGCGACGCTCACTCCGCTTCAGCTGTTCTGGATCAACCTCACCCGCCTGCCAGAGCTGTGGGCTGGGGCGTTCGGGGCTCCGATCGGCACTCAGTCACTGTGGCTCGGGACCGTGACTCCCGGCGTCGTCTGGTTCCCGGCGATCCTGGCATTCGGGGGGGTCGTATTCCTGGGCCTGCGTGCACTGGACTGGCGAAAGGCGATCTGCCTCGGGATTCTCGGATCGCTGCTGGTGTCCCTCCCGATGATCTGGCTCATGCGCGACCAGATCATGGTCGGGCAAGGAGTGCAGTCCAGATACCTCTACCCCATCCTCATCATGCTCGCGATGATGAGCCTCTTCGGTCTCGCCGGCGCCAATGCGCGGATGAATGTGGTTCAACTCGTGTGCATCGCGGGTGTCGCATGGGCGGCCAACCTCGTGGTGCAATGGATGACGCTCCGTCGGTACGTGACTGGCTTGGATGCCCGTTGGATCAACCTTGACAACGGTATCGAGTGGTGGTGGGCGGCGCTGCCTATAGGTCCGATGGCGCTCTGGGTGGCGACATCCGTCGCCTTCGCTGTGTTGTTGTCGGTTTGCGTTTGCTATGGAGCGGTGGCCCGTCACGCGAGGCAGTTCGGGCCGAGCAGGCTCTTGATCTCGCCGTAGAAGTCGGCGCTGACCTGCACGGGGTACGGCAGTTCGAAGACGCGCGCGGTGCGGCCCTTCGTGAGCTTGAGCCGCACCTCGGTCTCGCCGCGGTGGCGGACGAGCACGTCGCCGAGGGCCGTGATCGTGTCGGTCGTCGCCCGGTTGTCGGGGATCGAGATCATGACCGGGCTCGAGTCGTCGCCCTCGCCGAGCTCGGGCTGGAAGACGCTGTACGCGTGCAGGTTCATGCCGTCGTCGCGGAGGCTGACCCGGCCGCGCACCACCACGATCGAGTCGCTCTGCAGGCCCGGCGCGAACTCCTGGTACGCCTTGCCCATGAACATCACGGTGATCTCGCCCGTGAAGTCCTCGACCTGGATCATGCCGTACTGGTTGCCGCTCTGGCGGGCGACCCGGTGCTGCACGCTCGTGACGAGACCGGCGACGGTGACCGTGTCGCCGTCTTGGGTCGAGTCCGACGAGGTGAGGTCGAGGATCGTCGTCGACGCGTGCTTCGCGAGCGGCGTCTCGAGGCCGTCGAGCGGGTGCTCGGAGACGTAGAGCCCCAGCATCTCGCGCTCGAAGGCGAGCTTCTGCTTCTTCGCCCACTCGGGCCGGTCGGGCACGGGTGAGGGCGCGGCCTGCTTCTCGTGCTCCTCGAAGAGGCTGTCGAAGTCGAAGCCGACGTCGCCGTTCTCTTCGGCGCGCTTCTCCTTGACCGCCGACTCGACGGCGCCCTCGTGGATCTCCACGAGCGCGCGGCGCGTGTGGCCGAGCGAGTCGAAGGCGCCCGCCTTCACGAGCGACTCCACGGTGCGCTTGTTGGCCACCTGGATGGGCGACTTCTTCAGGAAGTCGTGGAAGGTCTCGAATCGCCCCGACTTCTCGCGCGCCGCCCGGATCGCGTCGACGACGTTGAAGCCGACGTTGCGGACGGCGCCGAGGCCGAACCGGATGTCGTCGCCGACGGCCGCGAAGAACCCGATCGACTCGTTCACATCGGGCGGGAGCACCTTGATGCCCATGCGCCGGCACTCGTTGAGGTAGAGGGCGAGCTTGTCGCGGGCATCGCCGACGCTCGTGAGCAGCGCCGCCATGTACTCGGCGGGATAGTGGGCCTTGAGGTACGCGGTCCAGTAGGAGAGCACGCCGTAGGCGGCCGAATGCGCTTTGTTGAAGGCGTAGTCGGAGAACGGCAGCAGGATGTCCCAGAGGGTCTTGATCGCGGCATCCGAGAAGCCGTTGGCCTTCATGCCCGCCGAGAAGCCCTCGTACTGCTTGTCGAGCTCCGACTTCTTCTTCTTGCCCATCGCGCGCCGCAGAATGTCGGCCTGGCCGAGGGAGAACCCGGCGACGCGCTGGGCGATCGCCATGACCTGCTCCTGGTAGATGATCAGGCCATAGCTCGTGTCGAGGATGTCCTTCAGCGGCTCCTCGAGTTCGGGATGGATCGGCGTGATCTCTTGCAGGCCGTTCTTGCGCAGCGCGTAGTTCGTGTGCGAGTTCGCACCCATCGGGCCCGGCCGGTACAGCGCGATGACGGCCGAGATGTCCTCGAAGTTGTCGGGCTTCATGAGGCGCAGGAGCGATCGCATCGGCCCGCCGTCGAGCTGGAACACGCCGAGCGTGTCGCCCGAGCCCAGCAGGTCGTACGCCGCCTGGTCGTCGAGGGCCAGATCTTCGAGCACGGGTCGGAACCCGCGGTTGGCCTCGATGTTGTCGAGCGCGTCGTCGATGATCGTGAGGTTGCGCAGCCCCAGGAAGTCCATCTTGATCAGGCCCAGCGACTCGCACGCCGGGTAGTCGAACTGCGTGACGATCTGGCCGTCCTGTTCGCGCTTCATGATCGGGATGATGTCGATCAACGGATCGCTCGACATGATCACGCCCGCTGCGTGGACGCCCCACTGGCGCTTCAGGTTCTCGAGCCCGAGCGCCGTGTCGAAGACCGTGCGCGCCTCGGCGTCGGTCTCGATGATGGCCCGGATGTCCCCGGCCTCCTTGTAGCGCGGGTGGTCCTTGTCGAGGATGCCCGAGAGCGGGATGTCCTTTCCCATGATGGCCGGCGGCATCGCCTTCGTGAGCTTCTCGCCCATCGAGAACGGGAAGCCGAGCACCCGTCCGGAGTCCTTCAGCGCCTGCTTCGCCTTGATCGTGCCGTAGGTGACGATCTGCGCGACGCGCTCCTCGCCGTACTTGTCGGTCACGTACCGGATGACCTCGCCGCGACGACGCTCGTCGAAGTCGACGTCGAAGTCGGGCATGGAGACGCGGTCGGGGTTCAGGAAGCGCTCGAAGATCAGGCCGTGCTGCAGCGGGTCGAGGTCGGTGATCTTCATCGCGTACGCGGCCATGGAGCCCGCGCCCGACCCGCGGCCCGGGCCGACGCGGATGCCGTTGCGCTTGGACCAGTTGATGAAGTCGGCGACGACGAGGAAGTAGCCGGGGAAGCCCATCTGGCTGATGACGCCCACCTCGTAGTCGGCCTGCCGGCGGACGTCGTCGGGAATGCCGTTCGGGTAGCGCTCGTGGAGGCCGAGCTCGACCTCCTTCACGAACCAGCTCTCCTCGCTCTCGCCCTCGGGCACGGGGAAGCGCGGCATGTAGTTGGCCGACGTGTTGAACTGCACGTCGCAGCGCTCGGCGATGAGCAGCGTGTTGTCGCACGCCTCGGGGTGGTCGCGGAAGACGTGCCGCATCTCGGCCGCGGTCTTCAGGTAGAACTCGTCGGCGTCGAACTTGAACCGGTTCGGGTCGTCGAGGGTCGACCCCGACTGCACGCACAGCAGCGCCGCGTGGCTCTTCGCGTCGTGCGCGTGGGTGTAGTGCAGGTCGTTCGTGGCGACCAGCGGCAGGCCCAGATCCTTCGCGAGGCGCAGCAGGTCGTCCATGATGCGCTTCTCGATGCCGAGCCCGTGGTCCATGATCTCGGCGAAGAAGTTCTCGCGCCCGAAGATGTCGCGGAAGTCGGCCGCGGCCTTCACCGCCTCGTCGTACTGGCCGAGGCGCAGCCTCGTCTGGACCTCGCCCGAGGGGCATCCGGTCGTCGCGATCAGGCCCTTCGAGTAGGTCTGCAGCAGCTCGCGGTCCATGCGGGGCTTGAAGTAGTAGCCCTCGATGCTCGCCTTCGACGACAGCCGGAACAGGTTGTGCATGCCCTCGGTGGTCTCGGAGAGCAGCGTCATGTGCGTGTACGCGCCCGAACCCGACACGTCGTCGCCGCCGCCGGAGCCCCAGCGCACGCGGGTCTTGTCGCCGCGGGCGGTGCCCGGCGTGAGGTACGCCTCGGTGCCGATGATCGGCTTGATGCCAGCGTCGGTCGCCTGCTTCCAGAAGTCGTACGCGCCGAACACGTTGCCGTGGTCGGTGATCGCCACGGCCGGCATCTGCTCGCCCTGCGCCGCCTTGATCAGCTCGCCCACCCGGGCTGCGCCGTCGAGCATCGAGTACTCGGAGTGCACGTGCAGGTGGACGAAGGAATCGGCGGCCACGGGGCTCCTCGCAAGCGTTTCGGGGTCTTCAGTCTATGGTCGCCCACCGACGCTCAGTCGCCGCGGAGCAGCTCCAGCGCGTGCGCGAGATCGGCCGGATACTCCGACTCGAACACCGCCCACTCCCCCGTCGCCGGGTGCGTGAATCCGAGCTGCTTCGCGTGCAGCCACTGCCTCGTGAGGCCGAGCCTCGCTGACAGCGTCGGGTCGGCTCCGTACATCGCGTCGCCGGCGCACGGATGCCGCTGCGCCGCCATGTGCACGCGGATCTGGTGCGTCCGACCGGTCTCGAGGTGCACCTCGAGCAGCGATGCGTACGGGAACGCCTCGATGGTCTCGTAGTGGGTCACCGCGTGCTTGCCGTCGGCGGTCACCGCGAACTTCCAGTCGGAGCGCGGATGCCGCCCGACCGGGGCGTCGATGGTACCCGCGAGCGGGTCGGGGTGCCCCTGGACCACGGTGTGGTAGATCTTCTCGACCTCGCGGTCGTGGAACGCGCGCTTGAGCGCCGTGTACGCGCGCTCGGACTTCGCGACGACCATGAGCCCGCTGGTGCCGGCGTCGAGCCGGTGCACGACCCCCTGCCGCTCGGGGGCACCGGAGGTGGAGATCCGGAAGCCGGCGGCCGCGAGCGCACCGACCACGGTCGGGCCCTCCCAGCCGACGGACGGATGCGCCGCGACCCCGGCCGGCTTGTCGACGACCACGAGGTCGTCGTCGTCGTGGACGATGCCGAGGTCGGGCACCGGGATCGCCTCGACCTCGAGCGCGCGCGGAGGCTGCCAGCTCACCTCCAGCCAGGCGCCGGCGCGCAGCCGGTCGGACTTGTCGAGCGGCCGGCCGTCGACCACCACGCCACCGGCGGTCGCGATGTCGGCGACCTGGGTGCGCGAGAAACCGAGCAGCTTCGCGAGGCCGGCGTCGACGCGCGTGCCGTCGAGGCCGTCGGGAACGGGGAGGGCTCGGTACTCCATCGCGCTCAGGACTCGGTGGCGAGACGGGCCGGGGTCGTCTGCGCTGCGGCGTCGCCCGATGCGGCGGAGCGCTCGGCGGGCGCGACGTCGTCGGATGCGGCCGGCGGGACGCGTTTGGCCTCGCGCGAGCCGTCGAGTCCGATGCCACGGATCGTGAGGATCATGAACAGCACCATGCTCGAGACGATCGCGATATCGGCGACGTTGTAGATCGCCGGCAGCATCCACGGGGTGGAGATGAAGTCGATCACGTGGCCGAGCCCGAAACTCGGCTCGCGCAGGAGCCGGTCGGTCAGGTTGCCGAGCACGCCGCCCAGCAGGAGGCCGAAGACGACGGCCCACGCCACCGAGCGGATGCGCCCGGCGAACCAGATGATGAAGGTGATCACGCCGGCGGCGAGGATCGTGAAGATCCACGTCATGCCGCTCGCGATCGAGAACGCTGCTC
Organism: Agromyces agglutinans; assembly: GCF_009647605.1. Lineage (GTDB taxonomy): Bacteria > Actinomycetota > Actinomycetes > Actinomycetales > Microbacteriaceae > Agromyces > Agromyces agglutinans. The sequence goes on along the minus strand of NZ_WJIF01000014.1, from coordinate 21,493 downwards.
CGGGATTGCGCACGAACTGCCACTGCAGGATCGTGCCGAGGACCGGGACGACCTCGCCCTCGGTCAGGTTGTGGACGACGAGCGCCTTGCTCAGCTGATCGAGCCCGTAGGCGACGACGGCCGCCCCGACGAGGACGAGGAGCGCGGTTGCGGTGCCGGCTGCCTTGCCGCCCCGCTCAGCCGCCAAAGCCCTGGAACGTCGGCGCCGGCGCGGCGTCGCCCTGGCGTGCCGGAGCACCCATCGGCGACGAGTAGCCCTGGCCGCCCGAGACCTGCACCGGCGCGGCGGTGTCGAGCTCGCGCAGCTGGCCCTCGATGTAGCCCTTCAGCTTCTGCCGGTAGTCGCGCTCGAAGACGCGCAGCTCGTCGACCCGCTTCTCGAGCGCCACGCGCTCCTGGTCGAGCACCGTCATCTGCTGGCGCGACTTGGCCTCGGCCTCGGCGACGACGCGTGCCGCGGTCGCGTGACCCTCGGCGATGAGCGCGTCGCGCTTCTCGACGCCCTCGCGCACGTGCTCCTCGTGGAGCCGGCGGGCGAGCTGGAGCAGGTTGGTGGTCGAGGCCTGCTCGTCGAGCTCGGACTGCGGCGTCGGCGCCTGCGTGGGCACGGCCACGGTGGGCGGCGGTGCGGCCGGCTCGGCGTAGGCGGCGACGGGCGCGGCGGCCGGGGTCACGGACGCGGAACGCGCGGCTTCGGAGGCGCGGGCCTCAGCGGCTGCGAGACGCTGGCGGAGGTCGTCGTTCTCCTGGTTCAGTCGTCGCAGCTCCACGACGACCTCGTCGAGGAAGTCGTCGACTTCGTCCTGGTCGTAGCCCTCGCGGAACTTCGTCGCCTGGAAGCGCTTGTTGACCACATCTTCCGGAGTTAGCGCCATGGCTGCCCACCCTCAAATCTGTCGATAACGGTTCGGATCGGTTCTGCCAACGTTAGCAGGGTCGTCGGAGGCGAAGCAGTGCCGTTCGTCTCGACTCGACATGCTCGCAGGAGATCATCAGTCGTGCGTCCCACGGTGTCACGCGGTCGCCGCGGTGGCGACCGAGAGGCCGGAGACGACCGTCATCAGCACGATCACGAGCAGCATCGCGAGGCTCCAGCCGAGGTCGAGCGCGATCTGCCCGATGCGGATCGGCGGGACCAGTCGACGGAAGAACCGCACGGGCGGATCCGTGAGCGTGTACACGGTCTCGACGACCACGAGCCAGAAGCCACGCGGTCGCCAGTTGCGATTGAAGGTCCGGATGAGGTCGAGCACGAATCGCGCCCACATCACGAAGAAATAGATCACGAGGATCGTGGAGAGCGTGCTCCAGACGATCGACAGTACTCCCACGTCGGGAGAGTCTACGCGTGCGAGAAGAAGGTCGCGTCCGCGTCGCTCTCGCCGTCGCCCGTCTCCCCCGACACCACGACGTGCGCCGGCGAGAGCAGGAACACCTTGCTCGTCACGCGTTCGATCTTGCCGTGCAGGCCCTGCGAGAGCCCGCTGGCGAAGTCGATCAGGCGGCGCGCGTCGCCGTCGGACATCTGGGACAGGTTGATGATCACCGGAACGCCCTCGCGGAACGATTCGGCGATGACCTGGGCGTCGCGGTACTGACGCGGGTGGACCGTGAGGATCTCGTTCATCTCCGCCTGCGGGGTGCTCGGTTGGGGGGTCGGCTTGCGCAGCGGCGTGACCGCTGCTCCGCCCTTCGGCGCGGGGGCCGCCTGGACGATCGGCGCGGGCGCCGCCGCGGGCGCCTGCGGAACGGGATCGGCCTCGAGTTCCTCGTCGGCCAGTCCCAGGTAGACCATGGTCTTCTTCAGCGGGTTCGACATCGCTGCCCTCCGTCGTTCTTCCGTCTGCTCCGAGGCTAACCTCAGGCCGGGCGATTCCCGGTGATTGCGGTCCCGATGCGAAGGTGTGTCGCACCCTCCAAGATCGCGTCCGCATAGTCGTGGCTCATGCCCATGGACAATGCCGTGGCATCCGGTGCGAGTGCACGCACGCGCTCCGACATCGCGCGTACGCGGGCGAACGCGGGCCGCGGCGGCTCGTCGAGCGGAGCGACCGCCATGAGCCCGCGCAGGCGCAGGCCCGGCGTCGCGAGGACGCGCTCCACGAGCGCCTCCAGCGCGTCGGATGCCACGCCGCCGCGGCCCGGGTCATCCGTCAGGTTCACCTGCACGAACGCGTCGACGGATGCCTCGTCGGAGCGGAGCGCATCGACGAGCGATTCGCGATCGATCGAGTGGATCGCCGAGGCGTAGGCGCGCACCTGGCGCGCCTTCTTGCCCTGCAGTTGCCCGATGAAGTGCCAGCGCAGGTCGAGCCCGGCGAGCTCGGCGGCCTTCTCGCGCGCCTCCTGGTGGCGGTTCTCGCCGATGTCGCGCACCCCGAGGCGCGCGAGCTCGGCCACCAGCGACGCCGGATGGAACTTCGTGACCACGATCGTCGTGATCTCGTCGGCACCGCGGCCGGCCGCCTCGGCGGCCGCCGCCACGCCCTCGCGGACCCGCTCGAGGCGGTCCGCGAGGGCACCCGACGCGTCGGGGTGGTGCTCGGAGGTCACTTCAGGAAGTCGGGGATGTCGAGGTCGTCGCCGTTGTCGTCGAACGCGGGATCGCTCACGATCTGGTCGCCGGTCGAGGTGTCGATCTCGCCCCAGTTCGCCGACTCGACGAGCTCTTCGATGTCGATCTCGGCGATCGGCTCCTCGACGTCGGACGAGGCCGACGACGCGCCCAGCGATGAGCCCAGTGCCGACGAGCCCACGGCGGCGCCGACCGCGGCCGGCACGAAGTTCGTGCGGCGCGCCTCGACGACCGGCTCCTTCGCGTTCGGCTCGCCGCCGTCGAAGCCCGCCGCGATGACGGTCACTCGGACCTCGTCGCCGAGGGTGTCGTCGATGACCGCGCCGAAGATGATGTTCGCCTCGGGGTGCACGGCCTCCTGGACGAGGCGCGCGGCGTCGTTGATCTCGAAGATGCCGAGGTTCGACCCGCCCTGGATCGACAGCAGCACGCCGTGCGCACCGTCGATCGAGGCCTCGAGCAGCGGACTCGCGACGGCGAGTTCCGCCGCTTTGATCGCGCGGTCGGCCCCTCTCGACGAGCCGATGCCCATGAGCGCGGAGCCCGCGCCCTGCATCACCGACTTGACGTCGGCGAAGTCGAGGTTGATGAGGCCCGGCGTCGTGATGAGGTCGGTGATGCCCTGGACACCGGCGAGGAGCACCTGGTCGGCGGTCGCGAACGCCTCGAGCATCGAGATGCCGCGATCGCTGATCTCGAGCAGCCGGTCGTTCGGCACGACGATGAGGGTGTCGACCTCTTCCTTCAGGCGCGCGACGCCCTGTTCGGCCTGCGTCTGGCGACGCTTGCCCTCGAAGCTGAACGGCTTCGTGACGACGCCGATGGTGAGCGCGCCGATGGACTTCGCGATGCGGGCCACGACGGGCGCGCCGCCCGTGCCGGTTCCACCGCCCTCGCCCGCGGTGACGAAGACCATGTCGGCGCCCGCGAGCGCCTCCTCGATCTCCTCGGCGTGGTCCTCGGCCGCGCGGCGACCGACCTCGGGATCCGCGCCGGCGCCGAGGCCCCGGGTCAGGTCCCGGCCGACGTCGAGCTTCACGTCGGCGTCGGACATGAGCAGTGCCTGGGCGTCGGTGTTGATCGCGATGAACTCGACGCCGCGAAGCCCGAGTTCGATCATGCGGTTGACGGCGTTGACGCCGCCACCGCCGATGCCGACGACCTTGATGACGGCGAGGTAGTTCTGGTTAGTCGACATGTCCGGCCCTCCGTGCGAACTCTGAACTCTGAACCTCAAGTGGAAGGTTAAAGTTTTGCCGAGTATGCAATTCCTGTCACTGACGGTAGGCGGTGCCCCGCCGGGTGGACGCCAGCGCGCCCCGCGTGTCGCGATCCCTCGACGGGATCCGGATGGATCGAGTCCGGGTCAGCCGATGACGGCGCTCATCGGCGCCGACACGTCGTAGTAGTTCGGGACCGTGTCGGGCGGCGCGGCGGCCATGAGCCCGGCCAGGACCGTCGCCTTCAGCCTCGACTGCTCGCCGCTGCCCCAGATGACGGATGCCCCGCTCGCGAGCTCGAGCCGGACGTCGTCGGCGGTCTCGGCGGTGGCGCGTACGACCTGCGGGCGCACGTCGGGCGGCAGGCTGCGCATCACGGCGGCCGCGGCCCTGAATCCCTCGGACGCGACGCCGCCAGCATCGATCAGGGGCTCCCCCTCCGGCCGCTCGGCCGGCCGGTCGATGACGACGCCCGCGGCATCCACCAGCTCGAGGCCCCGGTCGGTCTCGACGACGCCCACCGGTGTGCGCTCGACGATGCGCACCACGAGCGTGCCCGGCGGGAGGGTCTCGGTCGAGTACGTCTCGACGAGGGCGAAGTCGCTGAGCGCCTCGCGCACATCCGCCGAGGTGATCAGCGGCAGCGGCGTGCCGAGGTCGGGGGCGAAGGCCGCCTGGAGCTCGGCTGCCGGGATCCGCTGCGCACCTTCGATGCGCACCTCGCGCAGGGCCATGAGCGGCGAGTACGCCGCGCCGACCAGTGCCGCCGACACGACCACGACGCTGCCGGCGCCGACCAGCCATGCGAGCCGGCGCCGCCGGGAGCGGGCCGTGAACCGGCGCACCTCCTGCCGCTCGTAGCGGCGGCGCTCGCGCGCCGCCCGAGCCAGCGCCTTCCGCGCGCGCTTCGGATCCGCGGATGCCGGATCGATCGGCGCCTCAGTGCCGGGCGACCTGCCGGGGGCATCGGTTCCGACGGTCGGGATCGGCAGCGACCCCGCCAGCGACCCCACGCCGGCATCCGCGCCTCCGCTCGCGGCGGAGGACGCGGCCGGGGCCTGGACGGGGATCGGCTCGGTCGCCGTGCGGTCGCGGTCGAGCGCCGCCGCCCCGGTGCCGGCGGCGGTGGGGCCGGGGACCGACACGGAGGCCGACCGTGTCGAAGCCGACGACGGCGCCTTCGCTGGCGCAGCCGATGCCGAAGCGGTCTCCGAGCCGGATGCCGCGGCGGGGGCCGGGCGCTTCGCCGGCCCCTCGAATCCCTGCGGGCGCTTCACGCCCAGGCCTCGCTCACCCGCGCTCCCGCTCCAGCGAGGCGAGCAGCTGCGGCACGATCCGGTACACGTCGCCGCATCCGAGGGTGATCACGAAATCGCCCTCGCGCGCGATGCGCGCGGTGTGATCGGCGGCCGCCTGCCAGTCGGCGATGAAGGCGACGTGCGCCGGGTCGGCGAACCGCTCGCTCACGAGGGCGCCGGTCACGCCCGGCACGGGGTCCTCGCGCGCGCCGTAGACGTCGAGCACGACCGTCTCGTCGGCGTAGCGCTCGAGCACCTCGGCGAACTCCGTCGCGAACGCCTGCGTGCGGCTGTAGGTGTGCGGCTGGTGCACGGCGATGATGCGGCCCGAGCCGACGACCGTGCGGGCGGCGGAGAGCGCCGCGGCGACCTCCGTCGGATGGTGCGCGTAGTCGTCGTAGACGCTGACACCGCCGACCGTGCCGTGCAGCTCGAACCGGCGGCCGGTTCCGGCGAAGCGTTCGATGCCCGCGAGCGCGGCTTCGGGGTCGTGGCCGAGGCCCACCAGCACCGCGAAGGCTCCGGCGGCGTTGATCGCGTTGTGCCGGCCGGGGATGCGAAGGCGCGCCGTGAACGTGCGGCCGTCGTGGTCGATCGCGAACCCCACGGGCCCGTCGGTCTCGATCGAGTGCACGCGGACCGTGGCATCCTCGGCCTCGCCGAAGGTCACGACGTTGCCGTGCGACAGGCGGGCCGCGACGCGCTGGGCGCCGGGGTCGTCGCTCGAGATCACGACGGTCTCGCGGGCCCGGTCGGCGAATTCGACGAACGCCTGCTCGAACGCCTCGCGAGAGCCGTAGTGGTCGAGGTGGTCGGGATCGACGTTCGTGATGAGCGCGACCGAGGTGTCGTAGAGGAGGAACGAGCCGTCGGACTCGTCGGCCTCGACCACGAACAGCTCGCCGTCGCCCGCGGCCGAGCTGACGCCCAGTTCCTCGATCACGCCGCCGTTGACGAAGCTCGGGTCGGCGCCCACGGCCAGCAGGCCCGTGATGATCATGCCCGTCGAAGTGGTCTTGCCGTGCGCGCCCGCCACCGAGACGAGCCGGCGCCCGCCGATCAGCGCCGCGAGCGCCTGCGACCGGTGCAGCACCGGCAGGCCGCGCTCCAGGGCGAGCACGTACTCGGGATTGTCCTGCCAGAGCGCGCCCGTCACGACCACGGTATCGACGTCGTCGCGCAGGTTCTCGGCCGCGTGGCCGATCGCGATCTCGGCACCCAGGTCGCGCAGCGCGCGGATGTTGTCGGAGTCGCGCACGTCGGATCCCGTGACCCGGTGACCGTCGCCGATCATCAGCCGGGCGATGCCGCTCATGCCCGAACCGCCGATGCCGACGAAGTGCACGGCGCCGAGCTCGGCGGGGATGTGGACGGACGGGTCGGGCTTGATCGTCACGGTGCGGCGGGCCTTCCAGCGGGGTCTCGGTCGTGCGGGCGGTGGAGCGGTCGGGCCGCCCCGGGCGGAGGCCGGAGCGGCATCCGCGCAGTCAACGTTACGCGGGTTCGCGGCGGTCGCGGGCTCCCCCGCCGAGCGCCCGATCGATCAGCGCGATCATCCGATCGGTGCCGTCGCGGAAGCCCGCGGACGCCGCGGCGCGCGCCATCTCGTCGACGCGGGAGGGGTCGCCCAGCACGGGGAGCAGTTCGCGCTCGACCCACTCGGGCGTGAACGCGGCGTCGTCGACCAGGACTCCCCCGCCGGCGTCGACGACGGGCGCCGCGTTGAAGCGCTGCTCGCCGTTGCCGACGGGGTAGGGCACGTACACGGCCGGGATGCCGAGCGCCGCGAGCTCGCTCACGGTGCTCGCGCCCGCGCGCGAGATCGCGAAGTCCGTGAGCGCGAGCGCCAGGTCCATGCGGTCGACGTACTCGAGCATGCGGTAGTCGGGCAGTCCGGGATCGGCGACCTCGCTCTTCGCGCCCGTGATGTGGAGCACCTGCCGGCCGTCGGCCGCGAGCCGCGCAGCGGACGCGGCGACGGTCGCGTTGATGCGACGGGCGCCGAGCGACCCGCCCGTGGCCAGCACTACGGGCCGTTCCGGGTCGAGTCCGAAGAACGCGGCGGCCTCCGCGCGACGGCCCCGGCGGTCGAGCTGCTCGATCTCGCGTCGCAACGGCATGCCGACCACCTCGGCGCCGCGCAACGGCGTGCCGGCGAACGCGACGCCCGTCGCGGCGGCGAAGCGGGCGCCGAGCCGGTTCGCGAGGCCGGGTCGCGCGTTCGCCTCGTGCACGGCGACCGGGATGCCGGCGCGACGCGCGGCCAGGTAGGCGGGCGTCGAGACGTAGCCGCCGAAGCCGACGACGACCTCCACGCCCCGCTCGGCGATGATCGTCGCCACGTCGTCGATCGAACGGCGGAACCGCGAGGGGAACCGGACGGCGTTCGCGTTCGGCCGACGCGGGAACGGCACCTTGGCGATCGTGAGCAGTTCGTAGCCCCGTTCGGGCACGAGTCGCGACTCGAGCCCCTCGGCGGTGCCGAGCACGAGCACCACCGACTCGGCGTCGCGCTCGCGCAACCGGTCGGCGACGGCGAGCAGGGGGTTCACGTGGCCGGCGGTCCCACCGCCGGCGAGCAGGTAGGTCGTCATCGGGCGGCCTGCCCCGATCGCGGCCGCGCCGCCTTCGCGCGCGCCGCCCGGCGCGCGGCCACACGGGCCGCGTGGCGCGCGGCGGCCTCGGGGTCGCGCGCGACCGAGAGCACGACGCCGATGGCGAACAGGGTGGTCATGAGCGCCGTGCCGCCCGCGGAGACGAGCGGGAGGGGGACGCCGAGGACGGGGAAGACCTTCAGCACGACACCGATGTTGACACACGCCTGGCCGATGACCCACACCATGACCGACGCGGTCACGGCCTTCGCGAACGGCGTGCGTGCGCTGCGCAGCACGCGCGCGAAGGCGATGGCGAGGAGCACGAACAGCCCGAGCACGACCACGGCCCCGATGAGGCCGAGTTCCTCGCCGATGATGGCGAAGATGAAGTCGTTGTCGGCAGCGGGCAGCCACGACCACTTCGCGGCCGAGTTGCCGAGGCCGACGCCGAAGATGCCGCCGTTCGCGAGTGCGAACATGCCGTGCTGCACCTGCCAGCAGTCTTCGAGGTCGATCGACGTGCAGCTCTCCTGGAGGAACGAGGTGATGCGCCGCACGCGGCTGGCGCTCGAGGCCGCGACGATCGCGAACACCGCGGCGCCGAAGACGATCGGCACGAGCAGCAGCCGCAGCCGCACGCCGATGAGGAACAGCGCCCCGAGCAGCATCGCGGCCATGATCATGACCGTTCCGAGATCCTGGCCGAGCAGCACGAGCCCGATCGCGCCGCTGCCCACGAGCAGGATCGGCAGGATGCCGTGCACGAAATCGCCCAGGCGGTCCTGCTTCTTCGTCACCATGGTGCCCAGCCACAGGACGAGGGCGACCTTGATCGCCTCCGATGGCTGGAACTGGAATCCGCCGATCGAGATCCAGTTCGTGTTGCCGCCGATCGAGACGCCGAGGTCGGTGGCGACCACGAGCAGCTGGAGGAGGCACGAGAGTGCGAGCGCCGGCCAGGCGATACGCATCCAGACGCGCTCGGGCACGCGGCTCGCGAGCAGCATGATCGGTACGCCGAACAGCGCCCAGAGGCCCTGCCGGCCCGCCTGCGCCAGGAAGTCGTTCTCCTCGATCTTCGACTGGACGAGCGAGGACGAGAAGACCATGACGAGTCCGAGCACGACGAGGAAGATCGTCGTGCCGAGCAGGAGGAAGTAGTCGGCGGACTCGGCGCGGAACACCCGGCCGAGCCGGATCCTCGCGGCGGAGACGCCGCCCTGTTCAGCCGTCGTCGCGGGGCGCGCGGTCTTGGGCGGAGTCGCCATCCGCCTCACCTCCCAGCATCGCCTGGACCGCCTCGTGGAACCGTCGCCCGCGATCCGCATAGTCGGCGAACTGGTCCATGGACGCGGCCGCCGGTGCGAGGAGCACGGTGTCGCCCTCCTCGGCGACGGCCGCCGCGAGGGCCACGGCCTCGGGCATCACCAGTCCAGTGTCATCCGCGGTGACCTCGAAGACGGGCAGTTCGGGCGCGTGTCGGGCGAACGCGGCGGTCAGCGCCGAGCGATCGCGGCCGATCACGATGGCGGCGCGCAGGCGCGCGACGTGGGCGGCGACGAGCGCATCGGCGTCGACGCCCTTGAGCAGCCCGCCGACGATCCACACCACCGTGCCGAACGCCCGCAGGGATGCCTCGGCGGCGTGCGGATTCGTCGCCTTCGAGTCGTCGATCCAGCGGACGCCGCCCGCCAGGGCGACCGTCTGGATGCGGTGCGCGTCGAGCCGGAAGTCGAGCAGGGCGTCGTGCACGACCGGCACGGGCACGTCGTAGGAGCGGACGAGCGCGGACGCCGCGAGGATGTTCGCGACCACGTGCGGGGCGCTCAGCCCCAGCGGCTCGAGCTCGTCGAGCGTGGCGAGTTCGAACGCCGCCGTGCGGCGCTCGTCGAGGAACGCGCGGTCGCAGAGGATGCCCTCGACGACCCCGAAGTCGCTCGGCCCCGGGGTGTCGAGCCCGAAGCCGATCGCGCGCGCGCCCTCGGCGACGTCGGCCTCCTCGACCATGCGCCGGGTGGCCTCGTCGGCCCGGTTGTACACGCAGGCGACCCGAGTGTTCTCGTACACCTTCGCCTTGGCGGCCGCGTAGGCCTCGGCCGAGCCGTGCCAGTCGAGGTGGTCTTCGGAGAGGTTCAGGCACACGCTGGCCCACGGATGCAGCGCGCCCGGCCCGGTCGTCGGCACGTGGTGCAGCTGGTAGCTCGACAGCTCGACGACGAGCACGTCGAAGCCGCCTGGATCGCGGACCGCGTCGAGCACCGGTACGCCGATGTTGCCGCAGGGCGCCGCGCGCAGGCCGTTCGCGGCGAGCAGCGTCGCCGCGAGCTGCACGGTCGTCGTCTTGCCGTTCGTGCCGGTGACGAGGATCCAGTCGGCCGCGCGCACCTTGTCGCGGACCCGCCAGGCCAGTTCGATGTCGCCCCAGACCGGCACGCCGGCGCCGGCGGCCCACTCGAGCACCGGGTGGTCGGGGTGGAACCCCGGCGACGCGACGAGCACCTCGGCGCCGAACGCCATGAGCGCATCGGGCACCGCGTCGAGCGGATGGGTGAGCAGCTTCGCCCCGATCACCTCGAGGATTCGCGCACGGTCGTCGTCGCGTTCGGGGGCGAGCACGAGCACGTCGGCGCCGAGCTCGGTGAGCGTGTCGGCCACCGCGAAGCCCGTGACGCCGAGGCCGAGCACGGCGACCCTGAGGCCCTTCCAGTCGGCATGCCAGCTCGTGAGGGCGTCGAGCCGCGACGAGGAGCCGCCCGACGAGGCATCCGGCTGCGTCATCGTTGCAGCCACTCGAAGTAGAAGCTGCCGACGCCCGCCGCGGCGAGGAGTCCGGCGATGATCCAGAAGCGCACCACGATCGTGACCTCGGCCCAGCCCTTCAGCTCGAAGTGGTGGTGGATCGGGCTCATCAGGAAGATGCGCTTGCCCCGGGTCAGCTTGAAGTACGCCCGCTGCACGATGACCGATCCGGTCTCGATCACGAACAGGCCGCCGATCAGCAGGAGCAGCAGTTCGGTGCGGCTGAGGATCGCGAGCGCGGCCAGCGCGCCGCCGAGCGCGAGCGAACCCGTGTCGCCCATGTAGATGTGCGCGGGGTTCGTGTTCCACCAGAGGAATCCGACGAGGCCGCCGACGATCGCGGTCGCGACGATCGCGAGATCGAGGGGGTCGCGAACGTCGTAGCAGCGGTAGGTGTCGGCGGGATCCAGCCCGTCGCCGAAGCAGGACTGGTTGAACTGCCAGAAGCCGATGATGATGAACGACCCGATGGCGAGGATCGAGGCGCCTCCGGCGAGCCCGTCGAGACCGTCGGTGACGTTCACGGCGTTCGACGCGCCGACGGAGAGCAGGCAGATCCAGAGCGCGTAGACGATGATCCCGATGACCGAGCCGAACACCATGAAGTCCAACGGCAGGTCGCGAATGAACGAGATCTTCGTCGACGCGGGCGTCTCCTGCTGCGCGTTGGGGAACTGCAGCGCGAGCAGCGCGAACGCCGCGGCGACGACGAGTTGGCCGCCGACCTTCGCCCAGCCGCCGAGCCCCAGGCTCTGCTTCTTGCGCGTCTTCAGGAAGTCGTCGACGAAGCCGACGATGCCGAGGCCCACCATCATGAACAGCACGAGCAGGCCCGACGCCGTCGGGGGCTCGTTGCTCACGAGCAGTGTCGCGGTGAAGTACCCGAACAACGTGCCCAGGATGAAGATGATGCCGCCCATCGTGGGCGTGCCGCGCTTGACGTGGTGGCTCTGCGGGCCGTCGTCGCGGATGAACTGGCCCCATCCGAGCCTCGTGAAGAGGCGGATGAACAGCGGGGTCAGGAACAGCGTGAAGGCGAGCGACAACGCCCCGGCGGTCAGCAATGCCCTCATGCGAACCATTCTCCCAGTCGGTCGCCCAGCAGGCGCAGACCCGCCGCGTTCGACGATTTCACCAGCACGGTGTCGCCGGGGCGCACCATGGAAACGACGAGGTCGTACGCCTCGTCGGCGGTCTCGACGTAGGCGGACTCGCCGTCCCACGAACCCTCGTTGACGGTGGAGATGTGCAGGCGTCTCGCTCCCGGCCCGACGACGACGAGCTGCGAGATGCCGAGGCGCACGGCGAGCAGGCCGATGCGGTCGTGCTCCTCGCCCGAGAACTCGCCCAGCTCGCTCATCTCGCCGAGCACCGCGATGGTGCGCGTGCCGGGCTGCTGCACCTGCGCGAGGGTCTTCAGCGCCGCGGCCATCGAGTCGGGGCTCGCGTTGTAGGCGTCGTTGATGACGGTGATGCCGTCGCGTCCGCCCATGACCTGCATGCGCCAGCGTTCGGCGAGCGTGACCTCGCCGAGCGCCTCGGCGATCGCGGCGAGCGGCACGCCGAGTTCGAGCGCGGCGGCCGTGGCCGCCAGCGCGTTCATCACGTGGTGCTCGCCGAGCACCCCGAAGCGCACGCGAACGGATGCCTCGCCGGGTGCGTTCACGGTGAACTCGGTGCCGCGGGCGTGCACGACGAGGTCGGTCGCACGGACGTCGGCCTGTTCGCCGAGGCCGAACCAGACGACGCGAGCGGGCGTGACCCGGGCCATCGGCACGACGCGCGGGTCGTCGGCGTTGAGCACGGCGACGTCGGTCGGCAGCAGGTCGGTGACCATCTCGGACTTGGCGCGGACGGTCTGCTCGATGCCGCCGAACTCGCCGGCGTGGGCGAGGCCGACCTTCAGGACGATGCCGACGTCGGGGCGCGCCATCCGCACGAGCCGGGCAATCTCGCCGACGCCGGAGGCCCCCATCTCGGCGACGAGGAACTCGGTCTCGTCGGTGACCTCCAGCATGGTGACGGGGCCGCCGACCTCGTTGTTGAACGACTTGCGGCTCGCGACGGTGACGCCGGCGCGTTCGAGGATGCCGCGCAGCAGGTTCTTCGTCGTCGTCTTGCCGTTCGAGCCTGTGACGCCGACGACCTTGAGGCGCCCCTTGGCGCGCACGCGCGCGACGACCTCGGTCGCGAGCGCACCGAGCGCCTGCACCGAGTCGGCGACGACGACCTGCGGCACGGGCAGGTCGAGCGGGTGCTCGACGACCAGCAGCGCAGCGCCCCGCTCGACCGCCGAGGGCGCGAACCGGTGCCCGTCGTCGAATTCGCCGGGCTTCGCGACGAACACGCCGCCCGGTTCGACCTCACGGGAGTCGGTCGTGACGGGGCCCGAGACGACCGTGTCGCCCGTGGCATCCGTCGCGGCCAGGTGCAGCGCGCCGTCGACGGCGGCGGCGATCTCGGTCAGGGTGAGCGCGATCATGCGAGCCACCCCGCTTCGCGCAGCGCCTCGCGGGCGTCGTCTCTGGCCGAGTAGGGGATCTTCACTCCGTTGACCTCGTGGTAGTCCTCATGGCCGGGGCCGGCGTACAGGATGGCGTCGCCCTCGCGGGCCAGCGCGAGCGCCGCCCGGAACGCGGCGCGCGGATCGGGCACCTCGTGGATCTCGCGGTCGGGCACCGCCTGCCGCGCGCCGGCGATCAGGGCCGCGCGGATGGCGGCTGGATCCTCGGTTCGCGGGTGGAAGTCGGTGATGACGACGATGTCGGCGCCCCGCGCCGCGATGGCGCCCATGTCGGCGCGCTTCGTGGTGTCGCGGTCGCCGTCGGCGCCGAAGAGCATGATGATGCGGCCCTCGACGAAGCGGCGCATCGACGCGAGCGTCTGCAGGAAGGCGTCGGGCGTGTGGCCGTAGTCGATGTAGACGAGCGGGCCCCGCTCGCCCGACACGCGTTCGGCGCGGCCGGGGATGTACGCCCGGAGGCCGCCGTCGCGCTCGAGTACCCGCGCGATGCGGTCGGGGTCGATGCCCGACTCGACGAGCATGACGATCGCGAGCGCCGCGTTCGCCGCCATGTACCAGCCGAGCAGCGGCACGCTGGTCTCGATGCGACGGCCACCGGGGCCCTCGAGCACGAACTCGGTGTGCGTGGCCGTCTGCTCGCCGACGGCGACGTGCCAGTCGGCGGCGACGCCGGCGATCGTCGTGAGGGTCGTCACCGGGATGGGGCTCTCGTCAGCGAGCCGGCGCCCCCACTCGGAGTCGACCGTGACGACGGCACGGCGCGCGCGGCTCGGTGCGAACAGTTCGCGCTTGGCCTCGTAGTACTCCCCCATCGAGGCGTAGTCGTCGAGGTGGTCGTGCGTGAGGTTGGTGAACCCCGCGACGTCGAAGACGAGCCCGTCGACCCGGTGGCGGCTCACGGCCTGTGCGGAGACCTCGACGCCGACCGCGCTCACGCCGACCTCCCGCATGCGCGCGAGCAGGGCGTGCAGTTCGCTCGCCTCTGGTGTGGTGAGCGAGCTGGTGACCGCCTCGTCGCCGATGCGGCGCTCGGCGGTCGAGGTGAGCCCGGCGACGACGCCGAGCTGCTGGAGGATGCCGTACAGCAGGTAGACCACGCTCGTCTTGCCGTTCGTGCCCGTGACCGCGAAGAGCGTCGCGGGGTTCTCGGCCGTGCGATGGATCCACGCGGCGACGTCGCCGAGCGCGGCACGGACGTCGCCGGCGACGAGCACCGGCATGCCGGGGGCCGCCTCGGCGGCGCGGACGGCGCCGTCGGCGTCGGTGAGCACGGCCACCGCGCCGCGGTCGCGCGCGGTGCCCGCGAACTGCGCGCCGTGCACGTTCCGCCCGGGTACGCCGACGTACAGGTCGCCGGGCTCGACGGCCGCCGACGAGAGGCTCGCGCCGGTCACCTCGAGCGCGTCGAGGTCGCCGCGCACCTCGAAGCCGAACGCGTCCGCGAGGCCGCGAAGCGATCGGGCGCTCGGATGCTTCGGCCGGAGGGCCGTCGAAGGCGATCCGGTCACGAATCCAACTTTCTCACCAGGTGGCTGGCAGCTCGGGCGCCGGGGCGCCGGACGGAGCGGTCCGGTATTTCTTCAGCACCTGGCTCATCACGTCTCGGAAGACGGGCGCGGATGCGGCGGACGAGTTCATCTTAACGGCATTGAAGATGCTCACCGAAACGACGAACTGGGGGTCGTCTGCGGGCGCGAAACCGGAGACCGAGACCAGGTATTCCTTGCGATATCCGCCCTGCCCGTCGGCGAACTGCGCCGTGCCGGTCTTGGCCGCGACGCGGTAGCCGGGGATCTCCCAGTCGTCGTGCAGCCACCCGTCGGTGTAGACCATCTCGAGCATCTGCGACACCTGGTCGGCGGCCTGCTCGGAAACCACGCGGCGCCCCTCGGCCGCCGGCTGCTCGGTGAGCTCGCCGTCCTCGCCGACGCACCCGGCGACGAGCGAGACGGGCATGCGGACCCCGCCGTTGGCGATCGCCTGGTAGAAGCTCGCGACCTGGATCGCGGTCGTGGTCAGGCCCTGGCCGAACATCGTCGCGTACCGGGTCTGCGTGTCGGCCGCCCAGCCCTCGGGTCCGCCGTGCAGGTCGCCGGCGGCCTCGGCCGGGAACCCGACCTCGGTCTCGGTGCCGAGGCCGAAGTCGAGCATGTCCTGGTACCGCTGCTCGTCGGGCACCCGCTCGCCGAAGAGCGACATGCCGGTGTTCGAGGACTCGATCATGACGCCCGTCATCGTCAGCGGCAGGTCGCCGTGCGAGTACGAGTCGTTGATGTCGGCGCCGCCCGGCTTGATGCGATAGGGCGCGGTGATCCGGCTGGTCGCGTCGCCCTGGCCGGCGTCGACGACGGATGCCGCGGTGAGGGCCTTGAACGTCGAGCCGGGCTCGAACGGCGCGGTGAAGGCCCGCGAGCCACGGTTCTCCGCGTCGACGCCATCGGGCTCGTTCGGGTCGACGGTCGGCACGTCGGCCACGGCGAGCAGTTCTCCGGTCTTCGCGTTCATCACCGTCGCGGTGCCCCACTCGCCCTGCACCTCCTGGACGCGAGCGGCGAGGATCCGCTGCACCGCGTACTGGAGGTCGGAATCGATCGTCAGCTGCAGGGTGCCGCCGTCGCGGGCCTGCTTCAGCACCCGCTCGCTGCCGGGAATGGTCACCCAGTCCTGGAGGCTCCGCAACTGCGAGGTCTCGCCGTCTTCTCCCGCGAGGCACTCGTCCTCGGAGAGCTCGAGGCCCGCCTGCGGCGCGCCATCGGGGTCGGTGAAGCCGATCAGGTTGCCGGCGACGGCACCGTTCGGGTACCGACGGCTCGGGTGCTCCCGCGGGTAGGCCCACGCGATGTCGAGATCGACCACCTTCTCGTAGGTGGCCGTGTCGACCTGCTTGGCGAGGTACGCGAAATCGGAATCGGCGTTCTCCGCGAGCGCGCCGTCGATCACGCCGAGCACCTGCTCGGCGGTCATGCCGAGCACGGCCGCGATCTCGGCGGCGGCCTGCTCGACCGGCACCTTCACCGTCTGCGTCTTCGAGGGGTCGTCGGGGTCGGCCTCGCGGTCGAACGGTGCCGATCGCGCCTGCTTCGGCGAGATCGTGATGTCGTACCGCATCACCGTGTCGGCGAGCACCGCGCCGTTCGCATCGACGATGTCGCCGCGCGATCCGAACACGGTGACCGAGCGCGAGCGCACGTCGTCGGCGGCCGCGTTGTACTCGGCTGCCCTCACCACCTGGATGTCGACGAGCCTCGTCACGAAGACGCCGACCACCGCCACGAGCACGGCCCCCGCCGCGATGACGCGCCGGATCGGGTGCCTGCTCGTTCGTCGCATTCCTCGTTCGTCCTCACTCGGGGTCGGCTCGTCAGTGGGTCGCCGGCGTCGGCAGGCCCTCTGCGGGCGGCACCGGCGCCACCGGCGACGCGTCGGGCGCGGTGGCCCCTGCCTCCGGCTGCTGCGTCGCAGCGCCAGTCTGCCCCGCCGCCGCGCCCGCCACCGCCCGGTCGTCCGGCACGTCGTCGATGAGCGCGTTCGGCACGAGCGTCGACGAACCCGCGACCGCGCCGTCGGCGGCCGTGGGCTGGCCGAACACCGCGCCGTTGGAGAGCTGCAGGAAGACCGGTGCCGAGTTGGGCACCATGCCGAGCGCCTCCGCCTTCTGCGCGATGGACTGCGGCGACTCGAGGGCGTCGATCTGCTCACGCAGCTTCTGCTCCTCGCGCGCGAGCTCGATCTGCTTGAGCTCGTACGCGTCGATCTCGTACGCGCCCTCGGTCATCGCCACGGAGAACAGCAGCTGCGCCACCACGATCAGGCCGATGCTCCCGAGCGCGATGACCGCGTAGACGAGCCGCGGGCGGGTGCGGGCGCCGGTCTCGGGGACCGGACGAAGCCGCCGATGGGGCCGCTCGTCGCCGCGCCGGCGGGGTGCGGGCAGGGACTGGGCCGGCAGTGCGCTCATGACGGCCTCCTCACTCGTTCCGCGGCGCGCAGTCGCACCGGTTTGGCTCGCGGGTTCTTCGCCTGCTCGGCCTCGCTCGCGAGCTCGGCCCCTCGCACGAGGAGCCGGAACTGGGGGCGGTGCTCTGGGAGCTCCATCGGCAGTCCGGCCGGCGCGGTCGAGCTCGACGCCGACTGCAGCTGGCGCTTGACGATGCGGTCCTCGAGCGACTGGTACGACAGCACGACCATCCGCCCCTCGACGGCGAGCACGTCGAGGGCGGCGGGCACGGCCCGCTCGAGCACCGACAGCTCCTCGTTCACCTCGATGCGCAGCGCCTGGAACACGCGCTTGGCCGGGTGGCCGGCCCGCTGCAGCGCCGCCGGCGTCGCCCGGTCGATGATCGCGACGAGTTCGGCCGAGCGGGTGATCGGATGCTCCGCCCGGGCCCGCACGATCGCGCGGGCGTACCGGGCGGCGAGCTTCTCCTCGCCGTAGTCGAGGAAGATGCGCCGCAGCTCGTCCTCGCTCGACTCGGCGATGACGTCGGCCGCGGTCCGCCCGCGGGTCGCGTCCATGCGCATGTCGAGCGGGGCGTCCTTCGAATACGCGAACCCGCGCTCGGCCCGGTCGAGCTGGAGCGACGAGACGCCGAGGTCGAAGAGCACGCCCTGCACCTCCGTGAGGCCCTGCGACCGCACGGCGCGGGCGATGCCGTCGTACACGGTGTGCACGAAGCGGGCCCGGTCGCCGAAGCGACTCAGCCGCTCCCTGGCGATGGCGAGGGCGTCGGTGTCGCGGTCGAGGCCGATGACGGTGAGCTGCGGGAACCGCTCGAGCAGCGCCGCCGTGTGGCCGCCCATGCCGAGCGTCGCATCGACCAGCACCGCGCCGTCGGCGGAGATGGCCGGGGCGAGGAGCTCGACGGTGCGGTCGAGCATGACGGGAGTGTGAATTCGTTCGATGTCCATAGTGCGTTCGGGAACTCGTCCCGGATTCCGATCCCCATCCGTTCGTCCTGTCGCGGGGAAGTGCGTCAGGCGCGCACGGCTGGGAGTCGCAACCCGGGCTAGAAGAGCCCGGGAATCACCTCCTCCGCCGTATCCGCGAAGGCCGCCTCCTGCTCGGCGAGGTATGTCTGCCATGCCTCGGCATCCCAGATCTCCACCCGGCTCCCCGCGCCGATGACCGCGAGGTCTCGGTCGAGCCCCGCGTACGCGCGGAGCGGAGCCGGGATGGTGACCCGATGCTGCTTGTCGGGGGTCTCCGCGGATGCCCCCGACAGGAAGACGCGCATGTAGTCGCGCGCTTGCTTACTCGTCACCGGGGCTTGGCGGATCTTCTCGTTCATGCTCTCGAACTCCCTCGCGCTGAACACGTAGATGCAGCGTTCCTGCCCACGTGTGAGGACGAGGCCGTTCGACAGCTCCTCCCTGAACTTCGCCGGAAGAATGATGCGGCCCTTCTCATCGAGTCTGGGCTCGTACGTTCCAAGGAACACTGCATCACCCCCTTTTCCTCCGGCCGGGATCCAGGTATCACCACTTTACTCCACTTTCATCCACGACACCAACGATTCTGGTCCGTTTCCTCGTGCGGAACCTCAGTATGAGCCCTGAGTTCCCCGAGAAACCGGGGTTGACAGGAAGTGGAGCGAGGTGGAGGGCCGGTGCTCGAAACGGGGCAGGGCGGCGCGTCGCGGCGGAATTCCAGCCGTTGGGGGCGGTTCGTCACGTCGTGGGCGCACGAAAAACGGGCCGATCGCAATCGATCGGCCCGTCGGGTGGTGGGAAGTGGAGGGGGCTAGCCGTCGCCGTCCTGGCGGCGGTCCCAGCGCTCGTTCAACCGGTCCATGAAACCGGCGCGCGTGGTCTTGGGCGACGCATTGCGAAGCGGCGACTCGGCCGGTGCGACCGCCCCGCGCTTGGAGGGCGTGATGGCCAGCAGCACGCCGACGAACATCACGGCGAAGCCGAGGATGCCCACGACCAGCAACTGCAGCGCCACACCGGCGATGAGCCCGCCGATGCCCGCGACGGCCAGCAGCACGCCGAGCACGATCGACCGGTAGTTCGGGCGGCCGCGGCCGCTCACCGCAGCGACGAAATCGGCGTCGTTGCGATAGAGGTTGCGCTCCATCTCGTCGAGAAGACGTTGCTCCTGCTCTGAAAGCGGCATCTCTTTCCCCTCAGGTCCGGGATCGACGCGTGGTCTAGTCATTCTAGCGCTGTGCGGCGTCGGTAGGCTAGGCGCGTGGCTCACGGTTCCCGGCTGGTCGACCTCGTACAACATCGCATCGAGGACTTCCTCACCGACCGCACTGCAATTCTCCGCTCCATCAGCCCCGACCTGGCCCCCCTCGACGCATTCTCGAAGCGATTTCTCAGCGGGGGCAAGCGCTTCCGGGCCCGGTTCTGCTACTGGGGCTGGGAGGCCGTCTCGGGCCGCGGCGGTTCCGCCGACGCCGACCTCTTCCCCGTCGTCTCGGCCGCGGCCGCGCTCGAGCTCTTCCACGCCGCGGCGCTCGTGCACGACGACATCATCGACAACTCCGACACGCGCCGGTCGGCGCCGAGCGCCCATCGGCTCTTCGAGCGCCTGCACGCCGACTCAGACTGGTCGGGGGACGCCCCCGAGTACGGGCGAGCGGCGGCCATCCTGCTCGGCGACCTGCTGCTGGGCTGGAGCGACGAGCTGCTCGACGAGGGGCTCGAGGCCCTCCCGGATCGACGCGCCGCGCGAGCGGCCCGCATCGAGTTCATGCGCATGCGCACCGAGGTGACGGCCGGCCAGTACCTCGACATCCTCGAGGAACGCGCCTGGCGCACCCGGCCCGACTCCGAGCACCGCGAGCGCGCCGAGCGGGTCATCACGTACAAGGCCGCCAAGTACTCGGTCGAGGCGCCCCTGGCGATCGGCGCCGCCATCGCGGGCGCGTCGCCCACCCAGCTGCACGCGCTGCGCGCCTTCGGCCTGCCGCTCGGCATCGCCTACCAGCTGCGCGACGACGTGCTCGGAGTGTTCGGCGATCCCGAGGTCACCGGCAAGCCGGCCGGCGACGACCTCCGCGAGGGCAAGCGCACCATGCTCATCGCCATCGCCCGCGAGCGGCTGCCGGCGGGCCAGCGGAGCATCCTCGACGAGGTGCTCGGCGACCCCGACCTGGGTCGCGACCAGGTGCGGATGCTGCAGCAGACGATCGAGCGCTGCGGCGCCGTCGACGAGGTGGAGGCGCTGATCGCCGCGCACCTCGAGAAGGCCACGGCAGCCCTCGCGGATGCCCCGATCAGCGCGGGCGCCCGTGCGGAGCTCGAGGACCTCGCGAACGCGGTCGCCCGCCGGGCGAGCTGACGGTCATCGGGCGGCGGTCGCGCGGGCCGCCTCACCGGCGATCAGGCGAGCGCCTGCGCGACCCGGCGCACCTCGGACTTGCGGCCGGCCCGAAGGGCGGCGATCGGCGTGGTGCCGAGGCTGTCGTCCTCGGAGATCAGCCAGGCGACGGCCTCCTCGTCGCTGAATCCGGCGTCGGCGAGCACCATCGCCGTGCCGTGGAGTTCGGGAAGCGGCAGGTCGTCGCGCAGGAAGTCGGCGGGCACCTTCAGGACCCCGTCGATCCGGGTCGCGAGCAGGTGCCGCTCGTCGATCAGCTTTCGGATGCGGCTCGGGGTCTGCCCCGTGCGCTCGACGAGGTCGGGAACGGTCAGCCAGGCGGGCTCTGCGGCATCGGTCACCCCTCAAGACTGCCACGGCGCACGCCGCGACCGGTACCCGCGAGCGCGCGACCGCGCGGGCGTCGGCTGCGCCGGCCTCACGACGGCGCATCGGATGACTCGCGGTCGCGGTCGTTGACTCGGTCCCGGGCCTCTGGGACGGTAGCCACGATCCGGGGGGATCGTCAGGGGGAACGGCATGCACGAGGACCACGTCGAGGAAGCGGGCCCGCCGAATCGGGCGAGGACCGGACGCATCCTGCGTCGAGTCCTCGCCGTGCCGGTCGCGCTCGTCGGCACGATCGCGCTCGCGCTCGGCTCGGCGCAGCCCGCCGAAGCAGGCGGCTCGCAGCCGCCCAAGCGGCAGCCCAAGCCCAAGGCGACGCCGCGTCCGGCGGTCGCCGTCGCGACCTCATCCCCCGCTGCGACGCCCGCCCCGGCGGAGTACGTGGTCGCCGAGGGTGACACCGTCAGCGGCATCGCCGAGCGGTTCGGCCTGCCGACCGCCGAAGTGCTGGCCCTCAACGGGCTCGGCTGGTCGACGCTCATCTTCCCCGGCCAGCGGCTCGTCCTCGGCGGCGCGGCGCCCGCACCCGCCGTCGCGCCCGCGGCACCGCCCGCATCCGCCCAGCCCGAGATCACCCGGCACGTCGTCGTCGCGGGCGACACGCTGATCGGCATCGCCGGCAGGTACGGCATCGGCCTCGACGACCTGCTGAGCGCCAACGGCCTCAGCAGGTCGAGTCTCATCTTCCCGGGCCAGTCCGTGGTGCTCCCCGGCGCGCCGCCGGCGCCCGCACCCGCGCCGCCGCCGCCGCCGGCGCCCGCGCCCG
>NZ_WJIF01000013.1 GCF_009647605.1 Agromyces agglutinans | reverse complement strand
GACGACCGGGGCCGCCGGGGCGACCTGCGCCGCCGGGACGACCGGCACCGCCGGGTGCGCCCGGACGGAAGCCGCCGGGACGCGGGGCGCCCGGGCGCGGAGCGCCGGGACGAGGAGCCTGCGGGCGCGGGATGTTGCCCGGCGAGGGCCGCTGGCCCATGCCCTGCGAGCTCGAGAAGGGGTTGTTGCCCGGGCGCGGCTGGGCCGGGCGCTGGCCCATGCCCTGCGAGCTCGAGAACGGGTTGTTGCCCGGGCGCGGCTGGGCGCCGCCCGGCTTCGGCCCGCCGGGGCGCGGTGCGGCGCCGCCGGGCTTGGGCCCGGAGGCGGGCTTCACGGCATCGGATGCTGCAGCGGCCTCTGCGGCCGGCGCGGCGGACTCCGCCTGCTGCGCGGCCGCCTTCTCAGCGGCCGCCTTCTCAGCGGCGGCCTTCTCGGCCTGCGCCTGGCGCTCGGCGACCGTCATCGGCGCGTCGGCGACCGGCG
The DNA here is from genome assembly GCF_009647605.1 of Agromyces agglutinans. GTDB lineage: Bacteria > Actinomycetota > Actinomycetes > Actinomycetales > Microbacteriaceae > Agromyces > Agromyces agglutinans. The sequence continues at coordinate 81,951 of NZ_WJIF01000013.1, read as the reverse complement.
CCGCCTCAGCGGCCTCGGGCTTCGGCGCGGCGGCCGGAGGCTTGGGTCCGGGCTTGGGTGCGGCGGGGCGCGCGGGCGCCGCCGAGGGCGCAGCGGCCTGCGCCGCCTTGCCCACTGAACCGTCGGCCTCGAGCGCAGCCTTCAGCTTGCGGGCGACGGGGGGTTCGATCGACGACGACGGGCCCTTGACGTATTCGCCCATCTGCTTGAGCTTCTCGAGGGCGACCTTGGTGTCGACCCCGATCTCGCTCGCGATCTCGTGTACGCGTGGTTTGGCAGCCACAACTCTCCTGTTCCGGGCCTGCACCCGGACAGGGGCAGACCGTGATTAACGGACGGGACTCATTTCGAGCCACTCATGAGTGATCCATCAGCCGTTCAGCCTGTTCTCTACTTCGCTGGTGTCCAGCTCCCCGCGAGTGCGGAGCGCACGCCCGAAAGCGCGTCGCCGCTCGGCGAGCCGGAAGCACTCCAGCGTCGGATGCAGCCACGCACCCCTCCCGGGAAGAGCCGCCGACGCATCGGTGACGACTCGGGATTCTCGGAGGACGACCCTCAGAAGTGAGGATCGCGGGGCGCGCGAACGGCAGCCTATGCACGTTCTGACGGGTTCCATCCTACACCTCCGGCGCTGCCCGGTCGGGACGACGCCCGCGCACTCAGGCCTGGTCGAGCACCGAGTCGGGCTGGATGTCGATCTTGGCGCCCGTGAGCTTCGCGGCGAGGCGGGCGTTCTGGCCCTCCTTGCCGATCGCGAGCGACAGCTGGTAGTCGGGCACGAGCGCGCGCACGGCGCGCAGCGACTCGTCGATGACGAACGCGCTCGTGACCTTCGCGGGCGACAGCGCCGACGCGACGAAGGTCGCGAGGTCGTCGGACCAGTCGACGATGTCGATCTTCTCGTTGCCGAGCTCGGCGGTGACCGCGCGCACGCGCTGGCCGAGTTCGCCGATGCACGCGCCCTTCGCGTTGACGCCGGGCTGGTTGGCCCGCACCGCGATCTTCGAGCGGTGCCCGGCCTCGCGCGCGAGCGAGACGATCTCGACCACGCCCGACGCGATCTCGGGAACCTCGAGCGCGAACAGCTTCCGCACGAGCGCGGGGTGCGTGCGCGACACCGTGATCGACGGACCCTTCAGCCCCTTCGCGACGCTCGTGACGTACACGCGGATCCGCTGCCCGTGCGGGTACTCCTCGCCGGGGACCTGCTCTTCGGGAGGCAGGATCGCCTCGACCGTGCCGAGGTCGATGTGCACCATGCGCGGGTTGGGACCCTGCTGGATCACGCCGGCGACGATGTCGCCCTCGCGCCCGCGGAACTCGCCGAGCACGGCATCGTCGGCGAGGTCGCGCAGGCGTTGGTTGATGACCTGCTTGGCCGCGAAGGCCGCGATGCGCCCGAAGTCGCTGGGGCTGTCTTCGACCTCGCCGATGACCTCGCCCTCTTCGTCGAGTTCGGGAACGTACACCGAGACGTGCCCGGTCTTGCGGTCGAGGTGCGCGCGTGCACCGTTCGGGTTCGCGTGGCCGTGCTGGGCCGGGTTGGTGTGCTTGAGGTACGCCATCAGGATGGCCTGTTCGATGATCTGCACCAGTTCGTCGAACGGGATCTCCTTCTCGCGCTCCATCATGCGAAGCACACTGAGGTCGATTTCCATCGCCGGCTCTCCTCTATTCAGCTCTCATGCCGCATCCCCTCGCTGCGGACCTTCCCACGTTAGCGGATGCAGCGACCGGCCGGGACCGCGGGAGCGGGGTCCCGGCCTGGTCGAACGCGCGAGCGCGGTCCCGGCGTGGTCGTCAGCTTCGCCGGTCGCTCGACCAGACCTGCACCACCGACGGCCGCGGCGCCGCCGCCGTTCCCGGAGCGGTCGAGCCGTAGTCGGGGAACAGCGAGGTCTGTGCTCCGATGGAGCCGTTCTCGCCCGGGTGCTGCACCGCCACGAACACGAGTCCCTCGCGGTCGTGGATCACGGGACCGCAGGTCTCGGCCTCGCGCGGCACCGAGAGGAACTGCTGCACGTGGCCTCGTTCGCGGCCCTCGAGCGGCACCTTGAACAGGCCGTCGTTGAAGCCGATGGTGCCGGGCTGGCCGTCGGTCGAGATCCAGAGGTTTCCCTCGGAGTCGAACGCCAGGTTGTCGGGGCAGGAGATCGGCGACACGAGCTCCTTCGGGAAGCCCGCGAAGTAGGTGTACCCGGTGACGGCAGGGTCGCCGCAGAGCAGCAGGATGCTCCATCCGAAGGTCCGCCCCGCCTGCCCGTCGGTCTCGGTGAGCTCGAGCACGTGGCCGTAGCGGTTGCCGGTGATCGGGTTGGCCTCGTCGACCGGCGACGACGAGCCGCGGTTGCTGTTGTTCGTGAGCGCGACGTAGACCTTGCCCGTCTTCGGGTTGGGCTCGACGTCCTCGGGTCGGTCCATCTTGGTGGCGCCGACGGCGTCGGCCGCGAGCCGGGTGTAGACGAGCACCTCCTCCGTGCTCATGCCCGGCACGACGCTCTCGCCGTCGCGCGTGAGCGCGACCCACTCGCCGATGCCATCGAAGCGGCCGTCGCTCGGCAGCGCACCGGTGCCGGTGATCTCGGCGACCGGCGAGTTGCCCGTGAAGCGCGCGACGTAGAGGTCGCCCTCGCTCAACAGGCGCATGTTCTTCCGGCGGGCGCCGTGGCCCTTGCCGCCGCGATAGCGGTCCCTCGAGACGAACTTGTAGAGGTAGTCGTTGCGCTCGTCGTCGCCCATGTAGGCGACCACGCGTCCGTCGGGCGCGATGATGACGTTCGCGCCCTCGTGCTTGAGCCGGCCCATCGCCGTGTGCTTCAGCGGCGTTGAGGTCGGGTCCTCGGGGTCGACCTCGACGATGTAGCCGAAGCGGTTCGGCTCGTTGACGAAGTCGGGGTTGTGCGCGTCGAACCGCGGGTCGTACGCCTCCCAGCCCGTCTCGGTCGAGGTCGTCGACGAGCCGCTGTAGCGCTTCTGCTGCGGGGTGTCGGCGGCCCACGCGAAGTACCCGTTGAAGTTCTCCTCGCCCGAGAGCACGGTGCCCCAGGGAGTCGTGCCGCCGGCGCAGTTGCCCAGCGTGCCCTTGACCCAGCGTCCCTCGGGGTCTTCTGCGGTCTTCACGAGGTCGGAGCCCGCCGCCCGCCCGGTCAGCTCGAAGACGGTCTCGACGGTGATGCGGCGGTTGCGGCGCCCGTCGACCTGGTACTGCCACGGCTCGCCCTCGCGGCGTCGGCGCAGCTCGACCACGGCCATGCCCTGCGCGGCCTTGCAGATGTCCCCGCGCCGCTGCTTCTCGGCGGGGTCGTCGGTCGGGGCGAACATGATGTTCGGGTTCACGTACTCGTGGTTGGTGACGAGCACGCCCGTCTTGCCGCTCGGGTCGGCGAGGATGTCGAGGTAATCGTTGTTGTAGCCGAACTGGCCGGCCTGGGCCTCGGGCGACTGCGCCGCGAGGTCGAAGGCGGGCGTCGACGAGAACAGCGGGTCGCCCCAGCGGATGACGGGCGCCCACTGGTAGCCCTGCGGGACCGTGAACTCGTCGACGAGCCGGTTCACCGGGGCGATCGGGTCGAACGCGAGCGCCGAGCGCCCGCGGCCGCCGCCCGCGAACGCGGCCGGAGCACCGGCGCCGCCGGCCGCTTCGGCGATCACGAGGCCGATCGCGCCCGCGACGCCCAGGCCGAGCACCGAACGGCGCGTCAGTGCAGCCGAGGCGATGTCGCGGAAGTGCGGGTTGTCGGAGGTGTTGCACTCGGGGCCGAGGCACGCGTTCGCGCACTTCAGCTGGCAGGTCACGGCGGAACGCTTGCCGCTGACGTGGTTCGACATGGGCAGCATGCGCGCGGGGCGCTGGTCGGAGAGCGTCACTTCGGATCCTCACGGTCGACGAACGGAGTCGTGGTCGATCCGAGCGTCGACCCGCCAGGTGACGCGGAGGGGCCGATCGGGTGAACGGAAGGTTCCCGCGACGTGAAGGGTCGGCCGGCGCCGGCCGCGGCATCCGTTCCGCCCCGCTACCGTCAGCCCCAGTACCTCCGCAAGGGGGCGACGCCGGAGCGGTCGCTCAATAGCATGACCGGAATGACACCCGACACGCTCAAGGCGACCGCGAACGCCGCCCAGAACTCGCGCATCTTTCGCACGCTCGCCCGCATCGGCTACGTCGTCCTCGGCATCGTGCATCTGATCATCGGCGCCATCGCCATCTCGATCGCCGTCGGCTCCGGCGGTGGCGAGGCCGACCAAGGCGGTGCGATGGAGCAGATCTCGCGCGTGCCGTTCGGCGTGCTGGTGCTGTGGGTGATCGTCATCGGGCTCGCGGCGCTCGGGATCTGGCAGATCGTGGAGGCGTTCCTCGAGCGCGACCCCGACGCGAAGACGCGATGGGGGCGGCGCATCAAGCAGGTCGGCACCGCGATCGCCTACTTCGCCATCGCCGCCACGGCCCTCGTCTCCGCGCTCGGCGGCAGCTCCGACTCGTCGCAGTCGACCACGGCGTTCAGCGCCGAACTGCTCGCCAACCCCGGCGGCGTCGTACTGCTCGTGCTGGTCGGCCTGGTCACCGTCGGCGTGGGCGTCGCCTTCGTCGTGCGAGGCGCGCGAAAGGATTTCGAGAAGCAGCTCGCGATCCCGCCCGGCAAGGTGGGCGACGGTATCCGCGTGTTCGGCGTCGTCGGATACGTGGCGAAGGGCATCGCCGTCGCCGTGGTCGGCGTGCTGTTCGTCGTCGCCGCGATCACCCACGATCCCGAGAAGGCCGGCGGCCTCGACGCCGCGCTCAAGAGCCTCGCCGAGCTGCCGTTCGGCCAGGTGATCCTCTGGCTCGTCGGCGCGGGGATCATGATCTACGGCGCGTACTGCTTCGCCCGTGCGCGGTACGCACGACTCTGAAGGTCAGCCCCGCAGGGCGGCGACCACGCCGTCGATCGGCACCTGGGTTCGCTCGCCCGTGCGGCGGTCCCACACCTCGACGACGCCGTCGGCGACGCCGCGGCCGGCGATCACGATCTTCGGCACGCCGATGAGCTCGGCGTCGGCGAACTTCACGCCGGGAGAGAGCTTCGGACGGTCGTCGTACAGCACCTCGTACCGCTCGGCCTCGAGATCGGCGACGACCCGCTCGGCGGCGTCGAAGGCGGCCTGGTCCTTGCCGGTGGCGACGACGTGCACGTCGAACGGCGCGACTGAGGCCGGCCAGACGAGGCCCTTGTCGTCGTTGTTCAGCTCGGCGATGATCGCGAGGATGCGCGTGACGCCGATCCCGTACGAGCCCATCGTGACGGTCGCGAGCTTGCCGTTCTCGTCGAGCACCTTGAGCCCCAGGGTCTCGGCGAAGAAGCGACCCAGCTGGAACACGTGGCCGATCTCCATGCCGCGTGCGAGCTCGACGGGGCCCGAGCCGTCGGGCGCGGGGTCGCCCTCGCGCACGTTCGCGGCCTCGACGACGCCGTCGGCGGTGAAATCGCGGCCGGCGACGAGCCCGAACACGTGTTTCTCGTCGAGGTTGGCGCCGGTGATCCACTCGGTGCCGTCGACCACGCGCGGGTCGATGAAGTAGCGGATGCCGGTGGTCGACTCGGCACCGAGCACGGCGCCGCCCTCCGACCACGGGCCGATGTAGCCCTTGACGAGTCCGGGGTGCTTCGCGAAGTCCGCCTCCGTGGCGGCCTCGACCTCGGCGGGCGCGAACGCCACCTCGACCCGCTTGGCCTCGATCTCGCGGTCGCCCGGGATGCCGACGACGACGACCTCGCGGGTCCCGTCGACTTGGGTGAGCGCGAGCACGACGTTCTTCAGCGTGTCGGCCGCGGTCCACTCCCGCCCGTCGGGGCGCGGATACTCGGCGTTCGCGAGGTCGACGAGCGTCGTGATCGTCGGCGTGTTCGGCGAGTCCAGCACGACGGGCGCGGGGAGCCCGTCGAACGGGATCGGATCGGGCGCCACGGTCGTGAACGCTTCGACGTTCGCCGCGTAGCCGCCCGCCGATCGCACGAAGGTGTCCTCGCCGACGGGGGTCGGGTGCAGGAACTCCTCGCTGCGGGCGCCGCCCATCAGTCCGTTGTCGGCCGCGACGATGACGTACTCGAGGCCCAGCCGCTGGAAGATGCGCTCGTACGCGTCGCGCTGCGCCATGTACGAGGCGTCCTGACCCTCGTCGGTGACGTCGAAGGAGTAGGCATCTTTCATCGTGAACTCGCGGCCTCGCAGCAGGCCCGCGCGAGGCCGAGCCTCGTCGCGGTACTTGTCCTGGATCTGATAGATCGTGAGCGGCAGTTCCTTGTACGAGGAGTAGAGATCCTTCACGAGCAGCGTGAACATCTCCTCGTGCGTGGGCGCGAGCAGGTAGTCAGCGCCCTTGCGATCCTGCAGCCGGAAGATACCGTCGCCATAGGAGGTCCAACGACCGGATGCCTCGTACGGCTCGCGCGGCAGCAGGGCCGGGAAGTGCACCTCGTGCGCGCCGGCCGCCGTCATCTCCTCGCGGATGACGCGCTCGATCTTCGCCTTCACCCGCAGGCCGAGCGGCAGCCAGGTGAAGATACCCGGCGCGGCGCGGCGGATGTAGCCGGCGCGCACCAGCAGCCGGTGGCTCTGGACCTCGGCGTCGGCGGGGTCTTCGCGGAGCGTGCGGAGGAAGAAGTTCGTCAGACGTGTGGGCACCCGACGATTCTAGTGAGCGGCGGATGCCGGGCCGGTCAGACCTCCTCGTCGTCCTCTTCGTCGCTCATCGCGAACTCGTCGAGTTCGGACGCCACGGCATCCGCCTCATCGTCACGCGCCTCGCGGCCGGCACCACCGCCGGTACCCTCGTCGAGCATGCCCGTGCCGTCGGGATATCCCGCTTCGTCGGGGTACTCGTATCCGTCGCCGCTCACCGTCGCCCCCTCACCGGATGCCGCGTCCGGGGCATCCCTCGGTGCCGTCACCTTACTCGCGCGACGACGCGCTGTCAGCAGGGCGGGTCAGGCCATGGCGATGGTCAGACCGCCCCGGCGACACCCTGGGCGATCCGGATAAGCGTGTCGAGCGGAACCTGGTCGGACGACGCCTGGGCGAGCGCTCCGTCGAAAGACACGAAGGCGACCGCTCGCCCAGCGGCGTCGGTCCACGAACGGATCGTGAGGCCCGTGCCGGATGGCACGCCGGTCGACTCACCGGGAGGAACAACGCCGAGAAGCCACCCGCCCGTCGGCAGGACGTTCAGTTCGATGTGCGGGGCACCGTCCGTCAGGCATCCACCCTGCCCAATCGCGGCCATCGCCCCGTAGACTCCCGGTCCGGCCTCGGCCGGACCGTTGCCGTCGACGAGGGTCACGCCTTCGACGCCCAGGAGCGCGGGCAGGTCGAGATCAGCCGCGAGCGTCGCGCAGTCCACCCGGGTCGCAGCTTCGAGCGGCGCGAAGTCATGCGGTTGCTCGGCCGCCCGCGGTGCGATCAGTGCGACGAGCTGGTCGGCGGCGTCCGCCGGATCGATGCCGTCCGCGGTGTAAACGACACCCGCGACCCAGTCTTCGCCGACGGTCACGCTGAATGAGCAGGCCGCCCCGTAGCAGTAGGGCTGGCTCGCGCTCTGCGCGGCGACCTCGTCGCCGGCCTGCGACGCCGGAATGACCGTCACGCTGACGACGGAGCCTTGATCCGCCGCCAGCCACATGCAGTGCACCCCTCCGAGCGCAGCGACGGCGGCGTGCCCGCCCCCCATATCGTCGAGAGGCGTGACCGCTTGCCGCGCGACGACCAGTCCCGTGACCGTGGAGACCTCCTCCGGCGAAAGCACAGCGTCGCAGTCGCCGTCGAACAACCTTGTGCTCACCGCTTCGGGGGTCGCCTTCGGGGCTGCCATCGGCGCGGCGGACGTCGGAGCAGGTGCCTCGGCGGATGCGCCAGGCAACGTGCAAGCGGCGAGCAAGAGAACGGATCCTGCAGCGAGCGCTGCGGCGGGGACGCGACGGGTCACGCCATGACGGTATCGGATGCCTCGAACAGGACGCGGGCGCGGGTCATCACGATCCCATCACGCCGGGTCAGGCGGTGACGACGGTCGGCGAACCGACCGCGGCATCCGTGCCCATCTCGTCGGCGATGCGGTTGGCCTCGGCGATCAGCGTCTCGACGATCTCGGACTCGGGCACCGTCTTGATCACCTCGCCCTTGACGAAGATCTGGCCCTTGCCGTTGCCGGATGCCACGCCGAGGTCGGCCTCGCGGGCCTCGCCCGGCCCGTTGACGACGCAGCCCATGACGGCCACGCGCAGCGGCACCGTCATGCCCTCGAGGCCGTCGGTGACGTCGTTCGCGAGCTTGTACACGTCGACCTGCGCACGCCCGCACGACGGGCAGGAGACGATCTCGAGCTTGCGCTCGCGCAGGTTCAGCGACTGCAGGATCTGCAGGCCGACCTTCACCTCCTGTGCGGGCGGCGCGGAGAGGGACACCCGGATGGTGTCGCCGATGCCCTCGCCGAGCAGGATGCCGAACGCCGTGGCGCTCTTGATCGTGCCCTGGAACTCGGGACCGGCCTCGGTGACGCCGAGGTGGAGCGGCCAGTCGCCCCGCTCGGCGAGCGTGCGGTACGCCTTCACCATGACGATGGGGTCGTTGTGCTTGACCGAGATCTTGAAGTCGTGGAAGTCGTGCTCCTCGAACAGGCTCGCCTCCCAGACGGCCGACTCGACGAGCGCTTCGGGCGTCGCCTTGCCGTACTTCTGCAGCAGGCGCGGGTCGAGCGAGCCCGCGTTGACGCCGATGCGCAGCGAGACGCCGGCCTCCTTCGCGCGGCGCGCGATCTCGCCGACCTGGTCGTCGAACTTGCGGATGTTGCCCGGGTTCACGCGAACCGCGGCGCATCCGGCGTCGATCGCGGCGTAGACGTAGTTCGGCTGGAAGTGGATGTCGGCGATGACCGGGATCTGGCTCTTCTTCGCGATGATCGGCAGCGCCTCGGCGTCATCGCGGCTCGGCACCGCCACGCGCACGATGTCGCAGCCGGAGGCGGTCAGCTCGGCGATCTGCTGGAGGGTCGCGTTGATGTTCGTCGTCGGCGTCGTCGTCATCGACTGCACGCTCACGGGGGCGTCGCCACCGACGAGCACCTTGCCCACCTTGATCTGGCGGGACTTCCGTCGGGGAGCCAGGACTTCGGGGACCTTCGGCATTCCGAGATTCACAGCAGGCACGTGTCGAGTCTACTTCCGCGCGGATGGACGCCGGCTGCGAGCGGGTGCGTCAGGCGCAGCCGTCGTAGATCGGCATGGGTGCCCGGACCCTCGTGACGGTGACCGGAGCCTCCCAGTTGCCCCAGTCGACGAAATCCACACCGATCCGCACCTTGTGGACGCTCCCGTCACCCCACGTCTCGTCACGTTCGATGTAATCGAGGTAGGGACCCGAGCATCCGCTCGGATTCACCTGCAACCCGGGCATCGCCTCGAGATCCGTCCACGATGTGCCCGCCTGGACACCCTGAATGGTCGTCAGAGCGATTCCCGCCAGTGCAGATTCGGTGAACACGACGGAATAGCTCGGCCGATGCAGTGTTCGAGGCTCGGCCGCGAAGTCCGCCCAGCGATCGACGAAGCGGTTCTCCCACAGTTCGAAGCCGCCCCATCGGTGCACCGTGTTCGGCGGGAAATGATTGTTGCCGCTGTGCTCCTCGTCGATCGGAGGGGCTCCGAAGACCCGGCTCAGCGTCTCGATGGCCGGCCCAGCCGGTGCGAGGTAATCCAGGGATGCGACGACGGTTCCCTCAGCGTCGCGAAGCTCGACCGATTCGGGCCGCGCGACCAGCGATGTCACCGTGGTCAACGGGTCGACCTGGTCGGGCGTCGGCGTCGGCGCCGCGGTCGGCGCGGGCGACGGCGACGCGGCGTCCGTGGACGCCGGCGCCGGGCCGAAGCATCCGGTGAGGGCGAGCATGAGCGAGATCACGGCGGCGGTGAGGGCGCCGGCGCGGAGCGTTCGGGACATCGGTCTCCTGGTTCGAATGAGATCCGCGCGAGCGGCTCGCTCCCCATTCTGGCGGCGCCGCGAACAGGCCGCCGTCGCAGCGCATCACGATCCGGCAACGCCCGCCCGGGGGGAGATCGCCGCCCGATGCCGTCAGCGCCCCGAGTCCTCCTCGCGCCGCTCCTGCTGCTGCTCGCTCGCGTGCTCCTCACGGATGCGCCGGCCGAGCTCGATGTCCTTCTGCTCCTGCTCCTGGGCCTTGTCGATCTTCCTCGTGTCGCGCGGCGGCAACTGGATGCGCTCCTCGGCCTCGATGCCGGCCTGCAGTTGCCGCCCGCGCTCGAGCTCGGCATCGAACTCGGCGCCGAACAGCAGCGCGAGGTTCGCGATCCACAGCCAGAGCAGGAACACGATCGGCCCTGCGAAGGAGCCATAGGTGCGGTCGTAGTTCGAGAAGTTCGCGACGTACAGCGCGAACCCGGCCGAGGCGATCACCAGGGCGATGATCGCGACGACGGCGCCGAGGCTGATCCAGCGGAACTTCGGCTGCTTCGCGTTGGGTGTCGCGTAGTACAGGATCGCGATGATCAGCACCACAACGACGGCCAGCACCGGCCACTTCGCGATCTCCCACACGATCTTCACGGCCTCGCCGAGGCCGAGCGCCTCGCCGATCGCGTCGGTCACGGGGCCGGAGACGACGAGGATGATGGCGACGACGACGAGGAGCACCAGCGACACGACGGTGACGAGGAGCTGGATCGGGCGCAGCTTCCAGAATGGGCGCCCCTCCTCGATCTCGTAGATCCGGTTCATCGCGTTGCCGAAGGCGCTGACATAGCCGGTGGCCGACCAGATCGCGACCAGGAGACCGGTGACGAAGCCGAGCCCTGCGGCTGGCGAGGAGGCGAACTCCTCGAGCGGGCCGCGGATCATCTCGAGCGCATCGGAGGGCACGATGCCCTCGAACACCGCGAGCAGCGATTCGACGGCCCGTCCGCCCTGGCCGACGAGCACGAGCAGCGACGCGAACGCGAGCAGGCCGGGGAACAGGGCCAGCACGCCGTAATAGGTGAGCGCGGCCGCGAGGTCGGTGCACCGGTCGGACATGAACTCGCGGTAGGTCTTGCGCAGGACGTAGAGCCAGGAGCGCTTGCTCACCTCCGGCGGCGAGTCGGGCTTGCGCGGATCCTCCGCCGCCGGTGCGCGCTTGTCCTGCTCGCGCTCCTCGTTCGCTCGCGTCTGGGCCATTGGTCGCCTCCGTATGGTGCTCGGATGCTCCATGCTCGGTCGATCCCTCGGCGAACGGCAGGGTCTGGCTTTCGGGGAGCCGAGGACGTACCCTGCGCGGTGCTGCCGGCCGCGACCGCCGGCCGCGCTCGTGCTCCTACCCGGTGACCGCCGACGTGTCGAGCGGCGGCTCGGTCGCGGCGACGACCTCGTCGGCGCTCACGCCCGGCGCGAGCTCGACGAGGCGCAGCCCGTCGGGGGTCACGTCGATGACGGCGAGGTCGGTGATGATCCGGTCGACCACTCCCCTGCCGGTGAGCGGCAGCGAGCACTCGCGCACGATCTTGGGCGATCCGTCCTTCGCCACGTGCTCCATGAGCACGATGCGCCGGCGGGCGCCGTGCACGAGGTCCATCGCGCCGCCGGGGCCCTTCACCATCTTCCCCGGGATCATCCAGTTCGCCAGGTCGCCCGTCGCGGACACCTGCATGGCGCCGAGGATCGCGGCGTCGACCTTGCCCCCGCGGATCATGCCGAAGCTCGTCGCCGAGTCGAAGAACGCGGCGCCCGGCAGCACGGTGACGGTCTCCTTGCCGGCGTTGATGAGGTCGGGGTCGACCTCGTCCTCGGTCGGGTACGGCCCGACGCCCAGGATGCCGTTCTCGGACTGCAGCACGACGGTCACGGCGGCGGGCACGTAGTTCGGCACGAGGGTCGGCAGCCCGATGCCGAGGTTCACGTACGAGCCGTCGGCCAGCTCCTTCGCCGCGCGCGCGGCCATCTCGAAGCGGGTGAGCGCCATGGTCAGTTCCCCTCTCCGGCCGCGCGCACGGTTCGGCGCTCGATCCGCTTCTCGATGTCGCGGCCCACCTCGACGACACGGTCGACGAAGATGCCCGGCAGGTGCACCGAATCGGGGTCGATCGCCCCGGGCTCGACGAGCTCCTCGACCTCGGCGACGCAGACGCGCCCGGCCATCGCCGCGAGCGGCGAGAAGTTGCGCGCCGACTTGTCGAACACGAGGTTGCCATGCCGGTCGCCGCGGAGCGCGTGCACGAGCGCGAAGTCGGTCGTGATCGCCTCCTCGAGCACGAACTCGCGTTCCTCGCCGCGCACCGTGAACGTCTGCACGGGCTTGGGCGCCGAGGCCTCCGCGATGCTGCCGTCGGACGCGTAGCGGCGCGGCAGGCCGCCCTCGGCGACCTGCGTGCCGACGCCCGTCTGCGTGAAGAACGCGGCGATGCCGGCGCCGCCGGCGCGCAGCTTCTCGGCGAGCGTGCCCTGCGGGGTGAGCTCGAGCTCGAGCTCGCCCGAGAGGTACTGCCGCTCGAACTCCTTGTTCTCGCCGACGTACGAGGAGGTCATCTTGCGGATGAGGCCGGCGCCGAGCAACAGCCCGAGCCCCCAGTCGTCGACGCCGCAGTTGTTCGAGACGACGGAGAGGTCGCCGACGCGCCGCTCGAGCAACGCCTGGATCAGCACCGATGGGATGCCGCAGAGGCCGAAGCCGCCGACCGCGAGGGATGCCCCGCGCGGGATGTCGGCGACCGCCTCGGCGGCGGACGGCACGGTCTTGTCGAGTGTCATGATGCGACCTCCTTGTCGACGTGGGCGGGCGGTGCGGATGTCTCCGCGGCGGTGGCCGCGGCGACGTGGGCCTCGATCACGGGGATGACGTGGACGAGTCCTCCTGCAGTCATGATGATGCTGTAGTGGTTGACGTCGCGCACCTCCCGTGTGCGGAGCGTCGGAAGACGGAGGGCCCACTGTTCGGGGATGCCGGGGGCGTAGAGACCCTCGGGCTGGTCGAGCAGGCCGCGCTCCGCGCGGAGGAACTCGATCGGCACGTCGAGGGCGGCGAGCGCGGCCGCGTAGCCCGCCGAGCCGTCGAGTTCGAGCGCGTTCACCGCGATCGCCTCGGGGCGGGCCGACGACCGGAGCTCGGGCGCTTCGCCGTCGAGGTCGTAGCGCACGTACGCCTCGACCGCGTCGTTCCAGTACGGGCCGACGCCGGGATGGTCGCGCCAGAAGTCGACATACGCCTCGGGGGACGCGAACCGCATCGAGAGGCGCGCGAGCGCAGGTCCCAGTACCGCCTTCGCGGCCTCCTCGGCCGGGATGCCGGGCGGCGGCTCGAGCGGCAGGCCGCCGTCGACGAGCACGAGGGACTCGACCCGGTCGGGGTGGCGCTCGGCCAGCCGCACGGCGACGAACCCGCCCATCGAGTGGCCGGCCACCACGGCGCGATCGATGCCTCGGGCGTCGAGCGCGCGCGCGAGGTCGTCGGCGTGGTCGACCAGTCCGTACGGCCCCGGCAGCCCGCTGCTTCGGCCGCGGCCGCGCAGGTCGGGTGCGAGCACACGCGTGCCCGGCAGGGTCTCCGCGGCAAGGCTCCAGGCGAGGTGGTTCGCCGTGATGCCGTGCACGGCGAGCAGGGCCGGGCCCGGGGCATCCGCCCGCCAGTCGCCCGCGGCGAGCTCGCCGCCGGCGACCGGCACCCGGACCGCTTCGTACGTCGTCATCTCGCGCTCCATCCGCCGTCCATCGTGTAGCTCGCGCCGGTCACCATGCGCGCGTCGTCGCCAGCGAGCCAGAGGGCGAGGCTCGCGACCTCCGCGGGCTCCACCAAGCGCTTGACCGCCGACTCGGTGAGCATGATCCGCGGCACGACCTCGTCCTCGGGGATGCCGTGCAGCCGCGCCTGGTCGGCGATCTGCTTCTCGACGAGCGGCGTGCGCACGTAGCCCGGGTTGATGCAGTTGGAGGTGACGCCGTGCGCGCCGCCCTCGAGCGCAGTGACCTTCGAGAGCCCCTCGAGGCCGTGCTTGGCCGCGACGTACGCCGACTTGTACGGCGACGCGCGCAGGCCGTGCACGCTCGAGACGTTGATCACGCGCCCGAAGCCGCGCGAGTACATGCCCGGCAGGGCCGCCCGGATGAGCAGGAACGGCGCCTCGAGCATGACCCGCAGCAGCAGCGAGAACCGGTCGGGCTCGAACTCCTCGATGGGGCGCACGTGCTGCAGGCCCGCATTGTTGACCAGCAGGTCGGCGTCGAGCGCGAGTTCGGCGAGCCCGGCGGTGTCGGCGAGGTCGACGGTCCAGGCGGTGCCACCCAGGCGATCGGCCGCGGCTTCGGCCGCCGCGCCGTCGAGGTCGGCGATGGTCACGTGGGCGCCCGCGGCGGCGAACGCCTCGGCGATGGCCAGGCCGATGCCGCCGGCGCCGCCGGTGACGAGGGCTCTGCGCCCCGTGAGGTCGGTCATGCGTGGGTCCTTCCGATGGGAAAGGTGCGAACGTCGGGAACGTTCAGGGAATGGGCGACGGGCCCGCGCTCAGGCATCCGTCGTCTCCAGGGGTTCGGCGGGATGGCTGCGCCGGCCCGTGCGGATGCGCCCGGGCAGGCCGGCGATGCCGCCCGGCAGGAAGAGCACCACGAGCACGAACAGGGTGCCGAGGATGAACAGCGGCTCCGACAGCGGGATCCGCAGCACGTCGGGCAGCGCCTCGATCGCCGGCGACCCGGCGAGCGCGGTCAGGCGCTGGTCGAGCAGCGTGTAGACGATGCCGCCGACGATCGCGCCCCAGCGATAGCCGACGCCGCCCAGCACCACGATCACGAGGATCGTGAGCGTAAAGTCGGCGGTCGCGATCCGCGGAGCCGCGCCCGACTGCAGGAGCAGGTAGCCCATGCCTGCGACGGCGGCCAGCACCGAGGCGACGACGAAGACGAGCAGGCGCACGGTGTACGGCCGCACGCCGATCACCCGGACGCGCAGCTCGTTCTCGCGGGCCGCCTCGGCCACGTGGCCGGCGCGGCTGCGCTCGACCCAGAGCACCACGAGGTACACGAGCACGAGCACGCCGAGGGCCATCCAGTACAGGTTGCGCGTGTGCACGACGCCGACGAGCCCCTCGGGCACGTGCGTGATGTCGAGCGCGAGCCCCTCGTCGCCGCCGGTCGCCTGCTCGGGGTTGCGGCGGATCAGCACCGAGCCGGCCTGGGCGAACGCGAGCGTCACCATGGCGAACGAGATGCCGGTCACCCGCAGCGCGAGGGCGCCCACCGTGAGGGCGAGCACCAGCCCGAAGACGAGCGTCACCCCGATCGCCGCCGTGAATGCCAGGCCCGAGGGCAAGTCGCTCGGTGCGAACGCGTCGAGGGCCATGCCGAGCCCGTAGGCGCCCGCCGCGAAGAACAGCGCGTGTCCGAACGAGAGGAGCCCCGCCAGGCCGAACAGCATCCGGTAGCTGAGGGCGAGCGCCGCGATGAGCAGGGCGAACGCGAGCAACTGCAGCGTGCCGGGCGTGTACGTGGGTCCGGGGAGTACTCCGGGCACGTCGATCGCGAGCAGGGGCAGTACCGCGAGGGCGGCCACCGCCACGAGTCCGCCGCCGACGAGCAACCACCGCCGGCGCGAGGCGCGCGCGGGCGCGCCGGTGCCGGTCGCGCCGGTCGAGCCCGTCAGGTCGTCCTGCGTCATGTCGTCCTCCCGAGGAGTCCACGCGGGCGCACGAGCAGCACCGCGGCGAGCGCCACGACGACGACGAAGTCGCCCGTGCCGGCCAGGTAGAAGTTGGCGAACTGCTGGAGCACGGCGACGAGCACCGAAGCGATCGCGGCGCCCGTGAGCGAGCCGAGCCCCCCGATCACCGTCACGATGAAGGCGAAGATCAGCAGCACGCTGCCGAGGTGAGCCGACACGTAGCCGTAGTAGACCGACGCGAGCACGCCCCCGAGGCCCGCGGCGGCCCCGCCGATCGCGAACACGAGCGTGAACGCGCGGCGCACGTCGATGCCGAGTGCGGTGACCATGTGCCGGTTCTCGACGCCGGCCCGGATGATGAGCCCGTACCGCGTCCGGTGCAGGAACAGCACGATGCCGCCGAGCACGAGCACCGCGCACGCGATCAGCAGGAAGCGGTCGTTCGGGATCCGGGCGCCGAGGACCGTGGTGGTCTCGGTGAGCCAGTCGGGGCGCTCGGTGTAGATCGGGTCGGTGCCCCAGATCCCCTCGAACAGCGCGACGCTCGCGAGCGAGAGCCCGACGGTGACGAGCGCCTGCTCGATGTGTCGCTCGTAGAGGCGGCGGATGATGAGGAACTCGGTCGCGGCGGCGACGATCGCGCCGACGGCGACGCCCACGAGGGCCGAGAGCCCGAGCCCGAGCCACGTGCCGTCGGACACGCGACGCCCGACCTCCCAGCCGAGGAACGCCGAGATGGTGAGGAACGAGCCGTGCGCGAAGTTCAGCACGCCCATGAGCCCGTAGATCAGCGAGAGGCCGCTCGCCACGAGGAAGTAGAGCGCGCCGAGGCCGAGCCCGGTGACGAGGAGCAGGACGACGGTGTCCATCAGGCCGCCTCCCCCGCGTCGTGCACGCCGAGGTGGCGCCGGAGCATCGCCTCGTCGTCGAGCAGGTCGGAGGCCTCGCCGTCGTAGACGACCCGGCCGCCCGAGAGCACCACGGCGCGGTGCGCGAGAGCGCGGATGACCGCGAGGTTCTGCTCGACGAGCAGGATCGGCACGGTCTTCGCCGCCTCGGCGAGCGCGACCGCGACCTCGTCGACGATCTTGGGCGCGAGCCCCTTCGTCGGCTCGTCGACGAGCAGGAGCCGGTTCTCGTTCACGAGCGCGCGGCCGAGCGACACCATCTGCTGCTGTCCTCCGGAGAGCGTTCCGGCGCGTTGGTCGCGCCGGTCGTGGAGGTCGGGGAAGAGTCGGCGCACCTCGTCGCGGCGGGGCGAGCGGTCCCGTTCGGCGAGGCGGAGGTTCTCGGCGACGGTGAGGCCGCCGAACACCTCGCGATCCTCGGGCACGTAGCCGACGCCGAGCTGCACGATCCGATGCGTCGGCAGCCTGTCGATGCGGGTCCCGGCGAGGCTCATCTCGCCGGTGCGGTCGATGAGGCCGAGGATGGATCGTATGGTCGACGTCTTGCCGACGCCGTTGCGGCCGAGCAGCGCGGTGACGCCCGTCGCGGCGACGTCGAACGAGACGTCCTCGACCACGAGTTGCCCGGCGATGCGTCCGGTGAGGCCGCGGACGGTGAGGATGGGCTGGGCCGGCGAGGACTCGCTCACATCCCCTCCCCGAGGTAGGCGGACTGGACGGTCGGGTTCGCCATCACGGCCTCCGGGGTGTCGACGGCGAGCAGTTCGCCGTGGTGCATGACGGCGATCCGGTCGGCCAGGCCGAGGACGACGTCGAGGTGGTGTTCGACCATGAGCACGGTGCGGCCGCCGCGGTGCAGGCCGCGGATCACCTCGGCGAGCGCGGGCACGTCGGCCGAACCGACGCCCGCCATGGGCTCGTCGAGCAGGATGACGCGCGGCTCCATCGCGATGAGCATCGCGATCTCGACCTTGCGCTTCTCGCCGTGGGCGAGCCCGCCGGCGAGGCGGTCGCCCGCGTCCGCGAGGCCGACGTCGGCGAGCGCGTCGCGGGCCCGCTCGGTCGCGGCATCCGTCGGTCGCGGGGTGCGGAAGACGGATGCCGCGGCGCCGAGGTCCGCCTGCGCGGCGAGCCGCACGTTCTCGAGCACGGTGAGTGCCGGGAACAGGCTCGAGGTCTGGAAGGTGCGGCCGAGGCCGGCGGCGGCCCGCCGGTGGACCGGTTCGCGCGTCACGTCGCGGCCGTCGAGCACGACGCGCCCCTCGGTGGGCCGTACGACCCCCGAGACGACGTTGAACAGCGTCGTCTTGCCGGCGCCGTTGGGGCCGATCACCCCGAGGAGCTCGCCGGCCGGCACGGCCAGCGAGACCTCCTTCAGGATGCGGGCTCCCCCGATGGCGAGGCCCACCCGCTCGAGCTCGAGCACGGCGTCGTCGGCGACGAGGCCGGCCACGGTCACTCGCCCGCGACGGGCGGCGCGACCTCGTCGGCGTCCACCGTGTCGACGAGCTCGGGGACCCAGTTCGCGCCGTCCTGCACGAGCTTCACCTGGTACATCGGCTGGATGAGGGCGTGGTCCTCGGCGCGGACGGTGATCTCGCCCTTCACCGACTCGAAGGTCCATCCTTCGAGCGCGTCGATCATGCCGTCGACGGTGTCGCCGCCCTCGCGGATGGCGTGCACGATCATCTGCGCGGCGACGAAGCCGTCGGGCGAGAACAGGTCGGGCGTGGCTCCCGCCTCCTCGAGGGAGGCGATCATGGCCGCCTCGACGTCGGTGCCGGACGCGCCGCCGAAGTAGTGGTTCAGGAACGAGATGCTCGCGCCCGCCTCGCCGTACGCGCCGTAGGTGGAGACGTCGCCGAGTCCCGTGACGACCGGTGCGACGTCGAAGACGCCCTGCTGCGCGAGCGAGGTCCACATCGCGCCGGATGACGCGCCGGCCCACGCGACGAACACGAGGTCGGGCGCGGCCTGGAGGATCTGCTGCGCGAAGGGCGTGAACTCCGTCGCGTCCTCGGCCACGAGCACGCCCTCGACGGTCGCCCCCTGTCCGCCCAGCACGGCCTGCACGCCGGCGAGGTTGCCCTGGCCGAACGCGGTGTCCTGGGCGAAGACGACGACCTTCTTGCCGGCCGGGTCGCCGATGAAGGTGCCGGCCGTCGCGACGTCCTGGTAGGTCTGCCGGCCCGAGCGGAACGTGTAGTCGTTCACGCCCGTGACGGCATCGGTCGCGGCGGGACCCGAGATGTAGAGCACTCGGTTCTGCTCGGCCTGCTCGGCGAGCGAGGTCGCGATGCCCGACACGACGGTGCCGGCGAGGATCTGCGTGCCCTGGCCGATGAGGTCCTTCGCCTTGGCCACCGCGGTGTCGGGGTTGCCCTGGTCGTCGGCCCAGGTGATCTCGATCTCGCGGCCGTCGACGGCGCCCGTGCCGTCGGTCGCGTAGTCGAGGCCCGCCTCGAACCCCGCGGTGTAGGCCTCGCCGTAGGCGGCGAGCGGCCCGGTCTGCGAGGTGATCATGCCGACGCTGACGGCCGCGGCGGTCGACGCGTCGCCACCGCCCTCGCCTCCGCCGGCGAGGTCGGGCGCGCAGCCGGTCAGGGCGAGGGCGGCGATCGCGGCGACGGCCGCGAGACGGTGTGTGGGAGTGGTGCGCATGTGCATGATGGGGTCTCTTCTCGGGTCAGGCGACGGATGCCGCGGTCTCGGACTGCGTACGGGCCCTGTCGGCCGCGTCGACCTCGCGCAGGTCGAGGCCGCGGGTCTCACGCGCCACCGCGACCGCGACGAGCGTGATGGCGCAGGCGATCGCGACGTAGATCGCGACGGGCACGCTCGAGCCGTACTGGCCGAGCAGGCTCGTGGCGATGATCGGCGCGAGCGAGCCGGCGAAGATCGAGGTGACCTGGTAGCCCAGCGAGACGCCCGAGTAGCGCATGCGCGTCGGGAACATCTCGGCCATGATGGCCGGCTGGGCGGCGTACATCGCGGCGTGGAAGACGAGGCCGATCGCGATCGCGGCCCAGATCAGCAGCGGGTTGCCGGTGTCCATCATCGGGAAGGCGAAGAACGCCCACGTCGCGCCGGCGATCGCACCCGCCGCGTACACGGGCTTGCGGCCGAACCGGTCGGAGAGCCGGCCCGCGATCGGGATCGCGACGAAGTGCACGACGTGCGCCGCGACGAGCAGGAGGAGCGTGTTCGACGTGCCCTCCTTCACGACCTGGGTCAGGTAGACGATCGAGAACGTCACGACGACGTAGTAGAGGATGTTCTCCGCGACGCGCAGGCCCATCGCGGTGAGGACGCCGCGCGGGTAGCGCCGGATGACCTCGAGCACGCCGTAGCCGACCGCCTTCGCCTCCTCGCGATCGGCCTGCATCTCGAGGAAGATCGGCGCGTCGGTCACCTTGGTGCGGATGTACCAGCCGATGAGCACGATCACCGCCGACAGCCAGAACGCGACGCGCCAGCCCCAGCCGAGGAACGCGGCCTCGGTGAGCGTTGCCGAGAGCACGTAGAGCACGAGCGTCGCGAGCAGGTTGCCGACGGGCACGGCCGCCTGCGGCCAGCTGGCCCAGAAGCCGCGCGAGCGCGCGGGGCTGTGCTCGGCGACCAGCAGCACGGCGCCGCCCCACTCGCCGCCGAGCGCGAAGCCCTGGAGGAAGCGCAGGAGCACGAGGAGCGCCGGCGCGAGCAGGCCCACCTGCGCGTACGTCGGCAGGCAGCCGATGAGGAAGGTCGCGACGCCGATGAGGATGATGCTGAACTGGAGCAGGCGCTTCCGCCCGTACTTGTCGCCGAGATGGCCGAAGACGATGCCGCCCAGCGGCCGCGCGATGAAGCCCACGGCGTAGGTGAGGAAGGCGGCGATGATGCCCGCGTACGGGTCGTCGGAGGGCGGGAAGAACGCCGTGCCGAACACGAGCGTCGCGGCCGACGCGTAGAGGAAGAACTCGTACCACTCGACGACGGTGCCGGCCATCGAGGCGGTCACCACCCGCCGCAGGCCGCTCGTCGGCGTCGCCTGGGGGGAAGCCGTGGTCTGGGTCATCCGATGCTCCTTTGCATTGAATCGACGTGGCGGCGTGGGGGCCGCCGCCTCGTCGATTCTGGTTGCACGCGGGCGCACGTCCAATACGGAGTTCCGCAGGCCCGATGTGCGGATTCGCACATCGCCGGTCGTGCCGGACCCGGGCATCGACACAGGGCAGCCGACGTAGACTGCCTGCGGACGTACCGCTGCTGACGAAGGAGTCACCCGAATGCCCACCACCGATGTCGTCATCCTCGCCGGCGCCCGCACGCCGTTCGGACGCATCAGCGGCAACCTCGCCGCCCGCACCGCCGTCGAACTCGGCACCGTCGCGATCCGCGGCGCGCTCGAGCGCGCCGGGGTCTCCCCCGACGACGTCGACCAGGTGATCATGGGCCAGGTGCTGCAGGCCGGAGCCGGCCAGAACCCCGCCAAGCAGTCGGCGGTCGCCGCCGGCATCCCCTGGCGCGTGCCCGCCACGACGGTCAACAAGGTCTGCCTCTCCGGACTCGTCGCGATCACCGATGCCGCACGGCTCATCCGCGCCGGCGAGGCCGACGTCGTCGTCGCGGGCGGCCAGGAGTCCATGACCAACGCCCCGCACCTGCTGCCCGGCTCCCGTGCGGGCAAGGCCTACGGGTCGTGGGACCTGCTCGACCACGCCGCGCACGACGGCCTGACCGACGCCTTCGACCACGACTCGATGGGCGCCTCGACCGAGCGCTTCAACGGCCGGTACGGCATCGGCCGCGCCGAGCAGGACGAGGTGGCCGCCGCCTCGCACGTGCGCGCCGGCGCGGCGCAGTCGTCCGGCGTGTTCGCTGACGAGATCGTCGCGGTCGAGATCCCGCAGCGCAAGGGCGACGCCGTGGTGGTCGACACCGACCAGGGCGTGCGCCCCGACTCGACTCCAGAGACGCTCGCGGGTCTGCGGCCCGCCTTCGCCGCCGACGGCTCGATCACCGCTGGCAACTCCTCGCCGATCTCCGACGGCGCGGCCGCCGTCGTCGTCGCGAGCCGGGCCTGGGCCGAGGAGCGCGGGCTGCCCTGGCTGGCCCTCATCGGGGCGTCCGGCCAGGTCGCCGGACCCGACAACTCGCTGCACTCGCAGCCGTCGAACGCGATCGCCGCCGCGCTCGAGCGGCAGGGATGGTCGGCTGCCGACCTCGACGTGGTCGAGATCAACGAGGCCTTCGCGGCCGTGTCGCTGCAGTCGGCACGCGACCTCGACCTCGACCTCGAACGGGTCAACGCGCACGGCGGCGCCATCGCGCTCGGGCATCCGATCGGCGCGTCGGGTGCGCGACTCGCGCTGCACGCGGCGCTCGAACTCGCGCGACGCGGCAGCGGACGCGCCGCGGTCGCGCTCTGCGGCGGCGGCGGCCAGGGCGAGGCGCTGCTGCTCTCGCGCTAGCGTCGCGACGGATGCCACGATGTGGACATGACCACCACGGGGCATCCGCCGCTCGACCACCGCCTCCGGCGCATGACCGGACGCGACCCGAACGAGCCGCACCGCGCGGCCACCCCGCTCGAGCTGCTCTTCGACCTCACCTTCGTCGTCGCGTTCAGCCAGGCCGGCGCGCAGGCCGCCCACCTGCTGGAACTCGGACACTGGGTCGCCGCGGCCGCGGCGTTCGCGTTCGCGGTGTTCGCCATCTGGTGGGCCTGGATCAACTACTCGTGGCTCGCCTCGGCGTACGACAACGACGACGTCTTCTTCCGGGTCGCGACGATGGTGGCGATGCTCGGCGTGCTCGTCGTGGCCCTCGGCGTGCCCGACCTGTTCCACTCCATCGACGAGGGTGCGCACGTCGACAACGGCGTCCTCGTCGCCGGCTACGTGGTCATCCGCATCGCGACGATCGCGCTGTGGCTGCGGGTCGCTCGGCACGACCCGCCGAGGCGGCGCACCGCCATGACCTACGTGAAGTTCGTCTCAGCCGCGCAGGCCGGCTGGATCGTGCTCATCTTCGTGAACCTGCCGCTCGGCCCGACGCTCGCGTGCTCGGCCGTGCTGATCGCGCTCGAGCTCGTCGGGCCGTACATCGCCGAGCACGGCCGCGAGGGCGGCACGCCGTGGCATGCGCACCACATCGCCGAGCGCTACGGGCTGCTCGTGATCATCACGCTCGGCGAGGTCGTGCTCGGCACGATCTTCGCGATCTCGGCCGTGGTCGAGGAGCAGTCGTGGTCGCTCGAGGCGGCGATGGTCGCCTTCGGCGGCACGGCGCTCGCGTTCGGTCTGTGGTGGGTGTACTTCACGATGCCGTCGGGCAAGGTGCTGGCCCGATTCCGGCCCCGCGGGTTCGTGTGGGGCTACCTGCACTACTTCATCTTCCTGGCGCTCGCGGCGACCGGCGCGGGCCTGCACGTCGCGGCCTACGAGATCGAGGGCGTCGCCCACATCGGCATCGTCGAGGCGCTCGCGACCGTGGCGATGCCCGTCGCCCTGTTCCTGGTCGCGCTGTTCACGATCTACTCGCTGCTGCTGCGCCAGTTCGACCCGTTCCACATCTGGCTGTTCGTCGGCAGCGTGGTCGTGCTCGGCATCGCGCTGGTCGCGGTCGCGCTCGGAGCGAGCTTCGGCACCGGCATCCTCATCACGGCGGCGTCGCCGTTCGTGATCGTCGTCGGCTACGAGACCGTCGGCCACCGGCACCAGGCCGAGGCGCTGCACCGCGCGCTCGACGCCTGACTCGCGAGGCCAGCCCGCGTCAGAAGATCGCGACCGGCTT
This sequence comes from Agromyces agglutinans, assembly GCF_009647605.1. Lineage (GTDB taxonomy): Bacteria > Actinomycetota > Actinomycetes > Actinomycetales > Microbacteriaceae > Agromyces > Agromyces agglutinans. The sequence continues at coordinate 58,605 of NZ_WJIF01000013.1, read as the reverse complement.
CACGATGTCCGCGTAGATGAGCAACGCGCTCATCGCGCCGAGCACGACGACCACGCCGAGCGTGATCGGCATGAGCTTCGCGAGGTCGACGGGGCCCGGGTCGGGCCGGCGGAAGAGCTTCGCGAACCCGCGCCGGATCGCCTCCCAGAGCGCGCCCGCGATGTGGCCGCCGTCGAGCGGCAGCAGCGGGATCAGGTTGAACACGAAGAGCGCGATGTTCAGCGACGCGAGGATGCCGACGAGGCCCGCCGTCTTGTCGACGACCTCCAGTTGGTCGGTCGCGGCGACCTCCCCGGCGAGCCGGCCGACGCCCACGACGCTCAGCGGGCCGTTCGGGTCGCGCTCCCCCGGCCCGAACGCCGCGTTCGCGACATCGATCATGCGCTGGGGTAGGTTGAAGATGATCCCCGCGACGCCCGAGATCTGCTGGCCGACCGCGGGCAGCACCTCGCTGGCCGGCTGGGGCACGCGGGCGACGGTCGGCCCGATGCCCACGAACCCGGCCTCGACGGTCAGCGCCTCGCCCGAGGCATCCGTCAGGACCTCGCCGTTCTCGTCGAGCGCGTACCGCTCGCTGAGCATCGGCGTGACCTGCAGCTCGACCGGCTCGCCGTCGCGCTCGACGACCATCGCGAGCTCCTCGCCCGGGTGGTCGCGGATGATCGCGGTCGACTCGTCCCAACTGTCGATCGGCTCGTCGTCGATGGACACGATCACGTCGCCGGGCTCGAGGCCGGCCGCGGCACCGGGCGCCTCGGGGTCGCCGGCGGCGCACGTCGTACGCTCGCTCGTCGCCGGCAGCGCGCACTCGGAGACGGACCCGACGGTGGGGATCACCTGCTGCGGGCCGAAGCCCATGACGAGCACCGCGAACAGCGCGACCCCCAGCACGAGGTTCATGAACGGGCCGCCGAACATGACGATGATCCGCTTCCACACGGGCAGCAGGTAGAACGCGCGGTGCTCGTCGCCCGGCGTGATCGTCTCGGCGCTCGACTCGCGCGCGTCCTGCACCAGGCCGCGGAAGAACCCGGTCGAGTCCTCCTTGGCGTGCTCGCCCTTCGCCGGCGGGAACATGCCGATCATCGAGATGTAGCCGCCGAACGGGATGGCCTTCACGCCGTACTCGGTCTCGCCGCGGCGCCGCGACCAGATCGTCGGCCCGAAGCCGATCATGTACTGGGTGACCTTGACGCCGAACAGCTTCGCCGGAACCAGGTGCCCGATCTCGTGCAGGCCGATCGACACGGCGAGGCCCACGGCGACGATCACGACGCCGATCACGAACGCGAGCACGGAATCCACCCGACGAGCGTACTGCCGGTTGCTCCGCGTGGGCTGAGCCCGCCGTCAGCCCTTCGCGATGCGCGCGCGAGCGGCGCGGCGGGCGGATGCCTCCGCCTCGGCGAGCGAGCCCACCGTGAGGGCTCCGTCGGAGGCCTCGTGCGCCTCGACGACCGTGCGCACGGTGTCGACGATGTCGGTGAACCGGATGCGCCCGGCGTGGAACGCCGCCACGGCCTCCTCGTTGGCCGCGTTGTAGACCGCGGGGTACTCGCCCCCCGCGCGGCCGACCTGCTTGGCCAGGGCCACGGCCGGGAACGCCGCCTCGTCGAGCGGCTCGAAGGTCCACGACTGCGCGCTCGTCCAGTCGAGCGGGCGGCCCACACCGCCGACGCGATGCGGCCAGTCGAGCCCGAGCGAGATGGGCAGGCGCATGTCGGGCGGCGAGGCCTGCGCGATCGTCGACCCGTCGATGAACTCGACCATCGAGTGCACGATCGACTGCGGGTGCACGACCACGTCGATGCGGTCGTAGTCGACGTCGAAGAGGAGGTGCGCCTCGATCACCTCGAGCCCCTTGTTGACGAGGGTCGCCGAGTTGGTGGTGACGACGAGGCCCATGTCCCACGTGGGGTGGGCGAGCGCCTCGGCCGGGCTGACCTCGTCGAGCTCCTCGCGGCGACGGCCGCGGAACGGACCGCCCGACGCCGTCAGCACGAGCCGGCGGACCTCGTCGGCGGCACCCGAGCGCAGCGCCTGGGCGATCGCCGAGTGCTCGGAGTCGACGGGCACGATCTGGCCCGGCCGCGCGAGGCGCGTGACGAGGTCGCCGCCCACGATGAGCGACTCCTTGTTGGCCAGCGCGAGGGTCGTGCCGCGCTCGAGCGTCGCGAGGGTCGGCGCGAGGCCGACCGAGCCCGTGATGCCGTTGAGCACCACGTCGGCGTCGACGTCGCGGACCAATTGCACGGCCTCGTCGATGCCGACGGCCGTGTGCTCGACGCCGAACGCGGCCGCCTGCTCGGCGAGCCGGGCCCGATCGGTGCCGACGCCGAGGCCGACGACCTCGAAACGGCGCGGGTTCGCCCGGATCACGTCGAGGGCCTGCGTGCCGATGGAACCGGTCGAACCGAGGATGATCACGCGCTTCACGCGTCCCACCTTAGGCCGGGCGCGGCCGGGCGCGATCGGCTCGGGCCGGGCGCGACCGGCTCGGGCGCGACCGGCCCCGGCGCGCTCACGGCAGCACGGCGACCGCGGCGGCGACGCGCCCGTTGCCCGGCACGTCGTGCACGAGCACATCGCGCCAGGCCGCGCCGAGCTCGGGGATGCCGCGCTCGAGCCGCACACGCGCGTCGCCGTCGGGTGCGCCGAGCTCGACGCGCGCGGGCTCGAGGAACGCCCCGTGCCCGAGGGCCCGGGCGAGCGCGGCCTTGCGCACCCACATCGCCGTGCGCAGCGCCGCCCGCTCGCCCTCGGGGGCGGCAGAGAGGCGCTCGAGCTCGCCGGGGTGGAACGCGGCCGCATCGACGGTCGCGCCCTCGGGGCCCGCCGCGCCGACCGCGACGCCGAGCCGATGCGTGCCGACGGCCGCGACGGCCAACCCGCCGTCGGCGGCCACGTCGGCGATCCAACGCCCGCCCGAGGGCGTCGCCGGGTAGTCCACGACGGGCACGCCGTGCCGGGCGCCGCAGACGGCGCACCGCATCTCGAGCTCCACGTCGCCCTCGGGGACGCCCGCCACCGTGCCCACGAGGCGCGCCAGGATCTGGGTCGTGGACGCGCCCCGGTCGACCGCGATCCTGGCGAGCGTCAGCCGGGGGGACTCGAGGGTCCACGTCCGCGCACCGGTCGCCTCGTCGACTCCGTCGAAGGCCTGCATGGGTCCATCCTCGCCGAAACGCCCGGATCTCCGATATGCCGGAGTTCGCATATCCCCGCGCGTAGCGTCGGAGGGTGAGCGAGATCGAGGCTGCCGCCGTCCCGAGCCCGCCGAAGCGACCGGGGCCGCTGTACCGCACCGTCAGGGGCATCCTGAAGCCGCTCGTGCACGTCGTCTACCGACCGACCATCCTCGGCACCGAGCATGTCCCCGCGCGCGGGCCGGTCATCCTCGCCTCGAACCACCTGTCGTTCATCGACAGCATCGCGATTCCGCTCACCGCCCCGCGCCCCGTGCAGTTCCTCGCGAAGTCGCACTACTTCACCGGCACGGGCCTCAAGGGATGGGTCTCGCGGACCTTCTTCGGCGCGATCGGCGCGGTCTCGGTCGAACGAGGCGCCGGTTCGCAGGCGCAGGAGGCGCTCGACCAGGGCCGACGCATCCTCGAGGCCGGCAACGCGTTCGCGATCTACCCCGAAGGCACCCGTTCGCTCGACGGGCGGCTCTACCGCGGCCGCACCGGCGTCGCCTGGCTCGCCCTCACCACGGGCGCCACGGTCGTGCCGGTCGGCCTCGTCGGCACGCAGGAGATCCAGCCCGTCGGCGCGAAACGGCCCCGCATCCGCCCCGTCACGGTCCGCTTCGGCGAGCCCCTCGACCTGTCGCACCACGGTCCGGCGACCTCGGGTCGCGCCCGCCGCGCGGCGACCGACGAGATCATGGCCGCGATCCACGCGCTGACCGGGCAGGAACTCGCGGGCACGTACAACGAGGCGCCGCCGTCGGGCACGCTCGCCAAGCTCGCCGACCGTATCGCCCCGCACGAGCGGGTCTGACCTGCACGAGCGGGTCTGCCGAGCACGAGCGGGTCTGACGGCCACGAGCCGGTCTGAGCGCGCCGAGGCCCTTGTTCGATTCCCAGCGCGACGTGAGGCTCTGCCGCTACGGTCGTCGGGTGGGAAAGACCTCGCTCGCCGCCGCCGTCGCCGCGACCGCCGCCGCGCTGCTGCTGGCCGTGGCGGGCTGCACCTCGCCGCCGCCGGCCGAGCGCGCGAGCGCCGGCGCGACCGCGAGTGAGCCGGCCGAGCCGCCGACCTCCGAGTTCGACCCCGGCTACATCGTCAGCGACGACAGCTTCTACAACGCCGACGCGATGGACGAGGCCCAGATCCAGGACTTCTTCGAGTCCGTCTCGTGCCGCCCCGACGCGGGCATCGCGTGCCTCGCCGACTTCCGCCAGACCACCGCCGACCAGCCCGCCGCCGGGCCCGGCCACTGCGAGGAGTACCGTGGCGGCATCCGCGAGCGCGCGAGCCGCATCATCGAGAAGGTCGCCGACGCCTGCGGCGTGAGCCCCGAGACGCTCATCGTGTTGCTGCAGAAGGAGCAGTCGCTGCTCACGCGCCCCAGCGAGCACGGCTACACGCGCGCGACCGGCTACGGCTGCCCCGACACCGCCGACTGCGACCAGAAGTACTTCGGTTTCTTCAATCAGGTGTACAACGCCGCGTGGCAGTTCCGGCAGTACACCGAGGAGCCCGACCGCGCATACCGCATCGGCACGATCGACGTTCGCTACAACCCCGACCAGGCCTGCGGCGCCTCCCCCGTGGTGATCGCCAACCAGGCGACCGCGAACCTGTACAACTACACGCCGTACCAGCCGAACGCGGCGACGCTCGCCGACCCCGATGCGGGCGACGGATGCTCCGCCTGGGGCAACCTCAACTTCTGGCGCATCTGGCATCGCTGGTTCGGCGACCCGACCGCCGAACGGTACCCGGGATTCCTGCCGGCCTGCACGCGGCTGATCGGCGGAGATCCCTGCCCCGAGGGCGTCGCGACGCTGCCGGCCGTGCCGGCGACCTGACCGCCCGGTTCACGCGGGCGCGACCTCGATCGTGGGCTCGTGCCGCACCGGGAACGCGACCGACGAGGCGATGAAGCAGAGTTCGGATGCCTCGGCGTGCAGGTCGGCCGCGCGCTCGAGCATCGACGCGTCGGCGACGAGCACGTGCGGCCGCAGCACGACCTCGACGATCGCCCCGCCGCCCCGCCCGTCCTCGCGCAGGGTCGCCGTCGCGGCATCCTCGTAGCCCGTGACCACGATGCCGTCGCGCGCCGTCACGTAGAGGTAGCTCAGCAGGTGGCAGTCGGCGAGTGCGGCGAGCAGCAGCTCCTCGGGATTCCAGCGCGCGGCGTCGCCGTGGAACGCCCGTGCGGCCGAGCCCTCGATGGCGTGCATCTTGCCGTCGGCGCGCACGACGTGGGCGCGGCCCGCCGCGCGCGGCGGGCGCGGCTCGCCCGTCCACTCCAGCTGCACCCGGAATACGTGCTCGCCTGGCGTCATCGTGCGCTCCCGTCGTTCGTGGTCGATTCTGCCGGTTGGCGGCCGCCCTGCCGGTTGCCCGCTCCGACGCGGCGATAGGCTGTGGGGATCATGACTGACACCACCGACGCGCAGGATGTCGCGGCCCCGGTCTACACCGTGGCCCAGGAACGCCGGATCGTGACCGAGATCCCCGGCCCGAGGTCGCGGGAGCTGCACGAACGCCGACGCGCCGTCGTCTCGGGCGGCGTCGGCAGCGCGCTGCCGGTCTACATCGAGCGCGCGAACGGCGCGATCCTCGTCGACGTCGACGGCAACCAGTTCGTCGACTTCGGTGCGGGCATCGGCGTGACCACGATCGGGCACACCGAGGCGAGCGTCGTGCAGGCCGCGGCCGACCAGCTCCAGGACGTGATCCACACCCTCTTCACCGTGACGCCCTACGAGGAGTACGTGCGCGTCGCCGAACTGCTCGCCCGGCACACCCCCGGCGGCTGGGAGAAGAAGTCGGTCCTCGTCAACTCGGGCGCCGAGGCGGTCGAGAACGGCGTGAAGATCGCCCGCAAGCACACGGGCCGGCGCGGCGTCGCCGTGCTCGACCACGCCTACCACGGCCGCACGAACCTCACGATGGCCATGAACTTCAAGGCGAACCCGTACGGCGCCGGCTTCGGGCCGTTCGCGGGCGACGTCTACCACGCGCCGAGCTCCTACCCCTACCGCGACGGCCTCTCGGGCGACGACGCGGCCGCGCGCACCATCGGCTACCTCGAGAAGATCGTCGGCGCCGAAGACCTCGCGTGCCTCGTCGTCGAGCCGATCCAGGGCGAGGGCGGTTTCATGGTGCCCGCCGACGGGTACCTGCCGATCCTGCAGCGCTGGTGCACCGAGCACGGCGTCGTCATGATCGCCGACGAGATCCAGAGCGGCATGGCCCGCACGGGCCGCTACTACGCCAGCGAGCACTTCGGCTGGGAGCCCGACCTCGTGCTCACCGCCAAGGGCATCGCCGGCGGCCTCCCGCTCGCGGCCGTCACCGGCCGCGCCGAGATCATGGACGCCTCGCACGCCGGCGGGCTCGGCGGCACGTTCGGCGGCAACCCCGTCGCCTGCGCCGCTGCGATCGCGGTGTTCGAGGCGATCGAGGCAGGCGACCTGCTCGCCGAGGCCGAGCGCATCGAGCGCGCGCTCACGAGCGGCCTCGAACGCCTCAAGGCCCGCTACGACGTGATCGGCGACATCCGCGGCAAGGGCGCGATGGTCGCGATCGAGGTCGTGCAGCCCGGCACCGGCGACACCACGAAGCAGCCGAATCCCGACGCCGTGTCCGCGCTGGTCGCGTACGCCGCCGAGCGCGGCGTGCTCTTCCTCAACGCCGGCACGTGGGGCAATGTCCTTCGGTTCCTGCCCAGCCTCGCCGTCAGCGACGTCCTCATAGCGGATGCCCTGCAGGTGCTCGACGATGGCCTCGCGGCCCTCGGCTGAGCCGTGGCCGGCACCTTCTCCGTCAGCGACGCCGTCGAACTCGCCGTGGTCGAACGCAATGGTTTCGTGGAATCCCGTCATGCCGGCTCGGCCATCGTGCTGGGCCCCGAGGGCGAGGTCGTGCGCGTGCTCGGCGACGTGCGCACCCCGATCTTCCCGCGCAGCACGCTGAAGCCGTTCCAGGCGGTCGCGGTCATGACCTCGGGCGTGACGCTCCGGGGTGAAGACGCCGCGATCGCCACCGCGAGCCACTCGGGCACCGCGGCGCACGTGGCGCTCGTCCGGGGCCTGCTCGCGCGCGCCCGTATCCCCGCCGCGGCCCTCGGCTGCCCGCCCGCGATGCCGATCGACTCCGCGGCGCGCGACCAGGTCGTGCGTGCGGGCACCGGCCGCGACCGGGTCTACATGGAGTGCTCGGGCAAGCACGCCGCGATGCTGCTCGCCTGCGCCGCCAACGACTGGCCGCTGCAGGGCTACCTCGGCCTGGAGCATCCACTGCAGCGCAAGGTGCTCGACGTGCTCGAGCGCTTCACCGGCGAGCGGCCCGCCGCGAGCGGTGTCGACGGCTGCGGCGCGCCCGTGCACGCGATCAGCCTCACGGGCCTCGCCCGTGGCATCCAGAAGCTGACGACCTCGCAGACGTCGTCCCCGTTCGCGTTCTTCCGTGAGGCGGCCGTCCTCACCGAGGCGGCGCGCGAGCACCCCTGGGCGGTCGGCGGTCCGGGCCGCCCCGACACCGTCGCGATGGAGCGCCTCGGGGTCTTCGCCAAGATCGGCGCCGAGGGCGTCATGGTGATGACGGCCCCCAACGGCACGTCGACCGCCGTCAAGGTGCTCGACGGCAGCCCGCGCGCGACGACCGTGATCGCCCTGCGCCTGCTCGCCGACTCGGGCGCGCTCGAGCACGATGCGGTCGACCAGGTGCAGGCCGAGCTCGACCTCTGGGTCATGGGCGGCGACCGACCCGTCGGCGAGATCCGGGCGACCGTCTGACGACGTCGTGAGCGGGGCGACCGCGATCGCGGTCGCCCCGCTCACGACGGCCGGGCGCGGCCCAGCGCTGCTCAGGTCGGCTCGGCTCGGCTCAGCGCGGCTCAGCCCAGCTTCGCGAGGCGCTTCGCTCGGGCCGCGCGTGAGACCTGTGCGGCGATCACGAGCACGATCGCGAACAGGAAGACCGCGGAGGCGATCACGTTCGCCTCGGCCGGGATGCCGCGCGACGCCGAGATGTACACGTACTTCGGGAAGGTCGAGACCGAGCCCGAGTTGAAGTTCGTGATGATGAAGTCGTCGAAGCTCAGCGCGAACGACAGGAGCGCGGCCGCGAGGATGCCCGGGGTCAGGAGCGGGAAGGTGACCCGCCAGAACACCTGCGACGGTGACCCGTACAGATCGCGACCGGCCTCCTCGAGTGCGGGGTCGAGGCTCGCGACGCGCGCCTTCACCGTCACCACGACGAAGCTGATGCAGAACATCGTGTGCGCGAGGATGATCGTCAGCATGTCCTTCGGCACGCCGACCGCCAGGAACTGGGCGGCCAGGCCTGCGCCGAGCACGACCTCGGGGGTCGCCATCGGCAGGAACAGCAGGAGGCTGATCGCCGAGCGGGCGCGGAACCGGTAGCGAACGATCGCGATCGCGATCATGGTGCCGAGCGTGGTGGCGATGAGGGTCGAGACCAGCCCGATCACGATGCTGTTGCCGAACGCCTCGCAGACCGCGCCGCCCTCGACGTTGCACACGTTCAGCCACTTGTCGAAGGTGAACCCGCGCCAGGAGATGTTCGACTTGATCGAGTCGTTGAACGAGAACACGAACGTGTAGACGATCGGGATCAGCAGGAACACGAGCGCGATGACCGCGTACGCCGGCAGGAGCCAGTCGCCGAGGCCGATGCGCCGCGGGCGCGCACCGCGGCGCCCGCCCGCGCGACGCGGACCGCCGTCGAGCTGCTGCTCCTCGGCGAGGCCGCCGAGCACCGCACCCGCCTGCACCTCACCGCTCACAGCAGGTCCTCCGTTCCGGAACGCTTCACGTACACGCCGACGATGACGAGGATCGCGGCCATCAGGATGATCGACAGCGCGGCCGCGGCCGGGTAGTTCAGCGTCACGAGGAAGTTCGCCTCGATGACGTTGCCCATCATCTGGGTGTCGGGCCCGCCGAGGAAGTCGCGACTGGCGTTGATGTAATCGCCCGCGGCGGGGATGAAGGTCAGCAGCGTGCCCGCGACGATGCCGGGCATCGACAGCGGCACGGTGACCTTGCGGAAGACGGTGAACGGGCTCGCGTAGAGATCCGAGCCGGCCTCGAGGTAGCGCAGGTCGAGCCGCTCGAGCGTCGTGTAGAGCGGCAGCGTCATGAACGGGATGAAGTTGTACGTGAGGCCGAAGATCACCGCGAACGGCGTGCCCGTGAAGTGGGCGTCGGGGGCGAGCAGCGACAGCGCCTTCAGCGACGTGATGATGAACGACTCGTCGGAGAGGATCTGCTTCCACGCGAGCGTGCGCAGCAGGAAGCTGATGAAGAACGGGGCGATCACGAGCACGAGCATGAGCCCCTGCAGCAGCGGCCATCGCCGCGCCGTGACGCCGATGAAGTACGCGAGCGGATAGCTGAACGCGAGCGCGAGCACGGTCGCGACGAGCGCGTACCCGAACGAGCGCACGATGTGCTCCCAGTACACGGACACCACGTCGACGTAGTTCTGCCAGTTGAACCCGTAGTCGTAGACCCCGATGTCGCCGAACTCGTTGGGCTGCTGCAGCGAGGTCAGCAACAGCGACACGAGCGGCGCGAGGAAGAACAGGATGAGGTACGCGATGCCGGGCAGCAGCAGGAACAGCGCGATGCGGCTGCGGCGACGGGGCGCCTGCGGCTGGGCTTCCGTGGTCGCGAATGCGGCGAAGGCCATTCAGCTCTCCCCGAGCTCCGCGACCAGCTCCTCGCGCGCCTGCACCGCGAGGGAACTCGTCGAGTCGTCGGCGGCGAAGCGGCCCTCGTCGGGTGCGAGGTCGGCCAGGCCGAAGCCGTGCTCGACGCTCCAGCCGATCCACACCTCGTCGCCGAGCGCCGCGACCGGACCGATGCCGATGTTCTGGGCGAACACGAGCAGGGTGCCGATGCCCGCGACCTCGACGAGGTACTGGGTGCTCACGCCCGAGAACGAGACGTCGATCACGCGGCCGGGCCCGAGCACGTTGCGATCGGATGCCTCGGCCGGCGCCTCTCGGTGCAGCGAGACCTTCTCGGGGCGGACCCCGACCGTGATGCGCCCGCGGTGCACCTGGGCGCGGTCGACCGGGACGACGACGCGGTGGCCGCCGGCGTCGATCGCGATCGACGTCGGGGTCGTGCCGACGACCTCTCCGGTCAGCAGGTTGGACTGGCCGAGGAAGTTGGCGACGAACGCGGTGCGGGGCAGGTCGTACAACTCGGCCGGCGCGCCCATCTGCTCGATCGCGCCCCGGTTCATCACGGCGACCGTGTCGGCCATGGTCATGGCCTCCTCCTGGTCGTGGGTCACGTGGAGGAAGGTCAGTCCGACCTCCTCCTGGATGCCCTTGAGCTCGAGCTGCATCTGCCGGCGCAGCTTCAGGTCGAGCGCGCCGAGCGGCTCGTCGAGCAGCAGGAGCGCGGGCCGGTTGACGATGGCTCGCGCGAGCGCCACGCGCTGCTGCTGGCCGCCCGAGAGCTGCTGCGGTCGGCGCTGGGCGAGGTGATCGAGCTCGACGAGCTTCAGCGCCTCGTGGGCGCGGCTCGTCGCGTCGCCGATGCGGCGGCGGCGCAGCCCGAACGCGACGTTCTCGATCACGGTCATGTGCGGGAAGAGCGCGTAGCTCTGGAACACGGTGTTGACCGGTCGCTGGTGGGCCTTCGTCGCGGTGACGTCGGCGCCGCCGATGAGGATGCGCCCCTCGGTCGGCTCCTCGAGGCCCGCCACGAGGCGCAGCGTCGTCGTCTTGCCGCAGCCCGACGGGCCGAGCAGGGCGAAGAACGAGCCCGCCGGGATCGTGAGGTCGAGGGATTCGATCGCGGTGAATCCGGGGAACCGCTTCTGGATGCCGACGAGTTGGAGGTCGGCGCCGCGCTCGGCGAATTCGCGTACGGCCATGTTCGGGGTCCGCGTCACGAGCCGAGCAGGATGCTCTGGAACTCGGCCTGGTACTTCTGTTCCTCGGCACCCGTCAGCGACCGGAAGATGTGCGCGGTCGAGAGCGTCTCCTCGTTCGGGAAGATCAGCTGGTTCTCGGCGAGTTCGGGGTCGATCTCCATCGCCGCCTCCTTCGCGCCGGCCACGGGCGTGATGAAGTTCACCCACGCGGCGACCTCGGCGGCGACCTCGGGCCGGTAGTAGTAGTCGATCAGCGTCTCGGCGTTGGTCTTGCGCGGGGAGCCGATGGGCACGAGGAAGTTGTCGTTCCAGAGCGTGCCGCCCGCCGACGGGATGGCGAACTCCCACTTGTCGCCCGCCTCGGCGTTGATCACCGTGATGTCGCCCGACCACACGATCGCCGCGAGGGTGTCCTCGCTCTTGAGATCCTCGAGGTAGGAGTTGCCCTTGATGTTGCGCACCTGTCCGCTCTCGACCTGCTCGCGGAGCAGGTCGATGGCAGCGCCGTACTCCTCGTCGCCCCAGTCGCCGGCGATGTCCACGCCGTTCTCGAGCATGATGCAGCCCATGGTGTCGCGCATCTCGGAGAGCACGCCGACGCGGCCCTTGAGCGAAGGGTCCCACAGGTCGGAGACGCTCGCGAGACCGCCGGGGATCGCCTCCTTGTTCCAGGCGAGGCCGGCGAAGCCGCCCTGCCACGGCACGGAGTGCGCTCGGCCCGGGTCGAAGTCGGGGTCGCGCAGCGACGGCACGAGGTTGGCGAGGTTCGGGATGTTGTCGTGGTTCAGCTCCTGCGTGTAGCCGAGGCGGATCCAGCGCGAGACCATCCAGTCGGTGAGGCACACGAGGTCGGCGCCGATGTCCTGGCCGAGCGCCAGCTGGTCTTTGACCTTGCCGTAGTAGGTGTTGTTGTCGTCGACGGCGACCTCGTAGTTGACGCTGATGCCGGTCTCCTCGGTGAAGCGCACGAGCGTCGGGTAGTCGCCGGCGTCGTCTTCGTCGATGTACGCCGCCCAGTTCGCCCAGTTGAGCGTCGCATCGGTCTTGGAGGCGTCGGCCGCCGCGGTGGGCTTGGCCTGGCCCCCTCCGCCCGAGCAGGCCGCGAGCGCGAGCGCGCCGAGGCCGGCGCCGCCGCCGGCGAGGAGGGTTCGGCGATTCAGCTGCGCCTTGCGGGCCTGGACGATCAGGGATCGGACGATCGGGTCCTGCGGAAGGGGCCGTACGGTCACGGGTGCTCCTATCGGGTTCGCCACACTGCGGGGGTGGGAAGATACTGCCACACTGCGTGATGCATTTCACGATTCGATATCTGATTCGTTAACTTCTGGGAACATTCGGCACTGATTCCGTGCGTCCGCGCGCCGAATCCACACGGAATCCTCCGTTCGGGCGTCACCCTCGCGGAGGCTCGCGCAGGCCCGGATGCGCGCTCCGATCGGGGCCCGCCGGGACGGCCGGGGCGGCCGGCCAAGCCCGGCGCACCGGAGCGGCCCCGGCTTCGAGCAGCCAGCACTGGGAGCGTCCGTCGTCGAGCAGCGGCGGCACCCGCCGGTCGCGCACGACCGCACGGTACTCGGCCGGGCCGCCGTGCACGACGAGCGGTCCGCGTTCGCGGATGCCGGCCAGCAGCGCCCAGTTCATCGCCCACGCGTCGCCGTCGCCGACGACGATCGGCGCTCCCCCGGCCTCGACCGCGGCAGCCGCGTGGCGGGCGGACGCTGGGTTCGCCCCGAGCTCGACGACCTCTCGCCCTGCGCCCGGCCGGAGCGCGGCAGCATCGGCGACGACCGAGTCGGTCACGACCGCGAGCGGCCGGTCGCTGGGCGGTCGGAGCGGGGCGACGGGCCGCTCGGCCGACGCCGGCGGCGGTCCGGTGCGCACGACCTGCACCCGGCCGCCGCGCCACTGGCCGGCCCCCGGCGGCTCGTCGGCCCGCCAGAGGTCGCCGACGCCGCCGGCGTGAACGAGCTCGCCGCGATTCGGGTGCCGCAGCAGCAGGGTCGAGGAGAACCCCTCGCGGATGCCGGAGCCCAGCGCCTGCACGCTCGTCGCCGAGGCCGCGAGGCGAAGGCCCGTCGCCCGTCCTTCGCGCAACAGCGCCTCAAGCGTCGCCGCGACGGCGTGGCGATGCTCCTCGGGCCACGCTCGGTGGCGCGAGTCGAGGTCGTCGGCGACGAGCAGCCGTGGGCCCGAGTACGCGGCCGCGCGGACCCTCGCGAGCTCCTCGTGGAGGCGGTCCCACTCTCCGCTTCGCGGACCGCCGAGCACGACCACCGCGTCACCGCCGTGTCGCGCGGCGAAGCTGCGGGCCACCGATCCCAGCGCGCCGGATCGTCCGCTGCCGGCACCGCCGACGACGAGGAGGTGGCCATCGGCCTCCGGATGCCACTGCGCGAGGCTCCGGCGCTGCCGCTCGGGCTCGTCGACCACGCCGAAGACGACGCCCCGGCCGGCCGCCGTCGTGTCGGCTGGGGTCGCCTCGGCATCGGTGCCGCGAACGCCCGCTGCGTCGGCGACGACGAGCTTCGCCAGATCGGCGGGCTCGACGACCCTCGGCAGCGGGTCGAGCCACGGACGGCGCGCGGGCGCACCGTCCGCCGCGGCTCGGATGCGCTCGAGCGCGCCGCTCGAGGTGAAGGCGGCCTGGAACTCGATCGGCCTGCGTTCGGCGGTCGCGAGCACCGCGCGGCCGGGCGACTCGGCATCGAGCGACGCGGCGGCGGGAGTGCCGATCACGGCGATGCTGTCGGCCCGGTCGAGGACGCGCAGCGACACCCGCACGCCGCAGTTCGCGGTCACCTGCTCGCGCACGACGCCGTTCGGCCGCTGCGCGGCCAGCACGAGATGCACCCCGAGGGATCGGCCCCGGGCGGCGATGTCGGCGATCACCTGTCCGACCTCGGGGAATCGGTCGACCATGGCCTGGTACTCGTCGATCACGATGACCAACCGCGGCAGCGCGACCTCGGGAGCGAGCGCGGCGATCTCGCGCGCGCCGGCGGCGCGCAGCACGTGCTCGCGGTGCCGCAGTTCCGCGCGCAGGCTCTCGACCGCCCGACGAGCCTCGGCCTCGTCGAGGTCGGTCACGATGCCGGCCACGTGCGGCAGGCCGCGCAGCGGCTCGAAGGTCGCACCGCCCTTGAAGTCGATGAGCAGGAACGCCGCGCGCTCCGGAGGGTGCGCCACCGCGAGGGCGGCGAGCCAGGAGATGAGGAACTCGCTCTTGCCGCTGCCGCTGGTGCCCGCGACGAGCGCGTGCGGACCCTCGCGGACCAGGTCGAGCTCGACGGATCCGTCCGCCCCGGGCGCGGAGGCGCCGACGACCGCGGCGAGCGAACCACGCCCGGCGGGGTCGGGCGCGGGCTGGGCCAGCGTCTCGAACGGTACCGAGCGGGGCAGCCGCGCAGCACCCGCCGCGAGCCCCGCGCGATCGGCGGCGGCCGACGCGGCGCTCGCCCAGGCCGACGCCTCCTCGATCGAGACGAGGTCGGGCACCAGCCGCCGACCGGCCGGAAGCCCGCGCTCGCGCTCCAGGACGCCGTCGCGCGGCGAGTGCAGCCGGAGGACGGTGCCAGCGCCGGGAGGCAACTGCGCCGCATCGGATGCCACGGCGACGAGCCATCCGTCGGAGTGGTCGGCGGCGGTGCGCGCGGCCGACGCCTCGTCGGATTCGATCACGTGCACCAGCGGGTCGCGGCCTCCGTGCGGAAGCCCGGCCGCCCAGGACCACTCGGGATCCTGGGGGAACCGGAACCCGACTCCCCCGGGCGCGCAGCGGGCCGCCAGCTGCACCACGACGGCGCGCGCGGCCGCGCGCGCGAGCAGGCGCGGGCCGACGATGCCGATGCCGGCGCCGGGTTCCACGGTGATCGGCGCCCGGTCGAGACGCCGCGCGAGCGCCAGCAGCTCGCGGTCGGCATCATCGACGGGCGTGCCCGTGACGCGGACGCCGCTGGCCGCCCGGCCCGTGCCGAGCACCACGGCGGCGGGTGCCGCCGGGCGCCAGAGCGCGCCCGGCGGAGCCGCGAGCGCGCGTCGCGCCGAAGGATGCAGCCGCCGGGCGTGTTCGAGCTCGCGGGCCTGCCGCCCGCCCAGCTCGTCTCGGAGCGCCGCGAGCGCGGACTCGCGGTCGCGCCGCGCGCGCCGCAGCCGTTTGGCGACCTGCCGCCTCGCGTCGAGCATCGAGGCGACGGCGACGATCGGGCCGAACGCCGCGAAGGCGAGCGAGAGCGGCGACCCGGTCACGAACCAGAGCGCGAGCGCACCCGCGACCGGCGCCAGGGAGGCGAGCACCGGGAAGCCCGGGCGCGGCTCGTCGGGCGGCGCCGGAGGAAGCGCGAGCGGGAGGTCGAGGTCGTCGTTCGGGTCCGGCATCCGATCATCCGACCGCATCCGCGGAGGTGACCGGCGTCGGGCCACCCGTTCCGTGGGCGCCGCAGGGCGGCCGCGACCTGTGCAGAAGCGGTGCGCGCGACCGGCTACTCGACCTCGAACGACTGGTCGGCGAGCTCCACGGTGCTGCCACGGGGCACCAGATAGCGGCGGCCCGGCTCGCAGCGGAGGGCCCCGTCGTCGGGTCGACGCACGATCGTGCCGTTGCCGGAGAACCGGTCGGCGATCCACAGCACACCGTCGTGCTCGCCGAACTCGAGATGCGTCTTGGAGACCGACAGCGTGCGGTCGCCGATCTGCACGAGATGGTCGAACTGCTCACCGGGTTGCGGCACCGGCCGGCGGCCGACGAGCCCGCTGCCCGAGACGGTGCGCGTCTCGCCGGTGCTGAACCGCAGCACGAACCGTGCCGGCGACGGCGTCGCGGCGGGTTCGGCGATCGGGTGGAAGCCGGCGACGGGCACGCTCACCACGCCCGTCGTGAGCGCCTTGCGATCGAGGATCTCGGTGTCGCCCGGTCGCGGGTCGCGCCGACGGGACTCGGGGGTCGCGCTCGTCGACGAACCGCACTCCCCGCAGAACATCGCCCCTTCGGGCAGGTCCGCGTCGCAGATCCGGCACCTCACTCGCGCGCTCCTCTCCGAGACACAGCGTAGCCGCCGAGCGATCCGAGCGAGACCGCGGCCAGCAGCGCCCGGCGTCGCCCCACCTCGGCCGCGAGCCGGCGCCGGAGATCGGTCACCGCGGCCCACACCCGATCGTCGTCCCCGTCGGCGGCCGCGCCCGGTCCGTACAGCGCCCGGTCGACCACGCCCGCCAGCACGATCGCATCGAGCCCTCCGATCGCGGCCGCCTGCTCGGCCCGCGTGCCCGGCGGGACGCGGAGCCCGTGGTCGGTCGCGGCATCCGCGAACTCCTGCCAGGCCCCTTCGATGCGCCGACCCGCCGAGTCGGCCCGACGCCGGATGCGCCTCCGCCGGGCCTTCGCGGCGAGGATGAACAGGAACGGGCTCGCGAGGACCGCCCCCGCGAGCACGATGAGGCCGAGCCATCCGACGATCCCGAGCAGCACCGCGATCCACGCGTCGTCGGCGTCGTCGCCGTCGTCGGGGGTGAGCGCGGGATCCTCGCCGAGGTCGTCGACCGGCGTGCGCTCCTCGGGGGGCGGCACGATCGACTGCGGCCGCGAGACCACCGTGGGGTCGTCGGGTTCGCGCTCCGGGATCTCGCGAACCTCGGGGTTGGGGTCCACCTGCACCCACGCGCCGCCGGCGTCCTGCACCTCGATCCACGCCTGCAGGTCGTCGCCCGTGAAGACGACGGCGTCACCCCCGTCGGCGGCATCCGCCGACCCGCGTGCGGGCCCCCCGGCATCCTCGTCACCGGGCAGGTAGCCCACGACGACGCGGGCGGGGAACCCGATCTCGCGGGCCATCAGCGCGGCGGCGACCGCGTACTGCTCGCCGTCGCCGACGATCGGCCGCTCCGCGACGAGGTCGTCGAGACGCTCCAGCGCATGTCCCGACCGGCTCGCCACCTCGCCCGCCTGGCCGTGGCTCACGTAGCCCTCGGCGTGGAGCGCGTCGACGACTGCCTCGAGCCGTTCGCCCGGCTCGCTCGACGCGGGCGCCCGGGCGGCGAGCCACTGCCGGAGCTGATCTGGCAGCTCGGGCGTCGGAGGCAGCACCGTCGTGCCGGGTTGCAGCGCCGCGAGGTCGGCGCGGGGCTCGGGCACCACCGACCAGGCCGTGAATGCGTCGCCCGACACGAGCCCGCCCCGCACCGCGCCGGTGCCCGTGACGTCGTTGAGCACGAAGCCGTCGGCGAGCGTCGCCGCCCGGGCACCGCTGAACTCGATCCGCTCGAGCAGCCCGGCGCCGGGCACCCAGACATCGTCGTAGCCGAGCACGTGCACGTCGAGCCGAGTCGGCTCGCCGGCGACCTCGCTGCGGTCGATCCGGTACGGCAGTCGCGTGAACCGCCCGGACAGCGCCCGGCCGTCGTCGCCGCCCACCGAATACACGATGCCGTCGTACGTGTCGAGTACGGCGAGGCGCAGGCCCGTCTCCGCGGGCAGCCCGCGCACCTCGAGCATCGGGCGGTCGTCGGCGGCCGGCCCGAAGGCGGTCCGGAATCCCGCGAGCGGACTGCGGAGGTCGCGGGGTTCGAACGGCGGCTGCAACTCGGAGCGGATCACGGTGCGCTGCGGGGTCGGCATCGCGATCGCGACGACCGACGCGCCGACCAGGGCGACGGCGAGGATCACGGTGGCGCCGACGACACGGCGCGCGTCGGCCAGGGCGACCTCGACGCGGCCTGCGGCGCCGGCGTCGATGAGCGCCCGGCGCCGGGCGATCGCGACGCGCACGAACCAGGCCACCGTCGCCGCGAGGAAGGCGAGCCCCGCTGCGGCCGCGAACTGCTCGTGCACGACCCCGAACGCGATGCCCGTCACGAACACGGCGGCCGGCGGCAGGGCGGCGGCGATCGGCACGCGGGTGCGCAGCGCGAGCGTCGCCGCGACGGCTGCGCCCACGAGCGTCGACAGGAAGACCGGCACGAGCAGCGCCTGGTAGGCGCCGACGGGTGGCGCGACCGTCACCAGTTCCTTCCACGAGAGCGCAGTCCCGGCGAGCAGGTCGACGAGGCCCGCAGGGGTGGGCAGCACGATGAGGACCGCGCGGCTCGGTACCGCCGCGGGAACGCCGAGGACGAGGAAGGCCGTCGCGATCGCCGTCGCGACGAGCCAGGCCGGCCAACGCCGCGACGCACCGGCCACGCCGATCGAGAGGCCCGCGAGCACACCGACGGCGGCGCACACGAGGAAGGCGGCGCTCTCGTAGATCGGCCACCACGGCACCAGCGCGGCGGCGAACATGAGGATGAGCAGGGCCAGCGTCGCGACCCGGCTCAGGCCCCCGCGGGCCGCGTACGAGCGGCCGTGCCCGCCCGGCCGACCCGGCCGACGCGGCGCGCCAGGCCGACCCGGCAGATCCGGCCCCACCGCCCCAGCCGGTGCCCGCGCCGACGCCGCTCGGGTGCTCATGCGACCGACGCCTGACGAGCCAGCATCGCCTGCAGGTCCTCGAGGTAGCCGATGCCGAACACGATCATGCCGCCCGCCTGTCGCACGGCGGCCTCGCCCTCGGGGGCGCAGCGGATGCCGATGGTCTCGACGTTGAGCGGCAGGCGCGCCGCGGCGGCGCGCAGCGGGGTCACCGGTCGAGCCGAACCCGTGACGAGGAACGCGAGCGAGACGCCCGACAACACCTCGGAGGCCGCTCGCGCGACCGCGGGCAGCGCCGCCATGCGCGGTCGCCGCTCGACGAGGCACATCGCGTCGAGGAGCCGGTCATGCGACACCGTGGGCAGCTCGCGGACGGGCGACCGCTCGCCCACCTCGCCGGGCACGATGAAGGCGAGCGAGCGCACGTCGCGCAGCGCGCGGGCGCCGAGCGATGCGGCGGCGCTCACCGCGAGCTCGAACTCCTCGTCGCTCGTGTACGCGTCGTGGTCGAGGTCGAGCAGCACGAGCAGCCGGCTGCGCCGGGTCTCCTCGAACTGGCGGACCATGAACGTGCCCGTCTTCGCGGAGCTGCGCCAGTGGATGTGCCGCCGGTCGTCTCCCGCCACGTACTCGCGAAGGGCGTGGAAGGCGATGTCGCTGGCCGTGAGGTCACGGGTGGGCGTGCCTTCGAGGTCGCGTACGAAGCCCGTGCTGAGCGTGGAGATCGGCACGGTGCGCGGATGCACGTGCAAGGGCGAGGCGTCCGACCACACGATCTCGCGGCGCACGATGCCGACCGGGTCGGCGCGCACCGTGCGCGCCGGGCCGACGGTCACGACGCCGCGGCGATCGGTGGGGATCGGCAGCCGCTCGTCGACGAGTCCGCCGCGCGGCAGGGCCGGAAGCACGCGCTCGATCACCCGATCGCCGACCGGCACCTCGATCTGCACGCCGCCGAAGCGACGCCGGCCGGGGTTCTCGGCGACGATGCGCGCCTCGGCGTGCTCGCCGACCGACACGCGCGGGGTCGGCAGCGTGAGCGTCACCCTCGACGCCCCCGTCCCGACCAGCCACAGCGCCCCGAGCGCCGCCACGAACGCGAGCCCGCAGCCGAGGGCGATGAGCTCCAGCCATCCGAGCGCGACGCCGGCGACGAGCGACAGGGCTCCGCAGGCCAGCACCACCCAGCCGGTCGGCATGACCACCTGCCGCGCCCAGGCGGCCGCACCGGCTGCGAACGACGCCGCCCGCCCGACGGCGCGCACCGCTCGCGCGATCACCGTCGCGAGCAGGCCCTGCCGCGCGGCATCCTCTGGGATCCCTCGGCGCGTGTGCGGGCTCACCTCACCCCGCCTGCCTCGCCGAGGGTGGCGGCGTCTCGATGAGCACCTGGGCGATCAGGTTGGAGGCGGTCACGCCGTCGAACTCCGCCTCGGCGTCGAGGATGAGCCGGTGCGCGAGCACGGGCTCCGCGAGCGCCTTGACGTCGTCGGGTACGACGTAGTGCCGGCCGCGGCCGGCCGCGTAGGTCTTCGCCGCACGGATCAGGCCGAGCGCTCCGCGCACGCTCACCCCGAGGCGCACCTCCCTGGCGGTGCGCGTGGCCTCGACGAGCCGCGAGACGTAATCGTGGATCGTCGGGTCGACGTGCACCGTGCGCGCGAGGTCGGCCATCTCCACGATCTGCGCGGGGGTGAGCTGCGGATGCACGATGTGCTCGTGGGCGCGCTGGTCGGCACCCTCGAGGATGCGGATCGTGGATGCGTGATCGGGGTAGCCGATCGAGCTGCGCATGAGGAACCGGTCGAGCTGCGCCTCCGGCAGCCGATAGGTGCCCGCCTGCTCGATCGGGTTCTGGGTCGCGATCACCATGAACGGATGCCCCACCGGATGGGTCTGCCCGTCGACCGTGACCTGCCCCTCCTCCATCACCTCGAGCAGGGCCGACTGGGTCTTGGGGCTCGCCCGGTTGATCTCGTCGGCGAGCACGATCGAGGCGAAGACGGGACCCGGGTGGAAGTCGAACCGCCCGGTGCGCTGGTCGTAGACGGTGACGCCCGTGATGTCGCTGGGCAGCAGGTCGGGCGTGAACTGCACGCGGTTGCTCGAGCCCGAGACCGACTGCGCCATCGCGCGCGCGAGCGAGGTCTTGCCGGTGCCCGGGACGTCCTCGAGCAGGAGGTGCCCCTCGCTCAGCAGCGCGGTGAACGCGAGTCGCACGATGCGGTTCTTGCCGAGCAGGACCTCCTCGACCGCGTCGACGAGCCGATCGAGATCGGCCGCGAAGCGGGTCGCATCCTCGGGGGTCATGCTCATACGGGGCTCCTCAGCGATCCGGACAGGTCAGCGGTTCCAGAACCTCGCGGTCACGCCGGCCACCTCGACATCCAACCAGACGCGGTCGCCGGGGCGCGCGCCCGGCACCTCGCACGAGCCGTGGCCGGTGCCCGCGCGTCCCGCCTGGTCGCCGTCGAGCCCGCAGCTGAACGAGGCGCGGAGGCCCCCGTTGTCGGGCTGGCCGGCCCACACCCAGCGGCGTTCGCCTTCGATCCACGCTCGCCCGGGCATCTGGAAGGTGAGCGACGGGCTCTCGCCGGCCGGTGTCGTGGCCGACCACGGTCCGCACGAGCCCCACGCGGCGCACCCCCGCACCTGGAAGTAGGCCGTGTCGCCGTAGGGGCGCCCGAGCAGTTCGCGCAGCCAGCCCGAGCCCGCGAAGGCGCGCGGCGCGCCGAGGTGCACGCCGTTGCGGTCGACCGAGACGATCTGCACGGTCGGCGCCGTGGTCTGCACGCCCGACACGTAGCGATCCCAGGTGCTGTCGCCGAGCCAGGCCATCTCGCTGGTCACCCCGGAGACGGGCGCCGGCGCATCGCGCACGACGGTGCCCGCCACGTCGGTGTGCACGCAGCCCGCGCGGTTGTACCCCCAGACGATGAACGAGTAGGTCGTCGCCTCGGCCGTCGTGCCCGTGAACTGCACGCTCGTCACCTCGGGCCCCACGCGAACGGAGGCCGCGACGCTGCCGCCGTTCGTCGGCGCCACGACGGTGCCCGGGGCCGGCGTCGTCACACCGCACGCCTGCGGTCCGCCGGGGGCTCCGGTCGCGCCGGGCACCAGCTGCTGCACGAAGTAGCCGCCGATCGCATCGCCGTTGCCGTCGAACGGCGACCAGACGACGGTCACGGCGCCGGCCGCGGGATCGGCCGCGACCTGGATGGCGCCCGCGATCGGCGCACCGAACGGCGTGCCGACCGCGCCGGCCGAGTTCCACGCCGTCAGCGCCGGGTACGCCTCGTTGCGCGCGCTGACCGACACGGGGACCTGGCCGCCGTTCGCGAGGGCCTGCGAGTCGACCGAGCAGAGGCTGCTCGTGCACGCGGCGCCGCTGGAGACCTCGGTCGCGACGCCGGCGACCGTGACGACGTAGGAGCGCACGGGGCTGCCCGAGCCCGGGTCGACCGGTCGCCACTGCACGCGCAGCCGCCCGTCGAGCGGGAGCGCCTGTACGCCGGCCGGCGCGCCGGGCACGACGTCGGACCACACCGCGCCGGCGACCTCGACGGCGTCGGAGAGCCCGATGGCGTTGCGCGCCTGCACGCGCACGAGCACGGCGGCGCCTTGGCCGTTGCCGCGGGTCGGCACCGCGCAGGTCGTCGTGGCGCAGTCGCTGCGACCGACGACCTCGCCGTCGACCGCGTCGACGAGTGTGATCTCGTAGCCCGAGATCGGCGCGTTGTTCGACGGCCCGGCGCCGAACGCCACGCTCAGCGAGCGGTCGCCGAACGCCGTGACCCGCGCGTCGGTGACCGGCTCCGGCCGGTCCTGCACCGAGATCACGACCGTGCCCCAGGCGTACCGGCTTGGGTCGCCCGTCGCGTCGGCGACCTGGTACTGCACCGTCGTGTTGCCGGGTCGCGCCGACTCCGAGACCGTGACCGTGAGCCTCGATCGGTCGTCGCTCGGGGTCACCCGGACCGCGCCCGACGAGCTCCCGGCCTCGGCTCCGCGCACGCCGATCACGCGCAGCGGCGTCTGCGGGAACGGATTGCCGACCTGGTCGTTCTCGAGCACGTCGATCACCGTGGTCCGCCCGCGGGCCGCGACCGCGTGATCGGGCACGGGCTCCGCGAGCGGTCGCGTCGACGGCACCACGCGCAGCTCGATGGTTCCCGGCGTGCCCTCGCCCGAGGCATCCGCCACGGCGACGCGCAGCGAGGCGCGCAGCCCGTGCGGTGCGTCGCCGTCGGCGCGCACCGTGAGCTCGTTGTCGTCATCATCGAAGTCCACCGTGAATCCCTCGGGTACCGGTCCCAGCGTGTACGCGAGATCGGATGCCTCGTCGCCGTCGCCGTCGGCGCGGCTCGTCAGGCGATCGAGGCCGAGGCGCTTCGACTGGTCGGGTTGCAGGTCGACGACGGCGCCGGTGAAGGCCGGCGGCAGGCCCTCGGCCGGACGCACCTGGATCGGGATCACGATGGTGCCGCTTCGCGCATCGGGATCGCGTGACGGGTCGCCGTCGGCGGCGACGAACGAGATCGACGCCGGACCGAAGTAGCCCGCCTCCGAGCGGAATCGCACGGTGTCCTCGTCGACCACCAGGTCGCCGCCGTCGCCGTGCGAGGCGAGCACCGACGAACGATCGGCGATCCGGACGGGCCGGCCGGACGCCGCGATCACGTAGTCGTCGAGGTCGAGCCGCACCTCCTCGCCGCTGTCGACGCGCACCGCCGGGGCATCCCGCCGCAACTGCGGCACGGCGTCGTCGCGGCCGGGCACCAGGATGAAGGCGGTCGCCGTGAGGGTCGGGTCGTCGGGGTGGCCGATCGTGAACGGCACGATGCGCCGGCGGTCCTGGATCTCGATCCTGACGTCGCCGCGCTCGCGGACCACGGCTCCGTCGTCGTAGCCGCGCACCAGGCCGACGCGCGGGCGCGACTGGGGCGCATCCGCGATGAACGTCGACTCGAGCACGTCCACGTCGACGTG
Source organism: Agromyces agglutinans (assembly GCF_009647605.1). Taxonomy (GTDB): domain Bacteria; phylum Actinomycetota; class Actinomycetes; order Actinomycetales; family Microbacteriaceae; genus Agromyces; species Agromyces agglutinans. The sequence continues at coordinate 35,123 of NZ_WJIF01000013.1, read as the reverse complement.
GTCGCGTCCGACGATCTCGCTGAGGCCCAGCACGACGTCGGAGACCTCCGGTGCCGACAGCGGCGCGTCGGCGTCGGCGTCGATCTGGATGTACGAGGAGGCGGTCGCCTGCTGCTCGTTCCGGATCTCGTAGACGAACGAGTACCGGCCCTCGCGCGGCGGGACCTGCACGACCACCGCGTCGTCGACGACCTCGGCCTCCGCGTCGCCGGCGTTCGATTCGACGCCGACGATCGACAGCGGGCCGCCGTCGGGATCGGTGTCGTTGGCGAGGGCGCGCACGGCGACCGTCCGCCCGGGCCGCACGGTCAGCACGTCGCGCGACGCGACGGGAGCACGGGCGCCGTCGGGTCGCGGCGCGATGCCCACCCGCACGGTCGCGGTGGCGCGCGCGCCGAGCGCGTCCATCACCTCGTACCGGAAGGTGTCGGTGCCCGACGAGTACTCGCCCGCCGTGTACTCGAGCTGGTCGGCGCCCGTGGCCACGACGGTGCCCCGCTCGGGCACGCTCACCTGGCCGAGCAGCTGAACCGAGTCGCCGTCGGGGTCGATGCCGGTCAGCGGCACGGGGATGCGCACCGTCTCGCCGGCGAGTGCGCGCGCGGTCACCGTGGAGGGCACCGGCGGACGGTTCGAGGCCGGGTCGGCGTCGGTCACCGAGATCACGACGACCGCGCTCGCGTTCTGGCCGTCGGGACCGTCGACGCGGTACTCGGCGCGGTACTCGCCCGGCCGGTCGGGCGCGAGGTAACGCAACCGGTCGTCGGAGACGAACGCGAGGCCGCGCTCGGGCTGCGCGACGAGCTCGGGCGAGAGGGTGAGCGGGTCGCCATCGGGATGCTCATCGTTCGCGAGCACGGGGATGTCGATCACGTCGCCCGTGCGCACCGACGCGCGATCGTCCGCCGCGACCGGCGGCTGCGGGACGAGCGGCGGCGGGACGTCGATGATCGTGACGACGCCCTCGGCCTCGGCGAGCCCGTTGCTCACGCGGTAGCGCACCTCGGTCGACCCATGCTGGAGCGGACCGAACAGGGTCACCCGGATGACCCGGTGCTCGACGACCTCGGCGCGAACGCCGCCCTCGAGCGCGTCGTCGAGGCCGGTGAGCAGCAGCACCCCGCCGACCGGGTCGATGTCGGTCGCGAGCACGTCGATGTCGACCGCCTGCCCCGCGCGCACGAACGCCGTGTGCGGCACCGTGATCGGGGTGGTGTCCCTGGTGGGGGGCGCCTCCACCTCGATCCGGATCCGGCCGGTCACCGGTTCGACGCCGTCGGTGACGGTGTACTCGATGAGGTGGGTGCGCGCCACCGCGCTCTGGAACCGGAAGGTACCGCGGTCGAGGTCGGCCGTGATCGTGGCATCCGGCTTCGCGGGCACCGCGACGAGCGCGACCTGGCCCGTTCCGCCGCGCACGTGCCGGAGCGGCTCGATCGAGATCTCCTCGCCCGTCGTCGCGAGCTGGATGAAGGACTCGGCGACGAGGGCCACCCGGCCCGACGCCGGGACGTCGACCTGCAGCGCACCCGCACCCACGCCGCCCCGGCCATCGCTGACCAGCAGGCCCACCGTGCGCAGGCCGCCGGGCCCGGTCGCCTCGTTGAAGACGACGACGCCGTCGGCGCTCCAGGTCACCCGGTCGGGTCCGGCGACGGATGCCTCGGCGAGGAAGAACGGGTCGCCGTCGGGGTCGACCCATTCCCCGAGTGCGGGAACGGTGACCCGGCCGCCGGCGGACACGGTGGCCGCGGCATCCCGTCGCTGCTCGGGCGGCCCGTTCTCGTCGTCGGCCCTGACCTCGACGACGACGTTCGCCGTCGCGACGCCGGTTCGACCGTCGTCGATCGTGTAGGCGAAGGCGAACGAGCCCTCCGCCTGCTCGTCGAGCGTGAGCTGGAGCTCCTGCCGCTCGGAGACCACGTCGAGCCTCGCCCCGGGCGGCAGCGTGCCGTCGACGTTCGCGATCGCGAGCACGTCGTCGTTCGGATCGAAGTCGTTCAGCAGCACCGGCAGCAGCGTCGCCCGGCCGGGTCGCGCGCCGAACTCGTCGTCGACCGCGGTGGGCTCGGCCTGGGTGGTCTCGACCGTCGGCGCCGTGGCCGGGTCGTTGCGCTCGATCGTGCGATCGTCGCGGACGTCGGCCAGCAGCAGTTCCCAGTCGTCGATCACGCCGTAGTCGTCGGCGGCCGCCCAGCTGCGGCCGAGACCGGGTGCATCGAGCACGAGCGCGTCCCCGTTCGCGCGGAAGACGAGCGTCGCGGCCGCGCCGGCCCCGTCGAGCTCGACGATGCGCGGGCCGTCGCCGCAGTCGCGCGAGGCCGTGCCCTCGGCCCACGCCGCGTGCAGGCACTCCTCGTGCCGCACGGGCTGGGCCGGCGCGCCGGCGCGGCCGGCGACCGTGAGCTCGGGTCGGCCGCCGTCGAGCGGCACCTCGAGCAGCCCGCGTCGCGTGCCGATCGCGACGGCGTCGCCGGTCGTCGAGGGCGCCTGCAGCAGCGGGATGTCGCCCGTGGAGAGGAACGGCGCGAGGTCGACGGTCCGCCCGTCGAGGCTGAGCGCGACGGCCTCGGGGTCGTAGACCGCCCACCTCCCGGCGACCGACGTGATCTGCGGCGGCTCGCCGACCGCCTCGGGTTCGGCCGTCGGATCCAGCTGCCAGCGGCGCGTGACGGTCGTCGAGGCGGATGCCTCGACCTCGACGAGCTCCCCGGTCATCGGCCGGAAGGCGAACACGCGGCCGTCGTCGTCGACGCTCGTCACGGCCTCGGGGCCGAACGTCAGGTCGGGTTCGGCATCGGCGTCGAACTCGGCGAACTCGGAGATCGGCACGCTCCAGAGCCCGCCTGCCGAGGAGATGACGACCCGGGAGCCGCCGATCGAGACGGACGGATCCTCCGGCGGCACGGCCACCGTGTCGGTGATCGCGGCCGTCGCGGGGTCGATGACCGAGACCCTGGCGTTGTCGGCGTCGACGACGAGCACCGTCGCACCGCGTTGCACGACGTCGACGCGGCTCGCGTCGAGCTCGACGGCGGCGTTCAACTCGTGCACCATCGTGTTGGCCCGGCCGACCGCGTCGGCGTCCTCGTTGACGACCCAGACCGAGCCGTCGCCGAGGTCGACCTGTTCCGAGCGGTAGCCGTCGGACGCGATCGCGACTCCGCCGACCAGGGCGACCAGCGCGACGACGGCGGCGCCGGTGGCCACCGCCGATCTCCGGCCGTCGAGTCGGGGCGCGCGCATCAGGGCACCGGGCTGCCGAGATCGACGCACTCCTGCGGGCTCGCGGCGCCCGTGCGGCCGTCGCGACTGACGCTCACGCTCGCGCACACCTGGTCGCGGCCGGACGCATCGACCACGATGGCCGCCTCGCGCCGTGCCGGTTCGACGACGCCGTCGACCGTCACGAGGTAGCTGTCGCCGGCCGCGAGCCCCGGGTCGTCCCAGCCGAACTCGACGAGCTCGCCGTCGACCGACGAGCGCACCTCCGTCACCGTCGGAATCGACTCGGCCGAGCGCACGAGCAGGATCGTCACGGCCACGACGAGCGCGATGGCCACGACGGCCGCGGCGGTCACGAGCACGACCAGCCGCCGCCCCGACGCGCCTGCCTGGCGCGCGCCGGTCACGCCGTCGGCCGCCCGCGGCTCGGCGTGGTGCCCGGGCTGACCGGGCGCGTGGCCCCCGGCTGGTCGAGTGGCCGGGCGCCGGCGGCGCCGCGCGCCGCCGACCGACGCGATCGCGTGCTCGCCGCTCACCCGCGTGCGCTCGTCGACGTCGAGGCCCACTGCGGTGGCCCAGTCCTCGACCGTCACGTCGACCTCGGTCTGCGGAAGGCCCAGTCGCTCCTCGACGGCCTGCAGGTCGCGTGCGAACGCCAGCGCGCCGGGCTGTCGCTCCTCGGGCCGCCGACTCATCGCCCTGGCGAGCGCCGCCTCGAGCTCGGGCGGAACGTCGGCGCGCCCGGTCGGCGGCACCTTCGCGCGCTCGATCCGCGAGATGAGGGCGGTCGAACCGTTCTCGCCGCCCGGGATCTCGAACGGGCTGCGGCCCGCGAGCAGCGAGTACACGGTGGCGCCCAGCGACCACACCTCGCTCTCGACCGTGCCCGGCACCTCCTCGCGCAGCACCTCGGGCGCGGACCACGGGATGGACAGTCCCACGGCATCGGCCTGCTCGGATCGCCCGAGCGTCGCTGCGATGCCGAAGTCCGAGAGCACCGGGTGCCCGTACGCGGTGGTCAGGATGTTCGACGGCTTGATGTCGCGGTGCAGCACGCCCTGGCGGTGCGCGGCCTCGACCGCGCTGGCCACGCGCACGCCGGTGGAGAGGATCTCGCTCAGCGGCAGCGCGACCGCGCGGTACCGCTGCGCGAGCGTCGAGGAGCAGTACTCCATGACGAGGTAGGGGCGGCCGTCGGCGGCGACGCTCGCCTGGAACACGGTGAGGATCGCCGGATGGCTCGAGAGCTGCGCCATCAGGTTGGCCTCGGCCTGGAACATCTGGCGAACCTCGTCGTTGACGACCTCGGCGAGCAGCACCTTGACCGCGACGAGCCGCCGCGGCATGTTCTGCTCGTAGAGGAACACGTCGGCGAAGCCGCCCGAACCGAGGACTCGGACGAACGCGAAGCCCGGAAGGTTGGGCGGAGTGGACGGGAGTCGCCGCGACACGTTCCTCCATCGGGTCGGTCGGCGGGCGGAGCCCGCGCGTGCGCCCATTCTAAGGACGCCCGGTCCCGGCGGCACGGGATCGGTGCCGGATCGATGCGAAGCCGGCCGTCGCCTGCGGGTCGACGTCGCGCGGCGCTCAGCCGACGGTTGCCGTCGGCCGCGTCACCGCGATCACGTCGACCACGATGACCGTCACGTTGTCGCGGCCGCCGTTGCCCAGTGCGGCGTCGAGCAGGGCACGAGCCGCGGGCTCGGCCTTCGGGTTGGCGAGCAGGAAATGCCGGATCCCGTAGGAGGTGAGCTCCTTCGTCAGCCCGTCGGAGCACACGAGCAGCCGCATGCCGGGTTCGATCGCGATCGCCCGGTAGTCGGGCAGGGGCGCCTCGTGGAACCCGACCGCCCGCGTGATCACGTTCGCGTGAGGGTGACTGTCGGCCTCATCACGCGTGATCTGGCCGGCGTCGACGAGTTCCTGGACGATCGAGTGGTCGACGGTGAGCTGCTCGAGCACGCCGCCGACGAGCCGGTAGACGCGCGAGTCGCCGATGTTGAAGACGAGCCAGGCCGGTTCGCCGGAGATCGAGCCGAGGGCGGCGCCGGTGACCGTCGTGCCGCTGCCCTCGTCGGTCACGCCGGCGCCGCGGCCCATGTCCTGAACCGCGAGGCGCAACGACTGGTCGATCTCGGGCGTGCCGACGGCGTCGCGGCCGCCGTGCTCGGCGAGGCGCGTCACGACCGCCGCGCTCGCGAAGTCGCCCGCGGCGTGCCCGCCCATGCCGTCGGCCACGGCGAACACCGGCGGCTGGGCGACGAAGCTGTCCTCGTTGACCTCGCGGCGCAGGCCGGTATGCGTCATCGCCGACCACGCGAGCCGCACCTCGGCGCCGCCGGGCAGGGTCACCCGGAACCGGGTGTTGCCGTTGCCGATCTGCGTCACGCGGGGGCCTGCCTGTCGGGATGCGCCTGATCGTCCTGGGTCGGGAGGATCTCGACGATGGTATCGCCTCCGAGTTCGAGCACCGTGCCCGGCGCGACGACGATCGACTCGCCCGCGCGCATGCGCCGCGTGCCCGATCCGGTGCGCACGACCGTGCCGTTCGTGGAGCGCAGGTCGGTCGCGACGATGCGGCCGCCCTCGAGTCGCAGTTCGAGGTGGGTGGCCGAGAGCGCTCCGGTGCCGCCCTCGACGCGGATCAGCTCGACCGGCTCGGGCAGCGCGAGCGGCCGGCTCGGACGCCGGCCGATCAGCACCGGGACCGCGGATCGCCGCAGCTCGCCGCCGGCGATCCGGAACGCGATCGACCTCGCCGGTGCGGATGCCTCGGCGCCGGCGGCGCCACCGGCGTCGTCGCCGCGCGCCTCGGGGCTGGCGACCTCGGCGCCGGCCACCGCGTGCCATTCGACCGAGCGCGCGCGGAACCGGCGGGAGGGCTCGACCGGAGCGGCATCCGCATCGTCCATCGCATCGAGCGGCGCGCCGCTCGAGGAGACGCGCAAGGCGATCACGTCGCGGAAGTCGGCCAGGTGCCACGGCCGGATGCCGCTCGCGTCGAGCCGCCGCCGGCCGCCCGGCGAGGCGAGGTCGACCGCGGCGTCGCCGCGGACGACGGCGGTCACGGTGTCGCCGGTCGGCGGCCACCACATGAGCGCGAACGTCTCGACGCCGTCGGGGCCGAGCGGGATCCTCCCGACCAGGTCCTCGAGGTCGGCGGTCGGTCCGTTCGCCGCCTCGGTGAACGCGAGGGCCACGCGCGCCGGCGCGGGTGCGGCGAACGCGGCGATGAACCGCTCGCCGACGAACACCTCCCAGGCGGGCGAGCTCTCGGCGCCGGCCTCACGGGGTGCAGCCGTCGGAACCGCTGCTCGCACCTCGCCCGACACCATGCCGACCAGTCTGGCATCACGCGCGATCAGGCGCCGAGGAAGCTCATCACGTGCTTGACGCGCGTGTAGTCCTCGAAGCCGTACTGCGAGAGGTCCTTGCCGTAGCCGGAGTGTTTGAACCCCCCGTGCGGCATGTCGGAGACGAACGGGATGTGCGTGTTGATCCATACGCAGCCGAACTCCAGCCGCTTCGCGAGCCGCATCGCCCGCCCGTGATCGGCGGTCCACACCGACGCGGCGAGCGCGTACGGCACGCCGTTGGCGAGCGCGAGGGCCTCGGCCTCGTCCCGGAACGACTGCACGGTGAGCACCGGCCCGAACACCTCGCTCTGCACGACCTCGTCGTCCTGCCGGACGCCCGTCACGAGCGTCGCCTCGTGGAAGTACCCGCGCTCGCCCTGCCGGCGGCCGCCGACCGCCACCTCCACGTGGCCGGGGAGCCGCTCGAGGAAGCCCTGCACCCTGGCCAGCTGGTCGGCGTTGTTCAGGGGCCCGTAGAGCACGCCGTCCTCGCGCGGGCCGCCCGTGCGCGCGTGCGACCGGATGCGCGCCGTGAGCGCCGCGACCACCTCGTCGTGCACCGACTCGTGCACGAGGACCCGCGTCGCCGCGGTGCAGTCCTGGCCCGCGTTGAAGAAGGCGGCGGTGACGATGCCCTCCGCGGCGAACGCCGGGTCCGCGTCCTGGAAGACGACCGCGGGCGCCTTGCCGCCGAGCTCGAGGTGCACGCGCTTGAGGTCGTCGGCCGCGGCGCGCGCGACCTCCATGCCCGCGCGCACCGACCCGGTGATCGCGACCATCTGCGGGGTCGGGTGCTGCAGCAGCGCCGCTCCGGTGCCGCGGTCGCCGACGACGACGTTGAGCACCCCCGCCGGCAGGAACTCGGCGGCGACCTCGGCGAGCTTGAGGGTCGCGAGGGGCGTCGTGTCGGAGGGCTTCAGCACCACGGTGTTGCCGGCCGCGATCGCGGGGGCGATCTTCCACACGGCCATGTTCAGCGGGTAGTTCCACGGCGTGACCTGGCCGACGACGCCGATCGGTTCGCGCCGCACGTACGAGGTGTGGCCCGCGAGGTACTCCGCGGCGCCCCGCCCCTCGAGGTTGCGCGCCGCACCCGCGAAGAACCGGAGCTGGTCGACGGACTGATCGATCTCGTCGGCGACGAGGGACGCCCGGGGCTTGCCGGTGTCCTGGCATTCCAGGTCGGCGAACTCCTCGGCGCGTTCGGCCATCGCGTCGGCGATGCGGAACAGCGCGAGCTGCCGCTCGGCCGGGGTGGTGTCGCCCCAGCCGTCGAAGGCCCGCGAGGCCGCCGAGTAGGCCGCGTCGATGTCGGCGGCGATCGAGACCGGCGCGTGCGCGTAGACCTCCTCGGTCGCCGGGTCGACCAGGTCGATGCGGCCCTCGCCGCGAGCGTCGACGTACTCGCCGTCGACGAAGTTCCTGAGCGTGGGGACGGTCATGGGTGCTCCTCGTTCGGATGTCCGCGGCGCGGGCCGCGCCGGCGCGCCGTGCCGCCCATGCTAGGCGGGAATCGAGGCCAGGCGCGAGCTTTCGCCGTGGAATCCGTCGCGATTCACTGTGATCTCGACGGAATCCCTTGCGGGAGGCATCCGTCACTGTCAGAATCGTGGCCATGACGAACAACGGGCGTTCCGATCGACGGCCGGTGCACCTCGACGACGTCTCCAAGGCGATCATCGAGCAGCTCCAGGCCGACGGTCGTCGCTCCTATGCCGACATCGGCAAGGCGGTCGGGCTGTCAGAGGCCGCCGTCCGCCAGCGCGTGCAGCGGCTGACCGAGTCGGGCGTGATGCAGATCGTCGCGGTGACCGATCCGATGCAGCTCGGCTTCACCCGCCAGGCGATGATCGGCATCCGCGCCGCCGGCGACACGCTCAAGCTCGCCGAGCAACTGGCCGACATCCCCGAGATCGACTACGTCGTGCTCACAGCCGGCAGCTTCGACCTGCTGGCCGAGGTGGTCTGCGAGAACGACGACCAGCTCATCTCGCTGCTGAACACCCGGATCCGCAACCTGCCGGGCGTGCAGACCACCGAGACGTTCGTCTACCTCAAGCTGCAGAAGCAGTTCTACAACTGGGGCACGCGGTGACGCGCGCCCTGCCGAAGGGAAGATCATGACCGGCCCCTCCTACGACAACGCGGCCCTGCAGCAGCAGGCGAAGGACCACCTGTGGATGCACTTCGCCCGGCAGTCGACGATGGAGACGGGCGGTGTGCCCATCATCACGCGCGGCGAGGGCCACCACATCTACGACGCCGAGGGGCGCAAGTACTTCGACGGACTCTCCGGCCTGTTCGTGGTGAACGCCGGCCACGGCCGCAAGCGCCTCGCCGAGGTCGCCGCGAAGCAGGCCGAGCAGCTCGCCTTCTTCCCGATCTGGAGCTACGCGCACCCGTCCGCCATCGAGCTCGCCGACCGGCTCGCCGACTACGCGCCCGGCGACCTGAACCGAGTCTTCTTCTCGACCGGCGGCGGCGAGGCCGTCGAGACCGCGTTCAAGCTCGCCAAGTACTTCTGGAAGCTGCAGGGCCGGCCGACCAAGCACAAGGTGATCTCGCGCGCGGTCGCCTATCACGGCACGCCGCAGGGCGCGCTCGCGATCACGGGCATCCCCGCGATGAAGGAGATGTTCGAGCCGGTGACCCCCGGCGGCTTCCGCGTGCCGAACACGAACTTCTACCGTGCGGCCGAGGTGGGCGCACCGGCCGACGACATCGAGGCGTTCGGCATCTGGGCGGCCAACCGCATCGAGGAGATGATCCTCTTCGAGGGCCCCGAGACGGTCGCCGCGGTGTTCCTGGAGCCCGTGCAGAACTCGGGCGGATGCTTCCCGCCGCCCCCCGGCTACTTCAAGCGCGTCCGCGAGATCTGCGACCAGTACGACGTGCTGCTGGTCTCCGACGAGGTCATCTGCGCCTTCGGCCGCATCGGCCACATGTTCGCGTGCGACGCCTACGGCTACGTGCCCGACATGATCACGTGCGCCAAGGCGATGACCTCGGGCTACTCCCCCATCGGCGCGACGATCGTCTCCGAGAAGATCTACGCGCCGTTCGCCGAGGGCAACACGTCGTTCTACCACGGCTACACGTTCGGCGGTCATCCCGTCTCCGCCGCGGTCGCCCTCGAGAACCTCGACATCTTCGAGGAGGAGGGCCTCAACGAGCGCGTTCGCGAGAACTCGCCGCTGTTCCGCGCCGAGCTCGAGAAGCTGCTCGACGTGCCGATCGTCGGCGACGTGCGCGGCGACGGGTACTTCTTCGGCATCGAACTCGTGAAGGACAAGGCGACCCGCGAGACGTTCGACGACGACGAGTCCGAGCGGCTGCTGCGCGGCTTCCTCTCCAAGGCGCTGTTCGACGCGGGCCTCTACTGCCGCGCCGACGACCGCGGCGACCCCGTCATCCAGCTCGCCCCGCCGCTGACGATCGGCGTGCCCGAGTTCCAGGAGATCGAGCAGATCCTGCGGAGCGTGCTCACCGAAGCCTCGAACCGGCTCTGATGGGACGTGCCGCACGTCGCGAGGCGGATCCCGCCTCCGAGGCCTACCGGCGCGCCAGCTTCTGGCTCGACGACCTCGTCGCCTCGGGGCGCGATGCGCTGCGTCCGCGCAGCTCGCTGACCGCGAACGCGTGGTTCGACGTCTGCCTCGTCGGCGGCGGGCTCACCGCCCTCTGGACCGCGTACTCGCTCGCGAAGGCCGACCCGAGCCTGCGCATCGCGGTCCTCGAGCGGGAGATCGCCGGCTTCGGCGCGTCAGGGCGCAACGGCGGGTGGTGCTCGGCCCTGTTCCCGCGCTCGGCCGCCTCGCTCGAACGCGAGCACGGCTGGGAGGCCGCGGTCGCGATGCGCCGGGCCATGGTCGAGACGGTCGCCGAGGTCGGTCGGGTCACGGCGGCCGAGGGCATCGAGTGCGACTTCGCCGCGGGCGGCACCGTGCTGTTCGCACGGACCGAGGTGCAGCGATCGACCGCCCGAGCCGACGTCGAGGAGGCGGGCCGGTTCGGCGTCGACCGACTCGAGTACTGGGAACCCGGCACCGTCGGCCGCCGGTTCGGCGTCGAGGGCGCCGACGACCAGACGCCCGCGGCCGTCTTCGACCCGGCGTGCGCCCGCGTGCACCCCGGCAAGCTCGTGCGCGGGCTCGCCTCGGTCGTCGAGTCGCTCGGCGTCGCGATCTTCGAGCGCACCGAAGTGCTCGACTGGTCGGCCGGGCGGGTGCGATTCCGCGCGCTCGACGGCAGCGGCGCGACCGGCACCGTCTCGGCGCGCCAGGTGATCGTCGCGACCGAGGGGTACGGCGCCGCGCTGCCGCGCGTGAAACGGCGGATCCTGCCGATCTACTCCCTCATGATCGCGACCGAGCCCCTCGCCGACGACGTCTGGGACGAGATCGGCATCGAGCACGGCCAGACGTTCAGCGACTACCGGCACCTCCTCGTGTACGGACAGCGAACCGCCGACAACCGGTTCGCGTTCGGCGGCCGCGGCGCCCGCTACCACTGGGGCAGTCGCCTGTCGCCGGCCTCCGAGCAGGACGACCGGGTCTTCAGCCACCTGCGTGCGACCCTCGGGGAGCTGTTCCCCGCCGTGGGCGACGCGCGCGTCACGCACCGGTGGGGCGGCCCGCTCGGCATCGCCCGCGACTGGCACGCGACGGCGAGCTTCAATCCGAAGACCGGCGTCGGCTTCGCGGGCGGCTACGTCGGCGACGGCCTGTCGACCACGAACCTCGCCGGCCGCACGCTCGCCGACCTCATGCTCGGCCGCGACACCGAACTCACGCGGCTGCCCTGGACGAATCACCGGTCGCCCCTGTGGGAGCCCGAGCCGCTGCGCTTCGCCGGCGCGAACCTCGGCGTCATCGGCATGGGCCTCGCCGACGCCGAGGAACGCCTCACCCGTCGCCCCTCGTTCATCGCCCGCGCGATCGGGCCCCTCGTCGGCCACTGAGCGGCGCCGCGCCGTCGCCCCCGCCCCCCGGGCGGGCGACCGCGGCGAACGCCCACTCGGGCAGGGCGCCGGTGCCCAGGTAGGTCGTCAGCAACGCGGCCATCGGATGCCCCGGCGTCGCCTCGAGCGCGCGGTCGAGCAGCGCCCCGGCGACCGAACCCCGCCCGAGGCTCCACGCGAGCCACGCGGCGACGCACAACGCCCCCGCCCGGTGCTCGGCCGGCGCGGCCGCGGCGACGCGCCGGAACAGCGCGAAGCCGCACCGCACCCGGTCGACGTCGGGGCGGTGCGTCGACAGCCCGAGCAACAGGTCGCCGAGGAGTTCGGCGACCTCGCGGTGGGACGCATCCTGCCCGTCATCGAGGGGTGCCGCCGGGCCGTCGTCGAGTTCCTCCTCGGGAAGGTCGACGACCGCCTCGTCGAGCGCGACCTCGCCGAGCATGCGACCGAAGGCGATCTGCAGCATCATCGCGTCGCGGTACGCGGGTCGTCCCGCGAGGTGGGCGAGCCATCCGAGCGCGACCGCGTCGAGCGGCGCTCGGGCCTCCTCGCCCGCGAGCGCGAGCTCGATGCACTCGACCGGGTCGGCGAGGCCGCCGAGCCGCTCGAGGAGCGCTTCGCGCTCGCGGGCACGGGCCCGTCCGCCCCCGGCGCCTGCGTCCGACAGCAGGTGCACCACTCGCGCGACCTCGTCCGCCTCGGGGCGGTCGACGAGGGGCAACTCGCTGTCGGTGATGAGTTCGGCGAGGTCGGTCGAATCCGACGGATCGGCGGGGCCGCGCCGGCCACCCGCCTCCCGGTGCGAGGTGGCCGACTCGATCAGCGCGAGCTCGTACCCGTCAGGCGGCGCCGTGCGATCCCTGACCGACGCCCACGCGTCACCCGCGACGACGAAGCCGTCGCGGACGTGGAATCCCGCCTCCTCGGCGCGACGGATCGCGATCCGCAGCAGCGCGCGGGCACCGGCCCCGCCCCGACCGGCGAATCGCGCGTCGGTGTAGGCGATGGGCACTACCGCATCGACACCGTCGAGCCGGCACAGCATGCCGATGCCCGCGGTCACGACCGGTTCGCGATCGGCGGCCCGGCGGGGCAGATCGAAGCGGATCACGCCCGCGGTGCGGTTGCCGTGGAAGGCGACCCACACGAGCGATCGCCTCGGCCGGTAGCCGGCGAGCGTGGGGATGAGGGCCAGGAAGTCGTGCGCGGATTCGGCGCGGAGGATGGTGGTCATGCCCCGCAGCGTGGCCTCGCCGCCGGCCTCTGCGAGCGGCCCGCCCGCGCGGCGTGGAGCCATGCCCGTGAGCCGCGGCTGGGGAGGAGCACTGCCGCGGCCGCGGCGAGCTCTCCTGCACAACCGAGCGATCGCGGCAGGCCTCCCGCGATGTCCGATTCCCGCGAGCCGAGGTCGGTGGCCCGGCCTACGCTCGAATCATGACCGACGTGTTCCTGACCCGCATCGACAGCCCCATCGGGCGCCTCGAGATCCGTTCCGACGGCGAGGCCGTGACCGCGCTCACCATCGAGCGCGGCGGCTCGCTCCCCCACGACGACCTCCCCGACCGCTCCTGCCCCGTGCTCGAGACCGCGACCGCGCAGCTCGAGGAGTACTTCGCGGGCGCCCGCACCTCGTTCGACCTGCCCGTCCGGCTCACCGGCACGCCGTTCCAGCAGGCGGTCTGGGCAGAACTCGCCCGACTCGGCTGGGGCGAGGCGATCTCGTACGGTGCGCTCGCGGCAGCCGTCGGGCGGCCGGGCGCCGCCCGAGCGATCGGCGGCGCGGTCGGCGCCAACCCGGTGCCGATCATCGTCGGCTGCCACCGCGTGCTCGCCGGCGACGGGCGCATCACGGGCTACTCCGGCGGCGAGGGCGTACCCACGAAGCAGTGGCTGCTCGGCCACGAGGCGATCGGCTTCGCTGCGTGAGCGTCATCCCCCGACCCGAACTGATCCTGGGCGACGACGGACTCACGCGATGCGCGTGGGGCGCCGGCGACGCCGAGTATCGGCGATACCACGACGAGGAATGGGGCCGGCCGCAGCACGACCCCGTCCGCCTGTTCGAGAAGCTCTGCCTGGAAGGGTTCCAGGCCGGCCTCTCGTGGATCACCATCCTCCGCCGGCGCGAGGCGTTCCGCGAGGTGTTCCACGGCTTCGAGCCCGAGCGTGTGGCCGCCATGACCGAGGCCGACGTCGAGCGCCTGCTCGCCGATGAGCGGATCATCCGTCACCGAGGCAAGATCGAGGCCGCCATCGGCAACGCACGGGCGACCCTCGCACTCGACGAACCGCTCGAGGCGTTGCTCTGGAGCTTCGCACCCGACCCCGGCGGGCGCGAACGCCCCGCGTCCTTCGCCGACGTCCCGGCCGTGACCGCCGAGTCGACCGCGATGAGCACGGCGCTCCGCTCGCGCGGGTATCGCTTCGTCGGCCCCACCACGATGTACGCGCTGATGCAGGCATGCGGCATGGTCGACGACCACCTCACGGGGTGTTTCCGCGCGAGCGAAGCAGCCTGACGGGTGTCGCGAGGCGAGCGTCGCGCCGCGTGTGCGCGGCACGCGTGCGCGCCGCCCGCCGCGCCGCGCGCTATGCGACGAGTTCGAGCTCATGCGGCTGCGCGCCGGCGGCGTCCAGGCGGAAGCCCGCCGAGTCCGCCCAGGCGAGCAGGTCGCCCGTGGTCTCGAGCTGCGGACGGTGCTCGAGCAGCGCCCGCGTGAACAGGCCCTTCGCCCGCTTGTTGAAGTGATTGAGGGCTCGACGGCGCCCGGCGCCGTCCTCCGCCACGACACGGACGAACACCGAATCGGGCCGGGCAGGCGCCGGGCCGAGTTCGGCGTATCCCTCCGAACGGAGGTCGACGATCAGTCCCCCGCGCTCGGCGAGCACGCGCTCGATCGGCGCGCGCCAGCGCGCACGCAGGCGCTCCGGGCCCACGCGCGAGTCGTGTGAGAGCCGGTAGGCCGGGATCTCGTCCATCGCGCCGAGAAGGCCGAAGAGGGCCGAGTGCACGGCGACGCGCGATGCGGCGAACTCACGCGACGCGGCGTCGAGCGACGGAGCATCGAGCGCGTCGTAGAGCACCCCGGTGTACCGGTCCAGGGCCGGCATGCGGGGTGACGAGCGGATCGCGGCGTTCCGGGCGACTTCCGCCGACTGGCGCGGCCCGAGCCTCAGCGCACGCATCATCGCCGCCGGATCCGCCGCGAGGGCCGAGACATCCGCCACCAGTCGGCGCCGGACCGGCGTGAGCGAGGGGAACGACAGTCCCGTGAGGTCGAGGGCGCCGCCCTCGCCGCCGTCGCGCTTGGTCTCCGATGGCGGCAGGAGCAGGAGCACTAGGAGCCGATGAACGCGAGCGCCGCGTCCACGTTCTCTCCGAGGGTGCCGACGCTGTCGATGGTGACCCTCGGCAGCGAGGCGCACGGGCCGATCCACGGCGCGTAACCCTCGAGGCTCTGCTCGACGGCGCGCCAGGTGGTCTCCTCGAGGTGCGGAAGCCCGCGCTCGCGCTTCTCGAGACGACTGCGATGCACCGACTCGTCCGAGCAGACCACCTCGATCACGCGCAGGCGCGCCTCGGTCTCGGTGGCGAGGTCGCGCCACTGCAGGCGCGCGGCCTCACCCGCGTTCACGGCGTCGACGATGACCGTACGGCCGGCGTGGAGCTCCTTGCGGGCGATCTCCTCGGCGACCAGGTAGGCGGCGAGGCCGGTGGGCTCGTCGGCGTCGATCCCGGCCCGCAGGATCGCGGACTCGATGGGATCCACGGAGACGACCGTGGCGCCGAGGCGGGCGCCGACGATCTCCCCGATCGTCGACTTACCCGCACCCGGCAGCCCGGCCATCACGATGAGTTGGGTGACGCTCAGGTCACCGAACTGGCGGTCGATCGGCTGCTCCCCCGGCATCCGGACCCTCTCAGGAGAGGGCGGCGCGCGAGGCCACGACCTGCACGACGTCGGACTGCACGGAGAGGAAGCCGTCTTCGGCCGAGGCGGCGATCTTCTCGCCGCCGGGCAGCGTGACGCGCACCTCGCCGCCGGCGAGGATCGCGAGCATCGGCTCGTGACCCGGCAGGATGCCGATCTCGCCTTCGACGGTGCGCGCGACCACCATGGACGCCTCGCCCGACCAGACCTCGCGGTCGGCCGAGACGACGCTCACGTTGAGGGCGGCCATGCTCAGCCGTTCTCCTTCTGGATCCGCGCCCAGTTCTCCTCGACGTCCGAGATCGGGCCGACGTTGAAGAAGGCCTGCTCGGCGACGTGGTCGAAGTCACCGCGGGCGATCGCGTCGAACGACTCGATGGTCTCCTTCAGCGGGACGGTCGAACCCTCGACACCCGTGAACTTCTTCGCCATGTAGGTGTTCTGCGACAGGAACTGCTGGATGCGACGTGCGCGCGAGACGGTGATCTTGTCTTCCTCGGAGAGCTCGTCGACACCGAGGATCGCGATGATCTCCTGCAGCTCCTTGTTCTTCTGGAGGATCTGCTTGACCGTGGTCGCGACGCGGTAGTGGTCCTCGCCCAGGTAGCGGGGGTCCATGATGCGGCTGGTCGAGGTCAGCGGGTCGATCGCGGGGTAGAGACCCTTCGAGGCGATCTCACGCGAGAGCTCGGTCGTCGCGTCGAGGTGCGCGAAGGTCGTAGCCGGCGCCGGGTCGGTGTAGTCGTCGGCCGGCACGTAGATCGCCTGCAGCGAGGTGATCGAGTGGCCGCGCGTCGAGGTGATGCGCTCCTGCAGGATGCCCATCTCGTCGGCGAGGTTCGGCTGGTAGCCCACCGCGGAAGGCATGCGGCCGAGCAGCGTCGACACCTCGGAGCCCGCCTGCGTGAAGCGGAAGATGTTGTCGATGAATAGCAGCACGTCCTGCTTCTGCACGTCGCGGAAGTACTCGGCCATGGTCAGCGCCGAGAGGGCGACGCGAAGACGCGTCCCGGGCGGCTCGTCCATCTGGCCGAACACGAGGGCGGTCTTGTCGAAGACGCCCGCCTCCTCCATCTCGTGGATGAGGTCGTTGCCCTCACGCGTACGCTCGCCGACGCCGGCGAACACCGACACACCGCCGTGGTCCTGCGCAACGCGCTGGATCATCTCCTGAATGAGGACGGTCTTGCCGACGCCCGCACCGCCGAAGAGGCCGATCTTTCCACCCTGCACGTAGGGCGTGAGGAGGTCGATCGACTTGATGCCGGTCTCGAAGAGCTGGGTCTTCGACTCGAGCTGGTCGAAGGCCGGGGGCTTGCGGTGGATGGGCCAGCGCTCGGTGACCTCGATGGTCTCGCCCGGCTCGAGGTTCAGCACCTCGCCGATCACGTTGAAGACCTTGCCCTTGGTGACGTCGCCGACGGGGACGGAGATCGCCTCGCCGGTGTCGGTGACCTCCTGGCCGCGGACGAGGCCGTCGGTCGGCTTCAGCGCGATCGCCCGGACCAGGTCGTCGCCGAGGTGCTGGGCGACCTCGAGCGTCAGGACCATGGTCTCGTCGCCGAGGGTGATCTCGGTCTTGAGCGCGTTGTAGATTTCGGGGATCGAGTCGTGCGGGAACTCGATGTCGACAACGGGGCCCGTCACGCGAGCGATGCGGCCGACGGTGCCGGCGGTCGACGGGGCGACCGGCGCGGTTGCGGTGTCAGTCATTCTGCTTTCCCTTTTCCTGGAGTACTACTTTGCGGCGACGAGCGCGTCGGCGCCGCCCACGATCTCGGAGATCTGCTGTGTGATCTCGGCCTGGCGCGCGTTGTTCGCGAGGCGGGTGTAGTCGGTGATGAGCTTGTCGGCGTTGTCGGAGGCCGCCTTCATCGCCTTCTGCGTCGCGGCGTGCTTCGCGGCGGCCGACTGCAGCAGGGCGTTGAAGATGCGGCTCTCGATGTACACCGGGAGCAGCGCATCGAGCACCGTCTCGACATCGGGCTCGAACTCGTAGAGCGGCTGGACGGTGGCGTCCGGCTCCTCCACGCCCTCGACGACCTCGAGCGGCAGCAGGCGCACGACCTCGGGGGTCTGCGTCATCATGCTCACGAACCGGTTGTAGACGACGTGGATCTCGTCGACACCGCCGTCGGCCGCGTCGCGCAGGAACGCCTCGAGCACGGCCTCGGCGACCTCCTGCGCGAGATCGAACTCGGGCGATTCGCTGCTGCCGACCCACTGGCGCTCGAAGCCGCGCCGGCGGAACTGGAAGTACCCGACCGCCTTGCGACCGACGAGGAAGTACACGACCTCCTTGCCCTGCGAGCGGAGCAGCTCGCTGAGCTCCTCCGCCTCGCGCAGCACCTGCGAGTTGAACGCGCCCGCCAGGCCGCGGTCCGAGGTGAGGATCACGACGGCCGCGCGCTCGATCTTCTCGGGCTCGGTCGTCAGCACGTGCTCCACGTTCGAGTACGTCGCCACGGCCGAGACGGCACGGGTGATCGCGCGCGAGTAGGGCGTCGTGGATGCCACGCGGGCCTGCGCCTTCTGGATGCGCGAGGCCGCGATGAGCTCCATCGCCTTCGTGATCTTCTTCGTCGTCTGGGCAGTCTTGATCTTCTGCCGGTAGACCCGAAGTTGCGATCCCATGTCTCTCCTGTATCCCTGCGTCCGAGGTCAGCTCGTCGGGATCGCCTAGCGGCGACCCTTGACGATCTTCTCCTGGTTGACGTCCTCTTCGGCGATCGCCTCGAACTGCTCGGAGCCGACCGAGGCGAGCGGCTTGCCCTCGCCCGTCTGGAACTCGAGCTTGAACTGGTCGACCGAGGACTCGAGCGTCGCCACCGTCTCATCGGAGAGCACGTTGGTCTCGCGGAGGTCGGTCAGCACCGAGGTGTTGCGGCCGAGGTAGTCGAGGAGTTCGCGTTCGAAGCGCAGAATGTCTTCGACGGGGACCTCGTCGAGCTTGCCGTTGGTGCCGGCCCAGATCGAGACGACCTGCTCCTCGACGGGGTACGGGGAGTACTGCGGCTGCTTGAGCAGCTCGGTCAGGCGCGCGCCACGAGCGAGCTGGCGGCGGCTGGCCGCGTCGAGGTCGGACGCGAACATCGCGAACGCCTCGAGCGAGCGGTACTGGGCGAGCTCGAGCTTGAGCGTGCCGGAGACCTTCTTGATCGACTTGACCTGCGCGTCGCCGCCGACTCGGGAGACCGAGATGCCGACGTCGACCGCGGGACGCTGGTTGGCGTTGAACAGGTCGGACTGGAGGAAGATCTGGCCGTCGGTGATCGAGATCACGTTGGTCGGGATGTAGGCCGAGACGTCGTTCGCCTTGGTCTCGATGATCGGCAGGCCGGTCATCGAGCCCGCGCCGAGCTCGTCGCTCAGCTTCGCGCAACGCTCCAGGAGGCGCGAGTGCAGGTAGAAGACGTCACCGGGGTACGCCTCGCGTCCCGGCGGACGGCGCAGCAGCAGCGAGACGGCACGGTAGGCCTCGGCCTGCTTCGTCAGGTCGTCGAAGATGATCAGGACGTGCTTCGAGTCGTACATCCAGTGCTGGCCGATGGCCGAGCCGGTGTACGGCGCGAGGTACTTGAAGCCCGCGGGGTCGGAGGCCGGAGCGGCGACGATGGTGGTGTACTCCATCGCGCCGGCCTCTTCGAGCGCGCCCTTGACGCCCGCGATGGTCGAGCCCTTCTGGCCGATCGCGACGTAGATGCAGCGCACCTGCTTCGAGGGGTCGCCGCTCTCCCAGTTCGCCTTCTGGTTGATGATCGTGTCGATCGCGATCGCGGTCTTGCCGGTCTGGCGGTCGCCGATGATGAGCTGGCGCTGGCCGCGGCCGACGGGGATCATCGCGTCGATCGCCTTGATGCCGGTCTGGAGCGGCTCGTGCACCGACTTGCGCTGCATGACGCCGGGCGCCTGCAGTTCGAGGGCGCGGCGGCCCTCGATGCCGGTGATCTCGCCGAGGCCGTCGATCGGGTTGCCCAGCGGGTCGACGACGCGGCCGAGGTAGCCCTCGCCGACGGGCACGGAGAGGACCTCGCCCGTGCGGGTGACCTCCATGCCCTCTTCGATGCCGGTGAACTCGCCGAGCACGACGACGCCGATCTGGTCCTCTTCGAGGTTCTGGGCGAGGCCGAGCGTTCCGTCTGCGAAGCGCACGAGCTCGTTCGCCATCACCGAGGGCAGGCCCTCGACGTGGGCGATGCCGTCACCGGCGTCGGTGACGTACCCGACCTCGGTCTTCTGGGCCGCACCCGGCTCGTAGTCCCGGGCGAACTCCGAGAGAGCCGAACGGATCTCGTCGGGGCTGATGGAGAGTTCTGCCATTGCCATTTCCTTTTCTGAGGGCCAGGCCCTGTCCTGTACCGCTTGTACAGCTACTGGTGTGTCACGGCGCAGGACGCCGGTCGATGTCGTCCGGCGTCAGCCGGCAAGCTTCTGCCTCAGCGAGCTGAGACGGCTGGCGACGCTGCCGTCGATGACGTCGTCGCCGATCTGCACGCGGACCCCGCCGAGGACGGTGGGGTCGACGATGGTGTCGAAACGGATGCCCCGGCCGCCGGTGGCGGCGAGGTTCCGGCCGAGCCGCTCGAGCTGGTCGGCGGTGAGCGGGACGGCCGAGGTCACGGTCGCCACGTCGTAGCCGCGCTCGTCGGCGACCACGGTCGCCGCGTGCTTGAGCATCTCGCCGATGCGACGCCCGCGCGGCTGCAGCACCAGGTGCCGCACGATCACGACGGTCGCGGGCGAGGCCGAGCCGCCGAGCAGGCGCTCGACGAGTCGTTCCTTCGCCTCGGGCGCGCCGAGCTTGGACCCGAGCGCGAGCTCGAGTTCGGCGTCGCCCGCGACCGTGCGGTCGAAGGAGAACAGCTCGGCGTCGAGCTCCGCGGTGCCCGCGGCGGCCGCGGCGAGGCGGAAGCCGAGGTCTTCGAGCCCGGCGAGGAAGTCGCCCTGGCTCGACCAGCGGGCGGATGCCGCGCTGAGCAGCACGGCACGCGCTTCGGCGCCGATGCGGCCGCCGAAGACCGCCTCGACGAGTGCCCGCTTCTGGGCCTCATCGGCCTCGGAGTCGAGCAGCGCCGAACGCAGCTGCGAGGACCGACCGATCACCCGGGCTGCGGCGAGCAGCTCGTCGGCGGCCTGGAGGCCGCCGCCGCCGACGCCGGCGAGCGCGGCGCGGGTGCCGGCGAGGGCCTCCCTCGTTGCGCTACCCATGGATTACTTCGTCCCTCCGGTGGAGGCCTGCTCGGCCTCGAGTTCGGCGAGGAAGCGGTCGACGACCGCCTTCGCCCTCTGGTCGTCGGAGAGCGTCTCGCCGACCACGCCGGAGGCGAGGTCGATCGCGATCGTGCCGACCTCGGAGCGCAGCGACACGAGCGCCGACTGGCGCTCGGCGTCGATCTGCGCCTGGGCGCTCGCGGTGACGCGGGCGGCCTCGGTGACGGCCTGATCCTTCGCCTCGGCGACGATCTTCTTGCCGTCCTCGCGGGCGGTCTCGCGGATGCGACCGGCCTCGGCCCGCGCGTCGGCGAGCTGGGCGGTGTACTCCTCGAGTGCCGCCTCCGCCTTGCGCTGCGCCTCGTCGGCCTTCGCGATGTTGCCCTCGATGGCCTCGGCACGCTCGTCGAGCATCTTCTGCACGCGCGGAAGCACGAACTTCCAGAAGAAGACGAGGATGATCACGAAGCAGACGGACGACCAGATGATGTCGTACCACTCGGGGATCACCGGGCTGCGGGTCTCGCCACCTTCGGTCGCAGCGCTCAGAACTGCATGAAGCACGTTGGCCTCCTGGGTTGGGGCGGTCAGATCAGACGAAGATGAAGTACGTCGCGATGCCGATGAAGGCGAGCGCCTCGGTGAAGGCGATACCGATCCACATCAGGACCTGCAGTCGGCCGGCCAGCTCGGGCTGGCGAGCGACGCCCTCGATCGTCTTGCCGACGACGATGCCGACGCCGATGGCCGGGCCGATCGCCGCGAGGCCGTAGCCGACCGTCGCGATGTTGCCGTTGATCTCAGCGAGAACGGTGGTTGCGTCCACGTTGGGTTTCCTTTCCTAGGGATGTTCGGGCGGGTGCCCGGCTCAGTGCTCTTCTGCGACCGCGAGCTGGATGTAGACCGCGGTGAGGAGGGCGAAGACGTAGGCCTGGAGGACGGCCACGAGGATCTCGAACAGCGTGAACACGAAGCCGAAGGCCAGCGTGCCGACACCGAAGAGCGTGTACCAGCCGCCCGCCGTGAAGAAGAAGAACTGCGTCGCCGCGAAGAAGAGCACGAGCAGGAGGTGACCGACGATCATGTTCATCATGAGTCGCAGGGTCAGCGTGACCGGGCGGATGATGAAGGTCGAGATCAGCTCGATCGGCGTGACGATGATGTACACCGGCCACGGAACGCCCGACGGGAACAGGGAGTTCTTGAAGAAGTTCTTGGGGCTCTTCTTGACGCCCGCGTAGATGAACGTCACGTACGAGACGATCGCGAGCACGAGGGGCACGCCGATGACCGAGGTGCCGGCGATGTTCAGGAACGGGATGATGCCCGTGATGTTCATGAACAGCACCATGAAGAAGATGGTGGTGAGGATCGGCAGGAACCGCTTGCCGTCCTTCTTGCCGAGCAGGTCGTCGGCGATGTTCACGCGGACGACGTCGAGGCCCATCTCGACGAGGCTCTGGAAGCGGCCGGGCACGACGCGCATGCGGCGCGTGCCGAGCCAGAACACCAGGAGGAGGGCGGCGACCGCGACGAAACGGACCAGCATGATGCGGTCGATCTCGAACGGGGTGCCTTCGAAGAGCAGCGCTCCAGGGAAGAATTCGTCGATCGACGGCCCGTGGAATTCACCATCATCGGTTGCAGTCGGAACCAGCAGGTTCGCAGCGGTAGCTAGCAGCGCTATCTCCTGTTTCGGGGCGTGGAGCTCGGCTCTCGCGACGTCGAACATCGGAACACGGTTTCGCACACGCCGGAACGGGCGAAAACCGTAGGGGGATCGCCCATCACTCTAGCAAGACTTCTACGGCTGGACGAATTCACCGGAAGTCCTCCGCTTCACTCCTCCACGGGAGGCTTCGGCAGGTCGACGTCGCTCGCGTACGGAAGCCGCGAACGGGCCACGACGAGCACGTCGACGACGAGCGACGCGATGACGCCCGCGACGATGCTGAGGAAGAGCACGGTGCCGTTCAGCCACGGCGCGTCCCGCAGCACGAGGACGAGCACGATGAAGATCACGAACTTCAGGAGCCAGCCGCCGAGCACGATCCCGAAGAACGCGCCGACGAACACGTCGCTGCCCGAGAAGCGGTTGGCGAGCAGGATGCTCGCCGCCGTGATGCCCATGAACACGACGGCCATCACGGTGCCGACGAGGGCGCTCACGAGCCCGTCGACGCCGGCGAAGACGAAGCCGAGCACGGCCGACACGACGAGGATCACGGCGGCCAGGATGCCGCCCCAGGTGAGCGCCCGCCTGAGGACGGGGTTCGAGGTGGGGGTGCGGCTGGCGCCGGGCGCGTGGGTCATCGGGCTCCGTTCGGGGGTCGCGGAGATTGTACCGGCGCGGCCTCGGCATCGCCTGCGGGCTCGACGAGGTGCTCGTCGGCCGCGGCCAGCTCGTCGGCGCCGGCGAGGTGCGCGGCCTCGCCGCCCTCGACGGGCGCCTCCTCGGCCGCGACGGTGATCCGCTTGCGCCGCCCGAGCGGCGCGAGGGTGACGACCGCGCACACGACGAATCCGACGCCGATGAACGCGAGCGCCCAGCGGGCACTGGTGCCGAGGTACACGGGCAGCACATACGTCAGGAGGCATCCGATGCTCACGACGGCGGTCCACCCGTAGAAGATCAGCACCGCGTGCAGGTGCGAGTGGCCCATGTCGAGCAGGCGGTGATGCAGGTGCTTGCGGTCGGCCGAGAACGGCGACTTGCCCGCCCGCAGGCGGCGCACGACGGCGAGCCCGAAGTCGAGCAGCGGGATCACCAGCACCGCGAACGGCAGGATGATCGGGATGAAGGCGGCGAAGAGGTCTTCGATGCCGACGGCCGCCGGGTTGATCTGCCCCGTGACCGCGATCGCCGAGGTCGCCATCAGGAGGCCCACGAGCAGGGCGCCCGCGTCGCCCATGAACATCTTCGCCGGATGCCAGTTGATCGGGAGGAACCCCGCGAGGGCGCCCACCAGCACGACGGCGATCAGCGAGGCCAGGTTGAAGTAGTTGAACGGCGAGGTCTGCTGCACCAGCAGGTACGTGTACAGGAAGAACACGCCGTTGGCGATGAGGGCGACGCCCGTGACGAGCCCGTCGAGCCCGTCGATGAAGTTCACCGCGTTCATCACGAGCACGATCGCGAAGACGGTGACGACGGCGCTCATCCACGAGGAGCCGACCGAGATGCCGCCGATCGGCAGCGACACGATCGAGACGCCCTGCCACGCGACGAGCCCTGCGGCGATGAACTGCCCGGCGAGCTTGGTCATCCAGTCGAGATCCCACAGGTCGTCGGCGACGCCGAGGAGCACGATCATGAGCGCGGCACCCAGGATCGCGAGCACCTGCGCGGGGTTCTCGAAGATGATCGAGACGATCGCGAAGCGCGTCTGCGAGAGCGTCGAGACGAGCCACGCCGCACCGAACGCAGCGAGGATGCCGATGAAGATCGCGATGCCGCCGAGGCGCGGCGTGGGCCGCGTGTGCACGTCGCGGTCGCGGATCTGCGGGTACAGCTTGAACCGAAGGCCCAGCTTCCAGACGACGATCGAGCAGACGAAGGAGACGAAGGCCGCCAGCAGCGCGAGCGCGACGAAGAGGGTCATGAGTCGGATGCCCCTGCCGAGGCATCCGCCGCGTCGGCAACCGTCTCGCCGGCCGCCGTCTCGTCGGTCGCCGGGGCGCGCAACGCGGCCTCGCCGACGACCTCGACCAGCTGCTCGCGCGTGATCACGCCCGCGCGCACGATGCGGAGGTGGTCGCCGGTGGCGTCGACGATGGTCGACGAGAGATCGCCGGGGCGCTCCCCCACGGCCTCGTACGCCGTGCCGGCGGAGCCGCCGTCGAGGTAGACGGCGACCGAGTCGCCGAGCATCTCGGCCGCGCCCTGCGCGGTCGTCGCGGCGGGCCGGCCCGAGAGATTCGCCGACGAGACCGCGAGCGGGCCGGTCTCGCTCAACAGCTCGAGCGCGATGCGGTGGTCGGGCATCCGCAGGGCGACAGTGCCGCGGGTCTCGCCGAGATCCCATTGCAGCGACGGATGCGCGTGCAGCACGACCGTGAGCCCGCCGGGCCAGAACTCGCCGACGAGCGCCCGCACGGTGTCGGGCACGTCGCGCGCGAGCCCGTCGAGGGTCGGCACGCCCGGAATGAGCACGGGCGGCGGCGACGTGCGGCCACGGCCCTTCGCGTCGAGCAGCCGCTGCACGGCGGCCGGCGCGAACGCGTCGGCGGCCAGCCCGTAGACGGTGTCGGTCGGCAGCACGACGAGCTCGCCGCGGCCGATGGCACCGCGCGCGAGGCGCATGCCCGTGAGGAGGTCGGCGTCAACCGAGCAGTCGTAGATCGCAGTCATGACCGGTCGATTCTAGACCCCGGCCCTTGCCGGTTCCGGGAGGCATCCGTTCGCCGGCGGCCGGCCGCGACGGCGCCGCCGACGTGATCGAGCGGATGCCCCGTGGCGAGGCATCCGCTCGATCGTCGCGGTTCGAGTGCGCCGGACTAGCGGCGGCCGGCCTTGCGGCGGAAGAGCCACGCGCCCCACCAGGCCGCGAACGCGATGATCGCGAGGCACCAGCCGAGTGCCCACCATCCGGAATCCTCCATCGGCGTGCCCATCAGGAAGCTGCGGATCGTCTCGATGACCGGGGTGACCGGCTGGTTCTCGGCGATCCACTGCAGCCACTCGGGCAGCGTCTCGACCGGCACGAATGCGCTCGAGAGGTACGGCAGGAACAGCAGGATGAAGCCGTAGCCGCTCGCGGCGTCGGGGCTGCCCGCTGCGAGGCCGATCGCCGCGAACAGCCACGTGATCGCGAGGATGTAGAGGGCGATCATGCCGATCGCGCCGAGCCATCCCGCGAGGTCGGCCGTCGGGCGGAAGCCCACGAGCACCGCGACGCCGATGACGACGGCGGTCGCGAGGAGGTTGCGGACGACGCTCGCGACGACGTGCCCCGTGAGCACGGCGCCCGCGTGCAGCGGCATCGTGCGGAACCGGTCGATCACGCCGCTCGACATGTCGCGCGCGACGTAGAGGGCGGTCGAGCTCGCGCCGAACCCCGCGCACAGCAGGATGATCCCGGGCACGACGTAGTCGACGTAACCGCCCGACGGGTCGAGCGCGCCGCCGAACACGAACGTGAACAGCAGCATCAGCATGACGGGCAGCATGATCGCCATGAGCAGCGCCTCGCCGTCGCGCAGCGAGTGGGTGAGGCTGCGGCGGATGAACACGGCCTCGGCGGTGAGCGCGCCGAGGCGGGGCCTCGGCCGGAGCTCGTCGGAACGGACCGGGGCGGCGGGGCCGGCGGCGGTGATGACGGTCATGATCAGCCCTTCGATGCGATGAGGTCGGTGGCGGGGTTGCGGTCGCGGCCGTGGCCGGCCGCGGTGATGGCGAGGAAGACGTCGTCGAGGCTGGGTCGGCGCACGATGACGTGGGCGCCCGGCGCGGCGGATGCCGCGTGCCGGTCGAGCTCGTCGACGGCGGCGCGCAGGCCGTGGACGGTGCCGTCGGTCGGCAGCTCGGCGAGCACCTCGTCGTCGGGACCGCGCAGCTCGACGACGTCGCCGCCGATGCGGGCCTTGAGCTCGGCCGCGGTTCCCTCGGCGACGAGGCGCCCGCCGTCGAGGACGGCGATGCGGTCGGCCAGGCGGTCGGCCTCCTCGAGGTACTGCGTGGTGAGGAAGACAGTGGCCCCCGCGGCGGCGATCTCGGCGATCACGGCCCAGAGCTCGAGCCGGCTGCGCGTGTCGAGGCCCGTGGTCGGCTCGTCGAGGAAGAGGACGGGGGTCGGCACGACCAGGCTGAGCGCGAGGTCGAGCCTGCGGCGCATGCCGCCCGAGTAGGTCTTCACCGGACGCTTGGCGGCATCGACGAGGTCGAACCGCTCGAGCAGCTCGCCGGCGCGGGCCCGCGCGCCCTTCGCGTCGAGGCCCGACAGCCGGCCGAGCATCAGCAGGTTCTCGCGGCCGCTGAGCACCTCGTCGACCGCGGCCTGCTGGCCGGTGAGGCTGATGCGGGCGCGCACGGCGTCGGGCTCCGCCGTCACGTCGTAGCCGGCGACCCGGGCCGTGCCCGAGTCGGGCCGGACGAGCGTGGTGAGGATGTTGATGGTGGTCGTCTTGCCGGCGCCGTTGGGCCCCAGCAGCGCGAAGACGGAGCCTTCGGCGACGGCGAGGTCGAGTCCGTCGAGGACCGCCTGCCTGCCGAACCGCTTGCCGAGCCCGTGTACTTCGATGGCCGTCGTCATGGCCCACTCCATTCGTATCGTCTGCGTAACTGGCATACTGTTTAGGTGATGCACTGTGGTTTAAGTAATACACAGTTCTAGACTGTCGTCAACACCATTCGAGAAGCGGAGCCCCAGTGAGCGACGAGCGAGCCGACCCCGAACTGCCCCGCGCCGTCGCCCTCGCGTGGGGCGTGGCCGCGAATCCGCAACGCGGGCCCAAGCGGGAGCTCTCGATCGAGCGCATCGTCGACGCCGCGACCGAGATCGCCGACGCCGAGGGGCTCGGCGCCGTCTCGATGAGCCGCGTCGCCGCATCCCTCGGCTTCACGACCATGTCGCTCTACCGCTACGTCACGAGCAAGGACGACCTGATCCTGCTCATGCAGGAGAGCGCCAGCGAGGTGCCCGTGCCCGACGAGACCCACGAGCACGGCTGGCGCGAAGGCGTCACCGCGTGGGTGCTCGCGATCCGCGCCAATCACCGCGCGCACCCCTGGCTCGTCGACATCCCGATCTCGGGCGCGCCGATCACCCCGAACAGCCTCGTGATCGTCGACTGGTTCCTGCGCGAGGTGCGCGACCTCCCGCTCTCCGACGGCGAGAAGATGTCGGCGCTGCTGCTGGCGACGAGCTACGTACGCGCCACCAGCGCCCAGGAACGCGACCTCGGGGCCGCGGCGGCGGCACCCGACCGGGCGGACATCACCGGCGAGAACTCCTTCGCGGCGCTCGTCGAACTCGTCACCCCCGAACGCTTTCCGTACCTCAGCCCGCTGCTGGCCGCAGGCGGCTACATCGCCCCGCCCGGCACGGGCGACTTCGAATCCGACGACGACTTCGAGTTCGGGCTCGCGCGCATCCTCGACGGCATCGAGTACCACGTCGGCCGGGTCGAGTCGGGTGCGCCCGCGAGCCCGCCGGCCGACCTTCCGCCCCAGCTCGAACTCCCCCGAGACCCCAAGGTGCGCGAAGCGGCCAAGGCCCGTCGCGAGGCCGAGCGCGCCCTTCGCGAAGCGCAGAAGCGCGAGCGCGAGGCCGTGAAGCATGCCCTCGAACGCGAGAAGCACGCCCGCGAGAAGGCCCGGCAGAAGGCGCAGCAGGGCAAGTAGCCGAGTCGCGAGCCGCTCGCGTCGACGCCGCGCGAGGCCGGCGTCAGCGCAGGGCGGTGGTCGCCCGATCGCGCCCCAGCAGGTCGCGGTGGTGTGCGATCGCCCGCCAGCCGTCGTCGGCGAGCAGCTCGGCGACCGCGGCCGACTGGGTCTCGAAGTGCTCGATCACGAGCACCCCGCCCGGCCGCAGCAGGCGCAGCGCCCGCAGGGAGATGACGCGCACGACGTCGAGGCCGTCGGCGCCCCCGTAGAGCGCGACGGCCGGGTCATGGAGGTGCACCTCGGGGTCCTGGGGCAGCTCGGCGGCCGGCACGTACGGCGGATTCGACACCACGACCGCCACGCGCCCGTCGAGCTCCCGGAGCTCCTCGGCCAGGTCGCCGACGACGAGCTCGAGATTGCCGGCTCCCGACTCCTCGACGTTGCGCCGGGCCCACGGCACCGCCTCCGGCGAGCGCTCGACCGCCCAGACCCGGGCGTGCGGCACCTCGATGGCCAGCGCGATCGCGATGGCGCCGCTGCCCGTTCCGAGGTCGACCGCGATCGGCGACGGGTCGGCGTCCGCGCGCAGCGCGTCGATCGCGAGCTGGGCGACCTGCTCCGTCTCGGGCCTCGGGATGAAGACCCCCGGGCCCACGGCGAGCTCGAGCGCCCGGAACGGCGCACGCCCCGTGAGGTGCTGCAGCGGCTCGCGCGCGGCCCGGCGGGCGACGAGCGCGTCGAGCGTCGACGCATCCGTCGCCGTCAGCGTGTCGCCGATCACCAGCCGCGCGGCGACCCCGCCGCGCGAGAGGCCGAGCACGTGGCCGAGCAGAAGGTCGGCGTCGACCTCGGGGTCGGGCACCCCCGCTCCGGCAAGCGCGGCCACGGCCGCGTTGCGCGCCTCGCGCAGGGTCGGGCCCGGGGCATCCGTCGCTCGCGAAGTCACGCAATGGAATGTAACGCACGGTTCCGCGAAAGCCCGCCGCCATAGGCTGAGCCGAGTCCCGCAGACGACCCCGCCCGAAGAGGAGCCCCGCACATGGCACAGGTCTACGACAACATCACCCAGGCCTTCGGCGGAACGCCGCTCGTCCGCCTGAACCGCGTCACCGACGGCGCCGAGGCGACCGTGCTGGCCAAGCTCGAGTTCTACAACCCCTCGTCGAGCGTGAAGGACCGCCTCGGCGTCGGCATCGTCGACGCCGCCGAGGCGTCCGGCGACCTGCAGCCCGGCGGCACCATCGTCGAGGGCACCAGCGGCAACACCGGCATCGCGCTCGCCGCGATCGGTGCAGCGCGCGGCTACCGGGTCATCCTCGCCATGCCGGAGACCATGTCGGCCGAGCGCAAGTCGCTGCTGAAGGCGTACGGCGCCGAGCTCGTGCTCACGCCCGGCTCCGAGGGCATGAAGGGCGCGGTCGCGAAGGCCGAGCAGATCGCCGCCGAGACCCCGGGCGCCATCCTCGCCCGCCAGTTCGAGAACGAGGCCAACGTCGCGATCCACCGCCGCACCACGGCCGAGGAGGTGTGGAACGACACCGACGGCGGCGTCGACATCTTCGTCTCCGGCATCGGCACGGGCGGCACGCTCTCGGGCGTCGGGCAGGTGCTCAAGGAGCGCAAGCCCGAGGTGAAGATCGTCGGCGTCGAGCCGGCCGAGTCGCCCATCCTCAACGGCGGCGCCCCCGGTCCGCACAAGATCCAGGGCATCGGCGCGAATTTCGTGCCCGACGTGCTCGACCGCGACGTCTACGACGAGATCATCGACGTGAACATCGACCAGGCCGTCGCGACGGCGCGCCGCCTCGGCCGCGAAGAGGGCATCCTCGGCGGCATCTCGTCGGGTGCGACCGTGTACGCGGCGGTCGAACTCGCCAAGCGCCCCGAGAACGCGGGCAAGACCATCGTCGTCATCGTGGCCAGCTACGGCGAGCGCTACCTGTCGACGGTGCTGTACGAGGGTCTGCTTGACTGATCGGGTGCCGATCCTCAGAACCCTGAAGGAAGACCTCGTGACCGCCCGCGCCCACGACCCGGCCGCGCGCAGCGATCTCGAGGTCTTCCTCGCGTATTCGGGCCTCCACGCGATCTGGTCGTACCGGCTCGCCCACCGCGTGTGGGTCGCCGGGGCACGCCTTCCGGCGCGGCTGATCTCGCAGGTCACGAGGTTCCTGACGGGCATCGAGATCCACCCGGGCGCGACCATCGGCCGCCGGTTCTTCATCGACCACGGCATGGGGGTCGTGATCGGCGAGACGGCCGTCGTCGGCGACGACGTCATGCTCTACCACGGCGTGACGCTCGGAGGGAAGGCGCCGCGCAACACTCCCCCGGGCACGAAGCGCCACCCGACGCTCGAAGACGGCGTCACCGTGGGCGCGGGCGCGAAGGTGCTCGGCGATATCGTGATCGGCGCTTGGAGCGCCGTCGGTGCGAACGCGGTCGTCACGCACGACGCGCCAGCGCACTCGCTGCTCGTGGGCGTGCCGGCCGTGCCCCGGCCCCTGTCGTCGGCGACCGCCGACTCGGCGCGCGGCGTGCACGACTGGCACTGGCACATCTGACGGGCGCGACGCACGGGCGCGCCGGCCGCGCCGGAGGCGCGCCGCGCCGTGCACGATTCACTGGGCGGCGCGGTACCGCTCGACCGCGCTCAGCCCGGAGGCGAGGGCACCGAACAGCACGCCCGCGATCGGCCAGATGATCCAGGAGATGCCCCAGGCGCTGCCGAGGAAACTCCACGCGAGGAAGATCGCGACCACGAGCGGCCAGTAGAACGCGGCGATCACGCCGACGATGCTGCGCCGCTCATTGCCGGCGTACCCGGCGTACGCGTTGCTGTCGGTCTTCGTGAGGGTCTCGGCGACCGACTGCGCCCAGTTCGCCGAGATGAAGACGACGAGTCCCGTCGCGACCATGATGAGCGTACCGGCGACGGCGACGCCGATCCAGCTGCTCGTCACCGCGGGCTCAGCGAGCAGGCTCATCGCGAGCACCGGGGACGCGGCGAGGATCCAGAGCCCGATGGCGACCTGCAGTGCGGTCGCCCGCTTGGGCGCGAGCTCCGCAGCGAGTTCGTCCGCCCATCGGTCGACGCCGGGAACCCTCGTGAACTCACCCGCCGTGAGCCTGCGGAACCGGGCCAGCTCGTGGTCACGGCGCACGAGCATGAGCACGGCCGCGACGACGACGACCAGCAGGCACGCCAGTCCGATCAGCACTGCGTGGTCTTGTCCGAGCCCGATCGTTCCGCCCGTGCTGAGTGTCACGAGCGCGAGGAGCGGAGCCGGTGAGACGACGAACATCGCCACGGCCGCCGCGAGCCGCGGCTCGGTGCGGCGACGCGCCTCGGCGTACCGCTCGGCCTCGTCGTGCGTGACCGGCGCCGGAACGGGGCTCTTCGCCGGGCCCGCCACGGGGGTCGCCGTGGGCCCCGACATGGCCGACGACACCGGCGTGGACGCGGACGTTCGCGGTGCGATGTCGGCCGAGATGCCCAGTTGCGGTGCGACCTCATCCAGATTGCCGAACTCGGTGATGACCCGGCCGACCGCCTCGTTCTCGCTCAGCCCCGTGGCGAGGTAGCCGGTGTAGGCATCCTCCATCATGGCGTGCAGTTCGGCCTTGGCCTCGAGCATGCGCGGGGTCTGCGGGTAGGCGCTGAACATCGTCTCGAGATAGGCGGTGATGACGTTCATGCTTCGACTCCTTCGATGAACCGGTCGACGACGGATTTCGTATCACGCCATTCGGCGACCTTCTGCTCGAGATGCTCGAGCCCGTTCGCGGTGATCTGGTAGTAGGTGCGTGGCTTGCCCGACGCCGAGGCGCCGGCGTACGACGTGACGAGGCTCGCGCCTTCGAGGCGCTTGACCGCCGTGTAGAGCGTGGTCTGCTTGATCGTGTACTCGGTACCGGTCACGGCGTGGATCTGCTGCGCGAGCTCGTACGCGTACGACGGCCGCTCACGCAGCAGCGAGAGCACCATGAGATCGACGTAGCCGCGGATCGCGTCGGCGCTGATCACGGTGCCCTCCCGGTCGATGTCGCGGATATGTACGACCCTGAACGTACTACGCGTACCGTAGTACGTCAAGCGTGTTGGGTCGACGACGACATCGAGTCGATGTCCTGCGGGGGGGGTGCGGCGTGCGTCACCCGTCAGTGCGCACCGGCGTGTCGCGGTACGCCATGCGGTAGACACCGGTGCGACACCCCTCCGCACCTGATTCGCGGACTCGATCGACGGGCCGCGGGAGGGATCGAGGGACGGGTCAGGCCTGGTCGCCGAGGTCGGCCAGGCGGGCCTCCTCGTCGGCGCGGATGGCCGACTCGATGACGGGCTCGAGGGCTCCGTCCATCACCTGGTCGAGGTTGTACGCCTTGTAGCCGGTGCGGTGGTCGGCGATGCGGTTCTCGGGGAAGTTGTAGGTGCGGATGCGCTCGGAGCGGTCCATCGAGCGGATCTGCGACTTGCGTGCGTCGGATGCCGCGGCCGCGAGCTCCTCCTGCTGACGTGCGAGCAGGCGTGCGCGCAGGACGCGCATCGCCGCCTCGCGGTTCTGCAGCTGCGACTTCTCGTTCTGCATCGACACGACGATGCCGGTAGGTAAGTGCGTGATGCGCACGGCGGAGTCGGTCGTGTTGACCGACTGGCCGCCGGGCCCGCTCGAGCGGTACACGTCGATCTTGAGGTCGTTCTGGTTGATGTCGACCTCTTCGGGCTCGTCGACCTCGGGGAAGACGAGCACGCCCGTCGTCGACGTGTGGATGCGCCCCTGCGTCTCGGTCACGGGCACGCGCTGCACGCGGTGCACGCCGCCCTCGTACTTCAGGTGCGCCCAGACGCCCTGCGACGGGTCCGTCGCGTTCGACTTGATCGCGACCTGCACGTTCTTGTAGCCGCCGAGGTCGGACTCGTCGCGCTCGAGGAGCTCGGTCTTCCAGCCCTTGGACTGCGCGTACTGGATGTACATGCGCAGCAGGTCGGCCGCGAAGAGGGCGCTCTCGGCGCCGCCCTCGCCGCCCTTGATCTCCATGATCACGTCGCGCCCGTCATCGGGGTCGCGCGGGATGAGCAGTCGACGGAGCCTCTCCTGCGCCTCCGCGAGCGCCGCCTCGAGGGCCGGGACCTCCTCGGCGAAGGCGTCGTCCTCCTTGGCGAGCTCGCGCGCGGCCTCGAGGTCGTCGCCGGCCTGCAGCCAGGCCTGGTGGGCGGCGACGATCCTCGACAGCTCGGCGTAGCGCCGGTTCGCCTTCTTCGCACGCGCGGGGTCGGCGTGCAGCGCCGGGTCGGCGAG
Organism: Agromyces agglutinans; assembly: GCF_009647605.1. GTDB lineage: Bacteria > Actinomycetota > Actinomycetes > Actinomycetales > Microbacteriaceae > Agromyces > Agromyces agglutinans. The sequence continues at coordinate 1,815 of NZ_WJIF01000013.1, read as the reverse complement.
CTCGTTCTGGAGCTCGCCGTGCTCGGCGATCAGGGCCCGGACGGACTCGAACATCGACTCAGCGGTGGTCGGGCTCGTGGCCGTTGCCGCCCACGGGTGCCGACTTCTGCATGAGCAGGAGGAACTCGGTGTTCGACTGCGACTCGCGCAGGCGGCCGAGCACCGCCTCGAGCGCCTGCTGCGGCTCGAGGCCGGCGAGCGCACGACGCAGCTTCCACGTGATCTTCACCTCGTCGGGCGAGAGCAGCATCTCTTCACGACGGGTCGACGACGCGTTGACGTCGACGGCCGGGAAGATGCGCTTGTCTGCCAGCTGGCGCGAGAGTCGCAGCTCGGAGTTGCCGGTGCCCTTGAACTCCTCGAAGATCACCTCGTCCATCTTCGAACCGGTCTCGACGAGCGCGGTCGCGAGGATGGTCAGCGATCCGCCGTTCTCGATGTTGCGCGCGGCGCCGAAGAAGCGCTTCGGCGGGTACAGCGCCGACGCGTCGACGCCGCCCGAGAGCACGCGACCGGATGCCGGTGCCGCGAGGTTGTACGCACGGCCCAGGCGGGTGATCGAGTCGAGCAGCACGACGACGTCGTGGCCCAGCTCGACGAGGCGCTTGGCGCGCTCGATCGCGAGCTCGGCGACCGTGGTGTGGTCTTCGGCCGGCCGGTCGAAGGTCGAGGCGATGACCTCGCCCTTGACGGTGCGCTGCATGTCGGTGACCTCTTCGGGGCGCTCGTCGACCAGCACGACCATGAGGTGGACCTCGGGGTTGTTGATCGCGATGGCGTTCGCGATCTGCTGCAGCACGATCGTCTTGCCGGCCTTGGGCGGCGCGACGATGAGCCCGCGCTGGCCCTTGCCGATGGGCGCGACGAGGTCGATGATGCGCTGCGTGAGCTTGGTCGGCTCGGTCTCGAGGCGCAGGCGCTCCTGCGGGTACAGCGGCGTGAGCTTCTGGAAGTCGACGCGCGCGGCCGCCTCTTCGCCGGTCTGCCCGTTCACGGAGTCGACCTTGACCAGCGCGTTGTACTTCTGGCGGCTGTTCGCCTCGCCGTCGCGCGGCTGCTTGATCGCGCCGACGACCGCGTCGCCCTTGCGCAGGTGGTACTTCTTCACCTGGCCGAGCGAGACGTAGACGTCGCTCGGGCCGGGCAGGTAGCCGCTCGTGCGCACGAAGGCGTAGTTGTCGAGGACGTCGAGGATGCCGGCGATCGGGATCAGCACGTCGTCGTCGAGGATCTCGGGCTCGACCTCGTCGCCGACGGTGCCCTGACCGCGGCGCTTGCGGTCGCGGTATCGGCTGCGCCGACCGCCCTCGCCGTCGCCCTGCTGGTCGGCACGGCCCTGCTCGCCGCGGCCCTGCTGGTCGCCACGGCCCTGCTGACCGCCCTGGCGGCCCTGCGCCTTGTCGCCGGCGTCGGCACGGTCGCCGCGCTGGTCGTCGCGGTCGCCCTGGCGGCGTGCGTCGCCCTCGCCCTTCTGCACCTCGGCGCCCTTGGGTGCGCCGTCGGCCTTCTGGCCGTCGTGCTTCGGGGCATCGCCCTTCTGGCCGTCGCCCTTCGGGGCGTTGTCGCCCTTCGGCGCGTCGGCGCGCTCGCCGTTGCGCTCACGGTCGCCGCCGCGGCGACCGCGGTTGCGGCTGCGGCCCTGGCGGGGCTGCTCGGCCGGAGCCTCGCCCTCGGCGTCGGCCGGTGCGGCGTCTTCGGTGCGTGCCTGGCCGCCGGTCGCGGCCGCGAGCTCTTCGCGCACGGCGGCGCGCGCCGCCTCGCGGGCAGCCTCGTCGTTCGGGTCGGCGGCAGCGTCGGCCGGCACGAGCGAGACGC
>NZ_WJIF01000012.1 GCF_009647605.1 Agromyces agglutinans | reverse complement strand
CGGGCGGCGCCGGTGCAGGTGCCGGCGGCGGCTTCCGTCCCGGCGGCGCCGGCGGCTTCACCGGTCCCCGTCCCGCGGGCGGTGGCGGCGGCCGTGGTCGCGGCCCCGGCGGCGGCACGGCCGGCGCGTTCGGTCGTGGCGGCGGCAAGTCGAAGGCCCGCAAGTCGAAGCGCACGAAGCGGCAGGAATTCGAGATGCGGGAGGCTCCGTCGCTGGGCGGCGTGAGCGTTCCCCGCGGCGACGGCAACACCGTCATCCGGCTCCGCCGGGGTGCATCCATCTCGGACTTCGCCGACAAGATCGACGCGAACCCCGGTTCGCTGGTCACGGTGCTCTTCCACCTCGGTGAGATGGCGACCGCGACCGAGTCGCTCGACGAGGCCACCTTCGAGGTGCTCGGCGCCGAGCTCGGCTACAAGATCCAGGTCGTCTCGCCCGAGGACGAAGACCGCGAGCTGCTCGAGGGCTTCGACATCGACCTCGACCAGGAGCTCGAGGACGAGACCGACGAAGACCTGGCGGCCCGTCCGCCGGTCGTCACCGTCATGGGTCACGTCGATCACGGTAAGACCCGACTGCTCGACGCCATCCGCAACGCCAACGTCATCGCGGGCGAGGCCGGCGGCATCACGCAGCACATCGGTGCGTACCAGGTGCACACCGAGCACGAGGGCATCGACCGCGCGATCACCTTCATCGACACCCCGGGTCACGAGGCGTTCACCGCCATGCGTGCCCGCGGTGCGCAGGTGACCGACATCGCGATCCTCGTGGTCGCGGCCGACGACGGCATCATGCCGCAGACGATCGAGGCGCTGAACCACGCCCAGTCGGCGAACGTGCCGATCGTGGTCGCGGTGAACAAGATCGACAAGCCCGACGCCAACCCGGCCAAGGTGCGCCAGCAGCTCACCGAGTTCGGACTCGTGGCCGAGGAGTACGGCGGCGACGTCATGTTCGTCGACGTCTCGGCTCGTGAGGGCATCGGCATCCAGGAGCTGCTCGACGCGGTCCTGCTGACCGCCGACGCCGGTCTCGACCTCCGCGCGAACCCGAACAAGGACGCGCGCGGCGTCGCGATCGAGGCGAAGCTCGACAAGGGCCGCGGCGCCGTGGCGACCGTGCTCATCCAGTCGGGCACGCTGCGCGTCGGCGACGCGATCGTCGCGGGCACCGCCTACGGCCGCGTGCGTGCGATGGCCGACGAGAACGGCGACGCCGTGCTCGAGGCGACGCCGTCGCGTCCGGTGCAGGTGCAGGGGCTCTCGACGGTCCCGCGCGCCGGCGACACGTTCCTCGTGACCGAGGACGACCGCACCGCCCGCCAGATCGCCGAGAAGCGCGAGGCCGCGCAGCGCAACGCGCAGCTGGCCAAGGCCCGCAAGCGGATCTCGCTCGAGGACTTCACGCGTGCGCTGGAAGAGGGCAAGGTCGAGGCGCTCAACCTCATCATCAAGGGCGACGTGTCGGGTGCCGTGGAGGCGCTCGAGGAGTCGCTCATGAAGATCGAGGTCGACGACTCGGTGCAGTTGCGCATCCTCCACCGCGGTGTGGGTGCTGTGACCGAGAGCGACATCGACCTGGCGACGATCGACAACGCGATCGTCATCGGGTTCAACGTCCGCCCCGACGTCAAGGCCCGCGAGCGCGCCGCCCGTGAGGGCGTCGACGTGCGCTTCTACAACGTCATCTACAACGCGATCGACGACATCGAGAACTCGCTCAAGGGCATGCTCAAGCCCGAGTTCGAAGAGGTGCAGTCGGGTGTGGCCGAGATCCGCGAGGTGTTCCGCTCCTCGAAGTTCGGCAACATCGCCGGTGTCATCGTGCGGTCGGGAACGATCACGCGCAACGCCAAGGCCCGCGTCATCCGCGACGGCGTCGTGGTCGGCGACAACCTGGCCATCGAGTCGCTGCGCCGGTTCAAGGACGACGTCACCGAGGTCCGCACGGACTTCGAGGCGGGCATCGGCCTCGGCAAGTACAACGACATCCAGGTCGGTGACGAGATCGAGACGATCGAGATGCGCGAGAAGCCTCGCGCGTAGGTCGTGCGGGCCGGGGCGGCGCTTGCCGTCCCGGCCCGGTCTCGAGGCAACCGCTCCCCGAAAGGAGACCCAGTGGCTGATCCGCAACGGGCCAGGAAGCTGGCCGATCGCATCAAGGAGATCGTCGCCCGCCGGCTCGACAAGGGCCTTCGCGACCCGCGACTCGGGTTCGTGACGATCACCGACGTGCGCGTGACCGGCGACCTGCAGCACGCGTCGATCTTCTACACGGTGTACGGCACCGAGGAGGAGCGCAATGATTCGGCGGCCGCCCTGAAGGCGGCGACCGGGATGCTGCGCAGCGAGGTCGGGCGCAACATCACGGCCCGGCTCACGCCGACGCTCGAGTTCATCCTCGATGCGATCCCCGAGAACGCCGAGCACATCGAGTCGCTGCTGCGCGAGGCGCGCACGCGTGACGCCGAGACCGCGACCCTCGCGACCACGGCCGAGTACGCCGGGGACGCCGACCCGTACGTCAAGCCGCGTGAGCTCGACGAGGGCGAAGACGACGAGTGGGACGAGATCGACGACGAGGCATCCGACCTCGCCGACGACGCGGAGGCCGGCGGCTCGCGCTGACCGACCTCCGTCGCGATCGTCGCGACGATTGACGAGGGATGCCCCGCCCGGGGCATCCCTCGTTCGCGTTCGCGTCGGTGCATCCCGGCTCAGCGGCGGCCGAGCAGCGCCGGTCGCACGTCGTCGATGCGCTGGCGCATCGCGGCGATGAAGGCGAGCACGACGGGCTGGCGGAGCGCCTCGGGCCGGCTCACGAGCCAGTAGGGGAGACGAGCCTCGACCTGCGAGGGGAACAGCCGGACGAGGTCATCGTGCCGGTCGGCCAGGAACGCGGGCAGCAGGCCGATGCCGGCGCCCGCGCGCGTGGCGTCGACGTGCACGTACACGTTCGTGCTGGAGACCGAGTCGAGCATGTCGGGGATGGCGCCGCGGGCGTCGTCGAGCGCGTCGACCTGCAGCATCGACTCGATGAAGTACACGAGCGGATGCTCCGCGAGCTCGGCCGGTGACGCCGGGGCGCCGTGGCGTTCGAGGTAGTCGCGGCTCGCATAGGTGCCGAGCACGTAGTCGGCGAGGTGCGTCGCCTCGGCGCGGTGCACGTGCGGCCGGCCGACGACCACCTCGAGGTCGACGCCCACGCGCTGCTGCGCGGCCCGTCGGGTCGCTGCGACGATCTCGAGCGTGACATCGGGATGCGCCCGCCGCACGGCGACCAGCGCCGGCGCGGCGATGAACCCGCTGAAGCCGTCGGTGGCCGAGAGCCGAACCGTGCCCGAGAGGGTCGCGGACGACGGGTCGAGCGTTCGCATGGCGCGCTCGATGCCCTCGGCCGCCGCGAGTGCGTGCTCGCCCAACGCGGTGAGCACCCAGCCCGACGCGCCGCGCGCGAGCACGCGGCCGCCGAGCGCGGCCTCGAGCGACTCGATGCGCCGGGCGACCGTCGTGTGATTCAGTCCGAGCTCCGATGCAGCGGCGGTGTACCGGCCGGCGCGCGCGACCGCGAGGAGGACGAGCAGGTCGTCGGGGCTCGGCGTCGGCCGCGGTGCCGTGATCACGCTCTGCATGATCGCACATCCGTCCCAGCCAGGCCGGGTCAGTTGTGCGGAAGCGCGTATCCGTCGACGGCGCCAACCGCGAGGCCGTCGGCCACGAGCGACGCGAGCACGCGGTCGAGTCGCGTCTCGTCGGGCTCGAGCGCGGCGAGCTCGCCGCGCGGCACGGGCGTGTGAGCGGCTCGCAGCTCGCGCATGACGCGCCCGCGCAACTGGCGATCCGAGCCCTCGAACCGCGCCTGCGTTCGGCGCCTCGGGCCCTCGTGCGGTGGGTAGCCCGCCGCCCGCCACGCGCACAGCGCGGCGACGGGGCACTCGTCGCAGCGTGGCGTCCGCGCTGTGCAGACCGTCGCACCGAGTTCCATGGCACCCGCGTTGAACGCGTGCGCCGCCTCGCGGTCGGCGGGCAGCAGCCGCTCCATCGCCGGCAGGTCGCGCGCCGCGGACGGCGGCGCGGCCACCGCGACGCCGTCGATCGCACGGGCGATGACGCGCCGCGTGTTCGTGTCGACCACCGGATGCCGGTCGCCGAACGCGAACGCCGCGACGGCCCTCGCGGTGTACGGGCCGACGCCCTTCAGCGCGAGCAGCGCGTCGAGCCCGCGCGGCACCTCGCCGCCGTGGCGCTCGACGAGCTCGGTCGCCGCCGCGTGCAGCCACAGGGCGCGGCGCGGGTAGCCGAGGCGGTCCCAGGCGCGCAGCGCCTCGGCCGCCGGCTCGCTCGCGAGGGCGGCGGGAGTCGGCCACCGTGCCATCCACCGCTCCCAGAAGGGCACCACGCGCGCCGCCTGCGTCTGCTGCAGCATGAACTCGCTCACGAGCACCGCCCACGGCGAGAGATCGGCCGCGCGCCACGGCAGGGGCCGCGCCGCGCCGGCGAACCACGCCACCACCCGGGTGGCGAAGTCGTCGTCGCGCGGGCGGGGCATCCCTCCAGCGTAGGCGCGCGAAGGATGCCTCGCCGCTACGCTCGGAGCATGCGACTGGTGACGACGCCGCGGGTGACCTTCCTCCGCGGGATCGCGGACGAGGTGCTCGCGCGTGCCGGTCGGGGCCGCATGATCGTGGCGATCGACGGCCCGCTTCGCAGCGGCAAGTCGGCGTTCGCCGACGACCTGCGCGACGTGCTCGCCGAGCGCGAGCACGCGGTGTTCCGCGCGCGCATGGAGGACTTCCACCGGTCGCGCGAGGCGCAGGCGGCGTTCGGCGCCGACACCGCCGACCGGTACTACCGGTACGGATTCGACGAGTCGGCACTCCGACGCGTGCTGGTCGAGCCGTTCCGCCTGGGCGGTTCCGCCGCGTTCGTCACGCGCGTGTTCGACCCGGCACGCGACGCCTGGGTCGAGCCGAAGTGGCGCACGGGGCCGGAGGACGCGATCCTCGTCGTCGACGGCCGGTTCGTGCTGCGCGACCGGCTCGCCGAGCTGTGGGACTCCACGGTCGCGATCGACGGGGACCCGCTCGACCCCGCCGACGCGATCGCCTACGCGGCGCGGGATCCGCGCGCCGTCGCCGATGTCGTGGTCGACCTCGCGGATCCGGAGCATCCGCGATTCGGCAGGCGCCGCTGATCGCGAGCCTGCGCACGATTGTGGACGGTCCCCAAAAAGGGGGACTTTTCCCACAATCCCACGAAGAAGCCCTCGCCGGAGCGTCGATCTTCGCCATACTGAGTTCAACTGCCATCCCCAATGGCGCCCGAACCCCCGATCAAGCCCCACCCGAAGACCCGTTCCGCCGCGCGCACAGCGAGCGCCGGCAGCCGAGCGCGCGACTGCGCGCCCGGGCCCGTGTCCTCCCATCGAGGTTCGATGCGCCGCCGGCCCCAGGAGAAGACACCGCATGAGCAACCTCAGCGCGCGGCTCGCACGCCGCGCCGGTGCCCGACCGGAGCGCACGCCGCTTCGCGAACGGCATTCCCTTCGACGCATCGCCGCGACCCTCGTCGCGGTCCTCCTCGGCGCCGGCCTCTCGGTCGTCGGCGCGGCCGCGCCGGCCTCGGCGCACCACAACACCATCACCGCGTCGGCGGTGTGCGCCGCAGACGGCAAGACCGCGACCATCACGTGGACGGTGACGAACTCCGAGGGCATCGAGGAGGAGATCACCTCGTCCTCGAACGAGGGTGTGATCGCCAAGGGAACGAAGATCGCGGGCACGTCCAGCGCGACCGGTGAGCAGCCCGGCGCGAAGGTGGGCACCGAGTACAAGCTCAAGCTCGGTGCCAAGTGGACGAACGGGCAGACCCAGGAGAACACGGGCAAGTTCACCGTGCCCAAGGATCTTTGCGGCGGCGGCAATGGCGGCGGAGACAATGTCTGCAAGAAACTCGATCTGAAGGTCGACGTGACTGGAGACCATAAGAGCATCGTGGTCACCGCACCCGACGGCAAGCTCATCGCCGAGGTCTGCGTGAAGGCCGGCTCCGCGAACCAGGGAAATGGTCCCGAAACGACGACCTACAACCCCCCGGTCAAGAGCGTCACCATCTCCCACACGAGCGGCAAGGACATCTCGCACTACTCGGTGCGGTACGTCGACGAGTCCGGGCACGACTGGGAGTACGCTGCGCCGACCTGTGAAGCGCTGACCGTGGACTACCCGGGGAACCTGCCGGCAGGCCAGGCGGTCGACGTCAACGTTCGCATCACCGCCGACGGCACGCCCGTCACATTGAACTTCCGCAATGCCGACGGCTCGACCTACTCGGGCACGAAGGTCTTCACCTTCGCCGACCACGCCGACTGGCCCGACCCCCACGCGTGGACGGTCGAATGGGTGCAGGTCGCCGGCACGAACTACCACTGGCAGGGCCAGATCGAGTGCGGTGACGACGTCGTGCCGGTGCCGGCGAAGCCCGCGTTCTCCGACACGTGCGGCCCCGACAACGAGGTGCTCGCTCCGTTGGTGGACACCGATTCAGTGCGCTGGGAGCGCGTGGACGCGCCGGACTCGATCACGGTGACGGCGTTCGCAAAGGACGGCTTCGTCTTCCCGGGCGGTGCCACGTCATACGCGTTCCCGCCCTTCGCGGTCGACGACGAGCCGTGTCCGCCGAAGGAGGTCGCGGTGCCGGTGAAGCCGGCGTTCTCCGACACGTGCGGCCCCGACAACGACGTGCTCGCTCCGTTGGTGGACACCGCTTCAGTGCGCTGGCAGCGCGTGGACGCGCCGGACTCGATCACGGTGACGGCGTTCGCAAAGGATGGGTTCGTCTTCCCGGGCGGTGCCACGTCATACGCATTCCCGCCCTTCGCGATCGACGACGAGCCGTGTCCGCCGAAGCAGGTCGAGGTGCCGGTGAAGCCGGCGTTCTCCGACACGTGCGGCCCCGACAACGAGGTGCTCGCTCCGCTGGTGGAGACGACGTCGGTGCGTTGGGAGCGTGTGGACGCGCCGGGTTCGATCACGGTGACGGCGGTCGCGAAGGACGGCTTCGTCTTCCCGGGCGGTGCCACGTCGCACGCATTCCCGCCCTTCGCGATCGACGACGAGCCGTGTCCGCCGAAGCAGGTCGCGGTGCCGGTGAAGCCGGCGTTCTCCGACACGTGCGGCCCCGACAACGAGGTGCTCGCTCCGCTGGTGGAGACGACGTCGGTGCGTTGGCAGCGTGTGGACGCGCCGGGTTCGATCACGGTGACGGCGTTCGCGAAGGACGGCTTCGTCTTCCCGGGCGGTGCCACGTCGCACACGTTCGAGCCCTTCACGGTCGATGACCAGCCGTGCCCGCCCAAGGTGATCACGTTCGGTGAAGCGCCGACCGGTTCCGACACCTGCGGTCCCGACAACGGCGTGCTGGAGATCCCCGAGGTCGACGAGGACGCGCACTACACCTTCGAGAAGAAGGGCTCGCAGGCCGAGGGCCGAGTCGTCGTGACGGCGGTCGCCGAGCAGGGCTACGCGTTCGACAAGGGTCAGCAGACCGAGTGGACGTTCGACTACCTCAATACCCCCTGCATCGCGATCCCGGCGGAGCCGAAGCCGACCGACCTCTGCGGCGTCGACCTCGACGCGATCGTGCTGCCCGAGCCGACCGCGCACGTGACGTGGACCATCGACGGCGACGCGAAGACCGGCGCCGCGACCGCGATCGCCACCACGGAGGCGGGCTACACGTTCGCCGACGGCACGACGACGAAGGCGTTCGACTTCACGTTCACCGCGACCCCCTGCATCGCACCGAGCCTCACCGGCTCGCTCGCGACGGGCGTGTGCGAGGCCGACGTGCCGTGGATCTTCTACGACGTCGTGCTGACCGATCCCGACGGCCAGGCCACGAGCCGGCTCGTGACGCTCACGCTCAGCGATGGCACGAACAGCCACGTCATCGAACTCGGCGAGCTCGACGAAGACGGCACGCTGTCGGGTCAGGCCCTCTGGCCGGGTGCCTCGGTCGACGGTGAGGGCAACCCCACCGGCTGGCCCGGCTGGGAGCAGACGGCCGACGGCACGTGGGTCGAGACCGACGACAACTTCGCCTGGACCCGCAACGTCTCGAGCGCCGTGCTCGCGGTCAACCCCGACCTGCCCCTGACGCTGGCCTACCCGCCGGCGACCCCGAACTGCCTCACCGGTCCGGGCGGCGGCGAGGGCGACGACGGCAGCACCCCGGCGGCGGCGGGCCAGGGAGCCGGCCTCGCGAGCACCGGCTTCGCCGGCGGCACCATCGCGATCGTCGCGGGCATCATCGTGCTCGCCGGTGCCGCGTTCCTGGTGATCGCAGCAATCCGCCGCAAGAAGAAGGCCTGAGCGAAGGCCTGACACAGCACCCGAAGGGGGCCCGGTTCGCCGGGCCCCCTTCGGCGTGCCAGCACTCAGTGCGTCGGAATCGCCCGTACCCGCTCGTCGGGCAGGAACCCCACCCGCTCCACCTCGTGGACGAGGTCGACGAGCGCGCGATTGACGGGCGCCTCGAGTCCGGCGGCGGATGCCTCGCGCACGACCGCACCGTTCAGGAAGTCGATCTCGGTCTCCTGCCCGCGGCGGATGCTCTGCTGGGTGGAGCCGAGGTTGTGCTCCCAGCCCATGCGCCGAACGAGCGACCGGGGGAGCCGTGAACCGAGGGAGAGGGGCATCCGCGCGAACCGGCGCAGGCCGGCGTCGTCGAGCCCGTTGAGCGGCGCGAACCGCACGTCGTGCGCGATGCCGGCGCGCACGCACTCGCGCATGGAGGCCGTCATGACCGCGAGGAGTCCCCGGTCGGCGACGACCTCGCCGAGCGCGCGGCCCACGATGGCTGGCACGGCGTTGACCATGTTCACGACGAGTTTCGTCCACTGGGCGCCGAGGAAATCGTCGATCGCGGTCACCGGCACCGCCTCGGAGAGCACCGCGGCGATCCGCCGTGCTTCGTCGTCTGCCGGGCCGGCGCCGCGCCCGAGATGGCTCGCCGCGGTCGCGGTGATGCGCACGACGCCGGGCTCGGTGTAGTTGGCGGCGATGAGCGAGAGCAGGCCGAAGCAGCTCGATGCGGGAAGCAGCCGCGCCGCGGTGTCGACGCCGTCGAGACCGTTCTGCACGACGACGATCGTCGCGCCGTCGAGGTGCCCGCGATCGGCGGAGATCGCGGCCGAGGCATCCTGGGCCTTCGTGCAGACGAGCGCGAGGTCGGGGCGGCGCGTCAGCCGCTCGCCGGCGGCCACGCGCACGTGCACGTCGCCGTACCCGCCCGTGAGGCGCAGTCCCGACGCACGGATCGCCTCGAGGCCGGCGCCGCGCGCCGTGACCTCGACGTCGTGGCCGGCGCGCGCGAGCAGCGCCGCGAACGTGCCGCCGAGCGCACCCGCGCCGAGGATCCCGATCCGCATCGCTCCAGCGTACGGCGCCGCCCACCGCCCGGCGGCTCCGGCCGTCGCCCGCCCAGCCGGTGCCCGGCTGTTAGCCTGTACGGCGTGAACAGCGGCATCCTCCTCGTCGACAAGCCGCAGGGGATGACCAGTCACGACGTCGTCGCGCGGGTCCGCCGCCTCGCCGGCACCCGCAAGGTGGGCCACGCCGGCACGCTCGATCCGATGGCCACCGGTCTCCTGCTGATCGGCGTCAACCACGCGACCCGCCTGCTGCACCACCTCGTCGGACTCGACAAGGAGTACCTCGCGACGATCCGCCTCGGCTGGGGCACGTCGACCGACGACGCTGAGGGGGAGGCGTTCGCCGCGGCATCCGCCGACGCCGTCGACGCGATCACGGATGCCGCGATCGCCGACGGCATGGCCCGTCTCACGGGCGGGATCGACCAGGTGCCGAGCGCCGTGAGCGCGATCAAGGTCGACGGCAAGCGCGCGTACCAGCGGGTGCGCGAGGGCGAGCAGGTCGAGCTCGCCGCGCGCCACGTGACGATCACGGCATTCGACCTGCTCGATCGACGGCGCGATACGAGCGCCGGCGCCGCGATCGACCTCGACGTGCGCGTCGCCTGCTCGTCGGGCACCTACGTGCGCGCACTCGCGCGCGACCTCGGCGACGGCCTCGGCATCGGCGGGCACCTGACCGCGCTGCGACGCACGCGCATCGGCGCGTTCGAGGTGACGGATGCCCCGTCGCTGGACGACCTGGATGTCGCGGCCGCGCTCACCTCGGCGGCCGACGCCGCGCGGCGTGCGATGCCGGCGATCGAGCTCGCCGAACAGGATGCGATCGACCTCGGCCACGGCAAGCGGATCCCGGCACCCGAGGGCACGGCGCGCGAGCAGCCCATCGCGGCGATCGCGCCTGACGGCCGGCTCGTCGCGATCGTCGAGCGCCGGGCGGGCCAATTGAAGGTCGTCACCGGGTTCCCGCAGGAGGATGCCTCGTGATCGAGTGGTTCACCTGGGTGCAGGTCGGCGTCTCCGTCGCTGCGGGGCTCCTCTGCCTCGTGCTCGGCCTCGCGGGGCGACTGCCGAGCGATCTCACGATCGGCGCGCTCGCGCTGGTCGAACTGCTGCTGATCGCGCAGGTGGTCACCGCGCTCGTGGCGCCCGCCGTCGGCAACGAACCGACGGGCAGTGTGCTCGAGTTCTGGGTCTACCTCGTCTCGGCGGCCCTGCTGCCGCCCGCGGCGGCGTTCTGGGCGCTGCTCGAACGCAACCGCTGGTCGACGGTCGTGCTCGGCGTCGCGGCGCTGGCGGTCGCGGTCATGCTCTACCGCATGTTCCAGATCTGGACCGTGCAGCAGGCGTAGGTCGCACGGTGAGAGAATCGAACGTCATGACTTCCGCACATCCCGCACCCCCGACCACGCCCGCTCCCGCTTCGCCCCCCGTACGTCGGGTGCGCGGCGTCGGTCGCGTGCTCATCGTCGTGTACGGGGTGCTGGCCCTCGCCGCGGTCGGCCGGTCGCTGGTGCAGATCGTCGAGAAGTTCGACGAGGCGCCGATCGCGTACTCGCTCTCGGCGCTCGCCGCCGTGGTCTACGTCGTCGCCACGATCGCCCTGATCGCACCCGGGCGGGTGTGGTACCGCGTGGCCTGGTCGACGATCGTGTTCGAGTTCGTCGGCGTGCTCGTGATCGGCACGCTCAGCATCGTGCGCCCCGACTGGTTCCCGCACGACACGGTGTGGTCGTGGTACGGCCGCGGTTACCTGTTCATCCCGCTCGTCCTGCCGGTGCTCGGCATGTGGTGGCTCTCGAAGCACCGGCCGGAGGCTGCGACACGGTGAGGACCTTCAAGGGCATCGACGGGGTACCGGCGGGCTACGGCCCGTCGGTCGTGACGATCGGCAAGTTCGACGGCGTGCACCAGGGCCACCGCACGATCGTCGCGCGCGTCCGCGAGATCGCCGAGCGCGACGCGCTGCGGGCTGTGGTGGTGACGTTCGACCGCAACCCGCTGGCGCTGCTGGCGCCCGACAAGTGCCCCGACGCGCTCGTGAGCGTGCGGCAGAAGCTCGGGCTGCTCGCGACCACGGGCATCGACGCGACGGTGCTGCTCCCGTTCGACCGCTCGCTCGCCTCGCTGCCGCCCGAGGAGTTCGTCGAGCGCGTGCTGGTCGACGCATTGCAGGCCCGGGTCGTGCTCGTCGGCTCCGACTTCCGCTACGGGGCGCGGGGCGCCGGCGACGTGCCGCTGCTGGTCGAGCTGGGCGAACGGTTCGGGTTCACCGTCGAGGTCGTCGACGACGTGAAGCCCGACGGTGAACGCCGGGTCTCCTCGACCTGGGTGCGCGAACTCCTCGCCGACGGCGAGGTGCGACAGGCGGCCCGACTGCTGGGGCACACGCCGACGGTCTCGGGCATCGTCGTGCACGGGGCCGCCCGCGGTCGCGAGCTCGGCTTCCCGACGGCGAACCTGTCGCCCGAGTCGGAGGGACTCATTCCCGCCGACGGCGTGTACGCCGGCTGGCTGACCGACGCGGGCACGACCTATCCTGCTGCGATCTCCGTCGGCAACAACCCCACCTTCGAAGGCGTGCCGCGCAAACAGGTCGAGGCGTACGTGCTCGATCGCGACCTCGACCTCTACGACCACCTCGTCGACGTCGAGTTCGTCGACCGCATCCGCGGGATGGTCGCGTTCGAGAGCATCGAGGCGCTCATCGAGCGGATGCACGACGACGTCGAGGTCGCTCGGAAGCTGCTGGCTTGACGCACCCGCACGGCTCGCCCCGGAGCCTCTGGGCGGGTCGCACGCTCGCACTGCTCGGCATCCTGCTCGTCGCCGCCAACCTGCGAACCGGCGTGGCATCCCTCTCGCCGATCATCGCCCAGGTCGACGCCGACATCCCGCTGCCGCCGGCACTGATCGGCCTGCTCGGCATGCTGCCGCCGCTGTGCTTCGCGGTGTTCGGCATCTTCACCCCCGTCTTCGCGAAGCGGTTCGGCCTCGAGAAGACGCTGGTCGGCGCGCTGGTGGGGCTCGCGGCCGGGCTCGCCGCCCGGGGGTTCGCGCCGGACGCGGCCTGGCTGGTGGCGGCGAGCGCGGTGGTCTTCGCGGCGGTCGGCATCGGCAACGTGCTGTTGCCGCCGCTCGTGAAGCGCTACTTCCCCGATCGCGTCGGGCTCGTCACGACGGCGTACGTGACCATCGTCTCGGTGAGCACGTTCGTGCCGCCGCTGGTCGCGGTGCCCGTCGCCGACGCGGCCGGCTGGCGGGTGTCGCTGGGGGAGTGGGCGCTGTTCGTGGTGGTCGCGATCGTGCCATGGGTCGCACTGCTCGTGCACCCGCGCTCGTCGACGCGTGTCGTGGTGCCCGAGGAGGCGCCGCCCGGCCAGGTGCGCCGCACCCTGCGGTCGCCGCTCGCCTGGGCGCTCGCGGCGGTGTTCGGGGTGTCGTCGGTCAACGCCTATGTGATGTTCGCCTGGCTCCCGACGATCCTGGCCGACATCGCGGGCTCGTCGCCGGCGGAGGCGGGCGCCCTGCTCTCGCTGTTCGCGGCGATGGGGCTGCCGGCGGCCCTGCTCGTGCCGATCCTCGCCGCACGGTACGGCAAGGTGCGCCTGCTCGTGGTCATCGCGGTCGCGGCGTTCCTGCTCGGGTACGGCGGCCTCCTGCTCGCGCCGGCGACCGCGACGTGGCTGTGGGTCGCGCTCATCGGCACCGGCCCGTTGCTGTTCCCGCTCGCACTGGTGCTGATCAACCTCCGCACCCGCACGCACGAGGGCTCGATCGCGCTGAGCGGCGTCGTGCAGTCCGCCGGCTACCTCTTCGCGGCGCTGGCGCCGCTGGCGATCGGGCTGCTCCATGACGCGACCGACGGATGGATCTGGCCGCTGATCGTGCTCGCCGCGACCGCCGTGCCCGCCGGCATCGCGGGCTTCATCGTGGCGCGGCCCGGATACCTCGAGGACGACCGGGTGCGTTCGAAGGGGTGATCGACGCCCCTACCCGGCGCCGGACCCTCCGGTCTCGGGCGCCGCGCCGCCGAGCGGCGGCCGGTGCACGAGCGCGGCCGCGCCGATGAGCGGCCCTTCGTCGGACAGGCCCGAGGGCACGATCCGCACGCGGCGGACGAAGTCGAACGCGGTGCGCTCGCCGAGCGCCGCTCGCGCGTGGTTGAACAGGGCGGGGGAGACCCGCGAGAACCCGCCGCCGATCGCCACGACGTCGAGGTCGAGCAGGTTGGTCGACGAGGCGATCGCACGGCCGATGGCGGTGCCGGCGCGTTCGACCGCCGCCAGCGCGACGGGATCGCCCGCGGCGTGGGCGAGGGCGAGGTCTTCGCCCGTCTCGCCCGTGAAGCCCTGGGTCCTCGCCCACGCGACGGTCCTGGGGCCCGAGGCGACGGCCTCGAGGCAACCGCGTCCGCCGCAGGCGCAGGCATCGTCGAATCCGCCGACCTCGACATGGCCGACGTGACCGCCGTTGCCCGTCGGGCTGTGCGCCGGGCGCCCGTCGAGCACGAGCCCGCCGCCGACGCCGGTCGAGACGATCATGCCGAGGAGGTTCGACGCGCCGCGCCCCGCGCCGACCCACGCCTCGGCGAGGGCGATGCACAGGCCGTCGATCTGCATCGCGACCGGGACGCCGGGCACTATCGCCTCGATGTCGCCGACGAGCGGATGCCCCCGCCAGGCGGGCACGTTCAGGGGCGACACGGTGCCGGCGAGCAGGTCGATGGGGCCGGCGCAGCCGATGCCGACGCCGATGACCTCGGCGTCGGCGGGCGCGCCCGCGTGGGCGAGCCGCACCACCTGGGCGACCGACTGCTCGAGGGCCTCGGAGGTCGCAGTGGCTCCAGTGGGCCGGCGGTGGCGGCTGCCGGGAACGAGCGCGCCGTCCGCGTCGACGAGGGCGGCTTCGACCTTGGTGCCGCCGAAGTCGACGGCGAGTGCGAGAGGGCGTGGCATGGCCATCAGCATAGGCCGCGGCATCCGCCATCTCGTTGCTCATATGAGCACGAATACCCGCGAGTGTTGCCGTGCGCCGTGGACCTGCCTACGCTGGGAGGGTCGGAAGGAGGGGTATGGACGAGGTCGACGAACTGCTCTCGATCCGGGCGGCTGAGCTCTACTACGAGGAGAACAAGACGCAGGACGAGATCGGCCAGGCGCTGCGGCTCACGCGGTGGAAGGTCGGGCGGCTGCTCGCGCAGGCGAAGCAGCGCGGGTTCATCCGCATCGAGATCCTGCACCCGCGCGCGCGACGCCTGCCGATCGAGCGGCGCCTGCGCGACGAGCGCGGGCTGGCCGATGCCATCGTCGTGTCCTCCGCCGGGGTCACCACCGCGGAAGAGCTGCAGGCCCGCACCGCGCAGGCGGCGGCCGACTACCTGACGGCCCTTCGCCCCGTGCCGCGCACGCTCGGCGTCAGCTGGGGCCGCACGCTGTTCGACCTCTCGCAGCACCTGCGCAACGGCTGGGCCACGGGCGTGAACGTCGTGCAGATCAACGGCGGCGTGAGCCTCAACCGGCGCCCGGGCACCGCGGCGGCCACGGCCGTCGGCATCGCGCAGAAGGGCGGCGGCAGCGCGACGCTGCTGCCGAGCCCGGCGATCCTCGAGCGCCTCGCGACCAAGCAGGCCATCGAGTCCGACCGCGTCGTCGCCGGAGTCATCGACCTGGCCCGTTCGGCCGACGCGTACCTGTTCAGCGCGGGCGCCGCCGACCACACCTCCGTCCATGTCGAGAGCGGGTACCTCGCGGCATCCGAGGTCGATCTCCTCGTCGAGAAGGGGGCCGTCGGCGACGTCGTCGGTCGCTATATCGACTCCGACGGCAACATCGTCGATCCCGCGCTCGATGCGCGCACGGTCGGCCTGACGCTCGACGAACTGCGCGCGGCGCCGCTGTCCATCGCGGTCATCTCGGGGCCGGCGAAGCATCCGGTCGCCGATGCGGTCGTCCGCAGCCGACTGTGCACCGTCCTCGTGACCGATGAGGCGACCGCACTCCACCTCCTCGACGGCTGACGCCGTCCTCCCGCACCACCACAACCGATCGGCAGGTCTCGACCATGGCAGGCACCTCTCTCGTCACCGCTCGCGAGCGTGCGCTCGCGGTGCTGGGCGGCGAACCCGACGACGCGACCCTGCGCCGCTACCTCCACGGCATCCCCGGGGTCGACGCGGTCGGGCTCGAGCAGCGGGCCGCAGGCCTCGGCACGCGCTCGATCAAGACCACGTCGAAGGCCTGGGCGCTCGACCGCATCATCTCGCTCATCGACCTCACGACGCTCGAGGGCGCCGACACGCCGGGCAAGGTCCGCTCGCTCGTCGGCAAGGCGCTGAACCCCGACCCCGGCGTACCGGGCACGCCCCGCGTGGCCGCGGTCTGCGTGTACGGCGACCTGGTCCCGGTCGCCGTCGACGCGCTCGGCGCGGCGCACGGCGACCCCGACGACGGCGCCGTCGCGGTCGCCGCGGTCGCGACCGCGTTCCCGAGCGGGCGCTCGTCGCTCGAGATCAAGCTCGCCGACACCGCCGAGGCGGTCGCCGCGGGTGCCGACGAGATCGACATGGTGATCGATCGCGGCGCGTTCCTCGCGGGCCGCTACGGCCTGGTCTTCGATCAGATCGCCGCCGTCAAAGAGGCGTGCCGTCGCGCCGACGGCACCAGCGCGAGCCTCAAGGTCATCCTCGAGACCGGCGAACTCGTCACCTACGACAACGTGCGCCGTGCGTCGTGGCTGTCCATCCTCGCGGGGGGCGACTTCATCAAGACGTCGACCGGCAAGGTGCAGCCCGCCGCGACGCTGCCCGTCACCCTGCTGATGCTCGAGGTCGTGCGCGACTGGCACCGGCTGACCGGCCAGCGCATCGGGGTGAAACCGGCCGGCGGCATCCGCACCTCGAAAGACGCGATCAAGTACCTCGTCACCGTCGCCGAGACGGTGGGCGAGGAGTGGCTGCAGCCGCACCTGTTCCGATTCGGCGCGTCGAGCCTGCTGAACGACGTGCTGCTGCAGCGCCAGAAGGCCGCGAGCGGGCACTACTCCGGCGCCGACTACGTGACGATCGATTGATCTCGATACGGCCCTGGCGGGCCCACTCGATCACCGAACCACCCACATCCGCAGATCATCGAACCGGAAGGTTCCTTCCATGAGCTTCCTCGAGTACGCACCAGCCCCCGAGTCGCGGTCGATCCTGTCGCTGCGCGACGACTACGGGCTGTTCATCGACGGCGCGTTCCGCGCGGGACGCGGCACACCCTTCCAGACCATCTCGCCCGCGAGCGAGGAGCGCATCGCCACCATCGCGAACGCGAACGCCGATGACGTCGACGACGCGGTCGCCGCCGCGCGACGGGCCTACGAGCGCACCTGGTCGCGGATGTCGGGCCGCGACCGCGGCAAGTACCTGTTCCGCATCGCGCGCCTCGTGCAGGAGCGGGCGCGTGAGCTGGCGGTCGCCGAGTCCCTCGACAACGGCAAGCCGATCAAGGAGTCGCGCGATGTCGACGTGCCGCTCGTCGCCGCCTGGTTCTTCTACTACGCCGGATGGGCCGACAAGCTCGACCACGCCGGCCTCGGGGCGAACCCCCGCGCGCTCGGCGTCGCCGCGCAGGTGATCCCCTGGAACTTCCCGCTGCTCATGCTCGCGTGGAAGATCGCCCCGGCCCTCGCCGCCGGCAACACCGTTGTGCTGAAGCCGGCCGAGACCACGTCGCTGACGGCGTTGCTGTTCGCCGAGATCGTGCAGCAGGCCGACCTCCCGCCCGGGGTCGTCAACATCATCACGGGTGCGGGCGACACGGGTGCCGCGCTCGTCGGTCACGAGGGTGTCGACAAGGTGGCCTTCACCGGGTCGACCGCCGTCGGCCGGCAGATCGCCAAGACCGTCGCCGGCACGTCGAAGAAGCTCACGCTCGAGCTCGGCGGCAAGGCCGCGAACATCGTCTTCGACGATGCGCCGATCGACCAGGCCGTCGAGGGCATCGTCAACGGCATCTTCTTCAACCAGGGCCACGTGTGCTGCGCCGGTTCGCGCCTCCTCGTCCAGGAGTCGATCCACGACGAGGTCGTCGACCGGCTGAAGCAGCGGCTCTCGACGCTCCGCCTCGGCGATCCGCTCGACAAGAACACCGACATCGGCGCGATCAACTCGCGTGAGCAGCTCGACCGCATCCGCGAGCTCTCCGACGTGGGCGTCGACGAGGGCGCCGAGCGCTGGACCGCGCCGTGCGAGATCCCCGAGAACGGCTTCTGGTACGCGCCGACGATCTTCACCGGCGTGCAGACCAGCCATCGCATCGCGCGCGAGGAGATCTTCGGCCCGGTGCTCTCGGTGCTGACCTTCCGCACGCCGCAGGAGGCGATCGCGAAGGCCAACAACACGCCGTACGGGCTGTCGGCCGGCATCTGGACCGACAAGGGCAGCCGCATCCTCGCGGTCGCCGACCAGCTGCGCGCGGGCGTCGTGTGGGCGAACACCTTCAACCGGTTCGACCCCGCCTCGCCGTTCGGCGGCTACAAGGAGTCGGGCTACGGTCGCGAGGGCGGTCGGCACGGCCTCGGCGCCTACCTGGCCCCTGCCTCGGTCGGCGGCGCGCAGCGCCGTATCGAGACCACGGATGCCACCCCCCGGGTCGAGTCCGCCCGACGAGCCCGCCCCGCGAAGAAGGGAGCCGCGAAGTGAGCCGCCTCGCCGTGCCCAAGACGTACAAGCTGTTCATCGGCGGCGCTTTCCCGCGCAGCGAGTCGGGTCGCACCTACGAGGTGCGCGGAGCCGACGGCGCCTTCCTCGCGAACGCCGCCAAGGCCTCCCGCAAGGACGCGCGCGACGCCGTCGTCGCCGCGCGCGGCGCGGTGGGCGGGTGGGCGGCCGCCACGGCGTACAACCGCGGCCAGGTGCTCTACCGGATCGCGGAGCTCCTGGAGGGGCGCCGCGCGCAGTTCATCGCCGAGATCGAGGAGGCCGAGGGCGCGACGCGCGCCGTGGCATCCGCACAGGTCGACGAGGCGATCGACCGCTGGGTCTGGTACGCCGGGTGGGCCGACAAGTTCGCGCAGGTCGCGGGCGGTGCCAACCCCGTCGCGGGGCCGTACTTCAACATCTCGGTGCCCGAGCCGACCGGCGTCGTCGCGATCGTCGCACCCCAGGACACCTCGCTGCTCGGGCTCGTGTCGACGGTCGCCCCGGCGCTCGTCGCCGGCAACGCGGTCGTCGTGGTCGCGAGCGAGCACCACCCGCTGTCGGCGATCAGCCTCGCCGAGGTGCTCGCGACCAGCGACGTGCCCAAGGGCGTCGTGAACGTGCTGACCGGTTCGCCGGCCGAGATCGCGCCGTGGCTCGCTGCGCACGCCGACGTCAACGCGCTCGACCTCGTCGGCGCGGGGGACCTCGACTGGGTCGATCTCGAGATCGCGGCCGCCGACACGCTCAAGCGCGTGCTGCGGCCCGAGCGGGGGCCGGATGCCGCAGCGCCCGCCCTCGATCGCATCGCGGCCTTCACCGAGACCAAGACGGTCTGGCACACGAAGAGCCTGCGGTAGCGGTGGCCGGCCGCAACGGCGCGTCCGACGAGCGGGGCCGGCTGGCCGCCGATCCGTTCGACTACCGGGTGACGAAGCAGGGCGGGGTCATCGTGTCGCGCGGCGGCCGGCCGGTGATGACCGTCGGCGGCCGGGATGCCGCACGGCTCATCGCGGCATTGCAGGCCGCCGACGACGAGCACGCGCAGCATCTGCTCGCGCGGGCGAGCGGCAACTACCGGCGCGGCACGGAGCGGGGATCGACCGCTGCGGTACCCCCCGAAAGTAGGTAACGAAACGGTAACGGGCTGTGCTAGCGTGACGGTCACCTTCCGTGCAATGGCGCACGGCGGTGGAAAGGCCCGAACCCGTGATCCACGCCCCCCGCGCGGTCATCCGACGCTCCCTGCTCGTCATCCTGGCCGCCGCGCTCGCGAGCGGGCTCATCGCGGCCCAGGTGCCTCCGAAGCTCATCGCGCGCGACGTGTTCGGCGCGGTGCGCGCACCCGGTGAACCCGCCGCGACGATCGGCCATCGCGGCGATCGCGCCGACGCCCCCGAGAACACCATGGCCTCGCTCGAACTCGCGATGGACGAGTTGGCCTACGTCGAGACCGACGTCAGGCTCACCCGCGACGGCGTGCCCGTGCTGTTCCACGACGTGACGCTCGAGCGCATCGCCGGCGTCGACGCCCGCATCGAGGATCTCGACCTCGAGGAGGTGCGGGCTCTCGATGTCGGGGCCTGGTACGGCGAGGAGTTCGAGGGCATGCGCGTGCCGACGTTCGACGAGTTCCTGGCTGCACTCGCCGAACGCGACGGGGCGCGTGCGCTCGTCGAGCTCAAGGCCGACTGGAGCGCGGCCGAGGTTCGAACGGTGATCGGCCTCGTCGAGCGGCACAACCTGCGGGGCCGCATCGTGCTGCAGAGCTTCAGCGTCGAGACCCTGCTCGCGGTCCGCGCCACCTCGCCGAGCACGCCGCGCATCATGCTCACTCGCGAACTGCCCGCCGATCCGCGGTGGCTCGCCGAACAGCTCGGCGTCATCGGCTTCGGCACGACGGCCGCCTCGGTGCGCAAGGCGCCCGGAGCCGTGGAGCTCGCGCACGCCGCGGGCATCGCGGTGCTCTGCTACACCCTCAACTCCGACGACGACTGGGCCGCGGTGAGCGCCCTCGGCGTCGACGGCATCATCACCGATGAGCCGAGCGAACTCGACGCCTGGCTCGCGGTGACCGCGCCCGGCACCTGATCGCGCGGCACGTGAACGCCCGGCAGTCGAGCGCGAGCGGAGGCCCTCAGCTGCGGTTGTTCGACAACTCGAAGATCCGCACGAGCTCGGCCACCGCCGCGTCGCGCTCCTCGCCGCCGGCCTCGTACTGGTGGCTGACGTGGGTGCGCAGGTGGTTCTCGACGAGGAGCTTGTTGAGCGAGGCGAGCGATTTCTGCACGGCGAGCGACAGCGTGATGATGTCGACGCAGTAGTCCTCGTTCTCGATCATCTTCTCGATGCCGCGCAGCTGGCCCTCGATGATCTTCGTGCGGTGCAGGGCGCGCTTCTTGATGTCCTCGATCACTCCCTCAGGATACCCCGTCGAAGCTGTACCCCGGGAGGGTACTCGATGCACGGTTCAGTCGGCGTCCGCGGCCGCCGTGCCCGGATCGTCGCCGAGGTCGACCCGGCGTTCGGCGTCGAGGCCGTCGACCTCGTCGTCGAGGTCGTCGTCGAGTGGCCGTTCGTCGTCGTTCGGAGCCGGTTCGACCTCGTCGAACTCGGTGTCCTGGGCGACCGTGAAGTCGTGATCATCGGGCGAGACGCCTGCGCCCGCCCCCGCGAGTCCGTCCATGCGACCATCGTAGGCCGCTTCCGGCTAGAATGGTCGGGCGCCGACGAATCCGATCACGGCCCGACGGCGCGGGCTCCGCCCGCGTCCTGCTCGGCTAGCTGGATCCGGCAGCCCGGGTTCGCGCACCGCACGGCTCGTCGCACGACGAGTCGGGGGAGCGGGCTCGATCCCGAATCGCTTCGGCATCGAGGGTCAGGCGCGTACGGATGACCCCCACGACCGGGAGGACCCCCTTTGGCTCAGACGCAGGCCCAGACGCGATCGAGGCAGCGTTCGCGCTCGCGTGACGACGATGCGCCCATCATCCCGATCCTCGCCCGCAAGGTGCGCGAGGTCGAGCAGAAGGCCCAGAAGAACAAGCTGGGCCCGACGAACCGCACCAAGTTCCAGGTGATCGCGCTGCTGATGCGCGAGGAGCGCGCCCGCGTGAAGGCCGACACCGAGATCGGCGACGCCGCCCGCGCCGAACTGTTGAAGCGCCTCGACGGCATCGCGCAGATCCTCGCCAAGACCGCCGCGCGCGACACCAGCCTGATCGCACTGCTCGAGCCCGATGCATCCGTGGGCCAGGTCGCGCAGCGGTTCCGTCGCGACTGGCTCATCGAGTCGGGTGCCGAGCTCAGCCCCGACGAGCTGATCATCACACGCGACCCCGAGCCCGTCGCGCCGTTGGCCGAGAACCAGGTCGTGCCGGCCTCGGTTCGTTCGTTCCAGCTCGCCAATCCCTTCCTCCCGCCCGACTTCTCGAAGGTGCAGGCGCCGGTGGTCCCCGTGCGCCGACTCGCGAACTGGGAGCTGCTCGGCCCCCTGTTCAAGTCGTTCGAGCAGGGCGCAGGCGGGCGCGCGGCGAGCATGGAGCTGCCCGAGGCGCCCGCGGTCGACCGGCTCGCCCCGCGCGGGCTCGAGCTGATGAAGCACCAGGCCCGCTTCATCGAGGCGGCACGACTCGGCCACCGCACGTTCCTGCTCGCCGACGAGCCGGGCCTCGGCAAGACCGCCCAGTCGGTGCTCGCGGCATCCGTCGCCGGTGCCTACCCGCTGCTCGCGGTGGTGCCCAACGTCGTCAAGATGAACTGGGCGCGCGAGGTCGAGCGCTGGACCCCGCACCGCCGCGCGACCGTGATCCACGGCGACGGCGACACGCTCGACGCGTTCGCCGATGTCGTGGTCGTCAATTACGACGTGCTCGACCGCCACATGTCGTGGCTGTCGACGATGGGCTTCCGCGGCATGGTGGTCGACGAGGCGCACTTCATCAAGAACCTCTCGTCGCAGCGCTCGCGCAACGTGCTCGCGCTCGCCGATCGCATCCGTCGAAACGCGCCCGGCGGAGACCCCCTGCTGCTCGCCCTCACCGGCACGCCGCTGATCAACGACGTCGACGACTTCCGGGCGATCTGGCAGTTCCTCGGCTGGATCGACGGCGACAGGCCGTCGCCCGAGCTGCTCGCCCGGCTCGAGGAGACCGGGCTCACGCCTGCCGACCACGGCTTCTACGCCGAGGCTCGCCAGACGGTCATCGACCTCGGCATCGTGCGCCGCCGCAAGGTCGACGTCGCGGCCGACCTGCCCGCCAAGCGCATCGCCGACCTGCCGGTCGAGCTCGACGACGACCTCGGCCGCTCCGTTCGGGCGGCGGAGCGCGAGCTCGGCGCCCGGCTCTCCAGCCGATTCCGCGCACTCGTCGAAGCGCGCGGCCTTCGCGTGGGCGACCTCGACGAGGACCTGCGCGAGCAGTACATCCGCGCGGTCGCGCACGCCGAGCTCGAGGAGTCCAAGTCCGCGAAGTCGGGCGAGAACGTCTTCACCATGGTGCGCCGCATCGGCCAGGCGAAGGCCGGCCTCGCGGCCGACTACGCCGCGCAGCTCGCGCGCTCGGCCGGCAAGGTCGTCTTCTTCGCCAAGCACATCGACGTCATGGACCAGGCGGAGGCGGCGTTCGCGTCGCGCGAGCTGAAGTCCGTGTCGCTGCGCGGCGACCAGACCGCCCTCGCGCGCCAGGCCGCGATCGACGCGTTCAACACCGACCCCGACGTGCACGTCGCCGTCTGCTCGCTCACCGCCGCGGGCGTCGGCGTGAACCTCCAGGCGGCGTCGAACGTCGTGCTCGCCGAGCTGAGCTGGACGAGCGCCGAGCAGACCCAGGCGATCGACCGCGTGCACCGCATCGGTCAGGACGAGCCGGTCACGGCATGGCGCATCATCGCGGCCCACACCATCGACGCGCGCATCGCCGAGCTCATCGACGCGAAACAGGGGCTCGCGGCTCGCGCGCTCGACGGCAGCGACGTCGAACCGGGCTCCGCCGACTCCGTGCAGCTCGATGCGCTGGTGCACCTGCTGCGGTCGGCGCTCGACGGAGCGCTGTAGCCCGCACGACGCGCCGGCCGACCGAGTCCAGCTAGACTGCCGCTCGTCCGGCCTCGAGGATGCGGCCCAGGCGATCGTGTCCCCACACCCGAGGAGCTACACCAGGCATGAAGATCGGCATTCTCACGAGCGGCGGCGACTGCCCCGGCCTCAACGCCGTCATCCGCGGCGCCGTGCTGAACGGCGTCATCACGCACGACACCGAATTCGTCGGGTTCCGCAACGGCTGGCGGGGCGTCGTCGAGCGCGACATCGTGCCGATCACGCGCCACGACGTGCGCGGCCTCGCGAAGACCGGTGGCACGATCCTCGGCTCGAGCCGCACCAACCCGTTCGAGGGCGAGGGCGGCGGGCCCGAGAACATCCAGCGCATGCTCGACGCCGAGGGCATCGACGCGATCGTCGCGATCGGCGGCGAGGGCACGCTCACGGCGGCCCGCCGGCTCCACGACGAGGGCGGCATCAACGTCGTCGGCGTGCCGAAGACGATCGACAACGACCTCGCGGCCACCGACTACTCCTTCGGCTTCGACACCGCGGTGCAGATCGCGACCGAGGCCATCGACCGGCTCCGCACGACCGCCGACTCGCACGGCCGCTGCATGGTGCTCGAGGTCATGGGCCGCCACGTCGGGTGGATCGCCCTGCACTCGGGCATGGCCGGCGGCGCCCACGCGATCCTGATCCCCGAGCAGCCGCAGTCGATCGAGCAGATCTGCGAGTGGGTCGAGTCGGTGCGTTCGCGGGGCCGCGCGCCGCTCGTCGTCGTCGCCGAGGGCTTCACGCTGCCCGACATGGACGAGGCGCACTCGCACAAGGGCCTCGACGCCTTCAACCGCCCCCGCCTCGGCGGCATCGCCGATGTGCTGGCGCCCATGATCGAGGCGCGCACGGGCATCGAGTCGCGCGCGACCGTGTTGGGGCACATCCAGCGCGGTGGCGAGCCCACCGCATACGACCGGGTGCTCGCGACGCGGCTCGGCATGGCCGTCGTCGACGCGGTGTACGAGCGCGCGTGGGGCTCGATGGTCACGCTGCGCGGCACCGACATCCAGACCGTCGCGATCGCCGACGCCGTGCACAGCCTGAACCGCGTGCCGCAGTCACGGTACGACGAGGCGAAGATCCTGTTCGGCTGAACCCCGTCGAATCGCCGGTCGATCGGATGCCGCTTCCCACGCCGCCCGCCCTGCCGCAGGTCTGCGTCTGCTACCTGCTTCGCGAGCGCGACGGACGCGTCGAGGTGCTGCTCGGCCGCAAGAAGCACGGCCTCGGCGCAGGCTACTTCGTCGCCCCCGGCGGGAAGCTCGAACCCGGGGAGTCCGCGGTCGAGGCCGTCGTTCGCGAGGTCCGGGAGGAGTCGGGCCTCGAGATCGAGGCATCCGATCTCGAGGCGCGTGGCGTGATCACGTACCTGTTCCCGCACCGGGAGGCCTGGACGCAGCAGTCGTCGGTCTTCGTGTGCCGGACCTGGCGCGGCGAACCGGTGCCGAGCGACGAACTCGATCCCGAGTGGCATCCGGTCGACGAGGTGCCGCTCGACCAGATGTGGGACGACGCGAGACGCTGGCTGCCCGGCGTCCTCGCCGGCGGCTCCGTCTCGCGCACGTTCGCATTCGGCGCCGACCTCGCGACGGTGGTGGGCGAATCCCGTGGTGGATGACCGCGCCTGACCTCACGTAAGATCGACGAGGCTACGGGCCGCAGCGATTCCGCAACACTCACCGCATGAACATCCGGTGAACTCAACCCAGAGAAAGACGCCGGTGGATCTCACCCTCATCGTCGTGCTGGTCATCGCACTGGCGCTCTTCTTCGACTTCACGAACGGTTTCCACGACACCGCGAACGCGATGGCGACGCCGATCGCCACCGGCGCGCTGCGCCCGAAGGTCGCGGTGGCGCTCGCCGCGGTGCTGAACCTCGTCGGCGCGTTCCTGTCGACCGAGGTCGCGAAGACGATCTCCGGCGGCATCATCAAGGAGGGCGACGACGGCGTGCTGATCACGCCCGAGTTGATCTTCGCGGGCCTCATCGGCGCGATCGTGTGGAACATGGTCACCTGGCTCTTCGGCCTGCCGTCCTCGTCCAGTCACGCGCTCTTCGGCGGCCTGATCGGAGCGGCCCTCGTCGGATTCGGGCTGCAGGCGATCGACTTCAGCGTCGTGTTGTCGAAGGTCGTGCTGCCCGCGATCCTCGCCCCGCTGACCGCGGGCCTCGTCGCCTACACGGCCACCAAACTCGCCTACGCGATCACGCGCCGCTACGACGGCAAGCCCGACGGCCGCGACGGGTTCCGGCACGCGCAGATCTTCTCGAGTTCGCTGGTCGCGCTCGCGCACGGCACGAACGACGCGCAGAAGACCATGGGCGTCATCACGCTCACGCTGATCTCGGTCGGGTTGCAGCCCGCGGGCAGCGGTCCCGAGTTCTGGGTCGTCGTGGTCTGCGCCGTCGCGATCGCGCTCGGCACCTACATGGGCGGCTGGCGCATCATCAAGACGCTCGGCACCGGCCTGACCGACGTGAAGCCCGCCCAGGGCTTCGCGGCCGAGACCTCGACGGCGGCCACGATCCTCGCCTCGAGCCACCTCGGCTTCGCCCTCTCGACCACGCAGGTCGCGTCGGGATCGGTCATCGGCTCGGGCCTCGGCCGGCGCGGCTCGAAGGTGCGGTGGCGCACGGCCGGCCGGATCGGCATCGGCTGGCTGCTCACGCTGCCGGCCGCGGGCGCGGTCGGGGCGCTCGCGGCGCTCGTCGCGCACCTCGGCGTGATCGGCGTGATCATCGACGCCGTCGTCGGCGTCGTCGTGATCGTCGGCATCTTCCTCGCGTCGCGGCGCAACGAGGTCTCGGCCGGCAACGTCGTGAGCGAGGTCGCCGCGTCGGGCCGGGCCGTGAAGATCAAGCGGAACCCCAAGCCGAAGAAGAAGGTCAAGGCGTGATCGACTGGCTCGCATTCGTCGTCGTGCTGTTCGCGGCGCTCGCCGGCTCCTGCATCGTCGTGAGCGCCTACTCCGTGGGCATCCGCCTGCTGACGGTCTCGGGGCGCACCCCCGTGGTGACGCCGGCGGAGTTCACCGACGCGATCACCGTCATCTCGCCCGCCGAGGCCAAGGCCGCGGCCAAGCGCGCGGCGAAGGCCGCGAAGAAGAGCCCACTGACCGAGGGGCAGAAGCGCGTCGCCTTCGTCGGCGCCTGCGCGTGCTTCGCGGTCTCCGGCGCGGCGGTGCTCGTGGGCATCTACCTCATCGTCCCGGCGCTGCACGCGCTCGGCTGACACGCACCACCGTCGCCGGCAGCGTCCACGCGAATCCCGCCCCGCACGCCGCCGCCGCCCCGCTACCGTTGAACCGCATCGCAGCACCGCACCGCAGCACCGCACCGCACCGCACCGCAGCGCAGCGCACCACCTCCGCACCGCAGCACCGCCGACCCGTCCGCCCTCGGAACAAGGAGCCGACCGAGCATGACCGACGCCACCCCGACCTCCAGCCCCGCATCGACCGCGACCGACCCGACCCCGCCGGAGGGCGGCGGGTTCCGCGCCCGCGTCGACCGGTTCTTCGAGATCACGGCCCGCGGTTCATCCGTGGGCGCCGAGGTGCGCGGCGGCCTCGTGACCTTCGTCACGATGGCCTACATCGTGATCCTCAACCCGATCATCCTGTCGTCGGGCGTCGACGTCGACGGCGACCAGCTCGGCTTCCTCCAGTTGACTGCCGTGACGGCGCTGACCGCGGGCGTCATGACGATCCTCTTCGGCCTCGTCGCCCGACTGCCCTTCGGCTTCGCGGCCGGGCTCGGCATCAACTCGTTCCTCGCCGTCTCGGTCGTCGGCCAGGTCACCTGGCCCGAGGCCATGGGTCTCGTCGTCATCAACGGCCTCATCATCGTGCTGCTCGCGGCCACCGGCCTACGGCGGATGATCTTCGACGCCGTTCCCATCCAGCTCAAGCTCGCCATCACGGTCGGCATCGGCCTGTTCATCGCGTTCATCGGGTTCGTCGACGCCGGCTTCGTGACCGCGACCGGCGCCTCGTCGCCGCCCGTCGGCCTCGGCGTCGACGGCTCGGTGGGCACCGTACCCACCCTGATCTTCGTGTTCACGCTCCTGCTCACGGGCGTGCTCGTCGCGCGCAAGGTGAAGGGCGGCATCCTGATCGGCCTCGTCTCGGGCACCGTGCTCGCGGTCATCGTGGAGGCGATCTGGAACCTCGGCCCGAAGATCTCGGGCGACGAGGTCAACCCGGGCGGCTGGGGACTCTCGGTGCCCGAGCTCCCCGCGCAGTGGGTCAGCCTCCCCGACCTCTCGCTCGTCGGCCAGATCTCGTTCGGCTCGTTCGAGCGCATCGGCGTCCTGGCCGCACTCATGCTGGTCTTCACGCTGGTCTTCACGAACTTCTTCGACGCGATGGGCACCATGACGGGCCTTTCGAAGGAGGCCGGACTCGCCGACGAGAAGGGCGACTTCCCGCGCATCAAGTCGGCGCTCGTGGTCGAGGGCTTCGGCGCGGTCGCGGGCGGATTCAGCTCGGCCTCCTCGAACACCGTCTTCATCGAGTCGGGCGCGGGCATCGGCGAGGGCGCGCGAACGGGCCTCGCCAACCTGGTCACGGGCGCGCTCTTCCTCGTCGCCATGTTCTTCACCCCGCTCGTGTCGATCGTGCCGACCGAGGTCGCCGCGGCTGCGCTGGTCATCGTCGGCGCCCTCATGATGGCGCAGATCCGGCACATCGACTTCTCCGACTTCTCGGTGCTGCTGCCGGTGTTCCTCGCGGTGACGGTCATGCCGCTGACCTACTCCATCGCGAACGGCATCGGCGCGGGCTTCATCGCGTGGGTCGTCGTGCGGTCGCTGTCGGGCAAGGCCAAGCAGATCAGCCCGCTGCTGTGGGTCGTCGCGGCCGGGTTCCTGCTCTACTTCGCCCGGGGGCCGGTGGAGCAGCTCTTCGCGGGCTGACCCGCGATGAGACGGGGGGATACCCCCATGTCGCCGGCGATGGTGCGCTCGTAGCGTGGAAGCATCATCCACGAAAGGGAGTACCGGATCATGACCACCGCAACCGACACCTCGACGCCGGCACCGTTCACCGAGCCGGCGCCGTTCACCGGGCCGGGCGCCCAGCCGAACGGGCCTGCTGGGGCGGTGCGTCCCTCGGAGACCAACGGCTTCAGCATCGCGAGCCTCGTGCTCGGGCTCGTCTCGATCCTCGCCGGCTTCACGGTCTTCGTGCCCGTCGGCGGCCTCGTGCTCGGCATCATGGCCCTGCGTCGCGAACCCGCCTCGCGGACGATGGCGATCTGGGGCATCGTGCTCAACTCGCTCATGCTCGCGGGCGCGGTGATCGCCGTCCTGGCCACGGTCGTCTTCGGCCTGGCGTTCCTGCCCTTCGCCTTCCTCTGAGTCGCGACGGGCGGCCGGGCCGAGGCCCGACCGACCCGACGGCGACCTGACGGCCCGCCCGCTCCGATTCGCTCGGAGCGGGCGGGCCGTCGCTCGTGCGGGCGAGTAGGCTCGGAGGTGCGGGCGGGGCGATCCCCGCGCCCGTGCACCGATCCGCCGCGCACCATCCCGTGCGGCCCGAGGCAATGGAGCCAACCGTGTCGATCCAGACCGCCCACACCCAGTTCGAGCGACGCCTGGAGGCGAGCATGCACGAGCCGAGGCCCGACGTGGCGACTCGCACCGAAACGGATTCGCTGGGCAGCGTCGAGGTACCCGCCGACGCCTACTGGGGCGTGCACACCATGCGGGCGCTCGAGAACTTCCCGATCTCGAAGCGGCCCATCTCCGTCTACCCCGAACTCGTCGTCGCGCTCGCGCAGGTGAAGCAGGCCGCGGCACGCGCCAACCGCGAGGTCGGCGTCCTCGACGCGAAGAAGCAGGCGTGGATCGACGAGGCCTGCCAGCGCATCATCGACGGCGAACTGCACGACCAGTTCGTGGTCGGCGTCATTCAGGGCGGCGCGGGCACGTCCACGAACATGAACGCCAACGAGGTCATCACGAACCTCGCGCTCGAGATCGCCGGGTATGCCAAGGCGCGCTACGACGTGCTGCATCCGATCGACGACGTGAACCGCAGCCAGTCGACCAACGACACGTACCCGACCGCGCTGAAGCTCGCGATGACGGCGTCGCTGACGACCATGCTCGCCGAGCTCGACCTCCTGCGCATCTCGTTCGCGCGCAAGGGTCGCGAGTTCCACGGGGTCCTGAAGGTCGGCCGCACGCAGCTCCAAGACGCGGTGCCGATGACGCTCGGCCAGGAGTTCCACGGGTTCGCGACCACCCTCGGCGAAGACCTCGCGCGCCTGCGCGAGACGATCAAGCTCCTCTCCGAGGTGAACCTCGGCGCGACGGCGATCGGCACGGGCATCACCGCCGACCCGGGCTACGCGGCATCCGCGATCCGCCATCTCAGCGAGATCACGGGGCAGCGGCTCGAAGCCGCGCCCGACCTGATCGAGGCGACGAGCGATACGGGCGTGTTCATGACGTTCTCGAGCGCCCTCAAGCGCAGCGCGATCAAGCTCTCGAAGATCTGCAACGACCTGCGGCTGCTCTCATCGGGTCCGCAGGCGGGCTTCGGCGAGATCAACCTGCCGCCCAAGCAGGCGGGCTCCTCGATCATGCCGGGCAAGGTGAACCCGGTCATCCCCGAGGCGGTCAGCCAGGTCGCGTACGCGGTCGCGGGGGCCGACCTCACGGTGACGATGGCCGCCGAGAGCGGCCAGCTCCAGCTGAACGCCTTCGAGCCGGTGATCGCGCACTCGCTCATGCAGTCGATCCTGTGGATGCGCCAGGCCTGCTGGACCCTGCGCGTCAACTGCGTCGACGGCATCACGGCGAACACCGAGCGGCTCGACCTCATGGTCGGCTCGAGCGTCGGCGTGATCACCGCGCTCATCCCGTTCATCGGCTACGCCGACGCCGCGAAGCTCGCCAAGGCCGCGCTCGCGACCGGGCGGCCGGTCGCCGACCTCGTGGTCGAAGCCGGGCTGATGACGCGTGCCGACGTCGAGCGGCAGCTGGTGCCCGAGCGGCTCTCGGGCGTGCGGCCGATCACGCAGGCCATTCCGATCGCCGACCTGCAGGCCGAGCCGCACGAGTGAGCTCGCCCGGTCAGATCACCTGGCAGTGCGTCGTGAGCGAGCCGATGCCGGCGATCGTCACGGTGACGGTCGCGCCGTCGCGGAGGAAGACCTGCGGGTTGCGCGAGTAGCCGGCGCCTCCGGGGCTGCCGGTGGAGATGAGCGTGCCGGGCGGGATCGTCGCCGAGCGTGAGAGGTAGGAGATGATCTCGGCGACGCCGCGCACCATCTCGTTCGTCGAGGCGTCCTGGAGGACCGTGCCGTCCAGGTTGGTCGTCAGCCAGAGATCTTGCGGGTCGGCGATCTCGTCGGCCGTGACGACGACGGGACCGGTCGGCGTGAAGCCGTCGAACGACTTGCACCGCGACCACTGCGCTTCGCTGAACTGGATGTCGCGGGCGGTGATGTCGTTGACGACGGTGTAGCCCCAGACGTGGTCGAGGGCGTCGCGCTGGTGCACGCCGCGTGCGGGCCGGCCGATGATCACTCCGAGCTCGGCCTCGTAGTCGACCTGGGTCGAGATGTCCTCGGGCCACGTCGTCGTCTGCCCGTGGCCGGTCAGCGAGTTGGGCCAGAGTCCGAAGACGGTCATCGCCGACTCCGAGCGCAGCTTCAGCTCGCTCGCGTGGGCGGCGTAGTTCGCGCCGATCGCGAGCACGTGCGGCGGGCGCAGCACGGCCGAGGAGTGGCGGAGGGCGGCGACGGGCGTGACCTCGGCGCCGGCCGACACGCTCGCGTCGACGACCTCGAGCACCGCTTCGAGGCCGGCGTCACCGCGTTCGATGAGTTCCTGCAGGTCGCGGGGTGCCTCGGCCATGACCTCGTCGAGGAAGAGCGCGGACTCGCCCAGCACCACCGCGAGCCTCGGGACGGAACGGCCTTCAGCTCTGAGGTGCGCGAATTTCACCGTTTCAGGCTATCGGGCGCCGGCGGGTCGGAACCTGCCGCCATGTACAGCGAATTGTGCAGATCACGCCACGAGGGAGACAAACGACCGCCCACCGCGGCGCCCCTCGCTCCTGCCGACCCCTCAGCCGCGCGGCCGCAGACGCAGGCCCTGCATGCCGCCGTCGACGGCCAACGCGACGCCGGTCGTCGAACCGGCGGCCGGGCTCGCGAGGTAGGCGACCGCGTCGGCCACCTCGGCCGCCGAGACCAGTCGGCCGTGCGGCTGCCTGGCCTCGAGCGCCGCGCGCTCGGCGGCCGGGTCGTCTGCCTGGTCGAGCAGGCGCCCGACCCACGGCGTGTCGGCCGTGCCGGGGTTCACGGCGTTCACGCGGATGCCCTCGGCCAGGTGGTCGGCCGCCATCGCGAGGGTGAGCGACAGCACCGCACCCTTGCTCGCGCTGTAGAGGGCGCGCTGGGGCAGGCCCGCGGTGGCCGCGATCGAGGAGGTGTTGACGATGGCGGCCGCGCTCGAGCGGCGCAGGTGCGGCAGCGCGGCCCGGCTGACCCGGGCGACGCCGACCACGTTCACGTCGAAGACCCGCGCCCACTCGGTGTCGGGGTTCGCGGCCACGTCGCCCTGCGCGCCGATGCCGGCGTTGTTGACCAGGATGTCGATGCCGCCGAGTTCCTCGGCGACGCGCTCGATGCCCGCTCGCACGCTCGCATCGTCGGTGACGTCGACGGCGACCGCGAGGTCGGCGTGGGCGCCCTCGGGGCGGACGTCGAAGACGGCCACGCGCGCGCCGTCCCGCCGCAGGCGTTCGGCGATCGCGGCGCCGAGTCCGGACGCGCCGCCGGTGACGACGGCGACGAGGCCGGTGAAGTCGGTTCCCATGTGGTGCTGCTCCGTTTCTGGTCTGAGGTCTGGTCTGGTCGGCTTCCGGCCTGCCGACGGCTCAGGATGCCCGGAACACCTGGCGCTGACGCCCGAGTCCGTCGATCTCGAGTTCGACGACGTCCCCGTCGCCGAGGTAGGGGAAGCGCCCCGACAGTGCGACGCCCTCCGGGGTGCCGGTCAGGATCAGGTCGCCGGGCTCGAGGGCGAGGTACCCGCTCAGCTGGTACACGATCTCGTCGATGCCGAAGATCAGGTCGCTCGTGCGCGAGTTCTGGCGGGGTTCGCCGTTCACGAAGCTGGTGAGCCGCACATCGTCGGCGTGGACCTCGTCGGGGGTCACGAGCCATGGACCCGTGGGGCAGAAGCCGGGTGCCGACTTGCCCTTGGACCACTGGCCGCCCGAGAGCTCGATCTGCCACTCGCGCTCCGAGAGGTCGTTGGCGACGACGAAGCCCGCGATGTGCGCGCGCGCCTCGGCGGGCGAGGCGAGGCGGTTCGCGCGCCGGCCGATGACGATGCCGAGCTCGACCTCCCAGTCGGTCTTGGTGCTTCCGGGCGGGATCTCGACGTCGTCGTACGGGCCGATCACGGTGTTGGGGGACTTCATGAACATGACGAGGCGCTCGGGCGGCGCCGAGCCCGACTCGGCGGCGTGGGCGGCGTAGTTCATGCCGATGCAGTAGACGGCTGAGGGGCGTGCGATCGGGGCGCCCACGCGGAGGTCGGCGGCGCCGGCGAGCTCGGGCAGCGTGCCCGCCCCGTGCGCGGCGCGCACGCGGTCGGGGCCGTCGCCGGCGAGGAACGCCCCGTCGACGTCGCCCGTGAGCGCGCGCAGGTCGAGGAACCGATCGCCGTCGACGAGTACCGGGAGCTCGGCTCCGACGGGTCCGAGGCGGGCGAGTCTCATCTGCAGTCCTTTCGACGCTGAACGGGTTCCGCCCCACGGCGAGGGGTCGACGCGGGTCGGTGCCCGGAACATCCGAGCGATACGGCGGAACGCTGCCGCCACACGGCGATTCTTGCACATATCGCGATCCTTGACAGACGAGACATCCGATGTCTAGGCTCGGCTCGCACGAAAGGACGCCATGAGCACGATCGTCAGCGTTGACACCGGGGACATCCGCTTCCCCACCTCCCTCGCCCTCGACGGGTCGGATGCGATGAACCCCGACCCCGACTACTCGGCGGCCTACCTCACGATCCGAACGGATGCCGCGGACGGGCACGAAGGGCACGCGTTCGTCTTCACGATCGGGCGCGGCAACGACGTCCAGGTCGCCGCGCTCGAGACGTTGCGCGGCCACCTCGTCGGTCGCGACGTCGAGGAGCTGCTGGGCGACATGGGCGCCGCGTCGCGGCTCATGATGCACGACTCCCAGCTGCGGTGGCTCGGCCCCGAGAAGGGCGTCATGCACATGGCGATCGGCGCCGCGGTCAACGCGCTGTGGGACCTCCGCGCGAAGCGCGCGGGCCAGCCCCTGTGGCGTCACCTCGCGTCGCTCAGCCCCGAGGAGCTCGTCTCGCTGGTGGACTTCCGCTACCTCAGCGACGCCCTCACTCCCGAGGAGGCGCTCGGGATCCTCCGCGCCGCGGAGCCGGGCCGCGCCGATCGGCTCGCACGGCTCGAGGAGGTCGGATACCCGGCGTACACGACGAGCCCGGGCTGGCTCGGCTACTCCGACGAGAAGCTCGACCGGCTCTGCCGCGAGGCCGTCGCCGACGGCTTCCCGCAGATCAAGCTCAAGGTCGGCTCCGACCTCGACGACGACCGGCGGCGCCTGCGCATCGCGCGCGCCGCCGTCGGCCCCGACTTCCCGATCGCGATCGATGCGAACCAGCGATGGGATGTCTCGGACGCGGTCGACTGGGTCACCGCCCTCGCCGAGTTCGACCTCGCGTGGATCGAGGAGCCGACGAGCCCCGACGACATCCTGGGCCACGCCGCGATCGCGCGCGGTGTCGCCCCCGTTCGCGTCGCGACCGGCGAACACGTGCAGAACCGCGTCGTGTTCAAGCAGTTGCTGCAGGCCGGCGGCATGGACGTCATGCAGATCGACGCGACCCGGGTCGGCGGCGTGAACGAGAACATCGCGAACCTGCTGCTGGCCGCGAAGTTCGGCGTGCCGGTGTGCCCGCACGCCGGCGGCGTGGGCCTCTGCGAGGCCGTCCAGCACCTGTCGATGTTCGACTACGTCGCGATCTCCGGCACGATGGAGGGACGCATGATCGAGTACGTCGACCACCTCCACGAGCACTTCGTGTCGCCCGTCGTCGTCGAGCGCGGCCGCTACCTCGCGCCGACGGCGCCGGGCGCCGGCACCGAGATGCTGCCCGAGTCGATCGAGGCGTACGCCTGGCGCGGCGCGCCCGCGGAGCAGCCGGCATGAGGGCGCTCGGGCCACTCGTCTTCGGCGCGGCGCCGATCGGCAACCTCTATCGCGAGGTGTCCGACGAGGCCGCCCGCGAGGCGCTCGAGGCCGCGTGGGAGGGCGGCATCCGCTCGTTCGACACCGCGCCGCACTACGGGCTCGGCCTGTCCGAGCGCCGGCTCGGCGAGTTCCTGCGTGACAAGCCGCGCGACGAGTTCGTGCTGTCGACGAAGGTCGGCCGGGTGCTCGAGCCGAATCCCGACTTCGCCGGGGGCGACGACCTCGACCACGCCTACGCCGTGCCGAACGACCTCGTGCGCCGCTTCGACCCGAGTGAGGCCGGCATCCGGCGCAGCCTCGAGGACTCGCTCGAGCGACTCGGGCTCGACCGCGTGGACATCCTCTACCTGCACGACCCCGACGTGTACGATCTCGACCGCGGCATCGCAGAGGGACTGCCCGCGCTGGCGCAGCTCCGCGACGAGGGACTCGTCGGTTCGATCGGCATCGGCACCAACGACGCGGATGCCGCGGCGCGCGCCGTGCGCGAGGGAGACCTCGACCTCGTGATGATCGCCGGGCGGTACACCCTGCTCGAGCAGCCCGCCGCCGTCGACCTGCTGCCGCTCTGCGAGGCGAACGACGTCCGCGTGGTCGCCGCGGCGCCCTACAACTCGGGCCTGCTCGCGCACGACGAGCCGCCGGCGGATGCCACGTACGACTACGGGCGCGT
Source organism: Agromyces agglutinans (assembly GCF_009647605.1). Lineage (GTDB taxonomy): Bacteria > Actinomycetota > Actinomycetes > Actinomycetales > Microbacteriaceae > Agromyces > Agromyces agglutinans. Next base: position 50,965 of record NZ_WJIF01000012.1, on the reverse strand, counting down.
CCCGGCCGAGGTGCTCGATCGCGCCCGCGCGCTCGCCGAGGCGTGCCGCGAACACGGGGTGCCGCTCCCGGTGGCGGCCCTCGCCTTCCCGTTGCGGCATCCCGCCGTGCGTGCGGTCGCCGTCGGCACCTCGCGAGCGGCATCGGTGCGCGAGAACCTCGAACGACTCGCGACGCCGATCTCCGAGGGGCTCTGGGACGCCCTCGCCGAACGGGGCCTGATCCCGTGACGCGCGTCGTCGATGCGCACGTGCACGTGTGGGACCGGTCGCGAAGCGCGTACCCGTGGATCACGCCCGAACTCGGCGTGCTCGATCGCGACGTCCTGCCCGACGAGGCCGGCGCCGAGCTGGCCGCCGCCGGCGTCGACGCCGCGATCCTCGTGCAGGCCGACGACACGCTCGACGACACGCGGTACCTGCTCGAGGTCGCCTCGACGCATTCCTGGGTCGCCGGTGTCGTCGGCTGGGCGCCGCTCGACGACGAGCGCGCCGCGAACGAGGCCCTCGACGTGTTGGCGGGGGAGCGCGCGCTCCGGGGCATCCGGCATCTCGTGCACGACGACCCTCGCGACGACTTCCTCGACCTTCCCGCGGTCCGCGCGTCGCTCCGTGCCGTGGCGCGGGCCGGCCTCGCGTTCGACGTCCCCGATGCCTGGCCGCGCCACCTCGCCGCGACGACGCGGCTCGCCGAGGCGGTGCCCGGGCTCACCGTGGTGCTCGACCATCTCGGGAAGCCGCCGGTCGGCTCGGAGGCCTACCCGGCGTGGGTCGCGCAGTTCCGGGCGGTGGCCGAACGGCCCAACGCGGTCGCGAAGTTCTCGGGACTGCACCTGCCCGGCGTGCCGTTCGACGCGGCGACCCTGCGGCCGCTGCTCGACCTGGCGCTCGAGGCGTTCGGCCCCGACCGGCTCATGTACGGCGGCGATTGGCCGATGTCGCTGCCGCACGGCGGCTATACGGCCACCTGGGCGGTCATGCGAACGCTCATCGACGAACTGGCCCCGACGGAGCGCGAGGCGGTGCTGCACGGCACCGCCGAGCGGGTCTACTTGGACGCAGATATCCGACCTCTCGAGCCTGATGTGGGTGGAGAATCTCCGTAGCGAGGATTCTCGCGATCAAACATCCGATGTGTAGTACACTCAAGCCGAATCTCAAGGAAGAGAGGCACGCGTTGCTCAGCGGTATCCACCCGATTCTCGCCGGCGACCTGCTCGCCGCGCTCGATCGGCTCGGGCACGGCGACGAGATCGCCGTCGTCGACGCGAACTTCCCGGCCCACCGGGTCGCCGCCACCGGCGGACCCTCGACCGGCGCGAGCCTCGTCGAGCTGCCGGGCCTCGAGGCGCCGGCCGTGGTCCGGGCCATCCGCACGGTCATCCCGCTCGATGAGTACGAGGCCGAGTCGGCGCTGCTCATGGCCGGCGAGGGCGGCGAACGCCTGCCCGTGCAACACGAACTCGTCGATGCGGCCGACGCGCCGGAGCACCGCGTCGGCGAGCTCGAGCGCTTCGCGTTCTACGCCAGGGCCGAGGGGGCCGGACTCGTCGTGCGGACCGGCGAGACCCGCGTCTACGCCAACCTGATCATCCGCAAGGGCGTCATCCACGCCCCCGACTCCTGGGAGGCGGCACGATGAGCGACGCGACGGCCGAGGCATCCCTGCCCGAGACGCCTGCACCCGTGGCATCCGCACCCCTGCTCGAACTGGAGGGCGTCAGCAAGGGGTTCCCCGGCGTACAGGCGCTCGACGGAGTCCGGCTCGACCTCCGCCACGGCGAGGTGCACGCCCTGGTGGGCGAGAACGGCGCGGGCAAGTCCACGCTGATGAAGCTGCTCGCGGGCATCCACACGCCCGACTCGGGCACGTTCCGCATGAACGGCCGCGACCTCGTGATCGACGGTCCGCGGCACGCGCAGGAGCAGGGCATCAGCATCATCCACCAGGAGTTCAACCTCATGCCCGACCTCACGGTCGCGCAGAACATCTTCATCGGCCGCGAGCACCGCGGGGCCGGGCTCTTCGTCGACGACAAGGCGCTGAACCGCCGCGCTCGAGACCTCTTCGACCGCCTCGGGCTCGCGCTCGATCCGGCCGAACCCGTCGAGCGGCTCACCGTCGCGAGGCAGCAGATGGTCGAGATCGCCAAGGCGCTCTCGTTCGACGCGAGGGTGCTCATCATGGACGAGCCGACGGCGGCGCTCAACGATGCCGAGGTCGACGTGCTGTTCGACCTGATCCGCCGCTTCCGCTCGCCCGAGACGGGCGTGATCTACATCTCCCACCGCATGGAGGAGCTCTCGCGCATCTCCGACCGGATCACGGTGCTGCGCGACGGCCGCTACATCGACACGCTCGAGACCGCAGCGACCAGCCAGCGCGAGATCATCTCGCTCATGGTCGGCCGCGAGATCTCCGGCGAGAGCCGGCCCGCCCCGATCGCGGGCGACGCGCCCGTCGTCCTGGCGGTGCGGGGCCTCAGCACCAAGCACCTGCTGCGCGACGTCGACTTCGAGGTGCGCGCCGGCGAGATCCTCGGGTTCGCCGGGCTCATGGGCGCCGGCCGCACCGAGGTCGCCCGCGCCGTCGTCGGCGCCGACCGCCGGCAGGCGGGCGTCATCGAGCTGCACGGACGCGAGGTCTCGATCGGCAGCCCGGCCGACGCGGCCGCCCTGGGCATCGGCTACCTCTCCGAGGACCGCAAGCAACTGGGCGTGCTGCTCGAGCGCAGCGTCCGCGAGAACATCGTGCTCGCGTCGCTGAAGGACTACCTCGGCGCGCTCGGGTGGGTGAAGGACCGCCGCATCGAGCAGGCCGGCCGCGAGTACGTCGACAAGCTCCGCATCAAGACGCCCTCGACGGCGCAACTCGTGCGCAACCTCTCGGGCGGCAACCAGCAGAAGGTCGTCATCGCCAAGTGGCTCGCGAAGGACTGCGACGTGCTGATCTTCGACGAGCCGACGCGCGGCATCGACGTGGGCGCGAAGGAGGAGATCTACACCCTCCTGCGCGAACTCGCCGCGCAGGGCAAGGCCATCGTGATGATCAGCTCCGAGCTGCCCGAGGTGCTCCGCCTCGCCGACCGCATCGCCGTGATGGCCGAAGGGCGCCTCACCGCCACCCTCGACAACGCCGACGCGACCCAGGAGGTCGTCATGGATTACGCCACCCGCTTCACCGCCGAAGGAACGATCGCACGATGAACCCGACGACCGCCGGCCCCGCGCAGGCCGAGAACCAGAAGTCCCCGTCGACCAGCGCCTACCGTGCCATCGACGAGGGCAAGCCCCGCTTCGCGCGGCTCCGAGGCTCGCTGCAGCAACTGCTCGCCGCGGCCAGCCTCATCGTGATCGTCGTGTACTTCTCGCTCGCGAGCTCGCACTTCTTCACCCCGAACAACCTCGTGTCGATCCTCACCGCCGCGACAGTGACCGGCATCCTCGCGCTCGGCACCACGTTCGTGATCATCACGGGAGGCATCGACCTCTCCATCGGCACCGGCATGGTGCTGTGCGGGGTCATGGCAGGCGTCTTCCTGACCTACTGGGGCTGGCCGCTGTGGGCGGGCGTCGCCGCGACGATCCTCTTCGGCGGCGTGATCGGCCTCATCAACGGGGTGAACGTCTCGGTGCTCGGCATCCCGCCGTTCATCGCGACGCTCGGCATGATGCTCATCGCCGCGGGCCTCTCGCTCGTGATCTCGGGCACCAAGCCCATCTACTTCAACGAGACGCCCGAGTTCCAGCAGATCATGAACCTCTCGATCATCCCGGGCATCCGATTCCCGCTCGGGGTCGCGATCTTCATCGTGATGATCGTCGTCGCGGCCCTGCTGCTGTCGAAGACGATCGTCGGCCGCTACGCGTTCTCGATCGGCTCGAACGAGGCCGCCACGGCCCTTTCGGGCGTGAACGTGCGCCGGTGGAAGATCGTGATCTACACCCTCGCGGGCCTCTTCGTGGGCCTCGCCGGCGTGCTGTCGGCCTCGCGGCTCTCGTCGGCGCAGCCGACCGGCGGCATGGGACTCGAGCTCGAGGCGATCGCCGCGGTCGTCATCGGCGGCACCTCGCTCCAGGGCGGCAAGGGCTCGATCGTCGGCACCGTCATCGGCGCCCTCATCATGGCCGTGCTGACCAACGGCCTGCGCATCATCTCGGTACCGCAGGAGTGGCAGTCCGTGGCCGTCGGCATCGTGATCCTCGTCGCCGTCTACCTCGACATGCTGCGCCGGCGGCGCAGCTGACGGGCAGCCGCGACGTACGAGGCATCCGACCGCACCTGAGCGACCCGCACCTGCACCACCTGCACCAGCCGTACGACCCGCACCACCCGCACCACCTGCACCACCTGCACCACCTGCACCACACAGACACAAGGGAGTGACACATGATCAAGAAGCGTTCCATCGGCGTCGTGGCGGGCCTCGCGGCCGCCGCGCTGATGCTCGCCGGCTGCGCGACCGACGGCGGCGGCAACGCCGGCGGCGACGGCGGCAGCGGCGACCGGCCGTACATCGCCCTCGTCTCGAAGGGATTCCAGCACCAGTTCTGGCAGGCCGTGAAGGCCGGCGCCGAGCAGGCCGCCGAGGAGTTCGACGTCGAGATCACCTTCGAGGGCCCCGACACCGAGGCCGACGTCGACCAGCAGATCCAGATGCTGCAGACCGCGCTCGACAAGAGCCCGGCCGCGATCGGCTTCGCCGCGCTCGACAGTCAGGCCGCGGGGCCGCTGCTGCAGCAGGCGAAGGACTCGAACATCCCGGTCATCGCGTTCGACTCGGGCGTCGACAGCGACATCCCGCTCACGACGGCCGCGACCGACAACCTGGCCGCCGCGGCCGAGGCCGCCAAGCGGATGGCCGAGGCGATCGGGCACGAGGGCAAGGTCGCCCTCGTCGTGCACGACCAGACCTCGGTCACGGGCCAGGAGCGCCGCGACGGCTTCGTCGACTACCTGGAGGAGAACGAGCCGAATATCGAGATCGTCGACATCCAGTACGGTGGCGGCGACCAGGCCAAGTCGGCCGACCTCGCGAAGGCCATCATCGCCGCGAACCCCGACCTGAAGGGCATCTACGGCTCCAACGAGGGCTCGGCGATCGGCGTCGTGCAGGCCGTCAAGGAGCTCGGCATCGACCCCGCGAGCCTCACGGTCGTCGGCTTCGACTCGGGCAAGGCGCAGATGGACGCCATCCGGGACGGCCTCATGATCGGCGCGATCACGCAGAACCCCGTCGGCATCGGCTACGAGACCGTGAAGGCGGCCGTCGAGGCGATCGAGGGCGAGGACCTGCCCGAGACGATCGACACCGGCTTCTTCTGGTACGACGCGACCAACATCGACGACGAGGAGATCCAGGCCGTCCTCTACGAGTGACTCGTCGGGGCTGATTCGAGGCGGGGCGTCGGCGGTGCCGGCGCCCCGTCGGCGTGCTCAGCGCGTGCCTACAGCGCGCTCCGCAGCCACTGCTCGACGCCGCTGACGTGCACGACGGTGAGCGCCTGTGCGAGGTCGGCGTCGCCCGATTCGATCGCGTCGAGGATGGCGTGGTGCTCGGCGAGCGTTCGCCCGACGGCGTCCTGCTGGGTGATGCCGCGCCAGATGCGGGCGCGCACGGTGTGGCTCGAGAGCGAGTCGATGAGGCTCGCGAGGTACGTGTTGCCGGCGGCGTCGGCGATGCCGCGGTGGAACTCGAGGTCGTGCTCCACGAGGCTCTCGACGTCGGCCGCGTGGTCGACGCCGTCGATGGTCTCGCGGAGGCGTTCGAGTGCCTGCTCGTCGGCGTTCTGCGCCGCCAGCGACGACGCGGCGGGCTCGAGGATGCGCCGGACCGCGAAGATCTCGAGTACCGACTGGTCGTCGTGCAGGTCGACGACGAAGCTCATCGCCTCGAGCAGGAGGCGCGGCTCGAGGCTCGTGACGTAGGTGCCGTCGCCGCGGCGGACGTCGAGCACGCGGATGACCTCGAGCGCCTTCACCGCCTCGCGCAGCGACGACCGGGAGAGGCCGAGCCGTTCGCTCAGCTCCTTCTCGGGTGGGAGCCGATCGCCGGGGGCGAGTTCGCCCGCGATGATCATCTCCTTGATCTTCAGGATCGCCTCGTCCGTGACCGCCATGCACGCATGCTAGCGCGGAATGCCCCAGACATCGGATCTCTGAGGCCCAAGCTGCTAGGACGCCAGCCGCTAGGACGCCGCGGCCTTCCACAGATGCATGGAGGCGTAACTGCGCCAGGGCGCCCAGCGCCGGCCGGCCTCGGCGAGCGCGCGCGCCTCGGAGGGCAGGCCGAGCCGGGCGGCGCCGTTGCGCAGTGCGAGGTCGCTCGTCAGCAGCACGTCGGGTGCGCGGCAGACCCGCATGGCGAGATATCCGGCGCTCCACGGCCCGATGCCGGGGACGGCGAGGAGGTCGGCGGTGAGCTCGTCGCGACCACGCTCGGGCGCGACGACCAGGTCGCCGGACTCGAGTCGGTGCGCGACGTCGACGATGGTCCGGATGCGGGCGGCCGGGCCGCGCAGGAGTCCGCCGCCCTCGGCGGCGATGGCCGCCGTCGTCGGGAACAGCGTCCAGGTGCGCCCGCCGAACTCGACGGGCTCCCCGAGCTGGGCCGCGAGCCGCGTGAGCGCGGTGCGCGCGGCGGCCACCGAGATCTGCTGGCCGATGAGCGCGCGGAAGAGGAGTTCGTGCGGTGCGAGGGCGCCCGGCAGCCGCAGGCCGGGCGTCGCGGCGACCGACGGCGCGAGCGCCGGATCGGCGCTCAGCGCCGAATCGATGGCGACGGCGTCGGCGTCGAGGTCGAAGAGCCGTCGCACGCGCGCGACGAGGGGCGGCAGGTCGGCCAGCGTCGCGAGGGCGGCCTCCACGTCGACGGACGCCCCGTCGTCACCGGCCGCGATCGCGACGTGGGCGGGACCGCCGGGCAGGCGCAGCACGCGCTCGTATCGCGACGGCTCGGCGACCTCGACGCCCTCGAGCGCGCGGGCCGCGAGCCAGGCGAACACGCCGGCCGCATCGAAGGGCGGCCGTGCCGGCAGGCGGAGTCGGACCACGCCGGGAGTCGGCGGCGCCGTGGCCGGCGAGGACGCCGTGGCCGTGGTCGCGGCGGACTCCCTGATCGCGACCGTGCCCGTGGCAGCGACCGTGCCCGTGGCAGCGGCCGTGCCGGTGGTCGCCGTGAGCGGTCCCCGCCCGCGGGCGGTCGCCCGCAGTTCGAGGGGGCTGCGCTCGTACACGGCGCGGATGGTGTCGTTGAACTGGCGGATGCTGCCGAAGCCCGATGCGAACGCGATGTCGGCGACGGGCAGGTCGGTCGAGACGAGCAGGGTGCGCGCGACCTGCGCCCGGTGCGCGCGGGCGAGGGCGAGCGGGCCCGCGCCGAGCTCCGCGGAGAGCACGCGGGTCAGGTGCCGGGGCGTGTACCCGAGGCGCGCGGCGAGTCCGGGCACGCCCTCGCGCTCGACCACGCCGTCGGCGATCAGGCGCATCGCCCGTGCCGCGAGGTCGTCGCGCAGGTCCCATTCGGGCGAGCCGGGCACCGCGTCGGGCAGGCACCGCTTGCAGGCGCGGAGGCCGGCCTCGTGCGCGGCGGCCGCGGTCAGGTAGAACGTCACGTTCGAGGGCTTGGGGGCGACGGCCGGGCAGCTGGGCCGGCAGTAGATGCCGGTCGAGTGCACGCCCGTGATGAACTGGCCGTCGAACCGGGCGTCGCGGGCCTGCATCGCGCGGTAGCGCTCGGCGAAGGCGACGTCGGCTGGCGCTCGTTCCGCGCGGGGAGCCGCAGGGGCGGTGGATGGCATGTCTCCAGCCTCGCACGCCCCACCGACCTCGACCAGCGGGAATCGGACATGACCCGGACGCCTAGGATGACGGCATGCCGAACCCGATCCTCGCCCGACTCATCGATGAGCTCGGCGACGCCGTCTCCACCGAAGCATCGGATCTCCGCGCCGCTCGCGAGGACCGCTCGGGTCTCGTCAGCCCGGCGACGCCGCTCGCGATCGTCCGGGCGACCTCGGTCGCCGACGTCCAGTCGACGCTCCGGCTCGCGAGCGCGTCGGGCACCCCGGTCGTGCCGCGCGGCGCGGGCACCGGACTCGCCGGCGGCGGCGTGGCGAGCGAGGGCGCGATCGTGCTCGACGTGTCGGGCATGCGCCGCGTCCTCGAGATCGACGAGGCGAACGAGCTGGCGGTCGTCGAGGCGGGCGTCATCAACGGCGACCTGAACGCGGCCCTCGCACCGCTCGGCCTCTGGTTCGCGCCCGACCCCGCGAGCCGGGCGATCTCCTCGATCGGCGGCAACATCGCCACCAATGCCGGGGGCCTGCTCTGCGCGAAGTACGGCGTGACGCGCGAGGCGGTGCTGGGGCTCGCCGTCGTGCTCGCCGACGGACGCCTGCTGCGCACCGGCCACCGCACCGTGAAGGGTGTCACGGGGTACGACCTCACCGCGCTGCTGACCGGCAGCGAGGGCACGCTCGGGGTCATCGTCGAGGCGACCGTGCGGCTCCGACCGATGCCCGCGGGGGAGCCCGTGACGGTCGCCGCCGTGTTCCCCGACGTCACGGCCGCGGCCGTGGCATCCGCCCGGGTGACCGCCGCGCGCCTGCGCCCGGCGGTCCTCGAACTGATCGACGCGGCCGGCCTCGCTCGCGTGGTCGAATACCTGGCGAGCGGTGCGCTCGACGGCGGCGCGCGCGACGGCGGCTCGCACGACGGCGGCACCGTCGACGGCTCGGCCGTCGCCGACCGGCTCGCGGGCACCCCGCTCGATCGCCTGGAGGCGGGGGAGGCGTTCCTGCTCGCGCAGGCCGACGGCACCGGCGCGGCCGAGGAGGCGGCCGCGATCGCCGCGATCCTCGCCGACGCGGGCGGCCGGGTGACGACATCCACGGATGCCGCGACGGGCGAGCGCCTGCTCGAGATCCGCCGGTCGATGCATCCGGCCCTCGCCGCACGGGGCCGCGTGCTCATCGAGGATGTCGCGGTGCCGCGCTCCCGGCTGCCCGAGATGTTCCGCGCCATCGAGCGGATCGGCGCGAAGCACTGCCTCGAGATCCCGACGCTCGCGCACGCCGGCGACGGCAACCTCCATCCCAACTTCGTGTTCGACGAGCCCGCGCCCGGCGAGCCCGATGTGCCGCTGCACGTCTGGTCGGCCGCCGACGAGCTCTTCCGCGCAGCGGTCGCCCTCGGGGGCACGCTCACGGGCGAGCACGGGGTCGGCGTGCTGAAGCGGCGCTGGCTGCGCGACGAACTCGGCGACGACCAGTGGGAGCTGCAGCGGTCGATCAAGGCGGTGTTCGATCCCGCGGGCATCCTGAATCCCGCGGTCATGTTCGAGCCCGACGAGCCCGCGCACTCGCCTGCGGTCGGTCGGGATCGATAGGGTCGCGCACGTGATCCACACGCAGCCCGGCCCGAACCCGTACCCCCGACCCAACCCGCATCCGGTCGCCTCGACGTCGCCGTGGGCGGCCGTGCCGCCCCGCCCTCGCACGGGAGGGCTCGTCTTCGCCATCATCGGCATCGTGCTCGCGGGCGGCGTGGGCCTGCTCGTCATCGCCTACCTCGTCGTCGCGATGGGCGCGTCGACGGTCGCCGTCGGCGCGGCGCTGGCGCTCATCCCGTTGGCCGCCGTGCTGCTCGCCATCCGCTGGGTCGACCGCTGGGAGCCCGAGCCGCGCTGGGCGCTCTGGTTCGCGTTCCTCTGGGGCGCGGCGGTGTCGGTCGCGATCGCGCTCGTCGTCGACCTCGGCGTGCAGCTCGCGGCGGCCGCGGCGATCGGCGCAGCCCCCGACAGCGCCCTGCAGGCCGTCGTGCAGGCGCCCATCGTCGAGGAGGCGGCGAAGGGCGTCGGCGTGCTGGCGCTCTACCTGTTCTCGCGCTCGCACTTCGACGGGCCGGTCGACGGCCTCGTCTACGCGGCCACGATCGCCGCCGGGTTCGCGTTCACCGAGAACATCCTCTACTTCGGGTCCGCGCTCGTCGAGGACGGCGCGGCCGGGCTCGGCGCGACCTTCGTCGTGCGGGCGATCTTCTCCCCGTTCGCGCACGTGCTCTTCACGGCGTGCACGGGACTTGCGCTCGGCATCGCGGCGCGGCGGGGCGGCGGCGCCCGGGTCATCGGATGGTTCCTGCTCGGCCTCGCGGCCGCGACGGCCCTGCACGCCCTCTGGAACGGCTCGCTCGCGTTCTCGCCCGATGCGGTCGGGCTCTACCTCACGGTGCAGGTGCCGATCTTCGCGGCGGCCGTCGTCGCGACCGTGCTGCTTCGCCGTCGGGAGGTGGCGATCACGCGCGCGCGGCTCGCCGAGTACGCGGCCGCCGGCTGGTTCGCGCCGGCCGAGGTCGACATGCTGGCCACGCACGCCGGCCGGCGCGGCGCGATGCGCTGGGCCAAGGGCCTCCGGCCCGCGCGCACGGCGACGATGCGCCGACTCATCGCGGATGCCACGCACCTCGCGTTCGACCGCCAGATGATCGCGACGGGGCGTGCCGACGTGCGGCGCGCGCACGACGAGCGGGCGCTGCTCGCGCGCATCGCCGCCGACCGCGCGAGCCTGATGGCGCCGAGCGTGCACGCCTGATGGCGCCGACCGCGCACGCCCGGCCCGGCACGTGAAAACCCGCCGCCCGGACTGTGGCACTGCCGACAGTTCGCGGGGCGGCGGGTTCTGCGGATTCCAGCGTGCAACGCGCGGGCGGTCGGCGCAAGGCAAGAGTGGACATCCGTCCGCCAGCACCCTCGTGCCAGGCCGGCGTCGCCGTCGTCGAGGGTCCCTCGGATGGACAGGCGGCGGGGCATCCGATTGGATGGAACGCATGACCGACACCAGCAAGAAGCCAGAGATCGACGCTCCCGAGGGGCCCGCTCCCGCCGACCTCGTCATCGAGGATCTCGTCGTGGGCGACGGCGCCGAGGCGACGCCCGGCGCGACGGTCGACGTGCACTACCTCGGCGTCGAATACGACTCGGGCGAGGAGTTCGACTCCTCGTGGAGCCGCGGCCAGTCCATCAACTTCCCGCTGCAGGCGCTCATCGCCGGCTGGCAGGAGGGCATTCCCGGCATGAAGGTCGGCGGGCGCCGCAAGCTCACCGTGCCGCCGCAGAAGGCCTACGGCCCAGCAGGCGGCGGACACCGACTCTCGGGCCAGACGCTGATCTTCGTGATCGACCTGCTCGGCGTCAGCTGATCCCGATCACCTGAACCCTCGAGGGGCCGCCGGGCGACCGGCGGCCCCTCGTCGCACCCGCCCCGTTCCGGCCCGCCCCCGAACTTCTCCCGAAAGGCCACGAAGACGTGACCGCCCGTCCGCTCCGCTCCCTCCTGCCGCTCTTCCTGCCCTACCTCGTCCTCTCCGCGGTGCACCTCCTGCTCCTCGTCACCGGCCCGTCGTGGTCGATCACGGCGACCAAGGCGCTGCTGATGCCTCTGCTCGCGCTGGCCGTGCTGCTCGCCCTCCGACCCCGGCCCGGAGCATCCGGTGCGCTGCTCGTCGCGGCGATCGCCGCGTCGTGGGCGGGCGACGTGCTGCTGACGTTCCCCGGCCCGATGTGGTTCGTCGCGGGGCTCCTCGGATTCCTCGTGGCCCATGTGCTGTACCTCGTGCTCTTCGTGCGGCTCGGCAGGCCGTCCGATGCTGCGGCGGCTCGCCGGCGACCCCGGCTTCCGGTGCTGGCGGCGTACACCGCCTGGTATGTCGGGTTCCTGCTGCTGCTCGGCCCGCATCTCGGGGCGCTGTTCGCACCCGTCGCCGTCTACGGCCTGGTGCTCGGAGCGATGGCCGCGGTCGCCTCGACCCGCGGCCGCCTCGTGGCGGCCGGCGGGGCACTGTTCGTCGTCTCCGACTCGGTGCTCGCGCTCGGCCGCTTCCTGCCCGGGTACGAGTTCGCCGCGCACGACCTCGCGGTCATGGGCACCTACCTCGCGGCGCAGGGCCTCATCGCGCTCGGCGTGGTCCTGATGCTGCGCGCCGCGGCTCCGAGCGCGCCCGCACCCGATCGACCAGCTCCCGCCACGGCCCCGTGACCTGCCGCTCGGCGAGCGTCGCCTCGTGCGGCTCGCAGCGGATGCGGTAGATGAAGCGGTCGGGCTCGGGCGGTGCGGGCGGCACCTCGTCCCATGGGATGTCGTGGAGGAGCACCTCCCATGACTCCCGGTCGGGCTCGCGATCGAGGTCGACCTCCCACACGAGCCGGAGGCCGCCGATGCCGCCCGACCTCGAGACTGAGACGTCCATGCGGCGATCGTACTCCCGTGCCGTCGTCAGCCGAACACGCGTCCGGCGATGATCGCGATCCACACGGCGGCGATCACGGGCACGACCCAGGTCCGCCAGGAGACGCGTCGACGCAGCCGCCGGCCGGGCGTCGCGACACGTGCGGGAGGCGCGGCGACGCCCGCCAGGATCGCTTCGGCCGGTCGCAGGTTTCCGGTGACCCGGTCGTCGCGGTACCGTGCCGCGCGCTTCGCGACCCCATCGGCGACGGTCACGCCGAGCCGGCGCAACCGTTCCCAGAACTCGGGCGACGCGAGGTCGGCGGGCCCCTTGCGGTAGCCGATCATCCAGTCGTCGACGAGCTCGACGTCGTCGGCGCCCGCCTGGTCGATCAGCAGGGCCATCAGGTCGGGGGTGAACACGTAGAGCGCGTCGGTCTCGTAGCCCGACGGCGCGTAGAGCTGGAACCAGCGATCGAAGTCGCCCTCGAGGCTCAGCCGCTGGTGCCGCGAGAGGCTGGCCGGCAGGTTCGAGCCACCGAGGTCGTTCGCTCTCGCGTCGAGCACGAGGTGCGGGAGCGGGGCCTCCAGGCGCACGGCCACATAGGTCCACTCATGGATGGTGCGGCTCTTGCGGCTGCCGGTCGTGTACCGGTAGGTGCCCGCTTCGACCGACCTGGCGCCGTCGAGCGATCGCACGCGCTCGACCACGTGCGGGTCGTCGCCGATGCCGAAGATGAGCCCCGGCAGGTGCAGCTCGCCACCGGTCTCGTAGGCGAATCCGTGCGCCTCCGCCCATCGTTGGGCCCGCAATTCGCGGTCGAGCATGCGGCCGACGATGACGCGGTACGCGAGCACGAGTACGCCGACGAAGGTGCCGATGCCGAGCAGCGGGCCCGCCAAGCTCGACCAGTCGTCGGTCGTGGTGCTCGAACGCACCGCGTCTTCCAGGGCGAGCACGGCGATGACGACGGCGGTTGCGGCCGCGACGGCGACGACGGCCGCCGCGCCAAGGGTGGGCAGGAGGGCGAAGTCGTGCCCGAATTCGCGCGCGTCGCGCCGGTTGTCGACGTATTCGGCGTGCGTGGGGATTCGGACCGGGCGTGGGTCGGCCAGCGAGGGGGCGACTTCGGGCACGCTAGACCTCTTCGGGAGCGACGCCGACGGCCGCCCACGCCTCGCGCACGGCCCGGGTCTCGCGCGAGTCGGCGCCGAAGCGCTCGGACGCCGCGCGCACGGTCTCGCCCGCGAACCGGTGGAACCCCGTGTCGACGGCGAGCCGGCCGGAGGTCAGCGTGGCGTACCAGATGCGGCCCATGTGCTCCCACGCGAACCCGCCGAGCGCCGTCGCCGCGAGCGCGAACGCGCGGTTCGGGATGCCGGAGTTCAGGTGCACGCCGCCGTTGTCTTCACGGGTCTGGATGTAGTCGTCGTAGTGCGCGGGCTGGGGATCGCGCCCCAGCACGTCGTCGTCGTACGCGGTGCCGGGCTCGAGCATCGAGCGCAGCGCGCGGCCCTCCACCGCGTCGGTGAAGATGCCCTCGCCGATCAACCAGGTCGCCGCCCCCGCATCCTGACCCAGCGTGTACTGCTCGACCAGGGCGCCGAACACGTCGGACACGTGCTCGTTGAGCGCGCCCGACTGGCCCTGGTAGCGCAGGTTCGCGGTGCGCTCGGTGACGCCGTGCGCGAGTTCGTGCCCGATCACGCTGATCGAGTTCGTGAAGCCGCTGAAGATCTCGCCGTCGCCGTCGCCGAAGACCATGCGCTCGCCGTCCCAGAACGCGTTGTCGTAGCGGTCGCCGTAGTGCACGGTCGCCTCGAGCGGCATGCCGGTGCCGTCGATCGAGTCGCGGCCGAAGACGCGGTCGAACATGCGGTGGGTGTCGCCGAGCCCGTCATACGCCTCGTCGACGGCGTCGTCGCCCGTCGCGGGTTGGCCCTCGCGGCGCACGAGCCGGCCGGGCAGGGTCTCGGAGCCCTGCGCGTCGGAGATGCGCCGGTCGGGACTCGACGGGGCGTCGGGCAGCACCGACGGCAGGCGATCGTGCGCGAACGGCGGCAGCTCGCCGCGCAGGCGCCACTCGCGCACGGGCGCGTCGCGCACGAGCGAGCGCCGCGCCGCGTCCGCGGCGATCGGGTAGCGCTCGTCGGCGACGGCGGCGATGCGCGCGAGCAGGTAGGGCGGGACGATCGCATGTCGCATCCGGGTCATGCGTCGATGCTCGCACCTTCCGCCGACACGTGGCGAGCCGTGTCGTCGGATGTCGCGAATAGGCTGTCCGGGTGATCGAATCCCCGCTCCTCGGCCTGCTGCTCGACGTCGACGGGCCGCTCGCGAGTCCCGTGACGCGCAGCCTCGCGATCGCCACGATCGCGCGCGACCTCACCGCACTCGCGAACGCCGGCAATCCGGTCGTGTTCAACACGGGCCGTTCCGACGCCTTCATCGCCGAGCAGGTCGTGCCGCCGATGCTCGCGGCCGGCCTCGAGCCGGGCGCGCCCGTGTGGGCGGTCTGCGAGAAGGGCGCGGTCTGGGCGGCGATCGACGAGCGCGGGCTCGGCGAGGTGCAGGTCGACGAGGCCCTCGCGATGCCCGCCGATTTCGCGGCCGAGATGCGCGAGCTCGTCGCGCGGCGCTTCGCCGACCTCATGTTCTTCGACGAGACGAAACGGGCCATGGTCTCGGTCGAGCAGCGCGTCGACGTGGCATCCGACCGGTATCTCGCGGCGCAGCCCGACTTCGATCGCGTCGCCGCCGAGGCGCTCGCCGCCCGCGGATTCGGCACGGTTCGCGAGGGCGTCGAGCGAGTGGATGCCTCGGGCGCCGTGCAGTGGCGCATCGATCCGACGATCATCTCGACCGACGTGGAGTCGGTGCAGCTGGGCAAGGACCTCGGCGCGCAGCGCGCGGTCGCGCTGCTCGGCGAGCGTGGCATCCGACCGCGCCACTGGCGCACGATGGGCGACTCGCGCGGCGACTACCGCATGGCCGACTGGCTGCACGAACAGGGGGAGGCGGTGCGGCATGTCGACGTGCGGCCGGCCGACGGCGTGCCCGAGACCGGCTACGACGTGCTGTACGTCGACGACGTCATCCACGACGAGGCGGGCGCCCGCTTCCTGAGCCGGTGGGTCGAGGCCTCCGAGCGCGGCCTCGTCGGCGCCGACCACTGAGCGCGATGACTGACGCCGATGACGACCGACCGCCGATGACGACGCCACTCCCGGTCGCCGTACCCGACGTGCGCACGCACCCGATCGGCCTGATCCCAGCCGTGCTCGTGTGCGGCGCCGCCGTGGCCCTGTTCGGGTTCATGCTGCCGCTCGTGGGCTACGGCCTGCTCGTCGCGGGCCTCGTCGCCGCGTGGCTGTGCGATCGTTCGGGCCGTACGAGCCGCCTGCTGCCCGACCTCGCGCTCGTCGCGATCGGCCAGGCGATCATCTCGACGATGTCGCTCGAGGCCGATATCAGCTACCCGTCGATGGTGCGGTTCACGGTCGTGCTCGGGCTCGCCGTGCTCGTGCCCTACGTCATCTCGCGATGGGTGTACCGCGAGCGCGTCATTCGCTTCCCGTGGCGCACCGGGCAGCGCTGGAACCGCACGCAGTGGCTCTACCTGATCTTCGTGACCTTCGCCGGATGGCTCATCCTGCCGTTCTACTTCATCACCTCGGGCGTCTACCAGAACTGGCCGACGGTGACCGAGCCCGACGAGATCGCGCGCCTGTTCGTCGGCGTCAACGCGGTCGGCACGTGGGACGAACTGTTCTTCGTCTGCACCGTGTTCGTGCTGCTGAAGCGCCACTTCCCGGTGTGGCAGGCGAACCTGCTGCAGGCGATCGTGTTCGTGTCATTCCTGTGGGAGCTCGGCTACCAGTCGTGGGGACCCCTGCTGACGATCCCGTTCGCCCTCATCCAGGGGTGGACGTTCTCACTCACGAAGTCGCTGACGTACGTGCTCGTCGTGCACCTGCTGTTCGACGCGGTCGTCTTCGCCGTGATCGTCTACGCGCACACCGGGTGGCCGCCGATCTTCCTGCTCGCGCCGTGAGCGGATGCCTCGCCGTGGGGTTCGGGGCGTGGCGTTCGGTCGAGTGGCGTTGTGCGGCGCGACCGTGGCGTGCGGTTCCGTCGCGCGGCGTGCCGTTGCGCGGCGTGCCGTTGCGCGGCGTGCCGTCGCTCGGCGTTCCGTCGCGTGGCGTTCCGTCAGGTTGCGTTCCGCCGCGCGGCGGAACGTAAGATCCGTCGCCCGGTGGAGGCGCCCGGTCGGTAGGGCTGGTTCGATGAGCGTATGACGAACGAACCGATGCCCGCGCCGGTCGCCGCCACGGCGCATGTCAACGCGCCCGCCTGGGCCGCGCCCGCGACGACGCCGGCCGAGCGCCGCGCGCAGAAGGCCGCCGCACAGCGCGCGAAGAACACCGACCGCGGGCCGGTCTTCCCCGACCGTGTGCCGTGGGTCGCGGTCGCCGTGTTCACCGTGATCTCCTTCGGCGCGGGTTGGCTCGTGTGCCTGCCGCTGTGGCTCTCGGGCGAGGGGCTCGCTCACCCGGCCTTCGGCGTCATCGCGTTCGCCCTGATGTTCACGCCCACGCTGGCGACGCTCGTCGTGGTCTTCTTCGTCCGCCGTCCGCCGCGGGTGGGGCGCCTGCTCGGGTTGGTGCCGTTCCGGCCCTCCGGGCGCACGTGGCTGTTCATCGCTCTGGCGTTCGTCGTGTTCACGGTGCTGCCGTTCGCGGCGATGCTGCTCGGGCAGGCGATGGGCCTCATCCGGCTCGACTTCGCGGGCCTCAGCGGTGCCGCGGCGTACGTGGAGCAGGTCGATCCGACCGGAACCCTCGACGCGCAGACGTTCATGCTGATCGGCATCCTGAGCCTGCCGTTCGCGACCCTTTTCTCGAGCTTCGCCGCGTTCGGTGAAGAGCTCGGCTGGCGCGGCTGGCTGCTGCCCGCGCTGCGCCCGCTCGGCACCGTTCCCGCGCTCGTGCTGACCGGTGTGATCTGGGGTCTCTGGCACTCGCCGATCATCCTGCTCGGCTACAACTACGGGCTCACCGACCTCGTCGGCGTGGCGTGCATGGTGGTGTTCTGCGTGCTCGGCGGATTCGTCATCGGCTGGATGCGGCTGCGCTCGGCGTCGGTCTGGCCTGCGGTCATCGCGCACGGTGCGGTCAACACGGCCACCGCGCAGTTCCTCTTCTTCATCGACGAGTCGGAACTGCCGGTCACCCCGTGGGGCACGTTCCTCGGCTGGCCGGGCTGGATCCTGCTCACCCTCTGCGTCGTCGCGATCGTCGTGACGGGTCAGCTGCGCAAGCAGCCGGCGCCGGGGCTGACGCTCGCGGAGTCGCGGGAGGGGTAGGCGGCGCGCGGCGCGGTGAGTCGCGTGCAGCGCCGGCGTGCGGTGCGCCGCGGACGTGCTGCCGCATCCGACGGGCGACCGTGCTGGATGCTCAGAACGGTGCGAGGACGCCGTAGCGCTCGCCAGGGCCGACCGTTTCCGAGTCGATTCGCTCGCATGACGTTCGCGGGTCGGGCGACATCGGTTCCGCAGGCAGGCCCGGCGGTGGCCCATCGGAGCGTGCAGGCCTTGCCATGCCCTCACCCGCCCCGACCGGCACGAACGGCCGTTCGGGGAGGGTTCGCAGCACGTGCCCGGCCGGTGAGGTCCACCGCATGACTCCGCCTGCCTCGTGCTCGACTCGCCACCCGCTCTCATGTTTGAGTCGGTGATGATGTCGGCAGAGCGCCGCGAGATTCGCGGCGTCGGTGCGACCGCCGTGCTCCCACGCGGTGGTGTGGTCGAGGTCGGCCCGCTCGGCGCGGCGTGAACAACCCGGGAACCGGCACTGCCCATCACGGACGCGGACGAAGCCATCGAGGTCGGCCGGAGCCCGGTAGTGCTCGCGGCCGTAGCTGAGCACGGCGCCGGTCTCGGGGTGCACGAGGATGCGCCGCATCGACGGCGCGTGTGCGGCGAGGCGACGAGCGGTGTCGGCGTCGATCGGGCCGTACCCGTCGAGCTCTGCGGGTTCGTCGGAGAGGCCGAGCAGCGTCATCGCCGGAACGGTCACGTTGAGCCGAGGCTGCACGGTGCCGGTGGCGTCGCGATGTCGGCACGGGTGCGCTCGTCATCGGAGAGGGTGCCGGCGAGCAGCAGGTCGGCGGCGAGATCGGCGGCGCGCTGCGTTCGGATGCGCGTGTCGCCGTCGCCGTGGCCGTCGTCGTCGCCCACGTCGCCGTCGCCGGCCGGCGCTCGCCCGGCGAGCAGTTCGAGTCGGTGCTCGATCGCCACCGCGCGCTCGGCTTCGAGGAACACGCTCAGCCAGGCCATGCCGTCGGGTGCCGCATCGACGCACACGCGCCGGTCTTCAGCCGCGCGAGCGCGCCGGTCGGCAAGCGGTTCGGGATGCATCCGCTCACGCGCCCGGCGCATCCGCCGTCGCAGGTCGGCGTTCGTCGACGCGGTGCCGTCGGCGACGGCCGCCGCCGCGGCCGCGACGGCGACCGCTTCGACCTGATCGGCGACGTCGGCCGGAAGGTCGCGCGTGAGCTCGAGCACCGAGCGCACCTGGGTGAGCCCGAGGTCGCCGGCGCCCAGGGCGTCGAGCGTTGCGGCGCGCGGGCCGGTGAGGCGTTCGGCTTCGGCGACGAGGCGCGCGGCCGCGACCTCATGCTGCCCGAGCGTCGTCGCGAGTTCGGCGACGAACGACCGCGTCGCCATGTCGCGCTCGCGCGACGTGCTCGACTCGGTCACCCGCTCGACCTCGGCGGCGAGTTCACGGGCGCGCTGGACGCGCCGGTACTGGTCGGCCTGGATCTGCCGGATCATGCCGTCGAAGGCCGCGATCGACATCAGCTCCCACTCGAGCGCCGCCTCGGGCGGGGCGAGCAGGGTGGCTGACATGTGTTCATTCAACCGGGTGCCACCGACATTCCACGGGCCCGGCGGAGGAGTCTCGATGCGCTCCTTCGGCGCTCCTCGACCCGCGGAGCGAGTGGGTCGACCCGCCCGCCGCCAGACCTCCTCGACCGCCGGCGCACACGGGTACTCCTCCCCATTCCACCGGGCTTCGGCCGCTCGATACGATCGCGCCGCGCACATCGCGCACGCCACCCGTGAGGGCACCGATCCGGCGCCCGACGACCCGAACGGAGCAGTTCGACGTGAAGACCATCAAGAGCAGGATCGCCGGAGGCGCGATCGCACTCGCCATCGCCGGGGCGCTCGCCATCGTTCCCGCGACCGCGGCCAGCGCCAACACCGGTTCGACCGGCAAGGGGTGCACGGCGCACGTGTACGGTTCGGGCGGCTACGCCACCTGCATCGGCAAGATCCAGACGATGCTCAACGGCATCGCCTACTCGCGCGGCAGCGTCTACGGCGGCTACCAGCTCGCCGTCGACAACAGCTTCGGCGCCAACACCAAGACGAACGTGGTCCGCTTCCAGCGCTACCTCAGCCTCTCCGCCGACGGTGTGGTCGGCCCCAAGACCTGGTACCAGCTGTGCCGCTACGCGGGCACTCGATCGTTCAACCTGTCGACCGCGCACGCGAAGCAGAAGGCCGCGTGGAACGCCGCGTACGACGCCGGATGCTACGTCGACGTGCCCGTGGGCCCCGCGGGCATCAAGGTGATCTCCAAGTACTGATCACCGTCGGCGCGAGCCGCCGAACGGGGCCTCGATCACCGATCGGGGCCCCGTCCGGTGCCCACGCCCATCCCGCGTGCTTGTACCTCCCCGCGAGGAGATGCGCGCCTCGAGTTCCACACGCCGGTCGTCGTCGATGGCCTTCGCGAACCGCTCCGATCACCGATCCACGGATGCCCCGTGCGCCGCGAGCCAGTCGAGCAGCACGGTCGCGTGATTCATCCGTTCGTCGCGGGCGCCGTACAGCAGTGTGATGCGGTCGTGCTCGCCCGCGAGCGCGAGGAGCGCCTCGGCCGCCTCGGCGGCGCCGCCTTCGTCGAGCTCGGCGCGATAGCGGGCCGCGAAGCCGTCGAACGTGCCCTCGCGGTCGGCGGCGTGGTGCCATTCGGTGCGCAGTTCGGGGGAGGGGGCGACATCCTTCGCCCACTCGTCGACCGCGGCGCGCTCCTTCGAGAGTCCCCGCGGCCACAGCCGATCGACGAGTACGCGGTAGCCGTCGGTCGCCGCGGCCGGGTCGTAGACGCGCTTCGCGGCGAACCCCATGCCGTCCAGTCTGGCCCGGTCGCCGACCCGCGGCAATGCTCTGCTAGACTCGTGAGGTTGCCGTGAATCGGCCGCGCATGAAGAGAGCCCAGGCATCAGGCCCCGGGCAGCGCGCAACGAGAAGGAAGGGGATCCCATCTATGGCTCTGGATGCAGACACCAAGAAGGCGATCATCGAAGAGTACGCGACGCACCCCGGTGACACTGGATCCCCCGAGGTCCAGATCGCGATCCTCACCAAGCGGATCAAGGACCTCACCGAGCACCTCAAGGCGCACAAGCACGACCACCACTCGCGTCGTGGCCTGCTGCTCCTCGTCGGTCAGCGTCGTCGTCTGCTCGGCTACCTCGCCGACGTCGACATCAACCGCTACCGCTCGCTCATCGAGCGTCTCGGGCTTCGCCGCTGAGCGTCGTCTGCGCCGCATTCGTGCGGTGACGCGGCTCTCGAAGACACCGCGAACTTCTTGCGAAGGCCCTCGCACCGCTCCGGCGGCGCGGGGGCCTTCGTCATGCCGGCGAGGCGCGTCAACGAGCCGGATGCCTCGCTCCCGGCGTCCACCGCCCCCGGAAGCCGTGTGCAGGACGGAGGAGATCCGGTGCGGCGCGCCGGCGCTAGCCGGCGTGTCGCACCGGATCTCCTCCGCTTCGCGTTCAGGCCAGGGCCGCATGGGCCCGTTCAGTTCCGCAGGACCGGATCAGACAGGCGCGCGCTTGCGCCGAGTGAGCACGAGTGATGCGACGACGGCGGCGAGCGCGACGACGAGCGGCAGGCCGAGCGCGGGCAGCACGGGATGGTCCGCGACCATGTCGCCGGTCAACCACACGAAGCCGACGATCGCCGTCAGCAGGGCGGCCGGCGCGAACCATACGAGCAGGTCGCGGAACACCCCGGGCCGGAACGCGATCGGCGCCCGCCGCAGGCCCGCGAGGATGCCTGCGCCGGCGACGAGGATCGCGAGCACTTCGAGGCCGAGCGTCGCGGCGAACGGCAGGGCGGCGATCGCCTGCCACGCGCGCCGAGCCTCCGTGTCAGGTCCCGTGAACGTGCCCGCGGGGAAGTCCAGTCGCACGCCGAGGTCGTCGACCGAGAGGGCGAGCGGCGTGCCGTACTCGGTGTCCTCGAACTCGACCGCGGCGACGAGTTCGCCGCCCGAGTCATCCGTCGTCTCCTCGACGCCGTGCTGCGCCGGATCGGCGACCGCCTCGTCGACGTCGCCGAACGGCACGACCGTCTCGGGCCAGTCGCGCACCTCATCGGCCGCGTCGGTGTCGCGCGTGAGCCATCCGCTCTCGGTCGCGAGGTCGTACAGGTCGTCGGCGACCCGGAACTCGACCCGGGTCGGCGCGAACTCCATGGTGTCGAGGTCGCGCCACGACGACGCCAGGTCCCAACCCTCCATGAGCGCGGCCCAGCGCACGCGGTCGACGGTCGGTCCTCGGCCGTAGCCGCCCTCGTCACCCGTGGCGCCCACGGCCGCCGAGCGCAGCGTGTACTCGACGACCACGTCGTGGCTGCCTGCGAGCACCTCCCGCAGCATCGTGTGCACGAGCAGCGTGTCGCGCACCTGCTCCGTCACGAAGGGCACCTCGTCGCCGTCGATGCGCACCGCATCGAGGTGGAGGTCGAGGGGCTGACCCTCGACGCGGTCGCGCCACTGCTGCGCGAACTGCGGCACGCGTCCGCTCGAGTCGTCGAAGGCGACCTCGTATCGCTCGGTGACCGCCACGACCGCTCGCCCGTCGGCGGACCGCGTGAGCTCGCCCACGATCTCGGCGGACTCGACGGTCGTGTACAGCGTTCCCGGCAGCTCCTGGTCGTAGGCGGCCGACCTGATGCCACGCTCGTACGGGTGCGGAACCAGCACGATCATCGCGATCATGGCCGGCAGCAGGAGCAGGGATGCCCCGATCACGAGCAGGCGGGGCCAGGTCAGGTAGCCGGGGGTGCGCCATCCGCGTCGCGACGTGGTGTCGCCGATCTCGGCATCGAGCATCGCCGCCACCCGGCGGCCGGCGGATCCGGGTTCGGCGCCGAGCACGGCATAGGGGAGCGCGAGGTCGCTCGACGGTCCCCGATCGAGTAGCTGCGTGCGCTCCGCGAAGGCCTCGATGCCGCGCAGGT
The DNA here is from genome assembly GCF_009647605.1 of Agromyces agglutinans. Taxonomy (GTDB): domain Bacteria; phylum Actinomycetota; class Actinomycetes; order Actinomycetales; family Microbacteriaceae; genus Agromyces; species Agromyces agglutinans. Next base: position 28,420 of record NZ_WJIF01000012.1, on the reverse strand, counting down.
GCTGCTTGAGCAGGGCGCCCCGGCGCGTGAGCGGGCGCGACGACCAGGCGATCCACATGATGATCGCGGCGATCACGGTCGAGGCGACGACGAACGCCACCGGCCACCACACGACCGCGAGGGTCGCCTGGTGCGAGAGCTGCCGGACGAGACCCCACTGCACGAACACGAGCGCCGGCGGGGCGGCGAGGAACGCGTCGCGCACGAACCCGTTCGGCACTCGGCGGAGCCCGTCGGCCACGATCCGCCGCCGGTCGGCGCCGAACCAGTAGCGCGTGAGCGCGCGGGGGAGGTCTCCGAACCGGCCGGTGCGCCGGGCGGCCCGCGCGGCGCGCACCCGAGGTGCCGGATCGATGCCGCCCCGCGGGCTCCGCTGCGGGATGGCATCGAGCGCCTCGCCGAGTTCGACCGCGCGCGGCGCGCCGAGCACGTGCGCGGCGATGCCGGGCGTGACATTCGGAGGGTCGTGCCGCGCGACGAACCACGGCCGTCCCCGCGCATCGGCCCACGCGACCGCGCGCGCGGCGAGCGCGAACAGCAGCGCCACGACCAGCAGGGCGAGCGGCAGCAGCGGCCCGAAGCTCTGCACCACGAACAGCGGCGAGACCGGCGGCATCGCGAACGTGCCGGCCTCGAAGCTCATCGTGAACCAGGCCTGCGCGTGCGGCGGGATGTTCTGGTCGTTCGTCATGCGGTACGTCACCCGGCCGGCCGGGCCGTCGGGCTCGGGCTCGAGCCATTCGCCGCCGCCGACGAGGGTCCACGCGAGGCTGCCGCGGGGCTCGCGGATGAGCCGGTCGTCGAGCTCGTCGGGGATCGAGATGGTGACGTCGAGGCCCGAGAACGCCTGCGGCCACGACGGACCGAACACGTCCCACTCGAGCAGGTCGACCTCGTCGCCGGTCGCGTCGTCGACGGTGGGGTAGGCGAGGTCCTGCAACCGGTAGCGGACCTCGAACTCGTGGTCGCCCGAGAGCGGTTCGCCGCCGTCGATCGTCACGGTGAGTTGCGTCGCATCCCGACGGATCGCCACCTCGACCGGCTCGCCGTCGAGGGTCGCGCTGATCGCCGAGGGGTCGAGCGCGTGCCCCTGGTACTCGGTCGCGAGGACCCGGTCGATGCCCGTCGCCTCGACGCCGTCGGGGAAGCGGGCGTCGATGCGCTCCTCGACCTCGGCGCGAAGGCGCCCGTCGTCGTCGCGGTCGATGCGGTAGTCGGCCGCGAACTCGCGCGCGATCCAGTCGTCGGTCGCGCTCGACGCCGACGACGTGATGTCGTCGAGCGTCATCGGCGGGTTGATCACTGGCCCGACGAGCAGGAACGCGCCGGCTGCGGCGACCGCCGCCCAGAACACGCGGATGCCGCGGCGCAGGCCCCGGCCGCCGTGCGAGCGCAGCCACGCCTCGAGTCCGAGCAGCCACCCCGAGAGCAGGGCCCACAACGGGGTGTGCCGGGGGCGATCGTCGACGATGGCGTCATCGGGAGCCGGGACGTCGGGTGCGGTGTCGGCGGGTTCCGCGTCGTCGGGTGCGGCCGAGGCGCTGCCATCGTCGGGTCGGGGGCGGCGGGTCACCCGCCCGATTCTAGGCGGGAGGATGGAGGCGTGACCGACGACGTCTTCGAGGTGCTCCGCGACGAGATCGCCGCCGACCCGGCGAACGCCGCGTTCACCGCGCTGGGCTGGCGGCCACTCGTCGTGGGATCGCCGGGATCCAAGGTCGCGATCCTCAGCCAGGCGCCGGGTCGCCGGGCGCAGGAGAGCGGCGTCCCCTTCAACGACGCGAGCGGCGACCGGCTGCTCCGGTGGCTGGATGTCCCGCGGGATCGGTTCGACGACCCGTCGGACTTCGCGATCGTGCCGATGGACTTCTACTATCCGGGCAAGGGCGCCTCGGGCGACCTGCCGCCGCGGCGGGGCATCGCGGCGGCGTGGCATCCGCGCATCCTCGGGCTCATCCGCCCGCGGCTGACGATCCTCGTCGGCGCGCACGCGCAGCGGTTCCATCTCGGCGATCGCTGGCGCGGCTCGCTCACCGAGACCGTCCGGGCCTGGCGCGAGTTCGCGCCCGAGGTCGTGCCGGTGGTGCATCCGTCGCCGTTGAACGTGGGCTGGCACCAGCGGCATCCGTGGTTCGAGGAGGAGTTGGTGCCCGATCTCCGCCGACGCGTCGCCGAGGCGCTGGGCACCGAGGCGCCGACTGCCGACACGGTGCCCGTCGAGGCGCCGCGCGCCGACCCGCGGACGTTGTGAGCCCGCCGAACGCGGGCTGGTCGGCGGCTGCGCATACGCTGAACGGATGACCCGACCTGCGCCCCGGTGCGCGCGCCGACGCGCGCTCGCGACCGGCACCGCCGTGCCCGCCCTGCTGCTCGTGGCGTGGATCCTCCTCGGGGCGCCCACGGCGCCCGCTGACGCTCATTCCGCGATCGATGACTTCCTCGATCAGGCGGGCCTCGGGGGACTCCTCGGCGACGCTCGTCCCGGAGGTGCTGTTCCCGGTCCCGCCGCAGGCGACGCGACGCTGGCCGACGTGGTCGTCGCCGACGGGGCATCCGGTGACGACTACGACCGCGCCGCGTTCGGCGACGCGTGGGCCGACGTCGATCGCAACGGCTGCGACACGCGCAACGACGTCCTCGCGAGGGATCTCGACGAAGCGGTGCATCGCAACGGCAGCGACTGCGTGATCGCGCGCGGCGTGCTCGTCGACCCGTACACGGGCGCCACCATCCGGTTCGAGCGCGGCGAGCGCAGCGATCGCGTGCAGATCGACCACGTCGTCGCCCTGTCGTACGCGTGGCGGCACGGGGCATCCGAATGGACCGCCGACCAACGCCGGGCGTTCGCCAACGACCCGGCGAACCTGCTCGCGGTCGACGGCCGCGCGAACCAGGCGAAGTCCGATCACGGCCCGGCCGAGTGGTCTCCGACGGCCGACCACACGTGCGCGTACCACGCGGCCTTCCTCGCGATCCTCGCGACGTACGACCTCACGATCGCGCCGGCCGACGCCGTGGCCGTCGAGGCCGCGGGGTGCCCGGTCGCCGGATGAGAGCCGGCGGCGCCGGCCGGGGCCTCCGGGGTGCCGGCCTCAGCCGGCGTCGGCGGCGCGCGCGCGGTGGGCGCGTGCGGCGACGCGGTTGCCGCACCGCGCGCTGCAGTAGAGCCGCGACGCGTTCTTCGACAGGTCGAGGAACGAGCCCTCGCAGTCGTCGGCGGCGCAGGTGCGCAGGCGCTCGGTGGCGTCGGCGCGGATGACGTCGACGAAGGCCATCGCGGCCTCCACGAGGATGCGCTCGGCCAGCGGTGCCTCGGGCGAGGTCGCGTGGATGTGCCAGTCCTCGTCGTCGTGGCGGACGAGTCGGGGGAGTGCGCGGGCCTGGGCGAGGATCGCGTTCACCTCGTCGACGGCGGCATCGCGATCGAGGGCCCAGAGCGCGCGGAGGCGGTCGCGCGCGGCGCGGACCTCGGCGAGTTCGCGGGCGTCGCCGTCGTGTCGGCCGGAGTACTTCCACGCGGCCAGCAGCCGGCTCAGCTGCGCGGGCTCGCTCAGCTCGTCGGCGCCCGATTCGGAGGCGAGCGGCACGGTGTCGAGCAGCGCCGCCACGAACTGGAGCGCGTCCACGGTGTCATCGGTGAAAATCAATTGACTCCTGACGTCGATGTCGCTACTGTCACGAGCATAACGACTTTCGGGCATGACGGCGCCCGACTCGCGAACGGACGGATCGGTATCGGCATGCGCACCTCACGCGGCATCCTCGGCATCGCACTGGGCCTCGGCTCGGGGCTCGCGTTCGGCGCCGGCGGCGCGATCGTGAAACCGCTGCTCGAGTCCGGCTGGTCGCCCGGCGCCGCCGTGTTCTTCCGCGTGCTCGTCGGCGCGATGCTCCTGGTCGTCCCGGGCCTCATCGCCCTGAGGTTCGACCTGCGGCCGCTCTGGCGCGCCAAGTGGACGGTCCTCGTCTACGCCGTGATCGCCGTCGCCGGCGTGCAACTCGCCTTCTACATGTCGATCGCGCGCATCCCGGTGAGCCTCGCGCTACTGATCGAGTACCTCGCGCCCGTCGCGCTCGTCGCGCTCGCCTGGGTGCGCACGCGGCGCACGCCGCAGGCCGTCGTGCTCGCGGGCTCGGCCGTCGCGATGGCGGGCCTCGTGCTCGTCATCGGACCGGCTGGCGGCAGCTTCGACCCGATCGGCCTCGCGCTCGCGGCGGTCGCGATGATCGGCGTGGCCGTCTACTACGTGATCGGCGAGCGCGAGGACACGGGCATCCCCCCGATCGCACTCGCCGCTTCGGGCCTCGTGATCGGATGCCTCGTGCTCGGCCTCTCGTTGGCCGTGGGGCTCGTGCCGTTCGAGGCGCGATTCGGCGAGGTCGCGTTCTTCGGCACGATGGCTCCGTGGTGGGCGCCCCTGCTCACGGTCGGTGCGGTCTCGACGGCGTTCGCGTACGTGTCGGGCATCAGCGCCATCCGCATGCTCGGCACCCGGCTGGCCTCGTTCCTCGGCCTGTCCGAGGTCGTGTTCGCCGCGATCGTCGCGTGGATCGTGCTGGGCGAGGCGATCACGCCGTTCCAGGCGCTCGGCGGCATCGCGATCCTGGCGGGCATCGTGCTGATCCGCCTCGAGCGGCGTCCGGGCGATCCGGCCGCGCGCGCCCTCGACATCGACCTGGTGCCCACGCGCTCGTAGGCTCGATCCATGCGCTTCGGCATCGTCATCCTCCCGCAGCACGACTGGCCCGAGGCCGCCCGCTACTGGCGCGGCGCCGAGGAGCTCGGGTTCGACCACGCGTGGACGTACGACCACCTCGCGTGGCGCGGCCTCGCGGGCGAGCGATGGCACGCGACGGTACCGACCCTGACCGCCGCGGCGACGGTGACCGAGCGCATCGGCCTCGGCACGTTCGTCGCGAGCCCCAACTTCCGGCATCCGGTGCCGTTCGCGAAGGAGCTCGCGACGGTCGACGACATCGCCGGCGGCCGGATGCTGCTCGGCATCGGCTCCGGCGGCACCGGCTTCGACGCCTTCGTGCTCGGCCAGCCCGAGCTCACGCCGCGGCAGCGGCACGAGCGCTTCGTGGAGTTCACCGAGGCCCTCGACGTCCTGCTGCGCTTCGAGCCTGCAGGTGCCGGCGGCATCTCGTTCGAGGGCGCGTGGTACACGGCCGACGAGGCGCGCATGGTGGGCGAGCCGGCTCGCCACCCTCGCATGCCGCTGCACGTCGCCGCGCTCGGGCCTCGCGGCCTGGCGTTCGCCGCACGCGTCGCCGACGGCTGGATCACGACGGGCTCGACGTTCGAGGACCGCGGCGACTGGTGGAAGCAGGTCGGCGAACTGTCACGCCGGTTCGAGGAGGCCTGCGAGCGCCAGGGCCGCGACCCCGCGTCGCTCGACCGCACGCTGTCGCTCGACGCCGAGGGGAGGTACTCCCTCGAGAGCGCGGGCGCCTTCGAGGATGCGGTCGGTCGCGCGCGCGAGCTCGGCTTCACCGATGTCGTCGCGCACTGGCCGCGCCCCGAGGGCATCTACGCCGGAAACGAGTCGGTGCTCGAGGAGGTCGCGTCGCGATTCGGCGCCCTGCGCGAGCCCGCGTAGCCTGATCGGATGCCGCGCTTCAAGCCGCTCCTGCGCTGGGAGCCGTTCCCGTACCTCGTCGTGTTCGTGCTGCTGCTCGCGACGGGATTCATCCGGCCGGATGCCCCGGCCTGGGTGCTGTGGCCGTTCCTCGTGCTGCTCATCGCCGCGATCGCGTACCTCGTGGTCGGCTTCGTGCGCGACCGCCGGCCCGGCAACCCCGACCGCTGGGGAGACCTCGCGACCCTCGACGGGCTCGCGATCGTGGACGCGCCGTCCGCCGACCGCGACGTGCGCGCCGTCGTGCCGGTCGACGACGCGCATCGGCACCAGTCCTCGATCGAGCTCGCGCGCGTGCGCGGCGGGGTGACCCAGGAGGCGGTCCTCGTGCCCCGCGCGAGTCGCTGGATGTCGCCGCGCTACCGCGTCGGCGTGCAGCTCGTCGGCGGGGTCGCCGACGGCGACCGGCCGCGCCACGCCGGCTTCCTGCGCCAGGACGCGCAGGACCGATGGGCGGCGGCCCTCGACGAGCGACGTCAGCGCGGCGAGTACGTGCGCGTGCCCGCGTTCATCACGCGTGCCGAGCGACCGTTCGGGGTCGAGCTCGACCTCAGCGGCGTCGACGCGCTGGGCTGAGCGTCAGGCCGTCGCCGACTCGGAAGCCGCCGGCTCGGATGACGCCGGGGCTTCGCTCGAAAGCTGGGCACGCACCTGGTCCATGTCGAGCGCGCGCACCTGCGAGACGAGGTCGTCGAGCACCGGGCGGGGGAGGGCGCCGGCCTGCGCGAACACGCCGATGCCGTCCTTGAACGCCATGATCGTCGGGATCGACGTGATGTTCATCGCGGCGGCGAGCTGCTGCTGGGCCTCGGTGTCGACCTTCGCGAAGGTGAGGTCGGGGTTCGCCTCGGCCGCCGCCTGGTAGTGCGGCGCGAAGGCGAGGCACGGGCCGCACCAGCCGGCCCAGAAGTCGACGAAGACGGTGCCGCCCTCGAGGATGGTCTGCTCGAAGGTCTCCAGGGTGAGGTCGACGGTAGGCATCCCTCCACGATACGGGCCGAGTCCGGACATCCGCTGGACGCCGCTATCGTGAGATCCATGGAGAGCGCGGGCGACGAGGCGGGGCGACCGGTGACCGACGGGTCGTTCCGATCGACGCCGGCCGGGGTGCTCGCGCCGCCTCCTCCGGGCTGGCAGTCCGACGCCGAGATGCTCGACCGCGCCATCCCCGACTTCGACTGGCGCACGCTGCCCGAGGGCGCCGAACCCGATGTGTTCGACGCGCCGAGCGGGCCGCTCGCGCGGATCGCGCTCGGCCCGCGCGACGGGCGGCGAGTGCTGCTCATCCCGGGCGCCACCGGGTCGAAGGAGGACTTCGTGCTCATGCTGCCGCTGCTCGCGGCTGCGGGGTTCCGCGTCGAGTCCTACGACCTGGCGGGGCAGTACGAATCGCACCTCGCGGGGCCGTGGCGCACCGACCCGCCGCGCGAACGCTACGACGCCGACCTGTTCCTCGCCGACCTGCTCGCCGTGCTCGACTCGGGCACGCAGCCCGTGCACGTGCTCGGCTACAGCTTCGCCGGCACGCTCGCCCAGCAGGCCCTCGTCGCGCGGCCCGACGCGTTCGCGAGCCTGACCCTCCTGAGCAGCCCGCCCGAGCCGGGGCAGGCGTTCCGCGGCATCAAGCGCATCGGGCCGCTCTCGGCGTTCACGACGCCGCACCAGGGCGCTGCCCTCATGCTGTGGGGCATCCGCAACAACCTGAACCGCGTGCCGCCCGGCCGGCTGGCGTTCGTCCGGGAGCGCTTCGCGCTCACCCGGCGCGACAGCGTCGACGACCTCATCGCGTGCATGATGCGCACGCCCGACCTGCGCGCCGAGGTCGCCGCCGCCACGATCCCCAAGCTCGTCGCCGTGGGTGCGCACGACCTCTGGCCGGTCGAGCTGCACCAGCGATCCGCCCGCGAGATCGGCGCGCGCTTCTCGGTGTATGCGACGGGTCACAGCCCGTGCGAGACGGCCCCGCACCAGCTCGTGCGCGACATGCTGGCGGCGTTCGACGCGGGCTGAGCGTCGATTCGGGATGCCACGGGCGCAGGCTCGTGGGCCGGGCGGGTGCGTCAGGCGGCGGCCGGTGCGTCGCCGTCGACGTCGTCGTGGGCCATGGCCGCGCCGTCGGTGCGTGCTTCGACATCGCGCGTGGCATCCGGTGCGACGCGGCGATCGGCGAGCCGGTCGAGCGGCGGCCACGCGCGCCACTCGACGGCGAGCGTGTGGAAGGCCATGCGCAGGCGCCGGCCGAGTGCCCCCCAACTCTCGAACGGGCGCGCGGAGACGCCGACGACGAGCGAGCGCTCGTAGACCACGGTCATGCCCGGACGCATCCACCACGCGAGGTCGAGGTCGTCGTGGAGGTCGGCGCGGTCGCGGTGCACGATGCCGCGGAGATCCCGCCAGGCGTCGGCGCGCATCCCGTAGTTGGAACCGAAGATCGGCGGGTGCCCGAGCAGGATGCCGACCGCCCAGAAGTAGCCGCCGATGTAGAGGTTCCGGGCGATCCACCGAGTGGCACGGTTGCCTCCGTAGAAGGCGCCCGGGCCCGTGACCACGGTCGGCCGGTCGGAGGCCGCGAGCCGTCGTTCGAGCCGCTCCAGCCAGTCGGCCGGCGGCACCGAGTCGGCGTCGAGTCGCGCGAGGACGTCGCCCGACGCCGCGTCGAACCCGGCGGCCGTGGCGGGCCAGATGCCGCGCAGCGGCTGCGTCACCACGGTGGCGCCGGCCGCGCGGGCGACCTCGGCCGAGTCATCCGTCGACCCGTTGTCGACGACGATCACCTCGTCGGCCGGGCGGGTCTGGGCGGCGAGCGCCGCCAGGCACCCGGCGAGGTGGCCCGCGTCGTCCAGGCACGGGATGACGACCGAGATCCTGCTCATCACGGGTGAGTCTAGCCATCGGAGCGGCCGGCCACGCACGATTCGTGCGCTGCGGCGGCGATTCCAGACCCGGGCCTTCCGCGCGTGGGACCACCCAGCTTATGCTCCCCCGAACGGGTGCCGACGGAGGCATCCGAACGGAAGGGAAGACGATGTACCCATCTGCACCGCTTTCGAAGCGCACACGAGCGTTCGCCATCGCGACCGCCGCGGCGTTCACCATCGCACTCGTGCCGGCGGGGGCCGCGGCCGCGGCTCCAGCGGCGAAGTGCGACAACCGCAACAACAACACGGTCGCGAAGCTCCTCGAGTGCGTCGACGCCGACGGCGCGACGGAGCATCTCGAGGCGTTCCAGGCGATCGCCGACGAGAACGACGGCAACCGCGCCGCGGGCCTGCCGGGCTACGAGGCGAGCGTCGACTACGTCGTCGGCGTGCTCGAGGACGCCGGCTGGGACGTCACGATCGACGAGTTCGACTACACCTTCATCGGCGCGTCGACGCTGAGCCAGCTCACGCCCGTCGCGGCGGAGTACCCGACCGGCGCCTTCTCGGGCAGCGGCTCGGGCGACGTCACGGGCGCCGTGGTCCCGGTGGATATCAACCTCGTCGGCGATCGGGCGAGCAGCAGCGGCTGCGAGGCCGCCGACTTCGCCGGCTTCCCCGCCGGGTCGATCGCGCTCGTGCAACGAGGCACGTGCAACTTCGGCGACAAGGCGTACTTCGCCGGCCAGGCGGGGGCGACGGCGGTGATCATCTTCAACCAGGGCAACACACCGGATCGTGAGGGCCTCGTCGTCGCCGACGCGTCGTCGCGGACCGACGGCTCGCCCGTCTCGCACGATATCCCGGTCGTCGGCGCCAGCTTCCAGCAGGGCGTCGCACTCGCGCAGGCCGGCTCGACGGCGAACGTCTTCGTCCCGGCGCCCGAGCAGCGTCCGCAGAAGAACGTCATCGCCGAGAAGACCGGCGTCAACGACGACAACGTCGTGATGGCGGGCGCGCACCTCGACTCGGTGCCCGAGGGCCCGGGCATCAACGACAACGGCAGCGGCTCGGCCGCACTGCTCGAGCTCGCCCAGAACCTCGAGAAGCTGAAGCCCCAGAACACCATCCGGCTCGCCTGGTGGGGCGCCGAGGAGGACGGCCTGCTCGGGTCGGCGGCGTACGTCGAGGAGCTCAGCCAGGCCGAACGGGACCGGATCGCGCTGTACCTCAACTTCGACATGGTCGCCTCGCCGAACTACATCTTCATGGCGTACGACGGCGACGAGTCGGGCTGGCCCGCACCCGTGACGGTGCCCGAGGGTTCGGTGCAGATCGAGGACCTCTTCGAGAGCTACTACACGAGCGTCGGTGAGCCGTACGATGACGCCGAGTTCAGCGGTCGCAGCGACTACGAGGCGTTCATCCTGAACGGCATCCCCGCGGGCGGCCTGTTCACGGGCGCCGAGGTCGTGAAGACCGCCGAGCAGGCGGCGATCTGGGGCGGCATCGCCGGTGAGTCGTACGACCAGTGCTACCACCAGGCGTGCGACACCATCGACAACATCGACGAGCACGCGTTCGACGTGAACGTCGACGCGATCGCGCTGGCGGTGCTCGCCTACGCCTACTCGACGGAGTCGGTGAACGGCGTGGCGGGCGTGCCGGTTCCGGGCGGCCTCGCCCTGCCGGCGCCCGCGGGCCCCGAGGGCACGGTCAACCTGCCGGGCGGCGGCGGGCTCTCGCCCGACCACGGCCACTCGCACGGCGAGGACCACTGATCACGCGGGATTCCGCCGATCACTGACCGGTGAGGGGGCGGGGGTGCCGATTCGGCACCCCCGCCTCTTCCGTGCGGGAATAGTTCGGACGGGGCATCCGTTCGGTAGATTTGAATGCAAACGCATGGAGTAACTCCCGCAGGGAGTCGAGCAGCCCAGGAGGGCGAGATGCAGTTCGGAATCTTCACCGTCAGCGACATCACCCAGGACCCGACGACCGGTCGCACGCCGACCGAGGCCGAGCGCATCCAGGCGACGATCACGATCGCCAAGCACGCCGAAGCCGTCGGCCTCGACGTCTTCGCGCTCGGCGAGCACCACAACCCGCCGTTCTGGTCCTCGTCGCCCACCACGACCCTCGCGTACATCGCGGGGCAGACCTCCACCCTCCGGCTGTCGACCGCGACCACGCTCATCACGACCAACGACCCCGTGAAGATCGCCGAGGACTACGCGATGCTCCAGCACGTCTCGGGCGGTCGCATCGACCTCATGCTCGGTCGCGGCAACACGGGCCCGGTGTACCCCTGGTTTGGCAAGGACATCCGCCAGGGCCTGCCGCTCACGCTCGAGAACTACGAACTGCTGCGCCGCCTCTGGCGCGAGGACGTCGTCGACTGGGAGGGGCGCTTCCGCACGCCGCTGCAGGGCTTCACCTCGACGCCGCGCCCGCTCGACGGCGTGCCCCCCTTCGTCTGGCACGGCTCGATCCGCAGCCCCGAGATCGCCGAGCAGGCCGCGAGCCACGGCGACGGCTTCTTCGCGAACCACATCTTCTGGCCCGCCTCGCACACCCAGCGCATGATCGCGCTGTACCGCCAGCGGTACGAGCACCACGGCCACGGCCGCGCCGACCAGGCGATCGTCGGCCTCGGCGGCCAGGTGTTCATGCGCAAGAACTCCCAGGACGCCGTACGCGACTTCCGCCCGTACTTCGACAACGCGCCGGTGTACGGCCACGGCCCGAGCCTCGAGGAGTTCACGTCGCAGACGCCGCTGACCGTCGGCAGCCCGCAGGAGGTCATCGACAAGACGCTCGGCTTCCGCGACTACGTGGGCGACTACCAGCGCCAGCTGTTCCTGATGGACCACGCGGGCCTCCCGCTGAAGACCGTGCTCGAGCAGCTCGACCTGCTCGGCGAGGAGGTCGTGCCGGTGCTGCGGCGCGAGTTCGCGAAGAACCGCCCGGCCGACGTGCCGGATGCCCCGACGCACGAGTCGCTCGTCGCCGCCGCGTACGGCGACGCGGCGCCTCGCCAGGCGACGCCGAACCCGAACCGGGGCGACAACCTCACCGTCGGCTCGCCCTACCAGGACACGCCGGTCGAGGCGCCGACCTCGTCAGGTTCGGCGTTCGGCCCCGCCGCGACCCGGTCGACCGCGACCCGTTCCACCTCGATCCGCTAGGAGCCATGCCATGACCAAGCGCATCGTCGTCATCTCGTCCGGGCTCTCGACGCCGAGCTCGACCCGCCAGCTCGCCGACCGGCTGGCCGCCGACTCCGTCGCGCAGCTGCGCGAACGCGGCGTCGAGGTCGAGGTCGAGACCTTCGAGCTCAGGGACCTCGCCCACGACATCACCAACCACCTGCTGCTGGGATTCGCGCCGCCCAAGCTCGAGGCGGTGCTCGACAAGCTGGCCACGGCCGACGGACTGATCGCCGTCACGCCGATCTTCACGACGAGCTACGCCGGGCTGTTCAAGAGCTTCCTCGACGTGATCGACCCGCAGTCGCTCACCGACCTGCCCGTGCTCATCGGGGCGACCGGCGGCACGCCCAGGCATTCGCTCGCGATCGACTACGCGATCCGCCCGGTGTTCACGTACCTCCACGCGAACCCCGTGACCACGGGCGTCTTCGCGGCGACGAGCGACTGGGGCGGCGGGGGCGACGGCGTGCGGTCGCTGCCCGACCGTATCTTCCGCGGCGCGAAGGAGTTCGCCGAGCTCGTCGAACGCACCGATCGGTCGGAACTCGTGAACGACCCGTTCGCGCTCGACCGGCCCATGGGCCATCTCGTGGGCGGTCTCGCGGGGGAGTAGGCGGAGAGCAGGAGTCACGGCCCCGGCGCGGTCAGTCCGCGTCGGGGCCGACTCCGTCGTGCGCCGCCCGCGCCTCACGCCGCGCGTCCAGGGTCGCGATGAGGCGGTCGACCGCGAGCCCGAGCCCGATCGCGACGGGGATCGAGACGAGCACCGCGGCCAGCGGCTGGTCGCCGAAGGCGCGCCCGACGAGGGCGCCGATCGTGGTGTTGAACACGGCCCAGGCGAGGCCGGCTCCGAGCGACAACGGCAGGTAGCGTCCGACCGGCACGGCTGCAGCCCCGGCCGCGAGGTTCACCGCGATCCGGGCGAACGGCACGTACCTCGCGGTGAAGACGAGCACCGCGGTCCGGCGCTCGACGGTCGCGCGCGCCCGGTCGATCGCCGCGCCGACCCGTCCCTCGCGCTGCCAGCGCCAGCGGTCGAGCCCGACCCGCCGGCCGATGAGATAGCAGAGTCCGTCGCCGCACACGGCGCCGGCCATGGCCACGACGATCACGAGCACGATCGGCGGCGCGCCCGTCGACGCCCAGACGGCGCCCAGGGCGACGACGGCGGTCTCGCTCGGCAGCACCACGAGGAAGGCATCGCCCACCACGAGCCCGAACAACACGGGCCAGAGCCAGGGCGACGTCGCGAGCGCGGTGACGGCTTCCTCCACCCTTTCGGTGTAGTCGTCGCGTGTGAACGGCGGGCGACGCATCCGTGGCTCCGGTGACGTTTCGCGAACCGACGCGGAAGGCTCGGTGAACACTCGCCGCACCGGCCGCGCGCGGCGCGCACGCCGCGGTCGGGGCCGTCACGCTGGGAGTCGTGAAGGTCGCGCTGCTCGCGGAGTCGTTCCTGCCGCACATGAACGGGGTCACCAATTCCCTGCTCCGGGTGATCGAGCACCTCGATTCCCGGGGCGACGAGGCGCTGGTCATCGCCCCTCGCGCCGGCCGCCTCGCGGAGGCATCCGAAGCCGTCGACCACCCCGCGCTGCGCGGTGCGACGGCCCGCTACCTGCGCTCGGTGCCGCTGCCCGGCTACGCCGACGTGCGGCTGGCCTTCGCCTCCACACACCGGCTGACCGTGCTGCTGCGCGAGTTCGACGCCGACGTCGTGCACCTGGCGTCGCCGTTCGTGCTCGGCTGGCAGGGCGTGCAGGCGGCGCGGGCGGCGGGCGTGCCGTCGGTCGCCGTGTACCAGACGGATGTCCCGGCCTACGCCCAGCGGTACGGCGTGCCGATCGCGGCCCCGGCCCTCGAGCGGCACCTCGTGCGCCTGCACAATCGAGCGACGCTGACACTCGCGCCGAGCGCGGCGGCCCGGCGACGACTCGACGAGCTCGGCGTCGAGCGCGTGCGCCCGTGGGCGCGCGGCGTCGACACCGACCTCTTCCACCCGCGGCGCCGCGACGCAGCCTGGCGGCGCCGGATCGCGCCGGCCGGCGAGGTCGTCGTCGGCTACGTCGGCCGCCTCGCGCCCGAGAAGCAGGTCGGCGACCTCGCGGCCCTCGCGGGCCTGCCGGGCGTGCGGCTCGTCATCGTCGGCGACGGTCCCGAACGCGCGACGCTCGAACGCCGGCTGCCCGGCGCGGTCTTCACCGGATTCCTCTCGGGCACCGCGCTCGCCGAGGCCGTCGCCGGGTTCGACGTGTTCGTGCACCCCGGCGAGCACGAGACGTTCTGCCAGACCGTGCAGGAGGCGCTCGCCAGCGGCGTTCCCGTGGTCGCCGTCGGCCGGGGCGGGCCGCTCGACCTCGTGCAGTCCAGCCGCACCGGTTGGCTCTACCGACCGGGCGACCTCGGCGACCTCCGGGCGCGCGTGCAGGACCTCACCGGCGACGAGGCCAAGCGCCGCGCGTTCGGGCTCGCCGCGCGCGCCTCGGTCGAGGGCCGCAGCTGGCGCCGCCTCGGCGACGAGCTCATCGGCCACTACGAGGATGCCATCGCCGGGCGGGTCGGCGTCGAGGCCCCGGCGTCGTCGCGCGGCCGAGCGGCATCGCGCTCGGAGTCCGGGATCGAGGCATCCGACCGCCCTGCAGCGCCGCGCCCTGCAGCGCCGTGCCCGGCGTCGCCGCCTCCAGCCTCGCCGCGTCCCGTCGCCGCGCCCCCGACGCCGCTCGCCCGGCGCGGCCAGCCGTGGCGGCGCCTCGTCGCGGTCGGCGACTCGATCACCGAGGGACTCTGCGACGACTCACGATCGCCGGGCGTGCACCGCGGCTGGGCCGACCGCCTGGCCCTGCTCGTGGCGCTCGCCGATCCGGCCGGCCCCTCGAGCCTCGGCTACGCGAACCTCGCCGTGCGCAGCCGTCGCGTGCACGACGTGGCCGACGAGCAACTCCCGCGCGCGAGGGCGCTCGGTGCCGACCTCGTGACCGTCCTCGTCGGCGGCAACGACCTCGTCAAGGCGGTCGCCGACCCCGTCGGCCTCGCGGCGCGGCTCGGCGAGGCGATCGCCGAGACCCGCGCGACCGGAGCCGACGTGCTCGTCGTGTCGGCCTTCATGCCGCCGTCGCGAGGCCTCGGCCGGCTGCGCGCGCGCTTCGAGCGCTTCGACGCCGAGCTCGAGCGGGCGGTCGCCGCGTGCGGCGCGCTCTGGGTCGACGCCGCGTCGGATGCCGAACTCATCGGCCCGCCGCACTGGGCGGAGGACCGCGTCCACCTGAACTCGGCCGGTCACCGCGCGCTCGCCTACGCGGCGGCGCGGGTGCTCGGCATTCCGGATGCCTCGGCGCTCGGCGCCCTCGACGTGGCCCTGCACGCGCCGGACGAGGCATCCGATGCGCCCACGCGCGTGCCGACCGCCGTCTGGCTCGCCCGCCATGCTGCGCCCTGGGCCGTGCGCCGACTGCGCGGACGCACCGCCGGAGACGGCCTCGCGGCCAAGCACGACGCGCTCGTGCCCGTCGTCGCGGGCGACGGCCCGCGGCCGTTCGTGTGAGGCGTCGGGCCGCGGGACCGCGGCACCGCTGACCGAGGTACGCCTACTCGAGCACGAAGCTGATCTCGAGGGTGACCGACCAGGCCGTGATCTTCCCCTCGGTCACTTCGACCTTCTGCTCCTTCACCCAGGCGCCGCTGACGTGCCGCAGCGTCTGCGCGGCGCGCTCGATGCCGACGGCGACCGCGTCCTCGAAGCTCTGCTCGGACCGGACGGTGATGGTGGTGACCCTCGCGACGGATGACATCGTGTTCCTCCTCGAACGGTGGTTCTCCGGAAGGCCCATGATCCGCCGTGCGGGCGCGGTGCGCGAGGGGGTTGACCTTGCCGCGACGAGGCTCAGCCGCTCTTGCGGCGGAACTCGCGCTTGTGATCGACGGGACCGTGCGCGCCCTTCGCGCCGGACCCGCCGTCGAGGTGCGCCTCGCCCTCGCGCTGCTTCGTGACCTGCTTCTTGCGCTCGAGGGCCTCGCGGAACTTGCGCTTCGTCTCGTCGGAGGGACCGGTGTTCTCGGTGGGGCCGGTGGCGCCGCTGGGGTTCGATTCGTCGGACGTCATGACTCGAGTCTGACAGGGATGCCGCGAGCCCGGGTCCACCGGGCCGCGGTTCGGGCCGGCCGACGATCGGCACGGGATGCGACATCCGCTGTTCACGGGCCGAAAATGCGTGCTCTGCTAGCATGGTGATCGGTCACCCGTGCGTTTCGTGCGGGCGATCACTGGAGCAGGCCGGCAGGAAGCTGGTCCCCTGTGGTGGATTACCAAGTCGATGGGCTTGGTGGACTTCTACTGGTGGCCAGCGTGAACGCAGCTCTTGCGATTCGTAATGCCTGTTCCTGCTCCTGCGTAGGAGTCGTGCCCATTCGGGGGGCGACGGAAAACAAAGGAGAGAGACCTCTTGGAAGGTCCTGAGATCACGTTCGCCGAGACGATCATCGACAATGGTCGATTCGGCACCCGCACCATCCGGTTCGAGACCGGCCGCCTCGCGCAGCAGGCGCAGGGCTCGGCCGTCGCCTACATCGACGAAGAGACCATGCTGCTCTCGGCGACGAGCGTCTCGAAGCAGCCGAAGGAGCACTTCGACTTCTTCCCGCTCACCATCGACGTCGAAGAGCGCATGTACGCTGCGGGCCGCATCCCCGGCTCGTTCTTCCGCCGCGAGGGCCGCCCCTCGACCGAGGCGATCCTCACCTGCCGGCTCATCGACCGCCCGCTGCGCCCCTCGTTCGTCGAGGGCCTGCGCAACGAGGTCCAGGTCGTCGTCACCGTGCTCGCCATCGAGCCCGACGAGCTCTACGACGTGCTCGCCATCAACGCCGCGTCGCTCTCGACGCAGCTGTCGGGCCTGCCCTTCTCGGGTCCGGTCGCCGGCGTGCGCGTCGCGCTCATCGACGGCCAGTGGGTCGCGTTCCCGAAGCACTCGCAGCTCGAGGAGGCCGTGTTCAGCATGGTCGTCGCCGGCCGTGTCGTGACCGAGAAGGACGGCTCGCAGGACGTCGCGATCATGATGATCGAGGCCGAGGCGACCGACCACGCGTGGAACCTCATCCAGGCCGGCGCCGTGAAGCCCGACGAGACCGTCATCGCGCAGGGCATCGAGGCGTCGAAGCCGTTCATCAAGCAGCTCGTCGAGGCGCAGGAGCAGGTCGCGAAGACCGCCGCCAAGCCGACCGCCGACTACCCGACCTTCCCGCCATACCACCCCGACACCAAGCAGGTCGTCGAGGCGTACGCGCTGGAGGAGCTGAAGGGCATCTACCAGATCGCCGGCAAGCACGAGCGCCAGGACGCCGATGACGCGCTGAAGGCCCGCGTCAAGGAGCACGTCGCTGCGAAGGTCGCAGGTGGCGAGCTGCCCGAGTCGGCCAACGCCGAGGTCTCGGCGGCGTACAAGTCGGTCACCAAGCACGTCGTGCGCTCGCGCGTGCTCGAGGAGGGCGTCCGCATCGACGGC
The DNA here is from genome assembly GCF_009647605.1 of Agromyces agglutinans. Classification (GTDB taxonomy): domain Bacteria; phylum Actinomycetota; class Actinomycetes; order Actinomycetales; family Microbacteriaceae; genus Agromyces; species Agromyces agglutinans. The sequence goes on along the minus strand of NZ_WJIF01000012.1, from coordinate 11,210 downwards.
CGCGGCCTCGCCGACATCCGCCCGCTCGACGCCGAGGTCCAGGTCGTGCCTCGCGTGCACGGCTCGGCCATCTTCCAGCGCGGCGAGACCCAGATCCTGGGCGTCACCACGCTGAACATGCTGAAGCTCGAGCAGCAGATCGACTCGCTGAGCCCGGTCACCAAGAAGCGCTACATGCACAACTACAACTTCCCGCCGTACTCGACGGGTGAGACGGGTCGTGTCGGTTCGCCCAAGCGCCGCGAGATCGGCCACGGCGCGCTCGCCGAGCGGGCGCTCGTGCCCGTGCTGCCCACGCGCGAGGAGTTCCCCTACGCGATCCGCCAGGTGTCCGAGGCGCTCGGCTCGAACGGCTCGACCTCGATGGGCTCGGTCTGCGCGTCCACGCTGTCGCTGCTGAACGCGGGCGTGCCGCTGCGCGCACCCGTCGCCGGCATCGCGATGGGCCTCATCTCCGATACCGTCGACGGTGAGACCCGCTACGCGGCGCTGACCGACATCCTCGGTGCCGAAGACGCGCTCGGCGACATGGACTTCAAGGTCGCCGGCACGAGCGAGTTCGTCACCGCGATCCAGCTCGACACCAAGCTCGACGGCATCCCCGCCTCGGTGCTGGCCGGCGCGCTGACGCAGGCGAAGGACGCCCGCACGACGATCCTGCAGGTGCTCAACGCCGCGATCGACGGCCCCGACGAGATGGCCCCGACCGCGCCCCGCGTGATCTCGGTCCAGATCCCGGTCGACAAGATCGGCGAGCTGATCGGCCCGAAGGGCAAGACGATCAACGCCATCCAGGACGAGACCGGCGCCGACATCTCCATCGAAGAGGACGGCACCGTCTACATCGGCGCGACCGACGGCCCCTCGGCCGAGGCCGCCCGTGCCCAGGTGAACGCGATCGCCAACCCGACCAACCCCGAGGTCGGCGAGCAGTTCCTCGGCACGGTCGTGAAGATCGCGACCTTCGGCGCGTTCGTCTCGCTGCTGCCCGGCAAGGACGGCCTGCTGCACATCTCCGAGGTGCGCAAGCTCGCCGGCGGCAAGCGCGTCGAGAACGTCGAAGACGTGCTGGGCGTCGGCCAGAAGATCCTCGTCGAGATCACGAAGATCGACGACCGCGGCAAGCTCTCGCTCGCTCCCGTCGTCGCGGAGGAGGCCGACACCGACGGCCGCGCCGCGACCGGCGAGCACACGGATGCCCCCGCCGAGGGCGCCGAGGTCTGACCCAGGCTGCCACGAAGCGGATGCCCCGCCCGGACTCGTTCCGGGCGGGGCATCCGTCGTCTGGGGCGGCGCTCAGGAAAGCAGGTGGATGCTGCTGCGCAGGAGGGCGTCGCGCTCGGCCAGCGCGGACTGCGCGGCGGTGCGCGCCTCGAACCGGGCGACCTGTCGGTCGCGGTCGGCGCGGCGGGTGGCGCGCGCGAGCCCCCAGGTCGCGAGGCTGAGGCCGGCGCGGATGGCCCAGCCCTCGACGCGCCCGGCGGTGGGGGAGAGGGTGGCGGTGGTCATCGGTCCTCCTTCGGACGGGTGGGTGCTTCGGATTCGGCGGTCTCGGTGGGCTCGGTGGTTTCGGTGGGCGCGGCGGCCTCGCCGTCCTCCGTCGCCTCGCCGCGCATCAGCGGGAACGCGTTGAGGTGGATCTGCACGGGGCGCGATCCGGGCGACGGCGTGCGCTTGTAGGCCTCGATGAACTTCAGGAACACACCGTCGAGCTCGGCGACGAGCTCGGCCAACTGGCCCGGCGTGAGCCGCAGGTTGATGGTGTCGCTCGTCGCGATGTCGAGCCACTCGGAGCCGAAGACCCGGTCGCCCTCGGCGACGAACTCGCGGAAGTTCTGCTCGCGCGAGCGGTACCACTCGTCGGTGACGAGCTCGGTGGCCAGGCGTTCGGCGCTGCCCGGCGGCAGCGCGCGAGGGTCGGGGAGGGCGACCGAACCCGGTGGGCGCTCCCACCAGCGCTCGCGGCCCTTGCCCCGCGTCGTGTCCTCACGCACGAGCCCGGCCCGCTCGAGCTGGCGCAGGTGGTAGCTCGTGGCGCCGCTCGACTCGCCGAGCCGCTCGGCGAGGCCGCTCGCGGTGAGCGGACCGTACGACGAGAGCTCGTCGTAGATGCGGACCCGCAGCGGGTGCGCGAGCGACTTCAGGCTCGCGCTCGGCAGGACGTGGTCGATGCCGGGGTGCCGGGTGCTGCTCGGCTGGGCCGAGAGGTCGGCAGGTTCGTGAGCTGCGGGGTCGTGGCCCGCGGCATCCGGATCTGCGCTTTGCGTCATGATGCAAAGATAGCGTTGCAAAGAAAGCTTTGCAAGAGTTTCTTTGCATTTGGTCAGCGTTCGAGCAGCGGCCCCAACCGGTAGGGGATGAGCTCGCCCATCGCGAGCGACGTCTCGGTGCGCTCGACCCCATCGATCGCGAGGATCTCGCCGTCGATGCGGAACAGGTCGTGCGCGTCGCGGCAGACCACCCGGACGAGCAGGTCGACCGCTCCCGAGAGCCCGTGCGCCTGGATCACCTCGGGGATCGCCGCGATGCGGTCGACGGCCGCGCCCAGCAGCTTCTGCTGCACGTGCACGCTGATGAACGCCTCGAGCGGGTACCCGAGCGGGGCGGGGTCGATACTGCGCTCGTACGAGAGGAAGGCGCCGGATGCCTCGAGCCGAGCCAGCCGCGCCTGCACGGTGTTGCGGCTGAGTCGCAGGCGCTCGGCGAGCGCGACCACGGTCGCGCGCGGGTCGGCGGAGAGCGCGGCGAGGAGGGAGCGGTCGACGACATCGTAGGCGGCCATATCGCGCAATCTAGCATCGATCATCCGTCGCAAACTTGGCGACATGCTCAATCGTCCACGCAATGCTTGAGCGCACTGCTGGATCGACCTACGCTCGCGGTATCCGGTGACGAAGCCGGGTGCGGGCGAGCCCACAAGGTGGCCCCACGATGCGGAGGATCGACGATGACCCCACCCGAACCGGCGGTGCTGACCAAGCCCCGTCAGATGCTTCAGCTGATCGGCGAGCGCGGCGAACGCCTGGCCGACCCCGAGTTCGACCCGTGGGTCGCCGACGTCGACCTCGATCAGCTCGCCGCCCTCTACCGCGACATGGCCGTCATCCGCCGCATCGATACCGAGGCGACCGCGCTCCAGCGTCAGGGCGAACTGGGCCTGTGGCCGCCGCTCGCCGGCCAGGAGGCGGCCCAGATCGGGTCGGGGCGAGCGCTTCGCGACGACGACTTCGTCTTCACGAGCTACCGCGAGCACGCGCTGGCCTGGCTGCGCGGCGTCGAGCCCGCCGAACTCCTCGCGGTGTGGCGGGGCACCCAGGCGAGCGGGTGGAACCCGTTCGAGCATCACCTGGCGGTGCCGCAGATCATCATCGGCGCCCAGTCGCTGCACGCCGTCGGGTACGCCATGGGCCTGACCTGGGACGGTTCGGATGCCGCGGCCATCGCCTACTTCGGCGACGGCGCCACGAGCGAGGGCGACGTCAACGAGGCGCTCGTCTTCGCGGCGAGCTTCGACGCCCCCGTCGTGTTCTTCTGCCAGAACAACCAGTGGGCCATCTCCGAGCCCGTCGGGCTCCAGTCGAAGCAGCCGCTCGCGCGCCGCGCCGACGGCTTCGGCATGCCAGGTGTCCGCGTCGACGGCAACGACGTGCTCGCCGTCATGGCGGCGACCCGCTTCGCGCTCGATCGGGCCCGGCGCGGTGACGGCCCGACGCTGATCGAGGCCGTCACCTACCGCATGGGTCCGCACACGACCGCCGACGACCCGAGCCGCTACCGCACCGATGACGAGCTCGGAGCGTGGCGGTCGCGCGATCCGCTTGCGCGCGTGCTCTCGGCGCTCGAGGCCGCCGGCCACGACGTCGAAGCGCTCCAGACCGAGGCCGGCAGCGCGGCAGACCGGGCGGCGGCCGACCTGCGCGCGGCGATCACGACGCTGCCCGACCCCGAGCCCCTCACCGTGTTCGACCACGTCTACGCCGAGCCGAACAGCCATCTCGAGCGCCAGCGCGACCGGTACGGCCGCTACCTCGCGATGTACGGGGAAGAGGAGGCCGGGCGATGACCGCCCTGACGCTCGCCAAGGCGATCAACGCAGGCCTGCGCCGCTCGCTCGAATCCGACGATCGCGTCGTGCTCATGGGCGAGGACATCGGCACGCTCGGCGGCGTATTCCGCGTCACCGACGGACTGAAGGCCGACTTCGGCGCGCACCGCGTCGTCGACACGCCCCTGTCGGAGGCCGGCATCCTGGGCACCGCGGTCGGACTGGCGTACCGGGGATTCCGCCCCGTCGTCGAGATCCAGTTCGACGGCTTCATCTACCCGGCGTTCGATCAGATCGTGGCGCAGGTCGCGAAGCTGCACTACCGCTCGCGAGGCACGGTGCGCATGCCGATCACGATCCGCGTGCCGTTCGGCGGCGGCATCGGGGCGGCCGAGCACCACTCCGAGTCGCCCGAGGCGTACTTCGCGCACACCGCGGGGCTGCGCGTGGTCGCGTGCTCGAACCCGGCCGACGCGTACGTGATGATCCAGCAGGCGATCGCGAGCGACGACCCGGTGCTGTTCTTCGAGCCCAAGCGCCGCTACCACGTGAAGGCCGACGTGGCCGACGATGCCAGCCTCGCCGATGCCCGCCCGATGGGCGTCGCGACGGTCGCGGCTCCCGGACGCGACGTGACCCTCGTGACCTACGGCGGCCTCGTGCGGACGGCTCTCGACGCCGCGGTCGCCGCGGAGGAGGACGGTGTCTCGATCGAGGTGATCGACCTGCGCTCGCTGGCTCCGGTCGACCACGCCACGGTCGAGGCGTCGGTGCGGCGTACCGGACGACTCGTCGTCGTGCACGAGGCGGGGGAGCAGGGCGGCCTCGGCGCCGAGATCGTCGCGCGCGTCACCGAGTCCTGCTTCGAGTACCTCGAGTCGGCGCCCGTGCGGGTGACCGGGCACGACATCCCGTACCCGCCCGCGAAGCTCGAGCGCCATCACCTGCCCGACCTCGACCGGATCCTCGACGGCGTCGACCGTGCGCTCGGGCGCTCGAATTCGCTGAGTGCGCATCCGGTGCGCCCCACCGGCGACGGTGTGGAGGCGTGACCATGAGCATCCGCGAGTTCGCGCTGCCCGACCTGGGCGAGGGGCTCACCGAGTCCGAGGTGGTCGCCTGGCGCGTCGCCGTCGGCGACCGCGTCGAGCTGAACCAGATCATCGCCGACGTCGAGACCGCCAAGGCGGTCGTCGAACTGCCGTCGCCGTATGCGGGCGTCGTCACGGCGCTGCATGCGCAGCCGGGGGAGACGGTCAACGTCGGCGAGCCGCTGTTCTCGTGCGACACCGGTGAGGCGTCGGACGCGCCGGGCGGGTCGAATGCCGCTTCGCAGGTTGATGCCTCCGCCCCGAAGGCTGCCGCCGGTGCGGATGCCACCGCCGGTGCGGATGCCACCGCCGACGCGGATGCCACCGCCGACGCGGATGCCCCGCGCGAGCCCACGCTCGTGGGGTACGGCGCCGTGGCCGATGGCGCGCCGCGCCGCCGCCGCCCGCGTCGCGCGCCGGCCGACGACCTCGTGCCCGAGGTGCCGGCGCAGGAGACGCATGCGGCGACGGCCGAACCCGCCGCGCCGGACACCCCGGCTCGTGAGCGGCCGCGATCGACGCCACCCGTGCGCAAGCTCGCGCGCGACCTCGGCGTCGACCTCGAGGCGATCGAGGGCACCGGCGACGACGGCCTCATCACGCGCGCCGACGTCGAACGCGCCGCGCAGGGCGCGGGCGAGGCATCCGCAGCCGGCCGCCCGGCACCCGCGCCGACCGGCGCGATAGGCGGACGGGACACGAGCACACCGGGCGAGACCCGGATCCCGATCAAGGGCGTGCGCAAGCACACGGCGGCAGCGATGGTGCGCAGCGCCTTCACGGCGCCGCACGTCACCGAGTTCCTGACGGTCGACGTGACCGCGACGATGGACCTGCTGCGGGGCATCCGCGACGATCGCGCCCTGTCGGCGCACCGGGTCACGCCGCTCGCAGTGGTGGCGAAGGCCCTCTGCATCGCGGCGCGCCGCACGCCCGAGGTGAACTCGCGCTGGGACGACGAGGCGCAGGAGATCGTGCGGTACGACGGCGTGAACCTCGGCATCGCCGCGGCCACCGAGCGGGGGCTCGTGGTGCCCAATGTGAAGGGCGCCGACCGGATGACGCTGCTCGAGCTCGCCGACGCGCTCGCCGAGCTCACCGCGACGGCGAGGTCCGGCCGCACGGCGCCCGCCGACCTCGCGGGCGGCACCATCTCGATCACGAACGTGGGCGTGTTCGGCGTCGACGCGGGCACCCCGATCCTGAACCCGGGCGAGGCGGCGATCCTCGCGATGGGCGCCGTGAACCGCCGCCCGTGGGAGTACCGCGGCGAGGTCGCGCTGCGCGAGGTGATGACGCTCAGCCTGTCGTTCGACCACCGCCTGGTCGACGGCGAACAGGGCTCGCGGTTCCTCGCCGACATCGGCTCGATCTTGCGCGAACCCGGGCGAGCCCTCACGATGAGCTGAGGGGAGTCGGAAGGCGGGGGCCATGGACGACAGGCGGATTCTCGACGCGGACGAGACGAGCACCGAGCTCGTCGGGACGGCGTTCAGGCAGGATGGCGACCGGCTGGTGGGCAGTTACGAGACGGGTGACTTCCTGGGCGCCGTCCGCCTGCTCGAACGCGTCGCCGAGGTCGCCGAGGTCATGCAGCACCACCCCGACGTCAAGCTCGGGTACGGGCGCATCACCTTCGAGCTGAGCTCGCACGACGTCGGCGGGGTCACCGCGAGGGACGTGCGCCTCGCGCATCGCATCGAGGAGCTCGCGGCCGTCTGACCGGCACGCCGGTGCTCAGGCGAGTTCGAGCACGACCTCATCGGCTGCAGCGTCGGCTGCCTCGGCGACGGCCGCGAAGCCGAGTGCGATGAAGACGGCGAGGGATGCCTCGTCGCCCGGCGCGACGCTCGTGCGCACGGGTCGCGCGCAGGTGTCGAGGAGCAGGCGCAGCACGCGCGCCTCGATGCCGCGACCGCGGTGGGCTGGTGCGAGCCCGATCTCGAGGTCGGTGCGGCCGCCGCGGCGGCGCAGCGCGACTGCACCGATGATCTCGCCGTCGACCCGGATGGTGCGCAGGTCGGTGTCGGCGTCGCTGCCGGTGCGGTGTCGGATGTGGAGCAGTGCGTCGTGTTCGCCCGCGCGGGTCGCGCGCAGGGTCACGACATGAGGCTCGCCCATGCCATGTCCTCCAGGATTCGGCGGACGTCCTCGTCCGCCGGTCGCCGCCCGTGGTCACGGGCGCTGTGCGGGGTGGAGTTGACGAGTCCGAAGGCTGCGTGGGCCCGGATCCGCAACTCGGGGTCGGCCCGGTCAGGCCGCAGTCGCCCGAGAACGCCGACCCAGAGTTCGACGTACTCGCGCTGGAGCCGACGCACCTCGTGCGCGTCGGCGTCGGGCAGGCTCGCGAGGTCGCGATCCTGCACGCGGATGACGTCGGCGTTCGCGATCGCGAAGTCGACGTGGAATCGGATGAGGGCGCGCAGCGCCCGGTCGGCATCGGATGCCGCGTCGACGGTCGCGCGGCCGCCGTCGAGCAGGCCCGCGCTGGCGTCGAGGAGCACGGCCGCGAGCACGGCGCCCTTGCCGGGGAAGTGCCGGTACACCGCAGGCCCGGACACGCCGGCGGCGCTGCCGAGTTCCTCGAGCGTGACGCCCGCGTAGCCGCGTTCGGCGAACAGGCTCGCGGCGGCGGCGAGCAGGGCCTCGCGGCGGTCGGCCTTGGCCCGGCCGCGGTCGGTGAGCACGGTGCTGGTCTTTTCCGACATGCTCCGCCTCCCGCTTCCTTGCCGTTTCAGTTAATGAACGCTAACATCAGACTCGGTTAATCACCACTCACTGAGTTCGGGCGTTCCCGACTCCGACGCCACGATGGAGAGGCGGCATGGCGATCCTCACGAGCAGCCTCGACGACACGAGCGCCGAGGCCCGGCGCAACCGCGACGATCACGCGGCCCTCGTGGCGCAGCTGCGATCCAAGCTCGCCGAGGCCGCACTCGGCGGGTCCGAGGCATCCCGCGACCGGCACGTCGCCCGCGGCAAGCTGTTGCCGCGCGATCGCGTCGACCGGCTGCTCGACGAGGGCAGCCCGTTCCTCGAGCTGTCGCCGCTCGCGGCCGACGGCCTGTACGGCGGCGACTCGCCCGGCGCCGGCCTCATCACGGGCATCGGGCTCGTGCACGGGCGACCCGTGATGGTGGTCTGCAACGACGCCACGACCAAGGGCGGCACCTACTACCCGATGACCGTCAAGAAGCACCTGCGGGCGCAGGAGGTCGCGGGCGAGCAGGCGCTGCCGTGCGTCTACCTGGTCGACTCGGGCGGCGCGTTCCTGCCGCTCCAAGACGACGTCTTCCCCGACCGCGAGCACTTCGGCCGGATCTTCTTCAACCAGGCGAACCTCTCGGCGCGGGGCATCCCGCAGCTGGCGGCCGTGCTCGGCTCCTGCACCGCGGGCGGTGCGTACGTGCCCGCGATGAGCGACGAGACCGTGATCGTGCGCGACCAGGGCACGATCTTCCTGGGTGGGCCTCCGCTCGTGAAGGCCGCGATCGGCGAGGTCGTCACCCCCGAGGAGCTCGGCGGCGGCGAGCTGCACGCGCGCGTGTCGGGTGTCGCCGATCACCTCGCCGAAGACGACGAGCACGCGCTCGAACTCGTCCGCGACATGGTCGCGACGCTCCCGGCGCCGGCCCCGCGGGCCTGGACGGTGCGCGAGCCGCGTGAGCCCGCCGTCGACCCCGCGACCCTCACGGCCGCCGTCCCGGTCGACGTGCAGCAGCCGTACGACGTGCGCGAGGTCATCGCGCGGCTCGTCGACGGCAGCGAGTTCAGCGAGTTCAAGCCCGAGTACGGCGACACGCTCGTCACCGGCTTCGCGCACCTCGACGGCCATCCGGTCGGCATCATCGCGAACAACGGCGTGCTGTTCAGCGAATCCGCCATGAAGGGCGCGCATTTCATCGAGCTCTGCGACCAGCGTGGCATCCCGCTCGTGTTCCTGCAGAACATCTCCGGGTTCATGGTCGGCCGCGACGCCGAGGCGGGCGGCATCGCCAAGCACGGCGCGAAGATGGTGACCGCGGTCGCCACCACTCGTGTGCCCAAGTTCACGGTCGTCATCGGCGGCTCGTTCGGTGCCGGCAACTACTCGATGTGCGGCCGCGCGTACTCGCCGCGGTTCCTCTGGATGTGGCCCAACGCCCGGATCTCGGTCATGGGCGGCGAGCAGGCCGCCTCGGTGCTGGCGACGGTGCGTCGCGACCAGCTCGCCGTGCGCGGCGAGGAGTGGTCGGCCGATGACGAACAGGCGTTCCGGGCGCCCATCCGCGAGCAGTACGAGCTCCAGGGCAGCCCTTACCATTCCACCGCCCGGCTGTGGGACGACGGCATCATCGACCCCGCCGACACCCGCACCGTGCTCGCCTTCGCGCTCGAACTCGCGAGCCGCACCCCGCTTCCCGAACCCCGCTTCGGCCTCTTCCGGATGTGACGACGATGCCAGAGACCACAGCCTCCCGACCCTTCGATCGCGTGCTCGTCGCGAACCGCGGCGAGATCGCCGTGCGCGTCATCCGCACGCTGCGCCGGCTCGGCATCCACGCGATCGCGGTGTACTCCGATGCCGACGCGGATGCCCCGCACGTCGCGCTCGCCGACACCGCCGTGCGCCTGGGCCCGGCGCCGGCGAGCGAGAGCTACCTCGACCCGGCGCGCCTGGTCGCCGCTGCGAACGAGACCGGCGCGCAGGCGGTGCACCCCGGCTACGGGTTCCTCTCCGAACACGCCGGCTTCGCCCGCGCGTGCGCCGAGGCCGGCCTCGTGTTCGTCGGCCCCGGTGAACGCGCGCTCGAGGTGATGGGCGACAAGATCCGCGCGAAGGCGCACGTCGAGGCATCCGGGGTTCCCGTGGTGCCCGGCGTCTCGGGCGTCGGCGACGACGGCTCACCGCTCGGCGATGCCGAACTCGTCGAGGCGGCCTCGCGCGTCGGATTCCCGGTGCTCGTCAAGCCGTCGGCCGGCGGCGGCGGCAAGGGCATGCAGCTCGCGCGCGACGCGGCCGAGCTCGCCGAGGCGATCCCCGCGGCCCGACGCATCGCGCGTGCCGCGTTCGGCGACGACACGCTGCTCGTGGAGCGGTTCATCGAGCGACCGCGCCACATCGAGGTGCAGGTGCTCGCCGACGCGCACGGCTCGGTCGTGCATCTCGGCGAGCGCGAGTGCTCGCTGCAGCGCCGGCACCAGAAGGTCATCGAGGAGGCGCCGTCGCCGCTGATCGACGAGGCGACGCGCGCCCGCATCGGCGAGGCCGCCTGCCGCGCCGCCGAGAGCGTCGCCTACCTCGGCGCGGGCACGGTCGAGTTCCTGGTTTCGGATGCCTCGCCCGACGAGTTCTTCTTCATCGAGATGAACACCAGGCTCCAGGTGGAGCATCCGGTCACCGAGCTGGTCACCGGGGTCGACCTCGTCGAGCAGCAGCTCCGGATCGCCGCGGGGGCGCCGCTGCCCTTCGCGCAACGCGACGTGACGCTCACCGGCCACGCCGTCGAGGCGCGCGTGTACGCCGAGAGCCCCGAGCGCGGCTTCCTTCCCTCGACGGGCGACCTGCTGACGTGGCGCGAGCCCACGGGCGACGGCGTGCGCGTCGACGCCGGCGTGCGCACGGGCCAGGCGGTCACCGCCTTCTACGATCCGATGCTGGCCAAGGTGATCGCGTGGGCGCCCACGCGCGCCGAGGCGCTCGACCGCCTCGACGCCGCGCTCGCCGGCACGGTGGCGCTCGGCGTCGAGACGAACCTCGGGTTCCTCCGACGGCTCGTCGCCGACCCCGCCGTGCGGCGGGGCGAGCTGACCACGGGCCTCATCGACGCGCTGCCCGAGGCCGCGGCCGAGCCGGCCTCACCCGAACTGCTCGATGCGGCGGCGGCCGCGCTCGCCGAGGCGCGGGCGTCGTCGGGTGCCGGCCACCAGGCGCAGGGCGACCATGCACGCGCCTGGCAGCGAGAGACCGGCTGGCGCATCGGCGGTCGCCGCGCCGAACGCGTCGAGCTGGAGCCGGTCGCAGGCGCCGGCGGCGAGGCATCCGCCGTCGAGGTGGTGCGCGCCGGCGCCGACCGACCAGCCGCCGACGCGCC
>NZ_WJIF01000011.1 GCF_009647605.1 Agromyces agglutinans | reverse complement strand
CGCGCGGCCGGCCGGGCGAGCCGGGCGACGCGCATCACGCGTCCGCGTCGGCCGCGCAGACGCCCGCGCCGCGCTGGCCGTCGAGGGTGGCGGCGTCGAGGCTCACCTCGCCGGTCTCGGCGGCCGGGCGCACGACGAAGCAGGTCGAGTCGTCGGCGACGCCGGCGGCGGCGGGGATCCACGCCTCGGTGCCGCGCACGAGCTGGGTGAGATCGGAGACCTCGCCGTCGGCGGCGACGGCGTAGAGCGCGTACTCGGCGTCGGGGCCGCCCCAGTCGAGATGCAGGTTGCCGCCCTCGACGGACGCGGTGAGGCCGTCGACGCGCACGGAGTCGTCGTTCACGATCGTGAGGATCCACCACGTGGCGGCCGCGGCGAGGGCCAGCACCGTCAGGATCGAGGACACGAGGAACGCCGGATGCCGCCAGAAGCTGCGCTCACGCTCGGGTGCGGCGGCGAGCTCGGGCAGCACGGTCGAACCGCTGCCGAGCGCCCGGGCCCCGGCCTGCTCGCCGAGCATCGGCTGGCCGGGCGCGTGGCCCACGACGGCGTGACCCGAGGGAGGCATGAGCCGATCGGTCATCGCCGTCCCTCCTGGTCGATACGGTCGGCGGCACCGACCGCGTACCATGCTATATCGGCCCCGGAACGAGGTCCGGCGCACGGGAGGAGCACGGTGAGGCGCATCGCACCGACGAGGTGGCTCCTCGCCGTCGTGCCCGTCGCGGCGCTCCTGCTGGCCGCTGCCGCGCCAGCGTCCGGTGCCGACCAGCCCGCGCCCGAGCCCGGTTCCTCGAGCGCCGCCGTGATCGAGATCCCCTACCTGGAGCCCGCCACGATCGAGCCGGCGCCGCCGTGGCGCATCGCCGACTGCGCCGGCCCGCGTGCCGCGTCGCCCCTGGTGACGGCCTGCGACGAGACGCGCATCGAACTCGCGGCACCCGACTTCGACCCCGAGGCGGGCGAGACCGTGCTGCCCGTCGTGCTGACCGACGGCACCGTCTCGATGACGGTCGGCTACCGGGTGAGCCTCGCCGCGCCCCCGGCGCCCGAGGTCGCCCCGTCCGCGAACGTTCGGCCCGTGGCATCCGGAAGCCTGCTGCGCGTGCCGTTCTCCGACCTGGGCGCGAGCTGCACGCGATGCGGCGACGGCGCCGGCCTCGTCGCCGTCGGCGTCGAGCCGACGGCGGCCGGTTCGGTGTGGGCGACGCCGACGCACCTCGTCTTCCGCGCCGCCTCATCGTTCGACGGCGCAGCCGAGGTGGGCTTCCGCGTGGTCGACGAGTTCGGCACGGCGACGTCGGGCAAGCTGCCGGTGGGCGTCTACCGCGCGGGCGTTCCGCTCATCGCGCTCGACGTCTACGCGGCACTGGATGCCTCCGGCGCGGCCGAGATCGACCTGCTCGCCCTCGTGACGTCGATCGCCGGCGATGACGTCGTGCTCGTCGGGTGCGGTGCGACGCTGCACGGGGCGGTGGCCTGCGGCGCCGACGGCACGGCCCGGTACGCGGGCCCGGGCTCGATCGACCAGTTCGGCTTCCAGGTCGCGGCGGGCGGTGAGCAGGCGGCGGGATCCGTGACGCTCGTGCCGGCGGGCTCGGAACTGCCCGGCTCGGGGCCGGTGCCCGCCGCCCCGCATCCACCGTCCGACGCCGACGACGACGGCGACGACGACCCCGTGACCACCCTCTTCGTCCCGCGGGCGCCGACCGAGCAGGTCGCGACCGGCGGACCGTTCGACGCGTTCATCGCCACCCTCGACCGGACCGGTCGATGACGGCCCCCTCCGAAAGGCAGGACCCATGAGCCTCCGACTCACGCTCGACCAGCGAGCCGGCGCCGCCGCCGGCTCGTGGATGCTCGACGTCGACGAGGGCACGACCGTCGGCGAGGTCGCCGAGGCGCTGGGCGTGCCCGAGACGCTGCTCGACCACGAACCGTCGCCGGCGACGCCGCTCGCCGAGAGCCCGGTGCTCTCGGGCGGGCAGGTCCCGCAGGTCGCCCACACGGACGCCCCCGCCGGGGCGCTCCGCCTCGAGCTCGTGGGCGGGCCGTTCGCCGGTGACTCCCTGCCGATCTCGCGAGGCGCGGCGATCGCCGTCGGGAGCGGGGCATCCGTCTCGCTGTCGATCGCCGACCCGGCGCTGCTCGCGCACCACGTGACCGTCACCGTCTCGCCGGCCGGCGCGGGCGCCGACGGGCGCCCCACGCGACTCACGGCGACGGTCGCGCCGGCGCCGGGCGCCGACGTCTGGATCAACGGCGTCGCGATCACCGAGCCGGCCGAGATCGTCCCCGCCGACCTCGTGCAGGCGGGCTCGAGCCTGTTCCGCCTCGGCATCGCCCCCGCGAGCGACGCCGACCTCACCCGCGATGCACTCGGCGCGCGCGGCTTCAACCGTCCGAGCCGCATCCGGCCGGCTGCCGAGCAGCCCGTCGTCGCGCTGCCGGGCGACAAGCCCGAGGACCCCGACCAGTCGCCCATGCCGTGGCTGTCGGCCGTCATCCCCGTGGTGCTCGGCGTCACGATGGCGATCGTGTTCGGTCGCCCGATCATGCTGCTGATGGCCGCGGCGAGCCCGATCATGGTGATCGGCTCGTTCCTGACCAACCGCAAGCTGGCCAAGAAGAAGGGCGTCAAGACCGAGCAGCAGTGGATCGACGAGGTGCGCGCCACCGAGGCCCGCATCGGCGAGCTGTCGAAGCTGCAGCGGATCGAGTCCTGGTACCGGCTGCCCGACCCCGTCGTGCTGTTCGACATCGCCACTCGGCCGCTCGCGCGCCTCTGGGAGCGACGCCGCGGCGACGCCGACGCCCTCGCCGTGCGCGTCGGCGTGACCGAGGTCGCCCTCGACGTGCGCTTCGAGGGCGGCGGCAAGGACCGCACCAGCACCCGTCGCGTGGGCGTCGCGCCCGTGCCCGTGGCGGCCGACCTGCGCGCCGGCCCCCTCGGCATCGCCGGCCCCGCCGACATCGCCCGCAACCTCGCCCGGGCGATCGTCGCCGGCTGGGCCACGCTGCGCTCGCCGCGCGACGCCGAGCTCGTCGTGCTCTGCCCCGACGAGGCCGAGGCCGAGTGGGGCTGGGTGCAGTGGCTCCCGCACGCCCAGCCCGCGAACGCGGCCGCGTCGATCGGCAACTCCGACGACTCCCGCCGCGAGCGGTTGCGCGAGCTCAGCGAGATGCTCGAACTGCGCATGCGCATCGCCGGCCAGCGCGGCGCCGAGCCGCCCAACAGCGTGCTCGTGATCGTCGACGGCGCCCGGCGCCTGCGCATGCTGCCCGGCATGGTGCAGCTGCTCGAGCACGGCGCGGCGCACGGCATCCACGTCGTCGCGCTCGACTCGGAGCGGGCCCGGCTGCCCGAAGAGGCCAAGAGCGTCGTCGCGATCGACGCGTCGGACCCCGCCGTCGCGCGCGTCGAGACCGGCGCCGAGTACCACCCGGTCGTGCTGCTCGACGGCCTGTCGGTGCCGCGCGCCGAGCTCATGGCGCGCAGCCTCTGCTCGCTGCGGCACGTCAGCGGGGTGGGTGACGACGCGATGCTGCCCTCGAGCGTCCGGTTCGCCGACCTCCTGAAGATCGACCTCGACGACCCCGAGCCGCTCGTGCGCCGCTGGCAGACCCAGCCCCGCAACACGTTCGTCGTCGTCGGCGCGACGGGCGAGGGCGAATTCGCGGTCGACATCTCGCGCGACGGCCCGCACGCCCTCGTCGCGGGAACGACGGGTTCGGGCAAGTCGGAGTTCCTCCAGGCGCTGGTCGTCAGCCTCGCGCTCGCCAACCGCCCCGACGCCCTGAACTTCGTGCTCGTCGACTACAAGGGCGGGTCGGCGTTCGCTGACTGCGAGCGGCTGCCGCACACCGTCGGCATGGTCACGAACCTCGACGCGCGCGAGACCGAGCGCGCGCTCGCCTCGCTCGACGCCGAGCTCAAGCGCCGCGAGAAGGTGCTGCGCGACATGAACGCGAAGGACGTCGACTCGGCGTGGGCGCGCGACGCCGACACCGCTGCCCGGCGCGGGCTCGCCCGGCTCATGATCGTCATCGACGAGTTCGCCGAGCTGCGCACCGAGCTGCCCGAGTTCATCGACGGCCTCGTCCGCATCGCGCGCGTGGGCCGGTCGCTCGGCGTCAACCTCGTGCTCGCCACCCAGCGGCCCTCCGGCGTCGTGACGCCCGAGATGCAGTCGAACATCAACCTGCGCGTCGCGCTGCGGGTCACGGACCGCACCGACTCGTCCGACATCCTCGGCTCGGGGGAGGCGGCGCTGATCAGCCCGACGACCCCGGGTCGCGGGTACGTGCGCACCGGCCCGTCGTCGGCGCCCGTGGCGTTCCAGACCGCGCGGGTGGCTGGCATCCGCCCCGGCGTGCAGCGCAGCGTCAAGGTGCTGCCGCGCAAGGCGCCGCTGCAGTGGGACCTGCTCGGATTCCCGGCGAAGTTCCCGAAGCCGACGTCGTCGCAGGCGCAGGTGACCGACCACGACGACACCGACCTGCGCGCGCTCGTGAACCTGATCACCGCGGCGACGCAGCAGCTGGGCATCCCGAAGAACCCGTCGCCGTGGCTCGTGCCGCTGCCCGCGGTGCTGCCGCTCGAGAAGTTCCAGGACCAGCACGTGCCCGAGCGCTCGATCGTGCTCGGCTTGGAAGACGTTCCGGGCGAGCAGTCGCAGCGCAGCCTCACCTGGAACATCGAGACCGACTCGCACGTGCTCTTCATCGGCGGCTCGCTCTCGGGCCGGACGACCGCGCTGCGCACGATGCTCGGCCAGCTCGTGCAGGAGTTCACGCCCGCCGACCTGCACCTGTACGTGATCGATTTCGGCAACGGCGCGCTGCTGCCGCTCGTCGATGCGCCGCACACCGGCGCGGTCGTGACCCAGCTCGACTCCGACCGCCTGCCCCGGCTCGTGCAGCGCCTGCTCGAGGAACTGGGGCGCCGCCAATCGGTGCTCTCGACCGCGGGCGTCGGGCACATCTCCGAGCAGCGCGCCCAGGCCGACCTGGCGAGCCGGCTCCCCTACGCGATCGTCGTGATCGACGGGTGGGAGCGGATGCTCTCGACCATGAACGCCGACCAGCTCGTCACGTTCCGCGACCAGGTCATGCGCATCCTGCGCGAGGGCCCGGCCGTCGGCGTGCGCGTCCTCATCACGGGCGACCGGGGCATCTCGGGCGACAAGATCTCGTCGTTCATCGACGAGCAGTACGTCCTGCCGCTTCGCGACCTCTCCGACTACCGCACCGCGGGCATCCTCGCCAAGGACATCCCGCTCGACCTGCCGCCGGGCCGCGTGCTCTTCGGCGCGGGCGGGGCAGAGGCGCAGCTCGCGGTGCTCGTGCGCGACACGAGCGGCGAGGCGCAGACGACCGCGCTGCGCCGCATCGTCGAGCAGGTGCACGACCACTTCGACCAGTACCCGCAGTTGGCGAACCTGCCCCGACCGGTACGGGTCGACCCGCTGCCCGGGCACTTCGCGCTCACCGCGGCCTACGACCTGCCGCTCGGCGACTCGGGCCCGGCCGACGGACCCGTCGTGGCGGTCGGCGGCGACCTGCTGTCGAAGTACACGATCGACTGGCCCGCCGAGGGCGGCCTCATCGTCACCGGGCCGCGCAAGTCGGGCCGGTCGTCGACGCTCGCCTCGATCCTGCACCAGCTCGCCTGGCGCAAGACCCCGCTCGTCGTGGTCGCGCCGCGCGAGTCGGTGCTCACCGAGGTCGCGGCCGGGCACGGCGTGGCCGTGATCTCCGCGGGCGACACCGACCCGGCCACCGTGCAGCGCGTGCTCGACGAGGCCGGCGAGTTCGTCACGGTGCTGGTCGACGACGCCGAGCAGTACAAGAACGCACCGATCGAGCACGCGCTCACCGGCGCGAAGCACCGGGCCGCGTTCATCGTCGCCGCCGACTCCGAGTCGCTGTCGACGCTCTTCGGCGGCCCGATCGTCGAGGCCAAGCGCGCGCGTCGCGCCGTCGTGCTGCGCCCCGAGTCCGCCGTGATGGGCACCCAGGCGATCGGCTCGCCGATCCCGAAGTTCATGCTCGGGCGCGGCACGCCCGGCTCGGCGGTGTTCACGACGCCGTCCGGCTGGCTGCCCGTGCGGGTGCCCGACATCCGCCAGTGACGCGTCCGGCGCGCACGTAGACTGAGCCGGGCGCTCCGCCCGCCGAGGAAGGGATCGACTCCGTGGCTTCTGCCCGCTGCGTCTACTGCGACGCGACGCTGCAGCCGAACAGCATGTACTGCGTCGAGTGCGGTCAGCTCATCCCGCAGCAGCCCGCCCGCCCGCCGGTGCCGTCGCAGTTCGCGGCGCCGCACCGCGAGGCGCCGGTGGCGCAGCCCACCCCGACGCCGGGCGTGGCGGCCGGCCCGGTCGCACCGGTGCCGCTGCCGCGCACGCTGCCGTGGCAGCAGCCGGGTTCCCGATCGGATGCCTCGGCGCCCGCCGCCGCCGCGCCGGCCGCGTCGCCCGCCGTCGAGCGGGTCGAACTCGCGTTCTCGACGGGTCAGCGGGTCGTCGTGTCGGGCAGCGCCGTCATCGGCCGCAAGCCCGCCGACACGGCGCTCGCGATGGGCGCACGATCGGTCGAGGTGCAGGATGACACGCGCTCCGTGTCGCGCGTCCACCTCTTCCTCGACGTGGCCGACGGCCGGATCCTCATCGGCGACGCGGGCTCCGCGAACGGCGCCCGGCTCGAGCGCGGCGGGCGCATGCTGCCGCTGGAATCGGCCGGCACACGGGTCGAGGCCGCCATCGGCGACACGGTGTGGCTCGGCGACCTGGCCTTCCAGATCCGTCCGGCCTGAGCGCGCGGGCCCTGAGCGCGCGGGCCGCTGAGCGCGCGGCCCGCTGAGCGGGCGCGCTACGCGATCTCGCCCGGCCAGGCGGGGTCGAGCATCGGCCCCTTCCACTTCAGGAAGCCGAACGTCGACTCGTGCAGCGCATGCGGGATGCCGCGCGCCTGCGCCTCGGCGAAGAGCACCTGCACCACCGCCTGCGTCGACTCCTCGGAGAGCACCGAGTCGAGCAGCAGCGGCAGCAGCCCGTGGCGCGAACCGTCGGGCCAGCGGCCGTAGAGGCCGACGCGCTTGGCCGCCGCCCGGTCGGTGAAGGCGGCGCGCAGCGCCTCGCCGTCGCGGACCGCGATCTCGCACAGGATCGTTCCGTTGCCCGCCTTCAGCGCGAGGGAACCGAACCATCCGAACACCGGCACCGACCGCAACCGGGAGGTCCGCGGCCGGTCGTTCAGCACACCGATGAACACCACCTCGGTCCAGGCGATCGCGGGGGAGCCCGCGAGCGCGACGCCGGCGTCGGAGACCGTGCACGCGGGCGCGCCGTCGGCCGCGAGCAGGCGCAGGATGCGGCCTCGCAGCACGCTCGTGACGGTCAGGGCGACGCCGAGCGCGCCGAACACGCCGACGAGCGCGATCGTGAACCACGAGCCGAACCCCGTGGCGACCATGGCGGCGATGCCCGCGATCGCGACGACGACCACGACGGCGCCCGTGGCGACGAAGCCGGCGTTCCACCGGCGCGCCGACGCGGTCTTCGCCTCGTCGACGACCGCCTGGAAGCGAGCCGGCACGGGCGACGGGCCGTACGACATCAGCCGTTGAGCAGGGGGTCGATGGTGCCCGAACCGCCGTGCCGGCGCGAGAAGTCCTCGGGAGCGAGCTGCTTCAGCTGGACGAACGCGCGGTCGCGCATCGTGATGAGGGGCCATCCCCGCGCGGCGGCGCCCTTGCCGACCTGGATCGTGACGAAGCCCAGGCGATCGGCATCCGCGCGGTAGATCGCGACCCGGATGGCGCCCTTCCTGTGGTTGGGCACCGGCAGGTACTGCGCGGGGTCGCCGGTGGCGAACCGAGCGTGCAGCGCGTCGGCGACGTCGCCGCCGCCGTCGACCGTGAAGTAGCGCGGCTTCAGCCGGGTGCCCGTCTCCGTGCGCTCCCACGCGTGCGAGCCGCTGATCGCGAACCATCCGAACACGAACGCGAAGAACGCGCAGAGCACCACGGCGGCCGGCGCGACGATGCCCCGCAGGCCCGACCGGCGACCGGTCATGTCGCCGGCGTCGTCGCGGATGGCCTCGAAGTTCACGAGGACGACCGCGAGCGCCACGAGCGCGACGGCGGCCAGCACCGCGAACACCACCGTCTTCGCGGTGGAACGGGCGTGGCGGAACTGCTCTGGGCGAGCGGCGAGGGTCGCGTTGTCGGGGCGCACAGGCGGCCTTTCCATCGGGGCTGGGATGCCTCGACTGTACCCACTCGGCCCGGGATCGGCGCGACCGGATGCCTCGTCAGGGGGTGCTTCCGCGACGGGCGTCCGCGAGGACGGGGACTTCTCCCCATCGGCAACGAGAGCCTCAGCGGGTAACGTGTTGCAGGCACGAGGGTTCGGAGTACCTGCTCCGTTCCGGTGCTCACACGAGGCATCCACTCAACGGAGGAAATCATGGCGGAGATCCGCGTCACGTCCGACTCGCTCGCCGGTGTCGCCGGGCAGCTCTCGAGCGGCTCGCAGTCGATCGAGTCGCAGCTGTCCAACCTGAAGTCGCTCGTCGAGGGCCTCATCTCCGGCGACTGGTCGGGCACCGCGTCGCAGAGCTTCAACGAGCTCTACTCGCAGTGGGACCAGGCCGGCCTGCAGCTCAAGGAGTCCCTGCAGGGCATCAGCGACCTGCTCAACCAGGCGGCGCTCTCCTACGAGGACAGCGAGAACGCGATCGCCGGCACGTTCAACGGCTGACGTTCCATGACGACGGCGCCGGGGTCGACTGCCCCCGGCGCCACACCGCTCGGAGGGGAATCCCGTGGTCGCATTCAGAGTCAGGGCGACAGCGCTCAGCGAGGTCGCCGCGCTGCTCGGCACCGTGCTCTCGACGTTCGACACGAACCTGTCGACCGTCGACTCGCAGGTCAAGCGCACCGTCGACGTGTCCTGGAAGGGTGAAGACGCCGAGAGCTTCGCCGAGGGCTGGGCCACGTTCATGACGACCGCCGGGTTCGTCCGCCAGTCGCTCGCGGCGCTCCAGTCGGGCCTCATCGCGGCCGACGGCTCGTACACCCAGAACGAGTCGGGCGTGCAGCGGTCGTTCAACGGTCGTGCGCCGGCGGTCGCCGCCATGCGATCGAACTCGGGCAAGCTCGGCGCGACGGTCCAGCAGGGCGAGGAGCGCGCTGAAGACATGGCCGAGTTCTTCGGTCGCGACTACGCCGGAGACGGCGAGCGCGAGACCTTCGGCGGCGGCCTGATCGGATCCCGCAAGAGCGGCGGCCAGGCGACCGGTGGCGGTTCGGGCGACAGCGATCGCGACGGCGACGACGACTCGATCGGCGAGGGCGTCTTCCGCGTCGGCGAAGACGGCGAGCCCATGCTGGTCGAGGGCGTCCCCCCGGTCGACGTGCCCGAGGTCCCCGACATCGATGCGCCGGCGCCCGCCGTCTCCGCGTACACAGCAGAGGTGAAGGATGTCTGAACAGCAGGCTGACACGGCCGACCTCAAGGCCCTGGCCGACATGCTCGGCGAACTCGTGACGTACTGCACGGCGCTCAAGCAGGGCGCGAGCGGGTTCGCCTACATGCTGCCCGCCGAGTGGCAGGGCCAGGCGATGACCAACTTCCTCGGCATGTTCGAGAAGTGGCAGCTCGGCGCCGAAGCGATGACGCAGGCCGCCGAAGGCCTGCAAGACCAGGTCGACGGTGCGCACAAGGCGTACACCGAGACCATCGAGTCGCTCGACGAATCCTGGGCGAAGCTCGCCGCCGCTCTCAGCGGCTGACGCGCCCGCACCCGATCCCTTCTTCGAACCGAACCCAGGAGATCCTCCATGTCGCAAGTCCAGCTCGATGCTGCGCGGCTCGCCGCGGACGGCACCGCCCTGTACTCGATCGCGCAGTCCGTGTCGCTGGCCGTGCAGGCGTGCGAGTCGGCCCTCGGCGGTACGGGTGGCATGGCGGGCGACGACGAGTCGGCCGAGGTCTTCGCGCACGGCCAGGACGGCGAGCCGGGCTACGACAAGTACGCGGTCGACGTGATGAAGTCGGCCCTGGGGCTCGCCAACGCGTTGCGCATCGTCGATGCGGCGCTCGGTAACACCGGCCGGGCGTACGACGGCGCGCAGCTGGTCGGGGCGTTCAAGCCCGCCGCCTCGTCGGGCATCCCCGAGGAGAACCCGTCGATCGTTCCGCCGTCGGCGTCCGTGCCGACGTCGCTGGGCAAGGGGCCCGAGGGCCCGCTGGGCGAGTTCGGCGACTTCCTGAAGGACGCCCTGGCGACGCTCGGCGTCGTGCTGCCCTCGGCCGATCGCGGCAAGCTCTCGTCGGCGGAGTCGGCGTGGAGCGAGTTGTCGGGGTCGCTCACCCGGGCGCAGTCGCGCGTCGACGGCGCGTTCACGAACGTGTCGTCGATGACGCTGCCGCAGAAGGCGAGCGTGCTCTCGTGCCAGCGGTCGCTGGGATCGTCGCTCGGCAAGGTCGCCGACTCGGCGGACTCGATGGCCGGATTCGCTCGCGGCATGATCGACGCGGTCGACAAGGCCTGGGAGGAGATCGGCTGGTTCATCGCCCAGATGGCCGTCGAGATCGCGATCGAGATCGGCATCGGCGCACTGCTCGGTGCGGTGACCTTCGGTGCGGGCGCCGCGGCGATGGCCGCGAAGATCATGCTCACCGTGACGCGGTGGGCGATCAAGATCGCTGCGCTGTGCAAGAAGCTGCGCACCCTGATCATGATGGCGCTGCGTGCGGCGCGCATGGCGATCCGCGGAGGCATCCGGGTCGCGAAGGAGGCGATCTCGGCGGGTCTCGCGAGCGGCATCACGACCGTGTCGTTCAACACGGTGCGCGGCGCACTGGATCCCGACTACCAGCCGCAGAACGTGCTCAACGCGGCGCTGTCGGCCGCGGTCGGCGGCGCCGCCGGTGCCGGAGTCTCGGGCGCGGGCGGGCGACTGACCAACCGGATCAACCCGGGCGGGATGCAGCGGGTGACGCACATCGCGGTCGAGACCGGCGGCGGCGCCGTCGACGGACTCGCGTCGGGCCTCGCCGAGTCCGGCCTGTCGGGCCAGCCGTTCCAGCCGTTGTCGGCGATGGCCGCGGGCGCGCTGCTCGGTGGCGCGATGGCCGGCCGACCCGGTGGCGGGAGCGCGCCGACGACGCCGAGCGGCGCCGGCGGCACGGGTAGCGGTGGTGCCGGCCCCGACCTCGACACCAGCGGCATTCCCAGCGGAACGGGCACGAACGCGAACGCGGGCACCCCGAACGGCGGTCCGTCGGTGGATGTCTCGAACGACGCGCCCACCCCGGGCTCGGGCGGCGGCGGGTCGAACACCTCGGGTGGCGGCGGCGCGGTCGACGTCTCGAACGACGCGCCCACGCCCGGCGGCGGTGCCGACGGCGGCTCGACCGCGGGCGACGGCGGCACGGTCGACCTGCCGGGCGACGTGGACACCAGCGGCGTCGATCTCGGCAACGGCTCGAACGCCGACGCGCCCGCGGTCGACGCGCCGCCCGCGGACGCCTCGTCGAACACCGATGCCCCGGTGCACGCGGACTCGGGTGCGGCGGAAGCTCCGGTGCACTCGGATGCTCCGGTGCACTCGGATGCGCCGGTTCAGGCGGATGCCCCGGTTCATGCCGACGCGCCCGTGCACGCGGATGCTCCGGTGCACGCGGATGCGCCCGTGCAGGCGGATGCCCCGGTTCATGCCGACGCGCCCGTGCACGCGGATGCTCCGGCGCACGCGGATGCTCCGGTGGACGCGGATGCGCCGGTGCACGCGGATGCTCCGGTGCACGCGGATGCGCCCGTGCAGGCGGATGCCCCGGTGCACGCGGATGGCCCCGTTCACGCTGACGCTCCGGTGCACGCGGATGCCCCGGTTCACGCTGATGCCCCGGTTCACGCCGAGACGCCCGCTGCTGAGACGACCGTTCCGGCCGACGGCCCGGCGGGGGCTGCCGCCGCGTCGGCGACCGCCCAGCCGACGACCGGCTCACCGTCCGACGCCGCCGACGGCATCGATGCGACCTCCGTCGACACGGCTTCCGTCGACACGGCTTCCGTCGACGCGGCGACCGCGGTCGAGGCATCCAGCACCCCGACCGACGTCGGCGCCACCGATGGCGGCGCCACCGACGGCGATGCGACCTCGCCCGTCGACGACGTCGATCTCGCTCCCGAAGACGTCGTGGCCGCCGGCGGAGCGGCCGCCGCAGCGGGTGCAGCGGCCCTGGCGTTCAAGCCCTCCTTCCTCCCCACGCACACGCCCGGCGGTTCGGCACCGGCGGCCCCGGCGCCGAACGGCTCGGCGCCCGGCACGACGAGCCCGGCCGCATCGCCGTCGACCGAGGCGCCCTCGAGCGGCTCGCCGTCGACGAGCCATGGCGACGGTGCGGCGAACACCGGTAGCGCCGATGGGCAGGCTCCCGCCAAGGACCCGGCCGCGAACAACACGACGACTCGCAGCGTCGAGGAGATCGATGCCGCACTGCAGTCGATCAACCCGAACTTCGACCCGTCGGACCCGGCGAACGGCTACGCCACGAACTGCGGCAACACCTCGTCGAACCTCAACGACTTCCTGAACGGATCGTCGAGCGCCGAGGCATCCACCGGAACGCTGGACGTCGCCCAGATGGAGGCGCGCACCGGCAACCCGCAGACGCCGATGACGCCCGACCAGATCGCCTCGACGCTCACCGCGATGGGGCCCGGCTCGCACTGCGTGGTCGGCATCGACCGGTCGACCGGCGACGGCCACTGGTTCAACGCGTACTTCGACGGCGACACGGTCTGGGCGCTCGACGCGCAGAACGGCACCCGGACCCCGTGGCCGCCCTTCGAGCCCGACGCCACGAACTGGGATGCGTCGATCCAGCCCGAGCTCGTCACCAACCCCGACGGCACGAAGCCGAACGAGACCGCGCCCGAACCGGCCTCGCCCGACGCCGCATCGTCGCCCGACTCGGCTGCGCCGACGACCGTCGGTGCCGACGCCACGAGCGGAACCTCCGCCGATCCGGCGTCGAGCACGGCCGACGCCGCTGCCGACGCGACCGCGGATGCCCCGGCGCGGGGCTGGAAGAGCCAGGCGACGGTCGGCCCCGATCACGCCTCCGACGGCTCCGATGGCCCCGGTCGGACGTACAACGGGTACGACATCCCCGATCTCACGCCCGAGATCCGCGCCGAGCTCGACAAGCTCGCCGCCGACCCCAAGTCGCCCATCGTCAAGAACGACGATGGAACCTACGCGCTGAAGAAGCCGATCGACGTCGACGCCTTCACCCGGGCTGAGCCGCACCACGACTGGAACGAGTTCCAGCGCCAGGTCGGCCTGCAGCAGCAGGGCCTGAACCAGCTGACGGTCGCCGAATGGCGGCACAACGTCCAGTTCTTCCGGCGTGAGGACCGGGTCGCCAAGAGCCAGCAGAGCCGTGCGATCAAGGCCCTGAAGAAGCTCGGCGTGCCGTTCACCAACCCCGCGGTGCTGCACGGTCCCGACCAGTCGGCCGGCGGTCGCGCGAACCGATTCGACGGCGCGGGCGACTCCCCGGTGAACAGCTCGCTCGGCGCGGCGTGGAGCGGTCGGCGCATCACCGACCTCTTCTCCGATGTGCAGGCCGCGGTCCGCACGATCGACCCGAAGCTGCTCAAGCACATCCACATGAACGTGCACCTGGGCGCGACGGATGCCATCTCCGGCGCGACCGCGACGCAGGCGACACTCACGAGCGCCCAGCCGATCACCGGGCCGGCCACGCCCGCCGGGACGCCGGCCGCAACGGCGCCGGGTACGACGCCGGCTGCTCCGGCTCCGGCCGCCGCGACGCCGACCGCCGCGACGCCGGCCGCAACGACATCGGCTGCGACTCCGCCCACTGCGACGGCGCCGAGCGGTCCGGCGACGCCGACTACCTCGGCTCCCGGCACGGCCGCCCCTGCCGCTGCTGCGACCTCGACGACGACGGCCCCGACGGCGCCGACGAGCGTGACGAGCGGCACGAGCACGAACAGCACGTCGACGACCTCGAACCCCTCGTCATCCCAGTCGGCGGCGCCGCGCACCCGCGCGGGCGCGTCGGGTGTCCAGGTTCCAGCGACGCCGGGCGCTGACGCCGCCTCCGCGAGTCACACCGGCGGGGCGCCGGCCGAGGCCGCAGTCTCGGGAGCCGAAGACACCTCCTCGCCGGAGCCGACGGCCGAGCACGAACCGGTGTCTCCCGAGCAGTCGGCCGCTCCGGAATTCGGCGACGGCGCGGGTGACACGGCCGAATTCGGGGTGGACGTCGATCAGGTCGAGGCGGCCGATTCCGGCGATCCGGCGGTATCGACCTCCGATGGGCGTCACGAGATCCTCGACAACGCGTACGCCTGGCGAGGGCCGGAGTCGGCGGCGGCGAGCGTCGCTGCGGTCAACCAGGGCGTTTGGCTGGACCCACGTTTCCAGTTCAACTGCCACTTCGTGGTCAACGCGCTCGAACTCCGTATGCGCGGGTACGACGTGGAGGCGAGCCCGACCGCCGGCACGCCCGGCGTCGAGATGCGGGGCCCGCACGCGATCGCGCGCGACTGGCAGCAGGCAGACGGAACCACTCGCGAGTTCGAGGCACTCTCCCGTCACGGCGACACGGTCGAGGAAGCTCTGGCGAACCTCACGGCTGACTGGGAGGTCGGCGCACGCGGATTCATCGGCGGCATGTACAAGACCGGTGGTGGCCACGTCCTCACGATCGTGAAGGAAGCCGACGGCTTGAAGTTCTACGACGGTCAAGTGAATTCCGTGGATGCCTCGGCCACGATCGCACGGATGGTCTTCAATCCTCCGTCCGGAGAGCCTGGATTGGACATCAACGTGCTCCGGGTGGACGATCTCGAGCCGACCGATCGGGTGCTGAAGACGTCGATGCGCCTCGAGGAGGGCGCCGCCGTCCGTGACGCGTTCGCGAACGGCACGGACGCTGACAGGCTCCGGGATCGCGACCTCGCGATGGGGATGCACTGGCGATTCCACAACGAGCGCGACATCCAGGAACTCGACAGCGTGATCGCCGATCCCGGCACGGATGCGATCACCCGTCGGCGAGCCGAGCAAGAGCGGCGCGGTCTGTACGAACAGTATCTGAGGCTCAGGCAGCGGGAGCAGCAACTCGTGCAGCAGATGTCGCCGCCGCCCGCTCAGGGCCCGGCTGCGCACGCGAGCAACGCGACGTCGGATGCGGGAGACTGAGGCCATGCTCACACTGGATGAGGCGCGAGCCGCGTTCGATCGTTACGCGGCCCGCGAACCGCTGCTCATCGAGGGCACGCTGTACGTGCACAGATGGTACGAGGACGATTCCGACTACCTGCCGGTCTGGGGCGCCCGTGAGTTCTACGTCGACGACGACCATTCGTATGCCCGATGGGACCAACGAGTGGTGTTCATCGACAAGCGCACCGGCGAGGTTCGTCTGGAGTTCATGCCCGACCACCTCGACAAGATCGATGCGATGACACCGGTCGACGAGCGGCGTTGACCACCCGCGGCGACGACTCGCATTCCTGTGATGCTGACGATCGAGGAAGCGCGATCGGCGCTGGAGCGGCACTTCGCGGAACGACCGCCGGCCATCGCGGGAACATTGCACATCTCCGGCTGGTACGAGGATGCCGACAACTACCTCCCGGTGTGGGGCGCGCGCGAGTTCCTCGTCGACGGCCACGACGAGTTCCAGCGCTGGGACAACCTCGCGATCTTCATCGACAAGGCCTCCGGAGCCGTCCGCGAGGAGCCGTTCCTCCCGAACCGGCTGAAGGTCCGGGCCATGACCCCGGTCGAGGGGGCCGAGCCGCCGCTCGACTGAGCGCGGCCCGCCAACGCCAGCAGAGAAGCCGCCACCGGCCGCAGCAGCGGAATCGCGGCGTCCCGCCGCTGCCGGGTACGCTCGAGGGACACGACCGGAGGGGAACACCGATGCTGGATGCCGAGACGATCGCGTTCGTCGAACGGGCGGTCGCCCTTCCCCCGCAGGTGTTGACAGCGGCGTTCGATCGACAGGTCGACCTCCGCGGCGAGGGCGGCAAGGAGGCCAGTCGCGCAGCGGTTCCGTCGGCCGCCGAGAACTCCGATCTCGAGCATCGGCTCAACACCGCGCTCCGGGCCCGAACCGACGAACTCGGCGGCACCGAGATGGAGGCCTACTCGGTCATCCAGACGGCGGCGCGCGCGATCCTGAAGCGCGCGAAGCTGACCGAGGCGCAGTACGACGTGCTCGTGCGCCCGTTCGCCGACGCCGGCGTCGAGGTGCCGTCGCACCCGGCCGCCGACTCCTGAGCGACGATCGGAGCGCGGCGCGCCCAGTCGGCGCGGGGAGCGGAGATCAGCGCGGTGCAGATGGGCAGTGCTCCCCGTCGCGGGATCGTTCGCGCTCGATAGACTCGCCGGGGCGGTTCGGACGCCGCGACGACGTTCGCCCTGGCATCCGTCCGCCGGTTCGAATCCGATCGCAGAAGGGCCACGATGACCTCGTTCCGCACATTCGACCCGGTCGCGCCGATCAGCGACGAGACGATCGAGCGCTTCCGCGCGCAGGTGCCGCCCGAGGTGGCCGAGCTCTGGCGCTCGCAAGGCGCCGGCATCGTCGGTGCCGACGGGTTCTTCCGGGTGGCCGATCCGGCGCGCGCCGCCGAGATGCTCGAGGGCGTGCTGAGCCTGCCCGAGGGGGCGACGGTGCTGTTCACCACCGCCCTCGCCGACGTGATCGCCTACGCCAACGGCCTGTTCCTCGTCATGAAGCCGCGGTTCGGTGCACTCGACGTGATCCAGAACACGACGTTCGACGAGCTCGTCGCCCACCTCGAGGACCCCGCGCAACGCGATGAGGCATGGGAGTGGGAGCCGTACCCCGCCGCGCGCGAGCGCGAGGGCGTCCCGGGCTTCGAGGAGTGCTACGGGTTCGTGCCCCTGCTCGCGCTGGGCGGGCGGGCCGACGCCGAGCACCTCCAGCGAGGCGGCCTCTACGAGCACCTCGCCGTGATCGCGCAGCTCGCGGGCCAGCCCGAGGTCCGCCGGGTGATCGACTTCGCCCCCGCCGCGCCGGCCGATGCCGCGGCCGACGAGGATCGCCTCGTCTCGGTCGGGCGCGCGCTGTTCGCGAAGCTCACCGACAACCCGACCCTGAACATCATCCAGCTCCCCGACGGGCTGGGCGTCTGCCTCGTCCACGCGGTCCGGGGCGGCGGCAAGATCTACGTCGCGCCAGACGAGTCGGCGCTGTTCGTCGGATCGTCCGTCGACTTCGAGGCCGGGCTCGGCGCATTCCGCGACGGTGTGCGCACGCCGCCCGAGAAGTTCGACATCGACCGCGGGGCGGGCGCCTGATGGCCGACACGCTCGAGCAGCGGTGCGAGCGCCTGCGCCAGCCGGTGACCGAACTCGTCGCCATGAGCCTCGCGTCGGCGTACCGGCCCCAAGACCACCCGGAACTGCTCCGGGTCATCGGCGTGGTGCGCGGCATCCTCGACGAGGATGCATCCGGTCTGCCGGAGGGTGCCTTCCGCGACTGGATCCCGACCGCGCTGCGCAACCTCGACCGCATGGCGGAGGCCGTCGAGTCCGGGGATGCAGCCAAGTCGTACGCGATCCTGACCGACAAGCAGGAGGGCTTCATCCGGCTGACCGACGGCTGCGCGGGGTTCCCGGGCTGGTCGCTGCAGGGCTAGCGGGGCGCCGCCGGCGGAAAGCCGCCGGCCCGAGCGCCGCGGGTGCGAGCGGCGCGGCCGCGATCACGCGGGCGTAGGCTCGCGGCATGGACGAGACACGCCGCAACGCGTGGGTCGTCGCCGCCTTCGCCGCCGCCCTCGACCTCGCGGTCGTCGTCTGCGCGTTCGGATTCGTGAGCCTGCTGGCCGACGTCGACGTGATCTCCGACCCCGATGCCGGCGTGCTGGTCGCACCCGTCGCGGTGGGGGCATCCGTGCTCGCCGTGCTCGTCACCCTGGGCTTCCGGCTGGCGCATCCGCAGCGGATGACGCTCACCGTCGTGCTCACCGCCCTGACCGCGTGGGTCGCGCTGGTCGTCGTGGCGATCGTCGGGCACGTCCTGCGAACGACCGGGTCCGTGCTCGCGAGCGTGCTGTTCGGCCTCGGGTTCGGCATCGGGTGGTTCGGGCTGCTCGTTCCGGCCGCGGCGGCGTTCGTCGCCTCGATCGCGGTGCTCGTCGCGCGGGGGCGCACCGGCGGCATGGAGCGCCCGCGATGGCCCTGGGAACGCGACGACGAATAGCCGGATGCCCCTCCGCCACGCCATTCGACCGCGGGATCGGCGGGGCGGGGCATCCGTCGCAGTATCGTGAATGCTCGTGGAAGGCTCGATCGAGGCGCGCGTGAGCCACGAGGTCGACCGCTGGCTGCAGTGGCTGCCGCGGTGGCGACCGGGCACGCATCGCGCCCGCGTGCGGCTGTGCCAGAAGTGCTTCGGATCGCCGATCCTCGCCGCGGCCGGCCTCGACATCGACGTGCCGCACCCGGTGCAGCACGCGTTCTCGATGCGCATGAAGGCCATCATCGACGGCGCCGTCGACGACTACACGGCCCGCAACCTCCCGATGCTGCACCGCGAGATCCGGCTCGCCGAGGAACGCAAGGCGCGCCGCGGCTACCGGGCGGGCGAGGGCCTCGACCCGGAGTTCCGCGGGCTCGAGCTCGATCCCGAGCCCGTCCCTGACCAGCCGTTCCTGTTCACGCTGACCGGGCTGGAGGCGGATGCCGCGGCCGCCGCCGCCGAGCCCGCGCCGCGACCGTTCACGCCCGACGAGAAGGAGGCGCTGCGCGAGGAGGTGCGCCTCGCCGACGAGTTCGCCAAGCAGTTGGGCCGACGCATCTGCATCGAGCTCGCCCAGCACCGCCGCCGCATCGGCAACGCGGTCGAGCGATTGGTCGAGCCGCAGGTCGCGGAACTGCTCGCCGACCTCGACCGCGAGCTCGACGCGCCCGGCTTCATTTGACCGAGAGGTTACGCGGCATTACCATTGATCGGGTGTGCGCGTAGCTGCGCGCCTGCAACCTGCCCGGGAGACCGGGTCGGGCGCCGGCACGCTTCCTCGCACCTCGCAGGGCGATTCGCCCCCACGGCATACCCACCACGCAACAGGTTCCGCGGATCCGCGGTTCCGGTGGGTCGTGATGTGAAATCCATCAACGCTGTCACCGTGCAGCACCAACAAGGAGAAGCAGTGCCAACCATTCAGCAGTTGGTCCGCAAGGGTCGCTCGCCCAAGGTCACCAAGACCAAGGCGCCCGCCCTGAAGGCCAACCCCCAGCAGCGCGGCGTGTGCACGCGTGTGTACACCACCACCCCGAAGAAGCCGAACTCCGCGCTCCGCAAGGTCGCACGTGTGAAGCTCTCCAACGGCACCGAGGTCACCGCCTACATCCCCGGTGAGGGCCACAACCTGCAGGAGCACTCGATGGTGCTCGTTCGCGGTGGTCGTGTGAAGGACCTCCCGGGTGTGCGCTACAAGATCATCCGCGGCGCGCTCGACACGCAGGCCGTCAAGAACCGCAAGCAGGCTCGCAGCCGCTACGGCGCGAAGATGGAGAAGAAGTAATGCCTCGCAAGGGACCCGCTCCGAAGCGCCCCGTCGTCGCAGACCCCGTCTACGGCTCGCCGGTCGTCAGCCAGCTCGTCAACAAGATCCTCGTCGACGGCAAGAAGGACCTCGCCCAGCGCATCGTCTACGAGGCGCTGGAGAACGTGGCGAACAAGTCCGGCCAGGACGCCGTCGCGGTCCTGAAGAAGGCCCTCGACAACGTGCGCCCGACCCTCGAGGTCCGGTCGCGCCGCGTCGGCGGCTCGACCTACCAGGTCCCCGTCGAGGTCAAGCCCCACCGCGCGAACACCCTGGCGCTGCGCTGGCTCACCAGCTACGCCAAGGCCCGCCGCGAGAAGACGATGACCGAGCGTCTCACCAACGAGATCCTCGACGCGTCGAACGGCCTGGGTGCCGCGGTCAAGCGCCGCGAGGACACCCACAAGATGGCCGAGTCGAACCGCGCCTTCGCCCACTACCGCTGGTAGCAGGCCGAGCGGATGCCGCGGCCTCGGCTCGCGGCATCCGCTCACCCCTCACTTTCCGTTCCTGACTCTCCGGAGGAACCCCCGTGGCACAAGACGTGCTCACCGACCTGAGCAAGGTCCGCAACATCGGCATCATGGCGCACATCGATGCCGGCAAGACCACCACCACCGAGCGCATCCTGTTCTACACGGGCGTGAACCACAAGATCGGCGAGACCCACGACGGCGCCTCGACGACCGACTGGATGGAGCAGGAGAAGGAGCGCGGCATCACGATCACGTCTGCCGCCGTGACCTGCTTCTGGAACAAGAACCAGATCAACATCATCGACACCCCCGGCCACGTGGACTTCACGGTCGAGGTCGAGCGGTCGCTGCGCATCCTCGACGGTGCCGTCGCCGTCTTCGACGGCAAGGAGGGCGTCGAGCCCCAGTCCGAGACCGTCTGGCGCCAGGCCGACAAGTACGACGTCCCGCGCATCTGCTTCGTCAACAAGATGGACAAGCTCGGCGCCGACTTCTACTTCACCGTCGACACGATCGTCTCGCGCCTCGGTGCGAAGCCGCTCGTGCTGCAGCTCCCCATCGGTGCCGAGAACGACTTCGTCGGCGTCATCGACCTGGTCGAGATGCGCGCGCTCGTGTGGCCCGGCGACGCCAAGGGCGACGTGACCATGGGCGCCAAGTACGAGGTCCAGGAGATCCCCGCCGACCTGAAGGACAAGGCCGACGAGTACCGTCAGGTCCTGCTCGAGACCGTCGCCGAGACCGACGACGCGCTGCTCGAGAAGTTCTTCGGCGGCGAGGAGCTCACGGTCGCCGAGATCAAGGGCGCGATCCGCAAGCTCACCGTCAACTCGGAGATCTACCCCGTGCTGTGCGGCTCGGCGTTCAAGAACCGCGGCGTGCAGCCGATGCTCGACGCGGTCATCGACTACCTGCCGTCGCCGCTCGACGTGCCGGCCGTCGAGGGTCGCAACCCGCGCGACGAGGAGCAGGTCATCGAGCGTCACGCCGACGCGAACGACCCGTTCGCCGCGCTGGCGTTCAAGGTCGCGGTGCACCCGTTCTTCGGTCGCCTGACCTACATCCGCGTGTACTCGGGTCACCTCGACTCGGGCGGCCAGGTCATCAACTCGACCAAGGGCAAGAAGGAGCGCATCGGGAAGATCTTCCAGATGCACGCCAACAAGGAGAACCCGGTCGACGCCGTGACCGCGGGCAACATCTACGCGGTCATCGGCCTGAAGGACACGACGACCGGCGACACGCTGTGCGACCCCGACAACCAGGTCGTGCTCGAGTCGATGACGTTCCCCGCGCCGGTGATCGAGGTCGCCATCGAGCCGAAGACCAAGGCCGACCAGGAGAAGCTCGGCACCGCGATCCAGAAGCTCGCCGAAGAGGACCCGACGTTCCGCACGGAACTCAATCCCGAGACCGGCCAGACCGTCATCAAGGGCATGGGCGAGCTCCACCTCGACATCCTCGTCGACCGCATGAAGCGGGAGTTCAAGGTCGAGGCGAACGTCGGCAAGCCGCAGGTCGCGTACCGCGAGACCATCAAGCGCGCGGTCGAGAAGCACGACTACACCCACAAGAAGCAGACCGGTGGTTCCGGCCAGTTCGCGAAGATCCAGTTCGCGCTCGAGCCTCTCGAGATCACGGCCGACAAGACGTACGAGTTCGAGAACAAGGTCTCCGGTGGCCGCGTTCCCCGCGAGTACATCCCCTCGGTCGACGCGGGCTTCCAGGACGCCATGCAGTACGGCATCCTCGCGGGCTACCCGATGGTCGGCGTCAAGGGCATCCTGCTCGATGGCGCGGCCCACGACGTCGACTCCTCGGAGATGGCGTTCAAGATCGCGGGCTCCATGGGCTTCAAGGAGGCCGCTCGCAAGGCGAACCCCGTCCTGCTCGAACCGCTGATGAGCGTCGAGGTCCGTACTCCCGAGGAGTACATGGGCGACGTCATCGGCGACCTGAACTCGCGCCGCGGCCAGATCCAGTCCATGGAGGACGCTGCCGGCGTGAAGGTCGTGCGTGCGCACGTCCCGCTCTCGGAGATGTTCGGCTACATCGGCGACCTGCGGTCCAAGACCTCTGGCCGTGCGGTGTACTCGATGGAGTTCGAGAGCTACGCGGAGGTCCCGAAGGCTGTCGCCGACGAGATCGTCCAGAAGAACAAGGGCGACTGAGTCTCCCTAGCGGGGGCTCTGGCCCTCCGCCCGCACGGCCCGCCCGGGTCGCGTAACATATCAACACAACCCCGCATCCCGCCGGTCGCAATCCAGCGTCCGGTAGGGCTGCATGAGTCCTGAGGAGGACCCACAGTGGCTAAGGCCAAGTTCGAGCGGACCAAGCCGCACGTCAACATCGGCACGATCGGTCACGTCGACCACGGCAAGACGACGCTCACCGCCGCGATCTCGAAGGTGCTCGCCGACAAGTACCCGTCGGCCACCAACGTGCAGCGCGACTTCGCGTCGATCGACTCGGCTCCCGAGGAGCGCCAGCGCGGCATCACGATCAACATCTCGCACGTCGAGTACGAGACGCCGAAGCGCCACTACGCGCACGTCGACGCCCCGGGTCACGCCGACTACATCAAGAACATGATCACCGGCGCGGCTCAGATGGACGGCGCGATCCTCGTGGTCGCGGCGACCGACGGCCCGATGGCCCAGACGCGTGAGCACGTCCTGCTCGCCAAGCAGGTCGGCGTGCCGTACCTGCTGGTCGCCCTCAACAAGGCCGACATGGTCGACGACGAGGAGATCCTGGAGCTCGTCGAGCTCGAGGTCTCCGAGCTGCTCGCCAGCCAGGGCTTCGCCGAGGACGCACCGGTCGTGCGCGTCTCGGGCCTCAAGGCGCTCGAGGGCGACGAGAAGTGGGTCCAGTCGATCCTCGACCTCATGGAGGCCGTGGACAACAACATCCCCGACCCCGTGCGTGACAAGGACAAGCCGTTCCTCATGCCCGTCGAGGACGTCTTCACCATCACCGGTCGTGGCACGGTCGTCACCGGTCGCGCCGAGCGCGGCACGCTGAAGATCAACTCCGAGGTCGAGATCGTCGGCATCCGCCCGACGCAGAAGACCACGGTCACGGGCATCGAGATGTTCCACAAGCAGCTCGACGAGGCCTGGGCCGGCGAGAACTGCGGTCTCCTGCTCCGCGGCACCAAGCGCGAGGACGTCGAGCGCGGCCAGGTCGTCGTGGCCCCCGGCTCGGTCACCCCGCACACGGGCTTCGAGGGCACCGCGTACATCCTCTCCAAGGAGGAGGGCGGGCGTCACAACCCGTTCTACGCGAACTACCGTCCGCAGTTCTACTTCCGCACCACCGACGTCACCGGCGTCATCACGCTGCCCGAGGGCACCGAGATGGTCATGCCCGGCGACACCACCGACATGACGGTCGAGCTCATCCAGCCGATCGCCATGGAGGAGGGCCTCGGCTTCGCCATCCGCGAGGGTGGCCGCACGGTCGGCGCCGGTACCGTCACGAAGATCATCAAGTAATCTCCGCGACAGCGACCTGAACGGGGGTCGGGCCTTCGGGCCCGGCCCCCGTTTTCGCGTCCCGGTCGCGCGGAGAGGCCACCGGGCAGCGCGCCGGCGGCCCGGACCTCGCCGCCGGAACGGAGCATGTCTCATCGCTTCGGAGCAAGCTCTCGGGTTCGCCGGATGCCGCGACGTACGCTGAATCGATGGGGGCGGAGCGATCGGGGTACGTTCGGGCACCGGTGCGCCCGGAGGTGCAGGCCCTTCGTGCCGTCGCGGTGGGCGCGGTCGTGCTGCATCACGGATGGCCGGCGGTCGCGCCGGCGGGCTACATGGGCGTCGACGTCTTCTTCGTCGTGTCGGGATTCCTCATCACGGGGCTGCTCCTGCGCGAGCACGAGCGGTCGGGCCGCATCTCGCTGAGCCGCTTCTACCTCCGCCGGGCCCGGCGCATCCTGCCCGCAGCGGTCGTCGTGCTCATGGCCGTCTCGGTCGCGACCCTGCTGTTCGCGCCGCGCCGCGACTGGTTCCAGTGGTTCCGCGAGATCGTGGCGAGCGCCCTCTACGTGGAGAACTGGCAACTGGTCGCCGATTCGCAGAACCCGGCGCGCGCCGACCTCGCGTCGACGCCGGTCCAGCACTTCTGGTCGCTCGGGGTCGAAGAGCAGTTCTACCTCGTCTGGCCGCTGCTGCTGATCCTGGCGCTCTGGGTGGCCGTCCGGCGCGGGGCGGACGCGCGGCGCACCGTCCTCGTCGCGCTCGGGGTCGTGACCGCGGCATCCTTCGCCTCGTCGGTCGCGGCGACGGCCGTCGATCACAACATCGCCTACTTCTCGACCGTGACGCGCACCTGGGAGTTCGGCGTCGGAGGCCTGCTGGCCGTGCTGACCGCGACCCGCACCATCGGCTCGCCGCAGTTGCGGGCCGCGGCCTCGTGGGCGGGTCTCCTCTGCATCGCATTGCCGATCGTGACGTTCCGCGAGCCCGAGGTCTTCCCGGGCCTCGTCGTGCTCCTGCCCGTCGTCGGCACGCTCGCCGTGATCTGGGCGGGCATGCCCGAGCCCCGCTGGTCGCCGGCCGCGATCGCCGGCGCCGCTCCCGTGCAGTGGATGGGCGACGTCTCGTACTCGCTGTACCTGTGGCACTGGCCGATCATCATGTTCGCGCCGTACGTCACGGGCGTCGCGAGTCCGCCGTGGATGATGGCGTGCCTCGTGGTGCTCTCGTTCGCCGTGGCCGACCTCTCCAAGCGCTGCATCGAGGACCCGTTCCGCCGGGCCGGGAGCCCGATCGCGACTCGGCCGCTCGCGCTCGTCGGAGGGCTCGCCCTCGCCATGGCGCTCGTGGTCGGCGCGGGGACGGTCGCGCCCGACGTCGTCCGCGAGGAGCTCGCGTGCGAACGCGACGAGTGAGCGAGCGGGTCGGCTGCTGGTCCGGCGACCGCGGTCAGTCGTCCGCCGGGTCCCTGACCTCGAGCGCCAGGTCGACCGAGTCGCCGATCGACCGCGCGACGGTGCATCCCCGGTCGACGGCCCGCGTGATGGTCTGCACGAGCCGCTCGCGCTCGTCGGCGCCCAGTGACGCGAGATCGAGCAGCACCTCCTCCTCGATGCGGTAGTAGCGGTTCGTCTCGGCGTCCGACCGGCCGTGCGCCCAGATCGTGACGTCGAAGTCGTCGCCGAGGCGACGCGCGGTGACGATGTCGGCGCTGAGGCCGGTGCATGCGATGAGGGCGAGCTTGAGCAGCTCGCCCGGCGTGAAGTGCTCGCCCTCGAGCTCCGACCCGCCGATGCGCACCGTCGCGCCGCGCTCGTTCATGCCCTGGTAGACGCGCGGCGCCACCCTCGTCACCGAGACGCTGCCCGATCCGATGCGGTCGCTGACCCGGTGTGCGGCATCCGACATGTCGGCCTCCATCTGCTCGATGCAGACGATTCCATCACGGGAACGCACCGCCTCCGGCGCGGCGTCCGATGGCGTGTCTGGGCATCGCCTGCGAAGCCCGCCGGGCGCGACACGCCCGGGTTGCACGGATGCCTCGAATGTGGCAAACTCGTTGAGTTCAACATTTCGAACGGCCTGCCATGCTGCGCGCCGTTCGAATCACTGCCAGGCAGTGCATAACCACCGGCTCCCGAAAGGGCGCTCCGGGTCAGGTTAGGCCGCGGGCAGCAGAACACGACAACCGACACCCACACCACACGGGGAGACCCGTGTGCGCTGGCGCGGGCGACACGCCCGAGCGCGGGGGTCGGGGCTCGGGGTCGAGCGTGTCGAGGCCACCGCGGCTGTGCGAGAGCGCAGTGGTGGGGTGCCTTCGACAGGCTCGATCAACGGCCGTTGACAGCAGAACAGTGGTGCTCCACATAAGCAGTGCGCTGAGTGCATGAACCACGCGGCGTCCGATGCCCTCGGAAGGGGTAAGACGCCTTGACAGAGAGAGAGTCAGCAATGGCGGGACAGAAGATCCGCATTCGACTGAAGTCGTACGACCACGAGGTCATCGACACCTCGGCGCGCAAGATCGTCGACACGGTGACCCGCGCGGGCGCCACGGTCGTCGGCCCCGTGCCGCTTCCGACCGAGAAGAACGTGGTGTGCGTCATCCGTTCGCCCCACAAGTACAAGGACAGCCGCGAGCACTTCGAGATGCGCACGCACAAGCGCCTGATCGACATCGTGGACCCGACGCCCAAGGCCGTCGACTCGCTCATGCGTCTCGACCTCCCGGCCGACGTCAACATCGAGATCAAGCTCTGAGGTAACTGATGTCCACCGCTACCAAGAACGTGAAGGGCCTGCTCGGCACGAAGCTCGGCATGACCCAGGTGTGGGACGAGAACAACAAGTTCATCCCGGTCACCGTCATCGAGATCGCGCCGAACGTGGTCACCCAGATCCGCACCGCCGAGAAGGACGGCTACGAGGCCGTCCAGATCGCCGCAGGCGCGATCGACCCGCGCAAGGTCACCCAGCCGCTCCAGGGCCACTTCCGTGAGGCCGGCGTCACGCCGCGCCGCCACGTGACCGAGGTCCGCACCGCCGACGCCGCCTCCTACGAGCGCGGCCAGGAGCTCACCGTCGAGGGCACCTTCGAGGCCGGCCAGCTGGTCGACGTCGTCGGCACCTCGAAGGGCAAGGGCTTCGCCGGCGTCATGAAGCGCCACAACTTCAAGGGCGTCTCCGCCTCGCACGGTTCGCACCGCAACCACCGCAAGCCCGGCTCGATCGGTGCTTCGTCGACCCCGAGCCGTGTCTTCAAGGGCATGCGCATGGCCGGTCGCATGGGTGGCGAGCGCGTGACCGTGCTCAACCTCCGCGTGCACGCCGTCGACGCCGAGAAGGGTCTGCTGCTCGTCAAGGGCGCCGTCCCCGGTGCGCGCGGCCGTCTCGTGTTCGTCCGCAACGCTGTGAAGGGGGCGTAGTCCATGGCTACCGCCAACACCATCGACGTTCTCGACGTCACCGGCAAGAAGTCCGGTTCGGTCGAGCTGCCCGCCGAGCTCTTCGACGTGCAGACCAACGTCCCGCTCATCCACCAGGTCGTCGTCGCGCAGCTCGCGGCCGCACGCCAGGGCACGCACAAGACCAAGCGTCGCGGCGAGGTCTCGGGCGCCGGCCGCAAGCCCTTCAAGCAGAAGGGCACCGGCCGCGCCCGCCAGGGCTCGATCCGCGCGCCGCAGATGACCGGCGGTGGCATCGTCCACGGCCCGCAGCCGCGCGACTACTCGCAGCGCACCCCGAAGAAGATGATCGCCGCAGCCCTGCTCGGCGCCCTCTCCGACCGGGCCCGCGGCGGCCGCATCCACGCGGTCGAGTCGTTCGCCGCCGGTGACGCTCCCAAGACGAAGGACGCCGTCGCGCTGCTCGGCGCGATCGCCCCGGCCAAGCACTTCCTGATCGTGCTCGCGCGCGATGAAGAGCTCTCGGAGCGTGCCGTCCGCAACATCCCGACCGTGCACGCGCTGCCGGTCGACCAGCTCAACGCCTACGACGTGCTCGTCTCGGACGACATCGTCTTCAGCACCGCCGCGCTCGAGGCCTTCGTCGCCTCGAAGCAGGCGAACAAGGAAGAGGTCTCCGCATGAGCGCCGCTCACAACAAGGACCCGCGCGACATCATCATCGCGCCTGTCGTCTCGGAGAAGAGCTACGGCCTGATCGACGAGGGCAAGTACACGTTCATCGTGGACCCCCGCTCGAACAAGACCGAGATCAAGCTCGCCATCGAGAAGATCTTCAACGTGCAGGTCGCGTCCATCAACACGCTGAACCGCCAGGGCAAGACCCGTCGTACGCGTTTCGGCATGGGCAAGCGCAAGGACACCAAGCGCGCGATCGTCACCCTCAAGTCCGGCTCGATCGACATCTTCACGGCTGTCGGCTAGGGAGCAGAGGAAGAACATGGCTATTCGTAAGTACAAGCCCACGACCCCGGGCCGCCGCGGCTCGTCGGTCGCCGACTTCGCCGAGATCACCCGCTCGACGCCCGAGAAGTCGCTGCTCAAGCCCCTGTCGAAGACCGGTGGCCGCAACAACCAGGGCCGGATCACCACTCGCCACATCGGCGGTGGCCACAAGCGCCAGTACCGCGTCATCGACTTCCGTCGCAATGACAAGGACGGCGTGCCGGCCAAGGTCGCGCACATCGAGTACGACCCGAACCGCACCGCGCGCATCGCGCTGCTGCACTTCGCGGACGGCACCAAGCGCTACATCCTGGCGCCGAACAAGCTCCAGCAGGGCGACCCGATCGAGTCGGGCCCCGGCGCCGACATCAAGCCGGGCAACAACCTGCCGCTGAAGAACATCCCGACGGGTACCGTCATCCACGCCATCGAGCTCCGCCCCGGCGGCGGCGCGAAGATGGCCCGCTCGGCGGGCGCCTCGGTGCGTCTCGTCGCGAAGGACGGCCCCTACGCGCAGCTCCGCCTGCCGTCGGGCGAGATCCGCAACGTCGATGCGCGCTGCCGCGCGACCATCGGCGAGGTCGGCAACGCCGAGCAGTCGAACATCAACTGGGGCAAGGCCGGCCGCAAGCGCTGGAAGGGCGTCCGCCCGACCGTCCGCGGTGTCGCGATGAACCCGATCGACCACCCGCACGGTGGTGGTGAGGGCAAGACCTCCGGTGGTCGTCACCCGGTGAGCCCCTGGGGTCAGCCCGAGGGCCGCACGCGTCGTCCCAACAAGGAGAGCGACAAGCTCATCGTCCGTCGTCGTACCGTCGGCAAGAAGCGCAAGTAGGAGTAAGAGAAGATGCCTCGCAGTCTCAAGAAGGGCCCCTTCGTCGACGAGCACCTGCTTCGCAAGGTCGTCGTCCAGAACGAGGCGGGCAGCAAGAACGTCATCAAGACGTGGTCGCGCCGCTCGATGATCATCCCGGCCATGCTCGGGCACACGATCGCCGTGCACGACGGCCGCAAGCACATCCCGGTGTTCGTCACCGAGACCATGGTGGGCCACAAGCTCGGCGAGTTCGCGCCCACCCGCACCTTCCGTGGTCACGTGAAGGACGACAAGAAGGGCCGTCGCCGCTGACGCGGTGACGTGAAGGAGGAGAAGAAATGGTGGAGTCGATCGCCCGCGTGCGACACATCCGCGTCACCCCCCAGAAGGCTCGTCGCGTCGTCAACCTGATCCGCGGCAAGCAGGCTCAGGAGGCGCTCGCCATCCTGAAGTTCGCGCCCCAGGGCGCGAGCGAGCCGGTGTACAAGCTCGTCGCCTCGGCCATCGCGAACGCTCGCGTCAAGGCCGATGCCACGAACACCTACCTGGACGAGCAGGACCTCTACATCAGCCGCGCATTCGTCGACGAGGGCACCACCCTCAAGCGATTCCAGCCGCGCGCGCAGGGTCGTGCCTTCCGCATCAACAAGCGCACGAGCCACATCACCGTGGTCCTCGCTACGCCCGAGGAGGGTACGAAGTAATGGGTCAGAAGGTCAACCCGTACGGCTTCCGTCTCGGCATCACCACCGACCACGTGTCGCGGTGGTTCTCCGATTCGACGAAGCCCGGTCAGCGCTACGCCGACTACCTCGCTGAGGATGTCAAGATCCGTCGTCTGCTGCAGACGTCGCTCGACCGCGCCGGCGTCTCGCGCATCGAGATCGAGCGCACCCGCGACCGCGTCCGCGTGGACATCCACACGGCGCGTCCCGGCATCGTGATCGGCCGCCGCGGCGCCGAGGCCGAGCGCATCCGCGCCGACCTCGAGAAGCTCAGCGGCAAGCAGATCCAGCTGAACATCCTCGAGGTGAAGAACCCCGAGGCCGACGCCCAGCTCGTCGCGCAGGGCATCGCCGAGCAGCTCTCGGCTCGTGTGGCGTTCCGCCGCGCGATGCGCAAGGGCCTGCAGGGCGCGCAGCGCGCCGGCGCCAAGGGCGTCCGCATCCAGGTGTCGGGCCGTCTCGGCGGCGCCGAGATGAGCCGGTCGGAGTTCTACCGCGAGGGCCGTGTGCCGCTGCACACGCTCCGCGCGAACATCGACTACGGCTTCTACGAGGCCAAGACCACCTTCGGCCGCATCGGCGTGAAGGTCTGGATCTACAAGGGCGACATCACCAACAAGGAGCTCGCGCGCGAGCAGGCTTCGCAGAAGCCGTCGCGTGAGCGCAGCGACCGCGACCGTCCCCGCCGCGACCGTGCCCCGAAGGCCGAGCCGGTGGCAGCAGGAGTTGAGGCATAACCATGTTGATTCCCCGTCGAGTCAAGTACCGCAAGCAGCACCACCCGGGCCGCTCGGGTCACGCCACCGGTGGCACCAAGGTCACCTTCGGTGAGTACGGCATCCAGGCCCTGACCCCCGCCTACGTGACGAACCGTCAGATCGAGTCCGCTCGTATCGCCATGACGCGTCACATCAAGCGCGGCGGCAAGGTGTGGATCAACATCTACCCCGACCGTCCGCTCACGAAGAAGCCCGCCGAGACCCGCATGGGTTCCGGTAAGGGTTCGCCCGAGTGGTGGGTCGCCAACGTCAAGCCGGGCCGGGTCCTCTTCGAGGTCTCGGGCGTCTCCGAGCAGCTCGCTCGCGAGGCCATGACCCGTGCCATCCACAAGCTGCCCCTCAAGGCACGCATCATCAAGCGCGAGGAGGGCGACGCATAATGGCCGTCGGAACCAAGGGGCTCGAGTCCGTCGAGCTCGACACGTTTGAAGACGAGCGTCTCGTCGACGAGCTGAAGAAGGCCAAGGAGGAGCTGTTCAACCTGCGCTTCCAGGCCGCAACCGGTCAGCTCGAGAGCCACGGCCGCCTGCGCGCGGTCAAGAAGGACATCGCCCGCATCTACACCGTGATCCGTGAGCGCGAGCTCGGGATCCGTGCGACGCCGGCGCCCGTCGAGGCGGCTCCCGCCGAGAAGAAGACGAAGAAGAAGGCCAAGGCCGAGGCTGACGCCCCGGCCGAGGCCGTCGAGACGAAGGAGGCCTGATCATGGCTGAGACCAAGAAGGCTCCGGCCGAGGTCGCCGAGACGGCCTCGCACCGCCCGTACCGCAAGGTGCGCCGTGGCTACGTCGTCAGCGACAAGATGGACAAGACCATCGTCGTCGAGGTCGAGGACCGCGTGAAGCACCCGCTCTACGGCAAGGTCATCCGCCGCACCTCCAAGGTGAAGGCGCACGACGAGCAGAACAGCGCCGGCATCGGCGACCTGGTCGTCATCTCCGAGACGCGGCCGCTGAGCGCTACCAAGCGCTGGCGCCTCGTCGAGATCGCCGAGAAGGCCAAGTAAGCCTCGGGCTTGCTTCGTAGAAGGAGACTGAAGTGCTTCAGCAGGAATCACGACTCAAGGTCGCCGACAACACCGGCGCCAAGGAGCTGCTCACCATCCGCGTGCTCGGCGGTTCGAAGCGCCGGTACGCCGGCCTCGGTGACACCATCGTCGCCACCGTCAAGGACGCGATCCCCGGCGGCAACGTCAAGAAGGGCGACGTGGTCAAGGCCGTCATCGTCCGCACCGTCAAGGAGACCCGTCGTCCCGACGGCTCCTACATCAAGTTCGACGAGAACGCCGCGGTGATCCTCAAGAACGACGGCGAGCCGCGCGGCACCCGTATCTTCGGCCCGGTCGGCCGAGAGCTGCGCGACAAGAAGTTCATGAAGATCATCTCGCTGGCGCCGGAGGTCATCTAAATCATGGCGAACATCAAGAAGGGCGACCTGGTCCAGGTCATCTCGGGCAAGAGCCAGGCTCGCGGCGGAGACCGCGGCAAGCAGGGCAAGGTCATCGAGGTGCTGGTCGACCAGGATCGCGTCGTCGTCGAGGGCGTCAACTACGTGACCAAGCACGTGCGCGTCGGCCAGACGCAGCGTGGTTCGAAGACCGGCGGCATCGAGACCCACGAGGCCCCGATCCACGTCTCGAACGTCGCGATCGTCGACCCCGAGTCGAAGAAGCCGACGCGCGTCGGCTTCCGCAACGAGACCGTCACCAAGGACGGCGTCACCAAGACGGTCCGCGTCCGCTACGCCAAGAAGTCAGGTAAGGACCTGTAATGACCGACACCGCAACTGCTGCGCCGGCTGGCAAGATCCAGCCGCGCCTCAAGCAGAAGTACCAGACCGAGATCACGTCGGCACTCACCGAGGCGAACGGCTACTCGAACCCGCACCAGGTGCCGGGTCTCGTGAAGATCGTGGTCAACATGGGCGTCGGCGAGGCCGCGCGCGATGGCAAGGTCATCGACGGCGCGATCGCCGACCTCACGAAGATCACGGGCCAGAAGCCGCAGGTCACCAAGGCCCGCAAGTCGATCGCCCAGTTCAAGCTCCGCGAGGGCCAGCCCATCGGCGCCCACGTGACGCTGCGCGGCGACCGCATGTGGGAGTTCCTCGACCGCCTGCTCTCGCTCGCCCTGCCCCGCATCCGCGACTTCCGCGGCCTGTCGGACCAGCAGTTCGACGGCAACGGCAACTACACCTTCGGTCTCACGGAGCAGTCCGTGTTCCACGAGATCGACCAGGACAAGATCGACCGCGTTCGCGGCATGGACATCACCGTGGTGACCACCGCCAAGAACGACGACGAGGGTCGCGCCCTGCTCAAGGCGCTCGGCTTCCCGTTCAAGTCGACCGACGCCGCGTAGAGCTGTAGTAGGCTCTACGAGTTTGTGCCTTCGCCGGCCGGGCCAGTCCCGGCCGGCACGGGCAGACGGCGGCCCGCAACCGCAGGCCGCCACCACCACAGGTCAGTCCCCGTGTACCGGGTCCTGAAACCTGGTGAACATTAAGGAATCACCGTCATGACGATGACCGACCCGGTCGCTGACATGCTGACCCGCCTTCGCAACGCGAACTCGGCGCACCACGACTCCGTGTCGATGCCGAACTCGAAGCTGAAGGCCCACATCGCCGAGATCCTCCGCAACGAGGGCTACATCGCCGGCTTCGAGGTGACCGACGCGCGCGTCGGCAAGACCCTGACGCTGCAGCT
This sequence comes from Agromyces agglutinans, assembly GCF_009647605.1. Taxonomy (GTDB): domain Bacteria; phylum Actinomycetota; class Actinomycetes; order Actinomycetales; family Microbacteriaceae; genus Agromyces; species Agromyces agglutinans. Next base: position 61,044 of record NZ_WJIF01000011.1, on the reverse strand, counting down.
GAAGTTCGGCCCGAACCGCGAGCGCTCGATCGCCGGCATCAAGCGAGTCTCCAAGCCCGGCCTGCGCGTGTACGCGAAGTCGACGGAGCTCCCCAAGGTGCTCGGCGGCCTCGGCGTCGCCATCCTGTCCACCTCCAGCGGTCTGCTCACCGACCGCCAGGCCGAGAAGAAGGGCGTGGGTGGGGAAGTCCTCGCCTACGTGTGGTAGTTCCATGTCACGAATCGGACGACTCCCCATCGACATCCCCGCCGGTGTCGACGTGAAGGTCGACGGCTCGGCCGTCACCGTCAAGGGCCCGAAGGGCGAGCTCTCGCTCACCGTCGCCGCCCCCATCGAGGTCAAGCTCGAGGACAACCAGGTCCTGGTCACCCGTCCCGACGACGAGCGCGCTTCGCGCTCGCTGCACGGCCTCACCCGCACGCTCATCGCGAACGACATCATCGGCGTCACGCAGGGCTACTCCAAGGGCCTCGAGATCGTCGGCACCGGTTACCGCGTCGCCCAGAAGGGCTCCGCGGTCGAGTTCGCGCTCGGCTTCTCGCACCCCGTGACCGTCGAGCCGCCGGCAGGGATCACCCTGACCGTCGAGGGCAACAACAAGATCACGGTGGCCGGCATCTCCAAGCAGGCCGTCGGCGAGACCGCCGCCAATATCCGCAAGATCAAGAAGCCGGAGCCCTACAAGGGCAAGGGCATCCGCTACGCCGGCGAGGTCGTGCGTCGCAAGGCCGGAAAGTCAGGTAAGTAATCATGGCTGTGAAGAGCAAGTCGGCCGCGCGTTCGCGCCGCCACACCCGCCTTCGCAAGAAGATCGTGGGCACCGAGCTGCGGCCGCGCCTGGTCGTGAACCGTTCGGCCCGCCACGTCTTCGTGCAGGTCGTCGACGACAGCAAGGGCGTCACCGTGGCCAGCGCCTCGACGATGGAGGCCGACCTCCGTGCGTTCGACGGCGACAAGACCGCCAAGGCGCGCAAGGTCGGCGAGCTCGTCGCCGAGCGTGCGAAGCAGGCGGGCATCGAGGAGGTCGTCTTCGACCGCGGCGGCAACAAGTACGCCGGTCGTGTCGCAGCGATCGCCGACGGAGCGCGAGAGGCAGGGCTGAACCTGTGAGCACTGCACCCACCCAGAATGAGGGCACTGTGAAGGAGACCGAGGTGACCACCGCAGAGGCACCCGTCGAGACGGCCGCATCGAGCGAGCCTCAGCGCAACGAGCGCGAGGGTCGCCGCAGCGGCGGCGGTCGTGACCGCGGCCAGGGCCGCGACCGCGGCGGCCGCGACGCCGAGAAGAGCCAGTTCCTCGAGCGCGTCGTGACCATCAACCGCGTGTCGAAGGTCGTCAAGGGCGGTCGCCGCTTCAGCTTCACGGCGCTGGTCGTCGTGGGCGACGGCAACGGCATGGTCGGCGTCGGCTACGGCAAGGCCCGTGAGGTCCCGACGGCCATCTCGAAGGGCGTCGAGGAGGCGAAGAAGAACTTCTTCCGCGTTCCTCGCGTCGGCGCGACCATCCCGCACCCCGTGCAGGGTGAGGCCGCAGCCGGTGTCGTCCTGCTGCGTCCGGCCTCGGCCGGTACCGGTGTCATCGCCGGCGGTCCCGTCCGTGCCGTGCTCGAGTGCGCCGGCATCCACGACGTCCTGAGCAAGTCGCTCGGTTCGTCGAACACCATCAACATCGTGCACGCCACCGTCGAGGCGCTCAAGCAGCTCGAAGAGCCGCGTGCCGTCGCCGCCCGTCGTGGTCTCGACTACGACGAGGTCGCGCCGGCCCGTCTCCTGCGTGCCGAGGCCCAGGCGGCCGAGGCCGCCGCAGCAGCGAAGGCAGGTGCCTGATGGCGAAGCAGCTGAAGGTGACCCAGATCAAGTCCAAGGTGAGTGAGAAGCAGTACCAGCGCGACACGCTGCGCAGCCTCGGGCTCAAGCGAATCGGCCAGTCGGTCGTGCGTGAGGACACCCCGCAGAACCGCGGGTACGTCAACACGGTCGCTCACCTCGTGAAGGTTGAGGAGATTGACTAATGGCTGACGAGAAGAACGACGCCACCACCGAGGCCCCCAAGAAGGCCCCGGCGAAGAAGGCACCGGCGAAGGCCGCTGCCGAGAAGGCCGCTCCCGCGAAGAAGGCGCCGGCCAAGGCCGCCGCCGCGAAGACCGACGACACCGCGGCCGACAAGGCCCCGGCGAAGAAGGCTCCCGCCAAGAAGGCTCCGGCCAAGAAGGCGGAGGCGGCCGAGGTCGCCGAGAAGCGCGAGCAGGTCCTGAAGGTGCACCACCTGCGCCCCGCGCCCGGTGCCAAGAAGGACAAGACCCGCGTGGGTCGCGGTGAGGGCTCCAAGGGCAAGACGGCCGGTCGCGGCACCAAGGGCTCGAAGGCCCGCACGACCGTTCGTCCCGGCTTCGAGGGCGGCCAGCTTCCGTACCACATGCGTGCGCCGAAGCTGCGCGGCTTCAAGAACCCGTTCCGGGTGGAGTACCAGGTGGTGAACCTGGAGAAGCTCGCCGAGCTGTACCCGAAGGGCGGAGACGTCACCGTCGCCGACCTGGTGGCCAAGGGTGCCGTCCGCAAGAACGAGCGCGTCAAGGTGCTCGGCAACGGCGACCTGCAGGTCAAGCTCAACGTCGCGGTCGACAAGGTCTCGGGTTCCGCCGAGCAGAAGATCGTGGCTGCGGGCGGCTCGGTCAACTAAGACCGCTGCACCACTTCGAGTTCGAGCCTGTCGGGACCTCGCGTATGATTCACGGGGGTCTCGACAGGCTCGAGCCGCATATGGACTGACTCCACGACGGAGCTACAGGAGGACGAGTGTTCAACGCCATCGGGCGCATCTTCCGCACCCCCGATCTTCGGAGGAAGATCGGATTCACCCTGGGCATCGTCGCCCTCTTCCGACTGGGCTCCTTCATCCCCGCGCCGTTCGTGGACTTCACGAGCGTGCAGGCGTGTCTCGTGTCCGCTCAGGGCTCGGCCTCCGGGCTCTACGAGCTCGTGAACGTGTTCTCGGGCGGCGCGCTGCTGCAGCTGTCGATCTTCGCGCTCGGCATCATGCCGTACATCACCGCGTCGATCATCGTGCAGCTGCTGCGCGTCGTGATCCCGCACTTCGAGGCCCTCTACAAGGAGGGCCAGGCCGGCCAGGCGCGCCTGACGCAGTACACGCGCTACCTGACCATCGCACTCGGCGTCCTCCAGTCGACGACGCTGATCACCGTCGCCCGCAGCGGTGCGCTCTTCAGCGGTGCGACCGCTCCCGAGTGCTCGCAGCTGCTCACGAACGACGCGTGGTACGCCATCCTGCTCATGGTGATCACGATGACCGCCGGCACCGGCCTCATCATGTGGATGGGCGAGCTCATCACCGAGCGCGGCATCGGCAACGGCATGTCGCTGCTCATCTTCACCTCGATCGCCGCGACCTTCCCCGGCTCGCTCTGGGCGATCGGCATCTCGCGCGGCTGGGACGTGTTCGCCATCGTGCTCGCGGTGGGCTTGCTCGTGGTCGTGGCCGTGGTGTTCGTCGAGCAGTCGCAACGCCGCATCCCGGTGCAATACGCCAAGCGCATGGTGGGCAGGCGAACGTACGGCGGCAACAACACGTACATCCCGATCAAGGTCAACATGGCCGGCGTCGTTCCGGTGATCTTCGCCTCGTCGCTGCTGTACCTGCCCGCGCTCATCGCGCAGTTCAACCAGCCGGCCGCCGGTGAGGAGCCGCAGGCCTGGGTGGTCTGGATCCAGAACTACCTGACGCAGGGCGACCACCCGCTCTACATGCTGCTGTACCTGGCGCTCATCGTCGGCTTCACGTACTTCTACGTCGCGATCACGTTCAACCCCGACGAGGTCGCCGAGAACATGAAGAAGTACGGCGGCTTCATCCCGGGCATCCGTGCCGGGCGCCCGACGGCCGAGTACCTCGACTACGTGCTCACGCGCATCACGTTCCCGGGCTCGCTGTACCTCGGCGCCGTGGCGCTGCTCCCGCTGATCGCGTTCGCGCTCGTCGGCGCGAACCAGAACTTCCCGTTCGGCGGCGCCTCGATCCTGATCATCGTGGGTGTCGGCCTCGAGACCGTGAAGCAGATCGACGCGCAACTCCAGCAGCGTCACTACGAAGGGCTCCTGCGATGACGGCTCGGCCGGCAGCGCACGAGGGCGGGCCCGCCCGTCACGCCCGGTTCCTGATCGTCGGTCCCCAGGGCTCCGGCAAGGGCACGCAGGGCGTGGTCGTGGCGAAGGCGTTCGGCGTCCCGCAGGTCGCCACCGGCGACATCTTCCGCGAGAATGTGTCGGGCGGCACCGACCTCGGCAAGCGCGTGCAGGCGATCATCGAGGCGGGCGACCTGGTCCCCGACGAGCTGACCAGCGAGCTGGTGCGCGACCGGCTCTCGCAGCCCGATGCCGAGTACGGCTTCCTCCTCGACGGGTACCCTCGCAACCGAGGGCAGGTCGCCGACCTCGACGGGTTCCTCATCTCGCGCGGCGAGCAGCTCGATGCCGTCATCGAGTTGGCTGTGCCGCGTGCCGAGTCGATCGCGCGGCTCACGCAGCGCGCGATCGAGCAGGGGCGAACGGATGACACGGAGGAGGTCATCTCGAACCGCCTCGCGATCTACGAGCGCGAGACGGCGCCGATCCTCGACGACTACCGGGCGCGCGGGCTCGTCGCCCGCATCGACGGCGTCGGCACGCTCGCCGAGGTGACCGACCGCATCTTCTCCTCCCTCGCGGTCCGCGGGCTCGTGCCCGCGCACCCCGGCGCGGCCTGACCGCCGGCGTGTTCCGCAAGTCGATCTACAAGTCCCCCGCCGAGCTGCGCGCCATGCGCGCAGCCGGCACGGCGACCGCCGCCGCCCTCGCCGAGGCGAGGCGGCTGCTCCAGGTCGGTGCGACGCCGCTCGAGCTCGATGCGGCCGCCGAGCGGGTCATCCACACGCACGGGGGTCGCTCGAACTTCCAGCTCGTCCCGGGCTACCGACACACCCTGTGCGTGTCGGTCGACGACGACGTGGTGCACGGCATCCCGGGCGATCGTCCGTTCCGCCCGGGCGACCTCGTGTCGGTCGACGGCGGCGCCGAGGTCGACGGCTGGAACGGCGACGCCGCCTTCTCGGTCGTGCTGCCCGACCCCGAGCGCCCCGAGGTCGTCGCGGCCCGGCGTGAGCTGGTCCGCGTGACCGAGCATGCCCTGTGGACCGGGGTGGCAGCCCTCGCGGGGGCCAAGCACCTCAACGACGTGGGCGCCGCCATCGAGGACGCGGTCCGCGCCGAGGGGGAGTACGGCATCCTCACCGACTACGTGGGGCACGGCATCGGGCGCACCATGCACGAGGAACCGCCGGTGTTCAACTACCGGGTCGAGCGGCGCAGTCCCGCGGTCAAGCCCGGGCTCGTCGTGGCGATCGAGCCGATGCTCGTCGCCGGCTCGATCGACACGTTCGTCCGCGACGACGAGTGGACGGTCACGACCTCAGACGGCGCCGACGCCGCGCACGTCGAGCACTCGGTCGCCGTGCACGCCGACGGCATCTGGGTGCTCACCGCCGAAGACGGGGGAGCCGCCGCGCTCGCCCCGTACGGCGTCGTCCCGGTGCCGATCGCCTGACCCCGCGGGCTCCGACGGGGAGCGACTCGCCCCGCCCGCTCATTCGAGGTCGGCCGCCTGCATGAGCCGGGCCAGTTCTGCGACGAGCCCGGCGTGATCCTGCGCGCCGCGCACGAGTCGCAGCACGTTCTCGCGCTCGGAGAACGTCTCGACGAACTGGTCGAACAGTTCCTGGAACTCCGCTCGCCCGCTGTCCGCGAAGGCGATCAGGGCGACCAGGTGCACCGGGGTGCCGGCCCAGTCCACCGCGACCTCGTCGACGCCGATCGCGATCGCCGTGCGGGCCGCCGACATGGACATGGCGTGCGGAACGGCGATATGGTCGGCGAACGCCGTCGACGACATCCGCTCGCGCTCGACTGCGCCCTCGACGTACGCCCGGTCGATGACGCCGCCTTCGACGAGTCGTGCCCCGAGCATCCGGATGATGCCCTCGCGGTCCTGCCCGCGGAGGCCGCGCACGAAGAATCCGGGCTCGATGGTCTCCGCGAGCCGGGCCGCCAGGCGCGCGGTGCGCCGCGCCCGGCGCAGGCGCAGCACCTCGCCGCGCACGCGTTCGATCTCCGTGTCGGTCGGCAGCGGCGAGACGAGCACGAGGCGGTGCACGCTCGACGATGGCGGCACGACCGCGACGACGAGATCGGCGGTCGCGATGTCGCCGTCGCCCGACGCTGCGACCGTCGCCCAGTCTCCGACCGCGTGCTCGATGCGAGCACGGAGCGCCGTGCCCAGGTCGTGGTACTCGGGCGCGACGATCGCGATCCGGACGCGATCCGCGTCGGGACGTCGCCGGTCGAGGTGGGCCCCGAGATGCATCGCGAGGTAGGCGATCTCGTCGTCGTTCACGGTGATGCCCTCCTCGCGAGCGAGTTCGCTCGCGACGTAGACGCCGAGTTCGTAGATCAGCGGATAGGCCGCCTTGATCTGCGCGGTCAGCGGATTCCGTGAGAACGAGCGGTCGGCCGAGCGGGCCGCGAGGTTGTCGACGTGGAGCGCGAGCCGTTCGACGATGTCGTCGTCGTCCAGGTCGACCAGGTATTCGGATGCCGCCCGCCGGACGATCTCGCGGACCAGCGCCGTCCGCGGCGACCGCAGGTGATCGGCTTCGATCGCGTCGGGCCGGAGGGTGGCCGCGCGAGTACGGAGCAGGCGGGCGAGGTGGGCGGCGTCGGCGGGCGGCAGCCGCACCTGCAGGTGCGACTCGACCAGGCCGGCGAGCAGCGCCTCCAACGCGTCGGACCCCGACGCGCGAGCCGCGTCGCCGATCGTCCGGTCGCGACGCACGCGATCCGCGGCGATCGCGATGTGCAGGAGCACGTCGTCCAGCGCGTATTCGTTCGGCGCGTAGCCCGCCTCAGCGAGGCCCTCGATGAGGGCGGCCCGGAAGGCGCCGAGCTCGGGCAGGCGCCGACGCAGGGCGTCGACCGCGATCCGTCCGCGCGCGGTCTCCTCGCGCAGCAGGTCGCCGAGCATGCGGCGCTTGGCCGCCTCCGGGCCGACGAGGCGGATGGTCGGACCACGGCGTTCGATCGAGAGCGGCGTCCCCTCGAGCCGGGCGCGCACGCGGGCCAGGTCCGCCTCGAGCGTCGACTCGCTGACGTGCACGCGTGCGGCCAGTTCGTGGAGGTCGAAGCCGTCGTCGTCGCCCCGCTCGGCGTCGAGGTCGTCGACCAGGAGCCGGATGATCCGCACTGCGCGTCGTTCCGGGCGATCGGCGGGTGCGGAGTCGGCACCGACGGACCGGTCGGGGTCGGCGAGCTGCGCCAGGTCGACCCGGTATCCGCCCGGGCCGGAGCGGACGAGCGGGCCATCGGCGTTGGCGCGGGCGACCCAGCTGCGCACCGTGCGCGTCGTCACCCCGAGCCGGCCCGCGAGTTCGGAGGCCGTGGTCCAGCCGTCGGCGCGCGCGAGTTCGTCGAGGAGTCGCTGCCATTGCTCGGCCACAGGCCCAGTCAACCACCGAGGACGTGCTGCGGTCGCGGCCCCGCCGCGTTCTTCCTACCGGCCGGAAGCGAATCGGGTGGCATCCGCCCGTGCGAAGGGCGCAGGATCGGATGCAGCGGCGAGCGCCGCCGACGATCGACGAGGACACGACGGCGAGGAGGCCGACATGCGCATCATCGTGGTCTGCGGCGCCGGCGCCTCGAGCACCTTCGTAGCCCATCGCCTCCGCGCCCGCGCCGGTGAGCGCGGGCTCCGGGTCGAGGCGCGCGCGGCGACCGAGCCGGGGCTCCCCGACGCGCTCGACGGTGCCGACGTGCTCCTCGTCGGCGCCCACCTCGCATCGCGGATCGACGAGATCCGGAGGGTCGCCGACGCGGCATCCGTGCCCGTCGCGATCCTGCCCGAATCCGCAGCCGCGGACGACGGAGCAGCAGCCCTCGACCTCGCCATCGCCGTCGCTGGGGCGGGGTCGTGAACGGCCCGCGCGCGGTCGTGCCGAGCGTCGCGCTCGCGGGCTATGGTGAACACGGGGACGGACACCAGCGACGAGAACCGGGGTCATCGTGGAACGCACAGTTCGCATCGGGTCGACGCATGGACTTCATGCGCGGCCGGCAAAGCTCTTCACCCAGGCCGTCGTCGCTTCGGGGTCGGGGGTCACCATCGCCAAGGGCGACGGCGCACCCGTCAACGCTGCGAGCATCCTCGCGGTCATCGCTCAGGGCATCGATCACGGCGACGAGGTCACGCTCGTCGTCGACGGCGGCGACGAGGCGGCAGTCCTCGACGAGCTGGTCGAGCTCCTCGGCACCGACCACGACGGGTAGTCGGCGTCCGTCTCCCGGCATCGAGATCGGGAGGAACGCGTGAAGGAGATCCAGGGCACGGGCATCGGGCAGGGGGTCGCGGTCGGTCCGGTCGTACGGATGGCCGACCGGCTGCCGGAACCCGTCGACCGGCCGAGCCACCTCGACGCCGAACGCGAGGAGGAGCGGGCCCGCGCATCGCTCGCCGTCGTCGCCGACGACCTGCAGCGCCGGGGCGCGCGCGCCGGCGGTGCGGCGAAGGACGTGCTCGAGGCGCAGGCGATGATGGCCGAAGACCCGACGCTCGTCGAGGACATCGCGAAGCGGCTCGCGCAGGGCAAGACCGCCGAGCGCGCGGTGTTCGAGGCCTTCGCGTCGTTCCGCGAGATGCTCTCCGCCATGGGGGGTTACCTGGGCGAGCGCGCAGCAGACCTCGACGACGTCTCGCAGCGCGTGGTCGCCCACCTCCTCAAGCTCCCCGCGCCCGGGGTCCCCGATCCGGGGCATCCGTTCGTGCTGGTCGCGCGCGATCTCGCGCCGGCCGACACCGCGACGCTCGACCTCGACCGGGTGCTCGGCCTCGTGACGATCGACGGCGGACCGACCTCGCACACCGCGATCCTCGCCAGGGAGAAGTCGATCGTCGCGGTCGTGGGTGCGGCGGGTGCGGCGGAACTCGCCGACGGCGACTCCGTGATCGTCGACGCCGAACGCGACCTCGTCGTCGCGGACCCCACGATCGTGCAGGTGGGCGAGGCGCGCGAGCGGATCGCCGAACGCACCCGGGCCGCGACCGCGCCGGTGACGCCCGGCCGCCTGGCCGACGGCACGCCGGTGCCGCTGCTCGCGAACCTCGGCTCAGCGGCTGCCGCGGCCGAGGCGATCGCCCTCGGCGCCGAAGGCGTGGGCCTGTTCCGCACCGAGTTCCTCTTCCTCGACGCCGATCGCGCGCCCGGCATCACCGAGCAGCAGGCCCAGTACGAGAAGCTGCTCGCCGCGTTCCCGGGGCGCAAGGTCGTGGTGCGGGTGCTCGACGCGGGCGCGGACAAGCCGCTCTCGTTCCTGAACGACGCCGCCGAGGAGAACCCCGCACTCGGTCTGCGCGGCATCCGGGCGCTGCGCCGCACCGAGGCGATCCTGCGCGAACAGCTGACCGCGTTGGCGGCGGCCGATGCGGTGACGAACGCCGATCTGCAGGTCATGGCGCCGATGATCGCCACGGTCGAGGAGACCAGGTACTTCACCGCGCTCGCGAACGAACTCGGCGTGAAGACCGCCGGGGTGATGATCGAGGTCCCCTCGGCGGCGCTGCTCGCCGAGCGGGTGCTGGGCGCCTGCGACTTCGCATCCATCGGCACCAACGACCTGACGCAGTACACGATGGCGGCCGATCGCCTGCTCGGCACGGTCGCGAACCTGCAGGACCCGTGGCATCCCGCGGTCCTGCAGCTCATCGCCGAGGTCGGCCGGGCCGGCCGTGCGACGGGCAAGCCGGTCGGGATCTGCGGCGAAGCCGCCGCCGACCCGCTGCTGGCCGTGGTCCTCGTCGGCCTCGGCGCCACGAGCCTGTCGATGTCGCCATCGGCACTCGCCGACGTCCGCGCCTCCCTCGCGCGGTACGGCCCGGACGACGCGCACGCGATCGCCCGGGCGGCCCTGGCCGCCGAGGGAGCGGCCGAGGCCAAGCAGGCGGCCCGCGCGGTCGCCGAGTCCGCCATCACGGCCCGGCCACCGGCGCCCTGACCCCTTCCCACGAGAGGCACCTGCCATGACAACGACGTCCGACACGGCGAAGCGACCCGGGGGAGCCCGCGTCGCCGTCCAGCGGTTCGGCACCTTCCTCAGCGGCATGATCATGCCCAACATCGCGGCGTTCATCGCCTGGGGCTTCATCACCGCGCTGTTCATCGAGGCGGGACCGTTCCCGGTTCCCGCGCTCGGCGGATTCCCGAGCCCGGACGGCACCGAGAACGTCGGGCTCGTCGGGCCGATGATCACCTACCTGCTGCCACTGCTCATCGCCAACCAGGGCGGACGGATGGTCTACGACACGCGAGGCGGCGTCGTCGGCACGATCGCGACGATGGGCGTCATCGTCGGCGCCGGCATCCCGATGTTCATCGGCGCGATGATCATGGGACCGCTCGCCGCCTGGCTGATGAAGCAGGTCGACCGCATCTGGGAGGGCAAGGTCAAGGCGGGCTTCGAGATGCTCGTCAACAACTTCTCGGCCGGCATCCTCGGCCTGCTGCTCGCGCTCGCCGGCTTCTACGCGTTCGCGCCGGCCGTGGAGTTCGTGAGCAACGGGCTCGAGGCCGCGGTGAACTGGCTCGTGCTCGCGGGGCTCCTCCCGCTCGTCTCGATCCTGGTGGAGCCGGGCAAGATCCTCTTCCTGAACAACGCGATCAACCACGGCGTGTTCACCCCGCTCGGCGTCCAGCAGTCCGAGGAGACCGGCAAGTCGATCCTGTTCCTCATCGAGGCGAACCCGGGGCCGGGTCTCGGTATCCTGCTCGCGTTCGCGATCTTCGGCGTGGGCATGGCCCGGGCGAGCGCCCCCGGCGCGATCATCATCCAGTTCTTCGGCGGCATCCACGAGATCTACTTCCCCTACGTGCTCATGAAGCCGTTGCTCGTGTTCGCGGCGATCGCCGGCGGCATGGCCGGCGTCGCCACGAACGTGCTGTTCCAGTCGGGCCTGCGCGCACCGGCGGCACCGGGGTCGATCATCGCGGTGCTCCTGCAGACGGCGAACGACAGCTACGTCGGCGTCATCCTCTCGGTCGTGATCGCGGCGACGGTCTCGTTCGTGATCTCGGCGATCATCCTGCGGGCGAGCCGCAAGCGCGATCTCGCGAAGGAGGATGCGGGCGATCTCTCGGCCGCGATCGCGCGGACGGAGGCGAACAAGGGCAAGGAGAGCGGCGTGCTGCAGGGTCTCCAGGCCGAGGGCGTGGCCGGCGGCGCCGGGCTCGTCGCCGAGGGCGAGCAGGCCCCGTTCGAGCACCAGCCGATCCACTCGATCGTCTTCGCGTGCGACGCAGGCATGGGCTCGAGCGCCATGGGTGCCACGGTCCTGCGGAACAAGATCAAGAAGGCGGGCATCGATTCGGTCACCGTCACGAACGCCGCGATCGCGAACCTCCGCGACGACATCGACCTCGTCGTGACGCATCGCGACCTCACCGATCGCGCGAAGCAGCAGTCGCCGAACGCGCTGCACATCTCGGTGGAGAACTTCATGAACTCGCCCAAGTACGACGAGATCATCCACCTGCTCGAGTCCGAGGGAGTGCGCTAGCCATGACCGACCAGATCCTCGCCCCGGGCGACGTGCGCACGAGGCCGAGCGCGGCGTCGCGCGATGACGCGATCCGCGAAGCGGGGGGCATCCTCGTCGCCGCCGGAGCCGTGCGCCCCGAGTACGTGGACGCCATGCTCGAACGCGAGCAGTCGGTCTCCACGTTCATGGGCAACGGGCTCGCGATCCCGCACGGGACCAACGAGGCGAAGGACGCGATCGAGCGGTCGGCGCTCTCGTTCGTGCGGTACGACGAGCCCGTCGACTGGGGCGGCGGCGACCGGGCGCACTTCGTCGTCGGCATCGCCGGCATCGGCGACGAGCACTTGGAGATCCTCTCGAGGATCGCGATCGTCTTCTCCGACGAGGACGAGGTGCAGCGCCTCCTCGATGCGCCGTCGGCCGAGGCGATCGCCGAGCTGCTCGCGGAGGTCAACGGCTGATGAAGGCCGTGCACTTCGGCGCCGGCAACATCGGTCGCGGGTTCGTCGGGCTGCTGCTGCACGAAGCGGGCTACGAGGTGGTCTTCGCCGACGTCGATCGAGCGCTCATCGATCGCCTGTCGGCCGCCGACCGCTACACGGTGCACGAGGTCGGCCCAGGGGCTCGCGATCACGTCGTCACGCGCTTCCGCGCGATCGACAGCGGGTCGGATGCCGCGGGCCTCGTCGACGAACTCGCGACGGCCGACCTCGTGACCACCGCGGTCGGCCCGCGCGTGCTGCGCTTCATCGCGCCGCACGTGCTCGAGGCGCTCCGCCTGCGGCCCGCCGGCCTGCCGCCGCTCGGAGTCATGGCGTGCGAGAACGCGATCAACGCGACGGACGTGCTGCGCGACGAGGCGGCCGCGCTCACGACTCCCGACGAGTGGCGTGAGCTCAGCGGCCGCGCGGTCTTCGCGAACACGGCCGTCGACCGCATCGTGCCGGGGCAACCCGAGGGGGCGGGACTCGACGTCACCGTCGAGACGTTCTTCGAGTGGGCGATCGAGCTGCCGCCGTTCGGCGCGCATGCGCCGGAGATCCCCGGAGCCCACTTCGTCGACGAGCTCGCGCCGTACATCGAGCGCAAGCTGTTCACGGTGAACACGGGGCACGCCTCGGTCGCGTACCTCGGGTTCCTCGCCGGGCACGAGCGCATCAGCGACGCGCTCGCCGATCCCGCCGTCGGCGACGTCGTGCGGCGCGTGCTCGAGGAGACGTCGGCGCTCGTCGTCGCCGACCACGGCTTCGGCGCCGACGAGCAGGCGGCCTACCGGGCGCGCATCCTCGAGCGCTTCCGCAACCCCGAGCTGCCGGACACGGTCGAACGCGTGGGACGGCAGCCGATGCGCAAGCTCTCGCGCCGCGAGCGGTTCATCGAGCCGGCGGCGCGACTCGCCGAACGCGGCCAGCCCGTCGACGCGCTCCTCGAGGCGATCGGCGCCGCGCTGCGCTTCGACGTGCCGGCCGACCCCGAGAGCGCCGAGCTGCGACACCTGCTGGCGACCGAGGCCACGCCCGAGATCGTGCGGGGGGTCACGGGCATCGAGGCGGGGCATCCGCTCTTCGACCGCCTCGTCGCGGTCGTCGACGCAGTTCGCGACCTGACCTGACGGGCCGGTGCCGCCGCGTGCGCGCACAGGGGGGCCGACTGGCGATCGGCGACGGAATCGCCTATAGTAGACCCTTGGTGCTCTGCACGCTCGGTTCGGCATGCCCGACGGGTGTCCCGAGGCGCGCGCAGCATCATCGCACGACTGATCATCCCGCACCCTAAGCGATAGTGAGGCTATGGCCAAGAAAGACGGTGTCATCGAGATCGAAGGTTCGGTCATCGAAGCGCTCCCGAACGCCATGTTCCGGGTCGAGCTGACGAACGGACACAAGGTCCTCGCCCACATCTCGGGCAAGATGCGCCAGCACTACATCCGCATCCTCCCCGAGGACCGCGTGATCGTGGAGCTGAGCCCCTACGACCTCACCCGCGGTCGCATCGTCTATCGCTACAAGTAACGGCTGACCGGAAAGTAACGGCCCGCGGCATCCCGCGGGTACGAGGACAGCGAACGAAGGAACCACGACTGTGAAGGTCAACCCCAGCGTCAAGCCCATCTGCGATCACTGCAAGGTGATCCGCCGCCACGGCCGCGTCATGGTCATCTGCAAGTCGAACCCGCGCCACAAGCAGCGCCAGGGTTGAGCGGCAGGTTGACGCCGCGAAGCGGCCTCAACCGAAGGCTCGAGGTCGAGTAAGGCGCCGCGGCGCCGCATCAAGACCCTCGACGACGAGCAGGCTTCACCACGAGCCATCCGCTCGCACAACTGAACACGAGATCGGCAACGCCAGAACCCTCGCATCCACGGATGCCAGGGGGACACCTCGGGAGGAGGCCTGGGCACCGGCGTTGCTCCACACCTCCACTCACTCACAGGAGAAGCCAACATGGCACGTCTGGCAGGAGTCGACATCCCGCGCGAGAAGCGCGTGGAGATCGCACTGACCTACATCTACGGCGTCGGCCGCACTCGTGCGCTGCAGACGCTCGCGGAGACCGGCATCGACGGGAACATCCGCGTCAAGGACCTCACCGACGACCAGCTCGTCGCCCTCCGCGACTACATCGAGGGCAGCTACAAGGTCGAGGGCGACCTCCGCCGCGAGGTGGCCGCCGACATCCGCCGCAAGGTCGAGATCGGCTCGTACGAGGGCATCCGCCACCGCAAGGGCCTGCCCGTGCGCGGCCAGCGCACCAAGACGAACGCTCGTACCCGCAAGGGCCCGAAGCGCACCGTCGCGGGCAAGAAGAAGCCCGGCCGCAAGTAACCGCTCGTTCGCCAGTCTCAGGAGATTTCAACAATGGCAGCACCCAAGGCGGCTACTCGCAAGCCGCGCAAGAAGGAAAAGAAGAACATCGCCGTGGGCCAGGCCCACATCAAGTCGACGTTCAACAACACCATCGTGTCGATCACCGACACGACCGGTGCCGTGATCAGCTGGGCCTCGTCCGGCGGCGTCGGCTTCAAGGGCTCGCGCAAGTCGACCCCGTTCGCCGCGCAGCTCGCGGCCGAGTCGGCGGCGCGTCAGGCGCAGGAGCACGGCATGAAGAAGGTCGACGTCTTCGTCAAGGGCCCGGGCTCGGGCCGCGAGACCGCGATCCGTTCGCTCCAGGCCGCGGGCCTCGAGGTGGGCAGCATCACCGACGTGACGCCGCAGGCGCACAACGGCGTTCGCCCGCCGAAGCGCCGCCGCGTCTAGTTCTCCGACGCCAGTCGCCTGCCGGCGCCCGTGAGGGTGCCGGCCAGGCGGCCGGCGAGCGTTCTCTCCAACTCAAGATCCTCTGACTCGCGAGGCGTCATATAGCGGACGCCCTGCCGAAAGGAATCACACCGTGCTGATCGCACAGCGCCCGACGCTCACCGAAGAGAACATCTCGGAGTTCCGTTCGCGGTTCGTGATCGAACCCCTCGAGCCGGGCTTCGGTTACACCCTGGGCAACTCGCTCCGTCGCACCCTCCTCTCCTCGATCCCCGGCGCAGCCGTGACGAGCATCCGCATCGACGGCGTGCTCCACGAGTTCTCGACCGTCCCGGGCGTCCGTGAGGACGTCACGGAGATCATCCTCAACATCAAGAACCTGGTCGTCTCCAGCGAGCACGACGAGCCGATCACCGCCTACCTGCGCAAGCAGGGCGCCGGCGAGGTCACCGCCGCCGACATCTCCGCTCCGGCGGGCGTCGAGGTGCACAACCCCGAGCTGGTCATCGCGACGCTCAACGACTCGGCGAAGTTCGAGCTCGAGCTCACGATCGAGCGCGGCCGCGGCTACGTCTCGGCCAGCCAGAACCGCAACGAGTACTCCGAGGCCGGCCAGATCCCGGTCGACTCGATCTACTCGCCGGTCCTGAAGGTCACCTACCGCGTCGAGGCCACCCGTGCCGGCGAGCGCACCGACTTCGACCGCCTCGTGGTCGACGTCGAGACGAAGCCGGCGATCTCGCCGCGCGACGCCATCGCCTCGGCCGGTCGCACCCTCGTCGAGCTGTTCGGCCTCGCCCGCGAGCTGAACACCGCGGCCGAGGGCATCGAGATCGGCCCGGCGCCGGTCGACGCCGTCCTCTCGAGCGAGCTCTCGATCCCGATCGAAGACCTCGACCTCTCGGTGCGCAGCTACAACTGCCTCAAGCGCGAGGGCATCAACACGGTGTCCGAGCTCGTCGCCCTGTCGGAGTCGCAGCTGATGAACATCCGCAACTTCGGCCAGAAGTCGGTCGACGAGGTCAAGGACAAGCTCACCGAGATGGGCCTGTCGCTCAAGGACTCGGTCCCCGGCTTCGACGGCGCCCACTTCTACACGGGCTTCGACGACGAGAACTAGGCCCTGAAGGCCCGCACCAACCCCCACTACCTGGAGACACAACATGCCGAAGCCCACCAAGGGCCCCCGCCTCGGAGGCGGACCCGCGCACGAGCGGCTGATGCTCGCGAACCTCGCTGCCGCGCTCTACACGCACAAGCGCATCACCACCACCGAGACGAAGGCCAAGCGGCTCCGCCCGCTCGCCGAGCGCCTCATCACCTTCGCGAAGCGCGGCGACCTGCACGCGCGCCGTCGCGTGCTCGCCGTGATCGGCGACAAGGCGGTCGTCCACGAGCTCTTCGCCGTGATCGCGCCGCAGGTCGCCGACCGTGAGGGCGGCTACACCCGCATCACGAAGATCGGCAACCGCAAGGGCGACAACGCGCCCATGGCGGTCATCGAGCTCGTGCTCGAGCCCGTGGTCAAGAAGGAGCGCGCGGCCAAGCCCGCCGCCGAGACCGCCCCGGTCGCCGACGAGGCGCCGGCCGAGGTCGTCGAGGATGCCCCCGAGGCCGAGGCCGAGGTCGTCACCGAGTCCGAGGCCGCGGTCGATGAGGCCGCCGGCGCCGAGGCATCCGAGGAGTCCGCCGAGGCGGAGGCCAAGTAACCTCTCCGAACGCTCGAAGGGCCCCGACCGCGCATCGCGCGATCGGGGCCTTCGCCGTTCGTGGCGCATCGCGCCGAGCGGCGACGGGCGCCGCCGCGCCGCGCCTCCGGCGCGCCGGTTCGAGCGGCAGCGCGCCACTTCTCGTGGCGCGACACCCGCGAACCGGCGCGGAGCGGAGTGTGCGAAGGTGGTCGGATGAGTGAGATGAAGGGGGATGCCTCGGGCCCGGCATCGGACGCCGTGCGCGTGCTGCCCGCGGCCGAGGTCGTGCGGATTCGGCTCGGCATCGCGTACGACGGCACCGACTTCCGCGGCTGGAGCACCCAGCCCGGGCTGCGCACCGTGCAGGGCGTGCTCGAGGAGGCCCTCGGCACGCTCTTCCGCCGCGAGGGCGTCGCGCCCCGCCTGACGGTCGCCGGGCGCACCGATGCGGGCGTGCACGCCCTCGGACAGGTCGCGCATGTCGACCTGCCGGCATCCGCACTCGACGGCGTCACCCGCCCGCGGCGGGGCGACGCCCTTCGTGGGCTCGACGCCGAACCGGCCGCGGCGCTCCTCCGCCGGCTCACCGGCATCCTCGGCGCTTCGGAGAATGATGTGGTCGTCACCCGCGCGACCATCGCGCCGCGCGGGTTCGACGCCCGGTTCTCGGCCGTGTGGCGGCGCTACGAGTACCGCATCGCCGATGCCGGGGCGCTGCGCGACCCGCTGGCCCGACACCGTACCGTGTGGTTTCCGCGCGAACTCGATGTCGCCGCGATGGATGCGGCGGCCGGGTCGCTGACGGGGCTGCACGACTTCGCGGCGTACTGCAAACCGCGGGTGGAGGCGACGACGATCCGCACGCTGCAGTCCTATCGATGGACGCGACGGTCCGACGGCGTGCTCGAGGCCTCCATCCAGGCCGACGCGTTCTGCCACTCGATGGTGCGCGCCCTGGTCGGCGCGTGCGTCGCGGTCGGCGAGGGCCGGCTCGACGCGGGCGACCCGTTCGCGCTGCTCGAAGCCGCCGAGCGCACGAGCGCGTTCAAGGTGATGCCGGCGAAGGGACTCGTCTTGACCGAGGTCGGATACCCGCCCGACGGCGAACTCGCCGCGCGCGCCGAGCAGACTCGGGCGCGCCGCGAACTGCTCGCGGCGCCCGTCGACGACCCCTCTGCCTGGACCACCTGACCGCCATCCGGTTCGGTCAGCTGATCGCGGACGCGAAGTCGAGGACCTCACGGGCGAAGGCGTTCGGCCGGGTCATCGGCAGGTAGTGTCCGCCCCTGAGCACGACGAGCGCCGCGTCCTCGGCGGCCGCCGAGAACCGGCGTTCCTCGACGCGGAGATGGTCATGCCGTCCGTTCACGAACCGAACCGGCCCCGGATACGCGGCGAGGTCGTCGAGCGGGCGGGACGAACGGAGTGCAGCGACCGCGTCCGGGATCACCTCCGACGCGATGCCGGCCCGAGCGACCGCATCGGCTGTCCTCCGAGGCAGGACCGCCCGAAGGATGCGGGCGCTGACCCGTTCGCCACCGTCGGCGAAGGTCGAGAGCAGCCGGTGCGCGGCGAGGAATGGCTGGGTCGCGCCGCTGGTGGGTGCGCACGTGGCACCGGCCACCACGAGTCCCGCGACCCGATCCGGCTCCCGCGAGCTGAAGGCCATCGCCGCGTAGCCGCCGAGCGAGTGGCCGACGAGGATGGCGCGACCGCCGGCACGATCGATCGCATCCCGCACGACGGCCCGGGCCGCCTCGAACGAGAACCGCTCGCCGCGACGTGAGCCGTGGCCGGGGAGATCGACTGCCGCCGCCATGTACTCCCGCGGAACCTGGGGGAGCACCTCGACCCAGCACGCGGCATTCAGCCGAATCCCGTGGATGAAGACGATCGGCAGTCGCGACATGGGTACCTCCGGAGAAGGGTGAGTGCGTCGCCATGACAGCAACGCAACGGTGCGTTGCACGTTAGCAAGCCGGCGAGGCGCGACGCAACGCAACGTCGCGTTCTAGGATGGGAACGATGCAGACGAACGAGCTCCGCCGCGGCCCGCGGATGGCGCAGGCGATCCACGACGCGGCCCTCCGCCTCCTCGTCGAACGGGGATACGACGGACTCACGATCGAGGGCATCGCGAGCCGTTCGGGCGTGAACAAGACGACCATCTACCGATGGTGGCCGTCGAAGGATGCCGTGCTCGCCGCCGCGCTCACCGCGAGCGACGCACTCGCGCTCGCCATACCCGACACCGGCTCGCTGCGCGGCGACCTGCGGGCGCTCGCCCGGCGGATCGCCGAGCTGGTGACCGACCCGGCGACCGCGCCGATCGCCGGGGCGCTGCTCGCCGCCGGTGCCGATCGGCCGCAGCTCGCCGTCGTCGCGCGCGAGTTCTTCGCCGATCGCCTGCTGCAGGAACGGGCGATGCTCGACCGCGCGTCGGAGCGGGGGGAGGTGGCCGCCGCGGTCGACCCGCGCTCGCTCATGGATCTCCTCGCCGGAGCGATCTGGTTCCGCGTGTTCGTCCGGGGTGAGGCGCCGACCGAGGCCGACCTCGATGCCGTCGTCGACACCGTGCTGTATGGATTGGACGGGCGGGCGGAGGTCGGCTAAGCTTGCTCTTTGGTGCCGTCACTGCGCGGCACCCGAAGTTGAGCCCTCCACCGGCGACGTTCGTTCCGCATCGCGGACGAACACCCATCGGAGTGGGATTCACGAACCCCTCACTCGATCAGAAAGCAGCACTACTGTGACGCGCACGTACACCCCGAAGGCGAATGAGATCCAGCGCGACTGGGTCGTCATCGACGCCACCGACATCGTCCTCGGCCGCCTCGCGAGCCACTCCGCAGCCCTGCTGCGCGGCAAGCACAAGCCGATCTTCGCGAACCACGTCGACACCGGCGACTTCGTGATCATCGTCAACGCCGACAAGGTGGCCCTCACCGGCCAGAAGCTCGAGCAGAAGAAGGCGTACCGCCACTCGGGTTACCCGGGCGGCCTCAAGGCCGTCGGCTACGCAGAGCTCCTCGAGAAGAACCCCGTCCGCGCCGTCGAGAAGGCGATCCGCGGCATGCTCCCGAAGAACTCGCTCGGTCGCCAGCAGCTGAAGAAGCTGAAGGTCTACGCCGGCCCGGAGCACCCGCACCAGGCTCAGCAGCCGAAGTCGTACACCCTCACCCAGGTCGCCCAGTAGCCCGGCGCCGACGCGAAAAAGGATTCAGACACCACCATGGCGAAGATCGCAGACCAGATCGACCAGGCTCCCGAGAGCTACACGACCGAGACCCCGGCCTCGGAGGCCGCCTCGGCTCCCCGCCCCGTGCTGAACGTGTCGGGCGCGGCCGTCGGCCGCCGCAAGGAGGCCATCGCGCGCGTGCGCGTCACGCCCGGCTCGGGCAGCATCACGGTCAACGGCCGTGAGCTCGCGGCCTACTTCCCGAACAAGCTGCACCAGCAGCTCATCACCGACCCGTTCACCGTCCTCGAGCTCGTCGGCTCGTACGACGTCGTGGCGCGCATCACCGGCGGCGGCCCCTCGGGTCAGGCCGGCGCGCTGCGCCTCGCGATCGCGCGTGCGCTCAACGAGATCGACCGCGAGAACAACCGGGCCACCCTGAAGAAGGCCGGCTTCCTCACGCGCGACGCCCGCGTCATCGAGCGCAAGAAGGCCGGTCTCAAGAAGGCCCGCAAGGCGCCGCAGTTCTCGAAGCGCTAATCGGCTTCGGGTAACCCGCTTCCATGCCTCGGCTCTTCGGAACCGACGGGGTCCGGGGCCTGGCCAACCGTGAACTCACGGCTGACCTGGCCCTGGGCCTCGCCCAGGCGGCTGCCGCCGTCCTCACGCAGGGGCGGCACGCCGACGCGATCCGCGCGGCAGGCCGCCGGCCCGTGGCCGTCGTGGCCCGCGATCCGCGGGTCTCGGGTGAGTTCATCGCCGCCGCCGTTGCGGCCGGCCTCGCCTCGTCGGGCGTCGACGTGCTCGACGCCGGCGTCATCCCGACCCCGGCGACGGCTTTCCTGATCGACAGCATCCGCGCCGACTTCGGCGTCATGGTGTCGGCCTCGCACAATCCCGCGCCCGACAACGGCATCAAGTTCTTCTCCTTCGGCGGCACCAAGCTGCCCGACGAGGTCGAGGACCGCATCGAGAGCTTCCTCGGGCGGCAGAAGCTCGCACCGATCGGCGACGGCGTCGGTCGCATCCGCCGCTTCGCCGACGCCGAGGACCGCTACGTGGTCCATCTGCTCGGCACCCTGCCGCACCGACTCGACGGCCTGAAGGTCGTGCTCGACTGCGCGCACGGCGCCGCTGCCGGCGTCTCGCCCGACACCTTCGCCGACGCGGGCGCCGAGGTCGTCGTGATCGGCGCCGATCCCGACGGCATCAACATCAATGACGGCGTCGGCTCGACCCACCTCGAGGGCCTCCAGCGCGCCGTCGTCGAGCACGGCGCCGACCTCGGCATCGCGCACGACGGCGACGCCGATCGCTGCCTCGCCGTCGACGCCGACGGCAACGTCGTCGACGGCGACATGATCATGGCGATCCTCGCGCTCTCGATGAAGGAGCGCGGCACCCTCACCGACGACACGCTCGTCGTCACGGTCATGTCGAACCTCGGCCTGAAGAAGGCGATGGCCGAGCACGGCATCCGCGTGGTGGAGACCAAGGTCGGCGACCGCTACGTGCTCGAGGCGCTCGCCGAGCACCGCCTCGCCCTCGGCGGCGAGCAGTCGGGCCACGTCATCATGAGCGAGTTCGCGACGACCGGCGACGGCGTGCTCACGGGCCTCCACCTGGCCGCCGAGATGGCGCGTACCGGCCGATCGCTGGCCGAGCTCGCGTCCGTCATGACGGTGTACCCGCAGGTGCTCGTGAACGTGCGAGGCGTCGACCACCACGCCCTCGGCGACGATTCGACGATCGCCGAGGCGGTCGCGGCCGCCGAGGCGGAACTCGGCGACTCCGGACGCGTGCTGCTGCGCCCGTCGGGTACCGAGCCGATGGTTCGGGTCATGGTCGAGGCATCCGACCAGGCGACCGCCGATCGGCACGCGAACGCCCTCGCCGACGTCGTCCGCGAGCGCCTCGCGATCTGACGCACGCGTCGCGACCTCGCGACCTGCCCCACCCGCCGGGGACCCTTCGGCTGCGACGGACGCCCTCCGCGGGGTCAGAGCTTGCGCAGGAGGACGCTCGACACCGTGTGGTCGGCGCCCTTGCGCAGCACGAGGCTCGCGCGCGAGCGCGTCGGCCGGATGTTCTGGAGCAGGTTCGGCTCGTTGATCGACCGCCAGATCTCCCGTGCGCGCGTGCGCGCCTCGTCCTCGGAGAGCGACGCGTACCGGTGGAAGTACGACTTGGGGTTCGCGAAGGCGCCGCGCTGGAGCTTGAGGAACCGGTCCTCGTACCACCGCGCGATGTCGGTCGTGCGCGCGTCGACGTAGATCGTGAAGTCGAACAGGTCGCTGACCGCGAGCCGATGCCCGGGAGCGGGCGGCTGCAGCACGTTCAGTCCCTCGACGATCAGCACGTCGGGCCGGCGCACCGTGATCTGCGCGTCGGGCACGATGTCGTACGCGAGGTGCGAGTAGAAGGGCGAACGCACCTCGGCCGCCCCCGCCTTGACCTCGCTGACGAAGCGCAGCAGGGCGCGGCGGTCGTACGACTCGGGGAAGCCCTTGCGGGTCATCAGGCCGCGCCGCTCGAGCTCGGCGTTGGGGAAGAGGAAGCCGTCGGTGGTGACGAGCTCGACCCGGGGCGTGTGCTCCCAGCGGACCAGCAGTTCGCGCAGGAGGCGCGCGATCGTCGACTTGCCGACGGCGACGGAGCCCGCGACGCCGATGACGAACGGCGTCGACTCGGTGCGTTCGCGCAGGAACTCGCTCGTCACTCGGTGCAGCGCCTTCGTGCCGCCGACGTAGAGGTTCAGCAGCCGCGAGAGCGGCAGGTACACCTCGGCGACCTCGCGGAGGTCGAGCGGCTCGCCGAGCCCGCGCAACTGCACGATCTCGTGCTCGGTGAGCGGTGCCGGGATGGACGGGGCGAGGTCGGACCAGTCGGCGCGATCGAGTTCGATGAACGGCGACAGCTGCCCGGCGGGTGACCCGTTGCGTTCCAGCACCTCGACAGTTTAGTGGCGGGCGGAGGCGCCGCCGGCGGGGCGCCCGGCCGATCGGCCGAATGCCCAGCATCGCCCGCCTAGAATCGAGCCCATGTGTGGAATCGTCGGATACGTCGGTGGCCGTGAGAGCCTCGACGTCCTCATGGGCGGCCTTCGCCGCCTCGAATACCGTGGCTACGACTCGGCGGGCGTCGCCGTCATCGACGACGGGGGGAACCTCGAGACGGCCAAGCGAGCGGGCAAGCTGCAGGTGCTCGCCGACGAGCTCGCGCGGCACCCGCTCGCGGGCGGCACCACGGGCATCGGCCACACGCGCTGGGCGACGCACGGCGGGCCGACCGACCGCAACGCGCACCCGCACCTCGGCGACGAGGGGCGGCTCGCGCTCATCCACAACGGCATCATCGAGAACTTCTCCGAGCTGAAGAACGAACTGCTCGCCGAGGGCTTCGCATTCGAGTCCGAGACCGACACCGAGGTGGCCGCCGTGCTGCTCGGCCGCGAGGTGCACGCCACGGGCGATCTCCGCGAGGCCTTCCGGCGCACCGTTGCCCGGCTCGAGGGCGCCTTCACGCTCCTGGCCGTGCACCGCGCCGAGCCCGGCCTGGTGGTCGGGGCCCGCCGGAACTCGCCGCTCGTCATCGGTCTCGGCGATGGCGAGAACTTCCTCGGCTCCGACGTCGCCGCATTCATCGAATACACCAAGCGCGCGGTGGCCATCGGCCAGGACCAGATCGTCGCGATCACCGCGGACGCCGTCACGGTGACCGATTTCGGCGGCGCCGCCGTCGAGGTCGAGCCGTTCGAGGTGGCGTGGGATGCCGCGGCCTCGGAGAAGGGCGGATGGTCCTCGTTCATGCGCAAGGAGGTGCAGGAGCAGCCCGACGCGGTCGCGAACACCATTCGGGGTCGCATCGTCGACGGCCAGGTCGTGATCCCCGAGCTCGAGGGGCTCGGCGACGATGTGCTCCGAGGCATCCGCCGCATCACCGTCATCGCGTGCGGCACCGCCGCCTACGCCGGCATGGTCGCGAAGTACGCGATCGAGCAGTGGGCCCGCATCCCCGTCGAGGTGGAGCTCAGCCACGAGTTCCGCTACCGCGACCCGGTGCTCGA
This sequence comes from Agromyces agglutinans, assembly GCF_009647605.1. Classification (GTDB taxonomy): domain Bacteria; phylum Actinomycetota; class Actinomycetes; order Actinomycetales; family Microbacteriaceae; genus Agromyces; species Agromyces agglutinans. The sequence continues at coordinate 37,222 of NZ_WJIF01000011.1, read as the reverse complement.
GGCCGACACGCTCGTCGTCTCGATCTCGCAGTCGGGCGAGACGATGGACACGCTCATGGCGGTCAAGTACGCGCGCGAGCAGGGCGCCCGCACGATCTCGATCTGCAACACGCAGGGCGCGACGATCCCGCGCGAGTCCGATGCGGTCGTGTACACGCACGCGGGACCCGAGGTGGCCGTGGCCTCGACGAAGGCGTTCGTCGCCCAGATCACCGCGCTCTACCTCTTCGGCCTGCGCCTCGCGCGCGTGCGCGGCACGCTCGGCGACGCCGCGCTCGCCGAGCAGCTGGCCGAACTGCAGGCCGTGCCCGAGAAGCTGGGCGAGGTGCTCGAGGAGTCGGACCGCGTCGCGCAGCTGGCGCACTGGATGGCCGACACGCGGTCGGTGCTGTTCCTCGGCCGCCACGTCGGGTACCCGATCGCGATGGAGGGTGCGCTCAAGCTCAAGGAGCTCGCGTACATCCACGCCGAGGGGTTCGCGGCCGGCGAGCTCAAGCACGGCCCGATCGCGCTGATCGAGCCGGGCCAGCCGGTGTTCGTGGTCGTGCCGAGTCCGCGCGGCTCGGCGACGCTGCACCCGAAGGTCGTCTCGAACATCCAGGAGATCCGCGCGCGCGGCGCACGCGTCATCGCGATCGCCGAGGCCGGCGACGCCGCGGTGCTGCCGTTCGCCGATGAGGTCATCCGCATCCCGCTCGCGGGCCCGCTGTTCGAGCCGTTGCTCGCGGTGGTGCCCCTGCAGGTGTTCGCGATGGAGCTCTCGACCGCGAAGGGCCTCGACGTCGACCAGCCGCGCAATCTCGCGAAGTCCGTGACGGTCGAGTAGCGGCGGCACGGTGGGCGAGGGGCGAGCGTGATCGCGGGCATCGGCGTCGACGTGGTCGACATCGCTCGGTTCGAGCGGTCGCTCGCCCGCACCCCGCGCCTCATCGAGCGCCTGTTCGCCGAGAGCGAACGCGGCCGCTCGGCCCGTTCGCTCGCCGCTCGCTTCGCGGCGAAGGAGGCGCTGATCAAGGCGCTCGGCGGGGCATCCGTCATCCGCTGGCACGACATGCGCATCGTGCAGAGCACCGAGGGCGACCCCGACTTCGCGCTGTCGGGCGCGCTCGCCGAGCATGTCGCCGCACTCGGTATCTCGCGGGTGCACCTCTCGATGAGCCACGACGCGGGCATCGCGAGCGCCTTCGTCGTGCTCGAACGATCCGGCGAGGCGACGTGACGATGGATGCCTCCAACGACGCACCCGCCCCGCCCGCGGACCGACCCGGCACGCCGCGCCCGTTCCGCGAGGCGATCGTCGACCTCGACGCGATCGCGGCCAACGTGCGCACCGTGGCGGCGCGCACGGCGCCCGCAGAACTGGTCGCGGTCGTCAAGGCGAACGCGTACGGGCACGGCGCCGTGCCCGTCGCACGGGCAGCTCTCGCCGGAGGAGCGACCCGGCTCGGCGTCGCCGACCTCGACGAGGCGCTCGAGCTGCGTGCGGCGGGCCTCGCCGCACCGATCATCGCCTGGCTGCACGACCCCTTCGCCGACTTCCGCCCGGCGCTCGCCGCGGGCATCGAGCTGGGCGTATCGAGCCTCGACCAGCTCGAGCGCATCGCCGACGCGGCCGCGCGGCGGGGCGCCGAGGCGGCGCGCATACACCTGAAGATCGACACCGGCCTCAGCCGCAACGGCATCGCCGAGACCGATTGGGCGGGCGTCTGCGCCCGGGCGGCCGAACTCGAGCGGCAGGGAACCGTCTCCGTCGTCGGCGTCTTCAGCCACTTCGCGAACACGTCGCGCGAGGCCGACGCCGCCCAGCTCCGCGCCTTCGAGCACGCGCTCGAGGTCACCGCTGCGGAAGGCCTGAGGCCGCCGCTGCGGCACATCGCGTCGTCCGAGGAAGCGCTGCGGGATCCCGCGGCCCGCTACGACGCCGTGCGGATCGGCATCGCGATGTACGGGCTGACGCCGTTCGGCGACGGCACGACCTCGACCGACCTCGGCCTCGTGCCCGCGATGACGCTTCGCACGCGCGTCGCGGCCGTCCGTCGCGTCGAGGCCGGCACCGGTGCGTCGTACGGCCATCTCTGGCGCGCCGACCGGGCGACCACGCTCGCGCTGGTGCCGCTCGGCTACGCCGACGGCATCCCGCGCCACGCGACCGGAGGCGGAGCGGAGGTCCGTATCGGCGGTCGCCTGCGGCCCATCGCCGGACGGGTCGCCATGGACCAGTTCCTCGTCGACGTGGGCGACGATCTGGTCGCCGTCGGCGACGAGGTCGTGGTGTTCGGCGACCCGGCGACGGGCGCCCCGACGGCCGACGACCTGGCGGCGGCGGCGGGCACGATCGGCTACGAGGTCGTGACCCGCATCGGACCGCGCGTCGTACGCAGCCACGTCGGGGGAGCGGGAGCATGACCCGCCTCGAGGTGCCCGACACCGAGGCCATGGAGGCGTTCGGGCGGGAACTCGGCGCGATGCTGCGCGCCGGCGACCTCGTCGTGCTGACCGGTCCGCTCGGCGCGGGCAAGACGACCCTCACGCGCGGCATCGGCGAGGGGCTCGGCATCCGCGGGCCGGTGCAATCTCCGACGTTCGTGCTCGCCCGGACGCATCCGAGCCTCATCGGCGGCGCGCCGCTCGTGCACGTCGATGCGTACCGACTGGGCTCGGCCGTCGAGCTCGAGGACCTCGACCTCGACTTCGACGGCTCGGTGGTCGTGGTCGAGTGGGGTGCGGGCCTCCTCGACGGCGTCAGCGACTCGTGGCTCGAGGTCGAGATCGAACGACGCGTCGGGGAGGTCGATGCCCCAGCCGATCCCGCAGCCGAGCTCGACGCCGACGAGCCGCGGCTCATCGTGGCGACCGGGCACGGTCCGCGGTGGGCGCGCACGCCGTTCGCGGCCGGGGCATCCGCCGGCGGGGCATCCGCCGCCGACGCGTAGGCTGGACGCATGCTGCTCGCGATCGACACGTCGACCGGCACCTCCGTCGCGGTCGTCGACCACGACGGCGGAGTGCTCGCCGAACGCTCGACCGACGATCCCATGCGCCACGCCGAGGTGATCGGCACGTTCATCCGCGACGCCCTCGCCGAGTCCGGAGCCGCGCCGGCCGACCTGTCGGGGGTCGCGGCCGGCATGGGCCCCGGGCCGTACACGGGCCTGCGGGTCGGCATCGCCGCCGCACACGCGTTCGCGATCGGCATCGGACGACCGTTCGTGCCCGTGCCGAGCCACGACGCGATCGCCTGGTCGTGGTACCGGGCCGGCGGCTCCGGACCGGTGCAGGTCGTGACCGACGCGCGGCGCCGCGAGTCCGCGGTCTCGGAGTTCGACGGGCTCGACGGCGACGGGCTCCCGAGCAGGCTCGCGGGCCCGGCCCTCTTCCCGCGCGACGCGGTGCCCGACGGCCGCGGAACCCGGCACGAGGCGTCGATCGTGCACGCGGGCGCCGTCGGCATGCTCGCCGAGCTCGCCTTCGCGGCGAGCCGGCTCCCGCTCGCGGCCGACGAGCCGCTCTACCTGCGTGCGCCCGACGTGACGCCGTCGGCGGGCAAGCCGGTGTTGCGATGAGCCGGATGCTCCGCCGCGCGCGTCTCGCGGATCTCGAGGGCATCATGGCGCTCGAGCGCACCACGTTCCCCGGCGACGCGTGGTCCGACGACCTCATGCGCCGGGAGCTCGAGCACGAGCACTCGCACTACCTGGTCGCGGTCGACGACACCGCGCCCGACGCGGTGCTCGGGTACGCCGGCCTGCTGGCCGCGCGCGGCTCGGGCGAGGGTGACATCCAGACGATCGCGGTCTCGCCCGCGGCGCGCGGCGAAGGGCTCGGCCGCGCGCTCATGCAGGCGCTCATCGCCGAGGCGCGCCGTCGCGGCGCGGCGCGGATCTTCCTCGAGGTGCGCGCCGACAACCCGCCCGCACGGACACTGTACGACTCGCTCGGGTTCGTCGAGCTCGGGGTTCGCCCGCGGTACTACCGCGACGGCGCCGACGCGGTGAGCATGCGACTCGACGTGCCCGAGCCCGAGAACGCGCCGGCCGGTGCCGGCGCATCCGCCGCCGTCGACGGCCCCGAACAGGAGGCGCCGTGAACCGCGAGACCCCCCTCGTGCTCGGCATCGAGACCAGCTGCGACGAGACTGGCGTGGGCATCGTCCGCGGCACCGACCTGCTCGCCAACGCCATCGCGTCCTCCATGGACGAGCACGCGCGGTACGGCGGCGTGGTGCCCGAGGTCGCCGCGCGCGCCCACCTCGAAGCGTTGGGGCCGACGATCCGGGAGGCGCTGGCCGAGGCATCCGTCTCGCTCGACGAACTCGACGCCGTCGCGGTCACGAGCGGACCCGGGCTCGCCGGCGCGCTCATGGTGGGCGTCGGCGCCGCCAAGGCGCTCGCGCTCTCCCTCGGCAAGCCCGTGTACGCCGTCAACCACCTGGTCGGCCACGTCGGCGCCGACCTGCTCGACGACGCCGCTCCGCTGGAGACGCCGACGATCGCGCTGCTCGTCTCGGGCGGCCACACGTCGCTGCTGCTCGTGCGCGACCTGGTCGGCGACGTCGAGATGCTCGGCGAGACCATCGACGACGCGGCGGGCGAGGCGTTCGACAAGGTCGCGCGCCTGCTCGGGCTGCCGTATCCCGGCGGCCCCGAGATCGACCGCGCGGCCGAGGGCGGCGACCCCGAGGCGATCCGGTTCCCCCGGGGACTCACGCGGCCGAAGGACCTCGAGCGGCACCGCTACGACTTCAGCTTCTCGGGGCTGAAGACGGCCGTCGCGCGCTGGGTCGAGCAGCGCCGCGCGGCGGGGGAGTCCGTGCCCGTGGCCGACGTCGCGGCGAGCTTCCGCGAGGCCGTCGTCGACGTACTCGTCGGCAAGGCGCTCGCCGCGTGCAGCGACCTCGGGGTGCCTCGCCTGCTGCTGGGCGGCGGCGTGGTCGCCAACGCCCGGTTGCGCCGCGTCGCCGAGGAGCGGTCGGCGGCCGCCGGCGTCGATCTACGGATCCCGCCGCTGCCGCTGTGCACCGACAACGGCGCCATGATCGCGGCGCTCGGCTCGAAGCTCATCATGGCGGGATACGAGCCCTCGGGCCTGGACTTCGGCGCCGATTCGACGCTGCCGGTCACCGACATCCGGGTCTGACGGGGCGGGCGGTCGCCCGTTCCGGGGGAAACCCACCCTCGCCGCCGATCGGCGGCCCGCGGTATGGTGAGGCGAGACCGAGGTGTTCACGCGCCGCCGGCGCCCATCGCGAGCGAGATGCCGCGAGACACAGCACACCACGTACGAGGGGACCTATCGACGTGACCGATCCCAACGCACCAGAACAGCCCGACCGCGGGGCGGCGCAGACGCCCGGCGCCGCAGAGACGCCTTCGGCCCCGCCCGTCTCGGAGCCGGCTGCCCCGGCGTACGGCTCAGCCGCGCCTGCCGCGCCGGCGTACGGAGCGCCCGGCTACGGTGCGCCCGGCTACGGTGCGCCCGCGTACGGCGCGGCCGCGCCGGCGAAGACCAACACGCTCGCCATCGTGTCGCTCATCGCGTCGATCGCGGGCATCGTCATCGTCTACTTCATCGGCTCGGTCGTGGGCGTGATCTGCGGCCACATCGCGATCAACCAGATCAAGAAGACGGGCGAGCAGGGCCGCGGCATGGCGATCGCCGGCCTCATCGTCGGCTACGTCGGCATCGTGCTCTCGATCATCGGCGTGATCCTGCTGATCGCGTTCAGCGCCTGGCTCTTCGCGACCTACCCGACGACGCCCACCTACTGACACCGACCCTGCCGACGCCCGACCCGACCGAGGAGAACCCCATGACCGACCCCAAGGAGCCGGGCACCGAGCCCGACGCCCCGAACCCCGCCGAGCCCCCGGTGCCGGGCGCCCCCGAGCCGACGGTGCCCGACGCGCCCGAGCCGACCCTGCCCGACGTGCCGGAGCCCACGGTGCCGCAGCCGCCGGCCGCGCCCGAGCCGCNCCCCGCCGAGCCCCCGGTGCCGGGCGCCCCCGAGCCGACGGTGCCCGACGCGCCCGAGCCGACCCTGCCCGACGTGCCGGAGCCCACGGTGCCGCAGCCGCCGGCCGCGCCCGAGCCGCCGAGCGTGCCCGAGGTGCCGAGCGCGCCCGTGCCGCCCTCGGCGCCCGAGCCGCCCGCCGCGCCCGAGCCGCCGGCTCCGCCGGCGCCTCCCGCCACGCCCTCCTACGAGGCGGCGACGGCATCCGGGTACGAGTCCGCGCCCGCCGCGGCATCCGCGTACGGATCGGCGCCGGCCGCCCCGCCCGCCTACGGTGCCCCGCCCGCCTACGGTGCGACCGACGCCGCGCCCGCCTACGGTGCCGCTCCGCCGGCACCGCCCGCCTACGGTGCGACGGCCTACGGTGCTCCCACGACGGCGAAGCCGACGCCGGTGCTGAGCCTGATCTCGCTCATCGCGGGCATCGTCGGCGTCGTCTTCTCGCTCGCCGTGGTGTGGATCCCCGTCGTCGGCGGCATCCTGCAGCTGTTCATCCCCGCCGCCGCCGTCGTGCTCGGCTTCCTCGGCAAGCGCAAGGAACCGCAGGCCAAGGGCATGTGGCTGACCGGCATCATCCTCGGATTCGTCGGGGTCGCGATCGGCCTGCTGTCGATCCTCCTCTGGGCCGTCTTCTTCGCCTCGATCGGCAGCTCGCCCGACCTGGTGTACTGAGAGCGGTGCGATGAGCGATGCGCGTGAGGGGGTCCCGCCTGCCGGCGGGGCCCCCGACCCGTCTCACGACGCGGCCGCGCCGGGCGCCCCGGCCGCGCCGGCGCCCGAGACGACGCCGGAAGGGTCGTCGCCCGGCGGAGCGATCTCCGACGGAACCGCGCCCGGCGGAGCGATCTCCGACGGAACCGCGCCCGACGGAGCGCCACTCGATCCGCTGACGCACGACCCGCTCGCCGCCGATCCGCTCGCGCCGTACCGGCCGGGAGGGCCCACCTTCCAGGCCGACCCGGCCATCCGGGAGTTCGACGAACCCCTCGACACCGGGCGCCTGCAGCGGCTGCCGACCGGCCAGCTGCTCATCGTGCATCGCGCCGCCGCGCCCGCTCCCGCCGTCTCCTTCGACGACGAGGACGAGGAGACGCAGCGGCGGGTGTACAGCTGGGTCGGAGCGGTCGTCGGCTCGCTCGGCGCGCTCGCCTCGCTCTTCGTGGGTTGGATGCTGCCGCTGTCGATCGCCGCGATCGTGTTCGGCGTCCTCGGGCTTCGCCGCGAGGAGCACGGGCGCACGCTGGCGTTCACGGCCATCGGCACGGGCATCACGGGCCTCGTCTTCTCGGCCGTCTGGATCGGCTACTACGCGATCGTCTACGGGGCGATCCCGGCCTGAGCCGTCAGAGGCGTTCGACGAGCAGTGTCACGCGCTGGCCCTGTTCGCGCGTCACGGCGAGCGTCGCGGATGCCTCGCCCTTCAGCTTGAGGCTCGTGCGGAGCCGTGCCGGATCGACGTCGACGCCGCGCTTCTTGATCTCGAGGGTTCCGATGCCGCGCTCGGCGAGCGCCTGGCGGAGTCGTCGCTCGTCGTTGGGCAGGCGCTCGAGCACCCGGAACCCGCGTGCGAACGGCGATTCGAACGCTCGGTCGGCCGTGACGTAGGCGATGCCGTCGGAGAGCATCCAACCCGCGTTCGCCCGGGCGAGGTCGCCGATGAGGCGGGCGCGGATGACGGCTCCGTCGGGTTCGTAGAGGTAATCGCCCAGCGGACCGGTCGGGGCATCCGCGGAATCGGCGGCGGCGGTCAGCTCGAACGCCTGGTCGCCGCGGATGACGAGGGCGGCGCGCCCCACTCCCGGGCGCGCGAGCGGGCCGAACCACACGCCGAGCTCGACGACGTCGCCGTCGACCGACACCCACTGCGCCTCGCTGCCCGCCGGGATGACCTCGCGGTCGGTGCCCGGCCCGAGCTTCACGCCGACGGCCATTCGGTCGGCGAGGCCGAACGCGAAGTCCAGCGGCGGCGTGTACGCCGAGGCATCCGCGAGGCGCGTCGTTCGACCGCCGGAGGTCGTGCGGCGGGCGGGGTCGAGCCACGCACCGCCGATGCCGCCCAGCGGCACCTCCTCGGCCCTGGCATGGAGGACCCGGGCCTTCGGGAAGGGCGTGAGGTTGAACGCCGCGACCGCCGCCGTCACCTCGTCGGCGTCGGCGGCGGTCACCTCGAGGTCGACGGCGGCGAGGGCGAGCGAGTCGCCGCCGATGCCGCAGCCGAGGTCGGCGACGTGGCCGATGCCCGCGCGAGCGAAGCGGCCGGCGTGCAGGGCGGCGACCTTCAGCCGCGTCGCCTGCTCGAGGCCCGCCTCGGTGAACAGCATCCGCTGGGCGAACTCGCCGAACTTGGCGCGAGCCTTCTGCCGGAGCCTCGCCTGGCCGAGCACGGCGGCGACGAGGCCGGGCGAGTGGCCGAGCTTGCGGAGGTCGGCGACCGTGCGCACGACATCGGCCTTCGAGTCCCACTCGGGCAGCGAATCGAGCAGCCGGAGCCCCTCGGGCGAGAGGAGTTCGACGAGTTCGGCGCGATCCACCCGGCCACGCTAGCACCGCCGTCGGGATGCCTCGCCCGAGGGTTGGCACTCACGTTGCATGAGTGCCAGAGACTGCCTAGACTCTGGTTAGCACTCTCAGCGTGAGGCTGCTAACCAAGTCTTCGTCAAGACAGAGTTCTACAACGAGAGAAGGGGTCAACCGTGTCGGTTTCCATCAAGCCGCTCGAGGATCGCATCGTCATCAAGCAGGTCGAGGCCGAGCAGACCACCGCGTCGGGTCTCGTGATCCCCGACACTGCGAAGGAGAAGCCCCAGGAGGGCGAGGTCGTGGCCGTGGGCCCCGGCCGCATCGACGACAACGGCAACCGCGTTCCGCTCGACGTGGCCGTCGGCGACAAGGTGATCTACTCCAAGTACGGTGGCACCGAGGTCAAGTTCGGTGGCGAGGACTACCTCGTGCTCTCGGCTCGCGACGTGCTCGCGGTCGTCGTGCGCTAGTCCACGGCACCTCGTACGAGGCCCGGCCGCCCTTCGGGGCGACCGGGCCTCGTCGTCGTTCGGGCGTAGGCTGCATCGGTGAGCACACCCCCGACGTCCGCAGTGAGCGGTCCGGCCTCGCCGGCCGCAGGCATCAGCCGCAGCGGGCTCGCGTACGCGGTCAGCGCCTACCTGCTGTGGGGCGTCCTGCCCCTCTACTTCCTCGCGCTGGCGCCGACCGGGGCCTTCGAGATCGTCGCCTGGCGCATCCTGCTCTCGCTCGTGTTCTGCGCGCTGCTGCTGACCGTCACGCGCACCTGGCGCTCGCTGGCCGCGCTGTTGCGCGACCGCCGCGTGGTGTTCACGATGGGGCTCGCGGGCGTGCTGATCTTCGTGAACTGGCAGGCGTACGTGTACGCCACCCTCTCGGACCAGGTCGTCGAAGCGGCGCTGGGCTACTTCATCAACCCGATCGTCACCGTGTTCCTCGGCGTGCTCGTGCTCCGCGAACGGTTGAACCCCACGCAGTGGGTCGCGGTCGGCATCAGCCTCACTGCGGTGGTCGTGCTGGCCGTCGGCTACGGGAGGATGCCGTGGATCGCGCTCGTGCTCGCCTTCTCGTTCGGCTTCTACGGGCTCATCAAGAAGCGGGTCGGCCCGAAGGTCGACGCCGTCTCGGGTCTCACGCTGGAGACGGCGTGGCTGGCTCCGGTCGCCGCGGTGCAGTTGATCGTCGTCGCAACGACCTCGGGCCTCACCCTCGGTGCGAACGGCGCCTGGCACGCGGTGCTGCTGCTGCTCGCGGGGGCGGTGACGGCCGTGCCGCTGCTCCTGTTCGCGGCCGCCTCGAGGCGCCTGCCGCTCATCCACATGGGCTTCATCCAGTATTTCGCGCCGTTCATCCAGTTCCTCGTCGGCGTCTTCGTGCTGCACGAGCCGATGCCGCCGGAGCGGTGGGTCGGATTCGGGCTCGTGTGGCTGGCGCTGATCGTGCTGACGTTCGACCTCGTGCGCGGCGCGAGGTCGGCCAGGCGCGAGGTCGTCGACCTCGTCTGAGCGCTCGTCGGAGACGCCCGACCGATGGTCGCCGGAATGCGCGATCGTTGCGTGCGTCGGCGAGAACGTGCGCGTGATCGCGCGTGAGGCCGCCGAATGTGTCGAATTCGTAACGCTTCGGCCGGTGTTATCGGGTTGTGATCGGGATTCCTTGTTCAGCGTGCGGGGCCGAACTACTGTGACAGGACGGCGCCCCGTCGGGGGCGCAAGAGAACCAATCCTTCAGTCCCAAGGAGCAACATGAGCGTTTTCGGCACTTCACGCCCCGCTCGTTCGCGCGGCAAGGTCTGGGCGGGTGTCGCGGTCACCGCGACGAGCGCCCTCCTCCTGTCCGCATGCGCGAGCGGCGAGACCGGGTCCGGTGAGGAGAGCCAGGGTCCCCGCGACGAACTGGCGCTCACGATCGGTACGGCGCTGCCGCAGACCGGCAACCTCGCCTTCCTCGGCCCGCCCGAGGAGGCCGGCGTCGCGTACGCCATGTCGCAGATCAACGAGGTCTCCGGCGACACCGGCCTCACGCTCGACGTCGTCTACGGCGACTCCGGCGACACCGACAACAAGGCCTACGAGACCGAGATCCCCCGCCTCCTCGGCGAAGACGTCTCGGCCATCATCGGTGCGGCATCGTCGGGCACGTCGCTGCAGTTCATCGACCAGGTGGTCGGCGCCGGCGTCATCCAGTTCTCCCCGGCGAACACGTCCGACGCGTTCACCACGTACGACGACAACGGCCTGTACTTCCGTACCGCACCGTCCGACGTGCTCCAGGGCGAGGTCCTCGGCAACCTGATCGCCGAAGACGGCAACCAGACGCTCGGGCTCATCGTGCTGAACGACTCGTACGGCACCGGTCTCGCGAAGTACGTGACCGAGGCGTTCGAGGCGGCCGGCGGCGAGGTCGTCGCGGCCCCCACCTACAACACCGGTGACACGACGTTCGACGCGCAGATCGGCGAAGTCCTCGCGGCCGACCCCGACGCGATCGCGCTGATCACGTTCGACGAGGTCTCGACGATGCTGCCGAGCCTGTTCGGCCAGTTCCCCGCCGACAAGCTCTACTTCGTCGACGGCAACCTGAAGAACTTCGCCGACCAGGGCTTCCCCGCGGGCGCGCTCACGGGCGCCAAGGGCACCCTGCCCGGTCTGACGATCGACTCGATCTCGGACTTCACGGGTGAGCTCGACGCCTTCCTCGAGGAAGAGGGCGACGCGCCGCTCGAGGACTACAGCTACGCGGCTGAGTCCTTCGACGCGACCGTCCTGCTCTCCCTCGCGGCGCTCGCCGCGAACTCGACGGACTCGGCCGACATCGCGGCCAAGCTCATCGAGGTCTCCGGCGGCGAGGGCGACGGCGAGAAGTGCACGACGTACGCGGAGTGCGCCGAGATCATCGTCGGCGGCGGCACGGCCGACTACGACGGCATCTCGGGCCCGATCACGTTCGACGAGGTCGGCGACCCCACCGAGGCGTCGATCGGCATCTATCAGTACGCCGAGGACAACACGTACGCGGCGTACGAGGGCTGATCTGAATCCAGCCTGACCCGAACACGGACGGGCCCCGGTCTTCGGACCGGGGCCCGTTTCGTGTGCGCCGGAGTGGTCGGAGGGCCCGGGTGCGGCCGGATCGGGCCGTATCGTGTGGGCCGCGCACGGTGCACGCCGTCGGGAAGCCGGGGACGGAACGCTGAGGAGGCCTCCCATCCGGCCCGCGCAGCACCCTCGGCCCACACTCGCGGGCAGGCGGCCCTGGTCGCGAACGGACGCCAGGTGTGCACCCGGGCCCCGCCATCACGCCGTTGGAGTCCGTTCGCGATCAGGGAGCGCCGCGGCGCGCTGGAAGCGCACGCGGCGCGCGCCGCATGCGCCCGAGGCGCGCGCCGATGAGGCACGCACTGCGTTCCGCGAGCCGTGCGAGCCGCGTGCGCTGAACCCAAGCAGGGCACACGCCACGCACGCCGAAGGGGCGGGTCCCGCGATGCGGGACCCGCCCCTTCGTGTCGACGTCGGCGCCCGCCGACGACCGACCGGCGACCGGCCGGCGCCGGCGCCGCTCAGGTGCCGAGCGTGCCGAGGTACAGCTCGGTGACCTTCGGGTCGTTGAGCAGGTCGCGGCCCGAGCCCGTATAGGCGTCGCGGCCCTGGTCGAGCACGTAGCCGCGGTCGCAGATCTGCAGGCAGCGCCGGGCGTTCTGCTCGACCATGATGCAGGTCACCCCGGCCTTGTTGATCTCGGACACCCGGATGAACGCCTCGTCTTGACGGACGGGCGACAGGCCGGCCGAGGGCTCGTCGAGCAGCAGCACCTTCGGGTCCATCATCAGCGCGCGGCTCATGGCGACCATCTGGCGCTCGCCGCCCGAGAGCGAGCCCGCGCGCTGCTTCAGGCGCTTGCCGAGTTCGGCGAAGATGCCGGTGACGAACTCGAGCCGCTCCTTGTAGATGCCGGGGTTCTGGTAGAGCCCCATCTGCAGGTTCTCCTCGATGGTGAGGCTCGGGAACACGTTGTTCGTCTGGGGGATGAAGCCCACCCCGCGCGAGACGAGCTTGTTGGCCTTGAGCCCCGTGATCTCCTCGCCCTCGAGCGTGATGCTGCCCTCGCGCACGTTGACCTGTCCGAAGATCGCCTTCAACAGCGTCGACTTGCCGGCGCCGTTGGGGCCGATGATGCCGATCAACTCGCCCTGGTGGGCGACGAGGGAGCATCCGTTCAGGATGTTGACACCGGGCAGGTAGCCCGCGTGCACCTCGTCGACGACGACGACGGGGGTTGCGGTCTCGACGGTCGTGCTCACTTCTCCTCCTCCTCGAGCTCGGCGATGCCCGCGGCGAGGAGCTTCTCCTGCACCTCGGCATCGGGTGCCGCCTCCGCGCCCTCGGGCGCGTAGCGCCCGGTCACGACGCCGAGGTCGAGCTCCTGGTGCGCGCCCAGGTACGCGTCGATGACGGCCGGGTCCTGCATGACCGAGTACGGGTCGCCCTCGGCGACCACGCGGCCCTCGGCCATGACGACGACCCAGTCGGCGATGTGGCGCACCATGTGCATGTCGTGCTCGACGAACAGCACGGTCATGCCCTCGTCCTTCAGGTCGAGGATGTGGTCGAGCAGCGACTGGGTGAGCGCCGGGTTGACGCCCGCCATCGGCTCGTCGAGCATGACGAGCTTCGGCTGGCTCATGAGCGCCCGAGCCATCTCGAGGAGCTTTCGCTGCCCGCCCGAGAGGCTCGCCGCGAAGTCGTTCGACTTCGCGTCGAGCTTGAACTTCGCGAGGAGCTTCATGGCGCGCTCCTCGATCTCGTCGTCCTGCTTGCGCCAGGCCGCCGGGATGAGGCTCGACCAGAAGCGCTCGCCGCGCTGGCCCTTGGCGCCGAGCTTCATGTTCTCGACGACCGTGAGCAGGCCGAGGGCCTTGGTCAGCTGGAAGGTGCGCACCTGGCCCATGCGGGCGACCTTGTACGCCGGAACGCCCGAGATCGACGTGCCGTCGAAGGTCCACGAACCCTCGTTGGGCTTGTCGAAGCCGGTGAGCAGGTTGAACAGGGTCGTCTTGCCGGCTCCGTTGGGGCCGATCAGCGCCGTGATGACCCCGCGCGGGATCTCGAGGTGCTCGACGTCGACGGCGGTGAGGCCGCCGAACGTGCGGCGCACGCCGTCGACCACGATGATCGGGTCGATCTTCGCGACACCGGGCTTGGCGTCGCCGACGTGGAGTCCGGTGGACTTGGGGCGTTCGACGGGCGACGCGGGCATCGCCGTCGTGGGCTCGTCGGGAGCCGGGAACTCACTTGACAAAGGTCAGCTCCTTCTTGTTTCCGAGGATGCCCTGTGGCATGAAGATCACCAACAGCATGAGCGCGACTCCCACGAGGATGAAGCGCAGCGTGCCGGCCTGGATCTGCGACATGAACGGCAGGACACCCGCCTGGACGAGTGCCGGCAGGAAGTTCGAGAGGAACGTCTGCAGCACCCAGAAGATGAGCGAGCCGAGCAGCGGCCCGAACACGGTCGCCGCACCGCCGAGCAGCAGCGCGGTCCACACGAAGAACGTGAGCGAGGTCACGTACACGCCGGGGCTCGCGGCACGGTCGAGGGCGTAGACGATGCCGCCGGCCGCGGCGAGCACGCCGCCGAGCACGAGGGCCTGCATCTTGTACGCGAACGCGTTCTTGCCGAGCGCGCGGACCGCGTCCTCGTCTTCGCGGATGCCCTTGAGCACGCGGCCCCAGGGGCTGCGCATGAGCATCCAGACGACGAGCACCGCGATCGCGAGCGTCACGAGGCCCATGATGCGGACCCACCATTCGTTGGCGGTGTACATCCACGGGCCGAACCCGTAGATGCCGTCGGGGATCGGGTTGGCGTCGCGGAACGAGCCCTGGTACCCCGAGAGGCCGTCGGCCGAGCCGGTGTACTCGTCGAACGCCGTCGTGAGGAACAGCAGGCGCACGACCTCGGCCGCGGCGATCGTCACGATGGCGAGGTAGTCGCCGCGCAGCCGCAGGGTCGGCACACCGAGGATGAGCGCGAAGATCGCGGATGCCCCGAGCCCGACCAGGATGGCGAGCCACCACGGGAACCCGAAGCTCAGCGAGGAGATCGCGTACCCGTAGGCCCCGATGGCCATGAAGCCGGCGATGCCCATGTTGAGCAGGCCCGCGTAGCCGAAGTGCACGGCGAGGCCGAGCGCGGCGAGCGCGTAGCCGATCGTCGCCGGGCTGAGGATCGACGAGAGCGAGTTGGAGAAGATCTGAAGCCAGTCCATGATGCGCGCCTACCCGATTCTCTCTCGACGGCCGAGGATGCCCTGCGGTCGGAACAGCAGGATCACGATGAGGATGACGAGCGCACCCGCGTACTTGAGGTCGTCGGGAATCCAGAGCCCGGAGACCTCGACGAGCACGCCCACGATCAGCGAGCCGATGAGCGCGCCGAACGCGGTGCCGAGACCGCCGAGGGTCACCGCGGCGAACATGAGCAGCAGCACCTGCGCGCCCATGTCCCACTTGATGCCCGGACGGTAGTAGGCGTACAGCACGCCGGCGAGGCCGGCGAGGCCGCCGGCGACGATCCACACGATCCGCACGACGTAGTCGACGTCGATGCCGGATGCCGCCGCCAGGGGCGAGTTGTCGCTGATGGCGCGCGTCGCCTTGCCGAGGCGGGAGTACGTGAGCCAGAGCGCGAACCCGACGATCACGAGGATCGAGAGGATGATCGAGGCGATGTCGATCCAGCTGAGCTGCACGGGGCCGAAGGCGAGCTTCGGCGCCGACGAGTACGGCAGCTGCGTCGTGCCGCCGCCGATGAAGAACTGGTAGATGTACCGCATCGCGAGCGAGAGGCCGATGCTGACGATCATCAGCTGGACGACGCCGACGCGCTTGCGACGGAGCGGTCGCCAGAGGATGACGTCGAGCACGAGGCCGAGCACGGCGCTCAGCACGACCGCGAGCGGCAGGCCGATCCACAGCGGCAGCGCGAGCGAGCCCGCGCTGACCAGGAAGGATGCCGCGACGGCGCCGAAGGTCACCATCTCGCCGTGCGCGAAGTTCGAGATGCCGGTCGTGCCGAACACGAGCGACAGGCCGACGGCCGCGAGCCCGAGCATGAGACCGAAGTTCAGGCCCTGCACGAGGCGCTGGAGGAACTGGTCCCACACGCTCGTGACGTTGCGCTCGCCCTCGCCGATGAAGAAGTTCACGGTCACGCGCCCGCCGGCGCCGACGGTGACGTCCTTCTCGTTGGGGCTGTCGTCTTCGGGATCGACCACGGCGATGCCCTCGGGCAGGGTCTCCTCGTCGAGCGTGACTGTGTAGTCGTCCTTCTCGGGGACGCTGACCCGCCATTGGCCGTTCTCGTCGGTCTCGACCTCTTGTTCACCCCCCGGGCCGTCGATGACGAGGCGGACGCCCTCGAGGGGTTCTCCATCGAGTTGGACGTTGCCGCTGATGCGATACGGGTCGCCCTCTGCGGCGGCCGCCGGGCCCGCGGTGAGGGTCACCACGGCGATCACGGCGGCCAACGCGGCGATGAGGACGCCGATCAGCCGGAACAGGCGTCCGGGTGGGGACGCGACGACAGGGGATGGGGATCTCACGAAACCTCCAGTCGGGACACCGCGGCCGACGTCGGTCTCGTCGGCTGCGAAGGAGACGGTATGAGCGTAGTGTGTCCGCGGTGTTTCATCGGCGCGTCCGACGACAACCGGTGCCGAATCGTGAACATCCTGCGAAGGGATGCCACGCCGGCGCGTGATCGCCGCGGCGGTGGCCCGCGGGCGGGAATATCCGCACACTCTGCGCGATTACAATCGGTACACACCGCGCGAGGCAGATCCCGTCGGCTGCGGTGCAACCCGATGCCGATCACGCGGACGGTATCTGTCGAACAGCGGAGGCGCGCCCACATGGACCAGCACGACCCCTTCGGATTCACGGGGCTCACCTACGACGACGTGCTCCTGCTGCCAGGGCACACCGACGTGATCCCGAGCGAGGCCGATACGAGTTCGCGGCTGACCCGCCGGATCACGGTCGCGACGCCGCTGCTGTCGGCGGCCATGGACACCGTGACCGAGGCGCGCATGGCGATCGCGATGGCCCGCCAGGGCGGCATCGGCATCCTGCATCGCAACCTCTCGATCGCCGACCAGGCCGACATGGTCGACCGCGTGAAGCGCTCCGAGTCGGGCATGGTGTCCAATCCGGTGACGACGTCGCCCGAGGCATCCGTCGCCGATGTCGACCGCCTCTGCGCGACGTACCGCGTGAGCGGCCTGCCGGTCGTCGACGACGACGGCGTGCTCGTCGGCATCATCACGAACCGCGACATGCGGTTCGTCTCCGACTTCGAGAAGGCGTCCACGACCGTCGCCGACGTCATGACCAAGGCGCCGCTGATCACGGGGCGCGTGGGCATGAACCCCGACGAGGCGCTCGCGATCTTCGCCCAGCACAAGATCGAGAAGCTGCCGCTCGTCGACGACGCCGGCCGGCTCACCGGTCTCATCACCGTGAAGGACTTCGACAAGTCCGAGCAGTACCCGAACGCCACCAAGGACGCCGAGGGGCGCCTGCGCGTCGGCGCGGCGATGGGCTTCTTCGGCGACGCGTGGGAGCGGGCCGAGGCGCTGCGCGACGCGGGCGTCGACGTGCTCGTGGTCGACACGGCCAACGGCGAGTCGGCGGGCGTGCTCGACATCATCCGCCGGCTGAAGAGCGACGAGAGCTTCGCGCACATCGACGTGATCGGCGGCAATGTCGCGACCTACGAGGGCGCGAAGGCGCTCGTCGAGGCGGGCGCCGACGCCGTGAAGGTGGGCGTCGGCCCCGGTTCCATCTGCACGACCCGCGTGGTCGCGGGCGTCGGCGTGCCGCAGGTGACCGCGGTGTACGAGGCATCCAAGGCCACGCGGCCCGCCGGCGTCCCGCTCATCGCCGACGGCGGCCTGCAGTACTCGGGCGACATCGCGAAGGCGCTGGTCGCCGGCGCCGACACGGTCATGCTCGGTTCGCTGCTGGCGGGCACGGCCGAGAGCCCCGGCGAGCTCGTCTTCCAGAACGGCAAGCAGTTCAAGACCTACCGCGGCATGGGCTCGCTCGGCGCGCTCCAGACGCGCGGCAAGAAGACCTCCTACTCGAAGGACCGCTACTTCCAGGCCGATGTCCCGAGCGACGACAAGCTCATCCCCGAGGGCATCGAGGGCCAGGTCCCGTTCCGAGGGCCGCTCTCGGCGGTGGCGTACCAGCTGATCGGCGGGCTGCGCCAGTCGATGTTCTACGTGGGTGCGCGCACGGTCGAGGAGCTCAAGGCGAAGGGCCGGTTCGTGCGCATCACGCCGGCCGGCCTCAAGGAATCGCACCCGCACGACGTGCAGATCGTCGTGGAGGCGCCGAACTACACGAGGTGACCGGCCCGGGCGTTTCGGGCAGACTGGTCACCGTGACCACGCCTGCCTCGCCCGCCGCCCCCGCCAAGCGCCCCTCGCCCTACTCGACCTCCTACCTGCTGACCGCAGCCGCGATCGCCGCGGCGACCGCGATCCTGCTCGTCGTCGGCAACTGGGTGGCGTACGCCACCGCCGCCGTGCCCTGGATGAACGGCGTGACGCTCGGCCTCTGGGTGCTGCCGTTCGCGCTCGCGCTGCGGCTGCTGCCGCTGCCGGGCACGACGCTGCTCGTGGCGCTGTTCGCGGGCATCGTGATGGGCCCGTTCCAGCCCGACGGCTTCCGCGCGATCCTCGTGAACCTCTGGTTCGCCCTGTTCTTCGAGATCGTCTTCGCGGTGACCCTGTACCGCGTCCGCGCGTTGTGGCTCTTCATCGTCGGCGGCGTCCTCACGGGCGGCGTGTGGGGAGCGACCCTGGCACTCTCGCTCGACGCGACCTCGATGGTGCCCGGCGTGATCGCGGCGACCGTCCTCATCCCCACGGCGAGCGGGGCGCTCGGCGCCTGGCTCGGCGTCGTCATCGCCGACGGCCTGATCGCGCGGGGCGTCGGGTCGACCACGCGCAAGCGGCTCGAGCAGCGTCGCGCCGCGCGGGTCGCCGCGGCTGCGCCGGCGCCCGAGGCAGCGCCCGAAGCGGGCTGACCGCCGGCTCCGGCCGGGGCCTCAGCCGCGCGCGTCGGCCAGCCGGGTGATCGCCTCGCCGAGCACCTCGGGTGAGCAGGCGAAGTTCAGCCGGGCGTGCCCCGCGCCGGCGGATGCCCCGAACTGCGGTCCGTTGGCGAGCGCGACCCGCGCGTGCTCGAGCGCGTGGACGGCCGGGTCGTCGCCCCAGCCGAGCGCGCTGAGGTCGAGCCAGGCGAGGTAGGTGGCGTCGGGGATGCGGTAGCGCACGCCCGGCAGTTCATCGGCGAGCAGGTCGGCGAGCAGACGCCGGCTGTCGTCGAGGCTCGCGAGCACGCCGTCGAGCCAGGGGCCGCCCTCCCGGAACGCGGCCACGGTCGCGATCGAGCCGAACTGGCTCATCCGCCACTCGACCTCGTACGGGAACCCCCGACGGATCGCATCGCCGCGCTCGCTCGCGGTGACGATGAGCGCCGCCTTGAGTCCCGCGAGGTTGAACGCCTTGGTCGCCGCGGTGACGGCGACGCCGACCTCGCGCGCGGTGTCGGAGACGGTGAGGAACGGCGTGTAGCGCGACGTCGGCTGCGACAGCGGGCCGTGCACCTCGTCGCTCACGACGGTCGCGCCGAACCGCTCGGCGAGATCGGCCAGCGCGCGCAGGTCGGATGCCTCGTGCACCAGGCCGATCGGGTTGTGCGGGTTGCAGAGCAGGATCGCCCGGGCGCCGCCGGCGAGGGCCGACTCGATGCCGGGCAGGTCGAGCGACCAGCCCTCGTCGATGCCGCCGGACATCGGCACCTCGACGAGGCGGGCCCCCGCCTCGGTGACGAGGTCGAAGAACGGCGGGTAGATGGGCGGCATCACGATCACGCCGTCGCCCGGCCCGACGCACCGGCGCAGCACCTCGACGATGCCCATGCTGACGTCGGCCGTGCAGGTGACCCGCTCGGGATCGACGTCCCAGCCGAAGCGCTGCGCGGCGAACGGGGCGAAGGCCTCGGCGACCGGCCGGCTGCCGGCGGCGTAGCCGGTGTCGGATCGTCGGATCGCCGCGTGCAGCGCCTCGGCGATCGGCTCGGCCAGCGGGTAGTCCATCTCGGCCACGGGCAGCGGCAGCACGTCGTCGGGGTAGAGCGCCCACTTCGCACTCGTGCGGGTGCGGAGGAGGTCGATGGGGTCTGCGGGCACGCGCTGCATGCCTCCCATCCTGCACCCCGGCGCCCGGCGCGGGACGCTATTCTGGTCGGCTGCCTACCGAACGGATGCTTCGCCATGGGATTCCTCGACGTCAACGGCGTCTCCTTCTCGCTGCCCGACGGTAGGCCCCTGCTCGCCGACATCGCGTTCCGCGCCGCCGACGGCCGGACGACCGCGCTGATCGGCGCGAACGGGGCGGGCAAGACGACGCTGCTGCGCATCGTGCGCGGCGAGCTGCGGCCCGACGAGGGCAGCGTGCAGGTCGACGGCGGCCTCGGCGTGATGGACCAGTTCGTGGGCACGGGCCGGGTGATCGCGGGCGTCGACACGACGGTGGGAGGGCTGCTCGTCTCGGTGGCGCCGGCGCGCGTGCGGTCCGCCGCCGTCGAGCTCGAGGCATCCGAAGCCGCGCTCATCGAGCGCGACGACACCGCGAACCAGATGCGGTACGCGACCGCGCTCGCCGAGTACGCCGAGGCGGGCGGCTACGACCAGGAGGTCGTCTGGGACCACTGCACGGCCGCGGCGCTCGGCATCCCGTGGGAGCGTGCGCGATGGCGCGACCTGTCGACACTGTCGGGCGGCGAGCAGAAGCGGCTGGCGCTCGAGGCGCTGCTGCGCGGTCCCGAGCAGGTCCTCCTGCTCGACGAGCCCGACAACTCGCTCGACGTGCCGGGCAAGCGCTGGCTCGAGCGGCAGCTGCGCCAGACGCCGAAGACCGTGCTGCTCGTGTCGCACGATCGGGAACTGCTCGCCGCGGCGGCCGACCGCATCGTGACCCTCGAGGCGAGCCCGGCGGGCAGCAGCGCCTGGGTGCACGGCGGCGGCTTCGAGGGGTACCACGCGGCGCGCGAGGCGCGATTCGAGCGCCTCGACGAGCTGCGGCGGCGATGGGACGAGCAGCACCAGCAGTTGAAGACGCTCGTGGCCACCCTCAAGGTGAAGGCGACCTACAACGACGGCATGGCGTCGCGGTACCAGGCGGCCGTGACGCGGCTGCGCAAGTTCGAGGAGGCGGGCCCGCCCGAGGAGCGGCCGCCCGCCCAGGCCGTGTCGATGCGCCTGCGCGGATCCCGCACGGGCAAGCGTTCCGTCGTCGCCGAGCGGCTCGAGCTCACCGGGCTCATGCGGCCCTTCGACCTCGAGGTCTGGTACGGCGACCGGGTCGCCGTGCTGGGGTCGAACGGTTCGGGCAAGTCGCACTTCCTGCGGCTCCTCGCCGCCGGAGGCAGCGACCCCGACCCGATGCAGGGGCACGTCACCGATCGAGGCGCGCGTATCGCGCCGGTCGCGCACACGGGCGGGGCGAGGCTCGGCGCCCGCGTGGTGCCGGGCTGGTTCGCGCAGGGCCACGAGCTGCCGGAGCTCCGGGGGCGGACGCTCCTCGACATCCTGCATCGCGGCGACGCGAACCGCGCCGGCATGGCGCGCGAGCAGGCGAGCTCGGCGCTCGATCGCTACGGACTCGCCGCCGCGGCGCACCAGGTCTTCGACTCGCTGTCGGGCGGGCAGCAGGCGCGGCTGCAGATCCTCCTGCTCGAGCTCTCGGGCGCGACGCTGCTGCTGCTCGACGAACCGACCGACAACCTCGACCTCGTCTCCGCAGAGGCACTGGAGGACGCGCTCACCCGGTTCGACGGCACCGTGCTCG
The DNA here is from genome assembly GCF_009647605.1 of Agromyces agglutinans. GTDB lineage: Bacteria > Actinomycetota > Actinomycetes > Actinomycetales > Microbacteriaceae > Agromyces > Agromyces agglutinans. Next base: position 15,770 of record NZ_WJIF01000011.1, on the reverse strand, counting down.
CGGTGACGCACGACCGCTGGTTCGCGCGCGGGTTCGACCGGTTCCTCGTGTTCCGCGCCGACGGCGAGGTCGTCGAGACGGATGCCCCGACCTGGGAGGAGGGGCGGGTCGAGCGGGTCCGCTGACCGCGGCCACGCCACTGACGGCGGCGGGGTGCGGCGCCGCGCTGCCGGTGCCCTCCGGCCCGCGCCCCGCGCCAGGGGTTCGGTAGGGTTGTCGGGTGACCCAGGAGATCGAGATCGGCCGTGCCAAGCGGGGCCGACGTGTCTACGCGTTCGACGACATCGCGATCGTGCCGAGCCGGCGCACGCGCGACCCCGAAGACGTCTCGGTCGGGTGGTCGATCGATGCCTACCAGTTCGACATCCCGTTCCTCGCGGCGCCGATGGACTCCGTCGTGTCGCCGACGACGGCGATCATGATGGGCCGCCTCGGCGGCCTCGGCGTGCTCGACCTCGAGGGCCTCTGGACCCGGTTCGAGAACCCCGAGCCCGCGCTCGCGGAGATCCGCAACCTGAACCCCGAGCGTGCGACCCAGCGCATGCAGGAGCTGTACTCCGAGCCCATCAAGCCCGAGCTGGTCACCGCGCGCCTGGCCGAGATCCGCGCCGCCGGCGTCACCGTCGCCGGTGCGCTGTCGCCGCAGCGCACGCAGGAGCTCTACGAGACCGTCGTCGCCGCGGGCGTCGACCTGTTCGTGATCCGCGGCACCACGGTGTCGGCCGAGCACGTCTCGAAGAACCAGGAACCGCTGAACCTCAAGAAGTTCATCTACGAGCTCGACGTGCCCGTCGTCGTGGGCGGCGCCGCGACGTACACCGCGGCGCTGCACCTCATGCGCACGGGGGCCGCAGGCGTGCTCGTCGGATTCGGCGGGGGAGCCGCGTCCACGACGCGCGGCTCGCTGGGCATCCACGCGCCCATGGCGACCGCGGTCGCCGACGTCGCCGGCGCCCGCCGCGACTACCTCGACGAGTCGGGCGGTCGCTACGTGCACGTCATCGCCGACGGCGGCGTCGGGGCATCCGGCGACATCGTGAAGGCGATCGCGTGCGGCGCCGACGCGGTGATGCTGGGTGCGGCCCTCGCGCGGGCGACGGATGCCCCGGGCGGCGGCTGGCACTGGGGCGCCGAGGCGCACCACCCGAAGCTCCCGCGGGGCCAGCGCGTGCAGGTGGGCCAGGTGGCGCCGCTCGAGGAGATCCTCTACGGCCCGGCGCCCGGCGCCGACGGCACGGCGAACCTCGTGGGTGCGCTGAAGAAGTCGATGGCGACGACCGGGTACTCCGACCTCAAGGAGTTCCAGCGGGTCGAGGTCGTCGTCGCGCCGTACCAGGGGGCGTAGCGGCCGCAGCCTTCTGCTGCCCCCTCCCCGGCCGTCCGAATCCTCGGGTAGCGTGGGAGTGCAGGGCGGCGCCCGCCGTGGCGTCGCCGGATTGGGGGCTACGGTGGCCGAAGACAGGTCGGTGGCACGTTCGACGAAGCTCGGACCCGAGGAACGGCGCGCGGCGATCGAGCGGTTGCGCGACAAGGAACTCGACATCCTCGTCGTGGGCGGCGGCATCGTCGGCACCGGCGCGGCGCTCGACGCCGTCACGCGCGGCCTCTCGACGGGACTGCTCGAGGCGCGCGACTGGGCGTCGGGCACCTCCAGCCGGTCGTCGAAGCTCGTGCACGGAGGCATCCGGTACCTCGAGCAACTCGACTTCCGGCTGGTGCGCGAGGCGCTCATCGAGCGGGGACTCCTGCTCCAGCGCATCGCGCCGCATCTCGTGAAGCCCGTGCGCTTCCTGTATCCGCTGCAGAAGCGCGTCTTCGAGCGCTTCTACGTCGGCGCGGGCATGCTGCTCTACGACGTCTTCAGCTACACGGGCGGGCGCCCGCCCGGCGTGCCGCACCACCGCCACCTCACGAAGCGGCAGGTGCACCGGGCGATCCCGTCGCTGGCATCCGACGCGATGGTCGGCGGCCTCACGTACTACGACGCGCAGGTCGACGACGCACGGTACGTCGCGAGCCTCGCGCGCACCGCGAGCTCGTACGGCGCGCACGTCGCGAGCCGCGTGAAGGTCGAGGGGTTCCTCAAGGTCGGCGAGCGCGTCGTGGGCGTGAAGGCGCACGACCTGCAGACCGACGAGCACTTCGAGGTGCGCGCCAAGCAGGTCGTGAACGCGACCGGGGTCTGGACCGACGACACCCAGCGCATGGTGGGCGAACGCGGCACCTTCAAGGTGCGCGCGTCGAAGGGCATCCACCTCGTCGTGCCGCGCGACCGCATCCAGTCGGCCATGGGCATGATCTTCCGCACCGAGAAGAGCGTGCTCTTCGTGATCCCGTGGGGCCGGCATTGGCTCATCGGTACGACCGACACCGACTGGAACCTCGACAAGGCGCACCCGGCGGCCACCGCAGCCGACATCGACTACCTGCTCGAGCACGTGAACCGGGTGCTGAACATCCCGCTCACGCGTGAAGACGTCGAGGGCGTGTATGCGGGCCTGCGGCCGCTGCTCGCCGGCGAGAGCGAGGAGACGTCGAAGCTCTCGCGCGAGCACGTCGTGGCGCACACGGTACCTGGTCTCGTGGTCGTCGCGGGCGGCAAGTGGACCACCTACCGGATCATGGCCAAGGACGCGATCGACGCGGCCGCCGACGCCCTCGACGGGCGCGTGCCGGCGTCGACGACGCAGGACATCGCACTGCTGGGCGCCGAGGGCTACCAGGCGGCGTGGAACAAGCGCGGCAAGATCGCGCGCGCGTTCGACGTGCACAAGGTGCGCATCGAGCACCTGCTGAACCGCTACGGCACGCTGACCGACGAACTGCTCGACCTGATCCGCAGCGACCCGCGGCTCGGCGAGCCGCTGCCCGGAGCCGACGACTACCTCGCGGCGGAGGTCGTCTACGCGGCGAGCCACGAGGGCGCCCTCCACCTCGACGACGTGCTCGCGCGCCGTACGCGCATCTCGATCGAGGCGTGGGACCGCGGCGTGTCGGCAGCCCCGGTGGCCGCGGAGCTCATGGGCGAGGTGCTCGGCTGGGATGCCGCGCGGGTCACCCTCGAGGTCGAGCGCTACCTCCAGCGCGTCGAGGCCGAACGGGCATCGCAGCAGCAGCCCGACGACGAGTCCGCCGATCGCGTGAGGCTCGGAGCGCCCGACATCGTGAAGGTGGACTGAGGGGGCGTCGAGCCGGAAGGACGGGGGCCATGGTCGAGGTGCGGCGGGTGGACCTGCCCGGCGTCGGCGTGCTGCACTCGTTCACGACTTCGGCGGGCATCGAGGTGTCCGTGATCGCGCATCGCATGGGTTCGCGCGACCTCGTGACGCGCCTCGCCGGTGAGGAGCACGCGGTCGCGAGCCTCCGGCTCGACGAGGACGAGGCCCGCGTGCTCGCCGACCTGCTCGGCGGCACTCGCATCGTCGAGGCGATCGCCGAACTCGTCGACCTGCCCGGCGTGCCGATCGGCTGGGTGACGGTGGACCGCGACGATGCCCTGGCCGGCAAGACGCTCGGCTCGCTGCACCTTCCGGACGGGGTCTCGATCGTCGCGCTGGTGCGCGACGACGACGCAGTGCCCTCGCCGCCGGGCGATCGGGTCGTGCTCGCGGGCGACATCCTCGTGGCGGTCGGACCCGACGAAGGGGTGCAGCGGGTCTTCCGCGAGGTGGCATCGGGGTACGGCACGGTCGAATCCTGAAGACGGCGACCTGCGCTCTCGCGGCGCCGGCCGCCGTGCAGGCTCGCAGGCAGCCGACGGTAGGCTGGACAACCGTGTCGACCGCCTCCCGCCCCGTGCTGCGCATGATGGTGCGCCCCCGGTGGATCGCGGCGCTCGTGCTCGCCCTCGCCGTCGCCGCGGCGTTCGCGCTGCTCGGCCAGTGGCAGGTCGAGCGCGCGGTCGAGCAGGCGGTCGTCGCCGACCGGCCGACGGAAGAGGTGCGGCCCTTCGACGGGCTCGTCGAGCCCGACGAGCCGACGCCGCAGTCGGCGACCGGCCAGCGGGTCGAGGTCGCCGGAACGTGGGTCGCCGGTGACACGGTGCTCGTCGACGGTCGCCTGAACGACGGCACGCCGGGTACCTGGGTGGTCGCCCACCTCGAGGTGGCGGATGCCCCGGCCGGCGGCCTGCCGGTCGCGCTCGGTTGGGCGGAGGAGCGCGCCGACGCCGAGGCCGCGCTCGAGCGGTTCGACGCCGAAGCCGGTGCGGCCGCCGGTGCCGACGAGGCCGTCACGGTGACCGGGCGCTTCCTGCCGAGTGAAGCGCCGATGCTGCCGGGCGACGACGCCGACCCGCAGCGCATGCAGACCGTCGCGGTGGCCCAGCTGATCAACGTGTGGGAGGGGTACGACGATCGCCCCGTGTACTTCGGGTACGTCACCGCCGCCGAGCCGTTCGAGGGCCTCGAGGCGATCGTCTCGCCGCCGCCCGAGCAGACGGCCGAGCTGAACTGGCTCAACGTGTTCTACGCGGTCGAGTGGGTGGTGTTCGCCGCGTTCGCGATCTACCTCTGGTACCGGCTCGTGCGCGACGCCGTCGAGCGCGAGCGCGAGGAGGCCGAGCAGGCCGCGAACGCGTCAGCCGGTACGCCCGTCGCCTGAACCCGGCGCACCACGGCCGGGCGGGTCGCCGGTCATCGCCTGCGCGGACTCGCCGACCCGGCGGTCGCCCGGTGCGAGCCCGTCGGCGAACCCGGCCTTCACGGGTGAGATCGCGGAGCCGAGGCCGATCACGGCTCCGATGAGGATCGCTGCCATCGTGCGTCGCTGCATACCAACCCCCTCGTCGGTGCCGTCACGCTACGCCGATCCGGTGACGCCGGCGAGCGGGCACGCCGGGCGAGCGCGCCTCAGCCTTCGGCGTACGCAGCCGCGAACTCGGGTGACGGCTCGATCGGGGTGATCACGTCGACGAGCACGCCGCCGGGGTCGCGGACGATGACGTGCCGCTGCCCGAACGGCTCGTCGCGGAGGCCCTGCACGACCGGAACACCGGCCTCGGCGAGGCGGGCCGCGACGGCGTCGACGTCGTCGAGCTCGAAGGTGACGAGCACGCCACGCGCGACCTCGCCGTAGCCGGCGGGAACGGAGGAGTGCTCCGGATCGAGCAGCGCGAGTTCGTGACCCGCGTCGGGGTGGCGCAGGCTCACGTACCAGTCGGCTTCGAACGTCGTGTCGAAGCCGAAGTGCTCGCGATAGAACGCGGCGCTCGAGGCGACATCGCGGGTGCACAGGACGGCGTAGCTGCTGTTGAGCATGGGTGGTTCCTCTCGTCGGGATGAGGACGGCGACGATCGCCGAAGATGCATACAGGATGTATGTATGTGAGCCATGGTCACTGACGTACAGTGTGTATGTCAAGCATCGGAGGACCCATGGCGACCAAGGCGGAGCAGCGCGAACGCACGCGCGCCGACCTGGTGCGCATCGCGACGAGGCGATTCGCCGAGCGCGGGTACGCGGGCGTGGCGCTCGAGGACCTGGTCGCCGAGGCCGGCCTGACCCGCGGGGCGCTCTACCACCACTTCGGCAGCAAGGCGGGCCTGTTCCGCGCGGTGGTCGAAGCCGCGCAGATCCGCGTGGCCGAACTCGTCGAACTCGCGGTCGAGGGCTGCGACGAGACCCTCGTCGAGGGCTTCCTCGCCGGGTGCCGTGCATTCCTCGAGGCGAGCCTCGCGCCCGAGGCGCGACGCATCCTGCTCGTCGACGGGCCGGCGGTGCTGGGATGGGACGCGTGGCGCGAGGGCGACCTCGAGACGAGCGTCGGCCTGCTGGAGGCGGGCGTCGCCGAACTCGCCGACGCCGGTGTGATCGCCGACCGCTCGCTCGGCACGGTGAGCACGATGGTCTCGGGTGCGCTCAACGAGGTCGCGATCGCGAATGCGCACACCGCGGATCCCGCCGCGGGCATCGACGAGGCCATCGACCTCCTGCGGCGCATGCTCGGAGGGCTCGCACCGGGCGCCGCATCCGCGCCGGCCGCGCGGCGTGCCGCCGAGCCCGCCCCCGCGCCCGGACGTGCGCGCGCGACGTAGACTGGTCGCATGCCCCTCGAGCCCAAACTCGCCGATCTGCCGCGCATTCGCGGGGCGCTGAAGTTCTACATGGTCGCCTCGGCGATCACGGGCGTCATGCTGCTGCTGCTGTGCGCCGAGATGCTGCTCAAGTACGTCTGGCACCTCGAGCTCTTCGCGTTCGGGCCCAACGGGCTGCTGAGCTTCGAGCCCGTGCTCGAGACCGCGGCCGGCCTCGAGTCGACCGGCGCCGGCGTGAACCTCTCGACCGGCATCCTCATCGCCCACGGATGGTTCTACGTCGTCTACCTCTTCAGCGACTTCCGGCTCTGGAGCCTCATGCGGTGGCGGTTCCCGCGATTCATCCTGATCGCCCTCGGCGGCGTCATCCCGTTCCTGTCCTTCTTCCTCGAAGCGCGCATCGCGCGCGAGGTCAAGGGCTACCTGGCCGGTCGCGAGGCGGATGCCTCGGCTGCGGCCTCCGACGACGGCGCCGCGGGCGCCGACACCGACCCGACCGCCGTGGAGGCCGCCCAGTGACCACCGACTCGCCGAACAGCACCGCGAACAGCACCGACCAGCGCCCCGTCCTCGTCGTCGACTTCGGCGCGCAGTACGCGCAGCTGATCGCGCGGCGCGTGCGCGAGGCATCCGTCTACTCGGAGATCGTGCCGCACACCATCACGGCCGAAGAGGTCGCCGCACGCAACCCCGTCGGCATCGTGCTCTCGGGCGGGCCCAGCTCGGTCTACGAGGAAGGGGCGCCGTCGCTCGACGAGGGGATCCTCCAGCTCGGCGTCCCGACGCTCGGCATCTGCTACGGCTTCCAGGTGATGGCGCGCCAGCTGGGCGGCGAGGTCGCGCACACCGGCCAGCGCGAGTACGGGGCGACCGCCGTGACGGCCCGCACCGACGACAACCGGCTGCTCGGCGGCCAGCCCGAGCACCAGACCGTGTGGATGAGCCACGGCGACTCGGTCGCGGTCGCGCCCGAGGGCTTCGAGGTGCTCGCCTCGACCGCCTCGACGCCGGTCGCCGCGTTCGCCAACGACGAGAAGCAGTTCTACGGCGTGCAGTGGCACCCCGAGGTGAAGCACTCGGAGTACGGCCAGGACGTGCTCGAGAACTTCCTCCACCGGGCGGCCGGCATCCCGGCCGACTGGAACGCCGGCAACGTGATCGCCGAGCAGGTCGCGCGCATCCGCGAGCAGGTCGGCTCGGCACGCGTCATCTCCGCACTCTCGGGCGGCGTCGACTCGGCCGTCTCGACCGCGCTCGTGCAGCAGGCGGTCGGCGACCAGCTCACGGCGGTGTTCGTCGACCACGGGCTGCTCCGCAAGGGCGAGCGCGAGCAGGTGCAGCAGGACTACGTGCAGGCCACCGGCGTGCGGCTCGTGACGGTCGACGCGGCCGACACCTTCCTCGCGGCGCTCGAGGGCGTCAGCGACCCCGAGCAGAAGCGCAAGATCATCGGCCGCGAGTTCATCCGCGCGTTCGAGCAGGCCGAGCGCGACCTCATCGCCGAGGCTGCGGCCGAGGGCGAGCCGATCCGCTTCCTCGTGCAGGGCACGCTCTACCCCGACGTGGTGGAGTCGGGCGGCGGCACCGGCACGGCCAACATCAAGAGCCACCACAACGTCGGCGGCCTCCCCGAAGACCTGCAGTTCGAGCTCGTCGAACCCCTTCGCACGCTCTTCAAGGACGAGGTGCGCCAGATCGGCCGCGAGCTGGGCCTGCCCGAGGCGATCGTGGGCCGGCAGCCGTTTCCGGGGCCCGGCCTCGGCATCCGCATCGTGGGCGAGGTCACCCGTGATCGTCTCGATCTGCTCCGCGAGGCCGACGCGATCGCGCGCGAGGAGCTGAGCGCCGCGGGCCTCGATGGCGAGATCTGGCAGTGCCCCGTCGTGCTGCTCGCGGACGTGCGCTCGGTCGGCGTGCAGGGCGACGGCCGCACCTACGGGCATCCGATCGTGCTGCGGCCGGTCTCGTCCGAAGACGCGATGACCGCCGACTGGACCCGCCTGCCGTACGACGTGCTCGCGAAGATCTCGAACCGCATCACGAACGAGGTGCGCGAGGTCAACCGCGTCGTGCTCGACGTCACGTCGAAGCCGCCGGGAACCATCGAGTGGGAGTGAGCGCGAGGGCGCGGGCCGCGAGGTCCGCGCCCTCCGTCGTTCCGGCCGCTCTCGTTCGAGGAGTCGGAAGGCCGTTCAGTCGAGCAGCCGCCGGATGGCGACGCGGTGCGGCTCGAGGTCGAGCGGCTCGTCGCGTCGCGCCGTGACCTGGTGCAGGAGCATGCCGTCGCAGTAGTCGGCGAGCCAGCGCGCGCGCATCGCGGGTTCGGGGATGCCGGCCGCCTCGAGCATCGCCCGCGCGACGCCCATGAAGCGCGCGTGCCCTTGGCGGACGGCGTCGGGCTCGCCGAGCGAGACGGCGAAGCGGGCCCGCGTGAGCTCGGCCTGCGGCCCCGCGAACACGCCGAGGTAGCGGGCCAGGCGATCGGCCAGCTGCTCGGCGTCCGCGGGCACCGGGGTGCCGCGGTCGGCCTCCCAGAGGGCGAGGTCGCGCTGCTCGAGGCGTGCGACGACGGCGTCGACGAGTGCGGCGCGGGTGCGATGGAGGTTCGAGGTGGAGCCCGCCGGGAGCCCGGCGCGCTGGTCGACCGCGCGGTGGGTGAGGCCCTTCAGTCCGTGCTCGGCCACGAGCTCGAGCGCCGCGTCGGCGATGCGGGTGGGGCGTTGGGCCGGCGCCGGCGCGCCGCGATCGGGTCGGGCCTGGCGTTCGGACATGCCTCGATCCTATCCGTGCGACTACTTCTGTAGTGACATCGGACTACAAATGTAGTATCGTCGCGGCCATGTCCACGCGACAACCCATCACCGTCATCGGCGGCGGCATCGCCGGCCTCGCCCTGGCCGCCTGCCTGCCGCCCGACCGATTCGAGGTCACGCTCGTCGAGCAACGCGACGCACTGCCCGCCACGGGCACCAGCCTCGCGATCTGGGAGGAGGCGCAGGCCGCGCTCGAGCGCCTCGGCGTACTCGACGCGCTGCGCACCGCGAGCCCCGTGATCACGCGCTTCCCGATCCGCCGCGGCGACGGGCGCATCCTCGCGGCCACGTCGACCGAACCGTCACCGGTCGTGTCGCGCCTCGACCTGCTGCAGGCGCTCGAGGCGGCCGTGCCCGCGGGCGTTCGACGCGTGCGCGCGCGTGTCGACGAGCGCACCGACCTCGACGCGCTCGGCGGCGCCCCCGGCGCGCTGGTCATCGGCGCCGACGGCGTGCACAGCGCCGTGCGGCGGGCACACTGGGGAGCGGCCGGCGCGGCGATCGCGACGCCGTACCTGGCCGTGCGCGGGGTCATCGGGCGCGCGAGCGCGGTCGAGGCGATGGGCGAGTACTGGGCGCGCGGTCGCCTCTACGGCGTCGGCCCGCATCGGCTCGGCACGAACTGGTACGCCGCGTTCCGGTCCGACCTCGGCCCGAGGAACGTCGATGTCGCCGAGGCGCTCGCCGCAGCACGCCGCGACGCCGACCGCGATGCCGGGCTCGCACCCGCTGTCGCCGACGTGCTGCACACCGCGACCGCAGACGGGACCCTCGCCCAGCGCATCCACGTCACGCCGAGGCTGCGGTCGTACGTCCGCGACCGGTACGTGCTCGTCGGCGACGCCGCACACGCCATGACGCCGAACCTCGGCCGGGGCGCGGGCGAGGCGCTCGTCGATGCGACGACGCTCGCCGCCCTGCTCGCCGACCGGCCCGTCGAGGATGCGCTCGCCGCCTACGACGCCGCGCGGTGTCGGCGCACCACGGCGCTGGCCGCGGCATCCGCCCTGCTCATGCGCGTCGCGCTCGCCGAGCGGATGCAGCCGCTTCGCGATGGGGCGCTGGCGGTCGCCGGCCGGGGATCGCGTCGCCGAGCAGGCACCGCGGACCCCACCCAGGCGACGCGCCGCGCCGACCAGCCCGCGCCCGCCGACTCGCGCTGAGGGCGATCGATCCAGCAGGATGGCCGCATGGGGGTCATCGAGAACTCGAAACTGACGGTCGTCGGCGCGGGAGCGGTGGGCACGAGCCTCGCCTACGCGGCGCTCATCCGCGAGTCGGCGAGCGAGGTCGCGCTGTACGACATCGCGAGGGAGAAGGTCGAGGCCGAGGTGCTCGACCTCGCGCACGGCACGCAGTTCACCGGCTCGAGCGTGTCGGGCGGCGCCGACCTCGCCGTCGTCGAGGGCTCGCACGTCGTCGTGATCACCGCCGGCGCGAAGCAGGAGCCCGGCCAGACCCGGATGGACCTCGCGGGCACGAACGTCCGCATCCTCGAGCGGCTGCTGCCCTCGCTCGTCGAACGCGCTCCGGGCGCCGTGTTCGTGCTCGTCACGAACCCCGTCGACGTGCTGACCCTCGCGGCGCAGCGGATCTCGGGCCTGCCGCCCGAGCGCGTCTTCGGCTCGGGAACCGTGCTCGACACGTCGCGCCTGCGCTGGCTGCTCGCCCGGCGCGCCGGCGTGTCGACGTCGAGCGTGCACGCCGCGATCGTCGGCGAGCACGGCGACACCGAGTTCCCGCTGTGGTCGGAGGCGCGAATCGGCCCCGTGCCGATCCTCGACTGGGCGGGGGAGCGGCCGTTCCACCGCGAGGAGCTCGACGAGATCGCCCGCGACGTGCGCGATGCGGCGTACACGGTCATCCGCGGCAAGGGCGCGACGAACTACGCCATCGGCCTCACGGGCGCCCGCATCGTCGAGGCGGTGCTCCGCGACGAAGACGCCGTGCTCCCCGTGAGCACGGTGCACGGTGCGGACGACCTGCCCGCCCTCGACGGCGTCGCGCTGTCGCTGCCGTCGGTCGTGAACGGCGAGGGCGCGCGAGCGATCGGCGGCATCCCGATGGCGGACGACGAGCGCGCGAAGCTGGCCGCGTCGGCCGACGCGATCCGCGCCGCGGCATCCGCGCTCGGCCTCTGAGATCTTCGGCCGAGATTTCTTCGGCCGGATGTCGATTCCGGGGGTTCCCCGTTCGACGCTGCAGTGAGAGGGTCGAGACGGACCCGGACACCGAGGAGAGAACCACCATGTCGAAGTACATGCTGATCATGCGAGCCGACGACCGGGGCGTCGCGGCGTACGAGGAGATCCCGTTCGAGCAGGTCATCGAGGCGATGGGCCGCTACAACGAGTCGATGATGAAGGCCGGGGTGCTCCTGGCCGGCGAGGGGCTGTCCGACGCGAGCGAGGGCTTCGTCGTCGACTTCTCGGGCGAGACCCCGCTCATCACCGACGGCCCCTACGGCGAGACGAAGGAACTCTTCAACGGGTTCTGGATCATCGACGTCGCGACGCGCGAGGAAGCGGCCGAGTGGGCGAGCCGCGCACCGCTCGGGCCCGGTGCGTACCTCGAGGTGCGCCGCGTGCACGACGAGAGCGACTTCCCGCAGGACAACGAGTGGATCGAGAAGGAAGCCGGCTGGCGCGAGGAGCAGGCCGAGCGGGCGGCGGGCTCCTGAACGGCGCCGACCGCCGATGACGGATGCCACGCCCGGGCGCCGCGCCGACGACGAGTCGGCGCGGCGCTCCGTCGTCGCCGTCTGGCGCATCGAGTCGGCACGCATCGTCGCGACGCTCACGCGCATGGTCGGCGACTTCGGACTCGCCGAGGATCTCGCGCAGGACGCCCTCGTCGACGCGCTCGCGCAGTGGCCCGTCGACGGCGTGCCGAAGAACCCCGGGGCGTGGCTCACCGCCGTGGCCAAGCGCAAGGCCATCGACGGCTGGCGCCGCCGTGAGCGCTACGACGATCGGCTGGCCGCGATCGCGCACGATCTCGCCGACGAGCAGCAGCGAGCGGCGGATGCCCCGCCCTGGGATCCCGACGCGATCGACGACGACGTGCTTCGCCTGGTCTTCGTCGCGTGCCATCCGGTGCTCTCGCGCGAGGCCAGGGTCGCGCTGACCCTGCGGGTGGTGGGCGGGCTCACCACCGAGGAGATCGCGCGGGCGTTCCTCGTGCCCACCTCGACCGTGCAGCAGCGCATCGTGCGTGCGAAGAAGGCCCTCGCCGATGCCGGCGTCGGGTTCGAGGTTCCCGACCGCGAGGAATTCCCGCAGCGGCTCGGCACCGTGCTCGGCGTGCTGTACCTGATCTTCAACGAGGGATACGCGGCGAGTTCGGGCGACGACTGGATGCGGCCCGAGCTCAGCCGCGAGGCGCTGCGGCTCGCCCGCGTGCTGGCCGGGCTCGTGCCGCGCGAGCCCGAGGTGCACGGCCTCGTCGCGCTCATGGAGCTCACGGCGGCGCGGTTCCCGGCACGGCTCGACCGAGACGGCGAGCCGATCCTGCTGGCCGACCAGGACCGCACGCGCTGGGATCGATCGGCCATCACGCGCGGACGTACGGCGCTTCAGCGAGCCGACGCCCTCGGACGCGGACGCGGCCCCTACGCCCTGCAGGCCGCGATCGCCGAGCAGCACGACGTCGCGGCATCCGTCGACGACACCGACTGGAACGCGATCGTCGCCATCTACGACGCACTCCTGCGACTCGCGCCCTCGCCGGTGGTCGAACTCAACCGAGCCGTCGCGGTGTCGATGGCGTCGGGTGCGGCGGCCGGCCTCGACCTCGTCGACGCGCTCGCCGGCGATCGGCGGCTCGCCCTGTCGCACCTGCTGCCGAGCGTGCGCGGCGAGCTCCTCGCGAGGCTCGGCCGCGACGACGAGGCGCGCGCCGAGTTCGAGCAGGCGGCCGATCGCACCGAGAACGCGCGCGAGCGCGCCGTGCTGCTCGCGAAGGCGACCGCGCGGCGCTGACTCGACGAACGCGAACGGGCCGCCCCCGAGGGGACGGCCCGTTCGATGAGACGCGCGTGCGTCGGTCGCTGGACGGCGTCAGTCGCTGGACTGGGCGATCGCGAGGATGCGCAGGATCTCGAGGTACAGCCAGATGACCGTGACCATGACGCCGAATGCGCCGGTCCACGAGTACTTCTTCGGGGCGCGGTTGCGCACGCCCTGCTGGATGAAGTCGAAGTCGAGCACGAGCGAGTACGCGGCCATGATCACGACGAGGATGCCGATGATGACGCCCCACGGGATGCCGAAGATGAAGCTCGGCTCGCTGCGCAGGCCGAACGCGTTGTCGGTCGCGCCGAAGAGCATCATGCCGAGGTTCACGAGCGAGAACACGAGGTAGCCGACCATCGCGACGAGGAAGATCTTCGTCGCCTTGGCGGAGGCCCGGATCTTGCCGGAGGCGAACAGTGCGAGCGTGACGCCGACCACGACGAGCGTCGCGATCACGGCCTGGCCGACGATGCCGTCGCCGAAGACCAGCTCGTACCACTGGGAGATCGCACCCACGAACACGCCCTGCACGGCGGCGTAGATGAGGATGAGCGCGGGCGAGGGCTCGCGCTTGAACGAGTTGACGAGGCCCAGCACGAAGCCGGCGATCGCCGCGCCGATCCAGAGGGCGGGCATGCTCTCGGCCGTGAACCAGCCGATCGCGGCGCCGACGAGCATCACTCCGAACGAGATCGCGGACTTGGCGATCGCGTCGTCGTAGGTCATGACCTCGCGGTCGTTGAGCGTCGCGGGACGCTCGTACATCTCCTGCAGCTGGGACGCGGAGACGTCTTGCGCGGCAGCGACGGCCCCCTGCTTCGAGAATGCCTCGTTGCGAGAGAAGGCGGGGTTGTCGAGAGCCATTGCGGTGGTTCCTCTGCTTTCGGCGGTCGTCGGGTGGAGGGGAATCACGCGGACCCGGTTGTCCGCGCCTCTCCAATCTACCCGTTCCATCACGAGAGAACGCCGTGAGATCCCGCGCTATTCCGGCCGTGGCATCCGTTCGCGTCGGTACGCTGGCGACATGCTGCGCGACTCGGCCGACCGCCCGCTCGTCATCGGCCATCGCGGCGCGCCCGGCTACCGCCCCGAGCACACGGCGCCGTCGTACGAACTCGCGTTCCGCCTCGGCGCCGAGGCCGTCGAGCCCGACCTCGTCGCGACCCGCGACGGCGTGCTCGTGCTGCGCCACGAGAACGAGATCAGCGGCACGACGGATGTCTCGTCGAGGCCCGAGTTCGCCGCGCGCCGCACGACGCGCGAGATCGACGGCACGGAGCTCACCGGATGGTTCACCGAGGACTTCACCTGGGCGGAGCTGTCGACGCTGCGCGCGACCGAGCGGCTCGGCGCGCTGCGGCAGGCGAGCGCGTCGTTCGACGGACGCTACCCGGTCATCCGCTTGCGCGACCTCCTCGCGATCGTCGACCGCGCGTCCGACGAGGGCGACCGGATGCTCCGCCTCGTCGCCGAGTTCAAGCACGCGAGCCACTTCGATGCGCTCGGACTCCCACTCGACGAGCTGTTCGCCGCTGAGCTCGACTCGGCGGGCTGGGGCCGCGGCGACGAACGGCTGATCATGGAGGCGTTCGAGCCGACCGTGCTCGATCGCCTCGGCGTGCGGGGCGTGCGCGGTTCCCGGGTGCTGCTCATCGAGGACACCGGGACGCCGTGGGACCTCGTACTCGCCTCGGGGCGCCAGGCGCCGCCGTACGACTCGTTCGCGACCGAGTCGGGCCTGTACGCGCTCGCCGGGCGGTTCGACGGCGTGAGCGTCGGCAAGCGCCGGCTCGTGGGGCCCGCGCGACGCGGTACGCCCGCCGAGGTGCTGGGCGGCGCCGACCTCGTCGACGCCGCACACGGCGCGGGACTCTCGGTGTTCACCTGGACGCTGCGCCCCGAGAACCGCTTCCTCGCCCCGGCCCGACGGCACGGCGCCGCTCGCGGCGTGTGGGGGGACTGGCTCGGGGAGTTCCGTGCCGTGATCGAGACGGGCGTCGACGGGATCTTCGTCGATCACCCGGACCTCGGACTCGAGGCGCGGGCCGTGCACGGCGCCCCGTAGCGGGGTTGTGGACGACCGTCGGCCGAGTGCCGGTGCGTCGCTATGGTGAGGGCACCACCACGCATCGCCCCATCGAAGGAGTACCGATGACCACGACGACGACGCCCCCGCGGCGCACGCGGGCCGCCACCGCGGCCCTCTCCCTCGCGATCGGCATGCTGGTCGCCGCGGCGCTCCTCGGCGGGTTCTTCATCATCGTCGGCGACCAGGCCAACGTCGCCGCCCGCGCGTGGATGACCCTGTTCCTCGTCGCGGCCTTCGCCGGCGTCGTGCTCCTCGACGCGAGCGTCGGCGACGGGCCGAACCGCTGGTACCTCGCCGCCTCGACCGTGACCAACGTCGTGCTCGTCGCGGTCGGCCTGCTGAAGATCTGGAACGGGTGGGGCCAGCCCGCCGATACGGCGGACGCCGGGGTGTGGGCGGAGCAGATCGGCCGCTTCGTGCTGGTCGTGCTGCTGCTGCGGGTGGCGCTGCTCGTCACGCAGCTCTACGGGCTGTACTTCGTCGCACGCGCGAAGTCGACCGCGAGCGCGGTCGCGGGGGTCGTCACGCTCGTCCTGGTGTGGGTGACCGCGCTCATCCTCGCGATCCCCGCGGCGTTCCCCGCGCTCGATTGGCCGGACTGGTGGTGGCGCACGGCCGGGGCGACCTCGCTCGTCGCGCTCGTGTCGGCGATCATCCCGATCCTCGTCAAGGCGTTCGAGCCGAAGCCGCCGCGGCCCGCGCCCGCACCCGTCCAGGCGCCTGCCGCGCCGTTTGCGCACCCGACCGGTGCGCCCGTGCCGCCGGCTGCGCAGCCTGCGCCGCCGGTCACCCCGCCGACCGCGCCGCCGGCCGCGCCGCC
>NZ_WJIF01000010.1 GCF_009647605.1 Agromyces agglutinans | reverse complement strand
GGCGGCGCGGGCGGCGCGGCTGCGCAGGCGGCGGACGTCGGCGCGCTGGCGCGGGCGGCGCGCCCAGCGGGCGTCGGCGCGCTACGGTCGGGGCCATGAGCGAAGGGCCCGAGGGCGTCCGCGATCGCGCGACGGTGCGACTCGGCGTGCCGACCCTGACCGCGATGGTCGTCGGCTCGATGGTGGGCGCCGGGGTGTTCTCGCTCCCCGCGACGTTCGCGGCGGAGACCGGGGTGCTCGGCGCGATCATCGCGTGGGCGATCGCGGGCGTCGGCATGCTCATGCTCGCGCTGGCGTTCCAGACCCTCGCGGTGCGGCGGCCGCAGCTCGACGCGGGCGTGTACGCCTACGCGAAGGCCGGGTTCGGGGAGCTCATCGGCTTCTTCTCGGCGTTCGGGTACTGGGCGAGCGCGTGCGTCGGCAACGTCACCTACTGGGTGCTCATCATGTCGACGCTCGGTGCGGTGTTCCCGGTGCTCGGCGACGGCGACACGCCGCTGGCGTTCGCGCTGTCGTCGGCCGGGCTCTGGGTGTTCTTCCTGCTCGTGCGCCGCGGCGTGCGCGAGGCCGCCGCCGTCAATCGCATCGTGACGGTCGCGAAGCTCGTGCCGATCGTCGTGGCCGTGCTGCTCTCGCTGTTCGTGCTCGACCCCGCGGTGTTCGCCGAGAACCTGCTCGGCGCGGGCGACGCCGGGACGCTGTTCGAGCAGGTGCAGGGCACGATGCTCGTCACGGTCTTCGTGTTCCTCGGGGTCGAGGGCGCGAGCGTGTACTCGCGGCACGCGCGTCGGCGGCAGGACGTCGGCCGCGCGACGGTGCTCGGGTTCCTCGCGGTGTTCTCGGTGTTCGCCTCGGTGACGATCGTGTCGTACGGCGTGCTGCCGGCCGCCGAGCTCGCCGAGCTGCGTCAGCCGTCGCTCGCGGGCGTGCTCGAGGCGGCCGTCGGCGGCTGGGGCGCCGTGCTCGTGAGCGCCGGGCTGATCGTCGCCGTGCTCGGCGCGTACCTCGCCTGGACGCTGATGGCCGCCGAGGTCGTGTTCGTGGCGGCGAAGGACCACGACATGCCGCGCTTCCTCGCCCGGTCGAACGCCCGCGACGTGCCCGTCGGGGCCCTGTTGAGTTCGACCGTGCTCGCGCAGGCCGTGCTGGTCGTGGCGATGACGGCCGTCGACGCGTTCGACTTCGCGCTCAACCTGACGAGCGCGCTCGCCCTCGTGCCGTTCCTGTTCGCGGCGGGGTACCTCGTGCGGGTCGCCGTCGCCGACGGCGGAGGCATCCGTCGTCGCGATCTCGTGATCGGCGTGCTGGCGACCGCGTACGTGCTGTTCCTGCTGGTCGGCGCGGGGCTGACCTACCTGCTCGTGTCGCTGATCGTGCAGGTGCCTGCGGTCGCGCTGTTCCTCGTCGCGCGCCGGGAGCAGGGCCGGCGGCTGCTGTCGCGGAGCGAGTGGGTGGTGCTGCTCGTCGCGACGGCCGGCGCCGTCGTCGGCATCGCGGGGCTCGCCGGGGGCTGGATCATCCTGTGACGGATGCCGCCGCGCGCGGCGCGGTCGGCGCCGCCGTGCTGTCGCGCACGATGAGTTCGGTCGACACGAGGGTCGTGCCGTGCGCCACGCCCGACTCGACCTCGTGCAGCAGCGCTTCGACCGACCGGCGGCCGACCTCGCCGAAGAACTGCCGCACCGTCGTCAGCGGCGGCCAGTAGTTGCCCGACTCCTCCATGTCGTCGAAGCCGACGACGCTGACCTCGGCCGGAACCGGGCGCCCCGACTCGTGCATCGCGCGGAGCACGCCGAGCGCCATCTGGTCGTTCGCCGCGAACACCGCGGTGACGGAGGGATCGGCGGCCAGCCGCAGCCCGATGCGGTGGCCCGACTCGCTCGACCAGTCGCCGACGAGCGCGTCGGGCACGGGAGCGCCGCGCTCGCGCAGCGTCGCCTCCCACGCCTCGCGGCGGTGCACGGCCGAGTAGGAGCGGTCGGGCCCCGCGACGTGGTGCACGGTCGCGTGCCCGAGGTCGAGCAGGTGCTCCGTCGCGAGCCGCGCTCCGTGCGCCTGGTCGGTGTCGACCACGGGGAACCGGTCGCCCGCGTTGGAGTCGACGACGACGACGGGCAGACCCGCGGGCAGCTCGATGTCGCGCTCGTCGAGCAGGTGCGCCTCGACGATGATGACGACGCCGTCGACGGCCTCCTCGCTCAGCCGGTCGAAGGCGACCGAGACATCGCCGCGAGTGGGGTTCGGCACGGGGATGAGGTTGATCGTGTAGCCCGCGTCGGTCGCGGCGGCGGCGATGGCGTCGAGGGTGCGCATGTTGCCGAAGCTCGAGAGGGTGAACATGATGACGCCGATGCTGTGGAAGCGTCCGGAGCGAAGCGCGCGCGCGGCGCTGTTGGGCCGGTAGCCCAGACGCCGCATCGCTGCCGTGACGCGCTCGCGGGTCTCGGGGTCGACGTTGTGGCGCCCGTTCGCGACCCGGCTGACGGTCTGCCCCGACACTCCCGCCTCGCGGGCGACATCCGCCATCGACGGGCCTCGTCGGCGGTTGCCGGCGGACTCCGCGGCCTGCTCGCCGGCGCGCTCGCCGGCGGGCTCGGCGGCCTGCGTGCTCGTCATCGGCGTCTCCTTCGCGACTCATGAAGCGTACCGGCGGGGTGGCGCATGTTCACGTCAACATGCTACGGTGCCTGCACTGCATGTTGACGTGAACATGCTCGATTGGATCACTCGATGACAACGCTGTCCCGCTCCCGGAGCGAGTGGAAGGGCCTCGCCTTCACCGCGCCGTTCCTGATCGTCTTCCTCCTCGTCTTCGTCGCGCCCGTCGTGTACTCGGTGTACCTCAGCCTCTTCCGCGAGCAGATGGTCGGCGGCAACGCCTTCGTCGGCCTCGAGAACTACGCCGAGCTGGTCGTCGACGCCCAGTTCTGGGAGGGATTCCTGAGGGTCCTGCTGTTCCTCGTGATCCAGGTGCCGGTCATGCTCGTGCTCGCCCTCGTCGCCGCGCTCGCGATCGACTCCGCGCGCCTGCACGCCTCGGGGTTCTTCCGCATCGCGATCTTCCTGCCCTATGCGGTGCCGGCCGTCGTCGCGGTGCTCATGTGGGGGTTCATCTACGGCGACCAGTTCGGGCTCGTGGCGAACCTGAACGACTGGCTCGGGGCATCCGTCTTCGCGCCGTTCTCACGCGACTGGATCCTCGTCTCGATCGGCAACATCGTCACCTGGGAGTTCGTCGGCTACAACATGCTCATCTTCTACTCGGCGCTGAAGGTCGTGCCCGGCGACCTGTACGAGGCCGCCGAACTCGACGGGGCGGGCGCGTTCCGCGTCATCCGCGCGATCAAGCTGCAGGCCCTGCGCGGCGCGATCGTGATCGCGACGATCTTCTCGATCATCGGCAGCTTCCAGCTCTTCAACGAACCGAACATCCTGCGCACGCTCGCGCCGAACATCATCACGACGTTCTTCACGCCCAACATGTACGCCTACAACCTCTCGTTCAGCGGCCAGCAGTACAACGCGTCGGCCACGGTGGCCATCGTCATGGGCGTGATCACCGCGGTGATCGCCTACGTCGTGCAACTCCGCGGCTCGCGGAAGGAGGAGCGATGACCGCCACGCTCACCGAAGCCATGACCACGACGGATGCCTCGAGCCGCGGCCGGGGCGGGCCCACGCGACGGCGCGCGGCATCGGTGCTGCGCCCGCGCAAGTCGGTCGCGTTCACGATCCTGATGGCGATCTTCGTCGTCTACGCGCTCGTGCCGCTGCTCTGGCTCGTGATCAACGCGACGAAGACCCAGGCTGGGCTGTTCTCGAGCTTCGGGCTCTGGTTCTCCGACGACTTCGTGATCTTCCAGAACATCTGGGAGACGCTCACCTACGACGACGGCATCTTCCTGCGTTGGCTCGGAAACACGCTGCTCTACGTCGTCGTCGGCGCAGGCGGCGCGACGCTGCTCGCCACGCTCGCGGGCTACGGGCTCGCGAAGTTCCGGTTCGCCGGCCGCCGCGCCATCTTCGCGGTCGTGCTCGGGGCCATCGCGGTGCCCGGCACGGCGCTCGCCGTGCCGACCTTCCTGATGTTCAGCCAGTTGGGACTCACCAACACGCCCTGGGCGATCATCATCCCGTCGCTGATCAGCCCCTTCGGGCTCTACCTGATCTGGGTCTATGCCGTCGACTCGGTGCCGACCGAACTGCTCGAGGCGGCCCGCATGGACGGCGCGGGGGAGTTCCGCACGTTCTTCACCATCTCCATCCGGCTGCTCGCGCCCGGCATCGTCACCGTGCTGCTGTTCACGGTCGTGGCCACCTGGAACAACTACTTCCTCCCGCTGATCATGCTGAGCGACCCCACCTGGTACCCGCTCACGGTCGGCCTCAACCAGTGGAACGCGCAGGCCACCGGCGTCAGCGCGCAGCCCATCTACAACCTGGTGATCACGGGGTCGCTCCTCACGATCATCCCCATCGTCGTCGCGTTCCTCGGCCTGCAGCGGTTCTGGCAGTCCGGGCTCAGCGCCGGCAGCGTCAAGCAGTGACGCGCATCCCTCGCACCACCACGTACCCACCACCTCGCATGCACCACTCGCACCCATCCACAGCACAAGGAAGTGAAGGACACCACATGAGCAGCTCGCGCTCCGCCCTGCGGCGGACCCTGACGATCGCCGCGACCGCCGCCCTCGCGATCGGCGGCCTCGCCGCCTGCAGCCCATCGGCCGCCGGCGGCGGCGGCGCGGCCGGCGACCCGGCCGACCTCGACGCCGCCCTCGAGAAGGGCGGTGAACTCACCTACTGGAGCTGGACCCCGAGCGCCGAGGCGCAGGTCGCGGCGTTCGAGGAGGCGTACCCCAACGTCGACGTCGAGCTCGTGAACGCGGGCACCAACACCGAGGAGTACACCAAGCTCCAGAACGCGATCAAGGCCGGGTCGGGCGCCCCCGACGTCGTGCAGATCGAGTACTACGCCCTGCCGCAGTTCGCGATGTCCGACTCGCTCGTCGACCTCTCGCAATACGGGCTCGACGAGCTCGAGGACGACTACAGCGCCTCGACCTGGGGTGCCGTGAACGTCGACGGCAAGCTGGTCGGCCTGCCGCAGGACTCGGGCCCCATGGCCCTCTTCTACAACCAGACCGTCTTCGACCAGTTCGGCATCGCCGTGCCCGAGACCTGGGACCAGTACGTCGAGGCGGCCCGGCAGCTGCAGGCGGCCGACCCGACGAAGTTCATCACCGCCGACACGGGTGACGCGGGCTTCACGACGAGCATGATCTGGCAGGCCGGCGGCCGCCCGTTCTCGATCGACGGCACCGACGTCGCGATCGACCTCGCCGACGAGGGCGTCCAGAAGTGGACGGGTGTCTGGGACCAGCTCATCTCGGAGGGCCTGCTCTCCGACACCCCCGGCTGGAGCGACGAGTGGTACCAGGGCCTCGGCGACGGCTCGATCGCGACGCTCGTGATCGGCGCGTGGATGCCCGGCGTGCTCGAGTCGAGCGTGCCCGACGGCGCGGGTCACTGGCGCGTCGCGCCGATGCCGACGTACGACGGCACGCCCGTGGCGGCCGAGAACGGCGGCGGCGGACAGTCGGTCACGTCCCAGTCGAAGAACCCCGCGCTCGCCGCGGCGTTCCTGCGCTGGCTCAACAACGACCCCGCGTCGATCGACGTGTTCCTCGAGTCCGGCGGCTTCCCGGCGACCACGGCCGAGCTCGATGACCCCGAGTTCGTCGGCGCCGAGTCGGAGTACTTCGGCGGCCAGAAGATCAACGAGGTTCTCACGCAGGCGTCGAAGGACGTCTCGACCGGCTGGTCGTACCTGCCCTACCAGGTGTACGCGAACAGCATCTTCGGCGACACCGTGGGCCAGGCCTACGCCAACCGCACGCCGCTCGCCGACGGCCTCGCCGACTGGCAGGCGCAGCTCGTCGAGTACGGCGACGAGCAGGGCTTCACGGTCAGCGAGTAGCCGACCCAGCCGGGGGCCGGTCGGCGCATGCCGGCCGGCCCCTCGCGACGGGCGAACGACGTCGCGACCCGTGGACGAGGTCGCGACCCCGAACGAACCAGAAGGATGCACGTGACCCCCACCAGCCGCTTCGCCATCGGACCGACCGACTTCGAGCTCGACGGGCAGCCGGTCCGCATCCTCGCGGGCGCGCTGCACTACTTCCGGGTGCACCCCGACCTCTGGGCCGACCGCATCCGCAAGGCGCGGCTCATGGGTCTGAACACCATCGAGACCTACGTGGCCTGGAACCTGCACGAGCCGCGGCGCGGGCAGTGGGACGCGTCGGGAGCACTCGACCTCGGCCGCTTCCTCGACCTCATCGCCGCCGAGGGCCTGCACGCCATCGTGCGCCCCGGCCCGTACATCTGCGCCGAGTTCGACAACGGCGGCCTGCCGGCCTGGCTGTTCCGCGACCCCGAGGTCGGCGTGCGCCGCTCGGAACCGCACTACCTCGAAGCGGTCTCGGCGTACCTGCGGCGCGTGTACGAGGTCGTCGCCCCGCGCCAGGTCGACCACGGCGGGCCCGTCGTGCTCGTGCAGATCGAGAACGAGTACGGCGCATACGGCGCCGACAAGGACTACCTGCGCCGTCTCGTCGACGTCACGCGCGAGGCGGGCATCACGGTGCCGCTCACGACCATCGACCAGCCCACGCCGCAGATGCTCGCCGACGGAAGCCTGCCCGGCCTGCACCTGACCGGCTCGTTCGGCTCGCGCGCCGAGGCGCGCCTGGCCACGCTGCGCGAGTTCCAGCCGACGGGCCCGCTCGTCTGCATGGAGTTCTGGTGCGGCTGGTTCGACGACTGGGGTTCGCATCACCACGAGACGGATGCCTCGGCGTCCGCCGCCGAGCTCGACGCGATCCTCGCGGCCGGCGGCTCGGTCAACATCTACATGTTCCACGGCGGCACGAACTTCGGGCTGACCAACGGCGCGAACGACAAGGGCCGGTACGCGCCGATCACCACGAGCTACGACTACGACGCCCCGCTCGACGAGAGCGGGTACCCGACCGAGAAGTTCTTCGCCTTCCGCGATGTCATCTCGCGCTACGCGCCGGTGCCCGACGAGGTGCCGCCGCCCAGGCCGCCGGCCCCGGTCGTCGCGGCCCCGCTCCGGCCCGGCCCGCGCCTGCTCGACGTGCTTCCCGCTCTCGGCGAGGCATCCGATCACGACCGCCTGCCGAGCTTCGACGATCTCGCGCACGACCGCGGGTTCGCCGTGTTCCGGACCCGCCTGGACCGCCCGGGGCCCGCGACGCTGACCGTCGGCGAGGAGGTTCGCGACCGCGCCTGGGTGCTCATGGACGGCGTTCCCATCGGCGTGCTCGCCCGCGACGGGCACGAGCGCGCGATCGTGCTGCCCGACGCGCGCGGCGACCTCGCGATCGTCGTCGAGGACCAGGGCCGCGTCGACTACGGGCCTCGCATCGGCGAACACAAGGGACTGATCGGCGGCGTGCGGCTCGACGGCGTCGAGGTCACCGGCTGGCGCGCGACGCCGATCGACCTGGCGCGGGTCGAGGCGGTCGTCGGCGCGGTCGGCGCGGCGGTCGACGAGGCGGTGACGGATGTCTCGGGCGACGGCCCGTGGATCGGGCGGGGAGTCCGGCCGGGGATCGGGCCGGGCTTCGCGACCGCGAGGTTCGAGCTCGACGAGCCCGCCGACCTGTACCTCGACACACTGGATTGGGGCAAGGGCGTCGTCTGGGTGAACGGAATCCTGCTCGGTCGATACTGGCGGCGCGGACCGCAGCGCACACTGATCGTGCCATCGCCCGTCACGCGAGCCGGCACCAACGAGGTGCTCGTGCTGGAGTTCGAGGCGTTCGCCGACCCGACCGTGCGGTTCCTCGAGGCGCCCGAACTGGGGCACACCGAGATCTGAGGCGCGAGGCATCCGTTCGCGGCGACGCGGCGGCCCCGGCGGCCTGATCTCCCGCGTCGCGCGCGTCGGAGATCTCGGGTGGCACGCCGGCGCGACCCTGCGTGTCGCGCGGAATCTCCTTCGCACGGTACCGAGCGCGGTCCGGATCTTCGCGAACGTCGTCGGGCGACCCGCACTGGCCCGAGCGCCGTCGGCCAGCTAAGGTAAGGCTTGCCTGATTCTTGGAGGAAGCCCGTGGTCGCCAGCAACATCGTCGTCACCCATGCCGAAACCGGCCTCGTGACGGCCGAGGTCGTCGACGCCCGACGCATCTCGCCGCACTTCGTGCGTCTCACGATCGAGGGCGAGGAGCTCGCCGGCTGGCGACACCTCGGCTTCGACCAGTGGTTCCGTCTCGCGGTGCCGACCAGCGACCACACGCGCTTCGACAACCTCGCCGACACGTTCAACACGGCGGCGTACCTCAAGTACCTGACGCTGCCGCGCGCGACCCGGCCGGTGATCCGCAGCTACACCGTGCGGGAATTCCGTCCCGAACTCCGCCAGATGGACATCGACTTCGTCGTGCACGGCGACGAGGGCGTTGCGGGTCCGTGGGCGGGCCGTCTGCCCGTCGGCGACCGGCTCGCGATCATCGACCAGGGTTGCGGCTTCAAGCAGGCCGACGCCGATCGCACCGTGCTCGTGGGCGACGAGAGCGCCCTGCCCGCGGTGCTCGGCATCCTGCGCGACCTCCCGCGCACCACGCGCGGCGACGCGCTGATCGAGATCTCCGACCTCGACGACCGCCAGGACGTCGACGCGCCCGAGGGCATGGAGTTGCACTGGGTGCTGCGCGCGCCGGGCCAGGCGCCGGCCGAGGCCGCGCTCGCGCGCCTGCGCGACCTGCCCGAGTTCGGCGGCACGGTCAACGCGTTCGCGGCGGGGGAGTCGAAGCTCGCGACGGGCGCGCGCCGCCACCTCGTGCACGACCGCGGCGTGCCCAAGGCGAGCGTCGTGTTCTGCGGCTACTGGCGCGCGGCCTGAGCCGCTTCAGGCGAACGCGGCATCGAGGATGCTCCGGCGCAGCGCGTTCGCGCGCTCGGCGAAGCCGCGCTGGAGCCTGACGTACTCGGCCTTGCCCTCGGCGGTCTCGATGCGAACGGGCTCACCGCCCCAGGGCTCCATGTCGTACGGTGACGCGCGCATGTCGAGGTACCGGATGTCGCGCGCGAGCTCGAACGCGTCGAGCAGCAGTTCGCCCGGCACGAGCGGGCCGAGCTTGACCGCCCACTTGTAGACGTCCATGTTGGCGTGCAGGCAGCCGGGCTGCTCGAGGTCGGGCTGGCTCTCGCGCGTCGGGGCGAAGCGATTGCGCGGCACCGCGCCGGGCGTGAAGAAGCGGAACGCGTCGATGTGCGTGCAGCGCAGGTCGTGCGCCTCGACGACGCCGTCGGTCTCGGTCTGGCCGAGTCGGAGCGGAACCGGATGCCGATGCTCGTCCTGCCGGTACACCATGGCCCACTCGTGCAGCCCGAAGCACCCGAAGGAGGCCGGTCGCGCGGCGGTGAGGCGGAGCATCCGCTCGACGGCGTCGAGCAGGGCGCCCTTCTCGCGCGCCATCGCGGCGCGATCGACGACGAGCGAACCCGCAGCGGCCCCCGGCGCGTACCAGCGCCACGCGGAGCGGGGCTCGGCCGAGGCATCCGCGAGTGCGACGCCCGCGCCGGGGTGCCAGCGGCGCAGCAGCGCGGGCGAGTACGAGTAGTAGGTGAAGAGGAAGTCCTCGATCGGATGCCGCTCGCCCCGCGCCGCGCGCTCGCGATGCCCGGCGGTCAGCGCGTCGGCACGCTCGGCGTGCGCGCGCTCGCGCTCGCGCCAGTCGGAGGCGTCGAGCACGACGACCGGGGCGGATGCCGCGGCGTCGAGCATCGGGAGGGTCACCCCTCGATGGTAGGCGGAGCCCCTGAGCCTCGGGTCAGGGGGCCCACCACCGGAAGGGCACGGGGAAGCGGTCAGGCCGGCTTCGTCGCGACGCCGTCGAGCCAGAGGCGGTCAGAGGGATCGGAGTGCGTGCCGCCCGAGTTCACGTGCTTGGGGTCGATGCGGTCGCCCTTCGTGATGACGTGCGCGATCGCCATCGCGTGGCCGTGGCCGAGGCCGTAGTCGGCCTTCAGCCAGGTCACGATCGGCGTGGTCTTGGTCGACTCGTCGAAGCCCTGCTCGCGCGCGAGTTCGATGAACTGCCGCGGGGTGATGCCCGTCTTCGCCTCGACGTTGTCGAGGTAGGCCTGGAACGACATGGATGCTCCTCGGTAGGTGTTCGTGTGAGTGTGCGAACAGCCTCGGCCACGGGGCATCCGCGCCGATACTCTTTCGAGGTGGATCGAAACTTCGTGGATTTCCGGCTCGCGCCCGACGACATCTCCGCGATCCGGTTCGGCATCTCTCCGGGGCACGAGCTGTGCCACGCCGTGCGCGTGCTGCAGCGCCCGGCGGAGCATCCGCTGCAGTGGGGATGGCTGCGCGCGGTGCGAACCCGCGTGCCGCGCGAGTCGTTCGACGTGCTCGCGCTGCTGATCGGACCGGAGGGGTACTTCCCCGACTTCTTCACGGCGACACCCGCCTGGGACATGACCCCCGACGACGAGGCGGCGCGGCTGCGCGAGGTGCCCGTCGGCCCGATGCTCGTCGACCTCGACAAGATGATCGCGCGGTCGACGGGGGCGCGGCAGCAGGCCATCCGGCGCATGCACGACGAGCCCGAACGCGCCTGCGAGATGATCGCCGACGCCTGGAGCGACGTGTGGCAGGCCATCCTCGCGCCCGTGTGGACCCAGGTCGAACGGCTGCTGCGGGCCGACATCGCCGTGCGCTCGCGTCGCATCGCCACCGACGGCATCGCCGCCATGGCGAGCGGCCTGCACCGATCGGTCGAGTGGCATTCGGACTCGGTGCGCGTCGCGATGCGCTGGCACAGCGAGACGCTCGACTGCCGCGGCAGCGGGCTCGTGCTCGTGCCGAGCGTGCTCGGCTCCGCGGGCTGCACCGTGCTCACCGAGCCGCCCGCGCAGCCGACGCTGTTCTACCCGGCGCAGGGCGTGACCGAGACCTGGGCGCGAGACCCCGCAGAGGCCGAGCGCGCGCTCGGAGCGCTGCTCGGGCCGGCGCGGGCGGGCATCCTGCTCACCGCGCACGAGGCGCGCACCACGTCGCAGGTCGCCGCGGATGCGGAGCTCGCGATCTCGACGGCCTCGCACCATCTCGCGGTGCTGCGCGACGCCGGGCTCGTGCGCAGCACGCGCGACGGTGCGAAGGTGCTGCACCTGCGCACACCGCTCGGGGAGGCGGTGGTCGGCGCGGCGCTCTGACCGGTGCGGAGGCCACGGCCGTGCCGGCCTGCGCCCGTCGGCCGCGGGTGCCGACGGGGGCGGCCTGCGCCCGTAAGCGGCGTGCGCCGCCGGGGGCGGCCTGCGCCCGTCGGCCGCACCTGCCAGCATGGAACCCATGACCTCACCGCGCATCGGAGCCATCTTCCAGCCGTCCTTCCCGCCCGAGCGGCTGCGTGCCGCGGTCGAGGCCGCCGAGGCGGCCGGGGTGCCCGAGGTGTGGCTGTGGGAGGACTGCTTCCGCGAATCGGCGTTCGCGACGGCCTCCGCCGCGCTGGCGTGGACCGAGCGCCTGCGCATCGGCATCGGCATCGCCCCCATGCCGATGCGCAACGTCGCGACCCTGGCGATGGAGATCGCGACGATCGAGCGGCTCTTCCCGGGCCGACTGATCCCGGGCGTCGGCCACGGCGTGCTCGACTGGATGGGGCAGATCGGCGCCCGCGTCGCGTCACCCCTCACGCTCATGCGCGAGTACGCGCCCGCGTTGCGCGCGCTGCTCGCGGGCGAGGAGGTCACGACCGACGGCCGGTACGTGCGGCTCGACCGGGTGCGGCTCGACTGGCCGCCCGCGAGCCCGCCGGCCGTGTTCGCCGCCGGCGAGGGCCCCAAGACGCTGCACCTGACGGGCGAGGTCGCCGACGGCACGATCATCCCGGCCGGCGCGTCGACCGAGCGCATCGCCGAGTCGGCGGCGATCGTGCGAGCAGGGCGCGAAGCGGCCGGACTCGACGGGCCGCCCGAGATCGTCGTCTTCCTGAACACCGCGTTCGGCGGTGACGACGCGCGCGCCCGAGCGATCGCCGACCTCGCGACCTGGGATGCCACGGCCGATCCCTCGCGTGTCGCCGCCGGCGATCTCGACGAGGTCGTCGCGACCGTCGACCGCTACGCCGCGGCCGGTGCGACGGCGGTGATCCTGCAGCCGACTGCCGACGAGCCCGACCTCGAGGGGTTCATGGGCTCGGTCGGCGAGGTGGTGCGCCGGGTCGCCGGCTGAGGCATCCGCCGGCGGCGCGGCGGCGAGGCATCCGGGCGGTGCGGCGGCGAGGCATCCGTCAGCCGGCGCGCTGCGCTGCCGGCGCCCGCACCTTCCGGCCGCAGGTCAGTGGTACCGGCCGCTGTAGGCGTTGATCGCGGGCTGCCCGCCGAGGTGGGCGTAGAGCACGTTCGAGTCGCGCGGGATCTCGCCGCTCGAGACGAGGTCGATGAGGCCCGCCATCGACTTGCCTTCGTAGACGGGGTCGAGGATCACGCCCTCGAGGCCGCCGGTCAGGCGCATCGCCTCGTCGGTGGACTCCACCGGGATGCCGTACTCGTCACCGGCCCAGCCGCCTCGCACGGTGATCTCGTCGTCGCGCAGGTCGCGGCCGAGGCCGATCAGCGACGCCGTGCTGCGGGCGATGCGCGCGACCTGGTCGCGGGTCTCGTCGAGCTTCGCCGACGCGTCGATGCCGATGACCCGGCGCGGGCGCCCGCCGAAGTGCTCCTCGAGGTCGGCGAAACCGGCGATCATGCCGGCCTGGGTCGACCCGGTGACGGCGCACACGACGATCGTGTCGAAGAAGACGCCGAGCTCGGCCTCCTGCGCGGCGACCTCGTGCGCCCAGTTCGCGAACCCGAGTCCGCCCAGCGGGTGATCGGATGCCCCGGCGGGGATGGCGTAGGGCACGCCGCCGGATGCCTCGACGTCGGCGATCGCCTGCTTCCACGAATCGCGGAACCCGATGCTGAAGCCCGCGGGCGACAGGCGCACGTCGGCACCCATGAGCCGCGACAGCAGGATGTTGCCGACCCGGTCGTTCACGGCGTCGGGCCAGTCGACCCACTGCTCCTGCACGAGCACGGCCTTCATGCCCAGGTGCGCGGCGACGGCGGCGACCTGGCGGGTGTGGTTCGACTGCACGCCGCCGATCGACACGAGGGTGTCGGCGCCCTTCGCGAGCGCGTCGGGCACGAGGTACTCGAGCTTGCGCGTCTTGTTGCCGCCGAAGGCGAGGCCGCTGTTCACGTCCTCGCGCTTCATCCAGACGCGCGCGCCGCCGAGGTGGGCGCTCAGCCGGTCGACCGGATGGATCGGGCTCGGGCCGAACGTGAGCGGGTGCCGGGGGAAGTCGGCGAGGGCCATGGATGCTCCTTCAGGGGGCTGGTGGGGTCGGCTCGGGTGATGGGGTCGGCTCGGGTGATGCGGGTGGCGGGGTCGGGTCGACCTCGTCGTCGAGGTGGAGCAGGCGGCCGAGGGTCGACCAGTTCTCGCCGGCGGCGGCTGCCGCCTCGTCGGCCCGGCCGTCGGCGCACAGCTCGATGATGCGGGCGTGGTCGGCGACCGAGCCGCGCCCGGCCAGCGAGCCGAACCTCGCACGCTCCAGTCGGCGGAGCAGGGGAGTGACCTGCTCGAGCAGGCCCGGCAGCAGCGGGTTGGCGCTGGCGGCGACGGTGACCCGGTGGAACTCGTCGTCAGCGGCGATCGCGGCGTCGACGTCGTCGGCGCGCAGCGCGCGGTCGAACCGCTCGTTGGCCAGGCGCATGGCCTCGAGGTCGGCGTCGGTGAGCTGCGGCACCGCCTCGCGAACGGCGAGTTCGTGCAGGGATGCCGCGATCCGCTGCGCGGCGAGGGCCGTGCGAGCGTCGAGCGGTGCGACGACCGTCTGCTTCGCGCGGCGGGTCTGCACGAGGCCCGCGAGCTCGAGCCGCGCGATCGCCTCGCGGATGGGGGTGCGGCTGACGCCGAGCCACTGCTCGAGCTCGGGGTCGCGCAGCCGCTCGCCCGGCGCGAGCCGGCCGCTCACGATCGCGTCGCGGAGTTCGGCGTACGCGTAGTCGCGCAACGAACTCGGACGAACGGCGGCGGGCAGCGGCATGCAATATATTGCAGCGGATCGTGGCGTATCCGTCAAGTGGTCGCCGGCTCGGCACGCCGCGGCATCCGCCCGTCGTCGGCCGCTCGCCGCTCGCTGTGGCATCCGCGTGCCGCCCGACTCGCGGCATCTTCCCGTCGCCCCGGTTCGCGATTCAGGAATATCTCGACGACACGCCGACTCGGCGCCGCTCGGTGCCGGCGTGTCCGAGCGATCTTCCTGAATCGCGTTCGGGTGGGAGTTCGGATGCCGAGGCATCCGCTCGGGCGCTCGCTGTGGCATCCGCCCGCCGCCTCGATTCGCGCTTCAGGAAGATTTCGACGACACGCCGTCTCGGCGCCGCTCGGTGACGGCGGGTCCGAGCGATCTTCCTGAATCGCGTTCGGGGTGGGGAGAGGAGGGAGCGGATCAGGATGCCGCGGCGTCGGCGGGTGGTGGAAGACTGCGAGCATGCTGCTCGACGAGTTGGTCGGCGTCACCGAGGCCGTTTCCGCGACGCGGTCGCGCCTCGCGAAGGTCGACGCCCTCGCCGGGCTCCTCCGCGGCCTCGAGGCCGACGAGCTGGCGCCGGCGATCGGGTTCCTCCTCGCGAAGCCGCGCCAGGGGCGCGTGGGCGTCGGCTGGCGGGGGTGGGCGGCCGCGGCCGAGGCCGCCGGCGACGCACCCGACGAACCGACCCTGACCGTCGCAGACCTCGACCGTGCCCTCGATGCCCTCCAGGCGGCGACCGGTTCGGGTTCGGCCGCCGCGCGGGCCGCGGAGCTCGGCACCCTGACCGGCCGCGCGACGGCGCGCGAACGCGACTTCATCGGGCGGGTGCTGCTCGGCGAGATGCGCACCGGGGCGCTCGAGGGTGTGCTCGTCGACGCGATCGCCCGTGCCGCCGACCGGCCGGGCCCCGTGGTGCGCCGCGCCGCGATGCTCACCGGCGACCTCGGCGAGACCGCACGGCTCGCCCTCGTCGTCGATCCGGCCGAGCCGGGTGCACTCGAGGCCGTCGGCCTCGTCGTCGGCCGCCCCGTGCTGCCCATGCTGGCCGCGACCGCGGCGACGCCGGCCGAGGCGATCGAGTCGACCGGCGAGGCATCCGTGGAGTTCAAGCTCGATGGCGCTCGCATCCAGGTGCATCGCGACGCCGACGACGTGCGCGTGTTCACCCGCAACCTCGCCGACATCACGTCGCGGCTGCCCGAGGTCGTCGAGGTCGTGCGCGGCTTCGCGGTCGACCGCGTGATCCTCGATGGCGAGACGCTCGCGCTCGACGAAGAGGACGCACCGCGGCCCTTCCAAGACACGATGTCGCGGTTCGGCGCGGAGACGGCGCGCGAGGCGCTGCTGCATCCGTGGTTCTTCGACGTGCTGCACGTCGACGGGCGCGACCTCATCGACGAGTCGCTCGCGACGCGGCGTGCCGAACTCGCGCGCATCGCTCCCGACCACCGCATCCCGGGCGAGGTGACCGCCGATCCGGCGGTCGCCGAGCGCGTCTCGCGCGAGGCGCTCGCGGCCGGCCACGAGGGCGTGGTCGTCAAGGCGATCGACTCGACCTACGCGGCCGGCCGCCGCGGATCCAGCTGGATCAAGGTCAAGCCCGTGCTCACCTACGACCTCGTCGTGCTCGCCGCCGAGTGGGGGTACGGGCGTCGCACGGGGTTGCTCTCGAACCTGCACCTCGGCGCCCGCGATCCCGACGGCCGGTTCGGCGCGCCGGGCGGATTCGTCATGGTCGGCAAGACCTTCAAGGGCCTCACCGACCGCCTGCTCGCCTGGCAGACGGAGTACTTCCCGCAGATCGAGACGCACCGCACCGCGCAGGCGGTGTTCGTCGAACCCGTCACCGTGGTCGAGATCGCGATCGACGGCGTGCAGCGCTCGACGCGCTACCCGGGTGGCGTCGCCCTGCGCTTCGCTCGGGTCAAGGCGTATCGCGACGACAAGCGCGCAGGTGAGGCCGACACGATCGAGGCGCTCCGCGAGTTGTTGCCGGGCTGATCTCGCGCATCGGCGACGCGACGCCTAGCGTGGAACCATCGCCCGCCTCGCGGGCACGAGCGGAGGAACGATGCCCCGAGCGAAGACACCGGCCACCACCCGCGCGCGTACGGTCGGGCGCTGGTCGCTCGCCGGCTTCCTGGTCTTCGCCGGGGTGAGCCATCTCTTCTGGGCGCGCCGTGAGTTCCGCGCCCAGGTGCCGCCGTGGGTGCCGATGGACGCCGACGCGGTCGTCGTCGGGTCGGGCGTCGCCGAGATCGGCCTCGGCGCCGCACTCGTGGCGCTGCCGAAGGAGCGGAGTCGCATCGGCTGGATCGTCGCAGCGTTCTTCGCGGCCGTGTTCCCCGGCAACCTCGCCCAGTTCACCGAGCGCCGCGACGGGTTCGGGCTCGACAGCGACGCGAAGCGCGGCATCCGGCTGCTGTTCCAGCCGCTGCTCGTCTGGCTCGCGATCTGGTCGACCGGGCCGCGGCGCTGAGGCGACGGGGCGCCGCCGACCGTGCGCCGCCCGCCCATCCCGCCTGCGAGGATGGAGGGATGCCCGCCACGATCCGCCTCCTCGAACCCGCCGACGCCCCTCGACTCGCACACCTTCAGACCGAGGGCCGCGAGTTCTTCGCCCCCTGGGACAAGGACCGCGACGAGGAGTGGTTCACCGTCGCCGGGCAGGAGGCGGAGATCGCCGCGCAGTTGCGTCGGCACGCGGCCGGCGAAGGGGTGCCCTTCGCGATCGTCGACCCCGACGGCGAGCTCGTCGGCCGGGTGAACCTCACGACCATCGTGCGCGGCCCGTTCCAGTCGTGCAGCATGGGCTACTGGCTCTCGCCCGGCGCGAACGGAAAGGGCTACGCGACCGACGCCGTGCGCGCCGTGCTCGAGACGGCGTTCGGCGAACTGGGGCTGCACCGGGTCGAGGCCTCGACGCTCCGCCACAACGAGCGCTCGCAGCGCGTGCTCGAGCGCTCGGGTTTCACGCGCTTCGGCATGGCCCCGCGCTACCTGAAGATCGCCGGGGCCTGGCAGGACCACGTCCTCTTCCAGCGCCTCGCCGACGACGACTGACGCGTCGGCAGGAACAGCCCGGCTCGGCCGAGGGGCCGCGGACCTCACGGCGCGGAGGCCGCGGCGGTGCGCAGGTACCGTTCGCCGATCGCCCGCAGGAGCGGCACCAGTTCGGGCGGCGAGTCGACCGTGAACTCCATGTTGAGCATGCCGATGTAGGCGGCGACCGTGTCGAGACTGTCGGCGCCGGTGACCAGCATGCTCTCGGTCTCCGAGATCGCCTCGACGGCGCCGACCGACGGGTTGATGCGGGCGAGCACGGCCTCGGCCGGCGCGGCGATGCGCAGCCGGGCGTGCACGTTCCACCCGCTCGCCGCGACCCGGCGCATCATGAAGGCGGTCAGGTCGCCGCCCGGCGGCGGCACGGGTGAGAACCGTCGACGGGTCGGCATCCGCGGCGTGATGGCGTCGAGCCGCCACACGTCCCACTCCTGCGAGACGGGGTCGCGGCCGACGAGGTACCAGCGTCGCTGCCACGACAGCAGGCGGTACGGCTCGACGAGCCGCTGCGCGTTGCCGGCCTCGCCGGCGCCGCCGGCGTCGGGCGCGGCTCCCGCATCGCCGGTGCTGCCGGCATCGCCGGCCACGTCGAAGCGGAGCCATTCGACGTCGCTGATGGCGGTCGCCACCTGGCGCAGCACCGCGGGGTCGACCTCGGGGTCCGGGGCATCCGTACCGATGTTCTCGGGCGCCCGCCCGACCGCGCGGGTGAGCGCCTCGACGCTGGAACGCAGGCGGGCGGGCAGCACCTGCTCGAGCTTGGCGAGCACCCGGCGGCCCGACTCGTCGACGCCGGCGAGTCCCGTCGCCGCGTGCAGGCCGACCGCCACGGCCACCGCCTCCTCGTCGTCGAGCAGGAGCGGCGGCAGCCGGCCGCCGGCACCGAGCCGGTACGCGCCGGTCGCGCCGCGCGTGGCGTGCACGGGGTAGTCGAGCGCCCGCAGCACCTCGATGTCGTTGCGGATCGTGCGCGTCGTGACCCCGAGGCGTTCGGCGAGTTCGGGCCCGCTCCACTCGGGCCGCGACTGCAGCAGGCCGAGCATCGCGAGCCGGCGCGCGGCGGTCTCGAGGGCCATCGTGAACCACCTCGAATTCGTTCGAGAATCAGGAAGTGAACGTTCCTGTATGCACCGTACCGTCGGAGACATGAACACCACCACCGCTTCCGAAACCGACATCCGCCCCTTCCGCGTCGAGGTGCCCCAGGCCGACCTCGACGACCTGCGCGATCGGCTCGCCCGCACCCGCCTGCCCCAGCCGGCACCGGGCGACGACTGGTCGACCGGCACGCCCAACCACTACCTGCGCGACGCGCTCGAGGCCTGGCAGGCCTTCGACTGGCGGGCCGCCGAGGCGCGCCTGAACGAGATCCCGCAGTTCATCACCGAGGTCGACGGCCAGCCGATCCACTTCCTGCACGTGCGCTCGCCGCACCCGGATGCCACGCCGCTGCTGCTCGCGCACACCTACCCGGGGTCCGCGGTCGACTACCTCGACGTCATCGGCCCGCTCGTCGACCCGGTCGCCCACGGCGGCCGCGCCGAGGACGCCTTCGACGTCGTCGTGCCCGACGCACCCGGGTTCGGCTTCTCGCAGCCGCTGGCCGGATCGGGCTGGACCGTCGCGAAGGTCGCCCGCGCCTACGACGAGCTCATGCGCCGGCTCGGGTACGAGCGCTACGGCATCCACGGCTCCGACAACGGCGCCATGGTCGCCCGCGAGCTCGGCCTGCTGAACCCCGAGGGATTCCTCGGCCTGCACGTGCTGCAGCTGTTCTCGTTCCCGTCGGGCGACCCCGCCGAGTTCGAGCGCCTGGAGCCTGCCGACTACGCGGGCCTCGAGCACATGCAGTGGTTCCAGTCGGTCGGCGGCTACAACACGATGAACGCGTCGCGTCCGCACACCGTCGCCGTCGGCCTCAGCGATTCGCCGATCGGCCTGCTGGCCTACAGCGAGCTGTTCGAATCGTTCGGCAACGGCACCGCGCTCGTGCCGATGGAGAAGCTGCTGCTCGAGGTGAGCGTCACCTGGTTCCAGAACGCCGCGGCCGGCATGAGCCAGGCCTACCTCGAGAACGCCAGGGAGGGGGAGGCGGCGCAGGCGGCCGGGGAGACCCCGGCGGTCAACGCCGCGCCGACCGGGGTCGCCGTCTTCGCCGACGACTTCCAGACGATCCGCGTGTTCGCCGAGCGCGACAACTCGAACATCGTGCACTGGAGCCGCTTCGAGGAGGGCGGGCACTATGCCGCGATCGAGCGCCCCGAGCTCGTCGCGGGCGATATCCGAGCCTTCTTCGCCGGGCTGCGCTGAGCGATCACCGACGTGCCGGCCGACCCCGCGTCGGCCGGCACGGCTACGCCGCCGCCGTCGCGGCGAGCGCCGCCACGAGCTCGGCCGTCACCGCCGCGCTCGACTGCGGGTTCTGGCCCGAGATGAGCGTGCCGTCGCGCACGACGTGGCTCGACCAGGGTTCGCCGTCGTCGATGACCGCGCCGCGCTCGGCGAGCGTGGCCTCGACCCACCACGGCGTGGCCTCGCCGAGGCCGCCCGCGCGCTCCTCGGCGTCGGAGAACACGCTCAGGCGCCGGCCGGCGAAGGCGAACGAGCCGTCGGGGCGCGTCGCCGCGAGCAGGCCCGCCGGGCCGTGGCAGAACGGCGCGATGAGCCGGCCCTCGCGATCGGCATCGACGAGGAGGCGCCCGAGGTCGGCGTCGAACGCGAGGTCGACCATCGGCCCGTGCCCGCCGGGCAGGACGATCGCGGCGAAGTCGGTCGCGGAGAGGTCGGCGAGCACGGCCGGGGCTGCCAGCGCGGGGGCGATTCGGTCGAGGTAGGCGGCGTAGTCGGCGGCCCGGTCGGCGTCGCCGACGCCCTCGGCCGTGAGCGAGCCGGGGTCGACGGGAGCGGGGCGTCCGCCGGGGGTCGCGACGGTCACCGAGTGCCCGGCCGCGACGAGGTCGCGGTGGGCGACGACGAGCTCCTCGGCCCAGAAGCCCGTGGCGTGGTCGGTGCCGTCGGCGAGCGCGATCGAATCGGCCGCGGTGACGACCATGAGGATGTTCGGCATGTGCGTGCCTGCCTTTCGGTGACGGTCGGTGGAGTTCGAGTCTGCGCCGGGTATCGCGCGCCGCGCATCGGCGTTTCAACAGGCCGTACAAGGAATTCCGATGGCGCTCAGCCGATGAACCGCCGGACGGCGGCGAACGCCGCCGCGATCACCGGGTCGCGCTCGGCGTCGCGGCCGCGGGTCGCGAGGTACACGGTGTTCAGCGGCGGCACCTCGGGCTCGTGCAGGCGCACCAGTCGCCCGGCGTCGACGTCGTCGCGCACGAGGTACTCGGGCAGCACCGACATCCCGATGCCGGCGCGCACGGCCGCGGCGACCTCGCGCAGGTCGGGCACCACCGCCGCGACCCGCAGCCCCTCGGGGCGGCAGTCGAAGACCGAGCGCCAGTAGCGCCGGATGATCGGCAGCTCCTCGCCGTACGCGATCACCGGGACGTCGTCGATCGGATGCCCCGCCCACGGCGGTGCCGCGACGATGTGGAACACCTCGTCGTACACGGGCGTCGCCGCGATGCCGCGCCGCGTCGGCCGGACCGCGCTCACGACGAGGTCGAGCGAGCCGCCCGCGAGCGCCTCGAGCAGGTCGTCGGCGAGCCCGAACCGCACGTGCAGGGTCGCGCCCGAGGCATCCGCCAGTTCGGCGAGGTGCGGAAGGACCATCGTCGACAGCAGTTCGGCCGGACCGCCGAGGTGCAGGGCGGCGGTCGCCGACCCGCGCGAGGCGACCGCGAAGACGGCGTCCTCGAGCGCGTCGACGTGCGCCGCGACCTCGCGGGCCAGCGCCGCGCCCTTGGCGGTCGTCTGGACGCCCGCCCGCGTGCGAACCAGCAGCGCGAATCCGACGGATGCCTCGAGCGCCTGGATGTGCGCGGTGACCGTCGGCTGCGACAGCCCCAGCAACGACGCCGCGGCGGTCAGCGAACCCGCGCGCGTGACCGTGACGAACGTGCGGAGGTGGTCGAGGTCGTGGGGCGCCATCGCGGCCACCCTACCCTCCGGCCCGTCGCTGCCGCGGGGCCCGCCGACCGACGTACACTGCGGAAATGGAGCCATCGACGAGCACCACCCTGGTGGTCGTCGGCGATGAGGCGCCGACGGCCGTGAAGTCCCTCACCCGGTTCGCGAACGTGCGGGCCGCCTCCTTCCGCGATGAACACGCTCGCGACGACGCCTCGGACGCCGACGTCGCCCGCTGGCAGGCCGCCTCGACCGCGCCGTACGTCGTGCACGACCACGACCCGCTCGGCCACGTCGCCGCGGCGTGGGTCGAGTTCTTCGACGAGCAGGCCACGCTCGGCGTGCTCGAACTCGAGATCGAACGGGCCGTCGCAGCCGCAGAGCGGCACCTCATCGCGGTGCCCGACTACTACGTCGTGATCCATCCGGAGGCGATGCCGACGACCTGGCGGCACTGGTGGCTCGGCGTCGTCGCGACCGCGTCGCCGACGCGCGTCATCCCGTGGCCCGAGCCCGACGAGTCGCTCGCGGGGCTGCTCCGCCGCCTGCCCACCGGCCGCGCGTGGCCCGACGTCGAGCGCTGGCTGCCGAGCGTCGTCGGCCAGGTGCCCGATCGCGTGGGGCTCGGCGGGGCGGCGTAGGCGGCCCGTCCTCCGGGCCGGGCGCGTCGCGACCGCGGTTACGCTGGAACCCATGGTCATCGCCCTCATCCGCCACGGTCAGACCGACTGGAATCGCGAACTGCGCATGCAGGGGCGCACCGACATCCCGCTCAATCGAACCGGGCGACAGCAGGCCCGCGACGCGGCGCTGCGGTTCGCCGACGGCGGTTGGGACCTCGTGGTCAGCTCGCCGCTCGGCCGCGCCCGCGAGACCGCGGAGATCCTCGCCGACGCCCTGGGCATCGAGTTGGGCGGCACGTTCGACGGCCTGATCGAGCAGGAGTTCGGCGAGGCCGAGGGCGTGCCGGTCGTCGAGATCCGCGAGCGCTGGCCGGCCCGCGACATCCCCGGCATGGAGCCCGACGCGGCGGTCGGCGCCCGCGGGCTCGCCGCGCTCGCCGAGATCGCGGGGGGCCATCCCGAGCGCCGCGTGCTCGCGGTCGCACACGGCACGCTGATCCGGCGGACCCTGGCGACGCTCTCGGGCCACGACGCCGAGCACTATCCGCGCCTCGACAACCTCTCCATCTCGGAGGTGCGCCACCTCGACGAGGCGTGGCACGTGCACACCGTCGGCGGGGTCGAGTTCACGACCCTCGTCAGCGAGCTGGACGCCCGGGCGGCGGGGGTTCCGGCGACCCGGGCGGGCTGAGCGGGGCTCCGCCGGCTGAGCGGGTCGAGCCCGCCGGGCCGACGCCCGCCTCGAGCAGCTGCCGGGCGAGCATCGTCGCGCCGGCGACGGCCGCGGGCATGGTCGCGATCGCCCCGAGCGGCACCAGGAAGCACAGCTGCGTCGCCACGCCGAAGCCGAGCACCCGCCAGCGTCGCGATCGCAGCAACGCCCGCCTCGCCTCGAGGGGGAGGCCGCGCGCCTCGAACGCGCGGGTCGCCAGCTCGCGCGCGAGCAGGTTGCCCGTGAGCACGACGCCGAGCACCGCGGCGATCGCGCCGCCCACGAGCGGGATGAATCCGACGAGCCCGACGCCGATCGCGACGACCAGACCGAGCGAGATGAGCTCGAGCGCGTCGCCGACCGCCCGCCAGAACCCACCGTCGGTCTCGGGCACGTCGCCGCCGAGGTCCTCCTCGACGGCACGCCAGATGCGCTCGTAGAACGGGTCGCCGATGAGCAGTGTGATCGCCGTGAAGGTCACCGCCGCGAGCACCGCGGCGCCCCCGAGCGCGACGACGGCCAGGCTCACACGCAGCAGCGTTCGCCAGATCTCGTCCCAGCCGTCGGCGAACGGGGTCGCCCAGTCGACGAGGCCTGGCAGCGCGAGTCCGAGCGCGATGAGCGCGGTCACGAGGAGCACGAACGTGATCGCGGCGGGCACGAGTCCGAGCAGCATGATCGCGGGCCGGCGCCGCCAGAAGCCGAAGCCGCGGGCGAGCAGTCCGAATCCCGCGGCCAGTTCCCTCAGCATCGGAACAGGATAGGCGGGATTCGGCGGTCGCCGCTCAGCCGCTGCGCCGCGAGGACGCCCGGATGATCAGCTCGGGCAGCGCCTGCACCCGCTGCACGGGGCGATGCGGGCCCTCGTCGAGCCGCGCCAGGAGCGTCTCGACGGCGAGCCGGCCGATGTGCGCCTTGGGCGGCCGGAGCGCGGTGATCGGCGGCTCGCCGCTCTCGGCGATCTCGTCGTCGTAGGCGACGATCGCGAGGTCCTCGGGGATGCGCAGGTCGCGATCGAGCACGTGGTGCTCGAGGTGGATCGCCTGCGGATCGGAGTGCACGAGGAGTCCGGTGGTGCCGGTCGCGAGGCATCGGTCGACGAGCTCGGCGAGGTTGCCCTCGCGCTGAGCGCTGTCGAGGTCCTCGATCGTGAACTCGAACGAGGCGTCGGCGTCGAGCCCGAGGTCGGCGAGGCCGCGCGCCCACCCGCTGCGCAGGTGTTCGGAGGTCGGCGACGCACGCTGCAGTGCGAGGGCCATGCGGCGGTGGCCCTCCTGGTACAGGTGGTGCACCGCCAGGATGGCGCCGAACTCGTGGTCGGTCGTGACCCACTCGAGCCGCTGCAGGGCGAGCGCGCTCGGCGACCGGCGCTCGACGAGCACGACCGGGATGTCGAGCCGCTCGAGCCAGGTCAGGATCGCGGCGCCGTCACGCCCAGCGGTCTCGGGGCCGACGACCAGGCCGTGGACCGAGCCCGAGTCCACGAGCGCCGCGATCTGGCGCCGCTGGTCGGCCGGGTCGTACGAGGCGCCACGGAGCACGAGTTGCGCCTGCGCCGCGCTCGCGGCCGCGCGCGCTCCCGAGACGATCTGCGGC
The DNA here is from genome assembly GCF_009647605.1 of Agromyces agglutinans. Taxonomy (GTDB): domain Bacteria; phylum Actinomycetota; class Actinomycetes; order Actinomycetales; family Microbacteriaceae; genus Agromyces; species Agromyces agglutinans. The sequence continues at coordinate 129,111 of NZ_WJIF01000010.1, read as the reverse complement.
CAGTAGTAGCTCAGCGACGGGGCGACGAGGCCGATGCGGTATCGGGCGTGCCCGCCGTCGGCGGCCCTCGGCACGGTCCGGTCGAGCGGACTGCGCAGGGTCGCTCCGCCGTGGACCCTCGTGACGAGGCCCTGGTCGGCGAGGGCGCCGATGTCGCGGCGCACGGTGATCTCGGTGACCCCGAGCTGGTCGGCGAGGTCGCGCACGGTCACGGCTCCGCGCAGGCGCAATTCGTCGAGGATGCGCTCGCGTCGCTCGATCGCGAAGCGCGGCAGGCGTGCGTCGTTCACGGCCGGGTGAGGGTCGGCGTCATGCGGGCTCCGAATGCTCCTTTTGGATCGACGGTGATCGTTCGTGATCGAATGCTTCCACCGCGATCGATGGAGAGTATTCACTGTTCGTCAGTCCCGACGCAAGCACTCGATGAGGAGCCCGCACATGAGCCACGCACGTCCCGCCGCGCTGATCGCGATGCAGCCGGAGGTGTTCGCGCTCCAGTTCGACCCGCATCGGCTCGGGCGCCTCGAGCAGCTCGTCGACCTGCTGCTTCCGGGCATCGCCGACCTGGACGACGCGGCGACCGCCGGAGTCCTCGGCCGGGTCGAGGTGCTCGTCACATCGTGGGGAGCGCCGGCCCTCACGGCCGACCGACTCGACCGGATGCCGGCGCTGCGCGCCGTGTTCCACGCAGCGGGCACGGTGCGGCCGCTCACGACGGACGCGTTCTGGCACCGTGGCATCCGCATCACGAGCGCGGCGGACGCGAACGCGATCCCGGTGGCGGAGTTCACGTTCGCGTCGATCGTGCTCGCCGGCAAGCGCGCGCAGTTCCTCGCCCGCGAGCCGCGCGCCCACCTCGGCGACCGGGGTGGGAGGTTCGACCCCGGCTCCTCCTCCAACCTCGGCCGTCGCATCGGCATCGTCGGGTTCAGCCGGATCGGCCGCCGCGTCGCGACCCTGCTCCGCCAGCTCGACGAGGTCGAGGTGCTCGTCGCCGACCCGTACGCCGACCCCGACGAGGTCGCCCGCACCGGCGCCCGGCTCGTCGAACTCGACGACCTGCTGCGACGCGTCGACGTGCTGAGCCTGCACGCGCCCGAGCTGCCCGCGACGCGCGGCATGATCGGCGCCCGCGAACTCGCGCTGCTCCGCGACGGTGCCACGCTCGTGAACACGGCCCGCGGCAGCCTCGTCGACACCGACGCCCTCGCTGCCGAGTGCATCGCCGGCCGGCTCGACGCCGTCCTCGACGTGACCGATCCCGAGCCGCTGCCCGCCGACTCGCCGCTGCTGGCGCTTCCGAACGTCTCGCTCACGCCGCACATCGCCGGCTCGCTCGGCACGGAGACCCGCCGGATGGCCGACTCCGCGATCGGCGAGCTCGAGCGCTTCACGCTCGGCCTCCCGCTCGAGCACGAGGTGCGCGTCGAGGACCTGGGGGTGCTCGCGTGACCGCCACGACCGCCGAGCCTTGACGCACCCGCCGCGGCGTGGTCGCATGGACGGATGCCCGCCGACCCGCGCCCGCTCATCGACGATGACCGGCTCGACGACCTCGAGCGCGAGGTGCTCGGGCGCGTCCGTGGGCGCGTGCTCGAGATCGGGGCGGGCGACGGCGAGAACTTCGGCGCGTGGCATCCCGACGTCGACTGGATCGGGCTGGAGCCCGATGCCGATCGCCGCGTGGAGCTCGCGACGCGGGCGCGCGAGTGGCGCCACGAGGGCGCGCCGCTCGACGCGGTCGCCGAGTCGATTCCGCTGCCGGATGCCTCGGTCGACGCGGTCGTCGGCACCTACGTGCTGTGCTCGGTGACCGACCTCGACGCCGCGCTCGCCGAGGTGCGCCGCGTGCTCGTGCCCGGCGGCCGGGTCGTGTTCGTCGATCACGTGATCGCGCCGCCCCGCACGGTCAAGCGCGTCGTGCAGCGCGTCGCGACGCCGTTCTCGCGGCGACTCTGCCACGGATGCCACTGGGACCGCGATCCCGAGGCGGCGCTCGAGGCGGCGGGCTTCACGGGCGACGACGTGCGTCGACTGCGCGTGCGCTCGGCGCCCTTCGGTCCGATGCCGGTGCTGGTCTACGACGGGCACGCGACACCCGCTCCGCCGGTCGGGTAGCGCGCGACGGAGGAGCACGCCCCGTGGGGCGTCCTGATGGCGCGGGAGCCTGGTATGCCTCCGGAAACCGGGAGAACAGTATCCGGCGGATACTCGGATACCGGGTTCGCCAGAGGGATCACGCCGCCGGACGACCGGCGCGCTGCCCCGCTACCCCGCTGCCCCGCAGCCCCGCTACCCCGCGACCGCGTCGAGCGCCTGCAGCAGGTCGGCGGCGAGGTCGTCGGCGTGCTCGAGTCCGACCGAGAGGCGCACGAGGCCGGCGGGGATCGTCTCGGCCTCGGCCGGCCAGCGGCGACGGCGCTCGAACGTCGACTCGACGCCGCCGAGGCTCGTCGCGTGGATCCACAGGCTCGTGCGCCCCACGAGCGCGTCGGCCGGCTCGGCGCCGTGCAGCACGATCGAGACGATGGAGCCGAAGCCGGGGTAGCGCACCTCCGCGAGCGCCGGATGCCCGGCGAGCCGTTCGACCAGCGTGCGCGCGGTCGCCTCGGCGCGGTCGAGGCGCACCGGCAGGGTGCGGATGCCGCGCAGCGCGAGGAACGCGTCGAACGCCGACGGGATGGCCCCGCCGAGCGAGCGCCGCCCGACGATCGCGTGGGCGTAGTCGTCGTCGGTCGCCACGACCGCGCCCATGAGCACGTCGCTGTGGCCCGAGATCGACTTCGTCGCCGAGTGCACGACGAGGTCGGCGCCGTCGGTGAGCGGGCGTTGTCGCAACGGCGTCGCGAACGTGTTGTCGACGGCGACGAGCGCGCCGTTCGCGTGCGCGCCGGCGCTCAGCGTGGCGATGTCGGCCACCTCGAGCGCGGGATTCGTGGGGGACTCGAACCACAGCATCGCGGCGCCCTCGGTCGCCGCGATGACCGCATCGGTGTCGGTCAGGTCGACCCAGCGCACCGAGATGCGACCGGATGCCTCGCGATCGGCGAGCTGCCCGACGGTCCCGGTGTACGAGTGACGCGGAGCGACGACGATGCCGCCCACCGGCACGAGGTCGAGCACGGCCGCGATCGCCGCGATGCCCGACGCGAACGACACGCACCGCCCGCCCTCGAGCGCGCCGAGGGTCTGCTCGAACGCCGTCCACGAGGCATTGCCGTACCGGCCGTACTCGAGGTCGCCGCCCGCGACGTACGTCGACGTGAGGTGGATGGGCACGTTCATCGGCTGGTCGGGAACGTGCGCCGGCCGACCGGTCGTGACGACCACGGTCTCGGGGTGCAGGTCGGCGCGCAGGGCGGGGCGGGGGGCATCCGCGTGGTGCTCGGTGGGCATCTGTCGAGCGTAACCCCGCCCGCTGCGACCGGTCGTCCCGGTTACGCGTCGTGCAGCGGCGACGCACAATGGGGGAGTGCGGATCGTGGTGTTGACCGGGGCGGGCATCTCCGCCGAGAGCGGCGTGCCGACGTTCCGCGACGCCGACGGGCTCTGGGAGGGCCACCGGGTGGAGGACGTCGCGACGCCCGAGGCGTTCCGCCGCGACCCCGTGACCGTCCAGCGCTTCTACGACGAACGGCGACGGGCGGTCGCCGGCGTCGCACCCAATGCGGCCCACCGCGCGCTCGCGCGGCTCGAGCAGCGGCTGGGCGACGACCTGCTCGTCGTCACGCAGAACATCGACGACCTGCACGAGCAGGCGGGGTCGCGCCGCGTCGTCCACATGCACGGCCGGCTCGACACCGCGCTGTGCGAGTCCTGCGGCGAACGCCTGGGCATCGCACACGACCTCGCCGACGATGCGACCTGCCGCGCCTGCGGCGTGACGGCCCTGCGCCCCGACGTCGTCTGGTTCGGCGAGCTGCCCTACGAGCTCGACCGCATCGACCTCGAGCTCGCGGCCTGCGACCGGTTCGTCGCGATCGGCACGTCGGGCGCCGTGTACCCGGCGGCGGGCTTCGTGCTCACCGCCGCGTCGTTCGGGGCGTCGACGCTCGAGCTCAACCTCGTCGAGAGCGACGTGTCGCTGCTGTTCGACGAGGTGCGCCACGGGCTCGCGAGCATGCTCGTGCCCGCCTGGGTCGACGAGGTGCTCGCGGCGGTCGGCTGACGCCGGTCCGGCCGACGCCTGCTCAGTCGAGCTCGGCGCGCAGCTCGTCGGCGGCGGCCCGCGCCTCGTCGGCGGATCGGGCCGCGCGGTCGTGCTCGCGCTCCAGCGGCCGTACGGCGCGCTGCGCCTCCGCGAGCGCGCGCTCGGCCTCCGCCAACTCGGCCTCGAGCTCGCGGACGCGGTGTTCGAGGTCGTCGCGCGCCGCCGAGGCGCGGTCGGCCAGTTCGCGCGCTTCGTCGAGGCGTTCGGATGCCTCGGCCTCCGCCTGCTCGGCCGCCTCCGCGCGTTCCTCCGCCTCGGCCGCCTGGCGCTCGGCGCGTTCGCGCTCGGCCTTGCGGCGGGCTGCGAAGCGGGCGTCCTCCTCGGGCGCGTCGGGCACGGCGACGGGGCCGCCCCGCCCGCCGCGTGCTGAGGCGCCGCGACCGGACGCGGCGTCGTCGGCCTCCGAGCCCTCGGCGCCCGCGTCGGCGTCCGCGTCAGTGCCCGACCGCCGTCGCCGCGACCCGGATCCGGCGGCGCTGCCAGAGGCTCGCCCGACGGGCCCGCCCGCGACCGCGCCGTCGAGGTCGACCTCGGTGCCGACGGCCTCGAGGCCGCGCACGAGCCGGCCGCTGCGGACGGCCGCGGCGGCCGCGGCATCCGTCAACGCCGCCTGCAGCGTCTCGGCGACCTCGTCGAGCGTCGACCCGCGCGCCGGGTGCCCGAGCTCGTCGGCGAGCGCCCCGGCCTGCCGGGCCATGGCCCCGACGAGCTTCCGGCGCTCGCGTGCGAGCTGCGTGAGTGAGGCGGCGTCGAGGTCGGCCTGGGCGGCGCGCAGCTCGTCGCCCAGGGCGAGCAGGTCGTCGAGCTCGTCGGCGCGGTGCCGAACGAGCTGGTTGACGACCCACGCGACGGCCGAGGGCTTGCGCAACTCGCCGATCTTCGCGGCGAGCGCGCGGTCGTCGGGCTTCAGCTGCTTCGCCCGGGCGTTGCGGGCGGCGGTGAACTCGTCGGGCGCGAGCCCGTACAGCTCGTCGGCGACCCGTGCCAGCGCGTCATCGTCGGCCATGGGCTACCGCCCGCCGAATCGCTCGGCGACCGCGTCGAGCACCGGGCGCTGGCCGGCGACGAGCAGCGGTCGCGCGGCGGCCGACGTCACCCACTCGGCCCGGTCGACCTCGGGGAAGGCCTGCATCCGACCCGACCGCGGCGGCCACTCGAGTTCGAACGTGTTGCTCGCGACCTCGTCGACCTCGAACCCGGGCGCCTCGAGCGCGAAGACGCGCAGGCGCTTGCCCGACGAATACCTGAACTCGCCGAGATCGACCTCGGCGCCCTCGGGGGCGGGCGTACCGATCTCCTCGAGGAACTCGCGGCGCGCCGCCGCGGCGGGAGCTTCGGACCCGGGGTCGTACTCGCCCTTCGGCACCGACCACGACGCCTCGGGCTTGCGCGCCCAGAACGGACCGCCCATGTGCGCGATGAAGACCTCGAGGTCGTGGCCCGCGGCCCGCACGAGCAGCAGCCCGGCGCTGGTGACCGGCATGCGCTTCGCTACTGCTCCTTGGGAGCCTTGATCAGCGACCACAGCGCCGCGACGAGGAGCACCCCGCCGACCGCCCCGATCACGCCGAGCACGGACCAGATGACCTGTTCGATCTCCATCGACCCCTCCTTCGTGGACTCGCCTCATTCTGCCCCCGCGCGGCGCTCGACGGCTAGCGTGGGCTCATGGCCCGCATCGCGATCATCGGTGGACACGGCAAGGTCGCCCTCCGCCTCGAACGACTCCTCACCGAGCGCGGCGATCACGCCGACGCCGTCATCCGCAACCCCGACCATGCCGCCGACGTCGCCGAAGCCGGCGCGACGCCGATCGTGGCCGACGTCGAGCGCCTCGACGTCACCGCGCTCGCGACGCTGCTCTCGGGGCACGACGCCGTCGTCTGGTCGGCCGGTGCGGGCGGCGGCGACCCGGCGCGCACGTTGGCCGTCGACCGCGAGGCGGCCATCCGGTCGATGGATGCCGCCGAGCGCGCGGGCGTGCGCCGGTACGTGATGGTCTCGTACTTCGGCTCGCCCGACCGCACCATCCCCGAGTCGAATCCGTTCCACGCCTACGCCGAGGCGAAGGCCGACGCCGACGAGCACCTCGCCGGCACGTCGCTCGAGTGGACGATCCTCGGTCCGTCGAAGCTCACCGACGGCCCCGGCACCGGGCGCATCGACGCCCGGGCCGACGAGGCGGGCGAGGTGCCGCGCGACGACGTCGCGGCGGTCGTCGCGGCCGCGCTCGCCGACGCGTCGACGATCGGGCGGACGATCCGGTTCAACACGGGGTCCACGCCGATCGCCGACGCGATCGCCGGCTGACCGGCGAACGGATGCCACGTGCCGGCGCCCGCGTCAAGGCCGTTGCCGCGCGCCCGGGAACGCGGAACGCTCGGGGCATCCGAAGTCTGGAGGAACCCATGAGCGACCCGCTCAACCCGTGGGAGCAACGCGACCGGCTCGGCCCGACGGGAGACCTCTCCGAGGTGTCGACGCAGGAGATGGAAGCGCCGCGGCCACCCGAACCCGACACCGATCCGGCGGCCGACCCGAACGACCTCGATGCCGACAACGCCGTCGAGGAGGACACGCTGGAGACGCTCGACCCCGACAACCCGCCGGCCTGACCCCGGCATCAGCCGGTCTCGGGCGTCACCGCTTGCGGTGCGTCCATTCGAGGAGCCGATCGGCCTCCCACGTCGTGACGATGCGATCGGCGGGGATGCCCGCGCGCTCGGCGCGGGCCGCGCCGAGGCCCAGGAACCCGTAGTGCCCCGGGGCGTGCGCGTCGGAGTCGATGCTGAAGCGGCATCCGGCCCGCAGCGCGATCTCGATCAGGTCGTCCGGCGGATCCTCGCGCTCGGGGCGCGAGTTGATCTCGACCGCGACATCGTGCTCGGCGCACGCGGCGAACACGCGCTCGGCGTCGAACTCCGACTGCGGACGCGTGCCGCGCGACCCGCGGATGAGCCGGCCCGTGCAGTGGCCGAGCACGTTCGTGTGCGGGTCGGCGATGGCGCGGAGCATCCGCTTCGTCATCGCGGGCGCGGGGGCGCGCAGCTTGGAGTGCACGCTCGCGACGACGACGTCGAGCCGGCCGAGCATCTCGGGCGTCTGGTCGAGCGAGCCGTCTTCGAGGATGTCGACCTCGATGCCCGGCAGCAGGCGCACGCCGAGGCCGCCGTCGGCGTCGAGCGCCGCGACGATCTCGAGCTGCGACGCGAGCCGCTCGGCGCTCAGGCCGTTCGCGACCCGCAGGCTCGGCGAGTGGTCGGTGAGTGCGACCCACTCGAGGCCGACCGCCTTCGCGCCCGCGGCCATCGCCTGGACGCTCGTCGTGCCGTCGGACCACTCGGAGTGGCTGTGCAGGTCGCCGCGGATCTGCGCGGCGAGCCCCGTGCGCTCGGCGCCGACGCCGGCCTTCTCGCGGAGGTCGGCGAGGTACGGCGGCACGCGGCCCGCGGCGGCCTCGACGATCACCTCGTACGTGGTCGCGCCGATGCCCTCGAGCCTGCGCAGCCGCCCGTCGGCGATGCGCGCCGCGAGTTCGTCGTCGCCGATTGGCTCGATCGCGGCCGCCGCCTTGCGGAAGGCGCGCGCCTTGTAGGGGTTCGCGAGCTCGCGTTCGAGCAGGCTCGCGATCTCGTCGAGGGCCGACCGGGCGTCCATGCCCCCATCCTGCCCGAGCGCCGCAGGTGAGGCTAGCCTTACCTGAAAACCGCCGCTGACCGGCCAAAATGTCGCATGTCGGCCTTCCGGTCGGGCGTCGCGAGGCGTAGCATCGGCGCTACGCGAGCCGCAGCACCAGCGGCCTGACCCGGGAGGCCATCATGAGCATGACGCTCGACGAACTGCCCGCCGTCGCCGAGTGCTCGGTGACCGGATGCTCCTACAACGACCATTCCCACTGCCACGCCGCCGCGGTGACCATCGCCGGATCGGTCGGCGACGCCGAGTGCGCGACGTTCATCCCGCTCGGTGCGAAGGGCGGCCTCGACAAGGTCATCTCGCACGTGGGCGCCTGCCAGCGGTCGGAGTGCATCCACAACTCATCCCTCGAATGCACGGCCGCGGCCGTGCGCGTCGGACCCGGCGCCGAGGAGGCCGACTGCCTCACCTACGAGGTCGCCTGACGGGTTCGGCCGTCACTCCGCGCGCAGGTACGTCAACTGCGCGCGAACGGATGCCTCGGCCGCCGCTCGCACGCTCGTGTCGACGTCGGCGTACACGAGGTCGGTGACGGCCTCGGGCGAGGCATCCGTGCCGAGTTCGGCGAGCGCGGCGCGAACCTGGTCGAGCCGTTCCGCGCGGTGCGCGAGGTAGGCCTCGCAGATCGCCCGGAGGTCGGGCAGCACCGGGCCGTGGCCCGGCAGCACCGGGACCTCGCCGCGCTCGCCGAAGGCGCGGAGCCGTTCGAGCGACGCGAGGTAGGGGCCGAGGGCGCCGTCGGGGTCGACGATGATCGACGTGCCCCGACCGAGCACCGTGTCACCCGTGAGCACGGAGCCGTGCGCGCCGTCATCGGGCAGCACGACGCACATCGAGTCGGCCGTGTGGCCGGGCGTCGCCCAGATCTCGAGCGTCAGGCCCGCGGCCTCGATGCGCTCGCCGTCGACGAGCGGATCGGCGCCGATGCAGAGCTCGGGTCCGATCGCGCGCACCGGCGCGCCGGTCAGCTCGGCGAACGCGGCGGCGCCCGCGGTGTGGTCGAGGTGGTGGTGGGTCAGCAGGACCAGCTCGACGGGCCCGGCGGCGGCCAGCGCGCGCAGGTGGGACTCGAGCAGGGGACCGGGGTCGACGACGACGGTGCCCGTCGATCCCGGTGCGCGCAGTACGTACGAGTTGGTGCCGTCGAGGGTCATCGGTCCGGGGTTCGGCGCCAGCACGAGGTGCGCCGAGTCCGAGACGGGAACGCCGATGGCGAGCGGGTCTGCGGGGTGCTCCATGACCGGCAGCCTACGCGGGCGCGCGTGCGGGCGTCGGGGGCTCGACCTAGGGTGGAGCGCATGGACCGCGATCTCGAGTCCCTGACCCGTGCGACGACGCGCGGCTTCGCCGCGACCGTGGTGCTGCTGCGCGACGGCGAGCTCGGCGTCGAGGTGCTGCTGGCCGAACGCCCCCGTGACGGCGGCTCGTTCGCCGGGGCCTGGGTGTTCCCGGGCGGCGTCGTCGAGCCCGGCGACCTCGACGGCGACGAGCCCTCGAGCGAGGCGGTCGCGCGCCGCACGGCCGCGCGCGAGACCGAAGAGGAGGTCGGGCTCGTCGTCGAACCCGACGCCCTCGTGCCGTTCTCGCGGTGGACCCCGCCGGCCGGCTCGCCCAAGCACCTCGTGACGACCTTCTTCGCGGCCAGGGCGCCCGGCGGCGAGCTGCGTCCGGCGGCGGCCGAGGTCGCCGAGGTCGAGTGGCTGCGACCCTCCGACGCGCTCGACCGGCACGCGGCGGGTGCGCTCACGCTCTGGCCGCCGACCTTCGTCACGCTGCACGGGCTCCAGCACGCGGCATCCGTCGACGAGGCGCTCGACGAGCTGCGCGGGGGAGAGGTGCGGCCGTACGTCTCGCGCTTCACCTCGCACGAGCGCACGACCCTGCTCTGGCAGGAGGACGCGGCGTTCGACCCCGAGGCCGAGCACGCCGATCATCCGGCGGTGCCCGACGAGGCGCCCGACGCGCATGGCAACCGGCATCGGCTCATGATGGACCGGCTGCCGTGGGTGTACCTCAACCAGTTCTAGGCGGGCAATGGGCTGTCGGCCCCGACGACGCCCGGCGTAGCGTGGCCCCGTGGAGCTCGACTGGCTCGACTGGCTGAACGCCCGCGACTATGTCGTCGCGCGCGAGATCCTGCAGCGCGGCGTCGCGGCCCTCGCCGTGATCGCGTTCGTCTCGACGCTGAACCAGTTCCGGCCGCTGCTCGGCGAGCATGGCCTGCTGCCGGTGCCGGCGCTGCTGCGCGCCGCGGGCGGGCGCCTTCGCGGGCCGAGCGTGTTCCGGTGGTGGCGGTACACCGATCGGCGGCTCACGGTCGTGTGCTGGGTCGGCATCGTGCTCGGGGCATCCGTCGTCGGAGGCCTCCCGCAACTCGCCCCGCCGTTCGTGCCGCTCCTCGTGTTCCTCGTGCTGTGGCTGCTGTACCTCTCGATCGTCGTGGTCGGCCAGACGTTCTACGGCTTCGGCTGGGAGATGCTGCTCTGCGAGGCGCTGTTCACCGTCGCGTTCCTCGGCTCCGTGCACGAGCCGCCGCCGCTGACCGTCCTCATCGCGGTCTGGTGGCTCGTGTTCCGGCTCGAGTTCGGCGCCGGCATGATCAAGGTCCGCGGCGGCCGCGAGTGGCGCGACCTCACCGCGCTCATGTACCACCACGAGACGCAGCCCATGCCGGGGCCGCTCAGCCGCCAGGCGCACCTCCTGCCGCCCTGGTTCCACCGGCTCGAGGTCGTCGGCAACCACGTCGCGCAGCTCGTGGTGCCGTTCCTGCTCTTCGTGCCGGCGATCGGCGGCGTGCCCGTCGGCTCGATCGCTGCGGCGGTCATCATCCTCACCCAGCTGTGGCTGGTCGCGACCGGCAACTTCGCCTGGCTGAACTGGATCACCGTCGTGCTCGCGGCGGGCGCGATCAGCGACTCGGCGTGGTGGGCGGTCATCCCGGGGCTGTCGGCGGCGGCGGACCCACTTGCATCGTCGGCCGAGGCCGCGGGCATCCCGGTCTGGTGGGCGGTCGTCGTCGTCGCGGCCTCCGTGCTGTTCGCCTGGCTCGCCGTCGCGCCGATCCGGAACCTCTTCTCGAAGCGGCAGCTCATGAACGCGAGTTTCAACCGGTTCCTGCTCGGCAACGCGTACGGCGCCTTCGGCACCGTGACCAAGCGGCGCATCGAGATCGTCGTCGAGGGCACGGCCGCCGCCGATCCCGGCGACCCGGATGTCACGTGGCTCGAGTACGCGTTCAAGGGCAAGCCCGGCGACGTGCGGCGGATGCCAGGGCAGTTCGCGCCGTATCACCTGCGACTCGACTGGCTCATGTGGTTCCTGCCGCTCGGTCGGATGTGGGAGCCCTGGTTCGAGGCCTTCCTCGTGCGCCTGCTCGAAGCCGACGCCCCGACGCTTCGGCTGCTGGCGGGCGATCCGTTCGCGGGCGAGCGGCCGACGTGGGTGCGTGCGCGGGCGTACCGGTACCGATTCACGACGCGGGCCGAGTTCCGCGAGACGGGCGATCGCTGGGTGCGCGAGCTCGAGGGCGAGGTCGTCGGGCCCGCGTCGCTGCGTGACACCTAGCAAGTGGTCGGGCCCGCCGCAAGGCCCGGTGGGTGACGGTGGCGCTCGTTAGGCTGGCCCGAACGCATGGGACCTCCCGTGCACGACCGGGCGACACCCGGAGTGTTCGAAACCGGAGAAACCGTGAACGACCTGAATCACCTCGGCAGCGCGCCAGGCGAGCTGGGGTACGACGCCGCACCGACCGACGGCGGCCGCTACGACGCGAGCACGCTCATCGGCTCGGGCGGCATGGCCGATGTCTACCTCGCCCGCGACACGCAGCTCGGGCGCGAGGTCGCGGTCAAGGTGTTCCGCGGCGGGGAAGAGACCGTCTCCGATCGCGCACGCCGCGAGCGCGAGCTGACGCTGCTCGCCGACCTCAACCACCCGGGCCTCGTCGCCGTGTACGACGCCGGGTTCACCGGCTCCGAGCAGGCGCCGCGCCGCTTCATCGTGATGGAGTACGTCGCGGGGCGCTCGCTTGCGCACCGCATCGGCCGGGGCCCGCTCAAGCCGCGCCAGGTCGCCGAGATCGGGGCGCAGATGGCCGACGCGCTCAGCTACGTGCACGGCCGCGGCGTCGTGCACCGCGACGTCAAGCCCGAGAACATCCTGCTCGGCGACGAGCCGGCCCTGGGGTACTCGGTCGTCGCGAAGCTCGCCGACTTCGGCGTCGCCCAGTTCATCGACGGCTCCCGGCTCACCGGCGACGGCTCGATCATGGGCACCGCCGCGTACATCTCGCCCGAGCAGGCCCGCGGCGACGAGGTGGGCGGGCCGAGCGACGTCTACTCGCTCGGGCTGGTACTGCTCGAATCGCTGACCGGCGAACGCGAGTACAGCGGCTCCGCCATCGAGGCCGCGCTTGCTCGGTTGCAGCGGCCGCCGGCCGTACCCGACGACCTCGCGCCCGAATGGCACGAGCTGATCGGGCCGATGGTCGCCGACGATCCGGCATCCCGCCCGACGGCCCACGACATCGCCGTGACCGCGCGCGAACTCGCGCAGAGCCTGACGACGTCGGCGAGCGGTGGCCACACCGATCGCCGTCGCCGAGAGCGCGTCCCGTCCGACCGGCGCGCCGGTCGGCTCTGGGGCTCGCGGGGCCGGCGCAAGTAACGTTCGGATATGGCCGTCTTCCGTCGCATCCGCACCCCTCGTCAGGCTGCGAGCCTGCCCGAGCCGGCTCCGGTCGCCGCCGTGACCGGAGAGGCCGACGCGCGCACGCCGGAGGTCAAGATCCGCGCGTTCCGCATCGGGTTCGTCGGCGCGCTCGGCGTGCTGCTCGCGCTGCTGCTCGGCGGCATCGTCGGCCAGCTCGGCACGGTCATCCTCTACGTCGCGCTCGCCCTGTTCCTCGCGCTCGGACTCGACCCGGTCGTGAGCTGGCTGCAGCGGCGCGACCTCCCGCGATGGCTCGCCATCCTGCTCGTGTTCGTCGTCGTGATCGGCCTGTTCGTCGGCCTCATCGCGACGCTCGTGCCGATCGTGGTCGAGCAGACCAAGATCATCATCGAGGACTGGCCCGACATCGTCGCCAACGTCCGCCACGGCGACTTCGTCGCGTGGTTGAACTCGCTGACGGGCACGGGCGATGCGATCGGCGAGGCGATCACGGCGGCGGGCGACTGGCTCGCCGACCCGGCGAACCTCGGGTCGCTCGGCGGCGGCCTCCTCGCCGTGGGCGCCGGCATCGCGGGCGGGTTCACGGGCGCCGTCATCGTGCTGATCCTCACCCTCTACTTCCTCGCCTCGCTCGACTCGATGAAGCGCTACGCCACGCGCTTCGTTCCGGCCAGCTCGCGCGGCAAGTTCCGCGAGGTGTCGAACGAGATCACCGGGTCGGTCGGCCGATACGTCATCGGCCAGGTCTCGCTCGGCGCGATCAACGGCGTGCTGAGCCTCATCTTCCTGTCGATCATCGGGGCGCCCGCGCCGATCCTGCTCGCGTTCATCGCGTTCCTGTGCTCGCTGATCCCGCTCGTCGGCACGCTGACGGCCGCGGTGATCATCTCGCTCGTCTGCCTCGCGGCGTCGCCCGTGACGGCCCTCACCGCGGCGATCTACTACCTCGTCTACATGCAGGTCGAGGCGTACGTGCTCAGCCCGCGCATCATGAACCGCGCGGTCGCGGTGCCCGGCGCGCTCGTCGTCATCGCCGCGGTCGCGGGCGGCACGCTCGGCGGCGTGCTCGGCGCGCTCGTCGCCATCCCGGTCGCCGCGTCGCTCATCACCATCATCGAGAAGGTCGTCTTCCCGAGGCAGGACACGATCTAGGCAGTCTGCGCCGAGCCGGCCGGGATGCCCCGGCGGCTCACGAGCCGTCCCGCCCGGTGGGCGACCAGGAGGAGCACCGCCGTGGCGGCGGAGCACACCAGGACGGCGACCACGCTGGCCTCGGGCCCGAACGCGCCGCCCGTGAGCCATGCGGGGCCCGTCGTGACCGCGGTGACGAGCGCGTCGCGGTCGCCGCTGCCCGAGACGACGGTTCCGAAGATCGCGGCGATGGTGACGTTCCAGCCCAGGTGCAGGCCGATCGGCAGCCACAGCGATCCGGTGGCGACGTAGGCGGCGCCGAGCAGGAGGCCGGCCTCGATCGCGATCGCGACGGCGCCCCACACCGTCGCGCCGGGGTTGACGAGGTGCACGAGCCCGAACAGCACGGCCGAGACGCCGAGGGCGAGCCAGGTGCCCCATCGTCGCTGCGTGAGCCGGAAGATCACGCCGCGGAACAGCACCTCCTCGGCGACCGCCACGGCGACCATCATGCCGACGAGGCCCAGCACCCCGGCGATCGAGCCCCAGCCGGTGACCCGGTAGGCCCCGACGAGGGCGAGCACGGCGATCGTCACGGCGGCCAGGCCGAACCCGCCCAGGAGGCCGAGGAGCAGGCCGCGGCGCGCACCCCGCCGATCGAGTTCCGGCACGGGTCGACGCTCGATCCGGGTCGACGCGAGCCGGTAGAGCCACAGCATCAGCACCGCGAGGGCCGGACCGATCACGAGCGCGGCCACCGGGTTCGACAGGGCGGACGCGATCGAGTTCGACACCAGCATCACGGCCGCGAACCCGACGATCATCACGGTTGCCTGCAACCACCCTCGTGCTGGGGATTGGGCGGGTGCATGGTCGGTGGTCGGTGTGGGATGCGTGTCGGCAGCGGGGTTGGCGTGCATGGTCGATGCTCCGTTCTCGGTGGGATGCGGAGCACGGTACGGATGAGTCGACGGCCGGGGCATCACCCCATGGAGTGGAGTCGATCTGGCTCTCCCGGGTGATGTGCCGCGCACCCTACCGCTCGGCGAGTCGCTCGAGGAGGGCGGCAGAGCGCCGGCAGAGCCGGCAGCGGCGTGACCCGCTCGCCGGATCAGGCCGGTTGCTGCGCCGCCTGAGCCTCCTACGCCCGGAAGATCCCGTTCAGCGCGGGAACGTCCTCGGGCACGCCGGCGGCGTGCAGCAGGTCGACCACCTCCCACTGGGGGCGCAACTCGACGCCGCGGTCGGCATCGCGCACGTCCGACACCTTCTCGAACATCGGCTGCCCGTCGACGAGCTCGCTCCCCGGCGTCCAGTGCGGCGCGCGGTTGAGGTACGAGAACGGGTCGCCGCGCAGCAGGCCCGAGAAGACCGCGGCGACGAGCGTCGAGCCGACCGCGCCCAGGCGCTCGCCGTCCTGCTGCACCTGCGCCTCCTTGAGGATGTAGACCCAGAGGGACTCCTCCATCGGGTGCTCGATCGGCATCGGCTCGATATGCAGCGCCGTGGCCACCTCGGTCGCGGGCGGCAGCTCCATGCGCCAGCCGCGCTTGATGTTGAGCTCGGCCAGCGGGTTGGTGACGCCGGGTCCCGCCGGGATCGCGAAGACCGAGCGCGACAGATGCGTGTCGATCTTGTGCGCGAGCTGCGGGAACGGCGTCGGCGGGCCCTTGCGCGACGACACGAAGTCGAAGTACCAATCCCACTGGAGCGTGTGCTTCTCGGGGAGCGCGCGCCCGCCGCGGAGGTCGGCCGGCCCGGCCGTCACCGCATGCGCGGCGGGCACCGGCGGCGCCGCGAAGATCGGCTTGCCGAACTCGTGGCCCACGCCGTTCTGCACCGGGAAGTTGATCTGGTAGCCGCCGCGGATCATCGAGTGCCCGAACCGGTACGCCGCCACCGAGAACTCGACCGGCATGAACGGGTTCTCCGACCAGTCGTAGACGTCGTCGAGGCCCCACGTCACCGAGTAGCGCGGCCCGGTCCCGTCGCCGCCGTCGTCGTCGATCGTGAGCGCCTTCGCGAAGATCGACCCCTCGGTGATCCGGGAGACGAAGTCGTTCCAGACGACGTACTGGTAGAACCACACGGTGATGCGCTGCGCCTCGAGGAACAGTTTGCGGCCGGCCGTGGCCGGCCCGGTCGCGGCATCCGCCAGCTGCTGCAGGATGCGGTTGTGCAGCTGCGCGAACGCGAGCTGCAGCTGGCTGACGATGACGTTCTCGTCGTTGCGGGGGTCGCCGATGATCGCGACGCCGTCGGCGTTGCGCTGCAGGTCGGGCTCGACGAACGAGGTCGCCTGCCCGCGGCCGATCCGCAGGAACCCGGCGAACCCGTCATGGAGCACCCGCTGCTGGTCGTAGAGGTACGGCTGGTCGTCGGGACCGCGGCCGTACAGGCTGTCGAGGTCGAGCCGGGGCGAGCGGAAGTTCTGCAGGCCGTCGGGGTCGTTGTGCTTCGTCAGCGACGACTGCGGGTCGAAGGTGATGTCGTGGTCGACGAACTGGCCGAGATAGGTATATCCGACCGGCATCGCCGAATCGGGCGGCGTGTCCTCGGCGAACATCTCGGTGACGGCGAACTCGTGGATGGCGACCTGCTTCTCGAGGTCGCCCGCGCCCGGCGGTTCCCACACCGAGAAGCCGCGGCCGAACAGCCGTCCGAAGCGGCCCTCGTGGCTTCGCGAGTGCGGGACGCTGAGCGGCACGATGGAGTGCGCGGCGGCGTGTCTCATGATCTTCCCCCTGATCGAACGGATCGATGACGGGGAGGACGGTACGCCGGGCACCGACCGTCGACAGGGGCGTGCGGACGGATGGCCCGCATTTCAGGGCCTGCCCTGAGACGCGGGCCTCCCGCCCGGATCAGGTCCGCAGGATCGCCCCGCCGGCCCGGTGCCGCGACACCGCGTCGACCGTGGCGGCGAGGATCAGCACGCCGCCCGTGACCGCGTAGTTCACGCCGGCGGGCAGGTTCAGCAGGCCCAGGCCGTTCGTGATCACCGCGATCACGAGCGCGCCGATCGCGGCGTGCAGCAGCCGCCCGCGCCCGCCGAACAGGCTGACGCCGCCCACCACGGCCGCCGCGACGCCGCTCAGGACCAGGTCGCGTCCCGCGGCGGCATCCACCGAACCGACCTTGCTGATCATGAACAGGCCGGCGACGACCGACAGCGTCGAGCAGACGATGAACGCCGTCCAGCGGATGAGCACGACCTTGATGCCGGCGCGGCGCGCGGCCTCGGCGTTGCCGCCGATCGCGTAGATGTACCGGCCGTAGCGCGTGCGGTCGAGCACGAAGGTGCCGAGCCAGAGGATGACCAGCACGATGGGCACGACGATCGGCACGCCCTGCACGGCCTTGACCGACTGGCCGCGGTCCTGGTTGAGGATGTACACCGCGATGCCGCCGAGCGCGGCGATGACGCCGAGCTTGATCCACACGAGCGCGATCGCGCGGTTGGGAACGCCCGCGCGCGTGCGGCGCGCGCGATCCCAGAACGAGGTGCCCGCCGACACGGCGAGGACGACGACGAGCATCGCCCAGCCGCCCCAGACCGGCAGGTTCGAGTTCTGGATGGCGAGGATCTCGGGGATCTGCACCCGGTAGAGGCCGCCGGAGCCGATGATGATCAGCTCGAAGCCCTGCAGGCCCAGGAACAGGCCGAGGGTCACCACGAACGATGGAATGCCCACCCTCGCCACGAAGAACCCGATGAAGGCACCGATCGCGATGCCCGCGATGAACGCCACGGCGAGGGCGGCGATCCAGTTGAAGCCCTGCACGTTGACGAGCACGATGAAGATGCACATCGTCACGCCTGCGGTGACGCCGGCCGAGAGGTCGATCTCGCCGAGCAGGATCACGAACACGAGCGCCATGCCCAGCATGACGAGCGTGGCAGCCTGGGTCATCAGGTTCGCGAAGTTGCGCTCGGTGAGGAAGAACGGGCTCAGCACCGAGAACATGACGCTGAGGACGATGAACCCTCCGACGGCCGGCAGCGCGCCCATCTCGCCGCCGCGCACGCGCTGCAGCCACGCGCGCACCTGGTCGCCGACGCCGCCCTCGACGCCGCTGCCGATGAGGTCGCCCGCGATGGGGTCGGGGGAGGCGTTCGTGCGCTCCGCTTCTCCGGTGGTCATGCGGCGCGGCCTCCCTGGCTCCTGGTGCCCGTGATGTAGCCGACGACCTCGTCGCGCGTGGTCTCGGCGACCTCGAGCGACGCGACCATCTGGCCGAGGTAGAGCACGCTGACGTGGTCGGCGACCTCGAACACGTCGGCGAGGTTGTGGCTGATGATGATGACCGCGACGCCCTGCTCGGCGAGGCGCTTGACGAGTTGCAGCACCTGCTCGGTCTGCGCGACGCCGAGGGCCGCGGTCGGCTCGTCGAGGATGACCAGCCGCGCCTTCTTCAGCACGGCGCGCGCGATCGCGACGGTCTGCCGCTGGCCGCCCGAGAGGCTCGACACCTTCTGCCGCACGCTCTTCACGGTGCGCACCGACAGCGAACGCAGGGTCTCGGATGCCTCGCGCTCCATGAGGCCCTCGTCGAACGTGCCGAACCCCGTCTCCTCGCGGCCGAGGAACATGTTCTGCACGATGTCGAGGTTGTCGCAGAGCGCGAGGTCCTGGTAGACGACCTCGATGCCCAGCCGCGAGGCGTCGCGCGGGGTGTGCAGCGCGACCTCCTCGCCGTCGAATCGCACCACGCCCGCGTCGTAGGGCTGGACGCCCGCGAGGCCCTTGATGAGGGTGGACTTGCCGGCGCCGTTGTCGCCGACGAGCGCGGTGACCCGGCCCGGGAAGGCCTGCAGGTCGACCCCCTTGAGCACGCTCACGGGGCCGAAGCTCTTCTGCACCCCGCTCAGTTCGATGAGTGGCACATCCATGCCGGTTCCTTTCAGACGACGCTGTCGGCTCCCAGTGTGGCACCGGGAGGGAAGGACGGAGGGGACGACGCGAGGCCCCGGGCCTGCGGCCCGAGGCCCCGCGCTGCCGGGATCACCCCGCGTCGATGCCGAACTCCTCGCACTTGGCCGCGACTTCGCCGTCGCAGACCTCGGCGGCGTCGGCGTCGCCCGCCTCGATCACCGTGACGACCTCCTCGGGTCCCACGAGGATCGGCGTCACCGCGATGTACGGCGTGCCGTCCTCGAGCTCCTGGTCGGCGGTGGGCGTCTCACCCTCGAGCAGGGCCACCGCGAGCTCGACGGCCGCGTCGGCCTCGAGCTTGATCGGCTTGTAGACCGTCGCGGTCTGCTTGCCGAGCAGCACGTTCTGCAGGCCGGCGACCGAGGCATCCTGCCCGGAGACCGGAACGGTCAGCCCGTTCTTGTCGAGCACCGTGATGACGCCCGCGGCGTTGGTGTCGTTGGCGACCCACACCGCGTCGACGGTGCCGCCGAGCCCGGTGAGCGCCTGCTCGAAGTTGGTGGCCGACTCGTCGCCGTCCCAGACCCCGGGCGGCTCGGCGGCCGGCTTGATGCCGGCGCCCTCCATGACCTCGACCGCACCGTCGTGGAACATCGCGGCGTTGCCGTCGGTCGGGTCGCCGCCCATGTAGACGACCTTGGCGGTGGCCGGGTCCTTGCCGGCGGCCTTCAGGCCGTCGACGATCGCCTGGCCCTCGAGGCGGCCGACCTCGACGTTGTCGAACGAGACGTAGTAGTCGGCGCCCTCGATCGGGCGGTCGTAGGCGATGACCGGGATGCCCTCGGCCTTCGCCTTCTCGGCGACCGCGGCGCCCGCGCCGTTGTAGTCGACGAGCAGCATCACGCCGCAGCCCTTGCTGAGCTGCTGGTCGGCGATGGTCGCGTACTTGCCCGTGTCGCCCTGCGCGTTCTGGATGTCGGTCTCGAAGCCGGCATCGGCGAGGCCGCTCTCGAGGTACGGGCGGTCGTTGTTCTCCCAGCGCGGCGAGGATGCCGCGTCGGGCAGGATCACGCAGGCGCGCGTCGCGGCGGCATCGCCGCCGTCGTCGCCCTCGCCGCCACCGCCGCTGGAACAGGCTGCCAGCAGCATCGCCGAAACACCGGCGATCGCAGCAGCAGAGACCAATGAAGTCTTCTTCACGGCTCTCCCCTTCATCAGGTGAGGTCGACCCCTCCGGGTTCCGCCGTCTTCATCGGCGGCGGCACGGCCCATCTTGGTGCGCGCGCGAGCGCTCCGGTAGGCCACTTTGATAACGGTCACATAACTCACTTACCGGTCAGTAAGTGGTGACCCCCGTTCGGGCGACAGGCGGATGCCACGCGGCACGCGCTTTCCCGTGGTCGCGCTCACATTGGCCCAACGGCGAGGAACGGCCTAGAACCAGATGCTCAGCTGCGGCGCCTTGCGGGTCGCGAACATCGCGTCGGCCAACTCGAGCGCGCCGGCGTCGCCGATGCGGCCCGCGCGGGCCAGCGTCGAGGGACGCACGTCACCGAGGAGGATCGCGCCGAGTTCGGGAACGCCGAGCCGGATGCCGCCCGCACGGCGGCTGCGGCGCGACGACGACGGCGAGGCCTCGGATGCCTCGACCCGGCGCACCTCGGCGCGCCCGCCGTTCGAGACCTCGAGTTCGAAGGTGCCAGCGGCATGGCCGAGCGGGTCGTCGACCTCCAGCGTGAGCGAGCCCGCAACCCCGTACCGGCGCGTGCCGAGCGCCGCGACCGGGTCGAGCACCCGCACCCAGAGGTGATCGAGCACCTCCTCGACCGACACCGCTCGAGGATCCTCGAGCAGCCAGGGCAGGGGCTCCTCGACCGAGCGCAGCGTCCCGCGCACGGAGCCGATGAAGTCGACCTCGACGAGGGCTCGCCACAGGGCGCGCTCGGCGTCGTCGGTCGCCGCTGCCATGAAGTCGAACTCGAGCACGCCCGGACGGTCGGGCTCGCGCGTGATGCGGTAGGTCACGAAGCCCTGCGTCTCGCCGTGCTGGTCGTCGTAGCGGATGGCGCGGGTGCGGCGTGCGCCCTCGGACTCGGGGTCGATCAGGCCCAGCACGCGGTCGAGCAGGACCGGCCATCGGTCGATCTCGCCGGGCGTGCGGGCCACCGCGCGGCGGATGATCTGCGGGGCCGCGTCGCGCAGCGACCGCGGGTCGACGAGGTGCGTCCGGCCCGGGGCATCCGGCCCCTTCCACACCGCCCGCCGGCGGTCGACGACGACCGTCGCCGCGCGTGCGGCGGGGGAGAAACCGAACCGGCCGTAGATCGTGGCCTCGCTCACCGTCAGCACGGCGACCGCGGCTCCGGCTTCGACGGCGTCGCGGAGCTCGGCCTCGACCATGGCCCGGGCGATGCCGCGGCGCCGGTGCGTCGGTGCGACCGTCACCGAGCTGATCGCCCACGCGTCGACGCTGCGCCCGCCCGGCATGCTGAGTCCGGTCGGCCAGCTCGAGATCGTCGCGACGGGGATCGCCGGCTCGGCCCCCGTCGGGTCGTAGACGCCGTGCACGCGGCGCTCCGCGAAGATGCGCCGTTCGTGCTCGAGGTCGGACTCGGTCGGCCGCAGGTGATGGAAGCCGCGCTGGTCGGCCTGCGCCCACGCGTCGAGCCCGGCGCGGTCGGACGGATCGACCGATCGGTAGCCGAGTCCGCGTGCGGCGAGTGCGGCCTCGGACCGCCGGTCCACGGGCTGGTTGCGAAGGTCGAAGGGCACCGATCCAGCGTAGCGATGCCGGCTGGGAACCGGGCGCCGCAGGAGCTGCGACCGTGGTCTCCGACGAGGGCAGCGTGCAGGCGGCGGCCGACGAGCGCCTCGGCGCCGGTGCGGAAACAGGATGAGACGCGTCATACCCGTGTATTGCGGTATTGCGGGGTGTAGCGCATCTCATCCTGTTTTCCCGGGGCGGGAGCCGCCCCGTCTGCAGGCCGATCGGGTCGGTGCGGCGCCGCCTACGCGCCGGCCGGCACCGAAGCGAGGTGCGGTGCCACCGCGGCGTCGAAGGTCTCCGCCGTACGGCGGGCCACCTCGGCCCACGGGGCATCCCAGATCTGCTGGTTGAAGATCTCGACCTCGATGTCGCCCGCGTAGCCGGTCGCCTCGACGGCTCGCGTGAACGTGCCGAAGTCGATGACGCCGTCGCCGGGGTAGTGCCGGCTCAGCAGGACGTCGGCCGGCAGGGGCGTCGCCCAGTCGCACACCTGGTATGTCGCTATGCGTCCCTCGCGGCCGGCGCGCTCGATCTGCGCCTCGGCCTCGGGGTCCCACCAGATGTGGAACGTGTCGACGGTGACGCCGACCGTCTCGGGCGCGAACGGCGCCGCGAGGTCGAGCGCCTGCTTGAGCGTCGAGACGACGGCGCGGTCGGAGGCGTACATCGGGTGCAGCGGCTCGATCGCGAGCGTCACCCCGGCGGCGGATGCCTCGGGCGCGAGCTCCTCGAGCGCGTCGGCGATACGGGCGCGAGCGCCGACGAGGTCGCGCGAGCCCTCGGGCAGCCCGCCGGCGACGAGCACGAGCACTGCTCGCGAGCGGGGCGCGCCGGCCGCGGCGAGGGTGGCCGTCTCCGCGATCGCCCGGCGGTTCTCGTCGATCGAGGCCCGGCGCGCCGCGCCCTCCTCCATGGTGAAGAAGCCCTGGCGGCAGAGTGTCGACAGGCGAAGGCCCGAGTCGGCGAACCGCTTGGTCGCCTCGTCGAGCCCGAGTTCGGCGACCGGCTCGCGCCAGAGCCCGACCGACTCGTAGCCGGCGTCGAGCAGCACGCGCAGCGAATCCTCGAACGGCGCGTACTTGATCGTCGCGACGTTCATCGACAGGCGGGGGTGGGCGGTCATGCGGGCAGCTCCGAGAGGTCGATCGGGTCGGATGCGGAGGGCGCGGCGGGCTCGGGCGCGGGCGCGGCGTCAGGCACGTCGTCTTTCGCCGTAGCGGCCTCCGTCGTCGCGGGCTCGACGCCGTTCAGCGTGAGCATCGCGTGCCAGCGGGCCGCCGCCAGCTCGGGCCGCTCGAGCGCACCCGATGCGTTCGCCAGTTCGACGATCCGTGAGAGGTGCGGCAGGCTGCGCGCGGCGTGCAGGCCGCCCACCATCTGGAACGCCGCCTGATGGCCGTTCAGCCACGACAGGAACGCGACCCCCGTCTTGTAGTAGTACGTCGGCGCGGCGAAGACCTGCTGCGAGAGCGGCTCGGTCGGCGCGAGGATGCTCCGGTACCCCTCGACATCGCCGGCGTCGAGCGCCTGGATCGCGGCCGAGGCGTTCGGCGCCAGGCACGAGAACGCACCGAGCAGCGCGTCGGAGTGGCCCAGGTCGTCGCCCTCGATGAGGCCGACGTAGTGGAAGTCGTCGCCCGTGAACATCCGGGCCGTCCCGGGCAGGCGGCGACGGACCGCGATCTCGGCGTCGGCGTCGAGCAGGCTCATCTTCACGCCCTGCACCTTGGTCGGGTCGTCCTCGATGATCTCGAGCAGGGTCTGCGACGCGGCATCCGAGTCATCCGAACCGAAGTAACCGGCCAATGACGGATCGAACGCCGTGCCGAGCCAGTGCAGCACGACCGGCGTGCTCGCCGCCGCGAGCACCTCGCGGTAGACGCGGCGGTAGTCGTCGGCGGACTGCGCGGCGCGCGCGAGGTGCCGGCTCGCCATGAGCACGACACCGGCGCCCGCGTCCTCGGTCTGGTGCAGCTGCTGCTTGTAGGCATCGATCACGCGGTCGAGCGGGATGTGCTCCTCGTCGACGTGGTCGGTGTTGACGCCCACGACGAGCTTTCCGCCGACCGACGCCGCCTCGGCGGCGCTCCGCGAGATGAGCTCGCGGGTCGCGGCCGGGTCGAGGCCCATGTTGCGCTGTGCGGTGTCCATCGCGTCGGCGACGCCGAGGCCCCACGACCACACGTGGTGGCGGAACGCGAGCGTGGCATCCCAGTCGATCTCGGCCGGCTCGCCCGGCGTGTTGTCGGCGTGCGCCTTCGGCACCACGTGCGCGGCCGCGTACGCGACGCGGCTCGCGAGCGGATGCCGGGGCTTCTGGAACGCGGGCGCCGCGTTCAGGGCGACGGATGCCACGCCGCCCTGCGCGTCGAGGAGGGTCAGTGCCGTCATCAGCGGAGCCCGGCGAGCTCGGTCGCGAGGTCGGCGCCCGCCGCGCTCGCGTCGCCGGTGGTCACGGGCGCGGTCGGCACGTCGACGACGGGGATCTCGACACGACGGCCCTCGGCCGACGAACGGAGGCCCGCCTCGGCGAGCAGCACGCCGCGCGCGCCCGCGAGGAAGTCGTAGTGGTTCGGGGCGTCTTCGACCACGTGGCGGATGAACTCCTCCCACTGCGTCTTGAAGCCGTTCTCGAACTCGCGGTTGCCGGGGCTCTCGATCCAGTCGCCGGCGTAGTCGTGCTCGTCGGCGAGGTCGGGGTTCCACACGGGCTTGGGCGTCGCGTTGCGCGGCTGGATCTTGCACCCGAAGAGGCCCACGACGGCCGAGCCGTGCGTGCCGTCGACCTGGAACTCGACGAGCTCGTCGCGGTTGACGCGCGTGGTCCAGCTGGAGTTGAGCTGCGCGACGACGCCGCCCTCGAGCTCGAAGATCGCGTACGCGGCGTCGTCGGCGGTGGCGGGGTAGCGCTCGCCGCGCTCGTCGACGCGCTCGGGGATCTCGGTGACGGCCTTCGCGTAGACCGACTCGACCCGGCCGAAGAGGTTCTCGAGCACGTAGTTCCAGTGCGGGAACATGTCGACGATGATGCCGCCGCCGTCTTCGGCGCGGTAGTTCCAGCTCGGACGCTGCGCGGGCTGCCAGTCGCCCTCGAACACCCAGTAGCCGAACTCGCCGCGCACGCTCAGGATGCGGCCGAAGAAGCCCGAGTCGATGAGGCGCTTGAGCTTCTGCAGGCCCGGCAGGTAGAGCTTGTCGTGCACGACGCCGTTCTTGATGCCGGCCTCCTCGGCGAGGCGGGCGAGCTCGAGCGCCTCCTCGAAGGACTCGGCCGTCGGCTTCTCGGTGTAGATGGCCTTGCCGGCCGCGATGGCCTTCTTCAGCGCGGCCGCCCGGGCCTTGGTCACGAGGAAGTCGGCGTAGATCTGCCAGCGGTCGTCGGCGAGCGCCTCGTCGAGGTTCGTCGTGTAGTGCTCGATGCCGTGCTCGGCGGCGAGGTCGGCGAGCTTCTTCTCGCTGCGGCCGACGAGGATCGGTTCGACCTGCACGCGCGTCTCGCCGTCGGCGAGGAGCACGCCGCCCTGCTCGCGGATCGCGAGGATCGAGCGCACGAGGTGCTGGCGGTAGCCCATGCGGCCCGAGACGCCGTTCATGATGATGCCGATGGTCTGCGGGGTGGTCTGGGGCTGCTCTGCCATGGGTCGTCCTGTTCGTGCGGGTGCGGGTGCGGCGGCTCGTTCGATCGGTCCGGCGCGTCGGAAAGCGTTTACCAGAGTGTGCCACAGGAGTCGGCGCCTCGCAAGACCTCGTCAGCCCGAGTGGACGTGGCGGCGATTCGCCCGGGCCGCCGCGGTGCGAGTTGCTCGCGGCAGTGCGCCGAGTTCCTCGCACCGGTG
This sequence comes from Agromyces agglutinans, assembly GCF_009647605.1. Lineage (GTDB taxonomy): Bacteria > Actinomycetota > Actinomycetes > Actinomycetales > Microbacteriaceae > Agromyces > Agromyces agglutinans. Next base: position 103,923 of record NZ_WJIF01000010.1, on the reverse strand, counting down.
CGAGGAACCCGCACCGCGGCGGGAGGTGCGACGACCGTGGTCAGCCGATGCCGGGCGTCGAGGCGCGCAGGACCACCTCGGCCTCGACCGAGCCGCCGCGAGGGTGAGCGGTCTCACCGGCCGTGGCGTCCGCGTCGGCGCCGGCGTCGGCATCCTCGGCGAGCGCCAGGCGCAGCGCTCGCCGGCCGAGCTCCTCGAGCGGCACGCGAACCGTCGTGAGCGGGGGCGTGACATCCTGCACCGTGGGGATGTCGTCGAACCCGGCGATCGCGAGGTCGCGGCCGGGCGTGAGGCCGGCGTCGCGGATCGCGGAGAGCGCGCCGACCGCCATCACGTCGTTGGTCGCGAAGACGAGCTCGATGCCGTCGAGACCGCGCTCGATGAGCCGGCGCGCCCCGTCGTAGCCGCCGTCGCGCGTGAACGCCGAGCGCACGACGTCGGCGTCGTCGAGCCGGCCGCCGACGGCCGCGAGCCCGGCCCGGAAACCCTCGAGCCGATCGGCCGCCGTGCGCAGCCCCTCGCCGCCGGTCACGACCGCGAAGCGCCGGTACCCGAGGCCGACGAGCTCGCGGGCGAGCCGCTCGGCGCCGCCGCGGTTCTCGAGCAGCACGGTGCGGAAGTCGAGTTCGTTGCGGCTGATCAGCACCACGCGACCGCCGGATGCCTCGTACGCCGCGAGTTCGTCGGCGAGCGCGCCCTCGGTGCGGTCGACCGTGGGGCGCGAGCCCGCCAGGATCATCACGCGTGGGCGCTGGCCGCGCAACTGCCGGACGAGCTCGAGCTCGCGCTCGGGGTCGCGCTCGGTGGCGGCCATGGTGACGATGAGGTGCTCGGCATCGGCCTCGGCGACGACGCCCGCCGCGATCGACGAGAAGTACGGGTCGGCGATGTCGGCGACGAGCAGGGCCACCGTCGTGGTCGTGCCCCTGGCGACGGCCTGCGCCGAGAGGTTCGGCGTGTAGTTGAGCTTCGCCGCGGCGTCGAGCACGCGCTGCCGGTACTCCTCGTTGACCCGGCGAGTGCTGCCGTTCAACGAGCGCGACGCCGTCGCGAGCGAGACGCCGGCCTCGCGCGCCACATCGTGCAGGGTGGCCGGGGTGGTGCGGCTCGGCTCGCTCATTGATCCTCCAGGCACGGGGCGGGGCTTCGGGCGACACATGCTACCGCGGCGGCCGTTCGACGCGGGGCTCGGCGGCTGCTACAAATGGAAGACCACGAGATAGCGCTTTCCCAGAGTCATCCGGCGGCGATCGACGAGCCGCTCACTGGCGCTGGAAATCGATTTCTCCCGACCCCATCAGGAGCACCCGCAATGACGCAGCGCGAACGGTACGGACTCATCGGCACGGGCAGCCGCGCCGGCATGTACATCGGGGCCATGACCGGCACCGTGGTCGGTGCCGAGCAGGTTCCCGGGCAGGCCGAGCTCGTCGCCTGGAGCGATGCGAACCCGGGCCGCCTCGACGTCTACGAGCGAGAGGTCGTCGAGGCGGGGCATCCGGTGCCCGCGCGGTACGCGCCCGACGACCTCGAGCGCATGATCGTCGACGAGCGGCTCGACCGCGTCGTCATCACGACCCCCGACTTCACGCACGCCGAGTACATCGTGCGAGCGCTCCGTGCCGGTGCCGACGTCGTCGTCGAGAAGCCGCTCACCATCGACGCCGAGAGCGTGCGGCGCATCGGCGAGGCCATCGCCGAGACCGGGCGCGAGGTCATCACGACGTTCAACTACCGCTACAGCCCCCGCAACTCGACGCTGCGTCAGGTCATCGCCGACGGCCGTATCGGCCGCGTCACGAGCGTGCACTTCGAGTGGGCGCTCGACACCGTGCACGGGGCCGACTACTTCCGCCGCTGGCACCGCGAGAAGCAGCACTCGGGCGGCCTGTTCATCCACAAGGCGTCGCACCACTTCGACCTCGTCAACTGGTGGATCCAGGCGTCGCCCGTGCGCGTGTTCGCGAGCGGCGGGCTGCGCTTCTACGGCGCCGAGAACGCGGCGGCGCGCGGGCTCGGACTCGAGGGGCGACCCGGGCGCGGCACGGGTGCGGCCGGCGATCCGTTCGCGCTCGACCTCGCGGCCGACGAGCGGCTGAAGCGCCTCTACCTCGACCAGGAGCACCACGACGGCTACCTGCGCGACCGCGACGTGTTCGACCCGGGCATCACGATCGAGGACAACCTCGCCGCGCTCGTCGACTACGACACCGGGGCGACGATGAGCTACTCGCTGAACGCGCACGCCCCCTGGGAGGGGTACCGCGTCACCGTCAACGGCACCGAGGGCCGCGCGGAGCTCGAGGTCGTCGAACGCGGATCGGTGCTCGTCGGCGCCGACGGGAAGGTCGTCGTCGACCCGAGCATGCACCCCGACGACGTGCCCGCCGACGACGTGCGCCCGCACGCCGAGCGCCTCGTCGTGCAACGGCACTGGGAGCAGGCCCAGGTCGTCGAGATCCCGCAGGGCATCGGCGGCCACGGCGGCGGCGACGCCTACCTGCTCGGGCACCTGTTCGGGCGGGTGACGGATGACCCTCCGCTCGGGCGGGTCTCCGGCTACGCCGACGGCGTGCGCGCCGTCGCGGTCGGCATCGCCGGCAACCGGTCGCTCGAGACGGGCGAGCCGGTGCGCGTCGCCGACCTCGGGCTCGGGCTGTAGCAGCCGGCTCGCCGCCCCGCGGCGATCGGCCGCCGTCGGTCGCCAGCCGCCGCAACCCGATCGTCGCCGGCGCTCGTTCAGGAATTCCTGACCGGGTGGCGGCGTGTCGGCACACGACGCGCCGGAGGCGGGGGAGAAATTCCTGAATCGCGATCATGGGGCAGGCGAGGCCGGCGGGAGAGGGCAGGCGAGGCCGTCGGGATGCCGCCGGCGAGGTTGACGGGATGCCTCCGGCGGGGCTGACGGGGACGCCTCGGGCGCGGGCGCCGGGATGCCGCCGCCGAGGCATCCGTCAGCGGTCGATGGGGGCCGCACCGCGCGGGTAGGCGAGCAGCATCGCACCCGACGCGATCCAGGTCGCGCCGATGAGCACGAGCAGCGTGCCCGCGCCGAGCCCGGCTGCGAGCCCGGCGACCGCGGCACCGCCGGCGGCCGCTGCCGCGCGCAGCCCGGCGCCGACCGTGAACACCTGCGAGCGCAGGGCGGGCGGGCTCTGCTGCTTGCGGATGAGCAGCATCGCCGCCGCGCTCGCCGCCGTGAACAGGCCGGATGCCCCGACCGCAGCGGCCGTCCACCACAGGCCGAGGTCGACCGCCGCGACGACGGTGAGCACGCCGGTCGCCGCGAACCCGAGGCCCATGGTCGCCTCGGGGCGCAGGCGCGACGGGCGGCCGGAGTTCCACAGCGCCCCGAGGAGGCCGCCGATCGCGAACGCCGTGACGATGAGCGCGCCCTGGTCGGCGTCGCCCTTGCGCTGCACCGACAGCGCGACGGCCGCGATCGCGAGGCCGCCGGCGCCGAACTGGCTCACCGTGCCGCTCGCGGTGACCACGGCGAGCGGCCGGTGCAGGGCGATGTGGCGGATGCCCCGCGCCATGGTGTGCAGCATCGACCCGCGGGCGGGGGAGCCGGCGGGGCGCAGCCGCAGCGGGATCGTGCCGACGGCGCCGATGAGCGCGCTCGCGGCCATCAGGAGTGTGGCGAGTCGGGCGGAACCGAGTGCTGCCGATGCGGCGACGACGGCCGGGCCGACGACCGAGCCGAGGTTGTAGGCGAGCGCGTCGATCGCGTACGCACGTCGCTCGTCGGGGATGCGCTCGGTGACGTAGCTCGAGAGCCCGCCCATGACGAACGGCCCCGCCGCTCCGCCCGCGAGCAGCACGACGGCGACCGCCCACGCCGGGATCGGGCCGAGGAACGCCGCGATCGCGAAGGACACGCCCATCGCGAGGCCGGCCGCGGCGATGAGCGCCCCGGGCCGGCGGCTGCGGTCGAGGAGCACACCGACGAACGGCGCCGCGACGATGCTCGGTGCGAGCGTGGCCGCCGCGAGCAGCCCCCCGAGCGCGACGTCTCCGGTCTGCTCGACGGCGAGCACCGGGATCGCGACGGTGATGCCGCCGACGGCGAGCCGGGGCGGCGTCGCGGCCGCGAGGTACGTCCCGACGCTCACGGCTGCTCGCCGCCGGCCTCGCCCGATTCCCGCTGGAACCAGGTTGACCCCGAGGAACCAGGCTCTACCTGGGTTCGATCGCCATAACGTGATTCCAGGGGAGTGGGGCAAGAGGGCGACACAGGTTCGAGGCTACGCGGCGACAGGCGCCGGCCGTACCGAGCGACGCCGAGACGGCTACGAGCCCGCGGGCACGACGAGCACGCCGTCGACCCGTCGCGGGATGCCGAGCGGGTTCGACTCCTTGAGCTCGTCGGGCAGTGCGTGCTCCGGGGCATCCTGGAAGGCGACCGGGCGCAGGAACCGCCGCATCGCGGTCATGCCGACCGACGTGTGAATCGACGTCGTCGACGGCCACGGCCCGCCGTGCTGCTGGGCCCAACTGACGGCCACGCCGGTCGGCCAGCCCGCGAAGAGCACGCGCCCGGCCACCTCGGCGAGCACGGCGACGATGTCCGTGACGTCCTCGGACGGCTCGGCGTGCACCGTCGCGGTGAGGCTTCCGCCGACGGCGCGTACGACGTCGAGCGCCTCGTCGAGGTCGCCGTACTCGACGACGAGCGTCGCGGGGCCGAAGCACTCGGCGAGCAGCGCCGACGGGTCGGCGATGACCGCGGCCGCGGTCGTCCGCAGCACCACGGCGGCGCCCGAACCCGGCTGCTGGGCGACCGAGCCCGCGGCGACCTCGACGTCCGCGTGCGCCACGAGGCCGTCGAGCCCGCGTGCGAACGCCTCGGCGATGCCGTCGGTGAGCATGCGCGCCGGTTCGGCCTGTCCGACCGCGGCACCGACGAGGTCGGCGAAGCCGGACCCGGCCGGCACGATCACGACGCCCGGGTTCGTGCAGAACTGCCCGGCCCCGAGCGTGAACGACGCGGCGAGGCCCGCCGCGAGCTCATCGGCGCGAGCGGCGATCGCGGCATCCGTGACGATGACGGGGTTCACCGCGCTGAGCTCGCCGTAGAACGGGATGGGGTCGGGGCGGCCGGCCGCCAGGTCGAACAGCGCCCGCCCGCCGTGCAGGGAGCCGGTGAAGCCGACCGCGCGGATCTCGGGGTGCTGCACGAGCGCCACGCCCGCCTCGCGGCCCTCGACGAGGGAGAGCACGCCGACGGGCGCGCCCGCCGACGTGAGCGCCTCGACGAGGACCTCGGCCGTGCGGCGGCCGAGCCGGAGGTGGGCCGAGTGGTTCTTGACGACGACGGGGCATCCGCTCGCGAGCGCCGAGGCGGTGTCGCCGCCGGCGACCGAGAACGCGAACGGGAAGTTGGAGGCCCCGAACACGCCCACCGGCCCGAGCGGGCGCAGGAGCCGGCGCAGGTCGGGCCGCGGCGGCGTCGTCGTCGGGTCGCGGTGGTCGACCGTCGCCTCGAGGTAGGAGCCCTCGAGGACGGCGTCGGCGAACAGCCGCAGCTGCGCGGTCGTGCGGGCGAGCTCGCCGGTGAGGCGCGCCTCGCCGAGGTGCGACTCCGCGTCGGCGAGCGGCACGAGCTCGTCGCGGTGCGCGTCGAGCGCGTCGGCCGCGGCACGCAGCCAGCGGGCGCGCTCGGCGGCGCTCGAGCGCACGGTGACCTCGAACGCCGCGCGCGCGGCACGCGCGGCGGTGTCGAGGTCGGCGGGCACGGGCAGGGCCGCGCTCGCGACGTCCGTGTCGAGGTCGGTGGGGTGCAGGGCGGTCATCTTCGATCCTCCGAGGTTCGAGGGGCGGGTTTCAGGCTCGCAGGTTCAGGGCGCCGATGCGAGGGCTCCCGAGGCATCCCGCAGTCGGATGCCGAGGCCCGGGAGCCGCGCGTCGCGGGCCCAGCCCGACTCGACGACGACGGGCGCGTCACCCGTGAGCACGCCGAGCTCGGCGAGCGAGGCATCCTCGGCGGACTCGACGGCGACGTCCTGCTCGACCGCCATCGCGAGTTGCGCGCTGAGGTCGAGCAGGAGGTGCGGCGCGAGCTCGACGCCGCGGTCGGCGGCGAGCCGGGCGATGCCGAGGAACGGCGTGATTCCGCCGACGCGCACGAGGTTCGGCTGGACGATGCGTGCGACGCCCGCGTCGATGAACTCGGCGAAGCGGTAGCGCGTGTACAGGTTCTCGCCGACGGCGATGGGCACGTCGATCGCGTCGGCCAGCCGCACGTGCGAGGCGAGGTCGTCGGCGCGCAGCGGCTCCTCGATCCAGCGCAGGCCGAACGGCGTCAGCGCCTCCATGGCGCGGAGCGCGTCGTCGAGGCCCCACAGCTGGTTCGCGTCGATCATGAGCTCGCGCTCGGGACCGATCACCTCGCGCACGGCTCGTACGCGCTCGACGTCATCGGCCAGGTCGGGCAGGCCGACCTTGACCTTGACGGCCTCGAATCCGGCCGCGACCCAGCGCTCGGCCTGGGCGACGAGGTCGTCGAGCGGGTAGTGCCGGTTGATGCCGCTGCCGTAGGCGCGCACCCGATCGCGTCGGCGGCCGAGATGATCGGCGACGGATGCCCCCGCGCGCCGCGCGGCGAGGTCCCAGAGGGCGAGGTCGAGCCCCGCCATCGCGATCGTGGTGACGCCTCCGCCGCCCGCCTCGTGCAGGTGCCGCCACAGCGGCTCCCAGATCTCGGCGGCGTCGGCCGGGCGTCCGACGACCCAGTCGCGGATGTCGTGCTCGAGCATGGCCTGGACCGAGGCCGCGCCGATCGTCGGCGTCCAGCTGAAGCCGTGGCCGACCGCGCCGTCGGCGTCTTCGACCTCGACCGCGAGGAAGGTGAGGTCCCGCACGTCGGGCCCCCACGGCCGGGCCAGCGGTGCGCGGAGCCTCCGGGTGTCGAGCCGGCGGATCGGGGCGGTCATCGTGCGGCGACCGCCTCGGCGGCGGATGCCTCGCCGGCCGATGCCTCGGCGGCCGTCGACGCATCGCCGGCCGTCGACGCATCGCCGGCGCCGAGTCGGGCCGCGAGCTCGAGCCCGGCGTCGAGGATCGCCCCGAGCCGCGCCTCCTGCTCGGGCGTCGGATCGACGAGCGGCGGTCGCACCGAGCCGACCGGCAGGCCGCGCAGGCGCAGGCCCGCCTTCACGAGCGAGACGCCGAAGCCGGGGGTCTCGTCGCGCAGCGCGACGAGCGGGCGGTAGAAGCCGTCGAGGAGCGACATCCGCGTCGCCTCGTCGCCCGATTCGTAGGCGCGGTAGTGGAGCGCGGCGACCTCGGGGACCATCGCGAACGCGGCCGACGAGTACAGCGGGATGCCGATGCCGCGGTACGCTCCCTGGCTGAGCTCGGCGGTGAGCAGGCCGTTGAAGAACGCGAGGTCGCGGCCGGTGGCGCGCGCGGCGAGCACGATCTCCTGCGCCAGGCCGATGTCGCCCGTGCCGTCCTTGAAGCCGACGACCTTCGGGTTCTCGGCGAGCCGCGCGATCGCGCCGGGCGTGTACCGCGCGGTGCCGCGGTGATAGACGACCACGGGGAGGTCGGTCTCGGCGGTGATCGCCTCGACCCACGCGACGAGTCCGTCGGTCGTGCCCGAGACGAGGTACGGCGGCAGCAGGAGCAGTCCGTCGGCGCCCGCGTCGGCGGCGGCGCGGGCGGTCTCGAGCGCGTCGCCGAGGCTGCCGCCCGAGCCGGCGATCACGGGCACGCGGCCGCCGACCGTGTCGACCGTGGTGCGCACGACGTCGGCGATCTCGCGGGTCGACAGTGCGTGGAACTCACCCGTGCCGCACGCCGGGAACACGCCGCCCGGCGCGAAGTCGAGGCGGCTCGCCACGTGCTCGGCGAGCAGGTCGAGGTCGACCCGGCCCGTGGTGTCGAAGGGCGTGACGGGGAAGAAGAGGACTCCGTCGAAGCTGAGGGTCATGCGGTCTCCAGGAGGGTGTCGGTGGTGGAGGCGGCGGCCGCGGCGGGCCGGCAGAAGGGCAGCTCGGTGCGCCAGCTGCGGCGCGCGCGCCAGCCGAGGCGCTGCTCGGCCTTCGCCGCGGAGAACACCGGGCTCGTGCCCGTGAGCGCGTCGGCGGCCTCGCCGAGCGCCGGCGCGAACTCGCGCCACAGCTCGGCCACGGGCTGCACCGACATCGCGTCGGCGGCGCCGACGAAGAATCCCTCGCCGTCGATGTCGGCCGCCGGCGCGGCGAGCCACGTGGCCGTGAAGTCCGCTGCGTCCCGCGCGTCGACGTAGTTGAACAGGCTGACGGCGGCCAGCGCCGGGTTCTCGAGCCGTTCGGCGATCGAGTGCCCCTGTTGCGTGGGGGCGCCCGCCCACTCCTCGGGCGAGACGACGTAGCACGGGCGGAAGAACCCGAAGGCGCCGGGCGCGGTGCGGGCGAACGTGCGCACCAGCTCTTCGATGACGACCTTCGAGACCGCGTAGGCGTTCGACGGGGCGAGCGGGTGCGCCTCGTCGAGCGGCAGGTACGACGGATGCCACGACGGCACGCCGTAGCCCAGCACGGTCGGGCTGCTCGCGGCGAGCACACGGCCGACGCCGGCGTGCGCGGCGNCGACGGATGCCACGACGGCACGCCGTAGCCCAGCACGGTCGGGCTGCTCGCGGCGAGCACACGGCCGACGCCGGCGTGCGCGGCGGCGGCGAGCACCGTGTGCGCGATGGTCGTGTTCGTCACGAGGATCTCGCGCTCGGGTGCGCTGAACGGCACCGCGATGGCGGCGAGGTGCACGATCGCGTCGGGCCGGGTCTCGGCGAGCAGGCGGGCCACGGATGCCTCGTCGGCGAGGTCGGCGACGTGCTCCTCGACCCGATCGTCGAGGTCGGCGAGCCCGGCGCGGGCGCGGTCGGCTCCGATGACCTCGTGGCCGGCCGTGGCCAACCCGAGCGCGGTGCTCCGGCCGAGCCGGCCGGCTGAGCCCGTGACGAGGACGCGCATCATGTTCTCCCTCTTCGGAGGATCGGCTGAGAAATCGCTTTCTCGCCGTGAGCGTACAGAATTCGGGCATGTATGGCAATGTCGTGCCTAAGATGGGGAATCGATTTCCCGACACGGAGGTGCGCATGACCGAACGCGTCAAGTCGGCGACGATCGCCGACGTCGCGGCCCGCGCCGGCGTCTCGCAGGCGAGCGTCTCACGCGTGCTGAACGGCAAGTCGACCGTCGATCCCGAGATCGTGCGGTCGGTGCGCCGCGCCGTGGCCGACCTCGGCTACCGGCCGAGCCTCGCGGCGCGCAGCCTGGTGCAGGGTCGCAACCAGACCGTCGCGATGGTCGTGCCCGACCTCGAGAACCCGCTGTTCCAGGGCATCCTCAAGGGCCTGAGCGTCGCCGCCGCGGCCGACGGATACCGGGTGCTCGTCGCCGACACGGTCGAGCGGGTCGACGAGGAGGAGCCCACCGCGATCGAGGCGCGCGAGCGCTGCGACGCGATCGTGCTCTGCGCCCCCCGCCTCCCGGCCGACCGGCTCGCGAAGCTCACCGCGCGCGTGGCGCCGGCCGTCGTCGTCAACCGGGCCGTCGACGGCGACGCTCCCGTGGTCGGGGTCGACTACGCCCGGGGCATCCGCGATCTCGTCGAGCACTTCGCGTCGCTCGGCCACCGCCGCCTGCTCTACCTCGCCGGTCCCGAGTCGAGCGCATCGAACGCCGACCGACTGCGCGGCGTCGCCGAGGCGACTGCGGCCCACCCCGGCGTCGAGATCCGGGTCGCCGCGTGCGGCTCGCGCCTCGACGACGGCTACGCGGCGGCCGACCTCGTCGTGAGCGCCCTGCGCGAGGGCGTGACCGGCGTGCTCGCCTTCAACGACCTCGTCGCGCTCGGGCTGCTCACGCGGCTGCGCGCGCTCGGCGTCGACGTGCCGGGCGCGGTCTCGGTGTCGGGCTTCGACGACGTGCCGATGGCCGCGTTCGCGACGCCCGCGCTGACGAGCCTCTCGGTGCCGCGCGCGGAGCTCGGCGCGCAGGTCTGGTCGCGGCTGCGTGCGCTGATCGCGGGCGAGCCGGCCGGCCACCCGGTGACCTACCGCCCCCGGCTCGAGGTGCGCGAGAGCACCGGCCCGGCCCCGGTGATCGCGTGAGCACGGTGACGGAGGCCTCGACGCCGGCCGGGGCGGCGACGGATGCCGCATCGTCGGCTGCGGTGACGACGGATGCCTCGCTCCCGCCCTCGGCCGACGACCGTCGCGCGAAGCGCGCGCGGCTGCTCGCGCTGCTCGACGAGCACGGTGCCGACTCGCTCATGCTCCGATCGCACGGCGCGGTGTCGTGGTACCTCGACGGGATCCGCACGCACGTGTCGCACGCCGGCGACCCCGTCGTCGCGGTCGTGGTCGATCGCTCGGCCGACGAGATCCGCATCTTCGCGAACGAGGCCGACCGCATCGCCGACGAGGAGCTCGGCGGGTTCGACCGGGCGTCGGTGCACGCGGTGCCCTGGTTCGAGCCGCTCGCGCCCGCGGGCGTCGCCGCGCTCGACGAGGCCGAGGTCGCAGCGGAGCTGCGTGCGGCCCGGGCCTCGCTGCTGCCCGCCGAGCGCGAGCGCTTCCGTCGGCTCGGCCGCGCGTCGGCCGAGGTGATCGGCCGGGTCGCCGCCGACGTCGAACCCGACTGGACCGAGCGGCGCGCGGCCGCCGCCCTTGCGGCTGGGCTCGTCGAGCGCGGCATCGACCCGCTGGTCGTGCTCGTGGCCGGGGCATCCCGCCTCGCGCACCGGCACCCGCTGCCCACCGACGCGCCGCTCGGCCGGCGCGCGATGCTCGTGGTCTGCGGCCGGCGGCACGGGCTGATCGCCAACGTGACCCGGTGGGTCGGGTTCGGCGATGCGGGTGAGGGCGCGCCCGACCGCGAGCGGCGCATCCTCGAGGTGGAGCGCGCCTTCCTCGAGGCGACGACCCCCGGCGCGCGACTCGGCGACGTGTTCGCCGCCGGCGTCGCGGCCTACGCCGACCAGGGCTTCGACGCGGCCGAGTGGCGGCGCCACCACCAGGGCGGCGCGGCCGGATACGTCGGCCGCGATCCCCGAGCCGTCCCGGGAGTCGACGACGTCGTGCATGCGGGCCAGGCGTTCGCGTGGAACCCGACCGCGCCGGGCGCCAAGGTCGAGGACACGCTCGTGCGCGACGCCGACGGCTTCGAGGTACTCACCGTCGACCCCGCGTGGCCGACGATCGAGGTCGGCGGGCTGCCGAGGCCTCTCGCGCTCATGCGCTGAGACGAGCCGTCCCGCGCGAGGTGAGGCCTCAGCCCCGTGACGCCTCCGCCGTGACCAGGTTGCCCAGTTGCTCGGCGTCGAAGCCGAATCGGCCGAGGCCGGCACGGTTCGCCAGCAGCACGGAGCAGACGCCGACCGACGGCGTGATCCAGAACTCGGTGCCGGCCCAGCCGCCGTGGCCGTAGGTGTCGCGGGCGAGCAGGCCGGGCGCCGCGTTCGGCAGGTTCCACGCGAACCCGAAGTCGCGGCCGCGCTCGGCGGGGTAGGGCTCGAGCTTGGGCAGGCCGGCGGTGAGCGGGCGGCGCATCGCCTCCACGGCGAGCGGAGAGACGAGCGTGCCGTCGTCGCGCAGCAGCGCCGACCCGACGGCGAGCAGGTCGACGGCGCGGCCGAAGGCTCCGGCACCGGGATGCCCGAGCGCGGCGAAGCGATCCCAGTCGAGCCCGTGCTCGGCGGCGTCGACGGGGACGTGCCGGCTCGACGAGCGGTCGAACGTGAGGCCCGAGGCATCCGCTCGATCGAAGAGGCGCGCGAATCGCCGCTGCCAGGCCTCGCCGGAGGCGTGCTCGATGAGCGCCGCGACGCCCTCGAAGGCGATCGACGAGTAGCGGGCGACCGTGCCGGCGGCGAAGTCTCGGCCGCCGGCCAGGAGCGAGGGGCGGAGGCCGGCCGGGGTGTCGAGGGGCGGCTCGACGATGCCCGAGGTGTGGCCGACGAGGTGACGCAGCTGCACCTCGTCGGCGCGCAGGGCCGCGAACTCGGGCACCGCGGTGCTGAGCGGCGTCGTCGGCAGCAGGCGACCGGCGTCGACGAGGTCGAGCGCGGTGAGGCCGACCAGCGGCTTGGTGATCGAGAACAGCGGGTAGTGGTCGTCGACGGATGCCTCGCCGAAGGCCTCGAGCGCGACCACGCCCGTGCGGTCGGCGACGCCGAGGACGGCGCTCGGCAGGACGCCCGACTCGACGTGCGAGCGCACCCAGTCGAAGGCGGCGGCGTAGGCGGGCATTGGGTTCCTCTCGGGCGGGCGGGCGGGTGAGCGAGCGGGCAGGGGGGCGGGCGGGCGTGCGGCGGGGTGCCGGCTCAGCGCGACGTGATCTCGCGATTCACGAGCTGCTGCCACTCGACATCCGACCACATGGGATGGTGCGGTGCGGCGTTCGAGCAGGCCACGACGCCCCAGACGCCGTGGTCGAGCGCGGTGCGGATGCCGTGCTCGGCGAGCGCCCGGCCGATCGGGCCCTCCTCGAAGCCGCCGTCGCGCGGCGTGTAGCCGATCCAGCCCTCGCCGACGACGGCCGGCACCGACCGCCACCGCGCCCATTCCGCGACCGCGACGACGCGCGATTCGATCTCGCGCCGCATCACCTCGTGGTGCGCGTCGTAGTGGGCGGCGAGCCACGCGTCCCAGGCGGAGGCGTCGATCCAGTCGTAGCCGTAGATCATCTGGTCGGTGATCACGGTCGCGCGCAGCTTCCACTCGGCGGGGCGTCCGTACTCCTCGACGCTCGGCGCGTCGGCGCGGAGCAGGGCGCGCAGCTCGGCGTTCGGGAACCCCGCGGTGCCCTCGGAGCGGATGTCGATGCGCCGCTGCAGTGCGTCGAGCACGCCGTAGCTGTAGACGTGGAACTGCGCCACCTCGAGCGCCGGCGACAGCCGATGCATCGCCAGGTGCGGCGGCTTGCCGTAGCTCACGGTGACCAGCTGGTCGGGATGCCACGCGCGGAGGCGTGCGAGCGCGGCGACGCCGCTGCCGGCACCGCCGCCGCTCGCGCGGCCGGCCGCCGCACCGCCCGCCGCGCCCGCGTCGACCGCGGGCAGCATCGAGAAATCGACCTCGTTGTGCAGCTCCGTGAACGCGACGACGTCGATGAGGCCCGCGTCGCGGATGTCGTCGAGCAGGCGCCCGAAGGCGTCGGCGAGCACGTCGTACCGGCGTTCGAGCGGCACGGCGTCGATCGCCTCGAACCAGGCGGGGTCGCCCGCGAACGAGGTCGACTGCTGGTACTCCCAGCTCGCGAGCACGACGACGACGCCGCGGCGGCGCGCGGAGGCGAGGAGCTCGAACAGACGCCCGCGCACATCGATCGAGTAGCCGCCGGGCGTGTCGTACCAGCGCGTGCGCTGGCCGTAGTAGCCGCCCGTCGGCGCGGCGCCCAGTCCCTCGATCGGGAGGTCGACCGCCAGCGTGTCGAGTCCGAGGTCGCCCGCGACGAGCAGCGGGGCCGCGCAGATGCGCACGGCGTTGTAGCCGCGGTGCACGGCCTCGGCCATGGCCCGGTCGACGTCATCGAACGGCTCGCCCGCGCCGGCCCGCGTGTACCAGGAGAAGTCCCACAGACTGATCGCCAGCCGGTCGGGCAGGTGCTCGGGAATCCGGCCCGTCGGCGTCGCGTCGGGTTCGGCCGGCATCGCCGGCGTGCCGAGGTGGCGTTCGCTCATGCCGCCGCCTCCATCGAGCGCCGGCCCGCGTCGGCGAGTTCGCGCAGCTCCCGGGCCTCGGCGGCGCGGCGCTCGGCCGTGTCCACCGGGAAGAGCAGCAGCTCGGGCAGCGACGTCGCGAAGTAGTCGACGCGGTCGGCCGAGGCCTCGAGCTCGGCGGCCCGGGCTTCGAGCGCGGCCCAGACGCGCTCGGCCTCCTCCGGTTCGCCGAGCCGGAGGTGGGCCGTGCCGATCCAGGCGTCGCGCGCGCTCACGGTGTGACCGGTCGCGGCGAGGGGCCCGTCGACGTCGCAGGCGCGACGCCACGCCGCCTCCGCGGCGGGGCGATCGCCCAGCGCGGCCTCCGCGTCGCCGAGCAGCACGAAGCGCTCGGCCACGACCTCGGCCGGATGCCGGCCCTCGCCGAGGCGCTCCGGCACGGCGACGCCCGCTGCGAGCAGGTCGCGCGCCGCGCGCGGATCGGTGCGCAGCAGGTCCCCGGCGACGGCGGCGCTCGCGCGGTCGAAGACCGCGATGACCCGGCCCTCGCCGCCCTCGAACGGCTGGAAGGTGCGCCGATCGAGCAGGTCGAGGGCGTCGGCGGCGCGCCCGGTGTCGACGAGCAGGCCCGCGTACTCCACGGCGAGGTCGTCGCGGACGAGCGCCTCGGGACCGGCCGCCTCGATGCCGGCGATGCGGGTCGGCGCGTCGAGACCGCGGATCGACGCGAGCTGGTCGCGCTCGTACACGAGTCGGGCGTCCTGCCCGCCCGCCAGGTCGAGGGCCCGCGCGTAGCGTTCGTCGGCGACGTCGAGGTCGCCGCCGGTGTTGACGAGGGCGACGGCGGCGTTGCGCCAGACGACCGGGTCGTCGGCACCGCCCGCGATCGAGCGTTCGAGCGCGACGAGCGCGTCGGCGGTGCGGCCCGCGTCGAGCAGCCAGCAGCCGAGCAGTCCCGCGGCGCGGGCATCGCCCGGCTCGGCCGCGAGCGCGGCGCGCAGCGCATCGAGGTCGTCGAGGCCGGCCGGGAACGCGAGCCGGACCTCGGCCGCGCGCGCGGCAGTACGCGCGGCGGCGGCACGCCCCGGCTCATCCGCCTCGTCGAGAAAGGCAGCGAGGGCGTAGGACGCGAGGGGAGCGGGGTTGCCGAAGCGGCCGGGCGACGTGCCCGCCGCGCGCTCGGCGAGCCGGATGCCCCGCGGCCGATCGCCGAGGCGGTGCAGCTCGTGCGCCATCGTGAGGAGGGTCCGCGGATCGACCGGGTCGAGGTCGTCGGCGAGGGCTGCGAGCAGCGGGTCGAGCGGGTCCGCGGCGCGGGCGAGCGACAGCAGCGAACCGGCGTCCGCATCGCGGCCGAGGGCGCGCAGCGCCACCACGCGCGCGGCGACGGCCTGGGTGCTCGACGCATCCGTTCGCGACGCCTGCTCGGCGAACTCCAGCGACCGGCGCGCGTCACCCGCGCGGAGGGCGAGGCGGGCGCGGCCGAGGAGGGCGGGCAGGGCGAGGGCGCCGTCCCAGACGGCCTTGCCGAAGGCGTCGGCGGCCTCGGCGAACCGGCCGAGTCGCTCGAGCACGAGCGCGCGCAGGAGCTGCACGTCGGCGTGCTCGGGGTTCAGGTTCCTGCGGGTCTCGCGCGCGAGCGCGGCCTCGAGGTGCTCGAGCGCGGCCTCGGGCTCACCGCGGTCGTAGGCGAGCCGGGCGAGGCCGAGGCGTGCACGGGCGTCGCCGGCGTCGCGGCGCACCGCCTCGGCGAAGTACGGCTCGGCGGCGCGCGTCGGGTGGCGGTACTGCGCGAGGTGCCGGCCCGTGACGACCAGTTCGTCTGACGACGCGATCTCGGCGGGAGCGGGCGGTTCGGTCGCCACCCAGGGTTCTCCGGATGCCGCGGGCCGGGCGCTCCAGCGCACGAGCTCGCGCCCGTCGCCCTCGACGACGAGCACGAGGTCGTCGCGCGTCGCGGGCTCGTCGAGCTCGATCGTCGCGGTGAACGGCCGGCCCGGGCCGATCGCGGCCGACCAGGCGCCCAGCACGGCCGCGCCCCGGCGGAGCTCGATCCGCACGTCGGCGTGCTCGGCGGTGGCGGCGACCCCGACACTCGCGCCGAGCCCGTCGACCTCGAGGCCGACGGCCGCGTCGAGCGTGGCCTGCACGGCGGGCCCGATGTCCTGGATCGGGTACCAGTACTGCCGGAACGACCGGGTCTCGCCCGGCCGCAGCCAGGTGAAGTCGGGCTGGTTGTCGGTGAAGACGCCGGCCATCAGCTCGACGTACGGCCCGTCGCCGTCGGTGAGGTGACGGTCCCACGCGTGCCCGACCTCGCCGTTGCCCCAGGTCCACATCTTCTTGCCCGGCGCGATCGCCCGGTCGGCCCAGTGCACGAAGCCCGCCCGCTCGTCGTGGTCGTAGCCGCCGAAGAAGTCGTCGACGGTGTCGGTGACCATGTAGGAGGTCGGCACGCGCACGTTGCCGGAGAGGTCGATGCGGTCGGCGCCCGCCCGAGCGGCGCCGAGCGCCGGGTAGTCGACGCCGTAGTACGGGCGATCGGCCCGGGGGAACGCGGTGATCGCCCGCCGGGCGTGGTCGGCGACGTAGCGCACATCGGTCGGGAAGAACGACTGGTAGCGGTCGTGCGAGCGCGCCGCGACGTTGGCCCACCAGAGGAAGGTCTGCGGCACGTCGGTCCGGTTCACGAGCCGCGCCTCGAGTTCGATGAGCGAGGAATCGCCGCGCAGGCGGATGCCGTGGCTCGCACGCATGCGCTGCAACGGGTCGAGGTCGCCGTGCCAGGCGGTGACCGAGCCGTCCTCGTGCCGTTCCAGGTGCGTCTCGACGGGCAGGTACGTGGCCGGGCGGTGATGCTGCGGCCAGTTGAACTCGACGCCGCCCGAGATCCAGGGCCCGGCGAGCCCGACGAGGGCCGGCTTGATCACGTTGTTGCGATAGAAGAAGTCGTAGTCGCGGGTCTTGTCGTACCCGATGTGGATGCGCCCGCCCAGCTCGGGCAGGAGCACGAGCCGCACCCACCGGTTCTCGAGGTGGATCGCGCGCCACTCGCGCGGCCGGCGCTCGGGCAGGATGCGGTCGGTGAAGGGGATGGGATACACCTTCCCGCTCGACCCCTGGTAGACCCGTCGGTCGAGGAAGAGGGGGTAGCGATCGGGCTCGGCGGGCTCGTAGGTGTCGATCGTGATCGCCTGCTCCCAGCAGGCGACGCCGCCCGCGTCGAGGCGGGCGCGCTCGGCCGCGGGCGCGTCGGGCAGGACGATCGGATGGTGGACGGTGCTCATGGTTCGACGGTAGATCCGGGTCGGTCGCGGCGGTATGGGTGATTCTGGCGTCGGCATGGAGATTTCGCCGGAGCGCGTGCCGGCACCCGTGCGGATCCGCGCGCGCTGCGCCGTGGCACCATGGAGCCATGGAACGCCGCGACGGATTCGAGCGACAGCGCCTGTGCGTCGTGCCCCGGCCCTCGGTCGCCGAGGCGCTGGCCCGACCCGTGACGAGGCGGCTCGTCGTCACCGACGCGGGCTGGTTTCCCGACGCACAGGGGCACCTGCGGATCCGACCGGACGGCGCGGAGGAGGCCATCGTGCTGGTCTGCACGAGGGGCGCCGGCTGGGTCGACCTCGGTGCCGGGCGCGTCAGGGTCGGTCCGTCGTCCGCCGCCCTCATCCCGCAGGGCGTGCCGCACTCCTACGGGGCCGACGACGGATCGCCATGGACGATCTGGTGGTGCCACCTGCGCGGCACCGATCTCGGCGACCTGTGGAGTGCGGTCGGGTCCGACCGGGAGCATCCGCTCGTCTCGCTGCGGGCGCTCGACCGCGTGACGGCGCTCTGCGACGAGATCGTCTCGGCGCTCGAGCGCGACCAGTCGCCCGCGCGCCTGCTCGCGACGGCCGGCATCGCGTGGCGGCTCATGACGCAGCTCGCCGTCGACCGCCGGCTGCCCGAACGGGGCGAGCCGCTCGAGCGGGCGATGCGCTACCTCGAGGAGCGGGTCGACGGATCCATCCGCGTCTCCGAGCTCGCCCGGCTGGTCGGCGTGTCCGCCTCGCACCTCGGCGCCCTGTTCCGCGACGGCACCGGCGGCGGGGTGCTCGCGTACCACACCGGGCTCAAGATGGCGCGGGCGCGACGGCTGCTCGACACCACCGGGCTGCAGGTGTCCGAGATCGCGCGCGAGGTCGGCTACGACGACCCGCTCTACTTCTCCCGGCAGTTCAGCCGGGTGCACGGCACGAGCCCGAGCGAGTACCGGGCGCTCCGCAAGGGATAGCGCCGGGCTCGTCGCGCGGGCCCGTGACCGAGGCATCCGTCGCACGCCGGATCAGCCCTTGGTGGCACCTGCGGTGAGGTCGGCCTTCCAGAACCGCTGCAGCGAGACCATGAGCACCACCAGCAGGACGACCGAGACCGCCGAACCCGTGACGACGAGGGTCGTGAACGCCGGGTCGCGCTGGATCTGGGAGTTCCACAGGGTGAGGCCGAGGGTGATCGGGAACCGCCTCGTGTCGCTCAGCATGACCAGCGGCAGCAGGTAGTTGTTCCAGATCGTGACGAACTGGAAGAGGAAGATGGTGACGATCGCCGGCGTCATCATGCGCGTCGCGATCGAACCGAAGATGCGCAGGTCGCCCGCGCCGTCGATGCGCGCCGCCTCGACCACCTCGTCGGGAACCGAGGCGTTCGCGTGGATGCGGGCGAGGTAGACGCCGAACGGGCTCACCATGCTCGGCAGCAGCACGCTCCAGTACGAGCCGGTCAGGCCGACCGCGTTGAGCAGGAAGTACAGGGGCAGCGCGATGACGGTCGCCGGCACCAGCACGCCGCCGAGGATCGTCCAGAACAGCGCCTCCTTGCCGCGGAACCGGTACTTCGCGAACGCATAGCCGGCCGCGGTCGCGATCACCGTCGCCACGAGCGCGCCGACGCCCGAGTAGACGACGCTGTTGACGATCCAGACCGAGAAGGCGCCGTCGTCCTGGGTGAACAGCCGGACGAGGTTCTCCCACGCCTGCGGTGCGTCCGAGAACCAGAGCCCGAACGTCGAGTAGAGCTGGCTCGGCGACTTCGTCGCGGCGATGAGCACCCACACGACCGGCAGGAGGAAGTAGATCGCGGCGACGACGAGCGCGGCGTTGACGAGGATGGCGCCGGCGAGGCCGCCGGGGCGCGGGGCGGCGCGGCGGCCGGACCGCAGGTCGTGGGCGGTGCCGGGGCGGCGCGCGCCGCCGCGCGGTCGCGGACCGGGTCGGGGCGCGGGGCGTGCAGGAGCGTCGGTGGTCACCATGCGCGGTTCCCCTTCCGGTTGACGAGGCGGATGAACAGGGCCGAGAACGCGAACGCGAGCAGGGCGACGATGACCGCCATGGCCGCGGCGAGGTTCGGGTTGCCCTGCGAGAACGCCTGGTTGTAGGCGGCGAGGTTCGGCGTGTAGTCGGAGCTGATCGCCGTCGTCAGCGGGCGCAGCACGAGCGGCTCGACGAACAGCTGCAGGGTGCCGATGATCGTGAAGAGCGTGATCAGCACGATCGAGGGCCGGATGAGCGGGAGCTTGATGCTCCAGATCATGCGCCACTCGCTCGCGCCGTCGAGGCGCGCGGCCTCGTAGAGGTCGGACGGGATCGCGTCGAGGGCGGCGATCAGGATGAGCATGTTGTAGCCGGCGAAGCCCCAGAGGGCGATGTTCGCGATCGCGAACAGCACGGCGTCGCTCGACAGCGGGTTCAGGTCGATGCCGACGTTCGAGAGCAGCTGGAGCACCGGGCTCGTCGCCGGGACGTAGAGGAAGCCCCAGAGGAGCGCGGCGATGACGCCGGGAACGCCGTACGGCATGAAGTACGTGACGCGGAAGACGCGCGGGAAGCGGGCGGCGCCGGCGCCGAGCAGGAGCGCGAGCACGAGGGCCGAGACGACCATGAGCGGCACCTCGATGGCGGCGAAGGCGACGAGGCGGCCGAGGCTCGCGACGAACGACGGGTTGGAGAGCGCCGCCATGTAGTTGTCGAGGAAGACGAACTCGCGGCTCGGCGCGGCGAGGCCGAGGCCGCTCGACTTCTGCGCGAAGAGGCTGTCGACGATCGCGTAGACGATCGGGGCGATGAAGAACGCCG
The DNA here is from genome assembly GCF_009647605.1 of Agromyces agglutinans. Classification (GTDB taxonomy): domain Bacteria; phylum Actinomycetota; class Actinomycetes; order Actinomycetales; family Microbacteriaceae; genus Agromyces; species Agromyces agglutinans. The sequence continues at coordinate 84,154 of NZ_WJIF01000010.1, read as the reverse complement.
CGAACATCACGAGGAACGGCAGGAGCAGCGCCCACAGCGCCGCGGGCGGGCGCCGTCGGCGCGCTGGTCGGGTGGCTTCGGCTGCTGGGATGGCCGTCACGATGACTCCTCGGTGCTGCTGCGGTGCCTCGATGGTGCTGCGGTGCGAGCGGATGCCTCGAGGCGGGGCATCCGCGGAGGGGATCGGGCGGGCCGGGGGACCGGCCCGCCCGACGGTCTACTCGGCGACCGAGATGCCCTTGTCCTCGAGGGCGGCGGTGAAGTCGGCCTGCGTCTGCACGTAGGCCTCGGGGAGCGGCGTGCCCTGCTCGACGGCGGCCTTCACGTTGTCGGTGAGGTCGGCGAAGAGGGTCTGCGACAGCGGCGGCCAGGTCCAGTCGGAGGCCACGGCGGCGTCGGACTCGGCGAAGACGTCCCAGATGTTCTGGCCGCCGTAGAACGCGAACACCTCGGGGTCGTCCTGCAGGCTCTCGACGGCGTCGAGATCGGTGATCGCGGGCCAGCCGGCGCCGATGCTGGTGAGGGTGCTCACGCTCTCGGGGTCGCTGTTCAGCCAGAGCGCGAACTCGGCCGCGGCCTCGGGGTGCTTCGAGCCCTTCAGCACGACGTTCGCCGAGCCGCCGGCCCAGGTGGCCGAGACGTTCTCGCCGGCGTTCCACTGCGGAACGGCCGAGACCGCCCACGAACCGGCCGTGTCGGGTGCGGTGCCGCGCACGATGGCGTCGGCCCACGAGCCCGAGATCCAGGTCAGCACGTTGCCGTTCTGGATGTCGGCGTTCCACTCGCTGGACATGTCGGCCTCGAGCTTCACGAGGTCCTCGTCGATCAGCTTCTGCCAGTACTCGGCGACCTTCAGGGTCGCCTCGTCGTCGATCGCGACGCTCCACGCGTCGTCCTCAGGCGTGAACCAGGCGCCGCCGCCCTGCTGCGAGAGCCCGATGAGCCACGGAGCCTGGTTGTAGGCGAACGCGGCGATGTAGCGGTTGGGGTCGGACGCGCGGATGACCTTGGCGGCCTCGTAGAACTCGTCCCACGTGGTCGGCGCGGCGAGGCCGAGCGAGTCGAAGATGTCCTTGCGGTAGAACTGCCCGAGCGGCCCGGAGGCCTGCGGCACGGCGTAGACGCGGTCGTCGAACACGCCGGTGTTCCACTGCCACTCGGTGAAGAGGTCGGCCGAGTCGCCGACGTAGTCGGTGATGTCCTCGACGGCGCCGTTCACGAGGAACTCGGGGATGGCGTCGTAGCCGACCTGTGCGACGTCGGCGGGGTCGCCGGCCTGCACGGCGGAGAACATCTTCGCGTAGCCGCCGTCGGGGCCGGCCGTGATCGTCTCGAGCGTGACGTGGATGTCGTCGTGGGACTCGTTGAACGCGTCGACCGCGCGGTCGATGTTCGGCACCCACGACTGGAAGGTGATCTCGACGGGACCGTCGCCGGACCCGGCGCCGTCGCCACCGGCTGCGCACGAGGTGAGGGCGAGCGCCGCGGCGAGGGCGCCTGCGGCGACTGCTGTGGCGCGGATGCCACGGCGATCACGTTGCGACATGGATGATGCTCCTTTGCAAGATACTGGGGTGGTGATGCGGGATGCGACGCTACGCGCGGTGGATGAAGCCGTTCCATACACGTTCACGCGATGAGCATGGACGTTTCGATGGTGACTTCTTTGCCGTTCGCGCATCGGATCGGGCTCCGATGAAAACGTTTCAACACGATCCTAACCGACGCGATCGCACTCTTGTAACGTTTTAGCTGTAACGTTCAAACAACGGCGTCCTCCTGGGCGCCGCCGTCGGAGGAGGCGCATGGGAGCGGTCAGCATTCGCGAGGTCGCGGCGCTCGCCGGCGTCTCCATCACCACGGTCTCGAACGTGCTCAACCGCCCCGAGATCGTCTCCCGCAAGGCGGTCGAGCGAGTCGAGGCGGCGATCGAGTCGCTCGGCTACGTGCCGAACATCGCGGCCCGCCAGCTGCGCGCTGGGCGGTCGAGCGTCATCGGCATGGCCGTCATCAACATCACCAACCCCTTCTTCGCCGAGATGGCGCTCGGTGCCGAGCGGGCCGCCGAGGCTTCGGGCTACGCCGTGTTCGTCGGCAACAGCTACGACTCCGCCGCGAGGGAGTCGCATTACCTCGACCTCTTCGACCGGCAGCGCCTCGACGGGGTGCTGCTCGCCCCGATCGGCGACGACCTCAGCGCGCTCGAGCGATTCGCGAAGCGCTCCGTGCCGGTCGTCCTCGTCGACCGCGTGGATCCGTCCGGACGGCATGCGTCCGTCTCGGTCGACGACGTGCTGGGCGGTCGGCTGGCGGCATCCCACCTCATCGAGGGCGGCGCGCGGCGGCTCATGTTCGTGGGTGGCCCCACGCGCATCGCGCAGATGCGCGAGCGGCTCGAGGGGACCCGCATCGAGGCCGAGCGTGCGCGCCTCGACCTGGCCGTCGTCGACGAGGGCGCACTCAGCGTGCGCCTGGGCCTCAAGATCGGCCGCGACCTCGCCGCCATGCCGCGGGCGAGCCGTCCCGACGGCATCGTCGGCGGCAACGACGAGGTGGCGCTGGGCATCATGCACAGCCTCATCCAGGCCGGCGTCGACGTGCCCGGCGAGGTGTCCATCGTCGGGTACGACGACATCGACTTCGCGTCGGCGTCGACCGTGGCCCTGACCTCGATCCGCCAGCCGAGCCACGAGATCGGCCTGCGGGCGGCCCAGCTGCTCCTCGCCGCGCTCGCGGGCGAAGACCTCCGCGATCGATCGGTGCGATTCGATCCCGAGCTCGTCGTGCGGCAGTCGAGTCGCCCGGTCGGGTGACCGGCGGCCGTCCCGCACCACTACGCTGGAATACGTTTTCCCGAACCCCGAGAGGAACGCTGTGCACTACGGCGCCGACTACAACCCCGAGCAGTGGCCCGAGGAGCTCTGGCCCGACGACATCGCCCGCATGCGCGAGGCGGGCGTCACGATGGTCAGCCTCGGCATCTTCGCGTGGGCGCGCATCCAGCCGCGCGAGGGCGAGTTCGACTTCGGCTGGCTCGACCGGGCGATCGACCTGCTGCACGAGGGCGGCATCGCCGTCGACCTGGCGACCGCGACCGCGTCGCCGCCGCCGTGGGCCAGTGCCGCCTACCCCGAGCTGCTGCCGCGCGACGAGGACGGCACGATCTTCTGGCCCGGGTCGCGCCAGGCGTACGCACCCTCGTCGCCCGTCTACCGGCGCCTCGCCGGCGAGCTCGTCACCGCGATCGCGACGCGATACGCGCAGCATCCGGCCGTCGTCATGTGGCACGTCAACAACGAGTACGGATGCCACCTCCACGCCGACTACTCCGACGCCGCACGCGATGCGTTCCGGCGCTGGCTGGCCGATCGCTACGCCGACGTCGACGAGCTGAACCGGGCGTGGGGCACGAACTTCTGGTCGCAGCGTTACGGCTCGTTCGACGAGGTCCTGCCCCCGCGCAAGGCGCCCTACAGTCGCAACCCGGGGCAGGTGCTCGACTTCCACCGGTTCACGAGCGACATGCTGCTCGAGTGCTACCTCATGGAGCGCGACCTGATCCGCGCCGCGGGTGCGACCCAGCCGATCACGACGAACTTCATGGGCGCCTTCAAGCCCGCCGACTACGCGAAGTGGGCCGAGCACGTCGACGTCGTGAGCGACGACTGCTATCCCGACCCGAACGACCCCGACGCGTTCCGCACGGCCGCCTTCCAGCGCGACCTCATCCGTTCGCTGAAGCCCGGCGTGCCGTGGCTGCTCATGGAGCAGTCGACCAACGCGCTGAACTGGCGTCCGTCGAACGCGCCGAAGGCGCCGGGCCAGATGGCCGCGCTCAGCGCCCAGGCGATCGGCCGCGGCGCCGACGGCATCCTCTTCTTCCAGTGGCGCCAGTCCAAGGCCGGGGCGGAGAAATTCCACTCCGCGATGCTGCCGCACGCGGGCACCGACACGCGCACGTGGCGCGAGACCGTCGCGCTCGGCGAGGCGCTGGCGGCGCTGCCCGAGCTGCCGGCGGGTGCCCGCGACGCCCGCGTCGCGATCGTGTTCGACTGGGAGAACTGGTGGGCGGTCGAGGCATCCGATCACCCGCAGAACCGGCTCGACCACCTCGCCGTCGTGCAGCGCTGGCATCGCGCCTTCCACCGCCGCAACGTGCAGGTCGACCTCGTGCCCGCCGCGCGGGCGGGCGAGGGCTACGACCTCGTCGTAGCTCCCCTCGCCTACCTGCTGCGCGAAGCGGATGCCTCGGCGCTGACCTCGTTCGTCGAGTCCGGCGGCCATCTCGTCGCCGGGCCCTTCACCGACGTCGTCGACGACTTCGACCGCTTCCGAGACGGCGGGTTCACGACGCAGCTGCGTGCGGTGCTCGGCGTCGACGTCGAGGACTTCGGCGCGCTCGTCGCACCCGACGCGCCTGCCGCCGAGCCAGGCGAGCGCGCGGCACCGTTCGCCGGCGCGTTCGAGGGCGTCGGCACCCTCCTCGCCGAGGAGCTCCGCGTGACGGATGCCGCGGTGGAGGCGTCGTTCGTCGCCGGTCGGCTGGCCGGACGACCGGCGCTCACGCTGCGTGCGAGCGGTCGGGGCACGGCGCGCTACGTCGCGACCGTTCCCGACGAGGCCGGCACGCAGTCCCTGGTCGACCACGTCCTCGAGGCGACCGGCGTGGAGCCGGTCGCCGCCGGGATGCCCGATCGGGTCGAGGCGATCCGCCGCGGCGGCGACGTGCTCACGGTCGTGAACCACGGCGATGCGCCGGTCGACCTCGCGCTGCGCGGCACCGACCTCGTCACGGGCGAACACGTCGACGGGGTGGCGCTCGAACCGTTCGGCTGGGTGATCCTGCGCACCTCGGCGGAGGAGGCGGCGGCCCCTGCCGGGGCCTGAGCGCCGGCGATACGATGCACGCGACGACTGAAGGAGGAGCCATGCGAGCGGTCATCCTGAGCGGGTCCGGCTGCACGGCCGACCCGTGGCATCCGTACCCCGAGACGAGCGCCGAGCTCGCCGGCATCGCGCGTGCGGCCGGCTTCGACGTCGAGATCGTGCTGGACCCGCTGCGCGGGCTCGCCGACCTCGCCGACGGCGTGCGCGTGGTGATCGTCAATGCCGGCGACCCCGAGGGGCCGCTGCCCGAGGGCGCGCCCGACCCCGGCGAGCCGGCGGCCGAGCTCGTCGCGCGCGCCGCCGACGCCTTCGACGCCGCGCTCGAACGCGGCGTCGGCATCCTCGCCGTGCACTCCGCCGCCTCGACGCTGCGGGAGCTGCCCGCCTACGGCGAGGCCCTCGGCGGCCGCTGGATCGCGGGGCACTCGTGGCACCCCGAGTTCGGCGAGGCGCACGTGCACGTCGTCGGCAACCACCGGATCGCCGACGGGCTCGAGGACTTCAGGGTGCTCGACGAGCGCTACACCGACCTGCCGCTCACGGGGGTCATCGAGCCGATCGCCGAGCACGAGGAGGGCGGCATCCGCCACCCGCTCGTCTGGGCGCGCGAGCTCGGGCGTTCGCGCCTCGTGTACTCGGGGCTCGGCCACGACGCGCGCTCCTACGACTCGGCCGCGAACCGCGACCTGCTGCACCGCGCGTTGCGCTGGCTCGCGCAGGTGCCGGCGCCGAGCGCCGGGCACGGCCTCGCCGACGCCGGATTCCCCGCGTGAGCCGCGAGGCGCGCGGGGCGCCCGCCGGGCGACCGGCCCGTATCGTGCTCGCACCCGACTCGTTCAAGGGCACCGCGACCGCCGCCGAGGCGGCCGACGCCCTCGCGCGCGGCTGGCGCTCGGTGCGGCCCCACGACGAGGTCGTGGGCGTGCCCATGGCCGACGGCGGCGAGGGCACGCTCGACGCGTTCGCCGCGGCCGTGCCCGGCGCCGAACGGGTGCCGGTGACCGTGCAGGGCCCCGACGACCGACCGGTCGAGGCGTGCTGGCTGCGCCTGCCGGACGGCACGGCCGTCGTCGAGCTCGCGCTCGCGAGCGGCATCACGCTGCTCGACCCGCTTCGCCCCCTCGACGCGCACACGATCGGGTTCGGGCAGGCGATCGCCGCGGCGCTCGACGGCGGGGCGGTCGGCCTGCTGCTCGCGATCGGCGGCAGCTCGTCGACCGACGGCGGCGTCGGCGCGCTCACAGCGCTCGGCGCCCGGTTCACCGACGCGGGCGCGCACCCGGCCGGGGCGGGCGGACGCGGGCTCGAAGCGCTCGCGCGGGTCGACCTGTCGGGGCTCAGGCCACTGCCGGCCGGCGGCGCGCGCATCCTCTCCGACGTGACGAACCCGCTGCTCGGCTCGGCGGGTGCGGCGGCGGTCTTCGGGCCGCAGAAGGGTGCGACCCCCGAGCAGGTCGACCAGCTCGCGGCGAACCTCGCGCGCCTCGCGCACGCGATGCCCGGCGGCGCCGGACTCGCCGCGGCGGCGGGCGCCGGAGCGGCGGGCGGCACCGGCTTCGGCCTGCTCGCCTGGGGCGCCGAGATGGCCGGCGGCGCCGGAGCGGTCGCCGACGCGATCGGACTCGCCGACGCGCTCGCCGGCGCCGACCTGGTCGTCACGGGAGAGGGCCGCTTCGACGGCCAGTCGGCCGCGGGCAAGGTGCCGAGCGAGGTCGCGGCACGCGCCGCCGCGGCCGGCGTGCCCGTCGCGCTCGTCGCGGGCGCGATCACGGCGGATGCCTCGGCGTTCGCGGCATCCGCATCGCTCAGCGAACTCGCCGGATCGCCGGAGGCCGCCATGCGCGAGCCGCTGCGGTGGCTCGAGGCCGCGGGCGCCGCGCTCGCGGCGGGCCGCTGAACCTCACGTCCGCAGGTGCGAGGCGCCGTTCAGGTCGAGGATCGCGCCCGAGGCCCACACCGCACCGGGGGAGCTGAGGTAGACGACGGCCTGCGCGACCTCCTCGGGCGTGCCGACCCGGCCGAACGGGCTCTGCGCGCGCAGTGCGTCGCCCTCGTCGCCCGCGAGCTTCGCGGCCTGGCGCTCGGAGCTGATGAAGCCCGGCGCGATCGAGGCCACCGAGATGCCGTGGGGCGCGAGCGCCACGGCCATCGACTGGCCGAAGGCGTGCAGTCCCGCCTTCGCGGCGCCGTACGCCGGGAAGTCGGGCTCGCCGCGGAACGCGCCCCGGGAGCCCACGTTGACGATCGCACCGGGTGCACCGCGGGCGATGAGGTGCTGCGCGACGAGGAACGTCAGGTCGGCGGCGGCGATCAGGTCGACGTCGATCATCCGGCGCCAGGTGCGTCGCCAGGTGTCGTACGACGTCTCGTCGACGCGGTGCGATGCCTCGTCGCTCGGCGCGATGGCGGCGTTGTTGACGAGGACGTCGATCGCGCCCAGCGCCGAGACGGCGGTGTCCACGATCTGCGCGGCGGCCTCGGGATCGCGCAGATCCCCCGGCACGACGGCGTGCCCCGCGCCGTCGAGGTCGAGCATCGTCGCTTCGGCCGCTGCGCGATCGGAGCCGTAGTGCACCGCGACGCGATCGCCTCGAGCCGCGAGCGCCTGCGCGATCGCCCTGCCGATGCCGCGCGATCCGCCGGTCACGAGTGCGTTCACCATCGATGGCCCCCTCCTGGATGATCCGCGAGTCGCTCTTCATCCTCGCGCACGGGTCCGCGAGTTCCCTCGCGACAGGAGCCCGCAATTTGCATTGTTCTAGTGATAATTAGAATAATGGACGCGTGATCATCCGCATCGACCCCGCCTCGGGCACGCCGCTCTTCGAGCAACTCGTGCGCGCCATCCGCTCGGAGGTGATTCGCGGGCGAGTGACCGCCGGCGAGCGCCTGCCGTCGGCGCGCGACCTGGCCGACTCGCTCGAGGTGAACCAGCACACCGTGCTGCACGCCTACCAGACCCTTCGCGACGAGGGGCTCATCGAGCTCCGTCGCGGACGGGGCGCGGTCGTGGCCGTCGAGCCCGACGACCTCGACGCGGTCCGCCACCTGGCTGCGAGCCTCGTCGCCGCCGCGCGCGAGCGCGGGCTCGGCGCCGAAGCCGTGCACGCCGTCATCCGAGAGGAGTTCGACCGATGACCGACCCGAACCTTGGAGCGCCCGAGTGCCCGGCCGCCGCGCAGGAACGTCGAGACCGCCGCGTCCTGTGGGCCGTCGTCGTGTGGTTGCCGCTCGCGGTCATCGCCGTCGCGACGGCGATCCAGCTCCTCTGGATCCCGCGGCTGCCCGAGGAGGTCGCCGTCCACTTCGGGGTCGCGGGTGAACCCGACCGGTGGACCACCCCGACCCGCTCGGTGCTCGGGTACCTCGTGCTCTCGCTCGCGGTCGCCGCGAGCATCGCGCTCGCGACCTTCGCCGGCCGGCGAGCGATGCTGCGACCGGCCGACGGTGCGCGGGTCCGGCTGCTCGCCCAGGTGCGGCCGACCGCCGCCGTCGCACCGGCCGTGAGCATCCTGATCGCCGTCGTGGTGCTCGTGCTCACCGGCGCGCAACTCGACGGCGCCGAACCGGCGGGCTGGACGGCGCCGGTCGCCGTCGGCGCCGGCATCCTGCTCGGCGTGCTCGCCGGGTGGATCACCTGGCAGGCGCTGCCCGCGCCCGACCGGCCCGAGCCGTCGGCCGCGACGCCCGCGCTCGACCTCGCGCCCGGCGAACGCGCCGTCTGGACCGCCTCGGCTACCGCGCCGTGGATCGTGTTCGCGATCATCGGGCTCGCGGGCGCGTGCCTCATCGTCCCGATCGTCATGGCCCCGTCGGCCTGGTGGCTCTGGGGGAGCCTGCTCGTGGTCGTGGCGCTGCTGGCGACGACGACCGGCGTCCGGGTGACCGTCGACCGGCGCGGCCTCACCGCGCGCACCCTGCTGGGACTCCGGCTCACGCAGGTGCCGCTGGCCGACGTGGTCTCGGCATCGGATGTCGAGGTGCTGCCCGGTGAGTTCGGCGGCTGGGGGTTCCGGTACGACCTCCGCGGGCGGCGCGGCATCATCATGCGCGGCGGACCCGGCATCGAGGTGCAGCGCCGGGATGCCGCACCACTCGTCGTGACCGTCTCGGATGCGCGCACCGGCGCCGCCCTGCTGAACGCACTGGCGGCCGCCGCGCGCTGAGCCGGGCCCCGGGTCGAGGGCGGTGCCGTCGGCGAGCTCCACACTCGCCGACGGCCCCGCCCGGCCTCGACCTCGCGTCAGCCGAGCTGCGCGGCCGCACCAGCCGCGGCCGCGCCAGCCGCCGCGCGGTACGCCGCGCGCACGTGCGGCTGCGGCTCGGGCGCGAGCTCGGCGACGAGCTCGACCGGCCACGACGGACGTTCGCCGCCCAGCGCCCACGCGGCCTGCCGCGCCGCGCCGTCGGCGACGTACTCGCCCGGTGCCGGCACCGCGACGGGCACGTCGAACACCTGCGCCGCGACCTGCCGCACCGCCGGGTTCTGCGCGGCACCGCCGATGAGCAGTACCCGGATCGCCTCGACGCCCTGGCCGCGCACGGCGTCGAGTCCGTCGGCGAGGCCGCAGACGAGGCCCTCGACCGCGGCCCGCGCGAGGTTCGGCCGCGTCGTCGACGCGAGCGACATGCCGTGCAGCGACGCGGTCGCATCGGGCAGGTTCGGCGTGCGCTCGCCCTCGAAGTACGGCACGAGCACGAGGCCGGATGCCCCGGGCTCGGCCTCGAGCGCGAGGGCGCCGAGTGCGTCGTGATCGACGCCGAGCAGGTTCGCCGTGGCATCCAGCACGCGCGCGGCGTTCAGCGTGGCGATGAGCGGCAGCCACGCTCCGGTCGCGTCGGCGAATCCGGCGACCGTGCCCGAGGCATCCTCGATCGGATGCCCCGTCACCGCGAACACCGTGCCCGACGTGCCGATCGACACCACCACATCGCCCGGCGCGGCATCGAGCCCGAGCGCCGCGCCGGCGTTGTCGCCCGCGCCGGCTCCGACGACGATGCCCGTCGGCGTCTCGCCGACCCGCTCGGCGGGCCCGAAGACGCGCGGCAGGATCGCGTCGTGCCCGAGCGCGCGCTCCAGCAGGTCGCGGTCGTAGCCGTCAACGCCCCAGTACGCGGTGCCCGAGGCATCCGAGCGGTCAGTCGCGAGTGCGTCGAGCACGGGACCGAGCGGGGCATCCGCCTCGCCCGCCGGACCGTAGCCGCGCAGCCGCCACGTGAGCCAGTCGTGGGGGAGGGCCACGGCGGCCACGCGCTGCGCGTGCTCGGGCTCGGCGTCGCGCAGCCAGCGCAGCTTCGACGCGGTGAACGACGCGACGGGCACGACGCCCGTGCGCCGCGCGTACTCGTCGGCGCCGACCTCGTCGGCCAGGTCGCGGGCGGCCTGCGCCGACCGCGTGTCGTTCCAGAGCAGGGCGGGGCGGATGACCCGGCCCTCGGCGTCGAGCACGACCATGCCGTGCTGCTGCCCGGCGATGGAGATCGCGGCGACGTCGTCGAGGCCGCCGGCGTCGGCGATCGCGTCGTTCAGGGCGACCCACCACGCCTGCGGGTCGACCTCGGTGCCGTCGGGGTGGGCGGCCCGCCCGGTGCGCACGAGCGCGCCGGTCGAGGCATCCCGGATCACGACCTTGCAGGACTGCGTCGACGAGTCGACGCCGGCGACGAGGGTCATGGGCAATCCTTTCGGTCTCCCCGCGTTCCGCCCCTCCGTTGCGCCACTTCCGCGCCGTCCGCGCCAGTCGAACTGGCGCAGACCACGGACAAGGGGCGCAGCGGCGAGAGGTGGCCGGGCGCAGAGCGGGTGGGGGTGATGGGTGAGGGTCAGCCGCGCGCGCCGAGCAGGTGCTCGGTCGCCAGCTGCTGCAGGCGCACGAAGCCGCCGCCCTTGCCGCCGAGGTAGGCGTCGGCGTCGAAGTCCTCGTAGGCCGACCGGTCGGCGAGGAACTCGTCGTACGTCTCGCCCTCGTTCAGGGTGGGCGTCGCGAGCTCGTGCACCTTGGCCGCCTCGAGCGCCTCCTGCACCTCGGGGTCGGCGCGGAAGGCCGCGGCGCGCTCCTTGAGCAGCAGGTAGGTGCGCATGTTGGCGGCGGCGGACTCCCACACGCCCCGCTCGTCTTCGGTGCGCGAGGGCTTGTAGTCGAAGTGGCGCGGGCCGTCGTAGGCGGGCACGCCGCCGGGGCCGCCGTTCTCGAGGAGGTCGACGAGGGCGAACGCGTTGTGCAGGTCGCCGTGGCCGAACACGAGGTCCTGGTCGTACTTGATGCCGCGCTGGCCGTTGAGGTCGATGTGGAAGAGCTTGCCGTGGAACAGCGCCTGCGCGATGCCCGCGGCGAAGTTGAGGCCCGCCATCTGCTCGTGGCCGACCTCGGGGTTGAGGCCGACGAGTTCGGGGCGCTCGAGCGAGTCGATGAACGCGATCGCGTGGCCGAGCGTCGGCAGCAGGATGTCGCCGCGGGGCTCGTTGGGCTTGGGCTCGATGGCGAACCGGATGTCGTAGCCCCGGTCGGTGACGTAGTCGCCCAGCAGGTTGACGGCCTCGCGGTAGCGCTCGAGCGCCTGGCGGATGTCCTTCGCCGAGTCGTACTCAGCGCCCTCGCGGCCGCCCCACATGACGAAGGTCTTCGCGCCGAGCTCGGCGCCGAGGTCGAGCTGGCGGAACACCTTGCGCAGCGCGTAGCGGCGCACGTCGCGGTCGTTGGCCGTGAAGCCGCCGTCCTTGAACACGGGGGCGCTGAAGAGGTTGGTCGTCACCATCGGCACGATGAGGCCCGTATCGGCGAGCGCGCCCTTCAGGCGGTCGATCTGCGTCTGGCGCTCGGCATCGCTCGAGCCGAAGGCGAAGAGGTCGTCGTCGTGGAACGTGAGGCCGTAGGCGCCGAGCTCGGCGAGCTTCTCGACGACGTGCACGACGTCGAGCGGCTTGCGGGTCGGTCCGCCGAACGGGTCGGTGCCGTTGTAGCCGACCGTCCAGAGGCCGAAGGAGAACTTGTCGTCGCGGGTGGGCGCGCTGGCCATGGGTGATCCGCCTTTCAGCGTCATCGATGATTTGTTGGCAACATAAACATAATCGTCCGGACGCGCCGGTGCAAGTGAATCGGCCCGCAACTTTCGAGACTAGGATGCGAAACATGTCAATGGATGTCTCCGCGGAGCGCGTCACCCTCGCCGAGATCGCGGATGAGGCGGGTGTCTCGCTCTCGACGATCTCGAAGGTGCTGAACGGGCGGTCGGATGTCTCACCCGGCACCCGTTCGCGCGTCGAGGCCCTGCTGCAGCGCAGCGGGTACGTGCGTCGCGGCGCCGGCAGGTCGGAGACCCACGCGGACCTCATCGAGCTGGTCTTCCACGAACTCGACGCGATCTGGTCGATGGAGCTCATCGGCGGCGTGGAGTCGGTCGCGAAGGAGCACGGGCTGAGCGTCGTCCTCACCGTGAGCGGCAGTCGGCACGCGCCCGGTCCCGACTGGATCGACGGCGTCATCCGCCGCCGCCCGGTCGGCGTCGTGCTCGTCTTCTCGGAGCTCGCACCCGAGTACCGCGAGCAGCTGCGCACGCGGAGCATCCCGTTCGTGATCATCGACCCGGCCGGTGACCCGTCGCCCGAGGTGCCGAGCGTGGGGTCGGCGAACTGGTCGGGCGGGCTCGCCGCGACCCGGCACCTCATCGAGCTCGGCCACCGCCGCATCGCGGCGATCACGGGGCCCGACGACATGATGTGCTCGCTCGCGCGCATCGACGGGTACCGGTCGGCGATGAACAGCGCAGGGCTGCCGATCGACCCCGCGTGGATCCGCTTCGGTGACTTCCACGTCACGGGCGGCCGCGACCACGCGAGCGGCCTGCTCGCGCTGCCGGCCGGCGAGCGGCCGACCGCCATCTTCGCGGGCAGCGACCTGCAGGCGCTCGGCGTCATGGATGCCGCCCGGGCCGCCGGGCTTTCGGTGCCCGACGAACTCTCGATCGTCGGCTACGACGACGTGCCGATCAGCCGGTGGATGAACCCGCCGCTGACGACCGTGCACCAGCCGCTGCGGCGCATGGGCGAGGAGGCCGTGCGGCTCGCGCTGCGCCTGGCCGCGGAGCCGCACGACCACCCGGCGCCGACGCCGCGCATGGACCTCGCGACCCACCTCGTGGTGCGGGCGAGCACGGCGGCGCCGGTCGGCTGAGCGCCGGGCATCCCGCCGCGACCGCCTGCCGTCGCGCCCGTCGGAGCCGACGGAACGGCCGCCGCACGTCGCGTCCGTCGGAGATTCCGGGCGACACGCCGGTGGGCGCCGGCGTGTCGCCCGGAATCTCCTTCACTTCGCGCGACCTTGCCCGGGCCACCCCGGGGCCAGGCCGCGCGCGAGGGAGTGCAGGCCGCCGCCGGCCGGGCGAGGACGACCCGGCCGGCGGCGCCCTGCGGTCTAGGGGAGGAGCCCGCGGAGCCAGTCGAGGAGGGCCTCGACGACCCGGATGAGGCGCTCCCAGGGCGTGCGGGGCTTCTCCTCCACGGTCACCGGCTCCGAGGTCGCCGACACGGGTTCGGCGCCCTCGACGGTCGCCGTGACCGTGACCGTGAGGTCGCGACCGACGTCGGCGGGCTTGACCTTGTAGGAGGCCTCCGTGCCGCGCTTCGCGGGCACCCCGTCGACGAACCACCGGTAGGTGAACGCGGCGCCCTCGATCGACCACTCGCCGGGGTCGGCCGTGACGGTCGAGCCCTTCACCGCGTCGCCGAGCACGCGCGGCGCCACGAGGTTCTCGAGCACCGGCTCGGGGTCGGCCACCGGGCCGACGAGCCGGCCGACGCCCCAGTGCGCGGTCGACTGGTAGCCGGCGCCGGTCGGGTCGGCCCAGTTGCGGATCGCGGTGCGCTGCCCGACCGAGGCGTCATTGACCTGGAAGTCGAGCCCGTGGAACGTGCCCTCGCCGCCGTACTCGAGCAGGTCGACGGATGCCTCGACCACGTAGCCGCCCTCGACGGCGGTCGTCGCCGACTGCACGCGGGCCCGCTGGAACGCCTCGTCGCCCGTGCCGAACGACACCGCGTTGGCCGCACTGATGCGGATCTGCGTGTCGTCGTACCGGTACGAGCCGTTCTTCGCGTTGCCCGGGTCGACGTAGATCTCGACCGAGTCCTGGATCCACGGGTCGGAGCCCGACACGTCGACGACGGGGTCGGCGACCTCGGCGAGCACGTACAGCGTGTCGCCCGACCAGAGGGTGCGCACGGTCGCCGTCGCGCCGTCGGCGCCGCTGACGAGCTTGCCCGTCGTGACCGCCGTGGCCGTGGCATCCGCCCAGGCCTCGTCGACCGCGCCGTCGATCGCCGGAGCGGCGTCGCCCTCGCCGACCTCGGGCACGTCGAGCACTGAGAGGGGTTCGACGAGGGTGAGCGTGCCGAGTTCGCCCGGCGTGTTCCACCCGGCGGTGCCCGCGCCGTCGGCGACGCGCACGTCGAAGTCGAGCGTGCTCCCCTCCGAGGCATCCGCGAGCGGGAGGTGCGCGACGAGGTCGTACCCGCCGTCGCGCTCGGTCACGACGGCCGTCGCGCCGTCCGACGCCGTGCCGTCGCGCGCGACCTCGGCCTCGGCGTCGCCGACGGTGAACGCGACGCCGTCGGAGGCATCCGCCGTCGCGTCGTCGACGGTGACGTAGACCGTCAGGTGGTCGGGCGCCCAGCGCAGCTGGAACGCGGATGCCTCGTCGATGCGGTGCAGGGGCAGCCGGCTCCACTCGATCGAGCCGGTCGCCTCGGCGTCGAGCGCGACGTCGCCCGCGAACACGTTCGCCGTGCGCAGCCGGGCGGGGAGGTCGCCGTCGACGATGCCGTGGTAGGCGGGCTTCGCTTTCAGCGCGTCGGTGAACACGAGGGGCGCCCCGGCGTCGGAGCGCCAGCTGCGCCCATCGGTGAGGCCCCACACGGTTACGGAGAACAGCTCGTCGGCCTGCTCGCGGAACATCCGGAACGCGTCGCGGAACCAGTAGCCCTGGTCGACGAGCTTGGCCTGGGTGACCGGGGTGCCCGTGGTCACGTCGAGCTCGGTGACCGCCTGGGTGACGGGCAGCTCGGCGAACCGTTCGATCGCCGTCTCGAGGGCCGAGACCGGCATCGCGAGGCTGACGTGGAACTGGTGGCCGACGCCGTCGACCGGCACGCCGCGTTCGAGCAGGCGCGTCACGAGCGCGTGGTAGCGATCCTGCTTGCCGCCCTGCTCGGTGTTGTAGTCGTTGATGAACAGCGTGACCGGGCGGTCGGTGCCCTCGGCGGCGTACTCGCCGTTGAAGGCCTCCTCGGCGTAGGCGAACGAGAGGTCGATGAACTCCTCGCCGAGGATGCGGAACCACTCGCTGCGGCGCAGCCCGTCGGCGAACTCGCCGCCGTCGGAGACCACCTCGTTGACGACGTCGATCGCGGTCAGCGGGTTCGTGTCGGAGCCGAAGTGGCCGTACTCGCCCGCGAGGTAACCGGCGACGTCGAAGATGTGGGTGCGCAGGCGTTCGCGCAGCACCTGCCGGCCGGCTTCGTCGGCCGCGAGCGGCGCGCCCTGGTCGTCCTGGAAGAACCAGGCGGGCGTCTGGCTGTGCCACACGAGCACGTGCCCGTACACGTCGAGGTCGTTGGCCTGCGCGTAGTCCATGAGGGCGTCGGACTCGGCGTTCACGGCGGCGAACTCGCCGTTCGCGTCGTACCAGGCCTCTGGCTTCATGAAGTTCTCCGGCGTCACCTGGTCGAAGTGGCGCAGCAGCAGTTCGGATGCCGCGCCCGCGGTCTCCCGGCTGTCGATCGCGACGCCCACCGGGAAGTCGACGGTCTCCTTGATGCCGGTCAGGTCCTCGACGGCCGGCGGCTCGGGAACGCGCACCAGGACGTCGTCGACGTACAGGTCGCTCGTGTTGCCCGCCGCGCCCCCGTCGTACCGGGTCTCGAGGTACAGCTGCGAGGCGTCGGCCGCCGAGCCCTGCAGCGTGGCGGTGACCTTCGTCCAGCCGTCGTCGGTGACGCCGTCGAACTGCGCGATCGTCGTGTACGACGTCGAGCCGTCCACCGTGTTCGCGCGGCTGAGCCACACGTCGTCGACCGGCTGGCCGTCGCCGAACCGCACCCACGCCGAGAACTCGTAGGTCACGGCGGGGTCGAGCAGGCCCGTCACGTCGTGGCCGAGGCCGTCGCCCTGGGACTCGCGGTTCGACACGGCCGCCGACTGCGCCCCGCCGTGGGCGTACGCCGGCGACACGGCGACGGCGGCCGTCGTCGAGGCGCTGCCGCCCCGGAGCTGCCAGCCGTCGAGGCCGTCCTCGAAGCCCGTCGAGAGCACGGTCTCGCCCGCGCGCGGCGGCGTGCCCTGCGGGAAGGCGAAGCTCCAGCCCGCGGCGAGGCGCTCGGTCACGACGGCCTGCACCGCCGCGAGGGTGCCCGAACGGTCGCCGCCGCCGTCGTGGGCGAGCACCACCTCGCCCGGCTTCATGGCGGCGCGGAGGTTCGCGGTGAGCGTGGCGACGTCCTGCGTCTCCCAGTCGGCGATCGTGTTCACGACCGCGAGCGGCTGCATGCCGAGCGAGACCGCGACGTCGCGCGTGACGCCCCAGCTGCCGTTGGGCGCGCGCCAGAACGGCACGGCCCGGTTCGGGTCGCCGAGCGCGGTGCGGATGATCCCCAGGTTCTGGACGAGGTCGGCCCGCACCTGCTCGGTCGTCCACGCGCCCATGTCGGCGTAGCCCGTCGAGTGGTTGCAGAGCACGTGCCCGTCGTCGACGATGCGGCGGAGGATCTCGGCGCCGCCCGGTGCCTCGATGTTCTGGCCGATGACGCAGAACACGGCCTGCAGGTCGTTCGCGGCGAGGAAGTCGAGCAGGGCCGGGGTGGTGCCGGGGTTCGGCCCGTCGTCGAACGTGAGCGCGGCCACGTCGCCCGTGCCCTCGGCGAGGCTCACCGGGGTCGGAACGGGATTGATCGCGCCGCCCGGCACGACGTCGCCGGGGTCGACGGGTCCGCCGTCGTCGGTCGTGACGAGGAGGTCGTCCACCAGGTAGCTGTACGGCGCGGCCG
The DNA here is from genome assembly GCF_009647605.1 of Agromyces agglutinans. Classification (GTDB taxonomy): domain Bacteria; phylum Actinomycetota; class Actinomycetes; order Actinomycetales; family Microbacteriaceae; genus Agromyces; species Agromyces agglutinans. The sequence continues at coordinate 67,230 of NZ_WJIF01000010.1, read as the reverse complement.
GCACGAGATCGGCCGTCCCGACGTAGGCCTGCAGCTGCGCGGGGTCCGCATCGGCGGGAGCCGCGAACGAGCCCGTGACCGTGGTCCAGGCATCGGCGGTCATCGTCGTGTTGCCGATCCAGTCGTACGCCGGCTTCATCACGAAGCGCACGCCGACCGGGGCGGCGGCCGGCTCGGCGAGCCGCACGCGCATGCTGAAGTCGTAGGCGGCGCCGGGCTCGAACAGTCCGGCGGGCGACTGGATGCCGACGTAGTCGGCCGACCGGTCGTTCACCCTGAGGACCTTGCCGCCGCCGGGGCCGTCGACCACCGTGAGCGTGCCGGCGCCGCCGCCCGATGCGGTCCAGCCGCCGGTCGTGCCGTCCTCGAAGTCGACGGAGCTGACGATGACGGGGTCGGCCGCGGCGGGCGCGCCGCCCGCCGTGACGCCGGCCGCGGCCACCACGGCGGCCGTCAGGATCCCGAGTGCGGTTCGTATCGTGCGTCGTTGCATGATGCTGCGCTCCTTCGCGCTTCCGGGCCGGCGCGGTGCTGCGCGCCGGTGCGTGGGTGGTGCGGGTGCGGGTGCGGGTGCTGCGGTGGTGCGTGGTGCGTGGTGCGTGGTGCGGTTCGGGCCGGCTCGAGAGCCGGCCCGAACCGGTTCAGTGATCCGAGACGGATGCCTCGGCCACGGGTGCCGCGGGCGCCGCGAAGGCGACCGCCTCGACCGCGGCGTCGGCGCGGAACCTCCTCGTGTGGTCGACGACGCGCACCGGTCCGGTCACGCGCAGGGCGTGGGCCGAGACGAGGTCGCCGCTCGAGCGTCCCGCGCTCAGCACGAGCTCGCCCGGCTCGACGATGCGCGCGCCGTCGCGGCCGGTGAACGAGGCGACATCGGCCGGCACGGTGAACCGGACGTCGGCGGCCTCGCCCGGGGCGAGCGGCACCCGGGCGAACCCGACCAGGCGCTGCACGGGCTGCACGACGGAGGACACGGGGTCGTGCAGGTAGAGCTGCACGACCTCCACGCCCTCGCGGTCGCCCGTGTTGCGTACCCGGAGGCCGACGACCGCGGTGCCGTCCGTGCCGATCTCGCCCAGATCGCCCTCGAGGTCGGTCCACTCGAACGTCGTGTACGAGAGGCCGTGCCCGAACGGGTAGCGCGCGGTGGGGTCGATGTTCGAGACGCCGCCCCGCTGCGCGAGCTTGGACGCGAGGTACGTCGACGGATGCACGCCCGCCGACGCGGGCACCGAGACGGGCAGCCGCCCGCTCGGCGCGACCCGGCCGCTGAGGATGCCGGCCAGCGCTCGCGTGCCCTCCTCTCCCGCGAAGAACGCCTCGAGGATGCCCGCCGCTCGTTCGGGGGCGCTGCCGAGCGTGTACGGGCGGCCCGCGAGCAGCGTCACCACCGTCGGCGTGCCGGTGTCGAGCACCACCTCGAGCAGCGCCGCCTGCGCGCCGGGAAGGGCGAGGTTCTCGGCATCGCAGCCCTCGCCGCTCGTGCCGCGCCCGAACAGCCCGGCGCGGTCGCCGAGGGCGAGCACGACGAGGTCGGCGTCGGATGCCGCGGACGAGGCATCCGCGATGCCCTCGGTCTCGCCGCCCTCGATGGAGGTGCCCGCGACGACCGTGAACTCGGCGTCGGGGAACTCGGCGCGCAGCGCCGCGACGAGCGTGGGCAGCTCGATGCCGTCGCCCGTCTCGGGGTGGTGCACGCCGACGTGCGTCGGGAACGCGTAGCAGCCGAGCACCGCGAACCGGTCTTCGGCGGTCGGGCCGATGACCGCGATGCGGGCGGGCGCGGTGCGTCCGGAACCCGTGAGCGGGAGCGTGCCGTCGTTGCGCAGCAGCACGATCGCGCGTTCGGCGACCTCGGCGGCGAGCGCCCGGTTCGCGGGCGGATCGAGATCGATGGTGCCGCGGACGGCGTCGGCGACGGCGGAGTCGTCACCGGCGTCGGCCGTGACGCCGCGTGCCGCGAGGGCCGGCGGCGTGGCATCCCACCCGTCGTCGAGGAGGCCCAGCTCGGCCTTCTGCGCGAGCACCCGGCGCAGCGCCCGATCGATCACGGCCTCGTCGAGCCGGCCGTCGGCGACGGCCTCGACGAGCGGGGCGCCGAACGCGTGCACCGTCGGCAGTTCGACGTCGATGCCCGCGGTGAGCGCCGCGGCGGCCGCGTCGCCGAACGAGCCGGCCGTGCCGTGCAGCGTGTGCAGGAAGGCGATCGAGAAGTAGTCGGCGACCACGGTTCCCGCGAAGCCCCAGACGTCGCGGAGCAGCGACGTCAGCAGGGTCGCGTCGGCGGCCGTCGGTACGCCGTCGAGGTCGGTGTACGCGTTCATGACCGACCGCGGCCGGCCTTCGCGCATCACCTGCTCGAACGGCGGCAGCAGCACGTCGGCGAGCTCGCGCGGCCCGACGGAGACGGGCGCGAGGTTGCGGCCCGCCTTCGAGGCCGAGTAGCCGACGAAGTGCTTGAGCGTCGCCACGACGCCGGCCGACTCGAGGCCGCGCACGTAGGCGGCGCCGATCGTGCCGACCAGCAGCGGGTCCTCGCCCATGGTCTCCTCGACGCGGCCCCACCGGGCGTCGCGGACGACGTCGAGCACGGGCGCGAGGCCCTGGTGCACGCCGACCGACCGCAGGTCGTCGCCGATTCGGCGGGACATCCGCTCGATCAGCTCGGGGTCGAAGGTCGCGGCCCACGACAGCGGCACTGGGTAAGCGGTCGCGCCCCACGCGGCGAAGCCCGCGAGGCACTCCTCGTGCGCGAGGGCCGGGATGCCGAGGCGGCTCTCGGCGACGATGCGCCGCTGCGTGCGGGCGAGCGAGAGTGCGCCGAGGCCGGGATCGACCGGTGCGGTGCCGAACGGCCGGGTCAGCTGGCCGAGGCCGAGCGGCAGCAGGCGGTCGAGGTCGACGGGTTCGCTCTGCATCTCGTGCTGGTTCGGGGCGACGTCGCCGCCCTCGGCGGACGCGCCGACCCAGACCCCGTAGAGCTGGGCGATCTTCTCCTCGAGCGTGAGCTCGGCGAGGAGCGCGTCGACGCGGTCGGCGACGGCCAGCGAGGCATCCCGCCACGGGGTGGTGGTCACGGCGCTCATCCCTTCACCGCGCCCTGGAGGCCACCGACGATGCGCTTCTCGGCGGCGAGGAAGAACACGAGCGCCGGGATCATCGCGAGCGACGTGTACGCGAGTACGGCGCCGGTGTCCTGCGAGTACTGCGTCGAGAACTGGGTGACGCCCAGCGGCAGCGGCCAGAGGTCCTGGGGGAGCGTGCCCGTGGAGATCACGAGCAGCGGCAGGAGGTAGCCGTTCCAGCTGCCGACGAATGCGAGCACGCCGACGGTCATGAGTCCCGGCATCGAGAGCGGCAGCAGGATGCGCCAGAAGAACCCGATGCGGCTCGTGCCGTCGATCGCGGCCGCCTCCTCGAGCTCGGCGGGGATCGCCCGCAGGAACGGCACGAGGATGATGATCGTCGTCGGCAGCGCGAACGCGATCGACGGGATGATCACGCCCAGGTACGTGCCGTGCAGGCCGATCGTGCGCAGCAGCAGCGTGAGCGGCAGCGCGGCGACGGTGAGCGGGAACATGAGGCCCGCCGTGAACAGCGTGTACAGCGTCTGGCGGCCGCGGAACTCGTAGCGCGCGATCACGAACGCGGCCATGATGCCGAGCACCACGACCCCGGCGGTCGTCGCGAACGCGAGGATCATGCTCGCGAGCACGTTGCCCCAGAAGCGCGAGGAGCCGAGCACGGTCGCGTAGTTCTGGAAGACCCACGGGTCGGGCATGCCGGCCGGGTTCGCGTTCAGGTCGGCCGTCGTGCGGAAGCCGCCGATGATGACGTAGAGCACGGGGCCGATCGCGAGGCCGGCGACGACGAGGGCGATCAGGTAGACGAAGGGCTGGCCCCAGTCGAACCCGCGGCCGGCGGTGCCGCGGCCGAGACCGCGCCCGGCGCGGCCGGCTCGGCCACGACCGGCGGGCGGCCCGGATCGGGCCCTGCCGGTCGTGATGGCGGAAGTGACGGTCATGTCAGCGCACTCCAGTGGTGACGGCGCCGGCGAGGTCGCGGCGGAGGGCGAAGCGCTGGTAGACCAGCGCGACGACGAGGGAGATGAGGAAGAGGATGACGGCGATGGCGCTGCCGTAGCCGGGCTGCCCGGCGAACTGGCCCTGCTGCACCATGTAGGTCGCCATGGTCTCGGTGGACATGCTGCGCACGGTCGGCGCGACCGTGACCCAGACCATGTCGAAGAGCTGGAGGGCGCCGATCATCGACAGGAACGCCCAGATGCGGATCGTGGGCCCCAACAGCGGGATGGTGATGTGCCGCTGGATCTGCCACCAGCCGGCGCCGTCGATGGATGCCGCCTCCGAGAGCTCCTCGGGCACCCCCTGGAGCCCGGCGAGCATCAGGATGATCGCGAAGCCGACGTACTTCCAGGTGAGGATGCCGAACATCGTCCAGAGCGCGATGTTCGGGTCGGCGAGCCAGTTCTGCTGGAGGGCGCCGAGGCCCACCGCCTCGAGCATCGCGTTGACGCCGCCCTGCGGCTGCAGCAGCAGCTTCCAGGACAGGCCCGCGATGACCTCGGCGAGCACGTACGGCACGAAGATGAGGAGGCGGAAGACCGAGCGACCCCGCATGCGCCGGTTCAGGAGCAGGGCGACCATGATCGCGATCGGGCCCTGGATGAGCGGCGACAGCACGAGGATCGTGAAGTTGTTGCCGATCGCGCGCAGGAACTCGGGCGTCGTGAGCGCGCGCACGTAGTTGTCGAGGCCGATGAACCGCTCGGGCTCGGCCAGGTTCTCCCACTTGAAGGCGGGCGGGAGGTTGTAGAGGCTGTATACCGCCGCGAGCAGCACGGGCAGGATCACGAAGCCGAGGAAGACGACGAGGGCGGGGCCCGCGAAGACGGCGATCTCGATGCGCTTGCGGATCGTTCCGGCGCGTCGCCGGCTCGGCCTGGTCGAGGAGGCGGGGGAGGGGGCCGGGCCCGCGGAGGTCGCGGGCCCGGCCGATTCGAGCAGGGCGGGCATGACTAGAGGGTGTCCGCCGCGGCTTGCATCTTCGTGACGATGTCCTCGGGGGTGCCGGCGCCGGCGAAGAGGTTCACGATGCCCTCGTTCATCGCGTTGCCGACGGTGGTGCCGAACGCGGTGTCGAACCACAGCTGCACGTACGACGAGTTGGCGAGCCCGTCGGCGACGAGCTTCAGGTTCGGGTCCTCGAGGGCGTCGAGCGCTGCGGGCACGGTCGGGATGCCCGAGCCGGACGCCGCGAACTTCTTCTGGACCTCTTCGCTCATGATGTACTCGAGCAGTTCGGCGCACTCCGGCGGCGCGTCGGCGGAGCATCCGAAGCCGTCACCGCCGCCGAGGGTCGACGTGGGGTCGCCGTCGGCACCGGGGATGGCCGGGAAGGGGAACCAGCCGAGGAACTCGGGGACCTGCTGGTCAGGGGTCAGCCCGCCGATCGTGCCGGCGTTCCAGTGGCCCATGAGCTCCATCGCGGCCTGGCCGTTGGCGACGAGGCCCGCCGAGCTGCCGGCGCCCTGCTGGGCGGGCGTGCCGAGGAAGCCCTCCTGGAAGGGTTCGGTGCCGATGAAGGTCTGGAGCTGCTCGCCGGCCTCGACCCAGCACTCGTCGCTGAAGTCGAACTCGGCCTCCGCCGCCTTCAGCGTCTCGGGCGAGCAGGAGTGGAGCGCGAACTGGTACCACCAGTGCGCGGCGGGCCACTTGTCGCCCGCGCCGACGGCGATGGGCGCAGCGCCCGTGGAGCGGAGCTGCTCGACCGCGGCGTTGAGGTCGTCGAGGGTCGCGGGGGCCTCGGTGAAACCGGCCTGCTCGAACAGGTCGGTGTTGTACCAGAAGCCCTCGATGCCGAACGTGAAGGGGATGCCGTAGGTCTCGCCGTCGACCTGCCACGGGGTGGCGGTCGCGCCGACGCTGTCGATCGTGTCGCCGAGCACGTCGTCGAGGGGCATGAGGTAGTCGTTGGCGACCTGGTCGCGCAGCTCGCCGCCGGGCCAGACCTGGAAGAGGTCGGGCGGGTCGCCCGCCGCGAGGGCGTTCGGGATCAGCGTGCGCTGGAGCTCCTCGTTCTGGTAGCCGGTCTGCTCGACGTTGATGCCGGGGTGCGCCTCCTCGAACTCGGTCGCCACCTCCTCCCAGACGTCGGGGAGCGGGCCCGAGGTGGCGTTGTGCCACCACGTGAGCGTGACGTCGCCGTCGCCGTCGCCGCCGTCGCCCGACGGGCTGCAGCCGGCGAGCGTGAGCGCCGTCAGCCCGGCGGTCACTCCCAGGGCGACGAGCCTGGTGCTGCGTCTGTTCATCGTTGAACCTCTCGAAAGTTTCGACTTCCACGTCGAAAGTGATCTGGACGTCTCGAATATACGTGCGCGGCGATTTGCCGTCAAGCGCAACAAATTCGGCGCGGCGCCGATGCCTCGCGACCCGCGGAAACCTAGAGTGGCAGCGTGACAGACCGGCCCGGCACCTTCGACGGCGTGCACCGTCGAAACCTCTCGAAACTCCTCGGACTCGTGCACCTCGAGGGGCCGATGTCGCGTGCCCGGCTCACCGCGGCCACCGGCCTGAACCGCTCGACGGTCGCGTCGCTCGCGGCCGAGCTCGCCGACCTCGGCCTCGTCGAGGAGCGCGCGCCCGACCCGACCAACCGTGTCGGCCGCCCGTCGCCCGTGATCGCCGCGCACCCGGGCGTGCTCGCGATCGCCGTGAACCCCGAGGTCGACGCCGTCACCATCGCCGCCGTCGGGCTCGACGGCACCATCGCCGTGCGCGAGCGCGTCGAGACCGACGAGGTGGTGAGCCCCGAGCAGACCGCTGCCCTGGTGCGGGAGGTCGTCGAACGGTGGCGCGGCGCCGGCGACGCGGGCCTCGGCGACGCACGGCTCGTCGCCGTCGGCCTCGCCGTGCCGGGCCTCGTCCGCGCGTCCGACGGGCTCGTGCGGCTCGCGCCGCACCTCGAGTGGGCGGATGCCCCGCTCCGCGCCCTCGTCGAGGAGGCCACGGGCCTGCCCGCCGCGGTGGGCAACGATGCGAGCCTCGGCGCGATCGCCGAGCACCTCTTCGGCGCCGGGCGCGGCGTCGACGATCTCGTCTACCTCAACGGCGGTGCCAGCGGCATCGGCGGCGGGCTGATCGTGCACGGCCGCCCCGTCGGCGGCGTCGGCGGGTACGCGGGGGAGTTCGGCCAGAACCGCCCCGGCATCGACGCCCCCGGCGACCGCCGCGCGCCGGGCGGTGTGCTCGAGGATGAGGTGAGCCGGCGCCGCCTCCTCGACGTCGTGGGCCTCCGGCTGGCCGATGAGCCCACGCTCGCGGCGGCGATCGTCGCGACCGGCTCGCCCGCCGTTGCCGACGAGCTGGCGCGCCAGCGGCGCATCCTCGGCACGGCGCTCGCCAACGCGGTGAACGTGCTGAACCCGTCGGTCGTGATCCTCGGCGGGTTCCTCGCCACGATCGCCGAGCAGGACCCCGACGCGCTGCGCGACGCCGTCGCCGCGCAGGCCATGCCGGCCGCGGTCGAGGAGCTCGACCTGCGGGTCGCGGCCCTGGGCGAGGATCGACTGCTCATCGGCGCCGCGGAGGCCGCGTTCGCGGACCTCCTGGCCGACCCGATCGGCGACGGCCCGGTCGCCTGAGCGACCGGCCCGTTGCGAAGAGCAGGTGCCCGCGCGGTACACTGGATGCCAGTCGAATCGATTCGAGCCCGCTCCACCGGCTCATCGAACCCGGCGGCGTCCTCGCGACGCCGCCGTTCCCATGCGGCGCGCGACGGCGAGCGCCCATCCCGCATCCGCTCGCGCACGCCCGTAGGAAGTTCTGTGTCCGCAACCAGCTCCATCCCCATCATCCGGCCCGACGACACCCGCTCGACGCCCGTCGTCACGGCGCACCCCGGCGACGCGCTGAGCAGCCGCCAGCGGCTCGTCTACGTGCTCGTGCTCGGCGCGCTGACCGCACTCGGGCCGTTCACGGTCGACCTCTACCTGCCGGCATTCCCGGTGCTGCAGGACGAGCTGGGCGTCTCGGCGTCGGCCGTGCAGCTGACCCTCACGGGCACGATGATCGGCTTCGGCTTCGGCCAGCTCATCGTGGGCCCGTGGAGCGACAAGGTCGGTCGCCGACTGCCCCTCATCCTCGCCACGATCCTGCACATCGTGGCATCCGTCGGTGCGGCGTTCGCGCCCGACATCGTGTGGCTCTCGGTGTTCCGCCTGCTCCAGGGCTTCGGCGCGGCCGCGGGCGGCGTCGTTGCCATGGCGATGGTGCGCGACCTCTTCGGCGGCAAGCCGCTCGTGCGCATGCTCTCGCGCCTCGCGCTGGTCAACGGCCTCGCGCCCGTGCTCGCGCCCGTCATCGGGTCGCAGCTGCTCGGCGTCATGGACTGGCGGGGCATCTTCTGGGTGCTCGCGGCCTACGGCGCGGTCGTCGTGCTCGCCGTCGCCTTCTTCATCGTCGAGACGCTGCCGCCCGCACGCCGTCACGTCGCGGGCCACTCGACCATGCGCTCGCGGTACGCGGCGCTGTTCCGCGACCGTGTCTACCTCGGCGCGGCGATCGTCGGCGGCATGACGTTCACGGGGCTCTTCGGCTACCTGTCGACGTCGTCGTTCCTGTTCCAGGAGGTCTACGCCTTCAACGCGCAGGAGTACGGCCTGCTGTTCGCGGTCAACTCGATCGGCGTCATCATCGGCGTGCAGACGAGCTCGCGGCTGATGCGCGGCCCGGTGCCGCCGCAGTGGATCCTGGCCGTCACGACGATCGTGCACTTCGTGATGGCGGCGACCATCATCGGCCTGGACTCGGCGGGCGCCGGGTTCTGGGGCACCGCGATCCCGCTGTGGTTCTTCATCCTCGCGTGCGGCTTCTCGTTCCCGGCGGTCCAGGTGCTCGCGCTCGCGAGCCACGGCTCGGAGGCCGGCACCGCCGCGTCGCTGCTGGGCGCGCTGAACTTCGGCCTGGCCGGCGTGATCTCGCCGCTGATCGGCCTGCTCGGCGTGGGCAGCGCGGTGCCGATGGCGTTCGTCATGCTGCTCGCGGCATCCGTGGCGATCATCGCGCTGTGGGCGCTGATCCGCCCGCGCACGGTGCCGCCGCTCGCCGACTGACGCGGCGGGGCGCGCGACGCGCGACCGAGGGCGCGCGTCGCGACCGACCGGTCGCGCGACCGTCGGCGCGCATCGCCCGCGATCGCGCGACGCTCGGTACGGTGGTCGGATGGGGGCTGACCAGGACGACGTGACGGATGCCTCGGCCGGCGAGTCCACTCGCGGACCGGAGTCCGTGAGCGATGCCGGTGCGCTGCATCCCGTCCGGCGCGAGCAGCGCGCCCGCGCGATGGGGCGGCGCGTGCCGCTCATCGCCGGGTCCGTCGCGGTGGGCATCGCCGCCGTGCTCGGCCTGCTCGTCGTGCTGCGTTCGGGCATGCTCGTCGAGCTCGACGAGGAGTGGGCCGAGGACATCCTGACCCTTCGCGGGCCGATGGGCGAGGTGTTCGCGCTGCTCATGAACTGGCTCGGCGGCGGCATCGTCGGCGTGTTCGTCGTGCCCGTGCTCGCGGCGATCGTGCTCATCGCGTGCCGGCGCCCGTGGGGGGCGCTGTACTTCATCGTCGCGTCGGCGGCGAGCGCCGGGGTCGTGCAACTGCTCAAGCACCTGTTCGGCCGAGCGCGGCCCGAGGACATCATGGTGGTCTCGGACCTCGGCTCGTTCCCGTCGGGGCACGTGGCGAACGCGGCGACGATCGCGGTGGCGTTCGCCGTGATCGCTCCCGGCTTCTGGGTGTTCGTCGCCGGCGCGGCGTACACGGTGCTGATGGCGATCAGCCGCACGTACCTCGGCGCGCACTGGCTCACCGATACGATCGGCGGGTTCCTCGTCGGCGCCGGCGTCGCACTGCTCGTGTGGGCCGCGCTCGCCGGGCCGCTCGAGCGCGAGCGACTGGCGTGGACGGCATGGCGGTCGGAGATCAACCGCGTGCGCGCCGAGGCGCATGTGACGCCGCCGCGGCGCGCGCGGTGACCCGGCCCTGCCGGATCGTTACAACGTTGTAGAGTTGGTGCGGGAGGACCCATGGCATCGACGCTCCACGACGTCGCACGGCTCGCCGGCGTGTCGATCAAGACCGTCTCGAACGTGATCAACGACTATCCGCACATCCGCCCGGCGACCCGCGAGAAGGTCGAACAGGCGATCGCCGAGACCGGCTACCGGCCGAACCGGGCGGCCCGGCTGCTGCGCTCCGGGCGCACCGGACTCATCAGCCTCGTCATGCCAGACCTCCGCAACGTGTACTTCGCGGAGCTCGCCGACGACGTCATGACGGCCGCGGCGGCCCACGGCCTCTCGGTGCTGATCGAGCAGATCCGCGCCGACCAGGGCCCGGCCGGCGAACTCGAGGTCGTCGAGGCCGCGATCCAGCGCGGCGTCGACGGCGTGCTCTACAGCGTGCTCGCCCTGCGCGACGAGGACGTCGCCGAACTCCGCCGGGCGCCCGTGCCGCTCGTGCTGCTCGGCGAGCGCATCTTCGGCGGGCCGACCGACCACGTGACCATGCAGAACGTCGAGGCCGCGAGGGCCGCGACCGAGCACCTCATCGAACGCGGGTCGACCCGCATCGCCGCGCTCGGCGCGCACGAGGGCGAGGTGATCGGATCGGCAGGGCTCCGGCTGCGCGGCTATCGCGAGGCGCTCGAGGCCGCGGGGCTGCCCTTCGACGAGCGGCTCGTGCCGCCGGGCGGCACCTGGTTCCGCTCCGACGGGGCGCGGCTCATGCGGCAGATCCTCGATTCCGGGGTCGAGTTCGACGCGGTCTTCGCGTTCAACGACGCCGTGGCGCTCGGCGCGATGCGCGTGCTGCAGGAGGCGGGGCTGCGCGTGCCGCACGACGTGCGCATCATCGGCTTCGACGACCTCGACGAGACCCGGTACACGATGCCGACGCTCTCGACGATCGACCCCGGACGGCGGCTCATCGCCGAGACCGCGGTCGAGTTCCTGGTCGAGCGCATCAACGCCGGCGAGGGCGGGCCGGCGCCGCGCGAGGTCGAGGTGCCGTTCCGCGTCGTCGAGCGAGAGTCCACCGCGATCGGATGACGCGCGCCTGAGTTCGTGGCCGGCCTCGTGGGCCGCCGTGGCATCCGTTCGTCGCCCGCGCCGTGGCATCCGTTCGTCGCCCGCGCCGCGGCATCCGGTCCCCGCGCGCGCCCGTGCGCCCGGCGCCGGACGCCCGGAAGCCGCGACTTGACAGCGTGCGGAGTCGAGTCCAATATGTCTCGTACAACGTTTACCTACAACGTTGTAAAGCGCTCGATCTCGACGGGGAGTCTGCTCCCTCGCCGCGGTCGGGGGCCTCCGCACAGCAGACAACGGTGTCGAACACCGCGAGAGAAAGAGCACCTCAGATGAAGAGCAAGCTCCTGGCAATCGCCGGGGTGGCCGCCGTCTCGGCCGCCGCCCTGACCGGTTGCGCGCCCGGCGACGGCGGCGACTCGGCTTCGAGCGAATGCACGAACAAGATCGTGAACGCCGATGCCACCCAGGTCAGCGTCTGGGCCTGGTACCCCGCGTTCGAGCAGGTCGTCGACCTGTTCAACGAGTCCCACGACGACGTCCAGATCTGCTGGACGAACGCCGGCCAGGGCAACGACGAGTACACCAAGTTCTCGACCGCGATCGAGGCGGGCTCGGGCGCACCCGACGTGATCATGCTCGAGGCCGAGGTCCTCTCGAGCTTCTCGATCCGCGACGCGCTGGTCGACCTCTCCGAGTACGGCGCCGCCGACGTCGAGGCCGACTACACCGCCGGTGCGTGGAAGGACGTCTCCTCGGGCGACGCGGTCTACGCGATCCCCGTCGACGGCGGCCCCATGGGCATGCTCTACCGCCAGGACATCCTCGACCAGTACGGCATCGCCGCGCCCACCACGTGGGACGAGTTCGCCGCCGCGGCCCAGGCGCTGAAGGACGCGGGCGCGCCCGGCGTGCTCGCCGACTTCCCGACCAACGGCCGCGCCTACAACCAGGCGCTCTTCGCCCAGGCCGGCTCGGTGCCGTTCGAGTACGACAACGCCAACCCGACCGAGATCGGCATCGAGGTCAACGACGAGGGCTCGAAGAAGGTGCTCGCGTACTGGAACGACCTCGTCGAGAAGGGCCTCGTCGCCACCGACGACGCCTTCACCGCCGACTACAACACCAAGCTCGTCGACGGCTCGTACGCGATCTACGTCGCCGCGGCGTGGGGCCCCGGCTACCTCGGCGGCCTCTCCGACGCCGACAGCGACGCCGTGTGGCGCGCCGCTCCGGTCCCGCAGTGGGATGCCGCGAACCCCGTGCAGATCAACTGGGGCGGCTCGACCTTCGCGGTGACGAGCCAGGCGAAGGACAAGGAGGCGGCCGCGGTCGTCGCCAAGGAGGTCTTCGGCACCGAGGAGGCGTGGAAGCTCGGCATCGAGGAGGCCGCGCTGTTCCCGCTGTGGAAGCCGATCCTCGAGTCCGACTACTTCCGCGACCTCGAGTACCCGTTCTTCGGCGGCCAGCAGATCAACAAGGACGTCTTCCTCGAGGCCGCGGCCGGCTACGAGGGCTTCACGTTCAGCCCGTTCCAGAACTACGCGTACGACCAGCTGACCGAGCAGCTGTTCGCGATGGTGCAGGGTGAGAAGGGCTCCGACCAGGCGCTCGACGACCTGCAGGCCTCGCTCGAGAAGTACGCGGGCGAGCAGGGCTTCACCCTCAAGTGATCCGGCCCTCCGGCGGCCCGTGACCGCGGGCCGCCGGGGGAACCGCCCCGAACCCTTTCGACGACGAAGGACGAAGCGATGAGCATCGACACCACCGCGGCGGCCCCGCCGCGGCCGGCCGCGACGAGCGCGGCATCCGAGCCCCGCCCGAAGCGGCGCGGTTCCCGCCTGGAGCGGCGCCGCCAGCGCTGGGGATGGCTGTTCGTGACGCCGTTCCTCGTGGTCTTCGCCGCGTTCCTCGTCTTCCCGCTGTTCTACGCGTTCGGCATGAGCCTGTTCACCTCGACGCTCGCGACGGGCACGCAGTTCACGGGCATCGCCAACTACGTGAAGGCGTTCACCGACCCGCTGTTCCTCGAGGGGCTGCTGCGGGTCGGCGCGTATGCGATCGTCATGATCCCGGCCCAGCTGCTCGTCGCCCTCGTCGCGGCCCTCGTGCTCGACAGCCTCACGAGCTGGCTCTCGAAGCTGTCGCGCCTGCTGATCTTCGCGCCGTACGCGATCCCGGTCGTGATCGGCGCCCTCATGTGGAGCTTCCTCTACAGCCCGCGGTTCGGACCGAGCTCGACCCTGTTCGACTTCGTCGGCCTGGATGCGCCGAACTTCCTCGCGCCCGACTCGATCTTCGGCAGCCTCGTCAACATCGTGACGTGGCAGTGGTCGGGCTACTACATGGTCGTCATCTTCGCGGCGCTGCGCTCGATCGACCCGTCGATCTACGAGGCGGCCCGGATCGACGGCGCGAACGGCTTCCAGACCGCGACCCGCATCAAGATCCCGATGATCTCGTCGTCGATGGTCATGGTGATCACGTTCGCGCTCATCGGCACGCTGCAGTTCTTCACCGAGCCCGTCGTGCTGCGCAACATCGCGCAGGGCGCCATCGACGCGGCGTACACGCCGAACATGTACGCGTACTCGCTCGCCTTCAGCTACAGCCAGTTCAACTACGCGTCGACGATCGCGTTCGCCCTCGGCATCCTCGTCTTCGCCGGCTCGTACCTGTTCCTCTTCCTCACGCGCAAGCAGAGCGGACTGAAGTGATGACCCTCCACGCACGCACCGACGAGCGCGAACCGCTGACGACCGTCACGGGCACGCCCAGCCGTGCCGGCCGCGGACCGGGCCGGGCCCGCACCGGCGGGCGCCGCATCGGCTCGCACGTGTTCCTGATCATCCTCGCGATCTACTTCGTGATCCCCATCTGGTGGCTGTTCGTCGCGGCGACGAAGAACACCTCGGGCCTGTTCTCGAGCCCCGCGTTCTGGTTCGACGACCACTTCGCCCTGTTCGAGAACATCGCGGGCCTGTTCACGCAGCAGAACGGCATCTACTGGACCTGGCTCGGCAACTCGTTCCTGTACGCGTTCGCCGGCGGCATCGGCGCGACGATCCTCTCGATCCTCGCCGGGTACGGGTTCGCGAAGTACCGCTTCCGCGGCCGCGGCGCCGTGTTCGGCATCATCCTCGGCTCCATCATGGTGCCGCTGACGGCGCTCGTCATCCCGACGTTCATGCTGCTGAGCCAGTACGGGCTGATCAACACGCCGTGGGCCGTGATCCTGCCGAGCCTGCTGAGCCCGTTCGGCGTCTACCTGATGCGCGTCTACACGCAGGACGCCGTGCCCGACGAGATGCTCGAGGCGGCCCGCATCGACGGCGCGGGCGAGATCCGCACGTTCTTCCAGGTCGCGCTGCCGTTGCTCAAGCCCGCCATCGTCACGGTGCTGCTGCTGTCGGTCGTCGGCACCTGGAACAACTTCTTCCTCCCGCTCGCGGTGCTCACCGACCCGAACTTGCTGCCCGTCACCGTCGGCCTCAACCGCTGGACCGCGCTGTCGAACGCCGGCGCGGGCGGCGAGCAGGTATGGAACCTGATCACGTCCGGCGCCTTCATCTCGGTGCTGCCGCTGATCCTGTCCTTCCTCTTCCTCCAGCGCTACTGGCAGGGCGGCCTGACCATCGGCTCGATCAAGTAGCTGCGCATTCGAATCCACGGATGCCTCGGCGAACGCCGCCGGCATCCGACGCTCCACCACCCCTGCCTCGATAAGGAAACTCCAGTGAACAAGGCACTCATCAGCGTCGACCGCGAGGCGGTCGTCGCCCCGATCAACCGCCGCATCTTCGGCTCGTTCGTCGAACACCTCGGGCGCTGCGTCTACGACGGCATCTACGAGCCCGGACATGCGACGGCGAACGAGGACGGGTTCCGCATGGACGTCGTCGACCTCGTCCGCGAACTCGGCTCGACCACGATCCGCTACCCGGGCGGCAACTTCGTGTCCGGCTTCCGGTGGGAGGACAGCGTCGGGCCGCGCGACCGGCGCCCGGTGCGCCGCGACCTCGCGTGGCACTCGCTCGAGACCAACCAGGTCGGCGTCGACGAGTTCTCGCGGTGGCTGAAGCTCACCGGTTCCGAGCTGATGATGGCGGTCAACCTCGGCACCCGCGGCATCGAGGCGGCGCTCGACCTGCTCGAGTATTGCAACCACCCGTCGGGCACGGCACTCAGCGACCAGCGCATCGCGAACGGCACGCCCGAGCCGCACGACATCCGCATGTGGTGCCTCGGCAACGAGATGGACGGCCCGTGGCAGACCGGGTACATGACCGCCGACGACTACGGCAAGATCGCCGCCCGCACGGCGCAGGCGATGAAGGCCGCCGACAAGGGCCTCGAGCTCGTCGTGTGCGGGTCGTCCTCGTCGTCGATGCCGACGTTCGGCGACTGGGAGCGCACGGTGCTCGAGCACACGTACGAGCACGTCGACTTCATCTCGTGCCACGCCTACTACCAGGAGCGCGGCGACGACCTCGACTCGTACCTCGCGTCGTCGCTCGACATGCAGTACTTCATCGAGACGGTCGTCGCGACGGCCGACCACGTCGGCAACAAGCTGAAGTCGAAGAAGAAGATCCAGCTCTCGTTCGACGAGTGGAACATCTGGTACCTCGACGAGCACCGCGAGTCCGACGAGGTCAACGGGGAGTGGCGCTACGCGCCCCGCCAGCTCGAGGATGTCTACTCGGTGGCCGACGCCGTCGTGCTCGGCAACCTGCTGATCACCCTCCTGAAGAACCACGACCGGGTGGCCAGCGCCTCGCTCGCCCAGCTCGTCAACGTCATCGCCCCGATCATGACCGAGCCCGGCGGCGACGCGTGGCGCCAGACGACCTTCTTCCCGTTCTCGGTGACCTCGCGCCTCGCACGCGGCGAGGTGCTGCGCCCGCGCATCGACGTCGGCACGTACTCGACCGAGGTCTACGGCGATGCGCCCCTCGTCGACTCGGTCGTGACGAGCGATGAGGGCGCCGCCGCGGTCTTCCTCGTGAACCGCGGACGCACGCCCATCGAGGTGCAGGTCGACGTCGCGCAGCTCGGCGTGAACGAGATCACCGAGGCCGTGAGCCTCTTCGACGACGACGTGTACGCCAAGAACACCCTCGCCGAGCAGGACCGGGTCGGGCTCACGGGCCTCGTGGGCGCGACGCTGGCCGACGGCGTCGTCACCGTCACGCTGCCGCCGGTGTCGTGGTCGGCGATCGCCCTCGGCTGATGCGGCGTCGACTCGGCGGGGCGTCGGCCGCGCTGCTCGCGGCAGGCCTCGTGGCAGGCCTGGTCGCGGGTCTCGCGGCGTGCGCCCCGCCGGGTGCGCGCGAGCTCACCGGCGATCTCTCGACGCACGACCCGGCGCTCGCCCGCGAGGGCGACACCTGGTACGTGTACTCGACGGGGAGCGAGACGAGCGACCACGGCACCATCCAGATCCGCTCGTCCGAGGACGGGACGCACTGGGTGTCGCGCGGCACCGTGTGGGACGAGCAGCCCGAGTGGATCGAGACCGCGATCCCCGGCGTGAAGAATCTCTGGGCGCCCGAGCTCGTCGAGCACGACGGCACCTGGTACCTCTACTACTCGGCCTCGACCTTCGGGAAGAACACGTCGCTGATCGCGCTCGCGACCAACGAGACGCTCGACCCCGAGGACCCCGAGTACGAATGGGTCGACCGCGGGGCCGTACTCGAGTCGTCGTCGCGCGACGACTTCAACGCGATCGACGCGGCCGTCGTCGACGACGACGGCACGCCGTGGATGGCCTTCGGCTCGTTCTGGAGCGGCATCCGAATGGTGGAGCTCGCGTGGCCGAGCGGGCTGCGGGCGGATGCCTCGGAACCGCTGCGCCTGGCCGACCGCGGTGCCCCGCCGAACGCCGTGGAGGCGCCGTACCTGGTCGAGCACGACGGCGACTGGTTCCTGTTCGTCTCACGCGACGCGTGCTGCCAGGGCCTCGACAGCACGTACTCGATCGCGGTCGGCCGGGCCGACGAGGTGACGGGCCCGTACCTCGACCGCGACGGCACGCCGATGCTCCTCGACGGGCACGAGCCGGTGCTCGAGGCCGAGGGCGACCGCATCGGGCCGGGCGGCCAGTCCGTGTTCGGCGACACCCTCGCACTGCACTACTACGACGCCCGGCTCGACGGCGCGTTCCAGCTCGCGTTGGTGCCGTTGCGGTGGGACGCCGAGGGCTGGCCGGTCGCCGACTGGTGAGTACGGTGGAGACCGGATGCCCCGTCCCGACCCGCAGGAGGACCGCGTGACCGATCCCGAGCAGCGCAACTGGGCGGGCAACCTCGCCTACCGCGCGTCGCGCATCGTGCATCCCTCGTCGCACGATGAGCTTCTCGAAGCGCTCGCGGGTGACGGGCCGGTCCGCGTGCTCGGCACGCGGCACGCGTTCAACGATCTCGCCGACACGACGGGCACGCTGATCGCGACCGACCGGATGCCCCGGACGGTCGAGGTCGTCCGGTCGGGTGCGGAGCTCGCTGCCGCGGTCCGCGTCGCGGGAGGCATCCGCTACGGAGACCTGGCACCGCGCCTGCACGAAGGGGGGCTCGCGCTCGCGAACCTGGCCTCGCTGCCGCACATCTCGGTCGCCGGCGCGATCGCGACCGGCACCCACGGGTCGGGCGACGCGATCGGCTCGCTCGCGAGTGCGGTGCGCGCGCTCACGATCGTGACCGTGTCGGGCGAGCCCGTGACCCTCCGGCGCGGCGATCCCGACTTCGCGGGGGCGGTCGTGCATCTCGGCGCCCTGGGGGTCGTCACCGCGGTCGAACTCGACGTCGAGCCGACCTACGACGTCGCCCAGCACGTGTTCGAGTCGCCGTCGTGGGACGCGATCCTCGCCGACCTCGACGCCGTCACGGGCCTCGGCACGAGCGTGAGCGTCTTCACGAGGTGGGTCGACGCCGACCGGGCCGACCAGCTGTGGATCAAGCAGCGGATGCCTCCCGCCGCGGTCGAAGCGGACGACGTAGCGGTCGGCGACGCAGCGGTCGGCGACGCAGCGGCCGGCGACGATGCCTCTCGACGCCGCGCCGAGGTCGTCGCCCGCCTCGGCGGCCGCGCGGCGACCGAGGCGAGGCATCCGATCATCGGACTGACGGCCGATGCCTGCACGCCGCAGCTCGGCGAGCCGGGGCCGTGGTTCGAGCGGCTGCCGCACTTCCGGCTCGAGTTCACGCCGTCTGCCGGGGCCGAACTGCAGTCGGAGTACCTCGTGCCGCGCGCCGACGCGGTCGCCGCGGTCGAGGCGATCCGATCGCTCGCCGGGCGCATCGCACCGCTGCTGCAGGTCTGCGAGGTGCGCACGGTGCGCGCCGACGACCTCTGGTTGAGCCCGGCGTCGGAGCGCGACGTCGTCGGTATCCACTTCACCTGGAGGCTCGACGAGCCCGGCGTGACGGCACTGCTGCCGGTGATCGAGGCCGCGCTGCCCGCGACGGCGCGCCCCCATTGGGGCAAGCTGTTCGCGCTGCCGGCCGAGGAGCTCCGCGCCCGCTACCCGAGGTTCGACGACTTCGCGGCGCTCCGCGCCCGCCTCGATCCCGACGGCCGCCTCCGCAACGACTACCTCGCGCGCATCGGGCTCTGAGCGGGGTTCACCCGCCGTCGCCTCGCCGTCGCCGTCACCTGCCCTCGCCCTCACCTGCCCTCGCCCTCACCTGCCATCGCCCTCACCTGCCGTCTCCTCCGCGACGCGACTTCGTCCCCGGCCCTCTCTCGCAACTCAGGAAGATCTCGCCGCCTCCCGGCGTGTCGCCCACCGACACGCGGACGAGGCTCCCGAGATTCCTGAATCGCCGATGCGGTGAGCGGCGGCGGCGGGGTGCCGCATCCGACTGGTCCCTCACCCCCGTGGTTTCCCGGCCGCCGTCCACGAACCTGCCGCGCGTGACCGTCGCAGCGGCCCGACGGCTGCAGGCTGAGCCGATGTCCGACCTCGATGTCGTCTTCGGCCTCCTCGGAGAGGTCGCGCACCTCCGCACGCTGCGCCGGTACCGCGTCACCGACCGCGAGCTGCGCGAAGCGATCGATCGATCGACGCTCCGCAGGCTCCGTCCCGGCTGGTACGCGACACCACACGCCGATCCCGACCAGATCCGCGCGATCCTCCTGCACGGCCGCATCGGGTGCGCGTCCGCTTTGTCGCGGTACGGCGTCTGGAGCGGGAGGGACCGGGCGCTCCATGTCCACGTGCCGCGGAACGCCGCGAGGCTCCACCGCACTCCGCCCGAGGTGCCTGGATCAGCGCGACCGGTCTGGCACCCCAAGACACCTGACGGTCTCCGCCGAGGCATCCTTCTCGCTGATCGACGTCCCGCGGTCCGCGTGCACTGGCGAACGGATGCCGCGTCCGATCGTGTCCTCGACTGGATCGTCTCGCCGGAAGATGCGCTCGCGCAGGCCGTCCGATGCCTCGATCCCGAGCATGCACAGGCCGCGGTCGACACGGTCGTGTCCGAGCGCGTGCTTCCTCGTCCGGTGGTGGAGCGAATCGTCGCCGACGCGCCCGCGCGCGTGGGGCTTCGCGTCGACTCGCACTCCGAACAGGTCGGTTCCGGCGTCGAGGCGCTGTTCGTGCGGCGTCTGCTGGACGCCGGGTTCGAGGTCGTTCCTCAGTTCCTGTTCGCGGGTCATGGGCGATTCGACGGGCTCATCGACGGGTGCGTCCTGTTCGAGGTCGACGGGTGGGCGTTCCACCGCACGCAGTCGCAGTTCCTCGGCGACCGCGATCGCACGCTCGTCGCCCAGTCGTTCGGCGTTCCGCTCGTCCGTCCTGCGGCGGCACAGGTGCTCGACGACTGGCCGACGGTGCTCGCTGCCGTCGAGCGGACGGTCGCCGACGCGAAGCTCATCCGCGCGGCGCGAGGGCACTCGTCGTTCCTCGGGTGACCCGCGCCACCGGTGATTCAGGAAGTTCTTCGAGCCGCCCGGCGTGTCGGGGACCGGCGCGCCGCACACGAGCGCGGATTTCCTGAATGACGGAGGGAGCGAGAGACCCGGGGGCCACCACACACCCTCACCGCAGCGACAGCGCGAGCCGGCCGATCGCGGCCGAGGACCCGGCGTGCCCGGGGTCGTCGTCGATCGCGAACCAGGTCGACGACAGCGCGCACCACGCGACGAGCCAGTCGAGCATGCGGGCCCGTTCGATACCCGTCGCGTCGACCACGACGGCGAGCTGGCGTTCGAGTCGCCCGGGCTCGAGCGCGCGCTCGTGCGACGGGTTGCAGAGCAGGTTCGCGTAGTCGAAGCCGCGCTCGCCCACGAGGCCCTTCGGGTCGATGGCCAGCCATCCGCGCTCGCCGAAGTCGAGCACGTTGCCGTGGTGCAGGTCGCCGTGCAGCACGACGCGGTCGCGCGCATCCTCGAGCAGGGCATCGGCGATCGCGGCACCGTGCCGATGGAACGGCTCGAGGTCGTCGGCGCGTTCGAACAGCTCGCGGAACCAAGTCGGCAGCTCGACGAGCGGCGGCGGGGGGCGCAGCGCGAGCACCTCCTCGGATGCCCCGTGCAGGCGCTCGCCGACGGCGCAGACGACGCGCGTCGCCTCGTCGTCGGCGCCGGCCCGCACCATGGCCACGAGGTCGCGTTCGCCCGTCGCACGCTCGAGCAGCACGGCGCGACCGTCGTGCCTGAGCACGCGCGCGACACCGTTGCCGTGGAGCGCGATCATGAGCTGGCCGCCGCGCCGCTCCTCCTCGAGTCGCGAGAGCTTCAGCATCGCGGGTTCGCCCGCCCAGGTGTGCACGGGCATCAGCCGGCTCGACGCCGTCGTGCGCGCGTCGCCGTCGGGCCGCAGCCGCCAGCGGTTGAGCCACGCGGCGTCGGCGGCGTAGCCGGGGGAGACGGGGCCGAGGTCGCTCATGCTCCTCCCTCCGCCTCGCGCAGGTACCGGCCGGGTGGCACGCCCACGACGGCCGAGAACTCCCGCGTGAAGTGCGCCTGGTCGGCGTAGCCGAGTTCGGCGGCGAGGTCGGCGAGCGCCGGACGGTCGGCAGCGGTGAGCCTCGTCGCGGCCTCCTGGAGCCGGTAGCGGCGGATCAGCCACTTGGGGGTGAGCCCGAGCTGCTCCCGCACGAGGCGCTCGAGCTGCCGGACGCCGACGCCCGCGATGGCGGCGAGCTGGTCGACGCGCACGAGCCGGCGGTCCTCCTCGGCGCGGGCGACGAGGTCGCGCACGAGTCGGGCGTCGTCGTTCACCTCGATCCCGAGCGGCGCGAGCCAGGACTCGAACGCGTGCACCGCGCCGGCGTCGTCGCCGTCGGCGACGCGGGCCTCGACCTCGGCGACGAGCGGTGCGACCCCCGCGCGATCGAGCGCCGCGCTCGAGCCCACGAGCCGCCGGGCGGCGATGCCCGCGATCGCCCGGGCGGCCCCCGGTTGCAGCAGCACCCCGAACGCCTCGCCGTCGCCGGTGAGGGTCCGGCTGCCCAGTCCGATCGCGGTGCCGTGCACGTCGGCCCGGCCGTCGCCGATGACGAGGTTCGCCGTGGGGTACTCGAGCACCCGCTGCGTGACGCTCGGACCCTCGCCCAGGTTCCAGCGCGGAATCCAGTAGTGCCGCACGAGTTCGGCGGCCCGGGGCGACGGGGCGAGCCTGGTCATCCGGAGCGGGGCCCCGTCCGGCGGCTCGTCGCCGGGCACGCCCGCCGTAAGCGGCGGGTCGCCGGGCCGCGGAGCCAGCACGCCCCGGCTTCGCGGCGCACCGGCTCGGGAACGCCAGTAGTCGTCGGCCATCGTTCCCAGTATCGGGTGCGGCATCGCCGCGCGGGGGCTCCGGGGCGGGATGTCGCATTCGTCCAAGATCTCCGTCTCGGCGCTGCGTAGCGTCGAAGACATGACCGACACCGATTTCACGATGACCATCTACATCGCCGCCGAGCCCGCGGCCGTCTGGAACGCGATCACCGGCGACGAGGGCAGCCGCGCCGTGATGTGGGGAAGCGTGATCCGCGGCGACCTGGTTCCCGGCGCGAGCTACGAGTACGTCGGCCCCGGCCAGGACGGCGACGAGACCGTACAGGTCTACGGCGAGGTGCTGCAGGCCGAGGAGCCGCGCCTGCTGCAGGTGACCGAACACCCGGGCCCGACCTACCGCGAGAACCACGCCGAGCTCTCGAGCCGCCTGACCTGGCTCATCGAGTCCGCGGACGAGGGGCTCACGAAGCTGACCTGCACCAACGACGAGTGGAGCCCGGGTCACCCGGCGCGGGAGCACACGGAGCAGTCGTGGCCGCTCGTGCTCTCGAGCTTCAAGTCGTTCGTCGAGACCGGCCGCGCCCTGCCCTTCCCGTCCTGAGCGGGGTGGCGGCGGCGGCCACCGCTCCCGGCCGCGCGTCGGAGTACGTCGCCGGAAACCTCCCCGTCACGGGGCGGCGTCTACGCTGGGGGAATGGACCTCGAAACGGCTCCGCTCCGTGCCGCGGTGGTGATCGTCTCCGACCGCAGCGCCCGCGGGGAGCGCGCCGACGCGGTGGGGCCGGTACTCGTCGAGCGACTGCGCGGCGCAGCGTTCACGGTCGAGGATGCCGCGATCGTGTCCGACGGCGTCGACACGGTCGGCGCGGCGATCGGCAGCGCCGTCGCGGCGGGTGCCCGCCTCGTCGTCACGAGCGGGGGCACCGGCCTCGGCCCGCGAGACCACACGCCCGAGGGCACCGCGCCGCTGCTCGAGCAGCAGATCCCCGGCATCCCCGAGGCACTGCGCCGCGCCGGCGCCGAGCGCGTGCCGACGGCCGTGCTGTCGCGTGGGCTCGCGGGCATCGCGGCGCAACCGGGCACGGGCGGCGCCCTCGTCGTGAACCTGCCGGGTTCGCCGGGCGGCGCGTCCGACGGACTCGAACTGGTGCTGGCGCTCGCGCCGCACGTCATCGCGCAGCTCGACGGCGGCGATCACTGATGGGCGCCGTGCGCGCGACGCTCGCGGCCATCTCAGCCGAACCGCTCGATGTCGCGGCGCACCTCGACGCGGTCGCCGACCCGGGCGCGGGCGCCGTCGCCACGTTCGTCGGGGTCGTGCGCGACCACGACCCCGAGGCATCCGGCACCGTTGTCGCGCTCGAGTACCTCGCGCACCCCGACGCCGGCCGGGTGCTCGACGAACTGGCCGGCCGCTTCGCGGCCGACGGCGTCCGCGTCGCGGTCAGCCACCGCACCGGCCTGCTGGCGGTCGGCGACCTCGCGCTCGTGTGCGCGGTGTCGACGGCGCACCGCGCGGAGGCGTTCGAGATCTGCCGGGCGCTCGTCGAGGCCGTGAAGGCCGAACTGCCCGTGTGGAAGAAGCAGAACACCGCCGACGGCGACGCGCACTGGGTGGGGCTCGCATGACCGAGCCGTCGCGGGGCCGGCTCGTCGACCGATTCGGGCGCGTGCATCGCGACCTGCGCATCTCGCTGACCGATCGCTGCTCGCTGCGCTGCACGTACTGCATGCCCGCTGAGGGCGTGCCGTGGCTCGCGAAGGACAACATCCTGACGACCGACGAGCTCGAGCGCGTCGCCCGCGTCGCGGCGTCGCTGGGCATCGTCGAGGTGCGCCTCACGGGCGGCGAGCCGCTGCTGCGGCGCGACGTGGTCGATGTCGTCCGACGCATGCACGCGATCGAGGGCGAGCACGGGCCGCTCGAGGTCTCGATGACCACGAACGGCCTCCGACTGGTCGAGTTGGCCGACGCGCTCGCCGAGGCGGGCCTCGCGCGCGTGAACATCAGCATCGACACCCTGCGGCGCGACCGGTTCGCCGAGCTGACCCGCCGCGACCGCCTCGACGACGTGCTCGCGGGCATCGACGCCGCGCATGCGGCCGGCTTCGCGCCGATCAAGCTGAACGCGGTGCCGATGCGCGGCGTCAACGAGGACGAGCTGGTCGACCTCGTGCGCTTCGCGGTCGAGCACGAGGCCGAGATGCGCTTCATCGAGCAGATGCCGCTCGACGCGGGCCACATCTGGTCGCGGGTCGAGATGATCCGGGGCGAGGAGATCCTCGCGGCGCTGCGCGAGGTGTTCACCCTGACGCCCATCGGCGAGCGGGGCGCCGCCCCGGCCGAGCGCTTCCTGGTCGACGGCGGGCCGGCGACGGTCGGCGTGATCGCCTCGGTCACGGCGCCGTTCTGCGGGGCCTGCGACCGGGTTCGGCTCACGGCTGACGGCCAGATGCGCAACTGCCTGTTCGCGCGCGAGGAGGACGACCTGCTGCCCCTGCTGCGCGGTGAGGGCACCGACGACCAGATCGCCGACCTCATGCGGCGCAGCATCCTCGGCAAGCGCGCGGGGCACGGCATCGACGACGAGGGCTTCCTCCAGCCCGACCGCCCCATGTCAGCGATCGGCGGCTGACCCCGCCCCGCCTGGCGCGCCCGCCCCCGCGCCTGCCCGCCCCCTTGTGCCGACCCCGTGGCCTACCCGCCCGCGAACGGCGGGAGGATGTCGACCGTGTCGTCGTGGCGGATCGGCGCTGCGTCGTCGTCGACGCGACGGCCGTTCACGAGGATGCTGCAGCGCCCGAGCACGCGCGCGAGCGCGTCGCCGTGGGCGGCGAGCATCGCTGCGCGCAGCGCTCCCAGGTCGGATGCCCCGAGCCGTTCCTCATCACGACCCGCGGCCTCGGCGGCGCCGGCGAAGTACCTGACGGTCGCCATCAGCGTTCCGCCCACTCGGCCGCGAGCTCGGCCGCGATGCGCGTGGCGCCCTCGAGGTCACCCGATCGCCCGGCCGCGAGGCCCACGATGAACGTGCTGAGCGGCGCCGCCGGACGCGCGACGCCATGCGCCACGTCGCGCGCGAGGTCGAGCACCGCACCGACCGGCACGTCATCGCGACGGAGCCCGAGGCGTTCGGCGAGGGCGGCGACCCAGTCGTCGAGCGCTTCGGGCGGCAGGGGGGCATTGGTCGATTCGGCCACGGCTGGACCTCCTGGTGTGGTGGACGGATGAGGGCGGGACGGCGGGGCGACAGCGCTGCCGACGCCGGCGAGCACCGACGCCCGCGCGAGGTCGCGCCACCGGTCCACGTCCAACGCGGCGTGGCCGGTCGCCGGTACCGCGACGAGCGTGAGCGGTTCGAGCAGGGCCCGCGCCGGCAGGTCGCGCACGTCGCCGAGCCGCTCGATCCCGGCCGCGATCGCTTCGCGGCGGTACGCCCCGAGCAGCCACTGCGCGCGGCCTTCGGCGTCGTGCAGCACGGCTCCGTCGGCGCCGGGTGCGGCCTCGAGCGCGGCGAGCAGCCCTCGCAAGGCCTCGTCCGCGAAGGGCAGGTCGCACGCGAGCAGCAGCACGACCGGGGCATCCGTCTCGGGGAGCGCCGCCGCGAGGCCGGCGAGCGGGCCGCCGAAGGGCGGATCGTCGACGACGTGCCGCAGGTCGACGTCGCGCGCCGAGCCCGCGTCCGGCCCCGCGACCACCACGCGTCGCGCCCCGACCTCGGCCGCGGCATCCGTCACTCGGTCGACGAGCCGTCGCCCGCCGACGGTGAGCCGCGCCTTCGACGCGCCGCCGAGACGCGACCCCCGCCCGCCGGCGAGCACGATTGCGTCGACCGCGCCGAGAGCGTCGACCGCATCGACCGCGTCGAGACCGGACCGCCCGCTCATCGGCTCAGCTCCGCACCCAGTCGCCCGACTTGCCGCCGGTCTTGGCGAGCAGTCGCACGCCCTCGATCGAGACGTCCTTGTCGAGGCCCTTGACCATGTCGACGACCGCGAGCGCGGCGACGGACACGGCCGTGAACGCCTCCATCTCGACCCCGGTGCGGTCGGCCGTGCCGACGGTCGCGCGGACGCGCACGCCGTCGTCGACGACCTCGAGGTCGACCGACGCCGCGTGCACGCCGATCACGTGCGCGAGCGGCAGCAGTTCGGCGCAGCGCTTCGCGGCCTGGATGCCGGCGATGCGCGCGACGGCGAGCACGTCGCCCTTGGGCACGCTGCCGTCGCGCAGTGCGGCGACGGTCGGCCCGGGGCAGCGCACGAATCCCTCGGCGGTCGCGGTGCGCACCGTCGGCGCCTTCCGCGTGACATCGACCATGCGCGCGTGCCCGGCATCGTCGAGGTGCGTGAAGGGGGTGCCGGATGCCTCGTTCATGATTCGACCAGCATGACAGGCAGGCGGTCGCCCGGTGAAACCTCGGATGCCTCGGCCGCGACGATCGCGAATCCCTCGGCCTGCGCGAGGCCTCCGGCCAGGTGCGAGCCCGATCCGCCCCCGGTGGCGCGCCGGATGCGTCCGTCGGCCCCGAACGCGATCGGCATGAACTGTCGGCGCCCTGGCGGGCTCCGCCAGCCGTCGGCGACCTCGGCCTCGGTGCGGGCAGCGCCGACCGGGGCGAGGCCCTGCATAGCCTGCAGCGCCGGGCGCACGAACACCTCGAACGAGACCGCGACCGAGACGGGATTGCCGGGCAGCCCGACGCAGAGCGCGCCCGAGTCGAGGCGGCCGAACGCCTGCGGCTTGCCGGGTTGCATGGCGACGCCGCGGAACGTGACACCGCGACCCGTGAGTGCGGCCTTCACGACGTCGTGCGCGCCGACCGACACGCCGCCCGTGCAGACGACGAGGTCGGGCGAGCGCTCGGTCGCGAGCCGGTCGAGGTGGGCGAGGAGGTCTGCGGGGTCGTCGCCGACCCTGGCGACGGAGACGACTTCCCCTCCCGCGCGGGCGACCGCGGCGGCGAGCAGCACCGAGTTCGACTCGGGGATCTGCCCGCGCGCGGGCACGGTTCCGGGAGGCACGAGCTCGTCGCCCGTCGCGACGACCGCGACCCGCGGCGCGCGGACGACCTCGACCTCGCCGACGCCGGCGGCGGCCGCCGCGCCGAGTCGGAACGGCGTGAGTACCACGCCGGCGGGCAGGACCAGGTCGCCGACCGAGAGGTCCTCGCCGGCGCGGCGGACGTGCGCCCCCGCCACGGCGGGCACGACGACCTCGACGGATGCCCCGACCTCGGCCCACGCGCGCGACGCGCGGTAGCCGGCCGTGTGCTCGACCGGCACGACGGCGTCGGCCGCGGTCGGCAGCGCGGCACCCGTCATGATGCGCACGGCCTGGCCGGGGAAGAGCGGCGGATCGTCGGCGCTGCCGGCCGCGACCTCGCCGATCACGTCGAGCGCGACCGGGTCGGCTTCGGAAGCCCCGATGACGTCGGCCCGGCGCACCGCGTAGCCGTCCATGGCGGAGTTGTCGAAGCGCGGCACCGGCTGAACGGCGACGACGTCGGTCGCGAGCACGCGGCCGAGCGCGGCGGCCAGCGGCACGGTCACGGCGGGCAGCCGATGCGTCGCCGCGAGGAGGTCGGCGAGGTGCACCTCGACCTCGACCGGGGGCGTGTCGCTCATGCCGGCGTCACCGACGGCTCGGCCGCTGCACGCCAGGCGGTGTACCCGCCTTCCAGCACCGTGACCGCTTCGCCCGCCGAAGCGAGCGCGACCGCCGCGCGCTCGGCACGGAGGTCGACGAGGCAGTGCACGACGACCGGGGTGTGGGCGTCGACCAGGGGAAGACCAGCGGCCGCGGCGGCTGCGGCGATGCGTGCACGGGCCCCAGCCGGATCGCGCAGGACCTCGCCGAGCGGCAGCGGCACCGCGCCGGGGATGGAGCCGGCCACGAACTCTTCGGGCTCGCGCACGTCGACGAGCACGAAGGCGTCGTCCGGCTGGTCCGCACTCGCCTCATCACGCCGCCGGAGCCGTTCCGCGAGCGCGGCGACGTCGATCCGCGTGATCGTCGGCGACGTGGCGTCC
This sequence comes from Agromyces agglutinans, assembly GCF_009647605.1. Classification (GTDB taxonomy): domain Bacteria; phylum Actinomycetota; class Actinomycetes; order Actinomycetales; family Microbacteriaceae; genus Agromyces; species Agromyces agglutinans. The sequence continues at coordinate 39,373 of NZ_WJIF01000010.1, read as the reverse complement.
GTGCGCGTGGCATCCGTCACCGGCGCCGGACGCAGCGTGATCTCGCGCTGGCGGCCGCGCAGCGCGTCCACGACGACGAGCCGGCCGAGCAGGGGCTCGCCGATGCCGGTGATGAGCTTCACGGCCTCCTGCGCCATCATCGCGCCGACCTGGCCGCAGAGCGCGCCGAGCACCCCGGCCTCGGCGCACGAGGGCACCTCGCCAGGCGCGGGCGGCTCGGGGAAGACGGTGCGCAGCCGAACGGGCTCACCCGCCGGCGGCCGCGACCAGAACACCGACAGCTGTGCGTCGAATCGCAGCACGCTGGCCCACACGAGCGGCAGGCCGAGCTCGGCGCACGTGTCGTCGACGAGGTAGCGAGTCTCGAACGTGTCGGTGCCGTCGATCACGAGGTCGTACCCGCCGAGGATCGACGCGGCATTGGCGCGGTCGAGCCGCACCGGATGCCGGCGCACCACGGTGTCGGGCGCGAGCGCCGCGACGGCCTCTGCCGCGCTGTCGACCTTCGGCCGGCCGATGTCGGCGATGCCGTGCACGGGCTGGCGGTGCAGGTTCGAGAGCTCGACCACGTCGTCGTCGACGATGCCGATCGTGCCGATGCCCGCCGCGGCGAGCCAGGTCAGCGCGGGCGCGCCGAGCCCGCCGGCGCCCAGTACCAGCACGCGTGCGTTCGCGAGCCGGCGCTGGCCGAGCTCGCCGAGTTCGGGCAGCCGACGCTGGCGATCGGTCCGCCCGCGTTCGGTCGGCGGCAGCGCCGCGGCCGGTTCGACGAGGGGTGGGAATGGCATGCCCCCACGCTAGCCCCGCGGTCATGGCGCGCGGCAGTGCCGGAGCGTCATCCGGCGACGCACGAATTCGCGCATGACGCCCTCGCCGATCCGCAGATGCGGCGATACAGTGCCAGGTATGCCGCAGTATCGGATATCCGAGGTCGCCGACCTGCTCGCCGTCAGCGACGACACCGTCCGGCGGTGGATCGACGCGGGTGCACTCGCGGCCTCCACCGACGGGTCGGGCCGGCTCGTCGTCGACGGCGCCGAGGCCGCACGACGCGCGGTCGAGCTCGCCGACGCCGCGGGTGATCCCTCGAGCGTCGCCCGCAGCGCCCGCAACCGGTTCGTGGGCCTCGTCACGCGCGTGCAGCGCGACGGCGTGATGGCGCAGGTCGACATCCAGGCGGGCCCGCACCGGGTGGTCTCGCTGGTGTCAGCCGAGGCGGTCGACGAGCTCGGCCTCGAGCCCGGATCGCTCGCCGTCGCGGTCGTCAAGGCGACCTCGGTCATCGTCGAGACCCCGCAGGGGGCGCGGTGACCGGTAGCGGGCCGGAGGCCGGCTCGCGCGTCCGCCCGCACCGCGCGGGGGTCGGCACCGCGAGGGTCGCTGCCGCGCTCGCCGGGTTCGCGTGCGTCGTCGCCCTCGCCGGGTGCGCGCCGGGTGGGTCGGATGTCTCGCCCGCGGCATCCGCCGATCGTGACCGTGCCGCGCTCACCGGCGAGGTGACGGTGTACGCCGCCGCCTCGCTCGCGGGCGCGTTCGAAGAACTGGGGGCGGACTTCGAGGCGGAGCATCCGGGCGTCGATATTCGCCCGATCGTGGCCGACGGGTCGTCGACGCTCGCGGCCCAGCTCGTCGAGGGCGCACCTGCCGACGTCTTCGCTTCGGCCGACGAGCGCACCATGACGACGGTCGACGATGCCGGCCTGATCACGGGCGACCCCCACCCCTTCGCCACGAACACGCTGCGCATCGTCGTGCCCGCGGGCAACCCGGGCGAGCTCGACGCGATCGAGGACCTCGCGGACCCGGGCCTCGCGGTGGTGCTCTGCGCACCCGAAGTGCCGTGCGGCGCGGCATCCGAGCAATTGCTCGCCCTTGACGGCGTCGAGGTGACGCCCGTCAGCGAGGAGCAGAACGTCACCGCAGTGCTCACGAAGGTGCGCTCGGGCGAGGCCGACGCCGGTCTCGTCTACGCGACCGACGTCGAGGGCGCGGGCACCATCGGCGCCGCCGACGTCGAGTCCGTCATGCCGGCTCGTGCCGACGAGGTCGTCAACCGGTACCCGATCGCGGCGCTCGCCGATGCCGGGAATCCGGCCGCCGCGGCCGCGTTCGTCGACTTCGTGCGCGGCGAACGGGGCCGTGCGGTGCTCGAGGCGCGAGGGTTCGGGGCACCATGAGCGGCCGCGGCGCGCTGCGCGACATCCCGCCGATCGTCGTGGTGCCCGCGGCACTCGCGGTCGCCGTGCTGGTGCTTCCGCTCGTCGCGTTGGTCGCCCGCGTCGAGTGGTCGACCTTCGTCGCCGACGCGACCTCGCCCGAGGCGATGAGCGCCCTCGGCCTCTCGCTGGCGACCGCGACCGCCGCGACGGCCTGCTGCCTGCTGCTCGGCGTGCCGCTGGCGCTGGTGATCGCGCGGGCGTCGCCCGGCGTCGCCGGCTGGCTGCGCGCGCTCGTGACCATCCCGCTCGTGCTGCCGCCCATGGTCGGCGGCATCGCGCTGCTGTTCCTGCTCGGACGCACGAGCCTCGTCGGCCAGGCGCTCGAGCTCGGACTGGGCCTCCGGCTGCCGTTCACGACCGCCGCCGTCGTGATCGCGCAGGTCTTCGTCGCACTGCCGTTCCTCGTGCTCTCGGTCGAGGGCACGGTGCGCGCGGCCGGAACCGGGTACGAGCGCGTCGCGGCGACGCTCGGTGCGAGTCGCTGGCACGCCTTCCGGCGAGTCACCCTGCCGCTCGCGGCGCCCGGGCTCGTCGCCGGGACCGTGCTCTGCTTCGCCCGCGCGCTCGGCGAGTTCGGCGCGACCGCGCTCTTCGCGGGCAACGCCGCCGGCACCACGCGCACCATGCCGCTCGCCATCTACACGGCGTTCAACGGCGCGGGCGTGAGCCAGGGGGCGGCGGTCGCGCTGTCGCTCGTGCTGCTCGTCGTCGCGGTGGTCATCCTCGTGCTCGTGCGCGGATGGCGCCCGGGGAGCGCGGCGTGAACGCGAGCGCGGGGCAGGGCGCGGGCACGCGTGGGACCGCGTCGCCGCATCGCACGGTCACGGATGCCTCGCGCGGCGCCCTCACGGCCGACCTGGCGCTCGCGCGTGACGGCTTCGAGCTCGACGTCTCCGTGGCGCTCGGACCCGGCGAGGTGCTGGCGCTCCTCGGCCCGAACGGCGCGGGCAAGTCGACGCTGCTGGGCCTCCTCGCCGGGCTCCTCCGCCCCGACACGGGCAGGGTCGTGCTCGACGGCCGGGTGCTCGACGAGGTCGCGGCCACGACCCACGTTCGCCCCGAACACCGGCGCATCGGCCTGCTCGGCCAGGACCCCTGCCTCTTCCCGCACCTCACGGCGGCGCAGAACGTCGCGTTCGGACCCCGCGCCGCGGGCCGGCCGCGGTGCGAGGCATCCGAACTGGCCGGCGAGTGGCTCGACCGGGTCGGGCTCGGCGGCTTCGCCGACCGGCGGCCGGCCGAGCTGTCGGGCGGGCAGCGCCAGCGCGCGGCGATCGCCCGCGCGCTCGCCGCGGCACCAGCGGTGCTGCTGCTCGATGAGCCCTTCGCCTCGCTCGACGCCGAGATCGTGATCGATGTGCGGCGGATGCTCCGCGAACAGCTCGCGGCGACCGGCACGTCGGCGATCGTGGTGAGCCACGACGTGCTCGACGCCGTCGTGCTCGCCGACCGCACCGCGGTGCTCGAGCGCGGGCGGATCGTCGACGAGGGCGTCACCGCGGCGGTGCTCGCGGCGCCGCGCAGTCCGTTCACGGCGGCCATCGCGGGCGTGAACCTCGTGCTCGGGGCTGCGGCGGGCGACGCGGTGCTGGCGGCCGGCCACCGGTTCCAGGGCGTCGCCGTCGACGAGCTGCACGACGGTGAGCCGGCCGCCGCCGTGTTCCGTCCCGCCTCGGTGATCGTGGCTTCGCGACGGCCCGAGGGCACGAGCCTGCGCAACATCTGGAGCGACCGGATCACGGCGATCGATCCGGCGCCCGGCGGTGCACGCCTGCGGTTCGAGGCGCCGGCGCTGCAGGCCGATGTCACCGCCGCGGCGCTCGCCGAGCTCGGACTCGCGCCGGGCGACGACGCGTGGCTCGCGGTCAAGGCCGCCGAGGTGCGCGTGCACGCCATCGACTGACCGTGCCGACCGCGAGGCCGGACCGCGAGGTGGTCGGGCCGCGTCGATAGGATCGGCCCATGTCCGACGATGCGGTGCAGCAGGCGAGGGAGGCGGCCGAGCGGGCCGCTGCGGCGGCGGAGGCGCTCCAGGCGCAGGCGCAGGAGGCGATCCGCAAGCCCGAGGAGGCTGCGGCGGCCGCGCAGGCGGCGGCTGACGCACAGGCCGCGGCGGCCGAGCAGGCGGCAACAGCCGCGCAGGCGGCCGATGCGCAGGCCGCAGCCGACGTGCAGGCGGCGGCCGACGCGGCATCCGGCCCTCCCGCCGAGACCGCCCCGGCCGAGACCGCGGCCGCCGAGGCATCCGGCCCGCTCTCGCAGACCGACGTCGACGCCGTGCGCCTCGGCTACGCGTTCGAGGGCAAGGCCCTCGAGATGGGCGCCCTCGTCAACGGCGAGGCGCTGCCCGGTGTGCCCGTGCGCATCCCGATCGCGATGACGAACCGCCACGGACTCGTCGCCGGCGCGACCGGCACCGGCAAGACCCGCACGCTCCAGGTGCTCGCCGAGCAGCTCTCGGCCGCGGGCGTCGCGGTGTTCGCCGCCGACATCAAGGGCGACCTCTCGGGCCTCGCCACGCCGGGCGAGGGCAACGAGAAGCTGCTGAAGCGCACCGAGGGCATCGGTCAGGTGTGGAGCGCCGCATCGTTCCCCGTCGAGTTCTTCTCGCTGGGCGGCATCGGAAAGGGCGTGCCCATCCGTGCCACCGTCGCCGGCTTCGGGCCGCTCCTGCTCAGCAAGGTGCTCGGACTCAACGACACGCAGGAGTCGAGCCTCGGCCTCGTCTTCCACTACGCCGAGAACCAGGGGCTCGCCCTGCTCGACCTCGAAGACCTGCGCGCGGTGCTGCAGTACCTCACGAGCGACGAGGGCAAGGCCGAGCTCGAGGGCCTCGGCGGCCTGAGCAAGGCGACGGTCGGGGTCATCCTGCGCGAGCTGGTGGCGTTCGCGGAGGCCGGCGCCGACGCCTTCTTCGGCGAGCCCGAGATCGACACGGCCGAGTTCCTGCGCGTGGCATCCGATGGTCGCGGCATCGTGAGCCTGCTCGAGGTGCCGGGCGTCGCCGACAAGCCGGCGCTGTACTCGACCTTCCTGATGTGGCTGCTCGCCGACCTGTTCAACGACCTGCCCGAGGTCGGCGACCTCGACCAGCCGAAGCTCGTGTTCTTCTTCGACGAGGCGCACCTGCTGTTCGCCGACGCGTCCAAGGACTTCCTCGCGCAGGTCGTGCAGACCGTGCGGCTCATCCGCTCGAAGGGGGTCGGCGTGTTCTTCGTCACGCAGACCCCGAAGGACGTGCCCGCCGACGTGCTCGCCCAACTCGGATCGCGCGTGCAGCACCAACTGCGCGCGTTCACGCCCGACGACGCGAAGGCGCTGCGCGCGACGGTCTCGACGTACCCGAAGTCCGCCTACGACCTCGAGGAGGTGCTGACCACCCTCGGCACCGGCGAGGCGATCGTCACCGTCATGAACGAGAAGGGCGCGCCCAGCCCGGTCGCGTGGACGCGACTGCGCGCGCCGCAGGCGCTCATGTCGCCGACACCGGATGCCGCGATCGACCAGGCCGTCGCGTCTTCGCCGTTGCAGGCGAGGTACGGCACGCCCGTCGACCGCGAGTCCGCGCACGAACGGCTGACCGCGAAGATGAACGCCGCCGCCGAGGCCGCGCGCGCGGCCGAGGCCGCCGAAGCGAAGGCTGCGGCCGACGCCGAGTACGCCAAGCAGCAGGCGGCGATCGAGAAGCAGCGCGAGAAGGAGGCGAAGGCCGCGCAGGCCGAGTACGACCGGCTCATGAAACGCACCGGGGCGTCGGGCTCGTCGGGCTCGTCGCGTTCTCGGGCGCCCTCGACGTCGCGGTCGTCGGGCGGAGGCTCGGTGCTCGACCAGGTGCTCGGATCGAAGGCGACCCGCGACGTGCTCACGAGCGTCGTCGAGGGCATCTTCGGCACGAGGCGCCGCCGATGAGCGCGGCGTTCATCCGGCCGTACCGCCCCGCCGACCGCGACCGGATCGCGCACATCTGCCTGCTCACGGCCGCGGGCGGCGGCGACGCGACGGGCGTCTACTCCGACGACTCGCTCATGCCCGAGGTCTTCGCCCTGCCGTACGTCGACTACGCGCCCGACCTCGCGTTCATCGTCGACGACGGCACCGGGCGAGCGGCCGGCTACGTGATCGGCGTGGCCGACACCGCCGACTTCATCGACTGGTGGAAGCGCGAGTGGGGCCCCGGCTTCGCGGCGAGGCATCCGGTCGCCGGCCCACCGACCGCGGCGAAGCCGAGGTTCACCGAGGCCGACCTGCTGCGCGCCGGACGCGATCCCGCGCGCATGCGCATCGCCGAACTTGCGGCGTACCCCGCGCACCTGCACATCGACCTGCTGCCCGAGCTGCAGGGGCAGGGGTTCGGGCGCCGGCTCATCGACACGCTGCGCGCGGCACTCGCCGAACGCGGCGTGCCCGCCGTGCACCTCGGCATGGACCCGGCGAACACCGCTGCGCGCGCGTTCTACGATCGGCTCGGCTTCCACGAACTGCCGTCGAGCCGGCCGGATGCCCCGCTGCTCGGCATCGGGACGACGGACTGAGCCGCGCGCGGTCACGGGCGAGGTTCGGCGTGCCCCGTCAGCCGACGAACGGACGCTCCCACCAGTACAGGAGCTTCGGATCGCTCGCGTGGAGCTCGGCCGCCGACACCGGATCGCGGCGCACGGTCTGCTCCATGTCGAGGAAATCGGCCACGGCGTCCATGGCCGCCTCATCCCAGAAGGCACCGCGCATGCGCACGAGGCAGCGGCCGTCGCGGTCCACGATGAACAGCTGCGGCGTCGTCTCGTCGCTCGCCCCCCGGTAGAGATCGAGCCGGACGACCGCGGCGATGTCGCGCACCGAGACGCTGGCCGTGCGGCCGAAGAACCCGCGCTCCACGACGCCGTACCGGCTCACGGTGATGCCCGTGCGGCGGTAGCGGAAGACCGCGTACAGCGCGGACGCGGCGATGATGAGCACCGCCCACACGAGCGCCGAGCGGACGCCCGGATGCGACTGCTGCTCCGTCCACGCGACGATGCCGATCAGCGGCAATGCGACGATCGCGATCTGGAGGCCGATGCCGATGGCCAGCGAGCGACGAGGCCTCAGGGAAAGCACCCTGAGGCCGTCGCCCCCTTCTGCCGTCGATGCTGCGAAGGAGCCCCCTGCGTCCCCACTCCTGATTTTCGCCGGCATCGCTGACATCTCTCACATCATGCGGAACTCCGCGGAACGGCGCCATTCGGCATTAATGAGGACATGGGATTCCGGCGCGCGTGCGCTACGCTCTGCCGCTGGGCGAGGCATCCATCGCCGTGCGCACGGCCCCACATGATGTGAAAGAGCGCCACACCCTTCGGGCGCGGCGCTCTTCCACATGGCGGAGGATGGGGGAACCGTCGGGTCCGCTTCGCGTCCCCTCCTCCCGAATCCACAGCGCCCATTGATGACGAAAGCGCCCACCCTTCGGGCGAGCGCTTTCGTCATCAGCGGAGGATGGGGGATTCGAACCCCCGAGGGCTTGCACCCAACACGCTTTCCAAGCGTGCGCCATAGGCCACTAGGCGAATCCTCCCGGGGACCCCTCACGCACCCGCCAGAGCCCGGTTACCCTTGCTGCGTTTCCGCCCTGGGGGAGTTGGCCTGGATGGCGCCACGTGAGGAGCCTCGCACAGTCTACCCGAGCCGAATGCCCCGGACGAACCGCGGGAGGCAGGCCCGACGCTCAGACGCCCGGGTACCGCGCCGCGACGAACGCCTCGAACGCCTCACGGCTCGTCTTGGCCGGCGTGTAGCCGAGGTCGCGCTTGAGCCGGGTGTTGTCGAGCACCGGGCGGTACCGCAGGAACCCGACCCGCTCCGGCCCGTGCACGGTCAGCCGCAGCGCCCGCCCGACGCGCAGCGCCGCGGCAAGCACTCCCGCCGGCACCGCCACCGTGCGCTTGCCGAGCCGCTCGGCGATCTCGGGCACCGTGACCCGCCCGTCACCCGCGACGTTGAACGCCCCGGTCGCGGTGCCGGTCGCGCCGGCGACGATCGCGCCGACGACGTCGTCGACCCACACGAATACGAAGGGGCTCTCGCTGCCGCGCACGAGCAGCAGCCGCGGGGCATCCCAGAGCGCGGTGATCTGGTTGCGCACCGACGGCCCGAGGATCGTGCCGATCCGCAGCACGACCTGCTCGAGCGCGGGGTGCGACTGCCGGTACGACGCGAGGAGTTCCTCGACGAGCCGCTTGTGGCGCGAGTAGCTGAACTCCTCGTTGCCGCGGATGGCGTCGTCCTCGGTCAGCCACACCGGGTTGTCGGCGTGGTACCCGTACGCGGCACCCGATGAGGAGACGACGAGGCGCGTCACGCCGGCGGCGACCGCGGCCTCGAGCACGTTCCTCGTGCCGTCGACGTCGACGCGGCGTTCGACCTCCTCGCCGACGGTGCCCGGGTTCACGATGGCCGCGAGGTGCACGATCGTGTCGATGCGGTGGCGGGCGAGCACGTCGGCGATGCCGGTGGCATCCGTCACGTCGAGCGATTCGTGCGTCGCGCCGTCGGGCAGCGGCGCGGCCGGTTCGCGCACGTCGCCCGAGACGACCGCTTCGATCGACGGATGCCCCGCGAGCGCGCGCACGGCGGACGAGCCGAGGAATCCCGAGCCGCCGGTGACGAGCACCCGCCTCACGACGCCGCCCCGGGGGCTCCGGCTCCGGCCCCGTCGGAGGCCGCGGCGGGGCCGGACGCGCCCGCGCCCGCCGGGCCGCCGCCGCCCGCGCTCGCACCGGCGCCCTCCGCCCGCTTCGTGCGCCACGCCCAGAGCGACGCGACGATGAGGCCGGCGATGATGTCCCAGACGCCCCACCAGCCGGCGACGACGGCCATGCCGCCGAGCCCGCCGAAGAAGGTGAACACGAGGCCGAGCCCGAGGCCCGCGTTGCGGATGCCGACCTCGAACGTGATGGCCTTGCGGTCGCGCGGGGCGAGGCCGCCGAGCCGGGCGCTCGCGTAGCCGAGGCCGAGGGCGATCGCGTCGTGGAGGAAGACGACCGACAGCACGATGCCGAGCACGGCGACGAACACCGCCCAGTTGCCGACGAGCGCGGCGACGATGAAGCCGACGAGCGCGATGAGGCTGATCCAGCGCGCGAAGGGCTGCACCCTCGCCGCGAACCGTGGGAACCGCGCCCGCAGCAGGAATCCGAGGGCGAACGGCAGGCCGATGATCAGCAGGATCTCGGCCATCATCTGCCACCCGTTGAGGCTGACCTCCTCGAGGAACTCGCGTCCGGTCGGGTGCAGGCCGCCCCAGAAGGCGAGGCTCAGGGGCAGCACGAAGATGTACAGCACGTTCGCGACGGCGGTCATCGACACCGAGAGCGCGACGTTGCCGCGTGCGCGGTAGGTGAGCACCTGCGAGATGTTGCCGGGCGGACAGCAGGCCACGAGGATCATGCCGAGCGCGATCGACCCCTGCACCTGGAGCACGAGCGTCAGCCCGAACGTCACGGCGGGCAGCAGCACGATCTGCGCGATGAGCGCGATCGCCATCGCGCGGGGCGCCTTCGCGACGGCCTTGAAGTCGTCGACCGACGTGTCGAGCGCGATGCCGAACATGATGAGGCCGAGCACGACGTTGAGGATCATCATCGAACCGGGAGCGAAGCTCACGACGAGGTCGTCGGGGTTCATGCGCGCGCCCCTTCGCCGGCGACGGTCGCGTCGGCCGCGTCGGCCGCCTCGGCCGCGTCGGCCGCGCCGCCGACGGCAGCGCCGCCGCCCGCTGCGGCGCCGGCGGGGCGGGGCAGCGAACGGATGCGCCGGCGCAGTTGCCTGCGGTACGCGTCCTTGTTCACGTAGTACGACATGCGGTCGAGTCCGAGGTAGTCGTACCCGCCCGTGAGGTCTGGCCACGGTCCGGCGGCGGTGCGGCGGAACGCGGCGGATGCCTCGGGCGCGTCCTGCTCAGCGGCGAGGTAGGCCGCGACGAGGTCGGCCTGCTCGGCGCGACCCTGCCAGCCGATGCCCGAGGCCTCGATCATACCGAGCACGAAGAGCCCGTTGAACGACGGCGGGAAGATGTTGAGGTAGAGGCTCGGCGAGGCCTGCGTCCAGTTCAGGTGCGCGCGGTCGACGAACGGGTAGTCGAGCCGGTACCCGGTGGCGAGCACGACGAGGTCGTAGTCGGCGCTGGGGCCGTCGCCGTCGTGCTCGCCCCTGAAGTGCACGGTGTGCCCGTCGAAGCGCTCGACGTCGGGCATGACCCGCAGGTCGCCCTGGCCGAGGTGGTGCAGCACGAGCGTGTTGACGATGGGATGCGACTCGTAGATGCGGTAGTCGGGCTTCGGGAACCCGAACGCCGTCGGATCGCCCGTGAAGGCCCGCAGCACGCGCGTGTCGATCGCCTGCTTGAGGCGCGCCGGCAGCGGGCGGCCCTGGTTGAGCGTGTCGGAGGGGCGGCCGAACAGGTAGCGCGGCACGAAGTAGTACCCGCGGCGCACCGAGAGGTCCACGGATGCCGCGTGGTGCACCGCGTCGACCGCGATGTCGCACCCGGAGTTGCCCGCGCCGATGATGAGCACGCGCTTGCCGTCGAAGACGGAGGCGCGCTTGTAGGCGCTCGTGTGCAGGACCTCACCGGCGAACGAGCCGGCGAAGGCCGGCACGTTGGGCTCGGCGAGCGTGCCGTTCGCGAGGACGACGGCCGAGTGCGCGCGCGTGACGGATGCCCCGCCGCCCGCGGGCTCGCTGGTGACGAGCCATCCGCTGCGCCCGCTCGCGTCGTCGCCGACCGGTTCGACGGCGGTGACGCGGGTGCCGAACCGGATGCGGTCGGTGAGCCCGAAGTGCGCGGCGTAGGCGCGGAAGTAGGCCAGCAGCTCGCGATGCCCGGGGTAGTCGGTCGCCGAGTCCATCGGGAACTCGGCGAACTCGGTCGTGGTGCGCGACGAGATGAGGTGGGCGGACTCGTAGACGGTCGACCGGGGATTGTCGATGTTCCAGAGGCCGCCGACGTCGTCGGCCGCCTCGTAGACCTCGAAGGGCAGGCCGGCCCGGTCGAGTGCCCGTGCGCCGGCGAGGCCCGAGGGGCCCGCGCCGATCACGGCGATGGGGTTCATGCGCAGACTCCAGTGTCTGGAAGGGGGTGGGTTGGGCGACCGCGAGGGGTGCGCGGTGCCCGGACAGCATAGACCGAACGCCGTGCGGTGAACTCCCAGCCCGTCGCGAGACGCGGGGCGAGGCATCCGCCTAGGGTGGAACCCGTGGCGCACAGCATCTACATCTGTTCCGCCGAGGGCAACACCGGCAAGTCCACCGTCGCGTTGGGCGCGCTCGACACCCTCACCCGCCGGGCGACGCGCGTTGGCGTGTTCCGGCCCGTGGCGCGATCGACCGACGAACGCGACTACGTGCTGGAGTTGTTGCTCGCGCACGAGGGCGTCGTCGACCTGTCGTACGACGACGCGATCGGCGTCGGGTACGAGGCCGTGCACGCCGACCCCGAGGGGGCGCTGGCGACGATCGTCCGGCGGTTCAAGGCGGTCGAGGCGCAGTGCGATGCGGTGGTGGTGCTCGGATCCGACTACACCGACGTCGGCAGCCCGACCGAGCTCGCGTTCAACGCGCGCATCGCGGCGAACCTCGGCGCCCCGGTGCTGCTCGTGCTCGGCGGCCGCGTCGGCCAGGGGCGCGTGCGCTCCGAGCGCCTCGGCGAGAGCGACGCCCGCACGCCCGAAGACCTCGCGCAGCTCGCCGAGCTCGCGATCGACGAACTCGCGCGCGAGCACGCGACCCTGCTCGGCATCGTCGCGAACCGCGCCGACCCCGGCCGGCTCGTCGAGATCGCGGCCGCCGTCGAGCGCGCGGCGTCCGACGAGGCGCGGGCGACGGATGCCTCGACGACGGGAGGCCTGCTCATCTCGGCGATCCCCGAGGACCCGTTCCTCGTGGCGCCCTCGATGCGAGCGATCATGCACGCCGTCGACGGCGAGCTGTACGCGGGCGATCCCGACCTGCTCGACCGCGAGGCGCTCGGCGTCGTGATCGCGGCGATGTCGATGGAGCACGTGCTGACCCGCCTCATCGAGGGCGCGGTCGTCATCGTGCCGGGCGATCGCAGCGAGGTGCTGCTGGGCGTGCTCACCGCGCACGCGTCGGCGACGTTCCCGTCGATCTCGGGCATCATCCTGAACGGTGGGTTCCCGACGCCCGAGGCCGTCGAACGCCTCATCGAGGGGTTGAAGGCCGGCCTGCCGATCCTGCGCACCGAGCTCTCGAGCTACGACACCGCGGTCGCCGTCACGCAGACGCGCGGACGCCTCGCCGCCGAGTCGCAGCGCAAGCGCGACACCGCGCTCGCCCTGTTCGAGACGCACGTCGACGGCCAGGCGCTGCTCGACCGGCTCGACCTCGCCCGCACCGACGTCGTGACTCCGCTCATGTTCGAGTACGGCCTGCTCGAACGCGCGCGGCGCGCGCGCAAGCACATCGTGCTGCCGGAGGGCTACGATGACCGCATCCTGCGGGCCGCCGCGACGCTGCTCGCCCGCGACGTCGCCGAGCTCACCATCCTCGGCGAGGAGATCGAGATCCGCGCCCGTGCGATCGGGCTGGGCCTCGACATCTCGCGGGCGCAGGTCGTCTCGAACCACGACTCGGTGCTCGTGTACCGATTCGCCGACGAGTACCGGCGTCGCCGCGCCCATAAGGGCGTCACGCTCGAGCAGGCGCGCGACACGGTTCAGGACGTCTCGTACTTCGGCACGATGATGGTCGAGCTGGGCCTCGCCGACGGCATGGTCTCGGGCGCGGCGCACACCACGGCGCACACGATCCGCCCGTCGTTCGAGATCGTGAAGACGCAGCCGGGCGTCGAGGTCGTCTCGAGCGTGTTCCTGATGGCGCTCGCCGACCGCGTGCTCGTCTACGGCGACTGCGCGATCGTGCCAGACCCGACGGCCGAGCAGCTCGCCGACATCGCGATCTCGTCGGCGCGCACGGCCGCGCAGTTCGGCATCGAGCCGCGCGTGGCGATGCTGTCGTACTCGACGGGGGAGTCGGGCTCGGGCGCCGACGTCGACAAGGTGCGCCGGGCCACCGCGCTCGCGCGCGAGCGCGCGCCCGAGCTCGCGGTCGAGGGCCCGATCCAGTACGATGCGGCGGCCGACGCCGCCGTCGCGCGTACGAAACTGCCCGATTCGGATGTCGCGGGCCGGGCGACGGTCTTCATCTTCCCCGACCTCAACACGGGCAACAACACCTACAAGGCGGTGCAGCGCTCGGCCGGCGCGGTGGCGATCGGACCGGTGCTGCAGGGGCTGCGCAAGCCTGTGAACGACCTCTCGCGCGGCGCCCTCGTGCAGGACATCGTGAACACCGTCGCGATCACCGCGATCCAGGCCGCCGAGGGATCCGACGCATGAGCGTCGTCCTCGTCGTCAACTCGGGGTCGTCCTCGTTCAAGTACCAGCTGATCGAGGTCGAACGCGCCGAGACGCTCGCGAGCGGGCTCGTCGAGCGCATCGGCGCCGACGCCGGGCAGGCGCGGCACCGCAACGAGTCCGCCGCGCGCGCCGGCGGCGCGGAGGCATCCGCCTGGGATTCGACGGTCGACGTGCCCGACCACTTCGCGGCGTTCCAGGTGATGCTCGACGCGTTCGCGGAGCACGGCCCCTCGCTCGAGGAGCACGCGCCGATCGCGGTCGGCCACCGGGTCGTGCAGGGCGGCGCGCGGTTCTTCGAGCCGACGATCATCACCGACCTCGTGAAGATCAACATCGACGAGCTCTCGGCCCTCGCACCACTGCACAACCCGGCGAACCTCGCGGGCATCGAGGCCGCGCAGCGCGCGTTCCCCGGCGTCCCGCACGTGGCGGTGTTCGACACGGCGTTCCATCAGACCATGCCCCCGGCGGCCTACACGTACGCGATCGACCGCGAGGTCGCCGCGAAGCACCGCGTGCGCCGCTACGGGTTCCACGGCACGTCGCACCGGTTCGTGTCGCGCGCCGCCGCCGAGTTCCTCGGCCGCCCGGTCGAGGAGCTTCGCCTGATCGTGCTGCACCTCGGCAACGGGGCATCCGCGTGCGCGATCTCGGGCGGACGCTCCGTCGAGACGAGCATGGGCATGACGCCGCTCGAGGGCCTCGTCATGGGCACGAGGTCGGGCGACGTCGACCCGGCCGTGCTGCTGCACCTCCAGCGGCGTGCCGGCCTCTCGGCCGATGAGGTCGACCGGCTGCTGAACTCGCGCAGCGGCATCCTCGGCCTCGGCGGGCACGCCGACATGCGCGACCTGCAGGCCGCGGCCGATTCGGGCGACGCTGCCGCGATGCTCGCGCTCGAGGTGTACACGCACCGGGTGCGTTCGTACGTCGGCGCGTACGCCGCGCAGCTCGGCCGCGTCGATGCGATCGTGTTCACCGCGGGTGTCGGCGAGAACTCGCCGATGGTGCGCGAGTGGTCGCTCGCGGGCCTCGAGGGCTTCGGCGTCGAGGTCGATCGGGAGCGCAACCACGAGCGCGCGCGGGGTGCGCGCCGCATCTCGACGGATGCCTCGCGCGTCGACGTGCTCGTCGTCCCGACGAACGAGGAACTCGAGATCGCGCGGCAGGCGCTCGCGGCGGTCGGGTAGCGCGAGCGCCCCCTACCGGGGTACGGGGTGCAGATGGCTCACCGGGGTGATGCATCGTCGGAACCGCCTACGTACCGTCGAAGCACGGTCGATCCCGGCCGGTGAGACTCGAAGCGTTCGTCTGTTCCCCATTCGTGCGTTCCGCTGACGAGATGAGCGCATGTGAGCACCGTCCTCGAACGACCCGGGGGTGCCGTCGGCACCCTCTCGCCCGTGATCTCGACCGCCGGTCGCCGAGGCGACCGCGACCGCGTCGACCCCGCGCAGAGCGGGTTCGCGCGACTGTCGCGGCAGATCAAGGCCGAAGGGTTGCTCGATCGCTTCGTGGGCTTCTACGTGCGCAAGGCCGTGTTCTGGGCACTCGTGGGCGGCGCAGCCGTCGCGGCATCCGTCGCCCTCGGCGACTCGTGGTGGCAGCTCGCCGTCGCGGCCGTGCTCGGCATCGTGCTGACGCAGTTCGCGTTCATGGCGCACGAGGCGTCGCACCGCCAGATCTTCCGGTCGGGGCCGGCGAACGACTGGGCCGGGCTCTTCCTCGCGAACCTCGTGGTGGGCATCAGCTACAGCTGGTGGATGAACAAGCACACGCGCCACCACGGCAACCCGAACGTGATCGGCCGCGACCCCGACATCGAGAAGGACACGATCTCCTTCCTCGAGGAGGACGCCGCGCAGAGCCGCGGGCTCGTGCGCCTGATCACGCGCAAGCAGGGGTACCTGTTCTTCCCGCTGCTGCTGCTCGAGGGCATCAACCTCCACGTGCACGGCATCCGTCACGTCGTCGCCAAGCAGGGCGTGAAGCGCCGCTGGCTCGAGATCACGCTGATCGCGGTGCGCCTCGTCGGCGTCGTCGCGCTCGTGTTCTGGGCGTTCCCGCCCTTGCTCGCTGTCGCGTTCCTGCTCGTGCAGCTCGGCGTGTTCGGCGTGTACATGGGCGCGTCGTTCGCGCCCAACCACAAGGGCATGCCGCTCATCCCGCGCGGAGCGCGCGTCGACTTCCTCGAGCGCCAGGTGCTCACCAGCCGCAACATCCGCGGCGGGCGTCTCATCGACGCGTCGATGGGCGGGCTGAACTACCAGATCGAGCACCACCTGTTCCCGAGCATGGCGCGACCGGCGCTGGCCCGCACGCAGCAGATCGTGCGCGAGTACTGCCGCGAGAACGACATCCCCTACACCGAGACGGGCCTGTTCCAGTCGTACGGCATCGTCATCGACTACCTGAACCGGGTCGGCCTCGCCGCGCGCGATCCGTTCGACTGCCCGATGGTCTCGGCGTACCGCCGCCGCGACTGAAACCCGCCGCCGGGCGGCCGCGATATTGACAAGAGTTGTTGTACAAGAGTTCTTGTCAGAGTAGCCTCTGGGTATGACCGATTCGCCTGACGATGCCCCGCGCCGTCCGAGGTCCGGCCCGGGGCATCCTCCGGAACCGACGGACCCCGCCGAGCCGAGGCGCATCCAAGTCCGCGATGCCGGCATGATGCGGGCGCTCGCGCACCCGGTGCGACTGCGGCTGCTCGGACTGCTCCGCGTGTCGGGGCCGGCGACCGTCGGCATGCTGGCCGAGCAGGTCGGCGAGTCCGCGGGCACGGTGAGCTATCACGTGCAGACCCTCGCGAAGCACGGATTCGTGGTCGAGGCGCCCGGGCTCGCCCGCGACCGGCGCGAGCGCTGGTGGCGGGCCGCGCACGACGTGACCACCTCCGACGCGGCGGACCTGCTCGGCGACCCCGAGGCCAAGGCGGCCTCCGACGAATACCGACGCACCGTGATCGACTCGTACCGGCGCGAACTCCTGGCCGCGATCGATGCGGAGGCCGGGCTCGAGCCCGAATGGGTCGCCGCATCCGACTCGAGCGACGCGGTCGCGCACCTCACGCTCGAGGAGTTCCGCAATGTCGGCGCCGAACTCGCCGCGGTGCGCGAGAAGTGGTTCCGGCGTGGCCGTGAGCGCCGCACCGGCACCCGAGCGGTGCGCGTGATCACCCATGTGTTCCCGAGGAGCGGACCGTGACGGGCGAGGCGAGGGGGGCTGCCATTCCCGCGCCCGGAGCTCCCGTGACGACCGACGTGGCTCCGCGACGACGTGCTCCGCTCGTCGCCCTGTTCCTCGCGCAGTTCTGCTCGCTCTCGGGCAACGCGATCGCGCTCGTCGCGATCCCCATCATCGCCCTCCAGCAGACCGGCTCGCCGCTGGCAGCGGGGGCAGCGGGCGTGTTCGCCACCCTGCCGCTCGTCATCGGGGGTGCCTTCGGAGGCGTGCTCGTCGACCGGTTCGGCTACCGCACGTCGAGTATCGCGGCGGATGTCGCGAGCTGCGCGACCGTGCTCGCCATACCGCTCCTGCACGCGACGGGGAGCCTGCCGTTCGGCGCCCTGCTCGCGCTCGTGTTCCTCGGCGGCTTGCTCGACCCACCCGGCGATACCGCCAAGACGGTGCTCATGCCCCGACTGGCAGACGTCGCGCGAACGCCGCTCACGCGTGCGGCGGGCACTCAGTCGGCCGTGCAGCGCACCGCCTCGATGATCGGCGCGGGCACGGCGGGAGCGCTGGTCGCCCTCGCCGGCCCCATGCCCGCGCTCATCGTCGACGCGGCGGGCTTCGCGCTCTCCGCAGCGCTCGTCCTCGTGCTGGTGCCCAGGCGGGTCGCTTCGACCGCGGTCGACGCCGACGCCGAACCCGGCGCTGAATCCGGCGGCACGCGGGCGGGCTTCGTCGCGGGCATCCGCTTCATCGCACGCGCGCCGCTGCTGCGTGCCATCGTGCTGCTCGTGACGCTCACGAACGCCATCGATGCCGCCGGGATGACCGTCCTGAAGCCCGTCTACGCGACCGAGGTCCTCGGCGATCCGTCGCTGCTCGGCTTCATGGTCGGATGCTTCGCCGCGGGCGCCCTGACCGGATCCGTGCTCTTCGGCGCGATCGGCCATCGCTGGTCGGGGCGCGTGATGTTCGCCACCTGCTTCGTGCTCGCGGGCGCACCGCCGTACACCGCGATGGCGCTCGGCGCCGAACCGCCGGTGCTGCTCCCGGTACTCGTGCTGTCAGGGCTCGCGGCCGGCGCCATCAACCCGATGATCGCGACGGCGATGTACGCGCTCGTCCCCGACGGCATGAAGGCGCGGGTATTCGGTGCCATGACGGCCGGCGTCGCGGCGACGATGCCGGTCGGGGCGCTCGCCGGCGGTCTCGCGGTCGAGCACTTCGGCATCACGGCGACCCTGGCGACGTGCGCCGGCCTGTACCTCGTGATCGCCGGAAGCCCGTTGCTCCTGCGGTCGTTCGCGGGACTGTCCGCGGTGCGGCCGGCGGCGACGGGCACTGACGACGCTCGGACGGCGGGAGACCTCAGCGGATGAGCCGGGCGCAGTCGATGCAGAGCGTCGCGGTGGGCCGTGCCTCGAGCCGGGCGACCGAGATCGGCTTGCCGCAGCGCTCGCAGACGCCGTAGCCGCCCTCCGCGAGGCGGGTGATGGCGCGGTCGACCTCGGCGACCTCGGCTTCGGCGTCGGCCAGCACCGCGGTGCGCTGCGACCACTCCTGGGTCATGGTCGGACCCTCGGGATCGTGCTCGTCGTCGGCCGTGGCATCCGATCTCGCGACGCGCACCTCGTCGATGCCCTCGCGATGCTCGGCGAGGCGGGCGGCGGCCTCGTTGCGCTCCGCTTCGAGCAGCCGCTGGAACTTCGCGACCCGTTCGGGCGTGAATGTCCTCGTCATCAGGTCCTCCTCCGGCGACGCCATCGCCGCCGTGCCTCAGTGCTGGCATCGTAGCCGCATCGGATGCCCCGGACGCGGAAGGGCCGCGGCTCGGCACGCGCGGGGTGGCGTTCCGTGTCGCATGCGGTGGAATCCGGATGCCGCGGGCCGCGGTCTCAGGCGGGGCATCCACGACGGCGCCGCTGTCAGCGGGGGCGTCTAGCATTGACGCGTGGTCACCGCCCTGTATCGCCGTTATCGGCCTGAGACGTTCGCCGAGATGATCGGCCAGTCGCAGGTGACCGAGCCGCTCATGACGGCGCTGCGCACCGACCGCGTGAATCATGCGTACCTGTTCAGCGGCCCTCGCGGCTGCGGCAAGACGACGTCGGCGCGCATCCTCGCGCGCTGCCTCAACTGCGCCGAGGGCCCGACCGACACGCCCTGCGGCACCTGCCCGAGCTGCGTCGAGCTCTCGCGCGGCGGCGGCGGCTCGCTCGACGTCGTCGAGATCGACGCGGCCAGCCACAACGG
Source organism: Agromyces agglutinans (assembly GCF_009647605.1). Classification (GTDB taxonomy): domain Bacteria; phylum Actinomycetota; class Actinomycetes; order Actinomycetales; family Microbacteriaceae; genus Agromyces; species Agromyces agglutinans. Next base: position 20,316 of record NZ_WJIF01000010.1, on the reverse strand, counting down.
CGTCGACGACGCCCGCGACCTGCGCGAGCGGGCCGTCTTCGCGCCCGCGCGCGACCGCTACAAGATCTTCATCCTCGACGAGGCGCACATGGTGACGCCGCAGGGCTTCAACGCTCTGCTGAAGCTCGTCGAGGAGCCGCCCGAGCACGTGAAGTTCATCTTCGCCACGACCGAGCCCGACAAGGTGCTCGGCACCATCCGCTCGCGCACCCACCACTACCCGTTCCGGCTGGTGCCGCCCGCGCCGATGCTCGAGTACGTGCAGCAGCTCTGCGAAGAGGAGGGCATCCAGGTGCAGCCGGGCGTGCTCGCGCTCGTCGTGCGCGCGGGCGGCGGCTCGCCGCGAGACACGCTGTCGCTGCTCGACCAGCTGATCGCCGGCTCCGAGGGCTCGACGATCGACTACGAGCGGGCCGTCGCGCTGCTCGGCTACACGCACGGGGCGCTGCTCGACGAGGTCGTCGACGCGATCGGCGCGAAAGACGCGGCGGGGGCGTTCGCCGCCGCCGACCGGGTCGTGCAGACCGGCCAGGACCCGCGCCGCTTCGTCGAGGATCTGCTCGAGCGGCTGCGCGATCTCATCGTGGTCGCGGCCTCGTCGCCCGAGGCGGCCGCGGCCGTGCTGCGCGGCCTGCCCCAAGACGAGCTCGCGCGCATGGCCGCGCAGGCCAAGGCGTTCGGCCAGGCGGAGCTCTCGCGCGTGGCCGACCTCGTGAACCAGACGCTCACCGAGATGACGGGGGCCACGTCGCCCCGACTGCACCTCGAGCTCATGCTCGCCCGCGTGCTCGTGCCGGCCTCCGACGACACCGCGCGCGGAGCGCTCGCGAGGGTCGAGCGGCTCGAGCGCCGCGTCGGCGTCGAGGGGGCGGTTCCGGCCGGCGGCGGCGGGGCCGGGGCCGGAGCACCCGTCGGCGAGGCGCGGCGGGTCGAGTCCGCGCCCGAACGCGAGGCGCCGGTGCCCGCTGCGGCTGCAGCTGCGTCGCCTGCGATGAATGCTCCTGCGGTGGATGCTCCGGCGCGCGCGCCCCAGCGGTCCGCGGAGCCGGTTGCTTCCGGTGTCGGCGGTGCGGCCGCTTCAGGCGGTGCGGCCGGCGCCGGTGCTCCGGCGAACGTGCCGCGCCCGGCGCCGGTCGGTCCGGTGAGCCTGCAGCAGGTGAAAGACGCGTGGCCCGAGGTGCTCGCCTCGCTCCAGCGCACCAAGCGCAGCGCGTGGATGGTCGCCTTCACCGCCCAGGTGCGCGACTATCGTGACGACGACGTGCTCGTGCTCGGGTTCCCGAGCGAGCAGGACGTCGCGGGCTTCCGAGGCGGCCCTCCCGGTCAGTCCGTCGGCGACCTGCTGCGCAACGCGATCGCCGAGGTGCTCGGAGTCCGCGTCAAGTTCATCGCGCGCGCCGAGGGGCCGGGCGCCCGAGCCGGTACGGCCGATGGCGCCGAGCCGGGCGGCGGAGCCGGCGGGGCAGCCGGGCTCGGCGAGGCGAGGCCCGCAGGCGCGCCGTCCGGTGGTGCGGCCACGCCGAGTGCCGGCGGAGGCCCGAGTGTCGGCAGCGGTGCGGCGGCACGGTCGAGCGAGGCGGGCACGGTCGCACGGTCCTCGAACGGATCCGCGCCGAGCGGCCGCGGTCCTGATGGTGCCGGTGGGGGTACCGGGTCGGGGCCGAATGGCGCTCCCGGGCGATCCGCCTCGGCGCGGTCGACCTCAGCGGCCCCCGCCGGCCCGGTCGGTTCGTGGGCGACCGTCGCGATTCCAGCCGACCCCGCTTCCGCAGACGGCGCGGGCGGGACATCCGTCGTCGACGAACGCACGGCGCCGGCGAGCGGTGGCGGCGGGTCTGCGGTCGGTGCAGCCACCCGCGCCGCCGATCACTCCGCACCGACGGCGGTCGCGGTCGCCGAGCGGCCCGGCCACGCCGTCGATGACGACCTGCCGAGCGACGACGACGCGCCGCCCGAAGACTTCGAGCCGCCGTTCGATCCGGGGCCCGGCCCCGATCCCGATGCCGGGCCCGCGCCCGCGGCACCCGCGGTGCAGGCAGGCCCGGTAGCCCCGGCGAAGTCGCGCACGGCAGCGCCGGCGCGGTCTGCGGCGCCCGCGCGCCGGCCGGCCGCACGCCCCGCGTCCGACGGCATCCAGCGCTACGGCGAATCCGTGGTGCGCGAGGTGCTCGGCGCGACCTTCCTCGAAGAGGTCGAGCTGCCCGCCCGCGGCTTCGGGGAGCGTGGGTAGCGCGTGTACGAAGGCATCGTCCAAGAGCTGATCGACGAACTCGGCCGGCTTCCGGGCATCGGCCCGAAGTCCGCCCAGCGCATCGCGTTCCACATCGTGCAGACCGAGCATTTCGACGTCACGCGTCTGGCCGAGGTGCTCATGGAGGTACGCGACAAGGTGCGCTTCTGCGAGATCTGCGGCAACGTCTCCGAGCAGGCGACGTGCTCGATCTGCCGCGACCCGCGCCGCGACCCGGCGCTCATCTGCGTCGTCGAAGAGGCCAAAGACGTCGTCGCGATCGAGCGCACGCGCGAGTTCCGCGGGCTCTACCACGTGCTCGGCGGCGCGATCAGCCCCATCGACGGCATCGGCCCCGACGAGCTGCGCATCCGACAGCTCATGCAGCGCCTCGCCGACGGCACCGTGCAAGAGGTCATCATCGCGACCGACCCGAACCTCGAGGGCGAGGCGACCGCGACCTACCTCAGCCGGCTGCTGACGACCCTCGGCATCAAGATCACCCGCCTGGCCTCGGGCCTGCCCGTCGGCGGCGACCTCGAGTACGCCGACGAGGTCACGCTCGGTCGGGCCTTCGAGGGCCGGCGCGTCGTCGGCTGAGCCGGCGGCATCCCGCGCCGGAGTGCCCTCCGGTCGGCTTGACGGCGGAGTCGGGCCCGACTAGACCGGATCCATGGCGAGCAGGGGCGCAGAGTGGGTCGCGGGGTACCTCAAGGCGTGGGAGACCAACGATCCGGCCGACATCGGGGCGTTGTTCACGGATGACGCGGTGTACGAGTTCCGCCCGGACGACCCCGAGGCGGCGAGGGGTCGCGACGCGATCATCGCAGCGTGGCTGGAGGGCAAGGACGAGCCCGGCACGTGGGCATACGACTGGAGCCTGCTCGTCGACACACCCGAGTTGGTCGTCGTGAAGGGCCGGGTCGAGTACCCGGCTGCGAAGGACTACGACACCCTCTGGGCTGTTCGCCTGGAACCCGACGGGCGGGCCACCCATTTCACCGAGTGGTACATGGAGCGCGAGCGCACCTGACGGCCGGTGGCGTCGGCGCGGCGCACTCGAGGCCCGCCTCAGCGCAGCACTTCGACGAGCACGATCCAGGCGTGCAGGATCGCCGACGCGATCGCCAGGATGGATGCCCCGGCCAGCCACGCGAGTCCGGCCGACGGGAGCCCGGCGAGCACGAGCACCGCGCCGACGAGGAACAGCCCGACCGGCAGCCAACCGGCCGCGGCCTTCGCGATCGGCGAGCCGAAGCGCGAGCCCTCGGCGACGAGGAGGCGCGTCGCGCGGTATTCGAACACCGCGGCGAGTGCGCCGGCCAGCAGCGCGCCGAGACCGAACAGCCACTCGGGCGGATTCGGGACCAGCCCGAGCGCGGTGACGACGATGGCGGCCATCAGGGCGGCCAGGGCCGCGGCTGCACGACCCGGAAGCGACGGCGTCTTCAGGATCTCGGCGATGTTCACCGACATCGCGACGATCAGCAGGCCCGCGAGCGCCGCCGTCGCGCCGAGCATCGCGACGTTGAACTCCGACCATCCGTCGAGCAGCTCCGTCATGTCCGCATGCTAGCGGAGCGGTATTCGTCGCAGACGCGCACGGGTCCGCCGATCCGGCCGCGGGCGGCGGGCATGCGTGAGGGCCGGGGCGATCGCCCCGACCCTCCGCATCGACATCGCGTCGGCTCGCTACGGAACGGTCACCGTCGCCGTGACCGTCCGCGTGTTGCCCGCGAGATCGGTGACGGCGGCGCGCGCCGTGTAGGTCCCCGCAGCGAGGCCCGTCGGCAGCGCCCAGTCACCGGCCCATTCGGCCGTGGCGATCGGCGTCGCCGCGGGCGTCGATCCGACCGCCTTCAGGAGCCTCGCATTGCCCGCGTCGTACAGGTTCACCGCGGCACGACGCAGGCCGACGGCATCGGATGCCACGAGCGCGACCCGACCGTCGGCGACGGTGATCTCCAACTCCGGTCGCGAGTTGTCGACCACGACGCCGACCTTCAACTCGTCGCGCAGCCCGTTCCTGCTCTTCGCGGAGAACACGAACGTGTAGCGGCCGTCGGCGAGGGCGCCGAAGTCGACCGCCGGCAGCGTGAGCGAGTCGGTCGTCGGCGCCCACTGGTAGCCCTTGACCGACGGCACCTGCGAACCGTCCGCGGTGTACAACTGGGCGTGGAAGGCTTCGAGCTGTTCGCCGGCGACCGTCATCGTGACGTCAGCCTTGCCGCGCAGCAGCGCGCCGTCGGCGATCGATGCGCTGACCGTCGGAGCGACCGCCGCATCGGCACGGATCGCTGGGGCGTCGATCGCCCAGTAGCCGTTGTTGCCACCGTCCGAGAGGCGCCATCCGATGCGCACCCGGCTCACGTCGCCGTCCGGGGCGACGGTCGACAGCGCGACCGGCTGGTTGACCTCGAACAGGAGCCCCTGCGTGGCGCCGTCGCGGCTCCAGAGCACCTGGCTCGTGCCGTCGTCGAACTCGGCCACGACCTCGGCGTGCTGCGGGACGCCGGCCGTCATGTGCCGGTAGTGCTGGAGGAACGAGACGTCGACCGCACCGCCGGGGCGCACCGGCTGCCACGGCGAGTACAGCGTCGAATCGAAACGGGCGCCGCTGCCGGCGGGGTTGCCGAGGTCGTTCCACTCGTCGGGGTCGGCGACCGCGACCACATCGCGCGCCCGCACGAACGAGCCGCGTCCCTGTCCCTCCTCGCTCGTCGCCCAGAACTCGCCGTCCATGAACGACCAGCCGCGGTACTCGCTCACGCCCACCGCGGGCGTGCGCTCGTCGATCGCCCAGCCCTCGGGTGCCTGCTTCGTCCAGCCGCCCGAGTACGCCGGCTTGGCCGGCTCGTCGACGACGGCCCGGAGGCTGCCGGCGACCGTGTCGAACGGATCGGTCGACGCCGTGCCGATCGGCACGCCCTCGAGGCCCCAGGCGGGGTCGATCGCCACGCCGAGGTGCCGGAAGACGGTCGGAGCGATGTCGACCTGCCGCCACTGGCTCGTCGCGGCTCCGGTCGCGGGCACGTCGCCGCCCGAGGCGAGGGTCCAGATCATGCGCGTGAGGTGCTGGTCGCCGCCGTGGCCGTATCCCGTGAAGCCGTGGTCGGTCGACGCGAGGATCAGCCAGTCCTCCTCGGAATAGGTCGCGCGCGCCCTGATCGCGTCGACCAGCCGGCCGACCTGCTGGTCGAGCGTCTCGATCGTCGTCCGGTACTGCGGCGATTCGGCCGTGTAGGCGTGGCCGGTGGCATCCCCGTTGTGGAGGTAGACGACCATCGCATCGGGATCGCGCGTGCCGAGCACCTCCACGGCGTCCTCGACGCTCTGCGCATCGGTGGCCGCGGCCGACGCGCCGGTCTGCTGCAGCTTCACGTCGGGCCGGAGGATGAGGTGGTCGTTGAGGGGCTTCCAGTCGGCCGTCGAGAAGGTCGAGAACCCGGGATTCACCTGTTCGAGGCGGGTGAGGAAATCGGGGTAGGCCTCGATGTTCGGGTTGGTGAAGTTGTTGTCGGGGGAGCGGTGCTTGTCGACCCAGACGCCCGAGAGCAGGTTGGCGTGGCCGTGCCCGGACACGGTCGGGCCGAGCGCGTTGTCCTGCATGTACCCGACGCCGATCTGCCCTTCGGCGGCGAGGGCGTCGATGTTCGGGGTCGCGTACTCCTCGAGCTTGTCGAAGCGCACGCCGTCGAAGTCGATGAACAGCACCTTTCGGTCGCTGATGCCGGCGGGCACGTCGGAGGGCTGGGGGCCCGGCTTCGGCAGCGGCGACTCGGCGCCGGCGCGCGGCGCGGCGTCGACGCTGACGTCGTCGATGGCCCAATACCAGTCGTTCGTGGCCTGCTCGATGACCCAGCTGACCTGCATCGACGCGGCGCCCTGCGGCACGGCGACCGGCTGGGTCAGCGTGCGGTTCTGCAGGTAGACCTGGTCGCCGAGCACCGCCGTCGAGTACTCGAAGAGGCGCTGCGGGGCGCCGCCGTCGAACGAGACCTCGAGCGCCGCGACCTGCGGTCCGGTCTGACGGTAGTTCGAATCGAAGTTCACGTGGACGGTCGAGCCGCCGGTCACGGGGATCGCGGGCGAGGCGAGCGTGCTCGCGAACAGCTGCTCGCCCGGGTTGTTGCCGTCGTCCCACTCGTCGTTGTCGGCGACGGCGATGACGCCCGAGCCCTTGGTGAAGTCCTCGCGGCCCTGGCCGCCCTGCGCGGCGGTCCAGAACGACGGCGTGGCGAAGGTCCATCCGCGCCACTCGCTCTTGCCCTTGACGCCCATGGATGCCTCGTTCGAGACGGTCCAGCCCGACGGCGCGGTGGGCGTCCAGCCGAGGGTGCTCTTCGGGATGTGGGTCTCGTGCACCGAGGGTCCGAGCGCGGTGGTGAGCGCATCGAAGTCCTCGCTGAACGCGGATGCCGCGGGTGCGGATGCCGCGGGTTCGGCTGCTTCGTCGCCCTCGTGGGCGAACGCGGGCACGGCGGGCAGCAGGAGCACAGCGCCCAGGCAGCCGGCCATGACGGCGAGGGTACGGTTTCTTCTTCGCACGGTGGGGTCCTTTCTGACGATCGGATTCCGAGTCTGTCGGGGCGACGTGCCCGGGGAACCGCCAGCGGCCCGAAACATAGGTGAACATCTCGCGACAGATTCGCGGGCTTGTCCGTACAACTTGCAGCTATCCGACCAATTTCCGGAAAGGTGTTCACTTGCGGTTCAGGCCCGGGACGACCGCCGTCATATGGCGAAGGCGTCACGCCCGCATCCGTAGGATGGTCCGACGGGCGATGCATCCGTCGCCCGCCCCACACCACCAGCCTCGTGCCGACCACGGCATTCCCCGGGAGATCTCTCATGGCGCTGATCGTGCAGAAGTACGGCGGGTCCTCCGTCGCCGATGCGGAGAGCATCAAGCGGGTCGCCAAGCGCATCGTCGAGACCCGCAAGGCGGGCAACGACGTCGTCGTCGCCGTCTCCGCGATGGGCGACACGACCGACGAACTGCTCGACCTGGCCGGCGAGGTCACCCCGATCCAGGCGCCGCGCGAGCTCGACATGCTGCTCTCGGCCGGGGAGCGCATCTCGATGGCGCTGCTCGCGATGGCCATCAAGAGCATGGGCCACGATGCGCGGTCGTTCACGGGCAGCCAGGCCGGCATGATCACGGATGCCACGCACGGCGCCGCGCGCATCGTCGACGTCACCCCGGTGCGGCTTCGCGAGGCGCTCGACGAGGGTGCGATCGTCATCGTCGCGGGCTTCCAGGGATTCAGTCGCGAGTCTCGCGACATCACGACGCTCGGCCGCGGCGGCAGCGACACGACCGCGGTCGCGCTCGCGGCGGCGCTCGAGGCCGACGTCTGCGAGATCTACACCGATGTGGATGGCGTGTTCACCTCGGACCCGCGCATCGTCAAGAAGGCGCGCAAGCTCGACAAGGTCACGAGTGAGGAGATGCTCGAACTCGCGGCGTCCGGAGCGAAGGTGCTCCACATCCGCGCCGTCGAGTACGCGCGTCGCCACGGCGTGACCCTGCATGTCCGTTCGTCGTTCAACAACTCCGAGGGGACGATCGTCTACGACCCCTCGCGCCTTCCCGAAGGAGCAGAAGTGGAAGAGTCCGTCATCGCCGGCGTCGCGGTCGATCTCTCCGAGGCGAAGATCACGGTCGTCGGCGTGCCCGACAAGCCGGGTGTCGCCGCCAAGATCTTCAAGATCGTCGCGAACACCAACGCGAACGTCGACGTGATCGTGCAGAACGTCTCGGCCGCGACCACGGGTCGCACCGACATCTCGTTCACGCTGCCGAAGGCCGACGGCGAGCGGGCGCTCACGGCGCTCGCCAACGCGAAGGACTCCATCGGTTTCGAGGCGCTCCAGTACGACGACCAGATCGGCAAGCTCTCACTGGTCGGCAACGCCATGCGCAGCGCGACCGGCGTCTCGGCGAAGCTGTTCGAAGCGCTGTACGAGGCCGGCATCAACATCGAGATGATCTCCACGAGCGAGATCCGCATCTCGGTCGTGACCCGCGCCGACAGCGTCGCCGATGCGGCTCGCGCGGTGCACAGCGCGTTCGACCTCGACTCCGACGTCGACGCGGTGGTGCACGGCGGCACCGGCCGCTGACCCGTCGATCCGTTCGCCGGATGCCCAGCCCGAGGCATCCGGTCTCGGTCGCATTTCAGGAGAAAGCTGCCAGATCAGGACGCGATCGCGGAATTCGTCCTGCGGCCGCGGCGTTCTCCTGCACACTGGAATGAAGCCCTGAACACGTAAGGAACCTCATGTCCCACGGAGTGAACATCGGCATCGTCGGCGCGACCGGCCAGGTCGGCGCGGTCGTGCGGCGCCTGCTCGAGGAGCGCGACTTCCCCGTCGCGACCATCCGCTACTTCGCGTCGGCCCGCTCGGCCGGCACGACGCTGCCGTGGAAGGGCGAGGACATCGTCGTCGAAGACGCCGCGCTCGCCGACCCGACCGGACTCGACGTCGCGATCTTCTCCGCCGGCGGCTCGACCTCGAAGGCGCAGGCTCCCCGCTTCGCAGCGGCCGGCGTCACCGTCATCGACAACTCGTCGGCCTGGCGCATGGACCCCGACGTGCCGCTCGTGGTGAGCGAGGTGAACCCGCACGCCATCGATGAGGCGACCAAGGGCATCATCGCGAACCCGAACTGCACCACGATGGCGGCCATGCCCGTGCTGAAGGTGCTCGACCGCGAGGCCGGGCTCGAGCGCCTGATGATCTCGACGTACCAGGCCGTGTCGGGCGCCGGCCTCGCCGGCGGCGAGGAGCTGCTCGCGCAGGCGCGCGCCGCGGTCGAACAGGACGCCGGCCGGCTCGTGCACGACGGCAGCGCCGTCGAGTTCCCCGAGCCCGAGAAGTTCCCGCGCCCGATCGCGTTCGACGTGATCCCGCTGGCCGGCTCGATCGTCGACGACGGCGACCTCGAGACCGACGAAGAGAAGAAGCTGCGCAACGAGAGCCGCAAGATCCTCGAGCTGCCGGGCCTGCGGGTCGCGGGCACGTGCGTGCGCGTGCCGGTGTTCACCGGCCACTCGCTCTCGATCCACGCCGAGTTCGCGAACGAGATCACGCCCGAGCGCGCGACCGAGCTGCTGTCGGATGCCCCGGGCGTCGCGCTGAGCGACATCCCGACGCCGCTGCAGGCCGCCGGCACCGACCCGACCTACGTCGGACGCATCCGCCGCGACCAGTCGGCCGAAGAGGGCAAGGGCCTCGTGCTCTTCATCTCGAACGACAACCTTCGCAAGGGCGCGGCCCTGAACGCGGTGCAGATCGCCGAGCTCGTCGCCGCGAAGCTGCCCGCCGCGGTCTAGCGCGCCCGTTCGGAACTCGGATGCCCCGTGGTCGCTCGATCACGGGGCATCCGTCGTTCTCGGCCGCCCGGGTCAGCCCTGGGGCACCGCGGCGACGACGTCGATCTCGACGAGGATGTTCGCAAGGCGCGAGCCGACGGTCGTGCGCACGGGGTACGGCTCGGTGAAGAACTCGGCGTAGGCCTCGTTGTACTCGGCGAAGTCGTCGAGGTCCTCGAGGTGCGCGGTGACCTTCACGACGTCGTCGAATCCGAGGCCGTACTCGGCGAGCACGGCGCCGATGTTGCGCAGCACCTGGCGGGTCTGCTCCTTCACGCCGCCCTCGACGACGAGGCCGGTGGCCGGGTCCTGCGGGCCGAACCCGGCGGTGTACAGGAATCCGTTCGCGACGACCCCGTGGCTGTACGGCCCGGCGGGCTTGGGGGCGTTCGACAGGGTGACGGCGGTCTTGGGCATGGTTCCTCCAGTGATGGCGTGATCGGCGGTCGTGGTCGGTCCGGCGGTCGCCGGGGCGGGCCGGATGCCCGCGCGGGCATCCGAGGGTCAGGTGAGCTCGCGCGAGATCGCGTCGGCGGTCTCGCGCATGATCGGCAGGTGCACGGCGAGCCGGTCGAGGTCGGCGACCATGCGGATCGCCGTGACCGAGACGGCGCCGACGACGCCCACGCTCGAGGTGATGGGCACGGCGATGCAGTTGACGAACGGCTCGAACTCGCGGTCGTCGGTCGCGTAGCCGCGGGCTGAGACGACGGCGAGTTCGCGGTCGAACCGCTCGCGCGTCGTGATGGTGGTGTCGGTGTACCGCTCCCACGTGGTGCGGGCGAGCACCTCGTCGCGGCGCTGCGAGTCGAGCCCGGCGAGGATCGCCTTGCCGACGGCTGAGCAGTGGGGGATCACGGCTTTGCCGACGCGCGAGTACATGCGCACGCCGGCCTCGTCTTCGGCCTTGTCGACGTAGACGATCGACCGGTCCATGAGGGCGGCGAGGTGCACGGTGTTGCCGGTGCGCCGGTGCAGGCGCCGCACGTGCTCGCCGCCGACGTCGCGAAGGTCGAGCGAGTCGAGCGCCTGCTTGGAGAGCGCGGCGAGTTGGGTGCCGAGGGCGTAGCGACCGCTGGGCCGCCGCCGCACCCACCCCACCTGTTCGAGCGCCTGCAGTTCGCGGAACATCGTCGAGCGGTGCAGGCCGAACTCCTCGGCGAGTTCGGCGACGGTGCGCGGGTCGCCCGCGATGCGGTCGATGATGCGCGCGGCGCGCGTGACGGACTGCGACATGTCAGGCCTCCTGCCGTTCCGTCGGTCGAGATGCGCGTCGGATGCCACGCCCCGGCGCCTCGCCCGTGAGCTCGCCGCCCGCGAGCACCGGGATGCCGCCGACGAGCACGTCGTCGATGCCGACCGCGGTCGCGAGCGGGTCGTCGTAGGTCGCGCGGGCGCCGACGCGGTCGGGGTCGACCAGCACGAGGTCGGCGATCGCGCCGGGGCGCACGCGTCCGCGGTCACCGAGCGCGAAGCGGTCGACGGCCCGACTCGAGACGAGCCCCGTGGCCCGCACCCAGTCGAGGCTCCCGTCGCGCACGAGCAGCTCGAGGTACCGCGCGAACGTGCCGCGCGCCCGCGGGTGCGGATGCCGGCCGACGAAGATGCCGTCTGACCCGCCCATCGCGGCGGGGTGGGCGAGGATGCGCGCGAGGTCGGCGTCGCGGCGCTCCGTGCGCACGGCCATGACCACGTTCACCTCGAGCCGGCTCGCGACGAGCACGTCGAGCGCGAACTCGGCGGGCGTGCGCCGGGCGGTGACGGATGCCTCGGCGACGGTCTTCCCGTGCGCCCAGTCGTACTCGGGCGCGCCGATGTGCGCGAAGGTGAGCATCGCCGGCCAGTCCGGCCCGAGGCTCGGGTAGTCGACGATCGTCGGAAACCACTCGGCGAGCAGCCGTTCGCGCTCGGCCGAGTCGGTGAGCCTGGCAAGCTGCGCGTCGACGGGCAGCACCGAGATCTCGGGCGGCAGCAGCGGCATGCCGAGCAGGCTGCATCCGCGCCCGTAGGGGTACGCGTCGAAGGTCGCGTCGATGCCGTCGGCCTCGAGCCGGTCGAGCAGGCCCAGCACGAGGTGCGGCTCGGCGTGGAAGTGCGACACGTGGATCGGCGCGCCCGACCCGCGCGAGATCGCGGTGAGTTCGGCGATGCCGGAGGCGGATCCCGACTCGTACCCGCCGCGCATGTGCGAGACGAACACGCCGCCGGCCTCGGCGACGGGTCGCGCGAGCGCGGTGAGCTCGTCGGTCGAGGCGAACAGGCCGGGCACGTAGTCGAGTCCGGTCGACAGTCCCACGGCGCCTTCGGCGAGCCCCTCGCGCACGAGCGCGACCATCGCGGCGAGTTCGGCGGCCGACGGCGCCCTCGTCGCGCGGCACATGACCTCGAACCGCACGGTGCCCGCGGGCACGAGCGCGGCGACGTTGATCGGCGAGGTGCCGTCGGCCGCGGCGAGCAGGGCGCCGATGCCGCCGCCCGCAGAGCCGCGATGCCTCCCGTCGATGGCCGCGAAGTACTCGGCCGCGTAGCGGCCGTCGCCGGGTGCGGGGCCGACGCCGTCTTGACCGGCGATGACTGTCGTGATGCCCTGCCGCAGCTGCGCGAGTTGCACGCCGGGGTCGTCGAGCAGCGCGGCCGCGTGCGAGTGCGCGTCGACGAAGCCGGGCATGACCAGCCGCCCGCGGCCCTCGATGGCGGATGCCTCGGCCTCGAGCACGCCCGCCGGGGCGAGGGCCGCGATGCGTCCGCCCTCCACGAGCACGTCGACCGGCGATTCGCCGTCGACGGTCTCGACGTCGAGGATGAGCACGCGCTGGGTCGTCTCCGCCACCTAGAACCTCGTCCGAACGAGGCCGACGACGAGGTCGGAATCCGGCCCTTCGACGACGGGAAGCACGCGATGCTTGTCGAACGCCGTGCACGGGTGCGAGAGCCCGAGCGCGACGACGTCGCCCACGGCGACGGGCAGCGGGGCATCCGATCGCAGGTAGGCGTGCTGGTCGTTGAGCGCGGTGACGGATGCCCCGCCGAGCGGCCGCGCATCGCCGAGGGATGACCCGGGGCGGGCCGAGCCGGCCTGGCCCGCAGTCGCGACCGCCCGCCGCGCCGCCGCGAGGTCGCGGCCCGCCGCGAGCGGCACGGGCAGACCCTCGTCGTACGGGAAGTCGCGCTTGCCTCCATCGAGCAGCGCGAGGCCGGGCTCGGGGTGGGAGACGACCCGCGCGTAGCCGCGCATCGCGGCGGCGAGCTCGCCTTCGAGCGGGGAGATGCCGCCGTAGAAGCCCTCGTCGTGCACGAGCGAGGCGCCCGAGCGCAGCACGACGCGGACGCCGGCGTCTGCCGTGGCGGGCGCGAACGCCTCGGCCACGAGGTCGAGGTAGGCGCTGCCTCCGGCGGTGAGCATCCAGTCGTCGCGGTCGTCATCGGCGAGCTCACGCACCGCGCCGAGCAGCTCGAGCATCCGATCGAGGTAGCCGCGCACCGCCGCGAGCGCGGCCGTCGATCGATCGTGGCCGAGGCTGCCCTCGTATCCGGCGACGCCGGCGAGGCGGAGCACGGGGGAGGCGGCGACGCGGCCGGCGACGGCCGTCGCCTCGTCGACCGAGCGGGCACCGGTGCGTCCGCCGTCGGCGCCGAGTTCGACGAGTACGTCGATCGGCCGGGCGAGCGCACGGTCGGCGCCGGAGTCGGCGAGCCCGCGCTCCATGGCCTCGACCGTCGCCACAGAGTCGGCCCAGCACCAGAAGGCGAAGGCCGGGTCGGCGAGTTCTCCGGCGAGCCAGGCGAGGGCGTTCGGCGCGACGATCGCGTTGGCGAGCTGGATCGACGGGACGCCGACGTCGCGCGCCGTGCGCACCTGGCCCGGTGTGGCGAGCGTGAGGCCCGTTGCTCCACGGTCGAGCTGCAGCTGCCACAGGGCGGGCGCCATCGTCGTCTTGCCGTGCGGCATGAGCTCGAGGCCGTGGCCGGTCGCCCACTGTTGGATCACGTCGCCGTTGTGCTCGAGGGCGCTGCGGTCGAGCACCACGAGCGGCGTCCAGAACTCGTCGATCGTCGGCGCGGTCGCGAGGAACTCGCGAACGGTCGAGCCGGCCGCGCGTGCCGGCAGCCCCGTGTCGGCCGGCGTCAGCCGCTCGTCGTCGAGGGCCGCGACGGCGGCCGCGAGCGCTGACGTGTCGAGGTGGGGCATCCGTCGCTCGCTTCCATCGCTGCCGGTCCGCGCCGCGCGACGCTCACGCGGTGCTCACGCGGTGCTGTGCACATGCTGCAACGCATTTGCGCTGCTGCTGCACAGGGGTCAGCATATGGGACATGACCGGTCGACCGCAGCCCGACGTCCTCGCCATCGGCGAGGTGATGGCGCTCGTCGTGCCCGTCGCCGCCGAGCCGCTCGAGCGAGCGCAGGACTTCCGCGTCGACGCCGCGGGCGCCGAGGCCAACGTCGCGTCGCACCTCGCCGCGCTCGGACGGCCCGCAGCCTTCGCCGGTCGCCTCGGCGACGACGCGCTCGGTCGCCGAATCGCCGGCGAGCTGGCCGAGCGCGGCGTCGACACCCGCTGGCTCGTGCACGACCCCGCGGCTCCGACCGGCCTCTACGTGAAGGACCCGGGCGCCGCCGTCACCTACTACCGCGCCGGATCGGCTGCCTCCCGCACCGCGCCGCCATTCCTCGACGCGCTCCCGCTCGACGACGTGCGCGTGGTGCACCTGAGCGGCATCACGCCGGCGCTGTCGGCCGAGTGCGCCGCATTCACGGATGCCGCGTTCGACCGTGTCGCCGCGGCATCCGCGACGCTGTCGTTCGATGTGAACCACCGGCCGGCGCTGTGGGCGGCGGCCGGGCAGGCGGATGCCGCGGCGGAACGCCTGCTCGCGCTCGCGCGACGTGCCGACGTCGTCTTCGTCGGACTCGACGAGGCCGAGCTGCTGTGGGGAGCACGAAGCGCCGCCGAGGTGCGGGCCCTCCTGCCCGAACCCCGGGAGGTCGTCGTGAAGGACGGCGCGACCGGCGCGGCATCCGTCACCCGAGACGGCGTCGAGACATTCGTCGCCACCCCGGCGGTGGCCGTGGTCGAGGTCGTCGGCGCCGGCGACGCATTCGCCGCGGGCCACCTCGACGCGCTGCTCGACGGGCACGATGCCGCCGGCCGACTCGCCGCCGGCCACGCACGCGCCGCGATCGCGCTCGCCGCGACCTCCGACTTCCCCCGAGGCGAAGGGACCGCCGCATGACCACGAACCCGAGTTTCGACGACCTGTTCGCCGGGCGACCGCTCATGGCGATCTTCCGCGGCATGGGCGTCGAGCGCAGCGTCGAGCTCGCGAACACCGCCTGGGACCTCGGCATCGAGGTCGTCGAACTGCCCATCCAGCGCGACGAGGACGTCGAGGCGCTCGCGGCCGTCGCCGAGGCGGGCCGGGCGCGCGGCGCCCGCGTCGGCGCCGGAACCGTGGTCGCCGTCGAACAGGTCGAGGTCGCGGCATCCGCCGGCGCCTCGTTCGTCGTGAGCCCCGGGCTCGACGCGGCCGTCGTGCGGGCCGCGCTCGCCGCGGGCCTCGCGCCGCTGCCAGGCGTCGCGACGCCGACCGAGGTGATGGCCGCGCAGGCGCTCGGGCTCACCTGGCTGAAGGCCTTCCCGGCCGCATCGCTCGGGGCAGGCTGGTTCCGCGCGATGCGCGGGCCGTTCCCCGGCATCTCGTTCGTCGCGACCGGCGGGCTCGACGCGGGCAACGTCGGCTCGTTCCTCGAGGCCGGCGCGCGCGTCGCCGCGGTCGGCTCGGCGCTCGAGGATCCCGACCAGCTGCCCCGACTCGCGGCGCTCCTTCGCTGACCCTCTCGGCGGGGCCGCATGCTCGCCGCGGTGCGACTTCCTCGCCGCGGTGTGGGTTCTTCCACGCACTGCGGCGAGGAAGCCGCACCGTCGAGCGTGCAGCGGGTCGGCTCAACCGTTCTCTGGCCTCGCTTGGAGGCGCCGCACCGCCGCGTCCTGGTGGGCGAGGCGGCGCAGCGCCAGCAGCACGGGTTCGTGCAGGGCGGTCCCGAGCACGGTGTACTCGACGGCCGACGCAGGGTCGGCGGGCAGGCGATCGAGGTCGAACTCGGCGAGGGCCGCGAGGTGACGCCCGTACTGCTCCAGCCGTTCATCGTCGACCGGCAGCCCGGCGGCCTCGGCCGAGGCCAGGGCTGACTCGAGTTGGGCGACCGCCGCGAAGTCGGGGTCGTAGACCTGCCCGAGCGACTCGAGCGCTGCGCGCGCCCGCGGGAACGGCTCGCCGCCGTCGGCCGCGGCCGCGGGCACGGCGGGCGTCGGCGGCAGCGCACCGACGGCGCGGCCGAGCGCGTGGTAGAGGTCGTCCCCGGGTGCCTCGATCACGGCCACGATCGTGCGCGCCTGCTGCACGCTGAGCCCGGCTGAACCGAGGAGCGCCCGGACGAGGTGCAGCCGGCGAACGTGGCTCGCGTCGTACACGGCCTGAGTGGCCGAGGTCGGCGTGCCCGCGTGGAGGAGCCCCTCGCGGAGGTAGAACTTCACGGTCGCGACCGGCATCCCGGCTTCGGCGGCGAGTGCGGAGATCCGCATGAGCATCCCTTGCATTGGATAGTGTAACTCACCAATAATGGAGAGCAGTACTATCCAATCACGTTCGACCTGAAACGAGCCACCGACATGCCCGGTATCGACCTCACCCTCATCGCTGCCCTCCTGCTCGCCCTCGTGACGGTCGAGAGCGGCGGGTGGTTCCTCACGCGCGTCGTCCGCGGGCTCGCGCCGGCCAACCGGCTGCAGACGAACTTCTTCCGCGCCGGCCACGCCCACGCCGCCGTGCTGATCGTGTTGTCGGTCGTGGTGCTCTCGCTGCTGCAGTATTCGGCGCTCGACGGCTTCTGGCTCTGGCTCGCGCGCCTCGGCGTGCCGATCGCCGCGCTCGCCATGCCGGCGGGCTTCTTCCTGTCCGTGCTCGGCCGGGACCCCGAGAAGCCGAACCGCCTCATCGGGCTGCTCTGGTTCGGCGCGCTCTCGCTCACCGCCGGGCTCCTCACCGCCGGCGTCGGCCTGCTGATCGGCGGAATCGCCGCGCTCTGAACGGGCCCGCTGCGCGCCGCGCGGGGCATCCGTTGCATAACGAAGCGGATGCCTCGCTAGCGCAGAGGTGCCCCTCGGTCAAGAGGCGCTCCGTGCGCGACATAGACTGGAAATCGTGCATTCAGAGGAATCCGTCGACGTCGTGCTCATCGGCGGGGGCATCATGAGCGCCACGCTCGGCTCCCTCATCTCCCGGCTCCAGCCCGATTGGAGCATCCGGGTCTACGAGCGTCTCGGCGAGGTCGCGCAGGAATCGTCCAACGCGTGGAACAACGCGGGCACCGGCCACGCGGCGCTCTGCGAGCTCAACTACATGCCCGAGGGAAAAGACGGCTCGGTCGATCCGGCCAAGGCGATCTCGATCAACGAGCAGTTCCAGATCAGCCGCCAGTACTGGGCGCACCTGGTCGAGCAGGGCGACCTGCCCGAGCCGAACTCGTTCATCAACTCGACGCCGCACATGACCTTCGTCAAGGGCAAGGCGAACATCGAGTACCTGCGCAAGCGCGTCGATGCGCTGAAGGACCAGCCGCTGTTCGCCGGCATCGAGTACTCCGAGGATCTCGACCAGATCGCCGAGTGGACCCCGCTGCTCGCGAAGAAGCGCAACCCGAGGCACAAGGTCGCCGCGACCCGCATCGCCGCGGGCACCGACGTCGACTTCGGTGCGCTCACGCGCTCCCTGTTCGCCGACCTCGAGCGCCGCGGCGCCGAGGTGCACACCGACACCCAGGTCACGTGGCTGAAGCGCCGCAAAGACGGCGAGTGGGACCTCAAGCTGCGCCGCCTCGTCGGCAACACCCCCGACGCGGTGCGTGCCAAGTTCGTCTTCGTCGGCGCCGGCGGCGGCGCGCTCGCCCTGCTGCAGCACTCGGGCATCCCCGAGATCGAAGGGTTCGGCGGGTTCCCGATCTCCGGCCAGTTCCTGCGCACCACGAACCCGAAGATCGTCGCGCAGCACCAGGCGAAGGTCTACGGCAAGGCCGCCGTCGGCGCCCCGCCGATGTCGGTGCCGCACCTCGACACCCGTGTCGTCGACGGTGAGACCGCACTGCTGTTCGGGCCGTACGCGGGGTTCACGCCGAAGTTCCTGAAGTCGAGCACGTGGTTCGACCTGCCGTTCTCGGTGCGCCTGCACAACCTCGGCCCGATGCTCCAGGTCGCGGCCAAGAACTTCGACCTCGTGAAGTACCTCGTCGGCGAGCTGCTCGCGAGCCGCGACACGAAGATGAAGGCCCTCCGCGAGTTCATGCCGACCGCGAAGAAGGAGGACTGGGAGCTCATCACCGCCGGTCAGCGCGTGCAGGTCATGAAGAAGGACCCCGAGAAGGGCGGCGTGCTCCAGTTCGGCACCGAGGTCATCACGGGTGCCGACGGCACGATCGCCGGCCTCCTCGGCGCATCGCCGGGCGCCTCGACGGCCGCGCCGATCATGCTCGACGTGCTCCAGCGGTGCTTTCCCGACCGGTTCGCGTCGTGGGAGCCGAAGATCCGCGAGATGATCCCGAACTACGGCGTGAAGCTGAACGCCGACCCGGCGGCCGCGGCCGAGTCGCTCGCGGCCACCGCGAAGTCGCTCAACCTCGCGGCCTGATTTTCTGCTATCGTCGTCTGCGCTATGAAGTGAGTACACCCACCGTCCCGCGCCTGAGGCGCCGTAGACCCGTGGTGTGCCCGTTCCGCTGATCGCGACAGCGTAGCCGTGCCTCCACGCGAGCGGCAGATGCCCGGCGGGAATCGACCGTTTCCGCTCCCGGGCGGGCGAGTCGGCGGCGTGTGCGAGGTGCACCGGTGCCCGACCCGCGACCGTCGACGCGCCCGTCCGGGGGCATGTTCGCGAAAGGGCTCGCATGCCCGTACAGATCTCCTTCTCAGACCATCTCCGTGCCGACGGACTCTCCGTCTCCTACGGCGAGCGCCGGGTGCTCGCCGACCTGTCCGTGACCGTGTCCCGGGGCGACCGCCTCGGCCTGATCGGCGAGAACGGCGCCGGGAAGTCCACCTTGCTGCGACTGCTCGCCGGCGACACGTCGGCGGATGCCTCGTCGACCGCCCCGCCCTCGATCGCCGAGGTCGGCGGCCGCATCACCCGTCCACCGCGCATCGGCCTGCTCCTGCAGGAGGTCGCCTTCGAGCCGACCGATCGCATCGCCGACCTGCTCGAGCACGCCCTCGCCGAGGTCCGCGCCATCGAGCGCGAACTCGACGAGGCCGCGGCGGCGCTCGCGACCGACGGGCACGAGGCATCCGCCCGCTATTCGGCGGCGCTCGACGCGGCCGAGCGTGCCGATGTGTGGTCGGCCGAATCCCGCCGCGACGAGCTCCTCGACGGACTCGGCGTCGCGGGCATCGACCACGACCGGACGATCGGCGAGGTGTCGGGTGGCCAGCGCAGCCGGTTCGCGCTCGCGGCGCTGCTGCTGCGTGCACCCGACGCGCTGCTGCTCGACGAGCCGACGAACCACCTCGACGACGCGGCGGTCGCGTTCCTCGAGGAGCGCCTGCGCGCGTGGCGCGGTCCGGTCGTCTTCGCGAGCCACGACCGCGCGTTCCTCGATCGCGTGGCCACGGGACTGCTCGACCTCGACCCCGCGCGGCGCCTGGCGTCGGGTGGGGTCGCGACCGCGGCATCCGGTTCGCCGGCGGCCGGCGCGACGGTCTTCGGCGGCGGATTCAGCGAGTTCCTCGCGGCGAAGGCCGACGAGCGGGCCCGCTGGGAGCGGCAGTACGTCGACGAACAGGCCGAGCTGAAGCGGCTGCGGCTGGCCGTCGCGGAGAGCGCCCGGCAGGTCGCGCCCGGGCGTGCGGCGACCGACAACGACAAGTTCATCCGGCACTTCAAGGGCGAGAACGTCGCCCGCACGGTGTCGCGGCGGGTGCGCAACGCCGAGCAGCGGCTCGAGACGCTCGAGCGCGAGCAGGTGCGCAAGCCCCCGCAACCGCTCTCCTTCGCCGGCATCCCGTCGGGCGCGCACGCGCTGGCCGACGAGGGCGGGCTGCTGATCCAGCTGACGGATGCCACGGTCGCCGACCGGTTGCACGTGGCGTCGCTGCAGCTCGCGCCGACGGCGCGGCTGCTCGTCACGGGCGCGAACGGCGCCGGCAAGTCGACGCTGCTCGGCGTGCTCGCCGGTCGCGTCTCGCTCGACAGCGGGTCGGTGCAGCGTCGTCGCGGACTCCGCGTCGGCCTGCTCGAGCAGGACGTGCGCTTCGCCGAGCCGGATGCCTCGCCGCGCGCGCTGTACGAGCGCACGCTGGGGGAGCGGCGGGCCGAGCAGGTACCGCTGTCGTCGCTCGGGCTCATCTCGCCGCGCGATGCCGATCGGCCGGTCGGGGTGCTCTCGGTCGGGCAGCAGCGCCGGCTCGCGTTGGCGCTCGTGATCGCGCGTCCGCCGCACGTGTTCCTGCTCGACGAGCCGACGAACCACCTGTCGCTCGGGCTCGCGACCGACCTCGAGGACGCCCTCGGCGGATACCCCGGCGCGGTCGTGATCGCCAGCCACGACCGGTGGCTCCGCCGCCGCTGGGCGGGCGCCGAGCTGCAGCTCGAGTCGGGCCGCGCGCGCGGGCTGCGCGCGGCCTGAAGGGCAGGCGAGCGCTCGGCCCGGGCCGCGCGCCCCGG
>NZ_WJIF01000001.1:107654-668548 GCF_009647605.1 Agromyces agglutinans | reverse complement strand
CGCGGCGGTGCCCGAGGCGCTCGCGCTGCCGGTGATGGTCACGGGCATCGGAGCGCCGGTCGCACCGGCAACGCCTGCCGCGCCTGCCGCGCCCGCTGCGCCCGCGGCGCCGAGCGCGAGTTCCGCGCCGGGCGCGCCCTGCTGGAGCCAGGCCGCGTACGAGGTCGCGCCCGCCGTTCCCGCGACGAGGGGGAGCAGCACGAGCGCCAGGCGCGAGCCGACCTCGCGGGCCTCGGCGGCGACGATCGTGCACTTGGGGCAGCCGTCGAGGTGCGCGTCGACCTTGGCGGTGTCGCGGGTGCCGAGCTTGTTGCGCGTGTACGAGCCGAGGCGGTCGATCGCCCACCGGCACTCGGGGTCCTCCGCGCCGCGCAGGTGCGCCGTGATCCACGCCTGCCGCAGGCCCTCGCGGGCGCGATACGCGAGCGCCGCGGTGCTGTTGGCACTCATGCCCACGAGCGGCGCGACCTGGGCGGGCGTCATCTGCTCGACCTCGGTGTACCAGAGCACCTCCTGCCACCGGGTCGGCAGCGAGCGGAACGCCTGGGTCGTCAGGCTCTTGTCGAGCGCCTCGATGGTCGCCGACTCGCTCGTGTGCTCGGCCTCGAACGACTCGAGGGTGTCGAGCGTCGTCTCGCGGTTGCGCCGGCCCCACGACGCGGCCGTGTTTCGGATGGTCGTGAACAGGTACGGCCGGAACGCGCCCGTCGGCCCACCGCCGCGCCGGATCGAATCGAAGATCCGGGTGTAGGACTCGGCGACGAGGTCGTCGGGGTCGAGCGTGCTGAAGGATCGGGCCACGGTTCGCCCGGCGCCGGCGTGGCGCCGCCAGAGCTCTCCGTACGCATCGGAGTCACCGGACCGGGTGCGGTTGACGAGGTCCGCGTCGGACAGGTCGGAGACGGCGCGCATCGGGGATTCTCCAGGGCGGGTCAGGTGGTGTCGGGCGGCACGGGATGGGCAGGGCGGGGTGGGCGGAGCGGAAGCGGTGGCCCATCGGAGCAGACGACCGCCTCCGAAGATCATGACGCGAAAGTCGGGGATTCGCTCATCTCGGGGCGAAGTTCGTCATTCGGGGGACATGACGCCGCCCTGCCGAGGGGGTATGTTCATGGAGGAGCTTTCCAGTGTTCCACCCCGCCGCGCGGGGGATCCGAGGCGTCGACGAAGACGTCGGCGGCCCCGTCGAGAACTCGCGCGGCGGCATTCGCAACCGGCGACACCGCACCCTTCGGGGCGGTGTCGTCGCGTGCGCGCATCCGGTCGGGCTCGAGGGTCGCTGCGCTGCCACGCTGCTGCCCCGCGCTGGCACTTCCGCTATCTTGCGTCACAAGATAGTGTCTCCGCATGGTGACCGATCCGACCGCGCAGCTGCGCCGCGGCGTGGCCGAGCAGTGCGTGCTCGGCCTGCTGCGCGAGCGTGCCCGATACGGATGGGAGCTGGCCGAGACGCTCGGCGAGCACGGCCTGGTGGCGAGCATCGGGACGCTCTACCCGCTGCTCGCGCGGCTCCGCTCCCGCGGCCTCGTGGAGGCGTTCGAGCGCGAGTCCGAAACCGGTCCGACCCGCAAGTACTACCGACTGACGGATGCCGGTCGCCGTGAGCTCGCCGCGTTCCGCGGGCAGTGGGCCGAGTTCAGCCGCACCGTCGACGACCTGCTCGGAAGGGAACCCGAATGACCGACCACGCCCGCCCCCGGCCCCAGGTGGTCCGCGGCTACCTCCGCGAGCTCGACGACGCGCTCGCGGGCGTGCCCGATGCGCTCCGGCGCGACGTGCTCGACGGGGTCGCGGGCGATCTCGACGGGCTCGACCCCGCGGCCGCCGCGGCGCGCATCGAGCAGCTCGGCGATCCGGCGCACATCGCGGCAGAGACGCGGGCCGGGCTCGAGGCGCGCGTGGCATCCGAACGCCCGACGCGGGTCGAGCCGGCCGCGCCCGAGCCGGCCGCGTCCGCGGCGACCGACGCCGGGTCGGCGGTGGTCAGCCGCGGCTGGTTCGTCGTCATCACGGCGCTGCTCGTCGCGTTCGGCGGATTCATCGTGCCGCTCGTCGGCTGGATCGTCGGCCTCGTGCTGATGTGGATGTCGGCCGCCTGGCGCCGCTGGGAGAAGTGGACGGCGACGCTCGTGCCGGTGGGCCTGGTCGCGGTCGTCGCGATGTTCCAGGCGATCGGGTCGTGGATCGACCAGGCGAACCAGGCCGCAGTCGACCCCGGGTTCAGTGCCCCGGTGATGCCGTGGTCGTTCCAACTCTGGACGAGCCTGGCCACGCTGCCGTTCGTCATGGTCGCGGTCGGCATCTGGCTGCTCGTGCGAGGCCTGCGCTCGCGTTGAAGCGGTGGAGCCCGACGGCGCGGTCTACGCCCCGACGCGCTTCGCGCGATACGACCGGATGCGTCGAACGGCCAGCTGCACCGAGATCGCGAGCAGGAACACCGAGAACCCGACGTTCGACCAGAACGGCGTGATGGCGTGCGAGGTGAGCACTCCGAGGGGCGACGCCGCGCACGCGGCGAGGCCGACGATGGCGCCGATGCGCAGGTCGACGTTGCGCCGGCGCAGGTTGCCGAAGGTCGCCGAGATCGAGCCGGGCACCATCATGAGCAGCGACGTGCCCTTGGCGACGAGGTCGCTCGCCCCGAACACGAACATGAGCGCCGGCGTCGTGATGATGCCGCCGCCGACGCCGAACAGCCCCGAGAGGATGCCGGTGACCACGCCGGTTGCAATGAGCGCGAGGCCCGCGGCGAGGTCGAGTTCGATGGTGTCGTCGCGCTGCGGCACGACGATCCAGAGGCTCACGACGACCACACCGAGGAAGCCGAGAAACGCCCAGAACAGCGGTTCGCGGGGCAGTCGGGCGAGCAGCCACGTACCGACCTGCGCCCCGACGACGATGCCGACGGCGAGGAGCAGCCCGGCGATCCAGTCGACGTCTCCCGAGAGGGAGTAGCCGATCGAGCCGACGATCGCCGAGGGCAGGATGGCCGCGACCGACGTGCCCGCGGCGACGCGCTGGTCGACACCGAGCAGCAGCAGGAGCGGCACGACCACGGTGCCGCCGCCGACGCCGAACAGGCCCGAGAGGTATCCGGCCGCGAGGCCGATGCCCACGAGCGCCAGCCAGTGGGCGCGGGGGTGCCGCCGTGCGGCGGTGGGATCGGTATGAGTCATGAAGCGTGTTCCGTGCGGAAGGAGGGACTCGAACCCTCACGCCCGAAGGCACAGGAACCTAAATCCTGCGTGTCTACCGGTTTCACCACTCCCGCGGGTGCCGCTTCAGTCTAGGCGCGAGCGTTCGAGGAGGAGCGCGCCGTGGAGCGCGAGCGTGGGCGCTCGAGCACGAGCGCAGCGGCGAGCAACACGACGCCCACGAGGGCGATCGGCAGGTCGAGGAAGAGCTGCATGACGAGGAAGGGCGGCACGAACGCGAGCACCGCCGCGGCGGCGACGGCGAGCGCGCCCGGACGTCGTCGTCCCTCGGGGATCGCGACCGAGACCTGCTCGAAGCGCCGCAGCGGCAGCGAGACGGCCCACACGATCGCGAGCACCACGACGAAGACCAGCGGGCGGCTCCACCACCAGCCCGCACTCGCCGGTTCGGGCGCCGCACCCGGGATCAGCAGCGTGAGCCCGGCGACCGCCACGATGACCGGCAGGTGCCACAGGTAGATCGTCATCGTGCGGCTGCCGACCGCGAAGACGGCGGCCTGCGCGGCCCGCCGCTGCATGAGGGCGCGCAGGAGCGGCGCCAGCAGGGTCAACAGGGCCACCTGGGCGATACCCAGCAGCGCGAGCGGCACCGTCGGCGGGTTCAGGTTGACGAGCATGTCGGGGGAGTACCAGCCCGCGTCGACGCCGAACCGGACGAGCAGGTACGCGACAGCCGCGAGGGCGACGAGCTGCGGCGCCGTGCGTCGGCGGAACCACCCGTCGGCATACCAGAAGCCCAGCTGCTGGGCGAAGCCCCAGACGAAGACGAGGTTCACGAGCCCGAGTTCGTCGATGCCGGTGGCGATGCGGGCCGCATCGACGGCGACCGCGCCGGCGGCCAACCCGCCGAGGGCGAGCCACTTCGCGCGGGCGTGGGCCCGAACGGCGACGGGCACGAGGCACTGCACCAGCAGGTACGCGGCGAAGAACCAGAGCGGCGAACCCGCCCCGGTCGCGATGGTGTCGACGAGTGCCGGGTCGACGCCGGCGAGGGTCGCGCCGCCGAGCACGGCGGCGAAGAGCACGAAGACAGGCAGGGCGGGCGCGGCCAGCCGCATCGTGCGGGCGCGCACGAAGTCCCACGCGTCGCCGCCGTGCCGCTGGAGGCTCCGCCACGAGGTGAGCGCCGTGAAGCCGCCGAGCGCGAAGAACAGCGGCATGATCTGCCCGAACCAGGTCGCCGCGGCGAACCACGGCTGCGCCTCGAGCGGTCGCGAGACGACGACGGCACCGGATGCATCGAGCCCGACGCCGATCATCAGCACGTGGATCACGACGACGAGGAGCACGCAGCACACCCGAGCGAGGTCGACGACGAGGTCGCGCCGGGCGAGCTTCGCGGCTGCTGCTGCCGCGTCGGGGCAGGCGCTGCCGGCGCTGCGGCTGGGCTGGGTCATGCTGCTCCAGGGGAGGGGCCGGAGCCGTGGCATCCGGTGGGGTAGGGCGCCACGAGTGTACCTCCGCAGCCCGCGGCATCCGTCGCCCGCGATGCGGTGACGGATGCCGCGGGCCGCGCGCGGAGGCGGTTCAGTCGGCGTCGCGGCCGTGCCCGAACAGCATGCGCGCGAGCACGAGCATCATGACCGCGAGCCCGCCGAGCAATGGCAGCAGCGCCCACCACCAGCCGGCGGTGAAGCCGACGATCGGCACGGCGATGAGGGCGACGATCCAGATGACGACGGTGTAGATGCCGAAGCGCGCGGCGACGGCCGGGTCCTCCTCGAACCGGTTCGCGGGGGTCGTCGCCTGCTGGTGGCGCAGCACCCACGGCTTGTGCCGGTTGGTCTGGGTGGCGCCGAGGTAGCTGAGTACGGCGATGGCCGCGATGCCGGCGAGCGCGGGCACGGTGAGCCAGGCGGGGTCGAGTCGCAGGAACACGACGGGGGCGGCGGTGAGGGCGGCGAGCAGCACGCCGGTCGCGGCGCCGAACGTCCACGCGCGAGTGGCGGGCATCGGATGGTTCGTCGTGGTCTCCTGGCGCAGCGCGTCGCCGGTCACGACGCCGAGCAGCGCACCGAACAGCACGGCGAGGGCGATGAGCACCCACGTCTCGAGGCCGAGCAGCGGCGTGAGGCCGATGAGCATGGTGGCGAGCGCCGCCAGCGCGGCGATCGAGAGCAGCACGGTGCGCACCACGAAGGCGGGCTTCGGGCGCACGCGGTGGCGGGCGACCGCGATGTGGGCGGGTTCGGCGACCGTCGTGCGGTTCGGGTTCGGGTTCGGCGAGGCGGATGCCGCGTGGCCCGAGGCATCCGCATCGTCGAGGATCTCGCCCACGTCGCCGAGTTCGTCGAACGCGCGACGCGCCGCGACGGCCGGCGATACGCCAGCCTGCTCGAGCTCGGCCGACCGCGAGAGCAGGCTGTCGCGCAGCTCCTCCTTCAGGTCCTGCAGGTCGGGCGTGAGGGTGCGGCCGGCGAACGCCTCGTCGAGGAGCCGGTGGATGTCGCCGCCGCGGCGGGCGGGCTGGTCGGTGGTCATCGCTTGGAGCCTTTCGTGCTGCCGGGCTCGGTGCCCAGGAGGGAGTCGATGATGCCGCGGGTCGTGACCCAGGCGGCGACGTTCTGCGTGAACGCGGAACGGCCCGCATCGGTGATGCGGTAGTACTTGCGGCGGCCGCCCTGGGACTCGTCGCCCCAGTACGCCTCGGCGAGGCCGTCGCGAACGAGGCGGCGGTAGCTCGCGTAGAGCGTCGCCTCCTTGATCTCGGATGCCCCGCCGGTGGCCTCGCGGATCAGCTTGTGGATCTCGAAACCGTAGCTGTCGTGCCGGCGCAGCACGCCGAGCACGATCGTGTCGGTGTGGCCGCGGAGGAGGTCGGCGGCGAAGGCGGCGCCGGGGGAGCCGTCGTCGGGTGAGCCTGCGCCGGGTAAACCTGCGCCAGGCGAGCCGCCGGTGGACGCGGCATCCATGTTGTGGATCATGAGAAGTACTGTAACAGATCAAGTACTAGATGTGAAGCGGTCGGTGATCGATGTCGCTCGCCGCCTGTGGAGAGATTCGGGACCCGCCGACCGGCCGTCAGCAAGATTGGGACATGTCCGATCCCGTGCGCAGCATCGCCGAGCGGGTCCGCACGCGCGTGCTGCGCGAGGGCGTCGATCTCGGCCGTGACGAGTCGCTGGCGACGCGATACGCCCGCGAAGAGGTGCGCCGCTACAACGAACTCGCGCTCGGCGGCGCCCACGACGGCCTGCACGACGAGCTCGGCACCGAGCGCGACGTCGTCGCCGAACTCACCGGCTACGGCCCGCTGCAGCCCTTCTTCGACGACCCCGGCATCGAGGAGATCTGGATCAACGGGCCGACCCGGGTGTTCATCGCGCGCAACGGCGTCGCCCAGCTCACGACCGTCGTGCTCGGCGATCAGGAGATTCGAGAGCTGGTCGAGCGGATGCTGCAGCATTCGGGTCGCCGCGTCGACCTCAGCTCGCCCTTCGTGGATGCCTCGCTGCCCGACGGATCCCGGCTCCACGTGGTGATCCCCGACGTCACGAGATCGCACTGGTCGGTGAACATCCGCCGGTTCCAGCGACGCATCCGCACCCTGCCGCAGCTCGTCGAGCTCGGGGCGCTTTCGCGGGAGGCGTCCGAATTCCTGCGCATGGGCGTGCTCGCGGGGGCGAACGTGCTCGTCTCGGGCGGCACGCACACCGGCAAGACGACGATGCTGAACGCCCTCATGTCGAACGCCCGCACCGGCGAGCGGGTCGTCACGGTCGAGGAGACGTTCGAGCTCGACCTCGACGTGCGCGACCTCGTGCAGATGCAGTGCCGGCAGCCGAGCCTCGAGGGCACCGGCGAGATCACGCTGCGGCGCCTGATCAAGGAGTCCCTGCGCATGCGGCCCGACCGGCTGCTCGTCGGCGAGGTTCGCGAGGCCGAGAGCCTCGACCTGCTGATCGCGCTGAACTCGGGCCTTCCCGGCATGTGCACCATCCACGCGAACTCGGCGCACGACGCTCTCGTCAAGCTGTGCACCCTGCCGCTGCTGGCCGGTCGCAACATCGACGCCGGGTTCGTCGTTCCGACCGTCGCGAGCTGCATCGACCTCGTCGTGCACCTGTCGATCGACCGCCAGGGCGTGCGACGGGTCGACGAGATCCTCGTGACGACGGGCCGCGTGACCGACGGCGCGGTCGAGGCCGAACCGGTGTTCGTGCGTCGCGACGGCGTGCTGGCCGCGACCGACGCGAGGCCGCGGCGGCTCGAGAAGCTGCGCGCAGCCGGATTCGACCCAGAGATCGTGCTCGCCGCATGAGCCTCGCCCTCGGCGCGACCCTCGGGCTCGGCCTCCTGCTCGCGCTCTCGCCGCTGCTCTGGCCGGCGCGCGCCGCGACGCCGTCCCGCGGCGGCTCGAGGCAGGTCGTCCGCGACGAACTGCGTCTCGCGGGCCTCGGCTCGGTTCCTGTCCCGGCGATCCTGGCCGTCATGGTCGTGCTGGCGCTCGTCGCCGCGGCGGTGGCCCAGGCCGTCTTCGGGCTGCTCGTGCTCACCGGCGTCGCCGGGGCACTCGGACTCGGCGCCGTGCCCGCCGCCGTTCATTCGCGAGCGGTGCGTCGCCGGGCGGGCAACCGGGCGGCCTGGCCCGAGGTCGTCGACCACCTCGTCGCCGCGGTGCGCTCGGGCATGTCCCTGCCCGACGCGATCGGCGCCCTCGGCACGCTCGGCCCGGCCGCCACGCGCGAGCCGTTCGCCGCCTTCGACGCCGACTACCGTCGCACGGGCGCGTTCGGGCCGGCACTCGACCGGCTGAAGGACCGACTCGCCGACCCCGTGGCCGATCGCATCCTCGAGACCCTGCGCATGGCGAGGGAGGTGGGCGGCAGCGAGGTGACCCACGTGCTGCGCAGCCTCTCGGGGTACCTGCGCGAAGACGCGGCGCTGCGCGCCGAGGTGCGCTCGCGCCAGTCGTGGATCCGCAACGCCGCGCGGCTCGGCGTCGCCGCGCCATGGCTGCTGCTCCTGCTGCTCGCGACGAAGCCCGAGACGATCGGCGCCTACGACACGCCCGTCGGCACGGCGTTGCTGCTCGTCGGACTCGCCGTCACGGTCGTCGCGTACCGCTCGATGATCGCGCTCGGCCGCATCCCCGAGGAGCGGCGGTGGTTCACGTGAGCGACCTCGCAGCGCTCGCGGTCGTCGCGGGTGCCATGCTCGGCCTCGGCCTCTGGCTCGTGGTTGCGGCCACGCCGCGCATCGGCCGCCCGCGCCTCATGGAGCGGGTCGCCCCCTACATCGCCGACATCTCGGAGCAGGCACGCGAGTCGCTCGAACGCAAGGCCTCCGACCCGTCGCCGGTGCTCGGCCTCCTCGTGCTGCCGTCCGCGCGCCGCGCGCGCGACCTCGCATGGCAGGTGCTCGGAGGCAACGAGGTGATCGCCCGCCGCCTGCGGCAGGCCGGCTCGCCGAAGACCGTCGAGCGCTGGCGCGGCGAGCAGCTCGCCTGGGCCGCCGCCGCGTTCGCGGTGGCATCCGTGCTCGCCTGGCTCTCGCCGTCGTTCCAGACGATGCCGATGATCGTGCGGCTGAGTGCGCCGGTGCTCGCCGCCGCGCTCGGTGCGCTGGCCTGCGACTGGATGCTGCAGCGCGCGGCGCGCCGTCGCCTCGCGCGGATCTCGGCGGAGCTGCCGACCGTGCTCGAGATGCTGACACTCAGCCTGACCGCGGGTGAGGGCATCCTCGATGCGATCCGGCGGCTCGGGCGCGGCTCGGGCGAACTGCCGGGCGAGTTCGCGCGGGTGGCCGCCGCGGTGGGCACGGGCGTGCCGCTCTCGTCGGCGCTGGCCGAACTCCGCGACGGACTCGCCCATCCCGCCCTGTCGCGCGCACTCGACCAGGTGCTCGGCGCGCTCGAACGCGGCGCGCCCCTGGCGTCCGTGCTCGGCGCGCAGGCCGGCGATGCGCGTGAAGAGGCCAAGCGCACGATCATCGAGCTCGCCGGTCGCAAGGAGATCGCGATGCTCGTGCCCCTCATCTTCCTGATCCTGCCGGTGACGGTCGCGTTCGCGCTCTTCCCCGGCTACCTCGTGCTGCAGACGGGTTTCTGATGCCCCGACTGCGATTTCGACCGGTACTCCGACCTATCGAAGGGAATCCACATGTCACGACCGAACCTCCTGACGCACCTGCTCGGCCGGCCCGTCCTCCGCGATCGTCTGCGCGACGAACGCGGCGACGTACCCGGTTGGGTGCTGATCACGCTCATGACGGCGGGCCTCGTCATCCTGATCTGGGGCCTCGCCGGCGACGCGCTCGCGGGCGTGTTCGAGAGCGCGATGAATCGCGTCATCGACTTCTGAGCGGTTTCGTCCGCTTCGCCCGCTTCGCCCGCTTCGCCCGACTCGCCCGCTTCGCCCGACTCGCTGACGAGCGCGGCTCCGCCGTCGCCGAGTTCTCGCTCGTGGTCGTACTGCTGATGGCGCTGCTGCTGGCCGTGCTGCAATTGGCGCTCGCCCTGCACGTGCGGAACACGCTGCTCGACGCCGCCGCCGAGGGGGCCAGGTACGCCTCGCTCGCCGGCGCGAGCGAGGCCGACGGCGTGCAGCGGACCCGCGACCTCATCGACGCGGCGCTCGCGTCGTCGTTCGCGCAGGATGTCTCGGCGACGAGGACCTCGGTCGGCGACGTGCCGGTCGTGGCGATGACCGTGCGTGCGACGCTGCCGGTGCTCGGCCTGCTCGGACCGGAACAGGCGCTGGAGGTGACGGGCCATGCCGCCGTCGAGACGCTGGACTGATCGTGTCGACCGGCTCCGCGTCGTCCGGATCAGCGTCGACCGGATCAGCGTCGACCGGATCAGCGTCGACCGGCTCGGCGCGGGCGGCGGCGATGAACGGGGTTCGGCTTCGCTCGAGTTCCTGACCGTCGGCATCCTGCTCCTCGTGCCCCTCGTCTACCTCGTGATGGCGATCGCGGCCATTCAGGGCGGCGCGCTCGCCGTCGAGGGAGCCGCGCGCCATGCCGCGCGAGTGGCGGTGCTGAGCGAAGACGCTCGAGACGTGCGCTCGGCCGTGGAGCGCTCGGTGCGGATCTCGCTCGCCGACTACGGGATCGCGCCGGAGGCGACGTCGGTCGAACTGACCTGTGAACCCGCCGGTGGATGCTCCGAACCGGGCGCGCGAGTTCGGGTCGAAGTCGATGCGACGGTGGTGCTGCCCCTGTTCCCGAGCTTCCTCGGCCTCGACCGGTTCGGCAGTGTGCAGGTCTCGGGCACGGCGACCCAGACCGTATCGCGGTTCGCGGGGGTCGGCCCGTGATCAGCGGATGGGTTCGCGAGGGCGCTCGCCGCGTGCGGCATCGACTCAACGTCGACACGGGCTCGACGCTCCCGCTCGTCGTCTTCCTCAGCGTCCTCGCGATCGTGCTCATCATCGTCGTCACCGCGTCGACCTCGCTCTACCTCGATCGCAAGCGCCTGTTCACCCTCGCCGACGGCGCCGCGCTCGCCGGCTCCGAGGCGTGGTCGCTCGACTCGATCCGCGTCGACGGCGACGCGGTCGCGTTCGAGCTCGACGACGAGGCCGTGCGGCAGTCGGTCGCCGAGTACCTGGCCGACGCCGAGACGGGCCTCGAGGGCGTCGAGCTGGTCGCAGCCGCGAGCGGTGACGGCCGGAGCGCGACCGTCACGTTACGAGCGACCTGGCGGGTGCCGATCGCGAACGACCTCCTGCCCATCGCGGTGCCGATCGAGGTGACCTCGACGGCACGATCGGTGTTCCACTGAGCGTCCGGCCGAGGTGCCGGGCTGCACGCCCACCCCGGTCGACCCGCCGCCGGGCCGACCTGCATTCGCCCGGGACATCCGCTTGACTGGAGTGATGACCGACACGAGCACCGTGACCCTCACCCACGACGCGACCCGCCTCCTCGACCCGCCGAACTACGGCATGCTCGGCACGTTCCGCCCGAACGGCGAACTGCAGATCAACCCCATGTGGTTCGAGCGATTCGGCGACCAGCTGCGCTTCACGCACACGACGTACCGCGGCAAGTACCGGAATCTCCAGCAGAACCCGGCGATGACCCTGGCGGTGCTCGACCCCGAGAGCCCGTTCCACTACGTCGAGGTGCGCGGCACCCTGACCGAGGTCATCCCCGACCCCGAGGGCGAGTTCTACGTGCGCCTCGGCAAGCGCTACGGCAACGCCGACCAGGAGGCGCCCGCCGACAAGGTCGACCGCGTCGTGCTCGTCATGCGCATCGAGAAGGTCAACACGCACTGAGCGCGGCGCGCGGCGGTGGGCCGTTCGGCACTCGGCGGTATCCGTGCGGCGCGCGGCGGGGTAGTTTGGCGCCGACCCGGCCCGATGGGAGGAGTCGCCATGGCTGCTCGACCACTGCGCTGCCGCTTCGGCATGCACAAGTGGGTGCTGCGCCACGAACCCGAGACCGAGGCGTACCACGAGTGCGCCCGCTGCCTGAAGGTGCGATCGCCGTACCCCTCGCCGCTGGCGACCTACGAGTGAGCCGCGCGGCCCCCGAACGCGGCGCTGCCCAACGTTCCCGGTTCCGTGTACGTTGCAGCTGAAGAGGGGTCTCGCCAGGGGACCCGGGGTGGAACGGAGCCGCCATGGCGAGCAGGCGCAGGATTCCCTCGAAGCGCAGGGCAGGCGCGGCGCACGCGGCGCGCACGTCGGCGCTCGGCGTGCTCGCCGCCATCGCCCTCGCGGGGTGTGCGAGCCTGTTCCCGGCCTCGCCCGCGCCCGACGGGCCCGACGCGGTGCCCACCACGGCGATCGACTGCCGCACCGAGGGAACGTGGATGCTGCCTGAGGAGTCCGAGACGCCCGACCCGTCGATCCCAGAGCCGGGTCGAGTCCCAGAGGGGTTCGAGCCGGTCGCGGCGCTGCGGTGCAGCTTCGAGTCCGGCCCGTCCACCGAGGACGACGCCACCGAGGGCGGTCCCGTGATCCAGGTCGAACGCTTCGAAGGCGACCTCGCCCCCCTGCTCGCCGCGCTCGCCGAACCCGACGACGCGGTGCCCGCCGACATCGCCTGCACCGCCGACATGGAACTCGTGCCGCCCCTCTGGCTCGAGGCATCCGATGGCTCGCTGATCCCGGTGCATTACCCGCGCGACGCGTGCGGCAAGACCAAGGCCGGCGTGCACGACGCGCTCGCCGGCCTCGAGGTCGTCGCCGTCACCGACCAGCCGGCGCGCCCTTCGGGCGAGTAGCCGTCACCGCCGCCGGTGCGGCACGTACCTCGGCACCCAGCGCCACAGCATCGCGGCGCCGACGAGGCCGAGCACGCCGACGACCACGTTCGCGGCCATGATCGAGACGACCGAGGTCACCGCCGCGATCGCGAGCGGTGCGCCCGCGCCGCCGGTGTCGCCGATCGTCCGGAACGCGCCGAGGAACGGCGCCGGGTTCGCCTTCGGCGCGAGGTCGGCGCCGAGCGTCATGATGATGCCGCTCGTCACGCCGTTCGCGAGCCCGAGCACGACCGCGAGCACCGCGAACCACAGCGCCGCCTCGGGCAGGTCGTGCGTGAACGCGAGGGCGATGTGGGCGACCGACATGCCGAGCATGCCCGGGATGGCGCTCCAGAGGCGCCCGAACCGGTCCATGATCTGGCCGCTCGCGTAGAACAGGGCGAAATCGATCGCGCCCGAGACCCCGATGACGATAGCCGCCTGCTCGGCCGGCATGCCGATCGACACCGACCACAGCGGCAGCATCACGGTGCGGCTCGCGCGCAGCGCGGCAAGCAGGCCCACGCCGGTGCCGATGCGCGCCAGCACGCCGCGGTGCTCGCGGATCGCCCGGAAGACGCTCGCCGAGGGCCCGGCCGCGGGCGGCGCGGGGGTGTCGGGGTCGCGCCGGGCGGCGGAGGCATCCGTCGCCGGATCGATGGGCGGGGGAGCGGCGGATGCCTCGCGCGCGAGCCGCGCCGCGCCGAACACCCGCTCGGGGTCGGGCAGCAACAGCAGCACGCCGACGACGGCGAAGCACGCGACGACGAGGATCCAGAACACGAGCTCGCTCGAGCCCGTCCACGCGATGGTCGCCGCCGCAACGAACGGTCCGACGGCCCAGCCCGCGCGGAAGACGCCGCCGAGGGTCGACAGCGCCCGCGCGCGGGTGCGCACGGGCACGTAACTCGTGAGGAAGGCATGCCTGGCCAACCCGAACACGGCCGTCGCGAGGCCGAGCAGGAACACACCGACGCCGAGCGCCCACACCTCGGGCACGCCGAGCGCGAACAGCACGCCGATGACCGCGAGCATCGCGGCGCCGATCATCGCGGGCCGCTCGCCGATGCGTGCGACGAGCCATCCGGCCGGGAGGTCGCCCATGAGCTCGCCGACCATGAGCATCGCCGCGACGAGGCCGGCGACCGCGAGGGATGCCCCGCGCTCGGTCGCGACCAGAGGGATGACGGGCACCATCGCGCCCTCGCCGAGCGAGAAGACGAGGGTCGGCAGGTAGACCGGGAGGATGATCGAGCGCCACGAGAACGGGGACTGCTCGGTGGTGCTCATCGCGTTCGACGCTACACCGCACGACTAGGCTGGTCGGGACATGTTGGATCAAGACTTCACGCAGGCGCTCCAGGCCCTGCGCTCCACCTTCCGCGACATCCGTGCCGTCGTCGACGTCGACGCCCTCGAGGCCGATATCGCCCGGCTCTCCGAAGAGGCGGGCGCCCCCGACCTGTGGGACGACCCGGCCGCCGCGCAGAAGGTCACCAGCGCGCTCAGTCACCGCCAGGCCGAGCTCAAGCGCGTCTCCGAGGTCGAGCAGCGCATCGACGACCTCGACGTGCTCGTCGAGCTCGCCGCCGAGATGGACGACGCCGACGCCGAAGAGGAGGCCCGCCAGGAGCTGGCCGCGCTCGAGGGCGTCGTCGGCCAGCTCGAGGTGCAGACCCTGCTCGACGGCGAGTACGACCCGCGCGGTGCGGTCGTCACGATCCGCTCGGGCGCCGGCGGCGACGACGCGACCGACTTCGCCGAGATGCTCATGCGCATGTACCTGCGCTGGGCCGAGCGGCACAAGTACCCCGTCAAGGTCATGGACACCTCCTACGCCGAGGGCGCCGGCATCAAGTCGGCGACCTTCGAGGTCGACGTGCCCTACGCGTACGGCACCCTCTCGGTCGAGGCCGGCACCCACCGTCTCGCGCGCATCAGCCCGTTCGGCTCGGCCGACAAGCGACAGACGAGCTTCGCCGCGGTCGAGGTCATCCCGATCATGGAGGAGGCGGTGGAGGTCGAGATCCCCGAGGGCGACATCCGCGTCGATGTCTTCCGCTCGTCGGGCCCCGGCGGGCAGTCGGTCAACACGACCGACTCGGCCGTGCGCATCACCCACCTCCCGACCGGCCTCGTCGTCTCGATGCAGAACGAGAAGTCGCAGATCCAGAACCGCGCGGCCGCCATGCGCGTCCTGCAGACGCGACTGCTGCTACTCAAGCGCGAGGAGGAGGCCGCGAAGAAGAAGGAACTCGCGGGCACCATCACCGCGAGCTGGGGCGACCAGATGCGCTCGTACTTCCTCTACGGGCAGCAGCTCGTCAAAGATCTGCGCACCGGCTACGAGGTCGGCAACCCCGCATCCGTCTTCGACGGCGACCTCGACGGCCTCATCGCGGCCGGCATCAAGTGGCGCAAGCGGAAAGACGACGACTAGACGGACGCGGCGCCGCCACGGTCAGCGCTCCGGCGATGATCATCGCGCACGCCTGGCCGATGCCGTACCCGATCGGTTCGTCCCAGGTGCCCGCCACCTCGTTCAGGGCGGCGAACTCCGTGATCGGGTTCACCGCGAGGAGCACGACGAGCGGCACGACGAGACGGCCGCGGATGCCTCCTCCGTTCACGAGCGCGAGCAGCGCCGTCAGCAGGGCGACGAGCCAGATCCACTGCGCACCCGACGCGTTCGGCCCGCTGACGATGAGGGTGCGCGTCACAGCATCCGCTGCGCCGTAGGTCCACCAGACGAACACCGCGTTCACGAGCGTCGCGCCGCCGAGGCCGAGCAGGAGCCATCCGAGTCCGGCGACGACCGAGGGCGGGCGGCGGGAGGGCGGTGCGGCGGACGCGGCGGGCAGCGACACGGCGATCATGGGGGCAGCATGGCGCGCCGCCGTGAACGCGGCGTGAACGTCGGCGTCGAGTTCGGGATCGCGCGAGTCGCTGCTGCGCTCGCGCGAACGGATGCCTAGGCTCGAACCCGATGATCCGCTTCGACTCCGTGACCAAGACCTACCCCGGTCAATCCAAACCCGCCCTCGACGACCTCGGGGTCGAGATCCTCCGTGGCGAGTTCGTGTTCCTGGTCGGCGCGTCCGGCTCGGGCAAGTCGAGCTTCCTGCGGCTGATCCTGAAGGAGGAGAAGCCCTCGAAGGGCAGCATCCACGTGCTGGGCCAGGACCTCGGCACGATCTCGACGCGCAAGGTGCCGTACTTCCGGCGCAGCCTCGGCGTGGTGTTCCAGGACTTCCGGCTGCTGCCGAACAAGACGGTGTACGAGAACGTCGCGTTCACGCTGCGGGTCATCGGCAAGTCGCGCGGGTTCATCCAGTCCGCCGTGCCCGAGACGCTGAAGCTCGTCGGGCTCGAGGGCAAGGAGAAGCGCATGCCGCACGAGCTCTCGGGCGGTGAACAGCAGCGCGTCGCAATCGCGCGCGCGATCGTGAACAAGCCGCAGATCCTGCTCGCCGACGAGCCGACCGGCAACCTCGACCCGGTGACGAGCGCCGGCATCATGACCCTGCTCGAGCGCATCAACGCGGGCGGCACCACGATCATCATGGCCACGCACGAGGCCGGCATCGTCGACCAGATGCAGCGGCGCGTCATCGAGCTCTCGTCGGGCGCGATCGTGCGCGACCAGCGCGACGCCGGGTACGACGGGCAGACCGTGCGCGACGTCGAGTACGAGCCCGTCATCGACCCGGCGACGCCGATGCCCGACTCCGAAGCCGCGGCGGCCGCCGCCGGCGCGACGGCGACCGTCGCGACTGCGGCCTCCGGTTCGGCGGCCACCACCGCCGCCACCGCAGCGCAGACGGATGCCGCGCCCGAGCCCGCGACCATCACCGCGGCCGCACCCAAGGTCACGCCCGAGGTCATGCGCGACGCCGCGCCCCTCTACGTCGAGCCCGAGGCGACCGACGAGGTCACCGACGCCGCCGCCGAGATCACGGCCGCCGCGACCGGGCAGATCCAGGTCGACCCCGAGCAACTGAAACCCGGCGAGAAGCCCGCCGAAGCGGCATCCGAGCATCTGACGCTCGCCGAGCGGCTGGGGCTGCGCGCGCCCGGCGGGCCGCGCCGCGACGACACCGACCAGGAAGTGGGGCCGACGTCATGAGGGCCGGTCTCGTGTTCGCGGAGGCCGCGCAGGGCCTTCGCCGCAATGCCTCGATGGTCGTGTCGGTCGTGCTCGTCACGTTCATCTCGCTGACCTTCGTCGGCACGGCGGCGCTCATGCAGCTGCAGATCGCCCAGATGAAGGGCTACTGGTACGACCGCGCGCAGGTCGCCGTGTACCTGTGCACGACGGTCTCCACGGCGGCCGGATGCCTCGACGGCGAGGCGACCGAGGAGCAGAAGGCCGCGATCGAGGAGCAGCTGAACTCCGACACGCTGAAGCCGTACATCGACGAGGTCACGTTCGAGGACCACCAGCAGGCGTTCGAGAACTTCCAGGAGCAGTTCGAGGGCACCCCTGCGGCCGACTACGTCACGCCCGAGGTGCTGAACGAGACGTTCTGGGTGAACCTCGTCGATCCGTCCGAGTCGGATGTCGTCGCCGAGGCGCTCGCCGGGACGCCCGGCGTCGAGCAGGTCGTCGACCAACGCCGATACCTCGACCAGATCTTCGACGTGCTGAACGCCGCCAGCTACACCGCGATTGCGATCGCGGCCATCATGCTCGTCGCCGCGGCGCTGCTCATCGCCACCACGATCCGGCTCTCGGCGTTCTCGCGCCGGCGCGAGCTGGGCATCATGCGGCTCGTCGGCGCGTCGAACCGGTTCATCCAGACGCCGTTCGTGCTCGAGGGCGTGTTCGCGGGGCTCATCGGCTCGGTGCTCGCGGGTGCCGCGGTGCTCGCGATCGTGCAGTTCTTCGTGCAGGGCTTCCTCGTGGAGAGCCTGTCGTTCACGTTCGTCGACCTCGGTGACGCCTGGCTGGTCGTGCCCCTGCTGATCCTCGTGGGCGTCCTGCTCGCCGCGGTGTCGGCGGCGATCGCGATCCGGCGCTACCTGCGGGTGTAGTCGGGCGCCCCTCGCGGGTCGGCTAGACTGAACGGCTGCCGCGCGCCGGGCGCGTGGCATCCGTCACCGAACCGAACCCGATCAGAAGGAGCGAGCCGTGCCCAGGGAACGCGGTCAGAAGGTCGTCGCGACCAACCGCAAGGCGCGCCACGACTACCTCATCGAGGACACCTACGAAGCGGGCGTCGTGCTCACCGGCACCGAGGTGAAGTCGCTGCGCGAGGGCCGCGCGTCGCTCGTCGACGGCTACGCGTTCATCGACGGCGGCGAGATCTGGCTCGACGCGGTGCACATCCCCGAGTACACCGAGGGCACGTGGAACAACCACGCGCCGAGGCGCAAGCGCAAGCTGCTGCTGCACAAGCACGAGATCATCAAGATCAGCCACCGCACGGCGCAGGGCGGGTACACGCTGATCCCGCTCTCGATCTACTTCTCCGACGGCCGCGCGAAGATCGAGCTCGCGGTCGCGAAGGGCAAGCGCGAGTACGACAAGCGGCAGGCGCTGCGCGAGAAGCAGGACAAGCGCGAGGCCGATCGCGCGATGGCGAGCCGGCGCAACCTGGGCGACTAGCGCGAGCGGGCCCGTCGCCGGTGGTGCGGGGTAGGCTTCCCGGGGTGGAGACCTCGACGCGCATCCCTGTTCCCGGCACGTACAACTTCCGCGACGTCGGCGGCGTGCCGACCGCGATCGGCCGGGTGCGCGACGGCGTGCTGTACCGCTCCGACGGGCTGCACCGGCTCGGCGAGGCCGGCAGGGCGGAGCTCCGCGACCTCGGCGTCGGGGTCGTCATCGACCTGCGCGACGAGAACGAGGCGCGCATCATGCCCGACGACCTCGAGGGGCTCGACGTCGAGGTGCTGCGGCTGCCCGTCTTCGAGGGCTCGGGCGCCTCGCAGGGCGCGGCCGGCATCACCCTCGAAGCGCTCTACGCGCGCATCGTCACGCAGCACGCGAGCGTCGTCGTCGAGGCCGTGCGCGAGATCGCGTCGGCCGACGATCGCTCGGTCGTCGTGCACTGCACCGCGGGCAAAGACCGAACGGGCGTCGTCATCGCGCTGACCCTGCTCGCCGTCGGCGTCGACCGCGAACTCGTCATCGCGGACTACGAGCGCACCGAGGGCAACCTCGCCGGCGACTGGCTCGAGGAGATGGTGCAGCTCGCGAAGCGCTACGGGGCGCCCGACACCCCCGAGCTGCGCATGCTCATGGGCGGCAGCCCGCGCGAGGCGATCGCCTCGGCGATCGACCTCGTCGAGCGCGAGCACGGGTCGGCGCGCGAGTTCCTCCTCGCATCGGGACTCAGCCTCGACGAGCTCGCGAAGCTCGAGGCTCGGCTGGTCGACGCGGGGTGACCGCGGGGCGCCCCGCCCCGCCCCGCGCCCCGCTCAGCTCGCGGGCTCGGCCGAGAACCGGGCGTCGACGCGCGCCTCGATGACCAGGTCTGCGGGCGCGAACTCGGTCGAGGGCGCGCCGCCCGGAGCCGCCCCGAACGCCGCCGGTGCCGACAGCCGCGCCGCAGCGAAGGGCACGACCTGCGCGGCCGAGAGCATGCCGTGGTCGGCGAGTTCGACGGGGGCCGGATGCCCCGCACCGAGGGCATCGGCGTAGACCGCGGCCTTGGCCACGGCATCCTGCACGGCGCCGCGCTGCGCGCGTTCACGGACGACGGCGAGCGTGGCATCCGTCAGCCGCCAGTCGACCCCGCGGACGGCGAGGAACTCGCGCGTCGCGGCATCCGCCAGCCATTCGCCGACGCGATCGAGGTCGCGGAAGACGATCTCGACGTCGGCGCGCGCCTCGTGCACGAGGGGCATGCGGCGGCCCTCGGCGTTCCATGGCCGGTGCGACCAGACGCGCAGCTGCTCGGCCGACCACCGCTCGATCGCGCCCTCGGCCTCGAGTTCGCGCACTTCGGTCAGCAGCCGCTCGTGCGCGCCGGAGGTGGTGCGCATGACGTCGTCGCGCTCGGGCCCGGAGGCGCCGATGCCGAGGGATACGGCCGCCAGTTCGGGGGCGACGCGCTCTTCAGCGCGGCCGGTCACGGCGATCAGGGTGCTCATGGAATCCTCCTCGGTCGGGAATGGCGCGCGGTGCGAACCTGTTCTAGACTGTAAGGCCGCGCACTTCCCGAATGGGTCGTCGCGGATTGGAAATTCCACAGCGTGCGACGACGGCCCGCCATCGTCCTGTCACGACACCCATGTCGTGGCCGGGGCCTGGTGACCATGGGGATGATCGGTTTCGACATCGCCTGTGCGCCCACGAGAAGCGGGCCGAGGATGCAGGGTTATCTCGTGAACGCTCCCTGCGAAAAGATAACTGCCAATAAGAAGCAGTCCGACTTCGCTCTCGCTGCGTAAGCAGAGTCGATAGTCCGTCAGTCCGGGTTCGTTCCCGCCCCGGTCACTGGCGTCATTTAGGGAACTCGCTGTACACCGTCGCCTGAGCGGTGTGCGGGACTTCATCAGGATGGGCCCGTCGACTCGGATGCCTGTGTCAAGAGTCGGGGCCGATGAGAACGCCTCACAGGATGCGCCCGGAGAAGGCGTGGAACCTCAGCGATGGACGGGGGTTCGATTCCCCCCATCTCCACCCATGGTCGTCGTCGCACGCAGCGGAACCGCGAACGGGCGGTCGGCATCCTCGGATGCCGACCGCCCGTTTCGCGTGCGCGCCGCATGCACGCGGCGCGGCTGGGTTCAGTACTTCCCGCCCAGCGCCTTGTTCTTCAGCGCGTCGAACTCGCCGTCGGTGATGACACCCTGGTCGCGCAGCGCCTGCGCCTTCGCGATCTCATCGGCCGGGCTCGCGAACGACACCTGGCGGATGTAGTCCTTCGAGTACTCCTGGTACTCCTGCTGCTGCCGTGCCGAGCGCTCGGCCATGCCGCGACCGCGGGCGATGATGTAGATCAGGCCCGTGATGAAGGGGAAGAAGACGAGGCACACGATCCAGAGCGCCTTCAGCCAGCCGTTCAGCGTGTGGTCGCGGAACAGGTCGACGACGATCGAGATCAGCACCCACAGGTACGCGACGAACGCGAACACCATCAGGAAGAACCAGAACCAGTCCCAGATGGTCTCCCAGAATCCCATGACGTCCCCTTTCGTCCGGATGCACCGTGCCCCGGTCCTGCCGTCAAGCTAGTGCATGCGGGTGCCGCGGGCACAGCATGCCGCGCCGGATGCCTCAGGCCGCGGCCTGCGCGCGGATCAGGTCGGCGGTGCGGCGGACGGCCGGATGCGTGCGCATGGTGCGCTTGACCCGCAGCATGATGCGTCGGCGCACGTCGTCGTCGGCGATCGGCACGGCGACGACACCGTCGGGCAGGCGGAACGCCCCGAGGCGCGGCAGGACGGTCACGCCGATGCCGGCGGCGGCGTAGTCGAACGCCGTGGGGTAGTCGGGTGCCGCGACGCGGAAGTCGGGCGCGAACCCGCGCGCGGCGCACGCCGTGAGGACGATTTCGCGGCAGGGCCCGCGCGCGATGTCGTTGTCGATGAAGGCCTCGTCGCGCAGGTCGTCGAGGGTCACCGCGGCCCGGGCGGCGAGGGCGTGGCCGACGGGCACGACCGCGAGGTAGTCCTCGGTGCGCAGGTGCTCGACGTCGTAGCCCTCGGCCGCGCCGTCGGCGACCGCCGGGTCGACGTCGCCGCGCACCGATTCGGCGATGAACACGTCGAGGTCGAGGTCGACGCCCCGATCGCCGCGGAACTCGGCGAGGCTCAGTTCGATGCGCAGGTCGGGGGAGTCGGCCAGCACGCTCGCGAGGATCCCCGGCATCCACGCGCGGTTCGCCGAATGGAAGGTGCCGATGCGCAGCACGCCGCTGCGACCCGACCGCAGGTCGTCGGCCAGGTGCTCGAAGTCGGCCAGCTGGTCGAGCACCCGCGAGGCGCGATCGGCGACCGCGATGCCCGCAGCGGTGGGCAGGATGCCTCGGCCCTGGCGTTCGACGAGCACGAGGCCGGTCTCGCGCTGGAGCATGCTGACGTGCTGGCTCACCGCCGAGGGCGTGTACCCGAGCCGGGCGGCGGCTCCATTGATCGAGCCGGCCTGAACGACGGCGCGGAAAACGCGGAGACGCTGGGGATCGACCATGCCGTGATCGTACAGTGCTGCTTACGTATCCGGAAGAAGCGTTCGCTTGTGCTGAACGGACCGCTCCGGAAGGCTGGCACCATGCCTCGTGTCGACACGCCAAGCCCCGCCGCATCCGATCGCCCGACGACCGGCGCTGGTGCCGCGGGTGGTGCCGGTGCCGCGCCCGCTGCGGGCGCCGGGTCGCTCGCGCCTGCCGTACGGCCGTCGTGGCGCGTCGTCGCCGCGATGGCGACCGTGCTGGTGCTCTGGGCGTCGGCGTTCATCGCCATCCGCGGCATCGGCGATGCGCTCTCGCCGGGCGCGCTCGCGCTCGGCCGGCAGCTCGTGGGCGCCCTTGCACTCGCTGCGTTCGCACTCTGGCGCCGGCCGCCGTTCCCGCGCGGTCGCGGGCTCGTGCTCGTCGTCGCGTACGGACTGCTGTGGTTCGCCGGGTACACCCTCGTGCTCAACATCGCCGAACGCCACCTCGACGCGGGCACCACGGCGATGCTCGTGAACATCGCCCCGCTCCTGGTCGCACTCGTCGCCGGCGTCGTGCTGAAGGAGGGATTCCCGCGGCCGCTCATGATCGGTATCGGCGTGGCCTTCACGGGCGTCGTGCTCATCGCCGCCGGCGGCATCGGGCCGCACAGCGAACCCATCGGCATCCTGCTGGGGCTGCTGGCGGCGGTGCTCTACGCCTCGGGCGTGCTCGTGCAGAAGGTCGCGCTGCGCACGACCGACGCGCTCGGCGCGACCTGGGTCGGCTGCGCGGTGGGTGCGGTCGCGCTGCTGCCGTTCCTGCCGCAACTGGTCGGCGAGGTGCCGGATGCCCCCGCCGCCGCGATCTGGGGCGCCGTGTACCTCGGCCTGTTCCCATCGGCCGTCGCGTTCGTGCTCTGGGCCTACGTGCTCCAGCGCAGCACCGCGGGCGCGACGGCGTCGGCGACGCTCGCGGTGCCCGCGATCGTGGTGCTCATGTCGTGGCTCTTCCTGGGCGAGCTGCCGACGATCCTCGGCCTCGTCGGCGGGGCGCTCTGCGTCGCGGGCGTCGCGTGGAGCCGGCGGCGGCGCTGAGGCGGCGGCGCTGACGCTCAGATGCCCGAGCCGGCGAGGGTGCCGACGACCGTGTCGGTCGGGTTCCACACCGCGCACGCGACGCGGCGGTCGCCGTCGGCCCAGGACGTGGCCGACGGGTGGTACGTGGTGATCTCGAGCACCGAGTCGGCGAACTCCACGCCGATGAACGCGCCGAACCTCGCGGTGCATCCCGCGTGCGCGGCCTCATCGCCGGGGAAGGCGCCGTCGGGCAACCTGAACTCCGCGTAGACCTCGTCGTCGTGCTCGGCCTCGCACGGCACGAGGCTCTCGCGCAGGTCGGGCTCGGCCTTGCGCACGTCGAAGCAGTCGCCGACCTGCGGCGCGTACGGCTCGACGGCCGGCGGCGGCGCCATCGTCGGCGCCCCGGATGCCACCGGCGGAG
Source organism: Agromyces agglutinans (assembly GCF_009647605.1). Lineage (GTDB taxonomy): Bacteria > Actinomycetota > Actinomycetes > Actinomycetales > Microbacteriaceae > Agromyces > Agromyces agglutinans. The sequence continues at coordinate 645,530 of NZ_WJIF01000001.1, read as the reverse complement.
CCGGCGAGCTCGGCACGGGAGCGACGCTCGACGCGCGCGGCGGCGCCGGTTCGGTGTCGGGCGCCGCCGTGCAACCCGACGCCGCGACCAGGATCGCGAGACCGGCGACGGCGAGGACGCCCCGCCTCACCCGGCCAGGGCCTCCAGCACGGTGTCGTGCAGTCGGCCGTTGGTCGCGAGCGCGCTGCCGTGGCCGGGCCCTCGCTGCCCGTCGACCGAGGTGAAGCGGCCGCCCGCCTCTTCGACGATGGGGATGAGCGCCGCCAGGTCGTAGACCTTCACGTCGAACTCGCCGGCGACGTCGATGAGCCCCTCGGCGAGCAGCATGTACGACCACACGTCGCCGTACGCCCGATCGCGCCACACGCGCTCGGACAGGGCGAGCAGGCGGTCGAGGTAGCCGGCGTCGCGCCACTGCGCGAGGCTCTGGAAGCTCAGCGACGCATCGGCGAGGTCGGCCACCGCCGACACGCGGATGCCTCGAGGCTCGGCGCCCGGGGCATCCGTCGTCCACGCGCCCCCGGCGCGCGAGGCCCACCAGCGGCGACCCATGGCGGGGGAGGAGGCGACGCCGAGCACCGGCTCGCCGTCGATCGCGAGCGAGATGAGCGTGCCCCAGACGGGCACGCCGCGGAGGAAGTTCGCCGTTCCGTCGATCGGGTCGATGATCCACTGTCGGCGCCCTGAGCCCTCGGTGCCGAACTCCTCGCCCAGCACGCCGTCGTCTGGTCGCGCCGCCGCGAGGCCCTCGCGGATGGCGCGCTCGACGGCCAGGTCTGCCTCGGTCACGGGTGTGCGGTCGGGCTTCGTCGACACCTCGAGGTCGACCGCCCGGAACCGCCCGAGGGAGATCGCGTCGGCGCGATCGGCCAGGTCGAGGGCGAGCGCGAGGTCGGCGGCGAGTGCGTCGGCGGGAGTGGCATCCGTGGTCACCGGTTCAGGCTATCCCGTGCCGATCGACGCGTTCGGCACGATGGGGCGCGCTCGATTGGCGCTACCCGCCTCGGCTCTGATAACGTGGTCCCTCGGTTCGGGGTTGACGAAATCACCCGGAATCACGCACCTCTAGCTCAATCGGCAGAGCAACTGACTCTTAATCAGTGGGTTCAGGGTTCAAGTCCCTGGGGGTGCACGGTGAAGCCCCGGAACCTCTCGCCAGGTTCCGGGGCTTCTTCATTGCTCCGGGCGACCCAGGTTCAGTGCCTATAAGCCGGTTCAGTCGTCGAACCCGCGCGCGATGAGCGCCTCGCCGAGGTGCTCCGAGGTGCGGAGCGCGCGCACGATCACCGGCACGGCGAGCGCGAGCACCGACCCCTCGGCGCCGCGCGCCTTGCGCGCCTCCATGACCTCGCGGACGAGTTCGGCGAGCAGGGGCACGCAGCGGATGGTGAGCGCCAGGGCGAGGCCGACGCGGTCGGGGTCGATCCACCGGCGGAACGGGCGCAGCAGCGCCTGCATCGCGTCGAGTGTCGCGCTCACCGGGGTCGTCAGCGAGTAGAGGCCGGCGAGCGCGACGGCGATGACGAGACGCAGCGCCATCACCGCGGCCGCCTCCCAGCCGCCGAAGATCACCTGCACGGGCACGGCGAAGGCGAGCACCCAGAGGATGGGCGCGACCTGGCGCAGCGCGATCCGCACCGGCACGCGCGAGAGCACGAACAGCACGACGACGACGACGGATGCCACGCCCAGCCACGCGAGCGAGCCGATGAGCGCGACCGCCGTGACGAGGGCCGCGAGCACACCGAGCTTCGCCAGCGCCGGCGCGCGGTGCACGAGCGAGGTGCCGGGGTGGTAGACGCCGATCATGCGCGGCCCGTCATGCGATCAGCGCCGTCATGCGATCAGCGCCCGGTACGCGTCCAAGGCGGCGGTCGGCACGTCGTCGACGACGACCCGGCCCTCGTCCATCACGATCACGCGGTCGAAATCCTCGAGCAGTTCGAGCTGGTGGCTGACGACGATGAGTTGCTGGTCGAGCGTCGCGAAGTGCTCGGCGACGCGTCGCGCGTTGCGCGCGTCGAGCAGGGTCGTCGGCTCGTCGGCCACGACGATCGCCGGCTCGGCCACGAGCACCGACGCGAGCGCGAGCAGCTGCTTCTGCCCTCCCGAGAGCCGGTGGGCCGGTCGGTCGGCCAGCGCGGTGAGCCCGACGCGTTCGAGTGCGGCGTCGACGCGGGCCTCGGCGTCGGCCCGGTCGAGCCGATGGCGGCGGAGCGTGAACGCGACGTCCTCGCGCACCGTCGGCATGACGATCTGGTTGTCGGCGTTGGTGAAGACGAAGCCGACCCGACGGCGCACGTCGCGACCGTTGCGGGCCACGTCGAGCCCGTCGACCCGCACGCGGCCCGCGGTCGGCGTGACGAGGCCGTTGATCATGCGCGCGAGCGTCGATTTGCCCGACCCATTGGCGCCGACGATGCCGACCCGGCGCTCGCGCAGCACGAGCGAGACGTCGTCGACCACGAGCACCTGGTCGAACCGGTGGCTCACGCCCTCGAACACGATCTCGCTCATGACATCCGCTCCACGATCATCGCCACTCCCTGTCCGCCGCCGATCGAGCATGCCGCGAGCCCGGGGCGAGCGTCATCGGAGGCCGCCATGCGCGCCGCGAGCCGCACGAGCAGCACGGCGCCCGAGGCGCCCCACGGATGCCCCAGCGCGATCGCGCCGCCGTCGGCGCTGATCAGCTGCTCGTCGAGCCCGAGCTCGTCGCCGACGGCGAGCACCTGCGCGGCGAACGCCTCCGTGATCTCGACGAAGCCGAGGTCGGCGGCGGTGAGACGTGCCCGCTGCAGGGCGGCCCGCGCGGCGGGCGCCGCGCCGAGGCCGGGCAGCGCCGGGTCGCCCGCGGCGACCGCGACAGCGCGCACGTGCAGCGCGGGCAGGCCGAGTTCGCGAGCCACCTGCTCGGTCGTGACGGCCATCGCCGCTGCGCCGTCGGAGAATCCGCACGAGTTGCCGGCGGTCACGGTGCCGGCCGTCGCCGTGCCAGTCACGCGGGCGGCATCGGATGCCTCGAACGCGGGCGCGAAGCGAGCGAGCCGGTCGGTCGTGAAGCTCGCCCTGGGGCGGTCGTCGCGCACGATGCCGTCGACTTCGACGATCTCGGCGTCGAAGGTGCCGGCGTCGCGCGCCCGCGCTGCGAGCGCGTGCGACCGGGCGGCCCAAGCATCCTGCCGCGCGCGGGGGATGCCGCGCAGCGCGGCGAGCCGATCGGCGGCGGGCCCCATGTCGGGGTCGGGGAACCCGACGGGCGCGAACGGCGCGCGCGCGTAGCGTTCGCCCGAGCCGGGCCACGAGCGGTGCGGCGCGGTCGACGCCGATTCGGCTCCGCCGGCCAGCACGAGGGTCGCGTCGCCGGCCTTGACGCGCGAGGCGGCGAGCATCACGGCGTCGAGCCCGGAGCCGCACTGCCGATCGACGGTGACGCCCGGAACCTCGGCGCCGAGCCCGGCGCGCAGCGCCGCGACCCGCGCGACGTCGCCACCGGGACCCATGCAGTTGCCCAGCACGACGTCGTCGACGGGGAGGCCTGCGGGCGCGACGGCGCGAGCGACCTCGGCGAGCACGGCCGCCGCGAGGGCGTCGACCGTGTGCTCGGCGAACCCGCGACCGGCGGTGCCGATGGCGGTCCGCCTGGCTGACACGAGCACGGGTGCGTCGCCGCCGCGCGGCGCTCCGCGGCCGGTCATCGGACCGCGCCGTTCCGGGCCGCCCCGGTCGACTCGGTCGGCTCGCCGAGTGAGCCGTTCGCCAGCGCGTCGCGGAGCGCACCGCGGGCGACCTTGCCCGACGACGTACGGGGCAGGGTCGCGGCGATCCAGCGCCGGGGGAGCTCGGCGGTCGCGAGCAGCGGTCGGGCGAGCGACGCGATGCGGTCGATCGAGCCGCCGGCGGTCAGCTCGACGACGGCGACGACGCGCTCGCCGAGCAGCTCGTGCGGCTGGCCGAGGACGGCGACCGCCTCGACCCCCGGGAGCGCCAGGAGACGCGCCTCCACCGCCTCGGCGACCACGGTCGCACCCGCGGTCGTGATGGCGGCATCGCCGCGGCCGAGCACGCGGTAGGTGGCATCCGTTCGCTCGGCGAGGTCGCCGACCGTCGCGAATCCGGCCGCGTCGCGGCGGAGCATCCCGCCGCTGCCGACGACGTCGAGCGCGAGGTACGGCGATCGGGCCCACAACTCGGCCGGGACACCGAGCCCGGCCGGAGTGCCAGCCGGCCGCAGCTCGACCTCGACGCCCGGGAAGGGGGCCATCGCACCAGCCGGGCCCGCGAGCACGAACGAGAGTTCCGCGGCGCCGTAGTACTCCACGAGCCGGATGCCCCGCGCCGCGGCTCGCTCGCGCACCGCGTCGGGCAGGGCGGCCCCGGCGACGATCACGGTCGACGGCGTGGCCCCGGCGTTGAGCAGCCGCGCCAGGCGCGTCGGCGTGACCTGCGCCGCGGTCGCGCCGGCGAGGGTGTCGCCGATCGTGGCACCGAGCCACAACGCGTGCAGCGCGGCGTAGAGGTGCATCGAGACGTGCAGCGGCCCGGTGAGCGCGAACCGGTCATCCGACCCGAGACCCGCGATCTCGGCGAGCGGTGCCGCCGAGGCGAGCCACGAGGCATCGGTGCGCGCGACGAGGCGCCCGGTGGCGCCCGCCGACGACGAACCCGACGTCGCCAGCGCGAGCGCGGTCCCTAGCGGAAGCTCGCTCGCGACGCGGTCGGCGGCGGCCTGATCGGCTCCCACGATCACCGGACGTCCCCGGTCGAGCGCGGCGAGCACGGTCGTCAGGGTGGCGGCGTGGTCGATGCCGGCGGGGCATCCGACCGCGCCGTCGCCGTCGGGAAGGCGTGCGGCGCCCACCGCCCGGCGCAGGTCGACGTACCGCGTGACGTCGCCCTCGAACGAGAGGGCGACGTCACGCGGCGAGCCGTTGATCCAGTCGCTCATGCGCCGGACGCGACCTCCGCCGTCCGGCTCCACGGCCACGGCCGCGGGGTGATGAGACCGGGCCACGCCCGGTGCACGCCCTTCGCGACGAGCACCGTGAGGACGACCTTCGCCAGGTCGCCGGGGAGGAAGATGAGCGAACCGGCGGCCGCTGCGCCGATCGGGAGGTCGGTCGTCCACGCGACGACCGGCACGCCCGCGAGGTAGATCGCGACGATGCCGCCGAGTGCGGTCCACAGCAGGGCCGGCAGCAGCCGGTAGCGCGGGAGCAGGCGTGCGGTCGCCCACCCGATGACGACGACGCCCAGCAGCCACCCGACGAGGTATCCCGCGGTCGGGCTGAGGAACACGCCGAGCCCGCCGCGGCCACCCGATAGGAGGGGGAGGCCGGCGGCGACGAGCGCGATGAGCAGGAGCACCGACAGGAATCCCTTGCGGGCGCCGAGGATCGCGCCCGCGAGCATGACGCCGAGGGTCTGGAACGTGATCGGCACGGCGCCGCCGCCGAGGTAGAGCGACCCGGGCAGGCCGAGCGCGGCGATGAGGGCCGCGAAGACGGCGATCTGCGCGAGGTCGGTCGCCGTCCCGCGACGCCGGCGCGGCGCGCGGTCGGGAGCAGTCGAGTCAGGCGCGGTGCCGGTCGAGTCAGGCGCGGTGCCGGTCGAGTCGGTGCCGGTCGCGTCGGCGCCCGTGCCGGTCGAGTCGGTGCCGGTCGTCGAGGCGGGCGCGGAATCGGTCGTCATGGTTCCCCTGGTTCGTCGGCGTGTTCGGGCGGAGTGCCCGGGCATCACGCTACGAAGGCGGGAGGGGTCGTCGCAGAAGACGACCTACAAGATTCCGCTCGCGACTTTGGACGAGCGCCGGTCTCGACCGTCGGCCTCGGGCGCTGCCCTCAGGCGGCGGCCTCGAGCTCGGCGCGCGCGATCGAGGGAACCTCGCCGTCGGCCGATCCTTCGGCGTCGGTACGGGCCGGCTCGGTCCACACGACCAGCGGCGCCGGCGTCCATGCCAGGGCCATCGACTCCTCGCCCTCGGGCACGACCACGGCGACGGTCTCGCGCTCGTCGAGGATGACGCGCGTGAGGTCGGCCGCGATCTGGTGCGTCACCACGGCGTCGAAGATGCGATCGGTGTCTTCGGGCGTGCGTCGCACGAGCGCCCACTGACCGTTCGCGCCGATGAACTCGGCGAGCTTGGCGTTGAGGAGCTCGAAGATGTGCTCGCCGCGGAGATCGGCAGCCGATTCGCGAGGCTTCGGTGCGGCGTGAGCGGCGGCCTCGGCTGCGAGTCGTGCACGGCGGCGCCAGCGGCGGAACATCGGTGGCTCCTTTCGGAGGTACGGCGCGGGCGGCAGGGTGCCCGGTCCGCCAAGTCTCGTGCACGCGCGCGGGGTCGCGCCAACTGACACGCCGTCGGGTCAGGACCCCAGTTCGCCGTCCTTCGCGTCTTCGGCCACGGTGCCGATCGCGATGGCGAGGCTCGCGGCCCAGGAGATCCACATCAGCAGCAGACGCCAGTCGCGCGGACCGGCCGCCGTGGCTCGGACGACGCCGATTCCGCTGAAGATCGCACTGACCACGGCCCCCGAGAACAGGTACTTGCGCATGCCGCCACGCTACCCGTTCGCCCGGGCGCGCTGGGAGTCATCCGTGAATCTGACCGATCGGACAGGGACTGACCGATCGGTCACTAGCGTCGAAGCATGCCCTCCGTGATCCCTCCCGCGTCACGCGTGCGCGCCGCCGACGAGTTGAAGCAGGCCGCGCTCGAACAGTTCGCGAGCGTCGGGTTCGCGGCGACCTCCCTGCAGTCGATCGCCGACCACGCCGGCTACGCGAAGTCGAGCGTGCTGTACCACTACGCGTCGAAGGACGCGCTGCTCGAAGCCGCCATCGAGCCCGCGGTCGCGGCGTTCGAGGGCATCCTCGACGACTTCCTCGCCGCTCGCGGCAGCGGACGCCGGCGCGTGCTCGTCGACCGCGTCGTCGACCTGCTCCTCGAGCACCGCGAGGCGGTGCACGTCTTCCTCATCCAGGGGCAGAGCCTCGCCGAGCTGCCGATCATCGCGCGAGCGAACGCTGCGGTGCGACGGCTCGCGAACGCGATCGGTCGCGAGCGGGAGTCGGTCGCCGACCAGGTGCGCTTCGGGATCGCCCTCGGCGGTGCGGCCTTCCTGTTGACCGCAGGCCGCACCTTCGCCGACGCCGAGACCCTGCCGGCCGACGACGAGCTGCGCACGGCCCTGCGCGGCGTCCTCGCAGAACTGCTCGTGCGGCGAGGCCGTCACGACGCCACCACGACCGACCACGACTGAGAGAGACCCCGTGGCACTGCTGCTCCACCGCATCGGACGATTCGCCTACCGACGGGCGTGGGTCGTCATCGCCGCCTGGGTGCTCGCCCTCGGCGCCCTGCTCGGGCTCGGGCTGGGCGTCGGCGGCCAGCTGCAGGAGTCGTACTCGATCCCCGGCACCGAGTCGCAGGAGGCGATCGACCAGCTCGCCGCCGTCTTCCCGCAGACCGCGGGCGCGTCGGCCAAGGCGGTGCTCGAGGCGCCCGAGGGCGATTCGGTCGAGGATGCCTCGAACCGCGCCGCCATCGAGGCGATGGAGGCCGACCTCGAGCAGGTCGACGGGGTCGCGAGCGTGCTCGGCCCGTTCGACGAGTACGCGGGCGACCAGGTCTCCGACGACGAGCGCACGGCGTACATCCAGGTCACGTTCGAGGGGCAGTCGACGGACGTCACGCCGGCCTCGCTCGACGCGGTCACCGACACCGGCGCGATCGGCGAGGACGCGGGCCTGAGCGTCGCCTTCGGGGGCGAGGTCTTCCAGGAGACGACCTTCGGGCTCACGGTCACCGAGCTGCTCGGCGTGGCGTTCGCCGGTGTCGTGCTCGTCATCACCTTCGGGTCGCTGCTGTCGGCCGGGATGCCGCTGGTGACGGCGCTCGTGGGCGTCGGCGCCGCCTTCGGCGGCATCTCGCTCGTCGCCGCCTTCGCGACGGTCTCGAGCACGGCGCCCATGCTCGCCGTCATGATCGGCCTCGCGGTCGGCATCGACTACGCGCTGTTCATCCTCTCGCGGCATCGCACGCAGCTCGCGCGCGGCCAGGACCCGGAGGAGAGCGCGGCCGAGGCCGTCGCGACCGCGGGCGGCGCGGTCGTGTTCGCCGGGCTCACGGTCATCATCGCGCTGCTCGGCCTGCTCGTGGTCGGCATCCCGTTCCTGAGCGTCATGGGCGTCGCCGCCGCGTTCGCGGTGTTCATCGCCGTGGCGGGCGCGCTCACCCTGCTGCCCGCGCTCATGGGCCTGCTCGGCCGGCGCCTCGCGCCGAAGGCCGGCGGCCGCACCGCGCGCCGCGCGCTCGCGGCCGACGACGGCGGCAAGCCGACGATGGGCCGCCGATGGGTGCAGACCGTGCTGAAGGCGCCGGTCGTGTTCGTCGTCCTGGTCGTCGGCCTCCTCGGTACCGCCGCGATCCCGGCCGCGAGCCTCGACCTGAACCTGCCGGCCGGCAGCGGCGAGGCCGGCTCCAGCCAGCGCGAGGCGTACGAGATGATCGAGGCCGGGTTCGGCCCCGGGTACAACGGCCCGCTCATCGTGACGGTCGACATCACGCAGACGACCGACATCTTCGGCGACCTCGACGCGATCGCCGACCGGCTGGACGAGGTCGACGGGGTCGCCTACGTCGGCCAGGGGCTGCCCAACGAGACCGCCGACACGGCGATCATCCAGGTCGTGCCCGACAGTGCCCCCGACGACCCAGCGACGAAGCAGGTCGTGCAGGACATCCGCGACCTCGAGCCGTCGATCCGGGCCGACCTCGGCACGCCGATCGCGGTCACGGGGTACACCGCCGTCGCGATCGACATCTCGCAGCGCCTCGACGACGCGCTGCTGCCGTTCGCGCTCATCGTCGTCGGCCTGTCGATCGTGCTGCTGCTGATCGTGTTCCGGTCGGTGTTCGTCCCGGTGAAGGCGGCGCTCGGCTTCCTGTTGTCGGCGTTCGGCGCCATCGGCGCGACCGTCGCCGTGTTCCAGTGGGGTTGGGGCGCCGAGCTCCTGCACATCGAGCCGGGGCCGATCCTGAGCTTCCTCCCGATCCTGCTGATGGCCGTGCTCTTCGGCCTCGCGATGGACTACGAGGTGTTCCTCGTGTCGGGCATGCGGGAGGAGTACGTGCGCAGCCGGCAGCACGGCGGTGAGGGTCGGCCGCGCGAAGCCGTCGTGCACGGGTTCCAGCACGCCGCGCGAGTGGTCACGGCGGCCGCGCTCATCATGTTCTTCGTCTTCTTCGCGTTCGTGCCCGAGGGCTCCGGCGTGATCAAGGGCATCGCGTTCGCGCTCGCGATCGGCGTCGCGTTCGACGCCTTCCTCGTGCGGATGACGCTGGTGCCCGCCGCGATGGCCCTCGCCGGCCACGGCGCGTGGTGGCTGCCGAGGTGGCTCGCCCGCGTGCTGCCCGACGTCGACATCGAGGGGGTGGGCCTTCGCGCCCACCTCGACCAGGCCGAGTGGGCCAGGTCGCAGCCGGCCGCGGTGCGCGCCGACGGCGTCGTGTTCGGCCTGCCCGATCGGCCGATCGGCCCGCTCGACGCGGAAGTGCCCGCAGGAGGCCTCCTCCTCGTGGAGGGCGACCCCGTCGACCGCCGGGTCGTGCTCGCGACCCTCGCCGGCCGGCTCGACCCGGTCTCAGGCCGGCTCGCCGTGCTCGACGAACCGCTGCCGACCGCGGCGGGCAGCGTCCGCCGCTCGGTGGCGATCGCCGAGCTCGACGCCGGTTCCGACGCGGCGGCGCCCCGCACGGTGGGGGAGGCGATCGCCTCGCGTGCCGACGCGACGCGCCCCTGGTACCGGCTCACGCCGCGCCGCAGCGTCGTCGACGACTGGACCGACCGCCTCGCGGCGGCATCGGCCGGCGCTGCCGGCGAGGCATCCGCCATCGAACGCGACACCCCGATCGCCGCGCTCGGCGCCGTCGACCGGGCGCTCGTGGCGCTCGCCGGCGCGCTCGCCGAGCGCCCCGCGGCGGTCGTGATCGACCTCGACGACGAGACCGGCGCCGAGTCCGCCGGATTCTGGCGGTCCGCGGCCCGGCTCGTGCCCGCGACGACGACGGTCGTCGCCGGCGTGGCGGCCGGCCACGACGCGAGCCCGTACGCCGGCCGCGGCATCCGAACCATCCAGACCCGCGTCCTCGAGGAGGCCACCCGATGAGCTCCAGGCTCCAGGCGCTGTTCGGCAGCACCCCCAAGCAGCGGCGGCTGCGCTTCGGCGCGCTGCTCGCCACCGTCGTCGTCGTGCCGCTGGCCGTCGCGGGGCTCGTGTCGGGCGCCCTCGGCGGCGCCGCCGACCGGCTCGAGACGATCCCGGCCGTCGTCGTCAACGACGACGAGATGGTCACCACCACCACGCCCGACGGCGAGGAGCAGGCGGTGCTCGCGGGCCGGCTGCTCGTCACCGAGCTCACGGGCGACGGCGTGACCGGCTTCGACTGGACGATCACCAACGACGAGGATGCCGCGGCGCGGCTCGCGGCGGGCGACGCCTACGCCGTGCTCACCATCCCCTCGGACTTCTCGTCGTCGATCACGTCGATGTCGGGATCGGACCCCACGAAGGCCGGCCTCACCATCCGCACCGACGACGCCCACGGCTACCTCGCCGGTGCCGTCGCGCAGTCGGTCGGCACCGCGATGAGCGCAGCCTTCGGGCAGGAGATCACGGCGCAGTACCTCGAGGGCTTCTACGCGAACCTCGCGACCCTGGGCGGTTCGCTCGGCGACGCCGCCGACGGCGCGACCGAGCTCTCCAGCGGAGCGGGCGCGCTCGCGGGCGGCGTCGGCCGGCTCGCCGACGGTGTCGCGCAGGCGGCGACGGGAGCGACGGATGCCGCGGCCGGCGCATCCGCGTACGCCGGAGGGGTCGGGCAGTTCGCCGACGGGGTGACCGCCTACACGCAGGGCGTCGACGGCATCGCCGGCGGACTCGGGCAGACGAGCTCGGGGGCGCAGGGACTCGACGCGATCTCCGACCAGTGGGACGCCTACACGGGCGGCATCGCCACGGGCGTCGCGCAGGTCGACACCTACCTCGGCCCCGCGTCGGACCAGCTCAACGACTTCGTCGCCGCGAACCCCGAGCTCGTCGAGGAGTTCCCCGAGATCGCGGAGGCGGCCGCGACCGTCACCGGCGTGCGCAGCCAGCTGCAGGGCCTCTCCACGGGCGGACAGCAGCTCGCGGCCGAATCGCGGGGTGCGATCGACGAGCTGCAGGCCGGCCTGTCGACGCTCGCGTCCGGAGCCGCCCAGGTCTCCGCCGGCTCGCCCGCGATCCGCGACGGCGCGAGCGGCCTCGCCACGGGCGCCGACCAGCTCGCGGGCGGCGTCGACGAGCTCGCCACGGGGCTCGGCCAGCTCTCGTCGGGGGCGTCGGAGGCGGCAGCCGGTGCGACGCAGCTCGCGAGCGGCACGACGGAACTCGCCGACGGAATCGCGCAGGGCGCCGAGGGCGCTTCCGCCCTCACCGGCATCGACGCCGAGCGCACGGCCGACGTCGTCGCCGAGCCGGTCGTCGTCGACACCGCGCGCGACCACGAGATCGGCTCCACGGGCGGCGTCATCGGCATGCTCTTCGTGCCGATCGGGCTGTGGATCGGCGCGCTCGCGCTGTTCCTCGTCTTCCGGCCGATCTCACGCGACGCGCTGCGCAGCACGGCGTCGACGGGCGGACTCGTGTGGCGCGCGCTCGCGCGCGCCGCGCTCGTCGGCCTCGCGCAGGCGGTCGCCGTCGTCGCGCTGCTGCACACCGCGCTCGAGGTGTCGTGGACGCTGCTGCCGCAGACGCTCGCGTTCGCCGCCCTGCTCGCGCTCGTGTTCACCGCGATCCACGCGTTCCTCACGACCTGGCTCGGCCGCGCGGGCCTGCTCGTCTCGCTCGTCCTCGTGGCGCTGCAACTGGCCGCGACCGGCGGCCTCTACCCCGTCGAGGTGCTGAGCGGGCCGTTCCAGGTGCTGAGCCCGTTCCTCCCGTTGACGTGGGCGGTGCAGGGCATGCAGGCCATCATCTCGGGCGCGGCGGGCGGGGTCGTGGCGTCGGCCGCGGGCGTGCTCGCCCTGTTCGGCCTGGGCGGCGTACTGCTCACCGCCGCGGTGGTCGCGAGGCGCCGGGGCATCCGCTCGACCGGGCTCGTCGCGGCAGCGCTCGGATGATACCCCAGGCGTCCTTGCGGCGTCGCCCGTCGGCGGCGCCGAGAGCCCGGCTGTTAGCCTGAGGAGAGCGCGAGGAGGCAGACGCCGCGATGACGAACACCCCCGAACCAGACGACCTGTACGTCGACCAGGCCTACGACATGGTCGTGGTCTCGAACCGGCTGCCGGTCGACTACCGCGAAGCCGAGGACGGCTCGACCGAGTGGCGCAGCTCGCCCGGCGGGCTCGTGACGGCCCTCGAGCCGATCATGCGGGCCGCCGACGGGGCATGGGTCGGCTGGGCGGGCGTCGCCGATCGCGAATTCGACCCGTTCGAGCGCGACGGCATCTCGATCATCCCCGTGCCCCTCTCGGCCGCCGAGATCGAGGACTACTACGAGGGCTTCTCGAACGACACCCTCTGGCCGCTCTACCACGACGTGATCGCGCCGCCGTCCTTCCACCGCGAATGGTGGGAGGCATACGTGCGCGTCAACCGGCGCTTCGCGGAGGCCGCGGCCCGCGCCGCCGCCGAGGGGGCCGTGGTCTGGGTGCAGGACTACCAGTTGCAGCTCGTGCCGAAGATGCTGCGCGAGAGCCGGCCCGACCTCGTCATCGGCTTCTTCAACCACATCCCGTTCCCCGCCTACGGGATCTACTCCCAGCTGCCCTGGCGCAGCCAGGTCATCCAGGGCCTGCTCGGCGCCGACGTCATCGGGTTCCAGCGCGCGGCCGACGCCGGCAATTTCACGCGTGCGGTGCGGCGCCTGCACGGCTACACGACCCGCGGCTCGGTCATCGAGGTGCCCGACGAAGACGGCGGCGTGCGCCACGTCGTGGCCCGGCACTTCCCGATCTCGATCGACGCGGCCGGATTCGAGGAGCTCGCGCGGCGCCCCGAGGTGCAGGAGCGCGCCCGGCAGATCCGCGAGGAGCTCGGAAACCCCCGCACGATCATGCTGGGCGTCGACCGGCTCGACTACACCAAGGGCATCCGGCATCGCCTGAAGGCGTTCGGCGAACTGCTGCGCGACGGCCGCATCTCCGTCGAGGACGCCACGCTCGTACAGGTCGCGAGCCCGTCGCGCGAGCGCGTCGAGACGTACCGCCAACTGCGCGACGAGATCGAGCTGACCGTCGGGCGCCTCAACGGCGACCACTCGACCCTCGGCCACCAGGCCATCGCCTACCTGCACCATGGCTATCCCCGCGAGGAGATGGTCGCCCTCTACCTCGCGGCCGACGTCATGCTCGTGACCGCCCTGCGCGACGGCATGAACCTCGTCGCGAAGGAGTACGTCGCCTGCCGGTTCGACGGCGACGGCGTGCTCGTGCTGAGCGAGTTCACGGGCGCCTCCGACGAGCTGCGCCAGGCGGTGCTCGTCAACCCGCACGACATCGAGGGCCTGAAGGACGCGATGGTCGAGGCCGTCGCGATGCCGAAGAAGGAGCGTACGCGCCGCATGCGGGCCCTGCGCAAGCGCGTGCGCGACAACGACGTCGCGAACTGGTCGGCGACGTTCCTGAAGGCCCTCACCGGGTCCGGCGCGGTCGCCGCCGGCATCCCCGACACGCTCAGCGCCGCGGTGCGCACGCTCGCGGGCACCGAGCGCCTGCTCGTCGCCCTCGACTTCGACGGCACGCTGGCGCCGCTCGTCGACCGCCCCGAAGACGCGCGCGCGACCGAGCGCGCGCTCGCCGCCATCCGGCGGCTCGCGGCCATCGACGACACCAGGGTCGCCATCGTCTCGGGTCGCGCGCTCGACAGCCTCGGCCAGGTCGCCGCGGCGCCCTCGGGCACCATGCTCAGCGGATCCCACGGCGTCGAGCTGAAGCTCGACACCGGGCCGATCCAGCTCGACCTGCGCGAGGCCGAGCTCGCCAACCTCGACCGGCTCGCCGAGATCGTCGACACCGTCGCCGCCGGTTCCGAGGGCGCCTGGATCGAGCGCAAGCCCGCCGGGCTCGCGCTGCACACCCGGCGGCTGAACGCCGCAGACGGGCTCGCCCTGCAGCAGGACGCCCGGCGCCGCGTCTCGGCGGAACTGCTCGGCATCACGGTGCGCAGCGGCAAGTCGGTGCTCGAGTTCGCGGTGCGCTCGAGCGACAAGGGCGAGTCGCTGAACCGCCTGCGCCAGCACATGGGCGCGAGCGCAGTGCTCTACGTCGGCGACGACGTCACCGATGAAGACGCATTCGCCGTGCTCGAGGGCTCCGACGTCGGCGTCAAGGTCGGCCAGGGCAAGTCGCTGGCGTCGCACCGCGTGCGCAGTCCCGAGGAGGTCGCCGAGCTCCTGGACCGCCTCGCGGAGGAGCGCGAGCAGGCGCGCGGAGGGGCATCCGGCTGGACATAGACTCGTTCCATGTCCTCCCAGATCGACCCCAAACCGCGTAGCCGCGTCGTCACGGACGGCATCGAAGCCATGACCAGCCGGGGCATGCTCCGCGCCGTCGGCATGGGCGACGCCGACTGGGACAAGCCGCAGATCGGCATCGCGAGCTCGTGGAACGAGATCACCCCCTGCAACCTCTCGCTCGGCCGCCTCGCGCAGGCCGCGAAGGAGGGCGTGCACGGCGGCGGCGGCTACCCGCTGCAGTTCGGCACCGTCTCCGTCTCCGACGGCATCTCCATGGGCCACGAGGGCATGCACTTCTCGCTCGTCTCGCGCGAGGTCATCGCCGACTCGGTCGAGGTCGTCATGCAGGCCGAGCGCCTCGACGGCTCGGTGCTGCTCGCCGGCTGCGACAAGTCGATCCCGGGCATGCTCATGGCCGCCGCGCGCCTCGACCTCGCGAGCGTGTTCCTCTACGCGGGCTCGATCGCGCCCGGGTGGGTGCGCCTGTCCGACGGCACCGAGAAGGACATCACGATCATCGACTCGTTCGAGGCGGTCGGCGCGGTCAAGGCCGGCAAGATGAGCGAGGCCGACGCGAAGCGCATCGAGTGCGCATTCGCCCCGGGCGAGGGCGCCTGCGGCGGCATGTACACGGCGAACACCATGGCCTCGGTCGCCGAGGCGCTCGGCCTCTCGCTGCCGGGCTCGGCCTCGCCGGCCTCGGCCGACCGCCGCCGCGACTACTACGCGCACCGCTCGGGCGAAGCCGTCGTGAACCTGCTGAAGCAGGGCATCACGGCCCGGCAGATCCTCACCAAGGAGGCGTTCGAGAACGCGATCGCCGTCGGCATGGCCCTCGGCGGCTCGACGAACATCGTGCTGCACCTGCTCGCGATCGCCCGCGAGGCCGAGGTCGAACTCACCCTCGACGACTTCAACCGCATCGGCTCGAAGGTGCCGCACATCGGCGACCTGAAGCCCTTCGGCAAGTACGTCATGAACGACGTCGACCGTCGCGGCGGGGTGCCCGTGCTCATGAAGGCGCTGCTCGACGCGGGCCTCCTGCACGGCGACGTGCTCACCGTCACGGGCAAGACGATGGCCGAGAACCTCGCCGAGCTCGACCTCCCGCCGCTCGACGGCGAGGTGCTGCACGCGCTCGACGACCCGATCCACGAGACGGGCGGCCTCACGATCCTGCACGGATCGCTGGCCCCAGAGGGCGCGGTCGTGAAGACGGCCGGGTTCGACGCGGCCGTGTTCGAGGGTCCCGCCCGCGTGTTCGAGCGCGAGCGCGCGGCGATGGACGCGCTCACGAACGGCGAGATCGGCCACGGCGACGTGGTCGTCATCCGTTACGAGGGCCCGAAGGGCGGCCCGGGCATGCGCGAGATGCTCGCGATCACGGCGGCGATCAAGGGCGCCGGGCTCGGAAAAGATGTACTACTCTTGACGGACGGTCGATTCTCAGGCGGCACAACCGGACTGTGCATCGGCCATCTGGCACCCGAGGCGGTCGACGCAGGTCCGATCGCATTCGTGCGCGATGGTGATCTGATACGGGTCGATATCGCAGCTCGTTCCATCGATCTACTTGTCGATGATGCCGAGCTGGCTGCCCGCCGTGAAGGCTGGGCTCCGCTTCCCCCGCGCTACACCCGAGGCGTCCTCGCGAAGTACTCCAAGCTCGTGCGTTCCGCCGCCGAAGGCGCCACGACGGGCTGAGTGCTGCGCTCATCCGCACACACCGTCCAGCAAGAAGGAACCGCATGACCACGGAATCCTCACCCGTGCCATCGCCCGCCGGCCTCAACACCGGCGCGCCCGAGATCCTCACCGGCGCCCAGGCGGTCGTCCGCTCGCTCGAGCTCATCGGCATCACCGATGTGTTCGGGCTGCCCGGCGGGGCCATCCTGCCGGTCTACGACCCGCTGCTCGACAGCCGCCGGCTGCGGCACATCCTGGTCCGCCACGAGCAGGGCGCCGGCCACGCGGCCGAGGGCTACGCCTCGTCGTCGGGCAAGCTCGGCGTCGCGATCGCGACCTCGGGGCCAGGCGCGACGAACCTCGTCACGGCGATCGCCGACGCCCACATGGACTCGGTGCCGATGCTCGCGATCACCGGCCAGGTGTTCTCGAACCTCATGGGCACCGACGCCTTCCAGGAGGCCGACATCGTCGGCATCACGATGCCGATCACCAAGCACAGCTTCCTCGTCAAGCGCCCTGAAGAGATCCCCGCGACCATCGCGGCCGCCGTGCACATCGCCACGACCGGTCGACCAGGCCCCGTGCTCGTGGACATCACGAAGGATGCCCAGCAGGCCGAGTTCGCGTTCAGCTGGCCCCCGAAGGTCGAGCTCCCGGGCTACCGGCCGATCACCAAGGCGCACGGCAAGCAGGTGCAGGCCGCCGCGCAGCTGATCGCCGACGCCAAGCGGCCCGTGCTCTACGTGGGCGGCGGCGTGATCCGCTCGCGCGCCTCCGAGGAACTGCTCGCCCTCGCCGAGGCGACCGGAGCGCCGGTCGTCACCACGCTCATGGCGCGCGGCGCGTTCCCCGACTCGCACCGCCAGCACCTCGGCATGCCGGGCATGCACGGCACGGTGCCCGCGGTGCTCGCCCTCCAGGAGGCCGACCTCCTCGTCGCCCTCGGATCACGCTTCGACGACCGCGTCACCGGCAAGGCGGCGCTGTTCGCCCCCGAGGCCAAGGTCGTGCACGTCGACATCGACCCTGCCGAGATCTCGAAGATCCGCACGGCCGACGTGCCCATCGTGGGCGACCTCAAAGACGTCCTGGTCGACCTGCTCGCCGCGTACCGCGACACGACGTCGGGGCAGGCGAGCGACCTGGCCGAGTGGTGGGCGACGCTCGACGGGCTCCGCGAGGAGTTCCCGCTCGGCTACAGCCAGCCCTCCGACGGGCTGCTCGCGCCGCAGTACGTCATCGAGCGCATCGGAGCGCTGACCGGCCCCGAGGGCGTATACGCCGCAGGCGTCGGCCAACACCAGATGTGGGCCGCGCAGTTCATCAAGTACGAGCGGCCGAACTCGTGGCTCAACTCCGGCGGCGCCGGCACCATGGGCTACGCCGTGCCAGCGGCCATGGGCGCGAAGGTCGCCGAACCCGACCGCGTGGTCTGGGCGATCGACGGCGACGGCTGCTTCCAGATGACCAACCAGGAACTCGCGACGTGCACGCTGAACGAGATCCCGATCAAGGTCGCGGTGATCAACAACTCGTCGCTCGGCATGGTGCGCCAGTGGCAGACGCTGTTCTACGACGGCCGCTACTCGAACACCGACCTGAACACGGGGCACGACAGCGTGCGGGTGCCCGACTTCGTCAAGCTCGCCGAGGCGTACGGCGCGCTCGGCATCCGCGTCACGAAGCCCGAAGAGGTCGACGACGCGATCAAGCTCGCGCTCGAGACCAACGACCGCCCGGTCGTGATCGACTTCGTCGTCTCGGCCGACGCGATGGTGTGGCCGATGGTGCCGCAGGGCGTGTCGAACAGCTACATCCAGTACGCCCGCGACCACGCGCCGGCTTTCAGCGAGGAGGACTGACCATGTCGACCCACGTGCTCTCCCTCCTCGTCGAGGACAAGCCCGGCCTGCTCACCCGGGTCGCCGGCCTCTTCGCCCGCCGCGGATTCAACATCGAGTCGCTCGCCGTGGGCCACACCGAGATCGAGGGGCTGTCGCGCATCACGGTCGTCGTCGACGTCGAGGACCTCCCGCTCGAGCAGGTGACCAAGCAGCTCAACAAGCTCGTCAACGTCATCAAGATCGTCGAGCTCGACCCCGCCCAGTCGGTGCAGCGTGAGCACCTGCTGATCAAGGTGCGCGTCGACAACACGACCCGTTCGCAGGTGCTCGAGGCCGTGAACCTCTTCCGCGCTCGCGTCGTCGACGTCGCGACGGACGCGCTCGTGATCGAGGTCACCGGCGACTCGGGCAAGACCCAGGCGCTGCTGCGCGTGCTCGAGCCCTACGGCATCAAGGAGATCGCCCAGTCGGGCCTCCTCGCCATCGGCCGCGGCGGCAAGTCCATCACCGAGCGCGTCTTCCGCAGCTGAAGCGCGTCTTCCGAAACTCACCAGACCACCACCAAGGAGAAAGAACAGCATGGCTGAGATCTACTACGACAAGGACGCCGACCTCTCGCTCATCCAGGGTAAGAAGGTCGCCGTCATCGGCTACGGCTCGCAGGGCCACGCGCACGCGCAGAACCTCCGCGACTCGGGCGTCGAGGTCGTCATCGGCCTCAAGGAGGGCTCCAAGTCGGCTCAGAAGGCCGAGGAGGCCGGCTTCGAGGTGAAGACCGTCGCCGAGGCATCGGCGTGGGCCGACGTCATCGTCATCCTCGCGCCCGACCAGTTCCAGCGCCACATCTACGCCGACTCGGTCAAGGACAACCTGAAGGCCGGTGACACCCTGGTCTTCGGTCACGGCTTCAACGTCCGCTTCGGCTACATCGAGGCGCCCGAGGGCGTCGACGTGATCCTGGTCGCGCCGAAGGCGCCGGGTCACACGGTGCGTCGCGAGTTCGTCGCCGGTCGCGGCATCCCCGACATCATCGCCGTCGAGCAGGATGCCTCGGGCCAGGCCTGGGACCTCGCGAAGTCGTACGCGAAGGCGATCGGCGGCACGCGCGCCGGCGTCATCAAGACGACCTTCACCGAAGAGACCGAGACCGACCTGTTCGGCGAGCAGGCCGTGCTCTGCGGCGGCGTCTCGCAGCTCGTGCAGTACGGCTTCGAGACCCTGACCGAGGCGGGCTACCAGCCGCAGATCGCGTACTTCGAGGTGCTCCACGAGCTCAAGCTCATCGTCGACCTCATGTGGGAGGGCGGCATCTCGAAGCAGCGCTGGTCGGTCTCCGACACCGCCGAGTACGGCGACTACGTGTCGGGCCCCCGCGTCATCGACCCGAGCGTCAAGCAGAACATGCAGGCGGTGCTCGCCGACATCCAGGACGGCACGTTCGCCAAGCGATTCATCGACGACCAGGACAACGGGGCCAAGGAGTTCCTCGAGCTCCGCGCGAAGGGCGAGGGCCACCCGATCGAGGAGACGGGCCGCGAGCTGCGCAAGCTCTTCGCCTGGAACGCCGACAACGACGACGACTACGTCGACGGCGAGGTCGCGCGCTAGACACTCGTCGGTCGAGGAGCGGAGCGTATCGAGACCCGTCGCGTGGTCTCGGTACGCTCCTTCGTCGCTACTCGACCGCCGGGGCCGCCGATTGCGACCCGGCCGGGCCGCTACGCTGACTCGGTGACCACGCGCCCCCTTCCCATCGAGATCGCCGTGCAGGACGCCGCGGGCGCCCGCCTCGCCCTCGAGTCGGGCGCGGCGCGCGTCGAGCTCTGCCAGGCGCTCGGCCTCGGCGGGCTCACCCCGTCGGCCGGGCTGATCGAGGCCGTCGCGACGCTCGCGGCGGATGCCGGTGCGTCGCGGTTCGTGCACGTGCTCGTGCGTCCGCGCGGCGGCGGGTTCGTCTACGACGACGACGAGCTCGACCTGGTCGTGCGCGACATCCGGCACGCCGCCCGGCTCGGCGCCGACGGCGTGGTCGTCGGTGCGCTCCGGGCCGACGGCGAGCTCGACCTCGCCGCGATCGCGCGGTTCGTCGACGCCGCGGGCGACCTCGACGTGACGGTGCACCGCGCGGTCGACGCCTCCGCCGACCCCGTCGCCGGCGTCGAGGCGCTGCGCGCCGCGGGCGTGCGCCGCGTGCTGACCTCGGGCGGCGCGGCGGACTGCCGCACAGGCCTCGAGACGCTCGGTCGCATGGCGGAGGCATCCGGTGCGCTGGAGGTCATGGCGGGCGGCGGGGTGCGCATCGTCGACATCGACGGCCTCGCGGCAGTCGGCGTCGACGCGGTGCACCTCTCGGCGCGCGGCACGACGACCCGCGGCGGTGCGAGTGGTCCGGGCGGCGGCGTCGACGGGTTCGACATCACCGACCCGGGTCTCGTGCGGGCCGCGATCGCGGCGGCATCCGTTCGCGCTCGCGACTGACGCGCTTCGCCCGCCGTTCACGCGCGTTCGGCGTGCCCGACGCCGGTCGTTCACCGCGGCTCGCGACGCTCGGTGCGTGACGCGAACGACGCCTCCGTCCGGTCCGAATCCCGCTTCCTCCCTTCGGCATCCAGCCGCGCTCTTCGCCGTCGCGGTGCTCGTGCCGGCGCTCGTCGCCGTCGGCGTCGTACCCGGCACGGCGCCGGCCGCAGCGCTCGGCGCCACCGCGGCTCCGGCCACGCCGGCGTCGGCCTCCGCCACGCCGCCGGCCGCCGCAACGCCGGGCCGGGGCGTGGTCATCGCCGAGCTCGCCAACGGCGGCACGGGCTCTCGCTCCGACTCCTTCTTCGAGCTCGAGAACACGGGCGACGAGCCGGTCGACCTGACCGGCTGGGAGGTCGCCCGGTGCAGCGCGCAGGGCCTGCGTGCCAACACCGGCCGGTCGGAGGCCGACCTCACGGGCGTCGTGCTCGCCCCCGGCGAGCGGCTGCTCGTCGCGCGCACGGGCAGCGACCTCGGCGGCGCGCAGCCCGACGCGGTCTTCACGCAGCCGTTCGCCGACGCGGGCTTCGGGCTGCTGCTGCTCGACCCGTCCGATGGGATCGCCGACGCCGTGGCGGTGTATCCCACGGAGCCGTGGCCCACCACGAGCGAGTGCAGCCTCCACGGCAACCTGCCGAACGCCCTCGCCGCGGCCCTCGGCGAGAGCTGGCAGCGCGTGAGTCGCACGGGCGACGCCAGGGCCGACTTCGTGCGTGCGCGAGCGACACCAGGGGCCGCGAACGTGACGGCGCCGAACGACCTCGACGTCGACCCGGCCCGCGGCTTCGTCGACCCACCGGTGCGCATCGCCGAGGTGGCCGCCGCCGGGCCGGGCTCGGGCGACGACGAGTTCGTCGAACTCGTCGCGACGACCGCACCGGTCGACCTCTCGGGCTGGCGCCTGCTCACGTGCGGTCCCACGGGCCGTGTGCCCGCCGACCGGCCGGCGACCGTGTTCGATGACGGCACCCGCCTCGAGCCGGGCCGCCGCCTCGTGGTCGCGACGAGCGGCGCCGATGTCGAGTCAGACGCGACCACCCGCCTCGGCCTCGACGCGCGCGGATTCGGCGTGCTCCTCGCCGACGACGAGGGCCGCCGCGTCGACGGCATGGCCGCATCGGCGTACGGCGATTCGGCGTGCCAGAGCGGCGACGAGAAGCTCGGCGTGCTCGTCGACGGCCGCACGGGCGAGTCGTGGCAACGCGTCGGCCCGGGGCGGGGGAGCACCGCCTGGTCGGTCGCCCCGCGCACGCCGGGCGCCGTGAACGCGACCACGGCGCGGAGCATCCTCGACGACGGCTTCGCCTACCCCTCCGCACCGGACGTCGTGATCACCGAGCTCGCGACCGACCCGGCGGACCTGCCGGCCGGGTACGAACGACGCAACTTCGTCGAGCTCGCGAACCTGGGCGACACGGCGGTGGATGTCTCGGGCTGGCAGCTGGTGCGCTGCACCGCGGCCGGTGCGCGCGCGCTCTCGGGCGGCGAGACGATCCCGCACGGCACCACGCTCGCGCCGGGCGCCACCTGGACGGCGGCCCTCGTCGGTACGCCGCTCGCCGGAGCGGCCGACGTCGTCGTGGACGAGGGCTTCGACTTCCGCGGCACGGGCGTCTGGCTGTCGGATGCCTCGGGCCGGCGGGTCGACAGCGTCGGGGTGTACCGGGCGAACGAGATGGACTTCAGCGTCGAGCGGCCGAGCCCGTGCACGAAGGGCCTGTCGCTCGTGACCTTCGAGCCCGACCGGGCCCGCGCCGAGACCTACCAGCGGTCGGCGTTCACCGGCAACGACGCCGACGACTTCGTGGTGGCGCCGGCGTCGCCGGGCGTCGGCCGCCCGGTGGCCGTGCCCGACCCGATCGTGGCCGCGCGGCGGGGAGCCGAACGCGAGGTCGCGCGGACCGTGGCCGCGCAGGAGTCGGCCGAGCGTCGGAGGGCGGCCCGTCCGGCGGCCCTCGTCGATCCCGGCGGCGTCGAGGGGGTCGAGCCCGGCGCCGAGCCGGGAGGCGAGCCGGCTACGGAGCTCGCACTTCTCGGGGCGTGGCGCGGGGCATCCGACGAGCCGCTGCGCGAACGCTCGGGCGTCGGCGAGTCGGTGCTCGCGACGGCCGGCGCAACCGGGGCGGAGGTACGCGACGACGGTTTCGTGCTGCCCTACCTGCGGCTGCGGGTGGCGAGCGCCGACGCCGCGCTGCCGCTCGACGCGGGCGTGCACGTCGGCTGGCGTGGGAGCGCCGAGCCCCGCACCGCGGTTCGGCTGTCGACGTGGCGCGAGTCCGACCGGGCGTGGCATCCGCTCGACGAGCGCACGGCGGGTGACGACGGCCGCGTCGAGCTCGCCGGGACGATCGCCGCCGACGACCTCGGGGCGGAGGCATCCGTCGACCTGCTCGTGCAGGTGGTGCCGCGCGCGACGACGCTGCGTCATGCCGACGCCGGCGGATTCGACGACGCCGCCGAGTACGACCTCGCGATCAGCCATCTCACCGACACGCAGTACCTCGCCGAGGCCTACCCCGAGACCTACGCCGAGGTCGTCAGCTGGGTCGCGGCGAACGCCGGCCTGCGCGAGATCGCGTTCGCGACGCACACGGGCGACCTCGTGCAGAACTGGGTGAACCCCGACCAGTCCGAGGCGGTCGCGCGCCGCGAGTTCGAGACGGCGTCGCGCATGCAGGCCGTCCTCGACGACGCCGGCGTGCCGAACAGCGTGCTGCCCGGCAACCACGACACCAAGCGCGGCACGACGAGCGACCTGTTCAACGAGTACTTCCCGCCCTCGCGATATTCGAGCGAGCCCTGGTACGGCGGCTCGATCGCGCCCGACGACCAGACGGCGAACTTCTCGCGGTTCGAGCGTGCGGGCGCGAAGTTCCTCATGCTCTCGCTGCCCTACGCGTACGGCGAGCGCGAGATCGCGTGGGCCGAGGCCGTCGTGGCCGCGCACCCCGACCGCAACGTGGTGCTCTCGACGCACGAACACGTCACGCCGAAGGAGGTCGACGAGTCCGCCCGGCGCTCGACGTCGTCGCGGTGGCTGTCGCGGGCCGACGAGCTCTGGGAGCGCGTGATCGCACCGAACCGCAATGTCGTGCTCGTGCTCTCGGGCCACTTCCACGGGCTCGGCGCGATCGTCACCGAGGACGCTGGCGGCCTGCCCGGCCATACCGTCACCGAGCTCGTCGCCGACTACCAGGAGTTCCGCACCCACGACGGGGCTCGCGCGACCGGGTTCCAGCGGTTGCTGCAGGTGGACCTCGCGGGTGGCACGATCGGCGTCGACGCCTACTCGTCGGGACTCGACGCGCACGCGAGCCACCCGTACGACTACGTGCAGTTCGACCCGGAGCGCGGCGACGCGGAGGGCATCTCGGAGATGCGGCCCTGGAACATCGTCGAACGCGGCGTGCAGGGCCGCTACACGGCCGCCGACGACGAGTTCGCCGTGGGTTCGGTGCGCTTCGCGTACGCGAAGTCGCTGACGACCGAGGCGGTCGTCGCGACCCGTTCGGGCGGGGCGGCGCCGGCTCGATAGGGTGGGCGCATGACCCGCGATCCCGACGACGACGACGCGCTGCGCTGGGAGGGCGACGACGATCCGACCCTCGCGCCGGGGTGGAAGCGCGTCGGCGGGCCGGACTCCGAGCCCTCGACCGTCGACGCGGCGTCGGACGGCGAGCGGCATGCCGCCGATGAGCCGGCCGCTCCCGGCGAACGGCCCTCGAACGCGACGACGACCGCTGCGACGCCGGATGCCACGCGCCAGGCCGGTTCCGTCGAGCTGATCGTGCTCGGCGTGCTCGGCGGCGTGTACCTGCTCTACACGGTCGGGTGGCTGCTGACCGTCATCCGAACGGATGCCCCGGGCACGAGCATCGTCGGCGACGCGATGTACCTCACGGGGCTCTGGCTCGCGGTGCTCGCCCCCGCGCTCTGGTTCGGGTTGGTGTTCGCGCTCGTCTCCCGGCGGGCGCTGCGCCTCGTCTGGCTCGCCGTCGGCGCGATCGTGCTCGTGCCGCTGCCGTTCGTGCTGGGGGTGGCCGCATGAGCGGGGCCGAGGCATCCGCACCCGTGGAGCGCAGCGGGGGCACGCCGTTCTGGCTGCAGGTGACGCTGGCCGTCTTCTTCGGGCTGTTCTTCGCCTACGACCTGTGGGAGGTCGTCGAGAGCCTCGTGCAGATCCTGTCGTTCGGTCTCGGGTTCACGCCGCTCGGCTGGGCGCTCATGGTCGTCGCGCTGCTCGCGCCGATCGGCCTGTTCGCGGCTGCCTTCGTGCTCGGGCGCCGGCGCTCGCTGCCGATCTCGATCGCGTGCTACCTCGGAGGCCTGGCCGTCTCGGCGGTCGTGTTCACGTCGACGACGGTCCTGCTCGGTGTGAGCGCCGCCGTCGTCGCGCCCTGAAGCCGGGCGCAGACTGCGCCCGGCGCTTCCGGGCGGGGCATCCGGCGTCACACGGCGAAGCGCGCACGCCGGCCTCAAGTAGCATGGCCGGGTAGGCGCCCCCGACGGCGTGTGGCGCATCCCACCGCAAGCCGCCGCTTCGCGCGCGCGGCGCATCGCCCCGAAGGAATCGTTCGTGTCAAAGCCGGTCGTGCTGATCGCCGAAGAACTCTCGCCCGCCACCGTCGACGCCCTCGGGCCCGACTTCGAGATCCGCAACGTCGACGGCACCGACCGCTCGGCCCTGCTGTCGTCGATCGCCGATGCCGACGCGATCCTCATCCGCTCGGCCACGCAGGTCGACGAAGAGGCGCTCGCCGCCGCGCCGAAGCTGAAGGTCGTGGCCCGCGCGGGCGTCGGCCTCGACAACGTCGACGTGAAGGCCGCGACCACCGCCGGGGTCATGGTCGTGAACGCGCCCACGTCGAACATCATCTCGGCGGCCGAGCTCACGATCGGCCACATCCTGAGTCTCGCCCGCCACATCCCGGCGGGCCACGCGTCGCTCAGCGCGGGGGAGTGGAAGCGCTCGGCCTACACCGGCACCGAGCTGTTCGAGAAGACGGTCGGCATCATCGGGCTCGGCCGCATCGGTGCACTCATCACCGCCCGCCTGCAGGCGTTCGGCATGCAGGTGATCGCCTACGACCCGTACATCACCGAGGCGCGGGCGCAGCAGTTGGGCGTGCAGACGGTCACGCTCGACGAGCTGCTCGAGCGCAGCGACTTCATCACGATCCACATGCCGCGCACGCCCGAGACGCTCGGCATGATCGGCACCGAGCAGCTCGCCCGCATGAAGCGCACCGCCTACATCGTGAACGTCGCGCGCGGCGGCCTCATCGACGAGCAGGCGCTGCACGACGCGCTGGTCGCCGGCACCATCGCCGGTGCCGGCCTCGACGTCTTCGTCACCGAACCGCCGCGCGAGTCGCCGCTGCTCGGACTGCCCAACGTGATCGTGACGCCGCACCTCGGCGCCTCGACCGAAGACGCGCAGGAGAAGGCGGGCATCTCGGTCGCGAAGTCGGTGCGCCTCGCGCTCGCGGGCGAGCTCGTCCCCGATGCGGTCAACGTCGCCGGCGGCGTCATCGACCCGTACGTGCGCCCCGGCATCCCGCTGGTCGAGAAGCTCGGCCAGTTCTTCTCGGCGCTCGGTCACGGTGCGCTCACGAGCCTCGACATCGAGGTGCGCGGCGAACTGGCCGACTACGACGTCAGCGTGCTCAAGCTCGCCGCGCTCAAGGGCGTCTTCACGAACGTGGTGTCCGAGACCGTCTCGTACGTCAACGCGCCGCTTCTCGCCGAGCAGCGCGGCGTGCAGGTGCGACTCATCACCGAGCGCGAGAGCCCCGAGTACCGCAACGTGATCACGTTGCGCGGCGCGCTTGCCGAGGGTCGCCAGGTCTCGGTGTCGGGCACGCTGACCGGCACGAAGCAGGTCGAGAAGCTCGTCGGCATCGACGACTACGACATCGAGGTGCCGATCGCGAAGCACCACATCGTCATGCGCTACACCGACCGCCCGGGCATCGTCGCGGTGTACGGCGGCGCGTTCGGCGAGGCCGGCATCAACATCGCGGGCATGCAGATCGCGCGCCGCGAGGCGGGCGGTCAGGCGCTCAGCGTGCTCACGGTGGACTCGCCCGTGCCCGCCGAGGTGATCGAGCGCGTGCGCGACGCCATCGAGGCGAGCACCATGCTCGAGATCGACATCACCGAGGACTAACCTCGGTCTCCGAAGGGCCGCACGCGTTCGTGTGCGGCCCTTCGGCATGCTGGTGCGGCGTCAGTCGCCGGATGCCTCGCCCCCTGCCGCCGGGCCGGGGGATGCCTCGCCGCGGGCGATGCGCTCGAGCAGGCTGACGAGATCGTCCATCTGCGCCGGGGCGATCGCGGCGACATCGGCGTCGGCGCCTTCGGTGGCCTCCGCGCGCAGGGCGGCGTGGTAGTAGAGCCCGTCGCCGATCAGGGTCACGGCGAGCGCGAGGCTGGGATCGCCGATGTCGCGGCCGAGCGCGGCCAGCCAGCGCTCGCGCACCTCGTCGATCGCGGTGGCGGCAGCGCGGTCGCCGCCCTGCGCGAGACGCACGGCCGCCACGAAGGTGCGGTCGAGCGGGGTCTCGAGGTCGACCGACGAGCGCACGAAGTACGAGATGGCGCCGTCGGGGGCGTCGTGGATGCGCTCGACGTCCTCCTCGACGAGCCGGTGCAGGCGTTCGACGAGTCCCGCGATGAGCGCCTGGCGCGAACCGAAGTGGTAGAGCAGGCCGCCCTTCGAGACGCCGGCCTCGCGCGCGGTGGCCTCGAGGGTCGCGGCGCGCTCGCCGGAGGACCCGATCAGCCGTTCGAAGGCGTCGAGCACGGCGTCGCGGGCGGCGGGAGGTCGGCTCATGAGTCCAGTGTGGGGGACGCGGCCATGGCAAGTCGGTTCATCTCTGTTACTATACCAACCGGACGGTACAGTAACCGTCTTCCGACCACGCACAGAACCCCCGAGCACCGCATGACGAACGAACCGACCGTGACCCGAGACGACGCCGCGAGCACCGCGAACGAAGCCGCCGCGACGGCGGCCCGGCCCGCCGCACGAGGCGCATCCGCTTCCGCTGCCGCCGCCTCCGAAGCACCCGCGCGCCGCGCGCCGCGTCGCGCCTGGTTCGCCCTCGCCGTGCTCATGCTGCCGGTGCTGCTCGTCTCGGTCGACAACACCGTGCTGAGCTTCGCGCTCCCGCAGATCTCGCGTGACCTCGCGCCGAGCGCGACCGAGCAGCTGTGGATCGTCGACGGCTACCCGCTCGTGCTCGCGGGGCTGCTGGTCGCGATGGGCTCCATCGGCGACCGGGTGGGCAGGCGCAAACTCCTGCTGATCGGCTCGATCGGGTTCGCGCTGGTCTCGATCGGCGCGGCGTTCGCGCCCACGGCCGCGCTCCTCATCGCGGCGCGTGCGGCTCTCGGCTTCTTCGGCGCCATGCTCATGCCGTCGACCCTGTCGCTGCTGCGCTCGATCTTCGCCGACCGCGAGCAGCGCCGGCTCGCGATCGCCATCTGGGCGACCGGCTTCGCGGCCGGCAGCGCGCTCGGGCCGATCGTCGGCGGGCTGCTGCTCGAGCACTTCGCATGGGGCTCGGTGTTCCTGCTCGCGGTGCCGGTGCTGGTGCCGCTCGTCGTGCTGCTGCCCATCCTCGTGCCCGAGAGTCGCGACCCCGCGCCCGGCCCGGTCGACCTTTGGAGCATCGTGCTCTCGCTGGCGACCATGGTGCCGATCGTCTTCGGCATCAAGTCGCTCGCGACCGAGGGTGTGGCGGGCATCGGCATCCAGGCGATCGTGCTGGGCTCGTTCTTCGGCTTCCTGTTCGTGCGCCGGCAGTTGCGTCGGCCGACTCCAATGCTCGATGTGCGCCTGTTCCGGCAGGGCACGTTCGGTGGTGCCGTGCTGGTGAACCTGCTCTCGGTGGTCTCGCTGGTCGGGTTCCTCTACTTCGTGTCGCAGCACCTGCAGCTGATCGCGGGCCTCTCGCCGGTGACGGCGGGGCTCGCGCTCACGCCCGGACTCGTCGCGATGATCATCGCTGGCCTCGCGGTCGTACCCATCGCGCGCCGGGTGCGCAGCCGAGTGCTGGTTCCGGTCGCGCTGCTGCTCTCGGCGGCCGCGTACCTCGTGATCGCGCTGACCGCCGGGTCCGACTCGATCGCGCCGACCATCCTCGCCTTCGTGCTGCTCGGCACGGGCATCGGCGCCGCCGAGACGGTGTCGAACGAGCTCATCCTCTCCAGCGCGCCCGCCGAGAAGGCCGGTGCGGCATCGGCGGTCTCCGAGACGGCCTACGAACTGGGTGCGGTGCTCGGCACCGCCGTGCTCGGCAGCATCCTCGCCGCGCACTACGCCGCGGCGCTCGTGCTGCCGTCGGGGCTGTCGGCCGAGCAGGCCGAGGTCGCCGGCGAGACGCTCGCCGGCGCGATGTCGGTCGCCGAGCAGCTGCCGACGGCCGCAGGCGCCGCGCTCGAGGCATCCGCTGCCGCCGCGTTCGATGGCGGCGTCGTGGTGACCGCGGCGATCGGGGTCGCGCTCATGGTCGTCGCTGCGGTGGTGGCCGCGGTGACGCTCGGGCGTACGCCCAAGCCCGCGGCCTGAGCGCAGGCGCTACGCCCAATCCCGCGGCCTGAGCGCAGGCACGACGAAGCCCGCGGCCTGATCGGCCGCGGGCTTCGAACCGTCCCCGTCGGATCCCCCGATCCGACCCCCTGCTCGGTGCCGCCGTCCCTCAGTACACGTCGGGCGCCGAGGTCTCGTCCCTGCGGACCCGCTCGCCGGTGGCGGGGTCGACCGCCGAGTGCGACGTCGTGACCGTGCGGCGGCGACGGGCGATGAGGATGATGCCGAGCACGATGACGACCGCGCCGGCTGCCATGAGGATGTAGCCCACCATCTGCAGGTTGATCCAGTCGACGGTGATGTTGAGCGCGAACGCAAGGACCGCGCCGATCGCGAAGAGGATGATGCCGAGTCCGAGACTCATGGATCCTGCTCCTTTCCGGACGCGGTCGGGCACCGCGTTCCATTCGGTGACCGGGGCCACTGCACGTCACGCTAGCCCCGCCACGGGCTACGCTGGGAGGGCTGGCGCACGAAGGAGAAGCATGGTACGCACGGTCAGGCTCGCGGTCATCCCGGGCGACGGCATCGGTCCCGAGGTCGTGGCGCAGGCGCTCGCGGCGCTCGAGGCGGCGACGGCCGGTACCGAGGTCGAGTTCGAGCAGACGCCGTTCTCGCTCGGCGCGGCGCGCTACCTCGAGACCGGCGACGTGCTCACCGACGCCGACCTCGACGCGATCAAATCGCACGACGCCATCCTGCTCGGCGCCGTCGGTGGTACGCCCGGCGATCCGCGCCTCACTGGCGCGAACATCGAGCGCGGGCTCCTGCTGAAGCTGCGGTTCGAACTCGACCACTACGTGAACCTCCGCCCGACGGTGCTCTACCCGGGCGTCGCGAGCCCGCTCGCGAACCCGGGCGACGTCGACTTCGTCGTCGTTCGCGAGGGCACCGAGGGCCCGTACGTCGGCAACGGCGGGGCGATCCGCGTCGGCACGCCGGCCGAGGTCGCCAACGAGGTCTCGGTCAACACCGCCTACGGCGTCGAGCGCGTCGTGCGCTACGCCTTTGCGCAGGCGCGAGTGAGGCGCCAGCGCCTCACACTGGTGCACAAGACGAACGTGCTCGTGTTCGCCGGCTCGCTGTGGAAGCGGCAGGTCGACGCGGTGGCCGCCGAGTACCCGGATGTCTCGGTCGACTACCTGCACGTCGACGCGGCCACGATCTTCCTCGTCACCGACCCTGCTAGATTCGATGTCATCGTCACGGACAACCTCTTCGGCGACATCCTCACCGACCTCGCCGGCGCGATCAGCGGCGGCATCGGACTCGCAGCCTCGGGCAACATCAACCCCGACGGCCGCTTCCCGAGTATGTTCGAGCCGGTCCACGGCTCAGCACCCGATATCGCCGGGAAGGGTATCGCCGATCCGACCGCGGCGATCGGCTCGGTCGCGCTCCTGCTCCGCCACCTCGGCGAGACGGATGCCGCGACCCGCGTCGAACGCGCGATCGCCGACGACCTCGCCGAACGCGGCGATGCTCGCCGGTCCACCGCCGAGATCGGCGAGGCGATCGCCGCCCGCATCGCCGCCGCATCCGTCACCGTTCCGGCGACCTAGTCACCGACGCATCCGACCACCGCACTCTCTGAAAGGGATGGCGACATGACCATCGACCTTCCGCTCCAGGCCCCGTCCGCTGCCGGGCTCGTCTGGAACGTCACCCGCAACGCCGAGGCGAAGAGCGACGCCGAGCGCGAGGCGATCCTCGCCGACCCGGGATTCGGCAACCACTTCACCGACCACATGGTCGATGTCTGCTGGAGCGAGAAGGGCGGCTGGCATCGCCCCCGCGTCTCGCCGTACGGCCCGATCCAGCTCGACCCCGCGGCCGCCGTGCTGCACTACGCGCAGGAGATCTTCGAGGGCCTCAAGGCGTACCGCCACGCCGACGGCTCGATCCACACGTTCCGCCCGTACGAGAACGCGGCGCGCCTGCAGCGTTCGGCGCACCGCATGGCGCTGCCCGAGCTGCCGGCCGAGGTGTTCATCGACTCGCTGCGCCAGCTCATCGCGGTCGACGGCGCCTGGGTGCCGACGGCCGACGAGACGAGCCTCTACCTGCGCCCGTTCATGTTCGCGAAGGAAGCGTTCCTCGGCGTGCGGCCGGCGAAGAAGGTCGCGTACTACCTGATCGCGAGCCCCGCCGGCGCGTACTTCCCGGGCGGCGTGCAGCCGGTCAACATCTGGCTGTCGACCGACTACGCTCGGGCCGGCAAGGGCGGCACAGGTGCCGCCAAGACGGGCGGCAACTACGCATCGAGCCTGCTGCCGCAGGCCGAGGCGTATGAGAAGGGCTGCCAGCAGGTGCTCTTCCTCGACGAGGGCGAGTACCTCGAGGAGCTCGGCGGCATGAACGTCGTGCTCGTCCGCAAAGACGGCACGCTGCTCACGCCCGAGTCCGACTCGATCCTCGAGGGCATCACCCGCGACTCGATCCTGCGCCTGGCCGCCGACCGCGGCCACCGGGTCGAGCAGCGGCGCATCACGATCGGCGAGTGGCGCGAGGGCGCGGCATCCGGCGACATCGTGGGCGCGTTCGCGTGCGGCACCGCCGCCGTCGTCGTGCCCATCGGGCGCCTGCTCGCCGAGGACTTCGAGATCGTGCACAGCGGCCCCGAGGCCGAGGAGCTCGCGCTCTCGCTGCGCGACGAGCTCACCGGCATCCAGTACGGTCGCGTCGAAGACCGCCACGGCTGGATGCTCCGCCTCGACGCGTGAGGGACCTCCAAGAAACAATGCTCGCGGATGCCGAGACCGGGGTCATGCGTATCCGGTCGTTCGTCCGGGCCGACACCGAGGCGGTGGTCGCCCTCTGGATCGAGGCGGGCCTCGTCATGCCGTGGAACGACCCCTACCGCGATATCGAGCGGAAGCTCGAGGTGCAGCCGGAGTTGTTCCTGGTCGCCGAGCTCGATGGCGCACTCGTCGGCACCGCGATGGTCGGATACAACGGCCATCGCGGCTGGCTGAACTACCTCGCCGTCGCCGAGGGCCATCGCGGTGGCGGATGCGGGGCGAAGCTCATGGCCGAGGCGGAACGATCGCTCATCGAGCGAGGATGTCCGCGGCTGAACCTGCAGGTGCGTTCGACGAACTCGGCTGTGATCGAGTTCTACCGACGCCTCGGCTACCAGGTCGACGAGGTGACCAGCCTCGGCAAGCGGCTCATCCCCGACGCGCCGGCGGCCGATACGGCGGCGGAAGAACCGCTCGCGACCCGCACCGAGAGCCTGGGCTCCGCATGACCGGCGCCGTGCCCGGCCGGGGTGGGGCCGAGTCCACCCTCGCCGACGTGCAGGCGGAGCTTCGCGCCCTCGAAGACCCGAAGACGCGCGAGGCCAACGAGCGTCGCGGCGACCCGCACGGCGTGAACCTCGCGCAACTGCGCGCGCTCGCGAAGCGCGTCAAGACGAATCACGAGCTCGCGCTCGACCTGTGGGCGACCGGCGATCTCGCCTCGCGACTGCTCGCGATCCTGATCTGCCGGCCGAAGTCGTTCGGCCCCGACGAGCTCGACGCCATGATGCGCGAGGAGCGCTCGCCGAAGGGCCACGACTGGCTCGTGAACTACGTCGTGAAGCAGAGCCGCCATGCTGAGGATCTGCGGCTCGCCTGGCTCGACGACGACGACCCGCTGGTCGTGAGTGCGGCGTGGGCGCTGAACGCCGAGCGCATCCGCAAGACCCCCGAGACGCTCGACCTGCCGGCCTTGCTCGACACGATCGAGGCGGAGATGCGCGCCGCCGCCGCCCCCGTGCAGTGGGAGATGAACACGAGCCTCGCGATGATCGGCATCCACCATCCGGCGTACCGGGCGCGGTCGCTCGAGATCGGCGAGCGGCTCGAAGTGCTGAAGGACTATCCGACGCCGCCCGGCTGCACGTCGCCGTACGCGCCGGCGTGGATCGGCGAGATGGTGCGCCGGCAGGAGGCGGGCTCGTCCCGCTGAGGGCGACGGCCGCTGACTAGGCTCGAGGGCATCAAGGTCGCGCGGTTCAGCCATGGTGAGTCCATCTCGTTCGGGATCGTCGACGAGGAGGCCGTCAGCCTCGGCAAGCGGCTCATCCACGATGTCTGACGCGCGCGTCGGGCGTGCGGCCCGAGCCCTGCCCGATAGGGCACTCGGGTTCCCACGCGGGCAGATCGGGTGCCGGTAACGTGAGACGAGCGAACCCGCCGCATGCCTTCGCCGGAGCGACTCGGAGTATCTCGCCATGGCTCTCGACCCACGACGCACGGCCGCGCCGTCGTCGCCCCGTTCGGCTACCGGCAGTGTGCATCGGGAGAGCCGACAGGGCGAGGAGCGGTGGCGTCTCCGGGTGGGGAACCGAGCCCCCCAGCCATCGGTCATTCAAGCCATCCAGCGAACGGCCGGAAACGCTGCGGTAAGCCAGTTGCTGAGCGGACCCGACGATCTCGTCGCCTCCGTGCAGCGGATCAAACTCAGGGGCGAGGAGATCGACACGACGCGGGCCGAGGGACGGATGCGTCTGAGGGAGGCGCTCGAGCAGTGGGACGACATCGCGGAAGTGCGGCGCCTGCGCACCGAGGTGGAGCAGACACACCCGGAGGCCGGACGGGACCGAACGATCGGAATCTTCGACGATCGGATCCAAGAACTCCAGCGCAAGCAGATACGCGAAGACCAACACACGAAGCGGCGTCAGGAACGGGCTGAACGCGAGCAGGAGGCTGAACGCGATCGAGCGGCCGAGCAACAGAGGCGCGACTCGGCGACCGAACTCGAGGCCAGCAAGCAAGGGGAGATTGAACGGCTCGGGCGATTTGTCGTCGACGCGGAGTCCCTGGTCGGGCCGCTGCGAAAGGAGGATGGAAAGACACCGCAGGACGATGACCGGGTGAACGCCCTCTTCGCGCTGGCGCTCGCTCAGGTGCGCGACCGGGCCGAGCCGTTGATCCAGCGGATCCTTCAAACGGTGCATCGCTCGCGGGATGCGCTCGCGGATGGGTCGGGCTTCACGCTGGTACTACTGAACGGAACAGCGATGTCCGCCGCGTCCGGCGAGCGGGCAACAGGCTCTGCGAATTACGCCGAAGTAAGGCTCGCGGTAGACCTCCCGTCCGTCATCGGGTCGAGCACTCCGCTGCTCTCGGGAGTGCGTTCGCGCCGTGATCTCGAGGAAGCCATCATCGCGATGCGGGAATCGTCACAGGAGCTCGCGTCGACAATCCTTCACGAATTCACGCATCTCGCACTGCATCGCGCGTTCAACAATGCATCCCTTCCGTACCCGGCGGCAGATTCGGCGGACGATGACGAACGAACCCCGAGAGAGCGGGGGGCCTCGACCGTCGCAGGGAAGGCCGATCGAGATGCGGTCGACAAGGCAGTCGCAGAGCTCGAGGAGTTCGGCCGTTCGGCGACCGACGACGCGGCCTCGCGCGCGCGGGCGGTCGCACGGCGGATTCTCGAATACCTGCCGAGGGTGCGAGAGAGTCAAGAGTACCGGCGCGCCACGGAGGTGGTGTCGCACCTGATGGAGATCGCGTTCGCCGAGGGCATGCCGTTCGTCAAAGCGCGGTTGCCCGCCGGCGCTCATCTCCTCGAAGCCGTCAACACGAGGTTCGAGAAACTCGGTGGCCCCGGAAGCCCAGTACCGTTGAGCGTATGAAGGTCGCGCGGTTCAGCCATGGTGAGTCCATCTCGTTCGGGATCGTCGACGAGGAGGAGAACGAGCTCGTCGTGCTGAAGGCCGACCCGCTGTTCGCCGGGTTCGAGACGACCGGTGAACGCGTGCCGATGGGCGAGGCGAAGCTGTTGGCGCCCGTGATCCCGCGGTCGAAGGTGGTCGCGGTCGGGCGCAACTATCGCGAGCACGCGGCCGAGTTCGGCAACGAGGCGCCTGCCGAGCCGCTGCTGTTCCTGAAGCCGAACACCTCGGTGGTCGGCCCCGGCGACGCCATCGTGCTGCCGCGGCAGTCCGAGCGGGTCGAGTTCGAGGGCGAGCTCGCCGTCGTGATCGGCAGCATTGCGCGCCACGTGCGTGAAGAGGATGCCGACGACGTGATCTTCGGCTACACGATCGCGAACGACGTGACCGCGCGCGACCTGCAGCGCTCCGACGGGCAGTGGACGCGCGCGAAGGGCTTCGACACGTTCTGCCCGCTCGGCCCGATCATCGACACCGACGTCGACCTCGCGAACGGCACCATCGAGACGAGCGTGAACGGCGAGGTGCGCCAGCAGGGTCGCCTCTCCGACATGGTGCACTCGATCCCCGCGATCATCGCCTACGCGTCGGCGGTGTTCACGCTGCTGCCTGGCGACGTGATCCTCACGGGAACGCCCGCGGGCGTCGGCCCGATCGTGTCGGGCGACACGGTCGAGGTGCGCGTCGAAGGACTCGGCGCGCTGTCGAACCCGGTGCGCTGAGCGCGTGCGCTGAAGCCCGATCGCCGAGCGCGGGCCGCAACGCGGCCATCGCGGCGTCAGCGCCCGAGCGCTGCCGCCGCGAGCTCGACGTCCTCGTCGTCGTTCCACAGGTGGAACGCGACCCGCGCGTTGCCGGCGCGCCCCGACGCGGTGATGCCGGCAGCCTCGAGCGCGCTGAGCGCGGCGCGGTCGGGGTCCGGCCACGCGACGATCGCACTGTCGGATGCCTCGAGCCCGAGCCGCGCGCGGAACGCGTTCGCGAGCCCGACGTCGTGCCCACGTACGTCGTCGAGGTCGAGGGATGCCGCGAACGCGAGCGCGGACTCGGCGCCGACCCAGGCGTGCCACGCGGGGGAGACGTCGAAGCGGTGGGCTCCCTCGGCGAGGTGCAGGTCGGGTCCGTAGCACGAGGCCCAGGGGTCGCCGCCCGAGTACCAGCCCGCGGTGTGCGGTGTCAGTTCGGCGACGGCCCGGTCGCTGAACGCCGCGAATGCCGCGCCGCGCGGTGCGGAGAGCCACTTGTACGCATGGCAGACGATGACGTCGGCGTCGAGCGCGTCGGTCGGCATCCAGCCGGTCGCCTGGGTCGTGTCGATGAGCAGCAGTGCACCGGCGTCGCGCGCCGCCTTCGCGACGGATGCCGCGTCGAGCACCTCGCCCGACGCCGACTGCACGAGCGACGCCGAGACGATCGCGGTGGTCGGGCGGATCTCGTCGGCGAGCCGGTCGGCCGGGACGTGTCGCACGCGCAGGTCGCCGCGCGCGAGGAACGGCCCGACGATCGAGCTGAAGTCGCCGTCGATGCAGAGCACCTCCGCGCCGGCCGGGGCGGAGGCCGCCACGAGGCCGGCGAACACCGAGACCTGCGAGCCGACGGCGACCTGCTCCTCCTCAGCGCCGAGCAGGGTCGCGGCGTGGCCGCGGGCTCGCTCGACGACCTTCGAGTATTCGCCGGCGTTCGCCGAGCCCGCGGCCCAGCGCTCGAGGTCGCGGGCGACGGCGGCGTGCGTCTCGAGCGTCGGCAGGCCGAGTGTGCAGGCCGCGAGGTAACCGCGGCCGGCGGTGAATCGGGATCGCAGGTCAGGCATGCTGCCAGTGTGCGCTCGGCGCATTCATTCGACAACGGCAGATGAGTGATCGGAAACATGCCGATTCGTTATGATGCCTCGATGACGGATGCCTCGATGACGGATGCCTCGCCCGCGGAAGCCTCGTCGGCTGGCGCCGCCTCCACCGCGCTGGCCCCGACGGATGCCCCGGCCGATGAGGCGACGCAGCGGCTCGCCGCGGCGATCGACCTGCAGACCGTGCGCGTCGTGCACGCGATCGCCGCGCACGGGTCGCTCACCGCCGCCGCGGCCGCGCTCGGGTACAGCCAGCCCGCGGTCAGCCAGCAGGTGCGCCGGTTCCAGGAGCGCACCGGCGTGGCGCTCGTCGAACGCGCGGGCCGTGGCATCCGGCTCACCGAATCGGGCCGCGTGATCGCCAGGCACGCGCGCGCCGTCACGACGTCGCTCGAAGCGGCGGCCGGCGAGCTCGCGGAACTCAAGGGCCTGCGTGCCGGGCGCCTGCGCCTCGTCGCCTTCCCATCGGCGTCGCCCACCCTCGTACCCGAGTTGATCGCGAGCCTCGGCGCGAGGCATCCGGGCGTCGCGATCACGTTCGTCGAGGCCGAACCGCCCGAGGCGGTCGAGGCCGTCCGCGAGAACCGGGCCGACCTCGCGATCACATTCAGCTACCCCGGCGACCGCGACGATCCGCACCGCGCGAGCGCCCGGGGGCTCGCCGTGCGGGCGTTCGGCGACGAACCGATCCGCCTCGTGCTGCCGGCGGGGCATCCGCTCGCCGGTCTCGACGACGTGCCGCTCGAACGCCTCGCCGACGACCCGTGGATCGCGGGGTGCCCCCGCTGCCGCGGCCACCTGCTCGAGCTCGCGGCCGCGGCGGGATTCGCGCCGCGCATCGCGTTCGAGACCGACAACTTCGTCGCCGTCGAGGGCATGGTGGCGCAGGGGCTCGGGGTCGCGCTGCTGCCGGCCCTCGCGCTCCGCGCGACGCCGAGGCATCCGGGCGTCGTGGTGCGCCCGACCGCGCGCGAAGACGTGCGATCGCTGCACCTCGTGACCGCGAAGGGCGCCGAGCGGGTGCCCGCGGTCGCCGCCGCGCTGCGGGCGCTCGAAGCGCTCGATCCCGGCGGACGCGCCGCAGCCGCGGTCGGTAGCATTGACGACGATGTCTGACACGGCCCACCCCACGACCACCGCCACCGGCAGCGACGTCCGCGTGCGCTTCTGCCCCTCGCCCACCGGCACGCCGCACGTCGGCCTGGTGCGCACCGCGCTCTTCAACTGGGCGTACGCCCGGCACACGGGCGGCACCTTCGTCTTCCGCATCGAAGACACCGACGCCGCGCGCGACAGCGAAGAGAGCTACGAGCAGATCCTCGACGCGCTGACGTGGCTCGGTCTCGACTGGGACGAGGGCGTCGGCGTCGGCGGCCCGCACGGCCCGTACCGGCAGTCGCAGCGCGGCGAGATCTACACCGACCTCATCGAGCGACTGAAGGCGGCCGGGCACCTCTACGAGAGCTTCTCGACGGCCGAGGAGATCGACGCGCGCAACGCGGCGAACGGCCGGCCCAAGCAGCTCGGCTATGACAACTTCGACCGCGACCTCACCGACGAGCAGCGAGCCGCGTTCCGCGCCGAAGGCCGCGAGCCGGCGCTGCGCCTGCGCGTGCCCGAGGTCGACCTCGGCTTCGACGACCTCGTGCGCGGACGCATCGACTTCCCGGTCGGGTCGACCATCGACTTCGTCGTCGTGCGCCCCAACGGCGCGCCGCTGTACACGTTCGTGAACCCGGTCGATGACGCGCTCATGGGCATCACCCACGTGCTGCGCGGCGAAGACCTGCTCTCGTCGACGCCGCGGCAGATCGCGCTGTACCACGCGCTCATCGACATCGGCGCGACCTCGTTCGTGCCGCGCTTCGGCCACCTGCCGTACGTCATGGGCGAGGGCAACAAGAAGCTCAGCAAGCGCGACCCCGAGTCGAACCTGTTCCACCACCGCGATCGCGGGTTCATCCCCGAGGGACTGCTGAACTACCTGGCCCTGCTCGGCTGGGGCTTCTCGGCCGACCGCGACGTGTTCAGCCGCGACGAGCTCGTCGAGGCGTTCGACGTCGCGAACGTCAACCCGAACCCCGCGCGATTCGACCAGAAGAAGGCCGAGTCGATCAACGGCGACCACATCCGCCTGCTCGCGCCCGCCGACTTCGCCGCCCGCACCGTGCCGTACCTGCAGGCCGCCGGCGCCGTCTCGACGCCGCTGGCGCCCGCCGAGGAGGCGACCCTCGCCGAGGCCGCGCCGCTCGTGCAGGAGCGCATCGGCCTGCTCGGCGAGGCGCCCGGCATGCTCGGCTTCCTGTTCACGGATGCCTCGGGCCTCACCCACGACGACGACGCGCTCGCCTCGCTGCCCGCCAACGCCCGCGAGGTGCTGACGTCCGCGCGCGACGCGCTCGAGCGGATCCCGGGGGAGGCCTGGGCCACCGCCGAGATCGAGGAGGCGCTGCGCGCCGCACTCATCGACGGGCTCGGCCTGAAGCCGCGCGTGGCCTTCGGCCC
The DNA here is from genome assembly GCF_009647605.1 of Agromyces agglutinans. Lineage (GTDB taxonomy): Bacteria > Actinomycetota > Actinomycetes > Actinomycetales > Microbacteriaceae > Agromyces > Agromyces agglutinans. The sequence goes on along the minus strand of NZ_WJIF01000001.1, from coordinate 606,353 downwards.
CGTGCGCGTCGCGATCTCGGGACGGCGAGTCTCGCCGCCGCTGTTCGAGTCGATGCAGATCCTCGGCAAGGCCGACTCGCTCGCGCGGGTCGACCGGCTGGTGGGGGTGCTGGCGGCGGCGCCGTCGGTCGAGTAGGCGCGCCCAGCGTATCGAGACCGGCTCAGTTTGGCCGTTCGGCAGAGCTGGGCTAGAGTTACATGTCGGCCCGAGACCTCGGTTTCAGGCCATTGGGGTATGGTGTAATTGGCAACACGGCTGATTCTGGTTCAGTTGTTCTTGGTTCGAGTCCAGGTACCCCAGCCATAACAGGGGCGGAATTCCGCGGCAAAGTCACCCTTTGCCCATCGTCCATCACCGTCGCGTTTCGAGGCGAAAGACCAGAAACGAGACCAGAAACCCTCCTCGACGCGTCATGCGCGTCGTGTCCTACCGGTTGCTACGGAGCGTCACCGACGCCGGCCGATCGGCCCGGACTCGACTCGTGCACCTACGTGGCATGAACGAGACCGCGACGACGCCAGCCGCGCCCAGCTTCCTCACCCAGCACGAACTCGCCGAGCTGCTCCGCCTGCCCGAACGCACACTCGAGGACTGGCGACTCACGCACGCCGGGCCCCCGTTCCTGAAGCTCGGCAGGCACGTCCGCTACGACCTGGCCGACGTCCTCAGATGGGCGGGCGATCAGCGGCATGGCTAGACCACAGACTCGACCGGGCGAGCTCGGTGTCATCAACGTCAGCCGGCTCGCGAGCGGCAAGTACCAGGCACGAGGAGCCACGAGGGATGACAGCGGCGCCCTGCAGCGGCTCCGTGCCAGCGGCGACACCGAGGAAGGGGCGCGCGCGGCGCTCGAGCGCAAAGCAGCCTGTTTCAGCACCGGTGGAGGCAGCGGGCTGACGCCTGACAGCACCATCGCCCAGGGCGTCGAACGCTGGCTGGAGCAGGTGCGCGCACGCGCCAAAGCTGGGAGCCTCTCCTTCTCGACGTACGAGGTCTATGAGACCGCGGCCCGGATGATTATCGTCCCCCGCTTCGGTGCGGTCCGCTTCGAGCAGCTCACCGTGGGCCGGTGCGACCGCATGATTCAGGACATCCTGCAGACCGAATCGATCTCGAAGGCACGTCGAGCGCGGACGGTGCTCAGCCTGCTGTGCGGGTACGCGGTCCGCGACGATGCGCTGCCCCGAAACCCGGTGCGCGATGTCCAGCGCCTGCCCACGTCGGCGAAGAAGGATTCCGTGCTCACCACTGAGCAGATCTCGGGCGTTCGGAACCTGATGAAGAAGTGGCGCGAGAGGCGTCCAGACGGGCCCAGGCCGAATTACCGAGCCCTCGTCGACGGGATGGACATCATGCTCGGCACTTCGCTTCGCATCGGCGAGTGCCTGGCGCTGCGGCGGTGCGATGTCGACATCACCAGCAGTCCACCGACGCTCGTGGTCAGCGGGACGGTCGTGAGCAACAAGACTGAAGGCATCTACCGGAAGGACTCGCCGAAGCGTGCGCGCCAGCGCCGCACCATCGCGCTTCCTTCCGTGGCGGCGGCCGCGGTGCGGTACCGGCTCGCGCTCGCCGATTCCGGTGGCGAGGCGTTCCTGTTCCCAACGAAGACGGGGAAGGCGATGAGTGTCAGCAACTACGAGCGGCTGCTCCGTTCGTTTATCGCGGACGAGCGTGAGTCGTTGATGGAGCTCGGTGTCGACGTCGACGAGTACACGACCCACATCTATCGCCGGACATCGGCAACCCTCGTGGAGCGCGCCGCGGGCATCACGCTCGCGTCAAGGCTGCTGGGGCATGCGAATGAGCAGATCACGCGCGGAAGCTACGTGGTCAGCGCCGAGCAGGTGGACCCGGTGACGGCCGAGATCCTGGATGAGGTGCTCGGGGCATAGGCGTCGATATGGGCCTCACGCCCGTCCCCGCTCGTCATGATCCCCTTCGTTACCAGGGCAGACCGTCGAATCGGCCTGCATTAGCGCTCGACGGGATCTGGTCGTTTCGTTCGTGGGTCGCTGTTTGCGGTGGCCACGGCTCGGTCCGATCGCAGCGGTGCCGGCAGCTGCGATTCAGTTCGCTGCCGCGCACGCGCGAGATGTCTATTCGCAGCCGACGCCGTCGCCGTCGCGGTCGAGCTTGCGGGAGTAGCCTGGGTCGCCGGCGCGTATGGGGGACGCTCCTGCGGCGCGGACGGCGTCGCAGTTCTCGTAGTAGACGTCGACCGGAGCGGGCGCTGGGGCCGGCTCAGGTGCGGGCGCTGGTGCCGGCGCAGGAGCCGGCGTGGGTGCCGGTTCGACGACGGGTGCGGCGACCGGGGTGAATGCGGAGGTGACGGCGGGTTCGTCGGGGCATCCGGTGAGGATGTTCGCGATGGCGTCGTGTTCGGCTTGGGTGACCCAGAGCCCGTAGGTGGCTTTCACTGAGACCTGGCGTGCGACGTAGGTGCAGCGGAAGTCCTTCTTCGGGGGCAGCCAGGTAGCGGCGTCGCCGGCGCCCTTCTGGCTGTTGGTCGGGCCGTCGACGGCGAACAGGTTGATGGGGTCGTTCGCGAGGCTGATGCGTTGTGCCTGGGTGAGCTGTTGTGCGCCGGTCTCCCAGGAGTTCATGAGTGCGACGACGTGGTCGATCTGCACGGCGAGGGAGGTCGTGTTTCCGCGGACGAAGTCGATGGTCTTGCCGGTGTACGGGTCGGTGAGGGTGCCGGTGAGGACTTTGCAGGGGCCGGACTTCGTTTCGGGTTCGAGGTCGCGGGCGAGGATGTCGTTGCGGGTGTCGCAGCCGTTGCTGTCGACGTCGAGCCATGCGGTGCCGTACCCGGCTTCGCGGTCGTATCCGGTCTTCGGTGCGCGGCCCTTGATCGGCAACGTGTCGAGGAGGGCGAGGGCGGTGCCCTGGGTTGCGGTCGAGTCGGCCACACCGACCGCGGCGGTGCCGTCGTAGCCAGCGACGGTTTCAGGTGCATCCGGTTCCCCGGTCGGCGTCGGCGTCGGCTTGGGTGTGCGGCTGGGTTCAGGGGAGGGTTCCGCGCTCGCGGCGGTGGAGGGCCGGGCTTCGGTGGTCGGTTCGGATGCTCCGGCGGCGGCTGTGCCGCCGAGGACGGTGACGATGAGCCCGCCGGCGATGACGCCGGCTGCGGCTTTGCGGCCGGCGATCGCGGCCCAGGACGGTCGCTTCGTCGCGAACGCGTAAATGCCGGTGACCAGTGCGATGATCCCGACCCAGATCAGCCCGCCGCCGGCTCCGACCGTTGGCAGGAGTACCAGGGTCAGGAATGCGAGGACGCTGAACGCGAGCCAGCCCCACACGTTGAGGCGACGGAACCACGCTCCGATGAGTCCGAGGAGCCGCTTGACCCCGGTGAGCAGGAGGGCGATCGCGCGGCGGAACGGGTTGGCCTGCGTTGCCGTGGCTGTTCCGCTGGGTGTGGGGTGCGCCGTGGCCGTCGAAGCCGGTGCCGGCTGCGGTGCCGCGGAGCCGGGAGCGCGGTGTTCGGTCCATGCGGTGCCGTCCCAGTAACGCTGGCCGGTGGTGCTGTTATCGGGATCGGGGTACCACCCGGCGGGCGATGTGGGGGCGCTCACGTGCTCTCCTCGTTCGGGTACGGGGTCGCAGTTCAGGCTATGAGCACGCCGCCTCCGGTCTGACCAGATCCGGCCCCCACTTCGGGGCACGAGATCACACCAGATCCCGTTCTGCGGCCCGGCGCCGTTCGACGTCGGCGACGACGAATTCGACGAAGTCGTCGTTGCGATCCGTGATCCCGACGTCGTCGATGGTGGCGGCGGGTGGTTCGCCGGGCCAGGCAGTCTGGCGGGTGGGTCGGTCGCGATCGAGGCGTGTGCCGGCGGTCGCGACCCAGTCGTGGAGGCGGCCGCGCGCGTCCGCGAAGTCGCGGTGCCATCCGAATGGTGCGGAGGCGTGCTGGTCAGGGTCGTAGGCACTGAGCCAGTGCAGGTGCAGGGCGGAGAGTTCCCAGACGAGCTCGGGGTGGCGGTGCCACAGCGGTGGGACGACGGATGCCGGAAGCCCGTATGTGCGTCGGAGCCAGTCGACCCACCGGTTGAGGCGAACCCATTCGATCTCGGCTTCCTTAGCGGTCAGCAGGTTCCAATTGATCGGATGCGGCGGCTCGGCGAGCAGCGGCGCGGCGAGGTCGTCGAACGCGTCGTCGTCGAACCGTACGCTGCCGAACAACAACGAAGGAGCATCAGCCGGGGATCCGGGGGACGCGGCATCCGCCATCGTGCTCACCGGTGCAGCGCGGATGTCGCGCTACCGACCGGTGCTGCCGGCGAGGTGATCGGTTCCGCGGCGCTCGCTTCCGCGTCTCGCCGGACTGTGGCGGCATGGCGGCGGGTGCGGTCGACGTCGTAATCGGTGCGGGCGAGGTCGTGGCCGATCTTCTTGGCCACGAACTCTTCGCGGTCGACGACCTGGCCGTCGCGCTCGACCTGGTAGCGGTGCACGTAGCCCTCGGCGACGAACTGGTCGCCCTTGCTGAACCGGGTCATGGCGCGGTCGGCGGTGGCGCGGTACGCGACGAGGTCGTGGAACTCGGGCGGCAGTTCGGTGAACGAGCCGTCGTCCTCGCGGCGGAACTGCGGCTGCCCGATGCGCACGTAGAAGCGGGAGTCGCCGCGCTCGGTGACCGTGCGTTGCGGATCGGAGGCGATGAAGCCGGACAGAGAGTGCTGGGTGCGAAGCGTCATTGGACTGGCCTTCCGGTGTCGGGCGGATCGACGATCCGCGCTCACCGCTGAGGTGCGCATGGCGAGTTCTACGAACCGACCTCGCGGCTGTCGGCGTCGAGCGCGGCGCTTTCGAGGTCATTGTCGTCGGCCGAGGCCGAGGCATCCGTTCGGTCCGAGTCGCCAGCGCCGTCGGTCTCTGCGCCATGGCTCGGCGGCCTTGGCTTCGGCGCCTGCAGCACGGCTTCGACCTGCTGGCGTCCCGCTTGCAGGGCGGCCGCGTCGGCGCGTTCGGTCCAGGGCCGGAGTTTCGCGATGATCGGTGGTGCAGATCGGAGCAGGAAGAGGCCGGCGCCGTCGGGGAGGGTGCGGATCGTGTCGGGTGGCATGGTCTGCACGCGGCGGACGGAGCGTTGCGAGGAGCGGCTGCCGCGGTCGCCAATGGTGGTGGCATCGGTCAGGTCGTCACGATCGCCGATTATGGTCGCGATGTTCTGCAGGTCGCCCGCGTTCGACTCGCCGCCGAGCATGACCTTGACGTTGGAGGCATCCCAGATCGTGCCGGCGGTGTTGTCGGACCAGTTCGAGCGTGCTTGGGCGAGGGACTGCAGGACCGGCATGGTCGTGAAGCCGGTGCCGCCGCCTTCGGCCATGAGACCCGGCAGGGATGGCAGGGGTGCGAGGTTGCCGATCTCGTCGAGGGCGAGCAGCAGCGGTGGGTCGAGGCGTGCGCGCGGTGATTCGGCGGCGATGCGGCGTCCGGTTTCGACGAGGTCTTCGATGAACGCGGCGACGAGGTTGGCGGTGTTGTCGGCCCCGGCACTGGTGGCGAGGAGGTAGACGGTGCCGCCGGCGCGGAGGAAGAGTTTCGGGTCGAAGCGTTCGCCGTCGGTCGGGGAGACGGCGTCGAGCACGCGCGGGTCGGCGAGGGATGCGAGTGAGAGGGATACGCCTTGCCAGATGGAGTCCCGGGTGCGCGGGTCGGCGTCGAGCATCGACTGCAACGCGTCACCCCACCCGGTCGCAGCCCCCGTATTGGAGTGCAGGATCGCGGCGGCGTCTGCGGCCGCGGCGGGGTCGAGCGTCCAGCGGAAGAGTTCGGCGGGGGAGCGGCGGTCGAGGGCCGCTGCGTGCAGGAGTGACTGGAGGGCGACGCGCGTCTTCGCCTCCCAGAACCCGCCGCCGTCGACACCGCCCGCGGATAGTCCGGTGCCTGCTGCGAGTCCCTTGGCGCGGATGATCGCGGTGAGCGGGTCCTCGCAACCACGGATCGGCGACCACCGAAGCCCAGCCGGGATACCTGGGACCAAGCGTTGGGGGTCGAAGACGGCGACCGGGCCATGTTGTCGTCGGGCGGTCAGTGTGGCGGCGAGGTTGTCGGGCCGGGTGCTCGTGGTCACCACGGGCCCTGGCGCGTCGAGGATCGCGTTGATGACGATGTTCACGCCCTTGCCAGAGCGCGGCGGCCCCATCACCAGGATCGAGTCCTCGACCGACGCCCACACCTCGACGCCCTGCGAAGAACCGAGTCGATAGCCGACATCGCTCGGTTCGGGGTGCTCGAGGGATGGCCGCAGGTGCGCGGCGCGAAGAAGGAGCCGCTTCCGGGATGCGGCGTACGTGACGTCTGCACGAGTGGCGATGCCCGGCATCCGGAACGGGTCCGCCAGCCGTGCCCGCTCGGAGGCACGCAGCATCCGTCGGACCAGAACGAACCCGGTGATCGCCGCAGCGATCAACAGTGCTGCGGCGCTCCAGAACGCGACCGGGTGCAGGCCGGGCGCTCCGAGTGCGCCGGCCGGGTCGGACGGGTGCAAGATGACGGCCAGCCCGCCCTCCGGTCCCACGGCCGGTTCGGGGAGCCCGGTCACCCAAGCGCTGATGCTGCCCGCGACGCGAAGCATCAGCGCGAGCCCTGCGACGCCGATGAGGATCGCCAGGCCGACGTTCGTGAGCTCGTTGCCAAGGTCGCCACTGGCCTGCTGGGTTCGCATGAGCGTTAGCGCAGCCGTCGCCGGCCGTCGGGCAGGCCGCGATGGGGGTTGGCCGTCGCGAAAGGTCGGTCTACGGCGTAGCGGACAGCGGGGTCGGTCAGGCGGATGAGATCGTCGGCGCCGGTGATCAGGGTCGCGGTACCGCTCTGGATGAGCGCATGTGTACCCGCGCTCGTCGGCGACGTGAGAGGCCCCGGCAGGGCCGCGACCGGGCGACCGAGCGCGTGAGCGATCGCCGCGACGTTCAGCGAGGCTGACCGTCGTCCTGCCTCGACCACGACGGTCGAGCCCGCGAGTGCGGCCAGCAAGCGACCTCGTTGCAGGAATCGCCACCGTGTTGGCGATGCACCCGGTGGGAGTTCGGAGATGAGCAGGCCGCCGCCCGAGGCGATGCGCTCGTGGAAGTCGTCGTGACCGGCGGATTGGGGGCGACCGAGCCCTGACGCGAGGACGGCAATCGTCGCGGTCGGCCCGGCCGCCAGGGCGCCGAAGTGGGCGTCCGCGTCGATGCCGTGTGAGCTGCCGGCGAGGATGACGCGGCCACGGCGGGAGAGATCTGCCGCGAGTTCGCGAGCGAGGTGGCTGCCGTACGCGGTCGCCGCCTGAGCACCGGTGATCGTCACCCGGCCGGGTAGCGGCGCATGAAGGGACTCCGGTGCACCGTGAAGCCAGAGGGCGATCGGAGCGGTGGAGCCGAGCTGATTGAGTTCGGTCGGCCAGTCGGCATCCGCGGGAGTGAGCACACGCAGGTTGGCGGCATCCATCGCGGCACGTTGCTGGTCAAGCTCATCGGGATGGATGCGCGGCGCGAGACGTCGACGCCACAGCTCGCCCTCGGCAGTGTCGATATCGCTCGGCAGTGATAAGCGGTTCGCGATCAGCTCGACCGTTGAAACCGCACCCACGCGCGCGATCAACGTGCTGGTGATGACGTCGGCTGGTTCAGAGACCGCGGCGAGGACCATCCTCGCGTCTCGTTCTTCGCCTGCGGTCACTGCGCCTCCTGGTGTGGGAGGAAGGTGTGCCGCCCGCATCCTCGGCGCCCGCGAGCGCGGAGCTCGAGAGACACCGCTCACCGGTTGGCGTTCGCGTAGTGAACGCGTGCCGTCGCGTCGCGAATCGGACCGGTTCCGCGCTCGCCCACGGTATGCCGATGGCGCACAGGTCGCAGCCGTTATCGATGACGCACGCGGGATTCACCTCAGTGAACTGAAGGTCCCCGCTCATCGCCAACGTGCAAGTCCACTTTCGCGTAAGCGCGTGTCGGTCGAGTGGTATTGACTGGCCTCAACGAGCTGCGGGGGCTGGATGGCCAAGATCTATGGGTACTACGAGTACGACGACTCGCTGACACCCGGGCAATCAGAGGATGGCGGCCTAAGTCAGCTCCTCTTCGACTGCGAGGGGAAGTTGTCTGATCACGCATCGTTCCACCCGTCGGAGCGAGACGATGACGACAGCAGTTACGAATCGACGTCGTCGACCACCGAATCGGATCCAGACGCAGACGCGCAGGCGGCGGCGCTGCTCATCTTGGCCGTCATCGGCGCCGCGGTCGGCGGGTACGCCCTCATCCGCAAAGCGACCCCGCACGTACAGCAAATCATCAACGAGCGCGCGCTCCCAGCAGTTCGATCGTTTTGGAACAACGTGCGTGGACTGGGGAGCGAGGCCACCGCATCCCCGATGGACGCCGCCGACGTCGTCACCATGCCGACGCAGGCTGATGCGTGCGACGACGATGCTGCGCCTGGGACTGACGTCGCCGTCGCGAAGCCGCAGATGACCGCCGAGGAGTGGTGTGCCCGCTTCCGGGCGATGTTCGAGGCGAGACAGTTTGCCGATGAGCAGTGGAAGATATTGTCGTCGGTGCAGGTAGTGGACAATAACGCGATCCGTGAGTTGCAGCGGGAGATGGCGCGCAGCCAGCCCGAAGCGATTGTTCGGCGGGTGACGCTGATGCTCGAGGCGATGCCACAGGTGGATGAGGTGTCGAAAGCCGAGCCGCTACTAATCGAGGTGAGGGCGACCCAGGGCAATGACCTTGAGTGATTGCTACTCACTAGAAGGCCAATTCGGGAAACACCACGGGATTGCGGGCAGTAGCGCCCGGGGGATCGGTGGACTTCGTCGTGCGGCGCTGGCTATGACTCCTCGTCGTCAGGAAAGTCTGCGTCCTCCGCGTCGCCGAGCAGAATCGCCGAGCCTGAGGGGTTGAGGTCGAGCATACGGGTGACGATTTGGTCGATGGCTTCGGTCGTGCCATCCGCAGCCAGGGCGCCTCGCACGAGCCGACGAGCGTCCTTGAAGTCCAACACATCCGCGAAGTCGATGGTCATTGCGGTCGCGGTCGCGGCGATGCCCAGGTCGGCAAGAGCCACATGCGTTTCGTTGTCAGGGTCGTAGGCCGGAATCGGGAGTCGCCATGGGAGCGTGTCGATGTCTCGCGTACCGAATAGACCCCGAGACTGCCGTTTCGCAACTGCGACGGCGACAGCATCCGAGTTCAAGATGGCCGCGAGATATTGTCCCTCGCCCTCCGAGTCGACCTTCAACCAGTAGAGCTTGTGTTCAATTACGTAGTCGGTGTTCGCGGTGTAGGCCGCGGCAATGCGATTGCCGGACGCGGTGTAGAGAACCCGGTGAGCTGGTGCAGGCAATTGTCGCGTGAGCCCGCTCTGGAAGTTGAGGCGCTCAGTGAGATTCATCTTCGTCTTCGCCGACTTGTTCGCGTTGTAGAGGCCATCGACAATCGCCCAGCGGGCGCTAAGCAGCGGGTAGTGCAACATCTGGGCGGGCTTCAGCACGCCGCTGTCAGTGATGGGGAGCACCGCCTTGTGCGGCCAAACGACCCGATAGGGCACCATGCTCGATCCGAGCAGCACCTCTCGAACGAAGGACTCCTCTACAGGTGACTCGACCGAATCTAGTAGCTTCCACGGCTTCTTCTCCTGCGTGCTGCGCGCCGACTTCACCGCGGTTGTTCCTGCAGGGCGTCCAAGCATTCCGGCGGGCACCTCGTCGACGAAGGTCAGCACGCGAGGCACGACCGTTGCGCCCTGAATCGGCCGCGATGAGTAAGGCGACAGATAGGCGTCGTCGGCCGACAGTTGGATGACCGTGTCGTCTTCACGCAGGATGTGGCCAACACGACCACGAAATGCGATGACCTCCTCCGGCAGCGCGACAGCTTCGTCTGCGCGAGTGCCGAATATGACCGCTGACGGCACCGGGAAGAGGTCTGGACGCACGTCGGCCAAATCCCACGGTGTCTCGAACGCTGCGTTAATGTGCAGCGGGTCGGCATCGAGCCAGTCGCCGGTGCGGAACAACTCATACTGCAAGCGCGACAGCACCGCGTAGGGCGTTACGAAGCCGAAGCTACCGCCGGGCTTGAGGAAGACCTCGACCGTGCGGGCGATGAACAGCGCCGCGAGGTCTTGGTTGGTCGCCACCGCGCCACCGGTCCACAGCTCTCGCGACTCGAGCATCGCCTTGAACTGCGACTGCATCGTGCGCGTCATGTAGCGGTAGGCCACCCACGGCGGGTTTCCGACAAGCACGTCCACCGGGTTCCGCGCGAGCCACAGCGGCCGGATCTGATTGCGAACGACGTAACCCCAGATGTGGTCTCGACCGGCGGCGTTCAGTTCACAGAGTGTCTTGAATGAAGCCCTCACCACGTCGGCCTGCGGGTCTTTCACCCCACGCGCTTTCAATATGTGCGAGATAACAGGGATGGGCCTGGTCGCATCTGTGTACTGCGCGGCGAGGTCAGCGAGGTCGGCGATGAGCATGTCGAGCTCGGTGGGGTCGGAGCCGAGCGGGAAGGTCAACGTCTCGGCGAACCCGGCGAGCTGTTCGTCCTCAGCCTCACTTCCAGCGAGGTCTTCTGCATCTACTTCCATTGTGAAGACGTCGCTGCTGAGTGCGCCGGCCCCGCGGCCCCACTGCACCGAGTCTCCAAGGAAGACTGGAATGCTGAGCGTGCCTCGGTCCTGCAATCGCTCCGGCCCGATGGCGAGCAGATACGTCACCCGGGCCAGAACCACCGATACGGGGTGGATGTCCATGCCGAATACGGTCTCCTGCAACAATGTCAGCGCATCGCGGTTCGCGAACCCAGCCGCATCCGTTGCATCCAGGAATCGTCGCACGGCGTGAAAAACGAATGTCCCCGAACCGCATGCCGGGTCCATCACCCGTTGATTCAGCGGGTCCGTGACCCGCTCATCGACGATTGCCTTCGCGAGCCAGTCGGCGGTGTAGTACTCGCCGAGCCCCTTGCGCGTCTCCGGCGAGATGATGGCCTCGTACAGGTGCTTGAGCACGTCGTGCTCGACGTCCTCCCATGTGAACTGCCCGAGCTCACGCACCAGGTCGGCGATGATTGCGGGCCCGCCATTGACCTTTGCGGGCCAGTCGAAGAAGTCGGCCTCGACAACGCCGATGATGCCGGCGGACTTAAAGGCCGCGCCGGCGAGCACTGCATCAGATTCGAGCGTTGAGGGGTCGATGCCAACAACGAGGTGCGCGATGATCTCGGCTTCGATGACCAGGAGCGTGTGGTCGAGGAACAGTGCCGCGTCATCCTCGAAGTTCGTGCCGAGCGCCGTGCGGAGCAACCGGGCCCAGAGTTCGCGCTTCAGCGTCGTCTCGGCATCGTTGCTTTGGTCGTTGTATAGCGCCTCGAGGCGTGCACGGTCAAGACGGAACCGCGGCGAGCTCGCCCCGAGCCGCTCCTCGATGCGGTCAGGCGTCGGCTTCAGCTTCGGGCCCGTGAGGAGTATGCCGTCGAGCCAGTTAGTCAGCCGCTCGATGCTGTCAGAATCCGCGCGCTTCATCGTGAACGTCTGAACCTGCTTGAACTCGTCGCCGGCGAGCGTATAGAGCAGCCACTCGACGCCATCGGTAATGATGCCCGCGTACTCGTCGCCGGTCGCGTCGCGCTTGACCTTCAGATACCCCTGAAGCTGCGGTTCAGCCTTGGTCACGGCGTTTGCGACCGTGAGGTCCTTCTTCACTTCGATGATGAGTCGCCCGTACTCGACGTCGATTCGCCGCCGCGTGCCATCGCCGGTCGGAACCTCCACCTTCGACACCTGGTTATCGGCTAAGCCAAGAGGAGCGAGTGTGAGGAACGCGCCGAGATTCTGCTGGACGTCTGCCTCAGTACGGGTTGCCGAACGAACAGCGAAAATCTGAGCGAGGGGAACCAGGCTAGACATGAGCCAAACCTACACAGTCGAGCGCGTACACTCGCCCGTCGGCCACGTATCGAGGTGCTACCGAGCCTCCGATAAGCCCACGATGACGTCGTGGAATCTCCGGGCGCGATAATACGTCGAAGTGCGGTCGACGAGGTCGAGGGCCTCGACCGGGATGCCGATATCGGTTACTGCCCGCACGTTGTTCCTCGACTGAGCCCAGGTAGCTGAGTTCTACCTACCTCGGGCACACCGACGCCTGCGTCGCGGAGGGGTGTGCTGCGCGACGAGGTGACATCCGGTCTGGGTTGAATCCGCTCATCGCGCACCGCCCGCGAACATCGGATCCGAGCGAAGCTAATCACCGTGACAGGCCTCGGATCCAGCGCCAATTCTGCATGGTGCTGAACCCTCAGCGGACGAATCCCAATCTGCGAGTGCGAGAGCTCCCGTCATCCGCGCCGTCGTATCGAACGCCGCGAGCTCGTCGGGGTGCAGCTGGTGCTGCACGACGAAGCTGCGGTCCTTGACGCGCCAGAGTCCCTGGCCAATCCCGAGCGTGGGGAGCAGCTTCTGCTCCGTTCCCGACAGCCCGAGGGCCGCGGCTGTCGAGCCGAGCTGATCCGGCTCCTGGCGGTAGACGATACGGGTCTCTGCGTTCGCGAGCAGTGACGACGCGAGGGCGCGCATGGCGCTGCCGGAGTCGCCGACGTTGTCGAGGTCGGTGAGCTTGTGGAAGATCAGCATGTTGGCGATGCCGTAGTGGCGGGCGAGGCGCCATTGGGCGTCCATTCGGCGGAGCAGGGCGGGGTAGGCCATGAGGCGCCAAGCTTCGTCGTAGACGACCCAGCGTTGACCGCCGTCAGGGTCTGCGAGGGCGCCCTCCATCCAAGCCGACGAGCACGTCATGAGCACCGAGATGAGAGTCGAGTTCTCAGTGACGCGGGAGAGGTCTAGGGACACCATCGGCAGGGTCGGGTCGAAGCGCACGGTGGAGGGGCCGTCGAAAAGGCCGGCGAGGTCGCCGGCGACGAGGCGGCGGAGTGCGTGGCCGACGAGGCGGCCGTCTTCGGCGAGGCGGTGCTCCGGGTCGTCCGTCGGATCAGGGCTGAGGATGCGGTCGACGACCATCGGCAGGATCGGCACCGGCGCGCTTCGTACGGCGTCGGCGAGGGCGAGGTCGATGGCGGTGTGCTCGAGCGGCGTGAGTTGGCGGTCGAGCACGGTCTCGGCGAGGGCGCCGATGAGGTCGCGTCGGCGCGAGGCGAGCTGTGCGGCCCATTCAGCATCGGAGGCAGCGGCGGGTCGGTGCCCTTCGTCGAGCGGGTTCAGGCGGTTCCGCAGTCCATGCCCGAGGATGATGGCTTTGCCGCCGACTGCTTCGGCGACGGCGGTGTGCTCGCCTTTCGGGTCGCCGGGCACGTACACGCGCCTCCCGAAGGGCAGCGAACGGGTGTAGAGCGATTTCGCGAGCGACGACTTACCCGAGCCGACGATGCCGGCAAGCACGACGTTCGGCGCGGTGATCATGCCGCGTTGGTAGAGCACCCATGGGTCGTAGACGAACGAGGCGCCTGAGTAGAGGTCTTGACCGACGAATACGCCCGCCGAGCCGAGTCCGGCTTCGGCGAGAAACGGATAGTGACCGGCGAGCGTGGCGGACGTGTCCTGATGCTTCGGCAGTCTCAGCCGACCCGGCGTGCGAAGCGATGCGGGCCCAGGCTCGCCAGCGGCCGGAAGGTAGCCGGCCTGGCGTGCCTCGGCACGCTCGCCGGCAACGCGCGTGCGGCGGTCGGCCTCGCGGGCCCGACGGGCATCCTTTTCGAGCGCGGATGCAGCGCGTTGCCGTGCCCGTCTCTCTCGTCGACGTTCATCACGCGGGCTGACCAACGCCGCAGTGTGCAGGCGCTCGTCGATGCTCACAGCGCGACCGCATGGCTCGCGCGTGACCGCGCGCCGGAAGGCACCGTGGGCGCACGCAGGGCATTGGTCGCGGGGTCGGCCAATGGTTCGAATGGCGCGTGCACGGCGCGACTGGGCTCCGGCGCGGGTTCGTACCGGCGGAGCAGCGAGACGTATCCGAAGGTGTCCGAGTACGTGAGCGCGTAGGGGGAGCCGAACGGCTCGATGGTGTGGTCGGTGCTGCCGGCCGGCACTTTGTCGTAGACGTATCCGGCTTCCAGTGCGGCTTCGACAGTGGCGTCGCCGTCGTCGTGGTCGCTGAGACGGTAGATCGCAGAGATCGGCCCTTCCCGATCGATCAGGTCGAGGAGTTCCTCGGCTTCATCACCTTGGAGGAAGACCACGCTGATCCACCGCGTGGACGGCTCGTCGCGCTCGAAGAGGTGCATGCTCGGCTCCAATCAGGATGCTTCGCAAGACAGGTGCGTCGGCGGCTTCGTACAAGGCGCTGTTCGGCTCGGTCACCTGAGGGTGGCACGAAATCCGGATGCCTGGCGGCCGTTCGTCGCCGGATGCGCGATTGCGGGATGCAGCCCTGTCGAGCTGGTTCGACTGCCGCGCGCGGCAGTCGAAGAACGTCTGGCAGGCGTCACGCCCCAGTTCGGCGACGCAACTGACTTCGGTGCCGATGCTCGCGGTTCGGACCTCAGACCGATCGACAGAGTGGCAACGCTGCTGCCGTGAAGGCCTGGGCCTGCTGCCCGACGAGCCGACGCACCTCGCACGAGGCCTGAATCGCTGCCTGTTCCACGGCGGCGACTGCGGCATCCAATTCGTCGCTGGTCGGGGCGGTGATCGTGATCAGTCCGGTGACGCGCAGCACTCCGTGGCCCGCCGTGAGGTCGGCCTCCTGTTGGAGCACGTCTTCGTACTCTGCGGTGGCAGAGGCATCCTCGATCTGTCCGATGCGGTTGCGTTGGTGCGCATCGGAGATGAGTTCAGTCTTCTTCTTCCGGAGATCGCGGGCCGCTGCGTCGGCGCGGACGGGCAGGTAGTGCAGGGCGATGGTGCGTAGGACGCCGTTGGTGAACACGAGGGGGCTGAGGAAGCCGGGGTAGACCTGTGACCTCGGCCATTCGCTGATCCAGAGCACGGCGTGGAAGGCGGAGTCGCTGTGTAGGTGGTCCCAGCTTTCGGTGACGGCGACGGGCCCGGCGGTGGCGAGGTCGCGACCGATGTCCGGATGCCGCTCGAGGTGAATCCCGACCGTAGGGTCGTAGGCGGTGCGAAGCACTGCGGCGAGCTCGGAAGCGTTGAGCCAGCCGCCGACGATGAGGTCGGCCGAGCGCAGCGCGCTGTTGAGTACGAGCAGTTCTTGGCGGAGCACGTCGGCCGCCCCGCGCATTCCGCCGCCGGAGGCGCGAATCTGGCGGGCCGCGCCGTTCAGGTCGAGGGCGACGCTCATGGTCGTCGCGTGGCGTTCGCCGGCCGGGCCGGCGCGTTCGATGAGTTCGCGGTAGGTGTTGGCGGCCCATGAGTCGTCGTCGAAGCCGTGGTGCGCCCACCACTCCGCGAGCCCGCTTCCGGAGTCTGGCAGAGTCCGCTCGTTGACCTGTATGCGGGCGATGCGGCCGGAGCGGCATGCCCCGGCGAGCACGCGGCTCCAGCCGGTGACGCGTCGGTGCTGTTCGCCGGGGTCGAGGAGTGCGAATGCAGGGTGTGAGATCAGGACGATCGCGGTGAGGGTCTGGTGGTGCGGATCATGGATCATCACGGCGCCGCTTTCCGGGTCCTCCCATTCGCGGAGGGCGGCCGCGTCGCCGGGCAGCGCGAGTGTGCCTACGGGGCGTGGCCGCATGATTCGGCGTCGGTAGGTGAGCTGATGGCGCGCGACGCGCAGCATCCATCTGGTGGTGATGGGCACCCACTCGACCACCTTGCGCCCGCCGATCGGGATTGCGGCGCTGAGCGCCGCGGTGCCCCAGATCGGCGACGTCCAGGCGACACCGGATGCACCAGCGGTGTAGAGGGAGCTGACGAGGATGAGCAGGCCCGTCGTGAGCGCAATGAGCTGCGGTGTCGAGAGACCCAGCAGGATGCCGCGGCGGGTGAGCCGCGAGAACTGCACGGGTGCGAGCCGGTAGTCGGCCTCGGTAGCGGTGATGCGCATGGGTCATCCTTTGCTTCCTGTGCGGGGCGGGGGTGAGGCGGGCGCGCCCGATGGGCGTGGCGACGGCATAGATGGACGAGTCGTCGACCGGGCCGTAGGTACCGGCGCACTGGGCGGCGGGGGACTCGCCGTCTCGGCCGCACTGCCGAGGTGAGTGTCGGCGGTTCCGGCAACTGCACCACCCGCTCGCGGCGCAGCGCGCGCGACAGCGCCCGCCACCTGGGCGCCCGCCGCGACGGCGAGTCCGGCGGGTCCGGCAGCGGATGCCGCGCCGCCAGCACCTGCGCCTGCGGCGCTTCCAGCGCCAGCGCCTCCAGCAGCGCTGGCTCCCGCGCTGGAGGCGCTCGCCGGAGCGGCACTTGCGGCGCTTCCGGTGCTACCCGTACCGCTGGTCGATCGAGCGCCTGCATGACCTGCGGTCGCGCCAGTGGGCGCGGGACCGCCTTGCGCGCCTGGATCGGCGGACTTGCCGCCGTCGAGGATTTTCTTCGCGCTGTCGAGCCCCGGCCCGCCGGGTACCGGCACGGGTCGGTTCAGCGCGGACTTCGCCTCCTGCTCGCTCGACATCGCGTGGTACATGTCGAAGCCGACGAAGTTTAGGAACTTGTACGTGATGTACGGGGCGAACGCAGCGACGAACATCAGCACGATGCCCGCGATCGGGTCGCTGATCGACGCAAGGTCCGCATCGATCGGGGCGGCTACCTGGGCGATCGCGACGAGGAAGATCACGACGAGCACGAGTTTCGACAGCACGAGCGCGACGACGAATGAGATCCACTTCGGAAGCCAGCCCTTCGTGGCATCCCAGGTCAATCCGGCAAGTGCGATCGGTCCAAATACGACCGCGACGAGCAGCAGGGCTTTTCGGATCAGGAGGGAGAACCAGACGATCGCGGCCGCGCTGATTGCGAGAGCAGCCAGAAAGATCGTCACGATCGGACCGACTCCGGGTGCGGCGATCTGGATGCTGGTCAGCCCGCCGGCGAGTAGGGCGATGCGATCACCCATCCCTTCCATGGTGTTGCCGGTCGCCTGCACGATGCCGATCGTGAGCTGATCGATGATCTCGAGCAGCAGGGCTGTCAGGGTGACGATGACGAACGAGCCGAGGGTCGACTTCGCCAGCCCGATACCGGCGCGGGAGAGTGCCGTCGGGTCACGGTGGATCATGCCGGCGATGAGCTGCAGAAAGAAGAAGATGAGTGTGACGAACACAGCGAGGCCGAAGAGGACGTTGAAGACCTTTAGGTAGCTCGGGTCGGTAACGTCGACGAGCGTCGTGGTGTCGAAGGCCGTC
This sequence comes from Agromyces agglutinans, assembly GCF_009647605.1. GTDB lineage: Bacteria > Actinomycetota > Actinomycetes > Actinomycetales > Microbacteriaceae > Agromyces > Agromyces agglutinans. The sequence goes on along the minus strand of NZ_WJIF01000001.1, from coordinate 589,091 downwards.
CAGACCGCCTCGAACATCCACGCCGCGGCCGAGCCCATCGCGGCCGCGAGCCAGTCAAACGGCGCGGTCACGAGTGACGCGGTGCCCTCGCCGACGGCGGTGCACACTTCGGCGATGACGGGGACGTCGCAGACGCTCATCGTCTCACTCGAATGGATGCCGGGGCCACTCAGACGGACTGGCCGACGCCCCAGAAGAAGTTCGTCAACGTCACCGCAGCGCCGCAGATGATCGCCGCCCCACACGCGATGAGAACACCGGACTTGCCGCGGGAGGCGAGGTGCGGGTTGGACGAGTTCGCACCGAACCCCCAGACGATCGCGGCCACGATCAGCGCGAGCACCGCGAGGATCAATCCGATCGTCATCACTGCGCCCACTATGACGCGCAGTTGCTCGATGCCTGGAAGGCCGGTGCCGTTCGGAATGATGTCGATCACGGTGCGCTCCTCGGTCGATCCTGCGTTCGACTGGGAGGTGCGCAGGATGACGCCAGGCGGATGCGATTGGATCGGCGAGGCCTGCGACGGCGTTCGGATGCGCGTCCGTCCCGATGATGAAGGGTCAGCTAGACCCTTGCCAGACGGCGCAATGTCTTTCGATATTCCGCGATGAACGCATCGACCGGGAGCTTGTCTGTGCCGTAGAACGTCGCTGAGTCCACACCGAATTCGTCGGAAAGCTGCAGCTCCCGCCTCAATTCCTTGATGCGACTCCGCGCCACCTGGCGTCCCTCGCCACCGTACGGGACGTTGTAGCGCCGTCGCGCCTGTTTGCTACGCGTCCCCACGAGCGAAGGACGGTTGATAGTCACTGTGCGTTCGACGACAGCTCGTCCGCCGCGGTTGCCTGTGATCTGGACTGTGCATTCAAGCGCGATCAGCCGTCGGCGAAGCTCCGCGAAGGTCACAACTCGTTCGCCGCCTTCGATGCCGCGACTGTGCTGGAGAAGCCACTGAGCCATGAGTTGAACTTCGATATCGCTCCTGTCTCCAATGAACTTGCTCGCGCCTAGCTTGTGTCCCGCGACGCGAATAGTCCACTTGAAGAGTTCGTCTTGCGAAGAGGTCAGAACCAACCCGTTCTCGTCCATGAACGCCATCATCGAGACAAGCGCCGTCCGCTTGTTGCCGTTGTAGAACGGATGGTTGTGAATGACCGAGTGAGCGAGCGCCGCTGCTGCCATTTCCACCGTGGGATACTTGCGGAACGAGCCGAGGCCGGCGGACGGTCGACCGGCTGCGCTCGCGAGGAGCTCTTGACTCCTCACTCCGGCTGGCGCTATCGGGTCAGGCGTGTCTTTGAAGTCCTGCGCAATCTGGAAGTGGATCTGCTCAATTTCATCTGCACCCAGGTAACGCAGACCTTCCCTCATGTGCCCGATCTCGCGCCAAGACATTGACGACTTGGGTTCGCCGGCACTGGCCGCCGCGGCTAGGACGAGATCTGCGCGTTGTTGCTGACGGGCTTCGCTTTTCCGAGTGGCGCGTTCGAAACGAGCGAGAGCCCCCTTGGGCAAGCGTCGCGCATTCGGACCGATCGTCACGCCGAGCGACTTGGCCCAGGATCGAAGCTCCTCACGCGACATGCCAAGCGTTGTCGACCAGTATTCGACCAGCAGGCGACTCTTCACCGAAGCGGCTCCACAAGCTGCGAACGCGAGGCTGTGATCTCCAGGTCGAATGACTGAATCGGCGGAAGTGGGGTACTCGATCCCTCCATCCCACAGAAGTAGAAGAACATCGTCGATCTCGAGATTCAACTCCCGCGCGAGACTCGCAGGGGTCAGGCTCTTTTTCGCCAAAGCCATCCAAACCATACACATCGGGCGCCGCTCTGGCGCACGCCACCATCCTGACGCACCCGGCCGGGCAACTCGGCATCTCCGCCCACCCCAACTCAAGGGTCACCGCGACGGTATTGACTCGGCGACATCAGCACTGGCGTCTTGTCTTGTGTATTCTTCGCGAGGGCCATGGGCGACTCGCCAAGACTGCTGCTAAAGACTCGTCCCGAGTTCGAGCACGAACTGCGCCCAACCGACCCCGCATCCCGTGAGCGCCGCAGCCCCGCATGCGATCCATAGTCCAATGCGCGCCTTCGTCGCTGTCTGGTAGTGGCCGTGGGCGGTCGCGAGCGCCCAAGTCACCCCGCTGACGATCATCATGAGCACAGCGAAGATCAGCACGTAGGTCATGAGTGCGCCGATGATCGTGCGGAGCTCGGCTGCTGCACCGACGGCGCCGAAATCAGGGAAGACGTCCATCACGGGATCCTTTCGCGTGTGCAGGCGGTGAGCGAGATCTCGGCGTCGTCGACACCAGCAGCCCCGTGTGCGGCGAGCCACTCAAGCGCGTCGACGGCGGGCTGGTCTTGCCCACCAGGGTGGATCTCGAGGTGGAGATGCGGGCCGGTCGACTTGCCGGCCGAGCCGACGTCGCCGATGCGCTGGCCGGCGGCGACCGTGTCGCCGACCGCGACGTGCATGCCCGATTCGTAGAGGTGCGCGTAGTACGAGGCGACACTCTGCCCGCCCACGGTGTGCTCGAGGATGATCAATCCGCCGTAGGTGCCGCGTTCGCCGACGAACACGACCCGTCCGTCTGCGACGGCCAGAATCGGCGTGCCGAGCGGCGCCGCGAGGTCACTCCCTGCGTGGAATCTGCGATCGCCGGAGTACGGATCGGTGCGCCACCCGAAGCTGTCGGTGCTCGTATAGGCGCCCTCAGGCAGCGGGAAGACGATTCGCGCGCTCTCGGGAATGCGCGGGGGCGCGGCATCCGGACCGCCCTTCCGAGACTTGGTGAGCGCGTCGAGGATCGTCTCGGCAACTGGTTCGTAGTTGGCGTATCGGTCCGGGAAGGCGCTGACCTCGACAGCTTGGGCAGCCGCGCCGCGATCGACCTGCTGCCAGCCGGCGATGTCGAGCAGACCGCGCGGTGACCCAGCGTTTGGGCCTGTGGGCCCGCCGAAGAACGCACGGGCCTGGTACTTCGGATCCATCAGCTCGGCGACGGTGCCCCAGCCGGCCGCCGGACGCATCTGGAACAGGCCGAGCGAATCGTGGTCAGAGCCGCTCCCGTCGTTCGGGAAGTCGGCCGACTCAGGATAGGCGGTCGGATTCGCGAGCATCCGCAGGCTCGACTCAGTGAGGGCAGCCATCAGCGCGATGATGATGCCGTCGCGGCCGACGCCCGCGACCTGCCACCCGGTGGTTGTGATGGTCGCGGCGTGTGAGAGTTGTCGACGATCGAGCTGAATGGTCTGGCCCGATCGAGTCTTCGCGGTGAGCGACTCCGGCACATCGGCGACGATGAGCGAGCCGGCTGCGCAGCTCTGGAGCGCCGGGTTCGCCATCGCCGCGACGCTGACGAGGGCGATCGGCGGGCTGGCGAACAGCAGCACCACGAGAATCAGGAGCAGCTTGCTCAATAGGGGCTCATCTCAGCGGCGCGTCGGGCCGGGACAGTCGGAGCAGTCGACACGATGAGTCATCTGGGCAGTCAAGGAAGACCGTGAAGGCAACGCGTCGTGCGCTCGTGACTGACTCCTGATTCCAGATGCCGGCGCGCTCCGCCGTACCGGTGACCGTGAGCGCAGTTGCCGTGCGTGGGATCTGCTCGGCAGACGCCTGGGCCAAGGCGGTGGCCCAGGCATCCGGGGCCCGCAGCGACTCGATTCGAAGCGTTTGCTGCGTGGAGTAGGCGCTCAACTGTTCCCACGCCTGCGTTGGCGGCAGGTACGCGCGGACGTCGGCGGCGACACCTGGCTGCTCATCGGGTTCGGCTGCGTCGATGATCGGTTGCACCCACTCCGACAGTTTGTCGGGTGTGCGAGTGTCCCAGTCGTAGAGCGCGCGCGCGACGGCACGGGCGAAGCGTTCAGGGTCGGATGTCTCCGCGAGCGGTCTTGGCGTCGCCGGTGCGGCACGAGAGGCCACTGGGGTCGTGGTCAAGGCTGCGCTGGCAACCTCGTGGTCATCGGCGGATCCGGCCGGTCCACGCAGCAACCCGAAGACCCCCATGCCGACGAGCACGATGAGTACGCCGGCGCCCGCGAGCACGGCGATGAGCAGTCGGCGACGATTGGCGAACGTCATGTGCGGCCTCCCTTCAGCGATCCAATGCGCGGTCGCCTTGAAGGTGCGCAAGTCAAAGCGCGACAGCGCGCGTTCCGCGTCGAAGCGCTCGGATCCTTGCAAGAAACTCGACGGTGCCGGCCACGGTCGCTTCGAATTCCTCGAGCTGGGAGTCGGTGAGGTCTGCGGCGATCTTTTCGGCGTCGAAGCGAAACCACCACTGCTGCAGATCGCTCCACTGCAACACGAACGCACGGATCGGGAGCTTCACGATCTCCGCAGTGTCATTGGTGGGCTGGGCTTGACGCCCGCGCCGCTTCGACCGCCGCTCGGCGCGAACGCGAGCGAGGGCATCCTGCGCGAGCCGTTCGAGCTCAGGGGCACCGGTGACGGCGCGGAGCAGCGGCTTTACCGGTGCTCCGGCATCGATGGCGGCAAGGGCTCGCGCCGCTTCGGCACGCTGCTCCTCTGCGGCATCCTCGTCCGCGGCGATCCGCTGGAGCTCGCCGATGCGCTCGTGCGTGTTGTACGACCGATTGCCGGTCACAAGTTGGGCGGCCTGGGCGCGGGCGTCGCCGTCGCCCCGTCGCTGCGGTGCCGCACCGGGTGCGGCACCGGGTACTTGAGCGACGCCGGAGTGGAAGCGGCTCCCCGCCTGCCTCCGCTTCGCGTCTTCGGCGAGCAGTTGCTTGACCTCGCGGTAGAGCCCTGCGGCTTCGGTCGGGGCGAGCGGCTTGTGCAGCGCGTTGTCGTCCTGTTCGGCGAGCAGCCGGGCAAGGCCGTCTGAGATGCCCGACCGCACCCACACGCTGAGCGTGCGTACACCGAGCTTCCGCAGTGCGGCGAGTCGTCGTGCGCCGCAGACGAGGTCTCCGTCAGGTGTGACGGTGATCGGCTGCAGCAACCCCTGTCGCTCGATGGACGCGGCGAGTTCGTCGACGTCGCCGAGGTCAGTGCGATGGCGGGCGCCGACGCGAATCGAGTCGATCGCCCGCTCGAGCTCGATGTGGCCGTGGGCTCCGGTCATGCGCTCGTCCATGGGGTGTTGACGACGATGCCGGTGACGAGGTCGTCGTCGTGCAGGAGCGCACGGAGCGGTTCGCCGACGATCAAGCGCAGCAGAACCCCGCGTCCCGCGACGGTGTGCTGGTGAAGCGGGTCGCAGCATCCCAAGAGTGCCTTGAGCATTGCGAGCCAGGCCTGCTGCGGCAGGTCGAGCTGGGCGCGCGCCGCATAGTCGCGGCGGAGCGACTCGTACGCCGAAGGTCGTGACGGGGCATCCGCGAGTCGCCCGCAGACGTACTCGACGCCGACGCGCGCGCGGTCGTTCGGCCAACCAAGAAGGGTGAAGAGCATGATGGCATCGGCGACAGCGGCCTGCACGTCTTCGCGGGGCGCGCTGTCTGGTTGGGCATCGATTGGAGCGGTACGGAACGCCGGGTGGTACTCGGGCAGCTCGTGTTCGCGATCGCTGAACCGTTCGGCGTCGTGGAACACCGACACCTTCGCGCGGCGTGCCTGATGCACCGAGCAGAGCAAACCCTGCGCGCGTTCCTCGGCAATGCAGGTGATCTGCACGGCACGGGTGACGAGCGCCCAAGGGTCATCGGCACGAAGCGTCGCGGGCGCGCGCATCGCATCGAATGCCGCGGATGCCGCCTCCCACGGGTCGAGGCCATGCTTGCGCGCCAGAGCCGAGTACTTTTCTGCGGCGAACTGGAGCAGCGCGTTGGCCTCAGGGTCGGTGCGCCAGGCACCGGGCCCGGATTCATGCAATCGCTTGAGCAACTTCCTCAGGCCTTCGGACCTGCGGAAGGCTCCAGGTTCGGGTTCCCTCTCCGAGCTCCAGTCCATCGCGGCACCTCCTGTCGGATCGGTGCGTGTTGCCGCGGTCTGCAGGATGCCCATGACTCACCGCCGTCCCATCCCGGGTCGGCTGAAGTGGGCGTGCTCGGGGCTGCGGCCGAACTCGGAGAGGGGAGGCAGCTTTGCCGCTCGTTCGCGGATCGCTCGACGGGTCGTCGCGGGTGCTCGGCGTAGGCGCCGTGCGAGTTCGGTCTCGAGGTCGAAACTGCGGCCGGCGATGCGGCCGCTGCCTGCGTTGAGGAGATCGGATGCCCGGACCCACGTGATTCCGGGACGCTGGCCGTGTTGCTCGTCGTGGGTCGGGTCCAGCGCGGAGCTATCCGGGCTATGCGCGCTGCGTGCGAGCGCCATCCGGATGCGATCTGCGACATCGTTCGACTTCGCATCGACGGAAGAGCCCGGGCGTAGGCCGCTCGCGTTTCTGCGGCTGTACTCTTCGAGGTCGTATTCATCCATCGTTCGCGCCTTCCGTCAGCGTGCTGTGCGACGTAGGTGCGCCGGCGTGATCGCGCAGCCACCGGCTGATCGTCGACGGGTGGACGCCGAGCTTTCGGGCTATAGCGGAGTGCGACCAGCCGAGCGCCCGGAGTGATGACGCATCGTCGCGGGGTGCAAGCGCGCTCGACGCCGGTTCGGGAGCCCGGAGGGCGACGACCTGTGTGTTTGCTTCCGGCGTCGCAGCCGCCTGGACTTGTCTCGCGTCACGAGTCGGGTGCGGCGTGCGAACCAGGACGGACGTCAGATGGGTGATCGCCAGAAGCACGAGTGGCGGCACCGAAGCGACGGCCGCCGCGAGCACGAGGGGAACCTCTGTGGTCTCGGCGACCACGGCGTGGATCGCGTTCGCCACGACCGAGATCGCGGCGCCGGCCGCGAGCAGCATCCACGGATACCACGCCACCCGCGAGCGCGCGAGCGCGACGGCTGCCACGGTTGCGACGACGATGATTCCGTCGACGATCAGCGGCCACACCCAAGCCTGCGCCGTATCGATCCCCGATCGCCGCGCGAGGTCGCTCAGCGATATGAACGAGAGCCAGAACGCCCCGGCCGCAATGAACACCGTTCCAACGATGGCCGTGACGGTCGCTACGCGCACACCATCGGGGCGCCGCGCGATCATGCCAGCCATGGAGCATCACTCTCGCGTCGCGTTGATGCGCGAGGCTCGTTCCAGGTCGGCGAGGTGGTAGCGGTCTGAGGTGCTCCTTGCCTGCTCGCCGAGCGGATCGTCGAGGCGATCTCGCGAGCGGAGAGTCCGACGCTCGCCGCAGCAGATCCGAGCGTCGTCTCGATGGCCGTGGGGGAGTAGCCTGCCTCGACAAGTCGGCAGGACGCCCAGAAGAGTCCGTGATTGCGTTCGCCCTCCTGAAGATGCAGCACCCAACGGGCCAAGCGGTCCGGATCTGCGTGATGGATTGCGTCTCGCGGATTGGGGGTCTGCGGCGGTCGTGGATCGATCAGCTCCCGCAACGCAGTCGCATCGACCGGATGCTGCGCGCCGGCGCGCAGCACGGACAGGCGGTACGCGATGCCCCGCACAGTCGAGGGCGGCACGATGATGTATCCGCCCTCGCCCCTGAAGTCGATGTGCGCGAACGCGGACTGCCAACACCGCTGATCACCATCGGGATCAGTCGGGTAGTAGATGTGGAGCCCGCCCGATGGCGTTCGCACCCGGGCGGCCTCTCCGTCAAGGAGGCCCGCTTTTCGGGCTGACTCGAGCGCCGTGAACCCGGTGCCCATATCGCCGGTGTCGACGTCGATGACGTCGAAACCGGATGCCGCGCCGGTCGGCATCCCGAGGTTCGCCCTCGGCCAGGTCGCCCACCACGACCGCACGATGGTGAGCTCGGTCGTCGCGTCGTGGAACCCGGCCGGTGTCAGCGGGCGTTTTCCGTCTGGGAGGCAGGGGAACACCGGGATGCCCGCGTCGGCGAACGCGTACGCAGCGTCGCGCGCGCTCGCCGAGGTCGCGTGAAGGAACAGTTCCCCGATGTTCATGCCAACCTCCGTGGTCGAGCGTGCTCGACTGATCGGTTCGGCGGAGCGGTCGTCGCCGTGGGAATCGACGGCGGCATCGGCGAGGTCGCCCGAGAGAGCCCGGGAAGGTCGGCCGTGCCGAGCTGCCCGGCCGGAAGGTTCGCGAGGATGTCGGCGGCCGCGCGACGAACGCGCTCGCCGACAGCCTGCACGACCTCGATGGGGGTCTTGCCCGAAACGGTCGAAGCCCAGCCGCTCACGTACGGGATGGTGTATCCGGTCGTGTCCATGCTGTGCGCGGCGCCGATCATGAGAGCGACCGACTCGGCCTCGACTTCGCCGATGCCGCGATGGAGAGCCGCCGCCTCGGTCATCGTGTCATGCATGCGCACGTGGGCGAGTTCGTGCGCGAGCGTCTTGACTTGCGCAGCCGCATCGAGGTCGCCGCGGATCATCACCGTGCGACCCAGGAAGTCGGTGCGGCCGTTGGCTTTGCCGAGAGTGGGGTCGTCCGAGGTGGTGAGTGCGAAACCCGCGTTGTCGATGAGAGCGGCAAGCCCGTCCCACAGGCCTTGAGGCGCATCGCCCCGCAGAAGTTGCGGCGTCGGAGGTTCGGGGAGTGGACGACCGTCGGTCTGGGAGATATCCCACACGTATGCGCGTCGTACCCCGATGAGCTTGGACCGGACGACTTCGCCGGCGCGCGGACGCTCGCCGCGGCCGAGTGGTCGCCACGAATCCGGACGAGTGGGCTCGGAGGTTGCGACGCGCGCAGTCAGCGGTGCAAGGATGCTGTAGCCGTGCTGACCGGCGGCGACTCTTCGGCCGAGTTCCTGCCATTGCCGGAATCCGGCGACGTACGTCGGCGTCGGATGGGGAACGAGACCCGCCTCGAATGCGGTGGCATGCTGTGCGTGGATGAGCAGCACGTTATTGAACGAGCGGGTTCGGAAGCGTGCGGCGAATTCGAGGGCGCGCACCCACTGCTCACTGGTGACCAGTGCTTCGACTGCCGCGGTGAGTTGATCGTGGAGCTCGGAAAGCTTGGCCTCCCGGTCGGCGCGGGAGCCGGGATTCGTTGGCAATTCGATCACCTTCCCTACGTGGCCAGCGCTGCGTGCGCGGCTGCAGCAGAGGTGTGCTGGCCGCGCACGCGTTCCGGCGCAGCGCGCAGGGATCGCGGCGCGCGTGCGGTTGCTGCGGCGATATTGGCGGGAACAGGTCCGGCCCTGCGACCGATGTCCCGTTGAGCATGCTCAATTGGTCTTTGGGGTCAGGTCTAGCACTCCGAATTGAGCATGCGCAACCATTGCGTTGGGCATGCCCAATCGGTAACGTGAAGCATGCTCAATCTGTGTTGAGCCATCGAACAGCCCTACCTGGCCCGAAAGGGGAGGGACTCACTCGCATGATCGAAGACGAGAACGCCGCCGCAGCTGAAGACCTTGCCAAACGCCTTCGGTTGCTCATCGACGTCGCCGTCACGGAGACCGGCAGCGAGCCGACCTACACGCAGATCGCCGCCTATCTGGGGGAGCGTGGCATTAAGCTCTCGCGCTCGAGGTGGACCTATATGGTCAACGGGCACCGGTACGTGCAAGACCAACGGCTCTTCGACGGTCTCGCGTCATTCTTCGACGTTGAGCCGGGATTCCTCACGGGGCAACACGGTGCCGCGACACCCGAGCGAGTCAGCGCTCAGCTCGACCTGGTGCGCTCCATGCGTGCCGCGCGCGTCAAGGCGTACGCCGCCCGCACGCTCGGCGACATCTCGCCGGCGGCGCTCACGGCCATCAGCAGGTACCTCGACGAGGAGGTCTCGAACCGGTAGCCGCGGCGCGCCCGCACCGAGGCCGCCGCCATACACGTCCGAGGGGGGGACGGCACTGTGAACACCGAAGGCGTTGCGACGGCGATGCGGGAGCTCGCGCTCGGCGACGAGTTCACATTTCCCGAGCTCGTCGCCGCCGTTGAGGAACGGCGAGGTCGCAGCATCCGAATCATCGAGCTCGAGGATCTCGGCCACGAAGCCGGCCTGTGCGCTTTGCTCATCGAATGCGACGACGAAGACCTCATCTTTCACGCGCCGACCGAGTCCCTGCTGCATCGGCAGCAGTTCGTGCTGCATGAGTTCGCCCACCTCCTGCTCGGCCACATCGATGGCCAGGAGCCGAGCCTGCCCGACTTCCTTCTGCCTGACATCCCACCCGAGACTCGGCGTCGTCTCCTGAGACGGCAAGACTCGTACGACCCCCAAGAGGTGGAGGCCGAGTCCCTCGCCGATCGGTTCGCAGCTGCCATTCGCTCATCCGCCCGCCACGACTCCCGGTTCGTGGAGATATTCGGGTGATCGCAGTCATCGTCTCGGCCTGCATGTGGCTGCTCGTCGCATGCCTGCTCGTGCTTCGTCGAGGACGCGTGGAACGCAGCATCACGTACGCGTCGTTCACGATCGCGGTCTCGATCACGCTCAACATTGATGCGGTGTACCTCGCACTCGACGGTTGGCTCGGCGGGACGAACCTCGTCACCCTTGCTGCCGACCTCGCGCTGATGACCGGAGTCTTCTTCTTGGGACGCGGCGTCATGAAGGCAGCGGATGCGCCATCACGAGCCGTGCGCATCGCTTTGGGGCGCCTTGCGTTCACGATTGCCGTGGTGAGCGCGACCGTCGCGTTCGTGCTGATCGATCGCAGAGCCACTACACCGGAGTTCATGCTCGACTTGGGCGGTCAACCGGCTACCGCGGCCTACTCGATGATCCTTTTCACCTACTACGCCGTCGTGCTCGTGGCGATGGGCGCAGTCGCCACCCGGCAGGTGCGAGTGAGTCACGGCATCGACGCCCTGCCACCGGTGTTGCTCGTGATCGGTTGCGCGTGCGGCGTGGCGCTCTCGGCGGTCGTGGCGGTGATGGATATCGCACACATCAGCGGCAACCTCGATGTCATGACTGGTGCTGCCGTCGCGTACGGACCGCTGTACCTGCTGACGTTCGTGTTCCTCTGCCTCGGATTCGCGGGGCAGCCGGCTGTGCGAACGATTCGTGCTCGCGAGCGGGCTCGAACCACGCTGAGCCTGACTGCCCAGCTCGCGCCGGTCTGGCAGGCGGCCTCTGAGGTGCGACCTGGCATCAGCCAGGATGCCGCCTTCGACGACGCCGACCCAGAGGCGCTCTTGCACCGGCAGGTCGTCGAGATCCGGGACGCGCTCATCGATGGTCGAGTCACCTTCACCATCAGCGTCGCGCAGCGTGAGCTGCTCGAGGAGGCCGAACGTCACCTCGTCGGTGGTGCGGGGAACTCCACGCCGATGCGGGTGCGAACGTGAGGGCGTGGGGGGCGATCGCCGCGGGCATGCTGGCCGGTGTCGCGGCGGCCTTCACCGGAATCGGGTTCGTGATCGCGCGCAAAGTGACGGCGCCGGTGGGACCGCGACGATTCGATCTCATCGTGCGTGGCGTGGACGTCTCCGATGGCAGGACGCTCGTCGTGCTCGATCGCACCGAGCAGACGGCGACACCTGGGCGGTTCAACCTGATCCTCGAGACCGGGGAATGGATTCGGCTCGGGGAGGAGGTCCGGCCCGTCGGCGAGGAAACCGTCGAGCGGGAGGCGCTCGGAGACACGGCGGCGTTGCGGGTGGGCGTGCGAGCCTCGTGGAGCGGGATGTACTTCCGAACTCCTGCGCATGCTGGCCTTGAGGCGACCGAGGTGGCCGTACCGACTCCGGTGGGCCCCGCACCGGCCTGGCGCATCGAGCCCACGAGCGACACCGCCGCCGACGTCTGGGCGATTCACATCCACGGACTCGGCGGCACGCGCGCCGGGACGCTCCGCGGAGTGCAGGTGGCCGCGCGAGCCGGACTTGTGTCTCTGGTGGTGAGCTACCGGAACGATGGCGAAGGACCAACGGTGGGTTCTCGCCGCTCGACACTCGGTGCCACGGAAGCGGACGACGTCGAGGCAGCCGTTCGCTTCGCGATTGAACACGGCGCTCGCCAGATGGTTCTCTTCGGCTGGTCCATGGGTGGGGCGATCGCCCTGCACCTTGCCGCACGGCCGGGCGTGCGCGATCGGATTGCCGGACTCGTGCTCGAGTCACCGGTGCTCGACTGGGTCGAAACCCTCAAGGAGAACTGCACCCGCGCCGGCCTGCCAGGCTGGTTCGGGGCGCTGGCGTTACCTTGGCTCGATTCGCCACAACTGGCGCGAGTCGTCGGCCTGGGCGGCGCAGTTCGGACGCGCCGCTTTGATTGGATGGACCGCGGTTCCCACATCCAGATTCCGGTGCTCGTGCTGCACGGCACACGCGACAGATCTGCGCCAGTCGAACTTGGCCGTCGGCTTCGTGCCAACGCGGTTGCCCATGTTCGTCTCGAAGAGTTCGACGCCGATCACACCATGACCTGGAACGTTGATGCGAGTGGCTGGCGCGCCCACGTGACGCGATGGATCACAACTCTCCGCCTGACCGAAGCAATGGGATGATGATCCCGCGCCGCGCGGAGAATATCGGCGCTTCCGTTGTGACACGGTATTCCGCCGTCGCGTAAGGGGATCCGCTTACGAGACGTCGGTCCGCGTTCGCGGCGCGACCGTCAAGCGAAATTCCGGACTCGTGTCCCCTGAGCCCTCTCGACGCGGCTTTCGATGTGACTCATGAATCAGATTCTGCCGAAGGCCGAGTCTCGTCGTGGCTGCTTGGTGTCGAGCCGACGCTGCACGCTGGAGAAGGCATCGATCGTCAGTGAGATTGCCACGAGCGTAGCCGCTTGGGTCCATTGCATGGATGCAGACAGCCGAGCGTTCAAGATGCCATCCTTGGACTCGCCCAGCACCTCGACAGCTGAAAACCGGGTGGCACGGCTCGCCGATGGGTGACTCAGGCCGCTGATGATCCGCCAGACGCTTGCCGCATAGTTCCCCGGGACATCTCCAGCATCACCCACCTCCCGGATGATGCGGGCGTAACCGGGCAGCCCTTGATTCACGCGGCTCCACTGGATGTCTCGCTCAACGCAGATTTCGCGGATCACACGCCGGGCCTTCAAGTCTCCCGCCCGGAAGCTCTCGTCGCCGCGCTGGAGAACGCCCGCGTCGATCTCGCCGTACAGTGCGGCGCCCTTCATCGCTTCCTCGTGCAGAGCCTTGTCTTCGTTGAGGTCCGCGATCCTCGCGCTTAGTGAGCGTCGAATCCGCTCGAGCTGCTCGTTTGGCTCCGCGATCCACTTCGCAAGCGCCGACGCTTCAATCACTGACCGAAGCACGGGGTAGTGCCCGTACATAGGCACGACCATGTCGCCGTCGGTGACCAACATTTCTCTCGCGACGCGAAGGTTGTCGACCGACATGCCGAGGATGGTCGTGAGTTGGTGGCTCACCTGAAGCCAGCGGGTGGCTGCATCGTCCGCCCCCAACTGCGACCACGGCGCCGGCGTGCGCGAGGTAACAATGTCCTGGCGATCCAACACGACATCGATGTACGACAGCCGATGAAGGAGCTCACTCGCTAAACGCGCCTCGTCTGGATCGGAGATGCTCTGCCGAGTAGCCCTCATACTTCGAGCATTCCATGAACATCAGACACGGCTTGAGTTCGCTGGCGGTCGGAAGCGGATGGGCCTTTGGGTTGCGCACGACGCGCCAGGAGTGCGACCGGCAGCTGTTCGGGTTCCCAGCTGAGTCGGCGACGGTCCTCTCCCGCTACTTCAGCGGTAGGGGCGTTTGATAAGCGTGGCAAGGACCGCATCCGCTCCTCCGGGCTTTTCCCGCGTGTAAGCCCGACGAATCCATTGGACGGCGCCTGAAAGCGAGCCTGCCGCTATTCCAGCGAACGTGTCCTGCGCTGCCGCGCCGACGGCCAGCCCCACACCCAAACCGATCATGCCGTCGATCACGATCGCAGCGCCATCCTCACGCACGGACGCGCTCCCGCCCTTCAATTCACGTTCAACAGCACGTACACGCGGACGAAGCTCATCCTGAACTTGCTCCGTGAGGTCATCTTCTGTATCAGCACTGACGGCGCGACGAAGCTTCCTCAGCGAGCGTCGCCAGTCGTCGAAGTTTTCGGACGACTCGCGGATTTCAATGGCGCGTTCGATCGGCACGTCGACGGATGGAACGATGACCCGAGACACTTCGCGCAGGAACTTGGCGGGGTGCATGCTCGGAAGTGCCGTTCTGACCTTTAGGCGCAGCAGGTCGAGATCCTGCTCAGTTGCAGGGACGTACTGTGCACTCGACTCGTCCGCGATCGCAAGCGTCTTCGAAAGGTAGTAGAAGGCGGGCTCCGATTGCCACGGCTCATCGGCACGATGGACTGGCAACTGCATCTCAACCGCTCCGCCGCGAAGGTTATCCCAGACCTGCAACGGCGCCCCGGATGCCGAGACAGATCTAGCGAATGCCTGCATCTCGGAGGACCGGATGTCGTGACGGACTGAAGTAGCGAGCTGATGCGCGCGCTGCCGTAGCGTTGGCCATTGGCTCCGGACAACAACCACGCCGGACCGAATCAAGTGCTCGACTTCAAAGAGGTTCGAGACGATGGCTGCGAACTGAGACGCGGCCAGCTCTGGAGTCTCGCGCAATCTGGCGAAGCTTGACCATTGGCTCCACTCCGACGCACCCGTCATCACCGTGTTGTACTGGCCGTCACGTCGCCGGTAGCGGATTCCTCGCGAAGGGGGCAGCAGCGAAGCCTCAGCGAAGAAGTCGGCCAGCGGATCAAGGACGAGAAGCCTCGGGTAGTACAGCAGCGAATCACTCAGCTCAGCGCGGAGCGAGCCTGCGCTCCAAAAGGCGCCGAGCCACCCACCTACTAAATACGCATCCTCCCCAGCAGGCTGGTCATACTGAGCCTCCCAAAGCTGGGAAAGAAGGTCGCGCAGCTCCTCAAGCTCCGAGATGGTCAAGCGCTCGAGCTCGGCTCGTTTGGGCTTGGCACCGAGTGCAGTCTCAACAACGTCCAGCACAGTTGGACCAGCGGCATACGACCGATCGACGCGCCTATTCATGAAAGCCACCCTCGCATCTCGCAGGATTGATGGCGCCGAAGCGCAAGATCTCACGGTCGGTGTTTCGTGTCGTTAGCGCCTCCCACCGGTCTTGGCCGCCCGCAAGCCGGTCGCTAGCCGGTGCTGCCACCCGAGGGCTGTGCCGTCGCCTATCGATCGCGAGTGTCCGCACAGCGGCGATTCCCGTATGACCCGCCCGCGAGACAGTCCGATTCGGGGTACGCCAAACGCAGCAGGTCGGATCGAACCTGTCGGCCGCGCTCGTGCGCCACAATCACTCAAGATCGATCTCACCGTGTAGCGCGATACCCAGTCCCGTCCCCACCCCGTCGCGAAGCAAGGGCTCGCCACGACAAGAAGCTCGTCTCCGAGTCCGGCGCTGGGCACACCGGCTGAGCTGCTGACTCTAGTTGCGTCGCCGCACGGCGTTGGCATACACCCAGACGAAATGGTGACCCGGTGCCTTGGGATCCGCGTAACGGATGAGGACTGCACCGCGAGTCCAGGCGATTGCTTCGGCTTCGACAGTTCGCGGCTCTTCGTAGATCACCCGGTACTTGACGGTCGCGATCACGGGGATGGGCGCCGGAGGCTCAGTTCGGCGTCCTGTGGCGCGAACCTCGCTCGTCGTGAGAGACATCGGTGAGCCGCGCTTGGCCGACTCGAGCGCGATCGCGTCGCGGCGTTCATCGGGATGATCTGGGTAGCGTCGGTTGGTTCCCACGGGTGCTACGCGAACACGTTTTCGACGATCCAGCCCCTTGGGAGCAGGCGTAGATCGAAGACGCGTGTCTCCTGAGTGTCGGCGCATCCCGTCACCCGCCATCCAGGTTCGGCCTGATCCATGCGTTGCGAGGCCGATTCGGCAGAACTCGCGAGCCACGCGTGACGCGGAAGGCGGGTCGGGCTGTCGATGATCCGAAATTCGACGTTCCGATAGACGAGCCTTGTCGGCGCATGGGCCTGGTCGAGCCAAACGGCAACCGGCTCGGACGTGTGCATCGTCATCATGACCCCTCCCGAGTATTCGAACGAATGTTCGAAGTCTAGATCACAACACCTGACACCCCAACCCGTCCAAGAGAGATCTGAGACGGGCGATCCTCACAGAACGACTTCGGCCCTCGACGATCTGCCACGCCTCTTGCAGATCGAGGACGCGCACCTTGATCCCGTAGCGAGAGGTGGCGCGGGTGACGGTGTCGATGAGGGTCATGAGTTCCGGCGACGGCTACCGATATCTGCTGCGAACCGTCGTCGCTGGCGACGGCGTCCGATCGACGGCCTCGCCGCTCACCCGCTACTACGAGGCGAAGGGCACACCGCCCGGCCGGTGGTTGGGCGGGGGAGTGCGTGCCCTTGGCGGTGGGGTCGTCGCGGCGGGTGATGAGGTCACCGAGGCACAGCTTCAACTGCTGATCGGGCTCGGCCGGGATCCGGTCACCGGCGAACCACTCGGCCGCGCGTTCCCCGAGTATGCAGCCGACCGCCGCGCAGTTGCGGGGTTCGACTTCACGTTCTCGGTGCCGAAATCGGCGAGCGTCCTCTGGGGGGTGGCCGACGCACGCACACAGGAGGTCATCGCGCGCGCGCATCACGCCGCGGTCGCGCAGGTGGTGGAGTTCATGGAGCGCGAGGTCGCTGCGACGCGCACCGGAGTTGCGGCTGGCGATGGAGCAGTCGCACAAGTCGATGTCACCGGGCTGATCGCGACGGCATACGACCACTTCGATTCGCGTGCCGGCGACCCGCACCTGCACACCCACGTCGTTGTGAGCAACAAGGTGCAGACCACATTCGATGGCAAGTGGCGATCCCTCGACGGGCGCCCGTTGCACGGCGCAGTCGTCGCGCTATCCGAGTTGCATGAGGCACACTTCATGGATGCCCTCACGCGTGCGCTCAGGGTGAACTGGGAGCAGCGCGAGCGCGGTCGTGACCGCAACGCGGCGTGGGCGATCACCTCGGTGCCCGAGCACCTCGTCGTCGAGTTCTCCACTCGTGCGCGGCACATCGACGCCGCCACCGATGAGCTCATCGACGAGTTCGTGCACGCACATGGGCGCCGTCCGAGTGCGGCGACGATCATGAAGCTGCGTGCGCAGGCCGCTCTCGCTACCCGCCCCGAGAAGCACGTGCGCTCGCTCGCCGAACTCACGCACGACTGGCGTGAGCGTGCCACTCGGATACTCCGCGAGGATGCAACCGTGTGGGCACGTCGTGCATCACAGCAGTCGGTGCCTGCGCTCGTGCACGCCGAAGATGTGCCGTTGGAGCACATTGCAGGAGTCGGTGCACGGGTCGTGCACGCGGTCGGCGAGAAGCGTGCGACCTGGCGCTACTGGAACCTCGCCGCCGAGGCCGCACGCCAGACCACCCATCTCCGATTCGCGACGCCCGCTGATCGCGAAGCGGTGCTCGGGCTCATCGTCGACGCCGCGGAGCGTGCGTCGTTGCGCGTTACG
The DNA here is from genome assembly GCF_009647605.1 of Agromyces agglutinans. Lineage (GTDB taxonomy): Bacteria > Actinomycetota > Actinomycetes > Actinomycetales > Microbacteriaceae > Agromyces > Agromyces agglutinans. The sequence goes on along the minus strand of NZ_WJIF01000001.1, from coordinate 571,679 downwards.
CCGCCCGAACTGGCATCGACTCCGGCAGCGTTTCGTCGGGACGACGGTACGTCGGTGTTCCGGCCGAGGCACTCGGCGATCTTCACCTCCGAGGCTCTCCTCGCGGCCGAAGACCGGCTTCTCAGGCGAGCGACGGATGCCTCGGCACCGACCATCAGGATCACGTCCGTCCAGGACGTTGCTCGACGGAGGCTTCCCGGCGGCGTCATGCTCAGCGACGACCAGCTCGCCGCTCTCACGGCCGTTGCGACATCCGGACGAACGGTCGATGTGCTCGTCGGCCCCGCAGGTGCGGGCAAGTCCACGGTCATGGGCGCACTGCGTCGCGCGTGGGAATACGAGTACGGCCGCGGCTCCGTCATCGGCCTGGCGCCGTCGGCAGCAGCGGCGCATGTGCTCGCAGAAGACCTCGGCATCGGCACCGAGAATCTCGCCAAGTGGTGGCACCAGCATCTGGCGAGCGGCGATGCGTTCCGCGCCGGCCAGCTCGTCATCGTCGACGAGGCATCCCTTGCGGGCACGTTGGCGATCGACCGGGTCAGCGTACTCGCTGCGGCGGCTGGCGCGAAGGTGCTGCTCGTCGGCGACGCCGCCCAGCTGCAATCGGTCGACGCGGGTGGTGCGTTCGCGATGCTCGTGCACGCGCGGCCCGATGCACCGGAGTTGCTCGACGTACACCGGTTCGTCGCAGGTTGGGAGAGCGCAGCATCCCTCGGATTGCGACGTGGCGACCCAGCATCCCTCGATAGCTACTTCGCGCACGATCGCGTGCGTGAAGGGGATACCGAGACGATGGCGGATGCCGCGTATCTCGCCTGGAGAGCGGATGCACGTGCGGGCCGGGCCAGCGTACTCATCAGCGATTCGAATGAGGCGGTCGCAGCACTGAACGAACGTGCTCGCAATGACTCCATCCTCGACGGGCGCGTCGTCGGATCGCGTGAGGTCGCGCTGCACGACGGCACCCGCGCCGCCGATGGCGACACGATCATCACGCGTCGCAACGACCGCACTCTGCACACCGGGCGCTCGTGGGTGCGCAACGGTGACCGATGGACCGTGCTCGCCGTGCATCGAAACGGCAGTCTCGAAGTGTGTCGCCACGGACGCAAGCGAGGGGTCGTGATGCTGCCGCCTGGATACGTCGCCGATCACGTCGAACTTGGCTACGCCGTCACCGCGCATCGTGCGCAAGGCCTCACGACCGGCAGTGCGCACGTCGTCGTCGGCCGCGGCATGACCCGCGAGAATCTCTACGTCGCGATGACCCGGGGCCGCGCCTCGAACACGGCGTACGTCGCACTCGACCGGCCGGATCTCACGCATACCGGCATCCGTCCTCGTGACGACGCCGATGCGAGCGCGCGGTCGGTGCTGATCGGTGTACTCCATCACGTCGGTGCTGAGCTGTCTGCACACGAGACGATCGCCGCCGAGCACGAGACCTGGGGCTCGATCGCACAGCTCGCCGCCGAGTACGAGACCATCGCCGCGGCCGCCCAGCACGATCGATGGGTCGCGCTCCTGCGGGAGAGCGGGCTGACGGTCGAGCAGACGGATGTCGCAGCCGCATCGGATGCGTTCGGTCCACTGGGTGCTGAATTGCGTCGCGCCGAGGCGAACGGGCTCGACATCACGCGGATGCTTCCGCTGGCGATCGGGCAACGTGGGTTCGAGGATGCCGCCGACGTGGCGGCCGTGCTGCGCGCCCGCATCGCGCAGGTAGTGTTTGGAGATCGCGGCCCGCGCCCGGGGCGAGCGTCGAACTTCGTCGCGGGGATGCTGCCGGTGGCGGTCGGGGCTATGGATCTCGAGTCCCGGCGGGCGCTGGGGGAGCGTGCCCACCTGATCGAGCAGCGTGCTCGAGCGCTGGTCGACCGCGCCGTCGATCACCGGGAGCCGTGGATCGCCGCGCTCGGGACGCCGCCCCACGGCGAGACTGGCGCGCAATGGCGCCTGTACGCGAGCACCGTCGCGGCGTATCGGGAGCGATACGGCATCCGCGGTGGACGTCCGCTCGGCGTCGAACCACCGGCATCCGACGCTCAGAATGCGGACGCCAACCGGGCTCGCATCGCGATGGCGAGCGCTCGCAGCCTCGCTGCCGAGCCCGCGAGCTGGATGCCCGGTCGCAGGCCAAACGTCCGCACCGGCCGCCCGGCCGTCGGTCGTTAGGTCTAACCTGTCGCCAAGGCAACCTCTCCAACGCCGCCGCTCGTCGCGGCGGGACGACGTTCGCACTCGGACACCACGTCACCGCTACTGCTTGCCGATCGATCGGAGAGCAGCCGCGTGTTCGCAATCGTCTGGGCGTTGAGCCTACGCACCGTGATGTCCGTTCGGCGGTTCCTGCCGACCAGCATTCTGATGGACCGCCTGCACACCCGCCGCGGACTCAAATGGGGCGTGCCCGCGATGCTGCTCGCGGTGCCGTACGCGTTCGCCGCGATGGTGTGTGCCGCTATGGGCGAGCAGAGCGGCTGGTTCAGCGTCCTCGCGCTGTTGTTCGTGTGGAATGCGTTCAAGTTTCTCGTCGCCGGGCCCGCAACGCTCCTGCAGCTGCTGCGGGTGCGCGCCCGGGAGCGGCGTGCTCGGCGGATCCAGGCGATGCTCGAGCTCGAGGCAGAGCGCGGTCACGTCGCCGGCGAGCGCGCGGAGCCTGCGCTACGGACCTGAGCTGGCCTCGTGCCGCTGAACCCTGCCGCCGAGTCACTGAACGCTCGTCGGCTTGGCAACTCGCGCGCACCTGATGGGCACGGCATGCTGGTCGCGCACGACCACGCCGACCGGAAGGCCCACCATCATGACGAACGCGCAGCCGCAATTCGACGATCTCCTCGGCCGTACTGCTCTGGCGGCGCTCTTCTACCTTCCCGAGGTCGGTGTCGACGGCGGCGACTACCGCATCGAAGACGACGTCGAGTACTGCTTGGAGCCGGTCACAGGAGTGCCCGACGGCGACAAGCTGCGGTTGCGCGACGCCATTCGACAGGCGATCGCCGACCCGACCGGGTACCGCGGTGACCTGCTCGCGCTGGTCATCGAACTTTCGCCGCCGACGACCGAGTAGCGATCATGGGCCGATCGAATGACGGGGACGCAGCGCGCGACACCCGCGAGGTAGCGTCGGCTGAAGCGGCTCGCGAACGGAAGCGGGAGTGGGCGCGACGGTACCGGCTCGAACATCCGGAGGAGCACGCCGCGAAGCGGCGGCGATGGATCGAGGCCAACCGCGACCGCATTCGGGAGTCGAACGCTCGGTGGAGGGCTGAACACCTCGAGCGCGCACGGGAGATCAATCGTGAGTCGATGCGTCGCGCCGCCGCGCGGAAGCGTCGCGATGCGGCGCAACGCGCGAAGGCGCGTGAGCGGGCCCGGTTGTGGCGGGAAGCACACCCGGATCGCGTCCGTGACTATCAGCGCGAGTGGGTCGCCGCGAACAGCGAGAAGGTCCGCGAGTACTACAACCGGTACTACCGAGCACATCGCGATGAGGTCAACGCTCGGGCGACGGCGCGCCGTGATGCCGATCCCGAGGGCACGAAACAGCGGCAGCAGGCGTGGGCGGCGTCACATCAAGAGCGTCGGGCCGAGCTGCAGCGAGAGAGACGGGCCGACCCCGCGGTGTACGCTGCGGAACTCGAGGCGAACGCCGCGGCTCGTCGGCTCAAGCGAGCCTTGGCTCGGGCGGGTCTTCCGCCGAAGCGCCTGCACCCTTCGACCGCAGCCGAGCGACGTGCGAACGATCGGGCTGCCGACGCCTTCTTCGCCGACCCCGCGTTCACCGGGCGCCTCCAACAGCTACAGGAATTCTGCAATGCGCTGGTCAAGCACATGCTCAACTATCACGCAGGAATGCGCGAGTTCGCCGAGTCCTACATCAGCACGCGTCAACGGATGGGCCTGCCGTCCGTGCAGGTCGACGATGTCATGTGGGCGAGAGCCGTAGACATCGTGCTCGACAAGGAACGGCGCCGTGTGGACCTGCTCACGAGTCGGGATGTTGCGGCCGCCGTGCGCACCACAAAGGAGACCTTGCGCCAGGCCCAGCGGCGCGAACAGCTCGATTGGATCGTGGGCGCAACAGTGACGAACGTGCAAGGCAATCGTGCAGCGTTGCTCGCCGATGCGGAGCTGGAGAACCGAGCACGGCGGCTGCGCGGCAAGCCGGCGATCGCCTTGGAACGGCTCGTGGTGATGATCGCCATGCAGGAAGCGAGCGAGCGAGTGTCGACAGACCTGCTTGATGGGGCAGCAACTCGCCGTGCGTTGGGCGAGGCCATCACGCGGCTCGCTGAGCCAGAGGGGGCGAAGACGCGTGCGATGAGCGGGCGCGATCGGCTCGGATACTATGGTGGGCGCGGTACCCGGCAGACAGCTCGACCCCGAACCGATCCCGGTGCTCGTCGATGAACCGGGTCATCTCGTGAAGGGCCGTCGAGCTCCTTCGCGAAAGGCATGCTCGAGGCCTTGAACACCTCGTTCGCCTTGCGCAGCTCGGCGTTCACCCGAGTTCGTCGGCGATCAACCGGTACGCGAACGCGGGCGCTTCAGCGTGTGTGTCGACGGTCGCGTTGATCAGTTGCGCTTCCTCCCAGTACCGATCCGACACCGGGTCCTTCAACCACCGGTAGAACGGAACGGCTGCTGCGCGATACGAAGGACCCGGCACCTCACCGCGACCGGCACCCTGACAGGCGCTCTGGTCGCGGCAAGCTCGGACGAGCGGGTAGATCATTTTGAGGAACGCAGCACGCCTTGCGAGAGATATGCCGCAGCCCGGCGCAGGACCTCGTTCTTCTGTTCGAGCAGCCGCACCCGCTTCTTCAGCTCACGGACCTCGTCCAGCTCGACGCGCGTCTGCCCAGGCACGGCGCCATCCTCGATATCGCCCGGCGGACCCAGCTCTGCACACACGACTCGGAAATCCCGAAGCGCTTCGCGACCTGCGCGAACGTCCGAACTCATTTCGGTGAGGGGAAGACTGGCTCGGCCACGGTGCGACGGTCATTCGCTGCGCTCCTCCGCGAGCAGCTTGGCCTGATGGCGCAGCCTCGGAACAGAGCCAAGCCTGGCTACTTCGCGAACTTCGGCATCTCGGAGGATGGCGAAGTTCGGCTCTCGGAGTGGATGAATCGGAACCTCACCCTCTCCACATGGCCGCGTCCTTCCGAGCGAATTGTCCTCGATTCGGTGGAAACCCTCGTGATCCGTGAGTGGTGTCCTCCGATCAATGTCGCGAAGAACCCGAGAAAGGATCCTCGCCTCTCTGCCGCACGGAAGCGCATGGCGACTGACGCGCGCGCATGGGTCGAGGTTTGCTGATCGGACGGCATCCGAATAACGGCGGGCGACGTGTCAGTCGATACTCCTCAGGCCGGGGAGCTCGGTTGCGCCGACGTGTCCAGCGGTACGGTGGCAATCAGCAGCTCCTCTGCTTGTTCGCCGTACGGACCTTTCACCAGGACGTTGCCGTCGGGTCCAATAGCGAGCGAGTTGCCGATGCACCGCCAGCCGTTCCAGTCTCCGCCGACGACCGGCCCCACATTGCTGACGCCGACGATCGCGAGACCGAAGGCGTCGGCCAGGGAACTGTACGATTCGTGCCACGGGCCACCGTAGGGATCGGCCACATTGTCATGGTCAGGCGGTACGGCCCAAGAGCATGGGGACACGATGAGCTGTGCGCCCATGTGTCCGAGGGTCTGGCCAAGGGCCCGTGAAGAAAGGGAGTTGTCGGCGCAGATGTTCAGGCCGACTCTGCCGATGGATGTATCGGCGACAGCGAGCGATGAGCCCACCGAGTACAGGTTCTTCGCGAAGTCCAACTCACTGATCTTGCGATGGTGCAGCAGAATCTCTCCCTGAGCAGAGATGAGCACCGCGGCATTGTAGATCCGTCCGCCTGATCGTTCTGTCAGCCCTGCAGCGACCAGGATGTCGTTTTCGACGGCGGCGAAGCTAAGAGCGTCGGTGATAGCTCCCGGCACAGCAGTGGCTTCGCTGCGGGCGCTGTCATGTGTCCATCCCAGGTCGAGGCATTCTGGCAGGACGACGATGTCGCACCCGGCCGCCGCTGCTCCGCGGATCATTTCGATCGCTCGGGAGAGGTTGTGGTCCCGTTGCCCGGGTTGGACGAGCATCTGCGCCATGCCGACGCGCACGTTTGTAAGGGTCATAATCCCGTCTCATGTTCTCGACGGCGTGCAACGCGACTGCCGTCACTTAGATCAAGAACGCATCCACACGTCTTGCCGATAGTCCTGCACATCCGTGGTGGCGATGGACCACGTCAACCGCGCGACCCTCCGGCGAGGGCGGGGGGCGCGCTGCTACTCGGGCTCGCATGGATCATCGAGATCGTCGCGGCGATGCGCGTTGTTGCGCAGTCGGCGTCGCCGGACCATCCTCGTCGGGGCGATCCGTGCGAGCGGCTCCCGCGGTTGGGGCGGCGGCATCCGCGTCCACTGCCACGACGTCGACAAGGGCCTCAGCATGCTGGCCGAGCAGCAGTTCACCGATCGTGACGTCGACGGCCATCCGCTGCCGACGGCCAGGGGTAGCGGCCACAACGCTGAATTCGATGGTGACGTCGTCGCCGGATGCCAATCGCGTCACGAATTCGTGCTCAGAGGACTGCCAGTCCGGCGGCACGACAACACTCAGGCGAACAGCTGCTTCGGCCGGCAGAGGATTTCGAACCCTCACTGCGAAGTTGAGCGTTTCCCCGCACCGCGCCTGCGCCCGGTATGGCACGATTCGTGCGGTCTGCCCGTCGGGTCCGATCGAGATGTCGTCGAGAGGGAGCAGGCCACGATGTACGGCGTCCGTTTCCTGTCCCAGTTGGACGAGAGAGTCGAAGTACGCGGCATCCGTCCATCTCGGATCCCAATGCCCCGAGGCGATCAGGCCGGGCGCGATCCGCTGGAAGAGTGCGGCGCTTCGGGTGTAATCGCCGAGTCGGAAGAGGTTGCGGTACTGATAGTTCGTGATGTCGCGATGGCTGTCGGGGTCATCCAGTCTCTCGGTCTGGTCTCCCGTGAATGCAACCGTGATGCCGTCCACGACGAGGCTATAGGCGACGGCGTAGAGAGTGTGCCCGGGGAGTGCGTGCGCAGTGAACTCGTACTCGTTCCACCGGAAAGGCGCGTCGAGCGCGAGGACGCGATCCGCGACGATCGGGTCGTACCACTGGCACGGGAGATCTTCCCGCCAGGGGTTCGCCATCGTCGGTGCGACGTTCTCGGGGACCCACAGCTGAGTCCCCTCGACGTCGCGGAGGAGCGGCATTCCCGCGACGTGGTCGTCGTGATAGTGCGTCGGGAGCGCGACCGTGATTTTCGTCACGCCGTGGTCACGCCGCAGCGCTGCCAATGAAGCGAGCCAAGGGCGCCGCGCCGCTCGCTCCTGGCCGGGTGCGATACCGGTCGACATGTCGTAGCCGTAATCGACAACGAGCGCCTCGCCGGTGTCCGACAGCAGCACGTAGGAACTCGACATCGAGGTGCGGTTGAGCAAGAGATGCGGCGCAAGCGTGACGAAGGGATGGTCGAGGAGATCGGCGAGGTTACAGGGTTCAGCGCTGCGCCTGTCGACATAGTCCTGCATCGCATCGGCGAGTCGTGCGAGAGCGGCTTGTGCGTCGCGAATGACGTCGCCATGCGAGGGGGCGAGCATCGATGGCTTCTCACGCTCGAGCAGGATGCAGCTGAGGACAGTCATCGCGGGCCCCTCGTTGAACCGGTAGGACCACTGGGTTGCGGCGAGGGACCAAACCTTTCCTGGCGCGTAGATGAGATCACCGGTGAACGCGATACGCTCGCCGTCCCGCTCGAGAAGGTAGGCCACGGATCCGATGGTGTGCCCCGGAGCGGGGAGCACACGCAAGGTGGCGGCCTCGAACACCAACGCGCGATACTCGGGAACCGTCGCGTGGACGGGAACGGATTCCAGCAGCGAGAATCGGTCCTGGCGGAGGTTGTAGTCGTTGTCGAGTTGGCGGCCCTCCCACATCAACTCGACTTGTTCGAACAACTCCACCTCGACTGGCGGGACGTGGATGCGTGCGCCTATTGCGACCGCGCGCGGCAGCCCTTGCCCCTGGTCGCGGTGATGATGGGTCATGAGCACGTCGGTGAGCGAGCGGATACCGAGTTCAGCGAGATGGTCGAGGGCACGCCCCGACCCGAAATCGATGGCTATCGCATCGCGTTCCCCCGAGGGTTTATCGGGGTCGATGATGAGGTATACCGCGCAGGTGTCTGCGATGCGCCATATACCGCGGGCGATCTCCACCGGAGTCATGAAAGCCCCCCTCGCCACATCGCACGGCTGTTGCGGGTCATCGTATGGCCCCCTTCGCGATATCGCCAACGAACTGTCGAGCGCCTAGGAGGAACACGACCAGCAGCGGGAGCACGGAGAGCAGTGCGCCGGCCATGACCATGCCGTAGTCCTGCCCGAAGGCGGACTTGAGCTGAGCCGTCGCCACCTGGAGCGTGAGACGGTGAGGGTCAGTGAGGACGACGAGTGGCCACATGTAGTCATTCCATGCCGTGATGAATGTGTAGATCCCCAGGAAGCCCAGACCTGGCCGAATCAGCGGAAGACAGACGGCGAACCACTGTCGGAAGAACCCCGCGCCGTCGAGAACCGAAGCGTCCATCAGCTCGTCGGGGATGGCGGACACTATGTACTGCCGCAGCCAGAAGATTCCGAACGCGTTCGCCGCGGCCGGCACGATAAGGGCTTGGAGTTCCCCAACCCAGCCCAGGTTGGTCATCGTGATGAATTGGGGGATGACGGCCAATTGCATGGGGAGCATGAACGTCACGAGCGTGATCGTGAACAGGGTCCGCCGGAGCGGAAAGTCGAACTTCGCGAAGGCGAAAGCTGCGAGGGAGTCCAGCACCAAGACGAGGAAGGTGACTGAACTCGCGACGATAATGGTGTTCAGGAGAGCGCCGGCGAAATCGATACGCGTGAACACCATGGCGACGTTCTCGAAGAGCCGCGGGCCGGGGACGAACGTCGGGGGCGACTTGTAGATGTCGCCGGTGGCGTTGCTGGCCATGACGAGCAGCCAGTAGAGGGGGAAGATCGACACGACTGCCCCGATAGTCAACACGATGTACATGACGATCTGAGGTGGCGTCGATCGTCGCTGCGACCTCCGGGGTTCGTAGGCCGTGACGATACTCTCGGTCACCGTGACCGGAAGCCGTGTGGAGGTCATCCGCTGAGCTTGTCCTCTCTGCGCCCTGCGACAAAACGCCAGCTGATGATGGTGAAGACAACCACGATCAAGAAGACGCCCCACGCGATCGCGGCGCCGTAGCCGAATCGGGAGTAGCTGAACGCCTGCTGGTAGAAGTACAGGACCATCGTGAGGCCGCCCTGACCCGCGCCGCCGCTGTTGGGGTTAGTGGTGCTCGCGGTGGAGGTCAACACCTGCGCTTCGGTGAAACTCTGCAGACCGGTGATCGTTGATATGACGAGCACGAAGAGGATGGTGGGGCGCAGGAGCGGGAGCGTCATCCAGAAGAAACTCCGGATCGGACCGGCGCCGTCGAGCTTCGCGGCCTCATAGATCTCGGTCCCGATCGACTGCATACCAGCAAGGAGGATGATGGCGTTGTAGCCGGTCCATTGGTACGTGATGAGGATGGCGATCGTCACTTGGATGCCAAGCGGCGTCGACAGCCACGGGATGTCGGGGAGTCCTACGGCGTTGAGTGCCGCGTTGGCCAGGCCGAAGTTGTCGCTGAAGATCGACCCGAAAAGTACCGCCATCGCGACCACGGACGTGATGTTCGGAACGAAATAGGCGATACGGAATGCTGTGCTGTAGCGGACGGCGTTGTTCAGCATGGCGGCGATCGTGATGGCGATTGCGAGCATCGGAAAGGTCGACAGGACGAAGATCACGAAGGTGTTGCGTACCGCGAGCCAGAATGTCCCGTCCGTGAACAGCCGCTCGAAATTGCTGGTCCCGACCCACTCGGGGGCGCCGAGCCCGTTCCAGTCCTGGAACGATAGGACGAGCGAATAGGCGGTCGGGAAGACTCCGAATGCGAGGAAGAGAAGGAAGAACGGAGCGATGGCCGCGTACATTGGCCAGTATCGGATCGCCCCGCGGCGAGGCGGGCCTCCTCGCGGCCGCATTCCTGCAGCCGTGATCCGGGTGATGGACGTCACTGGGCGGTCTCCCACACCTGCTTCGCGGCCGCGACGGCGTCGTCCCAGGCTTGTTCAGGATCCTTGCCGAGAGATTCGATGTTGATCAGTTCAGTGAAGTAAGGCGCGGATACCTCGTTGTCGATGGGGCTGGTGTAGTTCGTGGGCATGTTCTCGGAGGCCTCGCGAAAGACGTCGGTCGTGACCTGCCCGCCGAAGAACTCGTCTGGCTCTTGCAGCGCAGGGGCGTCGATCGCTGAGATCGACGAGGGAAAGTTACCGATCTCGCTGTACGTGGTCGCCTGATTCTCGGGGCTCACAAGAAACTTGATGATCTCCAGCGCCGCTTCCTTGTCCTCTGTGGCAGCGGGGATCGTGAGGAACGACCCGCCGATGTTGGCCGGACCGCCCGGCATCGCTGTCACCTTCCACAAACTGCTGGTGTCGGGAGCGTTGCTCTTGATGTCGCCTTGGTACCAGGCCGCGCCGAGAAGGGTGGGGAGGGTGCCGTTGCTGACCGCTGACGCCCAATCGGTGCTCCCGTCTTGGATGCCGGCGACGATGCCTCGGTCCCACGCATCGATTGCCAGATCCCACGCGGCGCGAACCGTGTCGGTGTCGCCGAGGAAATCGCCGTTCTCCGCGACGAACTTCGTTTCGCCTTGCCCCATGGCCTTGTTGAAAACATCACTGAGAGAGACCTCGAGAAACGTTCCCGTGCGAGCCTTCAGCTGCTCACCCCAGGTGAAGTAGTCCTCCCAGGTGGAGGTCGCCGCGGCGACTTCAGTGGGGTCGGTGGGTAGGCCCGCCTCGGCGAGGATGTCGGTGCGATAAAACAGCGCGGTCGGGCCGATATCGGTCGGCAGACCGATGAGTTTGCCGTCGGCTGTCGTGGCTTCTTCGATCTTCCAGTCGGGGAAATCATCGAGCAGATCGTCGATGTCCAGCGTATTGAGATCGGTGAAGAGGTCGGCCTCCTGCAGGAAGTAGGGCATGTCCTCACCCTTGACGCCGGTAATGGAGGGAATGCCGCTGCGTCCGGTGAAGGCTGTGACAAGCTTCTGCTTGAAATCGTCGCCGATCGTTGAGACCTCGAGGTCGGCTTCAGGGAACTCGCTCACGGCCGCTGAGGTCACGGTTTCGCTTAGGCCGCCCGGCCAGGTCCACAGCGTAATCTCCTCGTCGCCTTCGGCGCCGGAGTCGCTGCAGCTGGTGAGGGCGAGAGTTGCGACCGCGATGGCGGCAAGGGCGGCCGCCCAGCGGGTACGGCGGGTTCTGATTAACATGAGCGGTCCTTTACTGTTGTGTGGGTTCGGAGCGTCGTAGGCCTCTGGCCGCCCCGGGGATCGCGGGTGTGGCTCCATGCGGTTGCCAGTTCGACGCCTGGGAGGTAGTCGCCCGATGCCCCGCAACGGCTCGGCCGCTGATGAGTGACGAGATCTGATCGGTGTGTACGGACGAGGCGGCGTGGTTGTTCGCTGGGGCGGGAGCATCTGAAAGCACGGACACGCGGATGCCGCGACGGTGAAGCGGAGTGGAGGCCGACACGACCCCCGGTGATTCCGGCCGCATCAGCGGGACCCTTCGCCGCGCGAAGCGCTACAACAAGCGCCTGCTGCGCACCTGATACCTCTTCGCCGGCGTCGCCGCCCGATCCCGCCCCGAATCCGGCGCCTGCTGGGAGCGCAGCGGCCGTCAGCAGAAGGACCACAAGCAAGCCATGTTCGGCCTCGCACGTGGACGCATCAACGTGATATGGACGCTCCTGGGCGACGGCACGACCATGCATCAGGAAGCCTCGACCTCACTCGCCGCAGCTTGACAACTCAATTGAGATTCCTTTCGATGAAAAGGGAGTGACGCCTTCGCTGGGAGCTAGGACGTGGTTCGAGTGTCGAAGGGCGGCGCGCCGTCGGAGAACGCGTCGCGGAGGTAGTCGAAGCGGCCCTCCTCAGCCGCTCCTACATGTGCGTCGAGCCACGGCAGAAGCTCGCGTCCTAGCGGTGTTGAGCCGGCACCGCCTGGTCGTGAAACGGTGATCGCCGCCACGAGCGACGCAAAGTCGACACGCTCGCGCAGAGTCCAATCGACCAACGTCGCCGCGGCCAGCGCCGCTCCGAAAACATCTCCAGCCCCGGTGGCGTCCACGAAGGGGACATCAACAGCCGTGGTGGTGACCTCGTCGCCCGTGGAGGAATCGACGGCGACGACGCCCCGAACTCCACGCGTTACCACGCTCAGCGGCACCCGCTCGCTCAGCCGATGTGCCGCCTCGAGGGCGTCGTCGGCACGCGTGTATGCGAGGGCTTCCGCCTCATTCGGGACGAATGCGTAGCATCCGTCGAGCATCCGGAGGAGCGCGGGATCCCAGCTGACACTGGGGTCCCAGCCCACATCGGCGATCACCCGGGTACCGCGTGCCGCGCGTGATCGTACCCACGCCGCCACTGAGCCGTCGAGGTGAAGCGTCGCCACCTCCGTGACGGGCGCGGAATCCAACAGTGCTGCCAACGGTGCGGCGGGAACACCGCCGGTGACCAACGCGCGATCGCCGTCGAAGTTCATGGCAGCGGTCACCGGGACCGACCAATCCGTGCGAGCGCGCGTCCCGTCGATGATCCCCTCATCCGCCAATCGCGCGCACAAGAGCGCCGAGATGGGATCGCTGCCGACGTCGGCACACAGCACCGTGGGAACGCCGAGTCGCGCAGCGGTGATGGCGTAATTGGCGACGCCCCCCGGGCCCCACCCGAAGGAGGTGGTCCAGCACTCTTCGCCCGGCCGCGGTGCTTCGGCGAGTTCGGAGAACACCACGTCGAGAAAGAGCTGCCCTGCGGCGAGCATCCGCGGGGCAGGCGCATCCTCAGCTACAGCTGCCATATGGGTCCTCCGTCTCGTCGGCGAGCGGTTCGTCCCTGTTATAGCACAATCGCTCAGAATCGCGCTAGAATCTGATCGGTCCTGAGCGGGTTGTGAGCGATTGTGGGTAGAGATTGGGGTCCAATGAGAGACGTGCGTGATCAAGCGATCCTGCAGCACCTACGCAGTTCGCGGGCGGCTACGGTCAGCGAACTCGCGCAGGCCACGGGATCGAGCATCGCCACCATTCGGCGCGACTTGCAGCGTCTCGACCACGCCGGTCTGCTCAAGCGCACTCACGGTGGCGCGGTGGTGAGCGATGGCGACGCCCCGTTCGGCGCAGTCGAGTCTGTGAATCGTGACGCCAAGGAGCGCATCGCGCGCGCGGCGGCGGAAAGTGTGCACGACGGCCAGACCATCATTCTGGACATCGGGACGACGACGCTTCGGCTCGCGCAATTGCTTCGTGGCCGGCGGGTCACGGTTATCACGCCCAACATGGCCGTATACGAGGTCTTGCGCGACGAGCGGGAAGTGCACCTCGTTCTGCTGCCGGGTGACTACGACCGGGTCTATCGCAGCGTTTCGGGTTTCCTCACGACGGAGTCCCTTCGCCTCATACGCGCGGATCAGGCGTTCTTAGGCGTCAGCGGCATCACCGAAGATGGTGACCTTCGTGACACGACGCTTGCGCAGGTGCCGATCAAGCAGGCAATGGTCGCGGCCTGTGATCGCGCGACCGTCCTCGCCGACCACGACAAGTTCCCCGGCACGGGAGCCGGGCGCATCGACCTGCCTCGCGCGCTGCGCCGCGTCATCACCGATGCTCCACTGCCCGGACCGACCGCCGAAGCGTTCGCTCGGCATGACGTGGAGGTCGCGATCGTATGAAGCTGGCGATGATCGGCGGGGGAGGGTTCCGCAGCCCGCTCGTCTACCAGGCGCTCCTGCGTGACCGCGGCGCCGGCCGCGTCGACGAAGTCGCGCTCATCGACGTCGACGGTTCACGACTGAGGACGATGGCGCGCATCCTCACAGACCAGGCAGAGGGTGTTGCGGATGCGCCGCGCGTCAGCGCCCACACCGACGCGCAGGAGGGCCTGCGCGGCGCGGACTTTGTGTTCTCCGCCATCCGGGTGGGCGGCATGCAGGGTCGCGCGACGGATGAGCGTATCGGGCTGTCGCATGGCGTGATCGGTCAGGAGACCGTGGGTTTCGGCGGGATTTCCTATGCTCTACGCACGTTGCCGGTCGTCACGGCGCTCGCGCATCTAATCCGTCGCGTCGCCCCCGATGCGTGGGTGATCAACTTCACAAATCCGGCGGGTGTGGTGACTGAGGCGATGGGCCGCGTGCTCGGCGAACGGGTGATCGGCATCTGCGACTCACCGGTCGGTCTCGCGCGGCGAGCGCTCGGTGCTCTGGGCCTTGCCGATGAGGGGGACGTCGAGGTCGAGTACGCCGGATTGAACCATCTGGGCTGGCTCACCGCTCTACGGGTTCGCGGTGTGGACCGACTCCCTGAGCTGCTCGCCGCGCCGAAGCAGATCGAGTCCTTCGAGGAAGGGCGTCTCTTTGGAGCGGAGTGGGTGCATGCGCTCGGCGCGTTGCCCAACGAGTACCTGCACTATTTCTCCTATCGTCGCGACGTATTGCAGGCCGATCAGATCGCGGCGCACTCTCGCGGGCGCTACCTGCTTGGGCAACAGGAGTCTTTCTGGCGCGAGGCGGCCGCAGCTTCGCGGCCCTACGCAGTATGGGAGCACTGCCGACACGAGCGCGAGTCGACCTACATGTCGACGAATCGTGACGTGGCGCGGATGGGCGAGAGAGCCGAGAACGACCTTAGCTCGGGTGGTTACGAAGACGTCGCGATCGCCCTGATGCGGGCGATCGCATATGACCAGAGCGCACGACTGATCCTTAACGTGCGCGGTGGCGGAGCCCTCGCCGGCCTGGACCCGGACGCGGTCGTCGAGGTGCCTTGCATCGTGGGCGCCGACGGACCGCGTCCAATCGAAGGCGCTCGCGTCCCGTCCTTCGGCGCCGGACTCGTATCGACAGTGAAGTATGTCGAGCAGCAGACGATCGAAGCGGCGCTGTCGGCCTCGCGGACGGCCGCCCTTCGTGCTCTCGCGCACCATCCCCTCATCGACTCGGTGAGAGTTGCACATGCGCTCTTCGATGACGCGTGCGCGAGCTTTCCAGACCTGGCCTACCTGCGCTGACCCGCCACGCGAAACCCTCGAGGAATCCCATGCATCAGAACCAGAAGCTCGTTGAAGGGCGCATCCTCCGTGTGCTCGCGGAGCGCATAGCCCCAGCAATCTACTCCTCACGGGTGCCGCTGGATATTCGCGCCTGGGAGGTCCCTGACGAGCCCGTGTCCGCGACCGAGGCGATCGCCGCCACCTACGAGCCGTTCGCCCCGGGGGATAGGTGGGGACGTGCCTGGTCGACGTGGTGGTTCGAGGTACGCGGGCGCGTACCGGCCGAGTGGGCAGGTAGGACGGTCGAGCTCCTCTTCGACCCGGGGTTTCAAGGCGACTGGCCCGGCAACCAGGCAGAAGCACTCGTCCACACGAGCGAAGGGGTACCGGTCAAGGGCATCCACCCTCGCAATGGCTATGTGCGCGTCACGGAAGCCGCCGTGGGCAACGAGCACGTGCACTTCTATGTGGAGGCCGCAGCCAATCCCGACATCCTGAAGGACGGGTTCCGTCCGACGGCCTTAGGCACGAAGCGGACCGCACCCGTCGCTCCGATCTACACGTTCCGTACTGCAGAACTGGCCGTCTTCGAGCACGAGGTCTGGGCGCTCCACTTCGACGTAGAGGTTCTCTTTCAGCTCCTGAAAGCGATCCCCGATACCGAACCTCGCAGACATGAGGTGCTCCGCGCGCTGGAACGCGCTCTCGACGTGCTCCAGCTCGATGACATCGCGGGCACCGCAGCGCGTGCTCGCGGCGAGCTCGCCGACGTCCTCGCACGGCCTGCGCACGCCTCCGCCCATCGACTCTCCGCGATCGGGCACGCCCACATCGACACCGCCTGGCTGTGGCCGATTCGCGAAACAAGGCGCAAGACGGCGCGGACGTTCTCGAACGTGCTCACGCTGGCTGAGCAGTACCCCGAGTTCCGCTTCGCGGCATCCTCCGCGCAGCAATACGCGTGGGTGAAAGAACGATACCCCTCACTCTGGGATGGCATCAAAGCCGCCATCTCACGCGGCCAATGGATCGTGGTCGGCTCGCAGTGGGTAGAAGCCGACGGCAACCTTCCCGGCGGTGAAGCCATGACCCGCCAGATCACTCAGGGTCTGCGCTTTTTCCGCGACGAGTTCGGGGTTCAGACGCGGGGCATCTGGCTGCCAGACTCCTTCGGATACACGGCAGCATTCCCGCAGATCGCGCGCCTGGCCGGTCTGGACTGGTTCCTTACGCAGAAGCTCTCCTGGAACCAGACCAACCCCTTCCCGCACCACACATTCTGGTGGGAAGGCATCGACGGCACCCGGATCTTCACGCACTTCCCACCCATCGACACGTACAACGCCACGCTCGAAGGAGCGGAGTTGCACCACGCCGTGCGGCGATTCCGCGACAAGGGCCATGCGACGATGTCGCTGGTGCCCTTCGGCTACGGTGACGGCGGCGGGGGCCCGACCCGCGAGATGATGGAGCGTCAGCGTCGAGTGCAGTCGCTTGAGGGCTCCCCGCGCGTCGAGATCGAACACCCCGATGACTTCTTCGCTCGCGCCGAAGCAGAGTACCCGGAAGCGCCCGTGTGGGTCGGCGAGCTCTACCTGGAACTGCACCGCGGCACGTTCACCTCGCACGCGCGCGAGAAGCGCGGCAATCGCGAGGCCGAACACCGGCTCCGCGAGGCTGAACTCTGGTGGAGCGTTGCCGCCCTCCGTGGCGCCGAGTATCCCTACGAGCGGCTGGACAGGCTGTGGCAGTCCGTCCTTCTCCAGCAGTTCCACGACATCCTGCCGGGGTCATCGATCCAGTGGGTCCACGAGGAGAACGAAGCTGACTACGCGCGCGTTCTCGGTGAGCTCGAGGAACTGATCGTGGGCGGGCTTGATGCGGCAGGCCTCTCGGGTGCTGTCGCCAACTCCGCAGATCACGCACGTCGCTCGCTCGTGGTGGACAGCGCGAACGTGCCGCTGGGGATTGTCGACACTCCGGGTCTGGGCATCTCGTCCCTCACGATCGTCGCGCCTCGGTACCCGGTCGCCGCGGTGCAGGACGCGGAGGGCGTCCTGATAGACAACGGCCTCGTCCGCGTCCGCATCGACGCCAGGGGCCACGTGACATCGATCGTGGATGTCGTGAACGGCCGCGAGCTTGTTCCGGCCGGTCGCGTGGCGAATCTGCTGCAGCTGCACGAGGACCTGCCGAACGCCTGGGACGCCTGGGACATCGACGCCCACTACCGCCACACTGTCCGCAACCTCGACGCGAGCGACCGCATTGAGGTCGTCCAGGACGGCGTCCTCCGTGCGCGGGTGAAGGTGACGCGCACGTTCGGCACCTCCCGCGTCGAGCAGACCATTGCCGTGCACGCCGATGACGTCCGGGTCCACCTCGGTGTGGAACTCGACTGGAACGAGCGCGAGAAGCTGTTGAAGGCCTCCTTGCCGTTCGTCGTGCATGCACAGCATCACAGCGCGGAGATCCAGTATGGGCACGTCCGCAGACCAACGCACACGAACACTTCATGGGATGACGCGCGGTTCGAAGTCATGGCCCACCGTTGGGTCCACGTGGGCGAGCCCGGGTATGGCATCGGCGTCAGCAACGCGGCGACGTACGGCCACGACATCACACGGGGGGTGGGCATGTCCGGCGAGGTCGAGACAGAGGTGCGGCTGACCCTCGTCAGGGCGGCCAACTCGCCGGATCCTCAGCAGGACGCCGGACACCACTCGTTCGCATACGCCGTGCACCCCGGCGCTTCGATCGCGGACGTCGTGTCGAGCGGCTATGAGCAGAACCTTCCCCTTCGTGTTCCCGCGTCCCCCGCGGCGGTGCAGGACTGGAGCTTCCTGAGCTCGTCTGAGTCCGGAGTGCGCATCGAGGCGATCAAACTCGCTGACGACCGTTCCGGCGATGTCGTGGTGCGGGTCTACGAGGCGCTCGGGCATCGCGCTCAGACGACCTTCACGGCAGGGTTCCCGATCGGCGCGGTCCGAGAGGTCGACCTGCTAGAGAATGCGCTCACCTCGAACGCACCGCGGTCACGGTATCTCGCGGTCGACGGCGGGACGATCGAGCTCGGGTTGCGTCCTTTCCAGGTCGTCACACTGCGGATCACCCCGGGATGAGTCGCAGCGGAGCGATCGGTTTCTCGGCCCGACCGACGTGCCTTCGCGTTGCTCCGCCGGATGCTCCTGCTCTGGATGGCTGGGCCGTTCACTTCGTTAGATCCGGGCGGTCGGTGAGTCGTCGGTTTGCGGTCGATCGGGCTCTCACTGAGGGGCTTAGATCATGCCCAAGGCGTATCCTGCCGAGTCCCGCCCGGGCAGTCGCGCTCGTCCCAGCCGGCCGCGGTGGCCGTCTCACGCATGTCTGGAATGAGGCGCGGCTTAGAGTGCTCCCTCCCTCCCTCCCGCCCGCCCGCGGGCGGTGCGGGATACAAGCGATGTTCAAAGGAGCCATTGAAGAATGGGGCGGTGAGGATCGGGACGCGCCATTGGGCTGACGCGGCGGAGGTACGAAGGCGCTGCCGGGCGTATCGTGGGCGCGATGACGAAGGATGGGACGGTGGACATGGGCAGTGCGGATGACGTCGAGGTCGAGGACGGGATCCACCGACGGGTGCGGCAGCTCGAGCGCATCACGACGCTCTGGACGGCCGCAGTCGCCGGCACGCTGACGGGCTTTGGCTTGCTCGTCCCGTTCACGACGGGTCGGATCACCGGAGATCCGGCGAGTGTCAGTATCGCGGAATACGCCGTACTCGTGCTGTCGGGCCGATCCGACCCTGGTGACCCTTTCAGCTTCATGATCGGACTGGGAATCCTTGGGCTGGCCCTCGTCTTGATCGTCGGCTCATGGAACTCAGCGGCCCTGGCGGTGGGCGATCAGGGCGGCGATGTTCTCGTGCGTATCTGCGCCGTCCTCGCGCTCGTCGGTTGCGCCGTCTTGTGGGCGTTGCTGATGCTCGGGGTCGCGACGGACGGCTGGCGAATCGATGTCGGACTCCCCCTGCTCACCCTTGCCGCAGTCATCCTGACGATCTTCGGATTCGCCGGTGCATACCGGCGCATGCGCAACCCGACCCGCCGCACGAGAACACCGGATCGCGGCGAACGATGACTTATCCCGCCACCTGCGCCAGAGGACCAGAGAGAACGACGTACCGATGACGGATCCATGGGGCGCGACTCGGGTCGAGCTCGAACGGCGGCTTCGATCGCTCCTCACCGGCCAGGCGCTGGTCCTCAGTGAGCCAGACTCCGAGGCGTCCGCATCGCCGCGCGGGTTCTTCGCTCGCCGCGGCCGCCGTCCAGTTCCCGTGCGGTACGTCCAGTTTCTCCGGTTGGAGGACGCGCTCGTCGTCGAATGCGTCAGCGATGCCTATTGGCCGTCGATGGCCACCGAACAGAAGGCCGAGCTGGTCGCGGCAGGATGGCATGAGCCGAACACATTGCGAGAGTACCCGACTGAGAACCTCGTCCGTAGCTTCGACTTGGAGGCAGCTCCGGACGCCGCCGTTGCCGCGGTCCGAGCCCTGATCACCCTCGGCTGCGATCCCGGCTCTCGCTGGACGTGGGCCGAGATCGTCGATTGATGCATCGGCCCTCTCCCGAAAGTCCGATCGGATCCCTCGGACTCATCCCGAGTGCGTTCATCCGATCACGTTCCGCAGTACCGACATGGCCGGGGACGACTGCGTTGTTGTTGCTGGCACGTCAGCTGCCGCGAGTGCGTCGCCGAGTTGTCGCTGAAGGCGGGCCCGAGCGGTCGCGTACCGCGACCTCGCGGTCGACGGCGTGATGCCGAGTACACGGGCGGCCTAGACGATTAATAGCCCGTCCCAGTGGATGAGGCGAACGATCTCAGCCGACTGCGGCGAGATTGCGGCCATCGCGTCTTGGACCAGCAGTTGCAGGTCGGTGGCCTCGGTCGGGTCGTGGTCGGTGCGCAGGGTGAGGGCTGAGCGAAGCTCGGCGACGAGGGCGGACTGGCGCCGGCGGCTGCGCCGACTGTTTGCCAGGACGTATGCAGCCACCCCAAACAACCAGCTCAGCTGCTCATCGGGCGCTGCAGGGATCTTCGACCTGCGCCGCCATGCAACCGTGAGGGTCTCGCTCAACAGGTCGGCGGCGTCCGCGGCTGGCTCGACCCGGCGGGCGAAGTATGCGAGCAGGCGCGGCGCCGAATCCTCGACGAGCCTGGTGAACTCCGCCTCGATCATGACCGGGGCTCGCAGGTCGTGCCGGCGGCCTCGATGGAGACGCCGTCCAGGTCGTGCTTCTCGAGATACGTGAAGACCATGTCGGAGACGGTCGACTGCCAAGCGCCCATGACTTCATCGGCGTCGCTCAACTCGAGCGACGTATACGCCTCGGACTCCAGCTTTTCGCGCTCCTGGGCGAGCCGAACCGGATCGATTCGGATGCTGTCGAGGTCGGGTGAGTCGAAGTACAGGCGGGCTTCTGCGACCGCCTCGTCGACGCTGGCGCGCTCAGCGCCCTCACCCAGCCCTCCGGCGCGATTCTCGGCTGCCGCGGGCGTGATCCGCAGCGCAATCGGACACGAGTACCGTGACCCGTCGGCGAGCACGACCGAGTACGACATCTCCCGGTCAGGCGTCCAGTCGAGCCACGGGAACAGGTTCGACTCCGCGGCGATCGCCGCTCCGCCCATACCGAGCACCAGGGCACCCACGCCGATCCCCGCGCCGACGGCACGGCGACGGCGGGATCGGCGTGGTGCTCGCGCAATATCTGCGGCAAGGCTCCTCGCAATCCGTTCGGCGTCGGCCGGTGGGCGGGTCTGCTCCCGCACTCGATCGAGTAGTTTGTCCAGCTCCATGGACTCCTCCAGTTCATCGGGTCCTGAAGGAGAGATGTCCGGGGCGCGCCGGAACGTCCGACGCGGCAGGCGATTCGGCTCCATCGCGTGTGCAACGGGCGGTCCCGGCATGACGGCAGGGGCTGCGACTGCAAGAGTGGGCCTATGGGACGATCCGAGAGTCACGACGGCGCATCCGTGAACGCGCTCCGCTGGGGTTCGGGCCGGCCGCTCGTCGTCGTTCCCGGCGGTCCCGATCGGGATGCGGAATACCTGGCCGATCTCGGTGGGCTGGCCCCACGGATCGATCGGAGCATCGCCGTCCTCGAGCCGCGCGGCACCGGAGGCTCACCGAGCGCGGACGAGTACTCGGTCGAACGCACCGCCGAAGTCCTCGAGGCGTTCCTAGCCCGCCTCGAACTGGACAGGATGGACCTGCTCGCCCACTCGGCCGGCTGCGAAGTCGCGCTCGCCTACGCGGCGAACCACCTCCGACGGATCGAACGGCTCCTCCTCGTGACGCCGAGCACGCGAAGGGCTCGGCATTGAGGAATCCGAGGACGAATGGGAACGGCGCATCCAGTCCCGGGCTCAGGAGACCTGGTTCCCTGGCGCACTCGACGCGTTGCGCGAGATCGAGCGCGACGGCTTCACCCCTGAGCGAAGCCTCGCGATGTCGCCATTCCCGTACGGGGACTGGAACGATCTCACCGCGGCCCCGCTCACGCCGATCCCGGCCAGCGGCATCCCGAGGCAGCCGCGGCATTCTGGCGCTGGCAGGTCGACCCCGAGACCATCAGAGCCGCAGTGCTGCGGATGGATGCCGTCGTGCGGTTCCTGATCGGCGAGAGGGATCTCGCGCCCGGGCCACTGGTTGCGGCCGAACTGGTCACGCTGTTCCCGCGAGCATCCGTGACCATGCTGCCCGACAGCGCACACTTCCCGTGGGTCGACCAGCCCGCCGCGTTCACCGCGGCGATCGCCGACGCATTGACTGAACGCTGACCCGGGCGACAGCCTCAATGGGTGGGCGCGAGCGGTTGTTCGCAGGGCGCTCACGGCCCGCGCGAACCGCGTCACCGACCCGGCATCACCCCGAGACAGGGTCGGAGAAGAGTGAGGTGAGCGCGGTGATGACCGCGACGAAGGAGAAGATCACCAGCAGGGTGCCCGCCGCAGTCCCGATGATGAGGCTGAGCGCAAGCGGACGCCAACGTGGAACCAGCACCGTGGTGGCGACGAGCACCGTCGGAACGGCGGTGATCACGACCAGCCCGAGGTCGGTGATCACGTGCACCACAGCACCCGCGACGGCGTAGCCGACGGGGAGCGCAAATGCCCCGAACGCCGCGCCGGCCGCAACGACCGGCCACCGAACGAGCCGGCGTCTGGTCGGCGGATCGGAAGCGACGCTCATCACCTACCCCCTCTCACACTCATGGTCCGACGGCCACATCCTCTCCTGGTTGAGCGCGGTCACGGAATGGGGAGAGGTACCCAAAGGTAAGGGCTTGTCCGCGAAGAGGAAGCGTCTCAACCTCGCACCGATGCGAAATCAGTGGGGGATCGTTCGGCGTACGGAGGCGCTTAGTTGTATGCCTTCAGAGGATGTGAGCGATGACCCGGGCCAGGGCGTCGAGCTGAGATTTGGCCGACGCTTCCCATCCTGCACCGTCGGTCTCGAGACTGTGGTTGCCTGATGGCACCACGACGATCTCGGCGCGGGTGCCGCGGATAGCGTCGGGTTCCCAAGAAGGGTCAGCGGTGCCACCGACGAGGAGATGGCTGGCTGAGGCGACCCGTGCCGCGTCAGCGATTGCCGGGACGGTCAACAACGGCGTGATCCACGCCGCGCGCACAGCACGATCGACGAAGTAGGGCAGCGCATGCGTACCGAGCGACTTACCAATCACGACGTTTGGGGGGCCGGGTAGCACGTCGTCCGCCTGCGAGAGAGTCTCCTTAATGAACTTCGCGAGATCGCGCCGAACCGAATCCGTGATTTCGGTATGCCAGTTGGCCGACCACACATCCCACCCTGCCTGTTCGAGAGCGAGGACCGGCCAATAGAGCAGTGGGCCTTGGATTGTGTATCCAGCTCCAGGCAGGACGAGAGCGACCGGCGCGCCACTCGATGCTTCCGAGGTGAGTCGTTCGATCCGCGGCATGCCCACACACTAGCCGCCACCCGCAAGCCGGTCCGCTTGCGACCACTAACGTGAGTAGCGAGCCGCCACCACCCGGTCGCGACGGCCTACGCGGTTGAGTCTCGGACGGCCTCGCGTGCGGTCGCGAGGAGGCGTTCATAATCCGGGTCGAAAGGTTCGGGGAGTTGACGTTCCAGGAAAGCTTCGATGTCCCACAACACTCGTTCCTCAGCCTGATCTGCGAACGCCGGATCACCCGTTTCGTTGAACCGGGAAAGCCAGTCGAATAGCACCAGGGCTTCGCTTCGACTCAGCGAGAACTTCACCTCCACCACGTCGCCGAGCCTAGCGGCGCGATGCGAGCACCGGACCCGATGCTCGACAGCCGGTCCATCATCGGGAAACCTGCTTGATCTGAGTCGTGCGCCGGTGATCGCACATCCTCGCACTCCCATATTCCCGTATGACCCGCACGCACGAGGGCGCGGTGAACGTGCCTTCACCGCGATTGCTCGACCGTCGTCATCGGCTGCGCCAGCTTCTCAGCGAACACGCATGATGGCACTACAACGACGCGGCGGACGCCGGGCGCACGACGTCGACGACGAGAACATTCATGTCGACCGGGGCCTCGCCGGCACCAACCGGGCACCCCGGGCTGCGCGAAGGATCGGCGGCGGTGCGCGCCGGCCACACGCTCGACGTCGCCAAGCTCACTATCTCGCTCGATCCGTCGCAGACGCACGTGACACCCGATGAACGGCGCTCGAGGCGATCTGCCTCGGGCGCCGTTCACCGGGTACTCGTGGTCCGCTGAAGATTGAGGGAGCGATGGAAACCCGATCGGCGCCAGCGCAATCTCCATGCGCACGCGCGGCTCGCGCGGGATTCGGCTCGGCGGAACGGGCTGCGCTCTCGCTGACCACAAACGAACCACAAACCCCTCGAGCGGTACCAGAATGCGCCCGAATCAATCCGTATTCACCGGTAGAATGGACGCATGAGATCCGCGGAAATCCGCGGAATTCCCGCCCTCGCGGGCGACAGTTACATGGTCGATCCATCATTCAGTTGTTCTTGGTTCGAGTCCAGGTACCCCAGCACTGTCGATACCGAAACCTCCACCCACGGGTGGAGGTTTCTCGTATGACCACTTCACGGAACCCGCTCGATATCAGCGCCGTCGGCGAGGAGCATCGCCCGGTACTCGAACGACTCTGGACGATGTTCCAGCACGACCTGTCTGCATTCACCGGGTCCTTGCCCGATAGTCAGGGCGGCCAGGGCCCTGGGCCGTCGCCTTCCAGGAGCGCAACGCCGTCGCGGCACGGTTCTGGCGGACCGTCGCGGTTGAGGCCGACCATCGATGGGCGCTCGATTACCGTCAGGTACCCGGGCGCCCGGATCTCCCGGCTGACGTGTGGGTTCGATCCGGCGTCCGGTGACGGGCAGGGTCAGTTGATGATCTCGCCTCGCTCGTCAGCCCGGAGGGCCGCGAGCCGTTCGCGCCATTCCTGCAGCGCCTCGGGCGTCAGCCGTGTCCAATCGGTGACCTCGCCGACGATCCTGAGCGGGGCGGAGCTGCGGTACGAACGGGTGGGATTGCCCGGGAACTTCTTGTCGGTCACGTTCGGGTCGTCCTCGAAGGGCCCGGTCGGTTCGACGGCGTAGACGCGGGGCTCGCCGTCGCCTGCGGCCAGTTCGGCGGCGAGACCGGCGCCGTCGCGAAGCGCGGTGAAGTAGATGTGGTTCATCACGACTTCGGGTCGATAGTTCGAGCGGAATCCCGCGCTCAGCAGATCTCCGACCTGAAGGTCGGCTTTCGTGCCGTGGAAGAACGGACCCTCATCCAGCGTTCGGCTCACCGCGCCAGCCTAAGTCGGCGCGAGCGCCGCCGTCACCCGCCTGGCCGAGGCCGAGCACGAGATCGCCACGGGCTGAGGAGGCCTGCCATGCACCGTGCGGCGCGTCAACGGATCGACCCGCGACCGGCGCCTGCGCGAGGCTGGGCACATCGGCCGGCCGCACGAAGCGCCCGGCCCACTCGCATCGACCCCGGAGGCGTCACCGCATGAGCAGCTCACTCTCGTTCGACCTCGACCCCTGGAGCATCGGCCTGAGCGGCGTCGACGTCGACGAGCTCGAGCGGCGGGAGTCCGTCTTCGCGCTCTCGAACGGGCACCTCGGCTGGCGGGGCATCCTCGACGAGGGCGATCCGTGCGGCATCCCGGGCAGCTACCTGAACGGCGTCTTCGAGCGGTTTCCGATGCCGTACGCCGAGGAGGGCTACGGCTACCCGGAGACCGGGGAGAGCGTCGTGAACGTCCCCGACGGCAAGGTGATCCGCCTCCTCGTGGACGATGAGCCGTTCGACGTCCGTCGTGGCGAGCTGCACCGGCACGAGCAGCGCCTCGACTTCCGGGCGGGCACGCTGCATCGCGAGGTGGAGTGGACCTCGCCCGCGGGCCGACGCGTGCGCATCGAGTCGACTCGGCTCGTCTCGTTCGAGCATCGTTCGATCGGCGCCGTGCGGTACGTGGTCGAGCCGATCGACTCGGCGGCGACGGTCGCGGTGCAGTCCGAGGTCGTCGCCAACATCGACCTGCTCGACGTGCACCACGATCCGCGCGTCAAGGCGGTGCTGGAGGACCCGCTCGAGCCGATCGCGCACGACGCGATCGGCACGCGGGCGACCCTCGTCCACCGCACGCGTCGCAGCGAACTCGCCATCGCGGTCTCGATGGACCACCTCGTGGATGCCCCGACCGAGGCCGATGTTCGCGTCGAGGTCGCCGAGGACCTCGCCCGCACCACCATCACCTCGAGGCTCGATCCGGGCGAGCGCCTCGACGTGCTGAAGCTCGTCGGCCACGAATGGTCTGCCTCGCTGTCGACATCCGCCCTCCGCGACCGCGCGGACGCCGCGGTCGCCGACGCCGTGCACGCGGGGTGGGAGGACCTCGTCGCCGGCCAGCGCGCCCGGCTCGACGACTACTGGTCGTGCGCGGACGTCGTCATCGAGGGCGACCTGCGATTGCAGCAGGCGGTTCGGTTCGCGCTCTTCCACGTCTTCCAGGCCGCTGCCCGGCTCGAGGTGCGCTCCATACCGGGCAAGGGCCTGACCGGCGCCGGGTACCAGGGTCACGCGTTCTGGGATTCGGAGGCCTTCGTGCTGCCGGTGCTCACGTACACCGCCCCGGATGCCGCCCGCCAGGCCCTGCTGTGGCGCCGGGCGACGCTCGACGTGGCGAGAGAGCGGGCCGAGCACCTGGGCCTCGAAGGGGCCGCCTTCCCGTGGCGCACCATCGACGGCCGCGAGTGTTCGGGCTACTGGCCGGCGAGCACCGCCGCGTTCCACGTCAGCGCCGACATCGCGGCCGCTGCCGCGCTCCATGCGCGCGTCACGGGTGATGAGCGGTTCGAGCGGGAGTGCGGCCTCCCGATCCTCGTCCAGACGGCGAGGCTGTGGATGTCGCTCGGACATCACGACGATCGGGGCGTCTTCCACCTCGACGGCGTGACCGGTCCCGACGAGTACTCCGCCGTGGTCGACGACAACGTCTACACGAACCTGATGGCGCAGCGGAACCTGCGTGCGGCAGCCGAGGCGGCGCGCCGTCACCCGGCGGCCGCGCGGGCCGAGCACGTCGACGATTCGGAGATCGGCCGGTGGACCGCCACCGCCGACGCCGTCGCCGTGCCCTTCGACGAGCGGCTCGGCGTGCACGAGCAGTCCGCCGGATTCACGCGCCGCGAGCGCTGGGACTTCGAGGGCACGGCGCGCGAGCAGTACCCGCTGCAGGACCACTTCCCGTACTTCGACCTCTACCGCAAGCAGGTCGTGAAGCAGGCCGACCTCGTGCTGGCCCTGCTGGTCGCCCACGACGCGTTCACGCCCGATGAGAAGGCGCGGGCCTTCGCGTACTACGAGGAGCTCACCGTGCGGGATTCCTCGCTGTCGGCGGCGGTGCAGGCGGTGATCGCCGCCGAGGTCGGTCATCTCGACCTCGCCGTCGACTACCTCGCGGAGGTCGCCACGCTCGACCTCGACGACCTGCGGGACGACACCGCCGAAGGCCTGCACCTCGCCTCGCTCGCGGGCATCTGGATCGCGCTCGCGGCCGGATTCGGCGGCATGCGCGACGCGGCCGACGGGTTGAGCTTCGCACCGAGGTTGGCACCTCCGATGACGAGGATGGTGTTCGGCGTGAAGGTCGCCGGGCACACGCTGCGTCTCGACGTGCGACCGGAGGCGACCACGTACCGGCTCGCCAGCGGCCCGGCGATCCGGGTGCGCCACTTCGGCGAGGTGGTCGTTCTCGTGCCGGGGGAGGCGACGACGATGGCGACCCCGCCGCCCATCGACGCGGGACGGCGCCCGGTGCAGCCGCGCTGGCGGAGGCCCCGGCCCGCCCGCACAGCGCTCGAGTCCGCGTCGGATTGATCCGGCACGCGGCCGGCTCGCGCGGGATTATACGCGCCGCATCCTCCCGGAGGAAGACTCTTCAGGCGCCTCCGTCGGGATGCCTACCGTGGACGCCCACCGACCGGTGGGGCTCGCCAACATCCGTGTGGCGGACGCCTTCGATCGCAGATCCGTGAGGAGCCTCAACGATGAGCGAACCATTCCAGTCCAGCACCGGCGGTACCGTCCAAGGCACGCAGCCGCGCGCGACGGGCGATCTCCGCGACGACGCCGCGAACCTCGCGTCCGACGCCGGCGACGCCGGCCGCCACGTCGTGGACGTCGCGAAGCAGGAGACGCGTTCCGTCGCCTCCGAGACCAAGAGCCAGGCCAAGCAGTTCCTCGGCAAGGTGGGCGACGAACTGCGCAGCCAAGCGTCGACCCAGCAATCCAAGGCGGCCGAGGGCCTCCACTCCGTGGGTTCCGAGTTCGCCGACATGGCCGACCGGTCCGAGCAGTCCGGGTTCGCGTCCCAGCTCGTCCGGGGCGCGGGCGAGCGCGTCGAGTCCGCCGCCCGCTGGCTCGGCGACCGGGACCCGGGCTCGCTGCTCGAAGAGGTCAAGGGCTTCGCGCGCCGCCGTCCCGGCGTCTTCATCGCCATCGCGGTCGGCGCGGGCGTCGTCGTCGGTCGCCTGACACGCGCGATCGCATCGTCCGGCGAGACGACGGATGCCTCCGCAGGCGCGACCGGCCGCGACCGCACGGTCGGGGCATCCGGCTCGCGCGACGTGTCGTCGCCGGATGTCGGCTTCGCGACGCCGCCCGTGCCGCCGATGACCGAGGGCGTGCCGCCGCAGACCACGACCGTCGGAGCAGGCTTGGGCGGCACCGCCGGCACCACCGGCACCACCGGCACCACCGGCGCGACCGGCGTGCCGGTCACCGGTGCCGGCGCACCCGGCACGTCCGGCGCACCCGGCACCACCCCGACGACGGGCGGTGCGCGATGACCGATCCACGCCACATGTCGCCCGACCAGACGCCGTCGGAACGCCAGGCGGAGACGACCTCGCTCGGCGACCTCCTCGCCGAGGTCTCCCGCGACGTCTCGACCCTGATGCGGCAGGAGGTGGAGCTCGCCAAGGCCGAGGTGCGCGAGTCCGCGAAGCGGGCCGGCCGAGGTGCAGGCCTGCTCGGCGGGGCCGGCGTCGCGGGCATGCTCGCGCTCGTCTTCCTGTCGATCGCGCTCTGGTGGGCGCTCGGCTACCTGATGGGCAACGCCTGGTCGGCCGTGATCGTCGCCGTGATCTGGGGCGTCGTCGCGCTCGTGCTGGCGCTCACGGGCAAGAAGCAGATCGAGGAGATCTCGGGGGTGCCGCAGACGGTCGAGACCGTCAAGGAGATCCCGGAGACGTTGAAGAGGAATGAGGAGAACCGATGAGCAATCCCGATGAGATCCGCGAGGACATCGAGCGCACCAGGGCCGAACTCGGCCAGGATGTCGACGCGCTCGCCGACAAGGTCTCGCCGACCAAGATGGCCGAGCGGCAGACGCGCCGCATGCGTCGGGCCGTCGGCTCGCTGAAGGACCGCGTGATGGGCGCGGCATCGGATGCCACGGACTCGACGCAGGCCGCACTCGGCCACGCGGGCGAGGCCGTCGCCGACGCGCCGCACCGGCTCGCGTCCACGGCGCGGGGCAACCCGATCGCAGTGGGGCTGATCGCGTTCGGCGCCGGCCTGCTCGCCGCCTCCCTCATCCCGGCCTCGAAGCTCGAGCGCGATGCCGCGCAGCAGGCGAAGGATGCCGCGGCACCGCTCGTCGACCAGGCGAAGGAGGTCGCCGCCGAGGCGGCCGATCACCTGCGCGAACCCGCGAAGGACGCGGCCGAGGCGGTCAAGGAGCGTGCCGCCGAAGCGGTCGGCACTGTCCGCGAGGAGGGCGGGGCCGCGGCATCCGAGGTCAAGGCGGAAGCGCAGCAGGCGGCACAGCAGCACGCCTCGGGCGGCGGGTCGGCGGGCACCGCCGCGCCCACGTCGACTCGCGGTTGATCGACGCGCGAGCCGACACTCCGCGGTCCGGCATCCGACCAGGTCGGATGCCGGACCGCTTCGCGTGAAGGGCCCAGGGTCCAGCGATCCGCTAACCCCGATCACCGCACCGCGCAAGGCCCTGCCGGCCGCCCTCGGAGGGATCTACGGTCGTCGCATGAGCGACCGCACGCGAGAGACGCGAGACCAGTACACGTTCACCGACCCGTCGAAGCTGTACGCCGGGTACGACCCGAAGCGCCAGCACCAGCCCGAGCCCGGACTCGACCAGAAGCTCGACCCGAAGCCCGACCTGGGCGAGGACACGTACCGGGGGAGCGGCCGGCTGCAGGGGCGCAAGGCGCTCGTGACCGGCGCCGACTCGGGCATCGGCGCGGCGACGGTGATCGCGTACGCGCGCGAGGGCGCCGACGTCGTCATGTCGTACCTGCCCGAGGAGGAGCCCGACGCGCAGCGTGTCGCCGCGATCGCGCAGGACGCGGGCGTGCAGGTGGTCACGGTCCCGGGCGACCTGCGCGATCCCGCCTACTGCCGAGACCTCGTCGAGCGCGCTGTCGAAGCGCTCGGCGGGCTCGACCTCGTGGTGAACAACGGCGGCAAGCAGGTCTACGTCGAGGAGATCGCCGACCTCTCCGACGAGCAGTTCGACGACACGTTCAAGACCAACGTCTACGCGATGTTCTGGATCACGAAGGCCGCGGTGCCTCACCTCCCGCCGGGCTCGACGATCATCAACACGACCTCGATCCAGGCCTACGAGCCGTCGCCGATCCTCGTCGACTACGCCTCGACGAAGGCGACCATCAACGCGTTCACCAAGGCGCTGGCGCAGCAGCTCGCGCCGAAGGGCATCCGGGTCAACGCCGTCGCGCCGGGCCCGGTCTGGACGGTGCTGCAGGTCACCGACGGGCAGCCGCCCGAGAAGCTCGACGAGTTCGGTGAGAACACGCCGCTCGGCCGCATGGGCCAGCCGGCCGAGCTCGCGCCCGCATTCGTGTTCCTCGCGTCGGCCGAGTCGAGCTACGTCGCCGGCGAGACGCTCGGGGTCACGGGCGGCAAGCCGACGCCCTGAGCCGATACGCCCGGGGCGAGCGCGTGTTCGAGGGTTTCGACGCCACCGAGGTCGACACCGGGGCGGCACGGATCTTCGTGCGCCACGCCGGTGACGGGCCGGCGGTGTACCTGCTGCACGGGCACCCGCGCACGTCGGCGACCTGGCATCGCGTGGCACCGCTGCTGCTCGAGCAGGGGTTCGCCGTCGTCTGCCCCGACCTGCGGGGGTACGGCCGGTCGCGCGGTCCGGCTCCCGCCGCCGACCACGCACCGCACTCCAAGCGCGCGGTCGCCGCCGACATCCGGGCGGTCGCCCGAGCACTGGGCCACGAGCGGATGCTCCTCGCCGGGCACGATCGGGGCAGCTACGTCGCGTTCCGGCTCGCGCTGGACCATCCCGACCTCGTCGAGCGCCTGGCCGTGATGGACTCCATCCCCATCAGCGAGCACCTCGCTCGGGCCGACGCCCGATTCGCCACCGCGTGGTGGCACTGGTTCTTCTTCGCGCAACCCGAGATCCCCGAGCGCGTCATCACGGCCGATCCCGAGGCGTGGTACCGGCCGAAGGCCGACCCGGCGAAGATGGGCGCCGCCAACCACGCCGAACTCATGGCCGCGGTGCGGGATCCGCAGACCGTTCGAGCGATGCTGGAGGACTACCGGGCCGGGCTCACCGTCGACCTTCGCGACGAACAGGCCGACCGCGCCGCGGGTCGACGCCTCGAGATGCCGGTCTGCGTGCTCTGGTCGAGCCGCGACGACCTCGAGGACCTGTACGGAGACCCCCGCCGGATCTGGCGGGACTGGGCCGACGAGGTGCGGGGCCGCCGTATCGAGTCCGGTCACCACCTGGCCGAAGAGGCGCCCGAGGACGTGGCATCCGCACTGGGGGAGTTCTTCCGGGACGAGCGCTGACCGCCGGTAACCTCGCGACACCGGGGCATCCGTCGAGTTGCATCGGCAGCCGCCGTTTGTCACGCTGAGGGCGTGCCGTCGCCCCTTCGCCCCGCGTTCCAGAACGTCTCGTGGAAACGGCTCGCCTGGCTCGTCGTCGGTGCGCTCGTGCTGCTCGCCGTCGCGGTCCTCGCCGCGCGCGGCCTGCGCAGCTTGACGGCCGTGCAGGACTTCATCGAGGAGTACCCCGGCCACAGCGACCTGCCCGAGGGAGCGCCGGTCGGCATCCCGGCGTGGCTCGGCTGGCAGCACTTCTTCACGGCGTTCCTGCTCGTGATGATCGTGCGCACCGGCCTCATCATCCGTTCGAAGCAGCGCCCGCCCGCCTTCTGGACCCGCGACACCTCGCGCTTCCCGCGCACCAAGGGCACGCCGAGGCGGCTCGGCATCTCGGTGTGGCTGCACCTCTGGGTCGACGCCCTCTGGGTGCTCAACGGCGTCGTCTACGTCGTGCTCCTGTTCGCGACCGGTCACTGGGTGCGCATCGTGCCCACCGACTGGTCGGTGGTGCCCAACGCGCTTTCGGTGGTGCTGCAGTACCTTTCGCTCGAATGGCCGGTCGAGAACTCCTGGGTGTCGTACAACGACGCCCAGGTGCTCGCGTACTTCGCCGTCGTCTTCATCGCGTCGCCCGTGGCGATCATCACGGGCCTGCGGCTCTCGCCGACCTGGCCGATGCAGGGTCGCTGGGCGAATCTGCCGAGCGAGCGCTCGGCGCGCGCGGTGCACTTCCCGACGATGCTGTTCTTCCTGCTCTTCACATTCGTGCACGTGGTGCTCGTGCTGACGACGGGGGCGCTGCGGAACCTGAACCACATGTACGCGTCGCGCGACGCCGACGACTGGATCGGTTTCGCCGTCTTCGCCGGGTCGCTGGTCGTGATGGTCGCCGGGTGGGTGCTCGCGAGGCCTCTCGTGCTCGCACCGCTCGCGGAGCGTTCCGGCACGGTGCGACGGATGCCGCAGCCGGCGCCGTCGACGCACGTCGCGCCGCGCGGGTGACGCCGGCTCGCCGCGCGACGTCGCCCGCCCGTTCGAGACGGCTCGAATCGAGGCATCCTCGTCAGTCCCGTCGTCGCCGCGGTGGCTGGACATCTCCGTCGCGCTGAGGTTCGATTGAACACGCAACGCGAACTGGGGGTGGTGTCTGCAGATGGATGCCGAGCATGACGGCGAGGTGAAGCCGGGGCGCTTCCGCAACAAGCGGGCCCGCGACTTCGAGGAGACGCGAACGCCCGCGGGCGTGCTTGGCGGGTTCCTCGGCCTCGTCGTGGCGAGTGTGGCGGCCGGCGCGCTGGTCGTCACGGCGGCGACGCCCGCGCTCTCGGTGGTCGGCGTGACCGCGTCGAGCACGATCGGCATGTTCGAGAACCTCCCGGGATACCTCGAGATCGGCGATCTCTCCGAGAAGAGCGACATCTGGGCGACGAGCAGCGACGGCACGCCGGTGCACCTCGCCTCGTTCTACGACCAGAACCGCATCATGGTCGGCTGGGACCAGGTCAGCCAGTTCGCGAAGGACGCGGCCGTCGCCGGCGAGGATCCGCGCTTCTACGATCACGGCGGCATCGACCTGCAGGGCACGCTCCGCGCCGCGGTGACGACCGCGACCGGCCGCGAGACGCAGGGCGGTTCCTCGATCGCGCAGCAGTACGTCAAGAACGTGCGGGTGCAGGAGTGCGAACGCGAGGCCGCTTCCGTCGCGCTCGGCCGCCTCACCGAGGAGGAGCAGACGGCGCTGACGCCCGACGAGCGGTTCGCGCTCATCGAGGAGGAGAAGCTCGCCTGCTACGACTCCGCGACCGAGACGACCATCGATCGCAAGCTGAAGGAGATGCGCCTCGCGATCGGCGTCGACAAGCGATACACCAAAGACGAGATCCTCCTCGGATACCTCAACATCGCGGGCTTCGGCGGCACGGTCTACGGCATCGAGGCTGCGGCCAACTACTACTTCTCGACGACGGCCGCGAACCTCACGCTCGCGCAGGCGGCCTCGCTGATCGCGATCGTCAACAACCCGGTGAAGTTCCAGCTCGACCGGCCCGACGACGCCGAGAACGGAGCGGCGAACGGGTACGCCGCCAACCACGGGCGCCGCGACTACATCCTCGAGCGGATGCTGCACTTCAAGAAGATCACGCAGGCGCAGTACGACGAGGCGATCGCGACGCCGGTGCAACCGGCGATCACCGAACCCAGTACCGGATGCCAGACCGCCGGCGGTGCCGCATACTTCTGCGACTACGTCATCCACATCCTGCAGAACGACCCGGTCTTCGGCGAGGACCCCGAGGAGCGGATGCTCAACTTCCGCCGCGGCGGGTACCAGATCTACACGACCCTCGACCTCGACCTGCAGGCCGCCGCCGAGCGCGCGATCGCCGAGAACGTGCCGCAGACCTATCCCGGCTGGGACGTCGGCGGGGTCGTCTCGAGCGTGCAGGTGGGAACCGGGCGCGTGCTCGCGATGGCGCAGAACAAGTCCTACAGCCAGGATCCGGCGGTCGTGAACGGGCAACCGCAGTACACGGGCATCAACTACAACACCGATTACGACTACGGCGGCTCGAGCGGGTTCCAGCCGGGTTCGTCGTACAAGGTGTTCACGCTGGCCCAGTGGCTGAACGAGGGTCACGGCTTGAGCGAGCGCGTCGACTCGCGGCGCAAGTCCAACTGGGGTGCGTTCCGCGACAGCTGCCTCGGCACCCAGTACGCCGATCCCGGATGGAACCCGCGCAACGACGCCAACGAGCCCGGGGCCAACTACACGGCCCTCGAGTCGACGATCGGGTCGATCAACACGGGCTTCCTCGGCATGGCGAAGCTGCTCGACCAGTGCGGCATCGCGAAGACGGCCGAGGCGTTCGGCGTGCACCGGGCCGACGGCAACCCGCTCGTGCAGTACCCGTCGGCGGTGCTCGGCATCAACGAGGTCGCGCCGCTCAGCCTCGCGGTCGCGTTCGCGGGCATCGCGAACAACGGCCTGTCGTGCTCGCCGGTCGCGATCGACCGCATCGCCGGCAGCGACGGCCAGGAGGTCCCGCCGCCGAAGTCGACCTGCACCCAGGCCGTCTCGCCCGAGGTGGCTGCGGGCATGCACTACGGCATGCGGCGCGTGATGACCAGCGGCACCGGTGGCGAGTCCAACCGCAACACCGTTCCGTCGGTGCCGCTCATCGGCAAGACCGGTACCACGGACGGCGCGAAGGACACGTGGATGGTGGGTGCGAGCACGAAGGTCGCCACCGCGGTGGGCGTCGTGAGCGTCACCGGCGAGGCGAACCAGCGGGCCGTCAGGTTCGACAGCGGCTCGGCCGCGACCGCACGGCATCGCATGTGGCCGATCGTGATGTCCGCTGCATCGGCGAAGTACGGCGGCGACGGCTTCAGCGAACTGGGGCCGGGACCGGTGGTCTCGCGTCCGGGTACGCCGACGCCGCCGCTCGACGAGCCTCAGAGTGAGACTCCGGAGCCGGCACCGGCGCAGGTCGATCCGCCCGCCGACGGCGGCTGGGGCGACGGCGGCGGCGATGGTGACTTCGGCGGCGGCGGCGGGGATGGCCCGGGCGGTGATGGCGGCGGTGGTGGTGGCCGCGGCGGTGGAGGTGGCGGTGACGGCGGCGGCGGCGACCGTGGCGGAGGTCGCGGCGGCGGCTGAGCCGACTAGAAGTCGAGCGTGTCGCCGGGTTCGAGCGGCGCGAATGTGCCGCCGCCCTGCTCGACCGCCCACGTCAGCCGGGTGTTCGAGAGGTCCTTGCCCGCGCGTGAGAGCAGCATCTCGTGGGTCGGGAAGGCGCGCTTCGGTGCGACCTCGAGCACGTAGTCGATCGCCTCGGCGATCTTCATCCACGGGGCTGCCGCGGGCACGGCCAGTACGTCGACCTCGACTCCTTCGGGCACCGTGAACGAGTCGCCCGCGTAGTACAGCTTCTCGTCGACGAGCACCCCCAGGTTGTCGATCACGGGGATCGACGCGTGGATCACCGCGTGCTGCCCGCCGAAGAACCTGAGGCGGAACGGCCCGACCTCGACCCGGTCGCCGGCGTGCACCTCCTCGACGTCGATGCCCTGCTCGCGGGCCGCGCGCACGACCCCGGCCGGCCCGAACACGCGCAGGTCGGGATTCACGTCGCCGATGCGGCGCAATTGCTCGGGTGTCCAATGATCGTCGTGCTGGTGCGTGATCACGACCGCCACCGCGCCCGCGGCCTCGGTGATCGGCGTCGTGAACTTGCCGGGATCGATGAACAGCAGGGCCCCCGAGTCGTCGATCACGAGGGCGGAGTGCTCGAGCTTGGTGAGTCGCATGTCTCGAGCCAACACGAGCCGGCCTTCCGATGGCAAGGCCCTGCGTGCGGCAGGCGCCGCCGATGGCACGGGCCCACCGTGCGTCACGTGCATCGGGCGTCATGTGCACTGGGCGACTGCCAGAATCGCAGGGTGACCGGAACCCCGAAGCGACTCGCCGTCGCCGTCAACCCGGCGGCATCCTTCGGGCGCAACCGCGCCGTCGGGCCAGCCGTGGTCGATCGACTCACCCGCGAGGGCTACGACGTGACCATGCTCCGCGAGGCGAACGTGGAACTGCTGCGGCGCGAGGCCGAGCAGGCGGTCGCGCTCGGCACCGACGGCCTCGTGGTCGTCGGCGGCGACGGCATGGTGTCGCTCGGCGTGAACCTCGTCGCCGGCACCGACATCCCGCTCGCCATCGTCGCCGCCGGCACCGGCAACGACCTCGCGCGCGGGCTCGACCTGCCGTTCGACGACCCGCCGCTGTCGATCGAGGTGCTCGTCGACGCCCTGCGCCGCGCCCCGCGCCGCATCGACGCCGCGCGCGTGCGCCACGGTGCGCTCACGACCTGGTACGCGGGGGTGCTGTCGGCCGGGTTCGACGCGGTCGTCAACGAGCGGGCGAACCGGATGCTCCGCCCTCGCGGGCCGAGCCGCTACACGCTCGCGCTCGTGCGCGAGCTGCTGATCTTCCGCCCCCGCGCGTACGTCATCACGATCGACGGCGTGCGGCGGGAGCAACGGGCGATGCTCGTGTCCGTGGCGAACAACCGGTCGATCGGCGGCGGCATGCGGATCGTGCCGCACGCCGACCTCGCCGACGGCGCGCTCGACGTCTTCATCGTCCACCCGCTCGGCCGAGTCGGCCTGCTGCGGGTGTTCCCGAAGGTCTATTCGGGCACCCACGTCGAGCATCCCGCGGTCGAGTTCGTGCGCGCGAGGTCGGTTCGGATCGAGGCATCCGACGTCGTCGCGTTCGCCGACGGCGAGCGTCTCGGGGCGCTCCCGGTCGACATCGAGGTGGTGCCGGGAGCGCTGTCGGTCTTCGTCTGAGCGGCCGTCTCCGGGCGCTCGGAGCCGTGCGCGGACGGTCGGCGCCCGATTTGGAAACGCCCCGCGAGATGTGTCATACTCTTCGAGTTGCCGGAAACGGAACGAGATTCCGAACGACACGGCCCCATCGTTTAGCGGCCTAGGACGCCGCCCTCTCACGGCGGTAGCGCGGGTTCAAATCCCGCTGGGGTCACCAACGGCAACACGGCGCAACGCCCCCGCGATCGCGGGGGCGTTCGTCGTTTCACGGGTCGATTCGGCGCCGCGTCGCACGTCGCGCAGTCGGTGCCGATTCGCATCCCTGCGCGGCGCGGGCCCGGCCGGGTGTCTCGACCGGGCTCGCACGTTCGCAGCGGCTCAGGCGCGTGGCGTCGCGGGCGCCCGCTCCGGGAGATCCGACGGGTCGTCGCCGAGCCCCTGGCGGGCGTTCGGGTACGCCACCGGCACCCCGTCGTGCACCTCGTGGGGGGCGACCTTGTGGTACGACATGCGGTCGATCGCGGCGAGCGCGAGGGCGCTCAGGATGAAGACCGAGTGGATGACGACCTGCCAGAGCACGCCGTCCCACGTGTAGCTCTGCCCGGTCTCGGTGCCTGCGGCCCGCCCGTCGGTCATGTCGCCGACCTCGATGAACGTCTTCAGCAGGTGGATCGACGAGATGCCGATGATGGCCATCGCGAGCTTGACCTTCAGCACGTTGGCGTTGACATGGCTCAGCCACTCGGGCTGGTCGGGGTGCCCGTCGACCTGGATGCGCGAGACGAACGTCTCGTAGCCGCCGATGATCACCATGATGAGCAGATTCGCGATCATCACGACGTCGATCAGGCCGAGCACGGCGAGCATGATGTCGGCTTCGTCGATGTGCGTCGGATCGTGCAGCACCGTCTCGGCGAGGTGCACGAGCTCGATGACGAAGACCACGACGTAGATCACCTGGGCGACGATGAGGCCCAGGTACAGGGGCGCCTGCAGCCAGCGGCTGGTGAAGATGAGTCCGCCGACGGCGCGTGACCACGGGGCGGTTCGATAGGTCGTCGGGGCGGGTGGGGGCGTCGTCTTGGCGCTCACGGTTCTCCTTCGGATGCGGGCCTCCAGCCTAGGCGGCACCATCCGTTAGACTTCCGGGAGCGAAGGGGAGTATCCCGCGGGGCGAGGAGCCTCGGGCCACGATCGTCAGTACGAGCGCCGCAGTAGCCGCTCCGGGCGTGGCCGAGCACCATCGGTGCGAAGGGGAGAGACTTTCGGGTCCTGTCGTACCCACTTTCC
Organism: Agromyces agglutinans; assembly: GCF_009647605.1. Classification (GTDB taxonomy): domain Bacteria; phylum Actinomycetota; class Actinomycetes; order Actinomycetales; family Microbacteriaceae; genus Agromyces; species Agromyces agglutinans. The sequence continues at coordinate 533,391 of NZ_WJIF01000001.1, read as the reverse complement.
ATGTTCTCCCCGAAAGGCAGCCTGTGCTCGAGCTCCCCGTCTGGTTCGAAGTCGGATCCCTCGTCGTCCTGACGCTCATCCTCATCGGCGACCTGCTGCTGGTGCTGAAGCGCCCGCACGTGCCCTCGTTCAAGGAGTCGACCCTCTGGGTCGTCTTCTACGTAGTGCTCGCCCTGGTCTTCGCCGGCCTCATGTTCGTGCTCGGCGATGCTGAGCACGGCGGCCAGTTCCTCGCCGGCTGGCTGACCGAGTACAGCCTCTCGATCGACAACCTCTTCGTGTTCGTCATCATCATGGCGAGGTTCTCGGTGCCGCGGAAGCTGCAGCAGGAGGTGCTGATGGTGGGCATCATCATCGCGCTCGTGCTTCGCGGCATCTTCATCCTGCTGGGCGCCTCGCTGATCGAGAACTTCAGCTGGATCTTCTACATCTTCGGCGCGTGGCTCGTGTGGACCGCCATCCAGCAGGTGCGCGGCGACCACGAAGCTGAAGACAGCGAGACCTTCGTCGTGCGGATGATCCGCAAGCGCGTGAACCTGACCGACGAGTACGACGGCGTGAAGCTGCGCACCACGATCGACGGCAAGCGGTTCTTCACGCCGATGCTGATCGTCTTCATCGCGATCGGCACGACCGACCTGCTGTTCGCGCTCGATTCCATCCCCGCGATCTTCGGCATCACCCAGAGCCCGTTCATCGTGTTCACCGCGAACGTGTTCGCGCTCATGGGCCTCCGTCAGCTGTACTTCCTCCTCGGAGGCCTCCTCGAACGCCTCGAGTACCTCAAGTACGGCATCGCGTTCATCCTCGCCTTCATCGGGGTGAAGCTCGTGCTGCACGCGATGCACGTGAACGAGTTGCCGTTCATCAACGGCGGCGAGCACATCGAGTGGGCACCCGAGATCTCCACGTGGATGTCGCTCGGGGTGATCCTCGCGGCGATGGCGGTGGCCACGGTGGCGAGCCTGATCAAGGCCCGCCATGACGCGAAGACCCGCGGCCACAAGCTGCTCGACGAGGTGCCCCACTTCACCGACGACTCGTCGTCGCGCCAGGGCTGAGCCGGTCGGGGCCGGCCACCGGCGGGCCGACCCCGCATGCCGTCCACGGGCCGCGTCGACGCCGCGGGGCTGAAACGCGGCCTCGTGCCTTGCTAGCGTGGGTGTCCGGCCCCGATGAGGGGCCCGGGCGCGAGCCCGCCTTCGGAACCATCGAGGAGTCACGTGTCGGCTGACGGCAGAGAGACGCTCGCGCACGACGGCCACTCCGCGGTCGTCGTGGTGCACAGCGCGGCGAGCGACGTCGGCCGCGTGCGTCAGGTGAACGAGGACTCGTTCCTGGCGGAGGCGCCCGTGTTCCTGGTGGCCGACGGCATGGGCGGGCACGCCCGCGGCGACGCGGCCAGCCGAGCGGTCGTCGAGACGTTCCGTCGCCATCTCGGCACGGGGGAGGCCTCGACGCCCGAGCAGGTCCTCGACGCCATCCACTCGTCCAACGACGCGGTCCGCGCGCTCAGCGAGGCGGGCGATGAGGGCGTGGCCGTAGCCGGGACCACGCTCGCCGGGGTCGCGCTCATCGATGCGGGCGCGGGCCAGGGCCTGAAGTGGATGGCCTTCAACGTGGGCGACTCGCGGGTCTACTCGTGGGACGGCCGTCGGCTCATCCAGGTGAGCGTCGATCACTCGGCCGTGCAGGAGCTCGTGGACGCGGGCCTCCTCGAGGCGGCCGAGGCCGAGCGGCACCCCGAACGCAACGTCATCACGCGCGCCCTCGGTGCCGACGAGTACGTCGAACCCGACGTGTGGATCCTGCCGGTCGGGGGTCGACAGGCGTTCCTCGTGTGTTCCGACGGGCTGACCAAGGAGGTCGGCGTCGACGACATCTCGCGCATCCTCGCCGAGGGCGGGCGCGCCGACGAGCTGATCGCCTCGGCGTTGGCCGGCGGCGGTCGCGACAACGTGACGGCCGTGCTCGTCGAATCCGACACCGGCATCGACGACGACGGCGAGACGACCCGCGACCGCGACGGCCGGTTCCCGGAAGAGACCGCACCGCGCGATGGAGGAGCTGCGTGATCGAGTACGTGCCCGACCAGGGCTCGAAGTGGATCGGCGTCGTGCGTCGCGGACGGGTGCTCATGGTGCCCTCGGCTTCCTCTCCGCTCATCGAGGCGCTCTGGGAGGCGGTGGCCGCGACCGAGCCCGTGCCGGCCGTGCTCGAGGTGATGACGCGCGACGGCATCCAGGACGCGCCGCAGTTCGCGCTGGCCGTCCCGGTCGGCGCGACCGAGGTGCACGCGGTCGTGCGCGGCGGGTTCCGGGTGCGGGGCAGCGGCGAAGCGATGACGGGTGCCCGAGTGTCGACCTGGAGTGAGCACGTGCTCGAGACCGACGGCTCGTTCGAGGTCGTCGCCCCGTTCGCCCGCGCCGCAGGCGCCGGATGGCGCTTGGTCGAGGGCGTCGTCGCCACGGGATGCGTGCGGGTCGGCGAGCGCGCGGCGACCGCGTCGCCCGCCGCGGGCGCCGCCGGTTCGGATGCCACGGGGTCGGAGGCCACCGGGGCGGCGGATGCCACGCCTGCGGCGAAGACCGCATCCGAACCGGATGCCCCCGCCGCCGCCGCGGAGGCCCTTCCCGAGCCGGAGGCCGCCGCCGAAGCGGTGAAGCCGACCGGGGCAGCCCCGGCCGTCGCCGCAGCGCCGAGCGCGGACGCGCCGGCCGGCGGCAAGCCGCCTGCTGCGAACCAGACCTCCGCGAACCCGCCCGCCGCGGTCGCACCCGTGACCGCGCCGGTCGAGGCCACGCTCATTCCCGAGCAGACGTTGCTCTCCGTCGACGACGAGGTCGAGGACCGCACCGTGGTGATCGCCCGCGGCGCCAAGCCCGCTCCGGTCGCCGACGACTCCCTCGAGGAGGACGGCACGATCGCGCTGCCGTCGATCCAGCGCCTTCGACGCGAGCGCGGGACCGCCTCGGGCGGCGGAGCGAAGACGATCGACGCAGCGGCGATGCCGGCCGCGACGTCATCGGCATCGGCACCGACGTCGTCACCTGGCGCGGCGTCGACGCCGAGCATCCATCTCGCGCTGCCCGGCCAGGCGCGCGAGGCGCTGACCGGCGAGATCGTGCTGGGCCGTTCGCCCGGGGTGACCCGCGCGGTCGGCGGGCGACTGCCTCGACTGGTGACGATCGGCGCCGGCGATCCCGACATCTCGCGCAGCCACGTGAAGGTGGGGCTGCACGGCGGCACGGTCGTCGTGACCGACCTCGACTCGCGCAACGGCACGGTGATCATCCAACCCGGGCGCCCGCCGGTGCGGCTGCGCGCGGGCGAGGACACGCCCGTCCTCGTCGGCACCGTGATCGACCTCGGCGGCGGCTGGTCGGTCAAGGTCGAGGAGGGCGACTGATGCGCCGCGCCCCCTCGCAGCCGCCCGAACTCCCGGGCTACCGGCACGTCGGCATCCTCGGATCCGGCGGCTTCGCCGACGTCTTCCTCTACGAGCAGCGCCTGCCGCGCCGCCAGGTCGCGGTCAAGGTGCTCCTCGCCGACGACCTCTCGCGCGACACCCGGTCGCAGTTCGTCGCCGAGGCGAACCTGATGGCGCAGCTGTCGGCGCATCCGTACATCGTCACCATCTTCCACGCCGACGTCGCCGGCGACGGGCGCCCGTACTTCGTGATGGAGTACTGCCCGGGGCCGAGCCTCGCGGCGCAGCTGAAGCAGGCGCCCTTCGGCGTCGAGAACGCGCTGCGCACCGGCATCCGGCTCGCGGGCGCCGTCGCGACGGCGCACGCCGCCGGCATCCTGCATCGCGACATCAAGCCGGCGAACGTGCTCACCAACGCGTACGGATGGCCCGCGCTCAGCGACTTCGGCATCTCGAGCAACCTCGAGGGCGAGCTGCCGGTGCACACGATGACCTTCACGCGCGGCGCCGGCGACGCTGCGACGAGCACCGGGCAGTCGGCGGTGGGCCTGAGTGTGCCGTGGTCGCCGCCCGAACTGTTCGAGGACGAGGCGCGCGCCGACGTGCGCAGCGACGTGTACTCGCTCGCGGCGACGGTGCACACCCTGCTCGCGGGTCGCTCGCCGTTCGAGATCGCCGGGCGGCCGAACGGTTCGCTCGACCTGATGGGTCGCATCGAGCGCGGCGCGATCACGCCGTTCACGCGAACCGACCTGCCCCGGAGCCTCGTCGAGGTGCTGCGCAAGGGCATGGCCGTGCGGCCCGACGACCGCTACGCGAGTGCGGTCGACTTCGCGCGGGCCCTGCAGCGCGTGGAGCTCGAGCTCGGCTACGCCACGACGTCGATCGAGGTGCCGCGGCTCGTCGAGGAGCAGGCTGCGCCCGGCGACGCCGGCGGCGCGATCGCGCCTCCCGAGCCGGGTGACGCCCAGGCGACCCGGGCACGCTCGGTGCAGTCCGTCGTGGCCCAGCAGCCGCAGGAGGAGGCGACGAGGCACCGCGCGCCGCAGCAGGTCGTGGCGCAGCAGCCGGCCGTCGACGATCGCACGGTCATCCGGCCGCCGGGCACGACGCACGAGGCGCATCACGGCGTCACCGACGAGACCGTCATCCGCACCAAGCCCGACCCGGCGCAGGCCGCCGCCGCCACGACCGCGCGGCGCCGGACGCGGGTGGGTGTCGTGGTCGCGGGTGTCGCGGCAGGCATCGTCGCCGTCGTGGTCGCGGTGGCGGTCGCCCTCAGCCTCTCGTCGCCGTCGCCCGACGACCCCGGGCCGGAGGCATCCGAATCGGAGGACGCGGTCGTCGAGGAGGCGATTCCCATGCCGACGGTGGCGCCCGGCGTCGTCGCCCCCGACGGAACGTCGGCGACGTTCGCCGTCTCGCACGACGCTGCGGAGGAGGGCGACGTCTACCGCTGGAAGCGCGTCGACGGCATCGGCGACACGCAGCTCTCGAAGGGGCCCGACGTCGTCGTCACCGGCCTCGCGCCCGGCCAGTCGGTCTGCGTCGACGTCACGGTGCAGCGGGGGACGAAGACCTCCGAACCGGTGAGGGGGTGCACCGCATGACGCCCCTCAAGGTCGAGTTCTGCGGCGAATGGTACGACGTCGATCCAGGGCGTCCGTTCGGCATCGGCCGCGAGGGCGACCTCGTGATCGACGACAACCCGTACCTGCACCGCACGTTCCTCACGCTGAGCGCCGAGCACGGGCTCTGGTGGCTGCACAACGTGGGCCAGCTGCTGTCGGCGACCGTCGCCGACACGGCCGGCGGCGTGCAGGCGTGGCTCGCACCGGGCGCGCGACTGCCGATCGTCTTCCAGACGATGCACGTCATGTTCAGCGCCGGATCGACGACGTACGACTTCTCCATCCACGCCGAGACCGACTACTACGCGTCGTCGCTCTCGCACTCGGCCTCCGATGCCGGCACGACGATCATGCCCGTGACGCTGACGACCGGGCAGCGGCTGCTCGTGCTCGCGCTGGCCGAGCCCATCCTGCTGCAGCATTCGGCTGGCCGGGCCACCGTGCCCACCTCGGCCGACGCGGCCGCGCGACTCGGGTGGAGCATGACGACGTTCAACCGCAAGCTCGACAACGTGTGCGAGAAGCTCGACCGCATCGGCGTGCAGGGGCTTCGCGGCGGACGGGGCAAGCTCGCCACCAACCGCCGGGCCCGGCTGGTCGAGTACGCGGTCGCGACGCGGCTGGTGAGTGCCGAGGATCTGCCCATGCTCGATTCCGAAGGCGATGCCGGCGACGCCTCCTGAGTGAACGCCGGGAGTCCGCTGGACGAATCACATGGGGAGTGCTCCCCGTTTTAGGGCTTGCGCCCAGCATGTTAGTTTGTTGGCCGGTCGGCGTGTTCCGGCCGACGACGCGCGCACACGGAACTGGGGAGACGTATGGGGACCTTCACGTCTCGCATTCCCGCGCGCAAGACGATCGCCTCGGGCGCCGCGATCGCGGTGCTTGCCGGCGTCCCGTTGAGCATCGCCATCCTGCACCAGGGATTCCCCGTCACCGACCCCGACCTGCGCGTCCGCGACGTCTGGGTGACCAATGCGCAAGACCTGCTCGCGGGTCGTCTGAACCGGCAGATCGAGGAGCTCGACGCGGCGGTCGCGACGACCTCGAGCGAGACCGACGTCTTCCAGAACGGTGACGACGTCTTCCTCTACGACCCATCAGGCGGGGCCGTCGAGCGCATCGACCCGTCCTTCACGACGCTGGTCGAACGCGTCGACGTGCCGCCGGCCTCGCAGATCGCGTACGGCGACGACGTGCTCGCGGTGCTCTCCCCGAAGGGCGAGCTGTGGCGCGTGCCCGCGGGCGGCGAGCTCTCGTTCGACTGGCGCGGCACCGACCCGGTCGCGAAGGTCGGCGAAGACAGCCGCGTCGCGGTCAGCGAAGAGGGCACGGTGTTCGCCACGAACGCCGAAGACGGCGAGCTCGTCACCCTGCTGCGCGACGCCGACGACCCGACGCGCACCGAGCTCGGCGTCGAACTCGGTGAACACCAGCTCGCCGCGGTGGGCGAGCGCGCGGTCGTGCTCGATGAAGACGAGAACGTGCTGCGCGTCGACGGCAAGGCCGTCGAGCTGCCCTCGCCCGGCCTGCGGCTGCAGCAGTCGGGTCCCGAGCGCGACGACGCCCTCGTCGCCACCGAATCCGCGCTGCTCGAGGTCTCGTTCGGCGGCGACGTCCGCGAGATCCCGCACGAGGGCACCGGCACCGGCGAGGGCGGACCGGCCGCGCCGGTGCGCCTCGGCGACTGCGCGCACGGCGCGTGGGCCGATGCCGGCCGCTACCTGGCCGCCTGCGACGGCGAGGAGCCGCGCGGGGTCGACCTCGAGCAGTCGACGACCGGCGGGCGGCTCGAGTTCCGGGTGAACCGGGACGTGATCGCGCTGAACAACCTCGCGAACGGCGACGCCTGGCTCATCGACTCCGACATGCGCCTCGTCGACAACTGGGAGGAGGTCACCCCTCCCGAAGAGAGCGACGAGCAGGAGGGCGAGGAGAAGAGCTCACAGCAGACCTTCGAGGACACCCTCGCCGAACGCACCGACCAGAATCGGCCGCCGACCGCACGCGACGACGACTACGGCGTGCGCCCGGGCCGCAGCACCGTGATCGAGGTGCTCGAGAACGACACCGACCCCGACGGCGACGTCCTCACGATCGCCTCGACGACCGGGGTCTCCGAGGCGGCGGGGCGGCTCGAGCTGATCGACGGCGGGCGCGCACTCCAGTTCACCCCGAGCGACGGCGCGGCGGGCACGGTCTCGTTCCGCTACTCGGCCGACGACGGTCGGGGCGGCGTCGCCGAGGCATCCGTGAACGTGCGCATCGTGCCCGAGACCGAGAACGCGGCACCGATCGCGCTGCGCAACGGCGCGGTCTCGGTCGAGCAGGGCCAGCAGATCGGCTACAACCTGCTCGCCGACTGGAACGACCCCGACGGCGACGACCTGTACCTCATCGACGCGTCGCCCACCGGTGGCGACGTCGTGCGCTCGAGCCCCGACGGGTACATCACGTTCGAGCACAAGTCGGCGGAGCTCGGCCTGAAGGAGGTCGCGTACACCGTTTCCGACGGGCAGACGAGCGCCACCGGCACCTTCACGGTCGACGTGAAGACCGCGGGATCGCTGAATCCCGTCGGAACGCCCGACTACGTCCAGGCCTTCCGCGGCGAGTCGGTCGTGATCGAGCCGCTCGTGAACGACACGACCCCGTCGGGCGCCCCGCTGCAACTGCTCGGCGTTCCCGAGCCGCCCGACAACGCCGAGGTCACCGCGAACACGGAGCGCGGCACGATCACGTTCTCGAGCAGCCAGCCCGGTGAGTACATCTTCCTCTACGACGTCGGGGCGGGCGCGAATGTCAGCAAGGGCCTCGTGCGCGTGCAGGTCGTCGAGCCACCCGACGACGCGCCGCCGCCCATCGCCGTCAAGGACACGGCGTACCTGCGGCCCGGCGAACCGGTCTCCGTGTCGGTGCTTGCCAACGACGTCTCGCCATCGGGTCGGGTCCTCGCGGTCCAGTCGATCGACGACACCGCGACCGAGGGGCTCGTCTCGGTCGAGCTGCTGACGAACACGGTCACGCGCGTGAGCGCATCCGAGGCGCTCGACCGCCAGCTGCAGTTCGAGTACACCGTCTCCGACGGCGTGAACACGTCGACCGCGACGGTCACCGTCGTGCCCGTGCCGCCGCTCGTGAAGCACCAGCCGCCCGTCGCTGTCGACGACACCGCGATCGTGCGCGCGGGCGACATCGTCACCGTGCCGGTGCTCGACAACGACTACCACCCGGATGCCTCGACGCTCCACCTCTCGCCCGAGCTCGACCAGACCGGCGTGCAGGGCGGCCTCGCGTTCGTCGACGGCGAATCGATCCGGTTCCAGGCGCCGACCACTCCGGGCAACCAAACCGTCGTGTACACCCTCACCGACGACTTCGAGCAGATCGCCCGGGCCAGCCTCACGCTGACGGTGGTCGGCCCCGAGGGCGAGAACCGGCCGCCGCAGCCGTTGCCGCTCACCTCGCGCACGTTCGCCGGCTCGGCCGTGGTCATCGACGTGCCGCTCGACGGACTCGACCCCGACGGCGACTCGGTGCGCCTGCGCGACATCGTGAGCGAGCCGGCCTTCGGGCGCATCATCGAGCGCACGAGCACGTCGTTCACCTACCAGGCGTTCGACGGCTCGACGGGCACCGACACCTTCGACTACGAGGTCGAAGACGCGCAGGGCGCGACCGCGACGGGCACCATCCGCATCGGCGTCGTGCCGCGGCCGGCGACCCAGTTGCCGCCGACGGCCGTCGACGACGTCATCGAGATGAAGCCGGGCCGTACCGTCGGCGTCGAGGTGCTGCTCAACGACTCCGACCCCAACGGCTACCCGCTGAGCGTTGCCGACCTGCCCGAGGTCGACGACGGCATCGAGGCCGAGATCCGCGACAAGCGTCGCGTGGTCGTCAGCGCGCCCGACGGCGAGGGCGCCTACACGATCCGCTACGACATCACGAACGGGCACGGCGGCACCGACTCGGCGTTCCTGCAGGTCGCCGTCAGCGACGACGCCGTCATCGATCCGCCGACCGCCGAAGACCAGGTGATCGAGCCCGAAGAGGTCGCGTCCGGCGAGGCGATCGTCGTCGATGCGCTGAAGGATGCCACCAACCCCGGCGGCCTCGTGGAAGACCTCGTGGTCACGGCCGAGGGGCCCAATGCCGACCGTGCCGATGTGGCCTCGGACGGCACCATCTCGGTCGAGCCCGGCCGTCAGCGCTACGCCGTCGCCTTCCGGCTGACCAACGAACTCGACGATCTCTCCGCGATGGCGTTCGTCATCGTGCCGCCGGTGCCGGCTGGCGACGACGACCCCGCAACCGAGGAGACCCAGCGGCCCAAGACCAAGGAGGAGCTGGAAGCCGAGGAACGCGCCAAGTTCCCCGCTCCGCACCTGAAGGACCTCGGCGAGATCATCGTGCCCATGAACGGCAGCATCGCGTGGTCGGTCGACGAACTCGTCGAGGTGCCGTCGGGGCAGCCGGCGACCATCCTCTCGGCGTCGGCGACCAACGTTCGCTCGCAGCCGTTCGTGAGCGCGACCCAGCTGCGCTACGAGCCCGCGAAGGACTTCCGCGGACCGGCGACGCTCACGTTCGAGGTCACCGACGGGAAGAGCGCCGACGACCCGGTCGGCCGCAAGTCGGTGCTCACCATCCCGATCACCGTCGGCGACCCGGAGTTCGACGACGTGCCCCCGACGTTCACACCGCGCAGCGAGACGATCGAGGCCGGCGAGGCGCCGCGCGAGATCGACCTCCGCGGCATGACCGACCAGCCGAACCCCGACAACATCGAGAAGGTCACCTACACCAACCTCGGCGGCAGCACGACCGAGATCAAGGCGCAGATCGTCGACGGAGCGACGCTGCAGCTCTCGGCCCCGCTGGGCGTGCAGCCGGGCGCGTCGACCCGCATCACGTTCGATGTCGGATTCAACGAGTTCACGGTGCCGGGATACGTCGATGTGAAGGTCGTGTCTTCGACGCGGGCGAAGCCGCGGGCGGTCGACGACCCCAACACGGGCCAGATCGAGATGACGCGCGGCGATTCGCAGGTGGTCGACGTGCTCGCGAACGACTTCAACCCGTTCCAACAGGACGGCGTGCCGCTGCGTGTGATCGCGGCCGATATCGACCAGGCGAGCGTCGGATCCAGTGCGAGCGCGACGTTCACCGCGTCCAACGTCACCGTTCGCACCGGTTCCGCCTTCGTCGGCAACCTCAGCGTGATCTACCGCATCGAGGACGGCACGAAGGACCCGGCCCGCCAGGCGCAGGGTCGCATCGACATCGTCGTGCGCGACAAGCCCGACCGGCCAAGCGCGCCCTCGGCGTCGCCGGGCGACGGTTCCGCGGTCATCAGCTGGGCGGCCCCGGCGAGCAACAACTCGCCGATCACCGGCTACGAGGTGACCTGGAACGGCGGCTCCAGGTCGTTCGCGGCCGACGCGGCCGGGAAGAACCACAGGATCGACAACCTCGCCAACGGCACCACATACCGGTTCCAGGTGCGCGCGATCAACAAGATCGGGGCGGGCGACGTCTCGGGCCAGTCGGCTGCGGTCACGCCGTGGGGCACGCCGACGGCGCCGCGCGGCCTCAGCCTGCAGAAGGGCGGCGACGCGCCGACGACGATTCGCGCCGACTGGAGTGCGCCCTCGGAGACCGGTGGCCCGGGCATCCGCTACCAGGCACGGATCGACGGCAACGGCTGGGAAGACGTGTCCGGCAGCGCGAAATCGTGGGGCGGCGTCGGCGCCGGCACGCACACCGTCGAGGTGCGCGCGATCAACGGCGGTGGCAACGTCGGACCCGTCGACCGCGCATCCATCTCGGTGGCCAACCCGCCGCCGCCCCCGCGCTCAGTCACGCTCCGGCGCGGCCCGGCGATGGGTCCGTACCACGGCACCTACGGCAACTGCAACGGCACGTGCTACTTCTTCGACGTGACCGTCCACAATTTCGCACCGGGGTCGACGGTGACCGTCGTGCCGCAGTGCAACAGCACCACGCTGCGCGGACGCTACGACATCCACGTCGACGGAAACGGCACCGGCCGGTACGTCGGCGGCTGGAGCGGCGGCAACCCGCAGAGCTTCTGCGGCGACGTCGGCCGGGTCACGGTCGACGGCGTGCCCGGCGGGCCGTGGTGAGCATGACGCGGCCGCATGCGGCCGACGGAGCAATCGAGTGAGGACAGACAGATGGCAGTGACCCAAGAGCAGGCGGCCTGGTTCCAGGACGCCTTCGGCAAGCTCGTCGACAACGTCGACCAGGCGATCATGGGCAAGCGCGAGGCGATCTCGCTCGTGCTGACCGCGATGCTGTCCGGCGGTCACGTGCTGCTCGAAGACGTGCCCGGCACGGGCAAGACGGTGCTCGCCAAGGCCCTGGCGAACACGATCGACGGCACGAACTCGCGCATCCAGTTCACGCCCGACCTGCTGCCCTCCGACGTCACGGGCGTCACGATCTACGACCAGGGCAAGGGGATGTTCGAGTTCCACCGCGGCCCGATCTTCGCTTCGGTCGTCNCGAACTCGCGCATCCAGTTCACGCCCGACCTGCTGCCCTCCGACGTCACGGGCGTCACGATCTACGACCAGGGCAAGGGGATGTTCGAGTTCCACCGCGGCCCGATCTTCGCTTCGGTCGTCCTCGCCGACGAGATCAACCGCGCGAGCCCGAAGACGCAGTCGGCACTCCTCGAGGTCATGGAGGAGGGCCGCGTCACGGTCGACGGCGTGAGCTACGAGGTCGAGCCGCCGTTCATGGTGGTCGCGACCCAGAACCCGATCGAGCAGGCGGGCACGTACTCGCTGCCCGAGGCGCAGCTCGACCGCTTCCTCATCAAGACCTCGCTCGGCTACCCCGACCGGCAGACCGCCGTCGCGGTGCTCATGGACTCGGCCAACCGCTCGCGGGCCGCGGGCATCACGCCGATCATCGCCTCGAGCTCGATCACCACCATGTCGGCGCTGGCCGCCGAGGTCTACGTCGACCCCGCGGTCGTCGAGTACCTCAACGACCTCGTCACGGCGACCCGTGAGCACCCCGACGCCGCGCTCGGCGTCAGCATGCGCGGCGCCCTCGCGCTCGCGCGCGCCGTCAAGACCTGGGCCATCGCGCACGGCCGCACGTACGTCACGCCCGACGACGTGCGCGAACTGGCGCTGCCCGTGCTCTCGCACCGCGTGCTGGTCGACCCCGAGGCCGAGTTCACGGGCACGACCGCGACCGACATCGTCGAGCGCGCCATCGCCGAGGTCGCCCCGCCGGCCTACCGGGCGGCATGACGCGCGTCGAAGCGCGCAGCACCCCCGCGCCGGTCTCGCAGGGGCGCATCGCGCTCCGCACGATCGGCCGCTCGACCGCGCGCACGGCACGGGCGCTCGGCGAACGGGCGACCGGCGCCGGCTCTCGCGTCGCCGCGTTCGCCGCGCCGGTGACGAGCGTGATCTCCCCGATCGGATGGCTCGTGCTCGCGGCCGCGCTCGGGTCGGCGATCCTCGCCCTCGTGCTCGACTGGGTGGAGTTCGCGTTCCTCGCGGCGACCCTCGTCGGCGCGGTGCTCATCGCCATCCCGTTCGTGTTCGGTCGCATGAAGTACCGCGTCGGCGTCGAGCTGCAGCCCCGCCGCGTGGTCGCGGGCGAGCGGGCGCTCGGCCGGCTCTCGGTCGTGAACGACGGCGGCTCGTCGTCGCTGCCCTCGCGCATGGAGCTGCCGGTCGGCGACGGACTCGCGGTGTTCCCGCTGCCCTCGATCGAGCCGTCGGCCGAGCACGAGGAGCTCTTCGCCGTACCGACCGAGCGCCGCGCCGTCATCGTCGCCGGGCCCGCGATCTCGGTGCGCGGCGACGAGCTCGGGCTCCTGCGCCGCACGGTGCGATGGAGCGAGCCCGTGGAGCTGTTCGTGCACCCGCGCACCGCGCGCCTGAAGCCGTCGGCGGCCGGGCTCGTGCGCGACCTCGAGGGCGAGGTCACCCGCACGATCACCGACCACGACATCTCGTTCCACGCCCTCCGCGCGTACGAACCCGGCGACCCGCTGCGGAACGTGCACTGGCGGAGTTCTGCGCGCACGGGCCAGCTCATGGTGCGCCAGTACGAGGAGACCCGCCGGTCGGAGCTCGTGCTGCTGCAGGCGACGGCCGCCGAGGAGTACGTCGACGAGGACGAGTTCGAACTCGGCGTCTCGGTGTTCGCCTCGCTCGGCGTGCAGGTCGTCCGCGACGGCACGACGGCGACTGCGGTCACCGAAGAGCATCGACTGCGCACCGCGACCACCATGGCGCTGCTCGACGACACCTGCCGGATCGAGCCGGCGAAGTCCACGCCGGTGCTGCGCGAGTTCGCGCGCGACGTGCTGCGCCGCACGCCCGGGGCGAGCGTCGTGCTCGCCGTCGTCGGCTCGCAACTCCCGCTCGCGGAGATCCGCGCGGTCGAGACGGTCCTGCCCGCCGAGGCGCAGCTGCTCGCCTTCCGGGTCGACCGCGGCGCCGACGCGCGCATCGCCCGCGTCGGCTCCACCCAGGTCGCGACGATCGGCGATCTCGGCGAACTGCCGGCCGTGGTCAGGCGGGTGAAGCCGTGAACCGCATCCCCATGCGCAGCGTCGGCGACCTCGCGGTGCTCTCCGTGCTGTCGCTGCTGGCCGTCGCCGGCTACGAGACGAGCTTCGGCGACGCCGACTTCCTGCTCGCCGCCATCGGAGGCCTCATCGTCGGAACGGCCGCGGCGGTCGTGGGCACCCTCTTCCGCCTCGGCGTCCTCACGACGGTGCTCGTCGGCTTCGCCGCGTACTTCCTGCTCGGCACGCCGTTCACCATGCCCGACCAGGGCATCCTCGTCGTGCTGCCGAGCCTCGCCTCGCTCGCGGGCCTCGCGCTCGGCGCGGTGTACGGCTGGGCCGACATCGTCACCATCGGCACTCCCGTCGAGGCCCCGTACTACGTCGCCGCCGTGCCGTACGTCGCGACCTGGGTCGTCTCGCTCGTCGGCGGCATGCTCGCGCTCCGCTGGCTGCCCTCGCGGCGTTCGCCGCTGCGGGCGGCGGTGCTGCTCATCGGCCCGGTGGTGCTCTACATCTCGGGCATCCTGCTCGGCACCGACGAGGCGTACCTCGCCGCCGTCCGCGGCATCGCGTTCGCGGTGATCGCGCTGGTCTGGCTCGCCTGGCGGCGCTCGGGCACGATCGAGACCGCAGGCACCCCCGACCGACGGCTCGCCGTGCGGCGACTCGGCGGGGCATCCGCCGTCGTCGCCGGCGCCGTGGCGGTCGGCGCCGTCGCGGGTCTCGCGTGGGCGCCCGCGGCATCCGACCGGTTCGTGCTGCGCGACGAGGTCGTGCCCCCGTTCGACGCGCGCGAGTTCCCGAGTCCGCTCGCGGGCTTCCGCAACTACACGAAGGATCTCGTCGAGGAGCCCGTGTTCACCGTGTCCGGGCTCGAACCGGGCGACCAGATCCGGCTCGCGTCGATGGACGCGTACTCGGGCCGGCTCTGGACCGTCGCGGGCCCCGAGGAGGCCGCCGACGGCGGCTACGCGATCGTCGGCGAGACCCTGCCGCAGCCCTCGCTGGCCGACCTCGGCTCCGAGCGCACCATCGAGGTGGACGTGCTCGCCTACGACGACGTGTGGGTGCCGACCGTCGGCTACGGCGAGCGGCTGCGGTTGCTCGACGCCGACACCGCCGCCCGCGCGGGTGACCTCCGCTACAGCGCCGACACGGGCACCGCGGTGCTCACGAGCGGACTCGGCGAGGGAGCGCACTACGAACTGACCGCGCGCATGCAGCGCGAACCCGACGACGACGCCCTCGTCGACGTGCCCGTCGCGAACGTCGACCTGCCGTCGGTGCAGAACGTGCCCGACGTCGTCACGGCGAAGGCCGAGGAGTACGTGGGCGACGCCGCGAGCGCGATCGAGCAGATCCGCGCCATCGAGCAGGGGCTGAAGACGAACGGATTCCTCAGCCACGGGCTCGCGTCCGACGCCGTCGCCTCGCGCGCCGGGCACGGCGCCGACCGTCTCATCGAGCTGTTCACGAGGTCCGAGATGGTCGGCGACGAGGAACAGTACGCCGCCGCGATGGCGCTCATGGTGCGCGAGCACCTGGGCTATCCGGCGCGCGTCGTGATGGGCTTCGCGCCCGAGATCTCCGAAGGCCAGGACGAGGTCGAGGTGCTCGGCGGCGACGTCACCGCGTGGGTCGAGGTGCCGTTCGAGGGTGTCGGCTGGGTGAGCTTCCGCCCGACGCCCGACCAGGTCGACGTGCCGCAGGAGCAGACTCCCAAGCCGAAGAGCGAGCCGCAGCCGCAGGTGCGCCAGCCTCCCCGCAACGAGTCCGTCGAGGACGACCTGCTCTCCACCGTCGAGATCGACGACACCGACGACGACGATCGTGACCGGCCGTTCCAGATCCCGGGCTGGGTCTGGGTGCTGGCCGGCAGCATCGGCATCCCGCTCGCGATCGTCTTCCTGCCCATGCTCGTGGTCTCGCTGATCAAGGCGTCGCGCCGCAAGCGGCGCCTCGCAGCCGGTGCCGACCGCAGCGCCGCCGGCGCGTGGGACGAGCTCGTCGACCGATACGCGGAGCTCGGGTTCGAGCCGCCGACCATCGGCAGCCGCCGGCAGATCGCGGCCGCCCTCGAGCGGCAGGCGGTCGAGCAGGGGCTCGCGGATCCGGCGCGGCAGCTCGCGCCGCTGGCCGTCGACGTGGACGACGACGTGTTCTCGGGCGCGCAGGTCGCCGATGAGACGGTCGAGCGCCGGTGGAGCGAGGCGGATGCCGCGGCGGCGGCGATCGCGTCGGCCGCGGGTGGCATCCGGCGGTTCGTGAGCCGGTACCGGCTCTCACGGCGCGCACGTGCGACGCGGCGTGCCGAGCGACGGGCGGGCCGGCGCGACGCTCGGTAGAGTGTCGGTCGTGAACGGGTCCGACTTCATCGAGCCGCCGCCCGGCCTCATCCCCGGCGGCACTCCGGAAGCACCGCCGGCGGCGACCGTGCGGCAGGCTCCCAAGCGCGTCGAGCGTGCGCTGCCCTCGTTCACGCCGCCCGCGTTCGCCGCGCCGCCGAAGCCCGCGGCCGTGCCGACGAGCCCGCCCGCTGTGCCGCCGAAGCCACCGGCTGTGCCGCCGGCCCAGGCCGTCACGTCGCCGACGCCGACCGCGGCGTCATCGTGGCGGCTCCTCGACGCTGCGGGCGCCGTCGTCCACGTCGAGGGCCGCACGGTGCTCGGTCGCGCGCCGCACGCCGAGGCGGTACCCGGTGCCGCACGCGCGGTGGCCGTCGACGATCCGGCCCGCACGGTCTCGAAGACGCACGCGCTCGTCGAGCCCGCCTCGGCGGTGCTGCTGGTCACCGACCTCGGCTCGACGAACGGCGTGCGCATCGAGTACGCCGACGGTCGCACGCGCGAACTGCGCCCCGGCACGCCCACCGAGGTCGCCGCGAACGACACCCTGCTGCTGGGGGAGTTCCGGCTGCTCGTGGCCGGGGCGACTCGGCCGACGGTGTAGCCTGTAGGGCATGCGCGCGCGTCGACTCCTCCTTCGGTGCCGCGGCGGGGCCTCGTCCTAGGCCTTCCCCGCCGCGGAGTCCGTCGACGGCTGAACCCGACTTGATCCCGAGGAAGAATCCCGCATGAACGCCGCAGATCCCGCCAACGACGCAGTGCCCGCGAACAGCACGATCCCCGCGAGCACCGCGACCCCCGACCCCGCAGCCACCGCTCGTCCGCGCACGCTGGCCGAGAAGGTCTGGGACGCCCACCTCGTCAAGAAGGGCGAGGACGGCACGCCCGACCTGATCTACATCGACCTGCACCTCGTGCACGAGGTCACGAGCCCGCAGGCCTTCGACGGCCTGCGGCTGGCGGGCCGCCCGGTGCGCCGGCCCGACCTCACGATCGCGACCGAAGACCACAACACGCCGACGCTCGACATCGACAAGCCGATCGCCGACCTCACGAGCCGCACCCAGATCGAGACCCTCCGCCGCAACGCGGCCGAGTTCGGCATCCGCCTGCACTCGCTGGGCGACGCCGAGCAGGGCATCGTGCACGTCGTCGGGCCGCAGCTCGGCCTGACGATGCCGGGCATCACCGTCGTCTGCGGCGACTCGCACACCTCCACCCACGGCGCCTTCGGCGCGATGGCGTTCGGTATCGGCACGAGCGAGGTCGAGCATGTGCTCGCGACGCAGACGCTGCCCCTGAAGCCGTTCAAGACCATGGCGATCAACGTCGAGGGCAGTCTCCGCCCGGGCGTGACCGCGAAGGACATCATCCTGGCCGTGATCGCGAAGATCGGCACCGGCGGCGGCCAGGGCTACGTGCTCGAGTACCGCGGCAGCGCGATCCGCGCCCTCTCGATGGACGGCCGCATGACGATCTGCAACATGTCGATCGAGGCGGGCGCGCGCGCCGGCATGGTGGCCCCCGACGAGACCACGTTCGCCTACCTGAAGGGCCGCCCGCACGCGCCGGAGGGCGCCGATTGGGACGAAGCGGTCGCGTACTGGCAGACCCTCGCGACCGACGAGGGCGCGACCTTCGACGCCGAGGTCTTCATCGACGCCGACGAACTCGAGCCGTTCGTGACCTGGGGCACCAACCCGGGCCAGGGCGTGTCGCTGAGCGACAACGTGCCCGACCCCGCCTCCATCGCCGACCAGCACGAGCGCGCCGCGGCCGAGCGCGCCCTCGACTACATGGACCTGCAGCCAGGCACCCCGCTGAAGGCGATCCCGGTCGATGCGGTCTTCATGGGCTCGTGCACCAACAGCCGCATCGAAGACCTCCGGGCGTTCGCGTCGATCGTGCAGGGCCGCAGGAAGGCCGACGGCGTGCGCGTCATGGTCGTTCCCGGTTCCGCGCGCGTGCGCCTCGAGGCCGAGGCCGAGGGGCTCGACAAGGTGTTCGAGGAGTTCGGCGCCGAGTGGCGCTTCGCGGGCTGCTCGATGTGCCTCGGCATGAACCCCGACCAGCTCGCGCCGGGCGAACGCTGCGCGTCGACGTCCAACCGCAACTTCGAGGGCCGGCAGGGCAAGGGCGGCCGGACGCACCTCGTCTCGCCGCTGGTTGCCGCGGCGACCGCGATCCGCGGCACGCTGTCGAGTCCGTGGGACCTCGAGCAGGACCCCGCGCGAGAGTCCGTCGGCGCGACCACCGAGGGGAACTGACCATGGAGAAGCTGACGACCGTCACCGGCGTCGCGGTGCCCCTGCGCCGCTCGAACGTCGACACCGACCAGATCATCCCGGCCGTGTTCCTCAAGCGCGTCACCAAGACCGGCTTCGAGGACGCACTGTTCCACGGCTGGCGCCAGGACCCCGAGTTCGTCCTGAACGATCCCGCCTACGCGGGTGCACGGGTGCTCATCGCGGGGCCCGACTTCGGCACCGGTTCGAGCCGCGAGCACGCGGTGTGGGCGCTGCGCGACTACGGGTTCGCCGTCGTCATCTCGTCCCGATTCGGTGACATCTTCCGCGGCAACTCGGGCAAGCAGGGCCTCCTGGCCGCCCAGGTCGCGTACGAGGACATCGAGCGGCTCTGGGACGTCGTCGATGCCGACCCGGGAATAGCCGTGACCGTCGATCTGGTTGCACGAACGGTGAGCGCCGGGTCGCTCACGGTGGCCTTCGACATCGACGACTACACTCGGTGGCGGCTGCTCGAGGGGCTGGACGACATCGGTCTGACCCTCCGGGACGCCGACGCCATCGCCGAATTCGAGACTCATCGTGAGGCCTGGCGGCCGAAGACGCTTCCGGTCCGCCGGCAGCAGTAAGAGACCAGGGAGCCTGTGAACACACTCGTGGACGACGCCAAGCAGCACGGATCGGCGGTCGGCCTCTCGGTCGACCGGATCACGATCAACGGCGGGAAGCCCCTTCAGGGTCGGATCGAGCTGAAGGGAGCCAAGAACCTCGTCACCAAAGCGATGGTCGCGGCGATCCTCGGCGACACCCCGAGCGTCCTGAAAGACGTGCCGAACATCAGCGACGTGCGCATCGTGCGCGGCCTGCTCGAGGTGCACGGCGTGACCGTCACCGAGGGTGAAGAGGACGAGCTGATCCTCGACCCGTCCGCCGTCGAGACGGCCCACATGGCCGACATCGACGCGCACGCAGGCTCGAGCCGCATCCCGATCCTCTTCTGCGGACCGCTGCTGCACCGGCTCGGCGAGGCGTTCATCCCCGACCTCGGCGGCTGCCGCATCGGCGACCGCCCGATCGACTACCACCTCGAGGTGCTGCGCAACTTCGGCGCGATCGTCGAGAAGCTGCCGAGCGGCATCCGCATGTCGGCACCCAACGGCCTGCACGGCGCGAAGGTCTCGCTGCCGTACCCGAGCGTGGGCGCGACCGAGCAGGTGCTGCTGACGGCGGTCCTCGCCGACGGCATCACCGAGCTCTCGGGGGCCGCGATCGAGCCCGAGATCATGGATCTCGTCAACATCCTGCAGAAGATGGGCGCCATCATCACGGTCGACACCGACCGGGTCATCCGCATCGAGGGCGTCGACAAGCTCGACGGCTACACCCACCGCGCCCTGTTCGACCGCAATGAGGCCGCGAGCTGGGCGGCCGCCGCGCTCGCGACCGAGGGCGACGTGTTCGTCGGCGGCGCGCGCCAGGCCGAGATGCTGACCTTCCTCAACGTCTACCGCAAGGTCGGCGGTGCGTTCGAGATCCACGAGGACGGCATCCGCTTCTACCACCCCGGCGGCGAGCTGAAGCCGGTCATCATCGAGACCGACGTGCACCCCGGCTTCATGACCGACTGGCAGCAGCCGCTCGTCGTGGCCCTGACGAAGGCCAAGGGCGTTTCCATCGTGCACGAGACCGTGTACGAGCAGCGCTTCGGCTTCGTCGACGCGCTCGTCGAGATGGGCGCGTCGATCGACGTGCACAAGGAGTGCCTCGGCGGTCGCCCGTGCCGGTTCGGCCAGCGCAACTTCCAGCACTCCGCGGTGATCTCGGGGCCGACGCAGCTGCACGGCGCCGACATCGAGGTGCCCGATCTGCGTGGCGGGTTCAGCCACCTGATCGCGGCGCTGACGGCCGAGGGACGCTCGACGGTGTCGAACGTCGGCATCATCGCGCGCGGGTACGAGAACTTCATCACGAAGCTCGAACTGCTCGGGGCGGACTTCGAGCTCGAAGGATAATGGGGGAGTGCCACTCGACGACTCCACTCCGACGCCGCCCGTGAAGGTCCGCTCGGAGACGAGCCGCCCCTCGTTCTTCTGGCTGCTCGCGGCGCTGATCATCCCGCCGTTCAGCCTCGCCGTGAAGTTCCGCTTCCACGGTCGACCGCTGCCGAAGACGGGCGCGTTCGTGCTCGCCCCGAACCACTACAGCGAGATCGACCCGCTCGTCATCGGCGTCGCGTCGTGGAAGCTGAAGCGGCTGCCGCGGTTCCTCGCCAAGGCGTCGCTGTTCAAGGTGCCGGTCGTCGGCTGGTTCCTCCGGACGTCGGGGCAGATCCCGGTCGAACGCGCGGGCAGCCGAAGCCATGCTGCGCTCCGCGCCGCCGAGGAGTTGGCCGAGAACGGCCGCATGGTCGTGGTGTACCCCGAGGGCTCGCTCACGCGCGACCCCGATCTCTGGCCGATGCGCGGCAAGACCGGTGCGGTGCGCATCGCGCTCGAGGGCGACATCCCCGTGATCCCCGTCGCGCACTGGGGCACGCAAGAGCTGATGCCGCGCTACGGCAAGAAGATCCATCCGTTCCCGCGCAAGACCATCGACGTCATCGTCGGCGACCCGGTCGACCTGTCGGCGTACCGCGGCCTGCCGCTCGATCCGTCGGTGCTCACCGCGGCGACGAACGACGTGATGAACGCGATTGCCGGGCTCGTCGGCGAGCTCCGTGGCGAGGAGCCGCCGGCCGAGCGCTGGGACCCGGTCGTGCACGGCCAGAAGGAGACCGGCCGGCTCGAGGACGGCGCGCCGTGAGCCGCCGGCAGCCCGCGCGCCACGGCAAGCGCGTCGCGGTCGTCGGCGCGGGCAGCTGGGGCACGACGTTCGCGAAGATCCTGGCCGACGGCGGCGCCGACGTCGTCGTGTGGGCCAGGCGGCCCGAACTCGCCCGCGAGATCCAGGAGGGCAAGCGCAACAGCGACTACCTCCCCGGTGTGAATCTGCCGATCTCGTTGCGCGCCACGAGCCGCCTCGACCTCGCCCTCGCGGGCGCCGAGCAGGTGTTCGTGTCGGTACCGAGCCAGTCGCTGCGCGAGAACCTGAAGATCATCGCCCCGCACCTGCACGCCGAGGCATCCGTCGTCTCGCTGATGAAGGGCGTCGAGAAGTCGACGGGCCTTCGCATGAGCGAGGTGATCCACGAGGTGCTGCGCGTCGAAGAGGAGCGCATCGCCGTCATCTCGGGGCCGAATCTCGCGCTCGAGATCGCGAAGGAGCAGCCGACGGCCGCCGTCGTGTCGTCGTCGAGCCTCGAGACGGCGCAGGCGGTGGCCTCCGTCTCGCGCAACCGCTATTTCCACTCGTTCGTGAACACCGACGTCATCGGCACCGAGTTCGGCGGCGTGCTGAAGAACCTCATCGCCGTCGCGATCGGCATCGTGGACGGCGCCGGGTACGGCGAGAACACGAAGGCCTCGATCATCACGCGCGGCCTCGTCGAGATGACCGACTTCGCGGTCGCGCACGGCGCTCACCCCGAGACGCTGTCGGGGCTCGCGGGCCTCGGCGACCTGATCGCGACGAGCCAGTCGCCGCTCTCGCGCAACAACACCGCCGGTCGCCTGCTCGGGCAGGGCTACCGGCTGAACGACGTGACCAAGCAGATGCAGCAGACGACCGAGGGGCTCGCGTCCGTCGGGCCGGTCCTCGAACTCGCCCGTGCGAAGGGCGTCGCCATGCCGATCGTGGAGCAGGTGCGCCAGGTGCTCGCCGGCACGCTCGACCCGCGTGACATCGCCCCGCACCTCACGACCGACGACGAGCCCCAGGGCGAAAGGACGAAGCATGGACAAGCTCAGGGTGGCTCTGCTGTTCGGAGGGCGCTCCAGCGAGCATTCGATCAGTTGCGCAACGGCGGGGG
Source organism: Agromyces agglutinans (assembly GCF_009647605.1). GTDB lineage: Bacteria > Actinomycetota > Actinomycetes > Actinomycetales > Microbacteriaceae > Agromyces > Agromyces agglutinans. The sequence continues at coordinate 511,263 of NZ_WJIF01000001.1, read as the reverse complement.
GAGTGCTGGGCGCGATCGACCGTGACCGCTTCGACGTGATCCCGGTCGGGATCACGCGCGACGGTGCGTTCGTGCTCGAATCCGACGAGCCCAGCCGGTTCGGCCTCGACCCCGAGCACCTGCCCGAGGTCGTCGACAATGGCACGCGCGTGCGCTGGCCCGATTCGGCGGCGTCGCGCGAACTCCGGGTGACGGATGCCTCGGGCGAACGCTCTTTGGGCGAGATCGACGTGGTGTTCCCGATCCTGCACGGCCGTTTCGGCGAGGACGGCACGATCCAGGGCCTGCTCGAGCTCGTCGGACTGCCGTACGTCGGCAACGGCGTGCTCGCCTCGGCGATCGGCATGGACAAGCACGTCACGAAGACCGTGCTCGAGGGCGCCGGGCTCGCCGTGGCGCCCTGGGTGACCGTGAGCCGTGCGGCGCTCGACGCCGATCGCGAGCTCTGGGAGCGTCGGGTCAAGGCGCTCGGCCTGCCGGTCTTCGTGAAGCCCGCACGTGCGGGCTCGTCGGTCGGCGTCAGCCGGGTGGCCGACTGGGCCGAACTCGACGCGGCGCTCGACGTCGCGTTCGCCGAGGACCGCACGGTGCTCGTCGAAGGTGCCATGACCGGTCGCGAGATCGAGTGCGCCGTGCTCGAGGGCCGGCCGGGCGAGCCGCCGCGCGTGAGCGTCGCGGGCGAGGTCGTCGTCACCGGGCGCGAGTTCTACGACTTCGAGGCCAAGTACCTGGATGCCCCGGGCGTCGAGCTGATCTGCCCGGCCGACCTCGGCGACGGCGAGACGTTCGAGCTGCAGCGCGTCGCGGCGCGCGCGTTCGAGGCGATCGGCGGCGAGGGGCTCGCGCGGGTCGACGTGTTCCTCACCGACGAGGGCTTCGTCGTCAACGAGGTCAACACCATGCCCGGGTTCACGCCGATCTCGATGTTCCCGACGTGCTGGCTGAACTCGGGGCTCAGCTACCCCGAGCTGATCACCGAGCTCATCGAGTCGGGCGTCGCGCGCGGCAGCCGCTGAGGCGCGCTGGGCAGCCGCTGAGGTGCGCTGCCGAGCCGCGCCGAGCGCCGCCGGTCACTCGGCGGGCGCGGTCGCCTCGGGAGCGCTCGTCTCCGGCAGTTCGTCGATCGACGTGCACGCGCCCTCGGCGGGAATCACCGACACCGCGCGCGCGAGGTCGGTGATCGCGGTCGTGCCAGAGACCACGTCGTTGTCGACGATCACCTCGACGGCGGGCGTGCGCCCGTACGTCGTGAAGCGGTAACGCGGGGCATCCGTCTCGTCGATCACCCAGTCGACGCCGTCGACCGACACGCAGCGATCTTCAGTGGGTCCGGGGGGCTCGACGCCGCAGCGCAGCAGCACGGCTGCTGGGGAGCCCCAGGCGCCGGTGCCCTGCGCGTCGGTGTCGCGCTGCTCCAGCTCGGCGACCGCGTCGGGCAGTCGAACGACGACGTCGGCGCAGGCCACGTCGGTGCCGGCCTCGGCGCGTTCGAGCGAGACGGTCTGCGCGCAGGCGGTGAGCGCGACCGCGCCGGTGACGGCGAACAGGGCGGCGACGGCGCGTCGCACGGGCCGGATGCCCCGGACCCGTCGAGCTCGGACGCGACGGGCTCGGACAGGCGCGGAGGCGGGGCGGTGAGGCATCCGGATCAGGCTACCGTGAGAGGCATGGAGCAGGCTGAGCACGCGACCGTCGGCGAACTGGGCGAACTCGCGGTGCTCGGGCGCATCCTGCCGCGCCTGCGGTCGGGCGACGCCGCCCTCATCGGGCCCGGCGACGACGCGGCCGTCCTCGCCGCGGCCGACGGCCGGTACGTCGTGACGACCGACCTCATGGTGCACGGGCCCGACTTCCGCCTGGCCTGGTCGTCGCCGTTCGACCTCGGCTGGAAGGCCGCCGCGACGAACCTCACCGACGTCGCCGCGATGGGCGCGCGCCCGACGGCGCTCGTCGTGGCGTTGGCGGCGCCGCCCGCGACGCCCGTCGCCGTGCTCGAGGGTTTCGCCGACGGCCTGCGCGAGGCCCTCGCCGAGCTCGCGCCGGGCGCCGGCGTCGTCGGCGGAGACCTGTCGGCCTCGTCGGTGCTGACGATCGCCGTCACGGCGTTCGGCGACCTCGAGGGACGGCCGCCGGTGCTGCGCTCGGGTGCGCGCCCGGGCGATGTGCTCGCGCACGCCGGCGCGCGCGGCGACGCCGCTCGCGGGCTCGCGCTCCTGTTCGACGAGGCGACGGATGCCACGGGCGAACCGGATGCCGCCGCCGCCGAACGCGTGCGCACGGAGCATCCGGTGCTCGTCGCCGCCCAGCTCGCCCCGCGACCGCCCGTCTCGGCCGGCGTCATCGCCGCGACGGCCGGAGCGACGGCCATGCTCGACGTCTCCGACGGGCTCGCGCGCGACGCGCTGCGCATCGCGCGCGCGAGCGGCGTCGACCTCGACTTCGACTCGGCCCGGCTGGGCGCCGATCCTCGGGTCGCGCTGGCGGGCGCGGAGGACCACGGCCTGCTCGCGGCATTCCCCGCCGGCACGGTGCCGCCCGAGCCGTTCGAGGTGGTCGGCCGGGTGGTCGAGGGCGCCGGCGTCGTGCGGGTCGACGGCGTCGCCGCGGACGCGCTCGGCTGGGACCCCTACTCGGGCTGGGACGGCCGGGCGGGCTGATCCGGTTGCTCATCCGGCGACGCCCACCAGAGCGTCGTCTCGCCGTAGTCGCGACGGCGCTCCGGTGCGATGCCCGCGGGCCACGAGGGCTCGGGCGAGCGCGAGCTGCGCTCGACGACGACGACCGCTTCGGGGTGCAGCAGCGGCGCCAGCGCGGCCAGTTCACGCGCGAGCTCGCGCTCGCCGAGGTCGTAGGGCGGGTCGATGAACACGAGGTCGAACGGGCCGACCGCGTGCTCGAGGTACGCCGAGACGCTCTGTGCCGCGATCCGGACCCGGGGGCCAGACCCATGGGGCGCGCCGCGGCGGATCGCACGCGCGACCGCGTCGGCGTTGCGCCGGCAGATCTCGGCCGCCGGCTTGGCGCGTTCGACGAGCACCACGTCGGATGCCCCGCGGCTGGCCGCCTCCAGGCCGAGCGCACCCGAACCCGCGTAGAGGTCGAGCACCCGGGCGTCGTCGAGCGCGTCGCGGGCCTCGAGCGCGGAGAAGATGGCCTCGCGCACGCGGTCGCTCGTCGGGCGGGTCCCCGAACGCGGCACCTGCAGGGTGAGCGACCCGGCGGAGCCGGCGATGATGCGAGTCATGGTCACGGCAGCCTATTACGCCCCGGCAGCGACACGTCCGGGGGCGCTGCCATGATGGAGAGGTGGATGCCTCGACCGACCCCGTGCCCGCCGATCCGTCCCGACACCCGCAGCGGGAGGAGCAGCACGTCATCGACCGGCTGTGGGACTTCTCCGATCCGGCTGCGAGCGAGGAGCGGTTCCGCGCGGCTGCCGATGACGACACCTTCTCGAACCACATCCGGCAGGCGATGGCCACGCAGTTGGCGCGCGCCGTCGGCATCCAGCGCCGGTTCGACGAGGGGCTGGCGGTCCTCGACGCGGTGAGCGCCGAGCTGGAGGCGGCGGGCGAGTCCGAGGTCCCGGCCGGAGCGGCCGGAGCGGCTGACCAGGCCGGTGTCGCTGACCCGGCCGACGCGGCCGACGCGGCCGATGCGGCGGAGGCGGCCGAGGTGCGCGCCCGGGTCGCGCTCGAGCGAGGCCGGCTGCTCGCGTCCGCGCGCAGGCCCGATGAGGCCGTGCCCGAGCTCACGCGAGCGGTCCGCGAGGCGGCGCACGCGGGCAGCACGTTCCTCGTGCTCGACGCGCTGCACATGCTCGCCCTCACCGACACCGGTCACGAGCGCGAGTGGGCCGAGCAGGGCTTCGAGGTGCTGCGCGCCGACCGCGAGCCGCGCGTGCTGCGCTGGGGCGTCGCCCTGCACCACAACCTCGGCTGGACCCTGCACGACGGCGGCGACGCCGCGGCGGGGCTCGAGCAGTTCGAGCTCGCGGTCGGGTTCGCCGACCGCTACGGCACGGTCGACCAGCAGCACGTCACGCGCTGGTCGGTCGGACGTGCGCTGCGCACGCTCGGCCGCACCGACGAGGCGCTCGAGCTGCAGCGCGAGCTCGCGCGTGCCAAGCCCGACGACCCGTACGTGGCCGGCGAGATCGAGGCGCTGACTGCTGCGAAGGCGGCTGCGGAGTCGTCGCCCGAGCCCGGGGCATCCGCCGGGGCATCGCGCGAGCCCGGGGCATCCGCCGACCGATGACGGGCGCGATGCGATGACCGACGAGCCTGCGAGCGGGCCCGGCTCGTTCACCCTCGACACGCGACTGGCGGGCGTGCTCGGTGGGCGGACGGCCCAGGCGATCGAGCGGGCGTTCGGCTACACGACGGTCGGCGACCTGCTGGCGCACTACGCGCGGCGGTACGCGCTGCGCGGCGAGCTCACCGCGCTCGCCTCGTTGCCGCTCGGCGAGAACGTCACGATCGTCGCCGAGGTGCTCGAGGTGCGCGTGCGCGAGATGCGCCAGCGTCGCGGTTCGATCCTCGAGGCCAAGATCTCCGACGGAACCGGCATCCTGACGCTCACCTTCTTCAACCAGAAGTGGCGCGAGAACGACCTGCGACCCGGGCGCCGCGGCATCTTCGCCGGCAAGGTGGGCGACTACAAGGGCAACCGGCAGCTGGCGCATCCCGACTACCAACTCTTCGAAGACGCCGGCCCGTCCACCGACGCCGCCGCGAAACGCTGGGCCGAGGCGCCGATCGCGATCTACCCAGCCACGTCGACGCTCGCGAGCTGGCAGCTCGCGAACGCGATCGAGCTGCTGCTCGACGGGCTCGGTCCCATCGAGGACCCGATCCCCGCCGGCGTGCGCGGCGAACGGCAGCTCGCCACGTTCCGAGACGCCCTCCGGCTGGTGCATCGACCCGAGCGCGAGGCCGACTGGAAGCAGGGGCGGCGCACCCTCCGGTTCATGGAGGCGTTCGTGCTGCAGACCGCCCTCCTGCAGCGGCGGGCGCAGCTGCGCACGAGTCCCGCGACGCCGCGCACGCCGACCCCGACGGGCGCGCTCGCGCGGTTCGACGCGACCCTGCCGTTCGAGCTCACCGACGACCAGATCGTCGTGGGCGGCGAGATCGCGCGCGACCTCGCCGAGCCGTGGCCGATGAACCGGCTCGTGCAGGGCGAGGTCGGTTCGGGCAAGACCCTCGTGGCGCTGCGCGCCATGCTCGCGGTCGCCGACTCGGGCGGCCAGGCGGCCCTGCTCGCACCGACCGAGGTGCTCGCCGGCCAGCACCTTCGTTCGATCGTGAAGATGCTCGGTCCCGAGCTGTCGGCCGAACTCGTGCCGACGCTGATCACCGGCCAGCTCAGCGCACCCGAACGGCGCAAGGCGACCCTGCGGGCCGCCGCCGGGCAGGCCCGCATCGTGGTCGGCACGCACGCCCTCCTCGGCGAGAAGGTCTCCTTCGCGGACCTCGGCCTCGTCGTCGTCGACGAACAGCACCGCTTCGGCGTCGAGCAGCGCGAGGCGCTGCGGCTGAAGGGCGCGCAACCGCACGTGCTGGTGCTGACGGCCACCCCCATCCCGCGCACGGTCGCGATGACCGTCTTCGGCGACCTCGACATCTCCACGATCACGCAGCTCCCCGCCGGTCGCGCGGGCATCGAGACGCACGTGGTGCCCCTCGCGCTGCGCCCGGGCTGGCGCTCACGGGTCTGGGACCGCCTCGCGGAGGAGATCGACCTCGGCCGGCAGGGGTTCGTCGTGTGCCCCGCGATCGACGCGAAGGCCGTCGAGGACGACGGCGAGGAGCAACCGGGGCCGCCTCCCGACGGCGAGGCATCCGATGCCGGTCCGGCGCGGGCCGCGGCATCCGTCGCCTCGGTGTTCGCCGAGCTGACGGCGCACCCGAGGTTCGCCGATCGCACCGTCGCCCAGCTGCACGGCCGCATGCCGGCCGACGAGAAGGACCGCGTGATGCGCGCCTTCGCGGCCGGCGGGATCGACGTGCTCGTCGCGACCACGGTCATCGAGGTCGGCGTCGACGTGCCGAACGCGAGCGCGATGGTCGTCGTCGACGCCGACCGCTTCGGCGTCTCCCAGCTGCACCAGCTGCGCGGCCGTGTCGGCCGGGGGAGCGTGCCCGGGCTGTGCCTGCTGGTCACCGACGCCGAACCCGGCTCCGTCGCGCTCGAACGGGTCGAGGCCGTCGCCGCGACGCTCGACGGGTTCGAGCTCGCGCGCGTCGACCTCGAGCTTCGGCAGGAGGGCGATGTGCTCGGCGCGAACCAGTCGGGCGGCCGCAGCTCCCTCCGGCTGCTGCGCGTGGCGCGCGACGGCGACCTCATCGCCGACGCCCGCGAGCTCGCCGCGACCGTCGTCGACGAGGACCCGTCGCTGGCCGGTCACCCCGCGCTCGCCGCCGCCGTACGTCGCCGGCTCGACGACGAGGCGAGCGGCTACCTGAGCAAGGGCTGAGAGTTCCCCGCACCCCTTCCGGCCGGCGTCCGGGGGATTACGCTGGGACGCATGCAGCGGATCGCCGTCGTTCCCGGCTCGTTCGACCCCGTGACCAGGGGCCACCTCGATGTGATCGAGCGTGCCGCAGGGCTCTACGACGAACTGCACGTCGTCGTGGTGCACAACCCCGACAAGAACGCCCTCCTGCCCATCGCGCAGCGCGTGTCGCTGATCGAACAGTCGATCGAGGAGGCGGGCATCGCGGGTCGCGTCGTCGTCGCCTCATGGAGCATGGGCCTGCTCGTCGACTACTGCACCGACGTTGGCGCCACGGTGCTCGTGAAGGGCATCCGGTCGCAGGTCGACGTCGCCTACGAGACGCCGATGGCGATCGTGAACCGCCACCTCGCGGGCGTCGAGACGGTGTTCCTCCTGCCCGACCCCGCGAACGCGCACGTGTCGAGCTCGCTCGTGCGCCAGGTCTCCGCACTCGGCGGCGACGTCACGCCCTACGTGCCGCCGGCCGTCGCCGACTTCCTCGCCGGAGCGAGGATCCCGTGAGCGAGGTCGTCGCCGCAGCCCCGGCCGATGCCGGTTCGCCGGTCATGTCGATCGACGAGGTCGGCGCCCGCGCCGCCCGCATCGTCCAGAACGTCGAGACGGTCATCAGCGGCAAGCGCGAGGCGGTCACGTCGGCGCTCACCGTGCTGCTGGCCGAGGGGCACCTGCTCATCGAAGACGTGCCGGGCGTCGGCAAGACGATGCTCGCCAAGGCGCTCGCGCGCTCGGTCGACTGCACGGTCAGCCGCATCCAGTTCACGCCCGACCTGCTGCCCAGCGACGTGACGGGCGTCTCGGTCTTCGACCAGGCGTCGCGTCGCTTCGAGTTCAAGCCGGGCCCCGTGTTCGCGAACCTTGTCATCGGCGACGAGATCAACCGGGCGAGCCCGAAGACGCAGTCGGCACTGCTCGAGTGCATGGAGGAGAAGCAGGTCACCGCCGACGGCGAGACCTACCGGCTCGACCACCCCTTCACGGTGGTCGCGACCCAGAACCCGGTCGAGATGGAGGGCACCTATCCGCTGCCCGAGGCCCAGCGGGACCGGTTCATGGCCCGCGTCTCGATGGGCTATCCGGGGCCGGCCGACGAGCTCTCGATGCTCTCGATGCGCGAGACCTCGAGTCCACTCGAGACGCTCGAGGCGGTCGTGACCCTGCAGGAGCTCCGCGACATGATCGCCGCCGTGCACCACGTCTTCACGTCGCAGCCGGTCAAGGAGTACGCGGTCGAACTCGCGCGGGCCACGCGCGGCGATCGCCAGCTCCGCCTGGGCGCGAGCCCGCGCGCGACGCTGCAGCTCGTGCGCGCCGCGAAGGCCCACGCGGCCATGCACGGCCGCGACTTCGTGCTGCCCGACGACGTCGACGCCCTCGCGGTGCCGGTGCTCGGCCACCGGCTCGTGCCGACCAGCCGCGCGCTCGGCGCCCACGACCGCGACAGCGGTCCGCTCGTCGACGCGATCGTCCGGAGGATCGTCGCCGAGACCGCCGTGCCGGTCGGCAGCGCCCGGAGGGAATGATCCGATGAAGCGCCCGCGCGCCCGCCGAGCCGCCGCCCTGCCGCGGCTGACCCGGCGCGGCATCGCGCTCGTGGTCGTCGGTCTCGTGCTGCTGGTCGTGACCCTGTGGTTCGACCTGCGCGACGTGATGCTGCTGGCATTCATCGGCATCGCGCTGCCCCTGGTCGCGATGCTCTACGTGGCGTCCGGAACCCCTCGATTCCACGTGCTGCGCGCGTTCGCGCCGCCGGTCGTGAGCGCGGGCGGCGCCACGGGCGTCACCCTGACCGTGCAGAACCTCGGCAAGCGGGCGTTCGACGGCGCGAGCTGGCGCGACACCGCGCCCGAGGGTCTCACCACCCCGGCCGAAGCCGTGCTGCCGGCACTGGGCGCGCGCGAGCACCTGCTGCCCCAGGGCGACGACACCGCGCGGCTCGAGTACCGCATGCGCACGAGCCGGCGTGGCGCGTTCGACGTCGGCCCGCTGCGCGTCACCACGACCGATCCGTTCGGGCTCGCCCGGGTGACCCGCGACGTCGGCGGCCCGCACGAGCTCATCGTGACGCCGACGGTCACCGCGCTCGATCCCGTGATCGGCACGGCGGCGGCCGTCGACGGCGTGATGCATGGCCTGCAGCGGCGCACGCATCCGAACTCCGACGAGTTCATCGCGCGCGAGTACCGTCACGGCGACCCGCTGCGCCGCGTGCACTGGCCCGCGACGGCGCGCCGCGGTGAGCTCATGGTGCGCGATGAGGAGCAGCGCGGCGACCCCGAGGCGCGGCTGATCCTCGACACGACGCTCTCGGGCCGGCGTGACCGGGGGGCGCTGCGCATCGGCGACGACCCCCGGCATGCCGGGTTCGAGCTCGCCGTCGAGGTCGCGGCATCCGTCGGCGTCCACCTGCTCGAACGGGGCTTCCGCCTGCGCGGCGACCGCCTCGACGACCCGGCGAGGGGGCCCCTGTCGGATGCCTCGCCCGACGGCTACCGCATGCCCGGCGGCGATCGTGCGCTGCTGGAAGACCTCGCCCGGCTCGAGAGCCCCGTCGGCACGCGCCGTCACGCGTCGGGCGACGTCGCGCTGCCGCATTCGGGCGGCACCGACGCCCGCATGCCCGGCTACGCGGTGCTCGTCGACCCCGACCTGGCCGAGGCGCAGCATCTCGTCGCCCTCCGACCCTCGCTCGCGCCGGCCGTCGCGTTCGTCGTCTCGAGCGTCTCGTCGAAGGTGATCGACGTCCTCGAGGAGGCCGACTGGCGCATCGTTCCCGTGCGTCGCGCGTCGGACCTGCCCGACGCGTGGGCGCGCGCGGGCGCGGTGAAGGCCGGTGACGAGCCGCCGCGGGTCCGTACGGCGAGGGGAGCCGCCCATGCGCGCTGACCCGACACTCGCCACCGGTCAGCGGGCGATGCCCACCGTCCAGCGGGCGATGCTCGCCGGTGCGACGTTCCTGCTCGTGATGGTGACCACGTCGGCGCTCGGCACGCTCATCGAGGGCTCGGGCTGGTGGTGGCTGTGCGCCTTCATCGCCGCGTGCCTCGTGTCGGTGGGCCTCGGCCTGCGGGCCCTGCGCACGCCACCCGCCCTCGTGCCGTTGCTGCAGGTCGGCGCCCTCATCCTGCTGCTCACGCTCGTCTTCGGAGGCCGGTCGAGCTTCGCGCTGATCGTGCCCACGGGCGAGACGTTCGCGCGATTCGCCGAGCTGTTCGCGGGCGCCGAGCGCACGATCCAGCAGCAGTCGGTGCCCGCGATCAGCGTGCCGCCCCTGCTGTTCGCACTCGCGGTCGGCGTCGGCGCCATCGTCATCGTCGCCGATGCGCTGGTGCAGGATGCCCGGCGTCCTGCTCTCGCGGCGATCCCGGTGCTCGTGCCGATCTTCATCCCGGGGTTCCTCATCGAGGACGGCGCCGAGGTCATCGTGCTCCTGTTCGCCGGAGCCGCGTTCCTGCTCCTGCTTCGGCTCGACGTGCGGGTGCGTCGCCGTGCCGACCTCGCGCACCGCGACGACGACGAGGACGCCCCGGTCGTGCACGCGCCGCGCCGGGTGCCGATCGGCTCGACGATCGGGGCGACGCTCGGCGTGGGAGTGGCCGGGCTCGTCGCGGCCGCCGTGCTGACGGCCAGCACCCCGAGCATCTCGCAGAGCCTGCTCCTCGGCAGCGACCAGTCGACCACGCTGTTCTCGCGCGGCGTGAGCCCGTTCATCGACCTCGGGCGCGACCTGCGCCGCCCCGATGCCGTGCCCGCGTTCACCTACACCGCGCGCGACGGCGACCGCCCGTACTTCACGCTGCTCACCCTCGACCGGTTCGAGGGCGAGGTCTGGGGCGTCACGGATCGCGCCGTCGACAGCGAGAACACCGTCGATCGGATGCCCCGGCCGATCGGGCTCGATCCGGCCGTCGAGACGGCGGAGCATCCGGTCGAGGTGACCGTCGGCGACCTCCGCACCGTGTGGCTCCCGGTGCCGTATCCGACCGCGTCGGTCGAGGACCTCCGGGGGTCCTGGTTCTGGGATCGGGAATCGCTGACGGTGCGCAGCGTCGATGCCAGCACGGCCGGCCAGCGATACGTGGCGAACCGGCTGGTCGCCACGCCGACCGCCGACCAGCTGCGCGATGCCGACCTGCTCGGGTCCGGGCAGTTCCAGGAGTACCGCGCGTTGCCCGACGAACGCCCGCAGATCATCCGCGACACGGCGCTCGCGATCGCCGGCGGCGCGCAGACGCCGTACGACGCGGCTGTCGCGATCCAGGACCACCTGCGAAGCAGCGACTTCTCGTACTCGGTCGACGCGCCCGTCGAGGAGGGGTACGACGGGGGCGGGTTCGACGTCATCGCGAACTTCCTCGAGGTCAAGTCCGGCTACTGCGTGCACTTCGCCTCCACGATGGCGGTCCTCGCGCGCGAGGTCGGCATCCCGTCGCGCATCTCGATCGGGTACACCGCGGGTTCGCCGACCGACGAGCGCGTCGAGAACGTGACCGTGGTCGAGGTCGACAGCCACGACCTGCACGCCTGGCCCGAGCTCTTCTTCCCGGGGGTCGGATGGGTGCCGTTCGAGCCGACGCCCGGCCGCGGCACGGTGCCCTCGTACACGCGACCCGACGCCGCGCAGTCGCCGCTCTCGCCGTTCGGGCCGTCGACGTCGACACCCCAGACCGGGCGACCCGACCTCGACCCCGAGCGCGGGTTGAGCGCCGGCCCCGGCGCCTCGGCTCCCGATCCCGTCGCGGCCTGGACCCGAGTCGCCGCGCTCGTGATCGCGGCGCTCGCGATCGCGCTCGCCCCGGCGCTCATCCGCATCGGACAGCGCTGGTCGCGCCGACGACGGGTCCGGCACGGGCCGGGGCGGGCGCAGGCCGCTTGGGACGAGGTGCGCGCGACCGCGCGCGACCTCTCCGCCGGCGGCCTCGAGACCGAGACGCCGCGGGCGTTCGCCGCGCACATCGCCGAGCGGCCGGCATTCGACGGCGACGCAGGAGCCTTCCTCGCCGAGCTTCGCAACGCCGTCGAGCGCGAACGCTACGGACCGCCGGCACCGTCCGGCGCGGCCGCAGGCGGGGAGGCGGGGCTCTCGACCGACGAGATACTGCGGGCGATGCACGAGGTGCGCGCGGCGCTCGGCGCCGACGCGGGGGCATCCGCGCGCCTGCGCGCGAGGTTCCTGCCGGCGTCGCTCATCGGGCGGGCCAGGGGCCGCGCGCGCCCGACACCGGCCGGGGCGTAGGCGCGCACGGCCGGGCGTCGGGCGCCGACCCCGGTCGCGGCGCGTAGAATCGTCCATCGTGGCCACCCCAGTTCAGCCGTTCCGAGTCCTCGTGCGCGATCTCACGCACCGCCCCGGCGAGATGCGCGAGCAGCACCTGACCGTCCCCGTCGACGCCCAGATGGGCGAGGGGCTCGTCGCCGTCAAGGCCGGCACCGAGCTCGATGTCGACCTCCGACTCGAGTCGGTCCACGAGGGCGTCCTGGTGACCGCAGAGGTCGACACGACGGCCGAGGGGGAGTGCGGAAGGTGCCTGATCGACATCGCCCTGCCCGTCGAAGTCGAGTTCCAGGAGCTTTTCGCGTATCATTCTGGGGAAGCTTTCGAGTATGAGGTTCAAGACGACCACGTGGATCTTGAACCGCTCATCCGAGATGCGGTGGTGCTGGCACTGCCCTTCCAGCCGGTGTGCCGGCCTGATTGCCCGGGTCTCGACCCAGAGACCGGGCTCCGTCTGGCCGATCATCCGGAACTCGTCACCCCTGAGCATTCCGACCCGAGGTGGGCCGCGCTCACGGGGTTCACGGCTTCCGAAGACGAGGGCACGGGCGATGAGCCCGATGCCGACCTGCAGAGAGATTGAGAGAGAGTCATGGCTGTTCCGAAGCGGAAGAAGTCACGCGCCAACACCCACGCGCGCCGGTCGCAGTGGAAGGCCGAGGTCCCCACGCTGGTGAAGACCGTCGAGAACGGCAAGGTCACCTACAGCCTCCCGCACCGCGCGAAGGTCGTCGAGGACTCGGCGGGCACCCCGCTCTTCCTCGAGTACAAGGGCCGCAAGGTCGCCGACGTCTAGTCGGTCCGACCCGTTCGAACGACCGGTCGTGACGCAGACGGAGCGCACGGGGTCCGCGTTCGCCGCCGACGCGGAACGCACGCTCGACGAGTTGCAGCAGACGCTGCAGGTCGAGCTCGACCCCGAGCTGCTGCTCCTCGCGCTCACGCACCGGTCGTTCGCGTACGAGAACGGCGGCATCCCGACCAACGAGCGGCTCGAGTTCCTCGGCGACTCGATCCTCGGCCAGGCGGTCACCGTCAAGCTGTTCCGCGACCACCCCGACCTCGACGAGGGCGAGCTGGCCAAGCGTCGGGCGAGCCTCGTGTCGAGCGCCGCGCTCGCGGAGGTCGGCCGCGCCATCGGCCTCGGCCGGTTCATCCGCCTCGGTCGCGGCGAGACGCTGACCGGCGGCGCCGACAAGCCGTCGATCCTCGCCGACACCGTCGAGGCGATCATCGGCGCCGTCTACCTCGACCGCGGCGGCGACGAGGCGACCGCGCTCGTGCTGCGCCTGGTCGGCCCGCTGATGGCCGACGTCACGCGCTTCGGCGCGGCCATGGACCCCAAGACCAGCCTGCAGGAGATCGCGGCGCGCCTGAGCGCACCGGCGCCGGTCTACACGGTCACCGAGTCCGGCCCCGACCACAACAAGCATTTCGTCGCGACCGTGTCGGTCGGCGACCTCGCCGTCGCCTCGGGCGACGGCTCGAGCAAGAAACAGGCCGAGATGGCCGCGGCGCTCGAGGCCTGGACCGAGCTCAGCGCCGCCCACCGGCGCGCCGGCCGCTGACGTGCCCGAACTGCCCGAGGTCGAGGTCGTTCGCGCGGGCCTCGCACCGGCCGTGACGGGCGCGCGCATCTCCGCCGTCGACGTGCTCGACGAACGGTCGCTGAAACGCCACGACGCGGCAGCCGGTGCCTTCGAATCGCTCGTGACCGGCGCCCGCATCGAAGCGGCCGTGCGGCGCGGCAAGTTCCTGTGGCTGCCGATCGAGGCGGATGCCGCGCCCGGGCCCCGCGCGATCGTCGGGCATCTCGGCATGAGCGGCCAGCTGCTGCTGCGCACGCCCGACCATCCGGGCGACGATCGGCACGCCCGCATCCGGCTGCATGTGGAGCACCCGCTCCACGGCGAGCTGCGCATCGACTTCGTCGACCAGCGGATCTTCGGATCGATGGCGGTCGACCCGATGGTGCCGACGGCCGACGGGGCGATCGCCGGGTTCTCGGGCGACGTGACCGGTGCGTGGGCCACGACGATCCCGTCGCAGGTCGCGCACATCGCCCGCGACCCGCTCGACCCGGCGTTCGACGATGGCGCGTTCCTCGCCGCGCTCGGCCGTCGTGCGAGCGGCGTCAAGCGGGCGCTGCTCGACCAGGGCCTCGTCAGCGGCATCGGCAACATCTACGCCGACGAGGCGCTCTGGGCCGCGAAGCTCCATCCCGAACAGCCGGGCGCGACGATCGCCCGCCGGCGTGCCGCCGAGTTGCTCGCCGCCGTGCGCGCGGTGCTGCACCGCGCGCTCGCCGAAGGCGGCACGAGCTTCGACGCCCAGTACGTCAACGTGAACGGCGCGTCGGGCTACTTCGCCCACTCGCTGAGCGCCTACGGACGCACCGGGCGCCCGTGCCCACGGTGCGGGACGCCGATCGTGCGCGAGCCGTTCATGAACCGCTCGTCGCACCGGTGCCCGCGCTGCCAACGGCTCAGGATGCCTCGCCCGGCGGCCTGAGCGCGATCGCGCGGCCGATCATGGTCGTTGCCACACCGACTCGAGGGCGAACGGCTCGAAGCCGAGCGCGAGGTTGATCGCGAGCATGTGCGCGTTCTCGTCGGCGTTCCACGTGTAGACCGGTCCGCGCGCCTCGTCGACCTCGGCCAGTTGCACGAGGTTCGCGAGCTTGAGCCGAAGGCCCAGGCCGTGGCCCCGGTGCGCGGCGAGCACGAGCGTGTCCCACTGCTCCACCGCTTCGGAGCCCGGCAGCAACGAGAGCACCGTGAAGCCGGCGACCGTGCCGTCGGCGGTGATGGCGGCGGCGGTGAGCGTGATCCGCCCCATCTCGGCGCAGCGTCGCTCGTCGGCGCGGACGCGCTCCGCGTCCCAGTGCTCGAGTTCGTACGAGATCGCGCCCGACGGGGCATCCACCGACATCCGCTCGTGGGCGTGTGCGAGGGAGTCGACGACGTCCTCGGGTGCTTCGTCGATCCAGGTGGCGACGCGAAACGGCGAGGCGTCGCCGAGCGCGGAGAGGCGTGCGGCGAACTCCGCCCGCCGCCCGGCGACGTGCAGGCGGCTGATCCGGTCGAGCTGGCCGAGGGCGTACCCGTGCGCGGTCGCGAACGCCGCCGCGGCGTCGTCGCGACGGATGCTCGCGTCGCCCTGCGGCGCGCGCAGCCGGGCGCCCGAGCCGTCGTCGGCGTCCAACCGGTGCTCGCCCGAGAGCACGAGCGTCGGCCGGCCGGCCTGGGTCGCCGCGCGTTCGGCCTGTTCGAGCAGTCGCGTGCCGATGCCGCGCCTCCGGTGCGACACCGCGACTCCGAGCAACGGCAGGTACGCGGTGCTCGCGTCGTCGTCGCGTTCCCACTCGAGCTCGGCCATGCCGACGAGCGCGCCATCCTCGAAGGCGCCGAGCGCGAGGTGCTCGCGGTGCTCGTCGGCGCCCGCGAGATCGACCCGCAACTCGGTCACCGAGCGCGCGAGGTCGGCGGTGCCGAGGGTCTCGAGGTCGATCGAGCCGATGAGTTCCGCGTAGGCGGCGAGCTCGCCGTCGGGGCCGGTGCTGCCCGCGACCGGCAGCCGGATCGGGCGGATCTCCACGGGTGTCGGTCCTCCTTCCGCTCCCGCGGGGAGCACGCCAGCCTAGTGCGATCTCGGCCCGCGCGGAACCCCCGGAACCGGCTCACGCGGCGGGGGAGCCCGATTCGAGGCATCCACTCGGGTACGCTCGTGCGAGGCATCCGCACCGCCAGCCGCACCCCGGGGGACCATGTACCTGAAGAGCCTGACGCTGAAGGGCTTCAAGTCCTTCGCTCAGCCGACGACGTTCGCGTTCGAGCCGGGCGTGACCTGCATCGTCGGCCCGAACGGGTCGGGCAAGTCCAACGTCGTCGACGCGCTCGCCTGGGTCATGGGCGAACAGGGGGCCAAGTCGCTGCGCGGCGGCAAGATGGAGGACGTCATCTTCGCGGGCACGTCGACCCGTGGGCCGCTCGGACGGGCCGAGGTGAGCCTGACGATCGACAATGCCGACGGCGCGCTGCCGATCGAGTACAGCGAGGTCACCATCTCGCGCACGCTGTTCCGCAACGGTGCGAGCGAGTACGCGATCAACGGCGAGCAGTGCCGGCTCCTCGACGTGCAGGAGCTGCTCAGCGACTCGGGCCTCGGCCGCGAGATGCACGTCATCGTCGGCCAGGGCCAGCTCGACGCCGTGCTCCGGGCCACGCCCGAGGAGCGCCGCGGGTTCATCGAGGAGGCCGCGGGCATCCTCAAGCACCGCCGTCGCAAGGAGAAGACCCTCCGCAAGCTCGACGCGATGCAGGCGAACCTCACGAGGCTGAGCGACCTCGCCGGGGAGATCCGGCGCCAGCTGAAGCCGCTCGGCCGGCAGGCCGAGGTGGCGCGCGAGGCGGCGACCATCCAGGCGGTCGTGCGCGACGCGCGCGCGAGGCTGCTCGCCGACGAGGTCGTGGGCCTCAAACGCGCCCTCGACGAGCACGGCCGCAGCGAGCAGGAGCGGCACGCCCAGCGGCTCGTGCTGCAGGCCGAACTCGAGCAGCACCAGGCCAAGGTCGCCCGGCTCGAGCAGGCGCACCTCGGCGACGGCGTCGACGACGCGCGCGGCACGGCGTTCGCCCTCGAGGCCGCTCAAGAGAAGCTGCGCGCGCTCGACCAGCTCGCCCGCCAGCGCATCGCGCTGCTCGGCGCCGACTCCCGCGAGTCCGAGGCCGCGCCGACCGTGACCCGCCAGGGCATCGAGCAGGCGACCGCCGAACTCGCGACCCTCGACGAGGCCATCATCGAAGCGCAGGCCGCGCTCGAGGCATCCGTCGCCGCGACCGCGCTCGCGCGCGCCGAGCTCGACCGCGTCGACGAGCACGTCGCGGCGCAGGCCGCAGCGGTGTCCGCATACGACCTGCGGGTCTCGAAGCTGGCCGGCCAGGCCGATGCCGCCGCGGGCCGGCTCGCCGCCGTGCGCGGTGAGGTGCTGCGCCACCGCAACGCGCTCGAGGCATCGGCCGCCCGTCGCGAGCAGGTCGCCGCCGAACTTGCCCGCATCGAGGCCGAAGCCGACCAGGCGGAGGCGGCAGACACGGACCTCGACGAGGCGTACGAACTCGCCCAGGCCCGCGTGTTCGAGGCCGAGGGCGAGATCGAGCGCATCCGCGAGGGCTTGCACGAACGCGAGCGCGAGCGCGACGCGCTCGCCGCGAGCATCGGCGCGCTCTCGTTGGCCCTCGACCAGCGCGACGGGTCGGCGGCCGTCGCGACATCGGGCGTCGCCGGAGTGCGAGGCCTCCTCGCCGAGCAGCTGCACGTGGAGCCCGGCTACGAGGCCGCGATCGCGGCCGCGCTCGGGTCGCTCGCCGACGCCGTGCTCGTCGACGACGAGACGGCCGCGTTCGCGGCGCTGGCCCGCGCCGAGGGCGACGACCTCGGCCGCGTCGCGCTCGCCATCGCGGAGCCCGAGCGCGATCCGGCTCCCACGCTCGAGATCGAGGGGCTCGTCGCCGCGACCGCGGTCGTGCAGGCGCCGCGCGGCGTGCGGGCGCTCCTCGCCGACGTGCTCGTCGCCGACGACCTCGCCGCTGCTCGCGCCGCCGCCCCCGCGCTCGCGGCGCTCGAGCGGCCCGCCACGGTGATCACGCGCGACGGCACGGTCATCGGCCGATACGTCGTGCGCGGCGGCACCGGGCGCACGCAGAGCCGCATCGAGCTCATCGCCGAACGCGACCGCGCCTCCGCCCGGCGCGACGAGGTCGCCGCCCAGCTCGAGCGCGACCGGTTCGAGCTCGCCGAGCAGCGCGAGGCGCACGCCCACGACAAGGAGCAGGCGAAGCTCGCACTCACGGCCCTCCGCGAGTACGACGCGCAGCTCGCCCAGCGCACCGAGCGGCTGAACCGCGCCCGCGTGCAGGCCGAGGCAGCCGAATCCGAGGCCGAGCGGCTTCGCGAGGCCTTGGCGAAGGCCGACGAACGCGTCGCCGAGGCCGAACAGGTCGGCGACGCCGCCAAGGCCGAGCTCGCCGCCGCACGCGAGGTGGAACGCCCCGTGCTCGACGCCTCGGTGCGTGACGAGGCGCTCGCCGCGGTCGAACGCGCCCGCGAGACCGAGGTCGAACACCGACTGCGACTCGAGACCGCCCGCGAACGCGTGAGGGCCGAGCAGCAGCGCATCCAATCCATGCAGCGGCGCTTCGAGGCCGAGCAGCAGGCCGCCGCGGATGCCGCCCGCCGGGCCGTGATCCGCCGCGCCCAGCTCGCCGCGGCCACGAGGGTCGCCGACGCGCTGCCGGCGCTGCTCGCGTCGGTCGACCGGTCGGTCGCCGAGGCGCGGGTCGCACTCGGACGCGCCGAGGCGGAGCGAGCCAGCCGCAACGGCGAACTGGTCGACGTGCGCAAGGCCGAGGCCGCGGTGCGCGAGCGCCTGCACTCCATCACCGAGGACGTGCACGGCCTCGAGCTGCGCATCTACGAGAAGAAGCTGCACCTCTCGGGGCTGCTCGAGCGCGCCGAATCCGAACTCGGCCTGGCCGAAGGCGTGCTGATCGCCGAGTACGGACCCGACCAGCCCGTGCCCGACGACCCCAGCGCCGGAGCAGCCGGCGAGACGGCCGAAGCAGCAGCGTCCGAGGCTTCCGATGCGTCCGATGCGTCCGAGGCATCCGATGCGTCCGACGCGACGGAAGCGCTCGGTGGCGACCCGTCGCTCGCGAACGCGCCCGAGCGCCCCGCCTCGCGGCCCTTCGATCGCGAGACGCAGCAGCGACGCCTCGCGCAGGCCGAACGCAAGCTCGCGCAGCTCGGGCGGGTGAACCCGCTCGCCCTCGAGGAGTTCGCGGCGCTCGAGCAGCGCCACCGGTTCCTCACCGAGCAGCTCACCGACCTCGCCAACACCCGCCGCGACCTCATCACGATCATCGAGGAGATCGACCAGAAGATGGAGGGCATCTTCCGGGCGGCGTTCGAGGACACGCGCGAGGCGTTCGGCGAGGTGTTCCCGATCCTGTTCCCGGGCGGCACGGGCAGCATCTCGCTCACCGATCCCGACGACCTGTTGACCACGGGCATCGAGGTGAGCGTCAAGCCCGCCGGCAAGAAGATCGAGCGGCTCTCGCTGCTCTCGGGCGGCGAGCGCTCGCTCGCGGCCGTCGCGCTGCTGCTCGCGATCTTCACCGCGAGGCCGAGCCCGTTCTACATCATGGACGAGGTCGAGGCGGCCCTCGACGATGCGAACCTCGGGCGGCTGCTCACGACGTTCGAGGGCCTTCGCGAGTCGAGCCAGCTCATCGTCATCACGCACCAGAAGCGCACGATGGAGATCGCCGACGCCCTCTACGGCGTCTCGATGCGCCAGGACGGCGTGTCGGCGGTCGTCGGCCAGCGGGTGCGCGAGGAGCAGTCGGCCTGACGGACGACGCGTCGGGCGCCGCCGACTGGGCCGAAGCCGTCGCGGCTCCCGCCGCGCATCAGGTGAGCCTGCGGTCCTCCGAGTCGACCGTGCGGAACCACCGGTACCCGTACGCCCCGACCTCGATCTCGACGCGACCGCGGTCGTCGATCGGCAACGCGGTGTCGGCGAACAGGTCGGAGAGCCGCGCGTCCTCGGCGACCTCGCCGAGCGAGAGCTCGAGGTGCACGGGCCTCGGCGCGAAGTTGTGCACGGCGATGAAGCTGCCGAAGTCGGCCGACATCCGGTGGGCGAGCACCGAGCGCTCGCTGTGCTCGAGCAGCTCGAACGCGCCCCAGCCGATCTCGGGGGAGCTGCGGTAGCGGTGCGCGAAGCTGCGGATGCGCGAGAGCAGCGAGCCGTCGTCGTGCAGCTGCGCCTCGACGTTCACGTGCTCGGGGGCGTAGCCGTCGGTCGGCGGCTTCGCCACGAGCTTGCGCGCCGGAACCCGTGAGAAGCCGCCATTGCGTTCGTCGGACCACTGCATCGGGCCGCGCACGGCCATGCGGCCCCCGAGCTCGGGATTCTCGCCCATGCCGATCTCCTCGCCGTAGAAGAGCACGGGCGTGCCGGGCAGAGCGAACATCAGGCTGTACATGAGCTCGATCCGGCGCGGGTCGCCGTCGACCATCGGAGGCAGCCGGCGCACGATGCCACGCCCGTAGACGCGCATCCACTCCTCGGGCGCGAGCGCGTCGAAGACCTCCGTGCGCTCCTCGTCGGAGAGCTGGTCGAGGGTCAGCTCGTCATGGTTGCGCACGAAGTTCGCGAACTGCGCCTCGACCCGGATCTCGGGCCGCGATGCGAGCGTCTCGGCGAGGGGGGTCGCGTCCTCGCGCACGAGCGAGAGGTACATGCGCTGCATCGCCGGGAAGTCGAACTGCATCGTGAGCTCGGCGGGCCGATCGGGTTGCCCGAAGAAGTCGAGCTGCCCGTCGTAGGGCAGGTTCACCTCGCCGAGCAGGATCGCCTCGCTCGAGCGACGCTGCAGGAATCGGCGCAGGTCGCGCAGGAACTCGTGCGGGTCGCCGATGTCGACGCCGTCGGGCGGGGCGATCAGGAACGGGACGGCGTCGACGCGGAACCCCGAAACGCCGAGCTCGAGCCAGAACCCCATGGTCTTGGCGATCTCGTCGCGGACGTCGGGGTTCGCGATGTTCAGGTCGGGCTGGTGGCGATAGAACGAGTGCAGGTAGTACTGGTCGGTGCGTTCGTCGTGCTCCCAGACGCTGCGCTCCTCGCCCGGGAACACGAGTTGCTGCTGTTGCTTCGGCGGCTTGTCGCGCCACACGTAGAAGTCGCGGAAGCGCGAGTCGCGGCTGCGCCTCGCGTCCTTGAACCACGGATGCCGGTCGGACGTGTGGTTCATCACGAAGTCGATGATCACGCGCATGCCCCGATCGCGCGCCATGCGCATGAACTCGACGAAGTCGCCGAAGGTGCCCAGTCGCGGGTCGATCGCCTGGAAGTCGGTGATGTCGTACCCGTCGTCGCGTCGCGGCGACGGCTGGAACGGCATCAGCCAGAGGCAGGAGACGCCGAGCTCGGCGAGGTGGTCGAGGCGGTGGCCGAGGCCCTCGAAGTCGCCCACGCCGTCGTCGTTCCAGTCGAGGTACTTCTCGACGTCGAGGCAGTACACGACTGCGGTCTTCCACCAGAGGTCGCCACGCGCGCTGATCTTCATCGTGCGGCCCCCCGGAGCTCGGGCACCACGCGCTCGCCGAAGGCGTCGATGAACGCCGCCTGCTCGGTGCCCACATGGTGCAGGAAGACGCGGTCGGCTCCTGCCTCGACGAGTTCGAGCAGGCGCGCGAGGTGCTCGGCGGGATTGGCCGACACCTGGACGGCGCGCGTCAGGTCCTCGGGAGCGGCGTCGGCGGTGCGCGCATCGAACTGCTCGGGGAAGGCGAGCTCCCACGAGTCGGGTGGCTGCACGAGTCCGTTGCGCCACTGGTCGTGCGCGATGGCCAGGGCCTCGTCGCGGGACGGCGCCCAGCTGAGGTGCACCTGCACGGCGAGCGGACCGCGCCCGCCCGCCTCGCGGTACGCGCCGAACACGCGGCGCAGCGCCTCGCGGTCCTGGTCGACCGTGATCAGGCCGTCGGCCCATGTCGCCGCCTCGCGGGCCGTCTCCTCGCCGACCGCGGCGGCCACGAGCGTCGGCGGGACGGCCGGCAGGCTCCAGACGCGCGCGCGGTCGACCCGGATGCGACCGTCGTGCGTCACCTCCTCGCCCGCGAGCAGGCGCCGCGTGACGTCGACGACCTCGAGCAGCCGGGCGTCGCGCTCCTCCTTCGGCGGCCACGGATCGCCGGTCACGTGCTCGTTCATGGCCTCGCCGCTGCCGAACGCCGCCCAGAACCGGCCGGGGAACATCGACTCGAGGGTCGCGATCGCCTGGGCGATCACCGCCGGGTGATACCGCTGGCCGGGCGCGGTGACGACGCCGAACGGCAGCCGGGTGGCCTGCAGGGCGGCGCCGAGCCAGGTCCAGGCGTGTCCGGACTCGCCCTGGCGCACGCCCCACGGGGCGAGGTGGTCGCTGCACATCGCGGCGTCGAAGCCCGCCTCCTCGGCGCGCTGGACGTCGCGGAGGAGCTGCTGGGGCGGGATCTGCTCGTGCGAGGCATGGAAGCCGACGACGGTCATGGGACTCCTTCCGTCCGGATCCGACGATGCCGGATCTCCGTCGTCTCGTCGCCCCCTTGCCGAGCCCGGAGCCTTCCGCTATCGGGTGCGCGCAGGGACGGCCCGCAGGGTTCCGCGGAACCGGCGCGGGTCGTCGAACGAGACGTTCTGGTCGACGACCAGGCGCACCGAGCTCGCGTCGGCCGCGAACGATACCTCGATCGACCAGGCGAACGGCGTCTCGAGCGAGTGGATGCGCACGAGCAGCACGTGGTCGCCGACCCAGGCGGCGCTGGCGGCGATCGGCTCCGGTTCCGGGAACGGTCCCATCCGCAGGGCGCCCGTCACCCACTCGCGGTTGCCCGCCACGACCTCGGTGCTCGTGCCCGCGCGATCCAGGCGCAGCACGAGGCGGCCGTCGTCGTCGCGGCGGATCGCGACGCACTCGAGGCCGAAGGCCGGGTCGGCGAGGTCGGCCGGGTCGGCCGCGTCGGCCGCGCCGGCCGCATCCACCGCGTACTCGACGCCGAGCACCTCCGCCTCGAGGGGCGACTCCGCGAGCCCGTCGTCCCAGGGCAGCACGCGACCCGGGCCTAGGCGAGTGGCATCCGCAGCCCCGCCGTCGCCGCTGCCGCTGCCGTCGCCGTCGCCGCCGTCGCCGCCGTCGCCGCCATCGCGGTCGTCCACTGCCGAGCGTTCCCGCGCGGTCGCGCCGAAGGCGTCCCAGACGACCTCGAGCTCCTCCCGCATGTCGGCGATGCCGGCGGTGATCGCGACGACCAGTTCGCGCTCCGGCCAGACCACGATGAACTGCCCGAACGCCCCGTCGGCGCGGTACGCCCCGTAGCGGCATCGCCAGAACTGGAAGCCGTATCCCTCGGCCCAGTCGCCCCCGTCGGTCGGGCCGTTGGGGACCTGCGCGGCCGTCGCAGCGTCGACCCACGCCTCCGACAGCAGTCGCCGATCGCCCCAGCGACCCCGCAGCCGGTACAGCTCGCCGAGCTTCGCCATCGCCTCGATCGACACGCTCAACCCGAATCCGCCCACCTCGATGCCCTCGGGATCCCGCTCCCAGCGGGCGCCGTCGATGCCGAGCGGCTCGAACAGCCTGGGTCCGAGGAATTCCAGCAACCCGGTTCCCGTCACCCGGCGCAGGATGGCCGAGAGCAGGTAGGTCGCGCCCGTGTCGTAGACGAACCGGGAACCGGGTTCGTGCTCGACGGGCACGGCGAGCAGGGCGCCCGCCCACGAACCGTCGTCGTCGACGGCGGGCATCGAGTCGGCGGCATGCCCCGTGGTCATGGTGAGCAGGTGCCGCAGCCGCATCGCCGACAGGTTCGCCGAGGGCTGCTCGGGGGCCGCATCGGGCAGGAGGTCGACGACGCGGTCGTCGAGCGCGAGCAGTCCCTCGTCGATCGCGAACCCGATCGCCGTGGCGGTGAAGCTCTTGCTCACCGAGAAGGTCAGGTGCGGTGATTCGAGCTCGTACGGAGCCCATGCCGCCTCGGCCACGACCGAGCCCCGGTGCAGGACCATGACGGCGTGCGGGTGGCTGAGTCGATCGAGGCCGGCGAGCAGTCGTTCGATCGCGGCCGGGTCGAGGCCCGTCGCCGATGGCGTGGAGCGGGGGAGTCTGGTGGTCAACGTCGGGTTCCTCTCGCGTGCCGATCGGGCATCGTGCGCCAGTATGCCCGAGGAGCGCGGGCCCCGGTCGGCCCCCGTAGGCTGGTGCGTATGGCAGAACGCGCATCCTGGTCGCTCGGTTCCGCCCTTCGGGGCATCTTCGGCGCGAGAACCATCGACGAGGACACGTGGGACGACCTCGAGGCGGCGCTGATCACGGCCGACTTCGGGCCCGCGGTCACGGAGGAGATCGTCGCGCAGATCCGCTCGCAGGTCGAGCGCTTCAAGACGACCGACCCGCGAGACGTGCAGCGGATGCTCCGCGAGGTCGTCGAGGAACGGCTCGCGAAGTACGACCCGACGTTGAAGCTGACCGAGCGCCCGGCGGTCGTGCTCGTCGTGGGCGTGAACGGCGTCGGCAAGACCACGACGATCGGCAAGTTCGCGCGATTCCTGCGCACGTTCGACCGTTCGGTCGTGGTGGGCGCGGCCGACACGTTCCGCGCGGCCGCGGTCGACCAGCTCGCGACCTGGGCCGAACGCGCCGGCGTCGGCATCGTCCGCCCCGAGCGGGAGGGCCAGGACCCGGCCTCGGTCGCCTTCCAGACCGTCGAACGCGCCAAGCGCGACGGCACCGAGATCGTCATCATCGACACCGCGGGGCGCCTGCACACCAAGGGCGGGCTCATGGACGAGCTCGGCAAGATCAAGCGCGTCGTCGAGAAGCAGGCGCCGATCAGCGAGGTGCTGCTCGTGCTCGACGCCACGACCGGCCAGAACGGCCTCGCGCAGGCCGAGGCGTTCCTCGAGCACGGCGGGGTCACCGGCCTCGTGCTCACGAAGCTCGACGGCAGCGCCAAGGGCGGCTTCGTGCTCGCGGTGCAGGAGAAGACGGGCCTGCCGATCAAGCTCATCGGACAGGGCGAGGGCATCGGCGACCTCACGGGCTTCACGCCGCACGTGTTCGCACAGAAGCTCGTCGGCTGACGGGCGGGGAGGACTCACATGGAACACGACTACTTCGGCCTCGTCGGCGACTACTGGTCCGAGCGCATCGAGTACGGCGACCAAGACGTCGAGGTCGTGCTCGACGCCGACGCCGACGGCGTCTCGACCGCGGCCCTCGACATCGCGGCGACGATGGTCGGCGAGCTCGAACTCATCGACGACGAGCTGCGCTCGGCCTTCGTGACGCAGCTCGATTCCGGGTCCTCCCCGGTCGTGAAGTTCCTCGACGTGCTGCTCGACGCCGACCTCGAGCAGGCCGACGAGATCGAGTCGGCCATCGGCCGCGAGTCGGGCGACCGGCAGATCGACGCGCTGCGCTCGATGAGCCTCGTGCGCGTCGACCTGCGACCCGACGCCGACGAGCCCGGCGACGTGTTCGCCGAGTTCGAGTACGCCCTCGCCCCCGAGGACACCGACGAGCGCCTCGTCGCGTCGATCGACCTCGAGCGCGAGATCGTCGACGTCCGCTTCGAGGGCTAGACGCGCGGCCGGGGGCCGCGCGCGGCGGGGCATCCGGCCTCGCCTAGAATCGAAGGCACCATGGCTACCTTCGGCACCCTCTCCGACCGTCTCTCCGAGACGTTCAAGCAGCTCCGCACCAAGGGCAAGCTCTCCGCGGCCGACGTCGACGGCACGGTCCGCGAGATCCGGCGCGCCCTGCTCGACGCCGACGTCGCACTCGACGTCGTCAAGGCCTTCACCGCGACGGTGCGCGAACGCGCCCTCGGCGACGAGGTCAACAAGGCGCTGAACCCGGCGCAGCAGGTCGTGCAGATCGTCAATGAAGAGCTCGTCGGCATCCTCGGCGGCCAGCAGCGCCGACTGCAGTTCGCGAAGAACCCGCCGACCGTGATCATGCTCGCGGGCCTCCAGGGCGCCGGCAAGACGACGCTCGCGGGCAAGCTCGCGAAGCACCTCGTGAAAGAGGGCCACACGCCCCTGCTCGTCGCGAGCGACCTCCAGCGCCCCAACGCGGTCAACCAGCTGCAGGTGGTCGGCTCGCAGGCCGGCGTGCCGGTCTTCGCACCCGAGCCCGGCAACGGCGTCGGCGACCCCGTGAAGGTGGCCAAGGCCGGCGTCGAGCAGGCTCGCCGCGCCCTGCACGACGTCGTCATCATCGACACCGCCGGTCGCCTCGGCGTCGACGCCGAGCTCATGAAGCAGGCCGCGAACATCCGCAAGGCGACGGACCCCGACGAGGTGCTCTTCGTCATCGACGCCATGATCGGCCAGGACGCGGTCGCGACCGCGAAGGCCTTCCAGGAGGGCGTCGACTTCACGGGCGTCGTGCTCTCCAAGCTCGACGGCGACTCGAAGGGCGGTGCGGCGCTGAGCGTGGCATCCGTCACCGGGCGCCCCATCATCTTCGCGTCGACCGGCGAGGGGCTCGACGACTTCGAGCCGTTCCACCCCGACCGCATGGCGAGCCGCATCCTCGACCTCGGCGACATCCTCACCCTCATCGAGCAGGCCCAGCAGGCCTTCGACGAAGAGGAGGCGCTGAAGGTCGCCGAGAAGCTCGCGAAGGAGCAGTTCACCCTCGAGGACTTCCTGCAGCAGATGCAGCAACTGCGCGGGGCCGGGTCCATCAAGAAGATGCTCGGCATGCTCCCGGGCGCGGGCGGCATGAAGCAGCAGCTCGAGAACTTCGACGAGCGCGAGATCGTGCGCACCGAGGCGATCATCCAGTCGATGACGCCCGCCGAGCGACAGAATCCCAAGCTCCTCAACGGTTCGCGGCGCCTGCGCATCGCTCGCGGCTCGGGCATGACCGTCACCGACGTCAACTCGCTCGTGCAGCGCTTCGAGCAGGCCGCGAAGATGATGAAGACCGTCGCCCGCGGCGGCATGCCGCAGATCCCGGGCATGGGACCGATCCCCGGTGCCGGCTTCGGCGGCGGCGGGGCGTCCGCGCGCAAGGCCAAGGGCAAGAAGAAGTCGGGCGGTTCGCGCTCGGGCAACCCGGCCAAGCGCGCGGCCGAGAACGCCGCCATCGCGCAGGGCGGGCCGGTTCCCGGCGGCGCGGCCCCGACCGGCGCCGGCTTCGGCCTCGGCGGCGGTGCCGCCAAGGGCGGCCAGGCCGGCCCGAGCGAGGAAGAACTGGCGGCGCTGCAGAAGCTGCTCGGCCGCTAACCGGCCCCGCCGGCGGCGAGTTCGCGCAGGCGGTCGATCTCGATCGACTGCGATTGCGCGACCGTACGCGCCCACCGCGCCACCGCCGGGTCGCCGGATGCCTCCAGCCTCGCCTCCGACATCTCGATGGCGCCCTCGTGGTGTCGGATCATGAGGTCGACGAACACGCGGTCGAACGCCGCGCCCTCGAGTTCGGCGGCCCGGCGCATCGCACTCGCGGCGATCTCGCCGGGCATGCCCTCGGGCGCTTCCGCGACCGCCGGATCGCCGCCGTCCCCGTGGCCGTGGCCGGCCTCGGCGGCGCCGCGACGGTCGAGCCAGCCGCGAAGGACCGAGGCCTCCGCGGACTGGGCCACCGCGATCCGGTCGGCGGCCGCCGCGACGCGCGGGTCGCCGGCGCGCTCCGCGGCGAGACCGGCCAGCGCGACGGCCTGGTCGTGGTGGGCGGCCATGCCGGCGACCCACGCGAGGTCGTCGGCGCTCGTCGCGGCGTCGATCGCCGAGTCGGGGGCGGATGCCTCGACCGCTGATGGCGGGCCCGCGCACGCGGTCGTCCCGACGGGAATCGCGAGCGTCAGCGCGATCGCGACGGTGGGAGCGAGGGCGGCGCGCCCGGCGCGCCCGGCGCGGCCGGTGGTGCGCCCGGCGCGGCGGCTCACGGCCCCTCCGACGGCGCAGCGGCGCGCCGTACGGCCCTTCGGCGAAGCAGCACGACCGCGACCGCGAGCCCGAGCAGCACGGCGCCCGCCACGAGGCCCGCGACGAGCCATCCGTCGACCGGATCGCCCGCCGTCGGCGGCGGCGTCGGACGCTGCGGCGGCGTCGGCTCGGCCACCGTGAGCACGCCGAGCGCGAGCCGGTCGCTCGTGCGGTCGCCGCGCGCGACGAGGTCGTACGACCCGGCATCGAGCGGACCGGGCAGTACGAGCTCGGTCGGCGGCAGCGACCCGTCGGGCGAGGCCACGACCGTCGCGACCGCGGTCGCGGCCGGCATCCACCAGACGTCGGCCGTCTCGCCGGGGTCGAGCGAGCCCGGCGGCAGCGAGACGGAGACGGCGACCGAGGCATCCGTCTCGACCCGGGGGATCGTCGCCGGAGCGACGTCCAGCGGCGCCAGCGCCGCGCGCGCGTCGACCTCCGCGGGCAGCACGGGCGCCTCGCGCCAGGCCCACGCGTACTGCGGTTGGGACTGCGGATTCAACTCTCCCGGGTCGTAGCGCGCGGCGTCGGCGAAGAGCGGATCCGTCAGCCGCAGCACCTCGAGCCCGTCGTACATGTCGCTCGCGTAGAGATACCCGTCGTAGTGGTAGACCGACCAGATGCCGGCGGTGTAGTCCATCGAGTAGCCGTACGTCGGCCGGTCGAAGTACGTGAGCTCGACCGGCGCCGCCGGGTCGGTGAAGTCGATGACCGAGACGCCGCCTTCGAGCCAGGCCTGCGCCACGATGAACCGGCCGGGCACGGGGATGAGCCCACCCGAGTGCGCGACGCACTTCTCGAGATCCGACTGCGCCCGCGGGATCTTGAAGTACGCGCCCGGTTCGAGCCGTCCGCCCGTGAGCGTCCAGCGGGCGTCGGCGCCGCGCTCGGCGCCGAACGCCGGCGAGCAGGTGTTGATGAAGCCGTCGCCGAGCTCGTCCTGGAAGACGACGGCGGTCGCGTCGTTGTCGAAGATGCCGGAGTGCCAGAACGCGACGTTCGCGTCGCGCACCTGCTGCAGCACCACCGGATGCATCGGATCCGCGATGGACAGCAGCAGACCCTCGCCGCGGCAGGCCGCGAGCGCGAGGCCCTTGGCGGGATAGGCCGTGAGGTCGTGGCATCCGGTCGTCGATCTCGTCTCGGCGCCGCCCGCGACGCGGTCCTCCGGACCGAACGCGTCGAGGCCCGCGAAGAGGTCGAGCTCGCCCACCACGGCCGCCTCGTCGGGCGCATCGAGCGGCACGGAGACGATCTGCAGCGGATTCCGCCCCGTGCAGTGCAGCGACGCGCCGCGGCTGTACGCGCTCACGTAGACCAGCACGCGGGCCGGGTCGGCGGGATCGGGCACGACGGTGTGCGTGTGCGAACCGCAGCGCGTGCGAACCGAGGCCGCGTAGCGCGGCGCGGCCGGATCGCTGAGGTCGAAGATGCGCAGGCCCTCCCAGTTCTCGGCTGTCTCGGGCACGCGCACCGCGTCGCACGCCTCGCTCGACATCGTCTCGTCGATCGACACGATGACGACATCGCCGACCGCGCTGACGTCGCCCTGTCCGCCGGCGCACGGCACCGTCGCGCGCAGCTCGGGGTTCGCGGGATCGGCGATGTCCCAGACCGAGAAGCCCGCGAAGTTGCCCTGGATCACGTGATCGCCAGTGAACGCCAGATCGGAGTTGATGAAGTCCGGGTCGTCGCCCTGGCGGAACGGGTTGTCGCGATGGGCGACCCACTCGAGGCCGGGCCCGATCGCAGGTTCGCGCGGGTCGGCGGCCGCGGCGGGCGCAGCTGCGGGCACGGCGACGGAAGGCGGTGCGACGGCGGCGGCCGCTTCACTCCCGGCGGCGTTCGCGTCCGCGGATGCCACGGGCACCGCGATCGCCGACGCGAGCAGCGACGCGGCCACCGCCGCCCGGAGCCGCGCGCGAACCGCAGCGGGCATGGGTCAGCCCGGCATCCCGTCGAACCGGGCGGGCACGTCGCCGGCGAAGGCCTCGACGCTGTCGCGCGTGAGCACCTCGATGGGTCGCGGCGACCCGCTGAACGCGGCGGTGAGCGCCGCGAGCGGCGCCGGCCCGGGGGAGGAGACGAGCACGACGTTGCCCGGTCCGCCGTCGAGCACCCCGCTCGCGGCCACCAGCGTGAGCTCGTCGCCGCCGACGGCGAGCGTCGCCGCGAGCGTGCGCGGCGAGGCCAGGTCGAACCCGGCGAGGCTGTTGACCACGACGATGGCGTGCGGCGCGAGCAGGTCGCGCAGCGCGGCGAAGAACTCCACCGTGCCGACCGCGGGCGGCGCGACGTTGCCGCTGAACACGTCGACGATGGCGACGTCGTAGCCGCCGTCGTGCCGGGCCGCGCGATCGACCGCAGCGCGGGCGTCGTCGAACTCGACCGTGAGCTCGACGTCGTCGCCGAGGGGCAGTGCCTGCAGCACGAAGTCGAAGAGCTCGGGAAGCAGTTCGACGACGTGCTGCCGCGAGCCGGGTCGCGTCGCCGCGATCCACCTCGGCAGGGTCAGCGCGCCGGCGCCGAGGTGCAGCACCGAGATCGGTTCGGGGCGTGGATGCCACGCGTCGAGCACGCCGGCGATCTCGCGTACGTACTCGAGCTGCAGATCCAGCGGGTCGTCGGGATTCACATGCGACTGGGTGGTGCCGTCGATGACGAGTGAGAATCCGCCGTTGGTGCCCCTTCCGGGCAGGAGGCGCGCGTGCACATCATCGCCGTGGAGTTCGAGACTCGGTTCGCCCATGCGACCACCATAGGCGCGTGGTCCACCATCCGGATGCGCCGCACCGCTATCATGTGGCGCAGCAGCGATGCGTCACGGGCCCTCGGGCCCCTCCACCAGCACAGGGGGAGAAGCGGTGGTAATGGCCGATGCAGTGCCGCTCACCCGGGAATGGGACGAGCAGGTGCTCGCCGCGCACTCGGCACCGCATTTCATGCAGAGCCGCGCCTGGGCCGGAATCCGATCGGGCGGGCCCTGGCGCGTCGCGCCGCTCGAAGCCGCCGATGGGGTGCCCGTGCCGGTGCTCGCCTACGAGCGGACCGTCGACGGGTCGGGCTCGTTGCGGCACCTGCCGAGGATCAGCGGCATCACGCCGGCACTCGTCCCGGCGCTGACGGCGGCCGTCGGCGAGTCCGGCGGCAGCGCGTTCGCCACCAAGGTGGAGCTCTACCAGCCGCGCGATCCCGCCCTCGACGAGGCGTTCCTCGAGCACGGTTGGGCGCCCACCCGCGCCTCGCAGTACCGCTTCGCCGTCGTCGTCGACCTGTCCGACGGCGCCGAGGGTGCCCTGTCCCGCATGAAGAAGCGCGGTCGTGCCGAGATCCGAACGGGCGAGCGCAATGGCGTGGTGGTGGAGCGGGCGGCCATCGACGGCGAGGACGCCGCACGGATGCTCGCGCTCGTGCGCGCGACCGAGGAGCGCTCGGGTGCCTTCTTCCGCAGCGACGACTACCTCCGTGCGGTGTGGTCGGCGTTCGACGCCGCGGGCAGCGGCCGGCTCTACCTCGCCAAGTACGACGGAACGGTCGTCTCGGGGGCGTTCGTCGTGCGCTTCGGCGATCGTGCCTGGTACAAGGACGGCGGGTCGACCCGCGACCTGCCGCAGCTCATGGCATCGCGCTACCTGCAGTGGCGCATCATGCAGGAGCTCGCCGAGGAGGGTGTGCGCGAGTACGACCTCGGCCACGTGCCGCCGCCCGACCGGGCGCATCCGTCGGGCCGTGGCATCCTCGTGTTCAAGAGCGCGTTCGCGCCCGACATCGTCGAGTACCAGCCCGCCTACCTCCTCGCGCACCGGCCGGTCGCCGAGCGATGGCGCACCGGCGAGTCGGATTTCCTCGCCGCGCATCGCGCGCGGACCGGCGACTACTGGTACTGACCCGGGGCTCGAGCGGCTTACCGAGCGGTCAGCGAATTCGCGGAACCGGTACAGTGATCCGGTGGCGCGCGCCACCACCAGACTGGAGCACCTGCATGACCACCGGATCCCCCGACTACCGCGACTCGGGACTGGCATTCCCCGACGACTTCCTCTTCGGCTCGGCGACCGCGTCGTATCAGATCGAGGGCGCGGCGACCGAAGACGGCCGTGGCCCGTCGATCTGGGACACGTTCAGCCACACGCCCGGCAAGGTGTGGAACGGCGACACGGGCGACGTGGCCGACGACCACTACCACCGGTGGGAGTCCGACCTCGACCTGATGGTCGAGCTCGGGCTCGAGGCGTACCGGTTCTCGATCGCGTGGCCGCGCATCCAGCCGACCGGCCGCGGCCCGGCCAACGAGGCCGGCCTCGCGTTCTACGAGCGGCTCGTCGACGGGCTGATCGAGCGCGGCATCAAGCCGATCGCCACCCTGTACCACTGGGATCTCCCGCAGGCGCTCGAAGACGAGGGCGGCTGGGCGAACCGGGCGACCGCCGAGGCGTTCGCCGACTACGCCCGCATCCTCGGCGAGCGGCTCGGAGACCGCATCGCGGTCTGGACCACGCTCAACGAGCCGTGGTGCAGCGCCTACCTCGGCTACGGCTCCGGGGCGCACGCCCCCGGACTCATGGACGGCGCCAAGGCGCTCGCCGCCGTGCACCACCTGAACCTCGCGCACGGGCTCGCCGTCGCGGCGCTCCGCGACGTCGTACCCGGCGACCCGAAGTTCTCGATCACGCTGAACCTGCACGTCATCCGGCCCTCCGGGCCCACGGGCGCCGAGGCGGCGCGGCGCATCGACGGGCTCGCGAACCGCGTGTTCCTGAGCCCGCTGCTCGAGGGCGAGTACCCGGCCGACGTCATCGCCGACACCGCCGACGTGACCGACTGGGCGTTCGTCCGCCCGGGCGACACCGAGCTCATCCGCCAACCGCTCGACGTGCTCGGCGTGAACTACTACTCCACGGTCACCGTGCGCATGTGGGACGGCGAGTCGCCGAAGGTCAACGCCGACGGCCACAAGGACATGGGCGGCACGGCCTGGCCCGGGTCGGAGTCGGTGGAGTTCCTCGAGCAGCCCGGCCCCTACACCGCGATGGGGTGGAACATCGACCCCTCGGGTCTCGAAGACCTGCTCGTCGCGCTGCACGAGGCGTACCCGACGCTTCCGCTCATGGTCACCGAGAACGGCGCCGCCTTCGACGACGTCGTGACGGACGAGGCCGACGGCCCCGCCGTGCACGACGTCGAGCGCACCGACTACCTGCGACGCCACTTCACGGCCGCGCACCGGGCCATGGCGCGCGGCGTCGACCTGCGCGGCTACCAGGTCTGGTCGCTCATGGACAACTTCGAGTGGGGCTACGGCTACTCGAAGCGGTTCGGGATCGTCCGGGTCGACTACGAGACGCTCGAGCGGCTGCCGAAGGACTCGGCGCGTTGGTACGCCGAACTGATCAGGACGCGGCGGATCCCGGCCTGACGCCGTCGCGCAGCTCGCGCGCGAGGTGGGCGACCACCTCGCGCAGGTCGCCGTCGGCGGCGTGCGCGACCCGCAGCTGCCGCTGGTAGCTCGCGCCCTGCTCGACCATCAGGCGCACCGAGGCGAGCTCGGCCGCGCAGCCGAGGCGGTCGGCGATCGGTGCCAGTCGCGTGACCAGGTCGACGAGGTCGTCGGCGACGAGCCGCTCGGTGCCCGCGACGTCCGTGATGATCTCTGCGTCCATGCCGTAGCGTGCGGCGCGCCACTTGTTCTCGCGCACGTACCAGGGCTGCAGCACGGTCAGCGTGCGACCGTCGGCGAGCTCGTCGCCCATCCACTCCACGAGGCATTGGATGAGCGCGGCGATGCCGGCGATCTCGGCGGCCGTCGAGACGCCGTCGCACACGCGCACCTCGAGCGTGCCCCACTTCGGCGACGGGCGGATGTCCCAGCGGACCTCGCTGTGGTCCTCGATGACGCCCGTGCGCACGAGGTCGTCGACGTAGCGCTCGTACGCGGCCCAGTCGGCGAGCGGATAGGGGAGTCCGGCGGTCGGCAGCTGCTGGAACATCAGCGCGCGGTTCGAGGCGTAGCCGGTCTCGACGCCGGCCCAGAACGGGCTCGAGGCCGAGAGCGCCTGGAGGTGCGGCACGTAGGCGAGCAGGCCGTCGAGGATCGGCAGGGCGCGGTCGCGGTCGTCGAGGCCGACGTGCACGTGGATGCCCCAGATCATCATGTTGCGACCCCACCACCGCGTGCGGTCGATCAGCTTGTGGTAGCGCGGCTTGTCGGTGAGGTGCTGGTCGTACCACTGGCTGTAGGGATGCGAGCCGCTGCAGATGAGGTCGTAGTCGCCGAGCCGGTCGATGACGCCGCGCACCTGGTCGAGCTGCGCCTGCAGGTCGGCGACCGCGCCGCCGACGGTGCGGTGCACGCCGCTCACGAGCTCGACCGTGTTCGTGAGCAGTTCGTGCGTGACCTGCGGATGCGGCGCGCCGTCGGCGCCGCGGAGCTCCTCGAGCACGCGGTCGGCGACCGAGGCGAGCTCGCCGGTCTCGCGGTCGACGATCGCGATCTCCCACTCGATGCCGACCGTGGAGCGCTCCGAGGACGCGAAGTCGATCTGCATGTCCCCGTCCACTCCCGGTCTCGGCACCGTGCGCCCATCTTGGCATGCACCCGCACGATTATCCTTGCGGCGCGAAATCTGCAAGAATGGTCAGTCGAGTTCTGAACCGCCCGACCCTCTATCCGGCGCTCAGAACCCCGAAGAGCTTCCGCCGAGTGTGCACCCCACGCTCACGGCTGTCAGTTCGCTTACCTCACAACACTTCAGGAGAATTGTGGCTGTCAAGATCCGTCTCAAGCGCCTCGGCAAGATCCGTGCGCCCTACTACCGCATCGTCGTCGCCGACTCGCGCACCAAGCGCGATGGTCGCGTGATCGAGGAGATCGGCAAGTACCACCCCACCGAGAACCCCTCGTTCATCGAGGTCGACTCCGACCGCGCCCAGTACTGGCTCTCCGTCGGCGCGCAGCCGACCGAGCAGGTCGCCGCCATCCTCAAGCTGACCGGCGACTGGGGCAAGTTCAAGGGCGACAAGGACGCGAAGTCCACCGTCCAGACCGCCGCCCCCAAGGCGGGCTTCGAGCCCGACACCGCCAAGAAGTCGGTCGTCAAGCCCAGGGCCGAGAAGCCGGCGAAGGCCGAGGAGACCGCGGCCCCCGAGGCCGAGGCCGAGACCACGGACGAGGCGTAGGCCTTGCTCCAGTCCGCGCTCGAACACCTCGTCAAGGGGATCGTCGACCACCCGGGCGACGTGCGGGTCGTCTCCGCGTCGAGCGCACGCGGCGAGGTCCTCGAGGTTCACGTGAACCCCGAGGACCTCGGTCGCGTCATCGGCCGCGCCGGTCGCACCGCGAAGGCCCTGCGTACGCTCGTGACAGCACTGGCCGACGGTCGCCGCGTCCGCGTCGACGTCGTCGACACCGACGACTGACGTGGCCCGAGACCCTCGACCCCAGCAACTCCGAGTGGGCCGGCTCACGAAGGCCCACGGGCTGAAGGGCGCCCTCAAGCTCGAGCTCTACACCGACGACCCCGAGCGCCGGTTCGTCCCCGGCGCCAGGTTCTCGCTGCAGGTGCCCGCCGATTCGCCGTGGCACGGCGAGCACCTGACGCTGACCGAGCTGCGCTGGTACAACGGCCAGCCGGTCGGTTTCTTCGACGGCGTCGACGACCGCACCGCCGCCGAGACGCTGGTGAAGGCGATCCTGTGGGTCGACCTCGCCGACGACGAAGACGACGAGCCCGACGCCTGGTACGACCACCAGCTCATCGGCCTCGCCGTCGTCCGCGACGGCGAGCGCATCGGCGAGGTCGCACACGTCGAGCACCTTCCCGCGCAAGACCTCCTCGTCGTCAAGACGCTCGGTCCGAAGCGACGCGAGGTCATGGTGCCGCTCGTCGCGGCGATCGTGCCCGAGGTCGACCTCGAGGCCGGCATCGTCACCGTGACGCCACCGGCGGGACTCTTCGAGGACCTCGACGAGGCCGACGGCGAGACGATCGAGTCCGGCGAGACGGATGCCTCCGGCGCGGCCGGCTCGGCCGGCGCCACGGATGCCTCCGCCGACGCAGCCCGCGATCCCGACGCGGAGTAACGCGTGCGCATCGACATCGTCACGATCTTCCCGGAGTTCTTCCGGGTGCTCGACCTGTCGCTGCTCGGCAAGGCCCGCCAGACGGGGCTGATCGAGGTCACCGCGCACGACCTGCGCGACTTCACGCACGACCGTCACCGCACCGTCGACGACACTCCGTACGGCGGCGGCGCGGGCATGGTCATGAAGCCCGAGCCCTGGGGCGAGGCGCTCGACGCGATCGTCGGCGACGGGGCATCCGATGCCCTGCTCGTCGTGCCGTCGCCCGCCGGCGAGCCGTTCACGCAGCAGCTCGCGCGCGAGCTCGCCGCCGAGGAGCACCTCGTGTTCGCGTGCGGACGCTACGAGGGCATCGACCAGCGCGTGGTCGACCACTACGCGACGCGCATGCGCGTGCGGCTGATCTCGCTCGGCGACTACGTGCTGAACGGCGGCGAGGTCGCCGTCATGGCCATGATCGAGGCCGCCGGGCGACTGGTGCCCGGGGTGGTCGGCAACCCCGAGAGCCTCGTCGAGGAATCGCACGAAGGCGGACTGCTCGAATACCCGAGCTACACCAAGCCCGCCGCGTGGCGCGAGCTCGAAGTGCCGCCGGTCCTGCTCAGCGGCAACCACGGCGCCATCGCGGCCTGGCGGCGGGAGCAGCAGCTCGAGCGCACGCGGCGCGTCCGGCCCGAGCTGCTGGACTGAGCCGCACGCACGATCGCACCTCGCCCCTCTGCGCCTGCGCCGGGCGCGTGAGGGAGTCTTCACGTCCCGGAAACACCCGGGACGAGGCACGGTAACACGGTGTTCGTACCGTCGAAACGGCGAATCGTCGTTCGCCTGGGTGGAAGGCGGAGCATTCGTGGCGATCGGGTCGGCAGGTTCCGGGATCCTCCTCGACGGCGGCGGGCCGCGCCCGCTCCGCCTCGTGGCGGTGACGCACGGCGCCCCCTCGGCCGCGAACCGCGAGGCGATCATGCGACTGGTCGACGGTGTTGCGACCGCGCGCCCCGAGGCCGACGTCTCGATCGCCTTCGTCGACGCCCAGCACACCGATCTCGCGGCGGCCCTCGCCGAGAGCGTGGCCGATCCGCAGGCGATCATCGTGCCCCTGGTGCTCTCCGCGGGCTATCACATGCGTACCGGCCTCGCGCGGGGACTCGACCGTCTGCCGGTCGCCGGCGCCGCCCTCGCCGACCCGCTCGGGCCCGACGAGCGGATCGTCGACGTGCTCGTCGCGCGCCTTGCCCGTCTCGGCACGCTCGACGACGAGGACGTCTCGGTCGTGCTCGCCGCGGCGGGCTCCAACGACCCTCGCGCGGTGCGCGAGTGCTTCGAGACCGCGCGGATGCTCGGCGCGCGCCTCGGCCGGCCGGTGACGCTCGGGTTCATCGCCGCGGCGATCCCGCGACTGCCCGACGCGATCGAGACGGTGCGGGCCGTGCATCCGGGCACCCGGGTCGTCGTCGCCGCCTACCTGCTCGCGCCCGGCGCCTTCTACGACGCGGTCGTGCTCGCCGGCGCCGACGCGGTGGCCGAGCCGCTGCTGCTGCCCGGCGAGGTCGCGCCCGAATCACTGGTGTCGCTCGTCCTGGCGCGTGCCGACGCGATCGCGCAGGACCAGGAGTACCGCAGCCGGGTCTGAGCCGGCGGCTTGCCGCGTCCGGCGCGTGCTCGGCGTCGAGCGACCCCGCGTGGCCTCCCCGCGTCAGCCGACGGGGGAGGCCGCGGCGCCGCCGGTCTCGGCGAACCGCGCCAGCACGTCGGCGATGCGGCCCTTGCAGCCGCCGCATCCGGTGCCGGCGCGCGTGTCGCGTCCGACGCACTCGACGGTGTCGTTGCCGCACGCGGCGGACTCCTCGATGCGCTCGACCGTCACCGCGTTGCACCAGCACACCGTCGACGTCGGGGCGAACGCGTCCGCGTCCTCCGACGGGTCGTAGTCGGGGCCGTCGAACCGCAGCAGCATCGACCGGTCGGCCGGCAGTTCCGCCCGTCGTTCGAACAGGAGCGTCAGCTCGGCCGCGGTGCGGGGCATCCCGACGCTGACGAAGCCGGAGAGCACGCCGCCGCGCGTGACCATCTTGACGTAGCGCAGGTGCTCGGGGTCGGCCCACTGGGCGACGCGTCGAGCGCCGGGGTCGCCGGGGGCGGGATCGTCGTCCCACGGCTCGGGGGCGACCTCGCCGACGGCGACGACATCGATGTGCTCGGCCTTCAGCATGACGATCGGGTCGGCTTCGGGGGCCATGCCGATCGACGCGAGCTCGCGCCCCTCGTGGTCGTGCGCGGCGCGACCCTCGAGCTCGTCGGTCCACCGCGCGGCGAGCCAGGCCGCCTGACGCCAGCCCGGGCCGATGAGTCCCGACGGGCCGCCGGGCAGGTCACGGCGGCCGATCGTCTCCTCGGTGCGCTCGACGACGTGGGCGCAGTCGCCGATGGCGAAGACGTCGGGGTCGCTCCAGCTGCGCAGGCCCCGGTCGACCACGACGCCGGTCGAGGTGCGGAGTCCCGCGAGCGTCGCGAGCTCGGCGCGCGGCGTGACGCCGCACGAGAGCACGAGGAGGTCGCCCTTCAGTTGCTTGCCGTCGGCGGTCACGAGCATGTCGAACGCGCGCGAGCCGTCGGCCTCGGTGCGGAAGGCGATCGCCTCGGCGCGGCTGTGCGCGATCACCGTGACGCCCGTGCGCCGCAG
The DNA here is from genome assembly GCF_009647605.1 of Agromyces agglutinans. GTDB lineage: Bacteria > Actinomycetota > Actinomycetes > Actinomycetales > Microbacteriaceae > Agromyces > Agromyces agglutinans. Next base: position 473,170 of record NZ_WJIF01000001.1, on the reverse strand, counting down.
CGCCTGGCGCAGCACGCCGCCGCCGCCGCGGTCGAGGTTGCGGGGCATCGGGTGGGCGCCGTGGTGCACGACGCAGACCTGGGCACCGGCGTGCGCGGCGGCCAGCGCGATCTCGAGGCCGAGCACGCCGGCGCCGAGCACGATGACGCGCTTTCGCCCTCGCACCGCCTCGCGCACGCGCGCGGCGTCGTCGAGGTCGCGAAGGGCGGTCACACCTTGCGGCAGGCGGTCGTCGGATGCTACGAGCTCCGCGGGATAGCGCTCGAGCGAGGCCAGGTCGCGGCGCGAGCGCTCGATGCCGTCGAGCGTGGGGGTGTTGGCGCGAGCGCCGGTCGCCAGCACGAGCCGGTCGTAAGCCACGCGCTCGCCGGTGTCGAGGACGACCTCGTGCGCGCCGCGGTCGATGCGGCGCACCGAGACGCCCGTGCGCAGGTCGACGCCCGCCTCCTCGGCGGCGGCGCGGTCGGCGACGGTCATCGAGTCGAGCCCGACCGAGCCGACGGCGTGCTCGGCGACGAGGACGCGGTTGTAGGCGTCGGCGGTCTCGGTGCCGATGACGGTGAGCGAGGCGAGCCCCGCGCGCACGACGGGCAGGAGTTCGTCGACGAAGCGCGAGCCGACGGGGCCGTAGCCCACGAGCACGACGCGCATCGGTCGCGGGTCGCGGGATGCGTCGGCGGATCGGTTCGACGGCTCGGTCATCGGGCCTCCTGGGGCTCGAGGCGCCGCACGCGGACGGCACTGGTCTTGAACTCGGGCATCGACGACACCGGGTCGACGGCGTCGGAGGTGACGAGATTGGCGGTCTCGTCACCGGGGTAGTGGAACGGCAGGAACGCCGTGTCGGGCCGGATGTCGCGCGTGACGAGCACGCGGGCGCGCGCGGCGCCGCGCGCGTTGACGACCTCGACCCGATCGCCGTCGGCGAGGCCCAGTCGCGCGGCGGTCGCGGGGTGCAGGCGCAGCCGCGAGTCGGGCTGGGCATCGGCGAGCTCGGGCACGCGCCGGGTCTGCGCGCCGCTCTGGTAGTGCTCGAGCAGGCGCCCCGTGATGAGCGTCAGCCCATTCGATTCCCCGCGGGCGGGCCGTTCGGCCGATGGCCGTGGCGTCACGGCCACGAGGCGGGCACGGCCGTCCGCGTGCGCGAACCGGTCGGCGAACAGCCGCGGCGTGCCGGCCGAGCCGCGCGGGTAGGGCCAGTAGACCTCGGCGCCCGAGTCGAGCAGCGCGTAGTCGACGCCCGAGTAGTCGGCGAGGCCGCCCTCCGAGGCCAGGCGCAGCTCCTCGAATGCCGTGTCGGGGTCGGTAGGGAAGGTCGACGGCGCGTCGAGGCGCCGCGCGAGCTCGTGCAGGATCCAGAGTTCGTCGCGCACGCCCGCGGGCGGATCGATCGCCCGTCGCCGTCGGATGACCCGGCCCTCGAGCGAGGTCATGGTGCCCTCCTCCTCGGCCCACTGGCATACGGGGAGCACCACGTCGGCGAGCGCCGCCGTCTCGGAGAGGAAGAAGTCGCACACCACGAGCAGGTCGAGCTCCGCGAGCCCGCGTCGCACGACGCTCGCGTTCGGTGCGGAGACGACGACGTTCGACCCGTGCACGAGCAGCGTTCGCACGCCGTCCGGTCGGCCGAGCGACTGCAGCAGCTCGACGGCCGGAATCCCCGGGCCGGGGATCGAGGCGGCCGGCACGCCCCACACGCCGGCGACGTGCTCGCGGGCGGCGGGGTCGGTGATCTTGCGGTACCCGGGCAGCTGGTCGGCCTTCTGGCCGTGCTCGCGGCCGCCCTGCCCGTTGCCCTGGCCGGTCAGCGTGCCGTACCCCGAGCCGAGCCGGCCCGGCAGGCCCAGCACGAGCGCGAGGTTGATCGCCGCCGTCGCGGTGTCGGTGCCGTCGACGTGCTGCTCGACGCCGCGCCCCGTGAGGATGTAGGTGCCGCCGGTGCCCGGTTCCGTGCGTGCGCCCGCGGCGAGCCGACGCGCGACCCGCCGGATCGTGAGGGCCGCGACGCCCGTCTCGGACTGCACGCGCTCGGGCCACCATGCGGCGACGCTCCGCCGGAGAGCGTCGACCCCCATCGTGCGGTTCGCGAGGTACGCCTCGTCGGCGAGGCCCTCGGCGAGCACCACGTGCGTGAGCCCGAGCAGCAGCAGCAGATCGGTGCCGGGCGCGGGCTGCAGGTGCAGGCCCTGCCCGTCGTCGGTGAGCCGCGCGGTGGGCGTGCGCCGCGGGTCGACCACGATGAGGCCGCCCGCGGCCTGCGCGCCCGCGAGGTGCCCGACGAACGGCGGCATCGTCTCGGCGACGTTCGTGCCGAGCAGCAGCACCGTCGCCGCACCGTCGAGGTCGGAGAGCGGGAACGGCAGCCCGCGATCGATGCCGAACGCACGCGTGCCGGCCGCGGCGGCCGACGCCATGCAGAACCGGCCGTTGTAGTCGATGCGGCTCGTGCCGAGGGCGATGCGGGCGAACTTGCCGAGCAGGTACGCCTTCTCGTTCGTGAGGCCGCCGCCGCCGAACACGCCGACCGCGTCGGGCCCGTACCGCTCCTGCGTGCGCCGGATGCCGGCGACGACGACGTCGAGCGCGGTGTCCCAGTCGGTCTCGTGCAGTTCGCCGTCGGCGCCCCGCAGCAGGGGCTGCTCGATCCGCCCGGGGCGGCGCAGCAGCTCGGCCGACGTCCAGCCCTTCTTGCACAGGCCGCCGCGGTTGGTCGGGAAGTCGCGCCCCGCGACCGTCACCGGTGCGATGGATGCCCCGTCCGAGGCATCCATCGCACCTGCCGTCGCCGTCGCCGCTGCCGCCATGACGGGTTCACGCGCGGACGCGGTCAGCGTCATCGCGCACTGGAGCGCGCAGTACGGGCAGTGGGTGTCGGTCGCGGGCGTCATCGAGCCTCAGATCTTCCCGGCGCGCGCGACCGCGCCGCGGACATACATGGCCCATGTGAGCAGGAGCAGTGCCACATAGGCGCCGACGAACACGATGAACGCCGTCGTGTAGCCGCCCGTGGCCTGGAACGAGAGGCTCAGGGCCTGCGGGATCAGGAATCCGCCGTAGGCGCCGATCGCCGAGATGAAGCCGAGCGCCGCCGCCGCCTTGCGCTGCGTCGAAACGTCGCCCGCGGTCGCCGCGTCGCCCCCGCCGCGGACCGCGAACACGACCGGCACCATCCGGTAGGTCGAGCCGTTGCCGATGCCCGCCGCCGCGAACAGCAGGAGGAACGCCGCGAGGAAGAGCCAGAAGCTGCCGAGAGGGAGGGTCGCGATGACGCCGACCGTGATGACCGCCATCGCCGCGAAGGCGAGCATCGTGACCCGCGCTCCGCCGAACCGGTCGGAGAGTCGACCGCCGTAGGGCCGCGAGAGCGAGCCGACCAGCGCGCCGAGGAAGGCCAGCGTCACGGAGGCCCCGCCGATGGCGATCGTCGAGAACTCGGGGAACTGGTCGGCGATGAGCTTCGGGAACACGCTCGCGAAGCCGATGAACGAGCCGAACGTGCCGATGTACAGCAGTGAGAGCAGCCAGAGGTGCGGTTCGCGCAGGGCGGCGGCCGAGCCGGCGAAGTCGGTCTTGGCGTTGGACAGGTTGTCCATGTACCGGAACGCGCCGAACATCGCGAGCAGGATGAACGGCACCCAGATCCAGCCCGCCCACGGCAGGTTCAGCGTGGCCGCGGCCCCGAGCGTGACGACGATCGGCACCACGAGCTGCGCGACCGAGGCGCCGATGTTGCCGCCGGCGGCGTTGAGCCCGAGGGCCCAGCCCTTCTCGCGCTGCGGGTAGAAGAACGTGATGTTCGACATCGAGCTCGCGAAGTTGCCGCCGCCGAAGCCCGCGAGTGCGGCGACGAGCAGCAGCACACCGAACGGAGTGTCGGGGTTGCCGATGCACAGGGCCATCGCGATGGTCGGCACGAGCAACAGGGCCGCCGAGACGATGGTCCAGTTGCGGCCGCCGAACTTCGCGACGACGAACGAGTAGGGGATGCGCAGGGTCGCGCCGACGAGGCTCGGGATGGAGATGAGCCAGAAGATCTGGGTCGTGTCGAGGTCGAAGCCGGCCTTGGGCAGCATGACCGCGACGATGCTCCAGAGCTGCCACACGACGAAGCCGAGGAACTCGGCGAAGATCGACCAGCCGAGGTTGCGCTTCGCGATCGCGCGTCCCTCGCGCTCCCACTGCTCGCGGTCCTCGGGATCCCAGCCGTCGATCCAGCGGCCGGCTCGGTGGACGAGCGCGGCCTGAGCGGTCGTGATGGCGGCCGCGCTGGCGGCTGCGGTCGTCGTGGTGGCGGTGTCGTCGTGCACGGTGTCGGTCATCAGGTCCTCCGGAGGTGATCCAGGTGGTGCTCGTAGTGCCGAAGGTATGGGGAGGGTGTTTCTGCGGATCGTGCCGGTGGTAAACGCTCTGTCTCCACCTGCTCACCCGCCGCGCGGGCGGGTGTGAGGTCGGCGCCGGACGCTTCCCGGGCCGGCCGGCACGCGCTCAGACGTCCACCCGGTAGCCGCGCTTGACGACGGTCGCGATCACGCCGGGCACGCCGATGGTCTGGCGCAGCCGGCTCATGGCGACCTCGAGGGCGTGCTCGTCGCACGAGCCGGGCAAGGCCCTCGCCAGTTGTTCGCGCGAGACGACCGAGCCGTCGGCCGCGACGAGCGTGCGGAGGATGGCCCGGCCCACCGGCGCGAGGGAGATCCGGCGACCGCCGACCTCGACCACGCTGCCGCGCAGCTCGACGGGCCCGGCTCGGGTCACGATGCGCTCGACCCGGTGCTGTTCGAGGTGCTCGCACACGAGGCGGATGAGCGCGCCCATGCGGAACCGGTCGGGCTGGATCGGGTCGATGCCGGCGTCGATGAGGGGCTGCGCCGTGACCGGCCCGACCGCGGCGGCGACGACCGGACCCCGCATGGCCTCGATGACCTCCTCGGCGGCCCCGACGGCCTCGGCTGCGGCGAACAGCGCGTGCACGGCGGGCGCGCTCGTGAACATCACGCAGTCCAGCGACTGGCTCACGATCGCGTCGATCAGCCGGCCGACGCGCTCGTCGGCATCGTCGGGCAGCGTCCACCGGTAGGGCTCGACCGTGAGCACCCGTGCGTGGTGCTCGCGCAGCCGGTCGAGCTGCGCCGGGTCGAGGACGCCGTGCATCTGCACGGCCACGGTGAGGCCGGGCGGGTACCGCTCGAGCACGGTGTCGACGAGCGAGTCGGTCGTCTCGTGCGGGCTCATGCCCACGTCGTTCAGGCCGGCGGCCCGGATGCCACCCCTGGCCTTCGGGCCGCGCACCAGGATCGCGCTCGCGGACAGGGCATCGACCAGTGGCTCACCGAGGCCCGCGGCATCCGCGACCTCGAACCAACGGCGGACGCCGTAGGCGGTCGTCGCGAGCAGCACGTCGGGCCGGGCGTCGATGATCGCGCGCGTGTCGGCGATCACGGGATCGTCGACACGCGCGTTCGCGATCCGCAGCGTCGGGGCGTGCAGCACCTGCGCGCCCCGGCGCTCCAGGGCGTCGATGAGATCGGCCGAGCGGCGGTCGCTGGTCACGCCGATGCGGAAGCCCTCGAGCTGGTCGGGACGGAATCCCGGTGCGACAGGCTCGAGCACGACGTTCACGAGCCCGGCACCGCGAGCCGCGCGGCCCGGTCCATGAGCCCCTGCGCGGTCAGGTCGCCGTCGTGCGCGAGGCGCACGACCTCGCCGATGACGACCACGGCGGGGGATGCCGCGCGCGCCCGGCCGGCGGCGACGACCACGCCGCCGAGGTCGGAGATCGTGGTGCGCTGCCCCGGCTGGAAGCCGCGCTCCACGATCGCGACCGGCAGGTCCGCGGCGAGGCCGTGGCGTACGAGCCCGGCCGTGATCGACGGCAGCGTGTTGACGCCCATCAGCACGACGATCGTGCCGCCGAGTCCCGCGAGATGCCGGAGCGTGTCGTCGTCGAGCGGGGCGTGCCCCGAGACGACGGTGAACAGGTGGCTGACCCCGCGGTGGGTGAGCGGGATGCCGGCCGCCGACGGAACGGCGATCGCGCTCGTGACCCCGGGCACGACCTCGACGGGGATGCCGGCGCGATGGCACGCCAGCACCTCCTCGCCGCCTCGGCCGAGCACGTACGGATCGCCGCCCTTGAGGCGGACGACGTGCGCGCCGAGCTCGGCGCGGGCGACCATGAGCGCCTCGATCTCCTCCTGCGGGAACGCGTGGTGGCCCGGGCGCTTGCCGACGTCGATCAGCTCGGCGCCGGGGGCGAGTTCGTGCAGCGTCGCGTGCGGCGCGAGCCGGTCGTACAGCACGACGTCGGCGGCGGCCAGTGCCCGAACGGCGCGCAGGGTCAGCAGGTCCTCGGCGCCGGGGCCGCCGCCGATGAGGGTGACCCGGCCGCGGGACTCGACCCGGGCGCTCATTCGCCCCTCCCGCGCACGGGGATGGTGGCGCCGGCGAGCAGCACGGCGCGCCCGTCGGCGCGTTCCTCGGGGGTCGCCGGGCGGAACTGGTCGCGCTCTGGCACGCGGGCGATCGACGGGTCGGGGGTCTGCGGGGCGTTGACGAACGAGCGGAACCGACGCAGCCGCTCGGGGTCGGCGAGGGTGGCCGCCCACTCGTCCTCGTAGGTCTCGACGTGGCGGTCCATCGCCCGCTCGAGCTCGTCGGCCAGGCCGAGCGAGTCGTTCACGACGACGTCGCGCACGTGGTCGATACCGCCCTCGAGGTCCTCGATCCAGCGGGCCGTGCGCTGCAGCCGGTCGGCCGTGCGGACGTAGTACATGATGTAGCGGTCGATGTACTTGAGCAGCGTCTCGTCGTCGAGGTCGCTCGCGAGCAGCTGCGCGTGCGCCGGCTGGAACCCGCCGTTGCCGCCGACGTACATGTTCCAACCCTGGTCGGTGGCGATCACGCCGACGTCCTTGCCACGGGCCTCTGCGCACTCGCGCGCGCATCCGCTCACGCCGAACTTGAGCTTGTGCGGCGAACGCAGCCCGCGGTAGCGGAGCTCGAGCTGCACGGCCATCGAGACCGAGTCCTGCACGCCGTAGCGGCACCACGTCGATCCGACGCAGCTCTTCACGTTGCGCAGCGCCTTGCCGTAGGCCTGCCCCGACTCGAATCCCGCGTCGACGAGCTTCTTCCAGATGTCGGGCAGCTGGTCGAGCCGGGCGCCGAACAGGTCGATGCGCTGGCCGCCCGTGATCTTCGTGTAGAGGCCGTACTCCATCGCCACCTCGGCGATCACCGCGAGCTTCTCGGGCGTGATCTCGCCCGCGGGGATGCGGGGGACCACCGAGTACGTGCCGTCCTTCTGCATGTTCGCCATCGCGCGGTCGTTGGTGTCCTGCAGCGTGCCGCGCCCGGCGTCGAGGATGTACGAGCCGTGCTGGGTCGCGAGGATCGAGCCGATCACCGGCTTGCACACGTCGCAGCCGCGACCCGTGCCGAGCCGCGCGATGATCTCGTCGAACGAGGTGAGCTCGAGCACGCGGATCGACTCGAACAGCTCCTGGCGCGAGAGCTCGAAGTGCTCGCACAGCGCGCGCGAGAGCTCGATGCCCGACTTCGCGAGCTCGCCCTCGAGGAGCTTCTTGACGAGGGGCACGCACGAGCCGCACTGGGTGCCGGCTCGGGTGCAGGTCTTCAGCGCGCCCAGTTCGGTGCAGGGCTCGCCGTGCTCGCCGTTGACCGCGTCGCGGATCGTGCCGGCCGTGACGTTGTTGCACGCGCACACGAGCGCCGCGGCGGGCAACTCGTCGCCCGCGGGCGCTTCCATGCCGCTGGCCGACAGGTACGCCGCGGGCTCGGCCGACAGCTGGGTGCCGAGCAGCGGCCGGAGGGACGCGTAGGGCGAGGCGTCGCCCACGAAGATGCCGCCGAGCAACGTCTTCGCATCGTCGGTCATGACGAGCTTCTGGTACATGCCGCGAGCCGGGTCGGCGTACACGATCTCGAGCGCGCCGTCGGCCGTGGCGAGCGCGTCGCCGAAGCTCGCGACGTCGACGCCCGAGAGCTTCAGCTTGGTGGCGTCGTCGACGGTCGTGAACTCGGCGAACCCGCCGAGGAGCCGGTCGGCGACGACCTCGGCCATCGCGTTGGCGGGGGCCACGAGGCCGGTGCAGCGACCCTCGAAGCTGGCGACCTCGCCGATCGCCCACACGCCGGGCATGGAGGTGCGGCACGCCGTGTCGACCTCGACCCCGCCGCGCGGGCCCAGCTCGGCGCCGATCTGCCGCCCCAGCTCGTCGCGCGCTCGGATGCCGATCGCGAAGATCACGAGGTCAGCGTCGATGCGCCGGCCGTTCGTGAAGCTGACGCCGACCACGCGATCGTGCTCGACGTGGATCGTCTGGGGACGCGTGCCGAGGTGCAGCGCGATGCCCTGGCCCGAGATGATGCGGCCGAGAGCGCGGCCGGCGCCCTCGTCGAGCTGGGCCGACATCAGCCAGCCGCCCGAGTGCACCACGGCGGACTCCGCGCCGAGGCGTGCGAGCCCGCCCGCGGCCTCGAGCCCCAGCAGGCCGCCGCCCGCGACGAGGACCCTCGCCGGCCGGCCGTGCTCCTCGGCGAGGGCGGCCGCCTCGGCGACGATGCGGTCGACGTCGTCGATGGTGCGGTAGACGCGAGCGTGCTCGTGGCCCACGATCTCGGGCACGGGCGCGCTCGAACCCGTCGCGAGCACCAGTTCGTCCCAGGCGATCACGCGCCCGGCATCGGTGGTCACGGTGCGCGCGACGTGGTCGATGGCGTCCACGCGCTCGCCGAGCACGAGCCGGATGTGGTCGTCGTCCCAGACGGCGCTCGGCTGCAGCGTGAGGTCGGCCGCACCGTCGAGCCGGGTCGAGAGCGCGACGCGGTCGTAGGGCTGCCACGTCTCCTCGCCCACGACGGTCACGCGCAGCCGGCGATCGGTGTCCCGCGCGTGCAGGCTGTCGGCGAGGCGGTGCGCCGCCGGGCCCGCGCCGACGACGAGGACGTCGCGCACGGAAGAGTCGGATGAGACGGATGCATCGGCCGGGGTGGCGGGCTCGGTCATGGGTCCTCCAGGTCCTCGAATGCGGCGAGCCTAAGACCGGGCCGTTTCGGCCGTATTTCGTCGAGGTAACCTGCCGCGCCCCGGGAACGCACACCCGCGCCAGGCTCGTGTGAGCAGCCTTTGACGCGTCGGTAACACAGCGGTGCCGCCCGCGGTAACACGCCGCGGATAGCGTCGCCGCAGACAGGAAGGGAGCCCTCTGATGACGCTCATGCTGACGGAGACGACCTGGATGCGCGCCTGCGCGACCGACGACCTCGAGCCGTACTGGGGCGAAGTCGCCCTGCTCGGCGACGAACAGGTCGCCATCGTGATGATCACCCCGGAGGAGGTGTACGCCGTGGACCACCTCGACCCGCACACGGGCGCGCCCGTCATGGCGCGCGGCATCGTCGGGTCGCGGCGCGACCGGCCCACGATCGCCTCCCCGCTGCACAAGGAGGTCTACGACCTCGGCACGGGCGAGTGCTACACCGACCCCTCGCTCGTGCTGCGGACCTTCCGCACGCGCATCGTCGGCGGCTTCATCGAGATCGAACTCGGCGCCTGATCGCCGTTCGATCGCGAGAACGACGGATGCCGCGCCGGAAGCTCCCGGCGCGGCATCCCTCGTCGTGATTCAGCTGCGCGCGGTCAGTACGATCGGGTCGCCGTCGGTGATCGCGACGGTGTGCTCCGAATGCGAGCCGCGGGAGCCGTCGGCGCTGCGCAGGGTCCACCCATCGGGGTCGGTGAAGATGCGGTCGGTGGTCTCGAGGAACCACGGCTCGATCGCGATCACGAGGCCCGGGCGCAGCGGCAGTCCACGGCCGGGGCGGCCGTTGTTGGGCACGTGCGGGTCGCCGTGCATGGTGCGGCCGACGCCGTGGCCGCCGAAGTCCGTGTTGATCGAGTAGCCCTGTTCGCGCGCGACATCGGCGATCGCCCGCGAGATGTCGCCGATGCGGTTGCCCGGGCGCGCGGCGGCGATGCCGGCCTCGAGGGCACGCTCGGTCGTGCGGATGAGCCGGAGGTCGGCCTCGCGCGGCGTGCCCACCACGAGCGAGATCGCCGAGTCCGACACCCAGCCGTCGACGGATGCCGCGAAGTCCAGGCTGAGCAGGTCGCCGTCCTTCAGGGTGTAGTCGAACGGCAGGCCGTGCAGCACGGCGTCGTTCACCGACGTGCAGATGACCTTGCCGAACGGGCTCGCCCCGAACGACGGGTGGTAGTCGATGTAGCAGCTCTCGGCGCCGGCGCTGCGGATCATCTCGTGCGCCAGGGCGTCGAGCTCCAGCAGGTTGACGCCGACCTTCGCCGCAGCCGCCGTCGCCTCCAGCACGCTCGCCACGAAGCGGCCGGCGGGGCGCATCTGCTCGATCTCGGCAGGGGTCCTCAGTTCGATCACGGCAATCCTCTCTCCGAGACCATTCTGTCGGCTCCGCCCTGAGTGAACACCCGGCGCGCTCGCAGCCGGCCGCGGGTACGCTGGCGGCATGTTCGCAAGGCGCCTGTTCCCGCGCTGGCAGTTCGTCGCCGCGGTGGTGCTGCCCGCATGGCTCACGATCGGCTGGGCCGTGTTCGGCGGCGGGGGCTGGGGCACGCTCGGGCTCGTGATCACGCTGCCCGCGACCTTCCTCTCGGTGCTGGTCGTCGCGCTGCTCGTGAACGCGCGTCCGACGGTGCGCGAGCAGCGCGCCGTCGCCTGGGGCGATGTCGGCGTCATCGGCGCCTGGCATCTCGCGATCATCGCGACCGGCTTCTACGGTGCGACGGCGGCCGCCTTCGGCGTGCTCTCGATCGCGCTGGCCGTCGTCGCGTTCTGGTGGGCGATCTGGCAGCTGGTGCGAGACGGCTCGCGCCGCATGCAGGCGAGCATGGCCGAGTTCGAGCGGCTCGCCGCCCAGCAGCAGGGAGCCCAGGCTCCGCGTACGCCGCCGTTCGATGCCGGCGAGGTCATCGTGGTCCGCGAGGCGCGCGACCCCGAGTGAGTCGCGGCGGCGCCGGTTGCCGCCACTTTTGCCGGAACGGCCCCCGATCTGGCAGAATGGTCGATTGTGCCGCCGCAGGTCTCTGCCTCCGGGGAGCACGCACGCGCGGGTGATCGCGCGAGGCGGCACCAGACACGTTTCCCATTGATCCGCGTTCGACCGGTTGCGGGCGCAGAGAGCGAACCATCATGAACATCCTCGACCACGTCGACGCCGCGAGCCTGAAGTCGGACGTCCCCGACTTCCGCCCGGGCGACACCGTCAAGGTGCACGTCAACATCGTCGAAGGCACGCGCTCGCGCGTCCAGGTCTTCCAGGGCGTCGTCATCGGCCGTTCGGGCGAGGGCGTCCGCGAGACCTTCACGGTCCGCAAGATCAGCTTCCAGGTCGGCGTCGAGCGCAAGTTCCCGGTGCACTCGCCGATCATCGACAAGATCGAGATCGTCACCCGCGGTGACGTCCGTCGCGCGAAGCTCTACTACCTGCGAGAGCTGCGCGGCAAGAAGGCGAAGATCAAGGAGAAGCGCGACAACCACTGATCGCGCCTCCGCGCGTCGCCCGCCGACGCGCGATTCGACCGAGCTCCCCACCCCTAGACTGGGTGGGGAGCTCGGGCGGTTAAATGACACAGGAAACACGCACCACGCGCGACGATCGCGAGGGGCAATCTTCGGCGACCAGGCGGAAGCGCGGGGTGCTGCTGTTCATCCGCGACCTCCTCGTGATCTTCGTGGTGGCGGTGCTCGTCTCGTTCCTCATCAAGACGTTCCTCATCCGGTCGTTCTTCATCCCGTCGCAGTCGATGGAGCAGACCCTCGAGATCGACGACCGCATCATCGTGAACGAGCTCGTGCCCGAGGTCGTGCCGATCGAGCGCGGAGACGTCGTCGTCTTCCAGGACCCGGGCGGGTGGCTCCCCGCCTCGCCCGAGATCGAGCAGCCCCCGCTCGTCGCGGCGTTCGACTGGTTCCTCGCGTTCGTGGGCCTCTCGGCTCCCGACTCGAACGACCACCTCGTCAAGCGCGTCATCGGGCTGCCGGGCGATCACGTCGCGTGCTGCAACGCGCTCGGGCAGATGACCGTGAACGGCGTACCCCTCGACGAGACCGAGTACGCGGTGCTGCCCGCCGGCGAGAGCAAGGTCTCGCGCGACGACTTCGACGTCACCGTTCCCGACGACTCGCTCTGGGTCATGGGCGACAACCGCTACAACTCCAAGGACTCGCGCTACAACGGCGATACGCCGCTCAAGGGGTTCGTCCCGATCGAGAACGTGGTCGGCAAGGCGTTCGTCGTCAGCTGGCCCGTCTCGCACTGGGCCTGGCTCGGCAACTATCCCGACGTGTTCGCCGGCGTCGAGGAGGGTGCGGGTCGATGACCGCGGGCCGTCCTCCCTCGCTCAGCGTCGAGCGCGCGCTCTTCGCCGACGGCGCACCGATCGTGCTGGCCTGCGATGAGGTCGGCCGCGGGGCGCTCGCGGGTCCCGTCACCGTGGGCATCGTGGTCATCCGACCCGACGTGCGCCGCATGCCGGCGGGCCTGCGCGATTCGAAGCTGCTGCCCGAGCCGAAGCGGGAGCTGCTCGCTCCGCGTGCCGCGTCGTGGGTGCTCGCCTCGGCCGTCGGCGAGGCATCCGCCGACGAGATCGACGCGCTCGGCATCATGGCGTGCCTCGGTCTCGCCGGCGCGCGCGCGTATCGGTCGCTCGCCGACACGGTCGAGCTGGCGGCCGGCGCGCCGCTGCTGCTCGACGGCAACCACGACTGGTTGAGCGCCTCGATCGAGCACCGCGCCCAGGTCATCACGCGCATCAAGGCCGACCGCGACTGCGCGTCGGTGTCCGCGGCATCCGTCATCGCGAAGGTGCACCGCGATCGCGGCATGCGCCGGGAGCACGACGAACTGCCGCTCTACGCCTGGGACGAGAACAAGGGCTATTCGACGCGCGCGCACTTCGCCGCGCTCGACCGTCACGGGCCGAGCCGGCTGCACCGCCACACCTGGCTGCATGCCAAGGACGACGCGGTGGAGGCCGGTCCTGCCCTCTTCGACCTCGGCGTAGGATGAACCCGATGGATGAGGACGAGTTCGACGACTACGACCGCGAAGTCGAGTTGGCCCTGTACCGGGAGTACCGCGACATCGTCGCGCAGTTCCAGTACGTGGTCGAGACGGAGCGCCGCTTCTACCTCGCGAACGAGGTGGAACTGGTCCGGCGCGACACCGAGCACGACTTCTACTTCGAACTCTCGATGAAGGACGTCTGGGTCTGGGACGTCTACCGCGCCGACCGGTTCGTGAAGTCGGTGCGCGTGCTGACCTTCAAGGACGTCAACATCGAGGAGCTCGCGACGCGCGAGTTCGAGCTGCCGAAGGAACTGGCGCTCGACGAGTAGCCCAGGGCTGCTGCGCGCGGGCATTCGCCCGCGATCGTCGGCCTCCGCGGCCCACCGACGTCGCGACGTCTGCTTCTGCACAAGCCGGCTGTTCGATGAACCGCTGACGGATGCCGCATCCCAACCGTTTCCCGGCGCGCTGTCGCGCGACGCTGGGTCGCGGAGGTGGTGCGGATGGCGCACAACACGGAACTCGGACGGCGCGGCGAAGCCCTCGCGGTCACCCATCTCGAGGCGCGCGGCATGCAGGTCATCGATCGCAACTGGCGATGCCGGCTCGGCGAGATCGACATCGTCGCGCGCGACGGCAGCGACACGGTGTTCGTCGAGGTGAAGACGCGCACGAGCGCGGACTTCGGGCACCCATTCGAAGCGATCACGCCGGTCAAGCTCGCCCGCATGCGCCGACTCGCGGTCGCGTGGTGCGTGCAGTCCGAGGAGCCGGTCGGCCGAATCCGCATCGACGCGGTCGCCGTGCTCGCCCCGGTCGAGGCACCGCCCCTGGTCGAGCACCTCGAGGGGCTGAGCTGATGCCGGTGGCGCGCACCCGCGCCGTGGCGCTGATCGGGCTCGCGGGCTCGGTGGTCGAGGTCGAGGCCGACCTCGCGAGCCAGCTGCCCGGTCTCGTGATCATCGGCCTGCCCGACGCGGCGCTCGGCGAGGCGCGCGAACGCGTGCGCTCGGCGGCTTCCAACGCCGGTTGCCCGCTGCCGCAGCGGCGGCTCACGGTGAACCTCTCGCCGGCGTCCTTGCCCAAGCACGGCTCGGGATTCGACCTGGCGATCGCGCTGGCCTGCCTCGCCGCCGCCGGCATGGTCGATCCGGCCTCCGTCGACCGCATGGTGCACCTCGGCGAGCTCGGGCTCGACGGCCGGGTGCGCCCCATCGCCGGGGTGCTGCCGGCCGTGCTCGCGGCTTCACGCGCCGGACATCGAACGGTGATGGTTCCCGAGGCGAATGCCGAGGAGGCCGCGCTCGTTCCCGGCGTCGAGGTCATCGCCGTCGGTTCGCTCATCGAGGCGGCGATCCGCCACGGCGGATCGTTCGACCCGGAGACGGCGGAGGCCTTCCGCGAGCGAGCGGCCCGCGAGCGCGATGTCGAGGCGGACGCCTCGCCGCCACCGGCTCCGGTGGCTCCCGCCGGCGACCTCGCCGACGTGACGGGCAACACCGACGCCGTGCAGGCGCTGCTCGCCGCGGCGGCCGGCGGCCACCATGTCTTCCTCGGTGGTCCTCCCGGGGCCGGCAAGACCATGCTCGCGTCGCGACTGCCCGGTATCCTGCCCGACCTCGACGCCGATGCCGCCCTCGAGGTCGCGTCGCTGCGTTCGCTCGCCGGCGAGGCCCCGCACGGCGGCCTCGACCTGCGTCCGCCGTTCGTCGCGCCGCACCACACGGCGAGCGCCGCGGCGATCGTGGGCGGCGGCAGCCGTGGCATCCGACCGGGCGCAGCCCCCCGTGCCTCGCACGGGGTCCTGTTCCTCGACGAGGCCCCGGAATTCGCGGCGTCGGTGCTCGACGTGCTGCGCCAGCCGCTGGAGGCGGGCGTGATCAGCATCCACCGGGCGAACGCGGTGGCGACCTTCCCCGCCCGGTTCCAGCTGGTCCTCGCCGCCAACCCGTGCCCGTGCGGCCAGCACGGCCTCAAGAACAGCGACTGCACCTGCCCGCCGGTGGTGCGTCGGCGCTACCTCGCGCGGCTCTCCGGTCCGCTGATGGACCGCATCGACGTGCACCTCTGGGTGCCGCGCATCACGGCGCAGGAGCTCCGGATGGCGGGCGAGCGTCCGTCCCTGACGAGCGCGGAGGCCAAGCGCCGGGTGTCCGCCGCCAGGGAGGCGGCCGCAGAGCGGCTGCGCGGCACTCCGTGGCGCACGAACGCCGAGGTGCCCGGGCCGTGGTTGCGCGGTGCGGGCGGCCTGCATCCGGGCAACCGGGCGTGCGTGTCGCTGGACCGGGCGCTCGAGCGCGGCACCGTGACCATGCGCGGCTACGACCGGGTGTTGAAGGTCGCATGGTCGCTCGCGGATCTCGACGGCGTCGCGATACCCGACGCCGATCACGTCGGCCACGCGCTGGCGCTGCGCAAGGGGATGCAGCCGTGACCGCGGTCTTCGACCGGCTGCGGCAGGCCGCCGGATCGGGCATCGTCGGCACGCGCCCTTCCGGAGGGGACGACGAGGCACTCGCCCGGGCCTTCCTCGGCGCGATCGCCGAGCCGGGCGACGGCGTGATGGGCGAACTCGTCGCCGCGATCGGAGCGCGGGGCGTCGCCGAGGTCCTGCTCGAGCGCGCGGATGCCGAAGGCATGTCCGCTGCGCTCGCGGCCCGAGGCGTACGCCTCGACCCGCGTTCGATTCGGGCGGCGCACGGCCGGTGGTCCCCGCGGGTCGACGTCGAGGCGTTCGCCCGGTCGCTCCAGCAGGCCGGCCGTGTGGGCGCTCGACTCGTGGTGCCCGGCGACGACGCGTGGCCCGTCCGCCTCGACGACCTCGGCCGGCATCGCCCGCTCGCCCTCTGGGTCCGCGGCCGGCTCGACGCCGTGACGGTCGCACGATCGATCTCGCTCGTGGGAGCCCGGGCCGCCAGCGGCTACGGCGAGCACGTCGCGGTCGAGGCGGCCGGCGGCCTGGCCGACCGTGGCTTCACGGTCGTCTCGGGCGGCGCGTACGGCATCGACGGGATGGCGCATCGCTCGACCCTGCGAAGCGACGGCACCACCGTCGCGTACCTCGCCGGCGGCGTCGACCGGTTCTACCCCATGGGGCACGAGTCGCTGCTCGCCCGCATCGCCGAGACGGGTGCTGTGGTCTCCGAGCTGCCGTGCGGGGCCGCACCCACGAAGTGGAGGTTCCTCCAGCGCAACCGGCTGATCGCCGCGTCGACGGCGGCCACCATCGTGCTCGAGGCCGGCCTGCGGTCGGGCTCCCTCAACACGGCCGGGCACGCGGCGACCCTCGGGCGACCGCTCGGTGCGGTGCCGGGGCCCGTGACGAGCCCGGCGTCGGCCGGATGCCACCGACTCCTGCGCGAGTTCGACGCGGTGTGCGTCGTCGATGCGGAGCAGATGGCCGAACTCGCGCTCGCCGATGGCGACCTCGCAGCGGCGGCGACGCCGACGGGTTCGGCGACGGGCGCCTGGGACACCGCGGTCACCGCTGATGGCATCCGCGTCCTCGACGCGCTCAGCGCGCGATCGCCCCGCACCACCGACGACGTCGCCCGGCGCGCCGGGCTCGAACCGCGACGCGTGCTCGGCGTCCTCGGCTCGCTCGAGGCCGAAGGACGCGTGGTGCGGCGCGCCGAAGGCTGGGCGGCGCGGCCGGCGGCCGGTTGACCTGGGCGGCGCGGCAGGCGGGGCGGTCGCGTGGGCGGCGCCCGGTGGTGCCATCCAGCCGCGGCGCCTGATGTCCGACGCGTCGACTTCGCGCCGACGCACCCCCGCGGCGGTCGGCGCGGCCTCGGCGGACGCGTCGGTGGGCCGCCCTAGGCTGGCCGCGTGGACGGACACACCGAAGCACCCAGGCTCGGCCGTTACCCCGCGGCCAGGCACGTCATCGCGCACGTCTCCGACCTCCATCTGCTGGCGGGCGGGGCACCGCTCGGCGGTCGGGCCGACACCGTCGCGGCGCTCGACCAGGCGATCAGCCAGCTCGAGCGGCTCAGCGACGCGCTCGACGCGATCGTCGTCACGGGCGACGTGGCCGACCTCGGCGAGGCCGACGCGTACCGTCGTGCTCGCGCAGCCCTCGAGCCCCTGGCCGTCGCCACCGGCGCCGAACTCGTGTGGGTGATGGGCAACCACGACGAGCGCGCCGCCTTCCGGGCCGGGCTCACCGACGACCCGCCCACGGACTCACCCGTGCACCGCGTGGTCGACGTCGGGGGCCTGCGCATCGTGTCGCTCGATGTGACGGTGCCCGGCTGGCACCACGGCATGATCGACGGCGAAACGGTCAGCTGGCTACGCGCGGTCCTCGCCGTGCCCGCGCCGCACGGCACCGTCCTCGCGATGCACCACGCACCCATCGCGACCCCGCTGGCGCTCATGGACGTCCTCGAACTGCAGGGGCAGGACGCGCTCGCCGACGTGCTCGCCGGCAGCGACGTCCGGCTCATCCTCGGTGGGCACCTGCACTACGCGACCACCGGCACCTTCACCGGCATCCCGGTCGCGGTCGCCGGCGCGACGGCCTACACGATGGATCTCTCGGCGCGGCCGCGCGAGCTCGTCGGCATCGACGGCGGTCGCTCCTTCTCGGTGGTCCACCTCTACGACGACGGCGCGATCACCGCCGTGGTGCCGCTGGGGCCCTTCGACGTCGTCTCGAGCTTCGGCGCCGAGTTCCTCGCCGAGATCGAAGGGCTCGACGCCGACGGCCGCCTCGACCGGTTCTCGCGCAAGCGGACGCCATGAGCGAGCACGCCCCTCCGCTCGATGTCGCGCTCCACGACTACCTCGTGCACCTCACCGCCGAACGCGGCTACTCGGCCAATACCGTCGCCGCCTACGGCAGCGACCTCGCCGACCTCGCCCGGTTCCTCGAACGCCGCGCGCTCGCCGCGGGCGGCGAACCCGGCCGGCCCGTCGAGCTGGCACGCATCGACCTTCCGACCCTTCGCGACTGGCTGTGGGAGTCGACCGAACTGGGCCTGGCCCGCGCGACGATCGCCCGGCGCGCGGCGTCCGCCCGCGGATTCTGCGCCTGGAGCGCGCGCCGAGGGCTCGTCGCGGCCGACCCGGCGGTGCGCCTGCGCGCGCCGAAGGCGCAGCGCACGCTTCCGCGCGTGCTGACGCAACCGGCGATCACCGGCCTCCTCGACCGGCTCGACGCGGCCGCCGCCGACGGCGACCCGGTCGCCGCGCGCGACAGCGCGATCGTCGAGCTGCTGTACGCCTCGGGTCTTCGCGTCTCCGAGCTCGTCGGCCTCGACCTCGACGACATCGACCGCGAGCGCCGGACCCTCCGCGTGCTGGGCAAGGGCTCGAAGGAACGCGTCGTGCCCTACGGCGCGCCGGCCGCCAGGTCGCTCGACCAGTACCTCGAGCGCGGTCGCGCCGCACTGCTCGCGGCCGCCGCAGATGCCGTCGCCGGGGCGGCTGACGCGACTGCCGCGAAATCGACCCTCGAATCGCACCGCCGCGCGCCGCAGGGCGGACGCGCCGCGTTCGTCGGCGTGCGAGGCGGGCGGCTCGGTCCGAGGTCGGTGCACCGCCTGATCGCCGCGCTCCTCGCCGAGATCCCCGGCACCGGGCCGAGCGGCCCGCACGCCCTGCGGCACACCGCGGCGACCCACCTGCTCGACGGCGGCGCCGACCTCAGGGCCGTGCAGGAGTTCCTCGGCCACGCGAGCCTCGGCACCACGCAGATCTACACGCACGTCTCGGCCGAACGACTCAAACAGACCTATCGCACCGCGCATCCGCGCGCCTGAGCACGACCAGCCCGCCCGCCTCCGCCGCCCACGGTTCGTCGTCCACCGCGACGACCCACCGCGCCGGCCCCACGTCGCCCGCCGGCCGGAGGCCGTCACCCGGCGAGCGGCAGCAGCACCGCGCGCGGGACGCCGCCGAGGTACAGGAACGGCGAGACGTACTCGCCGTCGACCCGGACGCCGAAGTGCACGCACGTGCCGGTGCAGTGGCCGCCCGCGCTCACGGCGCCGATCGGTTCGCCGCGGCGCACGACGTCGCCCTCGGCCACCACCGCGGTGACGGGCTCGATGGCGCTGATGACCCCATCGCCGTGGTCGATCGACACCACGTCGCGGCCCGCGACGGCACCGGCGAAGTGCACCACCCCGGTGCCGGCTGCCATGACCGGATCGCCGGCCGTCGCGGCGACGTCGATGCCGCGATGGCCGGCGGAGTATCGGGTGGCCGGCCGTCGGAACGGTTCGAGGACCCGGATCGGCGCTCCCACCGGCCAGGCCCAGTCGCCCGCGACGGCATCCGGCGGGGCCGCTGGCAGTACCGTCGCAGCCGGCAGTGCGACCGCGGCCGACGCCGACGCGTCGGCGGGAACGAGCGCGGCCGGAAGCAGCAGGGCGGCGAGCGCGGCCCACGCACGCCCGGCCCGTCGTCGCCCGGCGCGAGGCATCCGGAGATCGGTCATGCGGCAAGGCTGCCTCGTCGCCTGGCGACCCGTGCCGCGTGCCGCGAGATCCGTGCACGACCGCCGCCGACGGGCGGCGGGGGAGGAGGGCTCGCGTGATAGCATGTCCCTTGCGCCTCGCCCTGCGAGGTGACTCCGCGTGCCCATTCGGCCACGAATCCATTCAGTCCCAGCCCCGCATTCCATGCGGGATCGGGCGGAGCCGTGCCGGGCGCCAGGGCTTCCGGCCGCCGGCCGGCAGCGAACAACTGAGACAGAAGGAGAACGGCTCATGGCCGTCGTCACCATTCGCCAGCTGCTCGACAGCGGCGTGCACTTCGGGCACCAGACCCGCCGCTGGAACCCGAAGATGAAGCGCTTCATCTTCACCGAGCGCTCGGGCATCTACATCATCGACCTGCAGCAGTCGCTCGCCTACATCGACAAGGCCTACGACTTCGTCAAGGAGACGGTCGCCCACGGCGGCACCATCCTCTTCGTCGGCACCAAGAAGCAGGCGCAGGAGTCGATCGCCGAGCAGGCCACGCGCGTCGGCCAGCCCTACGTCAACCAGCGTTGGCTGGGCGGCCTTCTCACGAACTTCACCACGGTCTCCAAGCGCCTCGCGCGCATGAAGGAGCTCGAGGAGCTCGACTTCGAGGGCACCACCTCGGGCTTCACCAAGAAGGAGCTCCTCCTCAAGAAGCGCGAGCTCGACAAGCTGCACAAGTCGCTCGGCGGCATCCGCAACCTCTCGAAGACGCCCTCGGCGCTCTGGGTCGTGGACACCAAGAAGGAGCACCTCGCGATCGACGAGGCCAAGAAGCTCGGCATCCCCGTCATCGGCATCCTCGACACGAACTGCGACCCCGACGAGGTCCAGTACCCGATCCCGGGCAACGACGACGCGATCCGCTCGGTGAGCCTGCTCACGCGCATCATCGCCGACGCCGCCGCCGAGGGCCTCATCCAGCGCCACCAGAAGCCCGAAGAGGGCGAAGAGGCCGCCGAGCCGCTCGCCGAGTGGGAGCAGGAGCTCCTCCAGGCGCAGACGCCCGAGCAGTCCTCGCCCGAGACCGCCAAGGTCGACGAGGCGACCGCCGAGGCCGAAGAGGTCGCCGAGGTCGCCGAGGCCGTCTCGGCGGATGACACGGCAGAGGCCGCGACCGAGTCGGTCGCCGACGAGGCCGGCGAAGCCGCAGCCGAGTCCAAGTAACACACGTCCAGACCACGAGTTCAGGAGAGTAATCCGAACATGGCCAACTTCACTCTCGAAGACGTCAAGACCCTGCGCGAGCGCCTCGGCACCGGCATGGTCGACACCAAGAACGCGCTCGTCGAGGCCGACGGCGACCTGGACAAGGCGGTCGAGATCCTCCGCCTCAAGGGTGCCAAGGGCAACGCGAAGCGTGCCGACCGTTCGACCGCAGAGGGCCTCGTGGCCGCCGCCGACAACGGCGACGGCACCGCGACCCTGATCGAGCTCGCCTGCGAGACCGACTTCGTCGCCAAGGGCGACAAGTTCGTCGGCCTCGCCGACCGCGTGCTCGCGGCCGCTGCCGCGGCTCGTGCCGACTCGGTCGAGACGGCCCTGGCCGCCCCGGCCGAGGGCAAGTCGGTCGCCGACGTCATCAACGAGGAGGCCGCGATCCTCGGCGAGAAGGTCGAACTGCGTCGCATCCGCCTCGTGAAGGGCGAGCAGTTCTCGATCTACCTGCACAAGACGTCGAAGGACCTGCCGCCGCAGGTCGGCGTGGTCCTCGGCTACGCCGGCGCCGACGCCGAGACGGCCCGCTCGGTCGCGCAGCACATCTCGTTCGCGAACCCCGAGTACCTCACGCGCGACGACGTCCCGGCCGAGCTGGTCGAGAAGGAGCGCGCGCTCGTCGAGCAGATCTCCCGCGAGGAGGGCAAGCCCGAGGCCGCGCTCCCGAAGATCGTCGAGGGTCGCCTGGGCGCCTACTTCAAGCAGGTCTCGCTGCTCGACCAGGACTACGCGAAGGACAACAAGCTGTCGATCGCGAAGGTCCTGCAGGACGCGGGCCTGACCGTGAGCGACTTCGCTCGCTTCAAGGTCGGCGCGTAAGACACGCCACGGGGAGTCCGGATCGACATCGATCCGGACTCCCTTTGCGTGCGCGGCGGGGTTCCGCTGCGCGCGCGACGGATGCCCCGCCAGGACATCCGTCCGCGTCGCACCGTGTTCCGCGCGGCGGCGACCACTAGTTTTGAACCCGGGGATCGAAGGGACGGCCACATGACCGAACGCAGGCGGAGGGTGCTGCTCAAGCTCTCAGGAGAGGCATTCGGCGGCGGAGCGCTCGGCGTCAACCCCGACGTGGTCTCCTCGCTCGCGCGCGAGATCGCCGACGCGGCGCGCACCGTCGAGGTCGCGATCGTCGTGGGCGGCGGCAACTTCTTCCGCGGCGCCGAGCTGAGCCAGCGCGGCATGGACCGCGGGCGCGCCGACTACATGGGCATGCTGGGCACGGTCATGAACGCGCTCGCCCTGCAGGACTTCCTCGAGCAGGCGGGCGCCGAGACCCGGGTGCAGTCGGCGATCTCGATGACCCAGGTCGCCGAGCCCTACATCCCGCGGCGCGCCGAGCGGCACCTCGAGAAGGGTCGCGTCGTCATCTTCGGCGCCGGCGCCGGGCTGCCGTACTTCTCGACCGACACGGTCGCCGCGCAGCGCGCGCTCGAGATCGA
Organism: Agromyces agglutinans; assembly: GCF_009647605.1. Lineage (GTDB taxonomy): Bacteria > Actinomycetota > Actinomycetes > Actinomycetales > Microbacteriaceae > Agromyces > Agromyces agglutinans. The sequence continues at coordinate 450,972 of NZ_WJIF01000001.1, read as the reverse complement.
CGCCGAGATCGTGCTCGTCGCGAAGAACGGCGTCGACGGCGTCTACTCCGACGACCCTCGCACGAACCCCGATGCGACGAAGATCGACCGCATCAGCTACCAGGAGGCGCTGCAGCGAGGACTCAAGGTCGTCGACTCGACCGCGTTCAGCCTGTGCATGGACAACGGCATGCCCATGCAGGTGTTCGGCATGCAGCCCGCCGGCAACGTCACGGCCGCGATCCTCGGCGCCGACCTGGGCACGATCGTCGCGAACGGCGTGCCGTCGGCCGATCGATAGACTGTCCCGAGCAGCTGTCCCGTGCAGCGAAGAGAAGGAGCTCCCGTGATCGCGGATGTACTGTCCGAAGCCACCGCACGCATGCAGAAGGCCGTCGAGGTCGCCAAAGACGACTTCGCGACCGTCCGTACGGGTCGTGCGAACCCCCAGCTCTTCCAGAAGATCATGGTGAGCTACTACGGCACGCCCACGCCGCTGTCGCAGCTGGCGTCGCTGAACAACCCCGAGGCGCGCACGCTCGTCGTCACGCCGTACGACAAGGGCGCGCTGCGCGACATCGAGCAGGCCATCCGCGACACCCCCAACCTCGGTGCGAACCCGACGAACGACGGCAACCTCATCCGGGTGACGCTGCCCGAGCTGACCGAGGAGCGCCGCAAGGAGTTCGTCAAGATGGTCAAGGCGAAGGCCGAAGACGCGCGCGTGTCCGTGCGCAACATCCGCCGCAAGGCGAAAGACGACCTGGACGCCCTGAAGGGCGAGGTCGGCGACGACGAGGTGGCGCGCGCCGAGAAGGAGCTCGAGCAGGTCACGAAGACCCACGTCGACCAGATCGACGACGCGCTCAAGCGCAAGGAAGCCGAGCTCCTCGAGGTCTAGGCCGAGGGGTCAGAGGCTGAAGATGACAGGTGTCCCGGAGGGGGAGCCGACGGGCGCCGGGGGAGATGACGACCGCAGCGCGCGCGAGGACTTCCGATCGCAGGTGCATGCCCGGAAGGTCGAGATCGAGCGGCAGTTCGAGGCCGGTCGTGCCCAGTTCGACCAGGCGCAGGAGAAGATCAAGGCCCGTACCGGGCGCAACCTGATCCTCGCCATCCTGATCGGCGCGGCGTTCGGCGCGGCGCTGCTGCTGAGCCTGCTGGTCATCAAGGAACTCTTCATGGTGTTCGCCGTCGTCGTGGCGGCGTTCGCGAGCTCCGAGCTCGTGCAGGCGCTCCGCAAGGGCGACATCCGCGTGCCCATCGTGCCGACGGTCGCGACCGCGGTCGCGGCGGTTCCCGCGTCGTACTACCTCGGCGCGGGCGGGCAGCTGCTCGCCGTGCTCGGCGGCATCGTGCTCACGTCGGCGTGGCGGCTCATCGCCGCGGCTGCGACGCGCGACGCCGAGGGTCGCGAGCCCGGCCGGGGTCTCGCGCTCGATCTCGCGGCCGGCGCGTTCGTCCAGGGCTACGTGACGTTCCTCGCGACGTTCGCCGTCGTCCTCACGGCCGCCGAGGGCGGCCAGTGGTGGACGCTCGCGTTCATCATCGCGGCGGTCGCGGCCGACACGGGCGCGTACGCGTTCGGGCTCATGTTCGGCAAGCATCCGATGGCGCCCGTCATCAGCCCCAAGAAGACCTGGGAGGGGTTCGCGGGCGCGGCGGGCACGAGCCTCGTAGCCGGCGTGCTCCTCGCCGTGTTCATGCTCGACGAGCCGTGGTGGTTCGGCCTGCTCTTCGGAGCCGCGATCATGCTCTCCGCGACCATGGGCGACCTCGTCGAGTCGCTCATCAAGCGCGACCTCGGCATCAAGGACATGAGTTCCTGGCTGCCGGGCCACGGCGGGTTCCTCGACCGGCTCGACTCGATCCTGCCTTCGGCCGCCGTCGCGTACGTGGCGTTCAGCCTGTTCGGGTGATCGTGCGGAATACTGGAGCCGTGAGTTCGAGTTCGACGTTCCCCCGCGCGCGCAAACCCAAGCTCGGATACGACACCGACCAGGTCGAGGAGTTCCTCAGGGTCGCCCGGCGTGCGTTCGACGGGACGCCGGCTCCCGGCGACCCGGAGGTCAGCGCCGAGAAGATCCGGCTCACCGCGTTCGGCATGCAGAAGGGCGGCTACTCCACCGCCCACGTGGATGCCGCGCTGGAACGCCTCGAAGACGCGTTCGCGGCCCGTGAGCGCCAGATCGCGGCCCGCCTGCACGGCGACGAGGCCTGGTTGCGCGAGGCGCGCACGACCGCGCAGGTCGTCTCGAACCGGCTGGCCCGCGCCGACGGCGAGCGGTTCGAGCGGGTGAACCCGCTCGTGCTCGGCTACAGCGTGAAGGAGGTCGACCGCTTCGCGGAGCGCCTCAGCCGGTACTTCAGCGACGGCTGGCCGATCGGCATCGACGATGTGCGGACGGTCACGTTCCGGGCACAGCGCGGCGGGTACCGCGAGTCGCAGGTCGACCTCGTGCTCGACGCGGTCGTCGACGTCATGCTCGCGGTGCGGTGAAGGGTGCGCGCGGTTTCGCCGCCTCCGGCGGTTTCGATACGATCGGGTGATCGTGGGTAGGCATTCGGGTTCGGGCGCGCCGGAGGCGCAGGGCACGTCGTCCGACGGCTCCTCGGCGTATCGCCCCGTCGCCGCGCGCACACACCTCCGGCCGGCATCGATGCGGGTCTCCGCCCCCGAGGTCCGACGCTCGGTGGTCACCGGCCCGGTGCGCACCGCCGGCCGCGCGAAGCAGGCCGTCACGGTCGTGTTCGCCTTCTCCGCCGCGGTCAGCTTCCTGCTCGTGAACATCGTCGATCCGTACTCGGGGGCCACCGCATCGTCGGAGTACGCGAACTCCGGCGACCGGTTCGGGGGCGCGGCGGCCCAAGACGTCGAGATCGCCGGCGAGCACCAGCTGTCGCTGTCGCGCGAGTCGTATCTCGTCGAGCTGAAGCCCGAGGAGCCGGTGTCGACGACGGCGAGCAGCGGCTGGGCGCCGCCCGCGGTCACGCCCGACCCCGGTTCGGCGCAGTCCTACGCCGCGGGCGCCGTCGCCGCACGCGGATGGCCGGCCTCCGAGTACGACTGCCTGTTCGCGCTGTGGGCCAAGGAGTCGGGCTGGCGCGTGAACGCGTACAACGCCTCGAGCGGCGCCTACGGCATCCCCCAGGCGCTGCCCGGCTCGAAGATGGCCACCGCCGGCGCCGACTGGGAGACGAACGCCGGCACGCAGATCGAGTGGGGACTCGGCTACGTGTCGGGCCGCTACGGCACCCCGTGCGGCGCGTGGGCCCACTCGCAGGACGTCGGCTGGTACTGATCCGGCCGCCCCGATCGCGACCGTAGACTGGAACGATGGCACCGTCGAATCGAGCGCGCGGACGCGCCGCGAAGGCGCGTGAGGGGCATCCCGAACTCGACGTCGAACGGCTGACCGCCGGCTGGAAACGCACCGAGGTGCGCGGTGGTCGCGAGTGGTTCGTGCAGCCCGTCTCCGAGCGCCAGGCCGGCAAGTCCTACACGTGCCCGGGCTGCGGCCAGGAGGTCGTGCCGGGCACCGCGCACCTCGTCACCTGGCGTGCCGACGGCGTGCTCGGCGACGCCGCCGACCTGGCCGCTCGCCGCCATTGGCACACCCACTGCTGGAGGATGACCAACCCGTGAGCGAAACCGGCACGATCGAGATCCGTGCGGCGGTGCAGTTGCCCGCGACGCGCGAAGAGGTGGAACTGCACACGGCCGACGGCCTGACCCTCGTCGGCGAGCTCGCCACGCCGGTCGACCGCGCGCCGGTCGCGACCCTCGTGACGCTGCATCCGCTCCCGACCGCGGGCGGGTTCATGGACTCGCACATCCTGCGCAAGGCAGCCGGCCGGCTTCCGGCCCTCGCGGGCGTCGCGGTGCTGCGGTTCAACACGCGCGGCACGTCGTCGCCGCGCGGCACGAGCGAGGGCGAGTTCGGCGACGGCGTCACCGAGCGGGCGGATGTCGCGGCCGCCATGGCATTCGTGCGCGAACGCGGCCTGCCGAGGCCCTGGCTCGTCGGATGGTCGTTCGGCACGGAACTCGCCCTCAAGCACGGCTGGGAGCACGAGGTGGCCGGCGTGATCCTGCTCTCGCCGCCGCTGCACCGCACCACGCCCGAGGAGCTCGCCCGCTGGAAGGATGCCTCGGTGCCGGTCGTCGCGCTCATCCCGGAGCACGACGACTTCCTGCGGCCGGCCGAAGCCGTCGAGCGGTTCGCCGCGGCGCCGAACGTCGAGGTGGTGCCCGTCGAGGGCGCCAAGCACCTGTGGGTGGGCGAACAGCAGACGCGGCGGGTGCTCGACGAGATCGTGTCGAGGGTCGCGCCCGAGGCGCTGCCCCTGCCGACGACCTGGCCGGCGGGCTGATCAGCGCTCGTTCTGGCGCGGGATGACGACCTGCTTGATCAGCAGCAGGAGCGACGCGGCGACCGGGATCGCGATGAGTGCGCCGAGGATGCCGAGCAGCGCCCCGCCGGCGAGGGCCGCGACGACGACGAGCGCCGCGGGCACCTTGACGGCGCGGTTCATGATGCGGGGGCTCAGGATGTATGCCTCGACCTGCATGTACACGAGGTAGTAGATCGCCGCCACGAGGGCCGTCAGCGGTGAGCCGAGCCCCGGCAGCAGGCACACCAGCACGATCACGATGGAGCCGGTGAGCGTGCCGACCAGCGGCACGAGCGAGAACACGAACGCGACGAAGGCGAGGACGGCCGGGAACGGGGCCTGGATGGCCGAGAGGAAGACGAAGCTGAGCGCCCCGTTGATGGCGCCGAGGGTGACCTGGCCCATGACGTAGCGGCCGACCGATTGCGTGATCTGCTCGGTGAGGTCGGCGAAGCGGGCGCGCCGGGAGGCCGGCACGAGCTGGTACACACCCCGCTTCATCGCCCCGAGCGAGGCCGTGAAGTACAGGGTGAGGATGACCACGATGAGGGCCGCGAACACGCCGCCGCCGAGCGCGATCGCGACCTGCCAGACGCCGCCCGCGAGCTCGCTCAACTTCTCGGGGTTGGAGACGAAATCGATCGCCGCGGCCGAGACCGAGTCGTAGATCTCCTCGACCTGCAGGAGCGGGAACTGGTCCTGCAAGTCGGCGATCCAGTCGTTGGTGCTGAACCGTGCGACGATGCGGGGCACCTGCTCGACGAGCTGGCCCACCTGGTCGACGATGATCGGGATGACGGCGAGGAGCAGTGCCGCGACCACGCCCGCCACCCCGGCGATCACGATGAGGATCGCCGACCATCGCGGGAGCCCGCGCCGTTCGAGCCAGGCGACGGCGGGGTCGAGTCCGAGCGCGAGGAACAGCGCGGCCCCGACCCAGGTGAGGATCGTCGAGAGACTCGCGATCGAGAAGAGGATGAGGAGGCCGACCCCGACGCCGAGCGTGCCGACCAGACCGAGTCGGAACGCGTTCTGGATCTTCACGGCCGGCCCCCCCGTCCGGCTCAGCCGCGCTGGCCGGCGACCTGCTCGGCCTGGGTGAGCACGCCGCGCAGGCTCTCGAAGTAGCCGGCGACGGCGTCGCGCTCGATGCGGATCTGGGCGAGCCGGTCTTCAGCGTCGGCGACGAGGGCACGCGTGCGCTCGTCGGCGTCGGCGATGAGCTTGCGCGCCTGCGCGTGCGCCTCCTGGATGCGCTCGCGCGCCTCTTCGTCGGCCTTGTCGCGGACCTCCGCGATCTCGGAGCGGACCCGGGTCTCGAGCCGCTCGGCCTCGGCGCGCGCCTCCGCCGTGCGCGAAACCGCTTCGGCCAGTTCGGCGTTGGCGTCGTCGAGGAACTTCTGCGTCTCGGCGACCGCCTCCTGGTGGCGTGCCAGCAGCTCCTGCTCGGACTCGTCGCGCTTGGCGGCGAGCTCGGCGTCGAGGTCGATGCGCGCCTGCTCGATCTCGCGCTTCATACGGTTGACCTCGTGCGTCGTCTTCTTGCGCATCGCGGTGAGCTGGTTGTCGAGGTCGATGCGTGCCTGCTCGGCCTCGGCCTCGAAGTCCGCGCGCGCCTGCTCCTGCTCGAGCGAGAGGTCGGCCCGGATCTGGTCGAGGTCCTTCTCGTGCTTGATGCGGATGCGGTCGAGTTCGTTCTTGAGCTTGAGGCGCGCCGTGTCGGCCTCGCGCTCGAGGTCGACCTTCAGCTGCTCGCGCTGGGTGTCGAGCTGGGCGCGGCCGGCCGCGAGCTCACGCTCGAGGTCGGTACGGGCCTGCTCGAGCTCCTGCTCGAGCGCGGCGCGGCGCTCCTCGATCTCGGCCTCGATGGCCGCACGCGACTCGGCGGTCTCGCGGTCCAGGTCGAGCTTCGCCTGCTCGGTCTGCTTGGCGAGGTCGATGCGGGCCTGCTCGGTCTCCTTCGCCAGCTCGGCGCGAGCGCGGTCGAGCTCGACGGCGACCTCCGCGCGGGTCTGCTCGGTCTCCTGCTGGAGGCCGGCGGCCGCGGCACGGGCCTCGGTCGCCTCGGTGTTCGCCTCGGCGAGGAGGGCGGCAGCCCGGCGCTCGGCGTCGGCGATGACCGAGGCGGCCTCGCGCTTCGCGCTGCTGCGCAGCTCGGCGGACTCGGTCGAGGCCGCGCCGCGGATGGCGGCGGCGTCGCGCGCCGCGTCCTGGCGGAGCTGCTCGCTCGCCTCGTGCGCGCGCGCGATCATGTCGTCGGCCTCGACGCGGGCGTTCTCGAGGGTGCGGTTCGCCTGGCTGCGCGACTCGCTGAGGGTGCGGTCGGCGAGCTCCTGCGCGTCGGACTTGAGGAGGTGCACCTCGTCTTCGGCGGCGCGACGCAGCTTCTCGGCGTCGATGTCGGCCTGCGCGATGAGGCGCGTCGACTGCTCCTCGGCCACTCGCAGGGTGTTCTCGAGCTTGGTGCCGAGCCCCGAGAAGGTCGGGCTGCCGACCTCTTCGAGCTCTGCCGTGAGCTCTTCGATGCGCGCCAGCAGGCGCTTGTGCTCTTTGTTGGTCTCGGCGATCTGGGTGTTCGCGGTGATGATGTCGCGACGAAGGCCGTTGATGGCCTTGTCGACCTCGTCCTTGTCGTATCCGCGGAACACCTGGGTGAACTCGGTCTCTTCGACGGCCATGCTTCCTCCGGCTCGGGTCCCGCGCCGCTGGGGGGAATCGCGCGGGAATCGCCTCATTCTATGGTCGAGACGGTGCCGAGCGGACCACCGCGGCGCACACGAACGGACCACCGCGGCGCACACGAACGGACCACCGCGGCGCACAGCGGATGTTCGGGCGCCTCCCAGTCGGAGTGGATAGTCTGGGTTGTCTTTGTCCGAAGCCGCGCCAGCGGCACTGGAGGTAGTTCGTGCGGTTCGTCTTCGCCATCGCGGCGTTCGTTGCCGCGGCCGTGCTGATCGGGCTCGGTATCGCGCAGCGCACCGTGTTCCTCGAGCCAGACACCAGGTCGCTCGACGTGACCGTCGACTCGGCCGCGGCCGACTACGTCGTCATCGAGCCCGCGGCGCTCAGTGCGCAGCCGGGCAAGCAGGCCCTCACCATCGCCGGCGACGGCACGGTGTACCTCGCCTACGGGCGCTCGAGCGACGTGCTCGCGTGGATCGGCGAGGAACCCTACATCTCGGTCGGCTACGACGCCGAGGCCGAGGAACTGACCGACGAGGTCATCGAGCCGGGTGCGGAATCCGACGACGGCGCGGCCGCGGGCGGCAGCGACGGCAGCGACGGCACCGCCGCCACCGAGACGCCGGCTCCGGCCGAGCCCGCCCCGACCGCAACGCCCGAGGCGACCGCGGAGGCGGGCACCGAACCCGCGACACCCGCTGTCTCGCCGTCGGGTTCCGACCTCTGGCTCGACGAGCAGACCGCCGACGGCCGGCTGGCCACGACCATCGACGTCCCCGAGGGCATCTCGGTGCTGGTCGCATCGGGCTCCGAGGATCCGGTGCCCGATCGCGTCGCGATCGCGTGGCCGATCGAGAACTCGACCCCGTGGGTCGGGCCGCTGCTGACCGCGGGCACCCTGCTGTTCCTCGTCGGCGTGGGGCTCGTCATCTCGGGCATCGTGAACCACCGCCGCTCGCGCGGCCCGCGCCGCAACCTCCCGAAGGGCTCGCGCGGCAAGCTGCCGAACGCACCCAAGCCCGGTCGGCGCCAGGCGCAGCTCACGAGCGGTCGCCGGTCGTCGGGCGGCCGCCGGGCGATGGTCGCGGGAGTCGCGCTCATCCCGGCACTCGCACTGAGCGCCTGCTCGGCCGACTACTGGCCGAGCTTCGAGGGCATGCCGGGCGATGCGACGGCGACGCCGACCCCCACCCCGACGCCCACGCCGACGGCGACGGCCGGTGGCGTCGAGGCCGAGGAGGAGACGACCGAGGTCGAGCCCGCCGTGACCGTTTCGCAGATGGAGCGCATCATGAGCCGCATCTCCACGGCCGCGGCGAAGGCCGACGCGGAGCTCAACACCGCCGTGGCCGCCGAACGGTTCGCGGGCCCGGCCCTCCAGGCGCGACAGGCGAACTACCAGATCCGCACCACGCTGCCCGACCACGCCGCCCCCGCCGCGATCCCCGCGGCACCGCTCGAGATCACGCTGCCGCAGCAGTCGAAGGCGGGCGTGTGGCCGCGCACGGTGCTCGAGGTCGTGCAGAACGGTGAAGACCCCACGGTCGCGCCGACGGCGCTGGTGCTCGTGCAGGAGTCGCCGCGCGAGAACTACAAGATCTTCTACGTGAGCTCCCTCGTGCCCGACGCGGATCCGCCCGAGGTGGCGCCGGCGTCCATCGGCGCGCCGCTCGTGACGCCCGACTCGAAGCTGCTGCTGCTGCCGCCGAGCCAGGTCGCCCCGGCGTTCGCCGACATCCTCAACATCGGCGCCCAGAGCGCGTACGCCGCGCAGTTCGACCTCGAGGGCATGGAACTCGACGACGCGCTGAGCGCCGCGGGCCGCAAGGCCGAGATCGAGGGCGCGAACCCGACCGTCACGGCGACGATCACGGCGGCCGCGACCGACGACCCGGTGATCGCGCTCGCCACGAACGACGCGGGCGCGCTCGTCTCGGCGACGGTCACGCGCACCGAGGCCGTGCGCCCGAACGACGGCGGCACCACCGGCTTCCAGGACGGCAGCCCGGCCGAGGCCCTCTCGGGGTTCACCGAGCAGAGCGCGAAGGGCGTGCAGTCCACCCGCGAGGTGCTGCTGCTGTTCTACGTGCCGCCCGTGGGCTCGTCCGATCCGGTCCGCCTGCTCGGGTGGTCGGAGTCCCTTGTCGCAGCATCGGAGGTACCGTGACCGATCCCATCCAGCCCACCGGTTTCCGGGGCGCCGTCGACCTCTCGTCGCTGGTCCAGCCGCCGAGGGCGACGGATGCTCCGGCCCCTGCTGGCGCCGACGACCCCATCGTGTTCGCGACCGACGACCAGTCGTTCGCGCCGGTGCTCGAACTCTCGCGCACGGTTCCGGTCGTCATGGCCCTGTGGGCGAGCTGGAGCGAGCCGTCGACCGCGCTCGTCGACACGCTCGCGGGGCTCGTGCGCGCCCGCAACGGCGCGCTCGTGCTCGCGACCGTCGAGGCCGAGCGCAACCCGCAGCTCGTGCAGGCGCTCCAGGCGCAGTCCGTCCCGACCGTCGTGGCGCTCGTGGGCGGGCAGCCCGTCCCGCTCTTCCAGGGCGAGCAGCCGGCCGACGTCATCGACCAGGTGTTCGACCAGCTGCTGCAGCTGGCCGCGCAGAACGGCGTGACCGGCACGGTCGACGCGGGCGCCGGGGCATCCGAACCGGCCGAACCGGTCGAGGAGCCGCTGCCACCGCTGCACCAGGAGGCGTTCGACGCGATCTCGCGCGGCGACTACGCGGCGGCGTCCGCGGCGTACCGCACGGCCATCGCGCAGGACCCGCGCGACGCGCTCGCGGTCGCGGGGCTCGCGCAGGCGAACCTGCTGGGCCGGCTCCAGGGCAAGACGCTCGATGAGATCCGCGGCGCCGCGGCGGCGAACCCGGGCGACCTCGACGCGCAGCTCGACGTCGCCGACCTCGACCTCTCGGGCGGGCACATCGACGACGCCTTCGGGCGCCTGCTCGACCTGTTCCCGACGCTCGACGCCGACGGCAAGGCGCGCGTGCGCGAGCGGCTCATCGAGCACTTCGAGGTGGTCGGCACCGACGACCCGCGGGTCGCCGCGGCACGCCGGCGTCTGGCGAACCTGCTGTACTGAACCGGCTCCCGGGTCTCAGGTCTCGATACGCTCCTTCGTCGCTACTCGACCGCCGGGTCGAAGCGGAACCACACCGCGCCGAGCGGCGGCAGCGTGAACGACGCGGAGGCCGGTCGCCCCGACCACGGGGCATCCGTCGCCTCGACGGCCCCGAGGTTGCCGACGCCCGAACCGCCGAACTCGGCGGCGTCGGAGTTCAGCACCTCGACCCAGCGCCCGGCCTGCGGCAGGCCGAGCCGGAAGCCCTCGTGCGGCCTGCCCGAGAAGTTCACCGCGCACAGGAGCGGCGTGCGGTCGCGGTCGTAGCGGAGGAACGCGATCACGTTCTCGGCCGCCGCGCCGCCCTCGATCCACTCGAACCCGGCCGAGTCGTCGTCGAGCTGCCAGAGCGCGGGCGTCGCGCGGTACAACCGGTTGAGCGCGCCGACGAACTCGGCGAGCTGCCGGTGGCTCGGCTGGTCGAGGATCCACCAGTCGAGCCCGCGTTCCTCGCTCCACTCGCTCAGCTGGCCGAACTCCTGGCCCATGAACAGCAGCTGCTTGCCCGGGTGGGCCCACATGAACGCCAGGTAGGCGCGCGTGTTCGCGAGCTGCTGCCAGTGGTCGCCCGGCATCTTGCGCACCAGCGAGCCCTTGCCGTGCACGACCTCGTCGTGGCTGATCGGCAGGATGAAGTGCTCGCTGAACGCGTACAGGAACGAGAACGTCAGGTCGTGGTGGTGGTGCGACCGGTACATGGGGTCCTTCTGGATGTACTGGAGCGTGTCGTGCATCCAGCCCATGTTCCACTTGTACCCGAACCCGAGGCCGCCCGACGAGGTCGGCGCGGTGACGCCGGGCCACGACGTCGACTCCTCGGCGATCATCACGATGCCGGGGTTGCGCTTGTACGCGGTCGCCGTCACCTCCTGCAGGAAGCCGATCGCCTCGAGGTGCTCGCGACCGCCGTGCACGTTCGGCAGCCACTCGCCGTCGGCGCGCGAGTAGTCGAGGTAGAGCATGGATGCCACGGCATCCACGCGCAGCCCGTCGACGTGGAACTCCTCGAACCAGAACAGCGCGTTGGCGACGAGGAAGTTGCGCACGCGCGGGTTGCCGTAGTCGAACACGTACGTGCCCCAGTCGAGCTGCTCGCCGCGACGCGGGTCGGCGTGCTCGTACAGCGGCTCGCCGTCGAAGCGCGCGAGCGCCCAGCCGTCCTTCGGGAAGTGGCCGGGCACCCAGTCCATGATCACGCCGATGCCGGCGCCGTGCAGGCGGTCGATGAGGTATCGCAGGTCGTCGGGGGAGCCGAAGCGGCTCGTCGCCGCGTAGTAGCCGGTGACCTGGTAGCCCCATGAGCCGCCGAACGGATGCTCCGCCAGCGGCAGGAACTCGACGTGCGTGTAGCCCAGCCACTGCAGGTACTCGATCAGCTCGTCGGCGACGTCGCGGTACCCGCGCCCGGGCCGCCACGAGCCGAGGTGGAGCTCGTAGATGCTCATCGGCTCGGCATGCGCATCGGTCGCCGCGCGACGGGACATCCATTCGCCGTCCCGCCACTCGTGCGCGCTGTGCGACACGATCGACGCGGTCGCCGGCGCGATCTCGGCCTGCCGGGCCATCGGGTCGGCCTTCATTACCCAGTCGCCGGCAGCAGTGAGCAGCTCGAACTTGTACGAGGCGCCGGGTTCGAGGTCGGGCACGAAGAGCTCCCAGACGCCGCTCGCGCCCATGCTGCGCATCGCGTGGCCCTGCCCGTCCCAGCGGTTGAACTCGCCGACCACGCGCACCGCACGGGCGCGCGGCGCCCAGACCGTGAACGCGGTGCCGCGGACGGCGCCGCCGGGGCCCCAGTGCTCGCGGTGCCGCGCGCCGAGCGCGCGCCAGAGCTCCTCGTGACGGCCCTCGTGGATGAGGTGCAGGTCGAGCTCGCCGATGGTGGGCGCGAAGCGGTAGGGGTCGTCGGCGGTCCACTCGGCGCCGTCGGCGTACCGGGCGCGGATGCGGTAGCCGGTGGGGCCGAATTCGCCGGCGCCGGCCCAGATGCCGTGCGCGAGGTGGCCCAGCGGCACCTCGCGGCCGTCGTCGAGCACCGCATCGACCGAGGAGGCCAGCGGACGCCGCGTTCTGATGACGGTGCGAGGTGCCCCCGCGCCGCCCTCCTCGAACCCGTGCTGTCCGAGGACCGAGTGCGGGTCGGCGTGCCGGCCCTCGGCGACCGCGGCGAGGACCGCGTCGTCGATGGCGGGCCCGTGGGCGGCGTCAGGCATTCGGGCTCCGGTTCGGTCGGCGTCGGGCGGGTGAGGGCTCGCGCACGACGCGCAGCACGTGCGCCGGCCGCGTGAACGCGTCGAGGCGCACGTAGTTGGAGGCGCCCCACTCCCAGCGTTCGCCCTCGACCAGGTCTTCGACGGTGAAACGCGCGCCGGGCTCGAGGCCGAGGGCGGCGAGGTCGAGGTGCACGGTCGTCTCGCGCACGGAGTGCGGGTCGACGTTCGCCACGACGATGATCGTGTCGTCCTGCCCGGTGCCGGTGAATTCGGCCTCGAGGTGCTTCGAGTAGGCGAGCACCGCGTCGTCATCGGTCGGGTGCACGGTGAGGTTGCGCAGCTGCTGCAGGGCCGGCGACTCCGCCCGGATGCGGTTGAGGATGCCGAGGTACAGCGCGAGCGAGCGGCCCTCCTGCTCGGCGGCGGCGAAGTCGCGCGGCTTGTACTCGTACTTCTCGTTGTCGATCGCCTCCTCGGCACCGGGGCGGGCGACCGACTCGAATAGCTCGAAGCCCGAGTAGACGCCCCAGGTCGGCGCGGCGGTGGCGGCGATCGTCGCCCGCACCGCGAACGCGGCCGGCCCGCCGAACTGGAGGTACTCGGTGAGGATGTCGGGCGTGTTCACGAAGAGGTTCGGCCGGAGGAAGTCGGCGGTCTCATCGGCCAGGCCGGTGAGGAACTCCGTGAGCTCCTCCTTCGTGTTGCGCCAGGTGAAGTAGGTGTACGACTGCTGGAAGCCTGCCGCCGCGAGCGCGTGCAGCATCGCCGGTCGCGTGAACGCCTCGGCGAGGAACACGACGTCGGGGTCGCCCGCGTTCACCTCGGCGATCAGGCGCTCCCAGAACGCGAGGGGCTTCGTGTGCGGGTTGTCGACGCGGAAGATGCGCACGCCCTGCGCCATCCAGTGCCGCACGATGCGCAGCACCTCGGCGAAGACGCCCTCGGGGTCGTCGTCGAAGTTCACCGGGTAGATGTCCTGGTACTTCTTCGGCGGGTTCTCGGCGTAGCGGATCGACCCGTCGGGCAGCACCGTGAACCACTCGGGGTGCTCGGCGATCCACGGGTGGTCGGGGGAGGCCTGCAGGGCGAGGTCGAGCGCGACCTCGATGCCGTGGTTCGCGGCCTGCCGCACGAACGCACGGAAGTCGGCGAGCGTGCCGAGGTCGGGATGCACCGCGTCGTGGCCGCCCGCGGTGCCGTCGGCGAGCGGCCCGCCGATCGCCCACGGCGACCCCGGGTCGTCCGGCCCGGGGTCCAGCGTGTTGTTGCGACCCTTGCGGTTGGTCACCCCGATCGGATGGATCGGTGGCAGGTAGAGCACGTCGAAGCCCATCGCCGCGACGCCCGGCAGGCGCTTGGCGGCGGTTCGGAAGGTGCCGGAGCGCCAGCCGCCGTCCTTCAGGCGCTTCGCGCCCTCGGAGCGCGGGAAGAACTCGTACCAGCTGCCGACGCCGGCCCGGCGCCGTTCGACGAGCAGCTCGCGTTCGCCCGAGTCCGTGGTGAGCCGCGCGAGCGGGCGCACGGCGAACTCGTCGAGCACGGGGTCGTCGATGAGGGCGCGCCGGGTCGCCGGCGTGGCATCCGTATCGCGAAGGGATGCCGCGTACGCCGCGAGCCGCTTGCGCACCGCGGCTGGGCGCGACGTCTCGGCGACCGCGCGGTCGACGAGTCGCGCGCCGAGCTCGTACATGAGGTCGACGTCGACGCCGGCGTCGACCTTGAGGGCGGCGTCGTGCCGCCACGTCGCGACCTCGTCGCCGAACCCGTCGACGTGCCAGCGCCACACACCCGTCTCGTCGAGCCGGACCCGCGTCTCCCACCGATCGGTGCCCGGGGCGATCGGCGACAGGCGCCGGCGCGTGACCGCACCCGACGGCGCCGTGAGCACGAGCATCGCGCCGACGGCATCGTGGCCCTCGCGGAAGACCGTCGCCCGGAACGGCACCACCTCGCCCTCGTACGCCTTCGGGCGCCAGCGCGGGTCGGGGGTGGTCGGCGAGAGGCGGATCACCGGGATGCGCGGTGCGAGCGGTGCAGGGGTCGTCACGCTCCGACCGTAGCGCGTCCGGGTGGCGATGGGCAGCGGGCGCGTGACGCGCCGTTCACATGCCCGTCACCGGCCGCGCATAGTGTGGGCAGGGTGAAGCCGATCAGGAAGTTCACCGTCCGCGCCGTCGTTCCCGGGCCGCTCGCCGCGCTCGAGGAGCTGGCCGGCAACCTGCGCTGGTCGTGGCACGAGCCGACGCGGCGGCTGTTCGAGCACATCGATCCCGAGGCGTGGGCGGGCTCGGGTCGCGACCCGGTCGCGTTCCTCGGCGAGGTCGACCCGGCGCGGCTGGAGGCGCTCGCCGACGACGCCGGCTACGTCGAGTGGGCCGAGCGCGAGCGCGCCGACCTGCGCGCCTATCTCGACGAGCCCAGGTGGTACCAGGGCCTCGGCGACGACGCGCCGCGCAGCATCGCCTACCTCTCGCCCGAGTTCGGCATCGCCGAGGCCCTGCCGCAGTACTCGGGCGGCCTCGGCATCCTCGCCGGCGATCACCTGAAGGCCGCGAGCGACCTCGGCGTGCCCATCCTCGGCGTGGGACTCTTCTACGGTTCGGGCTACTTCTCGCAATCGATCTCACCCGACGGGTGGCAGCAGGAGCGGTACCCCGTGCTCGATCCCGATGGCCTGCCGCTCTCGCTCGTGCGTCACCCCGATGGCACCGCCGTGCAGGTCGTGCTCGCCCTGCCCGACGACCGGGCGCTGGTGGCGCGGGTCTGGCGGGCGCAGGTCGGCCGGGTCACGCTGCTCCTGCTCGACACCGATGTGCCGGCGAACCCCGACGACCTCCGGCGGGTGACCGACCGCCTCTACGGCGGCGGCGGCGAATACCGCCTGCAGCAGGAGCTGCTGCTCGGCATCGGCGGGGCGCGGGCGATCGACGCCTGGGTCGAGCTGACGGGTGCGCCGGCGCCCGAGGTGTTCCACATGAACGAGGGCCACGCGGGGTTCCTGGGCCTCGAGCGCATCTCCTCGCTGATCGGCGAGGGCCTGACGTTCCCCGAGGCGCTGCAGCTCGTGCGGGCGTCGACGATCTTCACGACGCATACGCCGGTGCCGGCCGGCATCGACCGGTTCGACCGGCCGCTCGTCGAGCGGTACCTGACCAACAACCTGCTGCCGGGCGTGAAGCCCGGCGATGCCCTGGCGCTCGGCGTCGAGCCCGGCGCCGATCCCGCGACGAGCGCGTTCAACATGGCGGTCATGGGCCTGCGCCTCGCGCAGCACGCGAACGGCGTGTCGAGGCTGCACGGCGAGGTCAGCCGGCGCATGTTCGGCTCGCTGTGGCCCGGGTTCGACACCGACGAGGTGCCCATCACCTCGGTCACGAACGGCGTGCACAGCCCGACCTGGGTCGACCCCGCGCTGCGCGCGCTCGCCGAACGCGTGCTCGGAACCGCCGACTCCGAGCACGCCGAGTGGTTGAGCGGCGCCCTCGACGACGCGGAACTGTGGTCGGTCAAGCGCGGCATGCGGGCCCAGCTCGTCGCTGACGCGCGGCGTCGGCTCGCCGCCGCATGGTCGACCCAGCACTCGGGCGCGCCCGCGCCCGAGTGGATCGAGGGCGTGCTCGACCCCGACGTGCTCACCGTCGGATTCGCGCGGCGGGTGCCGACGTACAAGCGGCTGACGCTCATGCTGCAGGACCCCGAGCGGCTCGCGGCGATCCTCACGGATCCCGATCGGCCCGTGCAGTTCGTGATCGCGGGCAAGTCGCATCCCGCCGACGACGAGGGCAAGCGGCTCATCCAGCAGCTCGTGCAGTTCGCGCAGCGACCCGAGCTGCGGGCGCGCATCGTGTTCCTTCCCGACTACGACATCGGCATGGCCTCGGTGCTCTACCCCGGCTGCGACGTGTGGCTGAACAACCCGCTGCGTCCGCTCGAAGCGTGCGGCACGTCGGGTATGAAGGCCGCGATGAACGGCGCGCTGAACCTCTCGATCCTCGACGGTTGGTGGGCCGAGTACGCGTCGGAGGACTCCGGATGGGTCATCCCGTCGGCCGACCAGGCGGCGGATGCCTCCGAGCGCGACGCGCTCGAGGCGGCCGCGCTCTACGACCTGCTCGAGCACGCGATCGTGCCGCGGTTCTACGACCGCTCCGAGCACGACGTGCCGCACGAGTGGGTCGGCATGCTCCGGCGGACCCTCGCCGGCCTCGCGCCCGAGCTCGGGGCCGACCGCATGGTGCGCGAGTACGTCGACCGGCTCTACCGGCACGCGTGGCGGCACGGGCGGGCCGTCGGGGCCGACCATGCCCGCGGTGCGCGCGAGCTCGCGGCCTGGAGCGCCCGGGTGCGCGCCGCGTGGCCGGGCGTCTCGGTCGTGCACGTCGAGTCGGGCGGCGTCGACGCGCCGCACGTCGGCGACGAGCTGCGCCTGCGCGCCACGGTCGCGCTCGGCGAACTCTCGCCTGACGACGTGCAGGTCGAGGTCGTCTACGGCCGCTCGACGGCCGATGAGACGATCGAGTCGCCGCGCCGCGCGGTGCTCGAGCCCACGGCCGCGAAACCCGGCGACGGACCGCGCGAATACGGCGGCCGCGTCGTGCTCGATCGTGCCGGTGCCTTCGGCTACACGGTGCGGGTCATCCCGAACCACCCGCTGCTGCTGAGCGCCGCCGAACTCGGGCTCGTCGCGACCGCGGGGTGATCGCGCTATCGGCCGCGCGCGATCGGCGCGTACCTCCCACCGGTGACGGCGAGCAGGTCGTCTGGCGCGAGTTCGAGGTCGAGGCCGCGCTTGCCGCCCGACACGAGCACGGTCTCGCACAGGATCGCCGACTCGTCGAGCACGGTCGGCAGCGCCGTCTTCTGGCCGATCGGGCTGATGCCGCCGACGACGTAGCCCGTGCGTCGCTCGGCCACGGCCGGGTCTGCCATCTCGGCGCGCTTGCCGCCGACCGCGGCGGCGAGCGCCTTCAGGTCGAGCTGCGCGTTCGCGGGCACGATGCCGACCGCCAGCCCGCCGTCGACCACGGCCACGAGCGTCTTGAACACCCGCTCCGGCGGAACGCCGAGCTTCTCGGCGGCTTCGAGTCCGTACGCGCTCGCGCGCGGGTCGTGCTCGTACGCATGCGGCGTGAACGCGACGCCCGCGGTGACGAGGGCGACGGTCGCCGGCGTGCCGGCGGAGGCATCCACTCGCCTGGCCATCAGACGTCGGCCGCCCGGTAGAGCTGCATCGACAGCGGCGAGACCCGCACGCGCTCGCCGGGTCGCGGCTCTGCGGCCGCGACGGCGGGCGTCTCGCTCGCCGAGTCCCACAGCAGGGTGTACGCGGCGACGCCCTCGTGCTCGGGCAGCACGACCTCGGTCGCCTCCTCGCGCGCGTGCACGACGAGCAGGATGCGGTTGAACTCCTCGGTCTCGGGGGTCGAGGCGGCGAGGTACTGCAGCGTGCGCTCGGCGGGGGAGTTCCAGTCGTCGATGGTCATGGTCTCGCCGTCGGCGTTGTACCAGTCCATCTGCGACGCTCCCGGCGTGGTCTCGCCGAAGACGCCGAACCGCACGGGCCGCAGTGCGGGGTTCTCGGCGCGCAGCCGGATGAGCCGCCGCGTCGTGTCGAAGAGCGCCCGCTGCTCGTCGGCCCACTCCCAGCCGAGCCACGTCAGGTCGGAGTCATGGCAGTAGGCGTTGTTGTTGCCCGCCTGGCTGCGGCCGAACTCGTCGCCCGCGGTGAGCATCGGCACGCCGGCCGAGAGCAGCAGCGTACCCATCAGATTGCGCACGCTCCGCCGACGGGCGGCGCGGATCGCGGGATCGTCGGTGCGGCCCTCCACGCCGTGGTTGTAGGAGTTGTTGTGGTCGGTGCCGTCCCGGTTGTCTTCACCGTTGCCCTCGTTGTGCTTGACGTCGAAGGCGGTCAGGTCGGCGAGCGTGAACCCGTCGTGCGCGGTGATGAAGTTGAGGCTCGCGAGCGGGCCGCGCTCGCGCGCGAACGTGTTCGAGGAGCCCGCGAGCCGGGTCGCGAAGCGACCGATGCCGCTGCCCGCGGTGCCGGTCTCGCGCTCGCGCCGGAGGTCGCCCAGCCAGAAGTCGCGCATGCGGTCGCGGTAGCGGTCGTTCCACTCGGTGAAACCGGCCGGGAAGTCGCCCGTGCGCCAGCCGCCGGGGCCGACGTCCCACGGCTCGGCGATGAGCTTCGTCGCGCCGATCACGGGATCCTCGAGCATGCCGCGCAGCAGCGGGTGGTCGCGGTCGTACTCGCCGTGATCGCCGCGGCCCAGGGTCGCCGCGAGGTCGAGGCGGAACCCGTCGACGCCCATGTCGCTTGCCCAGTACCGCATCGAGTCGAGCACGAGCCGCACCGGGGCGTCCGCGCCGAAGTCGAGCGTGTTGCCGCAGCCGGTCGTGTCGACGTAGCGGCCGTGCGCGTCGTGGCGGTAGTACGCGGCGTTGTCGATGCCGCGGAAGCTGAACGTCGGGCCCTCTCGGCCCTCTTCGGCGGTGTGGTTGTAGACGACGTCGAGCACGACCTCGAGGCCGGCCTCGTGCAGCCGGTCGACCATGGCGCGGAACTCGGCGCGCACCGCCTCGGCACCCGCGGCCTGCGAGGCCGCGGTCGCGTACGGCGCGTGGGGGGCGAAGAACCCGAGCGTGTTGTAGCCCCAGTAGTTCGTCTTGCCCTGGCGCACGAGGCGCTCCTCGGAGACGAACGCGTGCACGGGCAGCAGTTCGACCGTCGTGACTCCGAGACGGAGCAGGTGCTCGATCGAGGCGTCGTGCGCGAGGCCCGCGTACGTGCCGCGCAGCTCGGCCGGCAGGGCCGGGTTGCGCCGGCTGAATCCGCGGACGTGCGCCTCGTAGACGACCGTGCGGTCGAGCGGCACGTGGGGCTTCGGCGGACGGGCGACGGATGCCTCGGCGGCGTCCGCCGCCTCGGGCGCCACCGCCTGTCCGGGCGCAGCCGGCGCGACGCCGCGCCACGAGCCGTCGCCGGCGCGGGCGAGCCCACGCGCGTAGGGATCGAGCAGGGTGTGCACGGGATTGAAGGCGTGCTCGACCCCTGCGGGCCCGTCGACGCTCACGCCGTAGCCGGCGCCGGGGACGAGCGTCGTCGAACGCGCCTCCCAGACGCCGTGCTCGTCGCGCACGGCGGGCACCCGCTCGATCGCCCAGTCGAGGTCGTCGGCGGCGAAGACGACGAGCTCGACCGAGGTCGCATTGCCCGACCAGAGCCGCAGCGTGCCGCCGTCGGCGTCGCAGCGGACGCCCAGGTCATGCAGGGGGTCGGCCGCGGGCATGCGATCTACAGTAGTTCCATGGCGTACCTCGACCACGCCGCGACGACCCCCATGCTCCCCGAGGCGATCGACGCGCTCACCGCAGCCCTCGGGGTGACGGGCAACCCCGCGTCCATCCACAGCGCGGGCCAGCAGGCCAAGCGCTCGCTCGAGGAGTCGCGCGAGCGGGTCGCCGCGACGCTCGGGGCCGACGCGATCGAGGTCGTCTTCACGGGCAGCGGCACCGAGGCCGTGAACCTCGCGATCAAGGGCCTGCACTGGCGGCGGCAGTCGGGCGGCCCGCGACCGCGCATCCTCGCCCCGGCCGGCGAGCACCACGCGACGATCGACACGATCGACTGGCTGGTGGCGCACGAGGGCGCCGAGTTCGTCGAGCTGCCCGTCGACGAGGTGGGCCGCGTGCGCCTCGACGCGCTCGCCGACGAGCTCGCGCGCGATGCGGCATCCATCTCGCTCGTGACCATGCTGTGGGCGAGCAACGAGGTCGGCACGATCCAGCCGGTGCTCGAGGCGGCGCAGCTCGCGGCGCATGCGGGCGTACCGCTGCACATCGACGCGGTCGCCGCCTACGGGCAGGTCCCGATCGACGTGCGCGCGATCCGGCGGCAGACGGATGCCCCGCCGGGCGCGGGGCTCGTCGCCGTGAGCGTGTCGGCGCACAAGATCGGAGGGCCCGCGGGCATCGGCGCGCTCGTCGTCGACCGGTCGGCGCAGCTCGAGCCGCTGCTGCACGGTGGCGGCCAGCAGCGGCGGATGCGCTCGGGCACGCAGGACGTCGCGGCGGCGGCGGGCTTCGCGGCGGCCGCGACCGCGGTGGCCGGTCGGCTCGACGTCGACGCGGAGCACATGGCGGCGCTGCGCGACCGGCTCGTCGCGGGCGTGGCACGCCTCGTGCCGGAGGCGCGGCTGTCGGGCGACCCCGACCCGGCGGGCCGGCTGCCCGCGAACGCGCACTTCTCGTTCCCGGGGTGCGAGGGCGATTCGCTGCTGTTCCTGCTGGATGCCGCGGGCGTCGCCGTCTCGACCGGCTCGGCGTGCCAGGCGGGCGTTCCCGAGCCGAGCCACGTGCTGCTGGCCATGGGGCGCAGCGAGGCCGACGCGCGCGGGGCGCTCCGCCTCACGCTCGGGCACGCCTCGACCGAGGCCGACGTCGACGCGTTCCTGGCCGCGCTGCCCGACGCGTACGCGCGCGCCTCGCGTGCCGGCCTCGCGGCCCGCACGACCTCGTTCGATCGCTGAGCGCCCGGCTCGGGGCATCCGTTCAGCACGGCTTCGTAGACTGGTGGCATGCGAGTGCTTGCGGCGATGTCAGGCGGCGTCGACAGCGCCGTCGCGGCGGCGCGTGCCGTCGAGGCCGGCCACGACGTCGTCGGCGTGCACCTCGCGCTCAGCCGCATGCCCGGCACGCTGCGCACCGGCAGCCGCGGCTGCTGCACCATCGAGGACTCGATGGACGCGCAGCGCGCGGCGAACCTGCTCGGCATCCCGTACTACGTGTGGGACTTCTCCGAGCGGTTCAAGGCCGACGTCGTCGACGACTTCATCTCGGAGTACGCGGCCGGCCGCACCCCGAATCCGTGCATGCGCTGCAACGAGCGCATCAAGTTCGCCGCGCTCCTCGAGAAGGCGCTCGCGCTCGGATTCGACGCGGTCGCGACGGGCCACTACGCGAAGATCACGACGGATGCCTCGGGCCGACGCGAACTCCATCGCGCGAGCGCCGAGGCGAAGGACCAGAGCTACGTGCTCGGCGTGCTCACGGCCGAGCAGCTCGAGCACGCGTACTTCCCGCTCGGCGACACGCCGTCGAAGGAACTCGTCCGCCAGGAGGCCGAGCGCCGCGGGCTCCAGGTCGCCCGCAAGCCCGACTCCTACGACATCTGCTTCATCTCCGACGGCGACACCAAGGGCTGGCTCGCCGAGAAGGTCGGCACGGCCGCGGGCGACATCGTCGACCGAACGGGCGAGGTCGTCGGCAGCCACGAGGGCGCCCACGCGTACACCGTCGGCCAGCGCAAGGGCCTGCGGCTCGGCACGCCCGCGCCCGACGGCCGGCCGCGGTTCGTGCTCGAGGTGCGGCCGAAGGAGAACACCGTCGTCGTGGGCCCGAAGGAGGCGCTCGCGATCGGCGAGATCGCCGGCTCCCGCTTCTCCTGGGCCGGGGCCGACCCGATCGCCTCGGGCCTCGTGGCCGCCGACGGCGAGCCGTTCGTGTGCGAGGTGCAGATCCGCGCGCACGCCGACCCGGTGCCCGCGGTCGCGCGACTCGTGCCGGCCGCGCCGGAGGCATCCGGTGATCGCGAACTCGTGATCACGCCCGACACACCGCTCGACGGCGTCGCGCCCGGGCAGACCGCGGTCGTCTACGTCGGCACGCGCGTGCTCGGCCAGTGCACGATCGACCGCACCGTCAGCGCCGTCCCCGTCGGAGCCTGAGCGCTTCCGCGGAATCGCGCCCCATACGGGCGTGTGGGCCGTCCTGTCAACGCCTCGTCGGTCTTCACAGCGCTCCCATAGGGTCGTGACCGCGCCGATCCCCCCGGGCGCACCCACGACACGAGGAGACTCCCGTGACCATCGAGCACACTCCCCGCACCACGTCCACGTCCACCGCCCCGTCCACGTCCACGGCCCCTGACGCGACCGAGGCGGCCGATCCGCGCGCCGCGGCGGACGCGGCGCCGGAAACGACGAGGCACACCGCGCACGCCCCGACCGCGACCGACACGGCGCCTGAGCCGTCGTCGACCCACGAGGCCGCGGCCGCCGCTGCGCCGGGCGCGGCACCGACCGCCCGCGAATTGCTCGCCCGCCAGCGTCGCCGGTTCGGCGGCGTGCAGGTCGGCGCCGCGCTCTTCGGCTGGCTGGCCGCGACCGGCACGGCGACGATCCTGCTCGCGCTCTCGGCCGCGATCGGCGCCGCCCTCGGGTTCGAGGCCGTGCCCGGCTGGGTCGGATCCCTGGGCCTCGACCCCTCGACCATGGGCTGGATCGGCGTGGGCCTCCTGCTGGCCGTCGTGCTCGTCTCGTACTTCTGCGGCGGCTACGTCGCCGGCCGCATGGCTCGGTTCGACGGCGCCGTGCAGGGCGTGGCCGTGTGGGTCTGGGCCCTCGTGATCGCGATCGTGGCGGCGCTCGCGAGCGTGCTGCTCGACGGTCGGTACGAGATCTTCCGCGAGCTCGCGGTGCAGCCGCGCCTCCCGCTCTCCGACGGCGAGATCACGGTCATCGGCCTCGTCTCCGCGCTCGCCGTCGCCGTGGTGAGCCTCGGCGGCGCGGTGCTCGGCGGCATCGCCGGCACACGGTTCCACCGCCGCGTCGACCGCGTCGCGCTCGACGACTGAGCGGGGCGGATGCCACGGCCTCCGCGTCTCGCGGGCATCCTGCGCATCGGGCACCCCGTCGGCGGCGGGGTGCCCGGCGGCGGGGTGCCGTCGGCGTCGGGGGCCGCTCGTAGGATGACCGTGTGAGCGACATCCGCGACCTCCCGGCCGACTTCGACACCGCCCGCGGCGAATCCGAGGCGCTTCGCGAGCGCATCGATCGCGCGCGGCTCGCGTACTACGGCGACGGCGACTCGCCGCTCTCCGACGCCGAGTACGACGAGGCGTTCCATCGGCTCGAGGCGATCGAGCGCGCGTTCCCCGAGCTGGCGGGCCAAGACAGCCCGACGCAGCAGGTCGGGGCCGCGATCGTCGGCGCCGGGTTCCCGACGCACGAGCACGCCGAGCGCATGCTGAGCCTCGACAACGTGTTCAGCGTCGACGAGTTCCGCGAGTGGGCCGCGAAGGCGCAGGCCGCCGCAGGCCGGCCGGTGCGCTGGCTCTCCGAGCTGAAGATCGACGGACTGGCGATCAGCCTGGCCTACCGCGACGGCGTGCTCGAGACCGCGACGACGCGCGGCGACGGCCGGGTCGGTGAAGACATCACCGAGAACATCGAGTTCATCCCCGCGATTCCCCGGAAGCTGTCGGGCGAGGGGTTCCCGCCGTTCTTCGAGGTCCGCGGCGAGGTGTTCCTGCGCACCGTCGACTTCGAGGCGCTCAACGAGCGCCAGCACGAGCTGCAGGCCGCCTTCGCGGCCGAACAGCGGGCCAAGGGGCGTGCCGACGACGAGATCCCGGTGCGGTTCCCCGAGTTCGCCAACGCCCGCAACACAGCGGCCGGCAGCCTGCGCCAGCGCCGCGAGAACAAGAGCCGCGAGCAGCTCGCGCTCATGCGCGACCGGCTCGGCCGACTCGCGCTCCACCTGCACGGCATCGGCGCGTGGCCCGACCCGCCCGTCTCGTCGCAGTCCGAGGTGTACGACCTCATCGCGAGCTGGGGCCTGCCGGTGTCGCCGCACACCCGGGTGTTCGGCTCGATCGACGAGGTCGCCGGATTCATCGAGCACTGGGGCGAGCACCGCCACGATGTCGAGCACGAGATCGACGGCATCGTCATCAAGATCGACGAGCTCGACCTGCACGACGAGCTCGGTGCGACCAGCCGCGCGCCGCGGTGGGCGATCGCCTACAAGTACCCGCCGGAAGAGGTGCACACGAAGCTGCTCGACATCGCCATCGGGGTGGGCCGCACGGGGCGCGCGACGCCGTTCGCCATCATGGAGCCCGTCAAGGTGGCCGGCTCGACCGTTCGCCAGGCGACCCTTCACAACCAAGACGTGGTGCGCGCCAAGGGCGTGCTCATCGGCGACACCGTGGTGCTGCGCAAGGCCGGCGACGTGATCCCCGAGATCCTCGGCGCCGTCGAGGGCCTGCGCGACGGCACCGAGCGCGAGTGGCACATGCCCGAGCGCTGTCCCGAGTGCGGCACGCCGCTGCGCCCCATGAAGGAGGGCGACATCGACCTGCGCTGCCCGAACGCTCGGTCGTGCCCAGCGCAGGTGCGCGGCCGGGTCGAGCACATCGGCTCGCGCGGTGCGCTCGACATCGAGGCCCTCGGCGAGGTCACCGCCGCCGCGCTTACGCAGCCCTACGTGCCAGCCGATCCGCCGCTTCGCACCGAGGCGCGGCTGTTCGACCTCACGGTCGAGGAGCTCGTGCCCATCGAAGTGGTCGTGCGCGACGCCGAGACCGGCGAGCCCCGCGTCGACGAGGCGACGGGCGAACCGATCCGCCGGGCGCCCTTCCAGAAGTGGGGCGCCGCGACCTACCCGCCCGGCACCGAGCACCTCGACGCGGCCGAGCGGCGCCGGGCGGGCATCCGCAAGAGCCACCGCGAGCTCCTGCCCTCCGAGGCGGCGACGAAGCTTCTGGCCGAACTCGAACGCGCGAAGACCAAGCCGCTCTGGCGGCTCATCGTGTCGCTCAACATCCGGCACGTCGGGCCGGTCGCGGCGCGCGCGCTCGCCGACTGGTTCGGGTCGCTCGACGGGATCCGTGCGGCGTCCCGCGACGAGCTCGCCCAGGTCGAGGGCGTGGGCGGCATCATCGCCGACGCGATGACCGACTGGTTCGAGGAGGAGTGGCACCGCGAGATCGTCGAGCGGTGGGCCGCGGCGGGCGTGCAGTGGTCGACCCCCGGGCATCCGGGTCCTGGTGCCGCGGGCGACGCGGGCGGCGTGCTCGCGGGGCTCACGATCGTCGCGACGGGCTCGCTCGAGGGGTTCACGCGCGAGGGCGCGCAAGAGGCGATCATCGCCGCGGGCGGCAAGGCCGCTTCGAGCGTGTCGAAGAAGACCGACTTCGTCGCCGCGGGTCCCGGGGCGGGCTCGAAACTCGCCAAGGCCGAGGAGCTCGGCATCCGCGTGCTCGACGCCGCGCAGTTCCGCGTGCTCGTGACCGAGGGGCCCGCGGCGCTCGATGCGCCGGCCGTCGACGGGGGAGCGGATGACGCCGAAGGGTGAGGGCGGCGACCCGGCCGCGGGCCGCGACGGCGGTGAAGCCGCTCACGCCGCCTCGCGCCGCGACTTCCTGAAGTTCGGCGGGTTCGCCGCCGCAGGGGCCGTGGTCGGCGGCGGTATCGGCGCTGCGGCCGGTGCGGCGATCGGCTACTCGAGCGGCTTCGCTGAGGGCGCCGACGACTTCGCCGCCCTCACGCCGCGCGAAGAGGCCGGATTCGACCACGTCGTGGTGGTCATGGGTGAGAACCGCTCGTTCGACAACCTGCTGGGCTGGCTCTACAGCCCCGACGACGTGCCGGCCGGCCAGCGGTTCGACGGTCTCGCGTTCGGCGACTACGCGAATCCGGCTCCCGATGGCACGACCGTCGCCGCGCATGTCTACGCGGGCCCGACCGACGACATCATGGGCCGACCGAACCCCGACCCCGGCGAGGAGTACCCGCACGTCAACACGCAGTTGTTCGGCATCGTCGACCCCTCCTCGAACGCCGACGCCGACGTCGGTGACATGGACCATCCGTACAACGCGCCGCCCCCCGGTGCCACGCCCACGATGGACGGCTTCGTCACCGACTACCTCATCAACTTCGAACGGCTGAAGCGGGGCGAGCAGCCGACGCCGGCCGAACTCGGCCAGATCATGGGTTCCTTCTCGCCCGAGATGCTGCCCGTGCTCTCGACCCTCGCGAAGAACTTCGCGGTGTTCGACGCCTGGCACTGCGCGGTGCCGTCGCAGACGTTCTGCAATCGCTCCTTCTTCCATGCCTCCACCTCGCACGGCTTCGTCACGAACAAGCACGGCGGCGGCTACGACAAGTGGCTCGACGCCGATCCGGCGCCCACGGTGTTCAACCGGCTCGAGGAGGCGGGGCTCAGCTGGCGCATCTACTTCGACGAGTTGCAGCTCGTCTCGTTCACGGGCGTGCTGCACGCGCCCGTGCTCGAGGAGGACTGGAAGACCGAGCACTTCGCGACCATGGACCGGTTCTACGAAGACGCGCGCACGGGCGAGCTGCCGGCGTACGCGTTCATCGAGCCGCGCATGGTGTACAACCACAACGACTTCCATCCGCCCTTCGGCCGGCTCCGCGAATCCGACGTCGACGGCGAAGCGGTCGTCGACAGCGCGATCTCCGACGTGCGCGCGGGCGAACTGCTGATCCACCGGATCTACGAGGCCGTGCGCACGAGTGCGAGCCCGAAGGGCTCCAACGCGCTGAACACCCTGCTGCTCGTCACGTTCGACGAGCACGGCGGCACGTACGATCACGTGCCGCCGCCTGCGGCGAGCCCCCCGCACGACGACGCGGCGCCCGGCGAGATGGGGTTCGCGTTCGACCGCCTCGGATGCCGCGTCCCCGCGATCGCCGTCTCCGCGTACACCCGCGCGGGCACGATCATCCACGACGAGATGCACCACGGTGCCGTGATCGCGACGCTGTCGCGCCTGCACGGCCTGAAGCCGCTCACTCGGCGCGACGCGGGCGCCAACGACCTCTTCAGCATCGTGAACCTCGACAAGCCGAGGCATCCGTCGACGTGGCCGGTGACCTCGCCGCAGTACGTGCCCCCGAATCCCGAGGCGACGCAGCCGCACCCGGCCGGCACGACGAAGGACAAGCCGCTGAGCCCGCCCGCGAGAGGACTGCTCGGCTTGCTGCTGGCTCGCGCCGGCGGCGGAGACACCCCCGAGCCGCAGACGTTCGCCGAGGCGTACGAACTGCTGCACCGGCACGGCGAGGGCCTGTTCGGCGTCTGAGGGCCGTGATGCCCGGCCGGGCGGCCCCGATAGAATCGACGCATCCCCACCACGACACGTTCGGAGCAGCATGTCTGAAATCAGTGCGGAGCAGGTCGCGCACCTCGCGAACCTCGCCCGCATCGCGCTCACCGAGGAAGAGATCGCGCACCTCACCACGGAACTCGGCCAGATCATGCAGGCCGTCGAGCAGGTGAGCCGGGTCGCGACGCCCGACGTCCCGCCGACCAGCCACCCGATCCCGCTGCAAAACGTCTTCCGCGACGACGTGGTCGGCGACAACGTGCTGACCGTCGAGCAGGCGCTCTCCGGCGCCCCCGAGCACGACGGCGGCCGCTTCGTGGTCTCGGCGATCCTGGGGGAGGAGCAGTGAGCCACGGCGACGAGCTGATCCGCCTGAGCGCCGCCGACCTCGCCGGCCGCCTGGCCGCCGGCGACGTGTCATCCGTCGAGGCGACGCAGGCGCACCTCGACCGCATCGGCGCCGTCGACGGCGCCGTGCACGCGTTCCTGCACGTCGCGGGCGAGCGCGCGCTCGACACCGCGGCCGACATCGACCGCCGCCGCGCCGCGGGCGAGTCGCTCGGCGAGCTCGCGGGCGTGCCGATCGCGATCAAGGACGTCCTGGTCACCGAGGGCATGCCCTCGACGTCGGGCTCGCGCATCCTCGAGGGCTGGATACCGCCGTACGACGCGACGCCCGTGCGCAAGGTCCGCGAGGCAGGCCTCGTGCCGCTCGGCAAGACCAACATGGACGAGTTCGCGATGGGCTCGTCGACCGAGCACTCCGCGTACGGCCCCACGCACAACCCGTGGGACCTCGAGCGCATCCCGGGCGGCTCCGGCGGCGGCTCAGCCGCTGCGGTCGCGGCCTTCGAGGCGCCCCTCGCGCTCGGCAGCGACACGGGCGGCTCGATCCGCCAGCCCGCGCACGTCACCGGCACCGTCGGCGTGAAGCCGACCTACGGCGCGGTGAGCCGGTACGGCTCGATCGCGCTCGCCTCGAGCCTCGACCAGATCGGCCCGGTCACGCGCACGGTGCTCGACGCCGCGCTCCTCCAAGACGTCATCGCGGGCCACGACCCGCACGACTCCACCTCGATCGCCGACCCGTGGCCGTCGATGGCCGACGCGGTGCGCCGGGCCGACGTGGCGGGCCTTCGCATCGGCGTCGTGAAGGAACTGGACTCCGAGGGCTTCCAGGCGGGCGTGCGCCAGCGCTTCCACGAGGCGCTCGACCTGCTCGAGCGCCACGGCGCCGAGATCGTCGAGGTCTCCACGCCGAACTTCGAGCACGCGATCGCCGCGTACTACCTCATCCTCCCGGCCGAGGCCTCGTCGAACCTGGCGAAGTTCGACTCGGTGCGGTTCGGCCTTCGCGTCACGCCCGAGGGCGGCGGCACGGTCGAGCAGGTCATGTCGGCCACGCGCGAGGCGGGTTTCGGCCCCGAGGTCAAGCGTCGCATCATCCTCGGCACCTATGCCCTGTCCGCGGGCTACTACGACGCGTACTACGGCAGCGCGCAGAAGGTGCGCACCCTCGTGCAGCGCGACTTCGAGTCCGCGTTCGCGAACGTCGACGTGCTCGCCACGCCGACCGCGCCGACGACCGCGTTCAAGCTCGGCGAGAAGCTCGACGACCCGCTCGCGATGTACCTCAACGACGTCGCGACGATCCCCGCGAACCTCGCGGGCGTGCCGGGCATCTCGCTGCCCGTGGGCCTCGCACCGGAAGACGGACTGCCGGTCGGCATCCAGTTCCTGGCGCCCGCGCGCCAGGACGCCCGCCTGTACAACGTCGGCGGCGCGCTGGAGCAGCTGCTCCTCGCCGAGTGGGGCGGCCCCCTGCTCGACCGCGCGCCCGCGCTGACCACCCATGAGCTGCTCGCGACCGAGGAAGGCGCCGTCTGATGGCCCGTGTCGAACTGATGGATTTCGACCGTGCGCTCGAGCTCTTCGAGCCGGTCATCGGCCTCGAGGTGCACGTTGAGCTGAACACCGCGACGAAGATGTTCTCGCCCGCACCCAACCCGGCGAACGACGCCAACCACGGCGCCGAGCCGAACACGCTCGTCACGCCCGTGTGCCTCGGCCTCCCGGGCTCGCTGCCGGTCGTGAACGGCGAGGCCGTGCGCAAGTCGATCTCGCTGGGCCTCGCGCTCGGCTGCGAGATCGCCCCGTCGAGCCGCTTCGCGCGCAAGAACTACTTCTACCCCGACCTCGCGAAGAACTACCAGATCTCGCAGTACGACGAGCCGATCGCCTTCGACGGCGAGGTGGAGGTCGAACTCGAGAACGGCCGCGTCTTCCGGGTGCCGATCGAGCGCGCCCACATGGAGGAGGACGCCGGCAAGCTGACCCACGTCGGCGGTTCGACCGGACGCATCCAGGGTGCCGAGTACTCGCTCGTCGACTACAACCGCGCGGGCGTGCCGCTCGTCGAGATCGTCACGCGCCCAGTGGTGGGCGCCGAGGCGGATGCCCCCGCTCTCGCGCGCGCCTACGTCTCCACGATCCGCGACATCGCGCTCTCGCTCGGCATCTCGGAGGCCCGCATGGAGCGCGGCAACCTGCGCTGCGACGCGAACGTCTCGCTGCGTCCGCGTGGCCAGGAGCAGTTCGGCACCCGCACCGAGACGAAGAACGTCAACTCGTTCCGCTCGATCGAGCGGGCCGTTCGGTACGAGATCCAGCGCCAGGCCGCGATCCTCGCCGCCGGCGGTATCATCACGCAGGAGACGCGGCACTGGCACGAGGACACGGGCAGCACGAGCCCCGGTCGTCCCAAGTCCGACGCCGACGACTACCGCTACTTCCCCGAGCCCGACCTGCTCCCGGTGGTGCCCTCGGCCGAGCTGATCGAGGAGTTGCGCGCCGCGCTGCCCGAGGCGCCGGCCGCCCGCCGGCGCCGGCTCAAGCAGGAGTGGGGCTTCAGCGACGACGAGTTCCAGATCGTGGCGAACTCGGGGATGCTCAACGAGCTCGCCGCAACGGTCGCGGCGGGGGCCACTCCCGCCGCCGCGCGCAAGTGGTGGACGGGTGAGATCGCCCGCCTCGCGAACGCCGCCGATCGGGATGCCTCGAGCCTCGTGTCGCCGACGCACGTCGCCGAACTCGCGCAGCTCGTCGAGGCCGGCACACTCACAGACCGCCTGGCGCGCCAGGTGCTCGAGGGGGTCGTGGCCGGCGAGGGCTCGCCGCAGGAGATCGTCGACGCACGAGGGCTCGCGGTGGTCTCCGATGACGGCGCGCTCGTCGCGGCGATCGACGAGGCGCTCGCCGCCCAGCCCGACGTGCTCGCCAAGATCCGCGACGGCAAGGTGCAGGCCGCCGGCGCGGTGATCGGCGCGGTGATGAAGGCGATGCAGGGCAAGGCGGATGCCGCGCGCGTGCGCGAACTCGTCCTCGAGCGCGCGAACGCCGAGTAGTCGGGCAGGCTCACAGCCGGCTCATGGCTGGCGTCGCTAGATTCGTGCTCCCCTTCGAGGATTGACGAGGACACCATGGGATTCCTGGATCGACTCTTCGGCGCACCCGAGCCGCAGCGCCGCCCGGCGCCGCCGGCCCAGCCCGCGCCCCGTGCCATGAGCGACGACGAACTGGCCGTCGAGCGCTACCGCTACCTCCTGCGCACCGCGCCGCCCGAGTCCATCGAGGCGGTGCACACCGAGGCGTTCGCCAAGCTCACCCCCGAGCAGCGCCACCTCGTCTACGCGGGCCTCGTCGACCAGCTGCCGCCGGGCGAGCGCCTCGTCTCCGAGGAGCCGTCGGCGCTCGCGCGCGCGGCCACTCGCGCCGAGCTGCGCCAGCCGGGCACGATCGAGCGCACGATCTCGTCGATCCCCGCTCCGGGCGCACCCGGGTCGGGATCGGCGGCGTTCGACGGCGGCCAGGCCGACGGCCGCGCAGGGTACCCGGGCGCGGGCGGGTACCCGGGCGCCGGGGCTCAGCCGGGCCGTCAGCAGTATGCCGGCGCGCCGAGCTTCGGCTCGATGTTCGCGAGCTCGCTGCTCGGTTCGATCGCCGGCTACGTCGTCGGCTCCGCGATCGTGTCGGCCTTCCTGCCCGACCCGGGCACGCTCGAGGCGGGCGGCGAGGGCGGTGGCGACGCGGGCGGTGACTCGGGAGGCGACTCGGGTGCCGGCGATGCGTCGGCGGACGCCGGTTCGGTCGAGGCATCCGGTGCCGACGCATCGGGCGACGGCGGTTGGGGCGACTTCGGCGGCGGCGATTTCGGCGGTGGCGACTTCGGCGGTGGCGACTTCGGGTTCTGACGCCTGCCGGCGGCCGGGGCGATGCGCCGGGCAGCCGACGCGGGCCCGGCCGGGCGGCCTGTCGGCGGTCGCGGGTAGGGTCGCAGCGTGAGCAAGCAGGACGGCTCGTCGCGCCAGGTGACCACGGGGCCGGTCGACGATTCGGCGACGCCGATCCTGCACGTCGACATGGACGCGTTCTTCGTGTCGGTCGAGCTGCTCTCGCGTCCCGAGCTGCGGGGCAAGCCCGTGCTCGTCGGCGGCACCGCGGGTCGCGGGGTCGTGTCGGCGGCCAGCTACGAGGCCCGCCGGTTCGGCGTGAACTCGGCCATGCCCATGTCGGTCGCCCTCCAGCGCTGTCCGAACGCGATCGTGCTGCGCGGCGACTACCGCAAGTACACCGAGTACTCGAAGCGCGTGATGGCCATCCTCGGCGACCTGACGCCGATCGTCGAGCCGCTCTCGATCGACGAGGCCTTCCTCGACGTGTCGGGCGCGCGACGCCTGCACGGGTCACCCGCCGAGATCGCGTGGACCATCCGCGACCGCGTGCGCACCGAGACCGGGCTCGCCTGCTCGGTGGGCGTCGCGGCCAGCAAGTACGTCGCCAAGGTCGCCTCGAGCCGGGCCAAGCCCGACGGCATGCTCGTCGTCCCGGCCGCCGAGACGCTCGCCTTCCTGCATCCGCTGCCCGTCTCGGCCCTCTGGGGCGTCGGCCGGGTCACCGAGGAATCACTCGCCCGGCTCGGGCTGCGCACCATCGGCGACGTCGCGGCGATGCCGCCCGAAGCGCTCGAACGAGCCGTCGGCCCGGCACTGGCCGGCAGGCTGTCGCGACTCGCCAACGGCATCGACCAGCGCGAGGTCAGCCTCCAGCGCAGCGAGCGCAGCGTCGGGCACGAGACGACGTTCGGGCACGACCTGACCGACCCCGACGAGATCCGCCGGGCGCTGCTCGGCCTGTCCACGAACGTCGCCGCCCGGCTGCGCAAAGCGGGCCTCACGGGCCGCACCGTGGTGCTGAAGCTGCGCTACGGCGATTTCCGCACCGTGACGCGTTCGCGTACGCTCGGCGAGCCGACCGACGTCGCCCGGCGCATCTACGAGGAGGCGGCCGCCGCGCTCGACGACCTCGTGGGCGACGGTGCCCGGGTGCGATTGATCGGCGTGCGCGCCGAGCAGCTGCGTCCGAGCGGCGGCACCGCGTTGTGGGACCCCGACGAGGAGTGGCGCGACGCCGAGCGCACGATCGACCGGGTCGTCGCGAAGTTCGGCCGTGGCGCCGTGAAGCCGGCCGCGCTCGTCGGCCGCGACGGCAGCGGCGCCGTCGCCGGCGCCCGGTTCCGGCGACCGCTCGACGACGATGACGAGAGCGGTCCCGATCGGGGCTGAGCGCCCCACCCGTGTCGCAGCGCACGCCCGCACGTCGTGGCATCCGGCCGCCGTCAAGGGGTGTCGCCGCGTGCGAGCCGCCGGTAGCGTGGCGACATGGCTGAATTCGTCCTTGACCTCGCGGAGAACGTCGCCGGTGTCGGCGTGAAGACCTCGTACGGCGAACCGATCGACGTCGGCGGCACCACCGTTGTGCCGGTCGCGCTCGGCTGGTACGGATTCGGCGGCGGCAGCGGCGCCGACGAGAAGGGCCAGCAGGGCACGGGCGGGGGCGGCGGCGGCGCGTCCATTCCGCTCGGCGCATACGTCGGCCGGGGCGGTGGCGACGTGCGCTTCGAGCCCAACCTGATCGGGCTGATCCTCGCCGCGACCCCGCTCATCTGGGTCACCGGCAAGGCGCTGCGCTGGGTCATCCGCGCCCTCAAGCGCTGACCCGGTCCCCGCCGGCGCGCGTGTGTCGCGTTCGGCGTATACTCGTGCCCTGAACACGGGAGTCCGGTGAGCCGGGCTGAGAGGAAGGTTCTCCAACCTTCGACCGTCGAACCTGATCTGGGTCATGCCAGCGCAGGGAGGGCATCGCATCTCATTCCCGTGCCGCTTTCCTTCGAACGAAAGGGCACGACAGTGCACGCAACCGCATCAGCATCCAGCACGACCGACTCGCGGGCCGCACGGCCGCGCAACCTCCGCTGGAGGGTCGTCGACATCGTCGTCGCCGCCGTGCTCGGCGTCGCGACAGGCCTGCTCTTCCTCTTCTGGAACAACGTCGGCTACGCCTGGTTCTCGGCAGCCGACGCGCTCACGCCCGGCCTCGGCGGCATCGCCGTGGGCATCTGGCTGATCGGCGGCGTACTCGGCGGGCTCGTCATCCGCAAACCGGGAGCCGCGCTGTTCGTCGAGGTCGTCGCGGCGCTCGTCTCGGCGCTCATCGGCAACCAGTGGGGAATCGAGACGCTGTACTCGGGGATCGCCCAGGGGCTCGGCGCCGAGCTCGTCTTCGCGCTGTTCGCCTACCGGCGGTTCGGCGTCGTCCCGGCGATGCTTGCCGGCGCCGCGGCCGGTGCCGCGGCGTGGACGCTCGAGCTCTTCACCTCGGGCAACCTGGCCAAGTCGGCCGAGTTCCTCGGCATCTACTTCGTCGCCGTGGTCGTCTCGGGCGCGCTGCTCGCCGGTCTCCTCGGCTGGATCCTCGTGCGCGCCCTCGCGGCGACCGGTGCGCTCAATCGATTCGCGGCCGGGCAGGCCGTGACCCAGCGGGTCTGACGATGCCCGAGCGGTTCGGGTCGCGTCCCGCCGGCGTCGAGGCGCGCGGGTGGGGCTGGCGGCACGCCGGCCGGATCCGGTGGGCGGTCGACGGCATCGACCTGCGCGTCCACGCGGGTGAGCGAGTGCTCGTGGCGGGTCCGTCGGGGAGCGGCAAGTCGACGTTCCTGCACGCCCTCGCCGGCGTCCACGGCGGGGCGGAGGAGGGCGAGTCACGTGGCACGCTCCTCGTCGACGGCGTCGAACCGTCGGCCGCCCGCGGGCGGGCTGGGCTCGTGCTGCAGGACCCGGACTCCCAGGTGATCCTCGCCAGGGTCGGCGACGACGTCGCCTTCGGGTGCGAGAACCTCGGCGTCACCCGCGAGGAGATCTGGCCCCGCGTCGGCCTGGCGCTCGAGGCCGTCGGGCTCGACGTGCCGCTCGACCGATCGACGAGCGCGCTCTCGGGCGGGCAGAAGCAGCGCCTGGCGCTCGCGGGCGCGCTGGCCATGCGGCCCGGGCTCCTCCTGCTCGACGAACCCACCGCGAACCTCGACCCGCACGGCGTCGCGGAGGTGCGCGACGCCGTCGGCCGTGTGCTCGACGCGACCGGCGCGACGCTCGTCGTGGTCGAGCACCGCCTCGACGTCTGGCTCGAGCTGGTCACGAGGCTCGTGGTGTTCGGCCGCGACGGTCGCCTCGTCGCCGACGGGGTGCCCGACCAGGTGCTCCGCGACCACTCGACGGCGCTCCTCGAGGCAGGGGTGTGGGTTCCCGGCGCGCCCGCCGAGGTCGAGGCGGCACGGCCGCCGCGCACGACGACGGCCGTGCTCAGCGCCGAGCACCTCGCGATCGGCCGCGAGCCCGGTGCGCTCGTGCAGTCCGGACTCGACCTCGACCTGCCGGAGGCGGCCTCGACCGTGCTGACGGGGCCGAACGGCGTCGGCAAGTCGACGCTCGCGCTGACCATGGGCGGGCTGCTCCACCCGATCGCCGGCCGGCTCGCCGCGTCGCCCGGGCTCGCCCGAGGCCTCGCGCCCGAGCCCATCCGGTGGCGCTCGAAGCAGCTCCTCACGCGCATCGGCACCGTCTTCCAGGAACCCGAGCACCAGTTCGTCGCCCGCACCGTGCGCGACGAGGTGGGCGTCGCGGTGCGGGCCCTCGGTCGGCTCGACGCCGCGGCGGCGAGCCGCGTCGACGAGGTGCTGCAACGGCTCCGGCTCGACGCCCTGGCGGAGGCGAACCCGTTCACGCTCTCGGGGGGCGAGCAGCGCCGGCTCACGGTCGCCTCCGCCCTCGTCGCGCAGCCGGACGTCATGATCCTCGACGAACCGACGTTCGGTCAGGATCGCGTGACCTGGACCGAGCTCGTCCGCCTGCTGCGTGAGCTCGTCGACGACGGGACCACGGTGCTGTCGGTCACCCACGACGCAGCCTTCCTGGCTGCGCTCGGCGATCGGCACCTCGAGCTGACGGCATCGTCGGGCGTCGGGCGGAGGGCCGCATGAGCGCCACCGGACAACGCGCAACCGAGACGCCGTCTCCGGCGCGTCGGTCGTCGCCGGAGCGTTCCGGCGCCGCGGCGCCTGCTGCAGCGCCACCCGCGCCTGCCGCCGTGATCGCACGGCCCGGCCGGCTCCGATTCGTCGGCCGTGTGAACCCGGTGACCCGGCTGGCGGCCGCGATGGTGCTCACCACGCCGCTGCTGCTCACCGTCGACTGGGTGAGTGCTGCGGTCGCCCTGGTCGTGCAGCTGGTGCTGTTCGCGTTCGCGGGCGTCACGCCGGGGCTGCTCATGCGCCGAACCTGGCCGATCCTCATCGCAGCCCCGATCGCCGGGGTGTCGATGCTGCTCTACGGCGAGCCTTCGGGCACGGTGTACGCCGAGTTCTGGCTTGCGCGAATCACTGACGGCTCCATCGAGCTGGCGATCGCCGTGACCATCCGCGTCCTGGCGAT
This sequence comes from Agromyces agglutinans, assembly GCF_009647605.1. Classification (GTDB taxonomy): domain Bacteria; phylum Actinomycetota; class Actinomycetes; order Actinomycetales; family Microbacteriaceae; genus Agromyces; species Agromyces agglutinans. The sequence goes on along the minus strand of NZ_WJIF01000001.1, from coordinate 414,829 downwards.
CGGCCTGCCGGCCGTGCTGCTGTTCCTCGACGTCGACCCGACCGACCTGGCCGACGGACTCGCCCAGGTCTGGCGACTGCCGAGCCGGTTCGTCCTCGGCGCCCTGGCGGGCGCCCGACTCGTGGGACTGTTCGTCGAGGACTGGCGCGCGATGGGCCTGTCGCGTCGCGCGAGAGGCATCGGCGACCACGGCGCGCTGCGCCGGTTCGCCACGATGGCGTTCGCGCTGCTCGTCCTCGCGATCCGACGCGGCAGCAAGCTCGCCACGGCCATGGAGGCGCGCGGATTCGGCTCGGATCATCCGCGCACCTGGGCCCGGCCGTCGACGGTCGGCTGGCCCGACGCGGTGCTGGTGCTGCTCGCCCTCGCGATCGCGGCGATCGCGATCGGCGCGGCGATCGCGGCGGGAACCTTCCACCCGGTGTGGTCGTGAGGCCGTGGATGGCGCTCGCGACCCCGGTGCGGTCGCGAGGAGTGCGTACGTGAGTGGAGCGGCGGCCGCGTTGCCCGGGATCCGGCGCGCCGCGGGCGCGCTCGGGTTGACCCTGATCGCGATCGACGGGGCCAGCGGCGTCGGCAAATCGACCTTCGCGACGGCGCTGGGGCGCACCTGGCCGGGGCACCTGCCCGAGCTCGTGCGCCTCGACGCCGTGTACCCGGGCTGGCACGGCCTCACCGCGGGAGCCGACCTCGTCGGCCGGCGGCTGGTGCGGCGGCTCGCGAACGGCCGCGTCGGAGAGGTCGCCACCTGGGACTGGGCGGCTGATCGGCCCGGCGGGGTCGAGCGCGTCCGCCCGGGCCGCCTCGTCATCGTCGAGGGATGCGGCGCGTTCGCGGCGGTCGAGGGCGTGCCGAGCCTGCGGATCTGGCTCGAGGCATCCGATGCCGAACGGCGGCGCGCCGCGCTCGAACGCGACGCGGGCGCATTCGACCCGTTCTGGGAGATGTGGGAGACGCAGTGGCGGCGGTACGTCGCCCGTGCCGACCCGCGGCGGACCGCCCACGTCGTGCTGCGACGCGTCGGCCGGTGAGCCGGCTCGAGCGCTCGGCGCACCGCAGGACTACGGTGGAGGGATGAGTGCAGAGACCAACGGCGAGTACCTCGCCGAGTTCATCGACGGCCCGCTCGAGGGGGAGTTCGAACGACGCGCGCTGGTCGGCGGCTCGCCCGAGGAGCGCATCGCGCAGGTCGCGGCGGTCGACGGGCTGGAGTCGATGTTCTGGTACGACGCGGTCGAGCATCGCGAGGTCGACGGCGAGGTGCGCGTGCGCTTCCGGTTCGACGCGGGCGACTCCGACCCGGTCGAATTCGACCAGGACGACAACGAGTAGGCCGGCGACAACCCGGCGACAACGGCAGGTCGCTGCAGCGCGGTATCGGGCTGCGGTGCGCGGTGCGCCCGTGCGTCAGCCGGCGAGGTACTCGCCGATGATCGGCCCCGGGTTCGTCAGTCGCCAGAGCGGACCCGGATCCGTGATCGGCGCCGACAGCTCGAGCGGTGATGCGAGTTCGCCCGACGGCGTCGGCACCGCGACCCTCCCGACCGGCGAACCGGCGCCGGCGGTCGTGAACGCGTCGACGTCGACGGATGCCTCGCCGATCGCGGATCCCCAGCCGGCGCTGGTGCGGGTCGCCTGCGCGACGAGGTCGGCGCGGTCGCCCCACGGGGCGACGACCCGGCCGTAGGCCGAGCCCGCGCTGATCACATCGACCGGCTGCGCGGCGGCGACCGCGGAGTCGACGGTGGCCGCGACGGCCGGGTCGAGCGTCTCGTAGTCGGGCATGAGCGTCATCGCCCCGACCAGACGAACCGGTTCGGAGCCGTCGCTCGCCGGGACCTCGGTGGTGAACAGGAAGGAGATCGCCGCCTGGTCGGTGTACGTGCGGGTGAGGGCGCGCACCCCGCGGTCGCCGAGGTGGTCGACGACGTCGGGAACGGTCTTTGCGCCGACCCCGACCGGCGCGTCGCCGTCGAGGATGGCGGCGATGGCGGGGTCGGCGACGGCGAGCCCGGCGAGCTTCGCGAGCTCTTCAGCGGTGCCCACGTTGTCGCCCGAGAGGCCGGTCGCGTCGGCGACGTGCAGCGTCGTGAACCCCTTGGACGCGAGCCAGTCGTTCGCCGCCGCGACGTACTGGTCGATGCTGCCGAACGCCCAGCGGGCGAGGGTGTCGGCGTGGTTGTTGCTCGAGGCGAGCAGCACCGCACGCACGACGTCGCGCTGCGACCACTGCTCGCCGGGGGAGACCTGGAGCGTTCGCGAGTCCTCGGCGCGGTAGTCGAGGTAGCCGGTGTAGTCGGTGGGCCCGATGGCGATCGCGGGGCCCTCGGAGCCGGCAGCGAGCGACAGCGAGTCGAGTGTCGCGAGCAGGGTGACCAGCTTCGCCGCGCCGCCGATGGGCACCGCCTCGGTCGCACCGGCCGTGGCGATGACCGCGGTCTCGCCGTCAGTGCCGACGACGCCGAGCGCGCTCGCACCGTCGGCCGGGAGGGTCACCGCCAGCGCGGACGGCGGGGCGGCGGCGGTCGCGGCGGCCTCGACGGCGACCGCGGGGAGCGGGCCGAGCAGCATCGCCGGACCGTAGACGCCGATGCCGAGGATCGCGAGGGCGCCGACGGAGATGCCGACGATGCGGCCGGGTCTGACGGTCATGCTCACAGATTAACCCGCGCAGCGGTCATGCCCAGCCCAGCTCGTGCAGCCGGTCGTCATCGATGCCGTAGAAATGCGCGATCTCGTGCACGAGGGTGATGTGCACCTCGTCGCGCAGTTCGTCTTCGTCGTCGCAGGCTGCGAGCAACGGCTCGCGGTAGAGCACGATGCGGTCGGGCATCTCGCCGAACCCGTAGCGGTCGCGCTCGGTGAGCGAGGTGCCGTCGTAGAGGCCGAGCAGGTCGAGCGAGCCGTCTTCAGGACGGTCCTCGACGACGAAGACGACGTTCTCGAGGCCGTCGATCATGTCGTCGGGGAGCTGGTCGAGCTCGTCGACGACCAGCGCTTCGAAGGCCTCGGCGTCGAGGTGCATCTCGTGCTCCGATCGTCACCGGGACCCGTCACGGGGATGACCCGGTTGATGGTGACCGCACCGGGCGAGTGGGGTGAGTAACGGGGCTTGAACCCGCGACCTCCTGGACCACAACCAGGCGCTCTACCGACTGAGCTATACCCACCATGCCGACCTCGGTCTCACGACCGAGGCAACTCCACGAGCTTACACCACCTTGGCGTCGAACTCGTTCACGACGGTGGCCGCGAGCTCCTGCAGTTCCTGGCTCGTGGGGCCCGGATCTGCCACGAACACCGCACGCCGGTAGTACTCGAGTTCGCGGATCGACTCGAGGATGTCGGCGAGCGCGCGGTGGCCGCCGTGCTTCGCGGGGGAGTTGAAGAATGCCCGGGGATACCAGCGCTTGGCGAGCTCCTTGATCGACGACACGTCGACGTTGCGGTAGTGCAGGTGTGCGTCGAGACGCGGCATGAACTTCGAGAGGAACGCCCGGTCGGTGCCGATCGAGTTGCCCGCGAGCGGGGCCTTCTGCTCGTCGGGCACGTGGGCGAGCACGTACTCGAGCACCTGGTACTCGGCGTCGGCGACGCTCACGCCGTTGGGGATCTCCTCGATGAGCCCGGACTCGGTGTGCATCGCCCGGACGAACTCGCCCATCGACTCGAGCGCGCTCGCATCGGGCTTGATGACGATGCTGAGGCCCCCGTCGACCGGCTTCAGGTCGTAGTCGGTGATGACGACGGCGATCTCGACCAGTTCGTCGACCTCGAGGTCGAGCCCGGTCATCTCGCAGTCGATCCAGACGAGTCGGTCGGTCGCAGCTGCCATGGCGGCGAGTCTACCGGGACGTGCCGACACGGCCGTCGCACGGTGCCCCCGGCAGGAATCGAACCTGCGACCGTCAGATTAGAAGGCTGCTGCTCTATCCGCTGAGCTACGGGGGCCGACCCCGACAGCTTACCGAACCGCGGATGCGGCGGGCTTCGGAGGCCGAATACGGCGACGGAACGGCGCTCAGCCTTCCGTCGGCACGAACACGTCGCCGTCGGAGACGCCCGGCGGCGGGGCATCCGTCGACGGGGCATCCGGTCGTCGCCGGCGCAGGACCAGGGCGACCAGCGGGAACACGAGCACCGAGCACATGCCGGCGCCGACGAGCGACGAGGCGATGCCGCTCGTGAGCACGCCGTCCTCGACGCCGATGGCGGTCACCGCGACGATGATCGGCAGGGCGGTCGCCCCGAGCAGCGCGGTCGCGGCGCGATCGCGGAACGAGGCGCCGGGCGGCGCGGCGAACGACGACGGGATGCCTCGGATGACGAGGAACAGCGCGAGGAACACGGGGATGAGCGCGAGCGCCATCGGGTCGGAGGTGAGCGCGGCGAGGTCGAACGTGACTCCGGTGTTGATGAAGAAGAACGGCACGAGCAGGCCGTATCCGACCGCCTCCAGCTTGCCCTCGACCACCTCGACGTCGTGCTCGGGCGCGCCCGACAGCAGCAGCCGGTAGATCACCCCCGCGGTGAACGCGCCGAGCAGCATGTCGAGTCCGAGGACGATGCTGAGCGCGACGAGCGCCAGGAGCACCAGCACGACCAGTCGGATCGCGAATTGTCCGCTCGTGTGCAACGTCTCGGTGATCGCACGGTGCAGGCGCTTGCCCACACCCCGCGAGGCGAGCCAGATGCCGAGGCCCGCGATCACGGCGAACGCCAGCACGACCAGCGCCGACGTGAGCGGTTGGCGACTGCCGAGGAAGAGCGAGATCGCCAGGAGCGGCCCGAACTCGCCGATCGCGCCGACCGCGATCGCCGCGACCCCGAACGGCGACTTGAGGTCGCCGGCGTCCCGAAGCACCGGCATGATCGTGCCGAGCGCCGTCGAGGTCAGCGCGACGCCGATGAAGACCGCTGCGGTCGGCGACGGGGCCAGCAGGAGTGCGATGCCGATGCCCAGCACGAGCGAGGCGAGCCACCCGAGACCGGCACGGCGGATCGGGCGCCCGCGGATCGCGCGGAAGTCGATCTCGTTGCCCGCGAGGAAGAACAGCATCGCGAGGCCGAAGTCCGAGAGGGCCTCGGTGACCTCGCCCGGTTCGATCCAGCCGAGGACGGCCGGTCCGAAGACGAGTCCGAGCACGATCTCGAAGACGACGAGCGGGATCGCGACGACGCGACCGACGAGGCGCACGAGCAGCGGCGCCGAGACGGCGATCAGCGGGAAGAGCAGCAGCGTGCCCACCGAGATGTCGAACTCCATGGACGTTCCCCCTCCGCCGCCGTGCGCACCGATGCTATCGGCGCGAGCGCGCCGAACCGCGTTGCGTGCCCGAAACACGCCCGGAGTAGGGTCGAGGCATGCGCGACCTGCAGGCCTCGATCATCGACGAACTCTCCGTCCGCCCGACCATCGACCCCGCCGAGGAGGTGCGCACGCGAGTCGGATTCCTCGTCGACTACCTCCGCGCCTCGCGCGCGAAGGGCCTCGTACTCGGCATCAGCGGCGGGCAGGACTCCACGCTCGCCGGGCGGCTGTGCAAGCTGGCCGTCGACGAGCTCGTGGCCGAAGGCGTTCCGACGCGCTTCGTGGCCGTGCGGCTCCCGTACGGCGTGCAGCGCGATGAAGACGACGCACAGCTCGCGCTGTCGTTCATCGATCCGCAGGAGCAGGCGTCATTCGACATCCGCGGCGGGGTCGACGGCGTGGCCGCCGAGTACGCGTCGGCGATGGGCGCACCCATCAGCGACTTCGGCAAGGGCAACGTCAAGGCCCGCCTGCGCATGGTCGCGCAGTACGCGATCGCCGGGGAGGGCGGACTGCTCGTGGTGGGCACCGACCACGCGGCCGAGGCCGTCACGGGGTTCTTCACGAAGTACGGCGACGGCGGCGCCGACGTGCTCCCGCTGACCGGTCTGACCAAGCGCCAGGGGCGCGCGCTGCTCGAGCACCTCGGCGCGCCCGAACGGCTCTACCTGAAGACGCCGACCGCCGACCTGCTCGACCACGACCCGGGCCAGTCAGACGAGGCGAACCTCGGCCTGGCGTACACCGACATCGACGACTACCTCGAGGGCCGCGAGGTCGACCCGGCGGTCGCCGACCAGATCGAGGCGCGCTTCCTCTCGACGCGGCACAAGCGCACGGTCGCGGCGTCGATGTTCGACGACTGGTGGCGCGCCTGATCGGAGGCATCGCCGCGGGCGTCACGGCAGAGCCTTGCGGCGGCCGGTCCGGCCACCGGCGCGGCCGCCGTCGCGTCCAGGTCTAGGGGCGGGCGCTCGGCGCCGGCGCCGGATCGGTCGGCAGCCCGGCGGGCAACTCGGCCGTCTGCTGGTAGCGCTCGTGGTGCTGCTCGGCGACCCACTCGTCCTGCTGGGCGACGAGCTCCTGCTCGGGCGCCACACGCTCGGCGCGCCATCGCGTGAGGTCGTTCTGGAACTGCCGGCGGGTGCGCGACGGGTGGCGCTGCCACTCCAGCATCCGGTCGCGGAATTCCGCGACGGCGGGGTCGAGCTGGTAGCCGAACGTCGCCGAGGCGCGCTTCAGTTCGTGCAGCTGGTGCGCGGCCCAGTTCGCGGCGACGTCGGAGCCGCGGATGGGCAGCAGCCGAACGTGGATGTCGGCCTGGCCGACCGCGCGATCGGCCAGCACCTGCTCTTGGGGGGTCAGCGAGTTCCAGACGGATGCCTCGGTCGCGGCATCCACCAGGGCGGCGATCGCCGACGCGCGCAACTCGCGGTCGCGCTGGGCGACGACCCGCTTGACGGCCGCGGTGGCGATCCACGCGGCGAGCAGGCCCGCGACGACGACCGCCACGAAGAGCACGCCCGCGGCGAAGAGCGTCGGCTGCGCCTCGCTCGACTCGATCCAGGTCATGAAGTCGTTCCACCACTGCATGAGCGCAGGCTACCGGCGCGTGCGCTGCGCCGACGCGATCCGCGACGGCGTGCCGGAAGGGCGTGCCGGAAGCCTCCGCGAGCGGGAACGCGCGCTGGGGGAGTGGCCGGCCTCAGCGGAACACCTCGGCGGCGTCTCGAGGGCTCCAGAACTCGCCGAGGTCCTGTGAGCGCACGAGCCCGGGCAGCAGCCGCCGCGACCGGTACCGTTCGCCGCCGGCGACCGGGCGGCGCTCGATGTGGCCGAGGAGGGTGCCGTCTGCGGTCGCGACCCGCCAGAGGCCGCTCGCGGCGGGCGTGAAGCGCAGGCCGGGGACCTCGCCCGGGTAGGCCTCGCGCGCCGGGACGGCACGCCCGGGCCCTGCGGGCGAGGCCATGACGGGCAAGGCCCCGGCGGCGGTGGTCGTCGTCGTCGTCGTGGTCATGGACATCGAGGATGCTCCCTTCATCGCGCAGCCGGCCCTGCTCGATTCGAAGATAGCTTCGACCGCCGACATCCGAGCGACGCCGGGGCATCGACCCCGACGCCGGGGCATCCGCCCGGATCGGTACTACCCGAGTACGGTGCCGTCCGCCGCGAACGGCTCGATGCGTGCGATCTCGTCGTCGGTCAGCGGCGCGGCGTCGAGGGCGGCCACGTTCTGCTCGAGCTGGGCGACGCTCGAGGCGCCGATCAGGGCGCTGGCGATCTGCGGCTGGCGCAGCACCCAGCTGAGGGCGAGCTGCGCGAGCGACTGTCCGCGCTCCTTCGCGACCGCGTCGAGTGCGCGGGCGCGCTCGAGGTACTCCTCGCTGATGCGCTCGGGGGAGAGGAACCGGCTCGTCGCGGCGCGGGAACCTGCGGGTACGTCGCCGCCGAGGTACCGGTCGGTGAGCAGGCCCTGGGCCAGCGGCGAGAACACGATCGCCGAGGCGCCGACCTCGTCGAGGGCCTCGAACAGGCCGTCCTCGATGTGCCGGTCGAACATCGAGTACCGGGGCTGGTGGATCGTGAGCGGGATGCCCTCCGCGGCGAGCGCCTCAGCCGCGCGGCGCGTCTGGTCGGGCGAGTAGTTCGAGACGCCGACGTAGAGCGCTTTGCCCTGACGGACGGCGCTCGCGAGCGCGCCCATCGTCTCCTCGATGGGCGTTTCGGGGTCGGGCCGGTGCGAGTAGAAGACGTCGACGTAGTCGAGGCCCATCCGGCCGAGGCTCTGGTCGAGCGACGCGAGCAGGTACTTGCGCGAGCCGCCGTCGCCGTAAGGACCCGGCCACATGTCGTAGCCCGCCTTCGTCGAGATGATCAGCTCGTCGCGGTAGGGCTTCAGGTCGGTCGCGAGGAGGCGGCCGAAGTTCTCTTCCGCGCTCCCGGGAGGGGGCCCGTAGTTGTTCGCCAGGTCGAAGTGCGTCACGCCCAGGTCGAACGCCCGTCGCACGATCGCACGCTGCGTGTCGAGGGCGCGTTCGTGCCCGAAGTTGTGCCAGAGGCCGAGGGAGAGCGCGGGCAGCACGAGGCCGCTGCGCCCGACCCGGTTGAATCGCATGTCGTCGTACCGCTCGGGGCGGGCGAGGTAGGTCATCCCGATACTCTAGGACGGTGGAGAGCTTCGTTCTGGCCGGTGGCTGCTTCTGGTGCCTCGACGCCGTCTACCGCACGCTCCGCGGCGTGCACGACGTCGTCTCGGGCTACACGGGCGGCACGACGCCGCACCCCTCCTACGAGCAGGTGTGCACCGGCGCGACCGGCCACGCCGAGGTCGTGCGCGTCGAGTTCGACCCCGACGCCATCCCGCGCGAGGTGATCCTCGACGTGTTCTTCACGCTCCACGATCCCCGCCAGCTCAACCGCCAGGGCGCCGACGTGGGCGCCCAGTACCGTTCGGCGATGTTCTTCGACGGCGACGCGCAGCGCGAGCTGTTCGAGCAGGCCCGCGACCGGGCGTCAGAGTGGTGGGAGGGCGAGATCGTCACGACGATCGAACCGCTCGGCGAGTTCTTCCCGGCCGAGGAGTACCACCAGGACTTCTTCGCCAAGAACCCCGGGCAGGGGTACTGCCTGGCCGTCGCGCTGCCGAAGGTGAACAAGATCCGCCGGTCGTACGCAGAGTACGTCGTCGCCTGAGGCGCGGGTCCGCTCCTGCACACCGCCGGGCGCGCGGTGATCGTCCACGGGTGGGCGCCGCCGCCGATCGGATGACTCCGCGGGGCGCCAGTCTCTGAGCACGCGGCATCCGGGGCGATACTCCGGCACGAGCGCTCCGGATGCCGCGAGCCGCCACTCCGGGCGGCGATGCATCCGAAGGAGCGACATGTCCGACCAGATCACCGTCACGGGCGTCGTGGGCAGCGACCCGCGCGCCATCACCACGCCCCAGGGGCTGCCCATCACCTCGTTCCGCCTCGCCTCGAGGCGCCGCTACTTCGACCGCGCCGCGGGCACCTGGCAGGACGGCGAGACCAATTGGTACACGGTCTCCGCGTTCCGCCAGCTCGCCTACAACGCGGGCGCGTCGGTGCGCAGGGGCGAGCGCGTGATCGTGCACGGCCGGCTCAAGCAGCGCGCGTGGACCGCGGGCGAGAAGTCCGGCACCTCGGTCGAGATCGAGGCCGACACGATCGGCCACGACCTCGTCTTCGGCATCACCCAGCTGCGCCGGCTGCAGCCGCCGCGCGACGGTGAGCAGGTGGATGCCTCGGCCGGCGCCGGGGCGCAGGTCGGCGCCGAGGCGCGCGAGGGGGAGCAGCAGCTCGAGACCCACGCTGCGACCGAGGGCTCGTCGACGGGGTACGACGCGTATCCCGCGTTCGGCGAGGGCGCCGCGATCGACGCGGAGCTCGATGCCGACGTCGACGACGCCGATGACGACCAAGCCGACCGGGTCGACGACGACGATGCGGCCTCCGGTCTCGAGGCGGAGTTCGCCGGGTTCGCGCGCTGAGCGCCGGGCGGCTCCCGTCGCCCGGCCGTGCCGACCGAATAGACTCGGCACGGGCGGGCAGGCGGCCGCCGGAACAGGGGAGACATGGCCAGGCTTCGCCGCAGCACGACGGCTCCGGCGCTCGCCGGGGCCGCCCTCGTGCTGGCCCTCGCCGGATGCTTCGGCGGCGCCCCCGAGCCGACGGCGACCACGTCGCCCACGAGCGCCCCGCGGCCGACGCCGACGGAGACGCCGCCCCCGACGTTCGCGCCCGAGCTCTCGGCAACCGAGAACCTCGACTTCTTCGACCACGTCAACCAGGGCGTGGTCGCGGCCGACCCGGCCGCCGGCGGCCGTGCCTTCATCGACGCGCTGGCCGCCGCCGGCTTCGACAAGGCGGCCATGCAGGTCACCGCCGATACGACGACGCTCGGCGAGGCCGCCGACTCGGTCCAGTTCGCGGTGGCGTTCCAGGGCGAGTGCCTGGTCGGCCAGTACGGTCCGAAGTCGGGCGGCTACCACGGAGCCGTTCGTCCCGCACTCGGCACGGGCGGCTGTCTGATCGGGCAGACGCGCCCCATAGACTGGTAGGCGACATGGCAGATTACATCTACTCGATGGTTCGCGCCCGCAAGGCGGTCGGCGACAAGGTGATCCTCGACGACGTCACGATGGCGTTCCTCCCCGGCGCGAAGATCGGCGTCGTCGGTCCGAACGGCGCGGGCAAGTCCACGATCCTGAAGATCATGGCCGGCCTCGACCAGCCCTCGAACGGCGAGGCGCGGCTCTCGCCCGGGTACTCGGTCGGCATCCTCATGCAGGAGCCCGAGCTCGACGAGTCCAAGACGGTCCTCGAGAACGTCCAGGAGGGCGTCGGCGAGATCAAGTCCAAGATCGACCGGTTCAACGAGATCTCGGCCGCGATGGCCGACCCCGACGCCGACTTCGATGCGCTCCTCGCCGAGATGGGCGTGCTGCAGGAGGCGATCGACGCCGCCGACGCGTGGGACCTCGACTCCCAGCTCGAGCAGGCGATGGACGCGCTGCGCTGCCCGCCCGGCGACACGCCCGTCTCGGTGCTCTCCGGCGGTGAGAAGCGTCGCGTGGCCCTCTGCAAGCTGCTGCTGCAGAAGCCCGACCTGCTGCTGCTCGACGAGCCCACCAACCACCTCGACGCCGAGAGCGTGCTCTGGCTCGAGCAGCACCTCGCCAAGTACCCCGGCGCCGTGCTCGCCGTCACCCACGACCGGTACTTCCTCGACCACGTCGCGGAGTGGATCTGCGAGGTCGACCGCGGCCGGCTGTACCCGTACGAGGGCAACTACTCGACCTACCTCGAGAAGAAGTCCGAGCGCCTCGAGGTGCAGGGCAAGAAGGACCAGAAGCTCCAGAAGCGCCTGAAGGACGAACTCGAGTGGGTCCGCTCGAACGCGAAGGGCCGCCAGGCCAAGTCCAAGGCGCGACTGGCCCGGTATGAAGAGATGGCGGCCGAGGCCGAGCGCACGCGCAAGCTCGACTTCGAGGAGATCCAGATCCCGCCGGGGCCGCGCCTGGGCGACGTCGTCCTCGAGGTCAAGAACCTCGAGAAGGGCTTCGGCGACCGCAAGCTCATCGAGGGGCTCTCGTTCTCGCTGCCGCGCAACGGCATCGTCGGCATCATCGGCCCGAACGGCGTCGGCAAGTCGACGCTGTTCAAGACCATCGTCGGCTTCGAGCCGATCGACGGCGGCAGCGTCAAGGTCGGCGACACCGTGAAGATCTCGTACGTCGACCAGTCGCGCTCGGGCATCGACCCGAACAAGAACCTCTGGGAGGTCGTCTCCGACGGGCTCGACTACATCCAGGTCGGCAAGACCGAGGTGCCGAGCCGCGCGTACGTGTCGACGTTCGGATTCAAGGGCCCCGACCAGCAGAAGCGCGCCGGCATCCTCTCGGGCGGTGAGCGCAACCGGCTGAACCTCGCGCTCACGCTCAAGCAGGGCGGCAACCTGCTGCTGCTCGACGAGCCCACCAACGACCTCGACGTCGAGACCCTCTCGAGCCTCGAGAACGCGCTGCTCGAGTTCCCCGGCTGCGCCGTGGTCATCACCCACGACCGGTGGTTCCTCGACCGCATCGCGACGCACATCCTGGCCTACGAGGGCACCGACGAGAACCCGGCCAGCTGGTACTGGTTCGAGGGCAACTTCGAGGCGTACGAGCAGAACAAGGTCGAGCGACTCGGCCCCGACGCGGCGAAGCCGCACCGCTCGACGTACCGCAAGCTCACCCGGGACTGACCGGATGCGCCTGCACGTGCCGACGCCGCTCCGATGGAGCGACCTCGACGCGTACGGTCACGTCAACAACGCCCGGATGCTGAGCCTCCTCGAGGAGGCTCGCATCCAGGCGTTCTGGGTGAACGACGACGGCACGGCCGAGCACGCGGTCGGCAGGTCGACCGCCGTGATCGACGCGTCGCCCGGGGCGACCACGTTGACGCTCATCGCCCGTCAAGAGGTCGAGTACCTCGAGGCGATCCCGTACCAGCGACTCCCGCTCGACATCGAGCTCTGGATCGGTCGCATGGGCGGTGCGAGCCTCGAGGTCTGCTACGAGGTGCACTCACCGGTCGGCGCCGAGCCGCGCACGCTCTACACCCGGGCGGCCACGACGATCGTGCTCGTCGACGCCGCGACCGGCAAGCCGCGCCGCATCGGCGAGCACGAGCGCGCCGCCTGGGAGCCCTACCTCGAGGCGCCCGTGGAGTTCCGCCACCGCTGAGCCGGGGCCCTGTCGCTCCTCACTCCAGCGGCTCGTCGCTGAACCCGCCCTCCCATACCGCTCGGCTGCCCGACTCGCCGATCTGCACGATCGTCCACGTGGCGCCGGCGCCGACGACGAGGGCTGCGAGCGTGAGCACGACGCTCGCGCCGACGACCGCGCCACGGCCGATCGAGCGATCGCGCCGCCGAGCGACGAGCTCGAGCACCGACCACGCCGCGAGGGCCGCGGCGACCACCGCGATGGCGATGACCCACGGCACGATGTCCTCGCCCTGTGCGGTGTGCTCCTGGATCAACGGCGCCGGCGGCACGCGCTGCTCGAGCCACTTGCCGGCCTCGATGGTGACCAGCGCGAGCGGCACCAGCACCGCGGCGCCGACCAGGCAGGGCGCCCAGAGCACCCGGCGTGCTGCGGGCCAGGCACCCGCGACGACGAGGGCGAGTGCGAGCAACGGCGTCGCCACGATGACGACGTGCACGAGCAGGACGTGCAGCGGCAGATCCTGGAAGACGTAGTCCATCAGCTTCCCGCGACGACCTGGTCGCCCTCGACGCGCACCTCGATCGGGTTCAGCGGGTCGAGTGCGGGGCCCTGCATGACGTTACCGGTGGCGGCCTCGAACACCGACCCGTGGCAGGGGCACTCGAAGACATCGCCCGCGGCCGCGACCACGCACTGCTGGTGCGTGCAGATCGCGCTGTACGCCACGACCCGGCCCGCTTCGGGCTGCGCCAGCAGTGCCGGCTCGCCGTCGATCTCGACGGCGATGCTCCCGCCGACGGGCACCTCCGACAGCGCGGCGATGCCGGCGGCTCCAGCCCCGGCCCCGGCATCGGCGCCGGGCTCCGTCGACGGCGCCGCATCGGCGGAAGCTGGTGGCGTCGTCGACGCCGTGGCATCCGTCTCGGTGGGCGTCGACCCGTCGGCCGCGCAGCCGGTCAGCACCAGCGCGCCCCCGAGCGCGCCGGTTCCGCCGATCGTCAGCACCGTCCGCCGAGTGAGTTCCGTGGCATCCGTCATCGTGCACCGCCCCCTCGCCGTGCGACCGCGCACGGCACCCGTGGAGCCATTCTGGCGCGAACCGGCCGGGAATCGGCGGATTGCACAGGAACCGCCCAGACGGGTCAGCCGCGCGGCGCGCGCACCATGCCCTCCTGGGCGACGGAGGCGACGAGGAGCCCCTCGCGCGTGTAGATGCGCCCGAGCGACAGCCCTCTGCCGCCGCTGGCCGACGGGGACTCCTGGGTGTACAGCAGCCAGTCGTCGACCCGCGCGTCGCGGTGCCACCACATCGCGTGGTCGAGGCTCGCGACCTTCAGGCCGGGGGTCGCCCACGGCAGGCCGTGCGCTCGCAGCACCGGCTCGAGGATCGAGTAGTCGCTCGCATACGCGAGCGCGGCCCGGTGCAGCTTCTGGTCGTCGGGCAGCCGGCCGATCGCCTTCATCCAGACCGCCTGGCGGGGCACGTGCTCGCCGTCGACGCGCAGGTAGATCGGCGACGGCACGTGCCGCACGTCGAACGCGCGCTCGCTCGACCAGTACTTCGCGACGTCGTGCTCGATGTGGCCGATGACCTCGGCGGTCGAGGGCAGCGACTCGGGGTCGGGCAGGTCGCCGGGCAGGTCGGCCTGGTGCTCGAGGCCCTCGTCGTCGGTCTGGAACGACGCGATCAGCGAGAGGATCGGGACGCCGTGCTGGAACGCCTGGGTGCGCCGCGTCGAGAACGACCGGCCGTCGTGGATGCGGTCGACGGAGAACGTGATGGGGTGCGCCACGTCACCCGGGCGCAGGAAGTAGCCGTGCATCGAGTGCAGGTGCCGGTCGGGCTCGACGGTGTTGGTCGCGGCGATCAGCGACTGGGCGAGCACCTGGCCGCCGAACACGCGGCCGGTGGGCATCCACTGCGAGGGGCCCGTGAAGATGTCCTCGTTGGTTCGCGCGCCGGTGTCGGTCAGGCGCAGGGTGCTCATCAGTCCGTCGATGGGACCGTTCATCGTTCCTCCGTCGGTGCGCGGCGCACGCGGGCCGTGCGGCCGCTGGCGGAGGCCGCGGCGCTCCGTTGGTAGTTTAGACAGGAGATGGTCCAGCAACTGACGCTTGCCGACAGCCTTTCGCTCGGCGACCTGCACACCTACCTGCAGCGGGCGGGTCGCGTCGAAGACGGCTCCGTCCGCCTCATCGCGGGCTCCGGCATCCTCGCCGTGTACACCGCGATCCTGTACCCGCGCGGCATCCTCGACGAATCGCCGACCGTCCTCGGCCTGCGCACCTTCGGCCTGGTCGACACCGAGGACTTCGACGCCGTGGTGCCCATGCGATCGCTCGTGGAGCGCATCGTGCGGGCGCGCGGCGAGTTCGGCGAGGACGACGAGTCGCGCCCGGTGTCGATGTCGAGGCCGCCCGAGGTGAACACGGTCACCTGGGCCGGCATCTCGCCGCCGCGGGGCGGCTGGTTGCCGATCGGGCAGACGGATGCCCCGACCCTCGAGTCGGCGGCACGCGCGGGCATCGCCGAGGTCGCGGAGGCGATTCCCGACGGCACGGGGGAGCAGCTCGTGCAGCGCGTGCGCAGCGAGGTCTGGGGGCGCGGCGTCGACGGCATCGAGTACGTGCCGGCGGGTGCGGCGTTCGCCGCCTACAGCCTCGGCTTCCTCGGCGACGACGCGATCCAGGTGTTCGAGACGGGTCCGTGGACCCGGCTCAGTTCGCGGCGCGGGCACGTGCTCGTGCGCCGCAAGCCCTGGACCCTGAAGTCCTGACCGCACCGGGGGTCTCGATACGCGTGCTCCTTCGTCGCGCGCTCCTCGACCGCCGAGCCCGGCGCGACCTCGTGCGCGGCTCCTCGACCGCCGAGGCGTGCGTGATCCGGCCCGCCGCTACGAGCCCATCGCGTTCCGCGCGATAGCACGACCGGCGGCACGCCCCGTGAAGAGGCATCCGCCGAGGAAGGTGCCCTCGAGCGCGCGGTAGCCGTGCACGCCGCCGCCGCCGAATCCGGCGGCCTCGCCGGCTGCGTAGAGCCCGGGCACCGGGGCGCCGGCCGCGTCGAGCGCGCGCGAGTCGAGGTCGGTCTGGATGCCGCCGAGGGTCTTTCGGGTCAGCAGGTGCAGTTTGACCGCGATCAGGGGCCCAGCTTCGGGGTCGAGGATGCGGTGCGGCGTCGCGACCCGGATGAGCTTGTCGCCGCGGTACCGGCGCGCCGCCCGGATCGCCGCGAGCTGCAGGTCCTTGGAGAACTCGTTGTCGAGTTCGCGGTCGCGTGCCCGGATCTCGCGTTCGACGCGTTCGGTGTCGAGCGGCGCCTCGCCCGACAGCCCTCGCATGCCCTCGAGGAGTTCGGGGAGCGTGTCGGCGACGATGAAGTCGACCCCGTGCTGCTTGAACGCCTCGACCGGCCCCGGCGCCCCGGCGCG
Organism: Agromyces agglutinans; assembly: GCF_009647605.1. GTDB lineage: Bacteria > Actinomycetota > Actinomycetes > Actinomycetales > Microbacteriaceae > Agromyces > Agromyces agglutinans. Next base: position 398,850 of record NZ_WJIF01000001.1, on the reverse strand, counting down.
CACACGCTGGGCGAGCAGCTTCAGGTCTTTCCCGGTGAGGTCGGGATTCTGCTCGCTGCCCGAGAGCGCGAACTCCTTCTCGATGATCTTCTGGGTGAGCACGAACCACGAGTGCGAGTACCCGGTGGCCACGAGGTGCTCGAGCGTGCCGAGCGTGTCGAAGCCCGGGTAGAGCGGCACGGGCAACCGGGCGCCCGTCGCGTCGAACCAGAGCGACGAGGGGCCGGGGAGGATGCGGATGCCGTGGTTCGGCCACACCGGGTCCCAGTTGGTGATGCCCTCGGTGTAGTGCCACATGCGGTCGCCGTTGACGAGGCGTGCTCCCGCACGCTCGGCGATCGGGAGCATGCGTCCGTCGACGTGCGCGGGGACGCCCGAGAGCAGCCCGGAGGGCGCCGCGCCCATGCGCTCGGGCCAGAACTGACGAACGAGTTCGGGGTTGCCGCCGATGCCGCCGGATGCCACGACGACGGCAGGTGCGCGCAGTTCGAACTCCCCGACCTCGTCGCGGTTGCTCGGTTCGCCGCGCCCGGCAGCGTCGTCGGCCAGCACGGCACCGCGGACGCCGACGACGGCACCCGATTCGACGATGAGCTCGTCGACGCGGTGGCGGTGGCGGAACTCGACGAGTCCGGCCGCCTCGCCAGCCTTCACGCGGCCGACGAAGGGCGCGAGCACGCCGGGCCCGGTGCCCCAGGTGATGTGGAAGCGCGGTACCGAGTTGCCGTGGCCCGACGGGCGCCCGTCGCCGCGCTCGGCCCAACCGACCACGGGGAAGAACCGCACGCCCTTCTCGTGCAGCCAGGCCCGCTTCTCGCCCGCGGCGAACTCGAGGTACGCGTCGGCCCACCGGCGGCCCCACTCGTCTTCGTCGCGGTCGAACCCGGCGGTTCCCGCCCAGTCCTGCCGCGCGAGCTCGAGCGAGTCCTTGACGCCCATGCGGCGCTGCTCGGGGGAGTCCACGAGGAACAGCCCGCCGAATGACCAGTGCGCCTGGCCGCCGAGGCTCGCGGCCGGCTCCTGTTCGACGATGAGCACACGCCGGCCCGCGTCGACGAGCTCGGCTGCGGCGACGAGGCCGGCGAGGCCGGCGCCGACGATGATCGCGTCGGGGTTGCGGGTGGGGTCGGCTGCGGCCACGGGGACTCCTTCGTCACGGACGGGTGCACGGCGGATGCGGGCGGGGGCGGTCTCGCCGCCGAGACGCTCAGTCCTCGAAGGTGTTGACCATCGCGAACGCGGCGCGCTGCAGGTAGTCCCAGAGGACCTCCTCGGCGAGCGGGGGGAGGTCCAGCGTATCGACTGCCGCGCGCATGTGCGCGAGCCAGCGGTCGCGCGCGTCGGGGTTGACCTTGAAGGGCTGGTGCCGAAGCCGCAGGCGGGGGTGCCCGCGCTGCTCGCTGTAGGTGCCCGGGCCGCCCCAGTACTGCTCGAGGAAGAGCTGGAGCCGCTGCGCGGCGGGCCCGAGGTCCTCTTCGGGGTACATGGGCTTCAACACCGGGTCGCCCGCGACGCCGCGGTAGAACTCGGTGACGAGCTTCTCGAAGGTCGCGCTGCCGCCGACCTGGTCGTAGAACGACTCGCCGAGTGCGGGCCCGTGCTCGCTGCCGCGCAGCGGCACGTTCGCGGGCTGTACAGGACCCGAGTGCTGGTCGGTCACGCGTCGCCGCCTTCCGTCGGGGCCTTGGGAGACCGCGGGGCGCGGGGCGCCTTCGGCCGCTTCGCGGGGGTCGCCTCGCCCGCGAGCACGCGGTTCGGCGAGGTCTTGGGCGGCTTCGCGCCCTTGACGCGCGTGGCGCCCTCGAACCCGCTCAGCACGACGGAACTGAGGCTCGGGAGCTTCACGTCCATGGCGTCGAGCGCGTGCTTGAGGCGCACCCGCAGCTCGCGCGCGACGTCGTCCTTCGACGAGGTGCGCACCTTCATCACGATGCGGATGACCATCGCGTCGTCGGAGATCGACTCGAGGCCCCACACCTCGGGCTTGTCGAGGATGCGCGAGCGCCACTTGGGCACCTGCGCGAGCTCGGTCGCGGTCTTCAGCATCTCGCCTTCGACCGCCTCGATGTCGGCCTCGTAGGGCACCGCGACGTCGAGGATGACCCGCGCCCAGCCCTGCGACAGGTTGCCGACGCGTAGGATCTCGCCGTTGCGCACGAACCAGAGCGTGCCGTTGACGTCGCGCACCTTGGTGATGCGGATGCTGACCTCCTCGACGATGCCGGTCGCCGGGCCGAGGTCGACGACGTCGCCGACGCCCAGTTGGTCTTCGACGACCATGAAGAGGCCGTTCAGGGCGTCCTTCACGATGTTCTGGGCGCCGAAGCCGAGGCCCGCGCCGATCGCGGCCGACAGCAGGGCGAACGACCCGAGGATGTCGGGATTGATCGTCGCGACGATCATCAGCGTGACGACGATGAACAGGGTGACGTTCACGACGTTGGAGAGCACGTTGCCGAGCGTGCGCGTGCGTTGCACGAGCCGCACGGTCGCCAGCGGCGACGCCTGCAGCGCCTGCGTGTCGGTGACGTCCTGCTTCTTCTTCACGCCCGAGACGATCTGCTGCACGACCCGGTCGATGACGAAGTGCAGCACCCAGCGGATCAGCAGGGCGATCACCACGATCAGGATGACCGAGACGAGCTTGCCGAGCATGATGGCCCAGTTGTCAGCCCACCAGGTGCCGATGACGGCGAAGAAGTCTGGGCTGAGCACCGTATCGGGCGCGTCGGGGGGAACTTCGAATCGCATCGTTCGGAAGTCTACTTTCCGCTGGCTGGGAGCTCTTCGAGTTCGCGAGCGTCGAGGGCGCGGGCCGCGAGCGCGCGCTCGAGCTCCGAGAGCTGCTCCGACACGAGCCGCACGAGCGGCGCCGGGCCGGCGTTCGCCGCGAGCCACTCGCGCGTGCGGCGGGCGAGCTCCTCGTCGACCAGCGGGCTCGGGTAGAGCCGCGTCACGATGAGCGAGCCCATCGTGAAGCTGCGCTCGGCCCACACCTCCTGCAGCAGCGCGAAGTACTCGTCGACCGTCGACGCGAGCAAGGTCGCCGGCGCGGCTCGTCGCCACCCTTCGGCGATGGCGCGCGCCAGATCGTTCGAGAGCGAGGCATCCGTCGCCACCTGCCGGAAGGCCGCCCGCTTGACGTCCTCGTCGGGCCGGGCTGCACGGGCGGTGTGGGCGAGCTGGCGACCCTTCGCGGTGTCGTCGAGCGCGAGCGCGGCGTCGATCTCGTCGTCGCCGCCCGCGCCGAGTGCGGCGCGCGCGATCACGATCTCCCAGCGCAGGTCGAGGTCGATCTCGAGGCCCGGCAGCACGGTCTGGCCGTCGAGCAGTGAGCCGAGCACGTCGGCGTGCGCGGGCGTCGACGCGATGCGCGTGAACGCCTTCGCGAACTGCAACTGCCCGTCGGAGCCGGGCGCCGCAAGGCCCGCCTGCGCCCAGATCGCGTCGCCCGCGTCGGCCGCGACCTCGGTGCGGCGTTCGTCGGCGACGTAGCGGCCGAGCGCGAGCTCGAGCCGGGCGAGCGCGAGCCCCCGGGCGGACGACTGCGTCTCGTGGCCCACGCTGCGCAGCACGAGCTTCACGAACTCGGTGGCCGGCAACTCGGCGTCACGCACCGCGTCCCACGCCGAGCCGAGGATGACGGCGCGTGCGACGGGGTCGCCGATCTCGGCGAGGTGCTCGATCGCCGTCTTGAACGACCGCTCGTCGAGCCGAACCTTCGCGTAGGTCAGGTCGTCGTCGTTGACCAGCAGCAGGTCGGGAAGGTGGCGGCCCGCGAGACCCGGCACGTCGGTGGATGCCCCATCGACGTCGAGCTCGACGCGGTGCGTGCGGATGAGCCGCCCCTCGACCAGGTCGTAGCATCCGATCGCGAGCCGGTGGGGGCGCAGCGTCGGGCGTTCCGCGCTGGCCGTCTGCTCGATGCGGGCCGACACGATCGTGTCCGTGTCATCCGTCTCGACGACCGCTCGCAGCGTGTTGACGCCCGCGGTCTCGAGCCACAGCGCCGACCATCGCGACAGCTCGCGGCCCGAGGCGAGCTCGAGCTCGGCGAGCAGGTCGGCGAGGGTCGCGTTGCCGCCGCCGTGGGCGCGCAGGTACGCGCCGACCCCGCGCTGGAAGGCTTCGAGACCCACCCACGCGACCAACTGCTTCAGCACCGAGGCGCCCTTGTCGTAGGTGATGGCGTCGAAGTTCACCTCGACGTCGGCGAGGTCGCTGATCTCCGCGACGATCGGATGCGTCGACGGCAGCTGGTCCTGCTCGGCGGCGTGCGTCTTCTCGTCGCTCGCGAACGTCGCCCAGACGCCCGTGAACTCGGTCACCCGCGCCGTCGCGAGGGTCGAGGCCCACGTCGCGAACGACTCGTTCAGCCAGAGGTCGTTCCACCAGCGCATGGTGACCGAGTTGCCGAACCACATGTGGCTGAGCTCGTGCAGCACCACGATCGCGCGCTGTTCGCGGCGGGCGTCGGAGACGCGCGCGCGGAACAGGTAGGACTCGTTGAACGTCACGGCGCCCACGTTCTCCATGGCGCCCCAGTTGTACTCGGGCACGAAGATCTGGTCGTACTTGCCGTAGGGGTAGGGCACGCCGAAGGACCCCTCGTAGAACTCGAGCCCGCGGCGCACCAGCTCGAACATCACCTCGGGCTCCGCGTACTCGGCCAGCGAGCGCCGGGTGAAGAGGCCGAGCGGCACGTCACGGCCGTCCACGCTCGTGGCCGTGTCGTGCCACGACGCGTAGGGCCCGGCGATGATCGCGACGATGTAGCTCGAGATCACCGGGCCCGTCTCGAACGCCCACGTGGCGTGCGGCGCGGTGCCCGGCACGGCGGTCGGCGCGGGACTCGGGGCGTTCGAGAGCACCGTCCAGTGGGCGGGTGCCGTGATCGTGAACCGGACGCCGGCCTTGAGGTCGGGCTGGTCGAACACCGCGAACACCCGGTTCGCCTCGGCGACCGCGAACTCGGTGTACAGGTAGGCCTCGCCGTCGACGGGGTCGACGAACCGGTGCAGGCCCTCGCCGGTGTTCGTGTAGGCGCACGTGGACACCACGCGCACCTTGTTCTCGTCGGCGAGGTCGTCGAGTCGGATGCGGCTCCCGTCGGACACGGCGGCGAGGTCGAGGCTGCGCCCGTTGAGCACGATCTCGTGCACCTCGACCGTGGTCGCCTCGATGAAGGTCGACGCGCCCGGCGTCGCACGGAAGCGCGCGAGCGTCTCCGAGCGGAAGGTCGTCTCGCCGGTCAGGTCGAGCGTCACGTCGTACGTCGGGGCGCTGACGGTGGCCGCGCGCGCCTCCGCCTCGAGTCGGGTGAGGTTCGCTGCTGGCATCGATGGGCCCTCCGTGTCGGTGTGCCCGGCCAGCCTACCGACGCTCGTCGGGGAGGAGGCCGTGACCGTACGCGAGGATGACGAGGTGCACGCGGTCGCGCGCGTCGAGCTTCTGCAGCAGCCGGCCGACGTGCGTCTTCACGGTCGACTCCGAGAGGAAGAAGCGTGCCGCGAGCTCCGAGTTGTTCAGTCCCTCGGCGATCGCGACCAGGATCTCCCGCTCGCGCGGAGTGAGTGCGTCGAGCCGCGCCGCCGCGGCGTCCGTCGCGGCCGTGGCGTCCGTCGAGTCCGTCGCGGCGGCGCCCGTCGCGTCCGTCGCCGTCGCCGTCGCCGTCGCCGGAAGGTCATCGGCGAAGAGCTCGATCATCCGGCGCGTGATCCTGGGGGAGAGCGTCGCCTCGCCCGAGTGCACGGTGCGGATCGCCGCCGCCATCTCCTGCGGCCGCACGTCCTTCAGGAGGAATCCGCTGGCGCCCGCCCGGATGGCGGCGAACGCGTACTCGTCGAGGTCGAAGGTCGTGAGCACGACGACCCGAGGGCCGTCCTCGATCGCCGTCACGGCGGCGGTCGCGGCGATGCCGTCGACGCCCGGCATGCGCACGTCCATGAGCATGACGTCGATCGCGGTCGATCGGGCGAGTTCGATCGCAGCTCTCCCGTCGCCGGCCTCGCCGACGACGTCGAAGTCGGGCTCGGCCTCGAGCACCATGCGCAGGCCGGTGCGCACGAGCGCCTGGTCGTCGACGATGGCGACGCGGATGCTTCGCGCAAGGTCCGTGGTCACGCGCGGTCCTCCTCGGCTCGGAGCTCGGCGTGCACGCGCCAGCCGCCCGCGGCGCGGGGTCCGGCTTCGACGGTACCGCCGTAGAGGGCGACGCGCTCGCGCATGCCGACGAGCCCGTTGCCGCCGCCGATGAAGCCGCTCGCCGATCGGGTCGCCGATCCGGTCGCCGCACCGGTCGAGGCGGCCGTCGTGCCGTCGTCGACCACGTCGACCCGCACCATCCCGGCCGCGTGCTCGACCGCGACCTCGACCAGGTGGGCCGACGGCGCGTAGCGCAGCGCGTTCGTGAGCCCCTCCTGCACGATGCGGTAGACGGTCAGCTGCAGGTTGGCATCGGTGATCGGCGCGCCCGCGGTCTCCAGGCGCACCGGCAGGCCGGCCGCGCGGTATCGCTCGACGAGGTCGGGGAGGTCGGCCGTGCCGGGCTGCGGCGCGAGGTCGCCCGGCTCCTGCGACGCGACGGGCGCGTCCGGCCCGTCGGGCCCGGCCGGCGCGCCCGCCACCTCCGGCGTGGGGGCCTCGGGCCGCGCCAGCACGCCCAGCATGCGGCGCATGTCGGCGAGCGCCGCGCGACCGGTCTCGGCGACCTGCCGCATCGCCTCGGCCGCGCGCCCCGGGTCGCGGTCGGCGGTCGCCGCGGATCCGTCGGCGAGGGTCACCATCACCGTGAGGCTGTGCGAGACGATGTCGTGCATCTCGCGCGCGATGCGCGAGCGTTCGAGCGCGGTCGCCAGCTGCGCCTGCTGGTCGCGCTCACGGGCCAGGTCGTGCGCCCGGGCGATGAGGGCGTTCAGGTAGCGGCGCCGGTTGCCGACGGTCACGCCGATCAGCGTCGCGATCAGCAGGAAGACCGTGAACTGCGACGCGGATGCCAGGGCGGGGGCACCGAACGGGACCACCGTGTCGTCGCCGCCGACCCACACCGCGAGGTACGAGGAGAGCGTCGCCACCGCTACCGAGATGCCGAAGCCGATCCACGCCGACCGTGTGGAGCGGTACACCGCGAGCGCGTAGAGCGCGAGCAGCAGGGGCAGCACGTCGGTCGTCCCGAACGGGTAGACGAGCAGGCACACGCTCGCGGCGACGATCAGCAGCAGCCACGGTCGGCGACGCCGGAACAGCAGGATCGCGGCGCCCGCGACCACGACGGCGCCGAGCTGGGCCACCGCGACGGCCGGAGGCAGCCGGTCGGTCACGGTCGCGGAGACGATCATGCCGACGAAGGTCGGCAGGAAGTAGATCGCCGTGATCAGTGAGTCGGTGAGCCACGGATGCCGCGCCCAGAACTGCCGGATCACGCCCGGCGGCTTGGGGAGACGGAGTTCTCCCCCGACCGCCGACACCGGGCGATCGGGGGAGAACGGCGCTTCCGTCATGGACGGGACTCTACGCGTCCCGCCGCTTCAGCAGCACCGCGGCGCCCGCGATGGATGCCGCGACCCACGCCAGCACGATGGCGAGGCTCTGCCAGGCGTCGGGGCCGGTCGTGACGACGGCCCCCGGGTTGAGCGGCCCGCTGAAGATCGCGAAGCCCGCGGTCGAGAACGCGTAGGGCGCGAGGTCCTGCACCCACTGGGCGGGGATGAGCTGCATCACCGTCGGCAGGAGCATCATCAGGCCGAGCACGGCGGCGATGCCGCCCGCGCTCGAACGCAGCATGGCTCCGATTCCGAGCGCGAAGACCGCGACGAGGCCGAGGTACAGCCCGCCTCCGAGGATCGTGACGGCGACGTCGGGGTCGGCGAGGTCCGCGGCGACGTCGGCGCCCGCGAGCACGATCGACGAGGCCGCGAAGGCGGCGCCGAGCGAGGCGACGCCCACCACGAACGTCGCCGCGAAGAGCACGACGGCCTTCGCCCACAGTGCGGGGAGGCGGCGAGGCACGGCGGTCAGCGTCGAGCGGATCATCCCGGTCGTGTATTCGCCGCTGATGGCGATGACCCCGAGCACGGCCATGACGAGCTGCCCGAGGTAGATGCCGATCATCGACGACTGCAGCACGGCCTGCGTCTGCAGGTCGGCGGGTGCCGCGCTCAGATCCCCGCTGACCATGCCGTCGCGCATGCTGAACGCCATGATGACGGCGATGCCGACCGACAGGGCGATGACCACCGCGAACGACCACACGGTCGAGCGGAGGGTGCGGAGCTTGATCCACTCGGAGTGCAGCACGCCGCCGAAGCTCAACTCGGTGCGGGGTGCGGGGCGCGCGGTGCGCGCCACGGGTGAGGTGATGGTGGTCATCGGACGGCCTCCGTACGGTATTCGACCGCGTCGGCGGTGAGGGCCATGTAGGCCTCCTCGAGCGACGCGCTGAGCGGGGTGAGTTCGTGGATGGCGAGTCCGTGCCGGGCCGCCAGGTCGCCGATGCCGGATGCCTCGACCCCGGTGACCTCCAGCACGCCGGCCTCGGAGCGGACGACGGCCACCTCCGGGGCGGCGAGCAGGTCGGCGAGGGTCGACGCCTGCGGTGAGCGGACCAGGACCCGCGCGCGAGTGCCGCCCGAGATCACGTCGGAGACCGGAGCGTCGACGAGGATCTCGCCGCGTCCGAGCACGATGAGGTGGTCGGCGGTGAGCGCCATCTCGCTCATCAGGTGCGAGGAGAGGAAGACGGTGCGGCCCTCGGCGGCGAGGTGGCGCACGAACTGGCGCACCCACAGCACGCCCTCGGGGTCGAGGCCGTTGACCGGTTCGTCGAGGATGAGCGTCGACGGGTCGCCCAGCATCGCGGCCGCGATGCCGAGGCGCTGGCCCATGCCCAGCGAGAATCCGCCGACCCGCTTGCCCGCGACCGACTCGAGGCCCGTGAGCTCGATGACCTCGCGGACGCGGCTCTTGCCGATGCCGTGCGTCGCGGCCATGGCCAGGAGGTGGTTGTAGGCCGTGCGGCCGGTGTGCACCGCCTTCGCGTCGAGGAGCGCCCCGACCTCGTGCAGTGGTGCGCGGAGTTCGGCGTATCGCTTGCCGTTGACCGTGACCCGCCCCTCGGTCGGACGGTCGAGGCCGACGATCATGCGCATCGTCGTCGACTTGCCGGCGCCGTTGGGGCCGAGGAATCCGGTGACCTGGCCCGGGCGGACGGTGAAACTGATGTCGTGGACGGCGGTCTTCGCGCCGAACCGCTTGCTGAGACCTTCTGCGGTGATCATGCCCTCGACGCTACGGATCGCGGCGCACCGTGGCATCGGCCCTCGGGATGGTGATGGGCCGGCCGGAGTGGTACCGGGGTACCACGCCCGCCGGCCGCTCGCGTGGCGTCAGCCCTGTGCGTCGCGCTCCTGCGCGGCGACGGCCCGCTCGACGCCGGCGACGTTCTCGATGACGAGGCGGCGAAGCGCGGGTGCGGCGTCGGCGTTGCGCTCCAGCCAGGCGCGGCTGGCGTCGACGAGCTCGCGGTTCGCGAGCGGGGCCGGGTAGAGCAGCTCGACCAGCTTCTCGGCGATCGCGTAGCTGCGCTGCTCCCACACGTCGCCGATCATCGCGAAGTAGCGGTCGACGAACGGGGCGAGCAGCGACTGGTCGCCGGCGCGCACGAAGCCCGCGGCGGTCGTGCGCACGACCGAGTTCGTCGCCGTGTCGACGTCGATGAGCGACGCCCAGGCGCGCTCCTTCGCCTCGGCGGTCGGGATGGCGGCGCGCGCGTGCGCGGCCGACTCCTGGCCCGTCACGGTCGGGTCCTCGGCCAGGCGCGCGTCGATGTCGTCGTCGCCTGCGCGACCGGCGGCGACGAGCGCGATGAGCAGCTCCCAGCCGAGGTCGGTGTCGATGTCGAGTCCGTCGAGCGCGAGCTCGCCGGTGAACAGGGCCTGCAACTGGTCGACGTGCGAACCCGACTCGGCGATGGCGGCGAACGCCTTCACGAACTGGAACTGCGCGTCGCTTCCGGGCACCGCCGACTGCGCGAGGGCCCAGAATCCGTCGGCCAGGCGCCGGCGGGCGTCGGCGCGCTTCGCTGGGGCGACGTACGAGCTCGCGGCGAGCTGCGCGTTGGCGAGCACGATGCGCAGCGTCGTCGACTCGGTCTCCGCGGCGATGTTGCCGAGCACGAGCTCGAGATAGTCGCTCGCGGTCGACTCGCGGTCGCGCGTGGCATCCCACACCGAGCTCCAGACGAGGGCCCGCGCGAGCGGGTCCTGGAAGCCCGAGAGGTTCGCGAGGGCGACGCGGTGCGAGTCCTCGTCGAGGCGGATCTTCGCGTAGGCGAGGTCGTCGTCGTTCAGCAGGATGAGGTCGGGCCGGGCGAGGCCGACCAGCTCGGCGACCTCGGTGCGCTCGCCGTCGACGTCGAGCTCGACGCGGTGCTCGCGGACGAGCTCGCCCTCGTTCAGGTCGTAGAACCCGATCGCGAGCCGGTGCGGGCGGATGGTCGGGTAGTCGGCCGGCGCCGACTGCAGCACCGCGAACGAGGTGATGACGCCCGAGGCATCCGTCTCGATCTCGGGGCGCAGGGTGTTGACGCCCGCCGTCTCGAGCCAGAGACCCGACCACGCCGAAAGGTCGCGACCCGAGGCCGCCTCGAGCTCGGCGAGCAGGTCGGCGAGGGTGGTGTTGCCCCACGCGTGCTTGCGGAAGTACGCGCCGACGCCCGTGAAGAACGCGTCGATGCCGACCCAGGCGGCCAGCTGCTTGAGGACCGACCCGCCCTTGGCGTAGGTGATGCCGTCGAAGTTGACGAGAACGTCTTCGAGGTCGCGGATCTCGGCGACGATCGGGTGGGTCGAGGGCAGCTGGTCCTGGCGGTACGCCCAGCTCTTCTCCATCGAGTTGAACGTGGTCCAAGCGTGGTGCCACTCGGTGGCCTCGGCCGTCGCGATCGTCGACGCCCACTCGGCGAACGACTCGTTCAGCCAGAGGTCGTTCCACCACTTCATCGTGACGAGGTCGCCGAACCACATGTGGGCGAGCTCGTGCAGGATCGTGACGACCCGGCGCTCGCGGATCGCGTCGGTCACCTTCGAGCGGAAGACGTACACCTCGGTGAACGTGACGGCCCCGGCGTTCTCCATCGCGCCCGCGTTGTACTCGGGCACGAACAGCTGGTCGTACTTGGCGAACGGGTAGGGCACGCCGAACTTGCGCTCGAAGTACTCGAAGCCCTGCTTGGTCTTCTCGAAGATGTAGTCGGCGTCGAGGTACTGCGCGAGGCTCTTGCGCACGAACACGCCGAGGGGGATGGTGCGGCCGTCGGCGCTCGTGAGCTCGTCGCGGACGACGTCGTAGGGCCCGGCGATGAGCGCCGTGATGTAGCTCGAGATGCGCGGCGTGGGCTCGAACGCCCAGGTCTTGACGGCGGCGTCGCCGCCGTCGCCCGCGGTCGCGTCGACGGGCTCGGGCGTGGGCTGGTTCGACACGACCTCCCAGTGCGCGGGCGCCGTGACCGTGAAGCGGAACGCGGCCTTCAGGTCGGGCTGCTCGAACACCGCGAACATGCGGCGCGAGTCGGGCACCTCGAACTGGGTGTAGAGGTACGCCTCGCCGTCGACGGGGTCGACGAACCGGTGCAGTCCCTCGCCGGTGCGCATGTAGCGGCCGTCGGCGTCGACGACGAGCACGTTCTCGTCGGCGAGGTCGGGCAGCTGGATGCGCACTCCGTCGCTCACCTCGGCCGGGTCGAGCTCGCGCCCGTTCAGCGTGACGGAGTGCACCGCCGCCGTGATCGCGTCGATGAACGTCGAGGCGCCCGCCGACGCGGAGAACCGCACCGTCGTCGTCGTGCGGAACACGTCGGGGCCGGTCGTCACGTCGAGGACGACGTCGTAGTCGTGCACCGTGACGAGCGCGGCACGCTCTTCGGCTTCGAGGCGGGTGAGGTTGTCTCCAGGCACGTGCATGTCTCCATCTGCGTCGAACGGATGCCACGCCCGCGGCTCGTGGCCGTGGGCAACGCGATCCAGCCTAGCCGTGGCCCGCTCGCGGGCGGCAGCCCCGCGGGCTTCGACGGCGGTGCCGGCGTCGCGCCGATCCCTAGACTGGGCGACATGCGCATCCACATCGCGACCGACCACGCCGGCCTCGAGTTCAGCCGCACGCTCGTCGACCACCTCACCAACGCCGGCCACGAGGTGCACGACCACGGCCCTGCCGAGTACGACGCGCTCGACGACTACCCCGCGTTCTGCATCAACGCCGCCCTCGCGGTCGCGCGCGACCAGGCCGAGGGCGTCCGAGCCCTCGGCGTCGTGTTCGGCGGCTCGGGCAACGGCGAGCAGATCGCCGCGAACAAGGTGCGGGGCATCCGCGCGGCACTCGTGTGGAGCATGGACACGGCGATCCTCGCGCGCCAGCACAACGACGCGAACGTCATCTCGATCGGCGCCCGCCAGCACACCGTCGAGGAGGCGATCCGCTACATCGACGCGTTCATCGCCGAGCCGTTCTCGGGTGACGAGCGCCACGCCCGGCGCATCGCGCAGCTCGCCGAGTACGAGCAGACCGGCGACATCGCCGGCAAGGGCGTCGACGCGCAGGCCTGACATGCCAGAGGGCCACTCCGTCCACCGCATCACCCGGCAGTTCGAGCGCAACTTCGTCGGGCACGTCGTGCACGCCTCGAGTCCGCAGGGCCGGTTCGCCGCGGGCGCCGCGCAGCTCGACGGCCGACGCATGACCGACGCCCGGGCCGTCGGCAAGCAGATGTTCCTCGGCTTCGAGGGCGACGTGTGGCTGCGCGTGCACCTCGGCATGTACGGCGCGTGGGACTTCGCGGGCGAGATCCTGATGGATGCCACGATCGCGTCGGCGAACGGGCGCATGGGACAGACCAACCAGCGCGGCACCTTCCTCGAGGGGCCGAATCCCGACGCGGTCGTCTTCGACGCGGCCGGCGAGAACTCGCTGACCTCGATCGGGGCCCCGCGGCGCGCGCGACTGCGCATGTCGGAGTCCGAGAAGGACGGCGGCGGGCTCGACGTCTTCCCGCCCGAGCCGGTCGGCCAGGTCCGCGTGCGGCTGCTCACCGACACGGTGTGCGCCGACCTGCGCGGACCGACCGCGTGCGAGGTGCTCGACCCCGCGCAGGTTGAACAGGTCGTCGCGAAGCTCGGTCCCGACCCCCTCATCGACGAGGGCCCCGAGGCCGAGGAGCGCTTCACGCGGGCCGTGCGCAAGCGGGGCACGCCGATCGGGCTGCTGCTCATGGACCAGTCGGTGGTCTCCGGCATCGGCAACGTGTACCGGGCCGAGATGCTCTTCCGCGCCCGGCAGAACCCGCACACGCCGGGCAGGCAGGTTCCCGAGGAGCACGTGCGACACCTCTGGGCCGACTGGGCGAAGCTGCTGCGCATCGGCGTCGAGACCGGCCAGATGATGACGATGGACGACCTCGACCCCGAGGCGTACCGGCTGGCCATGGCCAATCGCGCCGATCGGCACTGGGTCTACAAGCGCGAGGGGCTGCCGTGCCGGGTGTGCGGCACGAACATCGCGCTCGAGGAGATGGGTGCCCGCAAGCTCTACTGGTGCCCCTACTGCCAGGCGTGACCCGCGACCCGTCGGGCGAGGAGCGCAGCGTATCGAGACCAGGAGCCACCATGCGACAGAACCCCAGCTTCACCCTCGCGAGCGAGGAGGGCGTCAAGCGCGTCATCCGCGAGCATCCGTGGATGACGATCGTGAGCGACACGGATGCCTCGGGCCTCGTCGCCTCGCACTACCCGGTGCTGCTCGACGAGGACGCCGACGGCATCGTGCTGCTCACGCACGTCGGTCGTCCCGACGAGGTGCTGCACGAACTCGGACGCCACGAGGTGCTCGTCATCGTGCAGGGGCCGCACGGCTACATCTCGCCCGGCTGGTACGACGCGAAGCCGGCGGTGCCGACCTGGAACTTCGTCGCCGCCCACCTGCACGGCACTCCCGAACTCCTCGACGACGCCGAGAACCTGCGGGTGCTCGAGGCGCTCGTCGACCACTTCGAGGACGCGATGCCCGAGCCGCGCCGCATGCGCGGGACGGCCGAGAACTCGGCCTACGCCGACCGCATCGCCTCGGGCACGGTCGGCCTGCGCATCCGCATCACGCGCTTCACGGCGAAGAACAAGATGAGCCAGAACAAGCCCGACGAGACCGTCGACCGCATCATCGGCGAGCTCGAGGGCGATGGCCCGTACGCGAGCCCCGCGCTCGCCGCGGAGATGCGCCGGACGCACGAGACGCTCCGCGCGGCGAAGGCGCGGTCGCAGGCATGAGCACGCTCGTGCTCGCCGGTGCCCGGCTGCCGGGAACCGGGCGGTCCGTGGACCTCGTCATCGTCGACGGCCGGGTCGCGGAGATCGCGCCGCGGGCCGAGGCATCCGTCTCGGCGCCGGCGGGCGCCGAGCGCGTGGAGCTCGACGGCCGGTTCGTCGTGCCGGGCCTGCACGATCGGCACGTGCACCTCTCGCAGTGGGCGATGGTCTCGCGTCGGCTCGACCTGGCGGGAGCCGAGTCGGCCGCGGCCGCCGCAGCGCTCGTCGGCGACGCCGTCGCGCGCGGCGAGACCGAGGTCGCCGGCTTCGGCTACCGCGACGCGCTGTGGCCGGACGCCCCGAGCGCCGACCTGCTCGACGGGGCATCCGGCGACGTGCCCGTCGTGCTCGTGGCGGCCGACCTGCACGCCTGCTGGCTCAACCGCGCCGCGGCCCGCCGGCACGGCGTCGAGTTGCCCGCCGACGGCATCCTCCGCGAACAGGCGTGCTTCGCGCTCGTCCGCGAGCTCGACGAGGTCGCCGACGACGTGCTCGACGCCTGGGTCGCCGAGGCATCCGTTCGTGCCGCCGCGCGCGGCGTCGTCGGCGTCGTCGACTACGAGATGCGCTGGAACCGCGACGACTGGGCGCGACGCGCGCGCGGCGGCGGGATGCCGCTGCGAGTGGCCTTCGGCGTCTACCCGCAGCACCTCGACCGCGCGATCGCCGAGGGGCTGCGCACCGGCGAGGTCGTCGAGGGCACCGGCGGCAAGGTCACGGTCGGCGGCGCGAAGGTCATCACCGACGGGTCGTTGAACACCCGCACCGCGTGGTGCTTCGACCCGTACCCGGGCCTCGAGGGCCACGCACATCCCGCCGGCCTCGCGACCGTGCCCCACGAGGAGCTCGTCCCGCTCATGCGCCGCGCGCACGCCGCTGGACTGGCCCCCGCCGTGCACGCCATCGGCGATCGCGCGAATGCGCGCGTGCTCGACGCCTTCGAGGCGGTCGGCTGCCGCGGGTCGATCGAGCACGCCCAGCTGCTGCGGCGCGACGACGTCGCGCGGTTCGCCCGGCTCGGCGTGGTCGCGAGCGTGCAGCCCGAGCACGCCATGGACGACCGCGATGTCGCCGACCGGTACTGGGCGGGGCGCACCGACCGCGCGTTCATGCTCGCGGAGCTCCAGGCCGCCGGGGTCGAGCTGGCGCTCGGCTCCGACGCGCCGGTCGCCCCGCTCGACCCCTGGGTCGCGATGGCCGCCGCCGTCGGCCGCGCCCGCGACGGCCGCGAGCCCTGGCATCCCGAGCAGGCGATCGACGTGCGCGCCGCGCTCCCCGCGTCGACGAACGGCGCCGGCGCCGAGGTGCGGTCGGGCGGCGTCGCCGACCTCGCGGTGCTCGAGCTCGACCCGTACGGGGCATCCGTCGAGGAGCTGCGCACCATGCCGGTCGCGGCGACGTTCCTCGCGGGAGTGGCCACCCACTCGACGTTCACCGCCTAGCCCGACGGGGGAGAACCCCCGTACGAATCCGGACGCCCGCCGGATGCAGCCCGACGGCGCGCGTCGCGAGGCTGGAACCATGCTTCGCACCACCCCGCGCCGGCCGCGCGCGACCATCGCGTCGACGGCCGTCCTCACCGCCGTGATCGGCGCCACCGCCTTCGTCCTCGCCGGCTGCGGCATCGCCGGGCCGGGAACCGTGTCGACCGTCGGCAAGGTCGCGTTCGAGACGCCGCTCGCGATCCCGCCGCTGGCAGAATCGACCGTCGATGCCGACGGCACCCGGGTCTTCTCGCTCGAGGCGCGGGCCGGAACCACCGAGTTCGCCCCGGGCGTCGCGAGCGAGACCTGGGGCTTCGACGGCTCCTACCTCGGCCCGACCCTCGTCGCCGACCGCGGCGAGCGCGTTCGGGTCGACGTCGCCAATGCGCTCGACGAGTCGACGACCGTCCACTGGCACGGCATGCACCTGCCGCCCGAGATGGACGGCGGTCCGCACCAGATGGTCGAGCCCGGGGGCACGTGGTCGCCCGAGTGGGCGATCGACCAGCCCGCGACGACGCTCTGGTACCACCCGCACCCGCACGGCGAGACCGAGTCGCACGTCGCACGCGGCCTCGCGGGGATGTTCCTCCTGCACGACGAGGCCGAGCGCGCGCTCGGGCTGCCGTCGGAGTACGGCGTCGACGACCTCCCGGTGATCGTGCAGGACGCCGGATTCTCGGCCGACGGGCGCAAGGAGGACACGCAGCGCGGCTACGCGGGCGGGCTCGGGGACGAGCTGCTCGTCAACGGCACGCGCGGCCCGTTCGTCGAGGTCTCCGACGAACTCGTGCGGCTCCGGCTGCTCAACGCCTCGACCGCGCGCTCGTACGCGTTCGCCTGGGGCGACGGGCGTCCGGTCGAACTGATCGGCACGGACGGCGGCCTGCTCGAGGCATCCGCCTCGCTGGACCACGTGCGCCTCTCGCCCGGCGAGCGCGCCGAGGTGCTGCTTCGCGTTGCGCCCGGCGAACGCGTCGTGCTGCAGTCGCGGATGACGCCCGAGATCGCCGCGCTCGACGGGCCGGTCGCCGTGATGAACGGCGGAACCGACGAGTTCGACGTGCTCGAGGTGCGCGCCGCCGAGCAGCTCGATCCGTCGCCGGCGCCGCCCGCGACCCTCGTCGACGTGCCGGACCTCGACCCGTCCGAGGTCGCCGCCGATCGCCGGTTCGTGCTCGGCGACAGCTTCGAGATCAACGGGCACGCCATGGAGATGGGCCGCATCGACGAGACCGTCACGGTCGGAACGCTCGAGCGCTGGACGGTGGTCAACGACACCTCGCTGCCGCACAGCTTCCACGTGCACGACGTGCAGTTCCGCATCGCGTCCATCGACGGGCAGGCTCCGCCACCCGAGCTCGCGGGCTGGAAGGACACGATCTTCGCCGATCCCGAGACGGAGTACGAGCTGCTCATGCGGTTCGAGGACTACGCCGATCCCGACACGCCGTACATGTACCACTGCCATCTGCTGTGGCACGAGGATCAGGGGATGATGGGCCAGTTCGCCGTCGTCGAGCCGGGTCAGCGTGCGACGATGACCGAGGAGACCGACCATGACCACCACTGACGCATCCGCGGGCGCAGCGACGGCCGCCGACGGCACGCCCGCCGACACCGGGGCCTCGCGCCGCAGGCCGGGTTACGGCGCCCTCTGGGCCGGCGTGCCGCGCGAGCTCGGCTTCCTGATCCTGACGATGCCGATCGCGATCGTCGGCCTCTCGGTCCTCTGGACCGTGTTCTTCACCGGCCTCGGCCTCATCGCGATCGTCGTCGGCATCTTCCTCATGGTCGCCGCGTTCTACATCGCCCGCGCGTTCGGCACGCTCGAACTCGTGCGCCTGCGGTGGGCGGGTCGTCCCGAGATCCGCCGTCCCGACTGGTCGCGCGACGACCGCGAGCAGGGCTTCTGGCGGGCGACGTTCATGCCCTTCGTCGACGGCCACTACTGGCTGTACGTGCTGCACACCATGATCGTGAACCCCATCGTGAGCGTCGTCACGTGGACCGTCACCATCGTGTGGCTCTCCGTCGGGCTCGGCGGGGTCACCAACTGGCTCTGGCAGCCGTTCATCCCCGAGCAGGGCCGCTCGTTCTGGCTGAACGAATGGCTCGTCGACCGCGTCGTGCCCGGCAACGACCTCTCCTACGACGTCGTGGTGGGCGAGCGCATCCTCGAGTTCGTCCTCGGCGTCGTGTTCCTGCTGACGCTGCCGTTCGTGTTCCGCGGCCTGACGGTGCTGCACGACCTCATCGCGCGCGGCATGCTCGGCGCGTGGCGCTCGGAGGCGCTCGAGCGCGAGGTCGCCTCGCTCGCGGCGTCGCGCGGTGCCGCCGTACAGGCCGAAGACGCATCGCTCCGACGGCTCGAGCGCGACATCCACGACGGGCCGCAGCAGCGGCTCGTGCGGCTGCAGATGGACCTCGCGACGATCGAGCGACGGCTGGACCAGGACCCGGAGCGGGCCCGTGCGCTCGTGGGGGAGGCCCGCGAGACCGCCCGCGAGGCGCTCGACGAACTCCGCGCCCTCTCGCGCGGCTTCGCGCCGCCGCTGCTGCAGGACCGCGGCCTCGCCAGCGCGCTCTCCTCGCTCGCGGCGCGAAGCCCCGTCACGGTCGCGTTCGAGGACCTGCTCCCCGCCGACGCGGCCCTGCCGGCCGCGATCGAGCGCAACGCGTACTTCATCGCCGCCGAGTTGCTCACGAACGTCGCCAAGCATTCGGATGCCTCGGCGGCGCGCCTTCGGGTCGGCATGCGCGACACGGGCGTGACGGGCCGGTGGCTCGACCTGTGGGTCACCGACAACGGTCGGGGCGGCGCCTCACTGACCGCCGGGCACGGGCTCGCGGGGCTGCAGGAGCGCGTCCAGGGCCTCCAGGGCGTGCTGGTCGTCGACAGCCCGGCCGGCGGGCCGACCTCGATCGGCGCGCACATCCCGTACACGCCGCTGACGGCGGCATGAACACGGCGACGGATGCCCCGCCCGGGGCATCCGTCGCCGTCGCTACGCTGAGGGCATGACCGACGCCTCCCGGCCGCTGCGCATCGTGCTCGCCGAAGACTCCATGTTGTTGCGCGAGGGACTCGTGCGGCTCTTCGACGAGGCCGGGTTCGAGACCGTCGCCGCCTACGGCGACGCCGAGGCGCTCCTCGCCGCGATCGACACCGACGCGGTCGACCTCGCGGTGCTCGACGTGCGGATGCCGCCGACGTTCCGCGACGAGGGGGTGCGAGCGGCGATCGAACTGCGCCGGCGCGCGCCGAAGCTCGGCATCCTGCTGCTCAGCCAGTACGTCGAGGGCACCTATGCGCACGAGTTGCTCTCGTCGGGGGAGGGCGGCATGGGGTACCTGCTGAAGGACCGCGTCGCCTCGCTCGAGGAGCTCGAGGACGCGGTCGAACGGGTCAGCGCCGGCGGCACCGTGCTCGACCCCCAGGTGGTGAAGGAACTGCTCTCCCGGCGGTCGGACCCGCTGGCGAGCCTCACCGCGCGCGAACGCGAGGTGCTGCAGCTGATGGCCGAGGGGCGCACCAACGGCGCCATCGCCGCGCAGCTGTTCATCGGCGTCGGCGCGGTCGAGAAGAACGTCACCGCGATCTTCCAGAAGCTCGGCCTCGAGGACTCGGGCAGCGACCACCGCCGTGTGCTCGCGGTGCTCGCCTGGCTGCAGCGCTGACGCCGGACCTGTCGCATCGGACGCACCGGACGCACCGGTCGCACCGGACGCACCGCTCACGGCGGGCCTGGTGCGCGGCGGTCAGCCGGCGCGGGAGCCCCTGAGCGGCACGTGCACACGCTGCACGTGGCGATAGCTGCGATACCCCTGGGCGATCGAACCGCCGAACACCAGCACGGCGACCGCCACCCCGACGCCCACCGACCAGCCGACCGACGTCGTGATCGAGGAGACGAGCGCCCCGGCGAACAGCCCCGACAGCGCGGTATCCACGATCACGACGATCATCATAGAACTGCCCATCACCTGCGTGCGGTCGCGGTCGGCGAAGGGGTAGTAGGTTCGGGCGACGCCGTCGAAGTCGTCGGCGGTGCCGGTGAGGAAGTACCGCTCGAGGCCGGGGTCCAGGTCGAGATACGCGCCGCGCAGGCGGTTCATCGCGAGCACGTAGGCGAGATCGTCGGTCGCGGCGTTGAGCACCCTCAGCTGCGTGACGAATCCGAGCAGGACCAGGAGGAAGAGCACCCCGAGTGCCGCGATGCCGAACCAGCCGCGGAACCCGGTCGCGTTGCCGAGCACCCCGAGTGTCACGAGCCCGGCCGAGACGAGGGTGAGCAGGATCGCGATCCGCGTCAGCACCTCGCTCTGGGTCGTCGACCTCGAGGCGAGGAGACTCCAGTGCTCGGTCGCGAGCAACTGGGCGCGCACGGCGCGCTGCGCGTCGGTGAGGGACTCCGCCTCGCGGTCGGCGGCGTCGTGGGCCTCGGAGCGGTCCGGAGACGGGTCGGGCCCGGGAGCGTCTGCCGCCATAGCGGCATTCTGCTCCCGGGCCCGATGCACCGCACCCCCACGAGAAGGGGGCGCGCCGCCGTCAGCTCACGCTGAGGTGCGCGGCGAGGAACCAGCGGTCCTTGTCGAGCCCCTGGCGGATCGAGATCGCGATGTCCTGGCTCGACGGGTCGAGCTCGGCGAGCCCCTCGATCGCGGCGTTCACCTGCTCGGTCGCGAGGTCGATCTGCGCGATCACGTCGGCGATCGTGTCATCCGACTGCTTGAAGCCGGCCTTGGGGTTCACCGCACCCGAGTGCTTCGCGACCGTCTCGAGGCGCGCGTCGATCGGCAGGCCCAGCGCGATCACGCGCTCGGCGGCCTCGTCGGCCCAACCCTGCGCGTGCTCGACCACCGTGTCGAGGAACTCGTGCACCTCGATGAAGTTGTGGCCGCGCACGTGCCAGTGCGCCTGCTTGCCGTTGACGGCGAGCGCGACGAGGTGGTGCACGATCGGCGTGAAGAACTGCGCCACTCCCGAGGCGACCTCGGCGTTCGAACCGGTCTTCGGAGCAATGGTGTCGGTCATCTGGTGCCGCCTTCCCTGGTCGATGTCATCATCAACGCTACGCGGATGCCCAGGTATTTCAAGGGAGGACAGGCTGGCCTAAGCGCCTGATGGAACGGCATTTCGTGGAGGGGATGACGGGAATCGAACCCGCGTAATCAGTTTGGAAGACTGAGGCTCTACCATTGAGCTACATCCCCGAGCGCCCGCGTGCGGGCACTTGGAACATCGTAGTGCACGCTCCGGCGCTGCGCGTGCACGCCGTCGCCGCGGCATCCGGTCGCTCGCGTTCGCGGGCGGCGGATGCCCCGGACCCGGGCCGGGCCGAACGCGGGCATCGCGGTGCAGTAGACTTTCGGGGGTTCGCCTGCGCTCACGCGTGTTCCGGCATGCCTGCACCGGCGGACTGACGAGTTGAGTAGCGACTCGGGGCGTAGCTCAGCTTGGCTAGAGCGCCCGCTTTGGGAGCGGGAGGTCGCAGGTTCGAATCCTGTCGCCCCGACGAGTCGTCCAGGCTCGACACGAACTTCCACACAACAGGAGATCCTCCCCATGCCGACCACTTCGGTTGAGAAGCTGAGCCCGACGCGCGCCAAGCTCACCATTTCGGTGACGCCCGAGGAGCTGAAGCCCAGCATCGCCCACGCGTACGAGCACATCGCCGAGCAGGTCAACGTGCCCGGCTTCCGCAAGGGCAAGGTGCCGCCGCCCATCATCGACCAGCGCGTCGGCAAGGCCGCCGTGCTCGAGCACGCGGTCAACGAGGGCCTCGACGGGTTCTACCGCGCGGCCGTCGCCGAGCACGAGCTGCGCCCGCTCGGCCGCCCGGCCGCCGACATCGTCGAGTGGCCCGACGAGAAGGACTTCTCGGGCGACCTGCTCCTCGCGATCGAGGTCGACGTGCGTCCCGAGATCGAGCTGCCCGCCTACGACGGCCTCGAGATCGTCGTCGACGACGTCGAGGTCGCCGATGACGAGGTCGAGCAGGAGCTCGAGCGGCTCCGCAGCCGCTTCGGCACGCTCGTCACCGTCGAGCGCCCCGCCAAGACGGGCGACTTCGTGACCCTCGACCTCGTCGCCAAGATCGGCGACCTCGAGGTCGACACCGCGAGCGGCATCTCGTACGAGGTCGGCTCGGGCGAACTGCTCGCCGGCATCGACGAGGCGCTCGACTCGCTCACCGCCGGTGAGACCACGACCTTCGAGTCGAAGCTGCTCGGCGGCGAGCACGAGGGCGAGACCGCCGAGATCACCGTCACCGTCACGGCGGTCAAGGAGCGCGAGCTTCCCGAGGCCGACGACGACTTCGCGCAGATCGCGAGCGAGTTCGACACCCTCGCCGAGCTGACCGAGTCGCTCAAGGAGCAGGTCGGCCGCAACAAGTCGTTCGGCCAGGGCTCGCAGGCCCGCGACCTCCTCGTCGACAAGCTCCTCGAGCTGACCGAGGTGCCGATCGCCGACAGCGTCATCGAGGACGAGGTGCACCGTCACCTCGAGTCCGAGGGCCGGCTCGAAGACGACGAGCACCGCGCCGAGGTCACCGAGGCGAGCACCAAGGCGTTCCAGACCCAGATCGTGCTCGACAAGATCGCCGAGACCGAGAAGGTCCAGGTCAGCCAGGAGGAGCTCACGCAGTACCTCGTGCAGGGCGCCGCGCAGTACGGCATGGAGCCCAACGAGTTCGTGCAGATCCTGAGCCAGCAGGGCCAGATCCCCGCGATGGTCGGCGAGGTCGCGCGCAACAAGGCGCTCGCGATCGCGCTCGGCAAGGCGAAGGTGACGGATGCCTCGGGCAACGCCGTCGACCTCTCCGAGTTCACGGCCGTCGCCGAGGCTCCGGCCGATGAGGACGAGGCGGAGACTGAGGCCGAAGTCGTCGAGGAGGCCGAGCAGGTCGTCGAGGAGGCCGAGGCCGCCGCCGACGAGAAGCCCGCTCCCAAGAAGCGCGCGTCCAAGAAGGCCGCCGCAGCCGAATGATCGCTCCGGAAGGGGCCGGATGCCGCCTGGCGTCCGGCCCCTTCCGCGTTCCCGGAGGAACCCATGACCGACGCCCCTGAGACGAACACCCGCGAGACCGACGCCGAGGCCGACGGCTGGGAGCGGCGCATCGACGAGGTCTGGACCCTCGCGGCCGGCTCGCTCGTCGATGACGAGGTGATCGCCCGGATCGACGCCATCGCCGCCGAGCGCGGCGACGACGACGCGCGTGCCGTGTTCGAGCGCGCCGGCGCCCGCGACTCCGCCGGCCGTCCCGACGAGGCGGTGCCGCTGTACCGCCGCGCCCTCGAGCTCGGCCTCGACGCCGAGCACCGACCGCAGGCGGTCGTACAGCTGGCCAGCAGCATCCGCAACCTCGGCGACGCGGCCGAGGCCCTCCGGCTCATCGAGGAGGAGCACCGCGAGCACCCCGACGCGCCCTATCGCGATGAGGTCGCCGCCTTCCTCGCCCTCGCGCTCGTGAGCACGGGCGACGCGCGGCGCGGGGCATCCGTCGCGCTCACGGCGCTCGCGCCTCACCTGCGCCGGTACACGCGATCGATGACGGCGTACGCGGCGATGCTCGTCGCCGACGACGAGACGGATGCCGCGTCGAACGCTTCCGGCGCCGCGTCATCCGCCTAGGGCGAACAGCCCCGTTCCGCGGTGTTGCACCGGATAGATTCGAGTGAACGCGACAACGAAACGGAGCGAATTCCATGGCCGAACCGTCACTGCAGCCCGGTGTGTTCGATCGTCTGCTGAAGGACCGCATCATCTGGCTCGGCTCTGAGGTCCGCGACGACAACGCGAACGAGATCGCAGCCAAGCTGCTCCTGCTCGCCGCCGAAGACCCCAAGAAGGACATCTACCTCTACGTCAACTCGCCCGGTGGATCGATCACCGCCGGCATGGCGATCTACGACACCATGCAGTTCGTCCCGAACGACATCGTGACGGTCGGCATCGGCATGGCCGCCTCGATGGGGCAGCTGCTGCTCACCGCCGGCACCAAGGGCAAGCGGTACATCACGCCGAACGCCCGCGTGCTGCTGCACCAGCCGCACGGCGGCTTCGGCGGCACGGCGAGCGACATCCAGACCCAGGCGCAGCTGATCCTCGACATGAAGAAGCGCCTCGCCGAGATCACCGCGGCGCAGACCGGCAAGACCGTCGAGCAGATCAACCGCGACGGCGACCGCGACCGCTGGTTCTCGGCCGAAGAGGCGCTCGAGTACGGCTTCGTGGACGCCATCCGCGAGTCGGCGCTCGACGTGGCCGGCGGCGGCGGCACCAACCAGGCGTGAGGAAGAGAGAGAACGAGCGAATGACTGTACCTACTTTCGGTGGCCCTGCTTTCGGCGGTACCGCCTTCACGGGCACCCAGGCGCCCGGCTCGCGCTACATCCTCCCGAGCTTCGAGGAGCGCACGGCCTACGGCTTCAAGCGGCAAGATCCGTACGCGAAGCTCTTCGAGGACCGCATCATCTTCCTCGGCGTGCAGGTCGACGACGCGTCGGCCGACGACATCATGGCCCAGCTGCTCGTGCTCGAGTCGATGGACCCCGACCGCGACATCATGATGTACATCAACTCGCCCGGTGGCTCGTTCACCGCGATGACGGCGATCTACGACACGATGCAGTACATCCGTCCGCAGATCCAGACGGTCGTGCTCGGCCAGGCCGCCTCCGCGGCCGCGGTCATCGCCGCGGCCGGAACGCCGGGCCGTCGCCTCGCACTGCCGAACGCGCGGATCCTGATCCACCAGCCGGCGATGGGGGAGGCCGGTCACGGCCAGGCCTCCGACATCGAGATCCAGGCGGCCGAGATACTGCGCATGCGCACGTGGCTCGAGGAGACGCTCTCGAAGCACTCGAACCGCACGCAGGAACAGGTCAACACCGACATCGACCGCGACAAGATCCTCTCCGCGAATGAGGCGCTCGAGTACGGCCTGATCGACCAGGTGCTGAGCTCGCGCAAGACCCTGCCGGCGCTCGCGCGCTGACACCCACCGTGCACGCGGCGGACGACTGGCTCCAAGACAGCCGAGTCGTCCGCCGCGTCGTCGTCTCCGACGACGCCTCGATCGAGCGAGGCACCTGGCCCGCGACCGTGCCGGCCGTGGCGCAGCTCCTCCGAGCGGGCGCGCTCGAGCTCGCTCCGGGGCTCACCTTCCTCGTCGGCGAGAACGGCAGCGGCAAGTCGACGCTGCTCGAGGGCATCGCGATGGCCTACGGCCTCCCTCCCGAGGGCGGCAGCTCCAACGGCGGTCGCCGCACGCAGCCGACGGAATCCCCGCTCGGCTCCTGGCTGCGCCTCGAGCGCCGCGCCGGAGCACCGCGGCGCGGCTTCTTCCTCCGGGCCGAGACCATGCACGGCTACTACAGCTACCTCGACGAGCTCGGCGGGCCGAGCGGCGGACTGCACGAGCTGAGCCACGGCGAGTCGTTCAACTCGCTGCTCGACGAGCAGTTGAATCACCCCGACTATCCCGCCGGGTTCGTCTGCCTCGACGAGCCCGAGGCCGCACTGTCGTTCTCTTCGCTCCTGCGCTGGATCTCCTCGCTCGACGAGATGGTCCGGCGCGGCGCGCAGGTCGTGTGCGCGACGCACTCGCCCGTGCTGGCGGCCGTGCCGGGCGCGACGATCCTCGAACTCGGGGAGTGGGGCATCCGTCGCGCCGAGTGGCAGGACCTCGAGCTCGTCGACCATTGGCGCTCCTACCTGGCCGAGCCGGGGCGCTACCTGCGGCACCTGCTCGGGTGATTCGCCCACGGCGAACCCGCCACGCCCACGAATGTGCGCCGCTCCGCCAGAAGTCCTCCGGCACGGGTTAGGCTCGGAACAGACGCGAGAGGGAGGATGCGATGGCACGCATCGGGGAGAGCGCCGACCTGTTGAAGTGCTCGTTCTGCGGAAAGAGCCAGAAGCAGGTCCAGCAGCTCATCGCCGGTCCCGGCGTCTACATCTGCGATGAATGCGTCGAGCTCTGCAACGAGATCATCGAGGAGCGGCTCGCCGAGGCGACGGAGTCCGAGTCGGGCGACTTCGAGCTGCCGAAGCCGAAGGAGATCTTCGCCTTCCTCGAGGAGTACGTCATCGGCCAGGAGGCGGCGAAGCGCGCGCTCGCGGTCGCGGTGTACAACCACTACAAGCGCGTCCGCGCGAAGCAGGCGATCACGTCGGCCGATCACCGAGACGACGTCGAGCTCGCGAAGTCGAACATCCTGCTGATCGGGCCCACCGGCTGCGGCAAGACCTATCTCGCGCAGACCCTCGCGAAGCAGCTGAACGTGCCGTTCGCGGTCGCCGACGCGACCGCGCTCACCGAGGCGGGCTACGTCGGCGAAGACGTCGAGAACATCCTGCTGAAGCTCATCCAGGCCGCCGACTACGACGTCAAGCGGGCGGAGACCGGCATCATCTACATCGACGAAGTCGACAAGATCGCGCGCAAGGCCGAGAACCCGTCGATCACGCGGGATGTCTCGGGCGAGGGCGTGCAGCAGGCGCTGCTCAAGATCCTCGAGGGCACGGTGGCCTCGGTGCCGCCGCAGGGCGGGCGCAAGCACCCGCACCAGGAGTTCATCCAGATCGACACGACGAACGTGCTGTTCATCGTGGCGGGCGCCTTCGCGGGCCTCGAAGACATCATCTCGTCGCGTGCCGGCAAGCGCGGCATCGGGTTCGGCGCCCCGCTGCACAGCAAGCAGGACGAAGCCGACATCTTCAGCGAGGTGCTGCCCGAAGACCTGCACAAGTTCGGACTCATCCCCGAGTTCATCGGACGACTGCCGGTCGTCACGACGGTCTCGCCGCTCGACCGCGACGCGCTGATGGAGATCCTGACCGAGCCGCGTAACGCGCTCGTCAAGCAGTACCAGCGCATGTTCGAACTCGACGGCGTTCAGCTGGACTTCGAGGGCGAGGCGCTCGAGGCGATCGCCGACCTCGCGGTGCTCCGCCAGACCGGCGCCCGCGGCCTTCGCGCCATCATGGAGGAGGTGCTCGGCCCGATCATGTTCGAGGTGCCGAGCTCGACCGGCGTCGCAAGGGTGGTCGTGACACGCGCGGCCGTCCTCGACAACGCCGCGCCGACCATCGTGCCGCAGAAGCCGCGCCGGGCCGAGAAGTCGGCCTAGGGCGAACGCCTCAGTCGAAGACCTTCAGCAGCAGCCACCGCGTTCCGTCGTGATCCACGTCGAACACGTGGGTCTCGCCGTCGTCGGTGCTGGCCTGGAACCGCCACCCGGCGATCGCGAGCGGCTCGCGGCCGGGCGACACGTCGTGCGCGGCGAACGGCTGCCACCATTCGGCCGGGCCGACGCGCGGTGTCGGTCGGTCGGTGACCCGGAACCGGCGGGCGCGCCACACGAGCCGCTGGGGTTCACCGGACTCGCCGGTCCAGATCTCGACGAACTCCTGCAGCTGCGGCACCGGGTCGCTCCCTTCGAACAGATGTTCGAAGAGTACCACCGGCGAGCGACATCCGTGCCCGGCCGGGCACGCCCGAATGGGCCGCCTGACGATCAGGCGAGGTCGTCGTCGGTGCGGGCACCGAAGACGATCTCGTCCCAGCTCGGCATCGAGGCGCGGCCCTTCTTGGCGTTGCGCGAGGGGCTCGCCGAGGTCTTGCCCCAGAGCGAGCGAGCCGCCGATCCGGGCTTCTCGTCGGATGCGGGGGACTCGGGCGTCTCAGCGGCCGGCGCTGCCTGCGCCGGCACGTGAGCCGGCTGCTGCGCGGGCGTGAGGGGCGTCGCGGGAACGATCGGCGGGAGCTCGCCGGTGGCCGCCTCGCGTTCGCCACGACGGCGCCGCAGCGCTTCCAAGAGGTCGGCGGTCTCGCCCTGTGCCTGCGCAGGCTCGTCGGCGCGCTTGATGGCGGCGCGTGCCACCGCCGGGCTCGACGGCTGCGGGGCGAGCGGTGTCGGCCGGCCGTAGGGCAGCGGTTCGAGTTGCGGGGCGGTGTCGTTCTCGGCGGGCGGCTCGGGCTCCTCGAACGTGAAGGCGCCGCTGTCGAACCGCGACTGGTCGGGGTCGCCGCCGACGGCCCGGAGGCGCGGGATCAGCCCCTCCTTGAGGTCGCCCTGCTGCGACAGCGTGATCGCCTCGGAGTTGATCGGCGCGAGCGCACGGCGACGCGGATCGAAGCCCCAGCGGGCGTCGTGGTCGATGGTGTCGGCGGTGAACTCGAGCTTGACGATCCAGCCGCGCTCCTCGTCCTTCCAGCTGGCCCATCGTTCGCCGTGGGCGTCGAGCTTCGCGAGTCGCTCCCGGATCACCGTGCCGAACGAAAGCGGCTCATCGGAGGGGTCGACCTCGCCGGCCACGTGCACCGGCACCGCGAGCGCCGAGGTGACGATGTGCTCGCGCTCGGCGATCACCGGGCCCTCGAAGCGGCGGATGTAGTCGACCGACGCCCCGGTCAACCGGGCCACCTCCTCCGACGACAGCCCGGAGCGGATGTGCGCCTGGACCTCGCGGGGGGAGAGCTTGGGGCCCTGGTGCACCTCGGGTTGCGCCTGACGGATCCTGGACTGCAGGACCTCGTCGATCTCGATCCGGAAGCGGGCACCATCATCGGAGGCGGCGACGAGTGCGCCGTTCTCCACGCCGATCACCTTGAGTTCTTGCATTGCGACAAGCCCTTCCGTGCTTTCGTCTCCGCCCAAGGATGCCACGAGCGACGCCGGATATCGGGAATAGCGCGGGCGCGCCGGAAGTTGCATGAGTGACCGGTCGGGGCAGGCCCTCGCGGAAGTTTGCCAATGACCGGGATTTCGTGCAAACTATGGCCGCCGAATTCTCGGCGAACGAAGAATGGATGGGCATGGCAACGGATTACGACGCACCGCGGAAGACCGAAGACGACTCCGAGTCGATCGAGGCCCTCAAGGAGCGCGTTCCCGACAAGCTTTCCGGTGCCGTCGACGTCGAAGACGCCGACAACCCGGGGAGCTTCGACCTGGCCGGAGCCGATCTGTCCGACGTCGAACTCGACGTCGTCGTGCTTCCGCCGCAGGCTGACGAGTTCACGTGC
The DNA here is from genome assembly GCF_009647605.1 of Agromyces agglutinans. Taxonomy (GTDB): domain Bacteria; phylum Actinomycetota; class Actinomycetes; order Actinomycetales; family Microbacteriaceae; genus Agromyces; species Agromyces agglutinans. Next base: position 369,975 of record NZ_WJIF01000001.1, on the reverse strand, counting down.
GTGAGCTGCTTCCTCGTGAAGCACCGCTCGCAGATCGATCACGAGACCAAGCTCGGGGCGATCTGCCTGGAGTGCGCCTCCTGACCTCCTCGGTCACTGGGCATCGGGCCGTCGCGATCGATTGATCGCGGCGGCCAGTTCGTCTGCGCGACGGCTGGAGACCAGCCAGTACGGGGTCGGGTCGGCATCGTCGACGATCGGCACTCGCACGAGCGGCCGGATCCACCCTCGGATCACGAGGAACGCGCGCGCGTCGAGGCGCGTGCCGAGCTCGGCACGCGAGGCATCCGCATCGACGGCGACCGCCTCGCCGGTCTGCTCGAGCGGGATCTCCGCACGACCGGCTCGCAACCTCCCCGCCGAGACCTCGACGACCGGCGCGGTGAACGAGAGCGCGCCGAGCACGCCCGCGTACAGCACGATGCCGGTCACGACCCCGGCGGGCACCGACACGGGGGCGAGCACGAGGATGCTCGAGGGGATGAGCAGCAGGCACGCGACCCAGATCCAGGGGGACGGCCACATGCGCTCGCGGTAGTCGGACATGGGTCTATTCGACCAGACTTCTGCACTACCCTCGAACGGTGACCGATTCCGTCGATGTGCTGATCACCGCAGCGCGCCTGCCCGAATACGCCCACCCGGGCGATGCCGGAGCCGACCTGCACGCCGCCGAGTCGCTCGTGCTCGGGCCCGGCGAGCGGGCGACCGTCGGCACCGGCGTCTCGATCGCACTGCCCGACGGATACGTGGCCTTCGTCGTACCGCGCTCGGGACTTGCGTTCAAGCACGGCATCACGATCGTGAACGCGCCCGGCACCGTCGACGCGGGCTATCGGGGCGAGATCAAGGTCGCGCTGCTGAACACCGACCGGAGCGAGTCGTACCGCATCGAGGCGGGCGACCGCATCGCCCAGGTCGTGGTCATGCCGGTGAGCCGCGCCCGGTTCATCGAGGTCGAGCGGCTGCCGGGCAGCCATCGCGGCGAGGGGGGATTCGGCTCGACCGGGTTCGGGGAGCACAAGCAAGGAGTGAACGCGTGAGCGACATCGAGAACATCGGCGAGACCCCCGTCGACCAGCCCAAGTCGGCCCCTGCCGACCGCGAGACGACGGGTCCGCTCGACGAGTCCGAGGCCAACCCGGTCCGGCCCTACGTCGACCTGGGCGGGGTCAAGGTGCTGCCCCGCGAGGGCCTGCACCTGCGGCTCGAGATCGAGGAGGGCTCCAAGCGGGTCGTCGCCATCGGCCTCGACTACGCGAACTCGACCCTGCAGGTCCAGCCCTTCGCGGCGCCGCGGTCCAGCGGACTCTGGCACGAGATCCGCGGGCAGATCTCCGAGCAGATCGCCCGCCAGGGCGGCACGACGACCGTTCGCGACGGCGCGTTCGGTCCCGAGCTGCTCGCGCAGATCCCGGTCGCCGCGACCGCCGACCAGCCCGCACACACGCGTCTCGCGCGCTTCATCGGGGTCGACGGCCCCCGCTGGTTCCTGCGCGGCGTCATCGCCGGCGAGGCCGCGGTCGAGCCGAACGCCGCGGCGCAGGTCGAAGACCTCTTCCGGTCCATCGTCGTCGTGCGCGGCACGACGCCGATGCCGCCGCGCGATCTCATCCCGCTCCGGATGCCGGCCACCGGCGCCGGCGCCCCGACCCGGTGACCTCGCCGTCGGGTGCGGAGACGCCGCACGACGACCACGCCGAGGACGCGACCGATGCCGCCGCGACCGGCGATGCCGTGACCGATGATGCTGCGAACGACGCCGAGCCCGACCTGAAGGCCGAGTTCGCCCGGCAGTTCTCCCAGGCCGCCGAGCGCAGCGGCCTCGGCGCGCTCGCGCGCGACGAGCAGTTGACCGGGCGCGACGTGCTCGCGGCGGTCGGGGGAGTCCGCGGCATCCTCGAGGCGCTCCTGCCCGGCCTCGTGTTCCTCGTCGTGTACTCGGTGCTCACGAGCTTCGCCGGCCAGGGGGCGCAAGCCGCGCTCGTCCCCGCGCTCGTGGCATCCGTGGGTCTCGCGATCGTGTTCACGGCGGCCCGCGTGATCGCGAAGGGACAGCCGACGCAGGCCATCGCCGGACTCGTCGGCGTCCTGCTGTCGGCCGCGCTCGCCCTGTGGAGCGGTGACGCGCGAGACAACTACGTGCTCGGATTCTTCACGAACGCCGGCTACGCGCTCGCCCTGCTCGTGTCGGTGTTCGTGCGCTGGCCGGCCATCGGGCTCATCGTCGGCTTCCTCGTCGGCGACGGCACGGCGTGGCGCGCCGAACGTCGGAAGGTGCGGCTGGCCCAGTTCCTCACGCTCGCGTGGGTCGGGTTCTTCGTGCTGCGCCTCGTCGTGCAGGTGCCGCTGTACCTCGTCGACAACGTGCAGGCCCTCGGCCTCACGCGCCTGCTCATGGGCGTTCCGCTCTACGCGCTGATGCTCGTGTTCACGTGGCTCGTGGTGCGCGCCGCGTGGGCGTCGAAGCCTGCCGCCAGGTGATACAGTTATCTCGACGTCGAGATAAATTTCCGGGTTGCGAAGCGCCCGGCGGCGGGCATCCGGCTTAGGTTACCCTTGCTGGAGAAGCCCCTGTCCGACGAGCATGATCGAGATGCCGGTGCCTCACGCGCGCGGCATCCGCGAAGGAGAGGACATCGTGTCTGCAGTGAACAGTTTCGGGGCGAAGGACACGCTCCGCGTCGGTGATCAGTCCTACGAGATCTTCCGCATCGACACGGTGCCCGGGTACGACAAGCTCCCGTTCAGCCTCAAGGTGCTGCTCGAGAACCTGCTGCGCACCGAAGACGGCGCCAACGTCACCAAGGAGCAGATCGAGGCGCTCGGCTCGTGGGTGCCCAGCGCCGACCCCGACACCGAGATCCAGTTCACGCCGGCTCGCGTCGTGATGCAGGACTTCACGGGCGTGCCCTGCATCGTCGACCTCGCCACGATGCGCGAGGCCGTCACCGCGCTCGGCGGCGACCCGAGCCGGATCAACCCGCTCTCGCCCGCCGAGATGGTCATCGACCACTCGGTCATCGCCGACCTCTTCGGCACCGAGAACGCGCTCGAGCGCAACGTCGAGATCGAGTACGAGCGCAACGGCGAGCGCTACCAGTTCCTGCGCTGGGGCCAGACCGCCTTCGACGACTTCAAGGTCGTGCCCCCGGGCACCGGCATCGTGCACCAGGTGAACATCGAGCACCTGGCCAAGGTCGTCTACGACCGCACCGTCGACGGCGTGCTGCGCGCCTACCCCGACACCTGCGTCGGCACCGACTCGCACACCACCATGGTGAACGGCCTGGGCGTGCTCGGCTGGGGCGTCGGCGGCATCGAGGCCGAGGCCGCGATGCTCGGCCAGCCCGTCTCCATGCTGATCCCGCGCGTGGTCGGCTTCAAGCTGACCGGCGAGATCCCCGCCGGCGTCACCGCGACCGACGTCGTGCTCACCATCACCGACATGCTCCGCCAGCACGGCGTGGTCGGCAAGTTCGTCGAGTTCTACGGTGCGGGCGTCGCCTCGGTCCCGCTCGCGAACCGCGCGACCATCGGCAACATGAGCCCCGAGTTCGGCTCGACCGCGGCCATCTTCCCGATCGACGACGTCACCCTCGACTACCTGCGCCTCACCGGCCGCGACGAGCAGGCGGTCGCCCTCGTCGAGGCCTACGCCAAGGAGCAGACGCTCTGGCACGACGCGTCGAAGGAGCCCGAGTTCAGCGAGTACCTTGAGCTCGACCTCTCGACCGTCGTCCCCTCCATCGCCGGTCCGAAGCGTCCTCAGGACCGCATCCTGCTCTCCGAGTCGAAGGCGCAGTTCGAGAAGGACATCGTCGGCTACGCCTCGCCGTCGAGCTCGCACGACATCGTCGACCTCGAGTCGAAGCACTCGTTCCCGGCATCCGACCCGGGCGCCGTGCCCGGCGAAGAGGAGCCGGCGACCCGTGAGGTGCACATCAACAGCGGCGCCCCGGCGTCGGCGTCGAAGCCGGTCAAGGTCATGCCGCCCTCGGGTGACCCGTACATCCTCGACAACGGCGCGGTCACCCTCGCCGCCATCACGTCGTGCACCAACACCTCGAACCCGTCGGTCATGATCGCGGCTGGCCTGCTCGCCCGCAAGGCCGTCGAGAAGGGCCTCACCCGCAAGCCGTGGGTGAAGACCACGCTCGGGCCGGGTTCGAAGGTCGTCACTGACTACTACGAGAAGTCAGGCCTCGACAAAGACCTCGAGAGCGTCGGCTTCTACACCGTCGGCTACGGCTGCACGATCTGCATCGGCAACTCCGGCCCGCTGATCGAAGAGGTCTCCACCGCGATCAACGACCACGACCTGGCCGTCACGGCGGTGCTCTCGGGCAACCGCAACTTCGAGGGCCGCATCAGCCCCGACGTGAAGATGAACTACCTCGCGTCGCCGCCCCTCGTCGTGGCGTACGCCCTCGCCGGCTCGATGAACTTCGACTTCGAGACCGACCCGCTCGGCCAGGACACCGAGGGCAACGACGTGTTCCTGAAGGACATCTGGCCCGCCACCGACGAGGTCCAGGAGATCATCGACTCGTCGATCTCGCGCGAACAGTTCATCAAGCAGTACGCCACCGTCTTCGACGGCGACGACCGCTGGAAGAACCTCCCGACACCGACCGGTCCCGTGTTCGAGTGGGACCAGGACTCGACGTACGTGCGCAAGGCGCCGTACTTCGACGGCATGCAGATGGAGCTCACCCCGGTCGCCGACATCCACGGCGCGCGGGTCATGGCCACCCTCGGCGACTCGGTCACCACCGACCACATCAGCCCCGCGGGCAACATCAAGGCCGGCACCCCGGCTGCGCAGTACCTGACCGAGCACGGCGTGGCGCAGAAGGACTTCAACTCCTACGGCTCGCGCCGCGGCAACCACGAGGTCATGATCCGCGGTACCTTCGCGAACATTCGCCTGAAGAACGCGCTGGTGAGCGCGGTCAACGACGGCGCCGTCGTCGAGGGCGGGTACACGCGCGACTTCACGCAGCCGGGCGGCCCGCAGTCGTACATCTACGACGCGTGCATGAACTACCAGGCGCAGGGCACGCCGCTCGTCGTCTTCGGCGGCAAGGAGTACGGCTCCGGCTCGTCGCGCGACTGGGCGGCCAAGGGCACGAGCCTGCTCGGCGTGAAGGCGGTCATCACCGAGAGCTTCGAGCGAATCCACCGCTCGAACCTCATCGGCATGGGCGTGGTCCCGCTGCAGTTCCCGGCCGGCCAGAGCTGGGAGTCGCTCGGCCTCGACGGCACCGAGGTGGTCTCGATCACCGGCCTCGAGCAGCTGAACGAGGGCGTGACGCCGAAGACCGTGCGCGTGGTCGCCGAGCCGAGCGAGTTCTCGCCCGAGGGCAAGCAGACCGTCGAGTTCGACGCGGTCGTGCGCATCGACACCCCGGGTGAGGCCGATTACTACCGCAACGGCGGCATCCTGCAGTACGTGCTCCGTTCGCTCGTCGCCTGACGACCCACCCGCAGCGATCGCCCGCTCCGCGGCATCCGTTCCGATGGATGCCGCGGAGCGGGCGTTCTGACGTGCACGCACGCCCTGCAGCGCGTGTTCAGGCGTCCCCGAACCCGGACGCGTAGACTCGATCCGACGTCGGGCGGCACGGCCGTCGCGTCGGGAAAGGCGGTACCGGATGACCCTGCTCGAGCAGATCGGAGGCCCTCGCGACCTCGACGCGCTCTCGCAGGCGGAGCTCGCGGCACTCGCCGCCGAGGTCCGCGCGTACCTCGTCGAGAACGTCGCGAAGACCGGCGGGCACCTCGGGCCGAACCTCGGCGTCGTCGAGATGACGATCGCGATCCACCGGGTGTTCGACTCGCCCAAAGACGCCATCGTCTTCGACACGGGCCACCAGTCGTACGTGCACAAGCTCCTCACCGGGCGCCAGGACTTCTCGACGCTCCGCCAGCGGGGCGGGCTCGCGGGCTACCCGCAGCGCTCGGAGTCCGAGCACGACATCGTCGAGAGCTCGCACGCGTCGAGTTCGCTGAGCTGGGCCGACGGCATCTCGAAGGCGTTCGAGATGACGGGCCAGTCCGATCGCCACGTGGTGGCGGTGGTGGGCGACGGCGCCCTCACCGGCGGCATGACGTGGGAGGCGCTGAACAACATCTCCGACGACAACACGCGCAACCTCGTCATCGTCGTGAACGACAACGGCCGGTCGTACGCGCCGACCATCGGCGGCATGGCCCGCTTCCTGAACTCGGTGCGCACGAAGCGCACCTACCGCACCCTGCACATCTCGAGCCGCCGTGCCTTCGATCGGCTGGGCGGCCCGGCGCGCGCGTTCTACCGCGGCGTTCGCGGCGGCCTGCACGGCTTCCTCGCCCGGTTCACCAACAACGAGGCGCTCTACTCGAACCTCGACATCAAGTACGTCGGCCCCGTCGACGGCCATGACGAGCATGCCATGGAGGCGGCGCTCCGGCAGGCCAAGAACTACGGCGCCCCCGTCATCGTGCATGCCATCACCGAGAAGGGCCGCGGCTACGAGCCCGCGCTGCGCGATGTCGCCGACCAGTTCCACGCGGTCGGGCAGATCGATCCCGACACGGGGGAGTCCCTCGAGGCGGCGGCTGGCCCCTCGTGGACCAGCGCCTTCGCCGACGAGCTGGTGCGCCTCGCCGAACGCGATCCGAGCCTCGTGGGCATCACGGCCGCCATGCTCCGTCCGACGGGCCTGCATCGTATGGCCGAGCGGTTCCCGAACCGGGTCTTCGACGTCGGCATCGCCGAACAGCACGCGGTGACCTCGGCCGCCGGCCTCGCCTTCGGCGGGCTGCACCCGGTCGTCGCGGTGTACGCGACGTTCATGAACCGCGCGTTCGACCAACTGCTGATGGATGTCGCGTTGCACCGCGCCGGCGTCACGTTCGTGCTCGATCGTGCCGGGGTCACGGGCCCCGATGGCCCCAGCCATCACGGTGTGTGGGACCTGTCGATCCTCCAGGTCGTGCCCGGCATCCGGCTGGCGGCGCCGCGCGATGCGGTTCGCCTGGCCGAGGAGCTCGGCGAGGCCGTGGCCGTGCGCGACGCCCCGACCGTGCTGCGCTTCCCGAAGGGCACGGTCGGCGTCCAGTACGACGCCGTCCGCCGCACGCCCGACGGCGTCGACGTGCTCGTGGAGTCCGAGCGACGTGACGTGCTGATCGTCGCCGTGGGCCCGATGGCGGGCATCGCGCTCGACGTCGCGGCCCGGCTCGAGGCCCAGGGCATCGGCGCGACGGTCGTCGACCCGCGCTGGGTCGTTCCCGTGCCCCGCAGCGTCATCGAGCTGGCCGCCGACTACCGGATCCTCGTGAGTCTCGAAGACGGCATCCGCGTCGGCGGCATCGGAACCCGTATCCGCCAGGACCTGCGCGAGGCCGGCGTCGACACGGCGGTCACCGAGCTCGGGCTGCCCGACGAGTTCCTCGATCACGCCTCGCGGAGCGAGATCCTCGAACAGGTCGGCCTCACGCCGCAGCAGATCGCCCGTGACGTGACGGCGATGGTGCTCGGCTCGAAGTTGCCGCATGCCCGCGGCGCCGGCCTCGAGCAGGTCTCGAGCGACACGGGGGCGCAGCGGCGGGTCTGAGCGCGCGAGGCGCGGGCTGCGCGGCCGCGGTTGGGCGACGCGCGGTCTGCGCGACCGCGCAAGCTGCGCATCGGAGCGGGCCGCGCAACGCCACGACTACGCAACTGCGACGACGAAGGGCTCCGGCGATCACGCCGGAGCCCTTCGTCGTACCGTCTCGGTGCCTACGCGCCGACGCCGAGGATCGGCGGGTGGTGGAACGTGTCGCCGAAGACGCGCTCGGAGGCGCCCACGCGGTCGAGGTAGGGCGTCGCCCCGCCGGCCTGGAAGGGCCAGCCGGCGCCGAGGATGAGGCAGAGGTCGATGTCCTCGGCCGCGGCGACGACCTTCTCGTCGAGCATGAGCTTGATCTCGCGCGCGAGCTCGTCTTCGACGCGGCGCAGGATGGTGGCTTCGTCGACGGGCGTCTTGCCGACCGTGATGGCCTTCTTGGCCTCCTTGGTCAGGTCGACGACCTTGCCGTTCTTGTCCTTCTCGACGACCTCGCCGAGCTTGGAGAGCACGTGCATGTTCTCCGACGCGTAGAAGCGGTCGGGGAACTCGCGCATCATCGTGTCCTGCACGTGCGCGGCGACGGCCCAGCCGACGAGGTCGATGAGCTCGAACGGGCCCATCGGCAGGCCGATCGGCGCGAGCGCCTTCTCGACCACGGGCACGGGCGTGCCCTCGTCGACGGCTCGGGCGGCTTCGCCCATGACCTTCGCGAGCAGGCGGTTGACGACGAAGCCGGGCGCGTCGGCCGTGAGCACGGCCGACTTCCGCAGCTTCGCGGCGACCGCGAACGCGGTGGCCAGGGTCTCGTCGTCGGTCGCCGGCGCCTTCACGATCTCGAGCAGCGGCATGACCGCGACCGGGTTGAAGAAGTGGAACCCGACGACCCGCTCGGGGTGCGCCAGGTTCGCGCCGATCTGTTCGACCGACAGCGACGACGTGTTGGTCGCGAGCACCGCGGTCTCCGAGACGTACTGCTCGACATCGGCGAAGACCTGCTGCTTGACCGCGAGGTCCTCGAACACCGCCTCGATGACCCAGTCGCAGTCGGCGAAGTCGGCCTTGTCGGTCGTGCCGGAGACGAGGGCCCGCAGGCGGTTCGCCTCGTCGCCGTCGATGCGGCCCTTCTGCTCGAGCTTGCCGATCTCGTCGGTGATGTACGCGAGCCCCTTGTCGACGCGGGCCTGGTCGAGGTCGGTGATGACCACGGGCACCTGGAGGCGACGGACGAAGAGCAGGGCGAACTGGCTGGCCATGAGGCCCGCACCGATGATGCCGACCTTCGTGACCTTGCGGGCGAGCGACTTGTCGGGCGCCCCTGCGGGTCGCTTCGCGCGCTTCTGCACGAGGTTGAAGGCGTAGATCGACGCGACGAACTGGTCGCCCGCGACGAGGTCGGCCAGCGCCTCATCTTCACGCTCGAAGCCCTCGGCCTTCGTGCCGCTCTTCGCGGCCTTGAGCAGGTCGAGTGCGCGGTACGGCGACTTCGCGACGGTGCCGAGCTTGGCCTCGAGCGTCTTGCGGGCGATGCCGATCGCGATGTCCCACTTGGCGAGCTTCTCGAGCTTGCCGGGCACGTTGGGTCGCTTCACCTGGACGGTTCCGCCCAGCACGCCGTCGGCCCACTTCAGCGAGTCCTCGAGGAAGTTCACGGTCGGGAACATCGCGTCGGCCATGCCGAGCCCGAACGCCTCGGGCGCCTTCAGCATGCGGTTGTTCTTGAGCGGGTTCTCGACGACGACCTTGAGGGCGTTCTCGATGCCGATCAGGTTCGGCAACAGGTACGCGCCGCCCCAGCCCGGGATGATGCCGAGGAACACCTCGGGCAGCGCGATCGCCGGCGCCGAGGCATCCAGTGTGCGGTAGTCGCTGTTGAGCGCGATCTCGACGCCGCCGCCGAGGGCGAGGCCGTTGATGAAGCAGAACGACGGCACGCCCAGCTCGCCGAGCTTGCCGAGCACGAAGTGGCCGAGCTGGCCCATCTGCAGGGCGATCTCGCGGCTCGGGATCTCGCCGACCTTGGAGAGGTCGGCACCCGCGGCGAGGAAGTAGGGCTTGCCGGTGATCGCGACGGCCTGGATCTCGCCCGCGGCCGCGCGGACCTTGAGCTCGTCGAGCCGGTCGTTCAGCTCGAGCAGCGTCACCGGCCCGAGGGTCGACGGCCGCGTGTGGTCGCGGCCGTTGTCGAGCGTGATCAGGGCGAGCACGCGGCCCGACGCGAGACGGATGTCCCGGACGTACGAGTGCGTGACGACCTCATCGTCGGCGAACGCCGCAGCGAGCTCGGAGAAGTCGATCTTCGAGTAGTCGGTCATCGCGTTCAGCGTCCCTTTCCGTACTTCTTGTGGTGCGGGTTCTCCCAGATGACGCTGCCGCCCTGGCCGAGTCCGACGCACATCGCGGTGAGGCCGTAGCGCACCTCGGGGTGCTGTTCGAACTGGCGGGCCAGCTGCAGCATGAGGCGCACGCCGGATGCCGCGAGCGGGTGGCCGATCGCGATCGCCCCGCCCCACGGGTTGACACGCTCGTCGTCGTCGGCGATGCCGAAGTGGTCGAGGAAGCTCAGCACCTGTACGGCGAACGCCTCGTTGAGCTCGAAGAGCCCGATGTCCTCGATCTTCAGCCCGGCGCGCTTGAGCGCCTTCTCGGTCGAGGGGATCGGGCCGATGCCCATGACCTCGGGCTCGACACCGGCGAAGCCGAAGCTCACCATGCGCATCTTCGCCGTGAGACCGAGCTCCTTGACCGCGTCGCCCGAGGCGAGGATCGCGGCGGTCGCGCCGTCGGTGAGCGGCGACGCGTTGCCCGCGCTGACCCGGCCGTGGGGGCGGAACGGGGTCTTCAGCGTCGCGAGCCCCTCCATGGTCGTCTCGGGGCGGCGGCCCTCGTCTTCGGTCGCGAGACCCCAGCCCTCGTTCGTGCGGATCGCGACGGGGACGAGGTCGGGTTGGAGGTGGCCGGCGTCGTACGCGGCCTGCACCTTCTGCTGGCTCAGCATGCCGAAGCGGTCGGAGCGCTCCTTGGTGAGCTGCGGGAACCGGTCGTGCAGGCGCTCGGCGGTGTTGCCCATGTTCAGCGCATCGGCCGCGACGAGCTTCTCGGTGAGGAACCGCGGGTTCGGGTCGGCATCGAGGCCCATCGGGTGACGCCCCATGTGCTCGACGCCGCCGGCGATGACGACGTCGTACTGGCCGAAGCCGATGCCGGAGCCGGTCGTCGTGACCGCGGTCATCGCGCCGGCGCACATGCGGTCGATCGCGAATCCGGGCACGGTCATCGGCAGGCCGGCGAGGATCGCCGCGGTGCGACCGAGCGTGAGCCCCTGGTCGCCCTGCTGGGTGGTCGCCGCGATCGCGACGTCGTCGACGCGCTCCTTCGGCAGGTTCGGGTTGCGCTCGAGCAGCCCGGTGATCGCCTTGACCGCGAGGTCGTCGGCCCGGGTGTTCCAGTACATGCCCTTTTCACCGGCTCGTCCGAACGGGGTTCGGACCCCGTCGACGAACACGACATCAGCTCGTTCAGCCACGCTGCAGCTCCCTTTCGATCAGGATGCTCCGATCCTATGAAGGGCCGCCTGAGGCCTCGAATCGGTTGACGGAACCTACGAAGCCTCGGCGGAGGCGTCTTCCACCGATTGTGCGGCCTTCACAAAGGCGTCGGCGATAATCTGTGCGGTCGCGTCAAGCTGCCACGGGCGCGCGCCGAGTTTGGCGAGCGCGTCGCGGATGCCGGCGGAGGAGGCGTCGGCCGGGGGTCTCCACGCGAGCCGGCGCAGGTGGTCGGGCGTCAGCAGGTTCTCCACGGGCATGTCCATCTGCTCGGCGACCTCGCCGACGGCCGCCTTCGCGAGCCGCAACCGCGCATCGGCATCGGGATGCCGCGACGCCCAGCCGCGCGGAGGCGGGGGAGCGTCGCTGGGCACGCGCAGCGCCGGCAGGTCGTCGGTGGCGAGGCCCTCCTCGATCGCCGCCCACCATCGGTCGATCTCCGAGCGGCTCGCGCGACCGGTGAACTCGCGGAGGTCGGCGAGGGCGCGCTTCGTGCGCGGGAGCGCCTTCGCGGCGGCCACGAGCGAGGCGTCGGGCACCAGGCGGCCCGGCGCGACGTCGATCTGGGATGCGTGCGAGTCGCGGGCGATCCACAGCGCCCTCGCGACCGCGAGGTTCCGGGCGTGACGGATGGAGTGCAGCCCCGAGAGCCGCCGCCAAGGTTCGGCGGCCGGCGGCTTCGCGTCCTTGTGCAGCACCGCGTCGAACTCCTGCGTCGCGATCTCCGCCTTGGACGCCTCGGCGAGCCGTTCGCCGAGGCGGTCGCGCACGTCGACGAGCAGTTCGACGTCGAGCGCGGCGTACGTCAGCCAGGAGTCGGGCAGCGGCCTCGTCGACCAGTCGGCGGCCGAGTGCTCCTTGGCGAGCTTGATGCCGAGGAGTTCCTCGACGACCGACGCGAGGCCCACCCGCGGCATCCCGAGCAGGCGGGCGCCGAGCTCGGTGTCGAAGATGTGCGACGGGTCGAGGCCCACCTCCCGCAGGCAGGCGAGGTCCTGGCTCGCCGCGTGGAGGACCCACTCCTCATCGGCGATCACGCCCTGGAGGGGGGAGAAGTCGGGGATCGTCGGCGGGTCGAAGAGGAAGGTGCCGGCGCCGCGGCGGTACATCTGGATGAGATAGGCGCGCTGCGAGTACCGGAATCCGCTCGCCCGCTCGGCATCGACGGCGATCGGCCCCTCGCCGTCGCCCAGCGCTCGCACGGCGGCGTCGAACGCCTCGGGGCCTTCGACGACCCGGAATTCAACCACGGTTCCTCCGACGGGGCAGGGCGGTCACCCCTTCGGAACGGGGCGGCAGCCCGGCGAGCATGCACAACAGTTCTCCCCAGCTTTCCACATGCGGTGCGATCTGCGCGTCGAGCGGGGTCCAGGACGCGCGCAGCTCGAGCTGCGCGCCATCGCCCCGGTGGGCGAGCTCGCCGTAGCCGGTCGAGAGGATCTTCGTCGCGGTGCCGCTCGCGGCGACGTATTTCGCCCCGCGGGCATCGAGGGCATCGACCAGCCACGACCACGCCACGTCGGCGACAAACGGGTCGAGCCCGATGTCGGTCTCGAGCGGAGCCTGGGCGAAGCAGACGACGCGGAACCGGCCGCCCCAGGCCTCGGGCTCGTCGGGGTCGTACAGGAGGACGAACCGGCCCGTGCCGAGATCGGAGTCGTCGGCGTGGCGGTCGGGCGCGACGTCGGCGGCGAGCGCGGCCGCGAAGGGCGCGAGGGAACCCGGCGCGGGGAACTCCTCGATGCGCAGTTCATCGCGCGGTTCCGCCGCCTTCATCGAGGCGAGTGCAGCCTCGAACTCGGCAGGCGCTGGCGTCGCTCGGTCGGGCACGTGTGCAGACTAGAGTCTGGACCGGGACGGGAGGCCGCGGCGCGCCGCGAGCCCCGACCATCGCCGGTCGAGGAGGGGAACGGGTCGCATGCAACGTCGTCGGGTCAGTGCGGGAACGGTCGTCGGGGGGTTCGTCGCCGCCGTCGGACTGCTCGCCGCGGTCGCCGCGGTCGCCGCGGTCGTGGTCGGCGTCGTGGCCGTCGTCTTCGCCCGGAAGGTGGTCACCCCGCCCCGTGAGCGCGAGGAGGACGTGCGGGTCGTCTCGGTCGACCTGCCCGCCGCGCGCGTCGTGCTCGAGGGCGTCGAAGTCGACATGCCCGGACGGTACGGCCTCTGGTTCGAGCGCGGCGCCGGGCACGCGAGGCTCGGCGAGGTCGTCACGACCAACGGCCGACTCGTCACCCGCGTGCTCGAGGGCGTCGACTTCGGCCGGCTCGAACGGGCACGGCACGCACGCATGGACGGCTGGCTGATGCTCGGCCCTTGGGAGGTCGGCGTGGACTACGAGAACGTCGTCGTGCAGACCTCGCTCGGCCCCGCCCCGGCCTGGCACGTGCCGGCGGCGGAACCGTCGGGTCGCTGGGTCGTGCAGGTGCACGGCCGCGGGGCGAAGCGCCAGGAGGCGCTGCGTGCTGTGCTTCCCGCGCGTGAAGCGGGCTGGGACTCGCTGCTCGTCTCCTACCGCAACGACGGCGAGGCTCCCGAGAGCGTCGACCGGCGGTACGGGCTCGGCGGCACCGAGTGGGAGGACGTGGTCGCCGCCGTCGCCTACGCCCGGGCGCACGGCGCCCGCGAGGTCGTGCTCATGGGCTGGTCGATGGGCGGCTCCATCGTGCTGCAGTCGGTGCTCCGCTCGGAGGAGGTCCGCGCCGCGCTCACGGGCGTGATCCTCGAGTCGCCGGCCATCGACTGGGCGGACATCCTGCGCTTCCAGGGCTCGACCTACGGCCTGCCGAACGACGTCAGCGACCTCGTCACCCGGATCCTCAGTGCACCTGTCGCCGTCGGCGTGACCGGGCTGGCGGCCCCGATCGACCTCGAGAGCCTCGACGCCGTGGCGCGCGCGCACGAGTTCGACGTGCCGATGCTCCTGCTCGCGAGCGAGGACGACGGCTTCGTGCCGATCGCCGGAGCGCGCCGATTCGCCGAGGCCCGGCCCGACCTCGTCGAGTTCGAGGTCTTCCACGACGCCCGCCACACCAAGCTCTGGAACGCCGAGCCCGAACGCTGGAGTGGGCTCATCGAGGCGTGGCTGGTGCGGCGCGCCGTGTCGGGTGCGCCGGCGCTCGGCGAGGCGGAGGTCGCCGGCTGAGGCATCCGGTCGCGCGCCCCTGCCGACCTCGTCAGGGGCGCCGCGATCGCGGGTGGTGGTCAGGCGGCGACGCGCTCGCGGACCTGGCGCTTCACGCGGCCCAGCATGCCGGTCATGCCGCGCACGCGCAACGGCGAGACCGCCTCGCCGAGGCCGAGCGACTGCGGGTAGTCGGCGGGAACCGCCAGCACCTCGTCGACCGTGAGCCCGTCGAGTCCCTGCACGAGGATCGACGCGAACCCGCGCGTGGTCGGCGACTCGGCCGGTGCGGTCGCGTGCAGGCGCACGACGCCGTCGACGACCTCCACGAAGAGGTACACCGGCGACTGGCACTCCTCGACCCGTTCGAGCAGGTCGGGGTGGTCGCGGAAATGCTGGGGGAGTTCGGGCAGTTCGTTCGAGAAGTCGAGCAGCAACTGGAGGCGATCGCGCACGGCGAGCGCGAGGAAGTCGTCGCGCGTGTCGGCGAGCGCAGCGGGCAGGAGCGTGGCATCCATCGCTTCGATTCTCCCACGCGACGGCGGCGGGGCGCCCGCCCGACGGTCAGCGCGCGGGGACCTCGCCGCGCTCGCTGCCCGACACGATCGGAACGCGCACGGCGCTGCCCCACTCGGTCCACGAGCCGTCGTAGTTGCGCACGTGCTCGAAGCCCAGCAGGTGCGTGAGCACGAACCAGGTGTGGCTCGACCGCTCGCCGATGCGGCAGTACGCGATGATCTCGTCGCCGTCGGCGAGGCCGACCTCGTCGCGATAGATCGCGTCGAGTTCGTCGCGGCTCTTGAACCGGCCGTCGGATGCCGCGGCGCGCGCCCACGGCACGGATGCGGCGGTGGGGATGTGGCCCGCGCGGAGCGCGCCCTCCTCGGGGTAGGCCGGCGCGGTGGTGCGCTCGCCCGAGTACTCCTCGGGGGAGCGCACGTCGATCAGCGGGTTGCCGAAGTGGGCGAGCACGTCCTCCTTGAAGGCGCGGATCGCGGCGTCGTCGCGCTCGACGACCGGGTACTCGACCGGCGTCACCGTGGTCGGCTCCGTCGTGATCTCGCGACCCTCGTCGATCCACAGGTCGCGGCCGCCGTCGAGCAGGCGTACGTCTTCGTGGCCGAACAGCGTGAACACCCAGAGCGCGTAGGCGGCCCACCAGTTGTTCTTGTCGCCGTAGATCACGACCGTGCTGTCGCGGGCGATGCCCTTGGAGCCCAGGAGGGCGGCGAATCGCTCGGGATCGACGTAGTCGCGCACGACCGGGTCGTTCAGGTCGGTGTGCCAGTCGACCTTCACGGCGCCGGGGATGTGGCCGGTCTCGTAGAGGAGGACGTCTTCATCGGACTCGACGACGGCGAGGCCCGGCTCGCCCAGGTGCTCCGCGAGCCACTCGGTGCTGACGAGTCGTTCGGGGTGGGCGTAGGCGGTGAACCGCTCGGCGGGATCGAACTCGACGGACATGAGGCCTCCTGGGATCTCCCGGGCGCACGGGGATCGCGTGGGAGCCGGGCGTCGTTGCGTGCGGACTAGGCTGTTGAGCTGTCCTCCCCGAATCTACGCGGCGTGCCGGTCGAAAGCACGGGACCCGTCATCCGGTGCAACACGAAAGCGTCCTCTCCATGACCTCGGCAACCACGTCCGGACTCATCCGACTCATCGACCGCAACCCGTCGATCACGGGCGCGGAGATCGCGGGCGACCTCGTGCCCCCGCCGCAGTTCGAGCACGCGTCGTTCGAGTCGTACCGGCCCGATCCCGACTTCCCCTCGCAGCAGGCGGCCCTCGACCGGCTGAAGCAGTTCGCGGGCGCGTGGCGCGCCGCGCAGCGGCCGGGCGGCTTCTTCTCGCGCAAGCGCCCGGCGCGCATCGAACTGCCGGGCGTCTACCTCGACGGCGGGTTCGGCGTCGGCAAGACCCACCTGCTCGCGGCCCTCTGGCACGTCGCGCACGGGCCCAAGTACTTCGGAACGTTCATCGAGTACACGGCCCTCGTGGGCGCGCTCGGCTACGCGCAGGCGCTCGAACTGCTCCGCGGCGCCAAGCTGATCTGCATCGACGAGTTCGAACTCGACGACCCGGGCGACACGATGCTGATGACTCGGTTCCTCGGCGAGCTCATGGCGACCGGCACGCGCGTGGCCGCCACGAGCAACACCCCGCCGAACGCCCTCGGCGAGGGCCGCTTCGCGGCCGCCGACTTCCTGCGCGAGATCCACGCGTTGTCGTCGAACTTCGAGACGTTGCGCATCGACGGCCTCGACTTCCGCCGCCGCGACACCGACGGGCACGCCGTCGCGATCGGCGGCGACGCGCGGGTCGACGAGATCGCGAACGCGCTGCACGCCCGCGGGCACGCCGTCTCGCTCGACGACTTCGACGCGCTCGTCGCGCACCTCGCGACGGTGCATCCGTCGAAGTACGTGAAGCTCGTCGCCGGTCTCGACACCATCGGCCTGCGCGGCGTGCACGAACTGCACGACCAGAACGCGGCCCTGCGCCTCGTCGCTTTCATCGACCGCGTCTACGACGCCGAAGTGCCCGTCATCGCGAGCGGCACGCCGCTCGACCGGGTCTTCGACGACGAGATGATGGCCGGCGGGTACCGCAAGAAGTACCTGCGCTCGATGAGCCGGATGACCGCGCTCACCTCGGGCGAACTCCCGCCGCACGACTGAATCCGCACGACGGGTACGCAAGTCCCGCACGGTCGATTCCCGGCCGATCCCTCGGTGGCTGAAACGCGCTGTTTACATCCGGCCGCCGCTCGTAACCACGGCGAAACAATCGCCGACGCCGCCTGAAACCTCGACTCATGAAACTGGGCCACGCAAGCCACCCCTGATTTCACAAGAGAGGTTCGACATGGATCAAGGCAACACCGCGTTCATGCTGATCGCGGCAGCCCTCGTGTTGCTGATGACCCCTGGACTGGCGTTCTTCTACGGCGGTCTGGTCAAGGCGAAGAGCGTCATCAGCATGATGATGCTCAGCTTCGGCGCACTGGGTCTCATCGGCGTCCTGTGGGTCGTCTACGGCTACGCGATCGCGTTCCCCGGCGCTGAGGGCCTGATCGCCCCGTGGTCGATCGACTGGTCGGCCATCGGCCTGTCGAGCCTCCTCGAGACCCCCGAAGACGCCGCGTACCCGCCGCTGGCCTTCGTCGCCTTCCAGGCGACCTTCGCGATCCTCACGGTCGCGCTGGTCTCGGGCGCGATCGCCGACCGCGCGAAGTTCGGCGCGTGGATGATCTTCGCCGCGGTCTGGGCGACGGTCGTGTACTTCCCGGTCGCGAGCTGGGTGTTCAACTTCGGGCTCGCCGAAGACGGCAGCTTCGCCTACGGCGGCTGGATCACGTACGGCATGCAGGAGTTCTTCGGCGTCGGTGCCATCGACTTCGCAGGCGGCACCGCGGTGCACATCAACGCCGGTGCGGCCGCCCTCGCCCTCGCCCTGGTGCTCGGCAAGCGCGTCGGGTTCTCGAAGGGCGCCCACGTGCCCCACAACCCGCCGTTCGTCCTCCTCGGCGCCGGCCTCCTGTGGTTCGGCTGGTTCGGCTTCAACGCGGGCTCCGAGCTCGCCGCCGACGGCACCGCCGCCCTCGCCTTCGTGAACACGATCGCGGCGCCGGCCGCGGCGCTGCTCGCCTGGCTCCTCGTGGAGAAGCTGAAGGACGGCAAGCCGACCTCGGTGGGCGCCGCGTCGGGCGCGGTCGCCGGCCTCGTCGCGATCACGCCGGCCTGCGCCTCGCTCACCCCGATCTGGGCGATCGTGCTCGGTGTCGTCGCCGGTGCGGTGTGCGCGCTCGCGATCGACCTGAAGTTCAAGTGGGGCTTCGACGACTCGCTCGACGTCGTGGGCATCCACCTCGTCGGCGGCCTCATCGGCACGCTCTACCTGGGCTTCTTCGCCAACGGCACGGGCCTCATCTACAGCGGCGACCCGACGCAGCTGCTGGTCCAGGCCATCGCCGCGCTGGCCGTGCTCGCCTACTCGTTCGTGCTGGCCTACGTCATCGGCTTCGCGATCCAGAAGACGATCGGCTTCCGCGTGAAGGACGAGGACGAGATCGCCGGCATCGACACCGTCGTGCACGGCGAGGAGGGCTACAAGCTCGAGACCGTCTGAGGCCGACCCACGGCCTGAGCCTCTCGAAGGGCTCCCGAGGGCGGTGGGGTAGTGTGCGGGTGTGCCGAGCACCAGCCGCTTCCTCACCGCCCTTCGGCGTGTCATCCGGTCGGTGACCGGCACCTCGCGAGCCGCCGAAGCCCCATCGCGCGCGCGAACGGATGCCTCGCCGCAAACGGATGCCTCGCGACGCGCGACGGCGCTCCTCGAGGCGTCGCCTGGACAGGCCGGTGAGGACGCGACCATCGAACTCGATCCGTCGCGGATCGGCCCGGTGCGCTTCGCCTACGCGCCCGATCGCGACGGTGATCCCGACCCCGGCGAGATCGTCTGGACCTGGGTGCCGTACGAGGAACGCGACGGACGAGGCAAGGACCGCCCGGTCGCGATCGTGGCGGCGGGGGCGGCGGGGGAGTTCCTCGCCGTGCAGCTGACCAGCAAGGCGCACGACGGCGACGCCGACCACGTCGCGCTCGGCACGGGCGACTGGGATGCGTCGGGCCGGCCGAGCTGGGCGCGGATCGACCGCGTGTTCCGCGTGCGCACCGGCGGGATGCGGCGCGAGGGCGCGACGCTCGACGCGGTGCGGTTCGCGCGGCTCACCGAGGCGCTCGAGGCACGGTACGGCTGGCGCTGAGGCGGGTGGCGCTATCGCGTAGCGCGCGGCCCCCGGTTCTGTCCCCGCGCTCACGGGCGGCCATCCGGGGAAACAAAAAACCCCCGGGTGACCGGGGGTTTCCGTGGTGGGCGATGCCGGGCTCGAACCGACGACCTCTTCCGTGTGAAGGAAGCGCGCTACCAGCTGCGCCAATCGCCCATCAGGATTCGCGGCCGAACCCGTCGGCCGCGGATTCGATACTAGCCGACGATCGGGGGCGATTGCACATCGGCGCCCAGCCGCGGATGCTGCGGCGCATCCGGGGGTGGTCCAGAAGTGCCTCGGGCGGCCCGCAGGCACGCGACACGCCCGGGATTCTCGGCGGGATTCATCCGGCGACCTGCGGAAACGCTGGGGGAGCTTGCCTCAGTTTGCGAGTCGTTCACCCGATCGGTTAGAGTCTCTCTGTCGCCGGAAACGGTGACAACGCGGATGTGGCGCAGTGGTAGCGCATCACCTTGCCAAGGTGAGGGTCGCGAGTTCGAATCTCGTCATCCGCTCTGATCGAAGCCGAGCAGTAATGCTCGGCTTCGCTCTGAGGTGGCAACACCGCCGAGGCGGCGATTTCACGGTGGATTGGCCGAGTGGCGAGGCAGCGGCCTGCAAAGCCGTATACACGGGTTCGAATCCCGTATCCACCTCCACAATCTGATCGCCTGTTAGGGTTGGTCAGTTCACATGGGCGATTGGCGCAGCGGTAGCGCGCTTCCCTGACACGGAAGAGGTCACTGGTTCGATCCCAGTATCGCCCACCACACAGAAACCCCCGGTTCGCCGGGGGTTTTCGCGTCTCCGGAGCCCGCCGCACCAGGCCGTGCAACGTACGGGCAACATCTGCCGCAGGTTGCAACCACTCGTGCCCTTGCCGTGCGCCGCCTCGATGGTCCAATCCGCCCCGTTCTGGGTGTAGCCGCCGATCGGGGTCGGGGCTAGTCTGCACGCCAGACGCGCGACGATGCGCGTGCCGAGCGCATCCGAAGCCCGCCTTGCCACACCCGACGCGCAAGGAGCCTCCGATGACCGCAGGCAGGACCACTCTGACGCTCGCCACCGGAGCGATCGTGCTCGCCGGCATGGCCATCGTTCCCCAGGCGCGGCCATCCGCGCCGGCCGCGGTGCCGGCGGACGTGACCGCCGTCGCCGGCACCTTGACATTCACCGCGTCCGGTGACATCGGCGCGGGCCAGAACTCCGCCGCCGTGCTGAGTCAGATCCCGACGCTGGGATCCGAGTTGCACCTCGCGCTCGGTGACCTCTCATACGGTGCGACCGGCGCGGAGGAGAGCTGGTGCGACTTCGTCACCACGCGCGTGGGCGACGGATTCCCGTTCGAACTCGTGTCGGGCAACCACGAATCGAACGGGCAGAACGGCAACATCAACGACTTCTCCGCATGCCTGCCCAATCAACTGCCGGGTGTCGTCGGCACGTACGGGCGCGAGTACTACGTGGATGTCCCGCAGGATGCGCCGCTCGTGCGGTTCGTCATGATCTCGCCCGACCTGCCCTTCCCCTCGGGCACCTGGTCGTACGCTGCCGGAAGCGCGCACTATGCGTGGACCGAGGCCGCGATCGACGGCGCACGGGCCGCCGAGATCCCGTGGGTCGTCGTCGGCATGCACAAGCCCTGCCTCTCGCTCGGCGTGTACGGGTGCGATCCCGGGGCCGACATCGTGAACCTGCTGGCTGAGAAGGCGGTCGACCTGGTCCTCACCGGTCACGAGCACCTCTATCAGCGCACCAAGCAGCTCGCGCTGCGCTCAGGATGCCCCTCGCTCGTACCGGGGCAAGCGACCGCCGCATGCATCGCCGATGCCGACGATGCGCTCGTGCGCAGTGCGGGTACCGTGTTCGCGACCGTCGGCACCGGCGGCGTCGGGCTGCGAGACGTGAACACCTCGGATCCGGATGCGCCGTTCCATGCTCGTTGGTCGGGACTGAATGCGACCCCGTCATGGGGCAACCTCCTCGTGACGGTGACACCCGACGCACTCGATGCCGAATTCCGGCCGGCGAACGGCACCTTCACCGACGCATTCCGGATCGATGCGAGCGGTGCGCCGCCGAACACCCCGCCGACGGCGGCGTTCGCCGAGGCGTGCACCGCGCTGGCATGCTCGTTCGATGCAGCCGCGAGCACCGACCCCGACGGCACCATCACGTCCTACGCGTGGGCCTTCGGCGACGGTGCGACCGGGACCGGGGCGACGGCGACGCACACCTACGGGGCATCCGGCACCTACCAGGTCTCGCTCACGGTGACCGACGACGACGGCGGCCAGGGCACCGTGCAGCGCGCCGTCACGGTGACGGGCGGCGGCGCCGCACCGCTGGCCGCCGACGCGTTCGGGCGAACGGTGGCGAACGGCTTCGGAACGGCCGACGCGGGCGGTGCGTGGACGACGGCGGGCACGGCATCGCGCTACTCGGTCTCGGGCGGTCAAGCGCGCCTGCACTACCCGACCGCGGGCATCACGTTGAATGCGAACCTGCAGTCCGTCTCGTCCACAGCGACCGACGTGCAGGCGACGCTGAGCCCCGATCGCGCGTCGAGCGGGAGCGGGATGTACCTGCACCTGAGCGGCCGGCGGGTGCCGGCGGTCGGCGCCTACCAGGCGAAGGTGCGGCTGCTGCCGTCAGGGCAGGTCGACCTCTCGCTCGTACGGGTCAACTCGTCGAATGCCGCCGACGTCACCATCCAGGGGTCGACGACGGTCATCCCGTCGGGGTTCGGGGCGGGCGACCGGTTGCGCGTCCGCGTGCAGGTGCTCGGCACCGGGCCGACGACGATCCGTGCGAAGGCGTGGGAGGTGGGCCAGCCGGAACCGGCCGCGTGGCAGCGTTCGGCGACGGATGCCACTCCTGCGCTGCAGGCACCGGGCCATGTCGGCGTTGCCGGTTACCTCTCGGGGAGTGCGACGGGGCTGCCGTATGTCGTCGCCGTCGACGACTTCGTCGCGACTGCGCAGTGACGCCCGCGCTCACGGCTGCACCCAGGGCGACGGCGCCGGGGGAGCGACCCGCGGGGGCCGGTCATCGCACGTGATGGTGTTCGGCAGCTCCCACGGCGCCATCCACGGCCCGGTGGTGCCGCCGCCGTCGTTGCCGCCCAGGTCGGTCACGGTGAACTCCGAACCGGTCGGCGGGAAGTTGAACGACCCGCAATTGTTGATGCCGACGGCGCCGACGTTGCGCGCATCGACGTTCTCGAAGGATGCGCCGCCCGCGACGCGGGCGCTCACGACCGACGTGCCGGTGCCGTCGACGCGGATGTCGCGGAAGGCCACGTCGTCGATGCGCACCTGGTCCTTCACGCCCCAGTCGGAGACCAGCATGATCGCGTTGTAGGTGCTGTCGAGGTAGTGGTCGGCGGTCACCTCGATGCGGGAGTCGATCGACCGGTCGAGCGCGTACAGCCAGATCGCCCCGAGCCCGATCCGCCAGTTCAGCTCGAACGTTCCCGCGCGGACGACGGTGTTGTCGGTGAACCGCAGGGTTCCGGCGAACGGCTCGGCGCCGAACCGCGAGCCGGCGTGCAGGCCGCTGCCCTCGCGGATCGGGTCGGCGACGAGGTTGCCCTCGACCGTGATGTCGGTGCCGCCGTAGATCGCGATGCCGTTCGCGAGCGTCGGCGTCTGCACGGTGTTGCGGCGGAACGCGTTGTCGGCGTTCGTCGTGCCCTCCGCCCACATCGCGAGTCCGTCGTCGCCGGTGTTGCGCACGAACGTGTGCTCGACGACCGAGCCGGTGACGCCCGTGTGGAAGTTCACGGCGTCGGCGATCTGGTCGACGATCATGGTGTCGCGGATCTGCACGTTCGACATCGGCCCGTCGAGCCAGATGCCCACCTTGGTGTGCTGGATGTGCAGGCCCTCGATGGTCGAGTCGCTGAACGCGCCGCCGATGCCGTTCACCTGGTCGGTGTCGATGCGCTCGCGCACGTCGCCGCGGATCGCGAAGCCCGAGAGGTGGACGTTTCGGCTCCCGCCCTCGGCGGCGGGCCGACCGTAGAATCCCACTCCCGTGTGCACCGAACCGTCGGGCGCCGGCTCGTCGAGCGCGACCTCGCGGCCCTGGATCAGGGTGTACCAGCTGCCGGCTCCCTCGATCGTCACGTCGTCGACCACGATGTGGCGGTCGACCCGGAATACTCCGGGCGGAAGGTACACGGGCAGCCCCTTGCGCTTCGCGAGCTCGATCGCACGCTCGATCGCGGGCGCGGCATCGCGCTTGCCGAACGGGTCGGCTCCGAACGCGAGCACGTTCGCCGCCTTGAGCCGCACGTGGGGGAGCCCGACCAGCTCCGTGTCGACCAGGTCGATCGTCGTGACCTCGGCCGCGGCATCCGAGGGGACGGCGAGTCGCAGCGTCGCACCCGCCGGAAACGTGCGCCCGAGGAGCAGGCGCTGCTCGTCGTAGAAGTGCATCGGGCGGAAGGGCGTCGAGATGCCCGTCGGCTCCGGTCCGTCGCGCTCGACGACCCACCAGTCGGGGTGCAGCAGTCCGGCGTTCGGGTCGTTGGTGAACGAGTACTGGTTGTACAGCCACGAGTACTCCGACGTGAGCGTCATCGTGCGGCGGAAGCCCCGGTCGACGCTCACGTCGAGCGCGGAGCGGATGCCGCCGCCCGCGGCGGAATCGGGGACGCTGTAGCGCACCGTGATCGCGTTCGTGCGCGCGGGCAGCGTGAACTCGATCCACTCGCCGCGCGCCAGTTGCACGGCGCTGCGACCGGATGCCTCGGCCGCGAGCGTGTAGGCGTCACGGCTCTCGGGTAGGAGGGTGCCGGTGGTCGCCGCCGCGTGCTCGGCCTCCTGTTCGAGGAACGGCACGTCGGCGCCGCGACCGGCGACGAGCGCCGGGTCGAGCGCGGCGCGGGTGACCGTCGGCGACGGTGCGTCGCCGGGGGGCGCGGCTGCGGCGCCGGTCGCGCCGAGCGTCATGATCGCCAGCGTCGCGGCGACCGCCGCGGCGATGGGGGTGAGGGAAGGGCGAATCATCGTCGACTCGTTTCGTTCAGGAGACGCCCGCGATGCGGCGGCGCGTCGATGGGCCGGACACGGCGAACGTATGCCTCGCGACGAGCGAGCCACAAGGCACGCGAGCGAATTGCCGTGCAACTGTCGACTTCTTGCGAACCGGGCGACAGGCTTGCGCAAGCGGCGGCGTGGGGCCGCACGTTGCTTGCATCGCGTGCCGCAAGTCGCCGCCGACGAACGCGAGCTGTGGCATCCGCTGATCGCCGCGCCGACCGGAGCGGGAGGCCGCTCGCGACTAAGGTTGAAGGGTTCCAGCACAGAACCCCGAGGAGTGGATCACGTGGTCGACGGTTTCGCACTGTTCACCGACCGATCCGTTGTCGCGATGCGCGTCAACGGCGAGTTGAAGGACCTCGCGGCCACGGTGACGGACGACGACGTCGTCGAGCCGGTGACGATCGACTCCGCCGACGGCCTGAACATCCTGCGCCACTCGGCCGCGCACGTGCTCGCGCAGGCCGTGCAGACGATCAACCCCGAGGCGAAGCTCGGCATCGGCCCGCCCGTGACCGACGGCTTCTACTACGACTTCGACGTGGCCGAGCCCTTCACTCCCGAAGATCTGAAGGCCCTCGACAAGGAGATGGCGCGCATCATCCGCGCGGGGCAGCGATTCGTGCGGCGCGTCGTCACCGACGACGAGGCGCGGGTCGAGCTCGCCGACGAGCCGTACAAGCTCGAGCTCATCGGCCTCAAGGGCGGCGCGGCCGATGGCGAGTCCGGCGAGAACGTCGAGGTCGGCGGCGCCGAGCTCACGATCTACGACAACGTCGACCCGAAGACCGGCGAGGTCGCCTGGAAGGACCTCTGTCGCGGGCCGCACCTGCCGAACACGCGCATGATCGGCAACGGTTGGTCGCTCATGCGGGTGGCCGCCGCCTACTGGCGCGGCTCCGAGAAGAACCCGCAGCTGCAGCGCGTGTACGGCACCGCCTGGCCCACGAAAGACGAACTCCGCGCCTACCAGCACCGGCTCGAGGAGGCGGCGCGCCGCGACCATCGCAAGCTCGGCGCCGAGCTCGACCTGTTCAGCTTCCCCGACGAGATCGGCTCGGGGCTGCCCGTCTTCCACCCCAAGGGCGGCGTCATCAAGCGCGAGATGGAGGACTACGTCCGCTGCCGCCACATCGAGGAGGGGTTCCAGTACGTCTCGACTCCGCACATCACGAAGGCGCACGTCTTCGAGCTGTCGGGCCACCTGCCGTACTACAAGGACACGATGTTCCCGCCGATGGAGTTCGAGAACTCCGAGTACTATCTCAAGGCGATGAACTGCCCGATGCAGAACCTCATCTACCGCTCGCGCGGGCGCTCCTACCGCGAGCTGCCCCTGCGGTTCTTCGAGTTCGGCACCGTGTACCGCTACGAGAAGTCGGGCGTCGTGCAGGGGCTCACGCGCGTGCGCGGGCTCACGCAGGACGACTCGCACAGCTACGTCACGCCCGAGCAGGCGCCCGGCGAGGTCAAGCACCTGCTCGACTTCGTGCTGGGCCTGCTGCGCGACTTCGGCCTCGACGACTTCTACCTCGAGCTCTCGACGCGTGACGCGAACTCCGACAAGTTCAAGGGCACCGACGAGCAGTGGGAGGTCGCGACCGGCGTGCTGCGCGAGGTCGCCGAGGCATCCGGCCTCGAGCTCGTGCCCGACCCGGGCGGGGCCGCGTTCTACGGCCCGAAGATCTCGGTGCAGGCGCGCGACGCGATCGGGCGCACCTGGCAGATGTCGACGATCCAGTACGACTTCAACCAACCCGAGGGCTTCGGGCTCGAGTACACGGCGGCCGACGGCACCCATCAGCAGCCGGTCATGATCCACTCGGCGAAGTTCGGCTCGATCGAGCGGTTCTTCGGCGTGCTGACCGAGCACTACGCCGGCGCGTTCCCGGTGTGGCTGTCACCCGTGCAGGTGATCGGCATCCCCGTCGCCGACGAGTACGCGCCCTACCTCGGCGCGATCATCGAGCAGCTGCGCGGTGCCGGCGTGCGGGCCGAGCTCGACACGAGCGACGACCGCATGCAGAAGAAGATCCGCACCCACACGACCCAGAAGGTGCCGTTCCAGCTGATCGCCGGCGAGAACGACCGGTCGGGCGAGACCGTGAGCTTCCGCTTCCGCGACGGCAGCCAGGAGAACGGGGTCGCCGTCGCCGACGCCATCGAGCGCATCCGAGGCGCGATCGCCGATCGCCGGCAGATCACGACGAGGGACGACCTGTTCGCATGAGCAACTACGGGCCCGACGAGTTCGACAGCGTCCCGACCCAGCGGTCGGGCGACCTCGCGGCGGTGCCCGATGCGTTCCAGCGGCTGTGGACGCCGCATCGCATGGTCTACATCGAGAACGGGCAGGATCCGAGCGAACACGCCTGCCCGTTCTGCCGTGCGCCCGAGTTCGACGACGAGACGAGCTTCATCGTGGCGCGCGGCGACCACGCGTACGTGCTGCTCAACCTCTACCCGTACAACAGCGGGCACCTGCTCGTGTGCCCCTATCGGCACATCGCGACGTACGACCAGGCGTCGCCCGAAGAGGTCGCCGAGATCGGCTCGATGACGCAGACGGCGATGCGGGTGCTCACCGAGGTGTCGCGCTGCGACGGCTTCAACCTCGGCATGAACCAGGGCCGCATCGCCGGGGCCGGCATCTCCGAGCACCTGCACCAGCACATCGTTCCGCGCTGGGCGCTCGACTCGAACTTCTTCCCGATCATCGCGAAGACCAAGGCGGTGCCGCGCCTGCTCGGCGACGTGCGTCGCGAGGTCGCGGAGGCCTGGCCGAGCTGAGCATCGGCGGCGCGGCGCGGCTCGGCGCGGCGCGGCGCGGCGCGGCTCGGCCCGGGCGCCGCGCTCAGTCGCTGCCCGCGGGCACGAGCCTGCCGCCGGCGGCGCGAACCGCTGCCGCGAGGTCGGTCGCCAGTCGCTCCGCATCGGGCTCGTCGAGGTCGTGCACGGTGAGCCGCAGCCCTCGGGCCGCGGGTGTCTGCGCGAGGGCGAATTCCTCACCGGGGCGTGCGAGCCAGCCGCGGCGCATGAGCTGTTCCGACACATCGCGCGCGGGCACCGGAAGCTGGACCCAGAGGTTGAGGCCGTCGCCGGCCGTGACCGGAACGCCCGCGGCGGTCAGCCGGGCGGCGAAGGCGCGGTTGCGCTCGGCGTAGTGGGCGCCCGCCGCCTCGATGTCGGCGATCACGTCGGGGTCGGTCACGAGGGCCAGGGCGAGCCGCTGCAGGAGGTGGCTGACCCAGGTCGTGCCCGGCGTGAGCCGCATCGCGAGCCGTTCGGCGGTGTCGGGATCCGACGCCGTGACCGCGAGGCACATGTCGGGCCCGAGGAACTTCGAGACCGATCGCACGAGCGCCCACCGCCGATGCTCGGGCCCGATGATCGAGTGGAACGGCCGGCGCGAGAGCATCGAGAAGTGGTCGTCCTCGATGACGAGCACGTACGGATGCTCGAGCAGCACCGCGCGCAGGTCGGCGGCGCGTTGCGCCGACAGCCCGGCGCCGGTCGGGTTCTGCGCGCGCGGGGTGCACACGACCGCGCGGACGCCCTGGTCGAGCGCGGCGCGGAGCCCGTCGACCGTCATGCCCTCGTCGTCGATGGGAACGGGCACGGGACGATAGCCGCCGACCCGGACGGTGTGGATGCTCGTCAGGAAGCACGGGTCCTCGAGCGCGACGGCGTCGTCGCGGACGAGCGCCTGCGCGAGGAGGCGCTCGACGGCATCGCCGGCGCCGCTCGTGATCGTCAGTTCGATCCGCTCGGGCGCGAGGTCGGCCCCCATCCACTCGCGCGCCCACTGCTCCAAGCGGCGATCGATGACCGGCTCGCCGTACAGCACGGGAGCGCCCACGACGTTCGCGAGCGCGCGCGACGGATCGGGGATGAGCGCGGGATCGGGGTTGCCCGTGGCGATGTCGCGGAGCACGCTGTCGACCGCGAATCCTTCCTGGGCGACCGGGGACCGGTCGGCGACGTGCGTGCCGCCGCGGCCACGCGTCACGACGACGCCCGCTTGCGTGAGCTGCCGGTACGCCGCGACGGCCGTGTTGCGGTTCACGCCCAGGCTGTCGGCGAGGGTGCGCACGGGCGGCAGGGCGTCGCCGGGGCCGAGCGCGCCCTGCTCGATGAGCCGGCGCACGCTCACGGCGATGTCGGCCGCGGAGCGGCCGGTGATCTCGAGGGTCATGGGTCGCTCCGTCGCCTTCCGTCACGTGGTCCCGGCCCATGCTATCTTTTGGCCTAAGTCAAACGATCATTCTGTCCGCGAGTCGCGCGAGCGCGCGGCAGCCACCCGAAGGGAAGCCCCCGATGAGCACTGGCCAGACCGGTTCCAGCCGCGTGAAGCGCGGACTCGCCGAGATGCTGAAGGGCGGCGTCATCATGGACGTCGTCACGCCCGAGCAGGCCCGCATCGCCGAGGACGCCGGGGCCGTCGCCGTCATGGCGCTCGAGCGCGTGCCTGCCGACATCCGCGCCCAGGGCGGCGTCGCCCGCATGAGCGACCCCGATCTCATCGAGGCGATCATCGCCGAGGTCTCGATCCCCGTCATGGCGAAGGCGCGCATCGGCCACTTCGTCGAGGCGCAGGTGCTGCAGGCGCTCGACGTCGACTACATCGACGAGTCCGAGGTGCTCTCGCCCGCCGACTACGTGAACCACATCGACAAGTGGTCGTTCGAGACGCCGTTCGTCTGCGGCGCCACCAACCTCGGCGAAGCGCTGCGCCGCATCAACGAGGGCGCCGCGATGATCCGCTCCAAGGGCGAGGCCGGCACCGGCGACGTCTCCGAGGCGACCAAGCACATCCGCAAGATCACGTCCGAGATCAACGTGCTGCGCTCGATGACGAAGGACGAGCTCTACGTCGCGGCCAAGGAGCTGCAGGCGCCCTACGACCTGGTCGTCGAGGTCGCCGAGACCGGCAAGCTCCCGGTCGTGCTGTTCACGGCCGGCGGCGTCGCAACGCCGGCGGACGCCGCGATGATGATGCAGCTCGGCGCCGACGGCGTCTTCGTCGGCTCGGGCATCTTCAAGTCGGGCAATCCCGAGGCGCGAGCGGCGGCCGTGGTCAAGGCGACGACGTTCTACGACGACCCCGCCGTCATCGCCGACGTCTCGCGCGGCCTGGGCGAGGCCATGGTGGGCATCAACGTCGGCGACCTCGCGGCGCCGCACCGGCTCGCCGAGCGCGGCTGGTGACGACGCTCCGCAGCGAGTCGCTCGCGGCGGGGGAGGTCGCTGGCGAGGCATCCGGCCCTCGAGTCGGCGTGCTGGCCCTGCAGGGCGACTTCCGCGAGCACGCGCGCGTGCTCGCGCAGCTCGGCGCGCGAGTCTCGCTCGTGCGCCGGCCCGACGAACTCGCCGACGTGGAGGGACTCGTGATCCCCGGCGGCGAATCGACCGTGATGGACAAGCTCGCGCGAGCGTACGGACTCGCCGAGCCGCTCAAGGCGGCGATCGCCGACGGACTGCCGGTGTACGGCACGTGCGCGGGGCTCATCATGCTCGCCGACACCGTGCTCGACGCCATCGCCGGCCAGGAGTCGCTCGGCGGGCTCGACGTGGTCGTGCGCCGCAACGCGTTCGGCTCGCAGAACCAGTCGTTCGAGACCGACCTCGGCGTTCCGGCGCTCGGCGAACCGCCCGTGCACGCGGTGTTCATCCGCGGACCCGTCGTCGAATCGGTCGGTGCGGATGCCACGGCGCTCGCGTCGCTCGACGACGGGCGTGTGGTCGCCGTCGAGCAGGGCAACCTCGTCGGCACGAGCTTCCATCCCGAGATGAACGGCGAGTACCGATTCCACGAGTACTTCCTCGGCAAGGTGCGCGCCCGCAGCTGAGGCGCTCCGACTCCCTGCAGTCGGTGTTCGGGGGGCTGGCCCCCTGTCGACACGCTGCGCGCGGCGTCACGCTCGGGACATGGTCATGGCAGCCCCGTCCGCCGCACACCCGACCGCCTCACGCCTGCCCGCGTCGACGCGAAGGGGCCTCGTCGTGTTCGGTGTCGCCTGCGCCGTCGTGAGCGCCGGGAGCTGGACCGCGGCGGGCCTGCTCGACGTGGCCGTGATGTCGACCTCGCTGTCCTACTGGCTGTTCGTGGTCGGTACCTGCGGGCCCAGCCTCGCCGCGTTGATCGCGTTCCTCGCCGTCCGCCGGAGCGCGGCGGTCCGCGTCCGCGTGCGGGCGCCGTGGGTATGGCTTCCCCTGGCCGTCGTGCTCGGCGCGCTTCCGCCCGTGGTGGCGGAGATCGTGCTCGGACTCGGTTCGTTCGGGGCGGAGGCATCCGGCGTCGTCGCCGCTGCAGGGGGCACCCTGCCGTTCCTCCTGACCTACCTGGTCGCGGGTCCCCTCGCCGAGGAGTTCGGCTGGCGGGGCTATCTCCAGCCGCGACTGCGCATGCGGTACGGCCCGCTTGCCACGGCGGTGATCGTCGGCGCCGCGTGGAGCGTCTGGCATCTTCCCCTGTTCCTCCTTCCGGGCACCGGTCAGCACGAGATGGGGCTGTTCACTGCGAACGGACTGATGTTCCTGCTGATGGTGATTCCCCTGTCGATGACGTTCCTGTTCCTGTCGGAACGACTCCGCGGAGGCGTCTGGTCCGCGATCGTCGCCCATCTGGCGGTGAACGTCGCGCTCTCGCTGTTTCCGCCGCAGACTCCTGCCGGCGGGGCGATCCAGCTCGCGACGACGTCGGCCATCGCGTTCGCGGCGTGGCGGGTCATGCGCCAGGGGCCGGCCGGTCCCGCCACGGCCGACGGGCGAGTACCGTCGTCGGTATGAGCACCTGCATCGCCCTGCTGCGCGGCGTGAACGTCGGCGGCATCACCGTCAAGTCGGCCGACCTCCGCGACCTCTTCGTCGATCTCGGCTTCGAGGGCGTGCGCACGGTGCTCGCGACCGGCAACGTCGTGTTCGAGGCATCCGATCGCGATGCTGCGGATGCCTCGGCGCTGAAGTCGCGGATCGAACGGGCGCTCGGCGAGCGGTTCGGCTACGACGCCTGGATCGTGCTGTCGACGGTGGACCACGTGGCGCGCGTGATCGACGCGTTCCCGTTCGACGCCGACGATGCGACGCGGCAGCCGTGGGTGATCTTCGGTTCCGACGAGCAGGTGCTCGACGAGCTCGAGGCGGCCGCGGCCGACCTCGACCCCGACGCCGACCCGGTCGCCCGCGGCGACGGAGTCGTCTACTGGAACCCGATCAAGGGCACGACCACCGTCACCCCGTTCGCGAAGCTGCTGGCGAAGGCGAAGGTCAAGCCGTCCACGACCAACCGCAACCTGCGTACCCTGCGGAAGATGGTCGGCTGAGCGGCGGGCGGGGAACGATCGATTCGAGCGTCCACAGGGTTCCGGCGACGACGGACCTGCACGCTCGGAAGCACCAGAATGGGGGAGTGAGCCTCCGACGCCTGCTGCTGCCCGCGACGATCGTTCCCGCCCTGCTCATCGGGTGTGCGCCCGTGCCGACCGCCGCGACGTCGACCGAGACTCCGGCGCCCGCGGTCGGCGGAGCGACGGCTCCGGCCGAAGCGGCCGTACCGGTCACGGCGGCTCTCGCGGAATGCTCGGGGCTGGAGCTGCACACGGCGGGCGCGTCGGTGGCCGGTGCCGCACTCGCGCAGTGCCTGCAGGCGTTCATCGAGGCCGCGCGCACCGGCTCGGCGCGGCTCGAGCACGCCCTTCCGAGCGAACAGCGCTGGCTGGTCGTCGACGCCGGCGCCTACGTGCTGCACGACCGGCTCGACGGGGGGAAGATCGCGATCACCCCGGACGCCGGCTGGTCCGAGTCCGACGGGGTGTGGATCCGCGCGGATCCGAACGGCTCGGTCGAGGAGATCATCGCGGATCAGGTCGTCGAAGCGGCTCGCGGGCTCGCCATGCCCGCCGCGATCGGGGGCTTCGCGACCGCAGGCTCGGCGTTCACGGTGGGCGAGCCGGAGGAATTGGGGCTCCCCGACGGACTCAGCCGCAGCCTGACGCCGATCGCGATGGACGCGCCGATCGACGTCGACGGCGTGTACACGATCGACGAGATGGTCTTCTACGGTGACGAGACCGTACCGCTCGTCGCGATGAAGACCACCGCGACGATGCCCGGCCTTCCCTCCGAGACCTCGATGACCTACTTCGCCGACTGGGGCGCGGAAGTCGACCTCGACGAGATCGAGGAACTGACCGGAACCGAGTTGCCGATTCCGTAGACTGGTCACCATGTCCGGCCACTCCAAATGGGCGACGACCAAGCACAAGAAGGCCGTCATCGACGCACGTCGTGCCAAGTCGTTCGCCAAGCTCATCAAGAACATCGAAGTCGCAGCCAAGATGGGCGGTGCCGACCTCGCGGGGAACCCGACCCTCTACGACGCCGTTCAGAAGGCCAAGAAGACCTCGGTCCCCAACGACAACATCGAACGCGCGATCAAGCGCGGCGCCGGCATCGGCGGCGAGGCCGTCGAGTACCAGAGCATCACGTACGAGGCGTACGGCCCCTCGGGCGTCGCCCTCATGATCGAGGTGCTGACCGACAACAAGAACCGCGCCGCCGCCGAGGTGCGCACGGGCCTCAATCGCAACAACGGCACCCTCGCCGACCCCGGGTCGGTCGCGTACAACTTCTCGCGCAAGGGCGTCATCGTCGTCACCGGCGAGGGCACCACCGAAGACGACGTCATGATGGCGGCGCTCGAGGCCGGCGCTGAAGAGATCGAACCGCACGCGCTGGGCTACGAGGTCATCACCGACCCGTCCGACATGGTCGAGGTGCGCAAGGCACTGCAGGAGGCCGGGCTCGACTACGAGTCGGCCGACATCGAGTTCGTGCCGAACCTCAAGGTCGAGGTCGACGCGGAGACGGCCCGCAAGGTGTTCCGCCTCATCGACGCCCTCGAAGACAGCGACGACGTGCAGAACGTGTACGCGAACTTCGACCTGACCCCCGAGGTCCAGGCCGAGCTCGAGGCGGAGTAGCCGATCGCCATGCGGGTGCTCGGCGTCGACCCCGGGCTGACCCGCTGCGGCGTGGGCGTGGTCGACGTGGAGCCCAACCGGCAGGCGAGGCTCGTCGACGTCGTGGTGCTGCGCTCGCCGACCGACCTGCCGATCGAACGGCGTCTCGCCCGCATCGCCGACGGCCTCGAGGCGATCTTCGAGGAGCACCGACCGAACGCGGTCGCCCTCGAACGGGTCTTCGCCCGGTCCGACGTGTCGACGATCATGGGCACGGCGCAGATCTCGGGTGTGGCCATGCTGATCGCGGCCCGGCGCGAACTGCCGGTGGCGCTGCACACGCCCTCCGAGGTCAAGGCGTCGATCACGGGCTACGGCCGGGCCGACAAGAAGCAGGTCGGCGCGATGGTCGCCCGGATCCTCGGCCTCGACGCGGTGCCGAAGCCGGCCGACGCCGCCGACGCGCTCGCGCTCGCGATCTGCCATGCGTGGCGCACCGGCGGGGTCGCCGGGCAGGCGGTCCGCGACGCCCGGGCGGCCGACGCGGGCGGTTCGGATGCCCCGGGCCTGACCCCGGCGCAGCGGGCGTGGCTCGCCGCCGAGCGCTCCGCGGCCGTGTCGGGGGCCGCCCGTAGGGTGAAGGAGTGATCTCCTCCCTCCGCGGCCGCGTCATCGCCGCAGCCGGCAGTTCGATCGTCCTCGACGTCGGCGGCGTGGGCTTCCACGTGCACACGACGCCCGCGTTCGTCCTCGCCACGCGCGACGGCGCTGAGGCGAGCGTGCACACGGCGCTCATCGTCCGCGAAGACGCCATGACCCTCTTCGGGTTCCCGACGCGCGACGAGCTCGAGGTCTTCGAACTGCTCATCGGCGTGACCGGCGTGGGCCCGAAGTCGGCGCTCGGAGTGCTCTCGGCGCTCTCGCCCGACCAGGTCGCCGAGGCCGTGCACCGCGAAGACGACGCCGTGTTCCGCAAGGTCAGCGGCATCGGCCCGAAGACGGCGAAGCTCATCACGGTCTCGCTCGCCGGCAAGCTGCAGGCGCCTGCCGCGAGGCCCGCATCCGCACCCGCGGTGGCGGGCGGCGCGGCCGAGAACGTGCTCGCGGCACTCACGGGCCTCGGCTGGTCCGAGCGGGTCGCGGCCGAGGCCGTCGACGAGACCGTGGCCGAGGCATCCGAGGTCGACGCGGCATCCGTGCCCACGCTGCTGCGACTGACGCTGGCACGGCTCGGGCCCGCCCAGCAGGTCGGCCGGGCGCGATGAGCGGCGACGACCTCACCGACCCCGAGCTCGCCTCAGAGGCCGAGCTCGCGTTCGAGGGGGCGCTGCGCCCGAAGAGCCTCGAGGAGTTCGTGGGCCAGACCCGGGTGCGCGGGCAGCTCCAACTGCTGCTGACCGCGGCGGTGATGCAGCAGCGCACGCCCGACCACATCCTGCTCGCGGGGCCTCCCGGCCTGGGCAAGACCACGCTCGCGATGATCGTCGCGCACGAGGGCGGGCGACCGCTCCGCATGTCGAGCGGCCCCGCCATCCAGCACGCCGGCGACCTCGCGGCGATCCTGAGCTCCCTGGTTCCGGGCGAGGTGCTCTTCATCGACGAGATCCACCGCATGGCGCGCTCGGCCGAAGAGATGCTCTACCTCGCGATGGAGGACTTCCGCATCGACATCATGGTCGGCAAGGGCGCCGGAGCGACCTCGGTCCCGCTCGACCTCTCGCCGTTCACGCTCGTCGGTGCGACGACGCGTGCGGGCCTGCTGCCCAACCCGCTGCGCGATCGCTTCGGGTTCACCGCGCACCTCGAGTTCTACGACGAGGCCGAGCTCGAGCAGGTGCTCGCGCGGGCCGCGGCCATGCTCGGCCTCCCGATCGACGGCGAGGCCGTGGCCGAGATCGCGGGCCGCTGCCGCGGCACGCCCCGCATCGCCAACCGGCTGCTCCGGCGCGTGCGCGATTACGTGCTGGTGCACGGCTCCGGGCGGGCGGACGGATCCGGCGGACGCACCGGGCGTGCCGACCTCGAAGCCGTGCGCGCCGCGCTCGACCTCTACGACGTCGACGAGCTCGGCCTCGATCGGCTCGACCGCGCGGTCATGCAGACCGTGCTCACGCGCTTCGGGGGCGGGCCGGTGGGGCTCAACACGCTGGCGGTCTCGGTGGGCGAAGAGTCCGAGACCATCGAGGCCGTCGTGGAGCCCTTCCTCGTGCGCATCGGGCTCATCGTCCGGACGCCGCGCGGCCGCATGGCGACGCCAGAGGCGTGGCGGCATTTCGGGCTCTCCGAGCGGGCGCCCGATGCGGCGACGGCCCTCCCGATCGATGACCTATAATCCAAGGAGGCTTCAGCCCGCCTGCACATGACTTCGTGCGCAGTGACGCACCCGGAAGGTTCATTCGTCCCCATGGTCTTCGATCCGTTCACCATCATCATGCTCGCCGTCCTGGCGGTGCTGATCTTCTTCATGTTCCGCAACTCGCGCAAGCGCCAGGCCGAGCAGCGCGAGCAGCAGTCGAAGGTCGTTCCGGGTGCGAAGGTGATGACGAACTTCGGCCTCTACGGCACCATCCTCTCGATCGACGAAGACGAGAACCAGATCCAGCTCGAAGCGGCGCCCGGCACCGTGCTCACGGTGCACCGGCAGACCGTCGCGCGCGTGATCGACCCCGTCGTCGCGGCCGATGACGCGGTCGAAGCCGATGCCGCTGCGGTCGAGGGCGAGCCCGAGTTCGGCGAGCGCATCGACGCGCCGTCGAACGACGAGACGCCCGACACCAAGAAGTCGGACGACTGAGCCAACCCACCGTCGCTCCGCTCGCGCGGTGATGCGCGGGCGCCTGCAGAGAAGGCACACAACGTGGCTGCACCAACCAAGCGGTCGTCCCGACCGGCGCCGGTCCGAAAGGCCTGGCGTTCGCTGAGCTGGCTCGGCGTGATCATCGTCGGCCTGTTCGCGATCAACGCCGCCGGGGTCATCTGGGGCGGAGGCTCCTGGACCCCGAAGCTGGCGCTCGACCTCGAGGGCGGCACCCAGATCATCCTCGAGCCGCAGCTCGAGGACGGCGCATCTGTCACCCAGGAGCAGCTCGACCAGGCGGTCTCGATCATCCGCCAGCGCGTCGACGCCTCGGGCGTCGCCGAGGCCGAGATCAACACCGAGGGCGACAACCTCGTCGTGCGCATTCCGGGCGAGCTCGACGAGCAGACGCGTGCGCGCATCCAGTCCTCGGCGAAGCTCGAGCTGCGTCCGGTCCTGCTCACGGGAGCGCCCAGCACGGCGGCCGCCGACCCGAGCGCCGCGCCCGAGCCGACCGAGCCGGCCGAGGAGCTCTCCTCGACGCCGACCGTCGAGCCGACCGACGGCAGCGACCTCAACTGGGTGACCCCGGCCCTGCAGGCCGAGTACGACGACTTCGACTGCTCGCAGATGGATTCGGCTGAGACCAACGTCGCGCCGGCCGATGAGCCGCTCGTGACCTGCGACCTCACGCGCTCGGTCAAGTACCTGCTCGGCCCGGTGGAGGTCAGCGGCGAGAACATCACCGATGCCTCGGCGGGCCTCGTGCAGACCAGCAGCGGCGCGTCGACCGGCCAGTGGGCGGTCAACATCGTCTTCGACGCCGAGGGCACCGAGGACTTCGCCGCGGTCAGCACCCGGCTGTTCGGCCTGAAGGACCAGCCGCCGCGCGACCAGTTCGCGTTCGTGCTCGACGGCGGCGTGCTCTCCGCGCCGTCGATGAACGGCATCATCACCGACGGCAAGCCGCAGATCACCGGGCAGTTCGGCCAGGCCGACTCGCAGGCGCTCGCCGACCAGCTGAAGTTCGGCGCACTGCCGATCAGCTTCACGGTGCAGTCGTCCGACACGATCTCGCCGACGCTCGGCTCGGCGCAGCTGCAGGCGGGCCTCGTGGCGGGCCTGATCGGCCTCATCCTCGTCGTCATCTACACGCTGTTCCAGTACCGCGCGCTCGGTTCGGTGACGATCGCGTCGCTGGTCATCGCGGCGATCATCACCTACCTCGTGATCACGATCCTCTCGTGGCGCGAGGGCCTGCGGCTCTCGCTCGCGGGCATCGCGGGCCTCATCGTCGCGATCGGCTTCACGGCCGACTCGTTCATCGTCTACTTCGAACGCGTGCGCGACGAGCTGCGCGACGGCCGCCCGCTCGTCGGCGCGGTCGAGGCCGGCTGGAAGCGCGCGTTCCGCACCGTGCTCGCGTCGAAGGGCGTGAACCTGCTGGCCGCGATCGTGCTGTTCGTGCTCGCCGTCGGCAGCGTCAAGGGCTTCGCGTTCACGCTGGGCGTGACCACGGTCATCGACGTCATCGTCGTGATCCTGTTCACGCACCCGATGCTGCAGTTGCTCGCGCAGACGCGGTTCTTCTCGAGTGGCAATCCGTGGTCGGGGCTCGATCCGAACGCGCTCGGCGCGGTGTACCGCGGTCGCGCGGAATTCCGCAAGCCGGTCGCCGTCTCCGCACGGAAGGTCGCGTCGAGCTCGAAGGAGGCGCAGAAGCGCCAGACGATCGCCGAACGGAAGGCCGCGGTCATGACCGGCGCCGGCTCCGACGAGGGCAAGGAGTCCTGATGGCCAACCGATTGACGACGTTCGGCAACGACCTCTACACCGGCAAGCGCTCCTTCAACTTCGTCGGCGGCCGCCGCAAGTGGTACCTGATCGTCGGCGTGATCCTGATCCTCTCGGTCGCGATCCCGCTGCTGCGCGGGGTGAACCTGAGCATCGAGTTCACCGGCGGTTCGCAGTTCTCGATCGCCGGCGTCGAAGATGCCACCGCGCAACCGGGCGTCGACGCCGTGCACTCGGTCGTCCCCGATTCGGTCCCCAAGGTGACCATCGTCGGCGACGACGGCGTGCGCGTGCAGACCGAGCAGCTCTCGCAGGCGGAGTCGCTCGAGGTCTCGGGTGCCCTGGCCGAGGCGTACGACGTGCCGCAGTCCGAGGTGACCTCGTCGTTCATCGGCCCGACCTGGGGTCAAGACGTGACGCGGCAGACCCTCGTCGGCCTCGCGGCGTTCCTGATCCTCGCGGCGATCGTGATGGCGCTCTACTTCCGCACCTGGAAGATGTCGGCCGCCGCGATCATCGCACTGATCGCCGACCTCATCGCCACGGTCGGCATCTACGTCTCCGTGGGCTTCGAGATTTCGCCC
This sequence comes from Agromyces agglutinans, assembly GCF_009647605.1. Lineage (GTDB taxonomy): Bacteria > Actinomycetota > Actinomycetes > Actinomycetales > Microbacteriaceae > Agromyces > Agromyces agglutinans. The sequence goes on along the minus strand of NZ_WJIF01000001.1, from coordinate 331,757 downwards.
GCCGCCATGATCGGCATCCTGACGATCCTGAGTTACTCGCTCTACGACACGGTCGTGGTATTCGACAAGATCCGCGAGAACACGGCTGAAGAGGGCGAGGAGTCGCGGCGCACCTTCGCCGAGTCGGTGAACCTCGCGGTGAACCAGACCCTCGTCCGCTCGATCAACACCTCCGTCGTCGCGGCTTTGCCGGTCGCCGCGATCCTCTTCATCGGTGCCGGAGCACTGGGCGCCGACACGCTGCGAGACATCTCGCTCGCACTCCTCGTCGGCATCCTCGTCGGCACCTGGTCGACCGTGTTCCTCGCGGCGCCGCTGTACTCGCAGCTGCGCGAGGGGGAGCCCGCGATCAAGCGCCACGACGCCAAGGTGCTCAAGGAGCGCGAGCGCGCGGGCGGGGCATCCGCCGACGTCGCGGCGGTCGCCACCGCATGACGTTCGCCGAGGGCATGCCCGCATCCGGCCCGATGATCGCCGCAGTCAGGCGATAATCGAAGTCTGGAGGTGGCGAGCGTGACGGAGACCGGGGTCAACCAGACGGCGTCGCTGCGCCGCCTCGTGCCCAGGATCTTCTCGAGGGCGCAGTCGACCGGCGCGGTCGACACCTTGCTGCGCACGGTCCGGATGCATCATCCGAAGGCCGACCTCGGCCTGGTCGAGCGCGCGTACCAGGTCGCCGAACGCGCGCACGAGGGCCAGAAGCGCAAGAGCGGCGAGCCGTACATCACGCACCCGGTCGCGGTCGCGCAGATCCTCGCCGACCTCGGCATCGGCTCGAAGACCGTCGCCGCGGCGCTCCTGCACGACACAGTCGAAGACACGGCCTACACGCTCGAGCAGGTGCGCCACGACTTCGGCGACGAGATCGCCATGCTCGTCGACGGCGTGACCAAGCTCGACAAGGTCAAGTACGGCGACTCGACGCAGGCCGAGACCGTCCGCAAGATGATCGTGGCCATGTCGAAAGACATCAGGGTCCTCATCATCAAGCTCGCCGACCGCCTGCACAACGCGCGAACGTGGGGCTTCGTGCCGGCCGCGTCGGCGACGCGCAAGGCGACCGAGACCCTCGAGATCTACGCTCCGCTCGCGCACCGGCTCGGCATCCAGACCATCAAGTGGGAGCTCGAGGACCTCTCGTTCGCGGTGCTGTACCCCAAGCTCTACGCCGAGATCGAGAGCCTCGTGCGCCAGCGCACGCCCCAGCGCGAGGAGTTCGTCCAGTCGGTCATCGACCTGATCGGCGACGACCTGAAGGCCGCCCGCATCCGCGGCAAGGTCGTCGGCCGGCCGAAGCAGTACTACTCGATCTACCAGAAGATGATCGTGCGCGGGCGCGAGTTCGACGAGATCTACGACCTCGTCGGTATCCGCGTGCTCGTGAATTCGGTGCGCGACTGCTACGCCGTGCTGGGCGCCATCCACGCGAGGTGGACCCCGCTGCCCGGCCGGTTCAAGGACTACATCGCGACGCCGAAGTTCAACCTCTACCAGTCGCTGCACACGACGGTGATCGGCCCGAAGGGTCGCGCGGTCGAGATCCAGATCCGCACGCACGACATGCACCAGCGTGCCGAGTACGGCGTTGCGGCGCACTGGAAGTACAAGGAGCGCATGGCGTCCGGGCGGGCCGACAAGCCCGCGGCGACCGAGACCGACATGGCCTGGTTGGCGCACATCTCGGACTGGCAGGCGGAGACCGCCGACCCGGGGGAGTTCCTCGACTCGCTGCGCTTCGAGATCGGCGCGAAGGAGGTCTACGTCTTCACGCCGAAGGGTCGCGTGATCGGGCTGCCCGCCGGTGCCACGCCGGTCGACTTCGCCTACGCCGTCCACACCGAGGTCGGGCACCGCACCATGGGCGCGAAGGTGAACGGCAGACTGGTGCCGCTCGAGAGCGAACTCGTCAGCGGTGATGTCGTCGAGGTGTTCACCTCCAAGAACCCCGACTCGGGGCCCAGCAAGGACTGGCTCTCGTTCGTCAAGAGCCCTCGTGCCCGCAACAAGATCCGGCAGTGGTTCACCAAGGAGCGTCGCGACGAGGCGATCGAGCACGGGCGCGATGCGATCGCCCGTGCGATGCGCAAGCAGAACCTGCCGCTGCAGAAGCTGATGAGCCAGGAGTCATTCGCCGAGGTCGCCGCGCAGCTGCGCTATGACGACGTCTCTTCGCTCTACGCCGCCGTCGGAGAGGGGCACATCTCGACGCAGTCGGTGCTCGAGAAGGTCGTCGCGCTCGTCCGTGAGGTCGACGACAACGACGAGCCCGACCTGCCGATCTCGACCAGGCCGCGCACGATCCCGCGCTCGAGCGACTCGGGCGTACTCGTGCGCGGAGCGCCCGACATCCTGGTCAAGCTGGCCCGCTGCTGCACCCCGGTGCCCGGCGACCAGATCGTGGGCTTCATCACCCGAGGTTCGGGCGTGTCGGTGCACCAGGCGTCGTGCCACAACGTGCAGTCGCTGCTGCGCGAGCCCGAGCGCATGATCGACGTCGAGTGGGCGCCCAGCTCGAAGAGCGTGTTCCTCGTGCAGATCCAGATCGAGGCCCTCGACCGTGCGGGCCTGCTCTCCGACGTCACGCGGGTGCTCTCGGAGCACCACGTCAACATCCTCTCGGCGAACGTGTCGACCTCGACGGACCGCCTGGCGCTCAGCCGGTTCGTGTTCGAGATGGGCGACACGACGCACCTCGACCGCGTGCTGAACGCGGTGCGGCGCATCGACGCGGTGTACGACGTCTACCGCGTCTCCGACGGCTGAGCCCGAGGTCAGTCGGCCCGCACGGCGAGTGCGGCGACCACCTCGTCGAGCCGGGCGAGCGCCCGCTTCTTGTGGGGGAGCCGGAACGACCCGTCGAATCGCTCGCGCACGGCGTCGGCGAGCCCTGGTCGCGCGTCGAGGAGCTCGCCCACGACCGGCAGCACCGCGTCGTCGGGGGCGGCCACGTCGCGGAGCAGGTCGTAGACCGTGCGCAGCCTGCTCGTGCACCTGACGCCGCCGATCTCGTCCACATCTCCGGGCTCGAAGAGCACCTCCCGCACCTGGCCGCGCCCGATGTGCGCGGTCGACCGCGTGCGCGCGTCGATGCAGAACTGGGTCTGCGCGGGGGGCACGAGCTCGGCGCCGTGCACCCAGGCGGCCGACATGCGATCGACGATCAGGTCGGGCTCGGCGCCGAGCGCGACCAGGAGCGCGCGCAGTGACGGCAGGTCGGGTTCGTCGATCGGCACGAAACCGCCCCGGATCTCGACGACGTCGCCGTCGATGCGTGCGGCGCACAGCTCGGCGAGGGGGAGGTCAGTGGTGCCGAGGACGCTCGGGAGTCGGGCCATGCGCACCATCGTGGCGCACCGCCCAACGGGCGCCGGGCGCGAACGCCGCCGGCTGTGGACAGCCGGCGGCGTCGCGAGCGGTGGAGGAGGAGCCGCGGCGTCAGCCGCCGACGGCCTTCAGCCAGGCCTTGCGGGCCTCGAGTGCTTCCTTCGCCTCGGCGGCCGCCTTGCGGTCGCCCGAGGCCTCGGCTGCGGCCAGGTCGGCCTCGAGCTTCGCGATGGCGTCCTGCAGCTGGCCGAGCATGCCCTCGGAACGCGCCTTCTTCTCGGGGTCCTCGCGCTGCCAGCGCTCGTCTTCGAGGGAGCGCACGTGCTGCTCGACCTTGCGCAGGCGGTCTTCGACCGGGCGCACCTGGTCGCGGGGGACCTTGCCGATCTCGTCCCACCGGCGCTGGAGCCGGCTGAGCGTCGCCCGCGCCGCGGCGGGGTCGGTGGCGGTGAGCAGCGTCTCGGCCTCGGTCAGCAGTTCGAGCTTCTGGTCGAGGTTGACCCGGAACTCCTCGTCGTCGCGCGCGTCGACCTCGGCCTTGGCCTGGAAGAGCACATCGCCCGCCGCTTTGAACTTGGCCCACAGGGCGTCGTCGAGCTTCTTGCCGGCGCGGCCCGCCTGCTTCCACTCGTCGAGGAGGTTGCGGTAGTCGGCCACGCCGTCGGCGCCGCGCGGCGCGAGCGCCTCGGCGCGTTCGATCAGCGCCTGCTTGCGGGCGCGCACATCGCGGTGGGCGGCGTCGAGTTCGGCGAAGAACGCCTTGCGGTGCGTCTCGATCGTCGAGCGAGCGGTGCGGAACCGCTTCCACAGCTCGTTCGCATCGTTCTTCGGCAGGCGAGGGCCGTCCTGCTGGTGGCGCTGCCAGCTCGTGAAGAGCGCGTCGAGCTCGGCCGAGGTCTGCTTCCACTGCGTCTTCTGCGGGTCTTGCGCCGCCAGCCGCTCGGCCTGCTCGACGATCGCGGTGCGCTCGGCGAGCGCCTGCTCGACGGCGGCGCGCGCCTCGGCCTGCTGCTGCTCGGTGAGTTCGGCTGCAGTGCCCGAGAGGGCCTCGAGCCGCTTCGCGAGCGCGTCGAGGTCGCCGACGGCGTGGGCGTCGGCGACGGAGGCCTGCAGGTGCGAGACGGCCTTGGCCACATCGGCGGCGGGCGCCCCGCGGCGCACGCGCTGCTCGAGCAGCGTCACCTGCCCTGCGAGGTCGGTGTACTTGCGCTCGAAGTAGGCCAGCGCCTCCTCAGCCGTGCCGTCGGGGTACTGGCCGACGGCACGCTCGCCGTCGTTCGTCCGCACGAAGACGGTACCCGTCTCGTCGACGCGGCCCCACGGTTGCTGGTCTGAATCGGTCACGGCCTCACCCTGTCGTGGTCGGATGCCGCCCTCGGCGGCGCACTGCAGACAGCCTATTGCACGCCCCCGCCGGCTGTCGGCGTTGCGCGGGGGCGGCCCCGGTTCGCGCTACTGCACCGTGAACGAGTCGATGGTGACGGGTACGGCGGGCGCGCCGTCACCGGCTCCGTCGGCGGTTCCGGCCGAGATGACGGATGCCTGGAGCTGGTCGAGTCCGCTCGTGACGCGGCCGACGACGGTGTAGCCGCCCGCGGCGTCCGAGGGGATCGTCGAGTCCTGGTAGACGATGAAGAACTGGCTGCCCATGCTCGAGCCGTTGCCGGACTGGCGCGCCATCGCGAGGGTGCCGGCGGGGTAGAGGTCGTCGGCCGGGGCGTTCTCGACCGGGCCGTAGGAGTAGCCGGGTCCGCCGGTGCCGTCGCCCGCGGGGTCGCCGCACTGGAGCACGTAGATGCCGCTCGTCGTGAGCCGGTGGCACGAGGTGCCGTCGTAGAAGCCCGACTGGGCGAGGCTGATCTCGGACGCCACGGCCTGGGGAGCGGCGGCGCCGTCGAGCTCGACGCCGAGCGGGATGCCGTTCACCGTGAGCGTGCCGGTCCAGGTGCGACCCTCCGCGAGATCGGCCGAGGGAACATCGCCCTGGTTCTCGCCGGGTGCCGGTGTCGCGGTGGGCGAGGCCGACGGCGTCGGCTCGGCCTCGGGAGCGCCGGGTCCGCCGTTGAAGTAGAACAGCTGCGCCGCGACGGCCAGCACGAGGACGACCACGAGCGCGGCGCCGGCGACGAGGTTGTCGCGGGTGCGCCGGCGGAGCTTGCGCTGGTGCACCTCCTGGCGAGCGCGGTAGGTGCGCAGACGCGCTCGTTCCTCACGGGCCTGACGGTCGTTCGCTGCCACGCATGCTCCTTCTCGGGGGTCCCTGCGTCCAGATGCTACGCAAGCGAGGGATGCCGCACCAATTCCCCCGGGGAATCGCTGTCGGAGGCCGCGGTTACGCTGGAGGCATGGTGGAGTCCGGACCGGGGCTGCGTTCCGGCGCGACCCCCCTCGCAGTGCGGATGCGTCCGACGAGCCTCGACGAGGTCGCCGGCCAGCGGCACCTGCTGACTCCGGGTTCACCGTTGCGCGCGCTCGCTGGCGACCGGCAGGGCACGTCCGGGTCAGTGTCCGTGATCCTCTGGGGTCCGCCGGGCACCGGCAAGACCACGATCGCCCAGGCGATCGCCCGGTCGTCGGGCCGCAAGTTCGTCGAACTGTCGGCCGTCACCGCGGGCGTGCGCGACGTGCGCCAGGTGATGGAGGAGGCGCAGGCCAGTCGCGACCTCTACGGCCTCTCGACGGTCCTGTTCCTCGACGAGATCCATCGGTTCACGAAGGCCCAGCAAGATGCCCTGCTGCCCGGGGTCGAGAACGGATGGGTGATCCTCGTCGCCGCGACGACCGAGAACCCGTCGTTCTCGGTGATCTCCCCGCTGCTGTCGCGGTCGTTGCTGCTGACGCTCGAGACCCTCTCCGACGACGACCTGGGCGTCCTCGTCGATCGCGCCGTCGTCGACGGGCGCGGACTCGGCGATCGCTTCGTGCTCGAACCCGACGCCCGCGCGGCGATCATCCGCCTCGCCTCGGGCGACGCGCGACGGGCGCTCACGGCGCTCGAGGCGGCATCCGTGTCGGCGGCCGGTATCCAGGCCGAGACCGTGACCGACCTCGAAGGCGACGACGCGGGCGACGATCGGCGACCGGCGATCACCGCCGAGATCGTGGCCCGCGCGGTCGACCGCGCGCTCCTGCGCTACGACCGCGACGGCGACGAGCACTACGACGTCATCAGCGCCTTCATCAAGTCGGTGCGCGGCAGCGATGTCGACGCTGCGCTCCACTACCTGGCCCGCATGATCGAAGCGGGCGAAGACCCGAGGTTCATCGCCCGGCGCATCATCGTCCTCGCCAGTGAGGACATCGGCCTCGCCGACCCGTCGGCGCTCGGAGTTGCGGTCGCGGCCGCCGACGCCGTGCAGTTCATCGGCATGCCCGAGGGGCGCATCCCGCTCGCGCAGGCGACCGTGCACCTCGCGACGGCGCCGAAGTCGAACGCGGCCTACATGGGCATCAACCGTGCGATCGCCGACGTGCGCGAGGGCAAGGCCGGGCGCGTGCCCAAGCACCTGCGCGACGCGCACTACCCGGGTGCCAAGCGACTCGCGCACGGCAAGGGCTACCGGTACCCGCACGACGACGCGATCGGCGTGGTCGAGCAGCAGTACCTCCCAGACACCCTGCGCGGAGCGGTGTACTACGAGCCGACCGAGCACGGCAACGAACGCGACGTCTCCGCCCGCCTGGCCAAGATCCGGCGTATCGTGCGCGGCGACCGGTGACTCGGTGTGCAACGCTGCCGAACGCCGCGCGATGCCCGGAGCTCGGAGCTGGGTCGCCGAAGGCGGAGACATCCGGCCGTGATATCATGGTCGCTGGCCTGAAGCCAGATCCTCGAGCGCGGCTGCGAGGGGGTCACCGGCGAACGGGTGCGATCTGTAGCCGATCCACCCTTGGCGAATCCCTCTGACACACTTCCCGGCGCACCACAGCGCCGCGAATTCGCTTGAGATTCTTCCGAAAGGACATTCGTGTCGAACCAGTCACGCAGCAAGACGCGCCTCTCCCGCGCGCTCGGCGTCGCCCTCACCCCGAAGGCCGCCCGCATCATGGAGAAGCGCCCGTACGCTCCCGGTGAGCACGGCCGCACCAAGCGCAAGCAGGACAGCGACTACGCCGTCCGCCTCCGCGAGAAGCAGCGCCTGCGCGCCCAGTACGGCATCCGCGAGAAGCAGCTGCGCATCGCCTACAACGAGGCCAAGCGCACCGACGGCCAGACGGGTGAGAACCTCGTCGAGCTGCTCGAGATGCGCCTCGACGCCCTCGTGCTGCGTTCGGGCTTCGCCCGCACCATCGCGCAGGCGCGCCAGTTCGTGGTGCACCGCCACATCCTCGTCGACGGCAAGATCGTCGACCGTCCCTCGTTCCGCGTGAAGCCGGGCCAGGTCATCGGCGTCAAGCAGCGTTCCGAGGGCACCGAGCCCTTCCAGGTCGCCGCGGCGGGCGGCCACGTCGACGTGCTCCCGAAGCTCCCGGGCTACCTCGAGGTCGAGCTCGACAAGCTCCAGTTCACCCTCGTGCGTCGCCCCAAGCGCGCCGAGGTGCCCGTCACCTGTGACGTGCAGCTGGTCGTCGAGTACTACGCGGCTCGCTGACGCATCGCGCCGGAGTCGAAGGGGTCGTGGGTTCTCCCACGGCCCCTTCGCCGTCTCCGGCGGCCGTCCGGTCGTGCCGACGTGCGCCGGTCGCGCCGGCCTGCTCATCGCCGCGTGCGGCCCGGCGACGAGGCATCCGTGACGACTAGACTGTCCCGAGGCCTGCCCGCGCCGAGCGCCGGGCGCATTCGATCAGGGAGCACCGTCGTGAAGAGCATTCTGTGGTTCGCCGCCGGCATCGCGGCGGGGTTCGTCGTCGCGCACCAGGTCAACCGGACCGAGCCGGGCCGCGAGTTCTTCGCCGCCGTCGACGCGAAGGCCAGGGCCTTCGGCCAGGCGATCGCCGAGGGCTACCACGAGCGCGACGCCGAGCTCCGCGCCGAGGGCGGCGACGCCACAGCCGACGCCGGGGCCGCCCCGAACGGGCGATGACCGTCGGATCCTGAACACCGAGCCACCCGAATCGAATCGAGCGCCTGACGCGAAGCGCTCTCCCGAGCACCACCCCCGCCCGCCAGCCGGGCCGTGAGACCGAGAACGGAACCATGCAGACTGCCGAGATCAGCCGTCGCTACATCGACTTCTTCGCCGAGCGCGGGCACACGGTCGTGCCGTCCGCCTCACTCGTGAGCGACGACCCGACCCTGCTCTTCACGGTCGCCGGCATGGTGCCGTTCGTGCCCTACCTCACGGGCGTCGTTCCCGCGCCGTACCCGCGCGCCGTCGACGTGCAGAAGTGCATCCGGACGAACGACATCGAGGAGGTCGGCAAGACCGCCCGCCACGGCACCTTCTTCCAGATGCTCGGCAACTGGTCGTTCGGCGACTACTTCAAGGAGGGGGCCATCACCTACGCGTGGGACCTGCTCACGCGCTCCGAGGCCGACGGCGGCCTCGGGTTCGCCGAGCGCGACCTGTGGGTGACGGTCTACGAGACCGACGACGAGGCGGCCGCGCTGTGGAAGCGCATCGCCGGGCTGCCCGACGAGCGCATCCAGCGCATGGGCAAGGCCGACAACTACTGGCACACGGGCCAGCCCGGCCCCGGAGGGCCGTGCTCCGAGATCTACGTCGACCGCGGGCCGCAGTACGGTCGCGACGGCGGGCCGATCGTCGACGACAACCGCTTCACCGAGATTTGGAACCTCGTGTTCATGCAGGAGCTCATCACCGAAGTCCGCTCCAAGGAGGACTTCCGGGTCGTCGGTCCGCTGCCGCAGAAGAACATCGACACGGGCATGGGCCTCGAGCGCGTCGCGTTCCTCAAGCAGGGCCTCGACAACATGTACGAGACCGACCAGGTGCGCCCGGTGCTCGACCGCGCGTCCGAGCTGTCGGGCCGTCGCTACGGCGCCGATCACGACGACGACGTCCGCATGCGGATCATCGCCGACCACGTGCGCTCCTCGCTCATGCTCATGTCCGACGGCGTGCGTCCGTCGAACGAGGGCCGCGGCTACATCCTGCGCCGGCTGCTGCGCCGCAGCATCCGCTCGATGCGCCTGCTCGGCGTCGACGGCCCGAGCTTCGCCGAGCTGTTCGCGGCGTCGCGCGACGCGATGCAGTCGGGGTACCCCGAGGTCGCGACCGAATTCCCCCGTCTCTCGCAGATCGCGATCGCCGAGGAGGAGACCTTCCTCAACACGCTGAGCGCCGGCACGACGATCCTCGACCTCGCGGTCGCGAAGACGAAGCAGGCCGGTTCGCCGCAGCTCGCGGGCGACACCGCGTTCCTGCTGCACGACACGTACGGCTTCCCGATCGACCTCACGCTCGAGATGGCCGAGGAGGCCGGCCTCGAGGTCGACCGCCCCGCGTTCGACTCGCTGATGTCCGACCAGCGTGCCCGCGCGAAGGCCGACGCGAAGTCGAAGAAGCAGACGCTCGCCGACCTCTCCGCGTACTCGCCGTTCCGTTCGCTCGGCGAGACGGTCTTCACCGGCTACACCGACCTCGTCACCGACTCGAGCGTCCTCGGCATCCTGGTCGACGGCCACGCCGTGCCGGCCGCGGTGGCCGGGCAGACGGCCGAGATCATCCTCGGTGCGACCTCGCTCTACGCCGAATCGGGCGGCCAGATGCCCGACAAGGGCCGCATCGTGGGCGACGGCTTCGTGCTCGACGTGCTCGACGTGCAGAAGCCCGTGCCCGGACTGATCAGCCACACCGTCAAGGTCGTCAGCGGCGAGGTCGGCGTGGGTGTGCCCGCGCGCAGCGAGGTCGACGCCGACTACCGGCGCGGCGCGACGCAGGCGCACTCGGGCACCCACCTCGTGCACGCGGCGCTCCGCCAGGTGCTCGGCCCCGACGCGCACCAGGCCGGCTCGCTGAACCGCGCCGGATACCTCCGCCTGGACTTCGGCTGGAACAAGGCGCTCTCGGGCGACACCCGCAGCGAGATCGAGGAGATCGCCAACAACGCCATCCGCGACAACCTCGAGGTCGTCACTCGCGAGATGCCGCTCGACGAGGCGAAGGCGCTCGGCGCGATGGCCCTGTTCGGCGAGAAGTACGGCGACGTCGTGCGCGTCGTCGACATCGGCGGGCCCTGGTCGCGCGAGCTCTGCGCCGGCACGCACGTGTCGACGAGCGCCGAGGTCGGCATGATCAACCTGATCGGCGAGTCCTCGGTGGGTGCGACGAGCCGTCGCGTCGAGTCCCTCGTCGGCATCGAGGCGTTCCGGCAGTTCGCGGCCGAGCGCGCGCTCGTGAACGAGCTGACGTCGAACCTGAAGACCCGTCCCGACCAGCTCGTCGACCGCGTGGGCGAGCTCGTGGCCAACCTGAAGGCCGCCGAGAAGAAGATCCAGGCGTACGAGGCGAAGGCGCTCAGCGAACGCGTTCCGACCCTGGCCGATCGCGCGGGCCGTGTCGGCGCGTACCTGCTGGTCGCCGAGCACGTCGGCACGCTCGCCTCCGGCGACGAGCTGCGTTCGCTCGCGACCGCGGTGCGCGGCCGGCTCGGCGACGCGGCATCCGTCGTCGCGCTGACGGCAGAGGTGAGCGGCAGGCCGGTCGCGATCGTCGCGACCTCGCCTGCCGCGCGTGACGCCGGAGCGAACGCGGGAGCGCTCGCGAAGCAGATGGCGTCGACGCTCGGCGGCGGCGGGGGCGGCAAGCCCGACCTCGCGCAGGGCGGCGGCAGCGACCTCGGGGCGATCCCCGCGGCGCTCGACGCGGTGCGCGTGGAGCTCGGACGCTGACCGTGCGCCCCGGCGTGCGGCTCGGCATCGACGTCGGCCGCGCCCGCATCGGCGTCGCGAGGTGCGATGCCGGCGCGGTCCTCGCCGTGCCGGTCGAGACCGTCGCCCGCAGTGCCGACGGCGATGCCGACGTCCGACGCATCCTGGCCATCGCCGACGAGTTCGGCGCCGTCGAGTTGGTCGTCGGAAATCCGCTGGCGATGTCGGGCCGTGCGACGGCGTCGACCGACGACGCGGTCGGTTTCGCGACCGTGCTCGCGGCCGCAGGGGGGGAGTCGCGACCCGTGCGGCTCGTCGACGAACGGCTCTCGACCGTGACGGCGCAGCAGCACCTGCGCGCCTCCGGGAAGAAGGCGCGCCAGCAGCGTCCCATCGTCGACCAAGCTGCGGCCGTTATCATTCTGCAACATGCGCTCGACGTCGAACGGACGTCGGGGGCTGCACCCGGCCGGGTGATCCCCACCGACGAAGGGTCAACACCCCTGTGACTCAGCTCCCCCCTGAGCCCCACGATGCGCGCGACGGCGGCGCAGCCTGGGATGCGCTGCTGCGCGGCGAGACGCCCCCCAACGCCGCCCGACCGGTCGACCCGTTCGCCGCGCTCGACGGACCGCGCACGGGCACGCCTGCCGCTCCGCCCCCCGGCGGCGCGGCGTACCAGGTCGCCGCGAACGACGCGGCTGCGAACGGCCCTGGCGCGCCGCGTGCGGGGGCATCCGACCCATCGGCGGATCCCGGCCGCCCGATGACGCGTCGCGAGCTCCGCGAGGCGGAGCAGCGGCGATTGGCCGAGCAGCAGGATGTTTCGGAGCCCGCGTATCCCTCGGCGGGGCCGACCGACGACGCATTCGACGCGGCGGCGCCGACCGACCCGTACTCGCCCACGACGGCGTACCCCGACCACGGTCAGGAGTTCGATCCCTCCCCGACGCACTGGCTCGACGAGCCCGAGGAGGCTGCAGCGCCGCACGGCCGCCCGAGCCGTGCCGAACGGCGTGCGGCGACCGCCTACGACGACGGCCACTCGAACGCGGCGCCGCGACGGCGGCGGCCGTGGGGATGCCTCATCGGCCTGCTGATCGTCGCCGCGCTCGGCGTCGGCGCCTACGTCTTCCTCCAGGGCCCGATCACCTCGATCATCGAGCGGTTCCAGCCCGCTGCCGACTACGAGGGCACCGGCACCGGCGAGGTGCTCTTCCAGATCCACGACGGCGACACCGGGTCGGACATCGCGACGAACCTCGAATCCGAGGGCGTCACGGCGTCGTACGACGCGTTCTACGACCTGCTGCTCGAGCAGGTGCCCGAACCCGAGTTCCACCCGGGCGTGTACCGGCTCGCCGAGCGCATGAGCGCCTCGGCCGCTCTGGCCGCCCTCGAGGACCCCGCGACCAAGCTCGAGAACACGGTCCTGATCACCGAGGGCACGTGGGCGCGCGATGCCCTCGCCGAGGCCTCGGCGGTGCTCCAGATCCCGATCGAGGAGCTCCAGGCCGCGGCGTCGAACCCGCAGGCCCTCGGACTGCCGGCCGAGGCGACGAGCGTCGAGGGCTTCCTCTTCCCGGCGACGTACACGTTCGATCCCGGCGTCACGGCCGACCAGGTCGTGCAGACGATGGTGGCCGAGAGCCTCGCCGCCTACGACGCGGCGGGCGTCGCACCCGAGGATCGGTACCGCGTCGCCACGATCGCCTCGCTGATCGAGCGCGAGGGCCTGCCGCAGGACTTCGCCAAGGTCTCGCGAGTGATCCAGAACCGCCTCGACCAGGGCATGCTCCTGCAGTTCGACTCGACCGTGCACTACGGCACAGGTGACAACTCGGTCGTCACGACGACCGACGCCGAGCGGGCCGACGCCGGCAACCCGTACAACACGTACGTGCACGCGGGCCTGCCGCCGGGGCCGATCGGCAACCCGGGCGCCGAGGCGATCCAGGCGGCGCTGAACCCCGCCGACGGCACCTGGTTGTACTTCGTGACCGTGAACCCCGACACCGGCGAGACGGTGTTCACGTCGACGATCGAGGAGCACGAGGCGGCCGCCGAGCAGTTCTACCAGTGGCTGGAGGAGCACCCCGACTATGGGCAGTGAGCGCCGCCGCCTCGCGGGCGACGCCCGCCGCCTCGCCGTGCTGGGCAAGCCGATCGAGCACTCGAAGAGCCCGGCGCTGCATGCCGCCGCCTACGGGGTGCTCGGCCTCGACTGGACGTACACCTCGATCGAGGTCGACGGCGCCGGACTGCCCGAGCTGCTCGCCGGACTCGACGCGTCATGGCGCGGACTCTCGCTCACCATGCCGCTGAAGCAGGACGTCATCCCGCTCGTCGAACGCATCGACCGCGTGGCCTCACTCACCGGCGCCGTCAACACCGTCCTCTTCGAAGCCGACGGCCGCCGGCTCGGCTTCAACACCGATGTCGGCGGTATCGTGCGGGCGCTGCACGAGGCCGGCGTCGACCGGGTCGGGCGCGGCGCGATCCTCGGCGCCGGTGCGACCGCCGCGTCGGTGCTCGCCGCGATCGCCGAACTCGGATGCCACGAGGTCGACGTGTTCGTACGAACGCCGGCGCGTGCCGAGCCGCTGGTGATCCTCGGCCGTGCCCTCGACGTCGAGGTGCGCGTGGCCGAAGACGGACTCGCCGCGCTCGCGCGCGCGGGTGCCGCCGACCTCGTCGTCAGCACCGTTCCGGGCGGTACGGAGCTGCCGCACGAGGCATCCGTCGACCTTCGACGTGCCGCGACGCTCTTCGACGTCGCGTACGATCCGTGGCCCTCGCGACTCGCGACGAGCTGGCTCGACGCGGGTGGGCGCGTCGTGCCGGGCATCGGGATGCTGCTGCACCAGGCCGTGCTCCAGGTTCGCATCTTCGTGACGGGCGACCCCGGAACCCCGCTGCCCGACGAGGCGGCGGTCGTCGACGTGATGCGGGCCGCCGTCGCCTGACCGGCCGCCGCCGGACCGGCGGCGGTCCGCGTCCGTCACGCGGCGTTCCCGCACTCCGCCCTGTGGAAGGATGGGCTTCATGCTCCGTTGGCTCACTGCCGGAGAATCCCACGGCCCTGAGCTCGTGGCGATCATCGAGGGTCTCCCCGCCGGCATCCCCATCACGCTCGACGCGATTCGAGACGACCTCGCGCGCCGCAAGCTCGGCTACGGCCGCGGCGCGCGCATGAAGTTCGAACAGGACGAACTCGCGATCTCGGGCGGCGTGCGGCACGGGCTGACGCTCGGCAGCCCGGTCGCGCTGCGCGTGGGCAACACCGAGTGGCCGAAGTGGCAGGAGGTGATGAGCCCCGAGCCCATCGACCCCGACCGGCTCGGCCGTGGACGCGGCGCGCCGCTGACCCGTCCGCGCCCTGGGCACGCCGACCTCGTGGGCATGCAGAAGTACGGGTTCGACGAGGCCCGGCCGGTGCTCGAGCGCGCCAGCGCGCGGGAGACGGCCGCGCGCGTGGCGCTCGGCGCGGTCGCGAAGGCGTTCCTCGCCGAGCTCGGCATCCGCCTCGTCGCGCACACGCTCGCCATCGGGCCGGTCCGGGTGCCCGAGGGGGCCGAGCTGCCCCTGCCGGGCGACGTCGACCGGCTCGATGCCGATCCGTTGCGGTGCTTCGACGCCGAGACGTCGGCGCGCATGGTGGCCGAGGTCGACGACGCCCACAAGTCCGGCGACACGCTCGGCGGCGTCGTCGAGGTGCTCGCGTACGGGCTGCCGCCCGGGCTCGGATCGCACGTGCACTGGGATCGCCGGCTCGACGCCCAGCTCGCCGCGGCGCTCATGGGCATCCAGGCCATCAAGGGCGTCGAGGTCGGCGACGGGTTCCTCACGACGACGCGTCGCGGATCGGCCGCGCACGACGAGCTGCACATGGCCGACGGCCGCATCGTGCGGGCGAGCGATCGCGCGGGCGGCACCGAGGGCGGCATGTCGACCGGCACCGTTCTGCGCGTGCGCGCCGGCATGAAGCCGATCGCGACGATCCCGCACGCCCTGCCGACGATCGACGTCGCAACGGGCGAGCCCGCACCGGCGCACCACCAGCGCTCGGATGTCTGCGCGGTGCCCGCGGCCGGCGTCGTGGCCGAGGCCATGGTCGCCCTCACGCTCGCGAATGCCGTGCTCGAGAAGTTCGGCGGCGACTCGGTCGTCGAGACCCGCCGCAACCTCGAGGCCTACCTCGACGCCATCCCCGACGCGCTCGAGACGGCGGGCGCCGATCCCCGTGGCTGAGCCGGGCGCGGACGCCCCGCGCGTGAGCCTGCCCGTCGTGCTGATCGGCCCGATGGGCGCGGGCAAGACGCGCATCGGCAGCCGACTGGCGCGCGAGGTCGGTGCCCCCTTCGTCGACACCGACCAGCGCATCGTCGAGCGCTACGGCCCGATCGAGGAGATCTTCGCGCGCGAGGGCGAGCCGTACTTCCGCGTCATCGAGCGGGAGGTGGTCGCCGAGGCGCTTCGCGAGGAGGCGGTCGTCGCGCTCGGCGGCGGCGCCGTGCTCGACCCCGACACGCAGGACGACCTGGCGACGCTGCCCGTGGTGCTGCTCCGCGTCGACGAGGCCGCGGTCGCCCCGCGGCTCGCGGGCGGCACCCGTCCGCTCATCGCCGACGGCGGCCTCGACCGCTGGCGCGGCATCCTCGCCGAGCGACTGCCGATCTACGAGGCGCTCGCCGACATCGACCTCGACACCTCGCGCCGCCCGGTCGCGAGGATCGTCGCCGAGATCACCGGGCGCCTGGGAGCACTCGCATGACCGCCGAACCGCACGAGCGAACCGTCATCCGCGTCGGCGG
Source organism: Agromyces agglutinans (assembly GCF_009647605.1). GTDB lineage: Bacteria > Actinomycetota > Actinomycetes > Actinomycetales > Microbacteriaceae > Agromyces > Agromyces agglutinans. The sequence continues at coordinate 315,845 of NZ_WJIF01000001.1, read as the reverse complement.
CGAGGACGGCTACGACGTCGTCATCGGGCGAGGCGTGCTCGCCGAGCTCGGCGACGCGCTCGGCTCCGACGTGCGCAAGGTGCTCGTGGTGCACCCGTCGACGCTGGGCGCCAGGGCCAACGCGATCCGCGAGGCGCTGCAGGACCGCTTCGAGGTGCTGCTCGCCGAGGTGCCCGACGCCGAGGCGGGCAAGCGCGTCGAGGTGGCCGCGTTCTGCTGGCAGATCCTCGGCCAGGCCGACTTCACCCGCTCCGACGCGATCGTCGGCCTCGGCGGGGGAGCGGCGACCGACCTCGCGGGGTTCGTCGCCGCCACCTGGCTCCGCGGTGTGCGGATCGTGCAGGTTCCGACCACCGTGCTCGGCATGGTCGACGCGGCCGTGGGCGGCAAGACCGGCATCAACACGAACGAGGGTAAGAACCTGGTAGGCGCCTTCCACGCGCCGGCCGCGGTGCTGTGCGACCTCGACCTGCTCGACACGCTGCCGCGCAACGAGATCCTCGCCGGGTTCGCCGAGGTCGTGAAGGCGGGGTTCATCCGGTATCCCGAGATCCTCGATCTCGTGGAGGCGGATCCCGACGCCGCGACCGATCCGACCACCCCGCAGTTCCGCCGGGCGATCGAGCTCGCGATCCGCATGAAGGCCGAGGTCGTCTCCGAGGACTTCACCGAGCAGGGGCTGCGCGAGGTCCTGAACTACGGGCACACCCTCGGCCACGCCGTCGAGCACGCCGAGCGCTACCAGTGGCGCCACGGCGCTGCGGTGGCCGTGGGCATGGCGTTCGCGGCCGAACTCGCGCGGCTCTCGGGCCGGCTCTCCGACGAGGTCGCCGACCGTCACAAGCGCGTGCTCGACCTGCTCAGCCTGCCCACGAGTTATCCGGCCGGCCGCTGGAACACCCTTCTCGCGACGATGCAGCGCGACAAGAAGGCGCGTGCGGGTCAGCTGCGGTTCATCGTGCTCGACGACCTCGCGAAGCCCACCGTCATGCACGCGCCCGACCAGTCGCTGCTGTTCGCCGCGTACCAGGAGATCGCGTCGTGAGGGCCGCCGAGCGCGGCCGGGCACGCGAGATCGACGGCGGATGCCGCGCCGATAGGCTGCTCGGGTGACCACGATCCTCGTCCTCAACGGCCCGAACCTGGCCCGGCTCGGCTCGCGCGAGCCGGAGGTGTACGGCAGCGACTCCCTGGCCGACATCGGCGCCCGGCTCGTGGCATCCGTGCCCGACGACGTCGCGATCGAGCTGCGGCAGACCGACGACGAGGGCGAGCTGATCGGCTGGCTGCACGAGGCGGTCGACCGGCGCGCCCCCGTGGTGCTGAACCCTGCGGCGTTCACGCACTACAGCTACGGGCTCCGCGACGCCGCGGCCATGCTCAAGCACGCCGGCATCCCGTTGATCGAGGTCCACCTCACGAACCCGCACACGCGCGAGGCCTTCCGCCACACCAGCGTGATCTCGGGCGTCGCGACGGGCGTCATCGCCGGCTTCGGTGCGGACTCGTACCGGCTCGCGGTGGACTGGCTTCTGCGAGCCGGCACCTGAGTCGACTACACTCGATCAGTCGCACGCGTCGGCGTGCCCGCCAGTCTTTCCCAACCAACGATCGGATCTCCTCGCCATGGCATCGACCGCAGACATCAAGAACGGCGTCGTCCTCAGCATCGACGGCCAGCTCTGGAGCGTGATCGAGTTCCAGCACGTCAAGCCGGGCAAGGGCGGGGCGTTCGTGCGCACGAAGCTGAAGAACGTCGTCACCGGCAAGGTCGTCGACCGCACTTACAACGCGGGTGCCAAGGTCGACATCGAGAACGTCGACCGGCGCGACTTCACCTATCTCTACAACGACGGCGACGGCTTCGTGTTCATGGACACGACCGACTACGACCAGCTCACGGTGCTGGCCGCGACCGTCGGCGACGCCGCGAACTTCATGCTCGAGAACCAGCCCGTCACCATCGCGCTGAACAACGGCAACCCGCTCTACGTCGAGCTCCCCGCGTCGGTCGTGCTCGAGATCACCTACACCGAGCCGGGCCTGCAGGGAGACCGCTCGACCGGCGGCACCAAGGCCGCGACCGTCGAGACCGGCTACGAGATCCAGGTGCCGCTGTTCCTCGAGACCGGCACGAAGGTCAAGGTCGACACCCGCACGGGCGACTACCTCGGCCGCGTGAACGACTAGTGAGCGCCCGTACGAAGGCGCGCAAGCGCGCCCTCGACCTGTTGTACTCGGCCGACGTCCGCCAGGTCCCGGTCGAGCAGTTGCTCGCCGTCGAGGCCGAGCGCGCCGTGGGGGAGCCCGAGCGCCAGGCCTCCTGGCTGTACGCGCGCGAGATCGTCGACGGCATCGTCGACCACCGCACCGAGATCGACGAGCTGATCACGACGCACTCGCGCGGGTGGACCCTCGAGCGCATGCCGGCCGTCGACCGGGCGCTGCTGCGCATCGGCGTATGGGAGATCGTCTACAACGACCAGGTGCCCGACGGCGTCGCGATCTCCGAGGCGGTCGAGGCCGCGACGGTGCTCTCGACCGACGACTCGGCCGGGTTCGTCAACGGCCTGCTCGGGGCGGTGTCGCACTCGAAGGGCTGACGGCAGCCGCCGCATCGACCACGAGCGGGCACCGGGGAATCTCCCGGTGCCCGCTCGGTCGTCTCCGGCGGCGTGCCGCGTGCGCCGGGTGCGCCACGAGGCAGCTCGCTCCGGCGCACCCCGGAGGTGAGGTTCCGGGTGCGCCCGGAGCGGGATTCAGCGCCGGTCCGGACGTACCGGAGGGACGGCTCCGATGGAATGGGCCTCGCCGCCGCATCCGGCTGCCGTCCCAACCATCGTTCAGAAAGGCACCTCCATGTCCTCCACCACCCTCGGAAGCGGTCGCACCTCGACAGCGGTCGGTCTCGATACGGTCCTCGACCAGGCGAACCGCGCGCAGGCCGTCATCCAGCGCTTCCTCGCCCGCACGTCGGTGCCGGCGCTGCGCGTCTCGCTCGGCCTCGTCTTCCTCGTCTTCGGCGCGCTGAAGTTCATCCCGGGCCTCAGCCCGGTCGAGGGACTCGTGCAGCGCACCTGGAGCACGCTGTCGTTCGGCCTCGTCGACGGCACCGCCGCGATGGCGATCACCGCGACCCTCGAGGTCTTCGTCGGCATCACGTTCGTGACCGGCTTCCTCCTGCGCATCGGGCTCGTCGCGCTCGCGGGCACCTTCGTCGGCATCTTCTCGCCGCTCGTGTTCTTCACCGGCGACCTGTTCACGGCCGTGGGCCCGACGCTGACGGCGCAGTACATCCTGAAGGACATCGTGCTCGTGGCCGCGGCGATGGTCATCGGGGCCAGGGCGCTGCAGCGGCCCATCGGCCGCCGGTGAGCCGCGCCCGACCGCGACGGATCCGCATCCGGCCCGTATCCGGACCATCCGAGGGGCTCCTGCCGACGGCAGGAGCCCCTCGCGTCGGCGGGCACGCGCCGTCGGACTGCTAGGATCGTCGGGATAACCAACGACCACCTTTAAGGCCGTCCCGTGAGGCGGAGAAGGGAGTCGGCACATGGCACGCGCCGTGCTCAGCCGAGCTGACATCCAGCGGGGGCTCACGCGGATCTCGCACGAGATCCTCGAGTCCAACCGCGGGGCATCCGACCTCGTGATCCTCGGCATCCCGACCCGGGGCGTCGTCCTCGCGCGTCGCATCGCCGAGACCATCGCCCGCATCGAGGCGGAGGCGCCTCCGCCCGCCGAGCTCGCCGGGTCGCTCGACGTGACGATGTACCGCGATGACCTCGCTCGCACGCGAACCCGTACGCCGGCACCCACCCAGTTGCCGCCGGGCGGCATCGACGGCATGACCGTGGTGCTCGTCGACGATGTGCTCTACTCCGGCCGGACCATCCGCGCCGCGCTCGACGCGCTCGCCGACCTCGGGCGCCCGCGCGCCGTGCGCCTCGCGGTGCTCGTCGATCGCGGCCACCGCGAGTTCCCGATCCGGGCCGACTTCGTGGGCAAGAACCTGCCGAGCGCCAAGCACGAGCGCATCAACGTGCGGCTCGACGAGATCGACGGCGAAGACGCCGTGACCATCGAGGGAGGCGACGCGTGAGGCACCTGCTCGCGACCCGCGACCTCAGCCGTGACGAGGCGATCGAACTGCTCGACATCGCCGAGGACATGGCGGCCGTGCAGGAGCGCGAGGTCAAGAAGCTCCCGACCCTGCGCGGCAAGACGGTCGTCAACCTGTTCTTCGAGGACTCGACGCGCACCCGCATCTCGTTCGAGGCGGCGGCGAAACGGCTCTCCGCCGACGTGATCAACTTCAGCGCCAAGGGCTCGAGCGTGTCCAAGGGCGAGAGCCTCAAGGACACCGCGCAGACCCTGCAGGCCATGGGCGCCGACGGCGTCGTCGTCCGGCACCCGTCTTCGGGCGCGCCGCTGGTGCTCGCCACCAGCGGCTGGATCGACGCGGGCGTCGTGAACGCCGGCGACGGCACCCACGAGCATCCCACCCAGGCGCTGCTCGACGCGTTCACCATGCGCCGCCGCCTCCACGGCGCGGCCTCCCGAGGGCGCGACCTCGACGGCGTGCGCATCGTCATCGTCGGCGACATCCTGCACTCGCGGGTCGCGCGCTCGAACGTGTGGCTGCTCGACACGCTCGGCGCCGACGTCACGCTCGTCGCCCCGCCGACGCTGCTGCCCGTCGACCCGAGCGGATGGCCCGCCCGCATCGGCTACGACCTCGACGCCGCGCTCGCGCCGGCGCCCGACGTCGTGATGATGCTGCGCGTGCAGGCCGAGCGCATGCACGCTGCATTCTTCCCCAACAGCCGGGAGTATTCCCGCACCTGGGGCCTCGACGACGCCCGGTTCGACCGGTTGCCGCCGACTACGATGGTCATGCATCCGGGTCCGATGAACCGCGGACTCGAGATCGCCGCCCGCGCCGCCGACTCACCGCAGTCCACCGTGCGCGAGCAGGTCGCGAACGGAGTATCAGTGAGAATGGCCGCCCTCTACCTGCTGCTGTCCGGAGAGCGGGGCGACGCATGAGCGGCCGCATCCTGGTCCGCGGCGCCACCCTGCCGGGCGGCGAGCGCGCCGACCTCCTCGTCGAGGGCGGCGTCATCGCCGAGATCGGCGGCATCGCGGATGCCCCGGGCGCCCACGTGATCGACGCCGACGGGCTCATCGCCCTGCCCGGCCTCGTCGACCTGCACACGCACCTGCGCGAGCCCGGCTACGAGCAGAGCGAGACCGTGCTCACGGGCACGCAGGCCGCCGCCGCCGGCGGGTACACGGCCGTGTTCGCGATGGCGAACACGTTCCCCGTCGCCGACACCGCGGGCGTCGTCGAGCAGGAGCAGCGCCTCGGCCGCACCGCCGGATACGCGACCGTGCAGCCCATCGGCGCGGTCACCGTCGGACTCGAGGGCGAGCAGCTCGCCGAGCTCGGGGCGATGGCCCGCTCGCAGGCGAACGTGCGGGTCTTCTCCGACGACGGATTCTGCGTCGCCGACCCCCAGCTCATGCGCCGCGCGCTCGAGTACGTGAAGGCGTTCGACGGCGTCATCGCCCAGCACGCGCAGGAGCCCCGGCTCACCGTCGGCGCCCAGATGAACGAGGGCGCCCTCTCGGGCGAGCTCGGCCTCGCGGGCTGGCCCGCGGTCGCCGAGGAGTCGATCATCGCGCGCGACGTGCTGCTGGCCGAGCACGTCGGTTCGCGCCTGCACGTGTGCCACCTGTCGACGGCCGGCTCGGTCGAGGTCGTGCGGTGGGCCAAGGCCCGCGGCATCGACGTGACCGCCGAGGTCACGCCCCACCACCTGCTCCTGACCGAAGAGCTGGTCGCCACCTACGACGCCCGCTACAAGGTGAACCCGCCGCTGCGCCGCGCCGAAGACGTGCAGGCGCTGCGTGCTGCGCTCGCCGACGGCACCATCGACATCGTCGCGACCGACCACGCGCCGCACCCCGTCGAGGCCAAGGAATGCGAGTGGGACGCCGCGGCCAACGGCATGGTCGGCCTCGAGTCGGCCCTCTCGGTCGTGCACCAGGCGATGGTCGAGACGGGCCTCCTCGACTGGGCCGGCGTCGCACGCGTCATGTCCGAGACCCCCGCGCGCATCGGCCGCCTCGCCGGGCACGGCACCGCGCTCGCCGCGGGCGCCCCCGCCGAGGTCACCCTGTACGACCCGTCGGCGGCGGGGGAGTTCGACGTCGCCCGCCTGGCGGGGCGCAGCGCCAACTCGCCCTACCTCGGACGAAGGCTCCCCGGACGCGTGGTCGCGACCCTGCACTCGGGCTACGCGACCGTGCTCGACGGCGTCGTGCGCGACGCCCACGAGGTCGCCGGGCTCGCGGCATCCGCGTCGAACGGAGGCGCGCGTGGCTGAGGCCATCGGCATCCTGGTCGCCGTCGTGATCGTCGGCGGCGCGGGATTCCTGATGTGGCGCTCCTGGCGGCGCCGCACCGAACGCGACTCGGTGATGCGGGCGTACCCCGTGCCCGAGCGGCTCGGCGAGGCCGTCGTCTCCGCCGAGGTGCTCTACGTGGCCACGACGCCGGTCGGCCGACCGCTCGAGCGGCTCGCGGTCCAGGGCCTCGCGTTCCGCGGTTCGGGCCACGTCGAGGTCCACCCCGAGGGCGTCGTCCTCCGCATCGCCGGGGAGCAGCCGAGCTTCTTCCCCGCGGCCCGCCTGGTCGGCGCGGGCACGGCGTCGTTCGCCATCGACCGCGGCGTCGAGCCCGAGGGGCTCGTCGCCATCACCTGGATCGTCGACGAGTCGGAGCCGGCCGAGCTGCCGACCCACGTCGACAGCACCCTTCGCGCCCGGTATCCGGGCGACGCCGGCCGCATCATCGCGGCCGTCACCGACATCGCCGCAGCGCACATCACGCTGCGGCCCGACGCAGAGAGCGAGACCGAAGCATGAGTGAGTCGACGCCCCTGACGGGCGCACCCGCAGTGCTCGTCCTCGAAGACGGCACCCGGTACGACGGACGCGCCTACGGCGCGCTCGGCCGCACCCTCGGCGAGGCCGTCTTCGCCACCGGTATGACCGGCTACCAGGAGACGCTGACCGACCCGTCGTACGCCGGGCAGATCGTGCTCATGACCGCGCCGCACATCGGCATCACGGGCATGAACGACGAGGACATGGAATCCGCGCGCATCTGGGTCGCCGGCTACGTCGTGCGCGACCCCGCACGCGTCGTGTCGAACTTCCGTTCGCAGCGCAGCCTCGACGACGACCTCGCCGCGGCAGGCGTCGTCGGCATCGCGGGCATCGACACGCGCGCGGTCACGCGCCACATCCGCTCGGCCGGCGCGATGCGCGCGGGCATCTTCTCGGGGCCGGATGCCTCGCTGACGCCCGGTGAGCAGCTCGACCTCGTCCGCGCCGGTGCCGAGATGTCCGGCCTGAACCTGTCCGGCGAGGTCTCCACGGCGGAGGCGTACACGCTGCCCGCCGCGGGCGAGCGCGTCGGCTCGGTGGCGGTGCTCGACCTCGGGGTGAAGACCTCGACCCTGAATTTCCTCGCCGAGCGCGGCTTCGACGTCCACGTCGTGCCGCAGACGGTGTCGATCGACGAGATCCGCGCGCTCGAACCCGACGCCCTGTTCTTCTCCAACGGGCCGGGCGATCCGGCCGCCTCCGATCGTCACGTCGAGCTCCTGCGCGAGTCGCTGCGCGACGGCCGTCCCTACTTCGGCATCTGCTTCGGCAACCAGCTGCTCGGCCGTGCCCTCGGGTACGAGACCTACAAGCTGCCGTTCGGCCACCGCGGCATCAACCAGCCCGTGCTCGACCGCGCCACCGGCCGGGTCGAGATCACGGCGCACAACCACGGCTTCGCCGTGCGCGCGCCGCTCGAGGGCGTCAGCGAGTCCACCGCGGGCTTCGGGCGCGTCGAGGTCAGCCACGTCGACCTGAACGACGACGTGGTCGAGGGCCTGAACTGCCTCGACATCCCCGCGTTCAGCGTGCAGTACCACCCAGAGTCGGCGGCCGGCCCGCACGACGCCGAATACCTCTTCGATCGTTTCGCCGAGATGGTGCGCGAGCACCAGCGCGGCGTGAGCGCAGGAAACCCTGCCAGCAAGGAGTCCAAGGCCTGATGCCCAAGCGCGCCGACATCAATTCCGTCCTCGTCATCGGGTCGGGCCCGATCGTCATCGGCCAGGCGGCCGAGTTCGACTACTCGGGCACGCAGGCCTGCCGGGTGCTCCGCGCCGAGGGCGTGCGGGTCATCCTGGTGAACCCGAACCCGGCCACCATCATGACCGACCCCGACTTCGCCGACGCGACGTATGTCGAGCCGATCACCCCCGAGGTGATCGAGTCGATCATCGTCAAGGAGAAGCCCGACGCGGTGCTGCCGACCCTGGGCGGCCAGACCGCGTTGAACGCGGCGATCGCGCTGCACGACGCCGGCATCCTCGACAAGCACGGCGTCGAGCTCATCGGCGCCAAGGTCGACGCGATCCGCAAGGGCGAGGATCGCCAGCTCTTCAAGGACCTCGTGATCGCCGCCGGTGCCGACGTGGCCCGCTCGCACGTCGCGAAGACGCTCGAGCAGGCGAAGGAGTTCGCCCTCGACCTCGGCTACCCGCTCGTCGTGCGTCCGTCGTTCACGATGGGCGGCCTCGGTTCGGGGTTCGCGTACACCGAGGAAGACCTCGTGCGCATCGTCACGCAGGGCTTGCACGACTCGCCGACGACCGAGGTGCTCCTCGAGGAGTCCATCCTCGGCTGGAAGGAGTACGAGCTCGAGCTCATGCGCGACACCGCCGACAACACGGTCGTCGTCTGCTCGATCGAGAACGTCGACCCCGTCGGCGTGCACACGGGCGACTCGATCACGGTCGCGCCCGCGCTCACGCTGACCGACCGCGAGTACCAGAACCTGCGCGACATCGGCATCGACATCATCCGCGCCGTGGGCGTCGACACCGGTGGATGCAACATCCAGTTCGCCGTCGACCCGTCGAACGGACGAGTCATCGTCATCGAGATGAACCCGCGCGTCTCGCGCTCCTCGGCGCTCGCGTCGAAGGCCACCGGGTTCCCGATCGCGAAGATCGCCGCGAAGCTCGCCATCGGCTACCGGCTCGACGAGATCCCCAACGACATCACGCGCGTCACGCCGGCGTCGTTCGAGCCGACGCTCGACTACATCGTCGTGAAGGTGCCGCGCTTCGCGTTCGAGAAGTTCCCGGCCGCCGACCCGACGCTGACGACGACCATGAAGTCGGTCGGCGAGGCGATGGCGATCGGTCGCAACTTCGCGACCGCGATGCAGAAGGCGCTGCGCTCGCTCGAGAAGCGCGGCTCGTCGTTCCACTGGGGCGAGGAGTCCCGCTCCGTCGAGGAGCTGCTCGAGGGAGCCTCCGTGCCGACCGACGGCCGGATCATCCTCGTGCAGCAGGCGCTGCGCAAGGGCGCGACGGTCGAGCAGGCCTTCGAGGCCACGAAGATCGACCCGTGGTTCCTCGACCAGATCGTGCTGATCAACGACGTCGCGGCGCACGTGGCCGCGGCCGAGTCGCTCGACCACGACACGCTGCTGCTGGCGAAGGACCACGGCTTCTCCGACGCGCAGATCGCCGAGCTGCGCGGCTTCGGCAGCGAGGCCGACGCGCGCGAGGTGCGTCACATCCTCGGCATCCGGCCGGTGTACAAGACCGTCGACACGTGCGCGGGGGAGTTCCCGGCGCTCACGCCGTACCACTACTCGAGCTACGACCTCGAGACCGAGGTCGTGCCGAGCGACCGCCGCAAGGTGGTCATCCTCGGCTCCGGCCCGAACCGCATCGGGCAGGGCGTCGAGTTCGACTACTCGTGCGTGCACGCCTCGTTCGCGCTCTCGGCCGCAGGGTTCGAGACGATCATGATCAACTGCAACCCCGAGACGGTCTCGACCGACTACGACACGAGCGACCGGCTCTACTTCGAGCCGCTCACGCTCGAGGACGTGCTCGAGGTCATCCACGCCGAGTCGCAGTCGGGCGAGCTCGTCGGGGTGGTCGTGCAGCTGGGCGGCCAGACCGCGCTCGGCCTCGCGAAGGGCCTCGAGGCCGCGGGCGTGCCGATCCTCGGCACGACGCCCTCGGCGATCGACCTCGCTGAGGAGCGCGGCCTCTTCTCGGGCATCCTCGACCAGGCCGGCCTCACCGCGCCGCGCAACGGCACCGCGACCGAGGTCGCGGGGGCCGTGCAGGTCGCCGAGGGCATCGGCTACCCGGTGCTCGTGCGCCCGAGCTACGTGCTCGGCGGGCGCGGTATGGAGATCGTCTACGACACGCCGAGCCTCGTCGACTACTTCGCGCGCATCGAGGGCCAGGGCATCGTCGGGCCGACGCATCCGCTGCTCGTCGACCGGTTCCTCGACGACGCGATCGAGATCGACGTCGACGCGCTCTACGACGGAACCGAGCTCTACGTCGGCGGCGTCATGGAGCACATCGAGGAGGCCGGCGTGCACTCGGGCGACTCGAGCTGCACCCTCCCGCCGGTCACGCTCGGCCGCGCCGAAGTCGACCGCGTGCGCGAGGCGACCCGTGCGATCGCCGAGGGCGTGGGCGTACGGGGCCTGCTGAACGTGCAGTTCGCGATCGGCGCGGGCGTGCTCTACGTGCTCGAGGCGAATCCGCGCGCGAGCCGCACGGTGCCGTTCGTGTCGAAGGCGCTCGGGATTCCGCTCGCGAAGGCCGCGAGCCGCATCATGGTCGGCGCGACCATCCGCGAGCTCGTCGACGAGGGCATGCTGCCCGCCTCCGACGGGTCGCGCGTGCCGCTCGACGCGCCGGTGGCCGTGAAGGAGGCCGTGCTGCCCTTCCATCGCTTCCGCACGCGCGAGGGCATCATGGTCGACTCCGTGCTCGGCCCCGAGATGCGCTCGACGGGCGAGGTCATGGGCATCGACCGCGACTTCCCGACGGCGTTCGCGAAGAGCCAGCTCGCGGCGTACGGCGGCATGCCGACCTCGGGGACCGTCTTCGTCTCGGTGTCCGACCGCGACAAGCGCGCGATCATCCTGCCCGTACTGCGCCTCGCGCAGCACGGCTTCCGGATCACCGCGACCGAGGGCACCGCCGAGGTGCTCCGCCGCAACGGCATCCGCGCCGACGAGGTGCTGAAGTACCACGACAAGCCGACGGAGGACTCGACGAGCATCGTCGAGCTCATCCACCGCGGCGAGGTCGAGGTCGTCGTGAACACGCCGAGCGGCCGCTCGTCGCGCGCCGACGGCTACGAGATCCGCGCGGCGGCCGTGGCCGGGAACATCCCCCTGTTCACGACGATCGCCGAGCTCTCGGCGGCCGTCGCCTCGCTCGACGCCGGTGCCGACGGGTTCGAGGTGACGAGCCTGCAGGAGTACCAGGCGCGACGGGAGAGCGTGGCATGACCGAGGTGGTGCCCTTCGGCGAACGGCTCGCGGCCGTGTTCGCCGCGTACGGCCGGCTCTGCGTGGGCATCGACCCCCACGCGGGCCTGCTCGACCGGTGGGGCCTGCCCGACTCAGCCGAGGGCGTGCGCGAGTTCGGGCTGCGCGTCGTCGAGGCCGCGGCCGACCGAGCCGGCATCGTGAAGCCCCAGGTCGCGTTCTTCGAACGCCACGGCGCCGCGGGCTACCTCGCCCTCGAGCGCGTGCTGCAGGAGGCGCGCGACGCCGACCTGCTGGTCATCGGCGACGTCAAGCGCGGCGACATCGGCTCGACGATGGCCGCGTACGCGGAGCCCTGGCTCACGCCCGGATCGACGCTCGAGGTCGACGCGATCACCGCGAGCCCCTACCTCGGCCTCGGGTCGCTCGAGGACACGATGCGCCTGGCCGAGACGAACGGCAAGGGCGTGTTCGTGCTCGCCGCGACCTCGAACCCCGAGGCCACGGCGATCCAGCGGTCCGTGCTGCAGCAGTCGAGCCGCGCCGGGTCCTCGATCGCCGGGGCCATCGTGTCGGGCGTCGCGGCCTGGAATGCGGGCCGGCTCGAGGTCTCGAACTCCCCGATGGGCACGGCGGGCGTCGTGGTCGGCGCGACGGTGGATCTCGCGGCATCCGGCATCGATCGCGACGTCGACCCGCCGCGTCCGGGGCTCGCGGTGCTCGCGCCCGGGTTCGGGGCGCAGGGCGCCGAGGTGAAGGATCTCCGCACCATCTTCGGCGGCTACTCGGGGGGCGTGATCGTGAGCGAGTCGCGCTCCATCCTGGGCGCCGGCCCCGACGGCATCGCCGAGACCATCGTTCGGCACGTCGACGAGGCGGTGACCGCTGGTGCCTGAGGCCGTGCGCACGCCGCCCGAGGTCGACCGCGTCGCCGCGTCCCGCGCGGCCGTCGCCGCGCGGCGCGCCCGGGCCGCGGTCAAGCAGTCGGTGGCCTCGGGCGAGCGCAGCCCGCTCGACGTGCTCCGCGCCGCCTTCGAGGAACCCGAGGGCGTCGAGGGGCGGCTGCGCGTGACCGAGTTCCTCGGCTCGATCCCCGCCATCGGCGAGACCAAGACCGCGCGCATCATGGACGACCTGCAGATCGCGGCGTCGAAGCGCGTCGGAGGCCTCGGCCGCCTGCAGCGTCGTCGCCTGCGCGAGTTCGTCGCCGACTGGGTCGCCGCACACGGTGGCACCGGCGACCGGCTCGTCGTGCTGGCCGGGCCGACGGCCGTCGGCAAGGGCACCGTCGCGCAGCACATCCGCGCCAACCACCCCGACGTGCGGCTGTCGATCTCGGCGACGACCCGGTCGCCGCGTCCCGGGGAGGTGCACGGCGAGCACTACTACTTCGTCGACGACGCCGAGTTCGACCGCATGATCGAGCGCGGCGACCTGCTCGAGTGGGCGACCGTGCACAACGCCTATCGGTACGGCACGCCGCGCGGCCCCGTCGAGCAGGCGATCGCCGAGGGCGACAGCGTCCTCCTCGAGATCGACATCCAGGGCGCCCGGTCGGTGCGCCGGGCGATGCCCGAGGCGACGCTCGTGTTCCTGCTGCCGCCGTCGTGGGAGGAACTGGTCCGCCGACTCGTCGGCCGCGGCACCGAGTCGCCCGCCGAGCAGCAGCGCCGGCTCGAGACGGCGAAGGTCGAGCTCGCGGCCGTCGACGAGTTCGACCACCGCGTCGTCAACCGCGACGTCGGCGAGGCCGCGAGAAAGGTCGTAGACTTGATGCGGCCCCGAACGGGCAGGCGACCCGCCGCCGTTCGCCACGAACTTCCGCGCACCGGGGGTGCGCGCCCATCGAACGAGGAGACCTCCCATGGCTGAGAAGCAGTCCGGCATCATCGACCCGCCCATCGACGACCTGCTCTCGAAGGTCGACTCGAAGTACCAGCTGGTGATCTTCGCGTCCAAGCGCGCGCGCCAGATCAACGACTACTACGCCGACCTGCACGAGGGCAGCCTGTTCGACAACGTCGGCCCGCTCGTCGACTCGTCGATCGACGACAAGCCCCTCACGGTCGCCCTCCACGAGATCAACGAGGACAAGCTCCGGCTCCGCCCGCTGGGCGAGTAGGCCCGGCGCGCCGTGCCGCTGAACGTCGTCGTCGGCATCGCCGGCGGCATCGCGGCCTACAAGGCCGTCGGGGTGGTCCGTGCGCTCGTGCTCGCGGGCCACGACGTCCACGTCGTGCCCACCGAGGCGGCCCTGCGCTTCGTCGGCCGGCCGACGCTCGAGGCGATCTCGCGCAACCCGGTGCACACCGACCTCTACGAGGGCGTCGCCGAGGTGCGTCACGTGGCCATCGGCCAGGCGGCCGACTTGATCGTCATCGCTCCGGCCACGGCGAACACGATCGCGAAGCTCGCGACGGGCCTCGCCGACGACCTGCTCGGCAACACGGTGCTCGCGAGCGAGGCACCGCTCGTGATCGCGCCCGCGATGCACACCGAGATGTGGCGGCATCCCGCCACGCAGGCGAACATCGCGACGCTCGCCGCCCGCGGCGTCACGATCGTCGGCCCCGCCGTCGGGCAGCTGACCGGCGCCGACTCCGGTCCCGGCCGCATGGAGGAACCCGAGGTCATCGTGGGCGCCGCGCTGGCCGCCTTCGAACGACGGGCGGATGCCTCGGCCGCCGACCCTGCGCACGGCGCCGCACTCGACCTCGCCGGTCGCCGCGTCGTGATCTCCGCGGGCGGCACGCGCGAGCCGCTCGACCCTGTGCGCTTCCTCGGCAACCGCTCGAGCGGCAAGCAGGGCGTCGCGATCGCCGAGGCCGCACGGGCGCGCGGCGCCGACGTGGTGCTCGTCGCCGCGAACCTCGAGATCGCCGAACCGGCCGGATGCGACATCCGCCACGTGTCGACCGCGCTGGAACTGCGCGACGCGATGCAGGTCGCCGCGCGCGACGCCGACGTCGTCGTCATGGCCGCGGCCGTGGCCGACTACCGTCCGGCTGCGGTCAGCCAGGGCAAGATCAAGAAGGACGCCGGCGACGGCGGGCTCACGCTCGAGCTCGTCCGCAACCCCGACATCCTCGCCGAACTGGGCCGCGCGCCGCACGACGGCACCCTCCTCGTCGGCTTCGCCGCCGAGACCGAGCCCGATCCCGAGCGACTGCTCGAGCTCGCCCGCGCCAAGCGCGAGGCCAAGCGCGCGGACCTGCTCGTCGTGAACCGGGTCGGCTGGAGCGAGGGATTCGCCGCCGACGAGAACCGCGTGAGCGTCATCGGCGACGACGGCCGCGTCGTCACCGAGCTTCACGGAAGCAAGGTGTCGGTAGCGCAGGGCATCCTCGACGTGGTTGCCTCGGTATTGCCGGCAGCCGAACGATGACCGTCGCCGTGCATCGACCGGCACCGCTGCCGAGTCGAACCGGCACCACCACGACCACCCGCGAGTGAGGACGAACCCCCGATGACCGACCTGCGACTGTTCACCTCGGAGTCCGTCACCGAGGGCCACCCCGACAAGATCTGCGACCAGATCTCCGACACGATCCTCGACGCGCTCATCTCCGCCGACCCGAACGCCCGGGTCGCGGTCGAGACGCTCGTGACCACGGGGCTCGTGCACGTCGCGGGCGAGGTGACGACGTCGACCTACGTCGAGATCCCCGCGATCGTGCGGCAGAAGATCACCTCGATCGGGTACGACTCGTCGGATGTGTGGTTCGACGGCCGCTCGTGCGGCGTCTCCGTCTCGATCGGCGGCCAGTCGCCCGACATCGCGCAGGGCGTCGACCACGCCTTCGAGGCGCGCGAGGGTTCGAGCGCCGACGCGCTCGACATGCAGGGTGCCGGCGACCAGGGCATCATGTTCGGCTACGCCGTGCGCGAGACGCCCGAACTCATGCCCGTGCCGATCTGGCTCGCGCACCGGATGGCCGAGCGGCTCTCGCAGGTGCGAAAGGCCGGCGAGCTCGACTACCTCCGCCCCGACGGCAAGACCCAGGTCACCGTCGGCTACGACGGGCAGACGCCGCGTACGGTCGAGACCGTGGTGCTCTCGACGCAGCACTCGCCCCAGGTGTCGACCGAACAGCTGCGGGCCGAGGTGGAAGAGCTCGTGATCCGCCCCGTCCTCGAGACCGTCGACCTCGCCACGGGCGGTCTGAACGTGCTGATCAATCCGACCGGCCGCTTCGAGATCGGCGGACCGCAGGGCGACGCGGGCCTGACCGGTCGCAAGATCATCATCGACACCTACGGCGGCGCGAGCCGCCACGGCGGCGGCGCGTTCAGCGGCAAGGACCCGTCGAAGGTCGACCGCTCCGCGGCGTACGCCATGCGCTGGGCGGCCAAGAACGCCGTCGCCGCGGGCCTGGCCGACCGGCTCGAGCTGCAGGTCGCGTACGCGATCGGCAAGGCGGCACCCGTCGGCCTCTACGTCGAGACCTTCGGCACCGGCCACCTGCCCGACGAGCGCATCATCGCGGCCATCCGCGAGGTGTTCGACCTGCGCCCGGCGGCGATCATCCGCGACCTCGACCTGCTGCGGCCGATCTACGCGCAGACCTCGGCGTACGGCCACTTCGGCCGCGAGCTGCCCGACTTCACGTGGGAACGGCTCGATCGCGTCGACGACCTGCGCCAGGCCGCCGGCCTCTGAGCGTGGCCGAGGGGCCGGTCGCGCGGGTCCTCATCGACTCGCCGCTGCCGCAGCTCGACCAGCTGTTCGACTACCGAGTACCCGAACGGCTGCGCGAGTTCGCGCGCCCCGGCATGCGCGTGCGCGCACCGCTGCGCACGGGCGGGCGCATCGCCAACGGCTGGCTCGTCGAGCTCGTCGACGAGAGCGACTACGGCGGCCGGCTCAGCGAACTCGAGGACGTCGTCGGCGAGGTGCCGCTGCTGACCTCCGACGTGTGGCGGCTCGTGCGCGCCGCGGCCGATCGCGCCGCGGGCAACGCCTCCGACATCCTGCGGATCGCGATCCCGTCGCGATACGTGCGCGTCGAGCGGTCGTGGCTGCAGGCGAACGCCGACGCGGCATCCGTCGAGGCGGGTGCGCTGCCCGACGAAGCGGAGATCGAGGGATTCGAGGCCGGGCGAGTGGCGGCGGGCATCGCCGCGGGGGAGCGGCTCGCGCTCGGCGCCGACCCTCGACCCGTTCGGCTGGCCTCGGGCGCCTGGGTCGGCGCGTGGGCCGTGACCCTCGCGCAGGCCGCCCGCACCGTGCTCGCCGCCGACCGATCGAGCCTGCTGGTCGTGCCCGACCACCGCGACCAGGAGCAGCTCGAGGCGGCGCTCGCCGAGCAGGTCGACCCCCGGCGCATCCTGCGCACCGACGCGCGCCAGTCGGGCGGCGACCGGTACCGGTCCTTCCTGGATGCGACGGGCGAGGCCGCGCGGATCCTCGTCGGCAACCGTTCGACGGTCTACGCCCCCGCCGCGAGGCTCGGCCTCATCGCGCTGTGGGACGACGGGGATCCGCTCCACGCCGAACCGCTGGCGCCTGGCGTGCACGCGCGCGATGCCGCGCTCATCCGCCAGGAGCAGTCCGGCGCGGCCCTGCTCTTCCTCGGGCACACCCGCAGCGTCGAGGTCGCCCGCCTGGTCGAGGTCGGCTGGGTGCACGAGGTCGCACCGGCGCGCCAGGTGCGGCCGCGCATCGTCCTCACCGAGCAGCAGGACGCGCCCGAACCGGGCTCCGCGCGCATCCCCTCCGCCGCGTGGCGCCAGGCTCAAGAGGCGGTGGCCCAGGGGCCCGTGCTCGTGCAGGTGGCCCGCCCCGGTCACACGCCGATGCTCGTGTGCGACCGGTGTCGCGAACCCGCGCGCTGCGCGGCGTGCGGCGGGCCGCTCGCGGTGCCCTCTGCCGGAGGGCAGCCGCAGTGCAGCCGGTGCGGCACGGCCGCCACCGGCTGGCGGTGCGCGGTCTGCGAGGGCACGAAGCTGCGCGCCGCCACGGTCGGTGCGACGCGGACCGCCGAGGAACTCGGGCGGGCTTTCCCGCGCGCGCGGATCATCCTCTCCGACGGCGAACGGCAGGTATCGAAGGTCGGCGCGGAGCCCGCGCTGGTCATCGCCACACGCGGCGCCGAACCCGTCGCCGACGGCGGATACCGGGCCGTGCTGCTGCTCGACGGCGATCGGATGCTCCTGCGCGAGTCCTTGCGCGTCGCCGAGGACTGCCTGCGCTGGTGGTCGAATGCGGCCGCCCTCGCCGCGCCGCGTGCTCCGGTGTTCCTCGTCGGCGTCGGCGGCGCGCTCGGCGGGGCGTTCGCGACCTGGCGCCAGACCGAATGGGCGGCGACCGAGCTCGCGACCCGGCAGGAGACGCGCTTCCCGCCTGCCGTGCGCATGGCGAGCGTGGTCGCGGCATCCGACCGCCTCGCGAAGGCGATGGAAGCGGTGCGCGAGGCCGCGCCGGGAATCGGCGTCATCGGGCCGGCGCCCGCCGACGACGGCCTCGAACGCGTCATCGTACGATTCGAATACGCCGCCGGAAGCCGGGTCGCCGCCACCCTGAAGGCCGAGGCGATCCGTGCCGCGACCGAGCGCCGGCGCCCGGTCGCCGGGCGCCGGCCCGGGCGGCCGCCGACGCTGCGCGTGCGGTTGGACGACCCCGAGCTGCCGTGACCCGAGCCGGACGCGGAGGATGCGCGCGCCGGGGGACCGTGCGATCCGGGAGACTGGGAGGGTGACCTCCCTGCGCATCGTCTTCGCCGGAACCCCCGCCGCCGCGGTCCCGAGCCTCGAGCGGCTCGCGGCGACCGGCCACGACATCGTCGCGGTCGTGACGCGGCCCGACGCGCCCCTCGGGCGAAAGCGCGCGCTCACCCCGTCGCCCGTTGCGCAGGCGGCCGAGCGGCTGGGACTGCCGGTGATCCGCGCCGCACGCCTCGACGCGGAGGCGACGACCGCGATCACCGCGCTCGCGCCCGACCTCGGGGTGATCGTCGCGTACGGGGGCCTCGTGCGCGAACCGCTGCTCTCGGCGCCGGCGAACGGATGGATCAACCTGCACTTCTCCCTGCTGCCGGCCTGGCGCGGCGCCGCACCCGTGCAGCATTCGCTGATCGCGGGCGACGCCGAGATCGGCGCGGCCGTGTTCCGGCTCGTGCCCGAGCTCGACGCCGGCGACGTCTACGGCGAGCTGCGCCGACCCGCCGACGAGGTCTCGACCGCAGGCGAGGTGCTCGAGCAGCTCGCCCACGAGGGAGGGGTGCTCCTCGCCGAGGTCGTCGACGCCATCGGCGCCGGCACCGCCCGCGCGACACCGCAGTCGGGTGAGCCCTCATTCGCGCCGAAGCTCACGATCCACGACGGTCGGCTCGACTGGACCGCACCGGCGCATGAGGTCCTCGCCCGGTACCGCGGTGTGACGCCCGAGCCCGGCGCCTGGACAACCGTGGGCGGCGACCGCGTGAAGGTGCTCGAGGCCCGGCCCGCCGACGGGGTCGGCGAGCCGCTGCGCCCCGGCGAGCTGCGCGTCGAGCGACGGCGGGTGCTCGCGGGCACCGCGACCGATCCCGTCGAACTCGTGCGCGTGCAACCGGCCGGCAAGGCGGCGATGGCCGCCGCCGACTGGGGCCGGGGCCTGCCGGCGGGCTCCCGCGAACTGGGCTGAGCCCGGCGGGCGGGCGACGCCCGTACAGTTGACGGGTGGCATCGCACCAGGACCGCCCGCGCCGCGGCACCTCACCTCGCTCGACGCGTCAACAGGCCGAACCGCGCCAGGTGCGCGTCTCGCCCTCGCGGATCGTCGCCTATGAAGTGCTCGAGGCCGTGCGCGCCGACGAGGCGTACGCGAACCTGCTGCTGCCCAACCGCATCGATCGGTCGAAGCTCAGCGAGGCCGACGCGGCGCTCGCGACCGAGCTGACCTATGGCACCCTGCGCATGCAGGGGTTCTACGACGCCGTCATCGCGCTCGCGGCCGACCGGCCGACCGACCGGATCGACCCGCCGGTCCTCGACATCCTGCGGCTCGGCGTGCACCAGTTGCTCGCCACGCGCGTGCCCACGCACGCCGCCGTCAACGAGTCCGTCGTCCTCGCCAAGCGCATCTCTCCGGGCGCCAGCGGGTTCGTGAACGGCGTGCTGCGCACCGTCTCCCGCTCCACGGCCGAGGAGTGGCGCGGCTGGGTCGAGCAGGAGACGCGCGGCGGTGCCGACGCGAAGCTCGCCGCGGTGACCTCGCATCCCGAGTGGATCGTGCGCGCGCTGCGGGCGGCCCTTGCCCGCGAGGACCGCGCCGACGAGCTCGACGCGCTGCTGGCCGCCGACAACGCGTCGCCGCGCGTCAACCTCGTCGCACTCCC
Source organism: Agromyces agglutinans (assembly GCF_009647605.1). Classification (GTDB taxonomy): domain Bacteria; phylum Actinomycetota; class Actinomycetes; order Actinomycetales; family Microbacteriaceae; genus Agromyces; species Agromyces agglutinans. Next base: position 296,138 of record NZ_WJIF01000001.1, on the reverse strand, counting down.
GGGCCTCGGCGACGAGACGCCCGACGACCTCGGCGATCCGAACCGCTTCTCGCCGATCGGCCTCACGGCACCGCGGCCGCTCGACCTCGTGGCGGCGCACGAGGGCCGGGTCCGCGTGCAGGACGAGGGTTCCCAGCTCGCGGCGCTCGCGCTCAGCCGCGCGCGCCCGGTGACCCCCGGGGAACGCTGGCTCGACCTGTGCGCCGGCCCGGGCGGCAAGACCGCGGTGCTGGCCGCGGAGGCCCTCGCCGGCGACGCGATCCTCACCGGCAACGAACTCGTGCCCGCCCGTGCCGAGCTCGTTCGGCGTGCGGTCGCGGGCGTGCCGCTCGACGTGCGGGTCGTGGTCGGCGACGGACGCCGGGCCGAGGCATCCGACCTGGGCGCCGAAGACGGCTTCGACCGCATCCTGCTCGACGCGCCCTGCACGGGGCTCGGCGCGCTGCGCCGACGGCCGGAGGCCAGGTGGCGCAAGGCGCCGTCCGATGTCGCCGAGCTGACCGCGCTGCAGGGCGACCTGTTCGACGCCGCCGTGCGGCTGCTCGCACCCGACGGCCTGCTCGCCTACGTCACGTGCTCGCCGCACGCGTCGGAGACGCACGGCACGCTGACCGCGGCGCTCGAGCGGTGGGGCGGACGCATCGAGGCGGTCGACGCGCGCGAGGTCGTGCAGTCGGTCGTGCGCGAGCCGCTCGACCTCGCGGGAGAGGGCCCGACGGTGCAGCTCTGGCCGCACCGCCACGGCACCGACGCGATGTTCATCGCGCTGGTGCGCCGGGTCGGCTGAGCCGCCCACGGCGACGCGCTCGCCACCCCGCCGCGACGCGCTCGTCGCCCTGCCGTGACGCGCTCGCCACCCTGCCGCTCGCTAGGCTCGGGGCCATGACGACGCGCATCAACCCGAGCATCCTCGCCGCCGACTTCGCGAACCTCGAGCACGAGCTCGGGCGCATCTCGTCGGCCGACCTCGTGCACGTCGACATCATGGACAACCACTTCGTGCCGAACCTGACCTTCGGCCTGCCGATGGTCGAGCGGCTCGCGCAGGTCAGCCCCGTGCCGCTCGACGTGCACCTCATGATCGACGACCCCGACCGGTGGGCGCCGGGCTACGCCGAGGCGGGGGCCGCGAGTGTGACGTTCCATGTCGAGGCCGCCGCCGACCCGGTGCGCCTCGCGCGCCGGCTCCGCGAGATCGGCGCGCGGGCCGGGCTGGCGCTGAAGCCGGGCACCGAGGTCGAGCCCTGGCTCGACCTGCTCGGCGAGTTCGACCAGGTGCTCGTCATGACGGTCGAGCCGGGCTTCGGCGGGCAGTCGTTCATGCCCGAGACCATGCCGAAGCTCCGCCGCACGGCCGAGGCGGTCCGGGCGGCCGGCCTCGACGTCTGGCTGCAGGTCGACGGCGGCATCACGGTCGACACCATCGGCATCGCCGCCGAGGCGGGGGCCGACACGTTCGTCGCCGGGTCGGCCGTCTTCCGGGGCCAGCCTGCCGAGCAGATCGCCGCCCTCCGCGCGGCGGTGGCCGGCCACCGCCATGGCGCATCCGCGCGCACCGGTAGTCTGGGAGCGTGAAGACCTTCGACGACCTGTTCGTCGAGCTCAGCGACAAGGCCCGAACCCGCCCCGAGGGTTCCGGCACGGTGCGCGAGCTCGATGCCGGCGTGCACGCCATCGGCAAGAAGATCGTCGAGGAGGCGGCCGAGGTCTGGATGGCCGCCGAGTACCAGAGCGACGACGAGACGGCCGAGGAGATCTCGCAGCTGCTGTACCACCTGCAGGTGCTGCTCCTCGCGAAGGGGCTCACCCCCGCGGACGTGTACCGACATCTCTGATCGGCCCATCCCATGACCGATCCGTTCCGTCCACACGAAAGCCAGGGAATGCTCCGCATCGCCGTGCCCAACAAGGGCTCGCTGTCCGAAACCGCCGCCCAGATGCTCCACGAGGCCGGATACACCGGCCGCCGCGACCCGCGCGACCTGCACACCGCCGATCCGCGCAACGGGGTCGAGTTCTTCTACCTGCGCCCGCGCGACATCGCGACGTACGTCGGCTCGGGCGCCCTCGATGTCGGCATCACCGGCCGCGACCTGCTGCTCGACTCCGGCTCCGAGGCATCCGAGATCGCGTCGCTCGGCTTCGGCGACTCGACCTTCCGCTTCGCCGCGCCGGCGGGCGGCGACTTCACCGACCTCGCCGACCTCGACGGCGTTCGCGTGGCGACCAGCTACCCGGGCCTCGTCGGCGACTTCCTCGCGGCGAGGGGCGTGACGCCAGCGAAGCTCGTCAAGCTCGACGGCGCGGTGGAGTCGGCGGTCCGCCTCGGCGTGGCCGACGCGGTCGCCGACGTCGTCTCGACGGGGTCGACCCTCCGACAGGCCGGCCTCGAGATCTTCGGCCCCGTCATCCTCGAGTCCGAGGCCGTGCTCATCGCCTCCGGCACCGAGCAGCCGGGCACCGCGACGCTCGTCCGCCGGCTCCAGGGCGTGCTCGTGGCCCGCCAGTACGTGCTGCTCGACTACGACGTTCCGGTGGCGAACCTCGAGCGGGCGACCGCCGCCGCCCCCGGCTTCGAGTCGCCGACCGTCTCGCCGCTGCACGATCCCGAGTGGGTGGCCGTGCGCGTGATGATCCCGCGTGTCGACATGAACCACGTCATGGACGAGCTGTACGCCGTGGGCGCGCGGGCGATCCTCGTGTCGGCGATCCACGCCGCGAGGCTGTGAGCGCGATGACCCTCGCCGTCCGCGTGATCCCGTGCCTCGACGTGGCCGCCGGCCGCGTCGTCAAGGGTGTGAACTTCCAGAACCTCCGCGACGCCGGCGACCCCGTCGAGCTCGCCGCGAGGTACTCGGCGCAGGGTGCCGACGAGCTGACCTTCCTCGACGTGACCGCGACGGTCGACGACCGCTCGACCACGTACGACATGGTGCAGCGGGTGGCCGAGCAGGTGTTCATCCCGCTGACGGTCGGCGGCGGCGTGCGCTCGGCCGACGACGTCGCGCGCCTGCTCGGGCACGGCGCCGACAAGATCGGCGTGAACAGCGCCGCGATCGCCCGGCCCCAGCTGATCGCCGAGATCGCCGACCGGTTCGGCGCGCAGGTCGTCGTGCTCTCGCTCGACGTCAAGCGATCGGATGCCACGGAGTCGGGCTTCGTCGTGACCACGCACGGCGGCCGGACCGAGACCGACCTCGATGCACTCGAGTGGGCGCGCCGGGCGATCGAGCTGGGCGCCGGTGAGCTGCTGGTCAACTCGATCGACGCCGACGGCACCAAGCAGGGATTCGACCTCGAACTGACCGCGCTCATGCACGAGCTGTCGAGCGTGCCCGTGATCGCGTCGGGCGGTGCCGGTGCGGCCGCCGACTTCGCGCCCGCCGTCGCGGCGGGTGCCGACGCGGTGCTCGCGGCATCCGTGTTCCACAACGGCGAGGTGACGATCGACGAGGTGAAGGCGGCCCTCAGGGCCGACGGGAGGACCGTCCGATGACGACGACCGAGCTCGAGGCGGCGCTGGACCGCGCCGCGTTCAACGGCGACGGGCTGCTGCCCGCCGTGATCCAGCAGTGGGACACGCGCGAGGTGCTCATGCTCGGCTGGATGGACCGGGAGGCGCTGCGCCGCACCCTGACCGAGGGGCGGGTGACCTTCTGGTCGCGCTCGCGGCAGGAGTACTGGCGCAAGGGCGACACCTCGGGGCACCGCCAGTACGTGAAGTCGGCGGCGTTCGACTGCGACGCCGACACGCTCCTGGTCGAGGTCGACCAGGTGGGCGTTGCGTGCCACACGGGCACGCGCACGTGCTTCGACGGCGACCCGCTGCGGGTCGAGGTGGGGGAGCGATGACCGCGAGTGCGTCCGCCACGACTCGGTTCGACGACTTCGACGGGCTGCTCGAGGGCCGACGGGTCGTGCCCGTCGTGCGCGAGCTGTTCGCCGACGGCGAGACGCCGGTGGGCATCTATCGCAAGCTGGCCGGCGGACGCCCGGGCACCTTCCTGCTGGAGTCGGCCGAACAGGGCGGCATCTGGTCGAGGTACTCGTTCGTCGGCGCGGCCTCGTACGGCGTGCTCACCGAGCACGAGGGGCGGGTGACCTGGCAGGACTACGGCCTCGACGCCGATCGGGCGCTCGGCGACGCCGCCCGACTCGCTCCGCTGGCCGCGCTCGAGGCGCTGCACGAGCGCTGGGCGACTGAAGACGTTCCGGGCGCACCGCCGCTGACCGGCGGCCTCGTCGGATTCATCGGCTGGGAGGCGATCCGCCAGATCGAGCACCTCCCGAACCGCCCTCCCGCGGAGTTCGCGGTGCCCGGCCAGGCGTTCTCGTTCGTCTCCGAGCTGGCGGTCATCGACCACCGCACGGGAACCGTGCAGCTCGTGGCATCCGTGCTGAACGACGGCGTCGACGACGCGGCGGCGCTGTGGGCCGACGCGCAGTCTCGCCTCGACCGCATGCAGGCGGCGCTGTCGCAGCCGTCGGAGGCCCACCTCGCCGAGATCGACCTGACCGCGGCCGCCGACCCCCGGCACCGCACCGCGAAGGCCGATTTCCTCGCGGCGGTCGATCGCTCGAAGGAGTACATCCGCGAGGGCGACATCTTCCAGGTCGTCGTCTCGCAGCGGTTCGAGCAGGAGGCGACCGCGCACCCCGTCGACGTGTACCGCGTGCTGCGCACGCTGAACCCGAGCCCGTACATGTACCTGCTGCACCTCGAGGGCGTCGACGGCGAGCCGTACTGGATCGTGGGCTCCTCGCCCGAGGCGCTCGTGAAGGTCGAGGACGGCCGGGTCTACACGCACCCGATCGCGGGCTCGAAGCCGCGCGGGGCGACGCCCGAGGCCGATGCCGACCTGCAGGCCGAGCTGACGAGCGATCCCAAGGAGCAGGCCGAGCACCTCATGCTCGTCGACCTCGCCCGCAACGACCTCGCGAAGGTCTGCACCGCCGGTTCGGTCGAGGTGACCGAGTTCATGCGCGTCGAGCGGTTCAGCCACATCATGCACCTCGTGTCATCGGTCGAGGGCGACCTGGCCGCCGGCCGCAACGCGATCGACGTGTTCCGTGCGACGTTCCCCGCCGGCACGCTGTCGGGTGCGCCGAAGCCGCGCGCCCTCGAGATCATCGACGAGCTGGAGCCGGCGCAGCGCGGCGTGTACGGCGGCGTCGTCGGGTACTTCGGGTTCGGCGGCGACGCCGACCTCGCGATCGCGATCCGCACGGCGGTCATCGCGGGCGGCGTCGCGCGCGTGCAGGCAGGCGGCGGGCTCGTCGCCGATTCCGATCCCGAGTCCGAGTACGAGGAGTCGCGCAACAAGGCCGCGGCGCCGCTTCGCGCGGTCGCCGTCGCGAACGCGATGCGAAGGATCGGCTGATGCGACGCGAGCGGATGAAGCTGCCGTCGATCCTCCTCGCGATCGCCGGCGGCGGGCTGGCGCTGCTCTCGTGGAGCCAGCCGTGGTTCGGCCTGGTGCTCGAGGGCGCTGCCGGCGGCGGTGCGCTCATCGAGGTGCCGGGGCAGGTCGCGTCGCCGGCACTCGCGGCCCTCGGCCTGGCCGGGCTCGCCCTCGCCGGCGCGCTGGCGATCGCCGGGCCGGGCATCCGCGTCGTGCTCGGCATCCTCGCCGCCCTGCTCGGCGGGTGCGTGCTGCTCGCCGCCGGGCTGTCGCTGGGCGATCCGGTCGGTTCCGTCTCGCCGGCGGTGACGGATGCCACGGGCGTCGCCGGGCAGGGTCCGACGGCCGAGCTCGTCGCCGAGGCGGTCGCGACGTTCTGGCCGGTGGTCGCCGTGATCGGCGGCGTGCTGCTGGTCGCCGCCGGCGTGCTCGTGCTCGCCACCGGCGCCGCGTGGCCGAGGTCGTCGCGGCGCTACCGCGACGCGGGCGCGGCCTTCGAGCCGGCCGATTCGCCGTCGCCTGCGTCCGAGGCGCAGTCCGCCGCATCGGGCGGCTCGCGTGAGTCGGGCGGCTCGTCGCCGGCATCGCCATCGGATGCCTCGCGCCCGGCTCGCACCGCCTCCGACCGTGCGATCGACGACTGGGACGATCTCAGCCGCGGCGACGATCCCACCGACTGACCGCCGCGACGCGGCGGCGCGCGACATCCGCCGTCGTCGGCGCGAGCCCGCCCGCGACCGACCGCTAGACTGGCACCCGACCCCGCAACGAAGGAGCGACATGAGCACTGAGACCGCAGAGCCCGGCCACGGACACTCGCCCGCGGCATGGACCTCCGTCACGATCATGCTCATCGCGTTCTCGATCGGCACCGTGGCGTTCTTCTTCGACGTGCAGTGGCTCGTCTGGGCATCGGCGGGGCTCCTCGTCGTCGGCCTCATCGTCGGCTGGCTGCTCGCGCGCGCCGGCTACGGCGTCGGCGGGGCCAAGTCCGCGCCGTCCACCCACTGATCGACGTGCTCTCCGAACTGACGGCGAACGCCGTCGCGGACGCGCGCGCCCGTGAGGCCGACCGCCCGCTCGCCGAGGTCGAGGCCGCGGCGCTCGTGCGTCCGGCCGCTCTCGACGCGCTCGCGGCGCTCGCGCCCGGTGCGCGCGTGAAGGTGATCGCCGAGATCAAGCGGTCGAGCCCGTCGCGCGGTGCGCTCGCCGAGATCACCGATCCCGCCGCGCTCGCCCGCAGCTACGAGCTCGGCGGCGCCAGTGCGATCAGCGTGCTCACCGAGGGGCGTCGATTCGGCGGCTCGCTCGCCGACCTCGAGGCCGTGCGCGCCGCGGTCGCGCTGCCGGTGCTCCGCAAGGACTTCATCGCGACGCCGTACCAGGTGTTCGAAGCTCGTGCCGCAGGCGCCGACCTCGTGCTGCTCATCGTCGCGGCCCTCGACGACGCGACCCTCCGCGAGCTGTACGCGCTGATCACGCAGCTCGGCATGACCGCGCTCGTCGAGGCGCACTCCGCCGACGAACTCGAGCGCGCCGCCGCGCTCGGCGCGAAGCTCATCGGCGTGAACGCGCGCGACCTCACGACCTTCGAACTCGACCGCGACCTCTTCGGACGCCTCGCCGACCGGTTCCCGGCGGACGCGATCCGGGTCGCGGAGTCGGCGGTGCTCTCGCCCGACGACGTCGCCCACTACCGCCGTGCCGGCGCCGACGCCGTCCTCGTCGGCGAGGCGCTCGTCACAGGCGACCCGATCGCGAACCTCTCAGCATTCCTGGCGGTGTGACCATGGCCCTACGCGACCAGACCGGCCCCTACTTCGGCGACTTCGGCGGGCGTTTCGTGCCCGAGTCGCTCGTGGCGGCCCTCGACGAACTCGGCGAGGCGTACGACCTCGCGAAGCTCGACCCGGCGTTCGGCGCCGAGCTCGCCGAGCTCGGGCGCAGCTACACCGGGCGACCCTCGATCATCACGGAGGTGCCGCGGTTCGCCGCGCACGCCGGCGGTGCACGCGTCATCCTCAAGCGCGAGGATCTCAACCACACGGGCTCGCACAAGATCAACAACGTGCTGGGCCAGGCGCTGCTCACCAAGCGCATCGGCAAGCAGCGCGTGATCGCCGAGACGGGCGCCGGACAGCACGGCGTCGCGACGGCGACCGCGGCCGCCCTGTTCGGCCTCGACTGCACGATCTACATGGGCGAGGTCGACACCGAGCGCCAGGCGCTGAACGTCGCTCGCATGCGACTGCTCGGGGCCGAGGTCATCGCCGTGAAGGCCGGCTCGCGCACCCTCAAAGACGCGATCAACGAGGCGATGCGCGACTGGGTGACGAACGTCGAGACGACCAACTACATCTTCGGCACCGTGGCCGGGCCCCACCCGTTCCCCGAGATGGTGCGCGACTTCCAGGTCATCATCGGCGAGGAGGCGCGGCAGCAGGTGCTCGACCTCACCGGCGCCCTGCCGACCGCGGTCGCCGCGTGCGTGGGCGGCGGTTCGAACGCCATCGGAATCTTCCACGCCTTCCTCGACGACGCCGAGGTGGGCCTGTACGGCTTCGAGGCCGGGGGAGAGGGGGCCGAGACGCCGCGCCACGCCGCGACGATCACCAAGGGTCGCCCGGGCGTGCTGCACGGTGCGCGCAGCTACCTGCTCCAGGACGAGGACGGCCAGACGATCGAGTCGCACTCGATCTCCGCGGGACTCGACTACCCCGGCGTCGGCCCCGAGCACTCGTGGCTCGCGAGCCTCGGCCGGGCGCAGTACCGCCCGGTGACGGATGCCGCCGCGATGGACGCGCTGCGCCTGCTCACCCGCACCGAGGGCATCATCCCCGCGATCGAGTCCTCGCACGCGCTCGCGGGCGCGATCGAGCTCGGCCGAGAGCTCGGCCCCGAGGCCACGATCCTCGTGAACCTCTCGGGCCGCGGCGACAAGGACATGGACACCGCCGCCCGCTGGTTCGGGCTCTACGGCGACGAGGAGCAGGCATGAGGGTCGTCGGTCCGGTCATCCGCCGCCGCAACGAGGAGGCCGCCGGCGCCCTGATCGGCTATCTGCCGGTCGGGTTCCCCGACCTCGACACGAGCATCGACGCCGCGGTCGCGCTCGTCGAGAACGGCGTGGACGTGCTCGAACTCGGCCTGCCCTACTCCGATCCGGTCATGGACGGCCCGGTCATCCAGGCGGCGACGCAGCAGGCCCTGGCGAACGGGTTCCGCCTGGCCGACGGGTTCGAGGCGGTGCGCCGCATCACCGAGCGCGTGGATGCGCCGGTGCTGGTCATGACCTACTGGAATCCCGTCGTGCAGTACGGCGTCGACCGGTTCGCCGACGACCTCGCGGCCGCGGGCGGGGCCGGGCTCATCACGCCCGACCTCATCCCCGACGAGGCATCCGAGTGGATCGCCGCCTCCGAGCGCACCGGACTCGACCGCGTGTTCCTCGCGGCGCCGACCTCGACCGACGCCCGCATCCGACAGGCCGTCGAGCGAAGCCGCGGCTTCGTCTACGCGGTGTCGACCATGGGCATCACCGGTGCGCGCGCCGACGTCGATGCGGCGGCGCGCCGGGTCGTCGGCCGGCTGCAGGCCGCGGGCGCCTCCGCCAGTTGCGTCGGCGTCGGCATCTCGACGGCCGCCCAGGTCGCCGAGGTCCTCGAGTACGCCGAGGGCGCGATCGTCGGTTCGGCGCTCGTGCACGCGCTGGCCGAAGGGGGTGTCGAGGGCGCCGGCGCCCTCGCCGCCGAACTCGCGCGCGGCACCCGCGGAGAGTGAAGTACGCTCGTGAAGGCCGTTCGCGGCCCCCGGCATCCGTGAGAAAGGCGCACCAGGCGTGATCGCACCCCTCAGCATCCCGAGCCCCGACTACGCGTGGCAGGTCTGGGAGATCCCGATCTTCGGGTGGACGACGCTGAACATCCACACGTACGCGCTCTGCATCCTGCTGGGGATCATCCTCGCGGTCGCCATCACGTCGCGCCGGCTGACCAAGCGCGGCGCCGAGCCCGGCATCGTCGTCGACATCGCGCTCTGGGCGGTGCCTCTCGGCATCATCGGCGCCCGGCTCTACCACGTGCTCACCCACCCCGGCGACTACTTCTACGAGGGCGCCAACGTGTGGAACCCCTTCCAGCCGGGTGCCATCTGGAACATCTGGGAGGGCGGCAACGCCATCTTCGGGGCGCTGATCGGCGGCGCTGTCGGCGCCTGGATCGGGTGCCGGTCCACGGGCATCCGCTTCTGGTCGTTCGCCGACGCGCTGGCTCCCGGCCTGCTCGTCGCGCAGGCGGCCGGTCGCCTCGGCAACTGGTTCAACCACGAGCTCTTCGGCCTGCCCACCGACCTGCCCTGGGGCCTCGAGATCGAGTCCTCCAACCCCGCGTGGCCGCAGGGCCTCGAGCCCGGCACACTGTTCCATCCGACGTTCCTCTACGAGATCGTCTGGAACCTCGTGGGCGTCGCCGTCATCCTCTTCCTCGAGCGTCGGCTGAACCTGCGCTGGGGTCGCGCGTTCGCGATCTACCTGATCTGGTACGGAACCGGGCGCGCCTTCCTGGAGTCCATCCGGGTCGACCCGAGCGAGATGTTCCTGGGCGTGCGTTCGAACGTCTGGGCCGCTTGGGCGGCGGTCGTCCTCGGCATCGTCATCCTGCTCGTGCAGCGCCGCCGGCACACCGGCGCCGAGCCGAGCGTGTACGTCCCGGGCCGTGAATGGGCCGGGCCCGACGCTGAGGTAGACTCGGACGACATCGAGTCCGACTCCGACTCTCTCGACGACGGCGTCGAGGGTGAGAACGAACCCGGCACGACGGCGGCCACAAGCCCCGGCCGGTCAGCCACTGCGTAGCGATCCCACGTTCTCCGCGCGACGCCGCACCTTGCGCCGCGACTTCCCCTTCGAAGGGCCGACGACGTCCCCCGCTGCCACTTAGTTGATGAGGACGGTTCCCGTGTCGCTCACCCCACCCTTCTCGAGGTTCGGTACCGTTCCGGCCGCCCAGGGCATGTACGACCCTGCCGCCGAGAAGGATGCCTGCGGCCTCGCGATGGTCGCGACCCTTCGCGGGTCGGCCGGGCATGACATCATCACGGCCGCGCTCGACGCGCTGCGCCACCTCGAGCACCGCGGCGCCGTCGGCTCCGACGCGGGCACCGGCGACGGGGCGGGGATCATCACCCAGATCCCCGACGCGTTCCTGCGCGAGGTCGCCGGCTTCGCGCTGCCGCCCGTGCACCAGTACGCCGTCGGCAACGCGTTCCTCCCCGTCGACCCGACCGCGCGCAGCCGGGTGAAGCAGCAGCTCGCCCGCATCGCGGCTGCCGAGGGCCTCACGGTCCTCGGCTGGCGCGAGGTGCCCGTGCGCCCCGAGGAGCTCGGCACCCTGGCCCGCGCGGCCATGCCGGTCGTGCAGCAGCTCTACGTCGCCTCGAGCGCCGAACGCGACGGCGTGCATCTCGCCGGCATCGCGCTCGACCGCCTCACCTTCCGGCTGCGCAAGCGCGCCGAGCGAGAGCTCGAGCTGTACTTCGCGTCGCTGTCGAGCCGCACCCTCGTCTACAAGGGCATGGTCACCACGCTCCAGCTCGAGCCGTTCTATCCCGACCTCTCCGACGAGCGGTTCGCGTCGAAGCTCGCGCTCGTGCACTCGCGCTACTCGACCAACACCTTCCCGTCGTGGCCGTTGGCCCAGCCGTTCCGCATGATCGCGCACAACGGCGAGATCAACACGATCCAGGGCAACCGCAACTGGATGCGGGCGCGCCAGTCGCAGCTCGAGTCGGAGGTCCTCGGCGACCTGTCGCCGCTGTGGCCGATCGTCACCGAGGGCGCGAGCGACTCGGCGTCGTTCGACGAGATCGTCGAGCTGCTGACGCTCGCCGGTCGCAGCCTCCCGCACGCGATCATGATGATGGTGCCCGAGGCCTGGGAGAACCAGACCGAGATCGACCCGGCTCGCCGGGCGTTCTACGAGTACCACTCGATGCTCATGGAGCCGTGGGACGGCCCGGCCGCGATCGTCTTCACCGACGGCTCGCTGGTGGGCGCGACCCTCGACCGGAACGGCCTGCGCCCCGGGCGCTACGTCGTCACCGACGACGGCCTCGTGGTGCTCGCGAGCGAGATCGGCGTGCTCGACATCGACCAGTCGCGCATCGTGCGGAAGGGCCGGCTCCAGCCGGGCCGCATGTTCCTCGTCGACACCGAAGCCGGCCGGCTCATCGAGGACGACGAGATCAAGGCGGAACTCGCCGGCTCGGCGCCCTGGGGCGAGTGGCTCGAGGAAGGCCGCATCCGCCTGGCCGACCTACCCGAGCGCGAGCACATCGTGCACCCGCCGGCCTCGGTGAACCGCCGCCAGAAGACGTTCGGCTACACCGAGGAGGAGGTGCGCATCCTCCTCACCCCGATGGCCAAGACGGGCATGGAACCGCTCGGCGCGATGGGCTCCGACACGCCGGTCGCGGTGCTGTCGGAGCGTCCTCGGCTGCTGTTCGACTACTTCACGCAGCAGTTCGCACAGGTCACGAACCCGCCGCTCGACTCCATCCGCGAGCAGGTCGTCACCTCGCTCGGCACGTCGCTCGGGCCCGAGCGCAACCTACTGACCGCCGGCCCCGAGCACGCCCGGCAGGTCTCGCTCGACTTCCCGGTCATCGACAACGACGAGCTCGCGAAGATCGTCCACATCGACCCGCGGCCGGGCGCGAGCACGACCCGCACGCTGCGCGGGCTGTACCGCGTCGACGCCGGTCCCGAGGCGTTGCGCGCGCGTCTCGCCGAGTTGTGCACCGAGGCCGACGAGGCGATCGCCGAGGGCGCCGCGTTCATCGTGCTCTCCGACCGCGACTCGACGAAGGACCTCGCGCCCATCCCGTCACTGCTCATGCTGTCGGCGGTGCACCACCACCTCATCCGCTCGGGCGACCGCATGAAGGTCGGCCTGGTCGTCGAGGCGGGCGACGTACGCGAGGTGCACCACGTGGCCCTGCTCGTCGGATACGGGGCATCCGCCGTGAACCCGTATCTCGCGATGGAGAGCTGCGAGGACCTCGTCCGCGCCGGCGTCATCACCGGCGTCACCGCCGAACAGGCGGTGCGCAACGTCATCAAGGCGCTCGGCAAGGGCGTGCTGAAGATCATGTCGAAGATGGGCATCTCGACCATCTCGTCGTACGCCGGCGCCCAGGCCTTCGAGGCCGTCGGCCTCGACCAGGGCTTCATCGCCGAGTTCTTCACGGGCACCACGTCGAAGCTCGGCGGGGTCGGCCTCGACGTCATCGCCGCCGAGAACCTCGCCCGGCACGCCGCCGCGTTCCCCGTCGACGAGGCCGTGCGCGCGCACGAGCGCCTCGCCACGGGCGGCGAGTACCAGTGGCGCCGCGACGGGTCGCCCCACCTCTTCAACCCCGACACGGTGTTCCGCCTGCAGCACTCGACGCGCACCCGGCGGTACGACATCTTCCGCGAGTACACGTCGCTCGTCGACACGCAGGCCGAGCAGTTGATGACCCTGCGCGGCATGTTCTCGCTGCGCACGGGCGTTCGCCCGCCCGTGCCGATCGACGAGGTCGAGTCGGTCGCGTCGATCGTGAAGCGCTTCTCCACCGGTGCGATGAGCTACGGCTCGATCTCGAAGGAGGCGCACGAGACGCTCGCGATCGCGATGAACCGGCTCGGCGCGAAGTCGAACACGGGCGAGGGCGGCGAGGACCTCGACCGACTGCTCGACCCCGAGCGCCGCAGCGCGATCAAGCAGGTCGCCTCGGGCCGGTTCGGCGTGACGAGCATGTACCTCACGCACGCCGACGACATCCAGATCAAGCTCGCGCAGGGTGCCAAGCCCGGCGAGGGCGGGCAGCTCCCGCCGACCAAGGTGTATCCCTGGGTGGCGCGCACGCGGCACGCCACCGCCGGCGTCGGCCTGATCTCGCCTCCGCCGCATCACGACATCTACTCGATCGAAGACCTCAAGCAGCTCATCTTCGACCTCAAGCGCGCGAACCCGAAGGCTCGCATCCACGTCAAGCTCGTCAGCCAGTCGGGCATCGGCGCGGTGGCCGCCGGCACCGCCAAGGCCCTCGCCGACGTCATCCTCGTCTCGGGGCACGACGGCGGCACGGGTGCCAGCCCGCTGAACTCGCTGAAGCACGCGGGCACCCCGTGGGAGCTCGGCCTCGCCGAGACGCAGCAGACGCTCATGCTCAACGGCATGCGCGACCGCGTGGTGGTGCAGGTCGACGGCCAGCTCAAGACCGGTCGCGACGTCGTCATCGGCGCGCTGCTGGGCGCCGAGGAGTTCGGCTTCGCGACGGCTCCTCTCGTCGTCGAGGGATGCGTCATGATGCGCGTCTGCCACCTCGACACGTGCCCCGTCGGCGTCGCGACGCAGAACCCCGAACTGCGCAAGCGCTTCACGGGCAAGCCCGAGTTCGTCGTGAACTTCTTCGAGTTCATCGCCCAGGAGGTGCGCGAGTACCTCGCGGAACTCGGCTATCGCTCGATCGACGAGATCATCGGCCGTCGCGAACTGCTCGACACCGATCGTGCCGTCGCGCACTGGAAGGCCTCCGGCCTCGACCTCGAGCCCGTGCTCGTCGGCCCCGACTTCTCGGAATCGGAGCCGCGGCGCAACGCCCGCGCACAAGACCATGAGCTCGACGAGCACTTCGACAACGAGCTCATCTCGCGCAGTGCGATGGTGCTCGAAGGCGGAGGCTCGATCGAGCTCTCGCTGCCGATCAAGAACACCGAGCGAGCCGTCGGAACGATGCTCGGCCACGAGGTGACCCTCCGGCACGGCGAGCAGGGCCTGCCGGCGGGCTCGATCGACATCACGCTCACCGGGTCGGCCGGCCAGTCGCTCGGCGCGTTCCTGCCCAGCGGCGTCACCCTGCGCCTCGAGGGCGACTCGAACGACTACGTCGGCAAGGGCCTCTCGGGCGGGCAGATCATCGTCAAGCCCACCGCCGACGCGGGTTTCGCCGCCGAGCGGAACGTCATCGCCGGCAACGTCATCGGCTACGGGGCGACGCGCGGCTCGATGTTCATCCGCGGCATCGTCGGCGAACGGTTCCTGGTGCGCAACTCCGGCGCGACCGCGGTCGTCGAGGGCGTGGGCGACCATGCGCTCGAGTACATGACCGGCGGCCTGGCGCTGATCCTCGGCGAGACCGGCCGCAATCTCGGCGCCGGCATGTCGGGCGGCACCGCCTACGTGCTCGGCCTGCGCGAGGGACGCGTCAATCGCGAGTCGCTCGCCGCCGGCGAGCTCGAGCTGCTGCCGCTCGGCAGCGCCGATCGCGAGATCGTCCGCGACCTGTTGGAACAGCACGTCGCGCACACCGCATCCACGGTCGCCTCGCAGCTGCTCGCCGAGGGCGACGCCGCGTTCGACCGATTCACGAAGGTGCTGCCGCGCGACTACGCGGCGGTGCTCCGCACCCGTCAGACGGCGGTCGACGAGGGGCTCGACCCCGACGGCGACGTCGTCTGGACTCGAATTCTGGAGGTGACGGGTGGCTGACCCGAAGGGCTTTCTGAAGGTCACCGAGCGGGAGCTGCCCAAGCGGCGCCCCGTGCCGGTGCGCATCATGGACTGGAAAGAGGTCTACGAGCCGGGCGACTCCGCCCAGCTCCGGCGCCAGGCCGGCCGTTGCATGGACTGCGGCGTGCCGTTCTGCCACCAGGGCTGTCCGCTGGGCAACCTGATCCCCGAGTGGAACGACCTCATGTACCGCGGCGAGGGCCGCGCGGCCATCGAGCGACTGCACGCGACCAACAACTTCCCGGAGTTCACCGGACGGCTGTGCCCGGCCCCGTGCGAGTCCGCGTGCGTGCTCGGCATCAACCAGCCGGCCGTCACGATCAAGCAGGTCGAGGTGTCCATCGTCGACCAGGCGTTCGGGAGCGGCTGGGTCCAGCCGCAGCCGCCCGGGCGCCTGACCGGCAAGACGGTCGCCGTCGTCGGCTCGGGCCCCGCCGGCCTGGCCGCGGCGCAGCAGCTCACGCGCGCCGGCCACACCGTCGCCGTGTTCGAGCGCGACGACCGCATCGGCGGGCTCCTGCGCTACGGCATCCCCGACTTCAAGATGGAGAAGAAGCACATCGACCAGCGCCTCGCGCAGATGACGGCCGAGGGCACCCGGTTCCGCGCTGGCGTGAACATCGGCGTCGACATCACGTGGGAGCAGCTGCGCGAGCGCTACGACGCGGTCGTGGTCGCGACGGGCGCGCTGGTGCCGCGTGACCTGCCGATCCCCGGGCGCGACCTGCCCGGCGTGCACTTCGCGATGGAGTACCTGACGCAGTCGAACCGGGTCGTCGCGGGCGACGACGTCTTCGACCAGATCACCGCCGAGGGCAAGCACGTCGTGGTCCTCGGCGGCGGCGACACCGGTGCCGACTGCATCGGCACGGCGCACCGCCAGGGCGCGCTCACGGTGACCAACCTCGCGATCGGCCGGCAGCCGGGAACCGCTCGGTCGACCGACCAGCCGTGGCCGATGCATCCGACCGTGTTCGAGGTGCAGTCGGCGCACGAGGAGGGCGGCACGCGCGAGTACCTCGTCTCGACGGTCGAGTTCCTCGCGAACGAGGCCGGCGAGGTGCGCGCGATCCGCGTCGCGGAGACCGAGTACCTCGACGGCCGTCGCGTGCCCAAGGCGGGCACCGAGCGCGAGATCCCGGCCGACCTGGTGCTGCTGGCGCTGGGCTTCACCGGCCCCGAGACCACCGCGATCGACGACCAGCTCGGCCTCGCCGTCACATCGCGCGGCAATCTCGAGCGCGACGACCAGTACGCGACCGCGACGCCCGGCGTCTTCATCGCCGGCGACGCCGGTCGCGGGCAGTCCCTCATCGTCTGGGCGATCGCCGAGGGCCGGGCTGCGGCAGCCGCCGTCGACCGGTACCTTGAGGGCGAGACGCGACTGCCGAGCCCGATCCCGGCGAGCGCGCGAGCGCTGGCCGTCTGACCGGTCCGGCGCCGATCGGCGCCGACCACCGACCCGCGCCCCGGCGCGGAACAACTGGGAGCACACAACGAAATGAGACGAGCGAAGATCGTCGCCACCCTCGGGCCGGCGACGTCGAGCTATGAGCAGATCCGCGCGATCATCGACGCGGGCGTCGACGTGGCGAGGATGAACCTCAGCCACGGCAGCTACGACGTGCACGAGGGCGTCTACCAGAACGTCCGCAAGGCGGCCAACGACTCGGGCCGGGCGATCGCGGTGCTCGTCGACCTGCAGGGCCCGAAGATCCGCCTGGGCAAGTTCGAGGGCGGACCCTACGAGCTCGCCGAGGGCGACATCTTCAAGATCACCACCGAAGACGTGGTCGGCACGAAAGAGCTCGTCGGCACGACCTTCAAGGGCCTGCCGAACGACGTCAAGCCCGGTGACTTCCTGCTCATCGACGACGGCAAGGTCCGCGTCCAGGTGCTCGAGACCGACGGCGTCGTGGTGACCACGAAGGTGATCGTCGCCGGACCGGTGTCGAACAACAAGGGCATCAACCTGCCGGGCGTCGCCGTGAACGTGCCCGCGCTCTCCGAGAAGGACGAGGCCGACCTGCGCTGGGGCCTCGAGCTCGGCGCCGACCTGATCGCGCTGTCGTTCGTGCGCAACGCCGACGACATCACGCGCGTGCACGAGATCATGGACGAGGTCGGGCGCCGCGTGCCGGTCGTCGCGAAGATCGAGAAGCCGCAGGCGGTCGACCACCTCGAGGGGATCATCGAGGCCTTCGACGCCATCATGGTCGCCCGCGGCGACCTCGGCGTCGAGCTTCCGCTCGAGGCGGTGCCCATCGTGCAGAAGCAGGCGATCGAGATCGCACGTCGCCTCGCGAAGCCGGTCATCGTCGCGACGCAGATGCTCGAGTCGATGATCCACAGCCCGGTGCCCACGCGCGCCGAGACCTCGGACGTCGCCAACGCGGTGCTCGACGGCGCCGACGCGGTCATGCTCTCGGGCGAGACGAGCGTGGGCGAGTACCCCGTCATCACCGTGCAGACGATGGCCCGCATCGTGAGCTCGACCGAGCAGCACGGGCTCGAGCGCGTGCCCAAGCTCGGCACGAAGCCCCGTACGCAGTCGGGCGCGATCACGGCCGCCGCGGTCGACATCGGCGACTTCGTCGACGCGAAGTACCTCTGCGTGTTCACCGAGTCGGGCGAGTCGGTCCGGCGGATGTCGCGACTGCGCTCGAGCATCCCGATCCTCGCGTTCACGCCCGACCAGGCGATCCGTCGCCGGATGTCGCTGTTCTGGGGCGTCGAGTCGTTCGTGGTCGATCGCGTGACCCACACCGACCAGATGGTCGGCCAGGTCGACGACGTGCTCAAGCGATCGGGCCGTGCGGCCGACGGCGACACCGTCGTCATCATCTCCGGATCCCCTCCCGGGATTCCGGGCACCACGAACGACGTGCGCGTGCACCGCGTCGGCGAGGTGCTCTGACCTGAGTCGACGAGGGCCCGATCGCTGCGGCGGTCGGGCCCTCCGCCGTCCGCCCGTGCGGGACTTCCCCGCGCATCGGCTCCGTGGGAGGATTCGGGCATGGCGGCACCGGACGGGGGAGCGGCCGGCGGCGAGCATCGACCGGCGCTGGCGGAGCGATCGATCCGGGTCGACGGCGTCCGCGTCTTCCTCCGCGAGTCGCCCGAACCGGCCGAACCGGCCTCGCATGCGGCGCGGGCCATGATGCACGTGCACGGGTTCGGCCTCTCGGGGCGCTACCTCGTGCCCACGGCGGAGCGGCTCGCAGGGCGGTTCCGCACGATCGTGCCCGACCTGCCCGGCTTCGGCCGGAGCGGGCGACGGCGCGGGGCGCTCGATGTGCCCGACCTCGCGCGGTCCGCCGTCGAGATCCTCGATGAGCTCGGCATCGAGCGGGCGACGCTCGTCGGCAACTCGATGGGATGCCCCGTCATCTGCGAGTTCGCCCACGACTACCCCGATCGGCTCGAGCGGGCCGTGCTCGTCTCGCCGGCGGGCGGCCTGCACAACCAGCCGCTGGTTCGCGCCGTCGGCCAGCTGGCGAAGGACGGGCGCCGGGAACCCACGTCGCTCATCCGCGTGGTGACGCCCGACTACCTGCGGTTCGGAGTCCCCAGCACGGTTCGGATGTTCCGTTCGCTGACGCGGTATCCGACGCTGGAGCGCCTGCTCGCCCTCGACGCGCCGACCCTCGTCGTCGTCGGCGACCGCGACCCGCTGATGCCCTCGGCCGCACGGATCCGCGAGGTCGCCGCTCACATCGACAACCGCGTCGTGGTCGTGACCATCGAGGGCGCGGCGCACGCGATCAACTTCAGCCACCCCGACGAACTCGCCCGTGTGATCGGCCTGTTCATGGACGATCGACCGCTCGTCGTGGAGCCCGGGTCGCCCGGAGCGGCGCGGATCGTCGAGATCCATCGCGGTGCGCGGGGGAGTGCACCGCAGTCGGAGTGACGCCGTTCGGTGCCGGTGGTGGGGGTCGAACCCACACGCCCTTTCGGGCAAAGCATTTTGAGTGCTCCGCGTCTGCCATTCCGCCACACCGGCCAAAGGCCCCGGCCAGAATACCGTAGGCTTTCAGCCGTGACAGACAGCGAACCCACCCAGTCGGCGCCTCGGCGCGTCGTCGTCGCGGAAGACGAGTCGCTCATCCGGCTCGACATCGTCGAGATCCTCCGTGACAACGGCTTCGAGGTCGTCGGCGAGGCCGGAGACGGCGAGACCGCGGTCGCCCTGGCGACCGAACTGCGCCCCGACCTCGTCATCATGGACGTGAAGATGCCCCAGCTCGACGGCATCTCGGCCGCGGAGCGACTCTCGAAGGGCCACATCGCCCCGGTCGTGCTCCTCACCGCGTTCAGCCAGAAGGAGCTCGTCGAGCGGGCCAGCGAGGCCGGCGCCCTCGCCTACGTCGTGAAGCCGTTCACCCCGAACGACCTGCTGCCGGCGATCGAGATCGCCCTCGCCCGCCACGCCCAGATCATCGCGCTCGAGGCCGAGGTCGGCGACCTGGTCGAGCGCTTCGAGACGCGCAAGCTCGTCGACCGCGCCAAGGGCCTGCTCAACGAGAAGATGGGCCTCACCGAGCCCGAGGCGTTCCGCTGGATCCAGAAGGCGTCGATGGATCGTCGACTCACCATGCGCGACGTCTCGCAGGCCATCATCGAACAGCTCTCGGCGAAGAAGTAGCCGGGGCTTCCCTTCCTCACCGGATGCCGCGCGGGTTCGCCCGACGCGGCATCCGTCGTCTTCGGAGCACGCGCGGTCTGCGAGGCATCCGTGCCCGTCGGGCGGTGTCGGCGGCCGCTTGTAGGCTGACATGGTGTCGGACCCCATGAAGCCCACCCTCCTCGTCGTCGACGGTCACTCACTCGCATTCCGGGCGTTCTACGCGCTCCCGGTCGACAGCTTCACGACCCGCGACGGGCAGCACACGAACGCCATCCACGGCTTCCTCTCGATGCTGCTCCTGCTCCTGGCGAACGAGAAGCCGACCCACCTCGCCGTCGCGTTCGACAAGTCGCGGGTCTCGTTCCGCACGCGCGAGTACGAGGAGTACAAGGGCAACCGCGGCGAGACCCCGGTCGAGTTCAAGGGCCAGGTGCCGATCCTCCAAGAGGCTCTGCAGGCCATGGGCATCACGGTGCTCGAGAAGGACGACTACGAGGCCGACGACCTGCTCGCGACGCTCGCGACGCGCGGCGAGGCGAGCGGCTACCGCGTGCTTCTCGTCTCGGGCGACCGCGACACCATCCAGCTCGTCGACGACGAGGTCACGCTGCTCTACCCGAATTCGCAGGGCGTGTCGCAGCTCAAGCGCTACGACACGGCGGCGGTCATCGAGCGGTACGGGATCCGACCCGAGCAGTACCCCGACGTCGCCGCGCTCGTCGGCGAGACGAGCGACAACCTGCCTGGCATCCCGAAGGTCGGCGAGAAGACCGCGGTGAAGTGGCTGGGGCTCTACGGCGACCTCGACGGCATCCTCGAGCACGCCGATGAGATCAAGGGCGTCGTCGGCCAGAACCTGCGCGACCACCGCGAGCACGCCGTGCGCAACCGCAAGCTCAACCGCCTCGTGCGCGATGTGCCGCTCGACGTCGAACTCGACGCGCTCGAGTCGAAGCCGATCGACCTCGAGGCGATCCGCCCGATCTTCGAGCGGCTCGAGTTCCGCACCCTGATGGAGCGCATCACCAAGCTCGTCACGGGCGAGGCCTCCGCGGCCGCAGCGGCGCCGGTGCCCCCGGTCGCGACCGACCAGCCGGCGCCTGAGGCGCCGAAGGCCGCGCGCGCCGTGGGCGACGAGCTCGCGGCGTGGCTCGAACGCGCCGTCGCGGCCGAGCCGGCCGGACTGGGGCTGCACCTCGAGGTCCTCGACGGCCGGGTCATCGGTGCGGGCGTGGCCACGCGCACCGAGACCCTCGAGGTGCAGTGGCAGCCCGGTCGTGCCGAGCTCGCGCCGTTCGAGGCCTGGCTCGCGAGCGCCGCGCCCAAGATCGTCACCGACGCCAAGGGCCAGCTCAAGGCGCTCCAGCGCTCCGGACTCGCGTTCGACGGCCTCGTGGTCGACCCGCTCGTCGCGGGCTGGCTGATCCGGCCGAACCTCCAGGAGAAGAACCTCTCCGACCTGGTCGAGCGCTACCTGGGCGAACGCGTGCCCGAGGGCGACCCGGCGCAGCTCGTGCCCGCCGAAGACGAGGCATCCGGCCCGCCCGAGCTCGCGTGGTTCTCCGCCCGGCTCGCGCCGGCCGTGCTGGCCGCGATGAGCGAGGGCACGCGCCGCGTGCTCGCCGACGTCGAGATGCCGCTCGTGCCGGTGCTCGCGGCCATGGAGTTGCGAGGCGTCACGGTCGACCATGCGCAGCTGGCCGAGCTCTCGACGAGCCTCGGAGAGCGCGCCGCCGCCCTTGCCGCCTCCGCGTACGCCGAGATCGGGCGCGAGGTGAACCTCGGTTCGCCCAAGCAGCTCCAGGAGGTGCTGTTCGACCAGCTCGGCATGCCGAAGACCCGGGCGACGAAGACCGGCTATTCGACCGACGCCAGCGCCCTGGCCGACCTCCAGGACTCGAACCCGCACCCGTTCCTCGGTCTCCTGCTCGAGCACCGCGACGCGACCAAGCTCCGCCAGATCGTCGACGCGCTCGACAAATCGATCGCCGCCGACGGTCGCATCCACACGAGCTACGGCCAGATCGGCGCGGCGACCGGCCGCATGTCGAGCAACGACCCGAACCTGCAGAACATCCCCATCCGCACCGAGGAGGGGCGGCGCATCCGCGAGGCGTTCCGCCACGGCGAGGACTTCGCCGAACTGCTCACGGCCGACTACTCCCAGGTCGAGATGCGCATCATGGCGCATCTGTCAGGCGACCCCGGCCTGATCGAGGCGTTCAACGCCGGGGAAGACCTGCACCGGTTCGTCGGCGCGAGGGTCTTCGGCGTCGAACCCGCCGACGTGTCCCCGCTCATGCGCACCAAGGTGAAGGCGATGTCGTACGGGCTCGCGTACGGGCTCAGCGCGTTCGGCCTCTCCAAGCAGCTGCGCATCGACCGCGCCGAGGCCACACAGCTCATGAAGGACTACTTCGAGCGCTTCGGCGCGGTGCGCGACTACCTCAGGGGCGTCGTGGAGCAGGCGAAGGTCGACGGCTACACCGAGACGATCTTCGGCCGCCGCCGGCCGTTCCCCGACCTCAACAGTCCGAACCGGGTGCTCCGCGAGAACGCCGAGCGCGCCGCGCTGAACTCGCCGATCCAGGGCTCTGCGGCCGACCTCATCAAGCTCGCGATGAGCCGGACCGAGCAGGCGTTGGCCGGCGCCGGACTCCGGTCGCGCATGCTGCTGCAGGTCCACGACGAGCTCATCTTCGAGGTCGCCGAGGGCGAGTCCGAGCAGGTCGAGCAGATCGTGCGCGACGCGATGGCGCACGCCGCCGACCTGCTGGTACCGCTCGACGTGCAGATCGGCCGCGGGGCGAGCTGGGACGACGCGGCGCACTGAGCACGGCGGGCTAGGGTCGAAGGATGGCAGCAGAACCGCGCACCCCGACGGACATCGACCGGATCGCCGAGGAGTGGGTCGACACCCTCGTCGAGCTGCATCCGACCGTCGGCACGTACATCGGTCGGCGCGAGTTCGACGACCGGCTGCCCGACTACTCGCCCGACGGGCACGAGCGTCAGGCCGAGGTCGGTCGGGCGGCGCTCGCGGCCATCCGCGCCGCCGAGCCGGTCGACGCCGTCGACCTCGTCACGGCGACCGACCTCGGGGGCGAACTGGCACTCGGGCTCGAGGAGCACGAGGCAGGGCTGCACCTGCGCGACCTGAACGTCATCGCGAGCCCCTCGCAAGACATCCGCGACGTGTTCGACCTCATGCCGACCGACACCGTCGACGACTGGGCGCTCGTCGCGGCCCGGCTCCGGCAGGTGCCGACCGCGATCGAGGGGCACGTCGAGAGCCTTCGCCTCGGCGCCGAGCGCGGCATCGTGCCCGCGGTCCGCCAGGTGCACGAGGTGGCCGACCAGGCGAGGCGCCAGGCCCGGGCCGACGGCTTCTTCGCCAGGTTCGCCGCCGAGGCCACCGCCGGCGGCACCGCCCTGCCCGCTGCGCTCGACGCCGACCTCGCGCGGGCGGCATCCGACGCGGCATCCGCGTACGAACGCCTCGCCGGGTTCCTCGACAGTGAGCTCGCGCCGCGCGCCGGCACCGAAGACGCGGTCGGCCGCGAGATCTACGCGCTCCGGTCGCGGCACTTCCTCGGGGCGACCGTCGATCTCGACGAGACGTACGAGTGGGGCATCGAGGAGCTCGCGCGCATGGTGGCCGAGCAGGAGTCGATCGCCCGCGAGATCCTGCCCGGCGCCTCGGTCGCCGAGGCCGTGGCGCACCTCGAGCGAGACCCGTCGCGGAAGCTGCACGGCACCGATGAGCTGCAGCGCTGGATGCAGGAGACCAGCGACCGCGCCGTCGCCGAGCTCGGTGCGACCCAGTTCGACATCCCTGAAGAGATCCGCACGCTGGAGTGCCTGATCGCGCCGACGCAGGAGGGCGGCATCTACTACACCGGGCCGACCGACGACTTCTCGCGCCCGGGCCGTATGTGGTGGTCGGTGCCCGAGGGCGTGACCGAGTTCGACACCTGGCGCGAGCTCACGACCGTCTACCACGAGGGCGTGCCCGGGCACCACCTGCAGATCGGGCAGGCCGTCGTCAACCGCGGCACCCTCAACACGTGGCGGCGCCAGCTCGCCGGCACGTCGGGCCATGCCGAGGGCTGGGCGCTGTACGCCGAGCGGCTCATGCAGGAGCTCGGCTATCTCGATGACCCGGCCGACCGGCTCGGCATGCTCGACGGCCAGCGCATGCGTGCGGCCCGCGTGGTGCTCGACATCGGCGTGCACCTCGGCAAGGCGCGTCCCGACGGCGAGGGCGCGTGGACCGGCGACTACGCATTCGACTTCCTCCGCGAGAACGTGGCCATGAGCGACGAGTTCGTCCGGTTCGAGGTGAACCGGTATCTCGGATGGCCGGGCCAGGCGCCGTCGTACAAGGTGGGGCAGCGGATCTGGGAGCAGCTGCGCGACGAGACGCGACGACGCGAGGGATCGGAGTTCGACATCCGCGCGTTCCACCGCAACGCCCTCGACCTGGGCGGCGTCGGGCTCGACACCCTGCGCTCGGCACTGCTCGGGTGAGGTCGCCGGCCGACGCGCGCGGATCGTGCCACGCCGTCGGCGAGCGCTGCGGTTGCCGGGGGAGCGGTCGTTCCGTTAGGATGGAATGTCACTCTTGTGGCATCACTGTCCGCATGCCCATCGCGGAAACCAAGAACGCTCGAACTTCGCGGTGGGCCTGATTCTGTCCTTTCGGAGCAACCACTACATGACCACCACAACGACCAAGGCGCCCAAGCAGGTCGCGATCAACGACATCGGATCTGCTGACGACTTCCTCGCCGCGGTCGAGAAGACGCTCAAGTTCTTCAACGACGGCGACCTGATCGAGGGCACCGTCGTGAAGATCGACCGCGACGAGGTCCTCCTCGACGTCGGCTACAAGACCGAGGGTGTCATCCCCTCCCGCGAGCTTTCCATCAAGCACGACGTCGACCCGAGCGAGGTCGTCAACGTCGGCGACACCGTCGAGGCCCTCGTTCTCCAGAAGGAGGACAAGGAAGGCCGACTGATCCTGTCCAAGAAGCGCGCCCAGTACGAGCGCGCGTGGGGCGACGTCGAGAAGATCAAGGAGTCCGACGGCGTCGTGACCGGCCAGGTCATCGAGGTCGTCAAGGGCGGCCTGATCGTCGACATCGGCCTCCGTGGCTTCCTGCCGGCGTCGCTCATCGAGCTCCGCCGCGTTCGCGACCTCACGCCGTACCTCGGCCAGGAGATCGAGGCGAAGATCCTCGAGCTCGACAAGAACCGCAACAACGTGGTCCTCTCGCGCCGCGCCCTGCTCGAGCAGACGCAGTCCGAGTCGCGCTCGACCTTCCTCGCGAACCTGCACCCGGGCCAGATCCGCAAGGGCGTCATCTCGTCGATCGTCAACTTCGGTGCGTTCGTGGACCTCGGCGGCGTCGACGGCCTCGTGCACGTCTCCGAGCTGTCGTGGAAGCACATCGAGCACGCCAGCGAGGTCGTCGAGGTCGGCCAGGAGGTCACCGTCGAGGTGCTCTCCGTCGAGCTCGACCGCGAGCGCGTCTCCCTGTCGCTCAAGGCGACGCAGGAGGACCCGTGGCAGGTCTTCGCGCGCACCCACGCGATCGGCCAGGTCGCACCGGGCAAGGTCACGAAGCTCGTCCCCTTCGGCGCGTTCGTGCGCGTCGCAGACGGCATCGAGGGCCTCGTGCACATCTCGGAGCTCTCGGCCAAGCACGTCGAGCTCGCCGAGCAGGTCGTGTCGGTCGGCGAAGAGGTCTTCGTCAAGGTCATCGACATCGACCTCGAGCGTCGCCGCATCTCGCTCTCGCTCAAGCAGGCGAACGACGGCGTCGACCCCGAGGGCACCGAGTTCGACCCGGCGCTCTACGGCATGCTCACCGAGTACGACGAGCAGGGCAACTACAAGTTCCCGGAGGGCTTCGACCCCGAGACGAACGAGTGGCGCGAGGGCTTCGAGGCCCAGCGCGAAGAGTGGGAGCAGCAGTACGCTGCGGCTCAGGCTCGCTGGGAGGCCCACAAGAAGCAGGTCGCTGCTTCGCAGGCCGCCCAGGCCAGCGACGACTCGTTCGCGAGCGGCACGGCGTCGTACTCGAGCGACTCGGCCGGCAGCGGCACCCTCGCCGACGACGCGTCGCTCGCGGCGCTGCGCGAGAAGCTCTCGAGCAACTGATCGTCTCCTGACGAACCTCCGAAGGCCGGTCCCATGCGGGGCCGGCCTTCGGCGTTCCACCGGGGCGAGGCTCGATCGCGGGCAGCGGGGCGAAGGCGGGTCGTCAGCCGTCAGGCGTCAGCAGCCGGCCGCCTGCCGCCTGCCGCCTGCCGCCTGCCGCCGCTAGGCTGGGCAGCGTGTATCTGATCGGCCTCACCGGCGGCATCGCGTCGGGCAAGTCCACGGTCGCCCGACGGCTCTACGAGCACGGTGCGATCCACATCGACGCCGACCAGCTGGCGCGCAAGGTCGTCGAGCCCGGCACGCCGGCGTTCGCCTCGATCGTCGAGGCGTTCGGTCCCGACATCGTGCGCGCCGACGGCGTCCTCGACCGCGAACGACTCGGCGGGATCGTGTTCGCCGACGACGCGGCGCGCGCTCGGCTCAACGGCATCGTGCACCCCGCGGTCCGCGAGCTCTCGGGCCGGCTCATCGTCAAGGCGGAGCAGGAGGACCCCGATGCCGTCGTCGTGTACGACGTGCCGCTCCTGGTCGAGGCATCCGTCGACCACCCGTTCGACCTCATCGTCGTGACGAGCGCCGGTCGGGGAGTCCAGGTCAAGCGCCTCGTCGAGGAGCGCGGGCTCGAGCCAGACCACGCCGAGGCCAGGGTCGACGCCCAGGTCGACGACGAGGAGCGCCGGAAGATCGCCGACGTGGTCATCGACACGTCGGGCAGCCTCGGCCACACGATGAGCCAGGCCGACGCCCTCTGGGCGCGCATCGTCGAGGAGCGCCGCGCGCGCTGAGCCCGACGCGGCGCCGCCGCGCGAGCTGAGCGCCGCGCGCGGGGTCGCCGTCGCCGTCGGGGTCGCGGTCGCGGTCGCGCCCACGGCGAACACCGGCCGGCGTGTCGGTGGCCGAACCTAGACTGGAACGCATGCAGGCCACGCGTTCCGTCCGTCCGTTCGAGGTCGTGAGCGAGTACCGTCCCAGCGGCGACCAGCCGCAGGCCATCGCCGAACTCGCGGGGCGCATCAACGCCGGTGAGACCGACGTGGTGCTGCTCGGCGCGACCGGCACGGGCAAGTCGGCGACCACGGCGTGGCTCATCGAGCAGGTGCAGCGTCCCACGCTGGTGCTGGCGCACAACAAGACCCTCGCGGCGCAGCTGGCGACCGAGTTCCGCGAGCTCATGCCGAACAATGCGGTCGAGTACTTCGTCTCGTACTACGACTACTACCAGCCCGAGGCCTACGTCCCGCAGACCGACACCTTCATCGAGAAGGACAGCTCGATCAACGCGGAGGTCGAGCGTCTGCGCCACTCGACGACGAACTCGCTGCTCAGCCGACGAGACGTCGTCGTGGTCTCGACCGTGTCGTGCATCTACGGCCTCGGCACGCCCGAGGAATACCTCGCGGCGATGATGCCGCTCCAGGTCGGCCAGCGCGTGGATCGCGACTGGCTGATCCGCAAGTTCGTGTCGATGCAGTACCAGCGCAACGACGTCGACTTCTCCCGAGGCACCTTCCGCGTACGCGGCGACACGATCGAGATCATCCCCGTCTACGAAGAGCTGGCGATCCGTATCGAGATGTTCGGCGACGAGATCGAGGCGCTGTTCAGCCTCCACCCGCTGACCGGCGAGGTGGTCGCCAAGCTCGACGCCGTGCCGATCTTCCCGGGCTCGCACTACGTCGCGAGCACCGATGTGATGCAGCGCGCGATCGGCACCATCCGCCTCGAGCTCGAGGAGCGACTCGCCGAGCTGGAGCGCGAAGGCAAGCTGCTCGAGGCGCAGCGGCTGCGCATGCGCACGACGTTCGATCTCGAGATGATGGAGCAGATCGGCTTCTGCTCCGGTATCGAGAACTACTCGCGGCACATCGACGGCCGCGCGCCGGGCGAGGCGCCGCACTGCCTGCTCGACTACTTCGCCGACGACTTCCTCGTGGTCATCGACGAGTCGCACGTCACCGTGCCGCAGATCGGCGCCATGTACGAGGGCGACTCGTCGCGCAAGCGCACCCTGGTCGAGCATGGCTTCCGTCTGCCGAGCGCGCTCGACAACCGGCCCCTGAGGTGGAACGAGTTCAAGGCGCGCGTCGGCCAGACGGTGTACCTCTCGGCGACTCCCGGCAAGTACGAGATGGGCGTTGCCGACGGCGTCGTCGAGCAGATCATCCGCCCCACCGGGCTCGTCGACCCCGAGATCGTCGTGAAGCCCAGCAAGGGGCAGATCGACGACCTGCTCGAGCAGGTGCGCGTCCGGGCCGAGCGCGACGAGCGCGTGCTGGTCACTACGCTGACCAAGCGCATGGCCGAAGAGCTCACCGACTTCCTCACCGAGGCGGGCGTGCGCGTGCGCTACCTGCACTCCGACGTCGACACGCTCCGCCGCGTCGAGCTCCTCAGCGAGCTGCGTGCCGGCGTCTACGACGTGCTCGTCGGCATCAACCTCCTGCGCGAGGGCCTCGACCTGCCCGAGGTGTCGCTCGTCGCGATCCTCGACGCCGACAAGGAGGGCTTCCTGCGCAGCTCGACCTCGCTCATCCAGACCATCGGCCGCGCGGCGCGCAACGTCTCCGGCGAGGTGCACATGTACGCCGACGTGGTCACCGATTCGATGGCGAACGCGATCGACGAGACCACGCGGCGCCGCGAGCGGCAGCTCGAGTACAACCGCGTCAACGGCATCGATCCGCAGCCGCTGCGCAAGCGCATCGCCGACATCACGCAGGTCCTCGCCCGCGAGGAGGCCGACACCGCAGCGCTCCTCGCCGGGCGCGACCAGCGCAAGAAGTCGCCCGTGCCGAACCTGCGGCGCGAGGGCATCGCGGCCGAGGGCGCGAGCAACCTCGAAGACCTCATCCGCGACCTCAACGACCAGATGCTCGAGGCCGCCGGCGAGCTCAAGTTCGAGCTCGCCGCGCGGTTGCGCGACGAGGTCCAGGAACTCAAGCGCGAGCTGCGCCAGATGGAGAAGGCCGGCCACCTCGGGTAACGGCTTCCGAACTGTGAATCGAACGTATGTTCGCTGAGAGCGCTCGCGCTCGAGGCATCCGTGTCGGTGGCCCTCCGTAGACTCGAAGGGTGCCAGTTTCACGTCTCGATGCCCATTCCCGCCTGAGTGTCCGCGGGGCACGCGTGCACAACCTGCGGAATGTCGACGTCGAGGTCCCGCGTGACGCGATGGTCGTGTTCACCGGCCTCTCCGGCTCGGGCAAGTCCTCGCTCGCGTTCGACACCATCTTCGCCGAGGGCCAGCGCCGATACGTCGAATCGCTGTCGGCGTACGCGCGCCAATTCCTCGGCCAGGTCGACCGTCCCGACGTCGACTTCATCGAGGGCCTGAGCCCGGCGGTCTCGATCGACCAGAAGTCGACCAACCGCAACCCCCGGTCGACCGTCGGCACGATCACCGAGATCTACGACTACATGCGACTGCTGTGGGCCCGCATCGGCGTGCCGCACTGCCCCGTGTGCGGCGAGCGCATCCAGAAGCAGACCGTGCAGCAGATCGCCGACCAGCTCATCGAGCTGCCCGACGGCACGCGCTTCCAGGTGTTGAGCCCGGTCGTCTCGAAGAAGAAGGGCGAGTTCGTCGACCTCTTCCGCGACCTCGCGGCGCAGGGCTATTCCCGCGCGGTCGTCGACGGCGAGCTGATCCGGCTCGACGAGCCGCCGACGCTGAAGAAGCAGGTCAAGCACGACATCTCGGTCGTGATCGACCGGCTCGTGGCATCCGCCGACATCCTCGGCCGGCTCACCGACTCGCTCGAGACGGCGTTGCGACTGACCGACGGGTTGGTGCAGATCAACTACGTCGATCGCGAGGGCGACGACGCGTGGCAGACCTTCTCTGAGAAGCTGTCGTGCCCGAACCAGCATCCCATCCAACTCTCCGAGATCGAGCCGCGCACGTTCTCGTTCAACGCGCCGTTCGGCGCCTGCCCCGAGTGCTCGGGGCTCGGCACGCGCATGTCGGTCGATGAAGAGCTCCTGCTCGGCGACCCGTCGCTGTCCATCAGCGAAGGCGTCATCCTGCCGTGGACCTCGCAGGGCAAGAGCCTCTACAACTACTACGAGAAGCTGCTCGACGGGCTCTCGCGCGACCTCGGCTTCTCGCTCGACACCCCGTGGGAGTCCCTCGACCCGACGGCGCAGGCCGCGGTGCTGCGCGGCGACAACTTCGAGGTCAAGGTCAAGTGGCGCAACCGCTACGGCCGTGAGATGAGCTACACCTCGGGGTTCGAGGGCGTCGTCCCCTACATCGAGCGGCAGTACGTGCAGGCCGAGACCGACGTGCAGCGTGCGCGCTGGGCCGAGTACCTGCGCGAGGTGCCGTGCCCCGTGTGCGGCGGCAAGCGGCTCAAGCCCGAGGTGCTCTCGGTGCTCATCCACGACCGGAGCATCGCCGACGTCGCGCTGCTCAGCCTGACCGACGCGCGCGCCTTCATGGATCGGCTCGAGCTGACCGACCGCGAGCAGGCGATCGCGGCGCAGGTGCTGCGCGAGATCAAGGTGCGGCTCGACTTCCTGATCCGCGTGGGCCTGTCCTACCTCGACCTCGCGCGCGCGGCGGCGACGCTCTCAGGCGGCGAGGCGCAGCGCATCCGGCTCGCGACGCAGATCGGCTCGGGGCTCACCGGCGTGCTCTACGTGCTCGACGAGCCGAGCATCGGGCTGCACCAGCGCGACAATCGTCGCCTCATCGACACGCTCGTGGCGCTGCGCGACCTCGGCAACACCCTCATCGTCGTCGAGCATGACGAAGACACCATCCGCACGGCGGACTGGATCGTCGACATCGGGCCCGGCGCCGGCGTCAACGGCGGCACGGTGGTGCACTCCGGCTCCTACGCCGACCTGCTGAAGAACACCGAGTCGCTCACGGGCGACTACCTCGCGGGTCGCCGCGAGATCGCGCTGCCCGCACATCGTCGGCCGATCGACCGCGACCGCGTGATCACCGTCGAGGGTGCTGCGGCCAACAACTTGCGCAACGTCGACGCCGAGTTCCCGCTCGGGGTGCTCACGGCGGTCACCGGCGTCTCGGGCTCCGGCAAGTCGTCGCTCGTCAACGACATCCTCTACCGCGTGCTCGCCAACCGGTTGAACGGGGCTCGCAAGGTGCCGGGCAAGCACCGCCGCGTCTCCGGCCTCGACCAGCTCGACAAGGTCGTGCACGTCGACCAGGCGCCGATCGGCCGCACGCCGCGCTCGAACCCGGCGACGTACACCGGCGTGTTCGATCGCATCCGCACGCTGTTCGCCGAGACGACCGAGGCCAAGGCCCGCGGGTACCTGCCCGGCCGGTTCAGCTTCAACGTCAAGG
Source organism: Agromyces agglutinans (assembly GCF_009647605.1). GTDB lineage: Bacteria > Actinomycetota > Actinomycetes > Actinomycetales > Microbacteriaceae > Agromyces > Agromyces agglutinans. The sequence continues at coordinate 265,069 of NZ_WJIF01000001.1, read as the reverse complement.
GCGGCCGGTGCGAGGCGTGTTCGGGCGACGGCACGATCAAGATCGAGATGAACTTCCTCCCCGACGTCTACGTCGCCTGCGAGGTCTGCGGCGGCAAGCGGTACAACCGCGAGACGCTGCAGGTGCACTACAAGGGCAAGAACATCGCCGAGGTGCTCGAGATGCCGATCAGCGAGGCCGCCGACTTCTTCGAACCGATCTCCGCGATCCACCGGTACCTGAAGACGCTCGTCGACGTCGGCCTCGGCTACGTGCAGCTCGGTCAGAGCGCGACGACCCTCTCGGGTGGTGAGGCGCAGCGCGTCAAGCTCGCGACCGAGTTGCAGCGTCGTTCGAACGGCCGCAGCGTGTACGTGCTCGACGAGCCGACGACGGGCCTGCACTTCGAAGACGTGCGCAAGTTGCTCAAGGTGCTCGGCAAGCTCGTCGACAAGGGCAACACGGTCATCGTCATCGAGCACAACCTCGACGTGATCAAGTCGGCCGACTGGCTGATCGACCTGGGCCCAGAGGGCGGGTCGGGCGGCGGCCGCATCGTGGCGACGGGCACTCCCGAGCAGATCGCCGATCACCCCGACAGCCACACCGGCTTCTTCCTCCGCGAGATCCTCGACGCGCACGAGCGCGCGCAGGTCGCCAGCTAGGCGATGGGCATCGCACCGTCGATCGCTTCGGGCGTGCCGTATCGCCCGAAGCCGGGGGAGATCCCCACCTCACCCGGGGTGTACCGGTTCTGCGACGCCGACGGCCGGGTGCTGTACGTCGGCAAGGCGAAGAACCTCAGGGCGCGCCTGTCGAACTACTTCGCCCCGCTGCGCACCCTGCACGAGCGCACGCGGCGGATGGTGCTGAGCGCGGCATCCGTCGAGTGGACGGTGGTGGCCAGCGACGTCGAGGCGCTGAACCTCGAGATCACCTGGATCAACGAGCTGAAGCCGCCCTTCAACGTGCGGTTCAAGGACGACAAGTCCTACCCGTACCTCGTGGTGACGCTCGCCGACGAGGCGCCGCGTGCGATGGTGTCCCGCAAGCGGGGCATCCCGGGCGCCCGGTACTTCGGGCCGTACCCCAAGATGTGGGCGGTCACCGACACGCTCGAGATCCTCACGAGGATCTTCCCGATCCGCACGTGCAAGGACAGCGACTACCGGCGGGCCATGGCGACCGGCAAGCCCTGCTTCGCCGGTCAGATCGGCCGTTGCTTCGGGCCGTGCTCGGGCAAGGTGACGATCGAGGAGCACCGTGAGAACGTCGACCGGTTCGTCGCCTTCATGCAGAACCAGGATCCGCGCATCATGCGCGAGCTCGAACGCGAGATGCGGCAGGCCGCCGCGGTGCAGGACTACGAGACCGCCGCGCGCAAACGCGACGAGCTGCAGGCGGCCACCGCCTTCTTCGAGAAGAGCGCGGTCGTGCTCGGCGATCGCGTCGACCTCGACGTGTTCGGCATCGAGCACGACGAACTCGCCGCGGCCGTGCACCTGTTCATGGTGCGCGGCGGCCGCATCCGCGGCGAGCGATCCTGGACCGTCGACAAGGAGCTCGACGTGCCGCTCGGCGAACTCGTCGACTCGGTCGTGCAGAACGCCTACGGACACGACCTGGTGCCGGCGCGCGAAGTCGTGGTGCCCGAGCTGCCCGACGACGCCGAGGCGCTCGAATCGTGGCTGGGCGAGCGTGCGGGTCGTCGGGTCGAGCTTCGCGTCGCGCATCGCGGCGCCAAGGCGTCGCTGCTCGAGACGGCGACGCGCAACGCCAAGCAGTCGCTCATGCTCTACAAGACCCGTCGCAGCGCCGACTTCACGACGCGATCGCGAGCCCTCGAAGACATCCAGGAGGCGCTCGGCATGCCGGATGCCCCGCTCCGCATCGAGTGCTACGACGTGTCGCATCTCTCGGGCACGAACATCGTCGCGTCGATGGTCGTCTTCGAAGACGGTCTGCCGCGCAAAGACGAGTACCGTCGGTTCACCATCCCCGCCTCGAGCGACGACACCGACTCGATCCACCAGGTGCTGACGCGACGGCTCGCGTATCTACGCGGCGGGGATGGCGAGGAAGCAGCAGCGACCGGCGCCGACGAGCCCACCGCGGCCGCGCACGCGGAGACCGCGACCGTCGAGAACGCCGTCGCCGAGGCATCCGATGCACCTGTCGCGCCCGAGCGTCGCAAGAAGTTCGCCTACCGGCCCAACCTGCTGGTCGTCGACGGCGGCCAGCCGCAGGTCGAGGCCGCGGCACGGGCGCTCGCGGAGTCCGGCGTCCAGGGCATCACGCTCTGCGGCATCGCGAAGCGGCTCGAGGAGATCTGGACGCCCGACTCCGACTACCCCGTGATCCTGCCGCGCAACTCCGACGCGCTCTTCCTGTTCCAGCGCATCCGCGACGAGGCGCATCGGTTCGCCATCACGCACCAGCGCCAGCGGCGCAAGCGCGACATCGGCACGGTGCTCTCCGAGATCCCGGGCCTCGGACCGGCGCGCGTGAAGGAACTGCTCCGCCACTTCGGCTCGGTCGCCAGGCTGAAGGGCGCGAGCGAGGCCGACATCGCCGAGGTGAAGGGCATCGGGCCGACCCTCGCGGCGACGATCCGCTCGACGCTCCACGCCGACGCGGCGCCGGGGCCCCGGTAGGGTGGTGGGAGCGAACGAGAGGGGGCGCCCGCCGATGGGAGACGAGGCCGAGCGTCAGGAGATGCTCATCGTCACCGGCATGTCCGGGGCGGGCCGCTCGACCGTCGCGAACGCGCTCGAGGACCTCGGCTGGTACGTGGTCGACAACCTCCCGCCGCAGATGCTGCGCCCGCTCGTCGAACTCGTCGAACGAGCCGGCGCGACCCTCCCGCGCATCGCCGCCGTCGTCGACGTCCGCGGTCGCGACTTCTTCGCCGAGCTGCAGGACATCATCCAGGCGCTTCGCACCGGCGTGAGCGTCCGAGTGGTCTTCCTCGACGCGACGGACGCCGCGCTGGTGCGGCGGTTCGAATCGGTGCGCCGACCGCACCCGCTGCAGGGCGACGGTACGATCCTCGACGGCATCACGGCCGAGCGCACCCGCCTGCAGGCGGTCCGCGAGATGAGCGACATCCTCATCGACACGTCCGACCTCAACATCCACCAGCTCGCCAACCGGGTGACCGAGAGCTTCGCCGAGACCGGCGCGGCGGGCCTTCGCGTGACCGTCGTGAGCTTCGGCTTCAAGTACGGGCTGCCGGCTGACGCGGACCTCGTGGTCGACGCCCGGTTCCTCCCGAATCCGTTCTGGCTGCCCGAGCTGCGTCCGCTGACCGGCACCGACGCGGCCGTGTCCGACTACGTGGTCGAGCAGGAGGGCGCGCTCGAGTTCCTCGACGCCTACGCGGCGGCGCTCGCGCCGATCTTCGCCGGCTACCAGCGCGAGAACAAGCGCCATGCCACGGTGGCGATCGGATGCACCGGCGGCAAGCATCGCTCGGTCGCGCTCGCGCGCGAGCTGGCGGCGCGGATCGAGCGGATGCCGGGCGTCGCGGTGGCCGTGAAGGACCGCGACCTGGGTCGGGAATGACCGGCGTCGCGATGAGTACGACAGATTGGAAACACAGGTGGCATTGACCGCGGACGTGAAGGAAGAACTCGCTCGGGTCGAGGTGTCGAAGACGAGCGTCCGCGCGGCCGAGCTGGCCTCCGTACTCCGGTTCGCCGGCGGACTGCACCTCATCTCGGGCCGCATCGCGATCGAGGCCGAGCTGGACTCGGCGACCGTCGCGAAGCGCGTGACGCGCGACCTCGGGGAACTCTACGGCGTGCGTCCCGACGTGTCGGTGATCTCGGCCTCCGGCATCCGCCGGCAGAACCAGTACCTGGTGCGCGTGCTCGAGGGGGGCGAGACGCTCGCCCGGCAGACCGGGCTCCTCGACGCTCGGCGCCGACCGGTTCGGGGACTCCCGAACCGATTGACGACCGGCTCCCGAGACGAGGTCGCCGCCGTGTGGCGCGGGGCGTTCCTCGCGCACGGCAGCCTGACCGACCCGGGCCGCTCGGCGGCGCTCGAGGTCACCTGCCCCGGCAACGAGACGGCGATGGCCCTCGTGGGTGCCGCCGGGCGCCTCGGCGTCTCGGCGAAGGCGCGGGAGGTCCGCGGCGTGCATCGAGTGGTCGTGCGCGACGGTGAGGCGATCAGCGCGATGCTCACGCTCATGGGCGCGACCGGCACCGTGCGCAACTGGGAGGAGCTGCGCCAGCGGCGGGAGGTGCGCGCGACCGCGAACCGCCTCGTCAACTTCGACGATGCGAACCTGCGGCGCTCGGCCCAGGCGGCCGTCGCGGCGTGCGCACGGGTCGAGCGGGCCATGGAGATCCTCGGCGACGACATCCCCGGGCACCTCAAGTACGCCGGTGAACTGCGCCTGGCCCACCGCGAGGCGAGCCTCGACGAGCTCGGCCATCACGCCGACCCGCCGATGACGAAGGACGCGGTCGCCGGCCGCATCCGGCGACTGCTCGCGATGGCAGACAAGCGTGCGGCCGATCTCGGGATTCCGGGCACCGAGGCGAGCCTGCCCGCCGACTTCGACGTCGTCTGACCCCCGGCGCTCGCCCCGCCGCGCGCACTTGGACGCGGTGTGACGCAACCCCCGGGCAGGTGCCCGCCCGCCGGGCATAGAGTGGGACGAGCTGCGGTTCACCCGAGCGGAGGCCCGGGAACCCGGCATCTGACAAGGAGAAGCAATGGCTGACTACACCCTCCCCGAACTCGCCTACGACTACGCGGCGCTCGAGCCGTCGATCAGCGGCCGCATCATGGAGCTGCACCACTCGAAGCACCACCAGGCCTACGTGACGGGCGCGAACACCGCACTCGCCCAGCTCGCCGAGGCGCGCGAGACCGGCAACCTCGCGAACGTGAACAAGCTGGAGAAGGACCTCGCCTTCAACCTCGGCGGCCACGTCAACCACTCGATCTTCTGGACCAACCTCTCGCCGAACGGCGGCGACAAGCCGACCGGCGAGCTCGCTGCGGCGATCGACGACCAGTTCGGCTCGTTCGACGCGTTCCAGGCGCACTTCACGGCGACGGCGCTCGGCGTGCAGGGCTCTGGCTGGGCGGTGCTCGCGTGGGATTCCCTCGGCCAGCGGCTGATCATCGTGCAGTTCTTCGACCAGCAGGGCAACCTGCCCGCGGGCATCGTGCCGCTGCTCATGCTCGACGTCTGGGAGCACGCGTACTACCTCGACTACCAGAACGTCCGCGCCGACTACGTGAAGGCCTTCTGGAACATCGCCGACTGGGCGAACGTCCAGCAGCGCTTTGACGTCGCCCGCGAGCGCACCTCGGGGCTGCTGCTACTGTCATAGCGGATGGGTGTCCCCGGACACCGTCCGGGGACACCGCCGTCCGGCTACACATCGAGAACCCGCGCGCTCGCGCACGTCCAACAGGAGTTACTCCGTGTCCGTAAAGATCGGCATCAACGGCTTCGGCCGCATCGGCCGCAACTACTTCCGTGCCGCGCTCGCCCAGGGCGCCGACCTCGAGGTCGTCGCCGTCAACGACCTCACCGACAACAAGACGCTCGCTCACCTGCTCAAGTACGACTCGATCACGGGCCGTCTCGACGCGTCGGTCGAGTACGACGACGAGAACCTCATCGTCGACGGCAAGGCCATCAAGGCGTTCGCCGAGCGCGACCCCGCCAACCTGCCCTGGGGCGAGCTCGGCGTCGACATCGTCATCGAGTCGACGGGCTTCTTCACGAAGGCCGCCGACGCGCGCAAGCACCTCGACGCCGGCGCGAAGAAGGTCCTGATCTCGGCACCCGCGACCGACGAGGACGCCACGTTCGTCATGGGCGTGAACGAGGACTCGTACGACCCGGCCTCGCACCACATCATCTCGAACGCGTCGTGCACGACGAACTGCCTCGCACCGCTCGCGAAGGTCTTCAACGACGAGTTCGGCATCGAGCGCGGCCTGATGACCACGGTGCACGCCTACACGGCCGACCAGAACCTCCAGGACGGCCCGCACAAGGACCTCCGCCGGGCTCGCGCAGCTGCGCTGAACATCGTGCCGACCTCGACCGGCGCCGCGAAGGCGATCGGCCTCGTGCTGCCCGAGCTCATCGGCAAGCTCGACGGCTTCGCGCTGCGCGTGCCCGTGCCCACCGGCTCGATCACCGACCTCACCGTGACCGCGTCGCGCCCCGTCACGGTCGACGAGGTCAAGGCCGCCTACAAGAAGGCCGCCGCCGAGGGACCGCTCAAGGGCATCCTGAAGTACACCGAGGACGAGATCGTCTCGAGCGACATCGTGACCGACCCGCACTCGTCGATCTTCGATGCGGGCCTCGTGCGCGTCATCGGCGACCAGGTGAAGCTCTCGGCGTGGTACGACAACGAGTGGGGCTATTCCAACCGCCTCGTCGACCTCACCGAGTACGTCGCCGAGCGTCTCTGAATCGAGCATCGTGACCCTGCGAACGATCGATTCCCTCGGTCCGCTCGCCGGCAGGCGCGTCGTCGTCCGTTGTGACCTGAACGTCCCCCTGAAGGACGGCAGCATTACGGACGACGGCCGCGTGCGGGCGTCGGTGCCGACCATCCAGGCCCTCACGGGCCAGGGCGCCCGCGTCATCGTGGTCTCCCACCTCGGGCGCCCCGAAGGAGCCCCCGACCCGAAGTACAGCCTCGCGCCGGTCGCCGTGCGCCTCGGCGAGCTCCTCGGCGCGCCCGTCGCCTTCGCGACCGACACGGTCGGCGAAGACGCCGCGGCGAAGACCGCGTCGCTCGGCGACGGCGAGGTGCTCGTGCTCGAGAACCTGCGCTTCAACGCGGGCGAGACCGCGAAGGACGACGCCCAGCGCGGCGCCTTCGCCGAGCAGCTCGCGGCGTTCGCCGACGCGGTCGTCTCCGACGGCTTCGGCGTGGTGCACCGCAAGCAGGCGAGCGTGTACGACCTCGAGCAGCTGCGGCCCAGTGCCGCCGGCCTGCTGATCGCCGCCGAGCTCGACGTGCTCGACCGCCTCACCGAGTCGCCCGAGCGGCCCTACGCGGTCGTCCTCGGCGGCTCGAAGGTCTCCGACAAGCTCGGCGTGATCGAGCACCTCCTGCCTCGCGTGGACTCGCTCCTCATCGGCGGCGGCATGCTGTTCACGTTCCTCGCAGCCCAGGGCCACCCCGTGGGGTCGAGCCTGCTCGAGGCCGACCAGATCGAGACCGTGCGGCGCTACCTGGCCGAGGCAGAGGAGCGCGGGGTCGAACTGCTGCTGCCGACCGACGTCGTGGTCGCGGCGTCGTTCTCGGCCGACGCGGAGCATGTGGTCACCGCCGCCGACGCGATCGAGCAGACGCCGTTCGGCGAATCGGGCCTCGGCCTCGACATCGGCCCCGACACCGCGGCGGCGTTCGCGGAGCGCATCCGCGCGTCGAAGACCGTCTTCTGGAACGGGCCCATGGGCGTGTTCGAGCTGGCGCCCTTCGCCGAGGGCACGCGACAGGTCGCGCAGGCGCTGACCGAGGTCGACGGCCTCAGCGTGGTCGGCGGCGGCGACTCGGCCGCGGCCGTGCGTCAGCTCGGATTCGCCGACGACGCATTCGGTCACATCTCGACGGGCGGGGGCGCGAGCCTCGAGTTCCTCGAGGGCAAGCAGCTCCCCGGACTGGAGGTCCTCGGATGGCAGTAGCACGTACCCCGTTCATCGCCGGAAACTGGAAGATGAACCTCGACCACCTGCAGGCGATCGCCTTCGTGCAGAAGCTCGCGTGGTCGCTCGCCGACGCGAAGCACGACTTCGCCGATGCCGAGGTCGCGGTCTTCCCGCCGTTCACCGACCTCCGTTCGGTGCAGACGCTCGTCGTCGCCGACACCCTGCCGGTCGCCTATGGCGCGCAGGATGTCTCGGCGCACGACTCCGGCGCCTACACCGGCGAGATCTCGGGGGCGTTCCTCGCGCAGCTCGGCTGCCGGTACGTCATCATCGGCCACTCGGAGCGACGTACGCTGCACCACGAGACCGACGCCGACGTCAACCGCAAGGTCCTCGCGGCCCAGCGTCACGGCATCGTGCCGGTGCTCTGCGTCGGTGAGACGGCGGAAGATCTCGAGGCGCACGGCGCGAGCGCGGTGCCCGTGGCCCAGCTCCGCGCGGCCCTCGAGGGCGTCGACGGCTCCAAGGAGCTCGTCATCGCCTACGAGCCCGTCTGGGCGATCGGCTCCGGCCAGGCGGCGACGCCCGCGCAGGCCGAGCAGGTCGCGGCGGCGCTGCGCGGCGTCGTCGCCGAGGTCTTCGACGACGAGACCGCGAAGGCCACTCGCATCCTGTACGGCGGCTCGGTGAAGGCGGCGAACATCGCGGCGTTCATGCGCGAGCCGAACGTCGACGGGGCGCTGGTCGGCGGCGCGAGCCTCGACATCGACGAGTTCTCGAGCATCGCGCGCTTCTCCAAGCACGTCGGCGCCTGAGCCGTATCGGCCGCGGCCCGCCTGCGAGGCTGGCCGCGGCCACTCGTTATACTCGAATGTCGGCACGGCAGCACGTCGTGCCCGGAAAGGGTTCACCGTGGAGATTCTCCAGGTCGTCCTGCAGGTGCTGCTCGGCCTCACGAGCCTCCTGCTGACGCTGCTCATCCTGCTGCACAAGGGCCGCGGCGGGGGCCTGTCCGACATGTTCGGCGGCGGCGTGACCTCCAGCCTCGGCGCCTCCGGTGTCGCCGAGCGAAACCTCAACCGCATCACGATCATCCTCGGCCTCATCTGGGTCGCGTGCATCGTGGTGCTGGGTCTCATCACCAAGTTCGACGCCGGACTCTGACGGGGGAGCGACATGCCATCAGGTAACAGCGCCATCCGCGGGTCGCGCGTCGGCGCGGGCCCCATGGGCGAACAGGACCACGGCTTCCACGCCGACCGCATCGCAGTGAGCTACTGGGACGCCCTCGGCAACGAGACCGTCCGCTACTTCGCCGCGAACCTGCCGTCCGAAGAGATCCCCGACGTGATCGACAGCCCGTCGACCGGGCTCCCGGCCGGCCGCGATCGCGAGAACCCTCCCGCCCTCGCGAAGGCCGAGCCGTACAAGACGCACCTCGCCTACGTGAAGGAACGCCGCACCGAGGCCGAGGCCGAGACGCTGCTCGAGGAGGCGCTCGAACAGCTCCGTGCGCGTCGCGGCACGAACGCACCCAAGTAGCCGCTGCCGTCGACGCGGCGGCGCAGGCGGATACGCGAGAGGCCGGCTCATTCGAGCCGGCCTCTCGCGTATGGGATGCGGACACTGGTGCGGGTGAGCACGTGCGTGCGGATGCACGCACGGAACGCGCCGCTCAGTACTCGCGGGCGATGAGCTCCTCGGGCACTTCCGAGGCGGCCGCCTGGTCGATGAAGAACACCGTGCGCCGGCGGCCCTTGATGCCCGCGACGGGCACCTCGTCGCGGCTCGCGCCGGCGAGGGCCAGCCCCAAGGCCGACGCCTTGTCGGCGCCCGCGAGCACGAGCCAGATGCGCTGCGAGCCGTTGATCACGGGTCGCGTGAGGCTCAACCGCTCGGGCGGCGGCTTGGGGGAGTTGCGAACAGGGATCACCGTGCGGTCGGTCACCCGGATGCCCGACCGATGCGGGAACAATGACGCGATGTGCCCATCGGGACCGACCCCGAGGAACGCGATGTCGAACACCGGGTGTGCGAGCCCGTCGGTGCCGAACCGCGCGAGGTCCTCGGCGTACGACGCCGCGGCGGAGTCGAGGTCGAGCCCCGAGTCGGCGGACGGCATCGCGTGCACCTGCTCTGCCGGGATCTCGAGCCGGTCGAGCAGCGCGTCGCGCGCCTGCCGGTCGTTGCGCTCGGGATCGCCGTCGGGCAGCCAGCGCTCGTCGCTCCACCAGAAGTGCACCCGGCTCCAATCGAGCGAGGTGCGGGCGGGGGAGGCCCAGACGGCATCGAGCACGGCGGAAGCCATGCTCCCGCCGGTCAGCGAGAGGTGCGCGATCTCCTGGGCGTCGAGGATGTCGAGCGTCTTCGTGATGAAACGCGCGGCGACCGCCCCGGCGAGTGATTCCTGGTCGGGGTGCACCAGCACTCGCCGCTCGTTCGTCATCGAAGCGCCTCCTGGGGGGCCGGGGCCGACTCGACGCCGATGAGTTCGGCGAGACCGACGGTGATCACCTCACCGTACAGCTCATCGGGGTCCAGTCGGCGTAGCTCGTCGGCCAGGCAGTCGCGCAGGTTCCGCCGTGGCAGCGCCAGGTCGTGCGTCGGCTGCCCGGGCTGGCGGAGCGTCGCGACACCCGGGAGGTCGCGGACGAGCTCGATCGCGCCGGACGGGCGGTCGAGGACGACGCCGCGGATGCCGTGCGAACCCTCCTCGACCGGCGTGAGCCGATACTGCGTCTCCGCGCCGAGCTGCATGCGCAGCCACGCCGCGAGCAGCGTGGTCGACGGCGAGTCGATCGAGCCGGTCACCTCGACGTCGGTCACCGACTCGTAGGGCGGCTGGTCGAGTACCGCAGCCAGCTGGGCGCGCCACAGGGTCAGCCGGGTCCACGCGAAGTCCGCATCGCCGGGGGAGTAGTTCGCCGCGAGGACGCGCAGCGCCGCCTGCGGGTCGACCTGCGCCGAGGCATCCGTGATGCGACGCTGGGCGATGCGGCCGAGCGGCGACTCGCCGGGGCGGTCGGGCGCCTGGCCCGGCCACCAGGTGACCACGGGGGCATCCGGCAGCAGCAGGCCCATGACGAGGCTCTCCTCGTCGCCGGCGGCGGCCCCGCACGCGCGCAGCACGATGACCTCGCTCGCGCCGGCGTCGCCGCCGACGCGGATCTCCGCGTCGAGTCGCGACGGTGCGCCCGCGTCCTCGGCGTCGGCGGTCGTCGAGACCACGATGACGCGCATCGGATGCTCCCGCGACGCGTCGTTCGCGGCCTCGATCGCTTCCTCCTCGGCGCCCGAGCGGGTCGCGATGACGAGCGTCAGCACGCGCCCGAGGGCGACGGCGCCGCCCTCCTCGCGGATCTTGACGAGCGCCTTCGAGATCGCGCTGGTGGTGGTGTCGGGCAGGTCGACGATCACGGGCGCCTCCAGGTTCGGCCGTCGCGGGCGAGGAGCTCGTCGGCACTCGACGGCCCCCAGGTACCGGGGCGATACTGCTCGGGCTGCCCCTGCGTCGCCCAGAACTCCTCGATCGGGTCGAGGATCTTCCAGGAGAGTTCGACCTCCTCCTGGCGCGGGAACAGCGGCGGGTCGCCGAGCAGCACGTCGAGGATGAGTCGTTCGTACGCCTCGGGGCTGGCCTCGGTGAAGGCGTGGCCGTATCCGAAGTCCATGGTGACGTCGCGCACCTGCATGCCGGCGCCGGGGACCTTCGACCCGAATCGGATCGTGACCCCTTCGTCGGGCTGCACCCGGATCACGAGGGCGTTCTGGCCGAGCTGCGAGGTCTGGCTGTCGGCGAAGACCTGCTGCGGCGCACGCTTGAAGACCACGGCGATCTCGGTGACGCGGCGCCCGAGGCGCTTGCCGGCGCGCAGGTAGAACGGCACGCCCGCCCAGCGGCGGGTGCCGATGAGCAGCTTCATGGCCGCGTACGTCTCGGTCGTCGACTCCGGGTTCATGCCGTCTTCGTCGAGGAACCCGACGACCTTCTCACCGCCCTGCCATCCGCCCGCGTACTGCCCGCGCGCGGTGCCGGTCGCAAGATCCTCGGGGAGCCGTACGGCGGCGAGGATCTTCTCCTTCTCGGCGCGGAGGTCGGCCGCGTCGAACGAGATCGGCTCCTCCATCGCCGTGAGGGCGAGCAGCTGCAGCAGGTGGTTCTGGATGACGTCGCGAGCCGCGCCGATGCCGTCGTAGTAGCCCGCGCGACCGCCCACGCCGATGTCCTCGGCCATCGTGATCTGCACGTGGTCGACGTGGTTGGCGTTCCAGATCGGCTCGTACAGCTGATTCGCGAAGCGCAGCGCCAGGATGTTCTGGACCGTCTCCTTGCCGAGGTAGTGGTCGATGCGGAAGACCGAGTCGGGCGGGAAGACCGACGCGACCACGTCGTTCAGCTCGCGTGCGGTCTTCAGGTCGCTGCCGAACGGCTTCTCGATGACGACGCGTCGCCACTGGCCGTCCTTCTGCTCCGTGAGGCCCGAGCGCTTGAGCTGCTCGGTCACGAGCGGGAAGGACTTCGGCGGGATCGACAGGTAGAACGCGTGGTTGCCCATCGTTCCCCGGTCGCGGTCGAGCCGCTCGACGACCTCGCGCAGGCGATCGAAGGCGGCGTCGTCGTCGAAGTCGCCCTGGACGAAGCGGATGCCCCGCGCCAGCTGCTTCCAGACGTCTTCGCGGAACTCGGTCCGGGAGTACTGCTTGACCGAGTCGTGGACGACCTGCTCGAAGTCCTGGTCCTCCCAGTCGCGGCGGGCGAACCCGACGAGCGCGAAGCCGGGCGGCAGGAGTCCGCGGTTGGCGAGGTCGTAGACCGCCGGCATCAGCTTCTTGCGGGCGAGGTCGCCCGTGACGCCGAAGATGATGAGGCTCGAGGGACCCGCGATGCGGTTCAGGCGGTAGTCCTTGGGCGACCGGAGCGGGTTGTCGCCCGCGGTGATCGTGGCGGGTTGCATGCCGATGCCGATCAGCTGATCGCGTCGCGGACCACCGCGAGCTGCGAGGTCGGGTCGGTGAGGGTGAGCGTGAGCACCGGACGCCCGTGCTCGGCCAGGACGCTCGCGTCACCCGACGCCTGCGCGGCGATCAGCTCGCCGAACGTGAACGGCCGGTCGGGGATGTCGAGGTCGTCAACCGGACGCTGCGCGAGCTGCAGGAACGCGCCCACCGCCGGACCGCCCTTGTGGAACTGCCCGGTCGAGTGGAGGAACCGCGGGCCCCAGCCGAACGTCACCGGACGCCCGGCGCGCGCCGCGAGGAGGTCGCGGAGCTCGGCGAACTCGGGATGCGCAACTCGGTCGACATAGGCCTGCACCGAGAGGTAGCCGTTCGCGGGCAGCTCCTCGAGGAGCACGTCGATGGCCGACACGAGGTCGCTGGCGGCGCCGATCACCTCGGGCGTGCCGCGGACCTCGATGCCGTCGGCCACGAACGCGGCCGGGGCGGGTTCGGGGCGGGCGTCGAGGAGGCCGCGAGCGGCGATCTTCGCCGACTCGACGTCGGGCTGGTCGAACGGGTTGATGCCGAGCAGGCGCCCGGCGACCGCGGTCGCGTACTCCCAGACGAGCAGCTGTGCTCCGAGCGTTCCCGAGACGAGGATCTCGCCCGAGTCGCCGTCGAACACGCGGTCGCCCGCGTCGGCGACGAGGCGCACGACCTGGACGTCGGGAAGGCCCGCCGACAGCTCGGGGGCGCCGGGCTCGAGCACGACCGGCAGCAGGCCGGTGCCCTCCTTGCCGGTGGACTCCGCGATGAGCTGCTCGGCCCAGTCGGCGAAGCCGACGACGTGCGTGCCGTCGGCGACGATCGCGAGCTTGTCGCGAAGCGGAGCCGTCGCGGCGATGGCGGCGCCGAGGATGAGGCCTGGGTTGTCGTCGGCGTCGACCGCGAGCGAGAGCTCGATCGCCTCCGCCTCGTCGAGGATCTCGGCGATGTCGACACCCGCGAGCCCCGAGGGCACCAGGCCGAATGCCGTGAGCGCCGAGTAGCGGCCTCCGACGTTCGGGTCGGCGTTGAACACGCGGTAGCCCGCGGCCCGCGCCGATTCGTCGAGCGGCGAGCCCGGGTCGGTCACCACGACGATGCGCGTCGTGGGATCGATGCCGGCCTCGGTGAAGGCTCGTTCGTACGCGCGGCGCTGGCTGTCGGTCTCGACCGTGGAGCCCGACTTCGACGACACCACGAGCGCCGACGAGGCGAGCCGGTCGGCGAGCGCCGCCCGGACCTGGCCGGGCTCGGTCGAGTCGAGCACGGTGAGCGCGGCACCCGCGGTGCGCGTGATCACCTCGGGCGCGAGCGAGGATCCGCCCATGCCGCCGAGCACGATGTGGTCGACGCCGGCCGCGCGCAGCTCGTCGCGCAGCGCGACGATCTCGGCGACGAGCGGGCGCGAGACCGCGACGGCCTCGGTCCAGCCGAGGCGCTTGGACGCCTCGGCCTCGGCCGCACCGCCCCAGAGCGCCGGGTCTTGAGCGGTGATGCCCGACGCGACGCGGTCGGCGACGAGGGCGGGCACCGTGCGGCGGACGGCCTCGGCGGCGGCCCCGCTGACCGCGATGCGGAAGCTCATCGTGCGGCCTCCAGCGCCTCGCGCACCGTGCCGAGCAGCTCGTTCCACGAGACGATGAACTTCTCGACGCCCTCGCGCTCGAGGAGCGCGGTCACGTCGTCGTAGTCGACGCCGGCGTTCGCGAGGGCATCGAGCACCTCGCCCGCGGCCGCGTACGAGCCGGTCACGGTGTCGCCCGTGATCTCGCCGTGGTCGAAGGTCGCCTCGAGCGTCTTCTCGGGCATCGTGTTGACGACGCCCGGGGCGACGAGCTGCGTGACGTAGAGGGTGTCGGGCAGCGCCGGGTCCTTGACGCCCGTCGACGCCCAGAGCGGGCGCTGCCGGTTGGCGCCGGCCTCGAGCAGCGCGGTCGCGCGCTCGGTCGCGAAGGCCTGCTCGAACAGCTCATAGGCCAGCTGCGCGTTGGCCACGCCCGCCTTGCTCTTCAGGGCGAGGGCCTCGTCGGTGCCGATCGCCTCGAGGCGCTTGTCGATCTCGGTGTCGACCCGAGAGACGAAGAACGAGGCGACCGAGTGGATCGTCGACAGGTCGATGCCCGCGGCCTTCGCCTGCTCGAGGCCGGCCAAGTAGGACTCGATCACCTGGCGGTAGCGCTCGAGGCTGAAGATGAGCGTGACGTTGACGCTGATGCCCGCGGCGATGGTGTCGCGGATGGCGTCGAGGCCCTCGACCGTCGCGGGGATCTTGATCATCGCGTTCGGTCGGTCGACCTTCGCCCAGAGCTGCTTCGCCGAGGCGATCGTGCCGGCCGTGTCGTGCGCGAGATCGGGCGCGACCTCGATCGAGACCCGGCCGTCGAATCCGCCGCTGCGGTCGAAGACGGGCCGGAACACGTCGGACGCGGCGCGCACGTCGTCGGTCGTGATCTCGAAGACCGCCTCGTCGACGTCGACGCCGCCCACCGCGAGGTGGTGCAACTGGTCGGCGTACGCCGCGCCGTTCGAGAGGGCGCCCGCGAAGATGGTGGGGTTCGTCGTGACGCCGACGACGTCGCGCTCGGCGATCAGTCGCTCGAGGTCGCCCGTGGCGAGGCGCTGGCGCGACAGGTCGTCGAGCCAGATGCTGACGCCGGCCTCGGAGAGGGCGGCGGTGGGGGTGGTGCTCATGGCGATGTTCTCCTTCTGCTCGCTCACGCGGAGGCGAGCGATTCCTTCGCGGCGGCGACGACGGCTTCGGTCGTGATGCCGAATTCGCGGAACAGGGTCTTGTAGTCGGCGGAGGCGCCGAAGTGCTCGATCGACACGCTGCGACCGCGGGGGCCCACGTAGCGCTGCCAGCTCAGGGAGACGCCGGCCTCGACGGAGACCCGCGCCGTGACCGAGGCGGGGAGCACGGACTCGCGGTAGGCGGCATCCTGCTCCTCGAACCATTCGAGGCTCGGTGCCGAGACGACGCGCGCCTGCACGCCCTCAGCGGCGAGCTGCTCGCGCGCGGCGACCGCGAGCTGCACCTCGGAGCCGGTCGCGATGAGGATGACGTCGGGCGAGCCCGACGGCGCCTCGGCGAGCACGTATGCGCCCTTCGCGACGTTGGCGGCCGAGGCGAGCACGTCGCCCGACGCCTCGCCGTCGCCGCGCTCGAACACGGCGATGTTCTGGCGGGTGAGCGCGATGCCGGCGGGGGCGTCGCGGCGCTTGAGGATCTCGAGCCACGCGTACGAGACCTCGTTCGCGTCGGCCGGGCGCACGACGGTGAAACCGGGGATCGCGCGCAGCGTCGCGAGCTGCTCGATCGGCTGGTGGGTCGGGCCGTCTTCGCCGAGCGCGACCGAGTCGTGCGTCCAGACGAAGATCGAGGGCACCTGCATGAGCGCAGCCAGGCGGACCGCGGGCCGCATGTAGTCGCTGAAGATGAGGAACGTGCCGCCGAAGGCGCGCGTGGGCCCGTGCAGCACGATGCCGTTGACGATCGCGCCCATGGCGTGCTCGCGGATGCCGAAGTGCAGCACCCGCCCGTACGGGTTGCCCGAGAACTCGTGGGTCGACCACTGCTCGGGGATGAACGACGCCGCGCCGTTGATCGTCGTGAGGTTCGACTCGGCCAGGTCGGCCGAACCGCCCCAGAACTCGGGCAGCTGCGGGGCGAGGGCGTTGATGACCTTGCCCGAGGCCGCGCGGGTCGACACCTCGGTGCCGCCCTCGAACACGGGCAGGGCGGACTCGATGCCCTCGGGCAGCTCGCCGGCCTCGAGCCGGTCGAGCAGCGCCTTGCGCTCGGGATTCGCGGCGGCCCAGGCGTCGAACGCGACCTGCCACTCGGCATGCGCGGCGGCACCGCGCTCGCGTGCGGCGCGGGTGTGCGCGATCACGTCGTCGGCGACGACGAACGCCTGCTCGGGGTCGAAGCCGAGCACCTCCTTCGTGGCGGCCAGCTCCGACGCGCCGAGCGCCGAGCCGTGGATCTTGCCGGTGTTCTGCTTGCCGGGGGATGGCCAGCCGATGATCGTCTTCAGGATGATGATCGAGGGCTTCGCCTGCTCGCCCTTCGCAGCCTCGAGCGCCGCGTGGAGCTCGGCGACGTCCTCGACGTACTGGCCCGTCTTCTTCCAGTCGACGGTCTGCACGTGCCAGCCGTACGCCTCGTAGCGTGCGGCGACGTCCTCGGTGAAGGCGATGTTCGTGTCGTCCTCGATCGAGATCTGGTTCGAGTCGTAGATGACGACGAGGTTGCCCAGCTGCTGGTGACCGGCCAGCGAGGATGCCTCGCTCGTCACGCCCTCCTGGAGGTCGCCGTCGCCGGCGATGACGTACACGAAGTGGTCGAACGGGCTCTCGCCGGCGGGAGCCTCGGGGTCGAACAGGCCGCGCTCGAATCGCGACGCGTATGCGAAGCCCACCGCGGACGCGAGGCCCTGGCCGAGCGGGCCGGTGGTGATCTCCACGCCCTCGGTGTGGCCGTACTCGGGGTGGCCGGGGGTCTTCGAACCCCACGTGCGCAGCGCCTTCAGGTCGTCGAGCTCGAGCCCCGAGCCCTCGAGGTAGAGCTGGACGTACTGGGTGAGCGAGCTGTGGCCGGCCGACAGGATGAACCGGTCGCGACCGAGCCAGCGGGTGTCCGACGGGTCGCGCCGCATGACCTTCTGGAAGAGGAGGTAGGCGGCGGGAGCCAGGCTCATCGCCGTACCCGGGTGCCCGTTGCCGACCTTCTCGACCGCGTCGGCGGCGAGCACGCGCGCAGTGTCCACCGCACGGTCGTCGATGGGATCCCAGTGCAGAGTTGCCACGAGGTGTGTGTTCCTTCCGATCGTGGCGGCATCAGGGGAGCCGAGGGCCCCCGGACCCGCCGGGATACGCTTCGGCGCGGTGGAGCCCGGCGACTGTGTGCGGGAGGTGGCGTCAGGGGGACGGCACACCGAATCCGCGCCACCGGGCGCGCTCCGTTCACTATAACGAGTGCGTGACCCCGCGTGACGGGACATGACTCACATGTCCGGGGGGTTGACGTGAGCGGCGCGACACGTGTTCGACACGCCGTCGAAGTCGGATGGCCTAGAATCGGAGACGGTTCGCGCGCACGTACGAGCGCGCCCGCGAGCCGGAAGAGGAACGATGCAGGCAGCAGTAGACACCCACGAGGTCCGACCGGCGGCGACCCTCCGTCGAAAGGCGGCAGCGTACCTCGCCCTCACCAAGCCCCGCGTGATCGAACTGCTGCTCGTCGTCACGGCGCCGACGATGATCCTCGCGCAGCAGGGCCTGCCGAACCTCTGGCTCATGGTGGCGACGCTGATCGGCGGCGCGATGAGCGCGGGCTCGGCCGGCGCCTTCAACTGCTACATCGACCGCGACATCGACCGGGTCATGAAGCGCACCGAGAACCGGCCGCTCGTCACCGGCGAACTCACCGATCGCCAGGCCCTCGTCTTCGCCTACGCCCTGGGCGTGGCATCCATCGCCTGGCTCTGGATCTTCACGAACTGGGTCGCCGCGCTGCTCTCGCTGGCCGCGATCCTGCTGTACGTCGTCTTCTACAGCCTGATCCTCAAGCGCCGCACGGCGCAGAACATCGTCTGGGGCGGCGTCGCCGGCTGCATGCCCGTGCTGATCGGCTGGGCAGCGGTCACCGGCAGCCTCGACTGGGCGCCGTTCATCCTGTTCCTCATCATCTTCCTGTGGACGCCGCCGCACTACTGGCCGCTGTCGATGAAGTACAAGGACGACTACGCGGCCGCCGGCGTGCCCATGCTCGCGGTCGTGCGCGGACGCGCGCAGGTCGGGCTGCAGGTCATCCTCTACGCGTGGGCGACGGTCGCGTGCTCGCTGCTGCTGATCCCGATCGCCGACATGGGCCTCGTGTACACGGCCACCGCGCTCGTCGCGGGCGGCTGGTTCGTGTACGAGACGCACCGGCTCTACAACCTCGCGATCCGGCATGAGCAGGTGTCGCCGATGCGGGTCTTCCACGGCTCGATCATGTACCTGTCGCTGCTGTTCCTCGCGGTCGGCATCGACCCGCTGCTGCCGTTCTAGTCGGGTCCGACTCGCGACCGAGGGCGGCCGCCGCCGCACGAATGCGGGAGCCGGCGCTCAGCCGAGGATCTCGTCGTCGTCGTGCGGGGCGTAGAAGGCGGACTGGCGCCGCATGATCTCGGCCATGCCGGCGTCGCGGTCGACGCCGTACACCGTGCCGGGGAAGTCGAGGGTGCGCTGGACGGCCCAGATCTCCTCGTGGTGATCGGGGCTGTACAGCTCCGCGGGTGCGCCGACCGCTACCCATCCGATCGGGACGACGGCACCGGCATCCAGCGTCGTGTTCACCTGCACGACGGCGTTGATGCGCACCTCGGCTCCATCGCCGACGACCGCGCCGGGGAAGACGGAGGCGCCCGTCGCGATGAACGCGCGGTCGCCGATCGCCGCGCCGTTCACGTGCGCGTGGGGTCCGATCATCACGTGAGCCCCGATGATCGCCGGATGTCCCGCGCGGCCGCGCACGACGGCGTGCTCGAGCACGACGGTGTCCTTGCCGACCGCCACCGTGCCGTCCTCGGCCGTGAGGACTGCGCCATGCAGGATCCGCGCGCCCGCCGCCACCGTCACGTCGCCCGACACGATCGCGCCGGGTGCGACCGTCGCATCGGGATGGATGCGCGGCACCGCGCCGCGGTGCGCGATCCTCATCGCGACGCCGCGACGGATGCCTCGGCCGGGCGCTCGGCCGCGGCCGGACGCTTGAGGCGGAGGATCACCACGGTCATCGTGGCCGCCGTGAGCGCGGCGAGCACCATGTGGATGCCGACGAGCAGCGGCGGAAGTCCGTTGCGCGCCTGGTAGAGGCCGACCGCGATCTGCACGAGCTCGATCAGCAGCAGCACCAGCGACCAGCGCAGCGTCGGGAGTCCGAGTCGCCAGGCGCCGATGACGAGCGCGAGGGTCAGGGCCAGCAGCGCGTACCCGGGCCACGCGTGCACGTGCTCGAGCAGCTCGGCGTGGAACCCGTTGCGACCGGCCGCCGCATCGCCCGAGTGGGGACCCGCCCCGGTCGTCAGGACGCCGAAGACGATCGTGAGCGCCAGCACCGCGCTCGTGGCGTGCGTGACGCCCTGGTACCAGCCGGGCACGGCGCGTTCACGGGGGCCCGCCTCCTCGCGCATCCGAACGAGGAACGCGGCGGTCACGCAGACGAGGGCGAGCGACGAGACGTAGTGGAACCCGACGATGAACGGGTTGAGGCCGGTCCACACCGTGACGCCGCCGACGATCGCCTGGGCCACGACGCCCAGCAGCACGATGAGCGCGAGCGTCCAGAGGTCGCGACGCTCGCGGCGCAGCCGCCAGACCAGCACGACCACGATCACGGCGACGATGCCGACCACGCCGGTCATCAGCCGGTTCCCGAACTCGATCAGGCTGTGGTACGTCAGTTCCTCGGTCGGGATGAGCGAGTCGGCCGTGCAGGTGGGCCAGGTGGGGCATCCGAGACCCGACCCGGTGAGGCGCACCGCGCCGCCGGTCGCGATGATGACCGTCTCGACGACGAACGAGAGCCACGCGAAGAAGCGGATGCGCCCGTCGACGCGGTCGGGGAGCCAGGCGGCGAAGCGGTGCACGGGGGGATCGTTCCTCACTGGGGCCGTGCTGTGACGGTGCCGTGAGTCCGGCACCGGGGGCCGCGCGACCCTGTAGTCTTGATGGGTTGAGGCATCCGGTCGTCGCACGCGAAACGGCGGCGAACAGGTTCCCCAGCCATCTTAGGTTCGCACTGGAGCCGCCCGCACATCACCGCTGATCGCCCGCACCTCGACGCGCGAGAGGCGGTGAGCCGGACTGATAGCCGGTCGCACGGGAGGAGAAGAGGAGCACATGACGGACGTACTGATCGACCGCCCCGAGCTGGAGGGCCTCGGCGTCTACGAGTTCGGCTGGGCCGACTCCGACAGCGCCGGCGCATCCGCCCGTCGCGGCATCTCGCCGGAGGTCGTCTCCGACATCTCCGCGCTGAAGCAGGAGCCCGAATGGATGCTCCAGCGGCGCCTGCGCGCGCTGCAGCTCTTCGAGCGGAAGCCGATGCCCTCGTGGGGGGCCGACCTCTCGGAGATCGACTTCGACAACATCAAGTACTTCGTCCGCTCGACCGAGAAGCAGGCCCAGACCTGGGAGGACCTGCCCGAGGACATCCGCAACACCTACGAGCGCCTCGGCATCCCCGAGGCCGAGCGCCAGCGCCTCGTCGCGGGCGTCGCCGCCCAGTACGAGTCCGAGGTCGTCTACCACCAGATCCGCGAGGACCTGGAGGAGCAGGGCGTCATCTTCCTCGACACCGACACCGCGCTCAAGGAGCACCCCGAGATCTTCGAGGAGTACTTCGGCACGGTGATCCCCGCCGGCGACAACAAGTTCGCCGCGCTGAACACCGCGGTGTGGTCGGGCGGCTCGTTCGTCTACGTCCCGAAGGGCGTCCACGTCGAGATCCCGCTGCAGGCCTACTTCCGGATCAACACCGAGAACATGGGCCAGTTCGAGCGGACCCTGATCATCGCCGACGAAGACTCCTACGTCCACTACATCGAGGGCTGCACCGCGCCGATCTACAAGTCGGACTCGCTGCACTCGGCCGTGGTCGAGATCATCGTGAAGAAGAACGCCCGCGTGCGCTACACGACGATCCAGAACTGGTCGAACAACGTCTACAACCTCGTCACCAAGCGCGCGGTCGCCCACGAGGGCGCCACCATGGAGTGGATCGACGGCAACATCGGCTCGAAGGTCACGATGAAGTACCCGTCGATCTTCCTCATGGGCGAGCACGCCAAGGGCGAGACCCTCTCGGTCGCCTTCGCCGGGCCGGGCCAGCACCAGGACGCCGGCGCGAAGATGATCCACATGGCGCCGTACACGCAGTCCTCGATCGTGTCGAAGTCGATCGCGCGCGGGGGCGGCCGGGCCGGCTACCGCGGCGAGGTCCGCGTCGACGCGAACGCGCACCACTCGGCCAACACCGTGCGCTGCGACGCCCTGCTCGTCGACACCATCTCGCGCTCCGACACGTACCCGGCGATCGACATCCGCGTCGACGACGTGCAGCTCGGCCACGAGGCCACGGTCTCCAAGGTGAGCGAAGAGCAGCTGTTCTACCTCATGTCGCGCGGCATGCCCGAAGACGAGGCGATGGCCATGATCGTGCGCGGCTTCATCGAGCCGATCGCGCGCGAGCTGCCGATGGAATACGCGATGGAACTCAACAAGCTCATCGAGATGGGCATGGAAGGATCGGTGGGCTGACGGTGACCGCCCCCCAGCAGAGCACAGCCATGCCCACAGCCGAACAGCACGGCATCCGTGCGCACTCCGACGGAGCCGGCGCCGTCGTGCCCGTGCAGACCCGTTCCGAGCGCTTCTGCTCGGCGGACGTCGCCGACTTCGCACCCGTCAACGGGCGCGAGCACGAGTGGAAGCTCTCGCCCGTCGCGACCTTCGCCGACCTGACCGGAGGCGAGCTCGACGGCTCGCGCACGCCGGTCGAGTCCGTCGAGGCAGAGGGCGTGTCGGTCTCGTGGATCGGTCGCGACGACGTCCGCATCGGCACCGCCGGCCTGCCGGAGGATCGAGGCTCGGCGAACGCGTGGTCCTCGTTCGGCGAGGCGATGCTGATCGCCGTCACCGGTGAGGAGCAGAAGACCGCGAGCGTCACGCGCACGGCCCTCGGTTCCGCGCCCCGCGCGGCGCACACCGTCATCGAGGCGGCGCCGAACAGCCGCGGCCTCGTGGTGCTGCGCGGCACGGGCGACGCGCGACTCGTCGAGAACGTCGAGATCCTCGTGGGCGAGGGCGCGAACCTCACCGTCGTCTCGCTCCAGGAGTGGAGCGACGACTCGGTGCACCTCGCGAGCCACTTCGCCCGGGTCGGCCGGGACGCGAAGCTCAAGCACATCGTCGTCTCGCTCGGCGGCAAGGTCGTGCGGCTGAACCCGTCGACCCACCTCGCCGAGCAGGGCGGCGACGTCGAGGCCCTCGGCCTCTACTTCTCCGACGCGGGCCAGCACCTCGAGCAGCAGGTGTACGTGCACCACGACGCCCCGCACACCCGCTCGCGGGTCACCTACAAGGGTGCGCTGCAGGGCGAGGGCGCGCGCACCGTGTGGATCGGCGACGTGCTCATCGGCAACGCCGCGGTCGGCACCGACAGCTACGAGCAGAACCGCAACCTCGTGCTCACCGACGGCACGCGCGCCGACTCGGTGCCGAACCTCGAGATCGAGACCGGTGACATCGAGGGCGCCGGCCACGCGTCGGCGACCGGCCGGTTCGACGACGAGCAGTTGTTCTACCTCATGGCCCGCGGCATCCGCGAAGAGGAGGCGCGACGCCTGGTCGTCCGCGGATTCCTCACCGAGATCGTGCAGCAGATCGGCTCGCCCGAGCTCGAGGAGCACCTCATCGCCGCACTCGAAGCCGAACTCCAGGGGAGCTGACGTGGCATCCGTTCGGGTCTGCGGGGTCGACGACCTCGCCGTCAACCAGGCCTCGCGCTTCGTCGTCGGGGGAGTGCCCATCGCGGTCGTGAAAGACGCCGCGGGCGAGATATTCGCGATCGGCGACGTGTGCACCCACGGCGACATCTCCCTCTCCGAGGGCTTCGTCGAGGAGTCCCCGTCGGCCGGCAACGCCGACGGGCCCACGCTCGAGTGCTGGGCACACGGTTCCCAGTTCTCGCTCCGTACCGGCAAGCCGCTCACCCTCCCGGCCTACGAGCCGGTTCCCGCCTACCAGGTCCAGGTCGAGGGCGGCGACGTCCTGATCGACCCGACGGTCACCCTGGCCGTCTGACCCGAACCATACTTCCGGCCGACCAGGCCGCATCCGACCGAAGGAAGAACCACCTCATGTCCGTGCTCGAGATCAAGAACCTGCACGTCAACGTCGAGACCGACCAGGGCACCCGCGAGATCCTCCGCGGCGTCGACCTGGTGATCAACGAGGGCGAGATCCACGCCATCATGGGGCCCAACGGCTCCGGCAAGTCGACGCTCGCCTACACGATCGCCGGCCACCCGAAGTACACGGTCGTCGACGGCGAGATCCTGCTCGACGGTGAGAACGTGCTCGAGATGTCGGTCGACGAGCGCGCTCGCGCCGGCCTCTTCCTCGCGATGCAGTACCCCGTCGAGATCCCGGGCGTCACGGTCACGAACTTCCTGCGCACGGCGAAGACGGCGATCGACGGGGAGGCGCCGGCGATCCGCACGTGGCTGAAGGACGTCCGCGGCGCGATGTCGAACCTCAAGATGGACCAGGCCTTCGCCGAGCGCAACGTCAACGAGGGGTTCTCAGGCGGCGAGAAGAAGCGCAACGAGATCCTCCAGCTCGAGTTGCTGAAGCCGAAGTTCGCCGTGCTCGACGAGACCGACTCGGGTCTCGACGTCGACGCGCTGAAGATCGTCTCGGAGGGCGTGAACCGCGCGCACCAGACGACCGGCCTCGGCATCCTGCTGATCACGCACTACACGCGCATCCTCCGCTACATCAAGCCCGACTTCGTGCACGTGTTCGTGGCCGGCCGCATCGCCGAGCAGGGCGGCCCCGAGCTGGCCGATCGCTTGGAAGAAGAGGGCTACGACCGCTACCAGGTCGCCGAGTCGGCCGTCGTCGAGGCCGCCGCCGAGTAGGCGGCGCGTAGACTCGAGACATGGTCACCTCACTCGCCCCGGAGAAGTTCGACGAGGTCACCGAGGCCCTGAAGGACGTGGTCGACCCCGAGCTCGGGGTCAACGTCGTCGACCTCGGCCTGATCTACGACCTCGGGTGGGACGACGAGCACGACGCGCTCGTCATCCACATGACGCTGACCAGTGCGGGATGCCCCCTCACCGACGTGCTCGAAGAGCAGACCGCCGAGGCACTCGACGGCGTCGTCGACCAGTTCCGCATCAACTGGGTGTGGATGCCGCCGTGGGGCCCCGAGCGCATCACCGACGACGGCCGCGACATGATGCGCGCGCTCGGCTTCGCGATCTGATCGGCGGATGACTCCTCCGAAGGCGCCCGATCCGGCGGACCGCGACGCGTACACCCACGGCCACCACGAGAGCGTGGTGCGCACGCATGCGAGCCGCGACGTGGCCAACTCGGCGGCGTACCTCGTCCCGCACCTGCGGCCGGGACTGCGCGTGCTCGACGTCGGGTCGGGCCCGGGATCGATCACCGTCGACCTGGCCCGCCACGTGGCTCCGGGCGGGTCGGTGCTCGGCGTCGACGCCTCGGCGGCGATCGTCGAGCAGGCCCGCGAGCTCGCCGCGACGAGCGGCGTCGAGGGGGTCGGGTTCGCCGTCGGCGACGCGTACGCCCTCGACCACCCCGACGGCAGCTTCGACGTCGTGCATGCCCACCAGGTGCTCCAGCACCTCGCGAGGCCGATCGAGGCCCTGCGCGAGTGGCGGCGCGTGCTGAGGCCGGGCGGCCTGCTGGCCGTCCGCGAGGTCGACTACGGCGGTGTCATCTGGAACCCCTCGGCGAGTGGACTCGCCCGATGGCTCGAACTCTACGACGACGTGCACCGATGGAACGGCGGCGAGCCGAACGCGGGCCGGCACCTTACGAACTGGGTGCGCACGGCCGGATTCGACGACGTCCACGCGAGTGCCTCGCTCTGGCTGTTCGCGAGCCCCGCGGAGCGCGAGTGGTGGGGCACGGCGTGGGCCGAACGCGCCACGCGGTCGCAGTTCGCCACGCACGCCGTCGAGTCGGCGCACGCGACGCCCGGAGAACTCGAGGAGATCGCCTCGGCCTGGCGCGCGTGGGTCGCCGACCCCGACGGTTGGTTCCTCATGCCGCACGGCGAGATCGTCGCGCGCGCCTGACGGCGCGCGGCTGCTCACCGGGGCCGACTGCCTGCGGCGGTGCGGCGCCGCCCCATGGCGGAGGCGCCCCGGTCAGCGACGGGGGACCGTCACCAGTCCTCGTCGGAGTCGTGCACGTCGGCGATGACGTCGCGCACCACGGTGCCGTCGTCGAGCTCGGCGATCGGCCGGCCCTCGAGCCAGGTCAGCGTCCAGTGCCGGCCGCCGCCGTCGGCGTGCTCGGCCTCGACGGCCGCGATGCGGCCGCGGATCTCGGCCGGGACCGACGCGGGCGGCTCGACGCCGAAGGGCCAGCGGGTGCCGAGCTGCATCAGGCGTCCATCTCGTAGAGCACCCAGTCCGTGCGGCGAGCCAGCGAGTCGTACAGCGCCTGCGCCTCGGTGTTGGCGGCCGCGGTGATCCAGCTCACGCCGCCGCCGAGCTCGGCCGCCCGGGCGTGCACGTGCTCGATCAGGGCTCGGCCGATGCCGTCGCGTCGATGGTCGTCGGCGACGAACAGGTCGTCGATGAAGCATCCGGTGGTGCCGGTGAGCGTGTCGGGCACGGCCCGGAAGTGGGCCAGGCCGATCGGCGTCCCCTCATCGTCGACGGCGAGCGCGGCCTCGAGCGGGTTCGCCGGGTCGCGCAGCCAGTTCCAGACGATGAGCGCCTTCGCGTCGTCGAGCTCGCGCTCGTAGAACCGGCAGTACCCCTCGAACAGCGGCAGCCAGCCGAAGAAGTCGTCTTCGCCGGCGGGCCGGATCTCGGTCTGCGTGGTCATGCTTCCCCCTCTATTCACCCTGCTCGAGCACGACTTCGACGACCGCGAGTTCCTCGCCCTCGACGAACGACAGCTCGGCGATGCGGCCCACGGCGCGCAGGTCGCCCGCAGCGGACTCGAGCAGGCGGATGGCGTCGGCCGGACCGGCGATCACCGCACGGGCGACCGGCGTCTTCTGCGAGGCCTTCGCATCGGTCTTCGCGCGCCGGATGCCGGTGAGCGCGAGGCTCGCGAGCTCGAGCAGCTCGACACCGGCCTCGCCGCGGCCGGCCAGTTCGTCGACGGTCGGCCAGACGGCCACGTGCACCGAGCCCTCGTTCGACCAGCTCCACGCCTCTTCGGCTGCGAACGGGATGACCGGCGCGAACAGGCGCAGCAGCGTGCTGAGGGCGGTCTTCAGTGCCGCGACGGCCGAAGCCTGCTCGGGGCTCGGGTCGCCGTAGGCGCGCTCCTTGACGAGCTCGAGGTAGTCGTCGCAGAACGTCCAGAAGAACGTCTCGGCGACCTCGAGGGCCCGCGCGTGGTCGTAGGCGTCGAGCGCGCGGGTCGCCTGCTGCACGACGGTCGCGAGACCGGCCAGCATGCTGCGGTCGACCGGCGCAGTGACCTCCGCGTCGGCGGCGCCCTCGAACGTCAGGATGAACTTCGCGGCGTTGAGCACCTTGATCGCGAGGCGACGGCCGATCTTGACCTGCGTCGGATTCTGCGGGTCGAACGCGGCATCCGTGCCGAGGCGGCTGGACGCCGCCCAGTAGCGGACCGCGTCGGAGCCGTGCTGTTCGAGCAGGCCCGCGGGCGTGACGACGTTGCCCTTCGACTTCGACATCTTCTTGCGGTCGGGGTCGACGATGAAGCCGGAGATCGCGGCGTTCGACCACGGCGCGACGCCGTGCTCGAGCTCGGCGCGCAGCGTCGTGGAGAACAGCCACGTGCGGATGATGTCCTGGCCCTGCGGGCGCAGCGAATAGGGGAAGACGAGGTCGAACAGCTCGGGATCGCGCTCCCAGCCGCCCGCGAGCTGCGGGGTGAGCGAGCTCGTCGCCCAGGTGTCCATGACGTCGTGCTCGCCGATGAATCCGCCGGCGATGCCGCGCTGCGACTCGTCGTAGCCGGGCGCGGGCGCCGACGACGGATCGACCGGCAGCATCTCGCGCGTCGCGACGATCGGCTCGTCGAAGACGGGGTTGCCCTCGGCGTCGAGCGGGTACCAGACGGGGATCGGCACGCCGAAGAAGCGCTGGCGGGAGATGAGCCAGTCGCCCGAGAGCCCGCCGACCCAGTTCTCGTAGCGCACGCGCATGAAGTCGGGATGCCACGAGATCTGCCGGCCGCGCTCGAGCAGGCGTTCCTTCAGCTGCTCGTCGCGCGCTCCGTTGACGACGTACCACTGCCGGGTCGAGACGATCTCGAGCGGTCGGTCGCCCTTCTCGAAGAACTTGACCGGGTGGGTGATCGCCTTCGGATCGGCGAGCAGGTCGCCCGACTCGCGCAGCAGCTCGACGACGGCCTGCTTCGCCGAGAACGTGGTCTTGCCGGCGAGCTGCGCGTACGCGGCGAGGCCGGCCTCCGAGGTGATCGCATCGGGCGCCTCGGCGATGACTCGGCCGTCGAAGCCGATGATCGCGCGATTGGGCAGGTCGAGCTCGCGCCACCACACCACGTCGGTCACGTCGCCGAAGGTGCAGATCATCGCGATGCCGGTGCCTTTGTCCTTCTGGGCGAGGTGGTGCGCGACGACCGGCACCTCGACGCCGAAGACGGGGCTCGTGACCGTCGTGCCGAAGAGCGGCTGGTACCGCTCGTCATCGGGGTGCGCCACGAGGGCCACGCACGCGGGGATGAGCTCGGGGCGGCTGGTCTCGATCTCGACGATGCCGCCGTCGGGGCGGTGGAAGGAAACCCGGTGGTAGTGGCCGGCCTGCTCGCGATCCTCGAGCTCGGCCTGTGCCACGGCCGTGCGGAAGGTGACATCCCACAGCGTCGGCGCGAGCGCCTGGTACGCCTCACCGCGCTCGACGTTGCGGATGAACGCGAGCTGCGAGGTGAACAGCGCCTCGTCGGCGATGGTGCGGTAGGTCTGGGTCCAGTCGACCGAGAGACCGAGCGTGCGCCAGAGCGCCTCGAACTGCTGCTCGTCTTCGACGGTGAGTCGCTCGCACAGCTCGATGAAGTTGCGGCGCGAGATCGGCACCTGGTCGGCGGCCTTCGTGCTCTTGCCGTCGCCGCCCTCGAACGGGGGCGCGAAGTCGGGGTCGTACGGCAGCGACGGGTCGCAGCGAACGCCGTAGTAGTTCTGCACGCGGCGCTCGGTCGGCAGGCCGTTGTCGTCCCAGCCCATGGGGTAGAAGACGCTGCGGCCGCGCATGCGCTGGTAGCGGGCGACGACGTCGGTGTGGGTGAAGCTGAAGACGTGGCCGATGTGCAGCGAGCCCGAGGCGGTGGGCGGCGGAGTATCGATCGAGTAGACGCTGTCGCGGGTTGCGTGCTCGCGGTCGAACCGGTAGGTGCCGGACTGCTCCCATGAGCCGCCCCACTTCGCTTCGAGGCCCTCGAGAGCCGGCTTGTCGGGGATGCGCGAGGTGTCGGTCATGATGCTCCGGTTCGGTATGTACGGCACCGAGTCGTTGGGGTGCCTGAGTATGCGACGCTCCAGCCTACCGGTCGGCCGGGTCGCGGCGCGCATCGGGGCCCACCGCGAGGCGCGGGGAATCCCTGATGAGCGCGGCGGTGTACTCGTGCTCCGGAGCGTCGAAGACGCGTTCGGCGGGGCCCTGCTCGAGGATGCGCCCGTGCCGCATGACGGCCAGTTCATCGCTCATGTGCCGGACGACGCCGAGGTCGTGCGAGATCACGAGGAGCGCGAGCCCGTGCTCGCGCTGGAGCTCGTCGAGGAGGTCGAGGACCCGAGCCTGCACGGTGACGTCGAGCGCGGAGACCGGCTCGTCGCAGATGAGCACGTCGGGCCGGGCCGCGAGCGCGCGCGCGATGGCGACGCGTTGCCGTTGGCCGCCCGACAGGTCGAGTGGATGCCGCGCCGCGAGGTCTGGGGAGAGGTGCACCTGGTCGAGCAGGTCGGCCACCGCTGCGGACCCCGGCGCGCCCCCACCGGCCGCGATCGCATCGCGCAGCAGGCGCTCGACGCCCCAGCGCGGATCGAAGGATCCGAACGGGTCCTGCCAGATCGCGCCGATCCGCCGGCGCTGAGGCCGGCGCGCGCGTTCGGGGAGCTCGCTCCATGCGTCGCCGTCGAGCCGGACCGTGCCGGCGTCGGGCCGGGTCAGCGCGAGCAGCAGCCGGGCGACGGTCGTCTTGCCCGAGCCCGATTCGCCCACGAGGCCGAGGGTGCGGCCGCGCTCGAGCCGCAGATCGACGTCGTCGACCGCGACGGTGGTCGAGCCCCCGACCGTGAACGCCTTCACGAGGCCGCGCGCCTCGACGACCGGCGGAGCGCCCGTCGGGGCCGGCGGCCGCACGGCCGGCGCCGCCGCGGGCTGCGACGGCCCCGCCGTCGCCGGCGCACCGAGCAGCGGCACGCCGCGGGGGACGTCGGTGGGCACCGCGGCGATGAGCTCACGCGTGCGCGGATGCCTCGGGCTCGCCAGCACCTCGCCCGTCGGGCCTGCTTCGACGACGACGCCGTCGGCGAGCACGACGACCCGATCGGCGATTCGTGAGACGACGGCCAGGTCGTGGCTGATGAGCAGGACTCCGGCGCCGCGCGCGGCCGCCTCCGCGAGGAGGCCGAGCACGCGCACCTGCACGCCGACGTCGAGCGCCGTCGTCGGCTCGTCGGCGATCACGAGCGGCGGATCGAGCGCGAGGGCGGAGGCGATCAGCGCGCGCTGGCGCATCCCGCCGGAGAGTTCACCCGAGCGGCGGTCGATCGTGAGGGCCGGGTGCGGCATGCCGACCAGTTCGAGCAGCCCGAGCACGCGGGCTCGCGCAGCAGCCGGTCGGAGGCCGAGGTGCAGGCGCAGCGCGTCGCCGATCTCGCGGCCGATGGGGCGCAGCGGGTCGAGCGAGACGAGCGCGTCCTGCAGCACGAGTCCGGCCTTCGCGCCCCGCAGGCGTCGCCACTGCCTGGGTGTCGCGCGGCGCACGTCGGAGCCGTCGAGTTCGAACCGTTCGGCCTGCACACGGGCACCGGCGCCGGCGAGGCCGAGCGCGGCCCTGGCGGTGACCGACTTGCCGGATCCCGACTCGCCGACGAGGGCGACGACCTCGCCGCGCCCGACGCGCAGATCGATGCCGCGGACCGCCTCGACCGGCGCTCCGCCGTCGCCGAAGGTCACCCGCAGCCCTTCGATCGCGAGCACGTCGGCGACCGGGGCATCCGTCGGCGCGGGTGCAGCCTGCGTCGTGCCGGTCATCGGCGGCGCCCGTCTCTCGCGGTGATCGCGCGACCGAGCACCGTCGTCGCGAGGGTCGTCAGGACGATCATGAGCCCGGGGAACACGGTGAGCCACCATGCGGTGGTGATGTACGTGCGGCCCGCGGCGAGCATGGCGCCCCACTCGGCTGCGGGCGGCTGGGCGCCGAGGCCCAGGTAGCTGAGCGACGAGGCCCACACGACGGCCTGCCCGATGCCGAGCGTCGCGAGGGCCGCGACCGGCACCAGTGCGTTCGGCAGGACATGTCGCGCGAAGATGCGGAACGGCCCGTGGCCGAGCACGCGCGCGGCCTCGACGAAGCCCGAGTCGCGGATCGAGAGCAGCTCGCCGCGGATGATGCGCGCGTAGCCCGGTGCCGTCGAGAGTCCGACCGCGATGGTGGCGGTGACCGGACCCGGGCCCCAGAGCACGATCACGAGCAGGGCGAGCAGGATGCCGGGGAACGCGAAGAGGACCTCGTTGACGCGACCGACGACGAAGTCGAGCACGCTGCCGCCGAGGGCGGCGACGGCACCCAGGATGAGCCCGATGGCCAGCCCGATCGCGGTCGCCGAGGCGCCGATCGCGAGGGAGGCGCCCGTGCCCTGCACGACGCGGCTGTACACGTCGCGACCGGACTCGTCGGTGCCGAACCAGTGGGCGAGCGATGGCGGCGAGAACGCGTCGCGAGGCGCGATGGCGTTCGGCGCGGCGGTCTGCAACAACGAGGGCGCGACGGTCGCCACGAGCAGGAACGCCGCGAAAGCCAGGGCGAGCACCGTGCCGGGCCGCACCCGCCGGGTGCCGGCGCCGAGGGCCGACGCGCGGCCGCACTCCGGGCCGACGGCTGCGGCGCGGCTGCGCAGTTCGACGTCGCTCATGCGGTGCTCCCGCCCCGGCGCAACCGCGGGTCGGCCACCCCGGCCACGACGTCGGTGACGACGGTGAGCACGACGTAGACGACGGCCACGACGAGCACGACGCCCATCACGACGGGCACGTCGCGCAGCTCGGTCGCGCGCAGGAGCGTGCGGCCGAGGCCCGGCCGGGCGAAGATCGTCTCGACGACGACGGCCCCCGAGATGAGGTAGCCGACCGCCCACCCCGACAGGTGCACTGCCGGGATCGCGGCGTGCCGGAGGGCGTGCCGCAGACGGATGCCCGCGCCCGTCTCGCCGCGGGCCAGCGCCGACACCGTGAACGGCTGTTCCAGCGCGTCGAGCAGGTGTTCGCGCATGAGCTGCGCGAGGAACCCCGCGAGCGGCACGGCGAGCGTGATCACGGGCAGCACCAGACCGGATGCCGCGCCGTTGGCCACCGGCGGCAGCCAGCCGAGACCCGTCGAGAACACCGCGATCAGCACGGTGGCGAGCCAGAAGTGCGGCAGCGCGGCCGCGGTCAGTTCGACCGCACCCGAGACCGCACGGGCCGTACGCCCGGGTGCGGTCGACCAGAGCGCCAGGCCGATCGCGAGGGCCCACGCGACGACGAGGGCGAGCAGCGCGAGCGTCAGCGTCCCGACCAGCTGCCCGCCGATCACGGCGGCGACGGGGGTCTTCAGCGAGTACGAGGTGCCCAGGTCGCCCGTCACGAGGCGCCCCAGCATCGCGGCGTACTGCGCGAGCAGCGGCTGGTCGAGGCCGTAGTCGGCGCGCACGCGATCGAGAGCCTCCTGCGAGGCCTGCGAACCCGGACCGCCGAGGATGGCCTGCGCGGGGTCGCCCGGCACCAGGTGGATGGCGAAGAACGTCAGTGTCGCGACCGCCCACAGCACGAACACCGCACCGCCGAGGCGGAGGGCGAACGTGCGGAGCGGTCGCGACGCGCGGGCCATGCGATCAGCCGGCGAGCCAGGCGTCGGCGAACCACGGCGTCGACACGGTCGGCATCGCGCGCACGCCCTGCAGCCCCGCCGAGTGCAGGAAGTGGTTCTGCTGGTCGTACAGGGGCAGCGCGTGGAATCCGCCGAGGATGATCTGCTGCGCCTGCTCGTAGAGTGCGGCGCGCGCGGCGGGCTCCGACTCGGACGCGGCCTCGGTGAGCAGCGCATCGAGCTGCGGGTCGCTCAGCTGCGCGAGGTTGGCGAAGTAGCCGCTCGGGGCCGGCGTGATGCTGTCGGAGTGGTAGAGGATGCGCAGCACGTCGGGGCCGATCTTCGTGTACGGCGCGCTGACCAGCTCGTACTCGTTCGCGAAGAGCGCCCCGTACCAGCTGGAGAGGTCGACGGGTTCGATGCGCACGTCGAAGCCGGCTTCCTTCGCGGTCGCCTGCACCTGCTCGAAGAGCGACTGCTCCGCCGGGATCGACTGGTTCGTGGAGACCGGGAAGCGCAGCACGAGCGGTACGCCGTCCTTCGAGCGGATGCCGTCGGCATCGCGCTCGGTCCACCCGGCCTCGTCGAGGAGGGCGTTCGCGGCGTCGAGGTCGGTGCCGAAGAGCGACTCGTCGGCGTAGGCCAGCGGCTCGACGCTCGAGAGCGCGGAGTACGAGCGCTCGGCCGTGCCGAAGAAGAGGCTGTCGATGCCGTCGTTCACGTCGACCGCGCGGATGAAGGCCTCGCGCACGCGCTCGTCATCGAACGGCGCCTGGCCGGCGTTCAGCTCGAGCCGGTTCGAGGCGCCCGGTCGCGGCGCGTCGATCTCGACGAGGGCGCCGCCCTCATCGGCCTGGGCGAGCGTGTCGGGCTGCGCGTTGTCGATGATGTCGACCTCGCCCGCCTGCAGCGCGGCGTAGCGCGACGCCGAGTCGGGGATGAAGCGCCACTCGATGCCGTCGAGGTATGCGGCATCGTCGCGGCCGCGGTCGGCCGGGCCGCCGTGGTAGTCGTCGTTGCGCACGAGCGACACGTGGTCCTGCGCCACCCACTCCTCGACGACGAACGGACCGGTGCCGATCGGGGCCTGGCAGTTCGCGTCCATGCCGCGAGCGATGCCGGCGGGGGACTGGATCGCCGTCCACGGCTGTGCGAACGACTCGAGCAGCGCGCTGTCGGGCGCGGTGAGGTGCAGGCGCGCCACGGTGTCGGAGACGACCTCGACCGACGCGATCTTGCCGACCGCGAGGTAACCGGTGGACGACTGGGTCGCCGGATCCTGGAGGTGCTCGATGTTGGCCTTCACGGCCGCGGCGTCGAACGGGGTCCCGTCGGTGAAGGACACGTCGTCACGCAGCGTGAACTCCCAGGTCAGGCCGTCGTCGCTCACGGTCCACCCCGTCGCGAGCCAGGGCACGACCTCGCGGGATTCGTCGAGCGAGACGAGCGACTCGAGGTACTGACCGGCGATGAGCGCCTGCGGGTAGTTGCCGCCGACGTGCGGGTCGAGGCAGCTCGGCTCGGCGTCGCCCGTCGCGTACACGAGCGTGCCGCCCTCGGTCGGCGCGCCGCTCGAGGTGCTCGGATCGGCGGCGGTGCAGCCGGCGAGCGCGGCGAGCGCGACCGCGGCGATCGACGAGGCGGCCAGTGCGGCCAAGCGGCGGCGGGAGCGTGAAGCAGGCATGCGGGTGGGTCTCCATCGGTGCGGGGGAGGTGGCCGGAGGGTTTCGGTACTCGGTCCATAATGATCCTATGACGGATTCCGGCGGCCGCGGCCCACGTGACGGCTCGCGGGGCGACCGGCCCGGCGATCGCCCTCGCGGCGGCCGCCCCCGCGCCTCCTCTCGACGCACCCTCGAGGACGCCGCGAGCGAGCTCTTCCTCGAGCAGGGCTACGGGCAGACGACGATCGACCAGATCGCCCAGCGCGCGGGTGTCGGGCGCAACACCTTCTTCAACTACTTCGCCGCGAAGTCCGACCTGCTCTGGGTCGACGTCGACGAGACGCTCGCGCTCCTGGCGCCGGTGCTCGACGCGACCCCCGCCGATCTCGCACCCTCGGCCGCGCTCGAGCACGCCGTGGTCGCGCTCGCCGCGGGGCATCCGCGCGGTGCCGTGCCGATCGCGCTGAGCCAGCGCGAGTCGATGGCGACCTACGACGAGTTCCTGGCAGCCGGGCTCGGCCGGTTCCTTCGCGTGGCCGGCGAGCTCGCCGACTTCCTCGCCCGCCGGGCGCCCGGCATCGACGCCGCGCTCGTACGGGCCGCGGCGAACGCCGTTGCTGCGGCCGCGGCGACCGGTGCCGGAACGTGGGCGCTGTCGGGCGTCGAGCGCGGCGACCTCGCCGAGGAGGTCCGCCGGGCGGTCGCGCCGGTGTGCCGCGGCTTCGCCCCGATGCTCGACCGTGCCCCGCTCGTCGACCGTGCCCCGCTCGTCGAGCGTGCCCCGCTCGTCGACCGTGCCCCGCTCGTCGAGCGCGCCCTGCCGACGGGCCCCGCCACGAGCTGAGCCGCCGCCCGGTACACTGGTGCCAACGACTGCGATCCGGCCATCACCGGGGAGTCTTCGGAAGAACGCGAACGGCGTCGCGGGTCCGCGAGGGCACGAGGCATCCGCTCGCCAGTAGAACCGAACGGGGCCGGCCCGTCATCGCCGAAGAACAAGGGGTCGCGGGCGCATGCCCGTGGCAAGCGAGGTGGTACCGCGACGCGGCTCAGGGAGCCGTCGCCGTCCTCGTACACGGCAACTGTCCCCGCAAGGAGCGAGCGTGTACCCGCGCACCCCAGACGACCACGGCGTGGTCCCCTCGCCGGACTTCCCGGCGGTCGAACAGGAGGTCCTCGGCCACTGGAAGGCCGACGGCACCTTCCAGGCCTCGATCGACCAGCGCGAGGGCGCGCCCGAGTGGGTGTTCTACGACGGTCCGCCGTTCGCCAACGGCCTGCCGCACTACGGGCACCTCCTCACCGGGTACGCGAAGGACCTCTTCCCGCGCTACCAGACGATGCGCGGCAAGCAGGTGCACCGCCGCTTCGGCTGGGACACGCACGGCCTGCCCGCCGAGCTCGAGGCCGAGCGCCAGCTCGGCATCACCGACAAGAGCGAGATCGAGCAGATGGGCATCGCGGCGTTCAACCAGGCCGCCCGCGACGCGGTCCTGCGCTACACGAAGGAATGGCAGGAGTACGTCACCCGGCAGGCGCGCTGGGTCGACTTCGAGCACGACTACAAGACGCTCGACGTGACGTTCATGGAGAGCGTCATCTGGGCGTTCAAGACGCTGCACGAGAAGGGCCTCGCCTACGAGGGCCACCGCGTGCTGCCGTACTGCTGGCGCGACCAGACGCCGCTGTCCAACCACGAGCTGCGCATGGACGACGACGTCTACAAGATGCGCCAGGACCAGACCGTCACGGTCACCTTCCCGCTCACGGGTGCGAAGGCCGAGTCGCTCGGCCTCACCGCCGTGCGCGCGCTCGCGTGGACGACGACGCCGTGGACGCTGCCGACGAACTTCGCGCTGGCCGTCGGTCCCGACATCGAGTACGCCGTCGTGCCGGCCGGGCCGAACGGCACCCCCGACGCGACCGTGCTGCGCGAGGAGACCCCGGGCACCGCATCCGACACCGAGGTGCTCGGCGCCGAGTACCTGCTCGCGCGCGACCTCGTCGGCGGGTACGCGAAGGAACTCGGCTACGACTCCGCCGACGACGCGCGCGCGGCGATCTCGCGCACGGTGCGCGGCGCCGAGCTCGAGGGCGTCACCTACGACCGCCTGTTCGACTACTACGCCGATGTCGAGGCGTACGGCCTCCAGCACGCGTGGCAGGTGCTCGTCGCCGACTACGTCACCACGGAAGACGGCACCGGCATCGTGCACCAGGCGCCCGCCTACGGCGAGGAGGACCAGCGCATCGGCGAGGCCGCGGGCATCCCGGTGATCCTCTCGCTCGACGACGCCGGGCGCTTCCTGCCCGTCGTGACCGACGTGGCGGGCCTGCTCTGGAGCGACGCGAACAAGCCGCTCACGCAGGTGCTGAAGGCCGAGGGGCGGCTGCTGCGGCAGGCGAGCTACGAGCACTCGTACCCGCACTGCTGGCGCTGCCGGAACCCCCTCATCTACAAGGCCGTGTCCAGCTGGTTCGTGCGCGTGCCCGAGTTCCGCGACCGCATGGGCGAGCTCAACCAGGAGATCACCTGGGTGCCCGAGAACGTGAAGGACGGCCAGTTCGGCAAGTGGGTCGCGGGTGCGCGCGACTGGTCGGTCAGTCGCAACCGCTACTTCGGGTCTCCGATCCCGGTGTGGAAGAGCGACGACCCCGAGTACCCGCGCGTCGACGTGTACGGGTCGCTCGAGGAGATCGAGCGCGACTTCGGGCGACTGCCCCTCAACGGCGCCGGCGAGCCCGACCTGCACCGGCCCTACATCGACGAGCTCACGCGGCCGAATCCCGACGACCCCACGGGTCGCTCGACCATGCGGCGCATCCCCGACGTGCTCGACGTCTGGTTCGACTCGGGCTCGATGCCCTTCGCGCAGGTGCACTACCCGTTCGAGAACCGCGAGTGGTTCGACACGCATCATCCGTCCGACTTCATCGTCGAGTACATCGGGCAGACGCGCGGCTGGTTCTACGTGATGCACGTGCTCTCCACCGCGCTGTTCGACCGGCCGGCCTACCGGAACGTCGTCAGCCACGGCATCGTGCTCGGCAACGACGGCCAGAAGATGTCGAAGTCGCTGCGCAACTACCCCGACGTCAACCAGGTGTTCGACCGCGACGGCTCCGACGCGATGCGCTGGTTCCTGATGTCGAGCCCGGTGCTGCGCGGCGGCAACCTCATCGTGACCGAGGAGGGCATCCGCGAGGGCGTGCGCCAGCTCATGCTGCCGCTGTGGAGCACCTGGTACTTCTTCTCGCTCTACGCCAACACGGCGCGCGAGGGCGGCTACGAGGCATCCCGATCGACGACGTCGACCGACGTGCTCGACCGGTACCTCCTCGCGAAGCTGCGCGACCTCGTCGTGGCCGTCACCGCCGACCTCGACGCGTTCGACTCGCCGCTCGCCGCGCAGAAGCTGCGCGACTTCGCCGACGTGCTGACGAACTGGTACGTGCGGCGCTCGCGTGACCGGTTCTGGGCCGGCGTCGCCGCAGACGGCTCGGGCACCGAGGCCTTCGACACGCTGTACACCGTGCTCGAGACGCTCACGCGGCTCGCCACCCCGCTGCTGCCCCTGGTCACCGAGAAGGTGTGGCGCGGGCTCACGGGCGGGCGCAGCGTGCACCTGACCGATTGGCCCGACGCCGCCGAGTTCCCGGAGGACCCGGCGCTCGTCCGCGCCATGGACGCGGTGCGCGAGATCTCGAGCACGGCGCTGGCGCTGCGCAAGCAGGCCGGTCGCCGGGTGCGACTGCCGCTCGGGCAGCTCACCGTCGTCGCCACGGATGCCTCGGCCCTCGCGCCGTTCGAGGCGATCCTGCGCGACGAGCTCAACGTGAAGTCGGTCGCCTTCGTGCCGCTCGACGCGGGCAGCGCCGACCGTTACGGGGTCACGAAGCGCCTCACGGTCAACGCCCGCGCGGCCGGCCCGCGTCTCGGCAAGCAGGTGCAGCAGGCCATCCAGGGCGCCCGGTCGGGCGACTGGACGCTCGACGGCGAACTCGTCGTCGCGGGCGGCATCGCGCTCGAGCCCGGCGAGTACGACCTGGTGCTCGAGGCCGGGGGAGCGGGCGACGGCGAGACCGCTCTCGGCCTCCTCGCCGACGGCGGGTTCGTGCTCCTCGACACCGCCACGACCCCCGCACTCGAGGCCGAGGGCCTCGCGCGAGACGTCGTTCGCGCCGTGCAGGAGGCGCGCAAGGCCGCCGGCCTCGCGGTCGGCGACCGCATCCGGCTGGGTCTCACGCTCGATGCCGCGGGCGTCGCGGCCGTCGACGCGCACCGCGAGCTGATCGCGGGCGAGACCCTCGCCGCGGAGCTCGAGGTCGCCGAGTCGGTCGACGTGGCCGGCGCCGCGGCGGCGAAGGCGGTCGGCGACGGATCGAGCCTGCTCGTGGACCTGGAGGCAGTGTGACCGACGACACGTTCGACGACGACGCCCGCGAGGCGGCCGACGCCGTCTACGCCGACCTGCTCGCCCGCATCGGCGAGCGGGCCCCCGAGCCGAGGCTCGGCGCCACGCGCCGCGCCGTCGAGCTGCTCGGCGACCTGCACCGGGCGGCGCCCGTCATCCACCTGACCGGCACCAACGGCAAGACCTCGACCGCGCGCATCATCGAGAGCCTGCTGCGCGCGAGCGGGCTGCGCACGGGCCTCTCGACGAGCCCGCACCTCGAGCGGTTCACCGAGCGCATCCGGGTCGACGGCCAGCCCGTCTCCGACGGCGACGTCGCCCGCATCTGGTCGGAGATCGAGCCCTACGTCGCGATCGTCGACGCGGAGCTCGAGGCCGCCGGCGAGCCGTCGCTGACGTTCTTCGAGGCGCTCACCGTGCTCGCGTTCGCCGTCTTCGCGGATGCCCCCGTCGACGTGGTCGTGCTCGAGGTGGGCATGGGCGGCGAGTGGGACT
Source organism: Agromyces agglutinans (assembly GCF_009647605.1). GTDB lineage: Bacteria > Actinomycetota > Actinomycetes > Actinomycetales > Microbacteriaceae > Agromyces > Agromyces agglutinans. Next base: position 226,064 of record NZ_WJIF01000001.1, on the reverse strand, counting down.
CGACGAACGTCGCCGACGGCCAGGTCGCGGTCTTCACGCCCATCGCGCTCGACCACGTCGCTCGGCTGGGCTCCACCGTGGCCGAGATCGCGCGCACCAAGGCGGGCATCATCAAGCCCGGGGCATCCGTCGTCACCGCGTTCCAGCGCCCCGAGGCGCTCGAGGTGCTTTCCGAGGTCGCCGAGTCGCGCGACGCGAGCCTCGAGGTCGAGGGCGGCGGATTCGCGGTGCTCGACAGCCAGGTCGCCGTGGGCGGGCAGGTCGTGTCGGTCCGCGGGCTCGCCGGGGAGTACCGCGACCTGGCGCTGCCGTTGTCCGGCCGTCACCAGGCCGACAACGCGGCCCTCGCCATCGCCGCCGTCGAGTCGTTCCTCGGCGCGGGCACGGTGCGGCTGGCCGACGAGGTCGTGCAGGGCGGGCTCGCGGCGGCGACCTCGCCCGGGCGCCTGCAGCGGATCGCGAGCGACCCGACGATCATCGTCGACGCCGCGCACAACCCGCACGGCGCCGAGTCGCTGGCCTCCTCGCTCGAGGAGTACTTCGACTTCGCCGAGCTGGTGATCGTCCTGGGCGTGCTCACCGACAAGGATGCGCCGGGCATCGTCCGCGAGCTCGCCCGAACCGGCGCGCGATTCCTCGTCACGCAGAGCGAGTCCGACCGCGCCGTCGGCGCCGACGAGCTCGGCGCCGTCGCGGCATCCGTCGTCGGCCCCGACCGGGTGCAGGTCGTCGACCGGTTCGAGGAGGCGATCGAGACCGCCCGCGACTGGGCCGCCGCCGAACCCGGCCGCGGCGTCGTCGTGGCCGGCTCGATCACGCTCGTCGGCGAGGCGCTCGCCTACGCCGATGACCGCGGATGGGGCCGCGCATGAGCGGCGACGGGTCCGACGCGACCGGCGCGACCGACGCATCCGGCCCGACGCCGCCGCCCGCGCCGCGCTCGGTGCGCCGCAGCCTCGCGTCGATCGTGCTCGGCTTCGAGCTGATCGTCGTGTTCCTCGCGGCGCTCGTGCTGTGGGGGCTCGCGGTCGACGGCGAGACGCCGTTCGACCTGCCGCGCTGGGCGATCCTCGTCGCCGGCGGCATCTGCATCGTGCTGATGGTCGCGACCATCGGCTTGCTGCGGTTTCCCTGGGCGTACGGCCTCGGCTGGGCCGTCCAGGCGCTGATCCTGCTGTCGGGGCTGCTCAATCCGGCGATGTTCTTCGTCGGTGCACTCTTCGGCGGCATCTGGGCGTACGCGATGATCACGGGCGCCCGCATCGATCGAGACAAGGCCGCGTTCGACGCGGCCGGGAAGGAAACGCCATGACCACCGCGATCGAGGAGACCCTCGTCCTCGTCAAGCCCGACGGCGTGGCCCGCAACCTGACCGGCGAGATCCTGCGCCGCATCGAGGCGAAGGGCTACTCGCTCGTCGACATCCGCCTCGTGCAGGCCGACCGGGAACTCCTCGCGAAGCACTACGCCGAGCACGAAGGCAAGCCCTTCTACGAGCCGCTCGTGGAGTTCATGGAGTCGGGCCCGGTGGTCGCGATGCGCGTCGCCGGCAACCGCGTCATCGAGGGCTTCCGCGTGCTCGCGGGCACGACCGACCCGACCACGGCGGCACCCGGCACCATCCGCGGCGACTTCGGTCGCGACTGGGGCCTGAAGGTCCAGCAGAACCTCGTGCACGGCTCGGACTCGGTCGAGTCGGCCGAGCGCGAGCTCGCGCTCTGGTTCGCCTGATCCGACGGCCGACTCGCGGCGGTCGGGGAGCTGCGCTCCTCGGCCGCCGTGACGGGTCAGAGGTTCTGCAGGTCGAGCAGCACCCGGGGGATGGCGTTCATCTGCGCCTGGGCGAGCAGGATGACCACGAGGTAGCAGACCACCGTGATCAGCGGGATCCAGCCATACCAGGCGGCTGCGAGGCGCCGGATGCGCGGGCTCGCGGGGATGCGTCCCTCGCGGAGATTGTCGAGCGTCACAGCCCAGAAGGTCGGGATCGTCACCGCCCACGTGAGCATGCACCACGGGCACAGCACGTCGAGCACGTAGATGCTCTGGAAGATCAGCCACCCCACGAAGGCGAGCGCTCCGGCGACGCCGACGTTGAAGCCCAGCCAGAACCAGCGCGGGAAGCGCACCCCGCCGATCAGCGCGACGGCGATGGTGATCACGACCGGCCACGCCATCATGCCGACGAACGGGTTCGGGAACCCGAAGACGGACCCCTGCCACGACGCGAGGTTCGTGCTGCAGCCGACCAGCACCCCGACGTTGCAGTTGGGCACGTGCGACGGGTCGGCGAGCGTGAGCACCTTCTCGATCGACAGCTCCCACGCGGCCAGGAGGCCGAGGGCCCCCGCGATGAGGAGGAACACGCCGAGCGCGCGCTTGCCGGCGGGGCTGGGGGAGTCGGCCATGCTCGGATTATGGCACGGCGGGCATGGCGGTTCCGGTGACCCCGGTGCGATCGTGCGATAATCGAAGGAGTCGTCCGGGCCGCGCCCGGCACGACGCCGACGAAGGCTTTCAAGGATGCCCCGCATCCGCACCGGCGGTGAACGCACCGCGAAGAGAGAAGCGACCCGGCCGACGGCCGGGAGCTCACGAGAAGTTTGGCGGGACCGCGCCACGCACGGAACCGCTCCGAGGAGTACCGGGACCGGCGGCGCGGCCGTCGCGACCGGCATAGGAGTGCACCAGAGATGGTGGAAGGCAACGACCAGCACAAGAACGAGACAGGCGAAGGGGGCCAGGCGCCCAAGCGGCGCGGCGGGCTCTTCGGCGGGCGTCGCGCCCGCGGCAAGCACCTCTCGGCAGGCGCCGCGAACGCGCCGGAGCCGGTGAATCCGCCGGAGCCCGCACCGACCGACGCGAGCCCCGCGGCCGCGTCGACGGCCGATGACGCGACGGCCGGAGCATCCGCTTCGCCGACGCAGGCGACCACGCAGCCGCGCGCGGGTGCGGCGACCGAGGCCGACCCGGCGACGGATGCCGCGACCGAGGCCGACCGTCCCGCGAGCGCCGAGGGCGCCGAGGCCGACGCGGCGGAAGCCGCGACCGAGCCCGACCGCCCCGAGTTCGAGCCCATCCCCGACGGTCTCACGACGACCTCGCTGATCTTCCGCGCGCCGCCCGTCCTGAAGGTCGTCGAGCGGCCCGAGCGCGACGCGCGCCCCGATCGCGACGCGCCCGGCGATGACGACGAGGAGTCGGCGTCGAGCGTGCGGCGCCGCACGCGCCGCCGCAGCGGCGAGGAGTCCCGCGGCCAGTCCGACGATCCGGCGAACACCGTCGTCCGCGTGCGCAAGCCGCGCGAGCCCGAACTCATCACCGAGCCCCAGAAGGTGAAGGGGTCCACTCGACTCGAGGCGAAGAAGCAGCGTCGTCGCGACGGCCGCGACGCCGGCCGACGGCGCGCGATCATCACGGAGGCCGAGTTCCTCGCTCGCCGCGAGTCCGTCGACCGCCAGATGATCGTGCGACAGAAGGGCGGCCGCATCCAGATCGGCGTGCTCGAGGACGGCGTGCTCGTCGAGCACTATGTCGCCCGCAACCAGGACGCGTCGCTCATCGGCAACGTGTACCTCGGCCGCGTGCAGAACGTGTTGCCGAGCATGGAGGCCGCGTTCGTCGACATCGGCCGCGGCCGCAATGCCGTGCTGTACTCGGGCGAGGTCGACTGGGACGCCGCAGCCGAGAACGGCGAAAAGAACCAGCCGCGTCGCATCGAGCTCGCGCTGAAGCCCGGTGACCGCGTGCTCGTGCAGGTCACGAAGGACCCGGTCGGCCACAAGGGCGCCCGCCTCACGAGCCAGGTGTCGCTGCCCGGCCGCTACCTCGTGTACGTGCCGAACGGCTCGATGAACGGCATCAGCCGCAAGCTCCCCGACACCGAGCGCGCGCGGCTGAAGAAGATCCTGAAAGAGGTGCTGCCCGAGAACGTCGGCGTGATCGTGCGCACCGCCGCCGAGGGCGCCACCGACGAGCAGCTCACCCTCGACGTGAACCGCCTCACCGCGCAGTGGGCCGACATCTCGGCACAGCTCGAGAAGGTGCAGGCTCCGGCGCTGCTGCACTCCGAGCCCGACCTGCTGGTCAAGATCGTCCGCGACGTCTTCAACGAGGACTTCCAGAAGATGATCATCGAGGGCGACGAGGCGCGCCAGACGATCGAGCGCTACCTCCGCGCCGTCGCGCCCGACCTGCTCGAGCGCGTCGAGGCGTACGCCGGCGAGCGCGACTCGTTCGACGAGTTCCGCATCTCGGAGCAGATCGAGAAGGCCCTCGACCGCAAGGTGTGGCTTCCCTCGGGCGGCTCCCTCGTCATCGACCGCACCGAGGCCATGACCGTGGTCGACGTCAACACCGGCAAGTTCGTCGGATCGGGCGGCAACCTCGAGGAGACGGTCACGAAGAACAACCTCGAGGCCGCCGAAGAGATCGTGCGCCAGCTGCGCCTGCGCGACATCGGCGGCATCATCGTGGTGGACTTCATCGACATGGTGCTCGAGTCCAACCGCGACCTCGTGCTGCGCCGGCTCGTCGAGTGCCTCTCGCGCGACCGCACGAAGCACCAGGTGGCCGAGGTCACCTCGCTGGGCCTCGTCCAGATGACCCGCAAGAAGCTCGGCCTGGGCCTCCTCGAGTCGTTCAGCGAGCCGTGCGAGGTCTGCGCCGGTCGCGGCATCATCGTGCACCACGAGCCGATCCTGCGCCACCGCCCGCAGCAGCAGCCCGAGCGTCGTCGCGGCCGCGGCGGACAGCAGCAGCCGCAGCAGCGCGAGCCGCAGGCCCAGCCCGAGAAGACGCCGCACCCCGGCGCCCACGAGATCACCGAGGACGTCAAGCACGCACTGGCCAAGATCGCGGCGTCCACGATCGCGCACCCACCCGCCGCAGACGCGGGCGGCGCACCGGCGACGGATGCCCCGGCCGCCGCGGCGGCCACCGAGTCGGGTCCGCGAAGCGGCCGTCGCGGCCGCCGTCGGGCCTCGAAGGGCCAGACCGTGACCGTCCTCGAGACGACGGCGCGCGAGGCATCCGATCAGGGTGGCGACGACGCGGGTGCCGTCGGCGCCGCGCCGGCGCAGCCCGCCGCGAGCGGCGAGCCGGCCGCGGCGAACCGCGGCGGTTCCGGTGAGGTCGCCGGCGCGGCCGGTGCCGAGCCGGCGGCGGTCGACCTGCCCGAGCTTCCCGACCTGCCGGCACCGCGCGAGCGGCAGCGGCCGGTCGTCGACCCCGACTCGCTGCTCGGGTCGGTGCTCGACGCCCTTCCGGCGCCCAAGCAGCCCGGCGAGGGCCGTGCGCGCAGCCGGCGCGTCTCGACCGCGGCGGTCAGCACCGCCGGCGGTGCCCCCGTGATCCTGCGCATCGACGCCGAGCGCAGCGCGGCCGCAGGGTCCGACGAGCCGGCGTCGGGGTCATCCGAGTCCTGAGCGCTCGCGTCGCTGCTTCGGCGTGACGCGAAGGCCGCTGCGGGCGAGGCGACGGACGAGCTCCCGGGCTCCGACCGGCGTCGCGCCCGCGGCGACGAGCTCCTCGTAGCGTTCGACCGGGACGTCGTAGTGGTCGAGGTCGAACGAGCGCGACGGCAGGCCGACGCGGCGTGCGAAGGCGTGCAGCTCGTCGAGTGAGGCATCGCTCACGAGGTGTCCCCACACCGTGCCGTGGTTCGGCCAGAGCGGCGGGTCGATGAGCACGGTCATGACCGCGAGTCTAGGCACGACCGCGTGGCGACGCGCCGGTGGCCCGCGTTTGACCGGGTACCCCGCATCCGGTAAACTCGACCGTTGGTGCCGCCGCTTATCCCGGCGCGCACGCACAGTTTTCTGGCAGACGACCCTCCTTCCCGCTGGGGTCTCGCGCAGTGACATCCCCATCAGACAGACGGAGCCCCGGCTCCCCAGAGATAGGTACGAGTAGTGGTTTACGCAGTAGTGCGCGCCGGCGGTCGGCAGGAGAAGGTCGAGGTCGGCACCATCGTGACGATGGATCGCATCAAGGCCGACAAGGACGGAACGGTCCAGCTGGTCCCCGTCCTCCTCGTCGACGGCGACAAGATCACCTCCGACGCCAAGTCGCTCGCGAAGGTCACGGTCACGGCTGAGGTTCTGAACGACCTCCGTGGCCCGAAGATCGTGATCCAGAAGTTCAAGAACAAGTCGGGCTACAAGAAGCGCCAGGGCCACCGTCAGGAGCTCACGCGCGTCAAGGTCACCGGCATCAAGTAACGCGCCTCGGCAAGGAGAGACTGACATGGCACACAAAAAGGGAGCGAGCTCCACTCGCAACGGTCGTGACTCGAACGCGCAGCGCCTCGGCGTGAAGCGCTTCGGCGGCCAGGTCGTCAAGGCCGGCGAGATCATCGTCCGCCAGCGCGGCACCCACTTCCACCCCGGCGCGGGTGTCGGTCGCGGTGGCGACGACACGCTGTTCGCGCTCGAGGCCGGCTCCGTCCAGTTCGGCGCCAAGGGCGGCCGCAAGGTCGTCAACATCGTGGCGGCCGGCGAATAGCCGATCGATCGATCGCGTGAGGGCGGGCTTCGGCTCGCCCTCACGTGTTTTCCAGACAATTCGAGCAGTGCAGAGGGGAGGGCAACGGCATGGTCAGCTTCGTGGATGAAGTCCGCTTGTTCGTCAAGGCCGGACACGGAGGCAATGGCTGCGTGTCCGTGCGGCGTGAGAAGTTCAAGCCGCTCGCCGGCCCCGACGGCGGCAACGGCGGCGACGGCGGTGACATCGTGCTGGTCGCCGACCCGCAGGTCACCACCCTGCTCGCGTACCACGGGCGCCCGCACCGCACGTCGCCGAACGGCCAGCCCGGCATGGGCGACAACCGGTCGGGAGCGATGGGTGAGGACGTCGAGCTGCCCGTGCCGGTCGGCACGGTCGTCAAAGACGAAACCGGCGTTGAACTCGCCGACCTGACCGAACCCGGCATGCGCTTCATCGTCGCGCCCGGCGGCCAGGGCGGGCTCGGCAACGCGGCGCTCGCGTCGACCAAGCGCAAGGCGCCCGGCTTCGCGCTGCTCGGTACGCCCGGGTTCGAGGGCGAGGTCACGCTCGAGCTGAAGACGATCGCCGACGTGGCCCTCGTCGGGTTCCCGTCGGCCGGCAAGTCGAGCCTCATCGCCGCGATGTCGGCGGCACGGCCCAAGATCGCCGACTATCCGTTCACGACCCTGCACCCGAACCTCGGCGTCGTCGAGGCCGGCGACCACCGGTTCACGGTCGCCGACGTTCCCGGCCTCATCGAGGGCGCGAGCGAGGGCAAGGGCCTCGGCCTCGAGTTCCTCCGCCACGTCGAGCGGTGCTCGGCGTTGCTGCACGTGCTCGACTGCGCCACGCTCGAACCGGGACGCGACCCGATCAGCGACCTCGAGGTCATCCTCGGCGAGCTGGCGGCCTACCCGGTGCCCGAGGGCCAGGTCCCGCTGCTCGAGCGACCGCAGCTCGTGGCGCTCAACAAGATCGACGTTCCCGAGGCGCGCGAGCTCGCAGACTTCGTGCGACCCGAACTCGAGTCGCGCGGGTACCGCGTGTTCGAGATCTCCACGGTGTCGCACGAGGGCCTTCGCCAGCTGGGCTTCGCGCTCGGCGAGCTCGTCGACCGGGCCCGGCTCGAGCAGGCCGCGGCTCCCGCCGCCCCGCGCATCGTCATGCGGCCCAAGGCCGTCAACGACCAGGGCTTCGTCGTGCGTGCCGAGGGCGGCAGCTACGGAACGCTGTACCGCGTGCTCGGCGCGAAGCCCGAGCGCTGGGTCGCGCAGACGGACTTCACCAACGACGAGGCCGTCGGGTACCTCGCCGACCGGCTCGCCCGCCTCGGCGTCGAGGACCAGCTCGTGCGGGCCGGCGCGGTGGCCGGGTCCACCGTCGTCATCGGCGCGGGGTCGGGCGTCGTGTTCGACTGGGAGCCGACCCTCACCTCGACCGCCGAACTCATGACCGCTCCGCGCGGCACCGACGCGCGGCTCGACGAGAACCGTCGCGCGACGCGTGCCGAGCGCAAGGTCGACTACCACGAGCGCATGGACGCCAAGGCCGAGGCGCGCGCCGAGCTCCAGCGCGAGCGCGAGGCCGGAATCTGGGCCGACGACGAGACCGATCAGGAGGAGACCGGGAAGTGACCCCGCGCAGGCCGGCAGACATCCTCACCGCGAACCGCATCGTGGTCAAGGTCGGCTCCTCGTCGGTCAGCGGCGACAACGCCGGGCAGATCGACCCACTGGTCGACGCCCTCGCCGCAGCCCACGCCCGCGGCACCGAGGTCGTGCTCGTCTCCTCCGGGGCGATCGCGACCGCGATCCCGTTCCTCGACCTCGAGGGCCGGCCGACCGATCTCGCGACGCAGCAGGCTGCGGCGGCGGTCGGCCAGAACGTGCTCATGTGGAGGTACCAGACGAGCCTCGACCGGCACGGCATCCTCGCCGGGCAGGTCCTGCTGACCGCGGGCGACCTCGAGAACCAGACGCCCCGGCAGAACGCGCAGCGCGCCATGGAGCGCCTGCTCGGCCTTCGCATCCTCCCGATCGTGAACGAGAACGACACGGTCGCGACGCACGAGATCCGGTTCGGCGACAACGACCGGCTCGCGGCACTCGTGGCCGAGCTGATCGGCGCCGACCTGCTCGTGCTCCTCTCCGACGTCGACGCCCTCTACACGAAGCCCCCGCACCTGCCGGGCGCCGAGCGCATTGCGAACGTGGCGTTCGGCGACGCGCTCGCGGGCGTCGAGATCGGCTCGGTCGGTCGCGCCGGGGTCGGCACCGGGGGAGCGGAGACCAAGGTCTCGGCCGCCCGCATCGCCGCGGCATCCGGCACGGCCGTGCTCATCACCGCCACGGCCCTCGTCGCCGACGCGCTCGAGGGGCGCGAGCAGCTCGGCACGTGGTTCGAGCCCGCCGCCCGCCGTCACACGGCCGGCGAGGCGAGGGCGCTCTCCTAAGCTGGTGCCATGGCGCACCCCGACCTCGACCCCGATGTCCTCGATGCCCGGCTCGCCGCGGCGAAGGAGGCCTCCTACCGGCTCGCCACGGCGACGACCGCGCAGAAGGATGCCGCGCTCGGGCACGTCTCGCGGCTGCTGCGCGAGCGCGCCGCCGACATCGAAGCCGCGAACGCCGCCGACCTCGCCGCCGGCCGCGAGGCCGGCCTCAGCGACGGGCTGCTCGACCGCCTCGCCCTCGACGAACGCCGCATCGGCGCCCTCGCCGACGCCGTGATCGACGTGGTCGGCCTCGACGACCCGGTCGGCGAGACGGTCTCGGGCCGGTCGCTGCCGAGCGGAGTGCGCATCGACCAGGTGCGCGTGCCGTTGGGGGTCGTGGGCGCGATCTACGAGGCACGCCCGAACGTCACCATCGACATCGCGTCGCTCGCCCTCAAGAGCGGCAACGCCGTCGTGCTGCGCGGCGGCACCGCCGCCGAGCGCACCAACGAGGTGCTCATCGCCGTGCTGCGCGACGCGTTCGAGGCGGCCGGGCTCCCCGCCGACGCGGTGCAGACCGTCGACGACTACGGCAGGGCCGGTGCCCGGCACCTCATGCAGGCGCGCGACTACGTCGACGTGCTCATTCCGCGCGGCAGCGCGGGACTCATCCGCGCCGTGGTCGACGAGGCGAAGGTGCCCGTCATCGAGACCGGGGCCGGCGTCGTGCACATGTTCCTCGACGAGAGCGCGCGCGAGGACTGGGCGGTCGACCTCGTGCACAACGCCAAGGTGCAGCGCCCGAGCGTCTGCAACGCGCTCGAGACCCTGCTGGTGCACCGCGCCGCCGCCGATCGGCTGCTGCCTCCCGTGCTCGACCGGCTCGAGGCATCCGGCGTGACGGTGCACGGCGACGACCGGGTGCGCGCACTTCGACCCACGGCGCTGCCCGTAACCGACGAAGACTGGGCGACGGAGCACATGAGCCTCGACCTCTCGGTCGCGGTCGTCGACTCGATCGACGACGCGCTGGCGCACATCCGCCGGTACTCGACCCGGCACACCGAGTCGATCGTCACCAACGACCTCGGCAACGCCGAGCGCTTCCTGAACGAGGTCGACGCGGCCGCGGTCATCGTGAACGCGTCGACCCGGTTCACCGACGGCGCCGAGTTCGGGTTCGGCGCCGAGGTCGGCATCTCCACCCAGAAGCTGCACGCGCGCGGGCCGATGGGGCTGCCCGAGCTGACCAGCACCAAGTGGATCGTGCGCGGCGCGGGTCACGTGCGCGCCTGACCTCGCTAGACTGGCCGATGCGCGCCGCGAGCCCCATACCGGTGCGAGAACGAAAGGAACCGCTCAATGAGCCTGGCGACCGTAGTCCTCACCGAGACGGTGCACGCACGCGAACTGCCGATGGAGCCCGTGCTGTACGGCGTCGTGGCGCTGGTCATCTTCATCGCGCTCGGGTTCGTCACGGCGTCCTACCGCGACGTCGCCAACCGGCACCGCTTCAAGTCCGAGGCGTACGCCGCGCGCCACGGCGAGGAAGAGCACGCGGGCCACTGAGCCGGCAGTTCGTTCGATGACGGGCGCAGTTCGCCGGCCACGGGTCGGGGTGATGGGCGGGACGTTCGATCCCATCCACCACGGCCACCTCGTGGCGGCGAGCGAGGTCGCGCAGTCGTTCGACCTCGACGAGGTGATGTTCGTGCCCACGGGGCGCCCCTCCTACAAGGAGGTGGTGACGCCGGCCGAGCACCGGTACCTCATGACGGTGATCGCGACGGCGTCGAACCCCCGTTTCACGGTCAGCCGCGTCGACATCGACCGGTCGAAGCCGACCTACACGATCGACACGCTGAACGACATCCGCGGGCAGCGGCCCGATGCCGACCTGTTCTTCATCACGGGTGCCGACGCGGTCGCCCAGATCCTCTCCTGGCGCGACGTCGAGGAGCTCTGGGAGCTCGCGCACTTCGTGGCTGTGAGTCGACCGGGACATGTGCTCAACGTTTCAGGTTTGCCGGAGCAGCACGTAAGCTTGCTTGAAGTTCCGGCGCTTGCGATCTCGTCGACCGATTGCCGGAGCAGGGTGCGCCGGGGTTTCCCGGTGTGGTACTTGGTGCCCGATGGGGTCGTCCAGTACATCTCCAAGCACCATCTCTACCGGAGTGTCGAATGACGTCGTCGCAGGAACCGCCGCTCACGCGTCGCGAGATGCGAGAGCGCGAGCGTCTGCAGGAGCTGCAGACCGATTCGGCGACCCCTCCCGCCCAGCAGGCCCAGCCCGCGCCGGCTCCCGCGCCTGCGCCGAGCTTCCCGGTCGCGCCGGCCCCGCAGCCGCCCGCGTTCGCGGCACCGGCAGCCGCGCCCGCTCGGCCCTCCGCTGCTCCGACGCCCGCCGCCGCGCCTGCGCCCGCGTACTCGCCGATGTCGGCCGGCGGCGCAGCCGGCGCACAGGGTTCGCCGTTCGGCGGTCCGATCGCCGCACCAGCGCCGCAACAGGGGGTTCCCGCTCCTCAGCAGGGCGCCTCGCCGTTCGTGCCGCGCGACACGCCGCAGCCGACGTCGCGCCAGGCCGCCGCCGAGCCGAACCCGGCGCCCAAGACCGGCAAGACCCCCGAGCGCACGCTGACGCGGCGCGAACTCCGCGCCCTCATCGATTCGCACGGCCTCGGCGCCGACGCGATCGACGACGACGAAGACGGTGTCGACGCGGTCTTCGGCGGCACCGGGCAGGGCGGCTCACCGGGGCACCCGACCGCTCCGGGGCCGCGACCGGCCACGGCACAGGGATCGCCGCTTCCAGCCGCGCCGATGCCCGGCGCACCGATGCCGGGATCTCAGCAGCCCGGCCCGCAGCGCACGCCGCAGCAGGCCCCCGGCCAGCCCCAGCCCCAGCCCATCCGCCCGGCGGTGCCCGGAGCGTCGCTTCCGCCCGCGCCCGTGCGTGCGCCTGCCCCGCACCCGGCGACCGAAGCCGCGCGGGCCGATCAGCCCGTCGCCGCTCCGAAGCCGGTCGGCCACTGGACGAGCCAGCTCGACCTGCCTGAGGAACGCCCCGAGCCCTACGACCAGATCCTCTCGCGAGGCGGGGGCGCCGCCCACGGCGTGCCCACCACGACGAACGCGCTGATCCTGCCGACCCTGCCCAACCAGGGGCCCATCGGCCAGCCGAACGGTGCGTCCAGCGAGATCATCGTGACGGGCTCGATCGACCTCCCGCGCAGCTACGGTGCGACCGGCATCCATCCGAGCCAGATCGACTCGAGCGACGTCGACCGGCTCTTCGACCAGGTCGAGGACACGGCGGGCACCGGTGTCGCGCCCGTCTCGGCCACGCGCGCCATCAGCACGCAGGCGCCGGCCCGCACCATGATGACCCCGCCGAAGAAGGAGGGCATGAACACTCCGCTCGTGCTCGCCATCACGGCCGGCGTGCTCACCCTCGGCGTCGTCGCCACGCTCATCGCCGGCGCGGTGTTCGGACTCTTCTGATGCGCGCCACGCTCGCATCGACTCGAGCGGCCGTCCTGCGCCGCACGCACCGTCCCGAAAGGACCGCATGACCGCCTCCTCGCACGCCCTCGAACTCACCGCGGTCGCCGCACGCGCGGCCGATGCGAAGGGCGGCGAAGACCTGGTCGCCCTCGACGTCTCCGGGCCGACGCCGTTCGCCGATGTCTTCCTGCTCGTCACCGGCACGAGCGAACGCCAGGTGCTCGCCATCTCCGACGAGGTCCAGGACCGCCTGGTCGAGGCCGGTGCCAAGGCGGCGCGCCGTGAGGGCCGCGAGAACGGCCGCTGGGTGCTGCTGGACTTCGGCGACCTCGTCGTGCACGTCTTCCACCGCGAGGACCGCATGTACTACGGCCTCGAACGCCTGTGGCTCGACTGCCCCGTCATCCCCGTCGAGCCGATGGTCCAGGCATCCGCCACCGACGCCTCGCAGTGAGGTCGCCTCGATTTCATTTCCCGGCTCCCGCTGGTGTAATCTTGAATCCGTTGCCGCGAGAGCGGAAACGAACGGGTCTGTGGCGCAGCTGGTAGCGCACCTGCATGGCATGCAGGGGGTCAGGGGTTCGAGTCCCCTCAGATCCACCACGTCGGTTCTCCGACATCTTGAAAGCCCCTGGCCGTCGGCCGGGGGCTTTCTTCGTCTGCGCCGATCGGGTGGCCGTCGTCGGCGCTCGCGCAAGTGACGTGAAGGCGCTCGAGCGCCTCGCGAACCGCGTCGGCATCCGTCCCGCCCGCGACCGCGCCGACAGCTGCCCGCCACGCCGCAGCGAGGATGACGCCGAGCTGGGCCGAGGCCGGCACGCACAGGCCTCCCAATGCCTCCGCGAGCTCGTCGGTGTCGCCGGTGCGCGGTGGATCGGCGAGCAGGCGAAGGAACCCGCCGCGCACCGCGTACTCGAAGCCGACCGTCATCGCCGCCGACAGTCGTGCGGAGGGATCGTCGTCGGCCATCGCGGCGGCGGCGCCCTCGATGCGGTCCAGCAGGCGGCGTTCGATGTCGGCACGCACGAATCCGTAGAGGCCCTGCTTGCCCTCGAAGTGATGGTAGAGCGCACCGGTGGTGACCTCGGCGGCACGCGACAGGTCGGTCACGGTGACCTCGTCGTAGGGCCGCGTCCCGAATGCCCGGGCGGCCTCCAGGACGAGCCGTCCTTTCGGTGAGGTCGATATCGGAATCCACTCGCGCATGGTTCCATAATGACGTTATGCTGAGAAGAAATCACGTTACGACACGAAGGAAACCGTCATGAAGCTCGAGTTCCTGTTCGCGCCCACGGCCGACCTGCCGGCCTCGCTCTCGCTCTACCGCGACGTCTTCGGCGCGGAGGAGATCTGGAGGGAGGGTGACACGACCGTCGCGTTGGGCCTTCCCGGCAGCGATGTGCAGCTCATGCTCGACGCCAACGATCCGGATGCTCCGGCGGGGCCGGTCTTCGTCGTCGACAGCGTCGCGCGCTTCCATGAGGAGCACGCCGCGGCGCTCGAGGTGATCGAGGCGCCGATGGAGATACCGGGCGGCTTCCAAGCGACCTATCGCGACCCCGCAGGCCTGGCGATCTACGTCATGGACCAGTCGACCGACGCGTGATGGCGCCGGTGCCCGCGCTCACTCCGAACGCGGCACCAGCCTGATGGTGAGCGGGTGCACTCGTTCGCCGACGACCGTGGCGACGATGCGCGGGCTGCTCACCGGGTCGTACTTCGCGTGGTACGCCGCGTCGATCGCCTCGGCCGACGCATCCGAGGCATCCTCGAAGGCGACCGTGCGTTCGACGCCGACCGCGGAGATGCGGCCGGCGCCGCGGCGGCGGGCGTTGGCGAACCAGGGGTTGTCGGCGCCATAGGCGCTGCGCACGAAGAGGTCGTCGCCCACCCTGACGACCCAGATGGTGATCGGCTTGCTGAAGCTGCCGTCGCTGCGCCGCGAGGAGATGCGCAGTTCCTCCGCGGTGCCGATGCGGTCGAGTTCGTCGTCACTCCACGTGTCCATGCGTCGATCCTGACACCGCGGCGCGGGCACCGCGACCCTTCGGCGGGGATCCGCGTCAGACGATCGAGAGCGGGTCGATGCCGATGCCGAGCAGCAACTGGTAGCCCGAGGCGACGCTCACGTAGATCGTGAGCAGCGCGCCGAAGGCGCGTTCGCGACGCGAACCCGTGTCGCCGAGCAGGGGGAGGGCGACGTAGCCGTTGCGCATCCACACGCGGTTCAGCACCGGGACCTCGGCGAACGCCGCCGGAGGTCGGGGAACCCACGGCCACCATGGGCCGGGGAGGCCGCCCGTCGTGAGGGCGTCGCCCGCGAGGTGCACGGCGTAGCCGAGTGCGACCGCGACCGGGAACCACTCGATCTGCTCGGGCACCACGACGACGATGAAGAGCCCCATGGCGATGCCCAGCAGCCAGGCGGTCGACCATCGGTCGACGAAGTCGCGCGCCTTGAGGCCGAAGCACACGAGCGCGGCCGTCCCGACGCCCGCGCCGATCGCGACCGGGCCGAACCCGTCGAGCGGCACCGTGAGCAGGGTCAGCGCCCAGGCCAGCAGCGCGGCCACGCCGACGGCGAGCAGCGAGTGCGCGCCGTGCCGGTGGCCGCCGGAGACCTCGCCGATCGCGCGGGTGACCAAGCGCCCGAGCACGGGCACCGAATGCGCGATCGTCGCACTGTGGTGATCGGCATCGGGCAGCAGTGCCGCACCGGCGCAGACGGCGGCGCCGGCCAGGACGCCGATCGGATCGAGGGGGAGCGCGCCAGTCGTGAGGTACGGCACCGCGCCGGTGAGCGCGATCCAGGCGGCGGCGCCGGTGATCGCGTGGTTCACGCCCATCATCGGACGGACACCGCCCGGGTGGAGTGGCTGCGGCGAGGTCGAGGGAGGGCCGGGGGACGGTGCACGGGCTCGAGCGTATCGTCGCGCGCCGACACTCCGGAGACCCCCGGCACCCGTCGGATCGAGCGTGAACGTCGCCGGATTCCGCCGGCGGCATACGACCGGAGCCGACTCGCGCCGCGCCGCGCGCCCGCTTGACCGTCCCCCGAACGCGGCACAGAATGGGGTGGTCCGAGCACGGGGGAGCAGGAGGCTCATGTCAGACGCACAGGTTCGACCGTCCACCACGGCACAGGGTGCCACGGCAGGGGATCCCACGGAGATCTTCAGCACCGTACCCGAGGCCGGCGCTGGGGCCGAGCACGGCGAGCCGACTCCGGTCGCCGAGGCGGCACCCACCACGCGCCAGGCTGCGCCGTCGATCTGGAGCCGGGACCTGCGCTTCATGCTCGTGGTGCTCGTCGCGATCGTCGTGCTCTTCCTGGCGTTCGCCCTGCTCATCGCATTCAGCCCGACCGGCGCGGCGATCAGCGCCCTCGCGGTCATCGCGGCCCCGATCGCGACCATGGTCGCGGCCTACTACGGCATCAGCCTCGCGCTGCGGCAGGTGCGCGACGCGCACGAGGCCGCCGAGGCGGCCGAGGCTCGCGCACGTGCCGCCGAGGTGACCGCTCGCGAATCCGACGCGTGGGCGGCGCAGATGGAATCGGGCCTGCGGGTGGCGGTGTCGAAGCTGAAGGGCGCCGGTCAGGACACGCGCGATGTCGAGCGCGCAGCGGGCACGCCCGACGAGTTCTTCTAGGCCGGCGTCCCCAGCTCGCCGCGGCGACGCGCCGTCGCAGCGCCGCTGCAGACCGGCACCGACCTCATTTACGCCAGACGTCGAGCGCCTGGGCCGGCGGACGCCCGGGTACCTCGGCGAGGATCAGGTGCGACCGCGTCGACACGACGCCGGGCAGTTCCTGGATGTCCCGCAGAATCGCCTGGCTGAGCTGCTCGTGGTCGGGCGCGCTGACGGTCAGGATCAGGTCGAGGTCACCCGACACCGCCTGGACCTTCTCGACGAACGGCAGAGCGGCGAGCGTCCGGGCGAGGCCCTCCCAGGGCACGTCGCCGACCCTGACCACGACGAGCGCCGAGATCGAGAGGCCGATGGCGCGACGGTCGATCTGGGCACCGAAGCCGGTGATCACGCCGCGCTGCTGGAGGTGCAAGAGCCGGTTGTGTGCCGCCGTGCGGGAGATGTGCACGCGCTCGGCGAGCGTGCGCACGGAGAGGCGACCGTCGCGGCTCAGTTCCGCGACGATTCTTCGATCGATCGGGTCGAGCGGTTCCCCCCGGTGCGCGTGTTCGGTCATGTTCCGATCCCGCTCTCAGCGTACCGGGTGCGTCGGCGCACCCGCCGGAGGGAATTCCGCATCGGTGCGCGGCGGATCGGCGCGGGCACGACGGCCCTCGCCGCGGCGAGCGCGTCGAACCATCCGTCGGCGACCCGCTCAGCGCGGGCGGTGAGCCGGAAGCCGTAGGCGCTGCGCACCGGCTCGGGCAGGAGGGCGGCGGTCACGACCCGAAGTGGCGGGAGCCCGGCACGCATCCAGCGGGGCAGGTTCGGTGTCACCAGGAGGGCGCGCGCGACCTCGCGCGCTTCACGGCCCACCTCGAGCTCGAGGACACGGGGCCGCCACCAGGCATCGAAGGCGGCACGGGAGTCGGGCCACCCGGCCGGGCTCGCCTGCAGGTTGGCGCCGAGGGCGCCGTAGCCGCGCACGAGGAGGTCGGCGGTCGCCGGCTCGAGCGGGCCGCCGACGCGTTCCTCCAGGTCGAGCGCGACGGCGAGGATCGTCGAGGCGACGTGGCGCTGCGCGTCGCGGTCGAACGCCGAGTACGCCGGTGCGGATGCCTCGGCCGGGCCGCGAACGGGACGGTGGCGCGCGTTGACCTCCGCGACCGCGGCGCGCACGAGCGGCTCGTCGCCGAAGCCGACGGCGTACACGTAGTCGAGCGTTCCCCGCAGTCGCGCGAGCGGGTCGGATCGGAACGCGCTGTGCCGCGCGACGCCGCGGGCGACGCGCGGGTCGGCGAGCTGGAGCAGGATGGCGGCGGCGCCGCCCGCGAGCAGCGTCGCGTCGCCCGCGTGCCGGCGGAAGGCCGCGAGCTCAGCAGCATCCATCTCGGGTCCGGCGGCATCCATCACGGTTCCAGTTGTACCGCTAGTACCAGTTGACCCGCTCGGAGTGCGCCCACGCGCCGCAGGGTGCGCCGTAGCGCGCGGAGATGTACGAGAGTCCCCATTCGATCTGCGTGGCGGCGTTGGTGCGCCAGTCGGCACCCGCTGCCGCCATCTTGCTGCCCGGCAGCGACTGCGGGATGCCGTAGGCCCCGCTCGACGCGTTGTACGCGTCGGCGCGCCAGCTCGACTCGCGCGTCCAGAGCAGGACGAGGCACTGGTACTCGCCGTCGCCCCAGCCGTAGCGGGCGACCGCGCTGCGCGCATACGCCTTGGCGCCGGCGGGATCGACGATCACCCCCGGGGGCGGGGGCGCCGTGCCGATCGCGCCGGCGGCGGCGGCCTCGGCCTCGCGAGCGGCAGCCTCGCGTGCGGCGGCCTCCTGCCGCGCCTGCTCGCCGACCTGGTACCGGCGCTCGAGGTCGACCGTGCGGTCGCGCAGGCTCGCGACCTGCGCGTACAGCGTGTCCAGCGTCTGCCGCTGCCCCGCGAGCTGGGCCTCCGCGGCCTCGTGGGCGGCCTCGGCCGCAACGGCGCGATCTGCGGCCTCGACCGCGAGTCGATCGCGCTCGCCCGCCGCGACGTCGGCTTGGGCGCGCAGGGCGGCGGCGTTCGCGCGCTCGACCTCCGCGCGTTGCGCGACGCCCGTGTAGAGGTCGGCGACGCGTGCCGCGAGCCCGAGCCCCGCCAGCACCTCGGATGGGTCCTCCGACGCCTCCTGCGAGTCGCCGGATGCGAAGAGCAGCTGGAGTGTGGTGTCCGCGCCGCCGGCCCGCGCGAGCAGGGCGGCCGTGCGTCCGAAGCGGCGCGACGACTCCTCTGCCGCCGCAGCCGCGGCGTCTGCTGCGGCGGTGAGCCGCGATGCCTCGTCGGCCGCCGCCTGTCGGGCGAGCTCGGCATCGGCGGCCCGAGCGGCCGATTCGACGGCGGCGTCGCCCAGCAGGGCGGCCTCGACCTCGAGCCCTCGGATGAGGCCGTCGATGCGGGTGGCCTCCGCCTCGCGGGACGCGACGTCCGCCTTCGCCGCCTCGACCTGGTCCCAGGTCGGGTAGTCCTCGGCGAACGCGGCACTGCCCGCCACCAGCGGCGACCATGGGCCGACGAGGCCGAGCGCGGCGGCGACGGCGAGACCGGCCGCGAGCGCGCGGGGTCGTGGCATCCGTCGATCGAACAGCATCGCGCACCCCCTCCCCGGGCCCGGCGAGTCTACCCAGCGGATGCCCGGCCGCCGGGCGGACACGCAGCGTAGACTCGACGCCCGTGTCGGTGCAGCGTTTCCTCGGCGCCGTGGTCGTCGCGGCGGTGCTCGCCGGCTCCGGGTGCGCGGCCGGCGGCGTCTCCTCGGGCGCCACGGATGCCTCGAGCCCGGCGCCCTCGCCGCGTACGCCATCGCCCGCCCCGGCACCCGTGGACCCCGTCGCGGCCTGGGTCGAGACCCGGCTGGCCTCCATGACGCTGGAGCAGAAGGCTGCCGCGCTGCTGATGGTGCACGCACCGGGCACGGACCCCGCACCGCTTCGCACCCTCGTCGAGCAGGGGGTGTCGGGTCTCATCCTGATGGGCGACAACATCCCCGCATCGCCGGAGCAGCTCGCGGCGCTGACCGGCGCCGTGCAGGTCGATCCCGAGGCTCGCACGCTGATCGGCATCGACGAGGAGGGCGGAATCGTGCAGCGCCTGCCGTGGGACGACGCCGCGGCGGCGCCCGACCTGCGCGCGCTGGCGCCCGCCGATGCCGAGGCGGCGTTCGCGCGCCGCGGCGACCTGCTCGCCCAGTCGGGCATCGACGTGAACTTCGGCATCGTGGCGGACGTGACGGGGGACGCGAACTCGTTCATCTCCGATCGCGTGCTCGGCACGGATCCGGCATCCGCCGCCGACCGCGTGGCCGCAGCGGTGGCCGGGGAGGCCGGCCGCGCGGGTTCGACCCTCAAGCACTTCCCCGGCCACGGTGCGGCGCCGGGCGACTCGCACGCCTCGGTCCCGGTCGCGCCGCTCACGATCGACGAGTGGCGCGCCGGGCCGGCGCTTCCGTTCTCAGCCGGCATCGAGGCCGGCGCCGACCTCGTGATGACCGGTCACCTCGCCTACCCGGCCGTCGACGCGGCACCGGCCTCGCTCTCGGCCGAGTGGCACCGGATCCTGCGCGAGGAGCTCGGCTTCGACGGCGTCGTGGTCTCCGACGACATGCTCATGCTGCAGCACAACGGACTGGCGGAGTACGCCGATCCGGGGGAGAACGCCGTGCGAGCGGTCGCGGCCGGCACCGACCTGCTGCTGTACGTGCTGCCGGCCGACCCGTCGACGTTCGGCATCTCGGTCGCGGGTCTGTCGGCGTCGATCGCCGAGGCCGTGCGGTCTGGGCGGATTCCCGAGGCGCGCCTGGACGAGGCGGCGACACGGGTGCTGTCCATGCGACGCGAGGCTGTGTTGCCTCGCGTTGCAACGCGTCGGCCGGGTCGGGAATAGTCTGGAGGTCTCCATGCGTTTGCATGGGTGTGGCGTCAGCCGCACCGACCACGACCACCAGACACGACCCTTTGGAGTTCGCACGATGACCACGACCGCCTCGACCATCGAGATCCCCGGCTACCGCGTCGGCACCTGGACCATCGACCCCTCGCACAGCGAGGTCGGCTTCCAGATCCGCCACCTCATGATCAGCAAGGTCAAGGGCAAGTTCGAGCGTTTCACCGCGACGTTCACGACCGCCGAGAACCCGCTCGAGTCGAGCGTCACCGCATCGGCCGAGGTCGCGTCGGTGAACACCAACGAGCCCAACCGCGACGGGCACCTCCGCACCGGCGACTTCTTCGACGCCGAGACCTACCCCACCATCGACTTCGTCTCGACCGGCGTGCGCGTCGAGGGCGGCGACTTCAAGGTCGACGGCGATCTCACGATCCGCGGCATCACCAGGCCGGTCACCTTCGACTTCGAGTTCGGTGGCTTCGGCGGCGACCCCTACGGCAACTACAAGGGCGGCGCGACGGCCAAGGCCGAGATCAACCGCGAGGACTTCGGCCTCACCTGGAACTCGACCCTGGAGACCGGCGGCGTGCTGCTCGGCGACAAGGTCACCATCACGCTCGAACTGCAGGCGGCGCTCCAGCAGTAGTCCGGCGACGATGATCGAAGGGCCGGATGCCCCGCGCCCGTGGGCCCAGGGCATCCGGCCCTTCGTCACGCCCGCGTGATCTCGCCGAGCCCGGTCTGCCAGAACTCCGCCCAGCGCTCGAACGCGGGCCGGAACTCCTCCACCTCGAGGCCGGTACGGAACGGCGCGACCTCGACGCCGGTGGCACCGCGCCGTGCGGGCGACCGGCGCCACGTGCCCACCACCTCGCCGTCGGCCACGAGGATCGGCAGGAACAGCCCGTTCTTGCCGGGCACCACCCGCAACGCATCGTCGGGGGAGCAGAAGGCGCTGCGATCGCCGTAGCCGAGGAAGTACTCGTCGAACGGCGCGAGCACGAACCGACCGCTCGGGTCACCCCGATGCGGCGCTGCGTCGGCGGCGACGAGGCGTTCCGCGTCGAACTCGACCACGGCGTCGCCGGCGGCCTCGCGGGCGGCGCGCGCCTGCGTCAGCGTGAGCCCGGACCACCAGGCGAAGTCGCGCACCGAGACCGGACCGTGGCCGCGGGCGTAGCCGGTGAAGAGGCGAGCGAGGATCTCGTCGACGTCTTCCGGCTCGTCGGTGCGGGCCGGCGACCACTCGTCGAGCAGGACGAAGCGCTGCCTGGCCCTCGTCTCGACCGGTCCGCAGCAGATGAGGCCCTCGTTGGCCAGGTGCCAGATGAGGTGGTAGCCGCGTTGGCCGGCCACTTCGATGCCGGCGGCCGACCACGCGGCCTGCAGCTCATCGCGGGTCGCCGCCCGGCCGCCCTCGAGCTCGCGCACCGCGACCCGCCGCGCGGCCGCGAGTACGTCGTCGTCGATGCCCTCGTCGCGGCGGGTCTTCGCAGCCCGCTGGAAGAGCCGGGCCGAGGTCAGGCGCAGGATCGGGCGCAGCATGGCCGGCGCGACGAAGTGGAGCGTGCCCCGCATCGGCCATGAACGCAGCAGGGCTCGAGACTCGATCGCCGCGTCGATCGAGGCCTCGTCGGTGCCCGGCACGCGTGCGCCGAGCACCCACTTCGCCGCGGCGAGATCCTGCGCCTGCAGGCAGACGAGGCGCTCGACGGCGTCGGCCGGCGAGGCGAACCCGTCGCCCTGAAGGCCGTGCGCGGCGAGTCGAGCGGCGCGCAGCGCCGGGGCGGGCGCATCAGGGGAGGCATCCGTCATGCTGCGAGTCTGCCGGATGCCGCGGACATGCGCGGCTGCGCCGAACCGGCGGCGCGGAAGATAGACTGGGAGGCTGTGCCGCTCGGCACGAAACCCAGACCCCACCGAATCCCCGGAGGACCACCGTGCTCGCCGTCCACGATCTCGAGATCCGCGTGGGCGCCCGCCTGCTCATGGAGCAGGTGAACTTCCGGGTGACCCCGGGCGACAAGATCGGCCTCGTGGGCCGCAACGGCGCCGGGAAGACCACGCTCACGAAGACCCTCGCGGGGGAGACCCTGCCGACCGGCGGGCGCATCGACCGCTCGGGCGAGATCGGGTACCTGCCGCAGGACCCGCGCTCGGGCGACCCCGAGATGCTCGCTCGCACGCGCATCCTCGATGCGCGCGGGCTCGGCTCCCTCGTGCTCGGCATGCGCGAGGCGTCCGAGCAGATGGGCTCGCCCGACCAGGCGGTCGCCGAGAAGGCGATGAAGCGCTACGGCAACCTCACCGACCGCTTCACCGCGTTGGGCGGCTACGCCGCCGAGGCCGAGGCTGCGTCGATCGCCTCGAACCTGAACCTGCCCGACCGGATCCTCGACCAGCCCCTGAAGACGCTCTCCGGCGGTCAGCGCCGACGCATCGAGCTCGCGCGCATCCTGTTCTCCGACGCCGACACGCTGATCCTCGACGAGCCGACGAACCACCTCGACGCCGACTCGGTCGTGTGGCTGCGCGAGTTCCTGAAGAACTCCAAGGGCGGCGTCATCGTGATCAGCCACGACGTCGAACTCGTCGGCGAGGTCGTGAACCGCGTCTTCTACCTCGACGCGAACCGCTCGGTGATCGACATCTACAACATGGGCTGGAAGCACTACCTGCGCCAGCGCGCCGCCGACGAGGAGCGCCGCAAGAAGGAACGCGCGAACGCCGAGAAGAAGGCCGGCGCGCTGCAGCTGCAGGCGGCGAAGTTCGGCGCGAAGGCGTCGAAGGCCGCGGCGGCGCACCAGATGGTCGCGCGCGCCGAGAAGCTGCTCGCGGGTCTCGAGGAGGTTCGCGCCGTCGACCGGGTCGCGAAGCTGCGCTTCCCGACACCCGCCGCGTGCGGTCGCACGCCGTTGGCCGCGAGCGACCTCTCGAAGAGCTACGGCTCGCTCGAGATCTTCACGGCCGTCGACCTCGCCATCGACCGCGGCTCGAAGGTCGTGATCATCGGGCTGAACGGCGCGGGCAAGACGACGCTCCTGCGCATCCTCGCGGGCGTCGACCAGCCCGACACCGGCAGGATCGAGCCCGGCCACGGGCTGCGCATCGGCTACTTCGCGCAGGAGCACGAGACCATCGACGTCGCGCGCACGGTGCTGCAGAACATGGTGAGCTCGTCGCCGAACCTCACCGAGACCGAGGCGCGCAAGGTGCTCGGCTCGTTCCTGTTCACGGGCGACGACGTGCACAAGCCGGCCGGCGTGCTCTCGGGCGGCGAGAAGACGCGCCTCGCGCTCGCGATGATCGTCGTCTCGGGCGCCAACGTGCTGCTGCTCGACGAGCCGACCAACAACCTCGACCCCGCCAGCCGCGGCGAGATCCTCGACGCGCTCGCGCACTTCGAGGGCGCCGTCGTACTCGTCTCGCACGACCCGGGCGCGGTCGAGGCGCTGAACCCCGAGCGCGTGCTCATCATGCCCGACGGCGTGGAAGACCACTGGAGCGCGGAGTACCAGGAGCTCATCGAGCTCGCGTGACGCGCGCCGGGGCGCGAGCGCCGGCGCAGACCCGTCGGACGCGCTCAGCGCGAGTCGAGGATCTCGTCCTCGACGTCGGCATCGCTGCGCTCGCGCGGCGTCCGCTTCGGCTTCGGCGCGCGCTCGGCCGGGTGACCGGCACCGGATGCCTCGGCGAGCGCCTTGCGCTCCTGGTTGGCCGCCCAGCCGAGCCCGATGAACGCGAGCAGGGCGAACACGAACCACTGGAGCGCGTACGAGAGGTGCGGTCCCTCGTCGCGGATCGGCCGCGCGGCGGCCATGGGCGGCTCCTCGGCGTCGGCACCGGTCTGCACGAGGATGCCGTAGGCGCCCGTGTAACTCGGTTCGCCGACGCGTTCGGCGAGCTCGTCGAGGTCGATGGTCGCGAGCTCGTCGCCCGACGCGGTGCGGCCGTTGATCGTGCCCTCGCCGGCCTTCAGCCGGGCCGTGATCTCGACGTGCCCCGGTTCTGGTGCCGCGTACCCGCTCGGCCGCCCGTCGGAATCCTGCGGGATCCAGCCGCGGTCGACGAAGAACACGGTGCCGTCGTCGAGCTCGAGCGGGGTGACGACCTCGAAGCCCGAGCTGCCCGCGAACGGCCGGTTGCGGATCACGACCTCCTCGTCGGCGAGGTAGCGGCCCGACAGGGCCACCACCTGCCAGCGCTGGTCGGGATCGAAGCCGGCGGGATCGGGCAGCGCCTCGGCGACGGCAACGGGTTCGGCGTCGTAGTTCGCGTCGATGCGGGCGACTTCGGTGAGGGCCTCGGCGCGCCGGTTGAGCTGCCAGGTGCCGAGCGCGCAGCACGCGACGGCGAAGACCACGACGAGAGCCAGGTAGCCGGCCCAGCGCGGCGAGCGCAGGAATCCCCAGCGGCTCATGCGCCCGCCTCCTGGGCGCCGAAGCGTTCCACGGCCACCGGGAACGAGCGCGAGGCGAGGAAGTCGCGGAGGTAGTCGACATGCTCGTCGCACGCGAGCCAGGTCTTCGTCCGCGTCTCGTCGTGGATGCGCGGGTTGCGCCAGTCGACCCGCCAGGTCGCGGACTCGCGGCATCCGGCGCGCGAGCAGGTGTCCGCCTCGGGGGCGGTGCCGGGCAGTCCGATCATCGCGTGCCCTCGCCGGCGTCGGGGTCGGCGCCGAAGCCGTCGTCGGCGCCGCCGTCGGCTGCACCGGCATCGGGGGAGTGCGGCCCGGCGCCCGGGGCATCCGCCGTCTCGTCGCGCACGTCGCCGATGCCGGGAGTCGGCGCCACGGGGACGATCGCACCCGGCCGCTCGACCGCCTGGCCGCGCCCGCCGCCCACATTGGCCAGCACCACCGCGACGTAGGGCAGGAAGATCGCGCCCGCGGCGCAGACCGCGAGCCACCAGCCCTGCGCGAACAGCATGAGGAAGATGCACACGACGCGGATCGACATGGCGACCGTGTACTTGATCATGCGCGACCGACGCTCGTCCTCGGGCGAGGGCGGGAGCGTGGTGATGGTGTGCTGGTTCATCGTCGACGCCGGGGCAGTGCGGCGCTCCTCTCCATCAAGCCTACGTCGGCTTCGCCGCGACGGATGCCCCTTCGGGACACCCCATACACTGGGACGGGCCGCGCGCCGGCCGCCGAGATCCCGAGAGTGAGTGGAGCCCAGCCATGACGACGAGCCGTACCGTTCTGGTCACCGGAGGCAACCGCGGCATCGGCTACGCGATCGCCGAGGAGTTCGTCGCGCAGGGGCACCGCGTCGCGGTGACCGCGCGATCGGGCGAAGGCCCTGCGGGCACGCTCACGGTGCGCGCCGACGTCACCGACGCCGAATCCATCGACCGCGCCTTCTCCGAGGTCGAGGCCGAGCTCGGACCCGTCGAGGTGGTCGTCGCGAACGCGGGCATCACGCGCGACACGCTGCTCATGCGCATGAGCGAGGATGACTTCGAGCAGGTCGTCGACACGAACCTCACGGGCGCGTTCCGCGTCGTCAAGCGCGCGTCGAAGGGCATGCTCAAGGCGCGTTTCGGCCGGGTCGTGCTGATCTCGAGCGTCGTGGGCCTCTACGGCTCGCCCGGCCAGGTCAACTACTCGGCCTCGAAGGCCGGCCTCGTCGGCATGGCCCGCTCGCTCACACGCGAGCTCGGTGCGCGCGGCATCACCGCGAACGTCGTCGCGCCCGGGTTCATCCGCACCGACATGACCGACGAGCTCTCGCCGGAGCTGCAGGAGGAGTACCGCAAGTCGATCCCCGCCGGTCGCTACGCGGAGCCGGCGGAGGTCGCCAAGGTCGTCGCCTGGATCGCCGGCGATGACGCGGGCTACATCTCGGGTGCCGTCATCCCGGTCGACGGCGGCCTCGGCATGGGGCATTAAGCCGCCGCCACCGCCGGCGCTCGCAGCGGCGCTCGCCTGCGTTCGCAGCGGCGCTCAGCCCCGCGGCAGCCCCAGCAGCGGCAGCACCGACGAGAGGTCGGGTCGGTCGATCGCCAGGTCGGCCTCGGCCCGCACGATGGGCTTCGCGCAGAACGCGACGCCGAGCGCGGCGCGCGCGAGCATGCGCAGGTCGTTCGCCCCGTCGCCGACTGCCACGGTGCTGGCGAGCGGGATGCCGCTCGCCTCGGCCCATTCGGCCAGCGCCGCCGCCTTCGCGTCTGCGTCGATGATCGGCCCCTCGACCTCGCCGGTGAGGCGATCGCCGTCGACGGCGAGCCGGTTCGCCCGGCAGAAATCGAGTCCCAGCCGCTCGGCGAGCGGATCGAGCAGTTCGTGGAACCCGCCGGAGACGACGCCGACGCGACCGCCGGCCGCGTGCACGCCCCGCACCAGCGCCTCGATGCCCGGCGTCGGCGTCATCCGTTCGCGCACCCTCGGCAACACCGCGATGTCGACGCCGCGCAGGGTGGCGACGCGTTCGCGAAGGCTCGCCGCGAAGTCGAGCTCGCCGCGCATCGCGCGCTCGGTGACGGCGGCGACGTGCTCGAGGCTGCCCGCCTCGTCGGCGAGCAGCTCGATCGCCTCCTCGCGGATGAGCGTCGAATCGGCGTCCAGCACGACGAGCGGTCCGCGGGCGCGGACCGGGAACCCGGCGCTCACGCGCCGGCTCGCACTCGCGAGCCCTTGCCGACGACCGTGATGCCGCTGTCGGTGACGATGAACCCGCGGGCGAGGTCTTCGGCGCGGTCGACGCCGATGCGGGCGCCCGCCTCGACCACGACCTCCTTGTCGAGGATCGCGCGCTGCACGGTCGCGCCGGCCTCGATGCGGGCCCGGTCGAACAGGATGGAGTCGGCCACGTGCGCACCCGATCCGACGATCGCCCACGGGCCCAGGACGCTGCGCTCGACGTGCGCGCCCGAGATGACCGACCCCAGCGACACGATCGAATCGATCACGGTGCCGAGCGAGCCGCGCGCATCGCGCGTGAACTTCGCAGGCGGCGAGTTCAGTTGCTGGCTGAAGATCGGCCACTCGCGGTTGTACAGGTTGAAGACGGGCAGCACCGAGATCAGGTCTTGATGCGCCTCGAAGAACGAGTCGATCGTTCCGACGTCACGCCAGTAGTACCGGTCGCGGTCGGTCGAGCCCGGCACGTCGTTGCGCTTGAGGTCGTAGACGCCCGCGGCCCCCTGCGACACGAACGACGGGATGATGTCGCCGCCCATGTCGTGGCTCGACGAGGTCTGCTCGCCGTCGCGGAGCACCGCGTCGATCAGCGCGTCGGCGTCGAACACGTAGTTTCCCATCGAGGCGAGCACCTCGCCGGGCGCGTCGGGAAGGCCCACCGGGTCCTTGGGCTTCTCGAGGAAGCGGGCGATGCGGTCGGGGCGCTTCTCGTCGACCTCGATCACGCCGAACTGGTCGGCCAGCGCGATGGGCTGGCGGATCGCGGCGACCGTCGCGGCGGCGCCCGACTCGATGTGCGCGTCGATCATCTGGCTGAAGTCCATGCGGTACACGTGATCGGCGCCGACGACGACGATGATGTCGGGCTGCTCGTCGTAGATGAGGTTCAGGCTCTGCAGGATCGCGTCGGCCGACCCCGAGAACCAGCGCTTGCCGAGTCGCTGCTGCGCCGGCACGGATGCCACGTAGGCGTTGAGCATGCCCGACAGCCGCCACGTCTGCGAGACGTGCCGGTCGAGCGAGTGCGACTTGTACTGGGTCAGCACGACGATCTGGCGCAGCCCCGAGTTCACGAGGTTCGAGAGCGCGAAGTCGACGAGCCGGTACTGGCCGCCGAACGGCACCGCGGGCTTCGCGCGATCCTCGGTGAGCGGCATGAGGCGCTTTCCCTCTCCACCGGCGAGGACGATGCCGAACACCTTGCGCGCAACCATGGCCCCAAGCGTAGTCAGCGCGGGGGACCGGATGGGGCGCATTGTCGCCCGATGACGACCGTGGTAGCGCACCGTCCACGCGGGAGCCGCTGCGCTAGGTTGAGGGCATGCGCGTCGACCTGCTCACCCGCGAGTATCCACCCGAGGTCTACGGCGGTGCCGGCGTCCACGTCGCCGAGCTCGTGCGCGCGCTGCGCCGCGAGATCGACGTCGCCGTCCGCTGCTTCGGCGACCCTCGCGACGAGCCGGGCACGACCGCGTACGCGACGCCGGGTGGGCTCGCCGATGCGAACGCCGCGATCGCGACGCTCGGCACCGACCTCGAGATGGCGCAGGATGCCGCGGGCGCCGACCTGGTGCACTCGCACACGTGGTACGCCAACTTCGCCGGCTTCACCGCGAAGCGGCTGCACGGGATCCCGCACGTCGTGACCGCGCACAGCCTCGAGCCGCTGCGCCCCTGGAAGGCCGAGCAGCTGGGTGGCGGCTACCGGGTCTCCTCGTGGGTCGAGCAGGCGGCCTTCGAGGACGCGGACGCGGTCATCGCCGTGAGCGACGGCATGCGCCGCGACATCCTTCGCTCGTACCCGTCGATCGACGCGTCGAAGGTCGAGGTCGTCTACAACGGCATCGACCTCGACGACTGGCGTCCGGTCGACGATGCCGATGCCGTGCGTGCGCTCGGGGTCGACCCCGGGCGGCCCTCGGTCGTCTTCGTGGGACGCATCACGAGGCAGAAGGGCCTGCCGTACCTGCTGCGAGCCGCCCGGCTGCTGCCGCCCGAGGTGCAGGTCGTGCTCTGCGCCGGCGCCCCCGACACCCCCGAGATCCTCGCCGAGGTGACCTCGCTCGTCGAGGCGCTCGGCGCCGACCGCGACGGGGTGGTCTGGATCGACCGGCACCTGCCGCGGACGGAACTCACCGCGCTGCTCACCGCGGCCACCGCCTTCGTGTGCCCCTCGGTCTACGAGCCGCTCGGCATCGTCAACCTCGAGGCGATGGCCTGCGGGGCCGCGGTCGTCGGCACCGCCACGGGCGGCATCCCCGAGGTCGTCGACGACGGCGTCACCGGCGTGCTGGTGCCGATCGAGCAGGCCGACGACGGCACCGGGACGCCGCTGGATCCCGACCGGTTCGTCGCCGACCTCGCCGCTGCACTGACGCAGGTCGTGTCCGACCCGCAACGGGCGGCGGCGATGGGCGCGGCCGGACGCCGGCGCGCCGAGGCGCTCTTCGCCTGGGACCGGATCGCCGCCCGCACCCTCGAGGTCTACTCCGGGGTCCTCGCGCGCTGACCGGGTGAACCGGACCGGTCTTCCCGTCCAGATAGCATGGGACGCATGGCGAGTACGGTTCTGGAGTTCCGCGACGTGTCGGTGGTCCGCGACGGCAACACGATCCTCGACGGGGTCGACTGGAGCGTGGCCGAAGACGAGCGGTGGGTCATCCTCGGCCCGAACGGCGCCGGCAAGACGACGCTGCTCCAGATCGCCGCGGCCGCGATGCACCCCACGAAGGGCTCGGCCGAGGTGCTGCTCGAGTCGCTCGGCAAGGTCGACGTGTTCGAGCTCCGCCCGATGATCGGCTTCGCCTCGACCGCGATGGCGCGCAAGATCCCGCGCAACGAGACCGTGATCGACGTCGTGCTGACCGCCGCGTACTCGGTGACGGGCCGGTGGAACGAGGAGTACGAGGCCATCGACGAGCGCCGCGCGCAGCGCGTGCTCTCGGAATGGGGTCTCGAGGGCTTCGCCGACCGCCGGTTCGGCAGCCTCTCCGACGGCGAGCAGAAGCGCGTGCAGATCGCGCGGGCAGTCATGACCGACCCCGAGCTGCTCCTGCTCGACGAGCCGGCCGCGAGCCTCGACCTCGGCGCGCGCGAGGAGCTCGTGACCCTGCTCGGCGGCTACGCGTCGTCGAGTGCCTCGCCGGCCATCGTCATGGTCACGCACCACGTCGAGGAGATCCCGCACGGCTTCACGCACGCGCTGCTGCTGAAGCAGGGCGGCGTCGTCGCGGCCGGGCCCCTCGCCGAGGCGCTCACGTCCGAGAACCTCACCGAGACGTTCGGCCTGTCGATCGAACTCAGCGAGCAGGGCGGGCGCTACGTCGCCCGCGCCGCCTGACGTGCCACCGGCGCACATCTGCTAAACTCGTTTGTTGGCCCGACGGCCTCCAGCTTCCCCATGCGGCGCCCGCGCCGAACCGGGGCCGACCACTCCATCCGATCAACAAGGAAGTCTCCATGAAGACCGACATCCACCCCGAGTACAACGCCGTCGTCTTCCGCGACCTCGCCTCGGGCGCCACGTTCCTCACCCGCTCGACGGTGACGAGCGAGAAGACCATCGACCTCGACGGTGTCACCTACCCGGTGATCGACGTCGAGATCTCGAGTGAGTCGCACCCGTTCTACACGGGCAAGCAGCGCATCATGGACTCGGCCGGTCGCGTCGAGAAGTTCAACCAGCGCTTCAAGAGCTTCGGCAAGTAAGCCGCAGCGAAGGGGCGGACGACTCCGGTCGTCCGCCCCTTCGTCGTACCCGGGTACGGTTCAGCGCACGGGCCATGCACCCGAGGTCGTGAACTCGGGTTCGCCGTTCATGCGGCGCCACTCCTGGTAGCGCACCGCCTGGTCGCGGCACCACTCGACCTGCTGCCGGTGCAGATCGGCGACCGCGATGGCCGCGAGCTCGGGATACGCACGGGCGATCGCCTGCGCCACGCGGCCGGCGGCGATCGCGTCGGCGCCGGCGTCGTGCGCGTCGAGGAGCTCCACGCCGTAGTGGGCGCACGCCGCGGTGAGGGTGCGCTTGCCGCGCCGGTACCGGTCGACGGCCTTGTCGATGACGAGGGGGTCGACGACGTGCTCGGGGCCGGCCAGCGGGTCGTGGCCGTAGCGCTCGGCCTCGCGCCGCAGCACCGAGAGATCGTAGCTCGCGTTGTACGCCACGATCGGCAGGCCCCGGCGCGTGGCATCCGCCAGCGTCTCGCCGATCTCGGCGACCGCCTGCGCGGCGGCGAGGCCCTCGGCACGGGCGCGCTCGGTCGACACGCCGTGGATGAGCGTCGCCGCCGTCGGGATCTCGACGCCGGGGTCGACGAGCCACTGACGCTGCTCGAGCACCTCACCCCTCGGGCCGATGACGCCGACATGGGCGGTCACGATGCGACACGTGTCGATGTCGATGCCCGTGGTCTCGAGGTCGAAGACGGCGAGGGTGTCGGCCCAGGAGGCTGCGGGGGTCTCGTGCATGTCGTCACCATATGAGCGGCCACCGTCATGGGCGCGCGGGGCACGCCGAGGCACGCGGGGTCGCCGCCTAGACTGGGATCGATGACCGCCTCGCCCTACGCCGCCGCGCTCGAGCGCATCCCCGTGCACCGGCGCACCGTCGAGGTGCTCGGCTCGTCGGCGGCCTGGTGGGAGTACGGCACACCCGGTGAACCGGTGATCGTGCTCGTGCACGGGTTCCGCGGCGACCACCACGGCCTGGAGCCGGTGGTCGCGCAGCTGCGGGGCTTCCGCGTCGTCTCGCCCGACCTGCCCGGGTTCGGCGAGTCCGATCCGCTGCGCGGACGGTCGCACGACATCGACGGATACGCGCAGTGGCTCGCGGCCTTCCTCGACGCGGTCGGCCTCGGAGCCGGCGCCTC
This sequence comes from Agromyces agglutinans, assembly GCF_009647605.1. GTDB lineage: Bacteria > Actinomycetota > Actinomycetes > Actinomycetales > Microbacteriaceae > Agromyces > Agromyces agglutinans. The sequence continues at coordinate 194,578 of NZ_WJIF01000001.1, read as the reverse complement.
GTTCACGCTGCTCGGCCACTCGTTCGGGTCGATCGTGGCGTCGGCGGCCGTCGCGTCCGGGCTGCGGCCCGACCGGTTGATCCTCGTGAACCCGATCGGCGCGCCGGCGCTCGAGGGCCCGCGCGGCATCATGACCCGCCTTGCGGTCGGCTACTACCGCTCCGCGGCGGCGCTGCCGTCGCGGGCGGGCTTCGCGCTGCTGCGCAACGGGCTCATCGTGCGCGTCATGAGCACGACGATGGCGAAGACCCGCGACGCCGATCTGCGGCGATTCATCCACGACCAGCACGACCGCTACTTCTCGGTCTTCGCAGATCGCGACATGCTGCTGGAGGCGTTCCGGGCCTCGGTGGGCAACGACGTGCGGCAGTACGCGAGCGACATCCCGGTTCCGACCCTGCTGGTCGCCGCGGTGCAGGATGACATCACGCCGATCGAGGCCCAGCGGGCCCTCGTCGGGCGGTTCGCCGATGCGCGGCTCGTCGAGATCGACGGCGTCGGCCACCTGATCCACTACGAGAAGCCCGTCGAGGCGGCGGAGCACATCCGAGGCTTCCTGGGCGCCGACGCCGAGGCGACGGGGGCGACGGCGTGAAGGTCGTCGTCGACTGCCGGTACACGCGCATCGGGCGGCACGACGGCATCAGCCGGTTCACGGCGGGCATCGTGGGCGAGCTCGCGAAGCGGCATCCGGTGACGATGCTCATCAGCGACCGCCGGCAGCTCGAGCTGCTGCCCGACCTGCCGTGGCAGTTGGTCACCGGCCCCACGAGCCCGCGCGAGCCGTTCGTCGCGCTCCAGGTGCGCAAGCTGCGGCCCGACATCGTGTTCTCGCCCATGCAGACGATGGGCTCGTGGGGGCGCGACTACGCGCTGCTGCTCACGCTCCACGACCTGATCTACTACGAGAACCGCACGCCGCCGCGCGACCTGCCCGCGCCGGTGCGGCTGCTGTGGCGGCTCTACCACCTCGCGTGGTGGCCGCAGCGCGTCCTGCTGAACCGCGCCGACGCCGTCGTCACCGTCTCCGAGACGACCGCGGGGCTCATCCGCGACCATCGGCTCACGAAGCGCCCGCTCACCGTGATCCCGAACGCGGCGGACGACCTCCCCGTGCCCCCGTTGCCGAGAACCCGTCCGACGGGTGGGCGCCTCGTCTACATGGGCTCGTACATGCCGTACAAGAACGTCGACACGCTCGTGCGCGCGGTCGCGAGCCTGCCCGATCACGAGCTGCACCTGCTCAGTGGCATCAGCGAGGTCGAGCGCGACCGGCTCACGCGGCTCGCGCCGACGGCGCGCCTGGTCTTCCACGACGGCGTGACGGATGCCGCGTACGCGAAGCTCCTCGCGGGTGCGACGGCGCTCGTGCACGGCAGCCGCGCCGAGGGGTTCGGCATACCCCTCGTCGAGGCGATGCGGGTGGGAACACCGGTGATCGTCAACGACATCCCGATCTTCCGCGAGATCGGCGGCGACGCGGCACTGTACTTCGACGCCGAGCAGCCGAACGCCCTCGTGCGCGCCATCGCCGCGCTCGAGGCCGAGGGGGAGTGGGAGCGCCGCTCCGAGGCCTCGCTCGCGCAGGCCTCACGGTACACGTGGGCGTCGTCGGCCGAGCGGCTGCTCGAGCTCATGCGCCGCACGGTCGGCGAGCGCGGCCGCGGGCGCTCGCGGCGAGGCTGAGCGCGCGAGCGCGCTCAGGCGCCGAGCGCGGCCGCCATCGCGGTCAGCGTCTCGGTCGCGCCCGCGTCGATCTTCACCGCGGCGCGGCTGTCGCCCTTGGTGAGCCCTCGGTTCACGACCACGATCGGCGTGCGCCGGCGTCGCGCGATCTCGAGCAGCCGCATCCCCGAGTTCACGACCAGCGAGGAGCCCGCGACGAGCAGCACGTCGGCGCCGCCGACGATCGAAGCGGCCTGCTCGAAGGTCTCGCCCGGCACGAACTCGCCGAAGAACACCACGTCGGGCTTCAGGATGCCTCCGCACACGGTGCACTCGGGCAGGCGCATCGCATCGACGTCGTCGACCTCGACGTCGCCGTCGGGCGCCGGGCGGATCGCCTGGTCGAGGTCGATCTCGGGGTTCAGGGCGCTGAGCCGGTCGGCGATCGACTCGCGCGCGTAGAACTGCCCGCAGGTCAGGCACACGACCCGGCCGACGGTGCCGTGCAGTTCGACGACCCGGGCGCTGCCGGCGCGGCGGTGCAGGCCGTCGACGTTCTGGGTCACGACGCCGGTGACCACGCCGGCGCGTTCGAGCGCCGCGAGGGCGAGGTGGCCGTCGTTCGGCACGGCGGTGCCGAACGTGCGCCAGCCGAGATGGCTGCCCGCCCAGTAGCGCTTGCGGGCGCGCTCGGAGCCGAGGAAGGTCTGGAACGTCATCGGCGTGCGCTGCGGGGCGCCCTCGCCGCGGTAGTCGGGGATGCCGGAGTCGGTGCTCACGCCGGCGCCCGTGAGCACGGCGACGCGCGAGCCGGTCATGAGCTCGACGGCCGCCTGCAGGTCGCCGGCGACCTGCTCGGTCAGGGTGTTCGTCACGCGCGCCTCCGATCGCCGATTCCCTGAGTGTAAACGTCGCGGTTTACCGGAATGTTTCGGCGGACTGGCAGGCTTGAGGGGGAGGACGACATGCGGATCGAACGGGTCGCCGACGCGGCATCCGATGAGGTGGCCGATTACGCGGCGTTGACGGATGTCTCGCTGCGTCGAGCGACCGAGGCGGAACGCGGGCTGTACATCGCCGAATCGGCGAAGGTGATCTCACGGGCGATTGCCGCCGGCCATCGCCCGCGATCGGTGCTCATGGAGGAGAAGTGGCTCGCGGGGCTCGAGCCGGTGCTCGCCCCCTTCGACATCCCGGTGCATCTCGCCGATGCCGACCAGCTCGAGGCGATCACCGGGTACCGCGTGCACCGCGGTGCGCTCGCCGCCTTCGAGCGCCCAGCCGAACCCGACCCGGCCGACCTCCTCGCGACCGCCCGCCGGGTGGTCGTGCTCGAGGACATCGTCGACCACACGAACGTGGGCGCGATCTTCCGCAGCGTCGCGGCGCTCGGGGCCGACGCGGTGCTCGTCACGCCGCGGTGCGCCGACCCGCTGTACCGGCGGAGCGTGCGCGTGAGCATGGGCACCGTCTTCCAGGTGCCGTGGACCCGCGTCGGCGAGTGGCGCGAGACGTCGGCCCTGCTCGCCGAGCACGGCTTCACGACCGCCGCGCTGGCCCTCGCCGACGACGCCGTCTCGCTGCGCGACCTCGCGGCGCGCGCGCCCGAGCGACTCGCCCTCGTCTTCGGCGCGGAGGGCGACGGCCTGAGCCGGCACGCGCTGCAGGCGGCCGATGTCATCGTCACCATCCCCATGGCCCACGGCGTGGATTCGCTGAACGTGGCCGCCGCGGCGGCCGTGGTGCTCTACGCACTCGGCGAGCGCGTCTAGGCTCGCAGTGATGTCGCAACCGCCCGCCCCCACCGCTTTCGCACCGACCGGCTCCGAGCCCGCCCGGCCCGCCCGCGCGTCGGGTGGGACCGGTACCGGTACGGGTACCGGCGCCGGCGCTGCCGCGTCGGAGGCTCGGCGACGCATGTACCGGCGGCGCCGGATCGTCGTCGGCAGCGTGCTCGCCGTGGTGCTCGCGCTCCTGGTGAGCGGCGGGGTCTACGTGTCGAACGCGCTCGGCGCGCCCGTGCCCGCCATCGCCGCGACGATCACCGATCCTGCGCCAGTCTCCCAGGCGGTGCAACCGCTCGTGCTGCCGGGCACCGGCGAGTTCGCCGTCGGCGCCGTCGGGTTCGACGGGCTCCTCGCCGCCAGCGAGTCGCAGGCCTCGATGGCCATCGCGAGCATCGCGAAGGTCGTCACCGCACTCGTGGTGCTCGAACAGCACCCGGTCGCACCCGGGGAAGGCGGCCCCGCGATCGAGTACACCGACGCCGACGTCGACATCTACTGGGACATGGTCGCGCAGAACGGCTCGGTCGCGCCGGTCTCTCCCGGCACCACGCTCTCACTCGTCGAGAGCCTCGAGGCCCTGATGCTGCCCTCCGGCAACAACTACGCCATCTCGATCGCGAACTGGGCGTTCGGTTCGGAGGCCGCCTACACCGAGGCCGCCAACGCCTGGCTCGCGGCGAAGGGCCTCACCGGCATCGTGATCGCCGACGCCAGCGGACTCTCGCTCGACAACGTCGGCACCCCCGGCGACCTCGTCGAGCTCGGCGAGCTCGCCCTCGCCAACCCCACCCTGGCCGGGATCGTCGCGCAACAGGCGGTCGACCTGCCCGGCGTCGGCCGTGTCGAGAACTCGAACAAGCTGCTCGGCAGCCACGGCGTCGACGGCATCAAGACCGGCACGACCGACGACGCGGCCAACCTGCTGTTCTCCGCCGACTACCAGGTCGGGTCTTCGACGGTCACGGTCGTCGGCGTCGTCCTCGGCCAGGAGACCCACGCGCGCCTGCGCGACCAGGTCGCGTCGCTCCTCGACAGCGTCGCGCCCGGATTCCACGAGGTCGAGGCGCTGGTGGCCGGCACGACCCTCGCCGAGTACACCAGCGCGTGGGGCCAGACGGTCACGGCACACGCCGCCGACGGGGCATCCGTGCTGGTCTGGAGCGACACGCCCGTCGACGTGGAGGTCGTCGCGGATCCCGTCGCCCTCGCCGACGCCGGCGCGCAGGTCGGCACCGCGACGGTGCGCGCCGGCGGCCAGGTGATCGAGGTCCCACTGCTGCTCGACGAGTCGGTCGTCGACCCGGGCGTGTGGTGGCGGCTCGGAAACCCGGGCGCGCTCAGCGCGGACGCGCGGTAGGCGCCGTCTGCGGCGCAGCCGCTCACGGTGACCATCGCGCCGCCTGGTGCGCGGTTCAGTCGCGCGGTGCCGCGCCGACTGCGTACGGGCCGGCATCCGGCCGCTTCGGCGTGACGAAGTCGCCGGAGGACTGGTGGCGGATGCGCCGCACGACCCACGGCACGAGGTACTCGCGCGCCCACGCGATGTCGCCCACGCGCGCTTGGCGCCAGGTGCTCGTGGGCAGCGGCTCGGGCTTCAGCGGCTCGAGCGAGTTCTGGACGTTGAGCGCGTCGAGCACCATGCGCGCCACGGTGTGGTGGCCGAGCGTGTTCAGGTGCAGCCGGTCGGGGGCCCAGAAGCGCTGGTCCTGGATCTCGGTGAGCGCCCACTGGTCGGCGACGAGCAGGTCGTGCTTCGCGGCGATCGCGCGCAGGTTCTCGTTGTAGATCGCGACCTTGCCGCGGATGCCGCGGAAGACGGGGGAGAAGCCCACATCGACGCCCGTGAAGATGACGATGGTCGCATGGTCGCGCGAGAGCCGGTCGATCGCGTACTCGAAGCGCGCCGAGATCTCGTCGGGATCGGTGCGCGGGCGGATCACGTCGTTGCCGCCCGCAGAGATCGTGATGAGGTCGGGCCGCAGGGCCATCGCCGGTTCCATCTGCTCGTCGATGATCTGCTGGATCAGCTTGCCGCGCACGGCCAGGTTCGCGTACGCGAAGTCCTCGGTGCCCTGCGAAAGCACCTCGGCGACCCGGTCGGCCCAGCCGCGGTGCCCGCCGGGCACCGAGGGCTCGGGGTCGCCGATGCCCTCGGTGAACGAGTCGCCGAGTGCGACGTAGCGGGACCACGGATGCATCTGGGTGACCATCCCTCCATTCTGCAACGCGTCGGGCGGATGCCGCGCCCGGGCGCTCCCGGTCGTGTCGGCCGGGTCGGGTACAGTGCTGGACAGTGAGCACAGCGACCCCCTCCGGCCATCAGCCGGGCACCTCGGCCGCCGAGCATCTCTCACCGGCCTTCCCCGCACGTGCGCCGTGGGGCACCGCAGGCAAGCTGCGCGCCTGGCAGGCCGAGGCGCTCGAGCAGTACCTCGAAGAGCTGCCCCGCGACTTCCTCGCCGCGGCGACGCCGGGCGCGGGCAAGACGACCTTCGCCCTGCGCATCGCGGCCGAACTGCGCGCGAGGCGCATCGTCGACCGCATCACCGTGGTCGCGCCCACCGACCACCTGAAGCGGCAGTGGGCGGACGCCGCGGCGCGCGCGGGCATCCGGCTCGATCCCGGCTTCCGCAACGCCCACGGCCGCAGCGCCCGGCACTACCACGGCGTGGCGGTCACCTACGCGCAGGTCGCGATGCGGCCGGCACTGCACCGCGAGCTCACCCTCTCGGGCCGCACCCTCGTGATCCTCGACGAGGTGCACCACGGCGGCGACACGCTCTCGTGGGGCGACGCCATCCGCGAGGCGTTCGAGCCGGCCGAGAAGCGGCTCTCGCTCACCGGCACGCCGTTCCGCAGCGACACGGCGCCCATCCCGTTCGTGCACTACGAGCCCGACGCGCACGGCGTTCGGCTCTCGAAGACCGACTTCAACTACGGCTACGGCCGCGCCCTCGCCGACGGGGTCGTGCGACCCGTGCTCTTCATGGTCTACGCGGGCCACATGCGCTGGCGCACGAAGGCCGGCGACGAGATGGAGGCGAGGCTCGGCGAGGACAACACGAAGGACATCACGAGTTCGGCGTGGCGCACCGCCCTCGAGCCGACGGGCGAGTGGATACCCGCCGTCCTCCAGGCCGCCGACCGCCGCCTGACCGAGGTGCGTCACGGGATCCCCGACGCCGGCGGACTGGTGCTCGCCACCGACCAGACGGTCGCCCGTGCGTACGCCGACATCCTCGAGGGCATCTCGGGCGAGAAGGTCACGGTCGTGCTCTCCGACGACAAGGAGGCGAGCGAGCGCATCGAGGAGTTCTCCGCCGGCACCAGCCGCTGGATGGTCGCGGTGCGCATGGTGTCGGAGGGCGTCGATGTGCCCCGCCTCGCGGTCGGCGTCTACGCGACGAGTTCGGCCACGCCACTCTTCTTCGCGCAGGCGATCGGCCGATTCGTGCGCGCACGACGTCGCGGTGAGACGGCCTCGGTGTTCCTGCCCAACGTTCCCGTGCTCATGGCACTCGCGGGCGAGCTCGAGCGCGAGCGCGATCACGCCCTCGATCGGCGCACGGGTGACGGCGACGACGACCCGGGCCTCGACGACGGGCTGCTCGAATCGGCGAACCGTGAAGAGAAGGCGTCCGACGAGGCGGGGGAGTTCACCTGGCAGGCCGTCGCCTCCGACGCCACGTTCGACCGCGTCGTGTTCGACGGCACCGACTTCGGCACGTTCGCCGAGCCGGGCAGCGACGAGGAGCTCGACTTCATCGGCCTGCCTGGCCTGCTCGAACCCGAACAGGTCGCCGAGCTGCTGCGGCATCGGCAGGCCCGCCAGGCACGGCGCGCGAGCGACCGGCGCCGGCAGACGGTCGACGACGAGCCCTCGGCCGAGCCGGTCGCGCTCTACCGCACGCTGAAGGAGCAGCGCGCGCTGCTGAACAGCCTCGTCGGGCTCTGGGCCAGGCACACGGGGGAGCCGCACTCGCAGGTGCACGCCGAACTGCGCCGGGTGTGCGGCGGCCCGCCGGTGGCGCAGGCGACGGTCACCCAGCTCCAGTCGCGCATCGAACTGCTCCGCAAGCGCCTCGCCAGCCGCTGAGCCGGACGGCCGATGACCCTGCCGGCCGGTGACCGTGCCGGCCGGTGACCGTCGCGATCCTCGGGTTCGCACCCGTCATGACATCGCTCGGCCTCGTGGCCGTCGCGACGGAAGCGAGAGGATCTGCAACAATGCGCAAGCGGTGTTGCAGATCGTTTCGATCGTGACGCAGGATGACCTCACCGTCTCCACGCCGACCCGAAAGGCCCTTCAATGGCGCAGACCCCCGACCTCGATCGCGTCGACCGCGCGCTGCTCACGGCGCTCTCGTCGAACGCCAGGGCCTCCGGAGCCGCGCTGGCCGCAGAGATCGGCGTGGCCGAGTCCACCGTCTCGCTGCGGCTGCGCCGCCTGCAGAGCCTCGGCACCATCCGCGGCTACCACGTCGACGTCGACCTGGCCTCGGTCGGGGTCTCGCTGCAGGCCCTGATCGCCGTGCGTCTGGTCAAGCACGATCGATCCGAGATCGACGCGTTCCGGTCGGCGGTGCCGCACCTGCCGGGCGTGCTCGGCGTCTTCCACATGGCGGGCGCCGACGACTACCTGCTGCACGTCGCCGCGCGCGACGCCGAGGAGCTGCGCGAGTTCGTGCTCGCGCACCTGACCGGCCACCCGGCCGTCGCGCACACCGAGACGAACCTGATCTTCGAGCACGCAGAGGGCGACGGCTGGCAGCACCTGATCGGCTGATCCGCCTGCTCGGCGGACCGCACGGCTCGCGGGCGCCCCGCGCCCCAGGCATCCGCACCGGTTCGCAATTCAGGTCGGTACGGGCGTGTCGTGCCGTCACGGGCGAGAACGCGGTCCGGTACCCGACGCGACACGCCTCCCGACCTGAATTGCGAACCGGGTCGACTCGGCTGGAACGGTTCGGCGCTCCGAAATGCTGCCAATCGCGGCGAACCAGCCGTTCCGCGCCCGTACCGTCGCTATCGTGGCTGAGGCCGTTCGCGGCCGACCACGTGATGGAGCGGGCGCACCGGCCACTCCCGGAGCGCCCGTCGATGGGAGCACCATGAGCAACGGAAGCACGAACGGCGGGGCATCCGCGCCCGGCGGGGCGCCGGCGAACGCGACCGACGCCGACCGCGCCAGGTGGCGCCGCTACCTCGCCGACGAGCGGGCGGAGGGTGCGGTGTACCGCGAGCTCGCCGCCCGCAAGGAGGGCGAGGAGCGCGAGATCCTGCTCGCCCTCGCCGCCGCCGAAGGCCGTCACGAGGCGCACTGGCTCGCGCTGCTCGGCGGTGACGACGCCGGCATCCCGCGGGCCGACCTCCGCACCCGCACGCTGGCGGCGCTCGCGCGCCGCTTCGGCTCGATCTTCGTGCTCGCCCTCGCCCAGCGCGCCGAAGGGCGATCGCCCTACTCGACGGATCCCCACGCGACCCCGGCGATGGCCGCCGACGAGCGCATCCACGGCGAGGTGGTGCGCGGCCTCGCCGCACGCGGTCGGCGCCGGCTCGCCGGAACCTTCCGCGCGGCCGTGTTCGGCGCCAATGACGGACTCGTCTCGAACCTCGCGCTCGTGCTGGGCATCGGCGCGACGGGGGTGCCCGCCCCGGTCGTGCTCTTCACCGGCATCGCCGGCCTCCTCGCGGGCGCCCTCTCGATGGGCGCGGGGGAGTACGTCTCGGTGCGCTCGCAGCGGGAGCTGCTCGAGGCATCCGCCCCCGACCCGACCGCTCGCGAGGCGCTCGCGGATCTCGACATCGACGCCAACGAGCTCGCGCTGGTCTATCGCGCGCGCGGCATGGACTCCGACGAGGCGATCGAGCAGGCCGCGCTGTCGATCGCACGCGTGCAGGCGGCGGGCGCGTCGGTGGCCCCGACCGACGCGATCCCGACGTTCGAGCACGACGACGAGGCGCTCGGCACCGGGCTCTCGGCGGCGGTCTCGAGCTTCTGCTTCTTCGCCGCCGGTGCGCTCATCCCGGTGTTGCCGTGGATCTTCGGCATGGCCGGGGTCTCCGCCATCCTCACCGCCGCGGTACTGGTCGGCGTCGCGCTGCTCGCCACGGGCGCGACCGTCGGCGTGCTCTCGGGGGCGTCGCCCCTGAAGCGGGCCCTCCGCCAGCTGGGCATCGGTCTCGGCGCCGCCGCGGTGACCTACGGCCTGGGCCTCGCCTTCGGGACCACGATCGCCTGAGCGGCGATCGCTCGCGCGACGGCGCCGCCGGCTTCCGAGTCAGCCCTGCGGCTCGGTGACGAAGTCGATGAGTTCCTCGACGCGGCCGAGCAGCGCGGGTTCGAGGTCGCCGTAGCCGCGCACGCGGCCGAGGATGCGCTGCCATGCGCGTGCGATGTCGGCCTGGTCGGCGTGCGGCCAGCCGAACGCCTCGCACACGCCGTGCTTCCACTCGGTGCCGCGGGGGATCACGGGCCACGCCTCGCGGCCGAGCCGTGCGGGCTTCACGGCCTGCCAGATGTCGATGAACGGATGCCCCACGACGAGCACGTGCGCGCCGTGGCGGCCGCGGGCGACCTGGTCGGCGATGCGCTGCTCCTTCGAGCCGGGGACGAGATGGTCGACGAGCACGCCGACGCGGCGGCCTCGGGCCGGACGGAATTCATCGAGGATCTCCTCGAGCCGATCGACACCCTCGAGGTACTCGACGACGACGCCCTCGACCCGCAGGTCGGTGCCCCAGATCTTCTCGACCAGCTCGGCGTCGTGCCGTCCCTCGACGAAGATGCGGCTCGGCAGAGCCACCTTCGCGGGCCCGGCGTCGACCATGAACGACCCCGACGCGGTGCGCACGCGACCAGGGCCCGCCGCCCCGCCGGCACCGCCGCCGGCACCGCCTCCGGCCCCGCCGGCAGCCCGGGCCGCGGGCGCCGGCGCGACGAGCCGCACGGCGCGCCCGTCGATGAGGAAGCCGTGGCCGAGCGGGAACAGGCGGCGCTTGCCGAACCGGTCCTCCAGCACCACGTGCCCCTTCTCCACCCCGACGACCGCCCCGCAGTAGCCGTCGGCCGCGAGCTCGACGACGAGGTCGCGCTCGACCGGCACCTCGGGGATCTGCGTTCGGCCACGGGCGCGCCAGTCACCGGCGAGCACGTCGCTGCCGTAGCGGTCGGGGCCTGGGGAGTCGAATGGTGCGGGCACCGCACGAGGCTAACGGAAGTCCCGCGATCGGTGCGGTGCCGACACGGTGAGCGACTCGAAGCGGTCGGCGACGAGGTTCACGATGCCGTCGCGGCTGTGCTCGAGGATGCCGCGAACGATCATCGCGGGCGCCTCGCGGGCGACGCGCCGGTACCTGGTCCACACCCCGACGCCCGCGATCACGTTGACCGTGCCCGACTCGTCCTCGAGGTTCAGGAAGGTGATGCCCGACGCGGTCGCGGGCCGCTGGCGGTGGGTGACGACGCCGCCCACCTCGATGCGCCGGCCCGGCTCGTGCGCACGCAGCAGGTCGACCCGGATCACCCCGCGCTCGTCGAGCCGGTCGCGGATGTGCCGGATCGGGTGGTCGTCGGGGGAGATGCCGGTCGCCCAGAGGTCGTAGACCACCTGCTCGGTCGGCGTCAGCATCGGCAGCAGCGGCGGCTGCACGACCACCACCGAGCCCGGTAGATACTCCGCACGGTCTTGGGCGGCCTCGCCCGCCATCCACAGCGCGCGCCGCCGGTCGAGCCCGAACGAGGCGAACGCGCCGGCCGCGGCGAGCGCCTCGAGCTGGGATGCCTCGAGCCCCACCCGGCGGGAGACGTCGGCCATATCGCGGAACGGCCCGCCGCGGCCGCGCTCGGCGACGATGCACTCGGCGAGCGACGTGCCGATCTGGGAGACGTCGGCGAGGCCGAGCCGCACGGCGAACCGGGCGTCGCGGCGGTGCTCGGCCGAGCGGTCGGGTGCCTCGCGGTCGAAGGGGCCGACCGGGGGCTGCACGGCGTCGGCGCAGCCGGGCATGCCGCTGGGCCCGGCGGCCGCGCCGGAGGCATCCGCCCGCCCGTCGACCGGCTCGAGGCGGGCGTGCACGCCCGAACGCTGGATGTCGGGGCGGCGGATCTCGACGCCGTGCCGCCTGGCGTCGGCGGTGAGCGTCTGCGGCGAGTAGAACCCCATCGGCTGCGCGCGCAGCAGGGCCGCGAGGAACGCCGCCGGGTAATGCAGCTTCAGCCACGAACTCGCGTAGACGAGCAGCGCGAAGCTGAGGGCGTGGCTCTCGGCGAAGCCGAAGTTCGCGAACGCCTGGATCTTCTCGTAGATGGAGTCGGCGGTCTCGGGGTCGATGCCGTTGCTCGCCATGCCCGCGTAGAGCTTGTCCTTCAGCTTCTCGATGCGCTCGACGCCGCGCTTGGAGCCCATCGCCCGGCGAAGCAGGTCGGCGTCGGCGGCCGTGCAGTCGCCGACGGCGACCGCCATCTGCATGAGCTGCTCCTGGAACAGCGGCACCCCGAGCGTGCGCTCGAGCACGGGCTCCAGCTTCGGATGCAGGTAGCCGACCTTCTCCTCGCCCGTGCGCCGCCGGATGTAGGGGTGCACCGCACCGCCCTGCACCGGCCCCGGGCGGATCAGCGCGATCTCGACGACGAGGTCGTAGAAGCACCGGGGCTTCAGCCGGGGAAGCGTGCCCATCTGCGCGCGCGACTCGACCTGGAACACGCCGATCGAGTCGGCCCGGCAGAGCATGTCGTAGACGGCCGCCTCCTCCTTCGGCAGGCTCGCGAGCTCCCACTGCTCGCCGGTCGTGTCGCGGATGAGGTCGAACGTGTACTGCAGCGCGGCGAGCATGCCGAGGCCCAGCAGGTCGAACTTGACGAGGCCCATCCAGGCGCAGTCGTCCTTGTCCCATTGCAGCACGGTGCGGTTCTCCATACGCGCATGCTCGATCGGCACGACCTCGCCGACGGGCCGGTCGGTGAGCACCATGCCGCCCGAGTGGATGCCGAGGTGGCGGGGGAAGGTGAGCACCTGCTCGGCCAGTTCGATCACGGGCGCCGGGATGTCGTGGTCGTCGGTCTCGACGACGGCGCCCCAGCGCTCGACCTGGCGGGACCACGCGTCCTGCTGGCCGGTGGAGTAGCCGAGCGCCTTCGCCATGTCGCGCACCGCGGCCTTCGGCCGGTAGCTGATGACGTTCGCGACCTGCGCGGCGTTGCGGCGGCCGTACTTGCCGTAGACGTACTGGATGATCTCCTCGCGCCGGTCGGAGTCGAAGTCGACGTCGATGTCGGGTTCTTCATCGCGAAGCGCCGAGAGGAATCGCTCGAACGGCAGCCGGAAGAAGATCGAGTCGACCGCGGTGATGCGCAGCACGTAGCAGACGGCCGAGTTCGCGGCTGAGCCGCGACCCTGGCACAGGATGCCCCGCCGCCGGGCCTCGTGCACGAGGTCGTGCACGATGAGGAAGTAGCCGGGGAAGTCCTTCTGCTCGATCACCGCGAGCTCCTGCTCGAGCCGCTCGCGCACGTGGTCGGGCACGCCCGGGTACAGTTCGGATGCCCCGCGCCAGACGAGTTCGCGCAGCCAGCTCATGGGCGAGTGCCCTTCGGGCACCTCTTGTCGCGGCAGCTTCGGCCGGGCGCTGCGCAGCCGGAACCCGAGGTCTTCGGCGATGCCGACGGTCCGGGAGACGGCGCCGGGGTAGCGCGCGAACCGGGCGGCCATCTCGGCGCCCGATCGCAGGTGCTGCCCGTCGGAGGCCGGGAGCCAGCCGTCGAGCTCGTCGAGGCTGCGCCGGGCGCGCACGGCCGCGAGCGCCTGCGCGAGCCGGTGCTCGGGCGGCGTCGCGTAGTGCACGGCGTTCGTCGCGATCACCGGGATGCCCGCCCTGGCGGCGAGTTCGTCGAGCAGGTCGTTGTCGGGCTGGTCGGTCGGATGCCCGTGGTCGAAGAGTTCGACGACCACGCGGTCGCGGCCGAAGAGGGCGGACAGCCGGTCGAGCTCGCGCCACGCGCCGTCGGGCCCCTCGGCGGCGAGCGCGCGCCGCACCCGCCCCTTGCGGCACCCGGTCGGGATGAGCCATTCGCCGGCGGACTGCTCGGCGAGCGCTTCGAGGTCGTAGACCGGACGGCCCTTCTCGCCGCCCGCCAGCTGGCCGGCCGTGATCGCCGACGCGAGCCGGTGGTAGCCCTCCTCGCGCCGGGCGAGCACGAGCAGGTGGTCGCCCTCGGGGTCGGCCGCGCCCATCTGGGGCCGGGTGAGGCCGAGCGAGAGCTCGGCGCCGAAGACCGTGGTGAGCTCGGGGAAGCTCTCGGCGGCCTCGGCGAAGCGCACGATGCCGTAGAAGCCGTCGTGATCGGTGACCGCGAGACCCGAGAGGCCGAGCCGGTGCGCCTCCTCGACGAGCTGCTCGGGCATCGATGCGCCGTCGAGGAAGCTGAACGCCGAGTGGGCGTGCAGTTCGGCGTAGGGCACGGTCGGACCTTCGACCGGCGGCAGGTCGGCCGACGGCTTGTACGGATGGCGCTTGCGGCTCCATGCGGGACTGTCGCCGCCGTCGGCGATGAGCTTCGATCCGGCTCCGTCTCCGCCGGCACCCGTGCCTGGACCCGGTCGGCGGCGGTCGGAGAGCTGCCGTTCGAGCTCCGACCATGGGATCTCGGGATTGTTCCAGCCCATCAGTGCGCTCGATTCATCGTTGCCTCGATCGCATCGATGCATTCAATGCATCGGATGACGTGATCTCATTCGATACCGTCATCAGTCGTACCTCGCCTCGGCCTGCCAGCCGTCGGCGTCGCGCACGAGCAGCCAGGCGCAGCCGTCGGCGTCGACGATCTGGAACCGGTGCACGCGGCGGGCATGCTCGGCGTCCCACCAGCGCTCGACGACGGGCCACGGGCCGGCCCACGCCTGCACGGCCCGGGGCGCGCCGCCCGCGGGTGCGAACGCGGCCGGCGTCGCCGTGACCGCGCCGCGCTCGTCGATGGCGACCGTCGCACCCGCGGCGTCGACGAGCGTCACGGGCGGCCGCTCGCGGAACACGCTCGCGGGCGCGAGCGCCGGCAGGCTGCCCGGCCACGGCGCTTCGACCCGGTCGGGGGCGCGATCGCCCCACGGCACGAGCACCTGGCGGTCGGCGAGCAGCCGGCCCCCGCCGATGGCGGGTGTGACCACGGCGTCGTGGCCGAGCATGCTCTGCACGCGCGTGAGCCCGTGGTGCACCCGTTCGTCGGGGCCGCCGCCCCAGAGGCCCTCTTCGTGGTTGCCGGTCGAGTCGACGCGTTCGGGCACGACCCGCACGCGCACGACCGGCGAGGCGAGGCCGGTCGTGGCATCACCGGTGCCCTGGAGCTGCCAGCGGATGCGGTCGATCACGTCGGCCGCCGTGAACCAGCGCGGATGCAGCCACTCGCGCGAGACGTGCCCCCCGCGCTCGTCGTCGAGCTCGACCCGGATGGCCGTGCACACGAGCCGCACGGCCCGCATGCGGTCGATGAACTCCTCGGCCCGTACCCGGACGGCGAAGGCGAGCTGGTCGACCCGGTCGAGCGGCGGCTCGAACTCCTGCTCGACGGCGAACTCGGGCGGTGGCGTGCGCGCCGTGACGCGGGTCGCCTCGCGGCCCGACGCGAGGTCGTGGGCGAAGGCGCCCGCGGCGCCGAACCGGCGGCGGACATCGGCTTCGGGCAGCGCCGCGAACTCCCCGAGGGTCGCGACGCCCAGTCGCTTCAACAGGGTCGCGATGCGCGGCTCGACGACCAGCCGCACCGGCAGCGGCGCGAGGAACGACGCGGATGCCCCGGGCGCCACGATGCCGACCGGCGAGGTGCGGGTGCCGCGAGCGGCCTGCTCGGCCGCGAACGGACCGTCGGCGACGCCCACCCGCGCTTGGTCGACGCCGGCGGATGCCACGGTGGCCAGCAGCGCCTCGGCGGCCTCCTGCTCGCCCCCGTAGTACCGCACGGGCCCGCGGGCGCGCGTGGCGAGCGTGCCCGGCCTGATCAGCTGGACACCGGGCACGGCCTCTTCGACACGGCGCACGACGGGCTCGAACGCCCGTGCGTCGAGCGCCGCGTCGTAGGGCAGCACGACGAGCGCGGGGCACCGCAGCTGCGCCTCGCGCAGTCGCAGGCCGCGCGTCACGCCCTCGCGCCGGGCCGCGGCCGAGCACGCGAACACAGCGCCCCCCGCGGTCAGCGCGATGGGAGCCGAGGGGTCGACGCCGAGCTCGTGGGCCGCGGCGAAGACCGGCCAGTCGGGGCACCACAAGACGATGGTGCGGGCGGGATCGGTCATCCGACCCTCCGGAAGTCGACATGCCGGACCTCGCCGAGCGGTTCGCCGCTCACCGGCACCGGCGCGAGGGAGGCGCCGAGGGTCCGGTCGGGTAGTCGGAGCCGGGCGCCGGAGGAGCGCCCGTACCCGCGGCCCCCGGTGTGCACGGTCAGCTCGCGCTCGGCCAGGGCGCCGTGGCCCAGCGCGAGCCCGCTCCAGGCGCTCGCGCCGACCTCGAGCACGGTGTCGGCGCCGGGCCACTCGCCGTCGGAGACGAGCACGGTGCCGCGCTGGCGGAGCCGGGCCTGGAACCGGGCTGCCTCGGCTGGGGAGAGCCGCGCAGCCGGGCGCACCGCGACGACGGGGATGACGTCGGCGAGGGCGGCCGCGACCGTGAGCCACTGCCGGCCGGGGTCGGGGACGAGCACGAGCCGCTCGAGCGCGATGCCCAGGCGCGCCGCGGCCTCGACCCCGAACTCGGGGATGCCGCTCACCGCGACCCAGCGGCCGGCCGCCGACGGACCCGCGAGCAGGGTCATCACGAGGCTCGTCGAACCCGGGGCCTGCACCACCGTGCCCTCGCGCAGGGTGCCTCCGGGCAGGATGCTCGAGAGGGCGGGATGCGTCGGCACCGCCTTCGAGTCGAGCCGCCGCGACTCCATGCCGCGGATCCGCGACTGCAGTTCGCCGACCCGGTCGAGCCGGGTGCCGGGGGACTGCGGAGCGGTGAGGGTCACCGCTCCAGTTTCGAACATTCGTTCGAATGCGGCAAGTCCGCCAGGCCAGCCGTCCACATTCCGGTCCGAGCGGCGGACCTCGCCCGGTCCCGTGGCCCGGCCGCGCGGAGACGTCCCCGCACTCGGGCGCCCTCGCCGGCTGCCCGTGCTCAGCGGGCGAGCAGGTCCACGGGTCTCGAGGACTCGGCAGGCCCGGCATCGGTCGACGCCTGTTCGATGGTCGCGACGAGACGCGATGGTCCGTCGGCCTGGTGGCCCTCGTCGACCGCGCGCTGGAACAGCCCTCCGATGGCGGTGGGGAGGGCCGTGTCGATCGACGAGTCCCGACTGGCGCCGAGGATGTGCGCGAGCGAGGTGCGCGCCGAGGCGATCGTGGAGACGTCGCCGGGGTACTCGCCCGCCTCGGCGTCGCGCGAGATCCCGGCACCGACCTGCGCGGCCAGGTGCACGATCGCGGTGAGGCGATCGGTGAGCGCGATCGGGTCGAGGCCTTCGGCCCGGCCGAGCGCCACGGCATGGCTCCAGCCCGCGACCGTCGTCCAGAACGCGTCGAGGATCGCGAGGTCGAGCGCCGCGACGGCGCCCGGGTCGTCGCCGGCGAGGGTGAGCTCGGGCGCGATGACCTCGAGCGTCGGCCGAGCCGCCTCGTAGGCGTCGCGGTCGCCGCCGACGACCGCGGTCGACCCCGGCCGGCCCACGAGCACCGACGGGGTGAGCATCGTCCCCCCGAGATATCCGGAGCCCTGGCTCGCCGTCCAGGCGGCCAGCCGGCGGGCTGACGCGGGGGTGTCGGAGCTGAGGTTGACGATGAGCGGGCGCGCGTCGGCGAGATCGGCGCGCTCGAGGATGTCTCGCGCGACGTCGTTCCCGCGGACCGAGACCAGCACGATGCCGCTGCGGCGGATCGCCGCGGCGGAGCTCGGCGCGACGCGCGCGCCGAGCTCGGCGAGCTGCACCCCCTTCTCGGGCGTGCGGTTCCAGACGGTCACGTCGTGCCCGGCGGCGAGCAGCGTACGGGCGATGGCTTGCCCCATGGGGCCGAGCCCCAGCACAGTCACAGGAGAGGTCATGCCTCCACCCTGCGATCGCACTGCGGAGCCCGCAAGTACCCACTATTCCGTGCGGTAGCCACCGAAAGGTGAGTATCGTGCCAGGACGGGGCCGCCCGACAGATCGCCCGGAAACACGAAAGGCCGGATCATCCGATCCGGCCTTTCGACACATCGTGCGCGAGGGGGGACTTGAACCCCCACGCCCTATACGGGCACTAGCACCTCAAGCTAGCGCGTCTGCCATTTCCGCCACCCGCGCGTGTGTCCGGCAGCTGATCTCTCAGCGGCCGTAGAAGACATTAGCACGGTTTCGGGAGGCACTCGGACCACCCGGGTCGGACGGCGCTGACGATACCGTGGGGGCATGGCCGAGGCATCCGTCACCCACGACCCGACCGAACTCGAGGAGACCGCCGCGATCGCGCGCGACCTCATCCGCATGGACACCTCGAACTTCGGCGAGGGCCGCTCGAACGGCGAACGCGAGGCCGCCGAGTACGTCGAGGCCCGACTTCGCGGACTCGGCCTGACACCTGCGATGTTCGAATCCGAGCCGGGGCGCACGAGCGTCGTCGCCCGGGTGCCCGGGCGCGATCCCCACAAGCCGGCCCTCGTGCTGCACGGCCACCTCGACGTCGTTCCGGCCGACGCGCGCAACTGGAGCGTGGATCCGTTCGCGGGCGAGATCCGCGATGGCATGCTGTGGGGCCGCGGCGCCGTCGACATGAAGGACATGGACGCCATGATGCTCACGGCGCTCGGCGACATCCTGGGGGAGGGCCGGCTTCCCGAGCGCGAGATCGTCGTCGCGTACTTCGCGGACGAGGAGGCGGGCGGCTCGTACGGCGCGAGCTGGCTCG
This sequence comes from Agromyces agglutinans, assembly GCF_009647605.1. Classification (GTDB taxonomy): domain Bacteria; phylum Actinomycetota; class Actinomycetes; order Actinomycetales; family Microbacteriaceae; genus Agromyces; species Agromyces agglutinans. Next base: position 176,214 of record NZ_WJIF01000001.1, on the reverse strand, counting down.
TCGACCGGCACCCCGAGCTGTTCGCCGGCGCGACCGAGGCGATCAGCGAGGTCGGCGGCTACTCGATCACGGTCGGCGGCCGTCGCGCGTACCTGCTGCAGACGGGCGAGAAGACCCTGCTGTGGATCCGGCTCGTGGCCCGCGGCGTCGCCGCACACGGGTCGCGGCTCATCCGCGACAACGCGATCACGAAGCTCGCGGCGGCCGTCGCGCGCCTGGGCAAGGCCGAGTGGCCGGTCCGGCTGACCGACACCACCGAGGAGCTGCTCGGCGAGATCGCGAAGGTGCTCGGGGGGGATCCCGCCGAGACCTCGCCCGACGAGCTCGCCCTCGCCACCGGCTCCGCGTCGGGGTTCATCACGGCGACCCTTCGCACGACGACCAATCCGACGGGGCTCACCGCGGGCTACAAGCACAACGTCATCCCCGACCGCGCCGAGGCGCTCATCGACATCCGCACCCTGCCGGGCGAGGAGGACGCCGTGCTCGCCGAGGTGCGCCGGCTCATCGGCGACGACCTCGACATCGAGATCGTGCACCGCGACGTCGGCCTCGAATCGCCGACCTCCGGGCCACTCGTCGACGCGGTCCGCCGCACCCTCGGCGCGCACGACCCGGGCGCCCCGGTGTTCCCGTACCTGCTCTCGGGCGGCACCGACAACAAGTCGCTCAGCCGGCTCGGCATCCGCGGCTACGGGTTCGCGCCGCTGCGCCTGCCCGACCACCTCGACTTCCCGGCCATGTTCCACGGCGTCGACGAGCGGGTTCCGCTCGACGCACTATCCTTCGGTAGGCGGGTCCTGCGCGACCTGCTCCTCGACTACTGATCGCCCAGCCGCGCTCGCGGCCGAGAGCGTCCTCCGCCCCGGCGGAGGCGGAAGGCAGAACCCGCACGTGATCGAAGCCCTGATCCTCGGCCTCGTCCAGGGGCTCACCGAGTTCCTCCCGATCTCCTCGAGCGCGCACCTGCGCATCCTCGGCGAGTTCCTGCCCGGAGCCCAAGACCCCGGGGCCGCGTTCACCGCGATCACCCAGATCGGCACCGAAGCGGCCGTCGTGGTCTTCTTCTGGCGCGACATCGTGCGGATCATCTCGCACTGGTTCGGCTCGTTCACCGGGCGGGTGCCCCGCAACGACCCCGATGCGCGCATGGGATGGCTCATCATCGTCGGCTCGATCCCGATCGTCGTGCTCGGAATCCTGTTCCAGGACGAGATCGAGACCACGTTCCGCTCGCTGTGGATCGTGGCGACGATGCTCATCGTGTTCGGCATCATCCTCGGCCTCGCCGACTGGGCCGGCGCCAAGCGCCGCAAGCTCGACCAGCTCACGATCGGCCACGGCGTGGTGTTCGGCTTCGCGCAGGCGCTCGCCCTGATACCCGGCGTTTCACGGTCGGGCGGGTCGATCACGGCCGGACTGCTGCTCGGGTACGAGCGGGCCGCCGCGGCTCGCTACGCGTTCCTGCTCGCGATCCCCGCGGTGTTCGGCTCGGGCTTCTACCAGCTGTTCAAGAGCTGGGGCGAGCCGTCGGTTTACGGCCCGCTCGAGACCGGGGCCGCGACGCTCGTCGCGTTCGTCGTCGCGCTGCTCGTGATCGCGTTCTTCATGAACTACATCTCCAAGCGGAGCTTCCTGCCGTTCGTGATCTACCGGATCGTGCTCGGCGGACTGGTGATGTGGTTGCTCGCGACGGGCGTCATCCAGCCGTAGGCCGGGTCAGCCGCCCGTCGGCGGCCGCCACGGCTCGTCGCCGCCGCGGCCGTCGGGCCGCCCGTCGGCCCGGCCGTCGCCGCGACGGCGCAGGTAGCGCTCGAACTCCTTGGCGATCGCCTCGCCGCTGGCCTCGGGGGCGTCCACGGCGTCGCGCGCCTGCTCGAGCTGGGCGATGTACCCGGCCATCTCCTCGTCGTCGGAGGCGAGCGCGTCGACGCCGGCCTCCCAGGCGGCGGCGTCGGCCTCGAGGCTGCCGCGGGGGATCGACAGGCCGGTCAGCTCCTCGAGCTTCGCGAGGAGCGCGAGCACGGCCTTCGGCGACGGCGCGTTGTGCACGTAGTGCGGCACCGAAGCCCAGAGCGAGACGGTCGGGATGCCCACGCGCTCGGCCTGATCGGCGAGCACGCTCAGGATGCCGACCGGCCCCTCGTACGTCGAGCGCTCGACGCCGAGCGACTGGCGCACCTCGGGGTTGTCGCTCGACGCGAACACCATCAGCGGTCGCGTGTGCGGGGCATCGGCGAGCATCGCACCGAGGAACACGATGGCCTCGACGTCCGCCGCGAGGGCTGCGTCGATGAGCTCGGCGGCGAAGCTCTTCCAGCTGCGGGCCGGCTCGGCGCCGATGATGACGTGGAGCGCGGCGGCACCCGGGCCCGTGACCGAATCGGGTCCGTCGGGTTCGGGCGCGATCGCGCCGGGGCCCATCAGGGCCGCACCCGGCCACTCGATGCGGCGGCGGCCGTCGTCGCCCGAGGCGACCATGGGCCGATTGAACTGGTAGTCGTAGTAGAGCTCGGGGTCGACGGCCGTGATCTCCACGAGCTCGAGCCGATCGACCAGCAGGCGGGCAGCGCCCGAGGCCGCCTCGCCGGCGTCGTTCCAGCCTTCGAAGGCGACGACGAGGAGCCTGCCGCTCCCGAATCCGGTCGGCTGTTGCACGCCCTGCCCTGCTTCCCGCCCCGGAGGCTCCGGGGCTCACCCCCACAATAGGCCGTGCCCGTAGACTTGCCCGTTGTGACCGCACCCCTTCCGGCCGCCGTTCTCTGGGACATGGACGGCACGATCGTCGACACCGAGCCCTACTGGATGGACGCCGAGACCGAGATGTTCGCCTCGTTCGGCATCGAATGGACGCACGACGACGCGCGGCAGGTGGTCGGCATGGGGCTCTGGGAGTCCGCCGACCTCTTCCGTCGCCGCGGCGTCGACCTCGAACCCGACGAGATCGTCTACGGGCTGACCGATCGGGTGCGCGCCCGCCTCGTCGCCGACGGCCTGCCGTGGCGACCCGGCGCCCGCGAGCTGCTCCAGGCGCTGCGCGAGGCATCCGTGCCGACCGCGCTCGTGACGATGTCGGTGCGCTCGATGGCTGAAGACGTGGCGCGGGCGATCCCGTTCGAGGCGTTCGACGTGATCGTCGCCGGCGACGAGGTCGCCGACCCCAAGCCGCACCCCGAGCCCTACCTGGCGGCCGCGGAGCGGCTCGGCGTCGACATCGCCGACTGCGTCGCGATCGAGGACTCGCCGGCCGGGGTGACCTCGGCCGCGGCATCCGGTGCCGTCGCGCTCGGCGTGCCGAACATCGTCGACCTCTCCGGCACCGCTCACGACGCGCTCTGGGCGACGCTCGCCGGGCGCACCCCGGCCGACCTCGCGGAGCTGCTCGCGAGCACCCGAACCGCGCGAGAGCGCACCCGCGCCGCACGAGAGGGAGAGGTCTCCGCGTGAGCGGCGGACGAGGCGAGCGCAGCGGTCCGTTCCGTGTGGGCGACCGCGTGCAGCTGACCGGTCCGAAGGGGCGGCTGCACACGATCACGCTCGAGCCGGGCAAGGTGTTCCACTCGCACAAGGGCGGCATCGCGCACGACGTGATCATCGGCCTGCCCGACGGCTCGGTCGTCGCGAACGAGGTCGGCATCGAGTACCTCGCCCTGCGACCGCTGCTCAGCGACTTCGTGATGTCGATGCCGCGCGGCGCGGCCATCGTGTACCCGAAGGACGCGGCGCAGATCCTCGCGCAGGCCGACATCTTCCCGGGCGCGACCGTCGTCGAGGCGGGCGTGGGCTCGGGCGCGCTGTCGCTGTGGCTGCTGCGGGCCATCGGCGAGGCCGGTCGCCTGTACTCCTTCGAGCGTCGTGCCGAGTTCGCCGACGTCGCGCGCGGCAACGTCGAGACCTTCCACGGTCGCGTGCCCGACCAGTGGTCGATCACGCTCGGCGACCTCGCCGACACCCTGCCCGACACCGTGGAAGCGGCATCCGTCGACCGGGTCGTGCTCGACATGCTCGCGCCCTGGGAGGTGCTGCCGGCCGTCGGCGAGGCCCTGCGGCCCGGCGGCGTCGTGCTCTGCTACGTCGCCACGGCGACGCAACTCTCCCGCGTCGCCGAGGCGCTCCGTGCGAGCGGTTCGTACACCGAGCCCATCGCGAACGAGACGATGGTGCGCGGATGGCACGTGCAGGGCCTGGCCGTCCGCCCCGACCACCGCATGATCGCGCACACCGGCTTCCTGCTGACCGCACGCCGGCTCGCACCCGACACGGTGCTGCCCGAGCTCAAGCGCCGCCCGTCGAAGACCGAGTTCAGCGATGAGGACGTCGAGGCGTGGACGCCGGGTGCGCTCGGCGAGCGGTCGGTCAGCGACAAGAGCCTGCGCAAGCGCGTTCGCGTCGCGGGCAAGTCGGCCGCGCTCGCGCGCGACGAGCCCGACGGCGCGGCGCCCGATGGCCCGGCGCCCGTCGAGGCGGCGCCCGTCGACTCCCGTGACGAGCCGTCCGGCGAAGCCGGGTAGGCTTTCAAGGCCCGTTCCGCGTCCCTCCCCACGAATCGAGGATCCGTGCGTTCGTCTCTCGCGCTCATCGCCACCGCAGGCCTGGTCGCCGTCGCGCTCACCGGTTGCGCGACCGCGCCCGAACCGGCCGTGGCACCCGGTGCCTCGTCCGAGGCCATCGAGGTCACGGGCGACTTCGGCGAGCCGCCCCGGGTCGAGTTCCCGACGCCCATCACGCCCGACGAGACGCAGTGCACCGTGGTCATCGAGGGCGACGGCGAGCCGGTGCGCGACGGCGACACCGTGCGCGTGGCCGCCTCGCTGTACGACGCGGAGTCGGGCGAGGAACTCCAGACCATCGGCTTCGAGGACGACGCGGTGCTGCTGACGCTCAACGAGGGCAAGACGCTCGCGGGCTTCCGCACGGGTCTCACGTGCGCCAACGAGGGATCCCGCGTCGTGGTCGCGGTGCCGCCGGCCGACGCCGCGAACCCGCAGACCGGGCAGGAGCCGGCCACCGGCGCGGTCGCCGTCTTCGACGTCATGGATGTCTTCCCCTCACGGGCGAACGGCACCCCGCGCCTGACGCGCGACGGGTTCCCGGCCGTCGTGCTCGCGCCCGACGGGCGGCCCGGCATCACGGTGCCCTCGTCCGACCCGCCGGCGCAGACCGAGGTCGAGGTGCTCCGCGAGGGCTCCGGCGCGGTCGTCGAAGACGGCGACGAGGTGCTCGTGCAGTACACCGGCGTCGACTGGCAGACCGGCGAGGTGCTGTCGAACGGCTCGACCTGGGCCACCGGCGGTCCGACGTCCTTCGTCGTCGGCGACGGCTCCAGCCAGATCCCCGGCCTCTCCAAGGCCGTCGAGGGCCAGCGGGTCGGCTCGCAGGTCGGCGTCATCGTCGCCCCCGAAGACGGCTTCGGCGCCGGCGGCAGTGGCGAGGCGGCCGGCGACGCGACGCTGTTCTACGTCATCGACATCCTGGGCGTGCTCTGACCCGCCGTTCGCGGGCCGCGCAATGGGTCGCGACGCCGTCGGCGTCGGGTTCGACGCCCAGTAGGATCGCACCTGTGAACGCTGCGGGGGAGCCGACGGAGCACCGGTCGAAGCCGGTGCCTGCGGTCGACCGGCAGTTCAGCCTCGTGCTCGCGCTGGTCGCGACCGAGTCGGGCCTGCTGAAGGGCGACATCCTCTCGACCGTGCGCGGCTACGCCGAGAAGTACGTCGACGGCGGCCCGAACGACAACCTCGAGCGCCAGTTCGAGCGCGACAAGGACGCCATCCGCGACCGCGGCATCCCGCTCGAGACCATCGAGTCGCCCGACCGGCCCGGCGACAACCAGTCGCTGCGCTACCGCATCCCGAAGGGCCGCTACGAGCTGCCCGAATCCGTGCGCTTCACGCCCGACGAACTCGCCCTGCTCGGCCTCGCGGCCGAGGTATGGCGCGAGGCATCCCTCTCCGACGACTCGCAGCGGGCGCTCACGAAGCTCCGCGGCCTCGGCGTCGAGCCGCGCGACCCCGTCATCGGGTACGCACCTCGGCTGCGGGTGCGCGAGTCCGCGTTCGAGCCCCTGCGGCGCGCCCTCGACCGGCGCCAGCGTGTGCGGTTCCGCTACTTCAAGCCCGGATCCGCCGAGCCGCGCGAGCGCACCGTCGACCCGTGGGCGATCGTCCTGCACGAGGGGCGCTGGCACCTGCACGGCTTCGACCACGGCGTCGAGGCGCCGCGCACCTTCCTGCTCTCGCGCATCATCGCGCCGGTCGAGCCCGTGCCCGGCCCGGTGGTCGAGGCGCCGGAGCCCGACATCCAGGACCGCATCCTCGCCGAACTCGAGGCGCTCCGCCAGGCGAACGTCGCCGACCTCGCGGTGAGCTCGGGCAGCGACGCCGAGGTGCGACTCGGCCGCCGCGCGGTGCTGCGCGACGACGATTCCGGCGTCATCCGGCTGCACTACACCGACGCCGCCGTGTTCGCCGACGAGCTCGCGAGCTACGGTCCCGAAGTGCGCGTCCTCGCGCCCGACGAACTGGCCGACGCGGTGCGCGACCGTCTCTCGCGGGTCGCGGCCGCCCACGGCGGGGGAGCGGGCTGATGGCTGCTTCGAAGGGACGCAAGGCGCCCGACCAGCTCGTGTTCCTGCTCTCGCTCGTGCCGTACCTGCTCGAGCAGCGCGTCGTCGACGTGGCGACCGCGGCCGAGCACTTCGGCGTCGCGGAGTCCGACGTGCGCGACGCGGTGCGGCTGATCGCGACGTCGGGGCTGCCCGGCGCGACCGGCACGTACCAGGCCAACGACCTCTTCGACATCGACTGGGACTCCTTCGAGGACGACGGCGTCATCGTGATCGTGCACCACGTGGCCATCGACGACGCGCCTCGCCTTTCGGCGCGCGAGGCGGCCGCGCTCATCGCCGGCCTCCAGTACCTCTCGGCCACGCCCGAGAACGCCGGCCGGGCACAACTCGACTCGCTGCTCGCGAAGCTCACCGCGGGCGCGTCGTCGACGCCCACGCGGCTCGCGGTCGCCGAATCCGAGGCGGATGCCACGCTCGAGGTCGCCCGGAGGGCCGTCGCCGAGGGGCGGCAGCTCGAGTTCGACTACCGCAACGCGCTCGGTGAGCAGGCGCGGCGGCGGGTCGACCCCCTCAGGATCGCGTCGCTCGGGCCCGACTGGTACCTGCAGGCGTTCGATCACGTGCGCGACGACCTGCGCAACTTCCGGGTCGACCGCATGAGCGGGCTCGTCGTGAGCGACCTACCGGTCGACGACCATTCCGACCGGGTGCTCTCCGACACGCTCTTCCACGGCTCCGACACGGATCTCGATGTGGTCGTCGATGTGGCGCCCGAGGCGCTGCCGCTGATCGCCGACTACCTCGCCGATGCGCGTGAAGAGCGGGTCGGCGACCGACTCAGGGTCACGTTGCGCGTCGCGCACCACCACGGGCTGAAGCGCCTCGTGGCCGGGCTTCCCGGCCTCGTCACCGTGGTGGAGCCGCCCGAGGCGCGCGCCGTGGTGGCCGACTGGGCGGCCGCCGGACTCGCGGCCTACGAGGTCTGACCGGCAGACGTCCGCCGCGAGCGGAGGCCCGCAACCCCGACGGGTTAGACTGTGCCGACAACGCCCATCTGAGCATTGGACGAATTCCCATGTGGCAAGGCTTCACCGGTTGGCACGCGCTGATCATCCTCGTGGTCATCCTGCTGCTGTTCGGCGCGCCGAAGCTCCCCGCGCTCGCGCGCAGCCTCGGCCAGTCGATGAAGATCCTCAAGAACGAGGTCCGTCCCGACGCCGGCAAGGCCGACGCCGATGACGACGCCGACCGCACCGCGGCTTCGGGCAAGACCGGTACGACGGTCGCCTCCGAGGAGAAGCCCAAGTCGGTGGGCACCACCGACCCGGGTTCCTCCGCCTGACGCGCGTGACCGCCGTGAAGCCGCGCGGCGAGAAGAACCGCGAGAAGCGGATGTCGCTCGCCGCGCACCTCATCGAGTTGCGTCGGCGCCTGTTCATCTCCGCGGCGGCGCTCGTGGTCGGCATGGTCGCCGGCTGGATCCTGAACGAGCTGTTCGTGTGGGACGCGATCCAGGAGCCGGTGGCGCGGGTCGCCGAGGCCCGCGGCGACGACGTCGAGACCGCGCTCGTGTTCCCCACCCTCGCGAGCGCGTTCGACCTCAAGCTGCAGATCGCGTTCACCCTGGGCATCCTGCTCTCGTCGCCGGTGTGGCTGTACCAGATCTTCGCGTTCCTGGTGCCCGGCCTGAACCGTCGCGAACGCCGCTACACGCTGTGGTTCTTCGTGAGCGCGATCCCGCTGTTCTTCGCTGGGGCTGCGGTCGCGTGGTTCGTGCTGCCGAACATCGTGAAGATCCTCACGAGCTTCGTTCCCGAGGGGTCGATGTCGCTGCTCACCGCGCGCGAGTACATCGATTTCGTGCTGAAGCTCGTAGTCGCGATCGGCGTGGCGTTCGTGGTGCCGGTGTTCATCGTGCTGCTGAACGTCATGGGCGTTCTCAGCGCGGCGTCGATCATCAAGTCGTGGCGCGTCGCCGTGCTCGTGATCGTGCTGTTCACGGCGTTCGCGACGCCCTCGGCCGACGTGGTGTCGATGTTCCTGCTGGCCGTGCCGATGATCGGGCTCTACTTCGCCGCATGGGGGATCGCGCACGCCCACGACCGTCGCGTGGCGAAGCGCCAGCGCGAGGAGTTCGGCGCCGAGTTCTCCTAGCCGGCGCTCGCCCGCGCGGCGTTCGGCGGCCGCGGTCGTGCCGCGTGTCTAGGCTTGACCCATGAGCCTCAGTCCGGCGGAGCGCTACGCCCTCTCGCGACAGCAGCGGAACCGGCCGAGGCTGGCGGAGTTCGCCGCCGTGCAGCGCTTCGATCTCGATCCCTTCCAGCTCGCGTCCTGCGGCGCCCTCGACGAGGGCCGCAGCGTGCTGGTCGCAGCGCCGACGGGTGCCGGCAAGACCGTCGTCGCCGAGTTCGCGGTGTACCTCGCGATGCAGTCGACCGACGAGAAGGTCTTCTACACGACACCGATCAAGGCGCTCTCCAACCAGAAGTACCAGGAGTTCGCGGAGCGCTGGGGTGCCGACCAGGTGGGCCTGCTCACCGGCGACACCAACATCAACTCGAGCGCGCGCATCGTCGTCATGACGACCGAGGTGCTGCGCAACATGCTCTACGCCGACTCGCCGCTGCTCGACCGGCTCGCCTTCGTCGTGATGGACGAGGTGCACTACCTCGCCGACCGGTTCCGCGGCGCGGTGTGGGAGGAAGTCATCATCCACCTCCCCGAGGAGGTGCGGCTCGTCTCGCTGAGCGCGACCGTCTCGAACGCCGAGGAGTTCGGCGACTGGCTGCAGGCCGTCCGCGGCGACACCGACGTCATCGTCTCCGAGGAGCGCCCGGTGCCGCTGGAGCAGCACGTGCTCGTGCGGCAGAAGCTCATCGACCTGTTCGACTCGAGCGGGCAGGCCGCGACCCACCGAGTCAACCCCGAGCTCCGCCAGCTCGCTCGCGGCAACGCCGGCGGTGGCGGCCGGTCGATCGGTGCGAGGTCGCAGCGCGGCCGGCGCGGCGGCGACCGCGGCCGCTTCCACCGCCCCGACCAGGGCGCGCGCATGGACCGGCCCGAGGTCATCGCCATGCTCCAGGCCAAGCACCTGCTGCCCGCGATCGTCTTCATCTTCTCGAGGGCCGGCTGCGACCAGGCGGTGCGCCAGGTGCTGCGCAGCGGCATCCGGTTGACGGATGCCTCGGAACGCGACGCGATCCGGCAGATCGTCGAGGCTCGTGCGCGCCTCCTGCGCGACGAGGACCTCGCCGTGCTCGGCTACTGGGAGTGGCTCGAAGGCCTCGAGCGCGGGGTGGCCGCGCACCACGCCGGCATGCTGCCGGCGTTCAAGGAGATCGTCGAGGAGCTCTTCCAGGAGAAGCTGCTGAAGGTCGTCTTCGCGACCGAGACGCTCGCGCTCGGCGTGAACATGCCGGCCCGTTCGGTCGTGCTCGAGAAGCTCGAGAAGTTCAACGGCGAAGCGCGCGTGCCGATCACGCCGGGGGAGTACACCCAGCTCACGGGTCGTGCCGGCCGGCGCGGCATCGACGTCGAGGGCCACTCGGTGATCCACTGGGTCGACGGCCTCGACCCCGAGTCGGTGGCCTCGCTCGCGTCACGGCGCAGCTACCCGATGAACTCGAGCTTCAAGCCGACCTACAACATGGCCGTGAACCTGATCGACCAGTTCGGCCGTGAGCGCACGCGGCAGATCCTCGAGCTCTCGTTCGCGCAGTTCCAGGCCGACCGCGCGGTCGTCGACCTCGCCCGCACCCTTCGCAAGCAGGAGGAGTCGATGGCCGGGTACGAGCAGGCGATGACCTGCCACCTGGGCGACTTCGGCGAGTACTCGGGCCTGCGCCGACGCATCGGCGAGCTCGAGCGGCAGGCATCGAAGGGCAACCCGACGCACGCGCAGCGCGAGCGGATCCAGCGCGAGCTGAACGGCGTCCGCAAGGCGATGCGCGCGCATCCGTGCCACGGCTGCGCGGAGCGCGAGGCGCACGCCAGGTGGGCCGAGCGCTGGTGGCGGCTGAAGAAGGAGCACGACCAGCTGCAGGGCCAGATCCGCAGCCGAACCGGACAGGTCGCGAAGCGGTTCGACCGGGTGACCGAGGTGCTCGAGCAGCTCGGCTACCTCGAGCGCGACGCGAAGGGCGAGCTGGTCTCCACCGCGGCCGGCCGAACGCTGAAGCGGATCTACGGCGAACGGGACCTGCTCGTCGCCGAGTGCCTGCGCCGAGGCCTCTGGGACGGACTCGATGCCGCCGGCCTCGCGGCGATGGCCGCCTCCCTCGTCTACGAGCCGCGCCGCGACGACCGCGGCGTCGAGTACCGGCTGCCGAAGGGCCGCTTCCGCGGCGCGCTCGAGAAGACCGGCGACGCGTGGTCGATGCTCGACGACCTCGAGCGCGACCACCGGCTGACGGGCAGCGAGGCGCCCTCGCCCGCGCTCGCGCAGGCCATGTGGTCGTGGGCGAGCGGCGCCGGACTCGGCAGCGTGCTGGAGGACACCGATCTGGCGGCCGGCGATTTCGTGCGCCTGACGAAGCAGGTGATCGACCTGCTCGACCAGATCTCGATCGTCGCGGACGCCCCGCTCGGTTCGGCCGCGCGTGCGGCGATCGACGCCGTACGGCGCGGCGTGGTCATCGACGGCGCGGTCGCCTGATCACCCGGGTGCGGATGCCTCGCACCCGGGTGGTCGGCGGCATCCGGCGGCTCGCCTAGGCTGATTCCGTGCCCCTGAACGCCCGCCCGCTGCTGCCGTGGTGGGCGGCCGTGCCGACCGCGGTGCTCGCCGGGTTCGTCTACGACTGGGCGTTCCCCGATGTCGGCATCTGGCCGCTCGCCTTCGTCGGCATCGCGCTCGCGCTGCTCGTGCAGGTCGGCCGGTCGGCGTGGGGCGGACTCCTGGTCGGCTACCTCTTCGGCGCGACCTTCTACCTCGTGCACGTCGACTGGACGAGCCGGTACCTCGGGCCCGTGCCGTGGCTCGCGCTCTCGTTGTTCGAGGCCCTCTTCGTCGCGGTCGGCGGGCTCGCGATCACGCTGGCGTACCGATGGCTGCCGCGGGGGGTCGGTGGGCGCTGGATGCGGCTCGTCGCCCTCCCGGCCCTCGTCGCGGGCCTCTGGACCACGCGCGAGATCGCGATCGGCACCATTCCGTACGGCGGATTCCCGTGGGCGCGTGCCGCGCACAGCCAGGCCCTGAGCCCGTTCGCCGAGACCGTGTCGTGGGTCGGCCAGCTCGGGCTCAGCTTCGTGATGGTCTTCATCACGGCGGCGGTCATCGAGTGGGTGCGCCTCGCCCGGTGGCGCGACCTGCGCACCCTGCTGCCGGTCGTCGTGGTCACCGTCGTGGCCGTGGTGCTGCCGGCGTGGCCGACGCAGGCCGCCGGCGAACTGCGCGTCGCGAGCGTGCAGGGCAACGGACCGGCGGGGTATTTCGATGAGCGCGAGCGCGGCGAGGTGCTCGAGAGCCAGGTCGAGGCGACCGTGCCGATCCTCGACGAGGAGGGCGTCGACGTGCTGCTCTGGCCCGAGGGTTCGGTCGACATCGATCCGACGAGAGACGAGGCGACCGCGCGGCTGCTCGACTCCATCGCGGAGCGCCTCGACGATGCCCCGTTCGTCGTGAACACGGTGACCGTCGAGGGCACGCAGGAGGACGACCTGCGCTTCTTCAACACGTCGCTGCTGTGGCGTGCGGGCGAGGGCGCCGTCGACCGGTATTCGAAGCGGCATCCGGTGCCCTTCGGCGAGTACATTCCCGACCGCGACTTCTACATGCTCTTCGCGCCCGACCTGATCTCGCTGGTGCAGCGCGGCTACTCGCCGGGCACCGAGACGCCGGTGTTCGACCTCGGTGATGCGATCGCGGGACTCGCTATCTGCTTCGACGTCATCTACGACGACGTCATCTGGGAGGGTGCGCGTGACGGCGCTGAACTCTACCTGTTCCAGACCAACAACGCCGACTTCCGCGGCACCGACGAGAACCTCCAGCAACTCGCGATCGCGCGACTGCGCGCCATCGAGACCGGCCGGTCGGTGGTCAACATCTCGACCGTCGGCACGAGCCAGGTGATGCTGGCCGACGGTTCGACCATCGACTCGTTGCCGGCCGACGAGCCGGGTGCGATGGTGACGGATGTCCCGTTGCGCACCGGCGCGACCCCGGCCGTCGTGCTCGGCGAGTGGGTGCCCGCGATGATCCTCGTGCTCTCCCTCGGTGGTCTCGTGGCGGCCGGCGTGCTCGCGCGGCGCCGCGCACGCCGCGCGACTCCGGACGACGAAGACGCCGGCCCGTCGGGGGACGAGCCGGCGTCGGTTTGACGTCAGGTCAGGAAGCGGTCTTCTGCGCCTGTCCGCGACGGGCGCGCAGCCACTGCAGGCGCTCCTCGAGCAGTTCCTCGAGCTCGGGGATGGTGCGGCGCTCGAGCAGCATGTCCCAGTGCGTGCGCGCCACCTTCTCGCCGGAACGGTCGACCACGACCGGCTTCTGGTCGACGAGCAGCGTGGCGTTGTGCCCGCAGAAGCGGCACTCCCACGTGTCGGGGATCTCGGCCTCGGTGGAGAAGACCATGACCGTGTCGCGACTGCAGTCCTCGCAGCGGTACGTGTACTCCGCACGGTCTGCGAACACCACGCCGTCCTCGCTCTGCAGGCTCTGCGCCCCGATTCGCATTCCGCGAAGGCTTCGGTCTGCCATGGCGGCTCCTCTCGATCGTCTACCTGTATAAACGATCAAGCTGGGCATTCCCTTTCCGCCGCCTGCGCGTTTGTCGGGGAATTCTCAGCTTCGTGCTCGGATGAGCGGGAGCGCGAGATCGCATCGATCGGTGACGAGGCCATCGACGCCGAGGTCGAGCAGGCGGCCCATGTCGACAGGGTCGTTCACCGTCCAGACGTGCACCTCGGCGCCGGCCGTATGCACCCGCTCGACGAATCGCCGCGACACGAGGGGGAGGGGGCCGACCCGTTCGGGCACCTGCGTCGCATCGGCGCCGGCGAGCGCCCATCGCATCATCGCGCGGCCGCCGAGGAGGGACGCCGCCCAGGCCCGGATGACGCCGCCGCGGCCGGCCGAGGTGGCGACGCCCGGTACGAGCGATGCGAGCCGTCGTCGGCGGGCATCCGAGAAACTGGTGAGGAGTACCCGGTCGGCTGCGGCCGTGCGGCGGACCGCATCGACGGTCGCTTCGACCGCGGCCTCGACCTTCACGTCGACGTTGAAGCGCAGCGTTGGAAACGCGTCGAGCACCTCGTCGAGCGGCGCGAAGCCGTGGCCGGCGCCGAGGTCGACGGCCCGCAGCTCATCCATCGTGAGGTCGGCGACCGATTCCGTGCGCGCGGCGACGCGGTCGAGCGCGGGGTCGTGCGCGACGACCGCGACGCCGTCGCGCGAGAGATGCACGTCGGTCTCGACGTACTGCACGCCCACGGCGGTGGCCGCAGCGAACGCGGCCGGCGTGTTCTCGGGGACGTCGAGGGCGAGGCCGCGGTGCGCGAGCACACGCGGCCTCGCCGGTTCGAAGTACGCCGATGCCACCGCTCGGCTAGAGCAGGTCACCCGGGCGTTCGGTCGGACGATCCGTCGGGCGACCCGTCGCGCGCGGCGGCTGGTTCGACTCGGCGGTTCCGGGGGCGAACGCCTTGCCGATGCCCTTGAGGGCCTCGGTCAGCTCGCTCGGCACGATCCAGAGCTTGTTCGCCGTGCCCTGGGCGAGCTCGGGCAGCGTCTGGAGGTACTGGTAGGCGAGCAGCTTGGGGTCGGCATTTCCCTCGTGGATGGCTCGGAAGACCGTCTGGATGGCCTCCGCCTCACCCTGCGCGCGCAGCACGGCGGCCTTCGCGTCGCCCTCGGCCTGGAGGATCGCGGCCTGTCGCGCACCCTCGGCGGTGAGGATCTGCGACTGCTTCGTGCCCTCGGCCGTGAGGATGAGCGCACGGCGGTCGCGCTCGGCGCGCATCTGCTTCTCCATCGAGTCCTGGATGGAGAGGGGCGGGTCGATCGCCTTGAGCTCGACCCGGGAGACGCGGATGCCCCACTTGCCGGTCGCCTCGTCGAGCACCACGCGCAGCTGCCCGTTGATGTTGTCGCGCGAGGTCAGCGCCTCCTCGAGGTTCAGCCCGCCGACCACGTTGCGGAGGGTCGTCGTGGTCAGCTGCTCGACCGCACCGAGGTAGTTCGCGATCTCATAGGTCGCGGCCCGGGCATCGGTCACCTGGAAGTAGACGACCGTGTCGATCGAGACGACGAGGTTGTCTTCGGTGATCACCGGCTGCGGCGGGAAGGAGACGACGTTCTCGCGCATGTCGACGAGCGGCCGCAGCCGATCGATGAACGGGATCAGGATGTTCAGCCCGGGCGTGAGGGTCTTGTGATAGCGGCCCAGGCGTTCGACGACACCGGCGTAGGCCTGGGGGATGATGCGGATCGATCGCGCGAGCACGACGATCACGAAGATGACGATCGCGACGACGACGATCGTCACGATGACGGTGGAGATGTCCATTACTGCGGCGTGCTCCTCTCAACCGGGACGACGACGGCCGTCGCCCCGTCGATGCCCGTGACGAGCACCTTCTCGCCGACCGCGACGTCGGCCTGTTCGGTGATGGGCGACAGCCTGGCGGTCCAGACGTCGCCGTTCTGCAGCTTGACCTGGCCCCCGACGCCCGAAACCGTGCGCACGACCTGGCCGCCCGCCCCGATGAGGGCGTCGATGTTGCTGCGCGCCGGGTCGCCGCCGCGCCGGAGCGTTCGCAGCAGAGGCGGTCGGAGCAGGAGGATCAGCGCGACCGCGACGACCGCCGCGATGATGAACTGCGCGTACCACGGGATGCCGAACAGCCCCGAGAGCAGGCCCGCGACACTGCCGATGGCGAGCATCAGGAAGGTCATCTCGAGCGTGAAGATCTCGATCGTCGCGAACACGAGGATCAGCACGAGCCAGACGATCCACGCGTACTGGGTCAGCACATCCACTATCCGTCTCCTTCGAACGCGCCCCCGATCGAACCTAGCAGTGCGGGGGTCGCTGGGGGAGATTGATAGGGTCGGTTGGCCGATACCGATCGCGGCCTCCCGCGCCGATCCATCGAGGAGCACCATCGTGACCAACCCACTCGCCCCCGGTTCCCTCGAGGGCCGCGTCGCCCTCGTGACGGGGTCCTCCCGCGGCATCGGCGCCGACACCGCGCGCTATCTCGCGCAGGCGGGCGCCGCGGTCGTCATCAACTACCGGAGCAAGGCCCCGCGCGCCGAGAAGGTCGTCGCCGAGATCGTCGCCGGAGGCGGGCGGGCCATCGCCGTGGGCGCCGACCTCACCGACGCCGACTCGGTCGGCGCGATGTTCGCGCAGGCCGAGGCCGAATTCGGCAAGGTCGACGTGCTCGTGCTCAATGCCTCCGGAGGCATGGAGAGCGGCATGGGCGAGGACTACGCCATGCGGCTGAACCGCGATGCGCAGGTCAACGTCGTCGAGGGCGCGCTGCCGCACCTCGCGGAGGGCGCACGCATCGTGTTCGTCACGAGCCACCAGGCCCACTTCATCCGCACGACGCCGACCATGCCCGAGTACGAGCCGGTCGCGCTCTCCAAGCGGGCCGGTGAAGACGCCCTGCGCGAGAAGCTGCCGCAGCTCGAGGCATCCGGCATCGGGTTCGTCGTCGTCTCGGGCGACATGATCGAGGGAACGATCACGGCGACGCTGCTCGAGCGTGCGAACCCCGGCGCGATCGAGGCGCGCAAGCAGGACGCGGGCCGCCTCTACAACGTCGCCGAGTTCGCCGCCGAGGTGGCGCTGGCTGCCGTCGAGCCGATCCCCGCCGACCACACGCGCTACGTCGGCGACATCTCGGGCTTCCGTCCCGCGTCGCTGGACTGACGCGTCGGCGGGCTCGTCGCGTCGACGCGACGACGGACGACGAGCGCCGACGGGTCGCCCGACGGACACGACGAGGCCGGCGGGAGCGATGCTCCCGCCGGCCTCGATCGTCGCGAAGCGGGTCGGTTCAGGCGGTCTTCGCGCCCTTGCCGAACGTGAAGGCGCGCACGATCTGCACGATGCCCAGCACGATCAGCGCGATGCCGGCGAACCAGAACAGGAACACCGCACCCCAGAGCGGGGAGAACAGCAGCACGAGACCGGCGACGAGGCTCAGGATGCCGAAGAAGATCGCCCATCCCTTCGAGGCCGCGTCGCCCGACTGCACGAGTGCGACGACGCCTTCGACGATCCACAGGATGCCCACGAACACGCCGAGGAAGATGCCGAGGAACACGGCCGACTCCGACGGGTTGGCGAGCACCACGATGCCGGCGATCACGAACAGCACGCCGAGGATGATGTCGAGCGCCCTCGCGCCACCCGTGATGCCCTTCGAGAAGATGCCGAGGCCGAGGTAGGCCACGCCCGCGATCACGAAGTAGAGGCCGAAGATCCACGCGAGCGCGACCGCGGTCTTCTCGGGCGCGAACGTGATGAACAGGCCGATGATGAGCGAGACCGCGCCCGAGATGCCGAGCGTCGTGCGGACCGTGTTGATCGCCGACTTCGACAGGTCGGCCGCGTCGAGCGAGAACGCGGCGAAATACGAATCCGACTGCGGACTGGACATGGTGGTACCCCCTTCTGGTGCGGCGACGATGGTCGCGCAGACTCAGGCTATGGCTGGTCGAACGCTGCAGGTCGGATGTGAACGCGCGAGTCGCGGCAGCGCCGTACGCCCGATGCGCTAGCGCGTCGTGCCGGCACGACGCCTTCGCCGAGCATCGGGTGATATCCTCGCCGACGTGCGGCGTGACCAGAGTGACCAGGACGGCACCTGATGACTCCCATCACCGAATCCCAGATCCGCTCCTCGTTCGTGAACGCCTCCCGCAAGGAGGTGAGCGACGTGTCACTGCCCGCCGACTTCGATCGGCTCGACTGGGAGCGCCTCGAGTTCCTCGGCTGGCGCGACCGGAAGTTCCCGCAACGCGGCTACGTCGTCACCGAAGTGGGCGACCGCCTCGTCGGCGTCCTGCTGAAGCGAGCGGATGCCACGCCCCGCGCCCGCGCGCAGTGCACGTGGTGCCAGGACGTCGAGCTCGCCGACGAGGTCGTGTTCTACTCCGCCCGCCTCGCCGGCGCTGCCGGGCGCAAGGGCGACACGATCGGCACCCTCTGCTGCGCCGACTTCGGATGCTCCGTCAACGCGCGGAAGCGGCCGCCGGCGGTCTACCCCGGTTTCGACTTCGACGCGGCGAAGGCCCAACGCGTCGCCGGACTGCGAGAGCGCGTGAGCGCGTTCGCCGCAGCCGTGCTCGCCGGCGCCGCGGACTGACCGTGACAGGCGGCTGACCCGGCCCTACGATGTGCCCCATGCGATCGATTGCGCGCCGGAGTGGGGGAGTCCTGTCGCAATGCGCCGTCGCGATCGTGGCCGCGATCGCGATGGCCGGATGCTCCGTGCCCGAGGGTGGTCCGGATGCGCCGTCGACGACGGCCCCCGCGGCGTCCCCGCCCTCGTCGACCCCGTGGGAGCCGCAGATCCCCGACCCGACCGTCGCGGTGAACGTGGTGCCGGCCCAGATGGGCGATTGCCCGGTCGACCCCGCGGCGCACGGCCTCGTCGCCTTCGTGGTCACCTCCGACGACGACACGACTCCCGTCGCGGTGACCTATCCCGTGTTCCGAGCCGACGGTTCGCGACACGTGCGCCGGATGACGCAGCCGGGCCCGGTCATCGCGGTCCTCCAGACCGACTGCACCGACGGTGTGGTGTCGAGCCCCTGGGAGTTCCGGGCGACGGCCGACTCGGGCGGCTCGCTCTCGTGCACGCTGACGTACGGCGGCAAGCGCGTCGTGAGCGACAGCGACTTCGTGGAGGGCGACCTCGACCCGGGTCTCGAGGTCGACTGCACGGGGCACCCCGGCATGTGAGCGCTCAGGCCACGGCGTCCAGCCGGACCTCGACGATCGAGCCCGTATCGCCGCGATAGTCGCCGAAGCGGGCCCAGTCGGGCCGCACGCGCACGACCACGATCGATTCCGATCGCACCGAGTCGGCGAACTCGGGGAACGTGCCCACGTACGCCGCAGCGCAGCGCTCGAGCGCGGCATCCGTCGGCAGGTCGGCGACCCCCTGCACCTGCAGGGTCGTGCCGTCGCGGCCGCCGATCACGAGCGCCACGCGCGGGTCGCGCAGCAGGTTCGCGACCTTGCGCGAGTCGCGGCGGGCGTCGAACACGAACTCGCCCCGATCGGTCGCCGTGACGGGCAGGTAGGCGGCCTGCGGCTCGCCCCCCGGTCCGAGCGTGGCGACGACCGCCTCGGGGCGGGCGAGCACATACGACACCATCGACTTCCGATCCATGGCGACAGGGTAGCGGCGCGGCAGGCGGTCATGCGAAGCGGCGTCGCGGCAGAGCGCGGGTCCGGCGACCGGCTGGGCATTGACCCCCGGGGATGGCACGATCGAAGGGTGCCCGGACCGAATGACGACGCGCAGCGCCTGCGGGATCTCGCGCTGCTGCGGCGCGTGCGCGATCGCATCGACCGCGAGTACGCCCAGCCCCTCGACGTCGAGGCGCTCGCCCGGGGCGTCAACCTGTCGGCCGGCCACCTGAGCCGCGAGTTCAAGCGGGCGTACGGCGAATCGGTCTACAGCTACCTGATGACCCGGCGCATCGAGCGTGCGATGGCGCTGCTGCGGCGCGGGGACCTCACCGTGACCGAGGTGTGCTTCGAGGTCGGATGCTCCTCGCTCGGCACCTTCAGCACGCGCTTCACGGAACTCGTCGGCGTGCCGCCGAGCGTGTACCGGAACGAGCCCGACGGCGTGTTCGAGGCGGTGCCCTCGGTGCTCGCGAAGCGCGTCGCCAGACCGGTCAGGAATCGAGAAGCGACGCCCGCCCGCCGTCGCTAGCGTGGCGGACATGGACATCACGATTCAGTACACGTTCCTCCCGCACACCGACGCCGAGGCATCCCTCGCCTTCTATCGCGACGTGCTCGGCTTCGAACTGCGCAAGGACGTCGGGTACGACGGCATGCGCTGGCTCACGCTGGGTGCGCCCGGGCAGGACGCTGCGGTGGTGCTGACACCGCCGACCGCGGACCCGGGCATCACCGAGGAGGAGGGCCGGACGATCGCCGAGATGATGGCGAAGGGCACCTACGCCAGCATCGTCCTCGCGACGACCGACGTCGACGGCGTGTTCGAGCAGGTGCAGGCCAGCGGCGCCGAGGTCGCGCAGGAGCCGATCGACCAGCCGTACGGCGTGCGCGATTGCGCGTTCCGCGACCCCTCGGGCAACATGGTCCGCATCCAGCAGCCGAGCTGACGTTGCATCCGATGGTCGGTCGCATTGGCCATGATGGTGACATGACGAATCCGGCCGACAGCCATGACCTGATCCGCGTCCAGGGCGCCCGCGAGAACAACCTCAAGGACGTCAGCGTCGAGCTGCCGAAGCGGCGGCTCACCGTGTTCACCGGCGTCTCCGGATCCGGCAAGAGCTCGCTCGTGTTCGACACGATCGCGGCCGAGTCGCGACGGTTGATCGACGAGACGTACAGCGCGTTCGTGCAGGGCTTCATGCCGTCGGTTCCGCGGCCCGACGTCGACGTGCTCGACGGTCTCACGACCGCGATCATCGTCGACCAGGAGCGACTCGGCGCCAACCCGCGTTCCACGGTCGGCACCGTGACCGACGCGAACGCGATGCTGCGGATCCTGTTCAGCCGGCTCGGCGAGCCGCACATCGGCGGCCCGACGGCGTTCTCGTTCAACATCCCGACGCAGCGCGCCAGCGGCGTGATGACGGGACCGGGGGGCGAGAAGAAGATCGTGCAGGACGCGATCTACCTCGGCGGGATGTGCCCGCGCTGCGAGGGGAGGGGTCAGGTGTCGGATCTCGACCTCGCCCAGATCGTCGACGAGTCGAAGTCGCTCGACGAGGGCGCCATCATGGTGCCCGGCTACACGGCCGACGGCTGGATGGTGAAGGGGTTCTCGGCGTCGGGGTTCTACCCGGCCGACAAGCCGATCGCCGAGTTCACCGAGAAGCAGCGCCATCTCTTCCTCTATGGCGAGGTCACGAAGGTCAAGATCAGCGGCATCAACATGACCTACGAGGGGCTCATCCCGAAGATCACGAAGGCGATGCTGTCGAAGGACCTCGATGCGCTGCAGCCGCACATCCGGGCGTTCGTCGAGCGCGTCGCGACGTTCGCGCCCTGCCCCGAGTGCGACGGCACCCGGCTGACCGAGGGAGCACGATCGTCGAAGATCGACGGCGTCAGCATCGCCGACGCCTGCCGCATGCAGGTCACCGACCTCGCCGAGTGGGTGCGTTCCCTCGATCGCCCCGAGGCGGGCCCGCTGCTGACGGCGTTGAGCGCGAACCTCGACGCGTTCGTCACGCTCGGCCTCGGCTACCTCAGCCTCGAACGGCCCTCGGGCACGCTCTCGGGTGGCGAGGCGCAGCGCATCAAGATGCTGCGCCACCTCGGGTCGTCGCTGACCGATGTCACGTACGTGTTCGACGAACCCACCGTGGGGCTGCA
The DNA here is from genome assembly GCF_009647605.1 of Agromyces agglutinans. Classification (GTDB taxonomy): domain Bacteria; phylum Actinomycetota; class Actinomycetes; order Actinomycetales; family Microbacteriaceae; genus Agromyces; species Agromyces agglutinans. The sequence continues at coordinate 155,100 of NZ_WJIF01000001.1, read as the reverse complement.
CCCGCACGACATCCAGCGCATGAACACGCTGCTCCTGCAACTGCGCGACAAGGGCAACACCGTGCTCGTCGTGGAGCACAAACCCGAGACCATCGCGATCGCCGATCACGTGGTCGACCTCGGGCCGGGCGCGGGCCGCAACGGCGGCGAGATCGGGTTCGAGGGCACCGTCGACGGGTTGAAGGCGAGCGGCACCATCACCGGCCGGCACCTCGACGATCGCGCGTCGATCAAGCCGTCGGTTCGCTCGAGCACGGGCGCGATCGAGGTGCGGGGCGCCTCCGCGAACAACCTGCACGACGTCGACGTCGAAATCCCGCTCGGTGTGCTGACGGTGGTAACGGGCGTCGCCGGCTCGGGCAAGAGCTCCTTGATCCACGGCTCGGTGTCGCCTCGCCCGGGCATCGTGTCGATCGACCAGGGCGCGATCAAGGGTTCTCGGCGCAGCAGCCCGGCCACCTACACCGGGCTGCTCGAGCCGATTCGCAAGGCGTTCGCCAAGGCGAACGGGGTGAAGCCGGCGTTCTTCAGCGCGAACTCCGAGGGCGCGTGCCCGACGTGCAAGGGCGCCGGTGTCATCGTCACCGAGCTCGGCTTCATGGACTCGATCGAGACGCCCTGCGAGGACTGCGGCGGCAAGCGATTCCAGGCGGCCGTGCTCGAGTACAAGCTCGGCGGACTCGACATCACCGAGGTGCTCGACCTTCCCGTCGCGAAGGCACGCGAGTTCTTCTCGTCGGGTGAAGCGAAGATCCCCGCAGCCGCGGCGATCCTCGGCCGCCTCGAGGATGTCGGGCTCGGCTACCTGAGCCTCGGACAACCGCTCTCGACGCTGTCGGGCGGCGAACGTCAGCGGGTCAAGCTCGCGATCGCGATGGGGGAGTCGGGCGACGTCTACGTGCTCGATGAGCCGACGACGGGCTTGCACCTCGCGGATGTCGAGAACCTGCTGCGGCTGCTCGACCGCCTCGTCGACTCGGGCAAGTCGGTCATCGTGATCGAGCACCACCAGGCGGTGATGGCGCACGCCGACTGGATCATCGACATCGGCCCGGGCGCCGGGCACGACGGCGGGCGCGTCGTGTTCGAGGGCACGCCGGCCGACCTGGTCGCGAGTCGTTCGACCCTGACGGGGGAGCACCTGGCCGAGTACGTCGCCGGCTGAGGCCCGGCCCTCACGAACCGAGGGCGTCGACGCGTTCGCGCACATAGGCGCCATCCGCATCGGTCTTCGGCGGGTCATCCGGGTGGATGCCACGCCGCCGCGCTCGTTCGCGTGGAGAGTGTCGTGCACGCCTCACGCGCGCGTGGCATCATCACGGAATGCGAAGTCGCCGTGCCCACCGATCCGGTATCCGCGTGATCGTCGCGTGCGTGGCCCTCGCTTCGGCCGCACAGCTCACCGGATGCACCGTCGGCAGCGGGGCCGTCGCCGAGGTCGCGCCTGAGACGACCTCGACCCCGAGTGGGCGACACTCGGCTGGTACGGCGGGTAGCCGGCGGATGGGCGCTCGAACTGCCGGCGACGATCGGCCCGCCGTCGGCACCCGCCCGGGGGAACCGCGGTGGCCGGCTACCGGCGCAGGCTACCGACGCTCCGAGATCTCGGCGACGATCGGTTCGGGCGATGCGCTCTGGGAGCGGGCCACGACCGATCTGATGCGCTGGCGGGTGAAGACGAGAAGCGGATTCCGAGTCACGCCCGATGCTGTCGCACGGCCGGGGGCGCGACCCGTGATCGTCGCGCGGGCACTCGGGTGTTCCATCAGGGAACCCGTCGAGGTGACGGAGGTGGCTCGAACCCTCGGCCGCGTCGGGTTCGCCTACCGCACTCTGCCGGGGCATCCCGTCGACGGCGAAGAGGCGTTCATCCTGCACCGCGCGGGGGATGCCGTCGTGCTGACGGTCCGCTCGCTGACGCGTCCGGCGCGGAGCGGGCTTTGGCGCTTCGCGTACCCGCTGCTGCGCGTGGCGCAGCTCGAGGCGCGGCGGCGATACCTCCGCGCGCTTCGGTGAGCGCCGGCGCCGCGATCACGCCGCAGTCACTGCCCGGACACGCTCTTCGACAACCCACTGCACCAGGTCAGCAGGGAGGGGAGCGGCCGGCGTGAACCGGATGGCCCCTCCTGAAGCGTCGAATCCCGCGAGGCGTTCGGCATGCGTGTCGGCGAACGCCGTGTCCATCACGTAGAGGCTCAGGTGCTTCGAAGCCGCGCCGAGGGAAACGAGCGGTTTCCCAGCGAGTCGGTAGGTCGGAATGCCGTAGCCGAGCACCTCTTCGGCCTCGGGCACCGCGGTCCGGATGACGGCTCGGAGCCGCTCGAGCGCGACCTTCGCACCGGATGGCAGCCCCGCGAAGAACTGGTCGGGCGTCGACGGCTTGGTGGAGTTCATGCGCGGGCCTCCGCAGCAGGTTCGGATGACGTGACCGCCTCCGATGCCGCGCTCGGCGTCTCCCGAAGCAGGTCGAGGGCGATCACCGCCGGCCACAACCAGATCACGGCTCCTCCGGCGAGGACCCAGCGGAAGTCCTCGAGCGGGAACGCGACGAACCCCAGCACCAAGTACGCGACCGGTGTCGCGATGCAGTAGGCCATCCAGCCACGCCGCTTGAGACCGCCGTAGCGTCGCGCCAGCACGAGGCACGCCGCGATGAGCGCGGTCGCGATGAGCATGGGGGAGAGGTTGTGGAGGGTTCCCGTGAGTGACGGTTCGGGCACACCGCTCGGTGCGCCGGCGGGGAAGCCGAGAGCCGCGTCGGTCGGGAAGACGCCGCCCCACACCAGGCCCAGCCCGAACAGCGCGATCAGGATGGGGCCCCAAGTGCGGCCTCGACCTGGGGAGAGCGCGCGCCGGAACCCGAATGCGGAGGCGATGACGAGTGCTCCGCTGAGGACGAAATTGGTCGTCTGGATCCAGCCGAGATCGCCGAGCGCGAGCATGCTGAGGGCGTGGATCCGAGCATCGAACCCGGACCGGGTCGCCGCCTGGACCAAGACCGTGACGACGAACAGGGGTGAGCCGACGGCGGCGCAGAGGAGAAGGATGCGCGTGGACGTCGATGAGCGGATGGGGCGGGCTGCGGTGGTCATGATGGACTCGCTTCCTCGAAGGGCCAGAGTGGCCGCCAGTCGGGTAGTTCGTGGAACCGACGCAGCTCGGCGATGCCGCTGAGCACGCCCATCCACGCGGCGTACGGAGGCCGGTCGGGGTCGAACCCGCTCTGGCTGATGGTCAGGCGGGTTCGTCCGCCCGAGCCTTCGAGCTCCCAGGTCACCGTGCCCATGCCGGCGAAGTCGACGGACATCCGCCGCTCGGGGGCGAATTCCACGATCCGTCCGTAGCCGAATCGACCGCCCTCGCGCGGCTCGATCTCGAGTGGGGCACCGAACCACGCGCTCACCTTCTCCGAGGAGACCAGTGATTCGAACACGGCATCGACCGGCGCGGCGATCATCACCTCGGCGCTGAGTTCGTTACTCGTGAGATCGGCTCGGGGAGTGACCTCACGTTCCTCGAGCAGGTCGACGAGGTTGGCGAGGGCGAGGGCCCAGAACGTCTGCAACTGGCCGAGCGGCCCTTCGCTCGCCGGGTCGAAGCCGGACTGCGTCACTTGGATGCTCGTCGCGAGCGCGTCCAGCGGTTCTAGCGCGATGGACACGTCGGTCGCCGTATTGTCGAGGTCCCAACGGAACCTGATCGAGCGGTCGGTCGCCGAGGACAGGGTCTGCCTCGGCTCATCGCCGTCTGGGATGAATCGCCCCCAGAACCGGTACCGGTTCGGGAGTTCGACGTCGGCGAACTCCGAGAGCCATTGCGTCAGGGCTGCCCTGTCGGTGAGGGCGGAGAAGGCCTTGTCGATCGTGGCATCCGCCCGCACGACGAGCGTGAGTGTCTCGCTCATGATGCTCCGGCGCTCGCGGGGTAGCACGCGACGGCCAGCTTGAAGGCGTCGCCCTCCGCGCCGCCGAACCGGGTGAACAGTTCCTGGAGCGACTCTCGCAACGCAAGCATGAACTCCTCCCGTTGCTCGGGGCGAACACGAACGTCACCCGAGATGCCGATCGACGGCAGGCGGGCGGCGTCGGGATCGAGCGTCGCGATGTCGCGCTGCACCTGCTCGGAGAGATCGAGCAACTGCGCGAGGTTGTGGTCGTCGCCGCTCCTGGCGGCACCTTGGATCTCACTCACGATCGCCGGAGAGACCCAGTACTTGCGCGCGGTCGCTTGGTACAAGCCCTCAGTGAGACCGCGAACCTTGCGTTCGGCGACGAGGCGCACGAGGCCGGCAGCCTCGAGACGCTTGACGTGGTAATAGATGCGCTGCGAGCTCTGGTCGAGCCGCGCAGCCACCTCGGTGCAGGTTCGGGGGACGGCCAACTCCCGGAGGATCGTCAGCCGCTGCGGCTTCAGCAGCGTCTCGGCCTGGTCGAGTCGATCGAGATAGGCGACGTCTTTCATACAACTGAGTTTTTACGTACAAATCGGATTTGTCAATAGGTTGTGTGGATTCCTCACTTCACGAACATGCCGCGATGTACCGACGTGTGACACGATTCCGTTCCGAGCGCTCGCAGTGAGCCTGCGAGCACTCGTTGATCCTGGCGCGGCGCTCGACGCAGACCACGCTCCTGCCTGAGTCGTCGCGCCGATAATGCACATTATGTCGGATCAAATGGCGAACCGAGGAAGGCCTCGCCAGCAACGGCAACGAGCACCGCTTCCCTCATTCGCCGCTGATCAGCGTTTACTCGGCAGTTGACACGCGTGAGAACCCGCGAGGGGCGCCGCCTCAATCGAGGCCGACACCCCTCATAGGTTCATGATCCAGCGATCCCGCTCAGGGGTCGAACGCTTTCGCCCACTGAGTTCGCCCGGCCGGCAGCGGCCGCTGGTGGCCTCAGGACTTCAGGTATCCGCGCGCCTCGACGATCCGGCCGTCGCGGATGCGAATGAGGTTGACCCCGCAGACCCAGTCATGTGGGCCGGTCCCCCAACGCAGGATCCACGGCGCCACCGCGAGGTCGCCGAGCATCTCCGCGGGCTCAGGCGAGAACTGCAGGTCCGCGTCACCCGCGAGATCAGACCAACGTGCGAGACACGCTCGACGGCCCTCGTGACGGACTCCGGCGGGAGCCGGGGACGTGTCCTCGATGACGCATTCCTCGGAGATCAGGTCCTCGAGCATCGTCGGGTCGTGCAATCGGAATGCCAGATTGTAGCGGTCCATGACCTCATGGATGGTGCGGGGTGCATCAGTCATTGGGGACTCGTCCTCGTCTGCGGGTGAATGGATCGGCGGCATACGACAACATCTGCCCATCAGAACTGCGCGTAGTGCGGGCGTCCAGCGGGCCGATAGGTCTGGATCATCACTCCCTTCGAATCGGAGCGCGACTCGATCAGGTTCATCGCGATATCGCGACCTGAGTCCGCGAAGAGTCGGGCTCCCTGCCCGAGGACCACGGGGACGATGATGAGCTCCATCTCGTCGACGAGGTCCTTCTCCAGGAGCCACTGGATGAGCCGGCTGCTTCCGTGCACCTGCAGTTCACCGTCCGCGCTCGCCTTCAACTCCGTAACCGCCGCGAAGAGGTCATCTCCCAGGACCTCCGTGTTCGACCATTCCGGTTCCGTCAACGTGCTGGATGCCACGTACTTGGGCCGTGCGTTCAAGGCCACCCCGATCGGATGCCGCTTCAGGTCCTCGATCGTGCCCCAGAAGTCGTGCAGGATGTCGTACGTACGACGGCCGAAGAGGAACGCATCAGCGCGCTCGAACGTCTCGGCGATGTGATCGCGGGTCGCGTCGTCACCCGCTCCCCTCGCCCATCCGCCGCGTTCGAAACCCGCGTTGCGGTCCTCGACCGTTGGGCCGCCATTCCCCTGCGTCACCCCGTCGAGCGTGATCTGCGTGATCGTCGTGAGCTTCATCGGATCGGTCCTCCATGACTGCGGCACCCACGCGTTGGGTGCTCTTCACCGACGCAACGAACGGCGTCGCCCGAATCCGACATCAGCCGAAGGTTGCATTCGGAACGCCTGAGGCGGTCAGTCGTCGGTGACGAGTTCACGTCCAACTGGGCTGAGGCAGCACCGAGAGCTGGACGATCGGCCATGCGCAGGCATACTGTGGGCCCGACGACCCTCGAGGAGGAGCATCCATGTCCCTGAACGAACGTGAGATCGAATCGACGCCTGACCTCGCGATCGAGCGGGCGCTCGAGGCGGCTTCGCTGCGTGCCGGTGACTCGCTCGGCGGTTCGACGGCCTCGGTTGCCCAGGAATGGGAGCCGTCCGCGGTTGAAGCCGGGGATATCGCCGGCGGCGCCGACGGAGATTGACTGAGTAGGCGCGAGTCGCCACGAAGGCGGCGGGTCGCGCGGATTCGGTCAGGACGCGTTCGCCGCCAGGTACGTCGACAACGAGTCCTCCACGGCGTTCAGGCGAGCCGCCTTCGATTGCACGTCGTCGCGCAGCTCGGCGATCTTCGCGAGGAGATCGGGGCACGCCGATTCATCGCGCTCCCCCACGGTGCAGGGCAGCACCTCGCGCACGAGCGTGCTCGGCAGACCGATGTCGAGGAGCGCTCGGATCGTCTCCACGGTCGCGACCGCGTTGGACGCGTACTCGCGGTAGCCGTTCAGGCTGCGTTCCGACGACAACAGCCCCTGCTGTTCGTAGTAGCGCAATGACCTGGGGCTCGCACCGGTCCGCTCGCTGAGTTCGCCGATCCTCATGACACCCCCGCGCTTGACCTTGACACTGGCGTCAGAGTTTACCGTGCAGGCATGACCACGAACGTGCAGACCAGACTGACCGGTCCGCTTGCGACGACGCGGGACCTGAGTGGGCACCGCGCCGTCGTGACCGGCGGTGCCGGCGGTATCGGTACCGTGACCACGCGCGCCCTCGCCGAACGCGGCGCCACCGTCTACATCGGCGCTCGCCACACCGAGCGTGCCGAGGTCGTCCGACACTCGGTGCTCGCCGCGCACCGACTCCCCCGCACCCGCATCCAAGTCGTCGCCCTCGATCTCACCGATGCGGATTCCATCCGCCGATTCGCCGACGAGGTGGGCCAAGCGCCCATCCAGACCCTGGTGCTGAACGCCGCGATGAGCAGCGTGCCCTTCGGCCGAGACGCGAACGGCACGGAGCTCCAATTCGCGACCAACCACCTCGGACACTTCGCGCTGACCGGCGGACTCCTCCCCGCGCTCGAGTCCTCGGCCGGCGCTCGAGTCGTCACCGTGTCATCGGCGCTCTACCCGAACGGCAAGCTGGATCTCGGCCGCTTGGATGACCCGTCGGGCTATTCGCCGGGGCGCGCCTACATCCGGTCGAAGCTGGCGAACGCAGTGTTCGCCGTCGAGCTCGATCGTCGTCTCGTCACAGCAGGCGGCGCGGTGCGCAGCTTCGGCGCTCACCCCGGCATGGCGCGGACACCGCTGCACACCACCTACCCGTCGGCGGTGACGCGAGTGGTCACGGGCATGCTCGCGAGGACGATCGGCCGGGATCCGGAACCCGCGGACATCGGTATCCTCGCTGCGGCGCTCAGCACCGAGGTCACGCCGGACCTCTTCTGGGGGCCGATCGGCTCCCGCAGGAACCCGCATGCGATCGGCGTCCCGTACGCCCGGCCGGCGAAGGATCGCGCGCTCGGCGCCGCGCTCTGGAGCGCCTCCGAAACGCTGACGGGAGTGAGCTTCCTGTCCGGATCCGAACCGGCGATCCGGTAGCCACTCCGTCCGGCGCGCCGGCTACGAACGCACGCGATAGCGCAGGTGCGTCTCGCTCGCGAATGCCGACGTCTCGAGGCGTTCGAGATCGACGCGCATGCCGAGGCCGCCGAACAGCGAGATGCCTTCGCCGAGCAGGATCGGCACGACGTCGAGGTGGATCTCGTCGACGAGACCGAGCTGCAGGCACTGCCTCGAGATGCTGCCGCCGAGGAGGCTGACCCACTTCTCCCCCGCCGCATGTTCAGCCGCCTCGATCGCCTGCGCGAGATCGTCGACGACGAACGTGTAGGTGATGCCATCGTGTTCGACCGGCTCGTGCGGGCTGTGGGTCATCAGGTACACCGGCACCTTCAGCATCCCGCCGTACGGAATCTCACCGTCTTCGATGGTCTGCGTGCGGTTCGCTCCCCCGACGACGGCGCCGATCTCCGCCATGACGTTCGTCACGACCGATTCGTCCTCCGGCACCGTCTCGACGTCGAACATCCAGTCGACTCCCCCGTTCACGTCAGCCAGGTACCCATCAAGGGTCACCGTCGCATGTATGAACACCTTCGCCATCGGTCGGCTCCTTCGCTTGAGGTGAGTCGATCGGCTCACCTCAGGAACGTATCGCGCTCCGAGAGGCGAGTCAAGCGACTCACCTCCGTGGCATACTGGCCCCATGCCACGGGAACTCTCCGAATACCATCGCCAGGTCGCCTCGACCAATCGCGCGTCGATCCTCGATGCGGCCACTCCGTTATTCCTCGAGTTCGGCTACGACCGCACCTCGCTGGCGCGCGTCGCCGAGCGCGCCGGCGTTTCCAAGGCGACCCTGTTCAAGCAGTTCCCCACGAAGGCCGCACTGTTCGAGGCGGCCGTGCTCGCCGTCGGCGACGCACCGGACGCCGCGTTGGTCGAGCCGGTGACGAGCGACTTCCGAGCGGGACTGGTGGAGTTGGGGCTCGCGTACACCGAACTCCTGGCGCGCCCGGGCATCGCCGAGTTCATCCGCACGATCATCGCGGAGTCGCCGCGCTTCCCCGAACTGCGGGAGCGCACGTTCGACTTCGGCACCCTGCCCGTGCTCGCGGCACTCGACCGCTACCTCCGAGCGCAGACCGTGGCCGGAGCCGCTGCCGTCGACGATCCGATGCTGGTGGCGACGCAGTTCCTCGGCATGATCGCGAGCTCGGTCTTCTGGCCCCGCCTCGTCCACGGCACCTGGTCACTCGATGACGAAGGAACCCGCACTGCGGTCGAGGAGGCGGCGACCACGATCGCGGCTCGCTTCGCCACCCAATCGACCCGATCGCATCGAACCGCGAAAGTCGGGTCCGATCGGCGGGCGGCCCCGAAGCTGGATGCAGAAGGGAACCCATGATCGCCGTACTGAACCGACTGGTCGAATACCTCGAGCAGCACCTCGTCGAGGAGATCGACGTCGCCGACGTGGCGAGCCGCCTCGGCACGACCGAGTACCACGTCCGACGGATGTTCTCGTCGCTGGCTGGGATGCCGCTGTCGGAGTACATCCGGCGCCGGCGGATGGCCGTGGCGGCAGCCGAGGTGCTCGGCACCGGCCAACTCCTGGACATCGCGATCCGATACGGCTACGGCTCGACGGAGGCGTTCAACCGAGCCTTCCGCTCGGTGCACGGTGTGAGCCCGGCCGAGGTGCGCCGGAGCGGCGGTCCCCTTCGTACGCAACCGCAACTCAGGTTCCGCCTGACCGTAGAAGGGAACACTCCGATGGACACCCGGATCATCGATCGACCGGCCTTCCGATTGATCGGCCACGCCGCCCGCGTGCCGCTCATCCACGAGGGCGCCAATCCGCACATCCAGGCGCACATCGCCTCGCTGCCCCCGGAGGAGCACGCTCGCCTGAAGGAGCTGGGCGACACCGAGCCCACCGGACTGCTCCAGGTGAGCGCAGACGTCGACCCCGACTACACGGAGGGCAGCGAGCTGACCTACCTGCACGGGGTGGCGGTGGGCGGCGCCACCGCCGTCCCGGCGGACCTCGACGTGATCGAGGTCCCGGCCGGCACGTGGGCGGTGTTCCGCACGGAGGGCCCGTACCCGGGAGCCCTGCAGTCCGCCTGGGCCGCGACGGCGACCGACTGGTTCCCGTCGAACCCCTGGCGCCTGCGGTCCGGCCCGTCGATCGTCGCCGTGCTCGAGCGATCCGCCGACTTCAGCAGGGCGACCTGCGAGCTGTGGCTGCCCGTGGAACGCAGCGCGTCCTGACGACGAGGTCCATCCGGTCGGCATGCCCACTGGCACGTCGACCGGATGCGATGGATCCCGTGCCGGTCAGCGACGGCGACGCGACGCGACGACGCCCGAGACCGCCGTGACCACGCCGAACGCGGCCGCGACGAGCGGCACGACGAGTGCGAGACGAGTGACCTCGACCGGTTCGACGCCGGATCCCTCGGCCGCGGTGATCAGGGCGCTCGTCGCGGCGAGGCCCGTCGCGGCGCCGATCTGGAACGCGGTGTAGAGCAGCCCTCCGCTGAGACCCTGATCCTCGTCGGGCACGCCGTCGGTCGCCGCGACCGTCAGCGGCCCGTAGGCGAAGGTGAACGCCAGGCCGAGGGCGAGGAAGCTGGGGGACATCGCCGCGTACGTCCAATCGGCGGCGACCGGCAGGAAGAGCAGGAAGGATGCCCCGGATGCGGCGAGTCCGACGAGTGTGACCGGCCACAGGCCGAAGCGAGCGACGAGACGCGGGGTGAGCAGCGGGGCGAGGACCGCGTCGATGCCGAGCACGAGCAGTGCCAGCGAGGTCGCGAGGCTGTTCCAGCCGCGCTCCTCCTGCAGGTGCAGCACGACGAGGAACTGGAAGCCCATGAAGCCGGCTGCGAGGGACGCCGCACCGAGGTAGGCACGCAGCTGAGGCATCCGTCGCAGGAATGCGAGCCGTACCAGCGGTTCGGCAGCGCGGCGTTCGATCGCGACGAACGCCGCCAGCAGCAGTGCGCTGGCCGCCGCGAGCGACCAGGTCACGACCGGTTCCGCATGCGAGGACTGCTCGATGGCCGTGATCAGTGCGAGGAAGGCGGACGTCACCACCACGGCTCCAGCGACGTCGGCCCGTCCGCGGACTCGTCGACCGCCGCGCGACGCGGCTTCAGGCCTCGGCACGAGCGGGATCGCGAGCGCCAGGAGCACGACCGACACGATCACCGGCGCGAAGAAGACCCACCGCCAGCCGAACATGGTCAGCAGTCCCCCGACGACCAGGCCGACCGAGAACCCGGCGGCGCCGATGCCGGCGTAGATGAGCAGGGCGCGCGTGCGCAACGGGCCTTCACGGAATCCCGTCGTGATGATCGACAGCCCCGCCGGCATCATGAACGCGGCGGCCACCCCGGTCGCGGCGCGCGCCACCAGGAGCATCCACGACTCGCTCGCGAGCCCCCCTAGGCCCGAGAAGACGACGAAGACGCCGAGAGACACGAGGAAGACCCGTCGCCGGCCGAGCAGGTCGGCCGCCCGACCACCGAGGAGCATGAAGCCGCCGTAGCCGAGGATGTAGGCGCTGACGACCCACTGCAATTCGCCCGTGGCGAGCCCGAGATCGGCACGGATCGCGGGCAGCGCGATCCCGAACATCGCGACGTCCACTCCCTCGAGGAACGCCGCCCCGCAGAGCACGACGAGCAGGCCCAGCGCACGTCCCCTGATCCGGTCGTCGTCGGCGCCGCCAGCGCCGCCGCCGTCAGCGCGGGTGGGCAGCGAACTCGTATCCGTCGTCACGCGAGGCCTCCTCCTGATGGTTACTTCTTGATACCGACCACATCTTGCGTCACCATGGAGGCATGGCGGAAGACGGCACTTCGAAGTCACTCGGTCACCACGAGGGAACCGACTGGAACGACGCGTTCCAGTGGGACGTCCGTGAAGACTGCGAGGTGCGGCAGATCCTCGACCGCATCGCCGACAAGTGGTCGCTGCTGGTGATCGCGCTCCTCGACGACCGCACCATGCGTTTCACCGAGTTGAAGCGCATGATCGACGGGGTCAGCCAGCGCATGCTGACCGTGACGCTGCGCCAGCTCGAACGCGACGGCATGGTCGAACGAACCGTCCACCCGATCGTGCCGCCTCGCGTCGACTACGCGCTCACCGAGCTCGGCCGATCGCTGCACGCGACCGTGCAGTCGTTCGTGCTCTGGACCGAGCAGCACCAGGAGGACATCGCGGAAGCTCGCAGCCGGTACGACCGCGACGCCGGCCGGCTGGCCGACGCGGAGACCGCCGCAACCGGTGCGACCGCCGCGACCGCCATCGCGGCCGGGTGATCGCGGAGACGTGCGAGTCTCGGCCCATCCGCTGCATCACGCCGACCGCAGCACCACCAGCTCCCGCGTCGCCCGCGTCATGGCGACGTAGCGATCGACGGCGCCCTCGACGCCGTGGCCGAATCGCTCCGGGTCGACGACGACCACCAGGTCGAACTCGAGCCCCTTCGCGAGCTCGGGAGTCAGCGATCGCACCCGCGGCCGCCCGGCGAACGACGGCGCCCCGATGACGCACGCGACGCCATCCTCGTGCTCGGCGATCCATGCGTCGAGCACGTCGTTCAGTTCTCCAGCCGATCCGTACCGCACCGGGATGCCGCTGCTTCGCACCGAGGTCGGCACGTTGGCGTCGGGCAGCTCCGCTCGGATGGCCGACTCGGCGACCGCCATGACCTCCCGGGGCGTCCGGTAGTTGATGCTGAGCGACGCGAGTTCGACCTGGCCGACGCCGATCCGTCCGAGGCGCTCCTGCCAGCTCTCCACGAAGCCGTGCCTGGCCTGCGCGCGGTCGCCCACGATCGTGAAGCTCCGCGACGGGCATCGGCGCAGCAGCATCAGCCACTCGGCATCGGTGAGCTCCTGGGCCTCGTCCACGACCACGTGGCCGAACGGTCCGGCGAGCACGTCGGGATCCGCGACCGGCAGCACGCCCTCGTCGTCGAGGCTGTGCTGCGCGTCGGATCCGCGCAGCATCGTGACGAGTCCCTCGCCGTCGTCGTCGGCCGCGATCAGGTCGTCGACCACGCGGGCCATGCGTTCGCGCTGCACCGCGAGTGTGGCCGCGCGCCGATACCGGCGACGGGATGCCTCCGGATCGCCGATGAGCTGTCTCGCGGTGTCGAGCAGCGGCAGGTCGGCGAGCGTCCAGGCCGTGGCATCCGCGCGCTGGAGCGATGCGATCGCGGCTTCGTCGAGCCACGGCGCACAAGCCTGGAGGTACGCAGGTACCGACCAGAGGTCGCCGACGACGCCGACGGGATCCAGCAGCGGCCACGCCCGGTTGAACGCTGCCCGCAGCTCGGCGTTCGCGGCCAGCGACCGGCGCACGAGCTCGGCCGGCGCATCCTCGTCGTGCTGGTCGAGCAGGATCGTCACCAGCTCCTCCCAGATCCGGTCGCGAGCCTCGTTGTGCGTCGGGGCGTCGTCCGCGGCGCCGAACGCGTCGGCCCAGTCGGCGGGATCCAGCCAGGCGTCGGCCCACTCGGTCTCGACGGCCATCCCGCGCGCGGGCGGTTGTTCGTGGTACTTCACGGCGTTCTCGACGGCGCGCACGAGGTCGCCCGATGCCTTCAGCGCGGCGACGCTCGGGTCGGCTTCGGGCCGGGCGGCGGCCCCCTCGACCACGAGGTCGCGCAGGGTGCACGACTGCACGCCCTCCTCCCCCAGGCTCGGCAGCACGTCCTCGATGTATGCGAGGTAGCCCTGACTCGGACCGACGAGCAGCATGCCGCCGCGCCCGCGCGAGAGCCGCGGATCGGCGTAGAGCAGGTAGGCCGTGCGGTGCAGCGCGACGACGGTCTTCCCGGTGCCGGGCCCGCCGTCGACGACGAGCGCTCCGCGCGAGCCGGCGCGGGTGATCGCGTCCTGGTCGGCCTGGATGGTGCCGAGCACGTCGCGCATCCTCGACGTGCGGGTGCCCGCGAGGCTCGCGATGAACGCCGACTCGTCGTCGAGCGCTATGCCCGCGCGGCCGCCGTCGCGGGCGCCCGCGTCGTCGCCGAACGTCTCCGGGCGGAGCACCTCGTCCCAGTAGTCGGTGATCCGCCCGCGCGTCCACCGGTACCGGCGGCGGCTCGCGAGGCCCATCGGGTCGGCGAGCGTCGCCGCGAAGAACGGCTCGGCGGCCGGCGAACGCCAGTCCACGAGCAGTCTCCGGCCCGAGCCGTCGGAGAGCCCGATCCGCCCGATGTACGTCGGTTCGCCCCCATCCGCAGGCACCATGCGGCCGAGGCAGAGGTCGAGCCCGTACCGTCGCAGGGTGCGCAGTTCAGCCGTGAGCCGGTGCACCTCGAGGTCGCGGTCGAGGGCGGCCTGGCCGGATCCGCCGGGGGCCCGGCGCGCGGCGGCGAGCCGCTCCGAGACCTCGGCGATGGAGGCGTCGAGGCTCGTGGCGATGGCGGCGAACTGCCGTTCGTCGGTCTCGATGAGCGCGGCGTCGCGCTTGGCGGCGAGTCGTTCGGGCAGGTCGAACACGCTGGTCGTCGAAGTCACGGTGGACGATTCTGGTACAGGCGGGGGGCCTTGCCGCAAGGCCCCCACCCGGCGTTAAACTGGTCACGGCAGGGAGGATCGGCGCACGCGATCCCGGCCGTGCGACCGCCTCGGAACGTCGATTCGACGACCCCTACTCGCGTGCGTCCGCGCGTTCGGCCTCCGCCTCGGCCTCCGCCTCCGCCTCGGCCTGCTGCCGGTAGCGCTCCAGTCGCCGGCCGGTCGCCGGCATGCCCAACTCGTTGTACGGGCCCTCGACCTCGTGCTCGGGCAGCCGTTCATCGGTCGGGCAGATCATGATGATGTTGCCGCCGTACTCCTCGGTGAACCGGTGCTGGAACATCGCCCGGCCGCACACCGGGCAGGGCGCGTCGTCGCGCGCTTCGCCGGGCGGCCCCTCGTCGCCCGGACCCGGCGGTGACTCGAAGACCGGGGTCAGTGCCCGGTCGACCCGGTCGAAGAAGTGCGTGAACGCGTTGCCGTCATCTCGGCGGCCCGCTGCGTCGCGTGCCATGGGCCCGATGCTACGCCCGCACGGCTCGGTCGCGCCATCCCCCGGCGCCGCTGCCCGCGCACGCCTCAGTACGCTGAACACCATGACGGATGCCACGATCGATCGCGCCGACCGCCCTGCCACGCTCGTCACGGGGGCGAGTCGAGGCATCGGCCGTGCGATCGCCGAACGCCTCGCCGCCGACGGACACGACCTCGCCCTCACGTATCGCGAGCGCGCCGACGAGGCCGAGCAGGTCGCCGCAGCATGCCGAGCACTCGGCGCCGACGTGGTGCTCCTGCGAGTCGACTTCGCCGACCTCGATGCCGCGGCACGGGTCGTGCCAGACGCGATCGCGGGGCTCGGCCGGCTGACCGGCCTCGTCAACAACGCCGGCATCACCGGGCGCATCGGTGGATTCCTCGATGCGCCGATCGAGGAGTCCGAGCTCGTCTTCCGCATCAACGTGTTCGCGCCGATCGTCGTGACCCGGGCCGCGATCGCTCACATGTCGACCGATCGCGGCGGCACCGGCGGCGCCATCGTGAACATCTCCTCGGGCGCCGCGACGAACGGGTCGCCGAACACCTACGTGCCGTACGCGATGAGCAAGGCCGCCCTCAACATCCTCACCCTCGGAACGGCGCGGGAGTTCGCGGCGGCGGGCGTGCGCGTGAACACCGTCTCGCCGGGCACGACGTACACCGAGATCCACGCCGCGGCGGGCCGCCCGAACGCGCCAGAGGAGCGCGCTCCGCGCATCCCCATGCAGCGGGCGGGCCAGCCGCACGAGATCGCGGGTGCGGTCGCCTACCTGCTCTCCCCCGACGCGTCGTACACGACCGGCGCCGACATCCGCATCGCCGGGGGCAACTGACCTCAGCCGACCGGGACGCGGACGCCTCCGCGCAGGTGCGAGCCCGGGCTACGCCTCGCCGAAGCCGGATGCCGCGAGCCCGGCGATCGCGTCCACCGCGTCGCCGGCCGCGGGATCGGTGCTCGCGATCTCGAGCTGCGACCCCTTCGTGAGCCCGAGCGACATGATCGCCAGCAGGCTCTTCGCGTCGACCCCGTTCACGGTGACCTTCTGCGGGAAGGTCGCCGCCAGCTTGACCAGCTCCGCGGCGGGGCGCGCGTGCAGCCCGTCGGCGTTCACGAGCGTCACGGTGCGGCTCAGCGCGGCGCCGGCTGCCCCCGAATCGGATGCCTCGGCACCCGGCCCTTCGACCGCCGCCGTCGCGTCGTCGACACCCGCGGAATCGCCGCCCGCGGTTCGGGCCGCGGCGACGACCGTCTCGAGGTCGTCACCCGCCTCCGCGGCCACCGCGGCGGCCACGCCGCCCTCGACGAGGGGCGCGTCCACGATGCGCACGCGCCCGCGCTGGTCGTCGTCGAGGAAGTCGAGTGCGGTCTCTGCGGTGAGGATCGCCGAACCGAGGTCGCAGAGCACGACGGCGCCCGCCCCGGCATCGGCCTCGGCGATGGCCGCGCTGACGCGCTCGAAGCTCGTGCCGATGCGGCCGTCGTCGGTGCCGCCGGCGGCGACGAGCGACGTGTTGGGCGCCATCTGGCCGGCGAGGTCGACGAGACCCCTGGCGATGAGTTCGGAGTGCGAGACGAAGACGAGTCCGATCCGATCACCCACCTCAGGCCTCCGCCGCCGCGTCGGCCGCAGCCCGCAACAGGTAGGCCGATGACTGCGCGCCCGGATCCCGGTGGCCCCGCGAGCGCTCGCCGAGGTAGCTCGCACGACCCTTCCGGGCGACGAGCGGTTCGGTGGCCTCGGCGCCGGCCGCCGCAGCGTCGGCAGCGGCCGCGAGCACCTCGGCGGGTGAGGCCCCGCGCCCGGCCTCGGCGGCAGCCGCCTCGACGGCCGGCGTCCACGCGTCGATCATCGTCTTGTCGCCGGATTCGGCCTTGCCGCGGGCGACGATGCCGTCGCGCGCCGCCTCGAGCAGCTTCGCGACCGCGGCCGAGTCGAGTTCGGCCTCCGAGCCGACCGACGTCGCCGCGCGCAGGTACGCGGTGCCGTACAGCGGGCCCGCGGCACCGCCGACCGTCGAGATCAGCGTCGTCGCGACCAGCTTGAGCACGTCGCCGGGCGTGGCATCCGGTGCGACCGAATCGAGCTTGCCGAGCACCGCGCCGAACCCGCGATCGAGATTCTCGCCGTGGTCGCCGTCGCCGATCTCGCGATCGAGCGTGATCAGTTCGACCCGGTGCTCGGCCACCGTCGCCGCGCTGCGGCGAACCCAGTCCACGGCCCAGTCGGCGCCCAGCGGCCCGCCGGCCATCAACGACCCCACCGGAGCGCCGGCGTCTGCACCGGGGCGTCCCACAACTCGACCATCTCGTCGTCGAGCTTCAGCAGCGTGAGCGAGAAGCCCTGCATCTCGAGCGACGTGATGTAGTTGCCGACCAGCGATCGGGCCACCTCGATGCCGTGCTCCGCGAGCGCTTCGGCGGCTCGGCGATAGGCGATGTAGAGCTCGACCTGCGGCGTGCCGCCCATGCCGTTCACGAAGAGCAGCACGCGGTCGCCCGACGAGAACGGCAGGTCCTCGAGGATCGGGGCCAGCATGCGGTCGACGATCGCGTCGGCCGGCTCGAGCGGCAGCCGTTCGCGGCCCGGCTCGCCGTGGATGCCGATGCCGAGCTCGTACTCGTCGTCGGCCAGCGTGAAGCTGGGCTCCCCCGCGTGCGGTACCGTGCACGGCGTCAGCGCCATGCCCATGGACCTGGCGTTCGCGTTCACGCGCTCGGCGATGCCGGCGACCTCGTCGAGCGTGTCGCCGCGCTGGGCCGAGGCCCCGGCGATCTTCTCCACGAGCACGGTGCCGGCCACGCCGCGGCGGCCCGCCGTGTAGAGCGAGTCCTTCACCGCGACGTCGTCGTTCGTGACGACCGCGCGTACTTCGATGCCGTCGGCCGCGGCCAGGTCGGCCGCCGTCTCGAAGTTGAGCACGTCGCCGGTGTAGTTCTTCACGATGTGCAGGACGCCCGCGCCGCCGTCGACCGCCTTGGTCGCCGCGAGGATGGGGTCGGGCGTCGGCGAGGTGAACACCGCGCCGGGCACCGCGGCGTCGAGCATGCCGTGACCGACGTAGCCCGCGTGCAGGGGCTCGTGCCCGCTGCCGCCGCCCGAGACGAGGCCGACCTTCCCGGCGACCGGCGCATCGGCGCGCACGACGAAGATCGGGTCGGTCTCGATGCGCACGAGATCCGCGTGGGCGAGTGCGAATCCTGCGACCGACTCGTCGACCACCCGCTTCGGGTCGTTGATGATCTTCTTCACGGACATCCCTTCCCCTCGGCTGTCCACGGAACCGCGCGCCGTCGCAACGGCCGGACAGCACCTGCGAACAACCTACGCCCCGCGGCGCGGGGGCGGTAGGACGCGCCCCGGAAATCCGGCGCGGCCCGTTCCCGCGCGCCGACGGCAGGGCTATGGTGTGGTCAGGCGGGCGAGGGCGCCCAGCTTCCATGAAGGGGGTTTTCAGTGAATCTCGGTGTGATTTTCATCTCGGAGATGGTGGGGACAGCCATGCTGGTCCTGCTCGGCTGCGGCGTCGTGGCGAACGTCGCGCTCATCCGGACCAAGGGCAACGGCGGCGGCTTCCTGATGGTGAACATCGGCTGGGGCCTCGCGGTCTTCGCCGGCGTGATCGTCTCGTACGCCTCGGGTGCGCACCTGAACCCGGCCGTGACGCTCGGGCTCATGACCAACTACCTGGCCGAAGGCAAGACCGACTTCGTCGAGGGGATCCCGATCGACGGGGCATCCGTGCTCACGTACATCGGCGCGCAGATGATCGGCGCGATCATCGGTGCGGTCTTCGTCTGGCTGGCGTACAAGCAGCACTTCGACGAGGAGCCCGAGCCCGCGAACAAGCTCGGCGTGTTCTCCACCGGCCCGGCGATCCGCTCCTACGGCTGGAACTTCGTCACCGAGGTCATCGGCACGTTCGTGCTCGTCTTCGTGATCCTCGGCTTCAGCTACGGCGGCACGCCGGCCGAACTCGGCGCCATCCCCGTCGCCTTCACGGTGATCGTGATCGGCACCTCGCTCGGTGGTCCGACCGGCTACGCCATCAACCCGGCGCGCGATCTCGGTCCGCGCATCGCACACGCCTTCCTGCCCATCCGCGGCAAGGGCGGCAGCGACTGGAGCTACTCGTGGGTCCCGGTCTTCGGCCCGATCGTCGGCGGCGTGATCGCCGGTATCGCCGCGGTCGGACTGCTGCCCGTGATCAGCTGACCCCGCCGCCGCGCCATACGAATCGGCGTCGCGACCCGACGCCACGCCACGCGAATCAGAATTGAGAGGACGGCATGGCCGACTACATCCTGGCCATCGACCAGGGAACCACCAGCACGCGCGCGATCATCTTCGACAAGCGCGGATCGATCGTCGCGACCGGGCAACTGGAGCACGAGCAGATCTTCCCCAAGGCGGGGTGGGTCGAGCACGACCCGATGGAGATCTGGCGCAACACCCGCGAGGTGATCGGGCAGGCCCTCGGAAAGGCCGACCTGACGCGGCACGACATCGCGGCGGTCGGCATCACCAACCAGCGCGAGACCGCCGTCGTGTGGGACAGGAACACGGGCGAGCCCGTGTACAACGCGATCGTCTGGCAGGACACGCGCACGCAGCCCATCGTCGACCGCCTCGCGGCCGACGGCGGTGTCGAGCGATTCAAGCAGGACGTCGGGCTTCCGCTCGCGACCTACTTCTCGGGCACGAAGATCGTGTGGATCCTCGAGAACGTCGAGGGCGCGCGCGAGCGCGCCGAGGCCGGCGACCTGCTGTTCGGCACGACCGACTGCTGGGTGCTCTGGAACCTGACCGGCGGCGCCGACGGCGGGGTCCACGCGACGGATGTCACGAACGCGAGCCGCACGCTCTTCATGGACCTCGAGACGCTCAGCTGGCGCGACGACATCCTCGAGGCGTTCGGCGTGCCGCGCTCGATGCTGCCCGAGATCCGCAGCTCCTCCGAGGTCTACGGCACGGTCGAGCCGTCGAGCCTGCTGCGCGAGGTGCCGGTCGCCGGCATCCTCGGCGACCAGCAGGCCGCGACCTTCGGCCAGGCCGCGTTCGACCAGGGAGAGTCGAAGAACACCTACGGCACGGGCAACTTCCTCATCTTCAACACCGACACCGAGATCGTGCACTCGAAGAACGGGCTGCTCACCACGCTCGGCTACAAGCTCGGCGACCAACCCGCGCACTACGCCCTCGAGGGATCGATCGCCGTCACGGGGTCGCTCATCCAGTGGCTGCGCGACAACCTCGGCATCATCTCGAGCGCCCCCGAGGTCGAGGAACTCGCCAAGACGGTCGACGACAACGGCGGCGCGTACTTCGTGCCGGCGTTCTCGGGCCTGTTCGCGCCGTACTGGCGATCCGACGCGCGTGGCGCGCTCGTCGGCCTGACGCGGTACGTGAACAAGGGTCACATCGCCCGGGCCGCCCTTGAGGCGACCGCGTTCCAGACGCGCGAGGTGCTCGACGCCGTGAACGCCGACTCGGGCGTCGATCTCACCGAGCTGAAGGTCGACGGCGGCATGATCGCGAACAACACGCTCATGCAGTTCCAGGCCGACATCCTGGGCGTGCCCGTGGTGCGGCCCGTGGTGGCCGAGACGACCGCGCTCGGCGCCGCGTACGCGGCCGGGCTCGCGGTCGGCTTCTGGTCGGACCTCGACGAGCTCCGCGCCAACTGGCAGGAGGACTCCCGCTGGGAGCCCAAGATGGACGCCGATGAGCGCGAGCGCCAGCTCCGGCTCTGGAAGAAGGCCGTCTCGAAGACCTTCGACTGGGTCGACGAGGACGTCAGCTGACGTCGCAGACGGACGAACGGATGCCTCGGGCCGCGGCCCGGGGCATCCGTTCGTCGTGGCGGTGATCAGGCGCGCGTCGCGGCGACCCACTCGTCGAGCTTGCGGAGGGCGGCGCCGCTGTCGATCGCCTCGCGGGCGACCGCGAGCTTGTCGCGGAACCGGTCGAGGATGGGGCGCTGGAACTGGCCCGGATCCTCGGCCAGGCCGAACGAGACGAGGCCGGCGGCGGCGTTGAGCGCCACGATGTCGCGCACGGCGCCCTCGGCGCCGCCGAGCACCTCGCGCACGATCTCGGCGTTGCGGGCCGGCGCACCCCCGCGCAGCTCGTCGATGTCGGCGCGACGGATGCCGAGGTCCCGCGGATCCAGGTCGTGCTCCTTGACGGTGCCGCCCGAGACCTCCCAGATGTGGCTGTGCCCGGTCGTGGTCAGCTCGTCGAGTCCGTCGTCGCCGCGGAAGACCAGCGCGGTGGCGCCGCGGGTCTGGAACACGCCGACGATCAGCGGCACGCGATCGAGGTGCGCGACGCCGACCGCGGATGCCTCGGGCCGCGCCGGGTTGCACAGCGGGCCCAGGAAGTTGAACACCGTGGGCACGCCGAGCTCGGCGCGGACGCCGCCCGCATGTCCGAAGCCGGGGTGGAAGGCGGACGCGTACGCGAAGCCGATGCCGATGCGCTCGAAGGTCTCGGCGACGCGCTCGGGCGGCAGCGCGAGGTCGATGCCGAGGGCTGCGAGCACGTCGGACGAGCCCGAGGCCGAACTCGCGGCCTTGTTGCCGTGCTTGAGCACGGGCACACCGACCGCCGCGCACACGATCGACGCCATCGTGGAGACGTTCACCGTGCCGAAGCGATCGCCGCCCGTGCCGACGATGTCGAGGGCCATCGCGTCGACCGGCAACGGCTTCGCGTGCTCGAGGATGGCGTCGCGGAAGCCCACGATCTCGTCGACGGTCTCGCCCTTGAGCCGCAGCGCGACGAGGAACGCGGCCAGCTGCGCGTCGGTCACCGAGCCGGTCATGACCTGCTCCATGCTCCACGCCGCGTCCGAAACGCTGAGGTCCTCGCCGTCGAGAAGCGAGGACAGGATCACGGGCCAGGTCTGCTCAGCGGTCATGCGCACGATCCTATCCGCGCGATTCACGGCGGATTCGCGGGGTCGCCCCAGCCGATTTCCGGCATCGGGCACGACTCGCCCCCGACACGGGATGCGGCCATGACGAAAACTCAGCCGCGGTTTCAGCCATAATGGGTGATTGTGACGAGCACCTCATTGACTTCTCAGGCGAGCGCGCCCCTGATCAAGCGTCCCAACACCGTCGCGGTTGGCACGATCGTCTGGCTGGGCAGCGAGGTCATGTTCTTCGCGGGCCTCTTCGCGATCTACTTCACGCTCCGTGCGATGTCGCCCGAGCTCTGGGAGTTCGAGGCCGATCGGCTGAACTTCCCGTTCTCGCTGACGAACACGATCATCCTCGTGGCCTCGAGCTTCACGTGCCAGTTCGGCGTGTTCGCGGCCGAGAAGATGAAGCCGTACGCCTCCGGGCCGTGGTGGAACGTGCGCCAGTGGGGCACCGTCGAGTGGTTCTTCCTCACCTTCGCGATGGGCGCCATCTTCGTCGCCGGCCAGGTCTGGGAGTACGCGACGCTCGTCTCCGAGGGCATCGCCATCGACTCGAACTCGTACGGCTCGGCCTTCTACCTCACGACCGGCTTCCACGGCCTGCACGTCACGGGCGGTCTCATCGCCTTCCTGCTGGTGATCGGGCGCATCTTCGCCGTCAAGCACTTCGGTCACCGCGAGGCGACGAGCGCGATCGTCGTCTCCTACTACTGGCACTTCGTCGATGTCGTCTGGATCGGCCTGTTCCTCGTCATCTACGTCCTCAAGTAAGCCGGATCAGGAGCGACCCCACAGCATGCCCGTGAACAGGAAGAAGCCCATGAACCGCCAGAAGCGACGTACCGGCCGCCGGCACCCGCTCGCGACCGTCGCGCTCCTCGCACTCGGCCTCGTCTTCACCGGCGGCGCCTACGCCGCATTCAGCACCGGCACCGCGCAGGCCGAAGCCGACTCGACGTCGCAGCAGACGATCGAAGAGGGCAAGAAGCTCTTCCAGGCCAACTGCGCCACGTGCCACGGACTCTCCGCGGAGGGCACCGACGACGGCCCGAGCCTCGTCGGGGTCGGCGCCGCGGCGGTCGACTTCCAGGTCGGAACCGGCCGCATGCCCATGCAGATGCAGGGCCCGCAGGCCCAGCAGAAGCCGGTGCAGTTCACCGACGAGCAGGTCAAGCAGCTCGCCTACTACGTCGCGTCGCTGGGCCCGGGCCCCGACATCCCCGCCGACCACCTCACCAACGGCGGCGGCGACGCCGCCAACGGCGCCGAGCTCTTCCGCATCAACTGCGCGATGTGCCACAACGTGGCCGGCGCGGGCGGCGCGCTCACCGAGGGCAAGTTCGCTCCCGCGCTGACGGATGTCTCGGGCGTGCACATCTACGAGGCCATGGTCACGGGCCCGCAGAACATGCCGGTGTTCAATGACATGAACATCACGCCCGAAGACAAGCGCGACATCATCACGTACCTCAAGTACGTCCAGGACAACCGCTCGCCGGGTGGATTCGAGCTCGGCTCGATCGGCCCCGTTGCGGAGGGTCTGTTCATCTGGATCTTCGGTCTCGGCGCGATCGTCGCGATCACCGTGTGGATCACGGCGAAGTCCAACTAGCGCAGGCACCGAAGAAGCTCGAGAAGGAGAACCATGGCCCAGGACGACACCAGCGGCGCGGACCTCGTCGCCGCCGACTCGTCACACGCCGCGCCCGCCGCTTCGCCCGGTACCGCGGTCATCGCCGCTGACGCGTTCGAGAACCCCGGGTTCCCGCCGCACCGCCCCCGCGTCACCGACGAGAACCCCGAGCGGCAGAAGCGCGCCCAGCGCACCGTCTACACGCTCTTCTACCTGTCGATCCTCGGCAGCATCTGGTCGATCGCGGCCTACATGCTGTTCCCGATCGAGTCGAACGACGTCGGCATGGTGCGCCTGAACAACATGTTCTTCGGCCTCGGCGCGGCGCTCGCGCTCCTGGCCATCGGCTTCGGCGTCGTCCACTGGGGCAAGGCCGTGATGACCGACGTCGAGCTCGTCGACGAGCGTCACCCGATCGGCGGGTCGCCCGAGACGCAGGCTGCCGCGGTGCAGGTCTTCCAAGACTCCGATCGCGAATCCGGCTTCACGCGCCGCACGGCGATCCGCAACAGCCTGATCGGCGCGCTCCTGGTCTTCCCGATCCCCGCGCTCGTGCTCTTCCGAGGCTTCGCTCCCCAAGACCAGCTGCCGGTGCCGCTGCTCAGCCACACCATGTGGAAGAAGGGCACGCGCCTCGCGCTCGACCCCTCGGGCGTTCCCATCCGGGCCGCCGACGTCACGATCGGCAGCGCGTTCCACGTCATCCCCGAGGGACTCCAGGACCTCGAGCACGGCAAGCTCGAGGAGAAGGCCAAGGCGGCCGTCCTGCTCATGCGCCTCAACCCCGACGAGCTCAACGAGCGCGAGGACCGCAAGGACTGGTCGTACGACGGCATCGTCGCGTACTCGAAGATCTGCACGCACGTCGGCTGCCCGGTCGCGCTCTACGAGCAGCACACCCACCACCTGCTGTGCCCCTGCCACCAGTCGCAGTTCGACGTCGCGAACCACTGCGAGGTCATTTTTGGGCCGGCGGCGCGTGCCCTGCCCCAGCTGCCCATCGCCATCGACGACGAGGGCTACCTCGTCGCTCAGAGCGACTTCACCGAACCCGTCGGCCCGAGCTTCTGGGAGCGTCATTGAGCACCGCAACCACCAACGCGCCGCAGAAGCGGTCGTTCACGGCGGCCGCGTCCGTCTACGTCAACGAACGGACGAGCCTCGCCGGCTTCGTCAAGGAGCTCGGCCGCAAGGCCTTCCCCGACCACTGGTCGTTCCTGCTCGGTGAGGTCGCGCTCTTCAGCTTCGTCGTGGTGCTCATCTCGGGCACGTTCCTGACGTTCTTCTTCCAGGCCTCGATGGTCGAGGTGCACTACGACGGCTCGTACGTCCCGCTCAAGGGCGTCGAGATGTCGGTGGCCATGGCCTCGACGCTCGATATCTCCTTCGACATCCGCGGCGGCCTGTTCGTGCGCCAGATGCACCACTGGGCGGCCCTGCTGTTCGTGGCCGCCATCGGCCTCCACATGCTCCGCATCTTCTTCACCGGTGCGTTCCGCAAGCCCCGCGAGTTCAACTGGCTGATCGGCTTCGTGCTCTTCGTCCTGGCGATGGCCGAGGGCTTCACGGGCTACTCGCTCCCCGACGACCTGCTCTCGGGCAACGGCCTCGCGATCATCAACGGCATGGTCAAGGGCCTCCCGCTCATCGGCACCTGGACCTCGTTCCTGCTCTTCGGCGGCGAGTTCCCCGGCACCGCGATCGTCGGCCGCCTGTACACGCTGCACATCCTGCTGCTGCCCGCGCTCGTGGTCGCGCTCATCGCGATCCACCTGGTGTTCGTGGTCGTGCACAAGCACACCCAGTACGCCGGCCCCGGCAAGACCCAGCAGAACGCGGTCGGTCCGCCCATCCTCCCGATCTACGCGGCGAAGGCCGGCGGCTTCTTCTTCATCATCTTCGGCGTGCTGGCGCTCATCGCCTCGCTGTTCACGATCAACCCGATCTGGAACTACGGCCCGTACGACCCCTCCCCCGTCTCGGCCGGCACGCAGCCCGACTGGTACATCGGCTTCGCCGACGGTGCCCTGCGTCTCATCCCGCCGGGCTGGGAGTTCGTCTGGCTCGACCGCACGTGGTCGTTCAACATCCTCGTCCCGCTCATCGCGATCGGCATCTTCCTCGTTCTCGTCGCCGCCTACCCGTTCATCGAGGCCTGGATCAAGGGCGACAAGCGCGAGCACCACATCGCCGACCGCCCCCGCAACGCCCCGACCCGTACGGCGATCGGCGCCGCCGGTGTCACGTTCTACGCCGGCCTCTGGGCGGCTGCGAGCTCCGACATCCTGGCGACGCACTTCTCGCTCACGATGGAGGGTGTGATCCACGCGCTGCAGTTCGTGGTCATCGTCGGTCCGTTCATCGCGTATTTCGTCACCAAGCGCGTGTGCCTCGCGCTCCAGAAGAAGGACCGCGAGATCGTGCTGCACGGCTACGAGTCGGGTCGCATCGTCAAGCTGCCCGGCGGCGAGTTCATCGAGGTGCACCAGCCGCTCGACGAGTACGACCGCTGGCGTCTCGTGAGCTTCGAGAGCTACGCGCCGTTGATGATCCGCCCGAACGCGCGCGGCAGGATCACGCCCGCGCAGCACGTTCGCGCAGCGCTCTCACGGTGGTTCTTCGAGGACCGCATCGCCCCCGTCTCGCGTGGCGAGCTCGAGGCGTCGCACCACGACGAGCACCACTGATCCAGCACCACACGGTTCGGGCACCGGGCGCCATGTCGATCGATTCGACGTGGCTCCGGTGCCCGAACTGCTTCCTGCCGCTCGAGCCGGCCGATGAGGTCGGCCGAACCTTCGGCTGCGCGTCGGGGCACCGGTTCGACCGTGCGAAGCACGGATACCTGACCCTGCTTCCACCTCGCGCGCCGCGCACCGTGGGCGACGACCGCGAGATGCTGGAGGCGCGTGCGGGCCTCCTCGGCAGCGGGGCCTACGCGCCCATCGCCGCTGCGGTAGCGGCCAACGTCGCGGCGGTGGGCGTATCGTCGACGGCGGCGCCCGCTGCGGAGTCTGGTCTCTCGCTGGTCGACTTCGGCTGCGGTACCGGGTACTACTCGCAGCACGTCGCCGAGACCCTGCCAGTGACACGCGTGCTCTTGACCGAC
This sequence comes from Agromyces agglutinans, assembly GCF_009647605.1. Taxonomy (GTDB): domain Bacteria; phylum Actinomycetota; class Actinomycetes; order Actinomycetales; family Microbacteriaceae; genus Agromyces; species Agromyces agglutinans. The sequence goes on along the minus strand of NZ_WJIF01000001.1, from coordinate 128,640 downwards.
CGCTCCCCCGAGGCCGTCCGTGCGAGCCTTACCGCGTTCCGTGGTCTCGTGCCGGCAACCGGCGTCGTCCTCGACATCTGGCGACCGCTGCCGATCCGCGACGCCGTGGCGGACGCAGCTCTCGTGGTGTTCGCGCCGAGGAACCCCCCGGAGTACGCCCGGGCGCTGCGTGTCGGCGGCGTGCTCGTCGTGGTCGTGCCCACCACCGCGCACCTGGCCGAACTCCGTGCCGATGCCGCGCTCCTCGAGGTACCGGAAGGCAAGGATGCGGACGTCGTCGATCGAATGGCACCGCACGGTCTCGAGCTCACCGCCCGTCAGAGAGTCGAGTACCGTCTCCACGCCGACGAGACCACCCGGGCGCTCCTGGCCGACATGGGCCCATCCGCACACCATCGGTTCGATGCCGCCGGCGACGACGCGAAGCCTGACGTGCGCCGCACACGCCCTGAATCGGGCGCAGGCGCAACCGACTCGACGACGGTGTCAGTGGACGTACTCGCCTTCACGCGGCGCTGAGGCCCCGGCCTGAGGCCGTTGCGCGGACATTTCTGGCGTGGCGGCCGCGCTCCGAGCCTGGGAGGCGGCCGCCGGGCCCCGTGTACGACGAAGGGCCCGTCATGCCGACGGGCCCTTCGGATCGATGCTCAGCGCGCGAAGTTGCCGCGGTAGTACTCGTACACCCAGCCGACGAGGCTGATGATGCCGATCGGCACCGCGATGAACGAGATCCAGAAGCCCACCGCGAGTCCGAGGAACAGGAGTGCCGCGCCGGCCGCGAGCATGATGGGCCACCAGCTCCACGGGCTGAAGAATCCGAGCTCGGGGTCGCCGTCGTCGATGTTCGCGTCGAGCCGGTCCTCGGGGAGCGCGCCGCCCTGGGCGCTGTGCACGCGACCCAGGTAGAACGCGATGAACGCCGCCAGGACCGCGCTGAGCGAGATCGCGACGAGGCCCACCCACTCGGGCTCGCCCGCGTCGATGATCGTCCACGCGATGTAGATCGCTGCCGCCAGCGCGAAGAACGCGGCGAGGATCCAGAAGAGGACTACGTTGGCGCGCATCTACTTGACTTCCTTCGTCGCTGCGTCGTACACCGGTGCCTCGGGCGCGTCCTTCGCCGGGCCGATGCCCACCGGGATGCCGGCCTCGGGGTGATTGAGGTCGAAGGCCGGGGACTCCGAGCGAATGCGCGGGATCGAGGTGAAGTTGTGCCGGGGCGGCGGGCAGCTGGTCGCCCACTCGAGCGAGCGGCCGTAGCCCCAGGGGTCGTTGACCGTGACCTTCGGTGCACGCCGCGCCGTGATGTAGACGTTCAGGAAGAACGGGATGAGCGAGACCGCGAGGATCGCGGCACCGATCGTCGACACCTGGTTCATCCAGGTGATGTTGTCTTCGGGCAGGTACGAGTAGTACCGACGAGGCATCGCGACGACGCCGAGCCAGTGCTGGATGAGGAACGTCGTGTGGAAGCCGATGAACAGCAGCCAGAAGTGCCACATGCCCAGCTTCTCGTTCAGCATCTTGCCGGTCCACTTGGGCCACCAGAAGTAGAAGCCCGCGAACATCGCGAAGACGACCGTGCCGAAGACGACGTAGTGGAAGTGCGCGACCACGAAGTACGTGTCGGAGACCGCGAAGTCCAGCGGCGGCGAGGCGAGGATGACACCCGTGAGACCACCGAAGACGAAGGTGATCAGGAAGCCCAGCGACCAGACCAGTGGCGTCTCGAACGTGATCGAGCCGCGCCACATCGTGCCGATCCAGTTGAAGATCTTCACACCCGTCGGCACCGCGATGAGCATCGTCATCAGGGCGAAGAACGGCAGCAGCACGGAGCCGGTGACGTACATGTGGTGCGCCCAGACCGTGACCGAGAGAGCCGCGATCGCGATCGTCGCGTAGACCAGCGTCTTGTACCCGAAGATCGGCTTGCGGCTGAACACCGGGAAGATCTCGGAGACGATGCCGAAGAACGGCAGCGCGATGATGTACACCTCGGGGTGCCCGAAGAACCAGAACAGGTGCTGCCACAGGATGACGCCGCCGTTGGCCGGATCGTAGATGTGGGCGCCGAAGATGCGGTCCGCAGCAGCGGCGAGCATGGCGGCGGCCAGCACCGGGAACGCCATCAGCACGAGGATCGAGGTGACGAGCGTGTTCCAGGTGAAGATCGGCATGCGGAACATGGTCATGCCGGGCGCGCGCATCGTGATGATCGTGGTGATGAAGTTCACCGCACCGAGGATCGTTCCGAAGCCCGAGAGGCCGAGGCCGACCATCCAGAGATTGCCGCCGACTCCTGGTGAGAAGGTCGTCGATGCCAATGGTTGATACGCGAACCAGCCGAACGAGGCGGCGCCCTGCGGCGTGAAGAAGCCGGCCACGGCGATCAGGGATCCGAAGTTGAACAGCCAGTAGGCGAACGCGTTCAGTCGCGGGAAGGCGACGTCGGGCGCGCCGATCTGCAGTGGCATGAGCACGTTGGCGAAGCCAGCGAACAGCGGCGTCGCGAACATCAGCAGCATGATCGTGCCGTGCATCGTGAACAGCTGGTTGTACTGCTCGCGCGTCTGCACGATCTCGAGGCCGGGCTCGAACAGCTGGGCGCGGATGATGAGGGCCATCACGCCGCCGATGCAGAAGTAGATGAACGAGGTGATCAGGTAGAGGTACCCGATGACCTTGTGGTCGGTCGACGTGATCCAGCGAACGAGGATGTTGCCCTTGCGCTCGACCTTGGAAGCGCCGAACGGTGCGCTGGCGGCCTGTGGCCGAGCCGTTGCGGTCGTGGTGCTCATTCGGCTTCGTGCTCCTCTTTCAGCTCGGGCGCGCCCGGACCGGGCAGGTTCTGGTTGCGGTCGTACTCGTTCGACAGCTGGCCCTCTTGGCCGAGGTCGCGCAGCGACTCGATGTACTCGTCGTACTCGCCCTGCGAGACGACCTTCACGTTGAAGAGCATGAGCGAGTGGTACTCGCCGCAGAGCTCGGCGCACTTGCCCTCGTACGTGCCCTCGCGCTGCGTGGTGAGCGACATGTAGTTGGTCTTGCCCGGGAACATGTCCTTCTTGTACAGGAAGTCGACGACCCAGAAGGAGTGGATGACGTCGCGCGATTCGAGTTCGATCTCGACGTTCGCGTCGACGGGCAGGTAGAGGGTCGGCAGCTCGGACTGCACGAGCGAGCCGTCGGGTCCGTCGACATCGGGCTGGCCCTGGATGCCGGGCGAGTAGACGTCTTCGTTGACGTAGTTGAAGTCCCACGCCCACTGCTTGGCGATGACCTCGACCTTGACGTCGACGTCCTCTTCGGCGAAGCGCTGCTCGATGGCCTGCTGGTCACGCGCGGTGAACGCGAAGAAGCCGAGCACGAGGATCAGCGGCACGATGGTGTAGAACACCTCGATCGGCATGTTGTAGCGCAGCTGCACCGGCAGGCCCGTCTGGCCGCGACGGCGACGGTAGGCGATGACCGCCCAGATCGTCAGGCCCCATGTGATGACGCCGACGACGAGCAGCACGATCCAGGAGGTCACCCACAGGCCGGCGACCCGGTCGGTGTGGTTCGTGACGGCCGGCTGGTCCGCCTCGAAGCCCGGCAGGAAGCCGTGCAACTGAGCCTGCGTGCACCCCGCGAGCACGAGACTGAGTGTCGCTGCGATCGGGATAGCAGCCCATCGGAGACGGCGATTGTGGCGCACCGGTGACCTTTCGGGAGACTCGAAGGCGCTTCACAGCGAAGCGCATTGATCGGTGCCTAGCCTACTCCGACTCGACCCCTCGGGTGTGCACCCGAGGGTGGTGTCGGGCTCGGAAATCTGCGGAAATCGGCGTCGATCGGCGAAAACACGAAGGGGAGGCCGCTTTCGCGGCCTCCCCTTCGACGGGTCGTCGACGACTCAGTGGAACGAGTCCCCACAGGCGCAGCTGCCCTGCGCGTTCGGGTTGTCGATCGTGAATCCCTGCTTCTGGATGGTGTCCTCGAAGTCGATCGAGGCGCCGTCGAGGTACGGGACGCTCATCTTGTCGACGATGACCTCGACGCCGTCGAAGTCGACGACGGCGTCGCCGTCGAGCTGGCGCTCGTCGAAGTAGAGCTGGTAGATCAGCCCGGAGCATCCGCCCGGCTGCACGGCGACGCGCAGGCGCAGGTCGTCACGGCCCTCCTGCGAGAGCAGGCTGCGGACCTTGTTCGCGGCGGTGTCGGACAGCAGGACGCCGTGGGCGTTCTCGGTGATGGTCTGGCTCATCTCACTCCTCGCAGATCCGGTCGTCTCCGGTGGTCTGCGCTCAGTCTACGCCGGGAACGCCGGGAGGCGGCTGTGCGGCGTCGCGGTGCGTCAGGACCCGGACCCGCACGGCTCCCCCGTCTCGGGTCGCGGCGCCGCGTCGAGCCGCGCGAGGAACAGCGCCTCGGCCAGCAGTGCCCGCTGGAAGACGCCGAGGTGCAGCGACTCGTTGGGGCTGTGCGCGCGCGAGTCGGGGTCCTCGACCCCGGTCACGAGGATCTGGGCACCCGGGAACTCCTCGACCAGCTCCGCGATGAAGGGGATGGAACCTCCCACGCCGACCTCGACGGGCTCCACGCCCCAGGCGTCGGCCATCGCCCGCCGGGTCGCCTCGACCGCCCAGCCGCTCGTGTCGACGAGGAAGGCCTCGCCCGTGTCGACGTCTTCGAAGCGCAGCTTCGCCCCGAACGGCGCGTTGGCCTCGAGGTGCGCGCGGATCGCCGCGAACGCCTCGTCGGCAGGCTGTCCGGGCGCGATGCGCGCGCTCACCCGCACCCTGACCCCGGGCACCAGCGTGTTCGACGCGTTCGCGACATCCGGTGCGTCGATGCCCGTGACGGTGATCGCCGGTTCCGACCAGATACGGCTCAGGATGGGTCCCCGTCCGATCGGCGCGACCCCGTCGAGCAGGCCCGTCTCAGCGCGCAGCTGCGCGTCGTCGTACTCGGGCACCTCGAGCCCCGCCCCCCGCAGGCCCTCGACGGCGACGGCGCCGTCGGCATCCCACAGCGAGTCGAGCATCCGGATGGCCGCGAGCATCGCGTCGGGCACTGCGCCGCCGTACATGCCCGAGTGCGAGGCGTGGGCGAGCGTGTCGATGCGGAGGTTGAAGGCCACGGCGCCGCGCAGCGCGACCGTGATGGCGGGCGTCGAGACATTCCAGTTGCCGGAGTCGGCGACGATGATCGCATCGGCGGCGAGCACCTCGCGGTGCTCGCGGAGGAAGTTGCCGAAGGAGCGGGACGCCCACTCCTCCTCGCCCTCGATGAACACCGAGAGGCCGAGGTCGAAGTCGCCCGCCACCTCGGCCAGCGCGCGGATGGCGCCCACGTGCGCCATGACGCCGGCCTTGTCGTCGGCGGCACCGCGCCCGTGCAGGCGGTCACCGCGCTGCGTCGGCTCGAACGGCGGGGTCTCCCAGTCCTCGTCCTTGCCGGGGGGCTGCACGTCGTGGTGGGCGTAGAGCAGCACGGTCGGCCGCCCGGCACGCGCGGGCCGGTGCGCGAGCACCGCCGGCTGGCCGAGCTCGTCGCCGCCCTCGACCGGCGCCCGGTGGATCTCCACGAGCTCGAACACGCCCGTTCCGCGCAGCAGGTCGGCGACCGCCTGCGCACTCTCGGCGACGTGGGCCGGGTCGAAGGCCGGCCAGGAGACCGACGGGATGCGCACGAGGCGCGCGAGGTCGGCGACGGTGGCCGGGAATCCCGCCTGCACCGCTGCGCGGAGCGCCTCGGTCGTCTCGTCGGCGGTTCGATCGTCCGGCACGGCCGGTTGAGGGTTCGTCATGCCGGTAATCTTAAGTTCTACCGATCCGAGGAACCCCGTGGCCAAGCAACCTGAGAACACCCAGTCCCCCTCCCCCGTCGATGCGCAGCCCGAGTCGCTCGAGCAGACGCAGGAGCGGCTGAAGCAGGGCGGCAAGGGCGCGCCGACGCCCACGCGCGCCGAGCGCGAGGCCGCGCGCAAGCGCCCGCTGGTGCCGAACGACCGCAAGGAGGCGGCCCGCCAGGCGAAGGCCAAGGCGGCCGAGCAACGCGAGAAGGCCCGCATCGGCATGGCGATGGGCGACGACAAGTACCTGCCGATGCGCGACCGCGGCCCGCAGAAGCGGTTCGTCCGCGACTACGTCGACGCCCGGTTCTCCATCGGCGAGGTCCTCATCCCGGTGATGTTCCTGGTCATCCTGCTCACGCTCGTGCCGAGCTACGAGGTGCAGTCGATCAGCATCCTGCTGCTGTGGGGATTCTTCATCATCGCCGTGGTCGACGTCATCATCCTCGGCGCGATCCTCACGAAGAAGCTGCGCGCGAAGTTCGGGGCCGACAAGGCCGAGAAGGTGCGCTGGTACGCCGCGATGCGCGCGCTGCAGCTGCGCCCGCTGCGCCTCCCGAAGCCGCAGGTCAAGTACGGCAAGTTCCCCTCCTGACCCTCGGCGGCCCTGGGTTCGATGAGCGGATGTCCCCGACGGGGCATCCGCTCATCGCGTCTCGTACGCGCCGAACCGGATGAGCGGGACCCGCGACTCCTCGTCGGTGAGCGAACCGTGCTGGCCGATCATGCGCTCGGCGCCGCGATCGGGCTCGCGTCGGTCGTAGTAGGCGATGCCGGCGCGCGGTGCCACGAGCAGGTCGGCGATGCGCGGGCGCACCGCCTCGTCGACGCTGCCGAAGAGCCCGGCCTCGATGGCTTCGTCGCGCGTGAGCACCCACGCGCGCTGTCCTTCGGATTCGCGCCAGCGACCGATGAGCGCCTCGCGATCGGATGCCTCGAGCCCGGGTTCGAAGTAGAGGCCCAGGCACCTCGGCTCCCCGCCGACGTGACGGACGCCGTCGAGCAGCGCCGGGTCGGCGTCGATGAAGACGTGCCGGTGCTCGGGCACGTCGACCACGCCGTGGTCGGCGGTGACGAGCAGGCCGGTCGCACGGGGCATCCGTGCCGTGAACGAGCCGACGGCGGCGTCGAGCCGTTCGAGCGCGCCGATCCAGCGATCGGATTCCCAGCCGTGCGCGTGGCCGATCTGGTCGAGCTCGGGAACGTACACGTAGACGAGCGCGCCGTCGACCGAGTCGGCGACCTCGCGGGCGAGGTCGAAGCGCTCCTCGATCGACGCCGCCGGCCGGTACTCGGCGCCGCGCAGCACGGCCGTCGTGTATCCGGACGTCGCGTACCGCGGCGCCCCGAGGGTGAACGGATGCAGCCCCGCTTCGCGGGCCGCGTCGAACAGGGTCGGGCGACGCTGCCAGTCGGCGGGCAGCAGTCCCTGCTCCCAGCCGTTCAGCTGGTTGGCGAGCGCATCGCGCCCCGGCACGAGCGTGCGGTAGCCGACGAGCCCGTGCGAGCCGGCGTCGGCGCCCGTGGCGAAGGAGGCGATCGCGGCCGCGGTGGTCGACGGGAAGGTGGTGCGGATCACGTCCTTGCGGCCGAAGGCCGCGGCCAGCGTGCGCGCGTGACCGCGCCGGGCCGACAGATTGGCGGCACCGAGCCCGTCGATCAGGGCGACGACCGCCGAACGCGCCCGCGGCAGGGCGACCGGGCCGGGCGAGCCCGTGAGGCTCGCGATCACGGACGGCAGCACCGCGGCCAGCCGCCGGGCTGAGTCGGCGGGCGCCGGTAGCATGGCAGGCATCGCGCTCAGTCTGGCACAGGCAGTCCCGCACAGGCGGCGCGCCCTCTCCCCCGTGGCGACACGACGAACCCGAGAAGACGGATGACCGCAGCGAGCACCGAGCCCACCGACCCCCAGATCGCAGAACGCATCGAAGACGTCGACGTGTCGACGGAGATGCAGGGCTCGTTCCTCGAATACGCCTACTCCGTCATCTACTCGCGCGCGCTGCCCGACGCGCGCGACGGCCTCAAGCCCGTGCAGCGGCGCATCCTCTTCGGCATGACCGAGATGGGCCTGCGGCCCGACCGCGGCCACGTGAAGAGCTCGCGCGTGGTGGGCGAGGTCATGGGCAAGTACCACCCGCACGGCGACTCGGCGATCTACGACGCCCTCGTACGGCTCGCGCAGCCGTTCACGCTGCGCGTGCCGCTCGTCGACGGCCACGGCAACTTCGGCTCGCTCGACGACGGCCCCGCCGCCTCGCGGTACACCGAGGCCCGCCTCGCGGCGCCCGCCACCGCGATGGCCGACGGGCTCGACGAAGACGTGGTCGACTTCGTCCCGAACTACGACAACTCGTTCATGCAGCCCGAGGTGATGCCCTCGGCGTTCCCGAACCTGCTCGTCAACGGCGCGAGCGGCATCGCGGTCGGCATGGCCACGAACATGGCGCCGCACAACCTCGTCGAGGTGGCGCACGCGGCCCGCCACCTCATCGAGAACCCCGAGGCGACGCTCGACGAGCTCATGGAGTTCGTGCCCGGTCCCGACTTCCCCTCGGGCGGCACGATCGTCGGACTCGACGGCGTGCGCGACGCCTACGCGACGGGTCGCGGCTCGTTCAAGACCCGCGCCAAGGTCGCCGTCGAGCAGCTCTCGGCGCGCAAGACCGGCCTCGTCGTCACCGAGCTGCCGTACCTCGTCGGCCCCGAGAAGGTCATCGAGAAGATCAAGGACGGCGTCAACGCGAAGAAGATCACGGGGATCTCCGACGTCGCCGACCACACCGACCGCAAGCGCGGCATGCGCCTGGTCATCGGCATCAAGACCGGCTTCAATCCGCAGGCCGTGCTCGAGCAGCTCTACCGGCTGACCCCGCTCGAAGACGGGTTCTCGATCAACAACGTCGCGCTCGTCGACGGGCAGCCGCAGACACTCGGACTGCGCGAACTGCTGCAGGTCTACGTCGACCACCGCATGCGGGTCGTCACGCGCCGTTCCGAATTCCGCCTCGCGCGCCGCCGCGAACGCCTGCACCTCGTCGAGGGCCTGCTGATCGCGATCCTCGACATCGACGAGGTCATCCAGGTGATCCGCACGAGCGACGATTCCGAGCAGGCGCGCTCGCGCCTCATGCAGGTGTTCGACCTCAGCCAGATCCAGTCGGAGTACATCCTCGAGCTGCGCCTGCGCCGCCTCACGCGGTTCTCGCGCATCGAGCTCGAGACGGAGCGCGACGACCTGCTCGCCGAGATCGCTCGACTCGAAGAGCTGCTCGGCAGCGAGGCCCGCATCCGGCGCCTCGTGGCCGACGAGCTCGAGGAGGTGGCCGACCGCTTCGGCACCCCACGTCGCACGATGCTCACCGAGGGGCGCGTGCTGCCTGCACGACAGGCGGCGCGCAGCGCCACGGCGACGCCGCTCGAGCACGCGGATGTCCCGTGTCGGGTGCTGCTCGGCGCGACCGGCCGCATCGCGCGCGTCGACCGGCCCGAGGGCACCGACGAGCTGGTCATCACCGTGCCGACCCGGCGCAGCAAACACGATGCCCTCCGCTCGAGCCTCGACACGACGAGCCGGAGCGAGATCGGCGCGGTCACGAGCCGCGGACGGCTGATCCGCTTCTCGCCGCTCGACCTTCCCGCGCTCCCCGCGAATGCGCCGCAGCTCGCCGCCGGCGTGCGAGTCGCCGACTACCTGGGCCTCGCCGACCGCTCGGAGCGCGTGCTCGCGATCGTGTCGCTCACGAGCGACCGGCCGATCGTGCTGGGAACGGCGCAGGGCGTGGTCAAGCGCGTCACCGCGGGCGGCTACCCCAACCGACCCGACTTCGAGGTGATCTCGCTGAAGGCCGGCGACGAGGTCGTCGGCGCGGCGCAGGGCGGCGACGACGACGAGCTCGTGTTCGTCACGACCGACGCGCAGCTGCTGCACTTCCCGGCGTCCAATGTGCGCCCGCAGGGCTGCCCTGCGGGCGGCATGGCGGGCATCAAGCTGGCCGACGGCGCCCGCGTGATCTCGTTCGACGCGATCAAGCCGGCCGACCTCGACCGCGTCGTGGTCGTCACCGTCGCCGCGACGAGCGACACCCTGCTCGGAGCCGACCCCGGTGCAGCCAAGGTGTCGGCGTTCGAGGAGTTCCCGGGCAAAGGCCGCGCCACAGGCGGCGTCCGCGCGCAGCGGTTCCTCAAGGGCCAGGATTCGCTGGCGGTGGCCTGGGTCGGGCCCGCGCCGGCGCACGCCCTCGGCGCCGACGGAGCGGTCCGCGGGCTTCCCGATGCCCTGGACAAGCGAGACGCCTCGGGCACGCCGATCGACGCACCGGTCGCCGTCGTCGGTCGCCGCATCGGCTAGGCGGCGACATCCCGCGGGCGGCGGCGAGCGTCACGCACCGACGACGGCGCGCCTCACGCGTCGATGCGGTCGCGGCTCAGCCCGTTGGCGCTCTCGACGATGAACTCCTTGCGCGGTGCCACCTCGTTGCCCATCAGGAGCTCGAACACGCGGCCGGCCTGTTCGGCGTCGGCGACGTTGACGCGCCGCAGGGTGCGGTGCGAGCGGTCCATCGTCGTCGTCGCCAGCTGGTCGGCGTCCATCTCGCCCAGTCCCTTGTAGCGCTGGATCGGGTCCTGGTACTTGCGGCCGCGACGCTTCACATCGGCGAGCACGCCCGCCAGTTCGGCCTCCGAGTAGGTGTAGATGACGTCGTTGGGCTTGGAACCCGGGTTCTGCACGATCACGCGATGCAACGGCGGGACCGCGGCGAACACGCGACCCTCCTCGATCATCGGCCGCATGTAGCGGAAGAAGAGGGTGAGCAGCAGCGTGCGGATGTGCGCGCCGTCGACGTCGGCGTCGCTCATGATGATGACCTTGCCGTATCGCGCCTGGGTGATGTCGAACGTTCGGCCCGACCCCGCGCCGATCGTCTGGATGATCGCGGCGCACTCGGCGTTGCCGAGCATGTCGGCCACCGACGCCTTCTGCACGTTCAGGATCTTGCCGCGGATCGGCAGGAGCGCCTGGTGCTCGCTGTCGCGCGCGAGCTTCGCGGTGCCGAGCGCGGAGTCGCCCTCGACGATGAACAGCTCGCTCTGCGCGACATCGGTCGAACGGCAGTCGGCGAGCTTCGCGGGCAGCGACGAGGTCTCGAGCGCGTTCTTGCGGCGCTGCGTCTCCTTGTGCGTGCGCGCGGAGATGCGCGCCTTCATCTCGGCGACGACCTTGTCGAGCACGAGCGCGGTCTGCGCCTTGTCGTCTCGCTTCGTGGAGGCGAACCGCTCGCCGAGCGACTTGGTCACCACCGACGCGACGATCGAGCGCACGGCCGGCGTGCCGAGCACCTCCTTCGTCTGGCCCTCGAACTGCGGCTCGGCCAGGCGCACGGTCAGCACGGCCGTGAGGCCCGCGAGCGCGTCGTCCTTCTCCACCTTGTCGGTGCCGACCTTGAGCCGCCGGGCGTTCTGCTCGACCTGCGCTCGGATGAACTTGAGCAGGCCCTGTTCGAAGCCCGCCTGGTGCGTTCCGCCCTTCGGCGTCGCGATGATGTTCACGAAGCTGCGGAACACGGTGTCGTACCCGGTGCCCCAGCGCAGCGCGATGTCGACGTGGCAGTGCCGTTCGACCTCGGTGGGCACCATCGCGCCCCCCTCGCTCAGCACGGGCACGGTCTCGGTGAACCGGCCGTCGCCGGTGAGTCGCCAGACGTCGGTGACCGGACCGTCGGTGGCGAGGTGCTCCACGAACTCCGAGATGCCTCCGTCGTAGCGGAACCGGTGCTCCTCGGGCTCCTCACCGCGCCGGTCGAGCACCGTGATGCCGAGGCCCGGCACCAGGAACGCCGTCTGCCGGGCGCGGCCGATGAGCTCATCGAGCTGGAACGCGGCGCCCTTGGTGAAGATCTGCGAGTCCGCCCAATACCGCACGCGCGTGCCGGTGACGCCCTTCGCGACCTTGCCGACGACGCGCAGCTCGCTGGCCTCCTCGAAGGGCGCGAACGGGGCGGAGGGGCTCGGCTCCGTGCCGGCCGGGTCGGCGAACCGCCCCGGCTCGCCGCGGTGGAACGACATCGCCCAGGTCTTGCCGCCTCGGTCGACCTCGACGTCGAGCCGCTCCGACAGCGCGTTGACGACGGATGCGCCGACGCCGTGGAGACCGCCGGACGCCGCGTACGAGCCCGAGCCGAACTTGCCGCCGGCGTGGAGCTTCGTGTACACGACCTCGACCCCGGACAGGCCGGTCTTCGGCTCGACGTCGACCGGGACGCCGCGACCGCGGTCGCGCACCTCGACGCTGCCGTCGTCGTGCAGGATCACCTCGATCTCGGACCCGTGGCCCGCGAGCGCCTCGTCGACGGAGTTGTCGATGATCTCCCAGAGGCAGTGCATGAGGCCGCGGGCGTCGGTCGAGCCGATGTACATGCCGGGACGCTTGCGCACGGCCTCGAGGCCCTCGAGCACGGAGAGATGGCGGGCGGAATAGTCGGAGCTCACGTCGCCCAAGCCTACTGACCACCGGCGACACCCCGGCGCAGGCGCTACGCGCTGAGCGAAATGCCCGGCCAGCGGGCAGGGTCGCGGCCTCGCGCGTGTTTACATGGATGAACCGAACGGATCGTGAGCGATGGAGGAGGAGCCATGACGCAGTACACCGACACCACCGGTGCGGCCGAAGCCGAGGCCCCGTACGAGCTCACGGCGCTCGACCGCTGCGACGCCTGCGGCGCCCAGGCCTACATCCGGGTGACCGTCGCGAGCGGCGAGCTCCTGTTCTGCGCCCACCACGGACGCAAGCACCAGGAGAAGCTGGCCGAGATCGCGCAGAGCTGGCACGACGAGTCGTCGCGACTGCTCGTCGACACGCGCGACTGAGGTCCCCGAACCACCGAACGCCCCGCCACACCGGCGGGGCGTTCGTCGTTTGCGGCGTCACCGGGGCGGGGCCACCCGGGCGGCTTCGCACGGTCGGCTTCGCGTGGGCGGCTTCGCACGGTCGGCGGGAGTCCGGAGAGCGGGTCGCCGCCGAGCTCAGCGCCCGAGCGTGATGCCCGCCGCCTTCAACTGCGCCTCGCGTGCAGCGGCGGCGTAGCCGTCGACGACGAGGGCCTGCTCCCCCGGCTCGTACTCGACGCCGGTGCGTGCGGCCATCTCGGCGATGATCGCGTCGGCGAACGACGGGTTCTTCGCGAGCACGGGGCCGTGCAGGTGCGTGCCGAGCACCCAGCCCATCACCACGCCCTCCTGGCCGGCGCCGCGCCCGTTGCCGCTGCCGGAGACGAGACGACCGAGCGGTGAGGCCTCGGCCTGGACGTAGTCGCGCGCGTGGTTCTCGAAGCCGACGAGGTGCCCGAACCGCGGGGTGCGCACGACGAGGTCGCCGGTGACGCGGCCGTCGCGGGCGACGGCACGGCCGGGCAGAACCCCGAGTCCCTCGACGGCCGTGCCGTCGGCGAGCTCGACGCCCCAACTGAGCAGCTCCCACCCGGTGCCGATCGCAAGGATCGGGACGCCCTCGGTGCCCCAGCGGCGCAGTTCGTCGTGCACGGTCAGCAGTCGCTCGCGCGCCGCGCGGAGCGTCGAGTCGTTCCCCGATCCGATGACGACGGCGTCGACCCGCTCGGGCAGGTCGCGCGCGTCCTCGACGGCGACCACCCTGGCGTCGTGTCCGGCCCAGCCGAGGCGGCGCGCGAGCACCGCGGCGTTCTCGGCATCGCCGTTCGTGTTCAGCAGCGACGGCACGAGGCTCGCGATCGTGAAGCTCATTCGGTTCCCGTGAGTCCGAGGTGGGCGCGGGTGCGCCGCATGGCGTCGGCGGAGAAGACGATCGTCTTCACGCCGGCGATCGGCGCCGGCGCGGCGAGGAAGTCGTCGACGGCACGCGCGAGGTCGGGTTCCACCCGGCCGATCTCCACGCCGTCGTAGGCGAGCATCAGCGCCGCCTCGGCCGCCTTCGAACCGCTCACGATCGCCACGCGCCGCAGCGCCGAGGCATCCGTCGGCCAGAAATAGGAGGGGTCTCGCACGTCGGAGCCGATCGCGAACAGGATCTGCTCGGTCCCGCGTTCGATGCCGTCGACGTTGAGCTGGTAGCTGGCCGGATTCTGCACGAGGACGAACTCGACCTCCTGTCCGCGCACCGTCGTGCGCTCGCCGCGACCGAACACCGCCGGGATCGCGCTCAGCGCGTCACGCGCGGTGTCGCGATCGAACCGCTCGCCGAGCGTCGCCTTGGCCGTCGCGTACGCCGCGGCGGCGTCCACCGCGTAGTGGGTCCCGCGTGCGGGAAGCCGGATCGCGACGGATGCCTCGCCGTCGGCCAGCGCGGCCCGCGAGCCGTCGACCTCCTCGACGACCACGCCGTCGGCCGGCGACAGTCGCGACGGACTCGTCTCCGCGTACCCCAAGCCGCGCGGCGAGCCCGCGAGCACTCCGGCGGAGACGCCGTACCGGTGCACGGCCAGGCCGGTGCCGACGGTCGCCGCGAGGCGCTCGAGTGCCGCGTCGTCGGCGTTCACGACGAGCGACTCGTTCGCGCGTGTGGCGATGCGGGCGAGCATGCCGACGACCATCGCGGAGTCGTGGAAGCGGTCGATCTGGTCGACCATCACGTTCGTCAGCGCGACGATGCGGGCGTCGACGCCCTGCATGACGACTGCGCCGTGACCCTCGTCCATCTCGAGCACGGCGACGTCGCCCGGCACGCGGCCGCGCCAGTCGGCCTGCTCGAGCAGCGCAGACGTCAGCCCCTGGCTGATGTTCGCGGTCGACGGGTTCGTGAACACGTCGACGCCGTGCGCGCGCAGGATCGCGACGAGCATCTTCGTCGTCGTCGACTTGCCGCTCGACCCCGAGACCACGATCAGGCCCTGCGGGAAGCCCGACAGTGTGCGCTTCAGGTACCGGGGCGCGACGCGGTTGACCACGAGGCCGGGAACGGCCGATCCGCCGCCGGGCTTGCGCAGCCGGGCGGCGAATCGGGTGAGCCTGCCGACGAGGATCGCCGGCGCGTAGCGCACCGGCGGCCTACTCGAGGTAGTCGCGGAGCGACTGCGAGCGCGACGGGTGGCGCAGCTTCGCCATCGTCTTGGACTCGATCTGGCGGATCCGCTCGCGCGTGACGCCGAACGTGTCGCCGATCTGGTCGAGGGTCTTCGGCATGCCGTCGCCCAGGCCGAAGCGCATGCGGATGACGCCCGCCTCGCGCTCGCTCAGCGAGTCGAGCAGCGACTCGAGCTGCTTCTGCAGCATCGTGAAGCCCACCGCGTCGGCCGGGACGACCGCCTCGGTGTCTTCGATCAGGTCGCCGAATTCGCTGTCGCCGTCTTCACCGAGCGGGGTGTGCAGCGAGATCGGCTCGCGGCCGTACTTCTGCACCTCGATGACCTTCTCGGGGGTCATGTCGAGTTCCTTCGACAGCTCCTCGGGCGTGGGCTCGCGACCCAGGTCCTGCAGCATCTGGCGCTGCACGCGCGCTAGCTTGTTGATGACCTCGACCATGTGCACGGGGATGCGGATCGTGCGCGCCTGGTCGGCCATGGCGCGTGTGATCGCCTGGCGGATCCACCACGTCGCGTACGTCGAGAACTTGAAGCCCTTCGTGTAGTCGAACTTCTCGACCGCACGGATCAGGCCCAGGTTGCCCTCCTGGATGAGGTCGAGGAACTGCATGCCACGACCGGTGTAGCGCTTGGCGAGCGAGACCACGAGTCGCAGGTTCGCGCCGAGGAGGTGGCTCTTGGCGCGCTGGCCGTCCTTCGCGACCCACTGCAGCTCGCGGCCGAGCTGGGTGCGCTTCTCGGCGTCGGACATGTGCGAGAGCTTCTCCTCGGCGAAGAGGCCCGCCTCGATGCGCATCGCGAGCTCGACCTCTTCGGCCGCGTTCAGCAGCGCGACCTTGCCGATCTGCTTGAGGTAGTCCTTGACCGGGTCGGCGGTGGCGCCCGTGATCGCGGACGAGTAGACGGGAACCTCGTCTTCGTCGTCGACCGCGCGCAGCACCAGCGCGCCGGTCGGGTGCGGTTCGACCGGGATCGGCGCCGCCTCCTCTTCTTCGGCGTCGTCGGATGCCTCGGCCGCCTCGGCTTCGGGCGTCTCGACATCGGCCGCGACCTCGGCCTCGTCGATCTCGACCGGCTCGATCTCGTCGTCGTCGGCCTCGTCGGCGCCGGCGGCCTTGCCCTTCGCTTTGGTGGACGCCTTCGCCGTCGTCGTGCGCGGGGTCTTCGACGCCGTCGTCGACTTCGCTCCCGTCTTCGCCGCTGGCTTGGCGGGCGCCTTGGCGGCGGGCTTGCTCGCAGGCTTGGCGGCGGCCTTCGTCGCGGCCGCCTTCGCCTCTGCGGGTTCGGCTGCCGTGGTGGGCTTGGATGCCATGGGATTCGACCTCTCTCGCCGGCGCACGACCCCGGTACGGGTCGGCACCGGCTGGTGCTCCGGGTCCGGTGTTTCGGACACTATGAGGACCCATGTCAAGTCCGCCGTGCATCGCGATCGGGTCGCGCGGTTCGGACGAGAACGGGTCCTGCCTACAATTATACCGCGCGCAGGGCCCCCCTGCGCCATCGCGCCGCTTCGGCGCGGCCGACCACCCCGCGCTCGACGCTTCTCCTACCGGAACGTCGCGCCTGACCGGGACATTCCCGTGCTCAGCCGCCCAGCGGCGGCTCGTCGTCGCGGCCGCGTCGGAACGCGAGGAACTTCTCGAGCTCCGCGGCGATCTCGTCGGCGGACGGCACCTCGCCGTCTTCGTCGGTCAGCGGCGACCGCAGGACGGTGCCCTCCATGTAGGAGTCGTGGCGCTCCTCGAGGGTGTGCACGAGCTTGGCAAGGTCGCCGTTCTCGGCGACCTGCTCGTCGATGCGCGCCGCGAAGTCGCGGCCCTGTTCGCGCAGGACGTCGGTCGGGAAGATGAGGCCGGTCGCCGCGGAGATCGCCTCGAGCGCGGCGACCGCGGCGGCGGGGTACTCGGTGTCGGAGAGATAGTGCGGGATCAGCAGCACGAACCCCGCGATCGGGTCGCCCGCCTCGTGCAACCGGTACTCGACCAAGTGCAGGGCGTTCGCGGGCGCCTCCGTCGTGGGCCGCCAGACTGACATGGCCTCGATCAGCTCGGAGCGGTTGCCGCTGACCGTGAGCGAGATCGGCCGCGTGTGCGGCACGGGCATCGGGATGGCGTTGACCCATGTCGTCGACGCGACGCCGAGATCCTCGATCAGGCCGAGCACGGCCGCTCCGAAGCGCTCCCATTGGAAGTCGGGCTCGTACCCGGTGAGCAGGAGGAAGGAGCGGCCCAGTTCGTCTTTCGCGAGGTCGAGCGAGAGCCGCGCCGGCCGGTAGTCGGCGAGGTGATCGCCGTCGAAGAGGATGATCGGCCGGCGGGCGCGGTAGTCGAGGAGTTCGTCGGCGTCGAAGTGTGCGACCTCGGTGCGCTCGAGCGTCGACCGGAGGTACTCGGTCACCTGCGCGACCGCCGCTCCGGCGTCGGCGAACCCCGTGAGGCCCGCGACGAGCGGCAGCCCTCGGGGCACCGTCACGTCGGGGTTGAGCTCGTAGAGGGAGCGGGGATCGCGCATGTCTCCAGCGTACTGACGCGGCGCAGGCGCCCGGCCGCAGCGCCCGCCCACCGGCTGTGCCGAGAGCGAACACGTACGATCGAGGGCATGTCCGCCCCGATCCTGGCCCTCCTGCCCTCCCCCGCCGCCGAGTCCGATGCCGACGCCCTCGTGCTGTTCGCCATGCAGGGCGGCGAAGGCCCGACGCTCCTCGACGACGCCGGGATCGACTGGGTCGGCGACGCCCTCGGCGCGCTCGGTGCGAGCGGCGCCGCCGAGGAGCTCACGCGACTGCCCGGTCGCGACGGCGGGCCTCGCGTCATCCTCGTGGTCGGCGTCGGCGAGCGAGTGGATGCCCCGGCCGCGAGGCTGGCCGCCGGTGCCGCCCTTCGGCAGGCGGGCGAGGTCGATCGCGTCGGGCTCGCCCTGGACGGGGCATCCGCCGACGTCGTCGCCGCCGCGCTCGAGGGCGCCGGCCTCGGCGCCTACCGCTTCACGGCGTACCGCTCGGAGCCGAAGGCTCCGCCCGCCCGGGTCGAGGCGCACTCGCGGCTCGACGCCGATGCGGTCGGCCTCGAGCGCGTGCGCGTCGTCGTCGCCGCCGTCGCGGCGACGAAGGATCTCGTGAACACCACGCCGGGCGACCTCACGCCCGAGGCGTTCGCCGACCTCGCCCGGACGACGGGCGAATCGGCCGGCCTCGGCGTCCGCGTCTGGGACGTCGAGGCGCTCGAGGAGGGCGGGTTCGGCGGCATCCTCGACGTCGGGCGCGGCTCCCAGCATGCGCCGCGACTGGTGCGGATCGAGCATGCCCCGGCCGACGCTGCCTTCACGCTCGCGCTCGTGGGCAAGGGCATCACGTTCGACTCGGGTGGCCTCTCCCTGAAGCCCGCCGCGTCGATGATCGGCATGAAGACCGACATGGCAGGCGCGGCGGCCGTGCTGCGGGCAACGATCGCGGCCGCCGAACTCGGCCTGCCGATCCGGATCGTCGGCTGGCTCTGCCTCGCCGAGAACATGCCGTCGTCGACGGCTCTGCGCCCCACCGACGTGATCCGCATCAAGGGCGGCACGACCGTCGAGGTCATCAACACCGACGCCGAGGGCCGCCTCGTGCTCGCCGACGGCCTCGTCGCGGCGGGCGAGGAGCAGCCCGACGCCATCGTCGACGTGGCGACGCTCACCGGAGCGCAGGTGGTCGCCCTCGGTCACCGCGTCACCGGCCTCATGGGCGACCCCGACCTCGTCGAGCGCGTGCGCCTCGCGGCCGACGACGTGGACGAGGCGATGTGGCCGATGCCGCTGCCCGACTACCTGCGGTCGACGCTCAAGTCGGATGTCGCGGACCTCGCGAACGCGAAGCTCGGGACGGTGATCCCTGGTATGGCGCTGGCCGGCGTCTTCCTGCGCGAGTTCGTGGGCCGGCGCGACGGGTCCGACACCCAGATCCCGTGGGCGCACCTCGACTTCGCCGGCCCGTCGAACAACACCGGCCCGGGGTGGGGTTTCACCGGCTCCGGCGCCACCGGCGCGACCGTGCGGACGCTCATCCGGCTGGCCGAGCGACTGGCCGCCGGGTAGTAAGGTCGTTGAGGCGAGATCCTCGCCGAGCAGCCTGCGCCGAACGACGAGTTCGACGCGGTCCATGCCGCAGAACCGATGCGCAAGGGAGATTTCCGGTTGTCCGAGCAGAACTTTGACCTCGTCGTCCTCGGAGGCGGCAGCGGCGGCTACGCAGCCGCGATCCGGGCCGTCGAACTGGGCCTGACCGTCGCCCTCATCGAGAAGGACAAGCTCGGCGGCACGTGCCTGCACCGCGGCTGCATCCCGACCAAGGCGCTGCTCCACGCGGCCGAGATCGCCGACAACGCCCGCGACTCCGAGACCTTCGGCGTGCGTGCGACGTTCGAGGGCATCGACATGAGCCGGGTCACCGCGTACCGCGAGGGCATCGTCGCGAGCAAGTGGAAGGGCCTGCAGGGCCTGATCAAGGCTCGCGGCATCACCGTCGTCGAGGGCGAGGGCCGCCTGGCCGGGCCGACGACCGTGCAGGTCGGCGACGACCGCTACACGGGCAAGAACGTCGTGCTCGCGACGGGTTCGTACACCCGCTCGCTGCCCGGCCTCGAGATCACCGGGCGCGTCATCAGCAGCGAGCAGGCGCTCCAGCTCGACTTCGTGCCGAAGAAGGTCGCCGTGCTCGGCGGCGGTGTGATCGGCGTCGAGTTCGCGAGCGTGTGGAAGTCCTTCGGCGCCGACGTCACCATCATCGAAGCCCTGCCCCACCTCGTGCCCAACGAGGAGGAGTCGATCTCGAAGCAGCTCGAGCGGGCGTTCCGCAAGCGCGGCATCGAGTTCAAGCTCGGCGTCCGCTTCCAGGGCGTGACCCAGCACGACGACGGCGTCGTCGTGACCCTCGAGAACGGCGAGACCGTCGAGGCGGAGCTCCTGCTCGTGGCCGTCGGCCGCGGCCCCGTCACCGCGAACCTCGGCTACGAGGAGGCGGGCGTCACGATCGACCGCGGATTCGTCATCACCGACGAGCGCCTGCGCACCGGCGTTCCCGGCCTCTACGCGGTCGGCGACATCGTCCCCGGCCTCCAGCTCGCCCACCGCGGCTTCCAGCAGGGCATCTTCGTCGCCGAGGAGATCGCCGGGCTGAACCCGATCCTCGTCGAGGACGTCAACATCCCCAAGGTCACCTACTGCGACCCCGAGATCGCCTCGGTCGGTTACACCGAGGCCCGGGCAGCCGAGAAGTTCGGAGCCGACCAGGTCTCGTCGTACGACTACAACCTCGCCGGCAACGGCAAGAGCCACATCCTCGAGACGAGCGGCTCCATCAAGGTCGTCCGCGTGAACGACGGCCCCATCGTCGGCGTGCACATGATCGGCGCCCGCGTGGGCGAGCTGGTCGGCGAAGCGCAGCTCGCCGTGAACTGGGAGGCCTACCCCGAAGACGTCGCGCCGTTCATCCACGCGCACCCGACCCAGAACGAAGCGCTCGGCGAGGCATTCCTCAAGCTCGCCGGCAAGCCGCTGCACGCGCTCTGAGCCGGTCCCCCCGAATACGACTGCAATAAGCTAGAAGGCGTCCCACGCTGTGAAGGAGCAAAGCGCATGAGCGAATCCGTCAGCCTCCCGGCACTCGGTGAGAGTGTCACTGAGGGCACGGTCACCCGATGGTTGAAGAACGTCGGCGACCGTGTCGAGGTCGACGAGCCGCTGCTCGAGGTCTCGACCGACAAGGTCGACACCGAGATCCCGTCGCCCGTCGCGGGGGTCATCGAGGCGATCCTCGTCCAGGAGGACGAGACCGTCGAGGTCGGCACGGCCCTCGTCACGATCGGCGACGGCTCGGGCGCCGCGGCTCCCGCCGAGCCCGCTCCGGCGGCCGAGGCGGCCCCCGCGGAAGCCGCTCCCGCGGCTGAGGCCCCCGCGGAAGCCGCTCCCGCGGCTGAGGCTCCCGCGCCCGAGGCTCCGGCGGCTGAGGCTGCCCCCGCGGCGCCTGCTCCCGCCGCGCCCGAGGTTCCGGCGGCTGCGCCGGCCGCGCCGGCTCCGGCCGCCGAGGCACCCGCGCCTGCCGCTCCGCAGGCGGCCCCGG
>NZ_WJIF01000001.1:0-107546 GCF_009647605.1 Agromyces agglutinans | reverse complement strand
AGGCCCCGGCGGCGCCCGCGCCGCAGGCGCAGCCGACCGCTCCCGCCGCCGCGCCCGCCGCCCCCGCTGCTCCGCAGGCGGCCCCGGCAGCTCCGCAGGCCGCTCCCGCAGCCCCGGCGGCTCCGGCGCACGCCGGCGGTGCCGGCTACGTCACGCCGATCGTGCGCAAGCTCGCGAACGAGCAGGGCGTCGACCTCGCTTCGGTGACCGGCACCGGCGTCGGCGGCCGCATCCGCAAGCAGGACGTCCTGCAGGCCAACGCGCAGCCCTCGGCCGCCGCGAAGCGCCAGCCGCTCGAGACCTCGCCGCTGCGCGGCACGACCCAGCCGATGACGCGGCTGCGCAAGGTCGTCGCGGAGCGCGCGGTCGTGTCGATGCAGTCGACGGCTCAGCTCACCTCGGTGGTCGAGGTCGACGTCACCAAGGTGGCTCGCCTGCGCGACAAGGTGAAGTCCGACTTCCAGGCCAAGACCGGCAACAAGCTCTCCTTCCTGCCGTTCTTCGCCCTGGCCGCGGTCGAGGCGCTGCGCGCCTACCCGATCATCAACTCGACGGTCGACGGCGACGCGATCGTCTACCCCGAGCGCGAGAACCTGAGCATCGCGGTCGACACCGAGCGGGGCCTGCTCACCCCGGTGGTCCGCGACGCGGGCGAACTCGACATCGCGGGCCTCGCCGGTCAGATCGCCGATCTCGCCGAGCGCACGCGCAACAACCAGCTGAAGCCCGACGAGCTCTCGGGCGGCACGTTCACGCTGACCAACACGGGTTCGCGCGGCGCGCTGTTCGACACACCGGTCGTCTTCCTGCCTCAGACCGCGATCCTCGGCACCGGCATCGTCGTCAAGCGCCCCGTGGTGCTCACCGAAGACGGCCAGGACGCGATCGCGATCCGCTCCATGGTCTACCTCGCCCTGTCGTACGACCACCGCATCGTCGACGGCGCCGACGCCGCCCGCTTCCTCACCGCGGTCAAGGACCGCCTCGAGAGCGGCGACTTCGAAGGCGACCTCGGCATCTAGTCGAAGATCTCCCGCAGACGCCAACCGGCCTCGCTCCTCATCATGAGGATCGAGGCCGGTTCGCGTTGGGCCCCGGCATAGGGCACGGTCACGAGACGCGCCGCGCCCATCTCTCCGGCCACCGCGGCCGACGCGGCGTCGAGCGGCGCCGGCTCGATCGCGCGCTCCCCCGACCTCGCAGCCAGGATCGCCGCGCGGTCGGCCGCTTCGAGTGCCGAACCGGCCTGCACCACGCCGTCGAGGCACGCGAGGTCGAGTTGCTCGAGGCATTCGGCCCGGCGATCCAACAGGTCGCCGACGGCGACGAGGGCATCCGTCTCGGTGGCTCCGGCGGGTCGGGGCGAGGTCGCCGGTTCCCCGGTCGTCGCATCGGGTGGGGCCGCCTGAACCGCCTCGGCCTCCTCGGACGTCGCCGGCGCGTTCGTGTCGCCGACCATCCCGACGGGGCCGGTCGTGGCCTCGGCCGTGTGAGCTGCCTCGCCGCCGGTCACCGCGCGGGCCGTCGAACCGGCGTCGGCCGCACCGTCGGCCGGCGGCACGAGCGTGAGCAGCATCACGAGCGCCGCGCCACCCGCGAGGGCGGCGACGACGAGCGTCGAACGGCGCCTCCGGGCGAATCCGCCCAGGCGCTCGCGCCATCCGGGGTTGGGGGCATCCAGGTCGATGGAGTCCCCCTCGGCCACTGCGGCGACCTCGTCGATGCCGAACCGACGGAAAGCCTGGCGGAGGTCGGAACGCAGGCCGGCGCGGGCCGAATCGGTCGGCGGCTCGATCACCGCGTCGCCGGCCGGGCTCCCGATCTCGGACGATCTCGCCGCGACCCGGCCCGTCTCCGCCATCGCCATCGGCCGGATGGCGCGCGTCGGCACCCGGCCGGAGACGATGGGCGGTATCGCGGTGCCCGCTTCGATCCCGGCCACCGGTGCAGGATCGGCGACGGCGAACAGCATCCGCTCGATCTCCTGGTGGAAGGCGCTGAACGGACGCTCGGCCACCCGCTCGGCGATCAACCCGCGCACGGGGTCGAGCGCCCCGGCCGGCCGCACGGCCGGGGCGACCTCCTCGATGAGCGCGCCCAATGCGGCGTGCGTGGCGCGCACCCACGCGGTGCGCTCGGTGGTCGATCCGGGAGCATCGGGAAGCCGGCGCAGGTGACCCGCCCCGAGCAGCCTCGGCCGGCCGGTCGCGTCGAACCAGACGTCGGCGGCGGTCATCCGCTCCAGCGCGAAGCCGTGGCGCTCGAGGTCGCCGATGGCGACCGCGAGCGGCGCGAGCACGGTGACCGCCTCGCCGGGAGACAGGGTCCGATCGGCGATGCGCGCGGCGAGGCTCGTCGGCCCGAGCCGCTCGACGACGAGGGCGGTTCGTCCGTCGTCGAGCGTCGTCAGGTCGAGCGCCGCGGCGAAGGCGGGCACGCCGGCCATCGCGTCGAGCTCGATCGCGATCGACGACTGGTCGGCGTCGACCTCGTAGACGCGCACGACGACGAGCGACGGCGCGCGATCGGCGACGGGGATGGAGGCATCCTCGAACCGAGCGGCGACCGCGAGGTAGATCTGCGCGCGCGTCCCGGTCGCGATCCGGCGGATCAGCCGGTAGCCGGCCAGCCGTTCGGCGTCGACCGGAGGCGGAGGTGCGGGCGCTTCACTGCGGGCGTGCCTGCGGGCTGGTCTGGTTCTCCGGCGCATGCCGCGATCCTCGCCCCCACCGATCATCGCTCCGTTCGTCGCCGCGCCCGCCCGGGACATCCCCGCCACTGCGCTCGGTGTGCAGGAGCACTCTGCCTAGACTTGACCCCATGCTCGACTACGTCGTCACGGGGCTAAGCGCCAACTCCGTGCCGTACAGCGAGGGCCTCTCCCTCCAGCGCGCCGTCCATCAGGCGGTGGTCTCCGGAAACGCCCCGGACACCGTCATCCTCCTCGAACACGAATCCGTGTACACCGCCGGGAAGCGCACGGCTCCCGACGAACGCCCGACCGACGGCACCCCGGTCGTCGACGTCGACCGGGGCGGCAAGATCACCTGGCACGGTCCGGGGCAACTCGTCGGCTATCCCATCGTGCGGCTCTCCGAACCGATCGACGTGGTCGACTACGTGCGCCGCCTCGAGGGCGCGCTCATCGGCCTGCTCGCCGAGTACGGCATCGAGGGTCGCCGCGTCGAGGGGCGATCCGGCGTATGGGTCGGCGACGGCATCGACGAGAAGATCGCCGCGATCGGCATCCGCGTCGCGGACGGCGTGACGATGCACGGGTTCGCGCTGAACTGCTCGAACGACCTCGCGCCCTACGAGCGGATCGTCGCCTGCGGCATCCGCGATGCCGGCGTGACGACCATGTCGCGCGTCGCCGGCCGGGTCATCCGGCCGGTCGACGTCGTCGAACCGCTGCAGCGGCGCCTCGACGACGCGCTCACGGCGGTTCTCGCGTGAGCGCGCCTCCCGAGGGGCGGCGGATGCTGCGCCTCGAGATCCGCAACGCGCAGACTCCGATCGAGCGCAAGCCCGAGTGGATCAAGACGCGCGCCAAGATGGGCCCCGAGTTCCGCGAGCTGCACGCCCTCGTGAAGACGGAGGAGCTGCACACGGTCTGCCAGGAGGCGGGCTGCCCGAACATCTACGAGTGCTGGGAGGACCGCGAGGCGACCTTCCTGATCGGCGGTTCGCAGTGCACGCGGCGATGCGACTTCTGCCAGATCGACACGGGTCGGCCGGCCGACTACGACGCCGACGAGCCGCGTCGCGTCGCCGAGTCGGTCGTGCGGATGCGGCTGCGCTACTCGACGGTGACGGGGGTCGCTCGCGACGACCTGCCCGACGAGGGTGCCTGGTTGTACGCCGAGACGATCCGGGAGATCCACCGGCAGTCCCCCGGCACGGGCGTGGAGATCCTGGTGCCCGACTTCTCGGGGAACCCGGCCCACCTCGCCGAGGTCTTCTCGGCTCGACCCGAAGTCTTCGCGCACAATGTCGAGACGGTGCCGCGCATCTTCAAGCGAATCCGGCCGGCATTCCGCTACGAGCGCTCGCTCGACGTGATCACGCAGGGTCGCGCCGCGGGCCTCATCACCAAGTCCAACCTCATCCTCGGCATGGGCGAGGAACGCGAGGAGGTCTCGCAGGCCCTGCGCGATCTCCACGACGCGGGGACCGACATCATCACCATCACGCAGTACCTCCGGCCGAGCCCGCGTCACCTTCCGGTCGCCCGGTGGGTGCGACCCGAGGAGTTCGTCGAGCTGAAGGCCGAGGCCGAGGCGATCGGGTTCCTCGGCGTCCTCGCGGGCCCGCTGGTGCGGTCCTCGTACCGTGCGGGTCGCCTCTGGGCCCAGTCGATGCACGCCAAAGGCCGCGAGATCCCGGCCGGCCTCGAGCACCTCGCCGATGCGTCCGCGGGATTCGCGCAGGCCGTCGGCTGAGGCATCCGGATGCCGCCTCCGCTGAGCGAGAACTCGGTCGGAGGCGGCGTCCGCGCGCCGGTATCCTTGTGACCATGGCACGCACCAAGGACACCTCGTCCGCCCCGAAGGAGCCCGGCCGTCTCAAGCAGATGTGGCAGGTCTTCCAGATGACCCGCCGCTACGACTCGACGGCGCCCTGGCTGATGCTCCTCGGCTTCCTCGCACCGGTCGCGCTCGGCCTCGCGCTCGCGATCTGGCTGTCGAGCGACAACTGGTTCACGATGATCCTGTGGATCGTCGCCGGCGTGCTCGCCGGCCTCCTGCTGGCCATGGTCATCCTCGGTCGTCGCGCCGAGCGGGCCGCGTACTCGCAGATCGAGGGCCAGCCCGGTGCCGTCGGCGCCGTCCTCCGCAGCGGACTCCGCGGCGGATGGGTCGGCAACGAGATGCCGGTCGCGGTCAACGGCAAGACCCAGGACGCCGTATATCGGGCCGTCGGGCGCGGTGGCGTGGTGCTCATCGGCGAGGGCGACGCGTTCCGCGTCGAGCGCATGCTCAAAGACGAGGAGCGCAAGGTCACGCGCGTGCTGCCCAACGTGCCGATCCGCCTCCTCACGGTCGGCCACGGCGAGGATTCGGTGGAACTGCACCGCCTCGCGGCGGCGCTGCGCAAGTCGAAGCGCTCGCTCACCAAGCCCGAGGTGCTCGCGGTCTCCAATCGGCTGAACTCACTGCAGTCCTCGCTGCCGATCCCCAAGGGCATCGACCCGATGAAGGTGCGCGCGCAACGCGGCAAGATGCGCTGAGCCCGACGCCGGCCTCCGCGGTCAGGAGCGGATGAGCACCGTTCCGGCCACCCGGTCGTGGAATCCGCGCTGGTCGGAGTCCCAGACGAGCGCCGGGATGACGACGAGCAGCAGCAGCGTGCGCACGACGGGTCGCCACAGGCCCACCCATCCCCCGCCGAGCGGAACCACGTGCATGCCGAAGAGCCGGTGTCCGACGCTGCCGCCGATCGTCGGGATGAAGACGACCTGCATGAGCCCGAAGACGCCGAGCGTGATCCAGCTGTGCTCCATCGACTGGTACGGCGCGAACAGCAGGGCGATCAGCAGCGCCAGCCCGTAGTCGATCACCAGCGCCGCGATGCGCCGACCGGCTCGCGCGATCGAGCGGCGGCCGGATGCCGGCAGCCCGAGCCGCTCGCCCGGCCACCGGCTGGGCTGGGTCGTTCCGGAGGCGGATGGCGTCGTTTCGGGCATCCGACGATTCTACCGATCGCCGGTCGTGTAACACGTCGGAAACATTCGCGTCACGGTCGGGAAACCGCCCGCCAGTAGCGTCGGAGCGGTCGTGCAAAGCCCGCCGATTCCCACCCCTTGGAGCGTCGCCACCATGTTCAGTGATTCCTCTGAAGTCCTCAAGTTCATCAAGGAGACGGACGTCAAGTTCCTCGACATCCGTTTCACCGACCTCCCGGGCGTGCAGCAGCACTTCAACATCCCGGCGTCGACCGTGGACGAGGAGTTCTTCACCGTCGGTCAGCTCTTCGACGGTTCGTCGATCCGTGGATTCGCGTCGATCCACGAATCCGACATGCAGCTGATCCCCGACGTCTCCACGGCGTACATCGACCCGTTCCGGGCCGAGCGCACGCTCATCATGGTCTTCGACATCTACAACCCGCGCAACGGCGAGATCTACGGCAAGGACCCGCGCCAGGTCGCCAAGAAGGCCGAGAAGTACCTCGCGTCGACCGGCATCGCCGACACCGCGTTCTTCGCCCCCGAGGCGGAGTTCTACATCTTCGACGACGTGCGCTACGAGGTCAACCAGCACTCCAGCTTCTACTCGGTGGACTCCGAGGAGGGCGCCTGGAACTCGGGTCGTGCGGAGGAGGGCGGCAACCTCGGCAACAAGACGCCGTACAAGGGCGGCTACTTCCCGGTCTCGCCCGTCGACAAGCAGGCCGACCTGCGCGACGACATCTCGCTGAAGCTCATCGACGCCGGGCTCATCCTCGAGCGCGCGCACCACGAAGTCGGCAGCGGCGGCCAGGCCGAGATCAACTACCGCTTCGACACGATGGTGCACGCGGCCGACGACATCCTGAAGTTCAAGTACATCGTGAAGAACACGGCCGAGCAGTGGGGCAAGACGGCCACGTTCATGCCGAAGCCGCTCTTCGGCGACAACGGCTCGGGCATGCACACCCACCAGTCGCTGTGGAACGACGGCAAGCCGCTGTTCTACGACGAGGCCGGTTACGGCGGGCTCTCCGACCTGGCGCGGTGGTACATCGGCGGCCTGCTCAAGCACGCTCCCGCGGTGCTCGCCTTCACGAACCCGACGGTGAACTCCTACCACCGCCTCGTCCCCGGCTTCGAGGCCCCCGTCAACCTGGTCTACTCGGCGGGCAACCGCTCGGCGTCGATCCGCATCCCGATCACGGGCACGAACCCGAAGGCCAAGCGCATCGAGTTCCGCGCGCCCGACGCCTCGGGCAACCCGTACCTCGCGTTCGCCGCACAGCTCATGGCGGGCCTCGACGGCATCAAGAACCGCATCGAGCCGCACGAGCCGGTCGACAAGGACCTCTACGAGCTGCCGCCCGAGGAGGCCAAGACCATCCCCCAGGTCCCCGGCTCGCTCGGCGAGGCGCTCGATGCGCTCGAGGCCGACCACGACTTCCTCCTCGAGGGCGGCGTGTTCACCAAGGAGCTCATCGAGACCTGGATCGACTACAAGCGCGAGAAGGAGCTGAAGCCCCTGGCTCAGCGCCCGCACCCGTTCGAGTTCGAGCTCTACTACGGCGTCTGATCTCCCCCCGGCATCCCCTGCCGTCCCCCTGAATGGCCCGCATCGCCTCGGCGATGCGGGCCATTCGCCGTGCGGGCCGGATGCCTCCGCTGAAGCGCCGTGCGCTCAGGTGGTCGGATCGCGCCGCGGCTCGACCCCGTAGAACCCGCGCTCGAACACCGCGCGCGCCCGGCGAGTGGCGGCGAGGTAGTCGTGCTCGAGGGCGCTCGCGGATCCGGGCGGATATCCCATGATGCGCGCGACCCCCTCGAGCTGCGAGCGATCGACCGGCAGCACGTCGGTGGTCTTGTCGAGCCAGAGCGTGAGCGCCGAGCGCGCCCGCGACGCGAGGATCCACGCGGCGCGGAGCGTCTCGCCGTCTGCCACGGGCACGAGGTCGTGGTCGACCGCGGTCGCGAGGGCGTCGAGCGTCGACGTGGTGCGCAGCGCCGGGATCCGGGCGGCGTGCTGCAGCTGGACGAGCTGCACGAACCACTCGACGTCGGAGAGCGAGCCACGGCCGAGCTTGAGGTGACGGGACGGGTCGGCGCCCTGTGGCAGCCGCTCGTTCTCGACGCGCGCTTTGATGCGCTTCACCTCGCGGACGTCGCGCTCGCCGATCGCCTCGGGGTATCGCACGGTATCGGCGAGCTCGGTGAAGTCGTCGATCAGGACGGCGTCGCCGGCCACGCCCCTGGCCCGCAGGAGTGCTTGGGCCTCCCAGGTCAACGACCACCGGGCGTAATACGCACGATACGCGTCGAGTGACCGCGCGATCACGCCGTTGCGGCCCTCGGGCCTGAGATCGGCATCGAGTTCGAACGGGAGCCTGGCGTCCTCGCTCAGCCGGTTGAGCTCCGAGACGATGCGCAGCGCCCGCGTGTGCGCGGCCTGCGGCTCGGCGCCCGCGGCGCGGTAGACGTAGATGATGTCGGCGTCGGAACCGATCCCGAGCTCGCGGCCGCCGAACCGCCCCATGCCGATCACGGCGAACTCGATGCCGTCGGGCTCAGGGCCCCGGATCGCGCTCACGAGACCGGCCAGGTGGTTCTCCACGACGTCGCTCAGGCCGTGGCCGAGCTCTTCGATCGTGCACACGTCGAGAATGCCGGCGAGGGCCAGCCGCAGCACCTCGCGGCGTCGCATGGCGCGCAGCACCTTGGCCGCGGCATCCGCCGTCGAGTGCCTCGCGAGCACCGCGCGCGTCTCCTCGCGCAACGAGGGCAGCGATCGCGGGCGCAGTTCGTCGACGTCCTCGAGCCAGGCGACCGCCTCGGGGATGCGCTCGAGCAGCTCCCCCGCGAACCGGGAACCCGACAGTACCCGCGTGAGCCGCATCGCGGCGTCGGACGAGTCGCGCAGGAGTCGTAGGTACCAGTGCGTGGTGCCGAGCTCGTCGCTGAGGCGCCGGAAGGCGAGCAGGCCGTAGTCGGGGTCGGACCCGTCGGCGAACCACGAGATCAGCACCGGCATCAGGTGCCGCTGGATCGTCGCGCGGCGCGAGACGCCGGCCGTCAACGCCGCGATGTGCGCGAGCGCGCCGCTCGGGTCGCGGAACCCGATCGCCGCGAGCCTCGCCTCCGCCTGCTCGTTCGTCAACTCGAGTCCTTCGGCGGGCAGCGCAGCGACGGCCGAGAGCAACGGCCGGTAGAACAGCCGCTGGTGCAGCCCGCGAACACGCTGGCGGACGTCCTGCCACGCGGCCAACACCGAACGGGCGTCGCGGCCGAGGCCCGACGCGCGCCCGAGCGTTCGCAGCTCGGCGTCCGAGGTCGGCATGAGGTGCGTGCGACGCAGTCGCGCCAGCTGCAGCCGGTGCTCGAGCACGCGCAGGGTTCGATAGTCGAGGCTGAACTCGGCGGCCTCCTCGCGCCCCACGTAGCCGCGCGCGGCGAGTGCCGCGAGGGCGGGCAGCGTGCCCGGCTGGCGGATGCCGTCGTCGGAGGCGCCATGCACGAGTTGCAGGAGCTGCACGGTGAACTCGATGTCGCGCAGGCCGCCCGGGCCGAGCTTCAACTGGCGGTCGACCTCGTCGGCCGGGATGTGCTCGGTGACGCGCTCGCGCATGCGCTGCACGGACTCCACGAACCCCTCGCGCGAGGAGCTCGTCCACACCTTGGGCCCCAGCGCCTCCGCGTACCGTCGGCCGAGCTCCCGGTCGCCCGCGAGCGGCCGCGCCTTCAGCAGGGCCTGGAACTCCCAGCTCTTGGCCCAGCGCTCGTAGTACTGCACGTGCGACTCGAGCGTGCGCACGAGCGCACCGTCTTTTCCCTCGGGGCGCAGGTTGGGGTCGACCTCCCACAGCGGCGGCTCCATGCCGGCTTCGCCGATGGCGCGCTGCATGAGCATCGCGAGGCGCGTGGAGATCTCGACGGCACGGCCGGACGCGGCGACCTCGTCATCGGCCGTCTCGGCGACGTAGATGACGTCGACGTCGCTGACGTAGTTGAGTTCGCGCGCGCCGGCCTTGCCCATGCCGATGACAGCGAGCCGCGTCGCGGCCACCTCCGCCGACGGATACCTGCCGGGCGCCGCGGGCTCGCCGGGCTCGCGCGCCGTGATGCGCCGCGCGATGCCGATGGCCGCATCGAGGGTCGCTCCGGCCAGGTCGGCGAGCCCGGCCGCCACGGTGTCGACCGCGGCGATCGCGCTCGGACGCGTGAGATCCCAGACCACGAGGCGGGCCAGCAGGCGACGGTAGCGCACGCGCAGCGCACGGGCCGCTCCGTCGAAGTCGGCGCCGCCGCGGAACGCCTCGTCGACCGCCTCCTCGAGCTCGGCCGTCGCCGCGGCTTGGCCCAGCGGCGGCTCGGGCGCACCGCGCAGCAGCGCCAGCTCGTCGGGTTGACGCTCGAAGAAGTCCGCGAGGCCGCGCGACGTGCCGAGCACCCGGCCGAGCCGATCGGCCGATCCCGGCTCGGCGAGCAGTCCGTCGAGCGTCGCCGGTGCACGCTCGCGAAGGCGGATGGTCAACGCGAGCGCGGCGTCGGGATCCGCGGCCGACGCGAACGCCGCGACGAGCGGCTCGACCGCGAGCCCGCTCGCGGTCGCGAGGTCGCCCAGGTCGTGCGAGGCTCGGTCGAGATCGTCGAACCCCGCGCGCGCCAGCGCGCCGAGCAGACTGGC
The DNA here is from genome assembly GCF_009647605.1 of Agromyces agglutinans. Classification (GTDB taxonomy): domain Bacteria; phylum Actinomycetota; class Actinomycetes; order Actinomycetales; family Microbacteriaceae; genus Agromyces; species Agromyces agglutinans. The sequence continues at coordinate 97,197 of NZ_WJIF01000001.1, read as the reverse complement.
TCCACGCGTCATCCGACGGCGACCTAGAGGATCTCGAGGTTGCGCTGCAGCTCGTACGGCGTGACCTGCGTGCGGTATTCGCGCCACTCGGCCCGCTTGTTGGCGAGCACGAAGCTGAAGACCTCTTCACCCAGCGTCTCGGCGACGAGCTCGGAGCGCTCCATGTACTCGATCGCGTGGTCGAGGCTGGCGGGCAGCGGGTCGTAGCCGAGCGCTCGGCGCTCGCTGTCGCTCAGGGTCCAGACGTTGTCTTCAGCCTCTGCCGGCAGCTCGTATCCCTCTTCGATGCCCTTGAGGCCGGCGGCCAGCAGCAGCGAGAACGCGAGGTACGGGTTCGCGGCGGAGTCGATGGCGCGGTACTCGACCCGGGCGCTCTGGCCCTTGTTCGGCTTGTACAGGGGCACGCGCACGAGGGCCGAGCGGTTGTTGTGGCCCCAGCAGATGAAGCTCGGCGCCTCGCCACCGCCCCAGAGCCGCTTGTACGAGTTGACGAACTGGTTCGTGACGGCCGAGATCTCGTTCGCGTGGCGGAGCAGGCCCGCGATGAACTGGCGCCCGATCTTCGACAGCTGGTACTGCGCACCGGGCTCGTAGAACGCGTTCGCGTCGCCCTCGAACAGCGAGAGGTGCGTGTGCATGCCGCTGCCCGGCTTGTCGGAGAAGGGCTTCGGCATGAACGTCGCGTACACGCCCTGCTCGATCGCCACCTCCTTGATGACCGTGCGGAAGGTCATGATGTTGTCGGCCGTCGTCAGCGCGTCGGCGTAGCGCAGGTCGATCTCGTTCTGACCGGGGCCCGCCTCGTGGTGGCTGAACTCGACCGAGATGCCGAGGTCTTCGAGCATCCGCACCGAGCGGCGACGGAAGTCGTGGGCGGTGCCGCCCGGCACGTTGTCGAAGTACCCGGCCGAGTCGACGGGGATCGGACCCTCCTCGCCGTACTTCGACGACTTCAGCAGGTAGAACTCGATCTCGGGGTGCGTGTAGAAGGTGAACCCGCGGTCGGCCGCACGCGCGAGCGTGCGCTTGAGCACGTTGCGCGGATCGGAGACGGCCGGCTCGCCGTCGGGCGTCGTGATGTCGCAGAACATGCGCGCCGTCGGGTCGATGTCGCCGCGCCACGGGAGGGTCTGGAACGTCTGCGGGTCGGGGAAGGCGAGCAGGTCGGACTCGTACGTCCGGCTCAGCCCCTCGATCGCCGAGCCGTCGAACCCGATGCCCTCGTTGAACGCGCCCTCGACCTCGGCGGGAGCGATGGCGACCGACTTCAGGGTGCCCACCACGTCGGTGAACCACAGCCTGACGAACTTGACCCCTCGTTCCTCGATGGTTCGGAGAACGAAGTCGCGCTGCTTATCCATCCACACCCTTCCTCGCAGGTTTCAGCGTAGTGGTTCGCGCGCGCCCGCGAGGCCCACGGGACCACCCGCGAAGCCCACCGGCTCTCCCCGGAACCCGGGCGAAGACGCCCGTCGACGACCCCGTGCCCCGGCGGCGGTGTGGAAGACTGTTCGCCATGCCAGCGCAGCCCAGCTCCGACGCATCCGACTCCGCGAACCAGCCGCAGGCCGAGCAGAATCCGTACGGCGGGGCGCCGGCGCCCGGCGGCCCGAAGCGCGTGCGCACGCGCCACTTCCAGAACGCGAAGCGCGAGGGCATCAAGATCACCGGCCTGACGAGCTATGACATGCTCACGGCCCGCATCTTCGACGAGGCCGGCATCGACTTCCTCCTGGTCGGCGACTCCGCCGGCAACAACGTGCTCGGATACGACACGACGCTGCCGGTGACCGTCGACGACCTGATCCCGCTGACGCGCGCCGTCGCGGGCGCGGTGCGGCGGGCGTTCGTCGTCGCCGACATGCCGTTCGGCTCGTACGAGAACGGCCCCGAAGACGCGCTGCACACCGCAGTCCGGTTCATGAAGGAGACCGGCGCCCACGCCGTGAAGCTCGAGGGCGGCGAACGCAGCCGCAAGCAGATCCACCGCATCGTGCAGGCGGGCATCCCGGTGATGGGCCACATCGGCTACACGCCGCAGAGCGAGCACGGTCTCGGCGGTCACCTGATCCAGGGGCGCGGCGAGGGACTCGACCAGCTGTTGGCCGACGCGGTCGCCGTCGAAGACGCTGGAGCGTTCGCCGTCGTGCTCGAGATGGTCCCCGCCGACGCGGCCAAGCTCGTGACCGAGCGCATCGGCATCCCGACCATCAGCGTGGGCGCCGGCCCGCACACCGATGGGCAGCTGCTCGTGTGGACCGACTGGGCCGGGCTCACGACCGGGCGCATCCCGAAGTTCGTGAAGCAGTACGCGGACCTCGCGGGCATCCTGAGCTCAGCCGCGCGCGAGTGGGTCGCCGATGTCGACTCGGGCGCGTACCCCGGGCCCGAGCATTCGTACGAGTAGCGGCGCCTAGCTGCAAGCAGCGGCCTCGGCCGGGGCGACGTCCAGACCTTCACGGTCGCCGGCGGGCTCGATTGCCGGGTCGACGCTCGGCTTCGCGACCGTGCGGTTGAGGATCCGTCGGATGACGGCGTCCGCCACCGCGCCGACGAGCGCAGCGACCACGATCGCGAGCACGATGGCCAGGAGCGGCTGGTCGTGCAGCCACTGCCCGGCGACGATGCCGCAGATCGCCGAGTACGCGGCCCACGTGATGCCGGCAGCGATGGACAGCGGGAGGAACCGACGGAGCGGGTAGCCCGTGGCACCAGCGGTCATGTTCACGGCGATCCGGCCGACCGGGATGTAGCGGGCGGTGAAGATGAGGAGCGCACCGCGGCGGTCCAGTCCGCGGCGAGCCCAGTCGACCGCGTTGGAGACGCGCCTGGACCGCATCCACCGGAAGCGGTCGGTCCCCATGACCCGGCCGACCTGATACGCGAGGTTGTCGCCGATGATCGCGCCCACGGCGGCGACGCCGATGAGCAGCAGCAGGTTCGGCTGGCCCGACACGACCGAGACGGTGGCGGCGCCGACGACGACCGTCTCACTCGGGACCGGCGGGAAGAACCCGTCGATCACGCACACGGCGAACACGACGAGGTACACCCACGGCGAGGCGGCGAGGTCGTTCACGAGGGTCGTCAGCATTGCCAGGAGGTCCATGCCAGCGACGGTACGAGCGCGATGCAGGCCGGCACATCCGACCGACGTACGGACCGGTCCCTGACTTTCGTCACTCCTGCGGCCTACGTCGCCTTCCTACGATGGGGGGATGCTCCCTTTCCGTCTTCCCCGGCGAGGGCGGTGGTCGACCTCCGTCGGCGTCGTGCTCCTGCTCCTCGCGACATCGGTCGCGCTTCCGCTGGCCCGCTGGGGAGACTCGGCCCTCGTACTCGCCCTCGCCCCGGCTGCGGTCGCCGGGTACCTGGCCGGACGCCACATGACTCGGCTCGTCCCGGCCGTGATCGCCTTCTCCGCCGTGCTGGCGGGCTCGCTTCCCGTCTCGTACCTGCTGCCCGGCACCTCCCCGCTCGGCGACTGGATGGCGAGCGTGCTCATCGCACTGCTCACCGTCGTCGCCCCGTGGTGGTTCGGCAGGTATCGGATGCTCCGGGTCGAGCAGCGGGAATCGGATGCTGCGGTGCTCGCCGACCGGGCGCAGGCCGAGGAGCGTGCCCGCATCGCCGACGACCTGCACGACACCATCGGCCACGAATTGGCGCTGATCGCGGTGCAGGCCGGGGCGTTGGAGCTCGCACACGACCTCGGACCCGAACAGCGCGAGCAGTTCCGCGAACTGCGCGAGGCCGCGGTGCGCGCGAGCGGTCGCCTGGGCGATGTGGTGCGGATGACTCGACCCGGAGACGGGCCGAGCCGGCTCGATCCGGTCGGCGGCGAGGGCGTCGACGCCCTCGTCACCGGAGCGCGGGATGCCGGGATGAACGTCGAGGTGCGGCTCGATCACGCCGTCGTCGCGGCCGCGGATCCGCTCATCGCGGAGCTGGTCGTGCGGACCGTCCGCGAGGGGCTCACGAATACCATGCGGCACGCTCCCGGGGCGACGGTCGGGATCGACGTGGGGCGGGGCGACGCCGGAGGCATCACGGTGTCGGTCAGGTCGGCGGCATCACCCGAGGCGGGTGCGCCGGGCGGCGGCCACGGCATCCCGAGCCTCCGTCGTCGCGCCGAGTTGCTCGGCGGGGCGATTGACGCGGGCCCCCGGCCGGGCGGAGGCTTCGAGCTGCGGCTCCGTGCGCCGACGCGCGCCGAGACGCGCGCCCACGACTCGCCGATCGCCGCGGATCCGGCGTTGCGTTCCAACGCGCGCGCCGCGCGCCGCCGCGTCTGGCAGGCGACGATCGTGCCGGCGGTGATCCTCGGACTCGCTCTCGTCGGCTTCCTGGTCGTCCAGGCGATCACCTTCGCACATACCGCGGTCACGTCCGAGGTCTACGAGCGCATCGACCTGGGCATGACGCGCGCGGAGCTCGCACCGCTCCTGCCCGCCGGCACGCCGGGCCCGGTGCCGATCGTCAGCGAACCTCCGGCGCCCGACGGGGCCGAGTGCGACTACTTCGCCGCACGCGACGGTTGGTTGCACTTCACCGATGCGACGTACCGCCTGTGCTTCGATCGAGACGTCCTCGTCGAGAAGTCCCTGCTGGGAGCGTCATGATCCGCGTGCTCATCGCCGACGACGAGCCGATGATGCGCGCGGGGGTTCGGGCGATCCTCCAGTCGGAGCCCGAGATCGAGGTCGTGTTCGAGGCGGCGAGCGGTCGAGAGGCGATCGAGGGCGCGCAACGTCACCGCCCCGATGTGGCCGTGCTGGACATCCGGATGCCGGGGCTGGACGGGCTGCATGCGGCCGCCGAGATCGCGGCGACCGTGCCCGGGACGCGCGTCGCGATGCTGACGACCTTCGGCGAGGAGGACTACATCGAGCGGGCGCTCGGCGGCGGCGCGCTGGGATTCCTGTTGAAGGCCGCCGACCCACGCGAGCTCATCGCCGGCGTGCGCGCGGTCTCGGAGGGCGGCGCGTACCTCTCCCCCGAGATCGCACGGCGCGTGATCGCGCCGTACCGCGACGGTCATCGCGCTCGCAGCGTCGAGGCGCGCGAGTCGATCACCGCGCTGACCGAGCGCGAGCGCGAGGTGCTCGCGCTGCTCAGCGTCGGCGCGTCGAACGCCGAGATCGGCGAGCGGTTGCACCTCGTCGAGGGCACCGTGAAGGGCCACGTCAGTGCCATCCTCGTGAAGCTCGGGGTGCGCAATCGCGTCGAGGCGGCGGTGCTGGCCTTCCGGGCCGGCATGGTCGCCGGGCCGTGACCGGGCCCGTCGACGCGAGCCGACGCACCTCGACGCGCCTAGTCGTCGGCCGCGTCCTCCTCGGCCCACTTCGCGCTGTTGGCCCGCAGGATCTCGAGAGCCTTCTCGGCCTCGGCCCGCGTCTCGAACGGGCCCACCCGGTCGACCGACGGCGACTGGAAGCCCTGCTCGACCTCACCCGTGCGCAGGTTGTACCAGAACAGGTGCTCGACATCTTCGGACATGCCCCGATCCTAGGCCCGCGCCTCGCGCGCCGCGCCCGGGACACTCGGCGACGGGGCATCCACGTCGAGCCGACGGGCCACCGATGCATGCGGGCGACGACGATAGATTGGAGGCATGACGGCTTCGCGAGCGATCGGCATCGACATCGGCGGAACGGGCATCAAGGGAGCCGTGGTCGACCTCGACGCCGGCACGCTCGTCTCCGATCGGCACAAGGTCGCGACCCCGCCCGGCGGCCGCCCCGACGACATCCTCGACGCGACGGTCGAGCTCCTGTCCGAGCTCGACGACCCGAGCGGACCTCCGCTGCCGATCGGCGTGTGCTTCCCCGCCATCGTCAAGCGCGGGCTCACCCTGTCGGCGGCGAACATCGACGCGGCGTGGATCGGCCTGCCCGCCGAGCGCCTGTTCGAGGAGCGCCTCGGCCGCGACATCCACTTCATCAACGACGCGGATGCCGCCGGCATCGCCGAGGAACGATACGGCGCGGCCAACGGCGCCGATGGCCTGGTCATCCTCACTACGCTCGGCACCGGCATCGGCAGCGCGTTCCTCAACGACGGTGTGCTGGTGCCGAACACCGAGCTCGGCCATCTCGAGATCGACGGCTACGACGCCGAGGAGCGCGCGGCCTACTCCGCGATGGAGCGGGAGTCGCTGAGCTGGGAGGAGTGGGCGAAGCGGCTGCAGCGCTACTACGGCGTGGTCGAGGCGCTGTTCTCCCCCGACCTGTTCATCGTCGGGGGCGGCGTCTCGAAGCATCATGAGCACTTCCTGCCGCTGCTCGACCTCGACACGCCCATCGTGCCCGCCGTGCATCGCAACAACGCCGGCATCCTCGGCGCCGCGTCGCTCACGCGCCGCTGACGCCGGCGAGCCGCGGCAGCGCAACGGCTGTACGCGTGAATGCGGTGCGAGCGGGCCGGCTGATACGCCGGGTTCTGTTGACCGGGCGCTTGCGCGACACCGGCTGGACGACCATCTCTCTCGGAGACACGTTGCCGTGCCCCTCCAGCGGCCTACCCGGGAACGGGACGGGCAGCCCCATCGTTCCCTGTCTGGCCTTGCTCCGGACGAGGTTTACCGAGCCGACCGCGTCACCGCGGCCGCTGGTGGGCTCTTACCCCACCGTTTCACCCTTACCGCCCGCTCACGCGGGAGGCGGTCTGCTTTCTGTGGCACTGTCTCGCGGGTTGCCCCGGGTGGGCGTTACCCACCGTCCTGCCCTGCGGAGCCCGGACGTTCCTCGGCGCCCGATCGCTCGGACGACGCGGTCGTCTTGCCGACCCGCTCGCGATCCGATTCTACCGGGTGGCGGATGCCACGCGGTCGGCGCCGCAGCGGGCGGAGGGGTTGCGGGCGCAGCTGGCGGCGCTCAGAGGCCTGATTCGTCGGTGCGCACGAGGATGCGGTCGCACTCGGGGCACTGCACGACCTCGTCGGGTGCGGCCCGGCGCACGGAGTCGAGGTCGGACCCGGTGAGGGTGATCGTGCAACCGCCGCAGGTGCGCTGGCGCAGCAGGGCGGCGCCCACGCCCGCGCCCCGCGCGCGGCGCTGCTCGTAGAACGCGAGCAGCGCCTCGGGGATGCCGGCGGCGACGGCGCCGCGGTCGCGCTGGGCCTGATCGCGCTCGGTCGCCAGCCCGGCCGCCGCCTCGTCGCGCTCGACCTCGAGCTTCGCCTGGGCGACGCCGATCGCCGCGCGTTCGTCGTCGATCGCGTCGACCGCCCGCTGGGCGAGGTCGACGCGTTCCATGACGGCGAGCTCCGCGTCCTCCAGGTCGGAGAGCCGCCGGCGCAGCGACACGAGCTCCGACTCGAGCGCGCTGACGTCCTTCATCGAAGCGGTGTGCGTGAGGCGGTCGCCGTCGCGCGCGATGCGCGCCTCGACCATCGACACGTCGGATTCGAGGCGGCGCAGTTCGGTCTTCGCGTCTTCGAGCGTGCCGACCGCCTCGGCCCGAGAACGGCGGACGGCGTCGTCCTTCGCCGCGAGATCGGCCAGCGGCGCGGCCTGCGGGAGCGCGCCGAGGCGGTGCGCGAGCTGCGCGAGTCGCGTGTCGATGGTCTGCAGGCGCAGCAGTTGCTGCTGCTCGGCGGGGGTGGCCTTCACGTGGTGCTCCTGTGGATCGGGGTCGGGGTCACTGGACGACCTGGAAGTCCCAGGGGTCGGTGCGGAGCTCGCTCACGGCGATCTCGAGGTCGGGGTGCGCGGCGCGCAGTTGCTCGGCGGCCCGATCGAGCCAGAGCCATTCGCTGGCCCAGTGCGAGACGTCGACGAGGGACGGCCCTCCGCCGAGCAGTGCCTGTTCCCGCGCCTCTGAAGCGGGATGGTGGCGGAGGTCGGCGGTGATGTAGACGTCGGCGGCCCGGACGGCAGGGTCGGCGAGCAGCGAATCGCCCGCCCCGCCGCAGACGGCGACCGTCTGCACGGGGTCGTCGTATCCGCCCGAGACCCGGACACCCGTCGCCGTCGGCGGCAGGATCTCGGCCAGCCGACGCGCGAGCCGGCCGAGCGTGGTCGGCTCTACGAGCCTGCCGACCCGACCGAGGCCGTGACCCGACTCAACGGACGGCACGATCGGCGAGGCATCCGCCAGCCCGAGCCGCTCGGCGATCACGGCGGAGGTGCCGTCTTCGACGACGTCGGCGTTGGTGTGCGCCGCGACGAGCGCGCAGTCCGCACGGATCAGGCGGGCGATCAGCGAGCCCTTGTAGCGGTCTTCGGCGACGGTGGTGACGCCGCGCAGCAGCAGCGGGTGGTGCGTGAGCAGCAGGTCGGCGTCGCGTTCGACGGCCTCGTCGACCGTCGCCCGCACGGCATCGACCGCGAGCAGGACCCGTTCGACGGGTGCTGCGGGGTCGCCGGTCACGAGGCCCGGCGCATCCCACGCCTCGGCGCCCGCCAACGGCCAGAGGCGATCGATCGTCGCGAGGAGTTCGGCGAGCTGGACAGGCACCAGCCCAGCCTAGCGGGGTCGGGGGTGGGCCCTGCCGGGCTCGAACCGACGACATCCACGGTGTAAACGTGGCGCTCTACCAACTGAGCTAAAGGCCCCTCCGCGCGTGTCCGCGCCCAACCATGCTAGATGACGGCCGCGCGGCGCGAGCACATGCCCGACAGGCATCCATAGACTCGCGCCATGGAGGTCATGACGAGGCATCCGAGCCGCACGGCCGTGCCCGAGCACCGCTGGCCGGCGGTCATGGCGCTGCTGTCGGCGCTCGCGCTGTACGCGTTCCTGCCCAACGAGCTGTTCGGCGCGCAGCGGTTGGCCGTCGTCGCGGTCGGACTCGCCGCACTCGTCCCCCTCGTCATCGTCAACCCGCACCGGTTCGTCCGCCAGCCGCGCTGGAGCCGCTTCCTCTCCGTCGGCCTGACGCTGCTGCTCGTGCTCGCGAACCAGGTCGCGCTCGTGGTCCTCGTCACCAAGCTGGTCGGCGGGCACCACGACGCGCCGGGCCTGCTCCTTGCGGCGCTGCAGGTCTGGGTCGCGAACGTCATCGGGTTCGCACTGCTGTACTGGGACCTCGATCGCGGCGGCGCCGTCGTGCGCACGAACTGGGCGCGCACCGAACTGCCCGCCGCGGACTTCCGCTTCTCGCAGGACGAGGACGCCGACGCGATCGAGGAGGTCGCTCGCGCCTCGTCGGAACGCGTGGACTGGACGCCGAGGTTCGTCGACTACTTCTACACCTCGCTGTCGAACTCCATGGCCTTCAGCGCGAGCGACGCGATGCCGCTGCGGCAGCGGACGAAGCTGCTCATGGGCCTGCAGGCGTTCGGCGGCTTCGTGATCCTCGCGCTGGTCATCGCGAGGTCGGTGGGCATCCTCGCCTGACCGGGCGGCGAGCAGTCAGAGCCCGGCGAGCAGTCAGAGCGCGGCGAGCGCCTCGCGGTACGCCGCGAGCGGACGGGCCTCGCCGGGAGCGCTCGCGAACGCGGCGCGCACCGAGCCGGCCTCGTCGACGAGGAACGTCGCGCGGGTCGCGAAGCCGGGCCCCTCGAGGAACGCGCCGTACGCTCGGGCCACCTCGCCGTGCGGCCAGAAATCGGCCAGCAACGAGAACCCGTACCCCTCGCGCTCGGCCCACGCGCGCAGCGCGTGCTTCGAGTCGACCGACACGCCGAGGAGCTCCACCCCGGCCTCCTGGAAGAGGTCGAGGTTGTCGCGCAATTCGCACAGCTCACCCTGGCAGGTGCCCGAGAAGGCGAACGGGAAGAACACCATGGCGACCGGCTTCACGCCGCGGAAGTCCGACAGGCGCACCGTCTGGCCGAACTGGTTCGGCAGGGCGAAGTCGGGCGCCTCGGCGCCGGGAGCGAGGATCATTCGGGCGGGCTCCGTTCCGAGGCGGGATTCCAGCTGGATCCCGCGGAGGGTCGTGGACCCGGCCAGCCTACTGTCGCCGCCGACGGGGGCCGGGGTCGGATGCCGCTGGCTTAGAATCACTAGGATGGCGTGGTGCCGTCCGACCGCAATCCGGTCGGCTTCGTCGTGCGCACGCTGTGTTCCGCAGGCAGGACCTGCAGAAGAGAGAGGTCGACTGTGACTGTCAACGACCAGGACCCCTACTCGGTCGAGGCGATGGACTCGGATCCCGAGGAGACGACCGAGTGGGCCGAGTCGCTCGATGCCCTCGTCGCGTCGAAGGGTCATCAGCGAGCGCGAGAGATCATGCTCAGCCTGCTGAAGCGCTCCAAGGAGCTGCACCTCGGCGTTCCGATGGTGCCGACCACCGACTACCTGAACACCATCGCCCCCGAGAACGAGCCCGAGTTCCCCGGCGATGAAGAGGTCGAGCGCCGCTACCGCGCGTGGATCCGGTGGAACGCCGCGATGCTCGTGCACCGCGCGCAGCGTCCGGGCATCGCCGTCGGCGGCCACATCTCGACCTACGCGTCGAGCGCGGCGCTGTACGAGGTTGGCTTCAACCACTTCTTCCGCGGTCAGGACCACCCGGGCGGCGGCGACCAGATCTTCTTCCAGGGCCACGCCTCCCCCGGCATGTACGCCCGCGCCTTCCTCGAGGGCCGCCTCAGCGGCGACCAGCTCGACGGCTTCCGCCAGGAGAAGTCGCACGCACCGCTGGCGCTGCCCTCCTACCCGCACCCGCGCCTCATGCCCGAGTTCTGGCAGTTCCCGACGGTGTCAATGGGCCTCGGGCCGATCAACGCGATCTACCAGGCGCAGCTCAACAAGTACCTGACGAACCGCGGCATCAAGGATGCCTCGGACCAGCACGTCTGGGCCTTCCTCGGCGACGGCGAGATGGACGAGGTCGAGAGCCGCGGACAGCTCCAGGTGGCAGCGAACGAGGGCCTCGACAACCTGACCTTCGTGATCAACTGCAACCTGCAGCGCCTCGACGGCCCGGTGCGCGGCAACGGCAAGATCATCCAGGAGCTCGAGAGCTTCTTCCGCGGCGCCGGATGGAACGTCATCAAGGTCGTCTGGGGCCGGGAGTGGGACGACCTGCTCGCCCGCGACGACGAGGGTGCCCTGCGCAACCTCATGAACGTCACGCCCGACGGCGACTACCAGACCTACAAGGCCGAGTCGGGCGCCTACGTGCGCGAGAACTTCTTCGGCCGCGACCCTCGGGCGCTCGAACTGGTCAAGGACCTCAGCGACGACCAGATCTGGAACCTCAAGCGCGGCGGTCACGACTACCGCAAGGTGTACGCGGCGTTCAAGGCGGCCACCGAGCACAAGGGCCAGCCGACGGTCATCCTCGCGAAGACCATCAAGGGCTACGGCCTCGGTCCCTCCTTCGAGGGTCGCAACGCGACCCACCAGATGAAGAAGATGACCCTCGACAACCTGAAGACCTTCCGCGACGCGATGCGGATCCCGGTCACCGACGCGCAGCTGGAGGAGAACCCCTACCTGCCGCCGTACTACCACCCGGGCGAGCAGGACGAGGCGATCCAGTACCTGCACGACCGCCGTCGCGCGCTCGGCGGCTACCTGCCGGAGCGCCGCACGAACCACACCGCGATCACGGTGCCCGACGACTCGGCGTACGCGATCGCGAAGAAGGGCTCCGGCACGCAGGAGATCGCCACGACCATGGCGTTCGTGCGACTGCTGAAGGACCTCATGCGCGCGAAGGACTTCGGCAACCGGATCGTGCCGATCATCCCCGACGAGGCGCGCACGTTCGGCATGGACGCGTTCTTCCCGAGCGCGAAGATCTACAACCCGAACGGCCAGCACTACACGTCGGTCGACCGGGAACTGCTGCTCGCGTACAAGGAGAGCCCGCAGGGCCAGCTCCTGCACGTCGGCATCAACGAGGCGGGCGCCTTCGCGGCCTTCACCGCGGTCGGCACGTCGTACTCGACCGAGGGCGAGCCCCTCATCCCGATCTACATCTTCTACTCGATGTTCGGCTTCCAGCGCACGGGCGACGCGATGTGGGCGGCGGGCGACCAGATGGCGCGCGGCTTCATCATCGGCGCGACCGCCGGGCGCACGACGCTCACGGGTGAGGGCCTGCAGCACGCCGACGGGCACTCGCCGCTGCTCGCCGCGACGAACCCGGCCGTCGTCTCGTACGACCCGGCCTACGGGTACGAGATCGGCCACATCATGCGCGCGGGCATCGAGCGCATGTACGGCGGCGCACACCCCGAGCCCAACGTCATGTACTACCTCACGGTCTACAACGAGCCGCTCGTGCAGCCGGCCGAACCCGAGGGCGTCGACGTCGAGGGCATCGTGCGCGGCATCCACCGCATCGGCGAGGGCCAGGCCGACGGGCCGAAGGCCCAGCTGCTCGCCTCGGGCGTCGCCGTGCCGTGGATCCGCGAGGCGCAGCAGCTGCTCGCAGAGGACTGGGGCGTCTCGGCCGACATCTGGTCGGTGACCAGCTGGTCCGAGCTCAACCGCGACGGCCTCTCCGCCGACGAGCACAACTTCCTCGAGCCCGACGCCGAGCGTCGCGTGCCGTACCTCACGCAGAAGCTGTCGAGCGCGCGCGGCCCGTTCGTCGCGGTCAGCGACTACATGCGCGCGGTGCCCGAGCAGATCCGCGCGTACGTGCCGGGCCAGTTCGCCACCCTCGGCGCCGACGGGTTCGGCTTCTCCGACACGCGGCCCGCCGCGCGGCGCTTCTTCAAGATCGACGGCCCCTCGGTCGTCGTGCGCACGCTCGAGCTGCTCGCCGAACGCGGCGAGGTCGACCGTTCGCTCCCGGCCCAGGCCATCGCGAAGTACCGGCTGCACGACGTCAACGCCGGCACGACCGGGACGGCCGGCGGCGAGAGCTGACGAGCGACGTGGCGACGAGGCCCCGAACGAAGGCGGAGACGCTCGCATGGTTGCGGACCATCGCGGGTGAGTTGGCGACCCAGACGCTCAAGCGCCTGGAGGACACGCTCCCGTGGTACGGCGACATGCCGCCGAGCCGCCGTTCGGCCGTGGGCCTCGTCGCCCAAGCGGGCATCAGCTCGTTCATCGCGTGGTTCGACGATCCCAAGTCGACGCCGTGGATCGCGGCCGACGTGTTCGGCGCCGCCCCGCGCGAACTCCTCCGTTCGGTCAGCCTGCAGCAGACGCTGCAGCTGATCCGGGTCACGGTCGAAGTCGTCGAGGAGCGCGTGAAGGACGGCGGCGAGCCGCTGCGCGAGGCGATCCTGCTGTACTCGCGGGAGATCGCGTTCGCCGCCGCCGACGTGTACGCGCGGGCCGCCGAGGCGCGCGGGCTCTGGGACGCGCGGCTCGAGGCGCTCGTGGTCGACTCGATCCTCTCGGGCGAGTACGACGAAGAACTGCCGAGCCGGATCGCCGCACTCGGCTGGCACGGCCACGGCGAGGTCGCGGTGCTCGTCGGCACCGCGCCGAAGCTCTTCGACGTCGACCAGGTGCGCCGGGCCGCGCGACACATGCAGGCCGACGTACTCGTCGGGGTGCAGGGCAGCCGCCTCGTCGTCGTCATCGGCCGTGCCGAACCGCGCGAGCAGGCCGCCGAGGGCGAGGAGCAGATCGGCACCTCAGCCGCGCTGACCTTCCTCGAGATCGCGGAGCACCTCGAGCCGTACTTCGGGGCCGGCCACCTGGTGCTCGGGCACGAGGTGCCGAACCTGGTCGATGCCTCCAAGAGCGCGCGCGCCGCACTCGCGGGGTTCGCGGTGGCGCGGTCGTGGCGCAACGCCCCGCGCCCGGTGCACGCCGACGACCTCCTTCCCGAGCGAGCGCTCGCGGGCGACCCGCTCGCGAAGGCGACGCTCGTGCACCGCATCTATCGGCCGTTGCAGGCGCACTCGACCGAGTTGCTGACGACGCTGTGGAGCTACCTCGACAACGGCCGGTCGCTCGAGGCGACGGCGCGCGAGCTGTTCGTTCACCCGAACACGGTGCGCTATCGACTCAAGCGCGTCTCCGATGTGATCGGGTGGGATGCCACGGGCGCCCGCGAGGCGCTCATCCTGCAGTGCGCGCTCATCGTCGGCTCGATGAGCGACCACGAAGTCGCTCCGCGCCGCAGACCCCGGCCCTGACCGGGCGCGACCGATCAGGCGTGTGCACCACGCACAATCATTCCCGGAAGAGCTTGTCGCTGATGCACACTCACCCCCCGAAACGGATTGGCAGACTGGAACGGTGATCGTCGTCGTCTGCCCTGGTCAGGGCTCGCAGACCCCCGGTTTCCTCTCCCCTTGGCTGGCCGACTCCGCGTTCGCGGAACGCCTCGCCGGACTGTCGGAGGCCGCGGGGGTCGACCTCGCGCGCCACGGCACCGAGAGCGACGCCGACACCATCCGCGACACCGCGGTCGCGCAGCCGCTCATCGTCGCCGCCGGCATCCTCACGCTGGGCGCCCTGCTCGCCGACGGTCGCGCGGAGCGCCTCGGCGGCATCGCTGGTCACTCGGTCGGCGAGATCACGGCCGCCGCAGGCAGCGGCGTGCTCGCCGACGACGATGCGATGCGCTTCGTCGCGGCACGCGGCCGGGCGATGGCGGATGCCGCCGCGCTCGAGTCGACGGGCATGAGCGCCGTCATCGGCGCCGACGAGTCGGCACTACTCGCCCGCCTCGCCGAACTCGGCCTCGAGCCCGCGAACTTCAATGGCGGCGGGCAGGTCGTCGTCGCCGGCGCCGTCGGCGCCCTCGAGGCACTCCGCGCCGAGCCGCCGGCCGGCGCCCGCGTCATCCCGCTGCAGGTCGCCGGGGCGTTCCACACCCGGTACATGGCATCCGCGGTCGAGCGCCTCGCCGAGGTCGCCGCGACACTCTCCCCCGCCGACCCGACCCTCCCGCTCTGGACCAACCGCGACGGCCGCGTCGTCACGAGCGGTGCCGAGTTCCTCGACCTGCTCGTCGGGCAGGTCTCCTCGCCCGTGCGCTGGGACCGCTGCATGGCGGCCTTCGCCGACGCCGGCGTCACCGGCGTGATCGAGGTCGCGCCCGCCGGAGCGCTCGTGGGCCTCGCCAAGCGCGGATTGAAGGGCGTCCCGACCGTCGCCGTGAAGACCCCCGACGACCTGCCCGCCGCGTTCGAGCTGATCGACGCCGCCTGAGTCACGACCGAAGAGAGAACGCACGGATGTCGACCCCCACCCTCCAGCAGTCGCACGGCCCCGCCTTCACCCGCATCTACGCCGTGGGCGCGGCGCGCGGCGAGCACGCGGTGCCGAACGGAGACCTCGTCGGCCCGATCGACTCGTCCGACGAGTGGATCCAGCAGCGCACGGGCATCATCACCCGCACGCGCGCCGGCGCGGAGGTCTCGGCGCTCGACCTGGCGACGGATGCCTCCCGCGAGGCGATCGAGCGGTCGGGCATCTCCCCCGAGCTGATCGACCTGGTCATCATC
The DNA here is from genome assembly GCF_009647605.1 of Agromyces agglutinans. Lineage (GTDB taxonomy): Bacteria > Actinomycetota > Actinomycetes > Actinomycetales > Microbacteriaceae > Agromyces > Agromyces agglutinans. The sequence continues at coordinate 81,874 of NZ_WJIF01000001.1, read as the reverse complement.
GCGACGATCTCGAACGTGCAGCAGACCCCCTCGATCGCGGCCGTCGTCGCCGACCGCGTCGGCGCCAACCCGGCCGCGGCGTACGACATGAACGCCGCCTGCGCCGGCTACGCGTACGCCGTCGCGCAGGCCGACGCCCTGATCCGCACCGGCGTGGCCCGCTACGCCCTCGTCGTGGGCGCGGAGAAGCTCTCCGACGTCGTCGACCCGACCGATCGCAGCATCTCCTTCCTCCTCGGCGACGGCGCCGGCGCCGTCGTGATCGGCCCGAGCGACGCGCCCGGCATCTCGCGGACGGTGTGGGGCTCCGACGGCTCGAAGGCCGCCGCGGTCGGCATGAACCACACGCTCACGGAGTTCCGGGACGGGGCATCCGAATGGCCGACGCTGCGACAGGAGGGCCAGACGGTCTTCCGCTGGGCGGTGTGGGACATGGCGAAGGTCGCGAAGCAGGCGCTCGACGCCGCCGGTGTCGGCGCCGGCGACCTCGCGGCCTTCATCCCCCACCAGGCCAACATGCGCATCATCGACGAGTTCGCGAAGCAGCTGAAGCTGCCCGAATCGGTCGTGATCGCCCGCGACATCGCGACGACCGGCAACACGTCGGCCGCCTCGATCCCCCTCGCGACCCACCGGCTGCTCGAGGAGCATCCGGAGCTGTCGGGCGGCCTCGCCCTGCAGATCGGCTTCGGCGCCGGACTCGTGTTCGGCGCCCAAGTGGTGGTTCTGCCCTGAACCGCCGTACCCCGTCCATCTAGACTGTCTCACGGTCATCACGAGAGACACCCTCAAGGAGAGAACACCATGGCATTGTCCACCGAAGAAGTGCTTGCCGGCCTGGCCGAGCTCATCAACGACGAGACCGGCATCGCGACCGACACGGTCGAGCTGGACAAGTCGTTCACCGATGACCTCGACATCGACTCGATCTCGATGATGACGATCGTCGTCAACGCCGAGGAGAAGTTCGACGTCAAGATCCCCGACGAAGAGGTCAAGAACCTCAAGACCGTCGGGGACGCCGTCGACTTCATCGTCAAGGCCCAGGCCTAGTCGCTGCGACGAGCGGGCCGGCGCGACATGCCCGGCCCGCTCATCCGTCTCACCCGTCCCTCCATCGGAGTCTCCACGAATGACCAAGAAGATCGTGATCACGGGCATCGGTGCGACGTCGCCGCTCGGCGGCACCGCCCGTGACAGTTGGAATGCCCTGCTCGCCGGCGAGTCCGGCGCGCGCACGCTCGAGCACGAGTGGGTCGCCCAATACGACCTGCCGGTGCAGTTCGCCGCCGAGGCGAAGGTGCGGCCCGAAGAGGTCCTCGAGCGCCCGGTCGCCAAGCGGCTCGACCCGTCGAGCCAGTTCGCGCTCATCTCCGCGAAGGAGGCCTGGGCGGACGCCGGCGCGCCCGACGTGGCGCCCGAGCGGCTCGGCGTCGACTACGCCACCGGCATCGGCGGCATCTGGACGCTCCTCGACGCCTGGGACACGCTGCGCGAGCGCGGACCCCGGCGCGTGCTGCCGATGACCGTTCCGATGCTGATGCCGAATGCGGCATCCGCGGCGATCTCGATGCACTTCGAGGCCCGCGCCTTCGCCCGTACCGTGGCCTCCGCGTGCGCGTCGAGCACGGAGTCGATCGCGAACGCGTACGAGCACCTGCAGCTCGGCCTCGCCGACGTCGTCATCGCGGGTGGCTCCGAGTCGGCCGTGCACCCGATCACGCTCGCGTCCTTCTCGTCGATGCAGGCGCTCTCGCGGCGCAACGACGACCCGGCGACGGCGTCGCGCCCGTACAGCGTCGACCGCGACGGCTTCGTCATGGGCGAGGGTGCCGCGAGCCTCGTGCTCGAGACCGAGGAGCACGCACTCGCGCGCGGCGCTCGCATCTACGCCGAGCTCGCGGGCGGTGCGGTGAGCGCCGACTCCTACCACATCACGGCGAACGACCCCGAGGGCCGGGGTGCGTCACGAGCCGTGCTCGACGCGCTCGCGCAGGCCGGTGCCCAGCCCGACGAGGTCACCCACATCAATGCCCACGCGACCAGCACGCCCGTCGGCGACATCGCCGAGTACGTGGCGCTGCGCAACGTCTTCGGCGACCGCGTCCACGAGATCCCGATCTCGGCGACGAAGGCCTCGACGGGCCACCTGCTGGGCGGCACGGGCGCCCTCGAGGCCGTCTTCACGGTGCTTGCGATCCAGAACCGGGTCGCCCCACCGACGATCAACCTCTCAACGCAGGATCCCGAGATCCCGCTGCTGGTGTCGGGCGAGCCGCAGCCGCTCGGCGACGGCCCGCAGCTGGCGATCTCGAACTCGTTCGGGTTCGGCGGGCACAACGCCGTCGCGGCGTTCCGCTCCGTCTGACGCGCAGTCGGCGCGCCGGCACCGACGTCCGGGTCGGCTGCCGCGCACGTCGCGGGTCCGCTCCTCGCATGACGAAGGGGCCCGGGAATCATCCCGGGCCCCTTCGTCGCGGTGCGGGGGTTTCGCTCGTGCGCCGACCGGGACTGCTCACCGATCCTCGCGTCGCGCCACCGGGCCGCGCCGCGGCCTCTCACCCCACGCGGTGCAGCCAGACCACGGGCGCGAAGTCGCTCGCGTGCCGGAACGGTTCGAGCTCGTCGTCCCACGCCTGGCCGAGCGCCAGGCGAAGTTCGCGGTGCAGCTCTGCGGCATCGTGACCGGCGATCTCCATCGCATAGCGGACGCGGTCCTCGGGGATCACGGTGTTGCCCGCGGTGTCGGTCTGCGCGAAGAACACGCCGAGCTCGGGGGTGTGCATCCAGCGAGCACCGTCGGATTCCGGGGTCGGATCCTCGCTCACCTCGAAGCGCAGCTGGGGCCATCCGCGCAGGGACGAAGCGATGCGCGCGCCGTCGCCGACCCGGCCCTCCCACGTGAACTCCGCGCGCAGCGAGCCCGGCAACACCGGCTGCTCGCTCCAGTCGAAGTTCACGGGCACCCCGAGGGCACCGCCTGCCGCCCATTCGACGTGCGGGCACATCGCCTTCGGCGAGGAGTGCACGTACAGCACGCCTCGCGCGGCGCGCGCTGCCCGCGTGAACTCTTCCGCCATCTCGATCTCCGTTCCGTGAGGTGCGTCTTCCCCTACGACCTCGGAACGCCCGGACGGCGATGCATGTTCGGTTGTCGACGGCGAGCCGTCATCGGCGATTATGCCGCGGATCAGGCCATCGGACAAGTAGATCGCCGGAACGGCCTCGCATCCGCCCTGGGGTGCGCATCGAACCCTATACTCGGCGAGGAGTTCTTCCTCCCCGTAAGCACAGTCAGGAGCCTTCCCCGTGGCCGTCCGCGACGCACTGGTCGCCCTCCTCACTGCAGGGCCCGCCTACGGGTTCCAGCTGCACGGCGAGCTGGCGGCGCGCACGGGCGCTCGCCGCGAGATCAACGTCGGCCAGACGTACGCGACCCTCGACCGGCTGACCTCGCGGAGGCTCATCGAACCCGCGGGCAGCACCGACGACGGGTTGCCCCTGCACCGGCTCACCGACGCCGGTCGCGACGCCGCCGCGGCCTGGCTGGGCGGGGCGGATGCCTCGGGCACCGACCCGTGGGACGAGACCGTCGATCGCGTGCTGATCGCCGCTTCGCTGCCCGGCACGGATCTCGGAGCAGTTCTCGCGGGCGAGCGCGCGAGGTGGATGACCCGGCGTGACGACTCGGCCGCGCGTGCGGCCGCCCCGGCCGAGGCAGCCGGCGACGGGCTCGCCCGGCTCGCAGCAGCGGCGGAGGTGCAGCGCGCCGACGCCGCGCTGGGCTGGCTGGCCGCGGTGGAGCACGCGGCGCCGGCGCCGTTCGCGCCGTCTGCCGATCGCCCCCGGCGGGGCCGTCGGCCGGGTTCGCGCGCCGCCGCGGCGGGTGTCGGAGCCACTTCCGCCGGCGAGCCCGACGAGTCCGGCCCCTCCCCTCACTCCACGTCGGCGTAGCTGCCCACGACGCGCAGCCCGAGCGGGAACTCCACGGGGAATCCGCCGAACAGCAACCTGCCCGCCTCGACGGCCGTCTCGCGCACCGCTTGGGCCACGCGCTCCGCGTGCTCGGCGGGCGTGTGCACGATGAGCTCGTCGTGCAGGAAGTACACGAGGTGCGGCATCCGCGCGAAGGCGACGCCAGACGCGGCGGCCGGCCGTTCAGCGGGTGCCTGCGCGCCGAGCGCGGCGAGCCGCGCGCGCAGGGCCGCCATCCAGCAGAGCGCCCACTCCGCGGAACTGCCCTGCACGACGAAGTTGCGCGTGAACCGGCCCCATTCTCGCGCCGACGAGCGCGCTCGACGCTCGTCGACGCCGGTCGCCTCGGGATCGGCGGCTCGCGCCTGCCCCTGCCACCAGGTCGCCGGCGGGAGCGGTGACGATCGCCCGAGCAACGTCGTCACGCGCCGGCCGCGCTCGCCATCGGCGGCCGCGCGGTCGACGAGCGCCATGGCGCGCGGATAGGCCCGTGCCAGCCGTGGCACGAGGCGGCCGCTGTCGCCCGAGGTCGCGCCGTACATCGCGCCGAGGATCGCGACCTTCGCCTGTGCCCGGTCGGCGACGACGCCGGACTCGACGAGCCCGGAGTACAGGTCGCGGCCGCGCCCGGCCGCCGCCATCGCCGCGTCGCCCGAAAGACCCGCCAGCACGCGCGGGTCCAGCTGCGCGGCATCGGCGACCACGAGGCACCAGCCCGGGTCGGCGACCACCGCGCGCCGCACCTGCTTCGGCAGCTGCAGCGCCCCGCCGCCCGACGTCGCCCAGCGCCCGGTCGCCGTGCCGCCCGGCACGTACTCCGCCCGGAACCGGCCGTCGGCGACCCATTCCTCGAGCCAGGCCCATCCGTTCGCGCTCAGCAGGCGCGCGAGCTTCTTGTACGCCAGCAACGGCGGGATCGCCGGGTGCTCGAGCTCTTGCAGTTCCCACTTGCCGGTCGAGGCGACGTCGAGCCCCGCGTTGCGCAGCGCCCGCAGCAGGTCCACCTGCGAGTCGAGGTTGAGCGCCGGCGCCTCGAGCGCCGCCCGCACCTCTGCCGCGATCGCGGCCATTCGGGCCGGCTTCGCGCCCGGCGACGGACGCGGGCCGAGTTCGGCCTCGAGCACGCGCTCGTGCACGTCGACGCTCCAGGGCAGGCCGGCGGCCTGCATCTCGACGCCGATCAATGCTCCGGCCGATTCGGCCGCGGCGAGCAGGCGCAGCTTGGCGGGTGCGGCACTCTCGGCGACGAGCGCGTCCTGTCGCGCCAACTCGGCGAGCACCTCGGCGACCGGCGCGAGAGCGGCTCGGCCGGCGCCGGCCGTGGCGCGGACGGGGTCGTCGAGGGCGACATCGGCGTGCACGGCGCCGGCGCCGGCGGAGCGCTCACGGCGGTCGCGCACATCGGGCCTCTCGGGCCCGTCGGTCGACGCATCGGCGGGCGGGACGAGGTCGAACAGCGTGGGCGCGCCGCCCGCGCCCGCGTGGCCGGGCGCGTCGGGGAGCACGCCGGCGGGGGAAGCCGACGCGCCGACGGCGTTCTCGGCCGGCCCTGGGGCGAGCCAGGCCGGGCGCGCCGGGAGGCCGCTGCGCGCGGCCTCGGTCAGCGTCGAGTGCTCGAGGATCGCCCCGACGAGCCGGAGATCGTGGACCCGCTCCACGATCACTCCGACGGCGACCAACTGCGGGTAGCGAACGCGCGTGTCATCCCACACCCATCGAGGGCGAGAGGATTCGAGCTCGCGCACGACCCGCGGGAGTTCGGCGAACGGTACCACCGCGAGGGGTTCGATCACGGTCTGTTCGCCTGCCGGCACGGGGGCGTCGGGCACCGGCACGACCGCCACGCGACCCGCGCCGGCCGCTCCGAGGACGATCCGCACTCCTCCATCGTGCCCGACTCCGCCGACACCGGGATCCGGCCCGGGTGCCGCCGACGCCGTCGTGGCGGCATCAGGGCTGGCGCGAGGCATCCATGTCGGTCGCCGCTGCGAGGATGCCGCCATGCGGAAGCGGGAGGACGGATGACGGCGGTGGCCTTCGCGTGCGGGCACGGCGCACCGGCGGGCGCACCCGGCACGGTGCGGCTGCGGCGCGGATGCCCCGTGTGCATGCTCGTGCACGAGACGCAGCGATCCCGCGAGGAGCTCCTGCGCCGCGTGGCGCCCGGCGAGCGGTCGGCGCTCGCCGTCGAGACGCGCCTCGGCGCCGAGTACGACTGGCGGTGCCGCCGCGGGCACGACCGCTACCGCGCGAGCGTCATGCAGGTGCTGACGGGCACCGGGTGCGAGAAGTGCCGGCTGAGTGCGGTCGCCCCGGCCGCGCTCGCCGAAGCCGGCGTGCCGTTCATGAAGCCCGGCCTCCGCACGCGCACGTCGATGACCGAACAGCGGCTTCGTGCGCTGCTCGACGAGCGCCTCGTGCTCCACCACCGGGTCAATGCCGTGCGCATCGCCCGCACGTTCCACGGCCGCAGCGAGGTCTGGCCCGACATCCTCGTGCCGCAACTGCGCATCGCGATCGAGTACGACGACCCCGGCCGGTCGCGCCGGGCCCACCTCGGCCTGAAGGAGGCGTCCGACCTCGACAAAGACGACGCGCTGCGCGAGGTCGGCTGGGAGGTCATCCGCGTGCGAGGCGGTGGACTCGGTCCGATGGGCCCCTACAGCGTGGCCTGTCGCGCCATCACCGGCGACATCGCCGACGAGGTGGTCCGGCTCATGCGCACGATCCGCGGCGACACCGCCGTCGACGCACTGACGCGCACGCCGACGGCGGCCTCCGGGTACCGCTGAGCGGTCAGGCGCTGCCCTGCTCGGATCGCGAGCCACGCGAGCGGCTACGAGCCGCGAGCAGCGCGAGACCGAGCAGCACGGCGATCGCCGCCACCGTCAGCGGAACCCCGGCAGCGAACCCGGCCGCCGGGAGCGAGCCCGGCGTGTCCGGGGCATCCGCCGTGTTCTGCAACTCGACGGCGACGACCTGGCCGGCGCCGATCGTGATCGTCGGATCGCTCACGGTGACGCCGTCGACCTTCCACACCGGGGTTCCCCATTCGATGTCGGCAACCTCGGGCGGCGCCGCCTCCGTGAAGGTGACGGTCGACCCCAGGGGCAGGTCGCCGACCGTTGCCGGCTCACCGACGCCGACGACGAGCGACTGCTCCGGGCCGTCGTCGACCCGGTAGCCCACGGTGAACTGGGTGCCGGGCGGAACGACCGAGGCGCCGTCACCGGTGATCGCCTTCGTCACGGTGAACCCGCCAGGACCGAACTCCGCGTCGTTCTCGAGCGCGATCTCGACCGTCGTGCCGGTCTCCGCCATGAAGGTCACCCAGCCGTCGGCGTCGGGCGTCACCGGCTCACCATCGATCGTCCACTGCGGCTCTCCCCACTCGACGCCCGGGATCTCGGGCGGCGCGCCCTCACGGGCCCACACCGCGACGCCGGTCGGAAAGCCTGAGGCCTCGACCGGGCGGCCGGTCGTCACCTCCCCGGTGGTCACCGGCCCCTCGGACACCCGGTACTCGATGGGATAAACGGTATCGGCAGGGACGAGGTCTGATGCCGGACCGGTGAGCGTCTTCACGAACGAGAGCGACCCGAACCCGTTCGCCGTGTTGGTGAGTGCGAGCGCCACCGTGCTGCCCGGCTGGACGACGAAGGTCACGTTGCCGGCCGCGTCGGGGACCAGTGGAACACCGTCGACGGTCCACCCGGGCGTTCCCCACGCCACACCGGGTACGTCGGGCAGCGTGCCCTCCCGCACCGTCACGACCGTTCCCGCGGGGATGCCGCCCACGGTGATCACCTCATCGGCCGGGATGGCAGCGGTCGTCTCGGGTCCGCCGTCGAGCGAGTACACGAGCGGGAACTCGAGGCCGTCGGGAAGGACGCTCACACCGTCGCCGATGACGGTCTTCGAGATCGAAACCCACCCGACGGCCTCAGCGGTATTCGTCAACCCGACGGCGATCGTCTCGCCGCCGACCAGGGTGAAGGTGATCTCGCCGTTCTCACCCGGAACGACGGGCTCGCCGCCGACGGTCCACGTCGGCGTACCCCAGGCGATGCCCTCGACCTCGGGCGGCGTCAGCTCCGAGATCGTCACCACATCGCCGGCGACGAGATCGTCGACGAGGGCCGGCTCGTCGGGCCTGATGACCAGGTCGGTCGGTGCGCCGCCGTTCACGGTGTACTCGACGGTGAACTCCTCACCGGAGGGCACGGCGGTGGCACCCGAGCCGGTGAGCGACTTCGTCACGCTGAACCCGGCGGGCACGAGTGCCGCGGTGTCGGTGACCACGAGACTCACCGACGGATGCGTCGAGTCGATCGTGAACGACGTGTCGCCGCTCCAGGAGACCTCGCTCCACGCGAGCTCCGGCGGGAGTGCCGCGTCGTCGGGCGGCAACTCGTAGACTGCGACGCGCGTTCCGAACGGGAAGTCGACGCCGGGCGAGACCGGCGTGCCGTCGGGGCTCAACTCGAGTAGGCCCGACGACAACGTGCCGTCGGGAGCGAGCGCCAGGTACCGGACCTCGAACACCGTGCCCGGTGCGAGCGCCGACGCTTCGACGCCCGCGAGCTCCTTCGCCACGGAGAATGTGCCCGAATCGACCGGGGCGTCGCAGGGCAGGCCGCCGGCGAACAGGTACGAGTGCACCTCACCGCCGGCGATCATCACGGAGTTCGCGATGATCTGGCCGTCCCAGGGTTGCGCGATGATGCTGAGATCGGCGTTCGGCGCGTAGATCGAGCCGTCACCGCGACCGTCGGTGCTGAACGCGACCGGGCCGCTGACCTGCGACAGGTCCCAGAGCACGTACGGCGAGTAGGTTCCCTCGGGGTCGATCGCCGGCGGCAGGATCGACGTGGTGCCCGGCTCGACGTGGATGACGAGCGGGTTCGAGGGGCCGGGCGTGCCGTCGGAGAACTGCAGCAGGCGGGCACCGGCGATGTCGGCGTACTGCACGATGTTCGGCTGGTCGGGCGACAGCGTGCCCAGCACGATCCGGTCACCGGCATCCTCGGCGATCTCGACGGGGTACCCGTTCGGGCTCTCAGGGTCGATGATGTCGATGAGGCACTGGTCGATCTCGTCTTCGCGTGCCTGGGCGTTCGCCTGGACGTAGCTCGCGACCACGGAGGCCGTGTCTTCACCGGTGTCGTACGTGTAGATGCTGCCGTCGCCGGCCGAGCTCGTCGGGGGCTGCGCGTCGTCGGGATACTCCTGGTTCTGCGCATCGATCAGGGGTGGCGTGTCCGAGCCCTGCGCGAGCGCGTACCGCAACCACGACGCGCGCGTGAAGGAGGTGAACGGGGTCGTGCGGTCGACGAGCTTCAGGTCGCCGACCTGTGCCGGCTCGGTGGCGCCGGCACTCGTGATCTCGACACGACCCGAGTTCGTGGCGGGATTCGGGTCGTACGACCCGGCGAGCACGCGCGTCGGGTCGCCGTCGATGGTGGGCAGCACGTAGCTGCCGGTGCCGGCGATCACGTGTGCGAACTGGTAGGAGGCCTGCTGGGTCACCCGGAGCTGGTCGCCGACCGCGATGCTGCCCTCGAACTCGGTGTTGGCGAGCACGGCGTCGTCGATCGCGTAGACGGTGAATCCGCCCGACAGGGTGAACGGGTTCACGCCGACCATGCCGGCCGGCAGGGCGGCCCGCACCGCCGCGGTCCGTGGTGCGGATGCCGCCGGCTCCGCCGATGCGGTCGCCGTCGCCCAGGTTCCTGCCAGTACGGCCACCCCGACGGCTGCGATCAGTCCACGCCAGCGACGCTTCCCCATTGGTCCCCCCGGAACAGGTGCACCGTCTGCGCGACGTCGATGGGCCGGCGCCGTCTGCGGATACCCCGTGCCAAGCCAATCACACTCGGCGCCGGGCTTCCATCGTCTGGGCGATCGTCGATCGGTGGAGAACTCCGCGCCCCCCTGCGCGATCTTCAGTAGGGTGAGCTCACCCCGAGCCCGGCCCCGGCTCGTCCAACCCACCCGAAAGGCCCGTCGGCGTGCTGCTCCCGTTCCTCATCGTCGGAGGCATCGGCCTCGCCCTCCTCCTGGTCTCGCTCGTCATCGGCGACGTGCTCGACCACCTCGGTGTCGGCGACGGCGCACTCTCGGGCACCGCGCTCGCGGTCGGGCTCGTGGTCTTCGGGGCATCCGGCGCGGTCGTCGCCTCCACCGGACTCGACCTGATCTGGGCGTACGTGCTCTCGATCGCGCTCGCGATCGTCGCCTACGTCGTCTCAGTGCTCGCCATCCGCAGTCTCACGCGCAGCTCCGACGGCATCCCCGCGAGCGCCGTCGGCCTCACCGGCGTGACGACCTCGCCGGTCACCGCTGAGAGCGGCGAGGTCCGACTCGACGGACCGGGCGAGGTCGAGCGGCGGCTCGCCTTCGCCGAGACGCCGCTGGCCGCGGGCATCCGCATCCGCGTCGTCGCGCAGGCCGGCGCGCGGGTGAAGGTCGCGGCCGACTGACCGACCACCCGAACACCTCCTCCCTGCTCGATCCCGTTCTCACCCCTCCGGCTCCCCCGCCCTCGACCCTGAAACGAGTCCACTGTGCTGTCCCCCGAATGGATCCAGATCATCGCGGTCGCCGCGGTCGCCGTCGCGATCATCGGCCTGCTCTCCTTCATCGCGCGGCGCATCCGCCGCGTCCCGCCGAACGAGGCGCTCGTCATCGTCGGCCGCGGCGCCGGCAGGCCGGCGGCCGGCGAGGCACCCATCGGCCAGCGAGTCGTGATCGGCGGCCGCACGTTCGTCTGGCCGATCCTGCAGCAGGGCTACGCCATCTCGCTCGAGCAACGCCAGATCGGCATCACCGTCGAGGGCGTCGACAAGAACCGCATCAAGATCGCCATCAAGGCCTCGATCAACTTCAAGGTGTCGGGCACCGAAGACGGCGTCCGCCGTGCCGCGCAGCGCTTCCTCTCGCAACAGGACCTCCTGACCGAGATCACCAAGGAGTCCCTCGAGGGCTCGCTCCGCTCGATCGTCGGCGACATGCCGATCGAGCAGATCATCTCCGACCGCAAGGGCCTCTCCGACCGGGTCGTCGCCGAGACCAAGGCCGATCTGGCCGAGCAGGGCCTGCAGGTCGACCTGCTCAACATCTCCGACATCTCGACGCCCGGCAGCGACTACCTCGCCAACCTCGGTCGCGCCGAGGCCGCCCGCGCCCGCCAGGTCGCCGAGGTCAGCGAGGCCGAGGCCGCCCGCGCGAGCGAGTTCGCCCGCATCGAGGCCGCCGAGCAGATCGCCGAACGCCAGAAGGCGCTGAGCCTCAAGCAGGCCGGCATCAAGGCCGAGACCGACCGGGCGAACGCCGAGGCGGAGGCGGCCGGCATGCTCGCCAAGGCCGAGCAAGACAAGCTCGTCGCGGTGCAGGAGCGCGACGCGCTCTCCGAGCAGGCCCTCGTCACGCAGGAGCGCCTCGACATCGACATCCGCAAGCCCGCCGAGGCCGAGGCGTACGCCGAGGTGCAGCGCGCCAACGCTCAGCGCGACGCCGCGAACGCCGCGACCGAAGCCGACGCCTACAAGCGCACCAAGATCGCCGAGGCCAACAAGGTCGCTGCCGTCCAAGACGCCGAGGCAGCGGCGACGTCCGTTCGCGTCTCCGGCGAGGCCGAGCGCGACCGCCAGGTCGCCCTCGCGGCCGGTATCCGCGCCGAGGGTGAGGCGCGCGCCGCCGCCATCCAGGCCGAGGGCCTCGCCGACGCCACCGCGACCGATGCGAAGGCCCAGGCGCTGAAGAAGTACGGCGAGGCCGCCCTGGCGCAGGAGATCATCTCGCGCCTGCCCGAGATCGTGCGCGCCGCGGCGGAGCCGATCAGCAACATCGACCACCTCACGGTCGTGTCGACCGACGGCGCGAGCGCCGTCACCAAGACGGTCGGTCAGGTCCTCGGCGAGGGCACGCAGGTCGTGAAGTCGCTCACCGGTCTCGATGTCGGAGCGATCCTCGCCGGACTCGCCGGCGGGCAGCTCGCAGCCAAGGCCGAGGTCGCGAAGGACTGACGCGACCCGCGTCGTGAAAGGGGTGGAGGCGCGAGCCTCCACCCCTTCGCCGTATCGTGCGGGGTCCGCAGCCCGTGACGGCAGCCCTGCGCGCCGCCCCGGCGGAGCGCGACTCGGCGACTCAGCGCGTCGCGGCGCCGGCCACCGCGCCGAGGATTCGCGCGGCCTCGGGGAATCGTTCGGGGCTCTCGCCGGAGTAGTTCAGTCGGACGAACGGGCCCGACGCCTCCGCCGGGAACCACTCGGCGCCGGGGGCGATCTCGAGGCCTCGCAGTGAGCATTCCCGTACCACCGCGTCGACGTCCGTGCCGTCTGGCAGGCGCACCCACAGGTTCAGGCCTCCCGATGGCACGGTCTCGACCTGCACGATCGGCGCGTGCTCGCGCAGACTCCCGAGCAGGAGGTCGCGGCGCTCGCGCAACTGCTGCCGGAACCCACGCAGGTGGCCGCTCCAGGCGGGGCGGGTGACGACGTCGAGCGCCGCGGCCTGCAGGTGCCCGCTCACGTACATCGACTCAGCCGCCCGATCGGCGAGGACGCGCTCGCGCGCCGGGCCGCGAGCGATCACCGCGGCCACGCGGAGTGCGGGCGAGACGCTCTTCGTCAGCGAGCGCAGGTAGATGACGTGGCCGTCGTCGTCGTGCGCGGCGATCGGGCGGGGTGCCGCGTCCATGGCGAGGTCGTGGGCCCAGTCGTCCTCGACGAGGAACGCGCCATGCCTGCGGACGATCTCGAGCACGTCGTGGCCCGTCTGGGACGACCATCGCCCGCCCGTCGGGTTGGCGAATCGGGGCTGCGCGTAGAACGCGCGAGCTCCCGTGCGGGCGAGCGCACGCTCGACCTCGTCGGGGTCGGGGCCCGCCGGGCCCGTCGCCACCGGCACCAGCGTCACCCCGGCCTGTTCGGCCGCGAGGATCGCCCCCCAGTAGGTCGGCGATTCGATCAACAACGGATGCCCCGGCCCGACGACGCTGCGGAAGATCGAGCTCAGTCCACTCTGGCTGCCGGAGACGATCAGCGCGTCGCGCGTGGTCGCCGGGGTCACTCCGCGGGCCGCCTCCGCGGCCAGCTCGGACGCGAACCATGCCTGCAGGGCCGGCAGTCCGCCCGCAGGCGATCGGGTCATCGCGGCATCCGTCTTCGCGGCTCGCACCAGCGCCGTGCGCACCAGCGCTTCCGGCAGCAGCTTGCGCGCTGGGTACCCGGAATGCAGTGCGATCGCGTCGGGATTCACCGCCCGCTGTGTGGAGGACAGCGTTGCGACGCGCGACTGCGTCGCCCCGAGTGCCGTGGTCTGCCACCCGTAGTCGGCCGGAAGCGTCGTGCGCGTGGCGCGGACGAAGGTGCCGACACCGGGCCGGCTCTCCACGAGACCGGCTCCGGCGAGACGGCGCATCGCCTTCTGGACCGTGACCGGGCTGGCGCCGTACTCGACCATGAGCGCGCGATTCGACGGCACCTGCGCTCCGGGCGGCGCGGCGGCGATCCAGGCCTCCAGACCGGCGACGATGCGCGCGGTGCTATCGTTGTCCATGACACTACAGAGTAGCGCTATCCTCCCTGCACCGTCGGTGATATCGCGCCGCGCCGGTCTCTGGTGGGGCTTCGTCGGCGTCACCGCCTTCTCGTTCACGCTGCCGTTCACCAAGGTCGCCATCGGCGGGTTCGCTCCCCTGTTCATCGGCTCGGGCCGGGCCGTGGTCGCCGCCGTGCTCGCGGCCGTCGTCCTGACGGCGACCCGCCAGCGCCTGCCGTCGGGGCCGCAGTGGGTGCGCCTCGCCGTCGTCGCGGGCGGAGTGGTCGTCGGATTCCCCGTCCTCACGTCCTTCGCCCTCACGGATGCGCCGGCGAGCCACAGCGCCGTCGTGATCGGCCTGCTGCCGGCGGCGACCGCCGTGATGGCCGTCATCCGCGGGCACGAACGGCCGAGCCGATCGTTCTGGCTCTTCGCGGTGCTCGGTGCGATCGCCGGGGTCGCCTTCGCGTCCCTGCAGGGCGGCGGCCTGGGCGGGGTGCACTGGTCGGACCTCCTGCTGTTCGCCGCCGTGATCGCCGCGGCGATCGGGTACGCCGAGGGCGGCCTGCTCGCCCGCGAGATCGGATCGTGGCAGACCGTCTCGTGGGCGCTCGTACTCGCCGCTCCGCTGATGATCGCGCTGACGGCCTTCTCGGTCGCACAGCAACCACCCACGGCCGACGCCGTCGAGTGGCTCGCGTTCGCCTACCTCGCGGTGGTGAGCATGTTCCTCGGCTTCTTCGCCTGGTACCGCGGCCTCGCGATCGGGCCGATGGCGCAGGTCAGCCAGGTGCAGCTGATCCAGCCCGTGATGGGCATCCTCTGGGCGGCGCTCATCCTCCGCGAGGCGGTCACCTGGCAGACCCTGCTCGGCGGCCTCGCCGTCATCGCCTGCGCGGGCCTCGCGGTGCGCACCCGGCTCACTCCCGGAGCACCGTGATTCATGCCGATATCACACCGGGCGGGCGCGCGCCGCCCCGTGGAAGTTCCGGCCCGGCCCTGCGACGGTGGACGCATGAGCCGAACGACGAACGACGACACCGTCTCGATCCTCACCCGCGGCTACGACTTCGGTTCGAGCATCTGGCGGCGGACCCGCGACGTGCCGATGCGACTGCTCGGACGCGACGCACTGCTCGTGCGCGGGACCGAGGGCGTCGCGCTGTTCTACGACGACGCGCGGATCGCGCGCCACGGCGCCATGCCGGCGATCGTGCAGGAGACCCTCTTCGGCCACGGATCGGTGCACAGCCTCGACGGCGCGGAGCACCGGCATCGCAAGGCGACCTTCGTCGACGTCGCCTACGAGGACCGCCAGGTCGAGCGACTGGTGCCGCTCCTCGACCGGGAATGGCACCTCGAACTCGACGCCTGGATCCGCGGCGGTCGCCGAACCGCCTACGACGCGGCGGTCGGCGCGTTCGGGCGCGCGAGCATGCGTTGGGCGGGACTGCCGGGAACCGCCGCAGCGAAGACCCGATGGTCGGCGCGACTCGCGCAGATCGTCGACGGCTTCGGGGTGCCCTACTCCCCCGGGTTCCTGCTCGCCGGCGCGAATCGGCTGTGGTCCGACCGGCACGCGCAGCGCCTGGTCGAGGCGGTACGCGCCGGCGCCCTCGATGCCGAAGGGGGAACCGCGCTGCACGCGTGGTCATGGCACCGCGACGCGGAGGGCGACCTGCTCCCGGCCCGGCTCGCCGGCGTCGAACTGCAGAACAGCATCCGCCCGATGATCGCGGTCGCGCGACTCGTCGCGTTCGCCGCGAAGGAGTTGCACGATCGTCCCGAGTGGCGTGCGCGCGTCGCCGCGGAGGCATCCGACCGCGGAACCCTGGTGGGCGGCCCACTGGCGACCATGTTCGCGCAGGAGATCCGGCGCACCGCGCCGTTCGTGCCGATGCTCCCCGGCTGGGCGACCACCGACGTCGAGCTCGACGGCGAGACCCTCCGAGCCGGCGGCCGGGTCGTGCTCGACATCCTGGGCACCGACACCGAAGACCGCTCCTGGGAGCGCCCGCACGCGTTCGATCCCGAGCGGTTCCGAGGAGTCGACGACGTCGAATCGATGCCGGCGTTCATCCCCCACGGCGGCGCCGGCGTCGCCACCGGTCACCGCTGCCCGGGCGAGAAGCTCGCGGTGGCCGGGCTCACGGCCGCCGTCGCCGCCCTGAGCGATCCGCGCGTCACGGTCCGCAGCGACGGACTCGACGTGAATCGTCGCCGACTGCCGACCAAGCCCGCCTCGGGCGGTCGTGTCGGAACCGTCGAAGCGCGATCGCGGTGTCCGCTCCATTGAGCGGCATCCGGTCGGATGCGACCGACCAGAGCGCAGCCGGTCTTCAGGACCGTCCCGAGCCCGTTAGCGTAGCGAACGTGAATTCGCCTCTCAGCGCCGTCATCGTCGGCCGCCTCGGACACCTGAGCCTCAATCGCCCGGATTCGATCAACGCGATCGACCTCGCCATGATGCAGGCGATGACGGAGACCCTCGACACGTGGGCCGACGATCCCGCCGTCTCGGCGGTGCTCCTCGACGGCGTGGGCGACTACGGGTTCTGCGCGGGCGGCGACTTCCGCGAGATCCTGTCGAAGGCCGCCGAGGGCATGACGATCGGCTCGGTGTTCTTCCGCAACGAGTACCGGTTGATCGCGAAGCTCGCGGAGTACCCGAAGCCGGTCGTGTCGATCATGCACGGCATGACCATGGGCGGCGGCATCTCACTCGCGGGCCACGCGTCCACGCGGGTCGTGACCGACGGGGTGAAGCTCGGACAGCCCGAGACGGGCTATGGGTTCGTGCCCGACGGCGGCGCGACGTGGCGGCTTGCGCGCACCCCGGGCGAACTCGGCACCTATCTCGCGCTCAACTCGGTCGACCTCACGGCCGGCGACGCGATCGCGCTCGGCTTCGCCGACGTGATGGTGCCGACCGAGCGCATCGGCGAACTGACGACGGCGCTCGAGGCTGCCGACGATGTGACCGCACCCGACGAGATCGTCCGGCGATTCGCGTCCGGTGCCGGTGCCGGTGCCGGTGCCGGTGCCGGTGCCGCGACCGTGCTCGACCGGCGCGACTGGATCGATGCGTGCTACTCGGCCGGCACGGTCGAGGCGATCCTCGAGCGGCTGTGGGCGTTCTCCAACGGCGAGGAGGTCGACGGGCTGCGCGCCGCCGACT
The DNA here is from genome assembly GCF_009647605.1 of Agromyces agglutinans. GTDB lineage: Bacteria > Actinomycetota > Actinomycetes > Actinomycetales > Microbacteriaceae > Agromyces > Agromyces agglutinans. The sequence continues at coordinate 65,178 of NZ_WJIF01000001.1, read as the reverse complement.
CCAGCGACCCGGATGCCGCCGCGAACGCGGCCACGGCCGCCGACACGCTGCTGCGGCTGTCGCCGACCGCACTCGTCGCGACCCTGCGATCGGTGCGTGCCGCGCGTGACGGAGAGACGCTGCGCGAGGCCCTCGAACGCGAGCTCCGGCTCGCGCGCTGGTTCACCACGCAACCCGACCTGTTCACCGGCGTGCAGGCGCTCGTCGCGCAGAACACCAACACACTCCATCAGGGCTCCGTGCCCGACTGGAAGCCCGCGGACCTCGCCGACGTCGACCTCACCGACATCATCGCGGCGATGGAGACCCAGCTCCGCCACAGCGTGTTCCCCCGTGGCCTCGGCATTCCCGAGGAGGCGACCGAGGCGTAGCCGCAGGTGGGACCGCAGGCGTAGCCGCACGCGGGGCCGCAGGCGTGGCCGCGCGTCGACCACGACCTGGATCGGCGTCAGCGCTCGCCGTTCTGCTCGCGCCCCTCGGCCAGGTAGGCCAGGCGCCGGAGCGTCTCCCGGTTCCGCACGGAGAGCAGCGGGTCCGTGAGGAATCTCGGAACCCAGCTCCCCGGCCCTTCGACGGCTTCCTCCTGGATGCGCACGACGCAGCCCGAATCGCGCGGGCGAGCGTCGACCGTCACGCAGGCTTCGCCGATCGGCCAGCCCTTCGCGCGGACCACCGCCCGATGCGGCGGATGCCACTCCACGCTGACGGTCTCGTCATCGATGAGCAACGGCCAGACGCCGACCGAGTGGTGCAGCCGGCTTCCCTCGCTCGGCCAGGACGCATCGACGTCACGCATGCGCGACGCGCCGACGACCCAGCCCGGGTAGAGCCAGCCGTCGGCGAGCACGTCGAACACCGCTCGCGGCGAACAGGTCATGGCTCGGACATTGACAGACACAGGCGCCCCCGGTTCGTGCGAATCAGCTGTTCGGGCCCTGGGCCTCGTTCGCCCCGTCCCGGATGACCGATTGTCGGCGCCGAGGCGCGCCGCGGCAATCCCCTTGACCGGGACAGCGGAAAGAGCCCGGCGGCACACGGTCTCAGCCGTATGCCGCCGGGCTCCCGATCAGGTGGTCAGCGGCCCGGCCACACCGTGGCGTCGAGGTCGGGCAGCGTGCCCGGGCTCAGCTTCTCGGTGTCCTTCGCCGTGAGGTGACCCGGACCGAATCCGGCCATGGGACCCGAGACGGGGAGGTTCAGCTTCGAGTCGCCGAGGCTGACCGTGTAGGTCGTCGCCGCGGTGTCGACGGGCAGGACCCCGTTGCGGCTCCCGCTGATCACGAGCCCGAGCTGGTGGCCGGCCGGGACGACGACGTCGTTGGCCGCCAGTTCGACGGTGACGTCGTGGTTGCCGGCACCGTCGAGGCGAGCCCAGCCCCGAGCGAGCACCTGCAGCTCGGTGCTCGCGATGCGCTTGCCGACCTCCTTGTAGCAGGCGTCGTCGGTCGCGGTCGCCGGACCCCAGCAGGTCTCCGTGTCCAGCGTCTGCGCGCCGTCACCGGAGGCGCTGATGCGATCCATCACGCCGTAGTCGACCAGCATGACCGACACCTGGCCGACCGGGGCGGTGTGCGTGACGTCGAGGTCGACGGTCGGCGTGCCAGAGATCCGGAGGTCGTGCTTGGTCGTGCCGGTGAGGAACTGCAGGCGGTTGGCGTTGTCGCCGATCCTGATCGCGTTCGCCTCGCTCAGCGACGTCGAGTTGATGTAGCTGGCCGTCGAGCGGTCCTTCCGGCCCAGCATCATCGTGCCGTCGGAGTGCAGGTTCAGCGACTGCGTGCGGGCCGAGGCGATCGGCCACGTCGGCGAGTGCTCCCACCGGTTCGGCGCCGTCTCGACGCTCACCGCGGGCTCGCGGTCGATGCCGTTGTCGATGTCCATGAGCTCGTGGTCGAACCAGCGGTGCAGCGTCTCGACCCACAGGGCGCGCTCCGAGTCGAAGGGGTCGACGTGTCCGAGGCGGGTGAGCCACATCTTACGGAGCACCCCCTGCTCGCCGAGGTCCTCCCACCACTTCGAGGCGTTCATGGTCTTGACGTTGGTGTCCTGCAACCCGTGCATGATGAAGACGCTCGCCGTGACCTTGGAGACGTCGTAGTAGCTGCCCGCCCGGTAGTCGCGCTCGGCCCAGAAATCGGTGTACGCCCCGGTCTCGTCACCGTCGTTGGCGTTCATCCAGTCCAGTCGCGCCGAGCAGTCGGTCGCGATGGTGCGGTTGGATGCCACGGAACGCGAGAGGCTGCTCGGGTAATTGATGGACTTCACCGCACCCTGCCAGCGGTTGTAGTCGTACCACGAGCTGATCGCGCTGATCGGGACGATCGTCTCGAGGTTCTCGACACCCGTCGCGGCGACGCCGTTGGCCAGGGTCCCGTCGTAGGACTTGCCGATCATGCCGGTCTTGCCGTTGCTCCAGTCCGCTTCGACGACCGCGCCGCTCGCGTCATGCGCGGTGCCCTTGCCGTCCAGCCACTCCACGACGGCCTTGACCGACTCGATGTCCGAACGGCCTCCCTCGTCGGTGCAGCCGGTCGAACGTGCCGTGCCCGCCATGTCGACGGCGACGAACGCGTAGCCGCGCGGCACGAAGTAGTTGTCGTAGTAGAGCGGGAACTTCACGAGGTTGCCGTCGGCGTCGTACTGCTTGCGCTCGGCCTCGTTGCCGCGCCCTGAGCTCAGGTAGTAGGGGCTGGCATCCATGATGATGGGGACTCGCGCAGTGCCGTCGAGTTCCCGGGGCCGGATGATGTCGGCGGCGACCTGCTCCTCGTCACCGTCGCCGTCGAGATCGGGGGCGGTGACCCACACCGTCTCCCGAATGGCGCCGGCGTAGTCGTAGATCGGAGCGGTGACGTTGTCGACGAGGCTGACCGGTGGGTTGTCCTCCGGTGCCGCGTTGGCCACCCCCGACCCGACGAGTACGAGCGGGGCGGCGATGACCACCGAGCCTGCGTAGGCGAGAATCCTGGATTTCACTGAGGTCCTTCCGTCGGAGGACAGCGGTTTCCCGGTCGCGGGAACACCACCGTCCGAAAAAGGGCGAAGTTGCTTCCTGCATTGCCGTACTGGGACGTCGAACGCTCGCGCCCTTCGGCTCGAGAGAAGCCGAAGGCCGCACTGATATCCCGGCCGCTCCGGTGGATTCCGGCGTGGGTGCGGTCACTCAGGAACCTACGGCGCGCCAGGAGATTGATCAACGAACCCGAACGACATTCGACAATCGTCGACGCTGCGTGCGTTCGGGAGCGACCGGTGTCGATCGGGATGCCTCGATCCGAGCGGTACCCGTGACGGATGGTTGACGTCGAGCCGTCCCCGAAGCTCCGCGGGCACCGTGGAGCATTCGGTCAGCCCGCGCATGAGAGACTGTCTTGGTTCGTGCACCGACCCATGGGGAGATCATGACCGACAACCGACCCGACCTGAGCGGCGACTGGGACCTGGACCCCTCGCACACTCGCATCGGCTTCTCGGCCAAGCACGCCATGGTGGCGAACGTCCGCGGCGCCTTCAACGACGTGACCGGCACCCTGCACGTCGACTTCGACGATCCCGACAAGTCGACCGCCGAGATCGTGCTCAAGGTCGCCAGTGTCGACAGCCGCAACACCCAACGCGACGACCACCTGCGCAGCGCCGACTTCTTCAACGCCGAGAAATGGCCCGACATCGTCTTCAAGAGCACCCGCATCGAGGAGGTCGGCGACAACGCCCTCGTGGTCTCGGGCGACCTGACGATTCGCGACATCACGAAGCCGATCACCATCCCGATCGAGTTCACCGGCGTGGAGACCGACGCCTTCGGCGCACTGCGTGCCGGATTCGAGGGCACGCGGCGCATCGACCGCCGGGAATACGGGCTGGAGTGGAACATGGCGCTCGACTCGGGCGGTTGGCTCGTGTCGGAGAAGATCACGCTCGAGTTCGAGATCTCGGCGATCAAGCGCGACACCGACGGAGAACAGGCCGCCTGAGGCGGGGCCGCGCAGACCGCCGGCCGGTTGCGGCTCAGGGCGCCGGTACGGCGCGCGCCGCGTCAGCTCAGTCGGCCCGCCGGGCGAGGATCGCCGCCTGCGCCCGCTGGCCGACGGTTTTCCTGACATGGGATTCGAGCACGTCGAAACCGGCGGCACGCAGTTCTTCACCGAGCGCTTCGACGGACCAGCGATACGCACGGATGACGGCGTGGTCGAACGGCTCGACGGCCGGGCCCTCGAAGAACCCCACGAGCAGGGTGCCTCCGGCTGCGAGCGAACGATGGAACTCGGCCAGCGGCTCGCTGATCGCGGCCGGATCATGGTGGATGAGCGAGTACCACGAGAGAACTCCGCCGAGCGTTTCCGAGTCGCAGCCGAGATGCTCGAGCGCGCCGACCTCGAACTCCACGTCCGGATACTCACGTCTGGCCCGTTCGATGAACTCGGGCACCTGATCGACACCGCGTACGGTGAGCCCGATTCCGGCGAGGAAGTCCGTCCATTGGCCCGGACCGCAGCCGGCGTCGATAACCGGGCCGTCGACTCCGCTCGCCCAGGTGGAGACGAGTTGACGATCCGATGGGTGCACGGCCTCCATCGTGCCGAACAGGTCGATGTACTCGAGCGCCCGCTGGGAGTACGCGTCGCCCACCTCGCTGATCACGCTCAGGAGTCTAGGTGGCGCCGAAGCGTTGCCAGCGCCGTACGTCGGCCCGCGAGGCGGAAGGGACGTGAAACCGTGGCCACGTGGTCGTCCCCGGCGAGCCGCGCACCGCATCACCGCGCCGCGAGCGCGGCCAACTCGGCTCGGGATCGAGTGCCTGACTTCAGGAGCAGGTTCGAAACGTGGAACTTGACGGTGTTCTCGCTGATCCCGAGTTCATTGGCGATCTCCCGGTTTCGCGCGCCTGAGGCGAGAAGCTTCAGGACCTCGCGTTCGCGCGCGGAGAGCGCGACGGTATCCGTCAGCGGATCGGGCGACGTCGGAGGGTCGAGCGGCAACCGGATGTCGATGGTCGAGCCCCAGCCGAGCGTGGAGTGCACGTTCATCTCTCCGTCGAGCGCGCTCACTCGTTCGACCATGGGTCGAAGCGTGTCGTCGTAGGCGCTGAGTTCTCCGCGACCGTCGTCGCGGATGCCGACGAGGAGATTGAGGCCGTCGCAGTCCCATTGGATTCGAACCCGTCGGCACTCGCCCTGGTCGACGAGGGCCAGCACCGCACCCCGGACGATCGCGCGCGCCGCGTGGGCGACCTCGCCGGGCAGGGCACGGCCCGTCGCCGGCGGTTCGACGAACTGCACGTCCAGGTCGCTGAATCGGACGAGCGGGCGAAGGTCGTTCTGCAGTCGTGCGAATGCGCCGACCGCCGGTTCGAGCATCGCGCTGCGCTGCTCGTCGGTTTCCGTGCGCAGCCCGACGAGTGCGGTCGCCGCAGCATCGACGGCGACGGCCCGCGCCCTCCGATCGTCGAGCCGATCCGATCGGAGCACGGCGAGGATCGACTCGAGAGTGAGAGCGTGCCGGTCGGCTTGCTCCGCGACCGTACGGGCATGTTCGAGGAGGAGCCGGCGCGACGCCGGCATCGGCGAATCGGCTGCGCGAGCAGCGTTGCGACCCTCACCCACGGGATGCCGCCCATCCGTTCGGATAGGGGTGTCCCGACCTTCGGGCGGGCTCATCGGCTGCGCATCGCTCGCACGATGGACCCATGCCTGTCATGGAGATCGATGTCGCTCCCGCCCTCGGCGAGATCCGCGCGGAACTCGACGCATCCCTCGACCGCGTCGCCGGTGCGCAAGACGCTGCGCTGACTTCGGTCGCAGAGTCCATGCTCACCGCTCGTCGCGTGTTCATTCTGGGTGCCGGTCGCACCGGCCTCGCCCTTCGCATGACGGCGATGCGGCTGATGCACCTCGGTCTCGACGTCCACGTCGTCGGCGAGATCACAGCCCCGGCGATCGGTCCTGGTGATCTGCTGCTCACCGCGAGCGGCTCCGGAACGACCGGCGGCATCGTCCGCGCCGCCGAGACGGCCGCCTCCGCCGGAGCCCGGATCGCGGCCATCACGACGGCGCCCCGCTCCCCGCTCTCGTCGATCGCCCACACGGTGGTGCTCGTGCCGGCGGCCGACAAGCTCGACCGCTCTGAGACGACCTCGGCGCAGTATGCGGGAAGCCTGTTCGAGCAGGCCGTGGTCCTCCTCGGCGACGCCCTGTTCCACGCGCTCTGGCAGGCCGGCGGCCAGACGGCCGATGAGCTGTGGGCCCGACACGCCAACCTCGAATGACCCCGCGCCACCTGACCACCACCACAGCACACGAAAGGCATCGACACATGAAACTCCAGTTCGCCATGGACACGCTGTCCACGGAATCCGCGCTCAAGCTCGCCGAGGCGGCCGCGCCCCACGTCGACATCCTCGAGCTCGGCACCCCGCTTATCAAGAGCGAGGGGCTGTCGGCGATCACCGCCGTGAAGCAGGCGCACCCCGACAAGATCGTCTTCGCCGACCTGAAGACGATGGACGCCGGCGAGCTCGAGGCCGAGATCGCCTTCTCCGCCGGCGCCGACCTCGTCTCCGTGCTCGGAACCGCGGGTGACAGCACGATCAGCGGCGCGGTCAAGGCGGCGAAGAAGCACGGCAAGGGAATCGTGGTCGACCTGATCGGCGTCGCCGACAAGCCGGCTCGTGCCAAGGAGGTCGTCGCCCTCGGCGCCGAGTTCGTCGAGATGCACGCCGGACTCGACGAGCAGGCGGAAGCCGGCTTCACCTTCGAGACGCTGCTGCGCGACGGCGAGGCATCCGGCGTCCCGTTCTCCGTCGCCGGCGGCGTCAACGCGGCGAGCATCGCCTCGGTGCGCGATGCGGGCGCTCGGATCGCGGTCGCCGGAAGCGCGATCTACAGCGCCGAGAACGTCGGCGAAGCCGCCGCACGTCTCCGCGCCGCCATCGGCTGAACGATTCGAGGAAGGCCGGGGGCGTGCCGCCCCCGGCCTTCGTCGGCCACCGGCACGACGAACGAGCCGAGCAGCGCTCGTGGCATCCGCGCTCATGTCGAGGGGAGCGCGGCACCCATCGCGCGCGCGACCACGAGTCCGCCGCCATGACCGGTGAGTCCCCCATCGACCGCGACCTCGGCTCCGGTGACGAACGACGCGGCCGGCGACAGGAGATGCGCGATGACCTGGGCGACCTCCTTCGGGGCTCCCGAACGCCCGAGCGGCGTCGCGTCCCGACTCGCCACTCGGAACGCCTCCGGCGCCCCGGCCGTCATCGAGGTCTCGATGTAGCCCGGGCTCACGAGGTTCACGCGGATGCCACGGGCGCCGAGTTCCATGGCCGCGGACTTCGTGATGCCGCGAAGCGCCCACTTGCTCGCACCGTACGCGATGCCGTAGTGCGCCGTCGTGCCTGCCGCCGATCCGAGGTTCACGATCGCGGCCCCCGGCCCCATCAGCGGAGCGATCGCCTGCATGCCGAGCGCCGGCCCCGTGGCGTTGACGGCGAACACGGCGTCGAAGTCCTCGCGCGTGACGTCATCGAGCCGGGCGCGCCTCGTGATGCCGGCCGCGTTCACCAATCCGTCGACTCGGCGGCCGTCGGCGGCGACCCGTGCGGCCAGTGCCGCCCACGCGCGAGGATCCGCGATGTCGAGGGTCACGCGCTCGACCCTCGGTGGGTCCGGATCCGCGGCGACCTCCCACCGCACGTCCGCCGCGATCACCTCGGCCCCCTCGTCGGCGAGCAGCGTCGCCGTCGCCTCGCCGATGCCCGAGGCGGCTCCGGTGACGACGTACCGCCTGCCTTCGTGTCCGTTCATCGCCCGCCCTTCCATCTCGATGCGTGAGGCCGCATCTTCACCACCGGTCCGGCGCTCACACCCGCGCGAACACGGCCGCGAGCGCCTGCCCGCCGCCGATGCACATGGTCTGGAGCGCGAGTTCCCCATCGAGGGCGGGCAGTTCGTGCGCGAGGGTGGTGAGCATGCGGATGCCGGTCGCCGCGATCGGATGCCCGATCGAGATGCCGCTCCCCCGCGGGTTCAGTCGCGCGTCGTCGGCGTCGAGCCCCCAGTCGGCAAGGCACGCGAGCACCTGCACCGCGAACGCCTCATTGAGTTCGATCACGTCGAGATCGGCGAAGCGGATGCCGGCGCGCGCGAGCGCGCGGTCCGCCGCGGGCACCGGGGCGACGCCGAAGCGCAGCGGGTCGTTGCCGGCGACCGCCCAGGAGACGAGGCGGAGCATGGGCGCGAGCCCGAGTTCGGCTGCGCGGGCCTGCGTCGTCACGATGCACGCAGCGGCGGCATCGTTCTGCCCGCTCGAGTTCCCGGCGGTCACCGTCGCCTCGGCATCGGCCCGCCCGAGGATCGGGCGGAGCGCGGCGAGCGCCTCGAGCGTCGTGTCGGCCCGCGGGTGCTCGTCGCGATCGACGGTGACGGTCCCGCGCCGGGCCGGGACCTCGACCGGCACGAGTTCGGCGTCGAATGCGCCCGACTGCTGCGCGGCGACGGCCATCCGGTGCGAGCGCAGCGCGAACGCGTCCTGCGCCTCACGCGAGACGCCGTATCCCGCACGGAGCAGTTCGGCCGAACCGACGTTGCCCTCGGGCGTCGGGAAGCGTCGGCCGCCGACGGTCTCGCGGCCACGCGCGAGCGCGTCGTGCAGCATGAGACCGGCTCCCGCCACACCGCGACGACCCTCGACCGTGTACAGCGGCGCGTTCGACATCGATTCGACGCCGAGTGCGATGACGGCGTCGGCGACGCCGGTCTGCACCTCCATCGCCGCATTGAGCACGGCCTGCAGGCCGGATCCGCAGCGGCGATCGAGCTGGTAACCCGTCGTCGTCACCGGGAAACCGGCGTCGAGCGCTGCGACGCGTCCGATCGCCGGCGCCTCCATCGTCGGATAGCCCTGCGCGGCGACGACGCCGTCGATCGCCGCGGGGTCGATGCCGGTGCGCGCCCGGAGCGCTTCGAGCACGCTGGTCGCGAGCGAATGGGCCGACACCGGCGCGAGCGCACCGCCCATGCGTCCGACCGGGGTACGGAGCGGTGAGCAGATCACCACCTCGCGCAGCTCGGTCATCGCGCCACGTCGACGATCCCGCCGACGACGGTGAACGCCGCGCCCGTGGCATCCGTCACCTGCTCGACGGTCACGCCGGGAGCGAGCTCGACGAGCTCGAAGCCGTCGGCGGCGACGTCGAAGACCGCGAGGTCGGTGATGACGCGGTCGACGCAGGCCCTTCCCGTCAACGGCAGCGTGCACTGCTCGACGAGCTTCGGCGTGCCGTCCTTGGCGACGTGCTCCATGACGACGATGACGCGTTCGGCGCCGTTGACGAGGTCCATGGCACCGCCCATGCCCTTCACCATCTTCCCGGGCACGGCCCAGTTCGCGATGTCGCCGCCGGCCGAGACCTGCATGGCGCCGAGCACCGCGGTCGTGATGCGCCCGCCGCGGATCATGCCGAAGCTCGCCGCCGAGTCGAAGTACGCCGCTCCCGGGAGCACGGTCACCGTCTCCTTGCCCGCGTTGATGAGCTTCGGGTCCTGCTCGCCCTCCCACGGGTACGGTCCGACGCCCAGGATGCCGTTCTCGGAGTGCAGCACGAGCTCGATGCCCGCTGGCAGGTGGTTCGGGATGAGAGTCGGCAGGCCGATGCCGAGGTTCACGTACGTGCCGTCCTCGAGCTCGCGCGCCGCGCGTGCCGCCATCTCGTCTCGGGTCAGCGGCATCAACGGCCCCTCTCGTTGTCGTCGTCGGTCGTGGATGCGCCGGGCCGCGGCCGCACCGTGATCTTCTCGATCGGCAGGTCAGCCGACTCCTGCGAGGTGAGCGCGATGACGCGGTCCACGTAGATGCCCGGGAGGTGGATATCGTCGGGACCGAGTACGCCCGGTTCGACGAGCTCGTCGACCTCGGCGATCGTCACGCGCCCGGCCATCCCGGCGAGCGGATTGAAGTTGCGGGTCGACTTCTCGAACCGCAGGTTGCCGTGGCGATCGCCGACCCCGGCGCGCACGAGCCCGAAGTCGGTGCGGATCGCCTGCTCGAGGACGTACTCCCGCGCGGGCCCGAACGCGTCGAACGCGCGGAGCTCCTTCGGCTCGCTCGTCAGGGCGATCTGGCCGTCGGGCGCGTAACGCAGCGGCATCCCGCCCTCTGAGACGGCGGTTCCGGCGCCGGTCGCGGTGTAGAACGCGGGGATGCCGACGCCGCCGGCGCGGAGACGTTCGGCGAGCGTGCCCTGCGGGGTCAGTTCGACCTCGACCTCGCCCGAGAGGTACTGGCGCGCGAACTCCCTGTTCTCACCGATGTAGCTCGCGATCACCTTGCGGATGCGGCCGGCGGCGAGCAGCTCGCCGAGCCCCCATCCGTCGACGCCGCAGTTGTTGGAGACGACCTCGAGGTCGTCCGCGCCCTGTGCGAGCAGCGCCCGGATCGCGACGATCGGCACTCCCGAGAGGCCGAACCCGCCGACGGCGAGGGATGCGCCCGACGGGATGTCGGCGACCGCGTCGGCGGCGCTCGAGACGGTCTTATCCATGGTTCTCCTCGGTGTCGTCGGAGGCGCCGGCCCCGGGGCCGGTTGCTCTCTGATCGGATGCCTCGCCGGATGCCTCGCCGAAGACGTCGCGCGCGATCGCGAACGCCGCGTTGGCCGCCGGCAGTCCCGCGTAGAGCGCGGTGTGCAGGAGCACCTCGGCGATCTCGTCGCGGGTGAGCCCGTTGCGCTGGGCGGCGCGCACGTGCATCGCGAGTTCGTGCCCATGACGGCCGGTCGTCAGGCTCGCCAGCGTGGCGATGGAGCGCTCCCGACGGCTCAGAGCCGGCCTGGCCCAGACATCGCCCCACGCGGTTCGGGTGATGAAGTCCTGGAAGGCCGCGGTCTCGGGTGTCGTCGCCGCGACCGCACGATCGACGTGGGCGTCGCCGAGCACCTCGCGTCGCACGCGCATCCCGCGTTCGGAGGCGCCGGCGGCCTGGTTCGCGCGCTCGACGTCCGCGACGTGCGCGGCGATCAGGTCGGCGGCGGTCGTCGGGGCTTCCAGCACGGCGAGGTGCGAGGTTCCCGCGATGGCGATCTGCCGCGCCTCGGGTATCCGATCGGCGAACGCCTGCATCGACACGGGCGTCGTCACGGCGTCGTGCTCGCCGCCGATCGCGAGCGTCGGCGCCGTGAGATGGGGCAGGTCAGCAGTGCGATCGAATTCGGCGAGCGCCTCGGCGCATCGCGCATACGACTCGTCGTCGACGTCGATCAGCGTCGTGAGGGAGCGAGCACCGGGGCCGCCGCCTTCGCGCTCGAGGAAGCCGGGCGCGAACCAGCGCGATGCGCTTCCCGTCACGAGCGAGGCGGTGCCGGCCGCCCGCACGGCGGCCGCTCGTTCGCGCCAGCCATCGGGCGTGCCGATGCGCGCGCCGCTGCAGGCGACGGTCAGCGAGCGCACGCGGTCGGCGTGCACGATCGCGAGTTCGAGTGCGACCGCTCCCCCGAGCGAGACGCCCGCGACGTGGAAGGTACCGCCACCGGCTTCGTCGACGACCGCGAGGACCGCGTCGGCGAGGTCGCCGATCGTGAACGGGTCGCGGGTCGCCGGGCTCGCGCCGTGCCCGGGAAGGTCGATACGCAGAATTCGCGCCGACGCCAGGCGCGGGTCGCCGCGCAGCGCGGCGACGACGCCGTCCCAGAGTGCGGTCGTGGTGCCGAGCGAGGGCAGCAACACCAGCAGAGGACTGGTCGCACCCGGCTGGGTGCCGGTCGCGAATGCGCCGCGCAGGACCGGGGCGGTCACGGCTGCTCCGATCGGTCGGCGATGCGGGTGAACCGCGCGAGGGCGTGGTCGACCAGGCGATCGGATGCCGCGACGAGCACCTCACGATCGGGTCCCGTTCCGGCCGCGCCCGAACCCGCGACGATCGCGGCGGCACGTTCCCGGTCGAACTCGAGGCCGGCGACCAAGCGCTCGGCCGCGATGCCGCTCGACCGCGCGAGTCGTACCAGGCGGCGGAGGGCCGGCCACTCGGCGTGCCAGCGGCCGGCCGAGCGCTCATCGCCCGCGATCGCGGCGCTGGCGAGGATCTGCAGGTGCGCGGGGGCCTCGACTGCGGCGGCGGTGATCGCGACCGCGTCGACCGGATTGCGCTTGTGCGGCATGGCCGAGGAACCGCCCGCGGTGGCCAAGCGCACTTCGCCGATCTCCTCGCGCGAGAGTTGGACGGCGTCTCCGCCGATGCGGCCGAGGGCCGCGACGGCCGAGGCCGAGGCGGCGGCGATGGCGACGACAGCGGTGCGCTCGGCATGCCAGGCACGGCCCGGGTCGTCGAGGCCCAGCTTCGCCGCGAGCGCCGCGCGCACCGTGTCGCTCGCGCCCCCTCGACCGGCCGTGGCATCCGCCGCCGTGCCGGTGCCGACGGCGCCGCCGAACTGCACCGGGTATCGCAGTGCATCGATCGTCTCGACCGCCGAGCCGACGCCGTCGAGCCAGCCGGCGGCGAGCACACCGAGCGTGCTGGCCTCGGCGTGACGCGCAACGGTGCGGGCCATCCGGATGCTCCCCCGCTCGGCGTCGGCGAGTACGGCGAGCTTGCGCCCGGTGGCGACGAGCGAGTCGCGCGTGGCACCGAGGACGCGACGCGCGACGAGCATGAGCGCGGTGTCGACGACGTCCTGGCTGGTGGCGCCGAGGTGGAGGCGGTCGGTCGCGAGGCGTGCGGCCTCCAGTTGCGCGCGGAGCGCCGGCACGAGGGCGACGACCGGGACGCCGTCGCGACGTACTCCGTCGCGAAGCGCGGTGCGGGTGCCCGGATCGGCGACGAGTGCTGCCGCATCGAGGGCGTCGGCCTGCGGGTCGAGGAACTCGTCGAGTTCGCTCCCCCAGGCGCGGAGCAACGCCCGCTCGACGTCGACCATCGCTGCCAGCACCGCGTCGTCGGCCGTGCCCGTGGGGTCGGCGGCGCCGGGATCGATCAGGCCCCAGTCGCTCGTGGCGTCGAGTCCGGTCATCGCGATACCCCGTAGTCGAGGAAGACCGTCTCGCGCTCGCCCTGCAGGCGGAGGTCGAAGCGGTACGAGCGCGGCGCGTCGGGCACGGCGACGAGGGTGTCGCGGCGCGCGGGATCGACGCTCACCAGCAGCGGGTCCGTGGCGTTCGCGCTCGGCTCGTCGCCGAAGTACGCCCGCGTGAACAGGTGGTGGGTGACCCCGCGCCCGAAGACGGCGATGAGCACGTACGGAGCCGATCCGTCGCGCATGGCGCCGGGCTTCACGGTCGTGAACGAGTAGCGCCCGTCGCGGTCGACGGCCGAGCGCCCGAACCCGGTGAACCCGTGCTGGTCCCGGTGGAACGACCCGCGTTCGGTCGAGGTGCGGCCAGAGGCATCCGCACCCCAGATCTCGATGATCGCGTCCGAGATCGGCGCTCCCGCGCCGTCGAGCACCACCCCGTGGAGTCGGATCGCGTCGGGCTGCCACGCGGCCCGCACCTCGGGACCGCCGGCGTACGGCAGGGCGTAGCCGAAGAACGGGCCGACCGTCTGCGACGGCGTCTGGCCGGTGTCACGCATGGTCGGCATCCTCCGGTTCCATCCAGGTCGATCGGGGGCCGGTGAGCACGACGTCCCACCGGTAGCCCAGCGCCCACTCGGGCTCCGAGAGCCCGTGATCGTAGGCGGCGACGAGACGTTCGCGTGCGGACGGGTCGGTGATCGACTGGTAGATCGGATCGAGCGCGAACAACGGGTCGCCCGGGAAGTACATCTGCGTGACCAGGCGCTGGGTGAACGCCGAGCCGAATAAGGAGAAGTGGATGTGCGCGGGCCGCCAGGCGTTGCGGTGGTTCTTCCACGGATACGCGCCGGGCTTGATCGTCGTGAGCCGGTACGAGCCGTCGTCTCCGGTGATCAGGCGCCCGACGCCGGTGAAGTTCGGGTCGAGCGGGGCCGGATGCTGGTCGCGCTTGTGCACGTAGCGGCCCGATGCGTTCGCCTGCCAGATCTCGACCAGCTGATTGCGCACGGGGCGGCCGTCGCCGTCGAGCACCCGGCCCGCGACGACGATGCGCTCGCCGAGCGGCTCGCCCGAGTGCTGGATCGTGAGGTCGGACTCCTCGGTCGAGACATCCGTGTGCCCGAATGCCGGCGAGACCAACTCGATCTCCTCGGGGTCGGCGCGAACGAGCTCGTGCGTCGGATGCCGCAGCAGCGTCGACCGGTACGGCGCGTAGTCGCGGCGCGGGTGCGCGGGCTGGGGCCGGCCGGCCGCGGCCGCGTCGTCGCGCTCGCGATCGGAACGCTCGGCGATCTCGGCGCTGATCGCCTCCTGCGTGAGTTCGGGCTGGGGTGCTGGTCGTGGCATGGGCGCTCCGTGGTGGTGTTCCGGGGGTCCGTGGGACCGGGGTCTGTGGACCGGGGTCCGTCGGCGTCAGGGGGTGAAGGGAAGGCCGGCGTACTGCTCGGCGAGACTCTGCCGGGCGGCCTGCGAGCCCGTGACGTACTCCAGCTGGCCGACCTGGCTGCGGTAGCGGAATGCCCTGGCCGAGGCATCCGGCACCTCTTGGTGGACGTGCAACATCTCGGTCATCCACTGCGAGAAGTGCTGCACCTTCCACTGCCGGGCCAGGGCCCGCGCGCTGTAGCGTTCGAGCCCCGTGTGGTCGCCGCCGCGATGCTCGAGGATGGCTCGGGCGAGGAGCGCGACGTCGGCGAGCGCGGAATTCAGGCCCTTGGCGCCCGTCGGCGGCACGATGTGCCCCGCGTCGCCCGCGAGGAACATGCGGCCGTGCTGCATCGTCGAGACCACGAAGCTGCGCATCGGGGTGATGGACTTCTCGGTGATGCGGCCCTCTTCGAGGGTCCATCCGTCGACGCCGAGCCGGGTCTGCAGAGCGTCCCAGATGCGCGCGTCGCTCCAGTCGTCGATCGACTCGCCGGGCGCCACCTGCACGTACAGGCGCGAGACCTCGGGTGAGCGCATCGAGTGCATGGCGAAGCCGTCGCGGTGCAGCGCGTAGACGAGGTCGTCGGTCGACGGGGGCACGTCCGCGAGGATCCCGAGCCAGCCGAACGGGTAGGCGCGCTCGTAGCCCACGATGCCGTCGGCGGGGATGCTTCGGCGGCAGACTCCGTGGTAGCCGTCGGTGCCGACGACGAAGTCGCATTCGAGCTGCTCGGGAGCGCCGTCCTTCGTGAAGACCACGGTCGGACGCGAGCCCGTGACACCGACGGGCTGCACGTCATGCGCCTCGAACACCACGTTCGATCCGAGACGCTCATGTTCCGCGAGAAGGTGCGCGACGAGCGCCTGCTGGCCGTACACCGTCACCGTGCGGCCGACGAGGTCGACGAAGTCGACGTGGTGCCGCTCCCTCTCGAACTGCAGGTGGATGCCTCGGTGGGTGAGCCCCCGCGCACGCAGGTCGGCGTCGAGGCCGTGCTCGGCGAGCAGGTCGACCGAGCCCTGCTCGAGCACGCCGGCCCGGATGCGCCCGAGTACGTGCTCGCGCGTCTGCGCCTCGAGGATCGTGAACGGCACGCCGGCTTGCGCGAGGAGGTGGCCGAGCATCAGGCCCGCGGGACCTGCGCCGATGATGGCCACGGAGGTGGAGGGTCGCAACGTTGCGCCTTTCGCGTTTCGAGCAGGATGGTCGAGGCTGCGATGGGATCGCATCGCTCGTCCGCCTTCAACCATCGACCGTGCTCGGCCGACGGGGAATCGGTGTTCGGCTATACCGGCATCACGACCGTCGATACCGATCGCTGAGCACCGACCCGACGACGGCCGACGCGACGGCCGCGGCGATGCCGGCAAGGCCGACCGCTGCGGTGAGCGAACCCGCCGCGAGGGTCAACCCAGCGATCAGCACCGGAGTGAGCGACTGCCCGAGGAAGAACGCCGCCGTCCACCAGCCGGTGATGCGCCCGCGATCGGTGAACTGCGCCGCCGCGACGACCCAGGTGATGAGCGAGGGCAGCAGCACGCCGGACCCGAACGAGGTGATCGCGGCGCCCGCGATGAGGCCGGGCCCCGTCGGCACGACCCAGATCGCGATCATCCCGACCGACTGCAGGAGGAATGCCGCCGGCAGCACGACGCCGCGCGGAAGCCGGGAGATCCGCGAGAACGACAGGCCGCCCAACGCGGTGGCGAGGGACGAGACGGCGGCGACCCAGCCGATCACCTGGGTGTTCTCCGCGGCCACGCCGGTCGCCACGACCAGGTAGCCGACCTCGAGGACGAGGACGTAGAACGTGAAGCCGCCGAACACCGTGACCCACAGCGGCCCGCCGATCCGTTCCCACGGGATGCGGGTTCGCAGCCGGAATCGACCTCCCGCGGCGGTGCGTTCGATCGCCTGCGGTCCGGCATCGGCATCGGTCGGCTCCCAGAGCAGCACCGCCATCACGGCGGCGATCCCGATGCTCACGGAGTACACCCAGAAGGGCGTCTTCCAGCCGGAGGCGCCGAGCGCGCCTCCGATCGCGATGAACGCCGTCGCGGCGAGCGTGGTGACGACGGTCTGCAGGCCGAGGTACCGGTTCCTCCGGCGTTCGCCCGGGAAGTAGTCGACGAGCAGCGTCGTGCACGCGGTCATGATGGCGGCCTCGCAGATGCCGACCACGACGCGGCTGGCGAGGATCGCGGCCAGCGAGTCCAGCCAGACCGGTGCGGTACCGGCGAGCGCGTAGACGAGCATGGCACCGAGCAGGAGCGATCTCCGGCCGAGGCGGTCGACGATCTGTCCCGCGAACGGCGCGAACACGGCGATCATGAGCGCCGGAAGCGCCACGATCAGCGGCACCAGGACATCGGCACCGGGTACGCCGCCGAAGTGCTCGGAGAGCCGCGGCAGCACCGGAGTGATCAGCACCGACCCGAGGACCGGCATGCAACTGCCCGCCAGCAACGGCGCTGCTTGCGAGAGCCCTGCGCGGCGGTGCGTCGGATCGGCTCGCCGGTCGGCGACACGCTTGGCCATCGGTTGCTCTCCATCGAGTCCGTCGGTTGCTTCGGTCACGGGCCGTCGCCGTCGCGGGTGCGACGGCGGGCACGGGTGCGGCGTCGACCCGACGCCGCACCCTCAGATCGCCGCTGCGCGATCGCTGGTCACTCGACGATGCCCAGTTCCCGCACGTCCTCGATCTCGCCCTCGTCGACCCAGCTCGCACCGTCGAATCGGCTGAGCTGGTACTGGAAGATCACCCGGCCGTGCGAGCTCTCCTCGAGCGTGATGCCGTCGCGCAGCATCGGGTTCTCGGTGCCGTCGAAGGAATCCCAGGCGGCGAGCAGGCCCTCGCTGTCGAACGAATCGGTTCGGGAGAGGGCGTCGACGAGCGCGGCGCCGAGTCCGTAGCCTTCGAGGGCGAGCGCGTTGGTCGCGTCCTTCTCGTGACCGGATGCCTCCATGTCGTCGAGGTACTGGGCGATCACGTCGTCGTCCGCGTAGCGGGGATCGGACGGATCCTTGAAGAACTCGAACGAGTAGGCGCCCTCCACCGGGCCCGGGCCGGAGATGTTGATCACCGTGTGGAAGTCCGAGACCGTGGAGGAGAGGAACACGGTCGGCTTCCAGCCGATCTGGTCCATGTAGGCCAGCGTCGCGCCACCGGTCGGTGCGCCGATGTTGATGATGACGGTGTCGACGCCGGCAGCCTGGAACTGGCTCACCTGCGCGCTGAGGTCGGCGGTACCCGGCGGCACGGCCGCGACCTGCGCCGGGGTGACGCCCTGCGCGGCGAGGCCCGCGAGGTGGCTCTCGGTGAGGTCGTTGTTGAAGCCGATGTAGCCGACGACGGCGTCCGGTGCATGCTCGGTCAGCCACTTGCCCTGGAGTTGGGCCTCCCACGAGACGTCCGGCCAGAAGGCGCGCTGCATCGGGAAGGCCTCGATGTCGCTGAGCGGCGAGTTGCCGGCCATCGAGACGCCCATGACCTGCTTCTGGCCGAGGTACTCCCGGCCGGCGATGGAGATGCCGCCGAAGTTCACGACGGCGATCGCGCCGTCCTGTTCGACGAACTTGCGCTCGTTCTCGACGAGGCGCGCGGGGTCGTACGCGTCGTCGGCCGTGACCAGTTCGATCTCGCGACCGTCGACCCCGCCGTCCTCGTTGGCCGCGGCGATCGCGGCCTCGAGGCCGGCCAGGCCCGGAGCCACCGAGCCGAGGGGGCCGCTCTGCGGCCAGCTGGCGCCGATCACGATGGGACTGTCGTCCGCGGACTGCGCGTCGCTCCCGGTCGCCGCTCGCGGCGTGCATCCCGCGAGTACGAGCACGGCTGCGGTGGCGACGGCGAACGTGGCGACCGTGCCACGGCTTCGTGTCTGGTGATTCATCGGATTTCCTCTCGGGTGGTGGACGGTGGTGTCGGTGGTGCTGTGGCGCGGCGCTCCCTGAGGACGCGCTCGATGGAGCTCGCCAGACGGCGGCCGGCGCCGGCGATACCGCTGGAGGCGACGATCACGCAGAGTCCGAGCACGACGGCGAACACGAGCTGGGCGAGGTAGGCGGACGCCTCCCCAGGAATGACGGAGCTCGCGAGCGAGGGCAGGTAGACCACCATCGCGGCGCCGAGGATCGCGCCGATCCAGGATCGGCTGCCGCCGACGACGGATGCCACGAGCAGGGTGATCGAGAAGACGAGCGGGTACGACTCGGGCACCACGAGGCCGAGCACGAAAGCGAAGATCGCTCCGCCGAGCGCGGCCAGGACCGAGCTGATGACGAAGAACTGCAGCTTGAGGCGCTCGACGTCGACACCGTTCGAGACGGCGAGGATGCGGCCCGCTCGGATGAGCGAGAGTGCGCGTCCGGTCCGTCGCGCCACCAGTTGGTCGAGGAACGCGATCGTGAGCACCAGCAGGGTGAGGACGACGAGGTAGGACCACTGGGCATCGGTGAGCGAGTCGGTCGGCGACGGGAATGCGGGCGCGGCAAGGGTCACGCCCGCCTGACCCCCGGTGAAGTCCGAGAATCGGTACAGCAGCACGGGGAACAACGCCGCGATCACGATCGTGAGCAGGCCGAGGTTGAAGCCGCCCATGCGGACGGCGGGCAGGCCGATGACGAACCCCACGAGGGCCCCGACCGCGATCGCCGCGAGCAGGGCGACCCAGACCGGCCATTCCAGGTACCGGATCGCCATCATCGCGGCGTATCCGCCGATGCCGAACGTGGCGCCCTGGCCGAGGCTGACCTGACCGGAGAATCCGGTCAGCAGGTTCAGGCTCGCGACGCCGATCGCGACCGCGGCGACACGGCTGAGGTTGAAGAGGTCGTAGTCGCTGACGAGGAACGGGACGGCGACGGCGATCGCGACGGCGACGACCGCCGTCCAGAAGCCCGGCGTTCGGTACCTGGGGCGGATGTCGGGCGCTGTCGCCCGGCCGGTCGGTTCGGTGTGCACGACGGGGGCGCTCATGCTCGCACCACGCTTTCTCGGCCGAAGAGGCCGGCAGGCTTGACCAGGACGACCGCGATGACGATCGCGAACGCGAACACCACGTTGAGGTCGCCGCCGAGGCCGGGGATGTATCGACCGCCGATCGCCGTGAGCACGCCGATGATGAGGCCACCGACGACGACGCCGACGCGGCTGCCGATGCCGCCGAGGTTGGCGGCTGCGAGCGCCATGAGCAACGGGACGGTCATCATCGCGGGCGAGAGGCCGAGGGTGGGCGCGGCAACCACGCCGGCGACGGCGCCGACCGCGCAGGCCGCGGCCCACCCGGCCGAGAGCCACAGGCCGGAGCGAAGCCCCAGGAATGCGGCCGAGCGCGGGTTCTGCGCCACGGCGCGCAGTCGGAGCCCGAAGGTCGTCCGCGTGAACAGGAGCGCCATCACGAGCATCGTGGCGGCGACCAGGACGACCCCGCCGATCTGCTGGCTGGTCAGCCTGAGTCCGGCCAGGTGCACCACCCAGGTGCCGAACGGGCTCGGGAAGCCGCGCGGATCCGTTCCCCAGATGATGCTGATGATCGCGTTCAGTCCCAGCAGCAGCGTGACGCCGAGGGTCATCAGCGAGTCCTCGCGGTGCGGCGGGACGAATCGCACGACGCCCTGGTAGAGCGCGGTGCCGAGCGCAGCGGATGCCACGACGGCGATCGCGATCGCGGGCCAGATCGGGATGCCCGCTTGAACGCACGACCACGCGATGTACGCCGCCACGACGGCGAGTTCGCCCTGCGAGAGGTTGAGCATGCCGGTGCCCTGGAACACCACGCCCAACGCGAGCGCGAGGGCCGCGTACACGACCCCGGTCATCAGGCCGTCGAGGCCGATCTGCAGGAACTCGATCATCGTCCCGCACCTCCGCCCAGGTAGTCGGCGTGGATGGCATCGACCGTCGCGAGGTCGCCCGAGGGGCCGTCGTGCACGACTCGGCCCCTCGACAGCAGCACCGCCCGGTCGGCGATGGCGAGTGAGAGTTTCGCGTTCTGCTCGGCGAGGAGGATTGTCAGTTCCCACGCGTCCCGCAGCCCGCTCAGCCGCTCGAACAGGTCGCGAGCCGTCAGCGGCGCGAGGCCGAGCGACGGTTCGTCCACCAAGAGCAGGCGTGGCCGGGCGAGCAGCGCCCGCGCGACGGCGAGCATCTGCGCCTGCCCACCGGAGAGGGCCGCCGCCGGTCGGCGCCGGAATTCGCGCAGGACCGGGAAGGTCTCGTAGATCAGGTCGAGATCGGTCTGCACCGCGGACCTGGAGCGGAAGGACGTTCGACTGATCGCACCGATGCGGAGGTTCTCCTCGACGGAGAAATCGGTGAACGTGCCCCGCCCTTCGGGGACGTGGCCGATGCCGAGCCGTGCGACGGTCGCAGTGGACCGGCCATCGAGATCCATCCCGGCGAAACGGCACGAACCCGATGTGTCGACCGCGCGGCAGATCGCGCGCAACAGCGTCGACTTGCCCGCGCCGTTCGCTCCCAGGAGGGCGACGATGCTTCCCTCTTCGACTCGGAGGTCGACAGCATGAAGCACCTCGACGCGTCCATATCGGGCGCGAAGCCCTTCGATCTCCAGCAGGCTCATGCCGCCACCTCCGCATCCGTTCCGAGGTACGCCGCGACGACCGCCGGGTCCTGCCGGATGGCGTCCGGAGCGCCGGTCGCGAGCAGTCTGCCGGCGTCGAGCACGGCGATCCATCCGGCCGTCCGCATCACCAGCGCGACGTCATGCTCGACGAGGACGCTGGTCATCCCGGTCGCGCGGCCCTGTTCGGCGACGAGTTCGAGGAGCTCGTCGGATTCGGCGGCGCTGAGTCCGGCGGCGGGCTCGTCGAGCATCAGGATCCGGGGCCGGGAGGCGAGCGCGCGGGCGACCTCGGCGCGGCGGCGATCCGCGTGCGGCAGGGCCCCTGCCGGCACGTGGGCGACGGGGGCCAGGCCGACGGCGGTCAGCCGCTCCCACGCGACCTCGCGCGCCTCGCGCTCCTCGCGACGTGCGCTGCGCGTCCCGAGGAGGACGCCGGCCGGTCCGGTCCTCGTCCACGCGTGGGTGCCCACGAGGACGTTCTCGAAGACCGACTCGGCGTCGAGCAGCGTCGGCGTCTGGAACGTCCTCGCGATTCCCGCGGCCGCACGCCGGTGCGCGCGGAGATGCTGGATGTCCGCTCCCGCGAGGGCGATGTCGCCTTCGTGGCGGTAGATGCCGCTGATGCAGTTGAACAGGGTCGTCTTCCCCGCCCCGTTGGGTCCGATCACCGCGGTGACGCCGCCTCGGGGCACGTCGAAGGTGACGTCGTCCAGTGCCCGCACGCCGCGGAACGAGATGCCCACGCCGCGCAGGCTCAGGATCGGCGCGGCCGGCGACCCGCTCGATGCGGCGCTCATGCGAACGTCACCCGCATCGGCATGGTCTCCCAGGCGCGGAGCGTGTTGTTCAGGTGGCGCTCGGGCTCGGCGGTCGACTCGATGGTCCGGACCCGTCGTGCCAGAGCGGTGACCAGCGAGACGGCTTCGAGCCGTGCGACGTGCTGGCCCACGCACTGGTGGATGCCCATGCCGAAGCCGACGTGGCCGGAGGGATCCCGGGTGAGGTCGAACCGCTGCGGGTCTCTCCAGTGCCTGGGGTCGTGGTTCGCCGACCCGAGGAACATCAGGATCTTGCGGCGCCGGGGAATCAGCGCGTCGCCGACCACGAGGTCGCGCGTCGTCGTCCGGAAGAACGTCTGCACCGGCGCCTCCAGCCGGATCGCCTCGTCGAAGGCGACCCGCGCCAGGCCGGGGTCCTCGCGCAGCATCGCCCACGCCTCGGGATGGGTCGCGAACGCGTGCAGGATCGCGCCGATCGCGTGCACGGTGGTGTCGACGCCCGCCGACAGCAGGGACCGCACGACGAGCGGCGCCTGCTCGGTCGTGAGATCGCCGCGATCCGCGGCAGCCCAGATGGCGGCGCCGAAGCCGCCCGGAGCGATGCGCTCGCGCGCGCACTGCTCGATCACCCAGGCCGAGTGCTCGGCGATGTGCGGGGCACCGTGCCGGACGAGGAAGTTCTCGGGCCCGAAGCTGTTGAACAGGTGGTCGCCGTATGGCAGCAGGTGCTCGCGCCCTTCCTGCGGGATTCCCACGGCATCGGGGAACACCCGAAGCGGGAAGGCCTCGGCGAGCGCCTCCACCGCGTCGAACTCCGGCCCGCGGGCGAGGACCTCATCGACGAGGCGGTCGGCGTCCGCCTGCCACCTCGGGGCCAGCTCCCGCAGCGCCCGGGGGCCGAGGATCTTCGCGAGCACGGAACGCGGAGCGTCGTGGTGCGGCGGATCGGCCTCCAGCAGGAGGCTGGGTGGGCGCCAGGGCGGCTCGGTTCGGAAGTCGGTGATGCCGACGCCCGCCGAGGACTCGAATCCCTGCCAGTCGAGGAGCGCGGACCTGACCGTGTCGTAGCGGCCCATGGCGTAGACGCCGTACCGCTCGAGCAGGACGACCTCG
This sequence comes from Agromyces agglutinans, assembly GCF_009647605.1. Classification (GTDB taxonomy): domain Bacteria; phylum Actinomycetota; class Actinomycetes; order Actinomycetales; family Microbacteriaceae; genus Agromyces; species Agromyces agglutinans. The sequence continues at coordinate 42,276 of NZ_WJIF01000001.1, read as the reverse complement.
CCGGCCTCCCTCAGCCGATGCTGGAACGGGAGCGGGTCCGCCAGGACCGCTGCGCTGAACGGGTCCTCGTCGGTCGTGGGAACCGTGGCGGGTGCCGTCGGGGTGCTGATGGTCATCAGGTCTCTCTTCGTCGAGATGAGGTGTTCGATGTCGCGGGAAGGTGGGGCCAGTCTCAGAGGGCGATCACGAGTCGGTCGCTCTTGGATCTGGATACGCACGGGAAGAAGCAGGTGCCGGCTGCTCGTTCGCCGTCGTCGAGGATGGCGTCGCGGTGGTCGGGTTCTCCGCTGACCACGTCGGTCTCGCAGGTGCCGCAGACACCGCGCGAACACGAGGTGAGGAGGTCGAATCCGGCTCGACGGAGTGCTCCGGCGACGGGCTCGCCCGGCGCGACCTGAACGACCCGCCCGGAACCGAGGACCTCCACCTCGAACGGCGTCGTCCGCGCGGGCTCCCCCGCGTCCGCGGCGGTGAACCGTTCCAGACGCGACCATCCCGGCCGCCACCCGGCGGTGGCGGCGCCGACGTCGTCGATGAGCGACACCGGCCCGCAGGTGTACGCCTTGACCTCGGGGTCGAACGCGTCGAGCCACCTTCCGATGTCGATCCGGCCGCCGTCGGAGGTGTGCACGACGACGCGTTCGCCGTGATCGGCGACGAGTTCGTGGACGAACGGCATCGACGACCTCGTGCGACCGAGGTAGAGCAGGTCCCATTCGGCGCCGAGTGCGGTCGCCGCTCGGAGCATGGGAAGGATCGGCGTGATGCCGATGCCGCCCGCGACGAACCGGTAGCGCGGCGATGGCGTGAGCCGGAAGTTGTTGCGCGGTCCGCCGAAGCCGACCGCGTCGCCGACGGTGAGCCGATCGTGGATGAAGCACGAACCACCGCGTCCCTCGGGCTCGCGCAGCACCGCGATCTCGTACCGGAGCGGGTCTCGCGGGTCGCCGAGCAGCGAGTACTGGCGCGTCGCACCGTCGGGCAGGACGAGGTCGATGTGGGCACCGGGCGTCCAGTCCGGGAGCCTCGTGCCATCGGCACGCCCCAGGGTGAGGTGCACCACGCGATCCGTGACCGGCTGCTTGCGCTGGACGATCAGGGTGTCGCGTGGAGCCGGGGCCGGGTTCCTCGCCTCGTTGCGAGCCGCCATCGGGGCCTCCTCTCGTCGTCGTCGACGGTGTGCGATGTGTGGGGTGGGTGGTCGTCGTCAGGCGACGAGCGCGCGGGTCCGCGACCGGGAACGCGCGCGAGCGGGCGCGATCGGCCGCTCCGGCGGAACCGGGCCGATGACGTTGCGGATCTCCCCGATGCGCTCGGCGCGCATGACCACGACGTCGTCCTCGACGAGCGGAGCGGGGTCGAGCGCGCCGCGGCGACCCCACAGTTCGGCGAGGCATCCGCCATTTCCGGTGGTCCCGGACCCGAGCACGTCACCGGGGACCACTCTCGAGTCCCTCGACGCGTAGGCGACGAGTTCCGCGAACGGCCAGCCCATGTTCGAGAGCAGGTCGCGGCCGACCCGTACGCCGTTGACCTCGACCTCGACCTCGAGCGGCAGGAAGCCGTCGGCGTCGATGAGGTCCTCGAACGCATCGGCGGTGACGATCCACGGGCCGAGCGTCGTTGCGAAGTCCTTGCCCTTGCAGGGCCCGAGCCGCACCTGCATCTCGCGCGACTGCAGATCCCGTGCCGACCAGTCGTTGAAGATCGTGTAGCCGAACACGTGTGCGGCCGCGGAACGCGCGTCGAGATCACGGCCATCCGAGCCGGGGACGGAGCCGATCACCACGGCGACTTCGAGTTCGAAGTCCAGCCGCGTCGTCCGCGGAGGAGACACCCTCTGCCCGCTGCCGATCAACGAGTGCGGGTTGGTGAAGTAGAAGGTCGGTGCCTCGTACCACTCGGCGACCACGCCGCCCCCACCGTCGCCGCCCACGGAGCGGACGACGCCTTCGACGTGCTCCTCGAACGCGACGAAGTCGCGCACCGAAGGCGGCTCGATGGGAGGAAGCAGCTGAACCTGCTCGACGGTGGGTGCGTCGGGTGCGCCATCCGCCCGATTCCCCTGGACGGCCCCGCCGTACTCGAGGGCCCATGCCAACCCGCGCCGAGTGAGCTCCAGCACGGTCATCCCGTCGTCGAAGGCGATCAGGCGATCGATGCCGCCCACGTCGGCGACGATCCCGTCGACCACGACGCCGTCGGCCCCGATCCATCGTGCGAACCTCATCGGGCCCCTCCCATCGACGCGGCCGGCAGTCCGAGCAGGTCCACGGCGGTGCCGCGGAGGATCCGCTCGGCGTCGGTCGCGGGCAGTCGCGCTGCGAGGACCCGTTCGACGGGATCGTCGACCCCCATGTCGAACGGGTAGTCGGAGCCGAGCACGACCCGGTCGGAGCCGACCGCCGCCACGAGCGCGCGCAGCGCCTCGGGGGTGTGCACGAGCGAGTCGAACCACATCCGGCGGAGGTACGCCGACGGGCGTTCGGCGCAACCGTGCGCATCCGGTCGCACCGCCCACGCGTGGTCGGCCCGGCCGATGGAGGTCGGGAGGTATCCCCCGCCGTGCGCGGCCACGATCCGCAGCTGCGGGTGTCGGTCGAGCACGCCGCCGAAGATCAGGTGCGCGATCGCGACCGCGTTCTCGACGGGCTGCCCGACGGTGTTCGACAGGAAGTGCCGATCGAGCCGCTCGTCGAGCGTGCAGCCGAACGGGTGGAGGAAGAGGACCGCCCGCAGCTCGGCGGCCCGTTCCCAGAACGGTTCGAGGCGCTCGTCCGAGAGCTCGAGGTCGCCGGCGGCCGACGGGATCTCGACGCCGGCGAGGCCGCGATGGATGACCGCGTCCTCGAGCGCGGCGACCGCTGACTCCGGATGCTGCAGCGGCGCCAGCCCGAGCCCTCGCAGTCGGCCGGGGGCACTCGCGACGAGTGCCTCGACCGCGGCATTCGCCTCGACCGCGACCCAGCGGGCGAGTGCCTCGTCGGCCCACGCATAGTAGTGGCTCGGCGACGGCGATACGACCTGGAGATCGACGCCCTGCCGGTCCATCTCGGCCAACCGCGCATCGAGCGACGTGAGCAGCGCGAACCGCTCCCCGATCATCGCGCCCGACACCGCCTGGCTCTCGGCGCCCGCGCGCCGTGCGTCCAGCTCGGCCGCACGAGCGAAGCCGTCGGGATCGCGCGCCTGCACGGCTGCCTGCAGCGCGGGCAGCAGCACGTGCGCGTGGATGTCGACGATCGGGGACGCGTCGGGCACGGTCGTCATGCCGGCTCGCTCACGAGGTGCGCGATCCGGCCCATGAGGCCGGGCACGTCGGCGTCGCGCTCGCCGTCGAGCAGCCACCTGCCGAGTTGCACGGATGCCTCGACGACGGCCGACGCGCGCGGCAGGCGCCGGGCGTGGAACGCGGTCCAGAGGTCGTCGTCCACGCGGTCGCGACCGAGCAGCAGTTCGGCGAGGACCTGCGCGTCCTCGGCCGCCTGGGCGGCGCCCTGCGCGATCGTGGGCGGGCAGCTGTGGGCGGCTTCACCGATGAGCACCACCCGGCCGCGGTTCCAGGCGTCGGGGACCACATGTGAGGTGAACCACGTGTAGTTCACGCGTGCCGCGTCGTCCAGCGCGTCACGGATCTCGTTCCACGGCCCCCCGTAGGCTTCGGCGAGCCCGCGCATCACGGCGATCTTCGACGCCTGGTCGAGTTCGCTGCGGTCCTGCGCGGGCTCGACGAGGTAGGCGTACATCGTCTCCTGGCCCGTCGGGCAGTAGCCGGCGATGAAGCAGGGCCCGCCGTAATAGAGGTCGGTGTGGGTGACCGACTCCGGCCGGGGCACGAACGCGCGCCAGATGCCCATGCCCGTCCGCTGCGGTGCGACCTCGATGCCGAGCATGCCGCGGATGCTCGAGTGCAGGCCGTCGGCGCCGATGAGGAGGTCGTAGCGACGCTCGAGCCCATCGGAGGTGATGACGTCGACGCCATCCTCGTCGGCGGCGAACGATGCGACCGTGGCACCGAAGTGCACGTCGGCACCGACCTCACGGGCGCGCTCGACCAGGATGCGGGCGAGGTCGGGACGATACATGCCCGCGGTCGCCGGGAACTCGGGGCCACCGGTCCGCTGGTCGGGGATGGTCGCAAGCACCTGGGCGCCCGGGCCCGGTGCGCGCAGGCTCACTTCGTTGAACGTGTACGAGCCGGCCTCGACCTGCGGCCAGATGCCGAGACGGTCGAAGACGCGTAGCGCGTTCCCCTGGATCGTGATGCCGGAGCCGAGGGCGTGCAGGTCGGCCTTCTGCTCGAACACGTCGACCTGCACCCCCCGCTCGGCGAGGAAGATGGCGGCGGCGGTGCCGGCGACGCCGCCTCCGGCGATCGCGACACGGGACACTGCGGGCATTTCGTGGACTCCTTCGTCGACGGGAATTGGAGCGGGGGAGGTCATTTGAGGGCGATCGGGGTGACGGGCGAGCCGACGGCCCCGGTGATCCGCAGCGGCGCGGCGGTGAGCAGGAACTCGAATCGGCCGTCGGCCGCACAGTCCTCGGCGAGGTCGTCGAGGTCCCACATCTCACCGACCGTCAGGCCGATGTTCGGGATGACGACCTGGTGCAGCGGCTGGAACGCGTCGTCGAACTCGTTCGGGCGCACTTCGAATCCCCAGGTGTCGGTGGCGATCGCGGCGATCTCAGTTCGGTGGAGCCATCCGGCGGTCGTGAACGACAATCCGGCGCTCGGCCCCCCGGCGTATCCGTTCCAGCCCTCGCGCTTGGCGCGGGTGTACCGGCCGGTCCGCACGAGCACGAGGTCCCCCCGCCCCACGCGGGAGGTCGGTCCCTGGGCGGCGATGCAGGATTCGAGGTCCTCCACGGTGATCGCGTACCCGTCGGGCAGTTCGCCGTCGGGCCGGAGATGCCTGCCCATGTCGAGCAGGACGCCGCGGCCGACGATGCGATCCACGGCATGCTCGATTCCCGTGACGAGATCGCCCTCGCTCGTGACCACCCGATCGGCGGGCCGGCCGTTCCAGGCCGTGCCCCGGTCGAAGATGTGGCCGAGGCCGTCCCACTGCGTCGAACACTGCAGCGGCATCGCGATCACGTCGTCGGCGCCGCCGATGCCGTGCGGAAAGCCCTGGCCGTTGGCGACTGCGTCGGTGCCGGTGTCCAGCATGGTGTGCACGGGGTTCGTACGCCGGCGCCATCCCTGCTGGGGCCCGTTCATGTCGAACGGCTGCGACAGCGAGAACGCCGCGCCGCGCTGGACCAGCGCGGCGGCCGCGACGCGCCTCGCGTCGTCGATGAAGTTCAGCGTGCCGAGGCGGTCGTCCTCGCCCCATCGCCCCCAGTTGCGGTATGCCGCCGCGGCCGCCGCGATGTGCCCGGCCGGGTCGGTCCGGTCGAGGTGCGCCGGATGCTCGACGATGGCTCCGATCGCGCTCACGCGACCGCCGCCTCGGCTCGGCACCGCACGACCTGGGTGCCGAGGCCCTCGATCGTCGCCGTCATGACGTCGCCGTCGCGGAGCATCCGGCCGTGCACGATGCCGTTGCCCGCGGGGCTCCCGGTGAGCAGGAGATCGCCGGGAAGCAGCGGCATGTTCCGGCTGGCCGCCGAGATGAGCGCGGGAAGGCCGAAGAGCAGGTCGTCGGTCGTCGCATCCTGCATCGTCCTGCCGTTCAGGTCGAGCCGGAGCCGCAGGGCACCCGGGTCCTCGACGAACGGAGCCGGGACGAGGAACGGTCCCGTGGGCAGGAACCCCGGCGCGTTCTTCGCGCGGTACCAGTCGGTGCCGATCTCCTTCATGTCCTGGCGGAACACGAGATCGCGAGTGGTGATGTCGTTGACGATCGTGTAGCCGGCGACGTGATCCATCGCCTCGGCCGGCCCGACGCGGAAGGCGGGCTTGCCGATCACGACCGCGAGCTCGAGCTCCCAGTCGTGCTGCTCGCTGTACTCCGGCAGGACGAGCTCGTCGTCGTCGCCGACCACGGCTGCGGGCAGGCCGATGAAGAAGTACGGGATGCCCTCGCGCGCCCGGCGGTCCATCATCTCGGCGGCCCACTCGCGGAGCTCCTCCACGGGGCGCGGGTCCTCCGCGGCGCGTCCGGCGACCACCAGGTCGATGACATGCGTGCGGTAGTTCGCGCCGGTCTGCAGGACCTGTCGTGGTTCCACGGGAGCCGTCAGGGTGACGGAGTCGAGATCGCGCCAGCCCTCCGTCCGCTCGGCCGCCGCAGCCAGCCGCTCCCAGCTCGCCGGTGCGACCTCGAGGAGCTCATTGAGCGAGGCGTCGCCGATGTCCTGCGCATCCAGGGCGCGGATGCTTCGTTCGACGACGATCCCGAGCCGTACTCGGTCGTCGTCCCGGAAGCGGGCGAGGGCGAAGGGGGCTCGCAGCCCATCGGACGGGGTGGTCACGTCGGCTCTCCATTCCGGTCCGCGCATCGTCGCCGCGGATCGCCCTCATTCAAAGCCGGAGCGGCACACCGGGTGAACAACCGATCCTTGATCGCCGCTATCCACGCGGTGGATATCCGCCCGTCCACGGCGCGTCGGGGCCACGAAGCCGCGCGCTATCCACGTCGTCGATGCGGGCATAGCCGGTCCGTTGTTCCCCTCGGCCGGCCGCGCCCCGCAGCCTGATGACGTCCGATGTCGTCGGACCACCGCTTGGAACGCATTCGCACGAACCGAAGGATCGAAGATGATCACACTGTTGTCCCACCTCACCCACGTGGAGATCGCGACACCGGATGTCGAGGCATCCGTCGCGTTCTATCTGGAGCGGATCGGACTCCGCGAGGTCGCTCGCGAAGACGGCAAGGTCTACCTGCGTTCGTGGGGCGACTACACGCACCACAGCGTGGCCCTCTCCGAAGGCCCCGAACCGGCGCTCGTCGAGATGGGATGGCGCACCACCAGCCCCGAGGCGCTCGATGAGGCCGCGCGCCGGGTCGAGGACGTGGGCGTCACCGGCGAATGGTCGGACGGCGGACCCGGGCGCGGTCGCTCGTACGTGTTCACGGGCCCCTGGGGCCACACCATCCGACTCGCCTGGGAGGTCGAGCAGTACGAGGCCGACGAGGCGAACGCGTCGATCTTCCCCGACCGCCCCGAGCGCCGGTCCAGCGTCGCCGGCGCCCCCCGGAACCTCGATCACGTGACCATCGCCGCGAGTGATGTGCGCGCCTTCGCGGAATGGCACCAGGACGTGCTCGGCTTCCGCATCATGGCCTACACGGTGCTCGACGAGGCGCCCATCACGGTCTTCGCGGTCATCACGACGAACGAGAAGTCGCACGACCTCGGCATCGTGCTCGACAGCTCGAGCCGGCCGGGCCGGATCAACCACTACGCCTTCTGGGTCGACACCCGCGAGGAACTCCTCATCGCCGCGGACGTCCTCATGGAGAACGGCACCGACATCGAGTACGGGCCGTCGATCCACGGCATCGGCGAGCAGAGCTTCCTCTACTTCCGCGACCCGAGCGGGCTCCGCATCGAGGTCAACACCGGCGGGTACCGCAACTACGTGCCGGACTGGAAGCCGAAGGACTGGAAGCCGTCGACCGGGTCGAACAGCATCTACCGCAACGGTGCGATGCCCATGTCGATGACCGAGTCCTTCCCGCCCGACGAGGGTCGTCCGACCGCGACCGAAGAGGGCGTCTACCCGGGCACCGAGGAGGCGCTGCTGAACCCCTACGCCGTGCCGGGTCGCGGCTGAACAGGGCTCTCACCGCGGTGGCCCGGCTCCGTCGAGGAGCCGGGCCACCGCCGCGTCGTCGGCAGCTCAGAGCCTCGCAGCGATCTCCGCGAGGAGTGGTTCGGTCAGCGCGTTGCCGGCGTCGACCGCGAGCCGGTGGATCGGCAGTCCGCCGATCATCAGGACCGCGACCGGGTTCGTGAGCATGCCGAGCGTGCGACCGGTGGGGTCCGCCTCGCCGACCGCCGCGAGCAGGGCCGGACCTGCCACCGGGTGCTGCAGCCACTCGACGAGCGTGGACTCGCGGGTCACCGGATGCCGGTCGTCGGCGACCTCGGGCGTGATGCCCGCCCGGAGGCGGACGTCCCGCGACGACGCGCCGACCGCCAGGTGGTGCGCGCCGGCGTCCAGCGTCCAACGGCCCAGGCGCTCGTCCCACCGCTCCAGCGCCCGGCGCGGCACCTCGATCGTCACCTCGCGCGAGGCGCCCGCATCAACGAGCACGGACTCGAAGGCGGCGAGCGTGCGAACGGGCCGGCGCACCGGCGTCGACTCCGGCGGTTCGACGTAGAGCTGGACGACCTCGCGCCCGCCGCGTTCCGAGGGATTGCGGACGATGAGCGACACGCTCCAGCCCTCATCGGTCGCCCGCACCCGCAAGCCCGAGTACTCGAATGTCGCGTACGAGAGTCCGTGGCCGAACGCGAACGCGACCCGCCCACCCCCGAGGTCGTGGCCGCGGTACCCCACGAACACACCCTCGCCGTACACGCTGATCCCGGCCTCGCCGGGGAAGCTCAGGTGGCTCGGGGTGTCGGCGAGGTCGACCGGCCAGGTCTCGGCGAGGCGGCCAGAGGGCTCGGCATCGCCGCAGAGGACCGCGGCGAGGGCATCGCTGATCCCCTGGCCGGCGAGCCCGGTCGCGATGACAGCGTGCACGTCGTGCCGCCAGGCCTCGGTGCGCACCGGGCCGCCGGAGATCACGACGACGACCGTTCGGGCGGTGACCGCGGCGACCTCGCGGACGAGTCGGTCCTGCACCGCGGGCAGGTCGAGGTCGGCCCGGTCGTAGCCCTCGCTCTCGGCGGACTCGGGCGTGCCGACCACGACGATCGCGACGTCGGCGGCGGCCGCAGTGGCTACCGCCTCGGCGAGGTCCGACTCGGTGCCCGTCGTGCCGGTCTCGTCGTACCCGGCGGCGAAGGCGACGCGGCCCGGTCGCAGCCGATCGAGCGCGTCGACGATCGAGCCCGGCGAACGACGCGCGTTCACGCCGGCGCTGCCGCCGCCCTGGAACCGCGGTGCGAGCGCGAAGGCGCCCACGACGGCCACGCGTGCGCTGCGGTCCAGCGGCAGGGCGCCGTCATTGGCGAGCAGGACGATCGACCGCTCGGCGGCCGTCACGGCGAGCGCATCGGGATCGGCATCCACCGGCGCGGCGGGGTCGGTCGACTGGTGGGCTCGACGCGCGAGTGCGGCGACCCGCTCCGCCGAGCGGCGCACGATGCCTTCCTCGAGCGCGCCCCGTTCGACCGCGGCGACGAGTGCGGCCGCCGAGGCGCCCGAGGTCGACGGCATCTCGAGGTCGAGTCCTGCGCGGAGGGCGCGCTCGCGGTCGTCGACCGCTCCCCAGTCCGAGACGACGACGCCCTCGAATCCCCACTCCGTCCGGAGGACGCCGGTGAGCAGTCGCGGGTCCTCGCTGACGTAGGTGCCGTTGACCTTGTTGTACGACGCCATCACGAGCCAGGGTGCTGCACGCGTGACGACCGTCTCGAACGCGCGCAGGTACAGCTCGCGGAGCGCCCGTTCCGAGACCTCGGCGCTCACGCGCATCCGATCGGTCTCCTGGTTGTTGGCCACGAAGTGCTTGACGCACGCACCGATGCCCTGGCCCTGCACCCCGCGCACGAAGCCCACGGCGAGTTCACCGGTCAGGATCGGGTCCTCCGAGTAGTACTCGAAGTTCCGCCCGCCGAGCGGTGAGCGCTTGAGGTTCATCCCGGGGCTCAGCAGCACCTGGGCGCCCGCGGCCTTCGCCTCGACGGCGATCCGGGCGGCGACGCGCGCGACGAGTTCGGGATCCCAGCTCGCTGCGATCGCCGACGAGCTCGGGAAGCACGTGGCCGCAACCTTCCCGGAGAAGTCCGGCAGGTTCATCGCGACCCCGTTGGACCCATCGGTCATCACGACCGACGGGATGCCGTGTGCCGGGAGTGACACGGTGGACGCCATGTCGGCGCCGGACAGGAGGGATGCCGCCTCCGCCAGGGTCAGGTCGTCGTGGCTTGTCGTCATGGTCGCAGCGTGCCCGTCTCGATCATCTCGCGGCGTTCCTCGGGGTTGTGGATGTTCCACCTGCGCGGGCGCACCGGATCGTCGGCCGCCGGACGCACCGCGAACCGCAGTTCGTGCCGCCCCTCGGTGACGGTCACCGGCCGCGCATCCCCGCCGGGCGGAATGACCTCCGCGGTGACCCCGGCCGGTACCGTGACGGTCAGGTGCATCCACCCGCCGATGCGCTCCCACGCACTGGCGATCGCCCCATAGGGGCTGTCGTGCCGTGCGCATGCCCGCCGGAGCCCCCCGCCGGGTCGCGGCGCGATCCTCACGCGCCGGTATCCGGGCTCGAGCTCCTCGATGCCGCCCACGACGCGGTGGAGGAAGTCGGCCACCGCACCGAGTGCGTAGTGGTTGAACGACGTCATCTCGCCCGGATTGATGCTGCCGTCGGGGAGCATGCTGTCCCATCGCTCCCAGACGGTGGTCGCGCCCATCACGACCGCGTACAGCCAGGACGGCGATTCGGTGCGCATGAGGAGGTGGTAGGCGACGTCGAGATGGTTCGTCGCGGCGAGCGCGTCGCAGACGATCGGCGTGCCGGCGAAGCCGGTCTGGATCAGGTGATCGCCTTCGGCGACGAGTTCCGCGAGCCGTCGCCCGGCCTCGGCGCGTTGCGCGTCGTTCTCCAGCAGGTCGAAGGCGATCGCGATCGCGATGGCCGTGACGGTGTCGCTCACGACGCGGCCGGACGGCGCGACGTAGTGCGCCCGGAACGCTGCACGCGCCCGGTCGGCGATGTCGCCGTAGCGGTCGGCGGCTGCTTCGTCGCCGAGCACCAGCGCGGTCTCGCGCACGAGGCGCGCCGAATGGGCGAGGTACGCCGTCGCGACGAGGTACGGGTCGGTCTTCGAGTCTCCCGGCCGTTCGGGCGGCGCAGCAGGGTCGAGCCAGTCGCCGAGCTGGAATCCTCGGTTCCAGTGCCCGGTCCCTTCGGTCAACGCGAACACCTGGTCGATCCAGGCGCGCATGCTCGGGAACTGGTCGCGCAGGATCCCGCTGTCGCCGGTCCGCCGGTACAGGGTCCACGGCACGATCACGGCGGCGTCTCCCCACACCGCTGCGGGGTCGCTCGGGAATCCACACTCGACCCAAGGGACGAAGTTCGGCACGGAGCCGGCCGCGGCCTGTTCGGCGGCGAGGTCCCGGAGCCAGTTCTGGAGGACGCCGGTCGCGTCGTACAGGTAGGCCGCCGTCGGCGCGAACACCTGGATGTCGCCGGTCCAGCCGAGGCGCTCGTCGCGTTGGGGGCAGTCGGTCGGCAGGTCGACGAAGTTGTCGCGCATGCTCCAGACGACGTTCTCGTGGAACCGATCGAGCAGCGGATGATCCGTCCGGAACCACCCCGTTCGGCGCATGTCCGAATGGATGACGAGCGCCTCGACGTCGCCGACATCGAGATCCGGGATGCCGCTGATCTCGACGTAGCGGAACCCGTGGATGGTGAACCGCGGGGTCCAGGTGACGCGGCCGGCAGCGGCGAAGGTGTATTCGTCGACGGACGTCGCGGATCGCAGCGGCCTCGTCGCGAGCTCGCCGTCTTCGAGCACCTCGGCATGGCGGATGCGCAGGGTGGCCCCGGCGGTCGCCGAGGCGGTGACCCGGATCTTGCCGGCGATGTTCTGACCGACGTCCAGCAGCATCGTTCCGTCGGCCGCGCGCGAGACGAGGGTGGGTCGGATCGTCTCGACGACTCGAACCGGCGGCCCGGTCGGCGCCTCGAGCGCCGCACCGAACGCGCTCCGGGGGATGCGCTCGGCCGGCTTCCACTCGGCGTCGTCGAAGCCCGGCCGCGACCACCCAGGCGCATCGAGGCGCGCGTCGTGACGCTCGCCCTCGTACAACCCCGTCGCGATGACGGGGCCGGCCGCCGTACGCCAGTCGAGCGGTACGACCCGGAGGCCGGACTCGTCCTCGATCTCGAGCTGCATCAGCACCGAGGCATCCCCGCCGTAGACATCCCAGAGGCCGCCGTTGAAGCCGAGCCGTCCGCGGTACCACCCGTCGGCGAGGTGCACACCGATCGCGTTTCGACCGGCTGCCAGATGCGGCGTGAGGTCGATCGTGCGGTAACGCAGCCGGTGCCCGTACGAACTCCAGCCGGGGGCGAGCACCTCATCGGTCGGGGCGATGCCGTTCACCTCGAGGTCGTAGATGCCGTGCGCGGTGGCGTAGAGCCGGGCGCGGCGCACCTCGCCGACGGTCGTGAACTCGGCGCGCAGCAGGTGCGCCGGACGCGGGCCGTCGTGGGCCGCCTCGATCGAGGGCGAGACCCAATCGACCTGCCAGTCCGCCTCGTCGAGCAGGCCGACCTCGATGCGAAGCGGCGCGCTCCACGCGGTGAACTCGGATGCCCCCTCGGCGAGGGCTCGCACCCGGAGATCGACCGCGGCCCGCGAGTCGAGCGGCGCGAAGGGCCATGGCTGATACAGCGTGTCGGCGCTGTCGACGCGTACGCGCTCGCTGCGTCCGGTCGCGTGGACGGCCTCGACCTCGTACGCGAGCTGCGTTCCCGTCGACAGGCGCCAGCTCAGCCGGGGTGTCGGGGTTCCGATGCCGAGCGGTTCGGCGAGGTGTTCGACGCGAAGGTCGAGGACGCTCACCCCTTCACCGCCCCGGCAGTCATGCCCTTCATGACCCGCTGGTTGAGGAAGAGGTAGATGATCAGGGTGCCGAAGACGTTCACGCAGACGGCGGCGAACGTCGGGCCGTACTGGACCTGCCCGAACTCGCCGGTGAAGTTCAGGAGCCCGACCTGGATGGTGCGCAGGTCGTCGCGGTTCGTGAAGGTCAGCGCGATCAGGAGGTCGTTCCAGATGAAGAAGAACTGGACGAGGGCGACCGTGAAGATCGCGTTCTTCACCATCGGAAAGCCGATCGAGCGGAACTGGCGGTAGATGCTGGCACCGTCGAGGGTCGCCGCTTCGAAGATCTCGCGCGGGACGCCGCGGAAGAACGTGGCCATCATGAAGACCGTGAGCGGCAGGCCGATGGCCGTGTACGTGATGATCAACGGCCACAGCGTGCCGGTGAGCCCGGTCTGGAAGTAGATGGTGAACAGCGGCAGGAGGATCATCTGCCCGGGGACCATGATGCCGGCGAGGAAGAGCAGCAGCACGGTGCCCCGGCCCTTCCACACCATGACCTCGAGCGCGAAGCCCGCGGCGACGCCGATGATGATCGTGAGGGCCAGCGCCGGAAGCGTGGCCAGGATGCTGTTCTTGATGTAGACCGCGAGGTTGCCGGTCGTGAACGCCTCGACGTAGTTGTCGAAGTTGGTCCAGTCCTCGGGCAGAGCCCACGTCGGATTGTTCAGGAACTCGGCCTGCGTCTTGAAGGAGCCCATCAGCAGCCAGACGAGCGGGTAGCCCACGGCGATGAGCAGCACCGCGACGACCAGCCAGCCGGGGATGCGGCGGACCCAGAGCAGCGGACTGCGGCGCTGCGGCTCCGGGGCCTGCACGGTGGGTCGGGCGACCGTCTCGAGTGTGGTGTCGGTCATGGGGTCACCCCTTGGTCAGGTCGCGGCGCGAGGAACGGAAGATGAACAGCGTGACGAGCAGGCACAGGATCGTCAGCAGGAGCGCGATGGAGCTGCCGTAGCCGTACTCGCCGTAGGTGAACGAGGTCTGGTACATGTACAGCGTGAGCGGGGTGGTCGTGTTGCCCGGGCCGCCGTTCGTGAGCGCGAGCACGGAGTCGAACACCTTCAACGTGCCGTTGATGCTGAAGATGATGGACGAGAACAGCACCGGCAGGGACAGCGGGATCACGATGTGGCGGACCAGGCGCCAACCCGATGCGCCATCGATGCGCGCGGACTCGAAGAGCTCCTCGGGGATGTCGACGAGGCCGGCGTAGAGGAGCACGGCGTAGAAGCCCATCGAACGCCAGATGTCCATGATGATGATGACCCAGAAGGCCGTTCCCCCGGAGGCGAACCAGTCGATCGATTCGATGCCGACCGCGTTCAGGAGGGCGTTGACCGGGCCGATCTGCGGGGCGATCGCGAACAGCGCCTGGAACAACAGGGCGACCGCCACGGTCGGGAGCACGACCGGGAAGAAGACGAGGGTGCGGATGAGGCCGGAGGCCTTCCGGAGCCAGAACACGTAGAGCAGGCTCAGCAGATAGCCTGCGAGCACCTGCCCGACGGTGAGCACGAGCGCGTACTTGACGGTGAAGACGAGGGCGTCGCCGATCTTCGGGTCCGTGAAGAGCGCGGCGATGTTGTCCCAGCCGACGAAGGTGAACCCGATGATCGGGTTGCCCTCGAACACCGTGTACCCGAGCGACCAGAAGATGGGCACGAGCATGACGAGGGTGTAGACGAGGAGCGCGGGTCCGAGAAGAACGGTGACGGCCCGCCAGTCACCTAGTACGCGATTCACTGCAGCTGGTTCTTTCCTGTGATGGCAAGGGTGCGCGCGCCCGCCGCGCGGACGCGCGCACCCCGGTGTCCGTGGCTAGTTGCCGAGGTCGGCCTGGACGGTCTCCATGAACTCCTCCGGGCTGAGCGCACCGGTCACGAGCTGGGAGGCGTTCGTCTGGCTGGTCGTGGCCGCCTTCGCGTTGAACAGCGCCTCGAACCAGAGCACGCTCTGGGTCGTCGCCTCGATCTGCGACTGCACCTCCTGCGTCAGCGGAGGCAGGTCCTCGACGGGAGTCGCGACCTTGAAGCCCGTGATGACGCCCTGGTTCGCGAGCGAACTCGAGCCGAAGTTCTCGGCGAAGCAGCCGAGCCACGACGCCACGTCGTCCGAGTACGAAGCCTCGGACAGCGCGAGCGGGACGCCCACGTTCGCGGCGAGCTGGTCGGCCGAACCCTCGCCGCCCTCGACCTCGGGGAACGGCATGAAGCCGATGTTCTCCGCGCCGATCTGGTTCTGCTCGGGGTCGTTGAAGTTCGCGAGGATCCACGAGCCCATGTAGAACATGCCCGCCTGGCCGGTGAGGAACTGGTTCACGGCGGTCATGTAGTCGATCGACGTCACCGACGGGCCGAAGTAGCCCTTGTCGCCGAGCTCGGCGACGGCCGCCGCGGCCTCGACGTACTCGGGGTCGGTCAGCTTCGCCTCGCCCTCGGCCACGCGCTGCAGTGCGTCGGGGCCGAGCGTGCGGAAGAGGTAGTTGCCCACCAGGCGGGTGAGCGGCCAGCCGTCCTGTCCGTCGGCGGAGAAGGGGATGACGCCGGCGGCGTTGAGCGTGTCCGCGGCCGCGACGAGCTCGTCCCACGTCGTCGGAACTTCGATTCCGTGGTCGGCGAAGAGCTGCTTGTTGTACCAGATGCCCTCGACGTTGAACTCGGTGGGCAGCACGTACTGCTCGCCGTCGTACAGCGCGTCGATGGTCGACTTCGCCGCCGGGATGATCGCGTCGGACTGGTCGAGGTCCTCGAGCGCCTGCTCGACGTCGACGAGCTTGCCGCCCTTCTGCAGGTCCTTCGCGACCTGCGGCGTGTTGCCGCTCGCGAACAGCACCGGCAGCGCGTTCTGGCCGGCGAGGAGCTGGAGCTGCTGGTCGTAGCTCGCCTGCGGCTGGGTCGTGATGTCGAGCGCGAGCGCCTCGTTCTCAGCGGAGCACTCCCCCTCCGACAGCGCGGTCAGGGTGTCCTGGATGGACGTGTTCTCGGCGAACGAGAGATAGCTGAACGAGTCGGGCGCGGTGGCCTCGCCTCCGCCTCCGCCGCTGGTGCAGCCCGTCAGCGCGAGCGCGGTGGCGCCGATTCCGGCGATGAGCGGGACGATCTTCCTTGCCCGCTTGCGTGCTGTGGTCACAGTTCCTCCTTGAATGCGGCCTCGATTGAAGCGCTACAACGGATGAGCGTAGATCGGCGGCGACGGTCGCTCCAGCCGAATGGACCTTTCGCGCTGCGCCTCTCCGGAATACCCGATATTCGCCGCGTCGATGCACGTTGCACCGTCGCTTGGAGCGTTACAAGCTGCGTTAGGCTTCCGGACATGTCAGACGCAGCGGCGCGCGAAGAGCCGACCTCCCCCGGCATCAAGGACGTCGCCGCGCTCGCCGGCGTCTCGATCGCGAGCGTGTCCAACGCGTTGAACCACCGCGAGCGGGTCGCGGGGCCCACGCTCGAACGGATCGATCGGGCCATCGGCATGCTCGGCTACATCCCGAACGGTGCGGCCCGCTCGCTCGCCGCCGGCCGCACGCGCTCCATCGGCCTGGTGCTCTCCGACCTCGGCAACTCGCTGTTCATCGACATCGCCCGCGGCACCGAGCGCGCGGCCGACGAACAGGGGCTGTCGGTCGTGCTCGCCAACAGCGACGGCAAGCTGGAGCGCGAGGACCGCTACGTCGAACTCTTCGCCGAGACCCGCGTTCGGGGCGTGCTGCTCACCCTGAACGACGCCTCGCACTTCCGCGCCATCGCCGGGCGTCACGCGCACGGGCAGCCGATCGTCATGCTCAACTTCCACGACGACACCGGCCGTTACTGCACGGCATCCATCGACAACGAGGCCGGCGGCCACCTCGCGGCATCCCATCTGCTCGAAACCGGTCGACGCCGCATCGTCTTCGTCGGTGGTCCCGACACGCTGCAGCCGGTCACCGACCGGCGCGCCGGATTCCGTCGTGCGCTCGTCGAAGCCTCCCTCGCGCCGGTCGACGAGATCTCACCCGCTTGGGTCAACCGGTCCGACGGATGGCAGGTCGGCCGGCAGCTCGCCGACCGTGTCCTGAACGGCGAAGTCGACGGCATCGTCGCGGCATCCGACCTGCTCGCCGCGGGCATCGTCCAGGCGCTCTCCGAGATCCGCCCGATCTCGGTGCCCGACACGGTCAGTGTGATTGGATACGACAACAACCAGGCCGCATGGGATGCCCCGATCCCGATCTCGACCATCAGCCAGCCCGGTGAGGAGCTCGGGTACGTCGGCGCACGACTCCTCGTCGACGAGGTCGAAGCGCCCGACCACGAGCACCGCGCCATCCGGCTCACCCCCACCCTGATCGCGCGGCGCAGCACCGAGCGATAGGACCGACCGAAGGGACCGTCGACGATGACGAACGAACCCGCAGCCGATGACGCTTCCCAGTCCGGCCGGAGCGCGCTGCAGCTGAGCTCGGTCGACCTCAACCTGGTCGTGCCGTTGCAGATGCTGCTCGAGGAGCGCAGCGTCAGCCGTGCGGCCGAGCGCATGTACATGAGCCAGCCCGCGCTGTCCGCCGCCCTCTCGCGGCTGCGGCGGCACTTCAACGACGAACTCCTCGTGCGCGCCGGCAACAGGTACGTGCTCAGTCCGCTCGGCATCGAACTGCTCGAGTCGGTCACGCAAGCCAGCAATTCCCTCACGCGCGTCTTCAGCGCCCAGGCCGACTTCCGCCCCGAGCAGAGCAGCCGCGAGTTCCGCCTGGTCTGCTCCGACTACGTCGCCGCGGTGTTCGGGGCGTCGCTCTCGCGCGAGCTCTCGAGGGTGGCACCGAACGTGATGCTCCGCATGGAGCACGTGCAGGATGCCGTCGTCGACGAGGCACCCGATTCGCTTCGCGACATCGACGGCCTGATCCTGCCGCACGGCTATCTCGAACACCTCGAGTACACCGATCTCTTCACCGACCAGTGGCGTTGCCTGGTCGCGACCGACACCGCATCGACTCCGTTGACCGTCGAGGCCCTCGGCGCCAGGCCATGGGCGACGACGTACAGCGGACGCACGGCCATCGTCGCGGCGACCCGCGAACTGCACATGCTCGGCGTGTACCCGCGGATGCAGGTGACGACGCGCAGTTTCCTCACCCTTCCCGACATGGTCGCCGGAACCGACCGCGTCGCCTTCGTGCCGGTCTCCCTGGTCGAGCGGTTCCAGGAGCGCGGCGATGTCGTCGCCGTCGACTGCCCGATCGCCATTCCCGGCATCAAGCAGGCGTTCTGGTGGAGTCCGTCGCACGAACAGGATGCCGGGCACCGCTGGTTCCGCGAGCGGGTGGGCGCGGTCGCGGCGAAGCTCGCGGCAGGCTGAGCCGGGGAGAACGGCACCAGGCGGGCCAGCCGCACCGGCTTGCCGTAGGGCTGTCCTCTTTCGGTTGATGGGTGACACACCTACTCCGGTTGAACTCGCCGCGACGGTGATCGCAACGGCGTTCGGCAGAGTCAATCTCCGATCGGCCGTTCCTGACGCCGGCCACGGGCGGCATGCCAAGATCGGAGGTCATGATCACACGCACACTTCGGGCCGAGGAAGTTGCCGGCTTGGCTCCGGATCTGCTGGAACTTCAGCGACACGCGTACCGAGTCGAGGCCGCGCTCATCGGTGACGACCGAATCCCGCCACTGCATGAATCAGTGCAGGACCTCGTATCCGCACAGCTGCACTGGGTGGTGACCTTCGATGGCGACCGGATCGCTGGCGCCTTGGGGTACGCGGTGGAGGGAGGCGCAGTCGACATCGACCGTCTCATGATCGATCCGAAGTATCACCGAAAGGGTCTCGGATCTTCCCTGGTGACCGAAGTCATGTCACTCGAGGCGCGAACCATCGTGGCGACCGGACGTGAGAATGCGCCTGCTCGCGCCCTCTATGAAGCTCTCGGATTCACACATGACGCTGATATCGAACCCGTCGCTGGGCTCTGGGTGAGCCAGTACTCGCGCCACTCGATCCGCATCACGGGAGCTGCCGCTGACGAGCCCCGCTGACCGCGGGCGATGTTCGTGACCCCTCTTCACGAATCGAGCGAAGAATTGACGCGTCTACTCGAGATCGATCCACCCCACCCGAACCTGGGCAAGACAGCGCGAGTTACATTGTGTCCGCCGAGGCGACACTCTGGGCATCGGACACGACGAGACTTCCACAAAGGCAGAACTCCCTGATCAGAAGCCATTTGTAGGGCGGACGGGACTTGAACCCGTGACCGATGGATTATGAGTTCGTTCTATCGGGGTTCGAGTCCCCCGCCGCGCCTAACCCAAATCACCCAAACTCCCCGAACAGACGGGATATTCGGGTCGGCGTGTCGTCTCATCCTGTTACGTCCGATCGCACCTTCCGTGCTAGCAACCTGCTAGCAATCTGCTAGCACGACCCTCAAAACCTCGGCCGCAGTCCTCCAGGTGCCCGGACCGGCGGTCACCGAGCCGGAGCACGACCACCTCCGGCCAGTCACTGACCCCCCACCCTCACCGACTCGAAACGGCCTCGCGCCGTGGTATCGCTCGCTGTCTGGTTACCTGGGTGGCACTCCGCCGAGATCGCGATTCCGAGCGCTATCTTTCGAGAATGACCGACACCGTCGCCATCGCACTCATCACCGCTGCGGCGGGCTTCCTGGGCGCTCTCGTTGGCGCCCTCGGCGCGGTGGTCGGACCATGGTGGTTGCAGCGCTCCTCGCGCGCCGCAGACGACGAGCGCCGGAGACTGGAATCGAGACGAGTGGCTATCGTCGAATGGACCGAAGCCAACATCGCGACGACGTTCGCGGCTGGCACCGAGAAGGCAGACGCGGCGGTCGCTCGTTCCTGGAAGGCGCAGGCCGAAATCTCATCGTTGGTCGAGAAGCCCGTTGAGGACTTCATCCACGGAGTCAATTACTACGCAACGGCGGGCGTCGACGACACCACGCGGCTAAACGCGTTCGGTTCGGCGGGTCGCATGCTCACCGCGTGGCACCGGGGCGATATCCCGGTTACGGAACTGCAACCCTTCCTGATTCGCATGGATCTCGGAGCGGCAATGGAATTCCGCAACGAGTGGCCGACCCAAGACGAAATTCGAATGATGAGTCGACGTTGGATGCGCGAGAAGGCCGCGGCCGAGGCTCAATGGAACGCCCAAGACGCGGCGTTTGGGCAGCCCTAGGCGAATCCTCGCGACGGCCAGCATGCCCCTCGAGGAATCCTC
This sequence comes from Agromyces agglutinans, assembly GCF_009647605.1. Classification (GTDB taxonomy): domain Bacteria; phylum Actinomycetota; class Actinomycetes; order Actinomycetales; family Microbacteriaceae; genus Agromyces; species Agromyces agglutinans. Next base: position 22,365 of record NZ_WJIF01000001.1, on the reverse strand, counting down.
GTAATACGCTACGGGGGTATGGACCGTGACGAGCAGATGACAAGCGGGGCCGGGCACCAGGTTGTGCGCGCCGACCACGGCGACCGTGCCGGTCGGGCATGGCGGATGCGGGTGGCAGGCGCTACCTGGGATGAGATCGCCGCCGCGGTCGGGTACGCGAACGGGGCGAACGCGTTTCGGGCGGTGAAGAGATTCTTCAATCGGGTGCCGGAGCCCGATCGGGAGCTTGTGCGCTCGACGTGGCGCGAGCGTCATGAAACGCTCTGGCGGATCAGCTTGGAGGATGCCGCGAAGCGCCGGCCGGGGGCCGTGCGGGCGGCGGTAGCTCTCGCGCGGTCGGCGGCGCAGCTCGACGGTCTCGATGCTCCGAGCCGGCTGGAACTCGTGAATCCTGACGCCCGGGAGTTCGAGCAGGTGCTCGAGGAATTGCGGCGGCGGACCGGGGTCGGCTCCCCCGAGCCGGACCTCGAGACGATCGTCGACGCCGAGGTCGTGGAGATCGACGATGACCGGCGATGACGACCTCGAGGCGCTTGGCCGCCGGCTGCGGGAAGGCCTTGGTGACTTCGCGCCCGAGGAGGTGCGCTCGATGTTCTTCGAGGGCGCGGTCGGTTGGCTCCGAGAGGGACTGCCGGCCGGCGCCCTGGCGACGGTGGCCGCGGTACTGCGGGTCGGCGACCTGGCCGGCATGGACCGCGGGGAGGTCGAGCTGATCGTCACGGGCGCGTTGCTCGAGGCGGTCGAGGTTGATCAGGCCGGTTCGGCCTCCTGATCAGTCCATTTCGTAATACGGAATGGAGCGATCGAACCCCCGTCTCGGCATCCGGAGCCCTCCTGCACATCGTTTCGGCGCTCAGCGGCGCTCTCAGGGCGTCTCAGGCATGAACGCGTACTAGCCGCTCTGAGCAGCAGACCGCTCCCAACCGCTCGAGTGTTGCTGCGCGTTCTCAGCGGCACGGGCGACTTCCTCGGCATCCTCAGCGGCGAACCGTTCGCGGAACCGATCGCCTTCGGCACCGGCGGGGATGAGGTGGCGCTGAACTCGCCAGACGTCGGCGCGGACCTCGTCGAGCGCATCGGGGCGGAAGGCCCAGGGCTCGGGGAACCCGCCTTTCTCGTCGGCCTCGGCGATCTCGTGGAAGAGCTTCAGGCCGTAGCCGGACATGCCGAGCACGGCGTAACCGGTCAGCAGCTCCACGGCGACGGCGCGAAGGTCGTTCGCGGCAACGTCGTCGTATCGGGTCGCGGTGTCGCGCGCGAGGGTCGGGCTCCCCCTGCGCTCCCACACCCGATTGCAGGAGCCGCACAACGCCGCCGGCGTGCCGTCGGACCAGGTGAACGGGGATTCCACCCATCCGACAGCCTCGGCGCGTCCGCAGAACGCGCACGCACCCGCCGCGCACCTCGCCGGGCCGTCGGCGGCCGTGTCGCTGCTGCGGGCGTACTCGCGAATCTCGTCGCGCAAGTCGGCGTCAATCCATCCGTAGGCCCGGCGCGCGCGTTCGATGTGCTGGAACCTTCGCCCGGCATTCACGTCGAGAGCGCCGACGATGCCGTCGATCGGGGCGACCCGGAACGCGGTGAGCACGTCGCCGTAGCGTTCGAACACGTCCAGCGCGGCAGCCTCGGCCACGGTCACCCCGACGGCCTGTTTGAGGATCGTCACCCGGTGTTGCCGGTCGGCGCGGAGCCGGTTCCGCGCCGGGCTCCCGCCGTCGACAGTCGGGGCGGGCGGGGCGCATTCGCGGTGGGCGCGGCGCCAGTAGTCGGCCCATTCGAACCATGGATCATTCATCGTCTGGTAGGCCGCATCCATCGGTAGCCGGGTGCCCCGACCCTGCTTGACCGGCACACCGCAGTACCGGCACGGAGCTGCCGGAAGGTCCATTGCCGTCAGCTCGGCACGGAGTGCAGCGGCGCGACTCTCGCGGCTCATCGGGTGCCCCGGCTCATGATGCGGATCATCTCTCGGCGAAGCAGAGCGATCCGCTCCGACCGCGCGTTGCGCTCGCTGGACCGCTGCTCGGCGATCTCCTCGGCGACGGCCCGCCGGATGATCGAGACGACCTCGTCGGGCGGCATGGGCGTGGTGGTCGTGGTCTTCATGGTGCGCTTCCTTCCTCGGTGGATGGGGTGCCAGGGGTCTTGGTGCCGGCGCATTCGGCGCACAACGCGACGAACGCGATCGACCGCGGCGAGATCGCGAACGCGGTTACGATGCCGTGCGCACCGAGCGGTGCCCGACACGGGCCGCACCGGTCGCCGACCTGCGTGTCGAAGCCGAGGGCGAGCGCGCATGCCGGGCATACGGCCGATCGTCCGGGCATCATGCTCACGTGAACGGGTGCCGGGTGCCCGCACCCGTGATCGACCGTCCGCACCCAGGCCGCGATGTACTCGCGAGCCCGCTCGGGCAGGTCGTGGAACACCATGGGGGCGCGCTCGAGTTCGTCGGCGAGCTGCCACACGATCGCGGACGATGCCGAGTCAGTCACTGCGCACGCTCCCCTGCACGCCGGGCGTCGGCGGCCGGCTCGGTGTGGAGGTCGAGCGGGAGTCCGACGCTCGGGTCTCTAAGGAAACCGGGCGCGGCCTCGGGCGCTCGGTACGTCGTACCTTCAGGACTGCCGAAGTGAACAACGACCGCGCTCGGCGGACACCACACCATCCCCGACCCGAGCGAGCCTGACCTCACCACGGCAGCAACCCCGTGGTCGCGTTGTCGCAGTCGGGGCATCGGAAGTCGAATCCGACCGACGGGTAACTCATGCGTCTGGTCCTCCTCGGCCGCACGAAACCAGCAGTTTCGCGTCCGGAAATCGCCACGTGCTGCACGTCGTCACGCGCGCTCGCGCACTGTAGGTACTCACCCGCCGCACCACCTCGAGGCCGACGTCGGCGGCTCCCGAAGGTGGCCGGTCGACGCCTCGCAACTGCCGCGCGAACCGTTCCGCTCCGCTCCACGATTCGCTTGCCGACGGCGAGGACTGATCCGCTGCCAGCTTCGTCGTCATCAGCGGCAGTGCAGGGCCACTCGCGAACCGTAAGGCCGCCAGATCGATCTGGTTTCCGGCATCGAGCGAAGCGATATCTCTCCATGTCGATCCGATCAGGTTCGCGGGAGCGAAGCGGAGCGAACCTGATCGGGAGCGGAGGAGCTACTTCCGGCCGGGTCCGCGGAGCGCAGCGGAGCGAATGACCCGGCCGGAAGTAGCGGAGGAGCCAGGGGTGTGGGACAGACGCCTGCCCCACAAGGAAGGGCGCGGCGACGAAGTCGGCGCTCCTCGCACGGAGCGACCCCGGAGCGCAGCGGAGGGGTTGCGGAGTGCCTGAAGCCGCACGTTGCGCACCTGGTCGCCTTAAATAGGGTTCGGAATCCGAAACACGGTCCCAACTCGCCCGTGATTCCGCCCTTCCGGATTCCGAAACACGCACCGTGTTTCGGAATCCGGAAAGGTAGTTTTCGCGAGGGGTGTTCCGCCGAATTCCGCCCTTCCGGAATCCGGAACACGGTCGATTTCCGCCGATTTCGCGACCGTGTTTCGGTATCCGGAACACGGTCGCGCATCCCGGGCGTGTCGCTCGGTTCATGGTGTCCTCCGTCCGCCCGTGCGCCGCGTCCTATCAGCCCATCCGGTGACGACGAGGCGCCCGCCCGCGTACGTGAAGCTGGCCGCCCTGCCGCCGGGGGAGATTCCGGTGAATCGAGGCGCGAACAGCAGGTTCACGCTCTGCCCGAGCTTCGTCTCGTCCCGGTCGCCGATCGTCTCGACGACGTCCAGCTCGCCGAACTGCTCGAACGCCTGGATCGCTCTCGTGACCGTCTGCACCGAGACGCCCGCGGTCTTGGCGATCGTCTCGCGAGTCAGGTCGCAGTACCCGTCGACCCCCATCGCCTCGAGCACGACACGGAAGACTCGGAGATGGCTCTTCGTGATCCGTTCGCCGATGTACGGATGCATGACGAACGCGTCCACGTACAGGGCCATCCGAACGATCCGCGGGTCCGGGATCGCTCGGAAGTCGGCGATCCTCTCGGACGGTGCCGGGGGTATCGTGGTGTTCGGTTCCAAGTCCCCATCCGGGGCGTCGGGGGTCGCCGCGTCACACACGGCGGCCCCTTCCTCGTTGTGGGGCATACTGTCGTCTCCCTCGTGAAGAATCGAGAGAGGCGGGCTCCGGTTCCTGCCTCGGGGGTGTTCGGTAGGGGGTCACCTGGTCGGCGAAGAGCCGGACGACCCTCTCGAGCCCGACGATCCTCTCGACGCGGTCGACGGCGCGGTCGTCGGGCTCTTCTTGAGCCGCTTCGGCGGTAGCCCCTCGCGCTCGCGCTGCGCGTCGACCTCGGCGGCGCTGACGAACGGCTGCCCGTTGATCGTGTAGACCGTCACGCCGAGATCGACACCTCGACTACGCAAGCCGTAGTAGAACGTCGGCCCACCCCCGCGGCGAACGCCGGCCTTCGGGAGTGAGACAAGGTCGGCGGGAACAACTTTCGTGCCAGGACTCATGCCCTGGAGGATTGCACGATTCTGACGACCTCGCAAGCTGTTCGGGTAACCCAAATAACCCGTCCTATCGGCTCTTTTTGTATTACATCTCATCCAGTCGCATCCTGCGCGCATATAGCGTGGTGAAGGTGTAGTAATATATGAACTGTGACGAAACGTGCCCAAGACGTAGTACTGATCGACGAAGGCGCCGGCATCCGGTATCGGATCGCGGCCCGACGCTTCCCAGACGGCCCCCAGCTCGTCCGGAAAACCGTGGAAGCGCTCGACGAGGACCCGATCGGGTCCAGGGACCGCTACAGCGACTCCCTGCTCGCGGTGATCGCAATAACGCGCGTGGAAGACCTCAAGCGGGCTCGCATGCGCACAGGACTGATCCCCAAGGAGGTCTTGAAGGACCCCCCGCGCCTCGCGGCGATCTACAGCGACTGCGCCACCTTGGGCGTTCCCGGTTTGACTCGGCGGGCCGTCGTGAAGGCCTCCCCCGGCATCCCAGTTCCCACACTCGACCTGTGGCTCCGCCGAGCCCGAGACGCCGGCCTGATACCGCTTCCCCCAGCTCGCGGCCGGCCCCGCAAGACCTGACCCCCGCCAGTCACTGACCAACCACCACACCCCGAAGGATCACCCCATGGCAACACCCCCAGGCGTGTACCAACGTCATCGTCCCTGCTCCTGCAATCGCCAGCACTCCCCCGAATGCCTCGAGCCGACGAAGTGCCGTTGCGCTCGAGTCCACGAGCCGCGGTGCGCTCATCGGGTGCGTGGGAACGGCCGCACGACCTGCGGATGCCCTTGGGCGTTCGTCGCGTCGACCATGCACGTCGGGAAGCGCGTGCAGGCGACCAAGAGCGGCTTTCCGACGCAGAAGGCCGCGAAGCAGGCTCGGGCGGATGCCCTGGCCGACCTCGAGGCTTCGCCGCTGTCGAGACGGGCTCAGACGGTCGCGGTCTTCCTGCGGGACTGGATCACGCGGAAGGAAGCCGACGGCGACATTCGACCGTCGACCGCGATCGCGTACCGGCATCACATCGAGTCCTACCTTGTGCCGATCCTGGGCAGCATGAAGCTCTCGGAGGTGCGGGTGCAGCACCTCGAGCACGTGCAGGCCGAGTTGCAGCGGCAGCGGCCGAACATGTCGGCCGCGACCCGCGCGCGGGTGCATGCAACGCTCCGCTCAGCGCTCCGCGACGCCTACCGTCGCGAACTCCTGCGCGACGATCCGACTCGTCGCATGAAGGCGCCCAAGGCCGACCGGCCCAAGGTGAAGGTGTGGCAGCCGGAGCAGTACGGCCGCTTCCTGGACTGGCTGCACGGCCGCGGCGACCGACTCGCCACCGCGGTGCACCTGGCCGGCATGACGGGTCTTCGTCGTGGCGAACTCTGCGGGCTCCGATGGATCGACGTCGACCTCGAGCGCGGCCGGCTCGTCGTCGCCCAGCAGGTCACCCAACTCCGTGGCCAGGTCGAGGTAGCGCGTACGAAGACCCGTGCCGGCGAGAGCCGGGTCGTCGACCTCGACGTCGACACCATCGGCCTGCTGCGCGACGTGCAGGCCGTCCACGACGCCGAGCGGGCCGGATGGGATCGTGATTACGGGCTCGTGCTCGTCGACCAGGACGGTCGACCGCTCACGCCCGAACACCTCACCCGCGGCTTCCCGCGCGCGATCCGCGCGTACAACGCCGAGCAGGCCGGCCCCGCGCTCCCGTTGATCCGGTTCCACGACCTGCGGCACCTGCAAGCGTCGCTCATGCTCGCGGCGGGCGTGCCGCTCGCGCTCGTCTCGAAGCGGCTGGGGCACTCGAGCGTGCAGGTCACGTCCGACACGTACGCGCACCTGCTCGACGGCGTCGGAGCGGCAGCGGCGGCAGCAGCGGCGGCCCTCATTCCGCGCACTTCTGCGACGCGGAGCTAGCCGATTGCTAGCAATCCGTATTACGCGACTCGGGGACAGTCGGTTGAGTCGGCGCCGATCCCCGTCATTCCGGGGATCGAAGGGTAGGGCGGACGGGACTTGAACCCGTGACCGATGGATTATGAGTCCACTGCTCTGACCGGCTGAGCTACCGCCCCGCGCGACGGGTCACTCGGGGAGTGCGGCCGACGCGACATCGGTGACCGGATCGGCCACCGGCCTCCCACGATACAGGCTCTCGAATGTCGACAGCGTGGTCTGGATGTCGTGCGCGGCGATGAGCCGGAGGGAGCCCTCCTTGAGGGCGCGGAGCTCGTCGGCCGGTGCCTCGAGCACCTTCCGGAGCTTCGCCGCGAGGTCGTTCGCGTCGGACGGTTCGAAGAGGTAGCCGTTCTCGCCGTCGTGCACGAGGTGCGGCAGCGCCATCGCGTTCGCGGCGACGACGGGCAGTGCCGAGGCCATCGCCTCCATCGTCACGATGCTCTGGAGCTCGGCGATCGAGGGCATCGCGAGCACGGTCGCGCGGTGGTAGGCGTCGCGGAGCTCTTCGTCGGTCACGTATCCCGTGAAGGTGACGCGGTCGGCGATGCCGAGCTCGGCGGCAAGGTTCTGCAGATTCTTCATCTGGTCGCCGCCGCCGACGATCTCGACCTTGGCGTCGAGTTCGGCCGGCAGCAGCGTCGCGGCGCGCAGCAGGACGTCGATCTGCTTCTCACCGGTCACGCGCCCGACGAACAGGATGCGGTTCTCGGTGCGCGGTTCCCAGTTCGGCGAGTACTTGTGGGCATCGATGCCGCACGAGATCGCGTGGACGTTGGGGAGGCCGGTGTGCTTCTCGAGGAACTGCGCCGCCTTCTTCGTCGGCGTCGTCACCGCTTCGGCGCGACCGAACGTGCGCCGTGCCGCCTTCCAGGCGAGGCCGACGGCCCAGTCCTGCCACGCCTTGGGCAGCAGGGTGAACTCGAGCATGTTCTCGGGCATGAAGTGGTTGGTGCCGATGATGCGGATGCCCCGCTTCTCGGCCTCGAGGGACAGCCCGCGGCCGACCACGATGTGCGACTGGAAGTGCACCACGTCGGGCTTGACCCGGTCGATCACGCGTGCGCTGTTCTGCTTGATGCGCCACGGGAGCGCGAAGCGCAGCCAGTCGTGCGGGTACCAGCGCCACGAGTAGAGGCGGTGCGCGGTGATCTCCTGGCCCTCGTGCACCTCGGTCCACGTGCCGTGCTTGCGGCTGGCCGCCGGCGCCATGACGTGCACCTCGTGCCCGCGCTCGACGAGTCCGGCCGCGAGGCGCTCGGCGAATCGCGCGGCGCCGTTGACGTCGGGGGCGAAGGTGTCGGCGCCGATGAGGATGCGAAGCGGGGCATCCGTCTTGGGGGCAGCAGAAGCGGATGACGCACCGGGTGTGTCAGGCACTGGGTCTGGATTCCTTAAGGTCGGCGGGGGGCGATCGGCCCCGGAGCGGCAGTCGCGGTGAGGATGGCGCGCGGACTGCATCCGAACATAGTCTACGCAGCGCCGTGCGGGCACGGCCGTGTCCGCATGTCATCCGAGCGGATGACCCGCCGAGTCACACCCGCGTCTGCGGGTGATTCCGGGCGAGCTGGAAGACGCCCCACACGGCGATCACCCCGGAGAGGATGAACACCGCCATCGCCCACGGAGGCGCCTGCGAGGCCTCGCCGAGCACGATGATGCCGATGCCGACGGCGACCATCGGGTCGACGACGGTGAGGCCTGCGATGACGAGGTCGGGAGGGCCGGACGCGTGCGCGTTCTGCACGAAGTAGGCGCCGAGCGCCGTGCCCGCGAGGAGGGCGACGACGCAGAGCACGGTGAGCCAGTCGAACTCGCCCTGTTCGATACGGCCGATGATCACCTTCGCGAGGGTCGCGACGAATCCGTAGAGCACGCCCGCGAGGATGACGTAGAAGATCGCCCGGATGCGCGTGCGGAACAGCATGAACGCCGCGGCCGCGGCGACCAGCACCACGGCGAGGATGCCGAGGATCACGTACAGCTGCCGGTCGGTGACCGGCTTGTCCACCGCGGTGAACGCGGCCACGCCGACGAACAGGAAGACGCCGCCCACGCACATCGCGATGGCGATGATCGTCTTGCGGTTCAACCGCACCTTCGCGACCCGCGAGTTGATGATCGAGGTGATCACGAGCGCGATCGCGCCCAGCGGCTGCACCACGATGAGGGGCGCGAAGTAGAGGCTCGCGAGCTGGAACACGATCGCGAGTCCGAGCATCAGCGTGCCGAGCACCCACGACGGGCGGGCGAGCAGCAGCGCCAGCTGCTTGCCGCTGAGCCCCTTGCCGAGCGTGTCGACGGTCTGGGACTCCACCTTCACGACGCCGCGGTGCTGGAATTGCGCGCCGAGCGAGAGGAACACCGCCCCGATCAGCGCGAGCGGGATGCCGATGAACTGCTGCGGGTCGAGTGCGATCTGCTCGGTGAGTTCGCTCAGGTCCGGATCCACGCCCTCGACCCTACCGGCTGGCCCGTCGTTATCCTTGACGAATGGCCGTTCGAGCGATCCGAATCACGGGCGACCCCGTGCTCCACTCCCCCGCCGCCCCCGTGCGCGACATCGACCAGGGGGTTCGCGAACTCGTCGCCGATCTCTTCGACACCATGGATCGCGCACCGGGCGTCGGCCTCGCCGCACCCCAGGTCGGCGTGCCGCTGCGCATCTTCACGTTCGGCTGGACCGATGAGGCCGACCGCCTCTGGCGCGGCGTCGCGATCAACCCCGAGCTCTGGATCAGCCCGCCCCCGCCCGGCGAGCCCGACATCGACGAGGAGGAGGGCTGCCTCTCGTTCCCGGGTGAGCGCTTCGGCCTGCGCCGCGCGGAGCACGCGATCCTCCGGGCGACGAACCTCGAGGGCGAGAAGTACGAGATCGAGGCGAGCGGATGGCTCGCCCGCATCTTCCAGCACGAGTACGACCATCTCGACGGCGTGCTGTACACCGACCGGCTCGACGTGCGCGACCAGCGGATCGTGCAGAAGATCACCAAGAAGCTCGGCTGGGGCCGCCCCGGCCAGCAGTGGCTGCCGGGCGTCGACGACCTCGAGGCGTGATCTGCGGGGTCGCGTCGATGCTCAGGTGACGGCGCGGATGCCCGCGGCGACGGCCGCCGCGGCGAAGACGACGATCACGAACGGCACCCGCAGCGCGTAGAGCGCCGCAGCGACGATCACGGCGGGCAGGCGGGCGTCGACCACGATCTGCTGCCCATCGGCGAAGGTCTGCACCCCGATGAGTGCGGCCAGCAGTGCGACGGTCAGGAGGTCGGCGATGCGTGCGGGCCGCTCGCGCTCGAGGAAGCCGGCGGGCACGAGGTACCCGCCGAGCTTCAGCGCGAGCGTCGCCGCGGATGCGATGAGGATGACATGCCAGGTGGTCATCGTTCGCGGCTCCTTCCGAAGAGGTCGAACCAGCCGACGAGCACCGCGACGACGGCCGCGACCAGCACCGGCAGCCCGGGCATGAGCACCGGGGTCGCCAGGACGGCGACGAGCGCCGCCGCGACGGCGACCGCACCGGCCTGGAACCGTTTCAGCCTCGGCCAGAGCAGCCCGAGGAACGCCGCGGCCGCCGCGGCGTCGAGGCCCCACGCGCGAGTGTCGCCGATGGCGTCGCCGATGAGCGCCCCGGCGAGGGTGGTCAGGTTCCAGCCGAGGAAGATCGCGACGCCCGTGACCCAGAACCCGACGCGCGCCTGCCGTTCGTCGGTCTGCGCGAGCGCGACGGCCGTGGACTCGTCGATCGTCACCCACGCGGCGGCGGCGCGCCGCCACGGCCCTCCGGTGTCGACGAGCGGCTTCATGCGCATGCCGTAGACGACGTTGCGAACGCCGAGCAGCGCGGCCGTCGCGATGGCGGTGCCCCCCGCGGCGACGCCGCCGGAGGCCAGCACCCCGACGAGCGCGAACTGCGAGCCGCCGGTGAACATGACGAGGCTGAGGAAGCAGGTCTGCCAGACGTCGAGACCCGCCGCGACGCTCAGCGCGCCGAACGAGATGCCGTAGGCGGCGGTCGCGAGGCCGACGGCGAGGCCGTCGCGGGCCGCCGGCGTCGCGAGCACACGCCGGGCCGAGGCATCCGCGTCGTCGACGCCCTGCGCCATGCCGCCTCCCGTCAGCCGTCGTGGCCGGCGCGACCGCCGACCGCCGTGCCCGGAACCGGGCACCGTATTCGAACCTAGCCGCTCTCCGGCCGGTGATCGGCACGCGGCCGCTCCCCTGCGCTGGTGCGCATGCAGGCCACGGTTGAGATCCGGCTCGGCGACGCCCGCGGCGTCTCGAGCGTGCGGCGCGTGCGGCCGCTGCGCGTGCAGCGGTCGACCTCCGACGGCGAGGCCGTCACAGAGGGGCACGCCTGCGGAGCGCGACGAGAGCGCGGCGGAAACGGAAACGCCGCCCGATCGGGCGGCGTTTCGTGGTGGCTCCCCCACTTGGACTCGAACCAAGAACCTATCGGTTAACAGCCGATTGCTCTGCCAATTGAGCTATGGAGGATCGCTTCGCAGCGACGACTACTCTAGCAAAACCGCGGCCGGGTTCCCAATCGAGCCACGCTCGACTCCCGGCGCCACGGTCGCGCGGCGCCGATCAGCCGAACGGACCCGTCTCGACGTCGTCGATCACCGCGTGGCCGTCGTCGAGGGCGCCGGCGAGCGCCTTGACGTACGGATGGTGCGGATCGTGGAGCACCTCGTCGAGGGTGCCGAGCGCGACGAGCGCGCCGCGGTCGAGCACCGCGACGCGATCGGCGATCCGGCGCAGCACGGGGAGGTCGTGCGACACGACGACCGCCGAGAAGCGATGCCCGTCGCGCAGTTCGGTGAGCAGTTGCGCGACCGTGTCGCGGACGGTCAGGTCGATGCCGGCCGTCGGCTCGTCGGCCACGAGCAGCGACGGGCCGAGCACGAGCGTGCGTGCGATCGCGACGCGCTGGCGCTGCCCGCCGCTCAACTCGTACGGATACCGCTCGAGCATGCTGAGCGGCAGGCGCACGCCGTCGACCAGGTCGGCCACTCGCGCCGCGAGCCGCTTGCGATCGAAGTGCCGGTCGCGCTCGAGGATCGGCTCCCCCACGATCTCGGCGACCGTGCGGTCGGCCGGGAGCCGCATCGCGGCATCCTGCGGCAGGTAGCCGACGTGGAAGCGGTGCTCCGCGAGCTTGCGCCGCGACATGCGGCGCATCGCGTTGCCGAGCACGCGCGCCTCGCCACCCGTGATCACCGGTCGCACCTCGTCGACGCGGGAATCGAGGAACTCCCCCGAGATCACCTTCGCGAGCGTGCTCTTGCCGCTGCCGGCGCTGCCGAGCAGCCCGAGCACCTCGCCCGGCGCCAGCCGCAACTGGATGCCCCGCAGCGCGACATGCGCGGCCGACGCCCCGTGGGCGGGGTACTCGACCGACAGGTCGCTCAGGACGACCGGGTGGCCGTGCGCGGGCGAGGTGGACATCAGGCCGACTCCCGGAGCCGGTGCAGCTCGGCCCGCCGTTCGGCCTGGGCCACGGGGTCGGGCACGGGCAGGCTCGCCAGCAGCCGCTGCGTGTACGGGTCGGCGGGAGCGCCGAGCACCTCGGCGCTCGTGCCCTCCTCGACCAGCTGTCCGTGGTAGAGCACCGCGATGCGGTCGACCAGCAGGTCGACCACCGCGAGGTCGTGGCTGATGAACAGCGAGGCGAAGCCGAACTCGCGCTGCAGCTCGCCGAACAGCTCGAGCACGCGCGCCTGCACCGAGACGTCGAGTGCCGAGGTCGGCTCGTCGGCGATGAGCAGCTCGGGCTCGAGCGCGAGCGCGCGGGCCAGGCTGGCCCGCTGCCGCTGGCCGCCCGAGAGCTCGTGCGGGTAGCGGTTGCCGTACGCACGCGGCAACTGCACCGCCTCGAGCAGCTCGTCGACGCGCGAACGTGCCTCACGCGCGTTCGCCGCGCGGCCGTGGATCACGAGCGGTTCGGCGACGCACTCGGCGATCGTGAGGAGCGGATTGAAGCTCGACGCGGGATCCTGGAAGACGAACCCGATCCGGCTCCGCACCGGGCGGAACTGGCGTTCGCGCACGCCCAGCATCTCGTGGCCGAGCACGCGCAGCGATCCGCCGGTGACCTTGGTGAGGCCCGCGATCGCGCGACCGATCGTGGTCTTGCCCGATCCGGATTCGCCCACGAGGCCGAGCACCTCGCCCGGCCGGATGACGAAGTCCACGCCGTGCACGGCCCGGAACCCGGCGCGCCCGAAGCGGCCCGGGTACTCGATCTCGAGGCCCTTCGCCTCGACGACCGGCGCCTGCTCGGCCCATCCCTCGGGGCGCGCGGCGGCCCGCTCTGCGGCCCGCACCGTGCCGTGGCCCACGTACGGCACCGCCGCGAGCAGCTGCTTGGTGTACTCGGCCTGCGGCGACGCGAACAGCGTGCGCGCATCGGCCTGCTCGACCACGTTGCCCTGGTACATCACCGCGACGCGGTCGGCGAGGTCGGCGACCACGCCCATGTTGTGCGTGATCAGCACGATGGCGGTGCCGAACTCGTCGCGGCAGCGACGCAGGAGGTCGAGGATCTCGGCCTGCACCGTCACGTCGAGCGCCGTCGTCGGCTCGTCGGCGACGATCAGGCCGGGGTCGAGCACGAGGGCCATGGCGATGACGATGCGCTGCTTCTGCCCGCCCGAGAACTGGTGCGGGTAGTGGTCGACGCGGTGCTCGGGGTCGGGAATGCCGACCCGGCGCAGGATGTCGATCACCTTCTCGCGCGCGTCCTGCTTGGAGACCTCGCCGTGGGCGCGGATGCCCTCCATGATCTGCCAGCCGACCGTGTAGACCGGGTTGAGCGCGGTCGACGGCTCCTGGAAGACCATCGCGACGTCGACGCCGCGGATCTCGCGCAGCCGCTTCTGATCGATCGCGACGACATCGTGGCGGCGCATCCCCTCGCGATCCGAGAGGATGACGGCGCCGCTGGCGGTCGCGGTCTCGGGCAGGAGGCCGAGGATCGTCTTCGCCGTCACGGTCTTGCCGCTGCCGGACTCGCCGACGATGGCGAGCACCTCGCCGCGGGCGACGTGCAGCGTGACGTCGTCGACGGCCTTGACCGCTCCAGCGTCGGTGGCGAACGAGACGCCGAGGTTCTCGATGCTGACGATGGCGTCGGCGGGCCCGCCCGTCGCGGTGCCCTGCGGTGCGGTGCTCATGGCTTGACCTCGATTCCGTGCTCGTCGAACGTCTCTTCGGGCTCGAGCCCCTCGACCCCACCAGGCCCGGCCGTCAGGACGCCGCCGGGAACGACCGAGGTCGCCGCGACCTGGCCCGCCGCCTGCGCGACGCGCCGACGACCGCGCAGGCGCGGGTCGGCGAGGTCGTTCAGGCTCTCGCCCACGAGCGTGATGCCGAGCACCGTGAACACGATGGCGAGGCCCGGGAACAGGGCCGTCCACCAGATGCCGCTGGTCACGTCGGACTGCGCCTTGGAGAGGTCGTAGCCCCACTCGGCCGCGGCCGTCGGCTCGATGCCGAAGCCCAGGAAGCCGAGCGCGGTGAGCGTCAGGATCGCCTCCGAGGAGTTCAGCGTGATGATCAGCGGCAGCGTGCGCGTCGCGTTGCGGAACACGTGCTTGAACACGATGCGCGAGTTGGATGCCCCGAGCACCTTCGCCGACTCGACGAACGCCTCCGCCTTGATGCGCACCGTCTCGGCGCGGATCACGCGGAAGTACTGCGGGATGTAGATCACCGTGATCGAGATCGCGGCCGCGAGCACGCCGCCCCAGAGGCTCGACTGCCCGCCGGAGATGACGATCGCCATCACGATGGCCAGCAGCAGCGACGGGAACGCGTAGATCGCGTCGCACACGACGACGAGCACGCGGTCGAGCCATCCGCCGAAGTAGCCGGCGTAGAGACCCAGCGCGATGCCGATGAAGATCGACAGCAGCACTGCGACGATGATGACGAGGATCGAGGTCTGCGTGCCCCAGATCACGCGCGACAGCACGTCGTAGCCGCCGACCGTCGTTCCGAACCAGTGCTCGGCCGACGGCGGCTGCTGCGTACCGAACGACTCGCCGTCGACGCTGCGCTGGGCGAACCCGAACGGCGCGATCAGCGGCGCGAAGATCGCCGTGAACACGAACACGAACACCATGACGAGGCCCGCGACGAGCATGCCGCGCTGGAGGCCGACGCTCTGGCGGAGCTGGTGCACGACCGGGAGCCGGTCGACGAGGCGGCGCTTGGGCGCCGCGACGGTTGCCGCAGTCATCAGAACCTCACCCTCGGGTCGATGAACGCCGCGATGATGTCGACGATGAAGTTGGTCAGGGCCACGATCACGGCGAGCAGCGCGACGATGCCCTGCACGGCGACGAAGTCGCGGCTCTCGAGGAACTCGGCCATCTGGAACCCGAGCCCCCGCCACTCGAACGTGGTCTCGGTGAGCACGGCGCCAGAGAGCAGCAACGCGATCTGCAGGCCGATGACCGTGATGATCGGGATCAGCGCGGGTCGGTACGCGTGCTTGCGCAGCAGCCGCGACTCGGCGACGCCGCGCGAGCGGGCGGCATCCACGTAGTCGGTCGAGAGCGTGCCGATGACGTTGGTGCGCACCAGCCGGAGGAAGATGCCGGCGGTGAGCAGTCCGAGCGCGATCGCCGGGAGGATCGCGTGCGAGAGCACGTCGCCGATGACCTGCGGGTCGCCCGTGCGGATCGCGTCGATCGTGTAGAACCCGGTTCGGAAGGGCAGCATGCCCATCTCGATCTCGGAGTCGACGTCGGCGCGGCCCGCGACCGGCAGCCACTTCAGCCAGACCGAGAAGATCAGCTTGAGCAGCAGGCCGCCGAAGAAGACCGGTACGGCATACCAGAGGATGGCCAGCACGCGGTAGACGGCGTCTTCGGGCTTGTCGCGGTGGTACGCGGCCCGCAGTCCGAGCGGAATGCCGACCGCGAACGCCACGATCAGCGAGTAGAAGACGAGCTCGAACGTCGCCGGGCCGTAGGTGGCGAGCACCTCGATGACGGGGCGATTCGTCGTGAGCGTCGTACCGAAGTCGAAGACCACGATCTGGCCGAGGTACTCGAAGTACTGGACGAGGATCGGGCGGTCGTAGCCGGCGGCCGCGCGCAGCGCGTCGAGCTGGTCGGCGCTGAGTCGCCCGCCCTGCGCCGCGGTGATGGGGTCGCCCGTCAGCCGCATCAGGAAGAAGACGAGCGAGACGAGGATGAAGATGGTCGGGAAGATGAGCAGGAAGCGGATGAGCAGATAGCGTCCGAATCCTCCGCCCTGGGACTTGGGCTTGCCTGCGCCCTGGACCGGCGCACCGGGCCGTGGCGTCAGATCGACAGCGGACATGTGTTCCTCACGTGATGCATGGAAACGGGGGCGACCCGCACGATGCGGGTCGCCCCCGTCGGTCGAACTGGATCGACTCTAGCCGGAGCGACTAGCCCTTGGAGAGAGCCGCGTACCGGAACTTGAACGACGCGTCGAGCGTGTCTTCAGCGCCCTCGACGTCGGAGCCCACGACGGCGACCTGCGCACCCTGGAGGTACGGGATGGTCGACAGGTCGGCGGCGACGAGGTCCTGGATCTCGCCGATGAGCGCTTCGCGCGCGGCGGGGTCGGCCGTGGTGGCCTGCTCGAGGATCTTGTCGTTGACTTCCTGGTTGTCGTAGTGGTTCGACAGGAAGTTCTCCGTGAGGAAGAACGGCGTGAGGTAGTTGTCGGCGTCCGAGTAGTCGGGGAACCAGCCGAGCTGGTACGCCGGGTACAGGTCGGCGACGCGGTCCTCGGAGAACTGCACCCACTCGGTCGACTGCAGGTTGACCGTGAACAGGCCCGACTCCTCGAGGTTCTCCTTGATGATCGCGTACTCGTCGGAGGACGACGGGCCGTAGCGCTCGGCGACGTACTGGATCGAGATGTCCAGCGGCGTCTGGATGCCGGCCGCCGTGAGGCGCTCGGCCGCCTTGTCGGCGTCGGGCGCGCCGTCGGCGCCGTAGAGCTCCTTGAGCGACTCGTTCGCGCCGGTCAGGCCCTCGGGAACGTACGAGTACAGCGGCGTGAAGGTGCCCTTGTACACGTCCTCGGAGAGCGCGTCGCGGTCGATGAGGTCGGCGATCGCCTGGCGGACGGCGAGGGCCTTGGCCGGGTCGGCCTCCGCGGTCGTCGCGCCGAACGGCATCGTGTTGAAGTTGAAGACGAGGTAGCGGATCTCGCCGCCGGGCCCGTCGACGACCTTGACGTTGTCGTTGCCGCGGAGGTCCTCGATGTCGGTCGCGCTGAGGGTGCGGTGCGCGACGTCGATGTTGCCCTCCTGGACGTCGAGCTTCAGGTTCGAGGCATCCGTGTAGTAGCGGGCGTTCACCGTCTCGGTGGCAGCCTCGCCGAGGATGCCCGCGTAGTCGGGGTTCGCCTTGTACTGGATGAGCTCGTTGACCTTGTAGCTCGAGATCGAGTACTGGCCGGCGAAGGGCTTGCCCTCGACGATGTCGTCGTCGCTCGTGATCGAGTCGGCCGAGAAGACGTCCTCATCCACGATCGGGCCCACCGGGCTCGAGAGGATCTGCGGGAAGATCTGGTCGTTCGGCGAGATCAGCTTGAACACGACGGTGAGGTCGTCGGGCGTCTCGATCGAGTCGAGGTTGTACAGCAGCGACGACGGGCCGTTCTCGTCGGCGATCGCGAGCTGCCGGTCGAAGGTGAACTTCACGTCGGACGAGGTGAGCTCGTTGCCGTTCGCGAACTTCAGGCCCTCCTTGAGGGTCACCGTGTACTCGTTCTCGGAGGTGAACTCGGCGGTCTCCGCGATGTCGGGCTCGACGTCGGGGCTGCCGTACGGCGTGTTCAGGAGGAACGGGTACACCTGGTTCATCACGGCGAACGAGCCGTTGTCGTACGAACCCGCCGGGTCGAGGGCCGTGATCTGCTCGGTGGTGCCGATCGTGATCGAGTCGCCGCTCGCGCTGTCGTCGCCGTCGCCGGCGGAGCAGCCGGCGAGGGTCAGCGCGGCGACCGAGACGCCCGCCGCCGCGACGAGGCCGCGACGCCGGAGCTGGGATGCGGATGCCATATCCGTCTACCTCTTCCTGTGGATATCGGCCGAGCCCGCAGGGCGGCGGCCGAGATGTTGAGACCGGCACGTTGGGAACCCGCGTGCGGGCACGAACCGGGTTGCTCGTTCCCTCCCCGCGGACGGGGCGGTGGCGCCCCCGCTGGCGCGCGGGGCGGTTACTCAAGGGGTAGCACGGCGACCTGACGGGGGAACCCAACGTTATCGGACCGTAATGCTCGGAAATACCGATGGTTAATCATCGGAATTCGCCACACGTCCGGCGCTGTCCTTCGTCTGCTCGGCGGTGCGAGGATTCGGACATCGTATTCCGGGTCGGCTCCGAACACGGTCGCCGGGAACGCGAGCACGCGGGCGGCTCGTCCCGCAGGTTTCGACACGGAGGTTGGAAATGACACCACGATCCCATCGACCGAAGACCCGGATGAGGCGGGCCGGCTTGTCGCTCGCCGCCGCCGTGGGCGTCATCGCGCTCGCGACGACGGTCCCCGCAGGCGCCGCGTTCGCGGCGCCGGAGGACCCGCTCGAGCCGTCGGTGCTCGACCCGATCGATCCCCAGAACTGGCAGAACATGGACGACATGACCTGGGACGACTACGTCGGCGTCCCGGGCACCGACTGGGCGAACGACCAGGAGGGCTCCGACCGGCAGTTCAACGGCGCGATCGTCCTCCTCGACTTCGAGAACCAGCCGTTCCTCGTCACGCAGGAGGAGGGCGAGCACCCGTTCGGCGACCCGTCGAGCCTCGCGAACGGCCTCGAGCGCGAGGACGTGCCGCAGTTCTACCTCGACCTGCTGAACAAGCCGAACGAGCTCAACCACGGGCGCACCATCAACGAGTACTGGATGGAGCAGTCGGGCGGCCGCCTCAGCGTGCAGATGGAGGCCTTCGGGCCCTACAAGCTTCCCGGCAACATCGAGGAGTACGGCCTGAACGACTCGTTCAACCGGCCGAACGCCGCGTTCTGCCCGCAGGGCCTGTCCTGCAACAAGAACATCCGGACCGACGCCAATGCGCTCTGGAGCGCCGACCTCGGCGTCCCCGACCCGCTCACGCAGTTCGACCAGGTGTTCTACATCACCGCGGGCCACGACGAGTCGTCCACGTGGGAGGAGTTCGGGCAGATGCTGTTCGAGTCCCCCGAGGACGTGACCGACGACTTCGGCCCGCCGCGTGACGCGAACGGCGTCGCGCTCGACCAGAACGGCCAGCCGATGGCGAACTGGGCGAAGACCCGGTACATCCCGTGGACGTCGTGGCAGGCCGCGATCAACCACTGGCCCAACGCCAACTTCCCCTCGAACGGCCGCGCCGGCAACTCGACGCAGGCGGAGTCTTCGGGCATGGGCACGTTCGCGCACGAGTTCGCGCACATCCTCGGCATCTCCGACAACTACGGCAACCCGTACGGTACGGATGCCGCGGACGGCGGTCCGCTGCGCGACACGAGCGGCCCGTTCGACGTGCTCGCCCGTGGTTCGTTCAACGGCCCCGGCGGCACCCACCAGCGCTGGAGCGTCCCGTCGGTGGCGGGCGGGTCCCAGCCCGCTGGCGTCGCGCTGCGCAACCGCATCAACCTCGGCATCATCGACGAGGACGAGTACCTGAACCTGCCCGAGCAGACGCTCGACCAGCACGGCTTCGTCTCCACCCGGCTCACGTCGCGCGCCGTGATGGGCGACGACATCCTGACCGGCGTGAACCTGGTCCTCGACAAGCCGACGGATGCTCCCGCCGACGACTCGACCGGCTCGTGCAGCCGTCGCGGCACCGACGCTGCCGGCCAGGCCACGTGGGACTGCGACGGCGGCGGCTTCGACAACTACACGCTCGAGGTCATCGACCGCATGGGCACCGACTCGTTCCAGCCCGACCACGGCGTGATGATCGCGAAGACCAAGAACCGCGACCAGAACCCGTTCATCTGGACGATCGATGCCAACCCGCAGAACATCGACACGGTCGACTACGTGCGGCCCGACGGCACGCCGGTGATGATCACGCGCGGCGACCAGCGGCAGCTGAACGACGCGCTCTTCCACGCCGGAACGAACTCGGGTTCCGAGTACGAGTACGTCGACGAGGCCAACGGGCTGCACTTCTACGTCACCGACATGGAGCGCGACGACGAGGGCCTGCTGGCCTACGACGTGGCGATCCGCTCGCTCACCTCGACGTCCACGCAGGCTCGCGGCGTCGCCCTGGGCGAGGTCGGCGAGTCGGGATCGCTCGAGAGCGGCCTGCTCGGTCTCACGGTGCCGGTGACGAACACGGGCGCCGGCTCGGCCGACCCGATCGCCGACGGCGACATCTACCGGGTCGCCGCCACGATCTCCGGCGAGGCGGCGGGCTGGACCGTCCGCATCCCGAACGAGATCCTGACGGTCGGCACGGGCGCCACCGAGGAGGTGCCGGTCTACCTCTCGTACGAGGGCGACGGCGCTCCGACCGCGGTTCCCGCGGTCACGGTGACCGTCACATCCGAGAACGACCCGGCGGCCACCGCGTCGACCATGACCGGGGTCGTCGACGGCGTCAAGCCGGTCGCGACGCTGGTCTCGCCGACCGCCTCGGGCCCGTTCCAGGCGCTGTCGGTGCAGGTCGACGCGACCGACAACTACGGCCTGCAGCGGATCGTGGCGAACGTCTACCAGGGCAGCACGCTCGTCAAGAGCACGCAGACCGCGGCCGGCGGCGCCACCGGCGCCACCCACGCGGCGACCGTGACGCTGCCCGACGGCGACTACACGGTGCGGTACAACGCCGAGGACCTGGCGGGCAACATCGCGAAGACGGGAACGTTCGCGTTCACGATCGACGCGACCGCCCCGACGGTCACGGTGAAGAGCGGGGCGAATGAGACGGTGGGCGCCGACGGCGCCTACTCGCTCGTGAGCTTCAAGCTGCACGACGCCGGCAAGATCGACAAGCTGACGCTCAACGGAGTGGTCAAGGATCTCGTGAACAACGCGTGGTCGGACCTCAACTTCGTGAAGCCGGGCTCGTTCGGCGGCGTCGTCGGCGAGAACACGCTCGTCGTGTCCGACGTGGCGGGCAACGCGACGACGCTCACCTTCACGCTGAAGTAGCGTCGATCATCGGACGGGTGCCTCCCCGCGAATGCGGGGAGGCACCCGATCCGACCTCCAGCCCGGCCACTGCCAACGCGGAACCTGAGACATGACCAGACTCCCCCACCTCCTCGCGGCGTCGCTCGCGGCCCTGATGCTCGCCGGCTGCGCCGCGCAACCGGCGACGCCGGGCGGCGGGTCGGATGCCCCGACGATCGACCTGCTCGTTCGCGACTCCCACCTCCGCGTGGCTGGCGAGCCGTGCTCGGCGGCCCGCCCGCACCAGTACATCCACCGCGGCGCCGTCCTCGTGCTCGAGCACGGGTCCGACCGCATCTCGGTCGAGCTTCCCGACGGCGAGGCGGTGCACATCGACGACATCGACTACGGCGCCGCTCCGCGGATCCCGACCGCGTGTCGCTTCCGCGTCGCCGCGCCCGGCCTCGATCCCGATCTCGACTACGCCGTCACCATCGACGGGCGATCCGCCGGCGACTACCGGTACGACGCCGATGAGGCCGCGCCGATCGCGGTTCCCCCGCTCGCCGATCCCGGCGCGATCCTCGAGACCGGAGACCGTTGATGTCGTCCATCCCCCGCGCCGCGCTCGTGGGCGGCCTCCTCGTCACCGCACTGCTCTTCGGCGGATGCACGCCGCAGGAACGCGGCGGCGAGGACCGCCTGCCCGGTCCGCTCCCCGAGGGCGTCACGTTCGAGGCCAGCCCCAGCGCGCCGAAGGCGCCGTCCATCGATGCCGAACTGGTCGACGGCACGCCGGTCGCCGGCGACCTGCTCTGGGGCGATCGCCCGGCGGTGCTGCAGTTCACGACCGCGTGGTGCACGCGGTGCGATGAGCAGCAGCCCGTCCTCGACGGCATCTCGCGCGACTACGGCGACGCCGTCACCGTGGCGCTCGTCGCGGGCGACCCCTCAGAGGATCGCGACCTCCTGCTCGAGCACCTCGAGGAACTCGGCGTCGGACAGCCCGTCATCGTCGACCCCGACCTGCGGGTGTGGCGTTCCTACGCCGTCGACGAGCCGCCGATGACCGCGCTCGTCGACGCCGACGGGCGCCTCGTGAAGCTCTGGCCGGGCGGCGCCGACGAGGCGAAGCTGCGCACCGAGCTCGACCGCATCGTGCAGCGCACCGGCGGCTGAACCGTTCAGTCGGCGGCCGTCAGGCTCCGCCGGTCGAGCTCGATGTCGACCAGCGCCCGCTGGATCATCGCGTACGTCTCCCGATCGGCCGGGTCGGTGCGCTGCAGCCGGCCGAGCAGTTCGCGCTTCTGCCGCAGCAGTTCGCGTTCGACGAGGGATGCCACGACGCCGCGCACGTACGCCGTCGTCGCGGCCTCGGTGCGCTGCGGCACCGGCGCGACGGCGAGCTGCTGCACCACGCCCGCGAACGGCGCCGGCACCTCGGCGACGACCCGGTCGACCCGCAGCGCGCCGTCGGTCGCCACCACGGAGGCGACGCCGTCGCGGACCACCGCGAGCGTCTCGTTGCCGAAGCGGCTGTCGGT
Source organism: Agromyces agglutinans (assembly GCF_009647605.1). Taxonomy (GTDB): domain Bacteria; phylum Actinomycetota; class Actinomycetes; order Actinomycetales; family Microbacteriaceae; genus Agromyces; species Agromyces agglutinans. The sequence continues at coordinate 245 of NZ_WJIF01000001.1, read as the reverse complement.
CGCCTGGCGGATGAGGTCGAGGCCTGCCGCGTCGGGGAACTGCAGGATCGCCTGCAGCGCATCGCGCTCGAGCCGGGTCGACGGGTCGCCCGGGAGGTCGGCGATCGAGTACGGCCGAACCGGAGCGGCATCCGTTCCGACGGGGCCCGGCCTGCCGGCGCCACCCGCATCGCCGCCGCCGTCGCGCCCGTCTGCGCCCGGGCGCCGGCCGGCGCCGCCCGGTCGACCGCCGCCGGGTCGCCCGC